>NZ_CP187300.1:1397500-2842968 GCF_049728535.1 Tepidimonas sp. HKU77 | reverse complement strand
TGTCAGGTCCCGGACGATTACGTGGTTTGAAGATGAAAAGATCGGGGCGTTGAGCGTACCACTTTTTCAAGGCCTCCAGAGGTGTTATGTGTCCGATTGCCTTCTGGGGTAAATGATGGTTGTACAGCCAAACATAACGGGTCAAGGTAGTCTCGAGGTCCTCGGCGCTGTTGAAGTGATGGGTGGCAAGGACCTCGGCAATACGGCCGTTGAAGCGTTCGACCATGCCATTGGTCTGAGGGTGTCTGGGCTTGGTGAGGCGATGCTCGATGCCAAGGGCCTGGCAGAGCTGATCGAACTCGTGCTTCCCGGACGGTGCGCGCGCGCCTGAGGCGAAGAGGCGATCCGTGAACTCCTTGCCGTTGTCGGTGAGGATGTGCGTGATTCTGACCGGGCAGGTCTTGTGCAAGGCCTTCAGGAAGCTTCTGGCCGCGGCTGCGGTCTTGTTTGGCTTAATCTGGATGAAGACCCAACGGGTGGCGCGGTCAATGGCGACGAAGAGATAACGCCTCTGATGTTCGTCGGGCATCTGCGGCAGGTACTTGACGTCGATGTGCAGGTAGCCCGGCATGTAGGTCTTGAATGGCTTGGAAGCAGGCGCATCCTTGGCTTCACTGGGCAGTTGGGATAGGCCATGGCGCTTGAGCAGACGATACAGCCCAGAACGTGAGGCCCGGGGGTTGATGAACTCCCGTGTGACCACCAGCAGATCGTCAAGGGGTAGCTGGAGGGTCTTGCGCAGCTCCACCACCAAAAGCTCCTGCGCCGGGGTGAGCGTCGTCTGCAAACGATGCGCGGTATGCGGGCGATCTTCCACAAAGTCCCGACGCTTCCAGCGGCGGATGGTGTCTTCGGATACGCCCAACTCGGCTGCCAAGGCCGCAACCGACAAGGACGAGGACTGGATGTAGGCGCGGGTGGCGGGGGTTGTGGTGGCGTTTTTGTGTAGGCGAATAATCATGGTTGAGCGCTCCGGAGGTTGTCGATCAGCTCTCGCATCACTGCGCGACTAACGAAGAGTGCACGACGCGAAGGATCTATGCAATCGTCCGGAACCCTACATCTAGTGTAGGTGTTGGGCGGGCTGCCGTGCAGCCAAATGCCACTCCCCGTGCGCCCCAGGAGGCGATCGACGGCATGGGGGTAATCAAGAACCAATGCACCGGCACCATAAAAAGCTGGCAGGTCGCGCCCCGTGCGGCGATGGGTGATGTGATAGACGCCCAAGGGTGTTTTATTGTCCCCCTCAGTTTGCTTTCCGACCCCCGCTTTACCGACCGAAACATAAAAACTCGCGATCACTCTTGGCGGATCTTCGGGGCGCTCATTCTTACGAAGCCAATACATTCGCAATGCCTGCGCATCGACCACGAAAGCGTGCGGGCTAAATGGAGAAAAGCTAACCAAGCCCTGTGGCCATACATCCGTTGGAGGTAACATCTCGGGCGCCTGTATTCGATGCTTCAGCTCTTGCTGAATTATGCTCATCGCAGCGCTTTGCTCGTCGCCATGCAATTTTGACGGTAATCCGCTACGGGCGCGCAGGATATCGCCGAGCAACGCATGAGCCAAACGAAAGTGCGGCTCCTGTTTGAGTGCGTCATGCAGCAACGCTTCGGCATCGGTCAGCCGAGCCTCTATCAGCGCGTCTGTCGCGCGCAGAAGCGCCAATTCCGCGTCAACCAGTACCTCTTGTGGTGTAACGCGAGGCCGTGGCATCTCTCCGTCGCCAGGCGGGACTTTGGCGGCGGAAGATGTAAGGCTAGGCGGGCTGTCATCGTAAAGCAGCCACCAACAACCAGCTCCAACGAATGGAGTGATCAATAGCAGCAGAACGACATGCCAGTGTGGGCGGCGGGACATGAATCAACGGCTACGCTCGCTCACGATAAGCCACGCGCCATTGCGGCGCGAAAATACCAGCTCCTTTTTCGTCCGAGTTTCGAGGCTGTCCGAGCGGTAATGCTGGGTAAATCGGGCGATGACGGTATCATCGTTGCCGGGTTCCAAGCGCAAATCATCGATGGTCACTTCGATAAATTTACGTGGTACGATACGGGCGGTACGCTCTTTGATCCACTGTTCTCGCGTGACGTTGGGATTTGGCTTATACCCAGGGTCATAGCTATCTAAATAGCCTTGAATATTGCGCTCAGACCAAGATCGGCGCCAGCGTTCGATTGCTTGGCGAATCGCATCGTTGGTCGCATTATCGATGCCTGCTTTTTCTTCGCTCGCACGCGCGACGGTTGCCGGTTCGCTGGCAGAGGTAGCGGATGCTGCAGCGGTGACTGCCGGTGTGCTAGGTACGGCTTTCGCGCTCGCGCCCGCCGAGGGAGTCATGGCGACAACCTGGTTAATCAAGCGCAGCTTGGGTTGTACCTCTTTCTTGGGCTGAAGGTTTAAGGCCTTGGCGTAGGAGTCACTGGCCAATTTCGCATAAATATCGCCGAGATTCTCATACGCTGTGGCGTAGCTGGGGTTGGTTTTGATGGCCATTTCCAGTACGGTGCGTGCTTTTTCGTAATCCCCTTCGGCAGCATACAATACGGCCAAGTTATTGTAAGGCTCGGGTAGTTGGGGGTGGTCGACGATGAGTGCTTGGAAAATAGCGCGCGCGTCCTTGCTGCGTCCCATTTCAGCCAAAATCACACCCTTGAGCAACTGCAATTGTGGATCTTTGGGCGAGGTCGAAAGTCGCTCGTCAACAAGCGAAAGTGCTTGTGCGGTCTTCCCGGAACGGTAGAGGTTGATGATGGTGTCGATCGGGTCGGCGAGGGCGTGGAGTGACACGGCCACCGAACCGATGCCGATGGCGGTTGCCAGCCAGGACCGTAGAGTGCCAGTAAGCGTATTCATGCGGCTCACCTTCATGTTTTATCGTGGACGGTTGATGATGATAGTGCCAGCGCACTCAATTTCGATAGCACGAGATGATACATGCGTTGCAGCGTGTGCAGATCCGACAGATCGACGTATTCGTTGATTTGATGAATCGTCGCATTGGGTGGGCCAAGCTCGATCACTTCGGAGCATATCTTTGCAATGAAGCGGCCATCGCTGGTGCCGCCGGTGGTAGAGACGTCGGGCTCCGTCCCCGTGACCTCGTACACCGCCGCTCGCACGGTTTCCAGAAGCGTGCCTGCCGGTGTGAGAAACGGCTGCCCGCCCAATGTCCACGTGAGTTCGTAATCTTGGCCCTCGCGCATGCCATGCTTGTTCAACAAGGCGTGAACTCGCTGCTGAAGGTTTTCCGCGGTGGATTCAGTGCTGAACCGGAAATTGAAATCCACAACCACCGTGCCCGGGATGACGTTGCTGGCCCCTGTGCCGCCGTGGATGTTGCTCACCTGCCAGCTGGTGGGTGGGAAGTGGGCATTGCCCTCGTCCCAGCGGGTGGCGACCAACTCGGCCAAAGCGGGCGCTAGCATGTGGATCGGATTGCGCGCGAGATGGGGGTAAGCGATGTGCCCTTGTATACCCTTTACGGTGAGCCGCCCGCTCAAGCTGCCACGCCGCCCGTTTTTGATCATGTCGCCGGTGCGCTGCACGCTGGTGGGTTCGCCCACGATGCACCAGTCCAGGCGCTGGCCGCGCTGGCGCAGCGCATCGCACACGACCACCGTGCCGTCGCGCGCTGGCCCCTCCTCATCGCTGGTGAGCAAAAAACCGATGGCCAGCGCGGGCTCGGGGTGCGAGCGCAAAAACTCCTCGCACGCCACCACCATGGCCGCCAGCGACGACTTCATGTCGCTGGCACCGCGCCCGTACAGCTTGCCGTCGCGCACCGTGGGCGTGAAGGGGTCGCTGCTCCAGTGCTCCAGCGGTCCGGTGGGCACGACGTCGGTGTGTCCGGCGAAGACCAGCACCGGCGCGTCCGGGGTGGCTGCCGGCCGCAGTGCCCACAGGTTGGTGACGCGAAAGTCGTCCGGGCCACTCTCGATGGTTTCGCACACAAAGCCCAGTGCCCGCAGTCGCTCGGCGAGTAGGGTTTGGCAGCCGGCGTCGTGCGGCGTGACGGAGGGGCAGCGGATCAGGGCCTCGGCAAGGCGTTGGGTGTCTGTCATCGGGGTTGGCGCCCGGGTGGCGCTCAGGTCGAGGGGGGGAGAAAACCTTCGAAGGAGGGCCCGCCGCCTTTGCCGGGTTCGTCGGCACGGCCGCCAGGCCGGCTTTGCGCGAGCGCGCGCGCCCGGTCGTCGTTTTGCAGCCGCCACAGCAGGTTGGTGGGCGAGTCGGCGTAGGCCAAGCCCTCCTCACGCGTGATGCGCCCAGACAGAATCAGCCGCGCCAGGTCCGCCTCGAAGGTCTGCGATTCTTCGGCCATCGACTTCTCCAGCGCCTCGCGCACGCCGAAGAAGTCGGCTTTTTCGATCAGCTCGCTGATCAGGCGCGTGTTGACCATCACCTCGACTGCTGGTGTGCGGCCGCCGTCGACGGTGCGCAGCAGCCGCTGCGAGACGATGGCCTTGAGCGACGAGGCGAGGTCGTTGAGCATCGTGGGCCGCACCTCGACCGGATAGAAGTTGAGGATGCGATTGAGCGCCTGGTAGCTGTTGTTGGCGTGCAGGGTCGCCAGCACCAGGTGGCCCGACTGAGCGTAGGCGATGGCTTGCGACATGGTGTCGCGGTCGCGGATTTCGCCGATCAGGATCACGTCCGGCGCCTGGCGCAACGCGTTCTTGAGCGCCACCTGTAACGATTCGGTATCGGTGCCCACCTCGCGCTGGTTGACGACCGACTTCTTGTTTTTGAACAAGTATTCGATCGGATCCTCGATCGTGAGGATATGGCCCGTGGTGTGTTCATTGCGGTGGTCCAGCAGGGCGGCGAGCGTCGTACTCTTGCCGGAGCCGGTCGCGCCGACCACCAGCATCAGTCCGCGCTTGGCCATGATCATTTGCGTGAGCACGGGCGGGATGCCCAGCTCTCCCACCTTGGGAATCTGGCCGCTGATGAATCGAATCACCACGGCGCAGGTGCCGCGCTGGCGCATGGCGCTGATGCGAAAGCGACCGACGTCGGGCATCGGGATGGCGATGTTGAGCTCGCCGCTGCGATCGAACGCTTGCAGCTGCTCGGGCTTGACCACCTCGGCCAGCAGCCGGTAGGGCCCGTCGGCGGGCAGTGGCTGGTCGTTGACCGGCAGCGTCACGCCGTTGATTTTGATGAGCACCGGTGCCGAGGCCGACAGATAGACGTCCGACGCCTTTTTGTCGGCCATCAGCCGCAGCAGGGATTCCATCGCACCCATCGAGGTTGCCCTGTGGGAGCGCGTCAGTCGCGCAACAAATCGTTCAAGCTGGTTTTGGCACGCGTTTGCGCGTCCACCCGCTTGACGATGATGGCCGCGTACAGGCTGTACTTGCCGCCCTCTTTGGGCAAGCTGCCACTGATGACGACCGAGCCGGCCGGCACGCGGCCGTAGAGGATCTCGCCCGTGGTGCGGTCGTAGATCGGGGTGCTTTGGCCGATGTACACGCCCATGGAAATGACCGAGTTTTCCTCGACGATGACGCCTTCGACGATCTCGGAGCGCGCGCCAATGAAGCAGTTGTCCTCGATGATGGTGGGATTGGCCTGCAGCGGCTCGAGCACGCCGCCCAAACCCACGCCACCCGAGAGGTGGACGTTCTTGCCCACCTGCGCGCACGAGCCGACCGTTGCCCAGGTATCGACCATGGTGCCTTCATCGACGTAGGCGCCGATGTTGACGTAGGACGGCATCAGGATCGCGCCCTTGGCGATGTAGCTGCCGCGCCGGGCCACGGCCGGCGGCACCACGCGCACGCCAGCGGCGGCCAGCTCCTGTGGGGTCATATGGGCGAATTTGGTCGGCACCTTGTCGTAGAAACTCAGATCGCCCGCGTGCACCACCTCGTTGTCGCGCAGCCGAAAGCTCAGCAGCACCGCCTTTTTGATCCACTGATGCACCGTCCATTGGCCGACACCGTGGCGCGTCGCCACGCGCAGACGGCCGCTGTTGAGTTCGGCAATGACGTGCTCGACGGCGTCGATGACCTCTTGCGGGGCATTGCCGGGTGAAAGCTGGCTGCGGTTGTCCCAGGCGTTTTCGATGATTTGCTGCAGTGGGTGGGTCATGGTCGTGGACACGGGGGTGGGAAAGGAGTCAGCCCTGGATGAAACGCACGATGCGGCTGGCCGCCTCCAGGCACTCGTCGGCATCGGCCACGAGCGCCATGCGAATGCGCCCGGCGCCCGGATTCGACCCCTGCCAGTCGCGCGCCAGGTAGCTGCCGGGCAGCACGGTGACATTATATTGGGCGAACAATGCCCGGGCAAAGTCGGTGTCACTGCCGCCACTCGTGCCGCCGAAGCGCTCGGGCACGCGTGCCCACAGGTAAAAGCCGGCGTCGGGCAGCCGCACGTCCATTACCTGTGCCAGCAGCGGGGTGACGCGCTCGAACTTGGCGCGGTAGCGGGCGCGGTTGTCCTGCACGTGCGACTCGTCGGCCCAAGCGGCGGCGCTGGCGGCTTGCACGGCCAGGCTCATGGCGCTGCCGTGGTAGGTGCGATAGAGCGTGAAGGCGCGAATGATGTCGGCATCCCCCGCCACGAAACCACTGCGCAGCCCGGGTGCATTGCTGCGCTTGGACAGGCTGGTCAGCATGATGAGGCGCCGGAAATCGTGCCGCCCCAGCGCTGCGGCGGCTTGCAGAGCGCCCAGTGGGGGCTCATCGCGGAAGTAGATCTCGCTGTAGCACTCGTCGCTGGCGATGACGAAGCCGTGGCGATCGCTCAATTCGAACAGGCGCTGCCATTCGGACAGCGGCATCACCGCGCCCGTGGGGTTGCCGGGCGAGCACGCATAGACCAGCCGCGTGCGTGCCCAGACCGCATCGGGCACGCGATCCCAGTCCACCGCGAAGTTGCGCGCCGGGTCGCTGGGCGCAAACCACGGCGTGGCGCCGGCCAACAGCGCCGCGCCTTCGTAGATTTGGTAAAACGGGTTGGGGCAGACGACGACCGGCTCGTCGGCGCTGGCGAAGGCACGCGGATCGATGACCACCTGGGCCAGTGCGAAGAGCGCCTCGCGCGAGCCCAACGTGGGCAAGATCTGGCGCGCCGGGTCGACCTCGATGCCATAGCGGCGCTGCAGCCAGTCGGCGCAGGCCTGGCGCAGCGCGGGTGTGCCGGCGGTGGCGGGGTAGGCGGCCAAGCCGCCGGCGGGGTCGTCGATGGCCGCGTGCAGGGCGCGTTTGAGCACCTCGGGGGTGGGGTGGCGCGGCTCGCCGATGCCCAGGTTGATGGGTCGCAGTGCCGGGTTCGGGGTGATGCCGGCCGTGAGTGCGCGCAGGCGTTCGAACGGATAAGGCTGCAGGCGCTGCAGCAGCGGGTTGAGCGCATCGGTCATGGGGCGCAATGGTAGCGGGTGCGGACACGTAAACTAGCGCCCCGTGCGCTTGCAAACGATCAAACTCTCCGGCTTCAAGTCGTTCGCCGATCCCACGACGTTCCATCTGCCCGGGCAGCGGGTGGGCGTCGTCGGCCCCAATGGCTGCGGCAAGTCCAACATCATGGACGCCGTGCGCTGGGTGCTGGGTGAGTCCAAGGCCAGTGAGCTGCGCGGCGAGTCCATGCAGGACGTCATCTTCAACGGCACGACCACCCGCAAGCCCGCCCAGCGGGCCAGTGTGGAGCTGGTGTTCGACAACAGCGCGCGCCGTGCGGGCGGCCCTTGGAACCAGTATGCCGAAATCGCAGTCAAGCGCGTGCTCACGCGCGACGGCACCAGCAGCTACTTCATCAACCAGCAGCCGGTGCGCCGGCGCGACGTGCACGACGTGTTTTTGGGCACGGGCCTGGGGCCGCGCGCGTACGCCATCATCGGCCAGGGCACGATCAGCCGCATCATCGAAAGCCGACCCGAGGAACTGCGGCTGTTTCTGGAGGAGGCAGCCGGGGTATCCAAATACAAGGAGCGCCGGCGCGAGACCGCCAACCGTCTGGCCGACACGCGCGAAAACCTGACGCGGGTCGAGGACATCCTGCGCGAGCTCAACGCGCAACTGGAGCGACTGGAGCAGCAAGCCGAGGTGGCACGCCGCTACCATGAGCTGCAGGCGGCGGCCACACGCCGTCAGCACCAGCTGTGGTGGCTCAAGCGGCGCGAGGCCGAGACGCAGTTGGCACAGGTACGTGCCGAGGGTCAGCAGGCGGTCGACGCGCTGCAGGCGGGTTTGGCCGAGCTGCGCCGTATCGAGGCCGACCTGGAAACACTGCGCCAGGCGCATTACGAGACGGGCGAAGCGGTCAACCGCGCCCAGGGGCAGCTGTACGAGGCGGCGGCAGAGGTGGCCCGGCTGGAAGCCGAGATTCGCTTCGTGGGTGAGGGGCGGCAGCGCGCCGAGCAGCGTTTGCAGGCGTTGACTCAGCAGGCGCAGGAATGGCGTGCCCGTGCCGAAGCCGCCGTACTGGAGCTGGCGGCGCTGGATGAGCAAGAAGGCGGCGCAGCCGAACAGGCCGAGACCTTGGCGGCCCAGCTGGAAGAGCAGACCCAGCGCCTGCCCGCGCTGGAGGAGGCCTGGCGCCAGGCGCAGGCGCGCCTGACCCAGCAGCGCCAGCGCGTGGGCGACGTGCAGCAGTCACTTGGCGTGCTGGCTGCCGAGCAGCGGGCACTGGACGAGCAGGCGCGCCAATTGCGCCTGCGCCGCGACCGGCTCGGCAGTGAGCGGGCCGCTGCCGTGCCGCCGGACGGTGAGCGACTGGCGCACTGGCAGGCCGAGGCGATGGCCGCGGAGGAAGCGTGGGTGCTGGCCCAAGAGCGGCTGGCCATCGCCGAGGCCCGGTTGCCCGAGGCGCAAGACGAGCAGCACACCGCCCTGCAGGCCGAGCAAGAGGCCGGCCGACGGCTGGCCGAGGCGCAGGCGCGACGACAGGCCCTTCAGGCCCTGCAGGAAAAGCTGCAGGCCGACGACCGGGTGCAACCCTGGTTGCAGCGCCACGGCTTGGACGCCATGCCCAGCCTGTGGACGCAACTGGACACCGAGCCGGGCTGGGAGATGGCCCTGGAGGCCGCGCTGCGTGAGCGCCTGCGGGCGCGGCAAGTGCGCCAGCTCGAAGGGGTGCAGGGCCTGGCGCGCGAGGCGCCGCCGGGCAAGCTGGCATTTTTTTCGCCCCCTGCGTCGGGCGCGCCTGTGTCGAGCGCTCCGGTAGGTCCGCAGGGGTGCACGCCGTTGTCCGCGCGCCTGCGCCTGCACGACGCGACGCTGCATGCGGTGTTGGCGGCATGGCTGCACGGCGCGTGGTGCGTGTCCGATCTGGAGACCGCGTTGCGGCTGCGCGGCGAGCTGGCGCCCGGGCACCGGCTCTACACCCCGCAGGGCCACAGCGTGGGGGCGCATGATGTGGCGTTTTATGCGGAGGATGATCCGCAAGCCGGCTTGCTGGCGCGGGCGCACGAGATCGAGCACCTCGGGCGAGAGGTGCGCGCGCTGGCCCTCATCCACGAAGAGGCGCAGCTGCGCCTGCAGCGCGTCCGGGCGCGCGTGGCCGAGGTGAACCAGCAGATCCAGCAGGCGCGCCGCGATGTGGCCGAGGCGCAGCAGCGTCGCCATGCCGTCCAGGTCGAGTTGCTCAAGGGAGAACAAGCCGCCGAGCAGGCCCGCCAGCGCCTGCAGCGGCTCGACGCCGACCTGGCCGAGGTCGACGAGAGTCTGGCGGCGATCGAAATGCGCCGCGTCGAGGCCGAGGGCCGCTTCGAGGCGCTGGACCTGCAGCTGGCCGATGCGCAGGAGGCGCTGGCGTATGCCGAAGATGCGGCCGGCGACGCCGAGCGGCGCCTGCACGGCGCGCGCGAGCAAGCCCGCGCCATCGAGCGCCAGGCTCAAGAGGCGGCGTTTGCCCAGCGCTCGCTGGCCGCCCGGCGAGCCGAGTGGCAGCGTCAGTGGGAAGCGGCGCGCGAGCAGGAGGCACGTCTGGCGGTCGATCGTGCGCAGTGCGAGGCCGAATTGGAGCGCCTCACGGACGCGGCGGCGCGCCACGGTTTGCAGGGCGCGCTCGACGAGCGCCAGCGGCGCGAGCAGGCGCTGGCGGCGGTGCGCAGCCGCTACGACGAGTTGACGGCCCGCCTGCGGGCGGCCGACGAGCATCGGCTACGCTGCGAGCGCGAACTCGATCCGTTGCGCCAGCGCATCACCGAATTCCAGCTCAAAGAGCAAGCGGCTCAGCTGGCATTGGACCAGTACAGCCAATGGCTGGCGGAGGCGGGTGTCGATCCCGAGGAAGTCGCGCGCACCGTGCAGGCCGACGGCGTGCGCTTGCAGGGGCTGCAGGGCGAGATCGACCGACTGCAGCGCGACATGGCCGCGCTGGGGGCGGTGAACCTGGCCGCGCTCGAAGAACTCAGCGCCGCGCGCGAGCGGCAGCAGTTTTTGGCCAGCCAGTCGCACGACCTGCAACAGGCCATCCAGACGCTGGAGGATGCGATCCGCAAAATCGACGCCGAGACCCGCGAGCTGCTGGGGCACACCTTCGAGACCGTCAATGCCCACTTCGGGCGCATGTTCCCCGAGCTCTTCGGGGGCGGACAGGCGCGCCTGATCATGACCGGCGAGGAAATTCTGGACGCCGGCGTTCAGGTCATGGCGCAGCCGCCGGGCAAGAAAAACCAGACCATCCACCTGTTGTCGGGGGGCGAGAAGGCGCTCACCGCCATCGCGCTGGTGTTTGCGATTTTCCAGCTCAACCCGGCGCCGTTTTGTTTGCTCGACGAAGTGGACGCGCCGCTGGACGACACCAATACCGAACGCTACGCGCGGCTGGTCACGCGCATGAGCCGTGACACCCAATTCTTGTTCATCAGCCACAATCGCATCGCCATGGAAATGGCGGAGCAATTGATTGGGGTGACCATGCCGGAGCAGGGCGTTTCACGCATCGTTGCGGTGGATTTGGCGGCTGCGACATCGCTGATGGAGAATGCGACCCCATGATGAGTCCATTGCAGATCGGTTTGATCGTCGCCGGTGTGGTGCTGCTGCTGGGCGTGTGGGCATACCAGCGCTGGCAAACGCGCCGGGCCGAACCCCGGCGTGCGCCATCGCCGCCCGCGGGCGAGGCAACCGTCGATGCCGCGGAGGGGCGCCGCGAACCCACGCTCGAGGGCGACATGGCGCCGGCGAGCAATGTGCCGGCCGCCGCCGTCCCCGGCGTGTTGTGCGAGCGGCTCGACGTCATCGTGCCGCTGCGGCTGGAAAAGCCCGTGTCGGGCGACGCCGTCTTGCAGGCCCTGCCGGGCAGTCGCCGCATCGGCAGCAAACCCTTCGTGATCGAAGGGCTGGCAGAGGACGCCCCCAATGACGACACGTGGGAGCAGCCACGCCCGGGCCAACGCTATCGCGCGTTGCGGGCGGGCATTCAGCTCGCCAATCGTGCCGGGCCGCTCAACGAGATCGAGTACTCCGAGTTTGCGCAAAAGCTACAGACCTGGGCCGAGCACCTGCAAGCCGCGGCCGATTTGCCCGACATGTTGACGGTGGTGCAGCGCGCGCGCGAGCTGGACCAGTTTGCCGCCGCGCACGACGCGCAACTGGCCTTCACCGTGCGCGCGCGCCGGGCGGCGTGGAATCCTGGCTATGTGATGCAACATGCGGCGCGGCTGGGATTCGTGCCGGGTGCGTTGCCGGGGCGCATGGTATTACCCGGGGGCACGCCAGGCGCGGCGCCCGTGCTGGTGCTGCAGTTCGAAACCCAGGCCGCGCTGGCCGAAGACCCGGAACTGGCCGTTTTGCGCGAGGTGCGGCTGACGCTGGAGGCCACCCATGTTGCGCGGGATGAACGCGCCTACCAGCGCCTGCGCGAGCTCTCGGCTGCGTTGGCGGCGGCCATGGATGGCTGGGTCAGCGACGATGCAGGACAGCCACTCGATCCCGCGGCGCTGGATCGCATCGGCGGTGAATTGGAAATCCTGTATGAGGCGCTGGAGGCGCGCGGCTTTCCGGCGGGATCTGCCCAGGCGCGCCGGCTGTTTGGTTGACGCGTCAGGCGTAGCGGCCCGCGCGCAACGCCGCCACCGTTTGCTCGGCCAGTGCGGGTAATGCGGCCAGTTCGCCGTCCGCTGCCGCGGCGTCGGACATCCGCGCCGCCCGTTCCAGTCGCGCCGCACTCAGGGACAGGGCGCTCGCGCCCACGTTGCCGCTACTGCCTTTGAGGGTATGCGCCGCCCGGTACAGCCGATCCCAGTCGCCCGCCGCGCGGGCCGCTTGCAGCTGGGCCACGTCGCTGCCGAGTTGCTCGATGAACAGCCGAACGATGTCGCGAAAGTCGTCACCCAGCAGGGTAACCATTTCGTCCAAACTGGCTCGATCGAGGAATGCCGTCATGGGCGTGCCCTGCAAGAAGGTCGATATTTCGGTGCTATTGTATGAGGGTGGCGCCCGCGTCATGGCGCGTGGCCGCCGTCCACTGGATGGATGAATCCCAGATGAGCGCTTCCGCAGCCGATCCCGACACGATCGCCCAGACGCCAAAGTCTGGCTGCAGGTTTCGGCTGTATCCGCTTCTTTGCTCGAGCTCGAGATTGCCGAGAGCCTGGCCATGCAGGATGTCGGTCACTCGTCGCTGGCCTTTGTGCTGCAGTTTCCGATCGATGCCATCAAAATGGATCGCGCCTTCGTGACGCATGTCACGCGGGGCCGGGCCGACCGCGCGATAGCGCGTGCCATCGTGTGCATCGGGTCTTATGCGATGTCGCCGGTGTGCACGCCGAAGTGCCCGCGCCGCCGATCGTCGAAATAGTGGCGCAGCGTCTCCTGCACGGTGCGAAAGGCCAGCTCCTCCCACGGGATTTCATGCTCGTGAAACAGGCGCGCCTCCAGCGTCTCGTGACCCGGGGCAAAGCGTTCACTCAGCAGCCGGGCCCGATAGTAAATGTGCACCTGGCCGACGCGGGCCACATTGAGCAGCGTGAACAGCCCCTCGAGCGCGACTTCCGCGCCCGCCTCTTCCTGTGTCTCGCGCAGGGCGCCCTGCGCGGTGGTTTCGCCCAATTCCATGAAGCCGGCCGGCAGCGTCCACTTGCCCCGGCGCGGCTCGATGGCGCGCCGGCACAGCAGCACTTGCTCACCCTGGGGTCCCCAGTAAGGCACGGTGCCCACCACGTTGAGGGGGTTTTCGTAGTGGATCGTGCCGCAGGCGGGGCAGACCGCGCGCACGCGCGTGTCACCGTCGTCGGGGACCCGGTATTCGACCGCCGTCGCGCAAGCGCGGCAAAAGCGGATGGAACTGCGAAACATGCGCGCTAGTGTAAGCCCCGCTGCTTGCGCGCACGGGCTGCGGGGCCAACGTCGCGGTCAGGCCTTGGTGTGCTTCTCGATCAGCTTGCGTGCCGTCTCCAGCAGATCGCGGCCGTTGAAGCCGCGCTTGTCCATGTCCTGCACCCATTCCACTTCGACCTGGCGCGCGCGGCGGCGGAACTCCTGTGCCTCGGCCAGCCCGAGGGTGTGGATACGGTTGCCACGCTCGGCGGCCTGTTTGCGCGCCGGGGCATCGCCCAACTGTTGCACGCGACCCAAAAAAGCCGATGTCTCGATACCGGAATTGGCATCGATGACCTTGCGCAAATCGGGCGGCAGCGACTGGTAGCGCGCCTTGTTCATGCCCATCACGAACGTGGTCGTGTAGAGCGCGCCACCCTTGGGGTCGAATTCGCTGTGGTAACTGACCAGTTCGTGCACCTTGACCGACGGCACCACCTCCCAGGGGATGACGCAGCCGTCGATCACCCCCTTGGACAAGGCGTCCGGAATTTGCGGCAACGGCATACCGACGGGCGTGGCGCCCAGATAGCCGAGCATCTTGGTGATTTGCCGGGTGGGTCCGCGCATCTTCAGGCCGCGCAAATCGTCGGGCTGGGTGACCAGCCGCGATTTCACGTGGATCACACCCGGCCCGTGTACCTGAAACGCGATCGGATGAATGTCGCGGTACTCGTCGGCGGCTTTGGTCTGGATGAATTCCCAAAAGGCACGCGAGGTGGCCTCGGCGTTGGTCATCATGAACGGCAATTCGAAGACCTCGGTCCGCGGAAAGCGCCCCGGGGTGTTGCCGGGCAGTGTCCAGACGATATCGACCACACCGTCCTTGGCCTGGTCGTACAGCTGCACCGGCGAGCCCCCGAGCTGCATGGCCGGGTACGCTTCGAACTTGATGCGCCCGCCCGACTCACGCTCCACCTTGTCCATCCATGCTTTGTGCATGTTGAGCCAGACGTTGGACGTCGGCGACATGAAGGTGTGAAACTTGAGCGTGACGCTCTGTTGGGCAAAGCCGATCAGGCCCGGGGCGGCCAGCGCGGCGGCACCCGACTTCAGCACGGTACGGCGTGAAACCATGGCGAAAAACTCCTGGTAACGAAGGGGCCCCGGCAGACAGTTGTGCACCCCGACGGGGGCCGCGGCGGAGAGGGCGGCGCACATCGGTGGCGCAGTGTAGACGATCCCCCGGGTCGGATGGCCGCCACGTGGGGCGGGATGAGGGTTTTCCCGTAGGGGTGGTCTGGGGGCAGCCCGCGCGCTAGACTGTGACGCTTCGCGTGCTCACGCCATCCCCATGAAGCTCTACAACTATTTCCGCTCCGGCACCTCGTTTCGGGTGCGCATCGCGCTCCACCTCAAGGGGTTGCCGTATGACTACATCCCGGTCCATCTCGCGCGCGGTGAGCAACACGGCGAGGCGTACCGCGCCCTCAGCCCGGACTCGCTCGTGCCCGTGCTCGACGTGGAGGGGCAGCCCGATCATGCGCTGCTGAGCCAGTCGATGGCGATCATCGAGTACCTCGACGAAACCCACCCCGAGCCGCCCCTGTTGCCACGCGACCCCCTCGGCCGCGCACGGGTGCGGGCACTGGCGCAGACGGTGGCCTGTGAAATCCACCCGATCAACAACCTGCGCGTGCTCAAGTACCTGGCGGGGTCGCTGGGGCTGGACGAGGCGCAGCGTGCCGCGTGGTACAACCATTGGGTGATGGAGGGCCTGCGCAGCTACGAGCGGCGCTTGGCCGAGATCGAGCGCGAGCGCGCACAGCGTGGGCTGCCGCCTTCGGTGTACTCGTATGGCGACACACCGACGTTGGCCGACTGCTGCCTGGTGCCGCAGATCGTCAACGGGCAGCGCTTCGGCTTGGTCTACGAGGGCATCCCGCGGACCTTGGCCGTTTATGAGCGCTGCATGCAGCTCGAGGCATTTCAGCGTGCGCACCCCAGCCGCTGCCCCGATGCCGAGTAACGCCGCGATCCGTGCGCCGGTCCTCCAGGTGCGCGCCGGGCTACCGGGCCTGCAGGCCGACCTGGGTGCGGCGGCGCAGGGCTGGATGAGCACCCGCGCGGGCGGCGTCTCCGTGGGGCCGTGGGCGTCGCTGAACCTGGGCGACCACGTCGGCGACGCGCAAGCCGCCGTGGCCGTCAACCGCCGCCGGTTTGCCGCCGCGCTCGGGGTGCGTCCCGTCTTTTTGCGCCAGGTCCATGGCAGCGGCGTGGTGCACGTGACGCCGGATACACCCGACGGCGTCGAGGCTGATGCGTGCTGGACCGATCACCCAGGGGTGGCGTGCACCGTGATGGTGGCCGACTGTTTGCCCATTCTGTTGGCGCCAGACGATGGACAGTCGGTGGCCGCGGTACACGCCGGCTGGCGGGGTCTGGCAGGGCAGGGGGGGCGGGGGGTGCTGGAGGCACTGTGCGAGCACTGGCCGGCTGCCCGTGACGCGGCGCGACGCCAGACCATCTGCGCCTGGATCGGTGCCGCCATCGGGCAGCAGGCGTTCGAGGTCGGGCCCGAGGTGGTGCGGGCGTTCGTGTCCGTCTGCCCGTCCGACGCCGACGCCTTCACGCCGTCACCGAATCGCAGTGACCGCTGGCTGGCCAACCTGCCGCTGCTGGCACGGCGGCGCCTGCAGCGCTTGGGGTTCGGTCGGGTCAGTGGTCATGACGGCTCGCGCGCCTGGTGCACCGCCAGCGATGCGTCACGGTTTTTCTCGCACCGGCGCGACGCCGCCGTCCTGGGCGGCAGTGGCCGGCAGGCTGCCGCCATCTGGTTGACTTGACCCAGTGACCGTCGGCGCCAGTGCGGGACTGGCCTGGGCGCCCTGCGCGGCCTCCGCCTCCAATCGGCGCCGATGCCGTCGGCGCAGCGGTGTGCCCATCAGATAAATGACCAATGCCATCGGGCCCACGCCGTAGAGCAACAGCGTGAAAAAGGCGCCCAGCAGGGTGCCATTGGGGCTGAGGGCCTCGGCCAGCACCATCATCAAGACCACGTAGCCCCAAGCCAGAATCACGAGATACATCGGTGCCTGCCTGTCAGCGTCGTGGAAGTCTGGGTAGCGACACTCGACATCGGCCGAGGGTCGATGGAAACGTGACCCCGGGAAAATCCGAACGCCACCGAGCGCGATTGTCACGGAAATGCCCGTCCAGCGCGTTACCATGTGGCCCATAACCGACAAGGAGACCGTGCGATGACAACGACGGGTCGTGACCCATTGATGTGGGGGGTATGGTTGGCGCAGGCCTGGCAGCCATGGATCCAGGCGATGCAGTCGGCCATGCCAGGGGGGGCTGCCGGGTTGGCTTCGGGTGGCGCGCCCGGGGCCGGAGCAGAGATCGGCGGCTTGTCCGCTCTCTTGCAGGGTCTGTCGGGCCAGCCGGTGGCGCTCGACCCCCAGCAGTGGACGGCGATCCAGCAGGACTACCTGCGCGAGTTGGGCGAACTCTGGCGCCAGGGCCTGCAGGTGCAGCCACCGCGCGACGACCGGCGCTTTGCCAGCGACGCCTGGGCGCGTAACCCGGTCGCGGCCCACGCGGCGGCGCTGTATCTGCTCCATGCCCGCACCCTGATGCGCATGGCCGACGCGGTGCAGGCCGATGCCAAGACGCGCGCCCGCATCCGCTTCGCCGTCCAGCAGTGGATCGACGCGAGCGCGCCGAGCAACTTCTGGGCCTTCAATGCCGAGGCGCAGCAAAAGGCCATCGAGACGCGCGGCGAGAGCATCGCCCGCGGCGTGCAGAACCTGTTGCACGACCTGCAGCAGGGTTACGTCTCGATGACCGACCACAGCGCGTTCGAGGTCGGACGCAACGTCGCTACCACCGAAGGGCAGGTGGTGTTCGAAAACGCGCTGTTTCAGCTCATCGAGTACAAGCCCCTCACGACCAAGGTGTACGAGCGGCCGTTCCTGGTGGTGCCGCCGTGCATCAACAAGTACTACATCCTCGACCTGCAGCCGGACAATTCGTTTCTGCGCTACGCGGTGGAGCAGGGGCATCGCACCTTCGTCATCAGTTGGCGCAACCCGGACGCCACGCTGGCGCAGGCCACGTGGGACGACTACATCGAAGACGCGGTGATTCGCGCCATCGACATCGTGCGCGAGATCGGCAAGGCCGAGACCATCAACGCGCTGGGCTTTTGCGTTGGCGGCACGATGCTGGGCACCGCGCTGGCGGTGCTGGCCGCACGCGGCGAGCGCAAGGTGCAAAGCGCCACGTTCCTGACGACCCTGCTTGACTTTACCGACACGGGCGTGCTCGACGTTTTCATCGACGAGGCGTTCGTGCGCTACCGCGAGCTGCAATTCGCCAACGGCGGGCTGCTGCCCGGGCGGGAACTGGCGACCACGTTCAGCTTTCTGCGGCCCAACGACTTGGTCTGGAACTACGTCGTGGGCAACTACCTCAAGGGCGAGACGCCGCCGCCGTTCGACCTGTTGTACTGGAATAGCGACAGCACCAACCTGCCGGGCAAATGGTACGCCTGGTATCTGCGTCACCTGTATCTGCAAAACGAACTCTGCCAGCCCGGCAAGCTGACCACCTGCGGCCAGCGGCTCGACCTGGGGGCGATCGACGTGCCAGCGTACGTGTACGGCTCGCGCGAGGACCACATCGTGCCCATCGGTGGGGCCTACGCGAGCACGCAGCACCTGGGTGGCCCGGTTCGTTTCGTCATGGGGGCGTCGGGGCACATCGCGGGAGTGATCAATCCCGCGTCCAAAGGCAAGCGCAGTTTCTGGACGGGGCCCGAGGGGCACTTCCCGCCCGCGGTGGACGACTGGATGGCCGCCGCCACCGAGCACAAGGGCAGCTGGTGGACCGATTGGGCGCCCTGGCTGGCGGCGCAGGCTGGTCGGCAGGTCGCGGCTCCCCGCACCTATGGCAACCGACGCTACCGGCCCATCGAGCCCGCGCCCGGGCGCTATGTCAAGGTGCGCGCCGAGGATGCGCTGGCCACGTTGGCCACCGGAGGCTCCACCGTTTGAGGCGGCGCGCGGCGGCTGCCCGCGCCGATTGGGTTTTCAACAGGTCAGAGAAGGAATCCGTCATGCAAGACATCGTCATCGTGGGTGCCGTGCGCACCGCCATCGGCAAATTTGGGGGCACCCTGGCCAAGACGCCCGCCACCGATCTGGGGGCGGTCGTCATCCGTGCCCTGCTGGAGCGCACCGGGGTGCCCGCGGCCCAAGTCGGTGAGGTCATCATGGGCCAGGTGCTGGCGGCGGGTTGCGGGCAGAACCCGGCCCGCCAGGCTGCCATGAAGGCCGGCGTGCCAAAGGAAACACCGGCGCTGACCATCAACGCTGTCTGCGGCTCGGGGCTGAAAGCGGTCATGCTGGCTGCGCAGGCGGTGGCCTGGGGCGATAGCGACATCGTCATCGCGGGGGGGCAGGAGAACATGTCGCTTGCACCGCACGTGCTGATGGGCAGCCGCGAGGGCCAACGCATGGGCGACTGGAAGATGATCGACTCCATGATCGTCGATGGCTTGTGGGACGTCTACAACCAGTACCACATGGGCATCACCGCCGAAAACGTCGCCCGCGCGCACGGCATCACGCGCGAGATGCAGGACGCGCTCGCGCTGGCCAGCCAGCAAAAAGCCGCTGCGGCGCAGGATGCGGGCAAGTTCAAGGACGAGATCGTCCCGGTCAGCATCCCGCAGCGCAAGGGTGATCCGGTGCTGTTCGACACCGACGAATACATCAACCGCAAGACCAGTGCCGAGGCGCTGGCCAGCCTCAAGCCCGCCTTCGACAAAACGGGTAGCGTGACGGCCGGCAACGCCAGTGGCATCAACGATGGGGCTGCGGCCGTCATGGTCATGAGCGCGCGCAAGGCGGCCGAGCTTGGCCTGCCACCGCTGGCGCGCATCGCCAGCTTCGGCACCAGCGGGCTCGATCCCGCCACCATGGGTATGGGGCCGGTGCCGGCGTCGCAAAAGGCGCTGGCGCGCGCCGGTTGGTCGGTAGCCGACGTCGATCTGTTCGAGCTCAACGAGGCATTCGCCGCCCAGGCCTGCGCGGTCAACCTGGGGCTGGGTGTCGATCCGGCCAAGGTGAACGTCAACGGCGGCGCGATCGCCTTGGGGCACCCCATCGGCGCATCGGGTTGCCGCATCCTGGTCACGCTGTTGCATGAGATGCAGCGCCGCAACGCCCGCAAGGGGCTGGCCGCCTTGTGCATCGGCGGCGGCATGGGGGTCTCCCTCTGTGTCGAGCGCTGAGGCGTATCCGTCGCCCCGTTTTTTCATCACACACCCATCACTCAGAGGAGCACACCATGAGCCAACCACGCGTCGCTTACGTCACCGGTGGCATGGGCGGTATCGGCACCGCCATCTGCCAGGCCCTGTACAAGGCCGGCTTCAAGGTCATCGCCGGCTGCGGCCCCACGCGCGACTATCAAAAATGGCTGGACGAACAAAAGGCGTTGGGCTACACCTTCTATGCCAGCGTCGGCAACGTCGCCGATTGGGACTCGACGGTGCAGGCGTTCACCAAAGCCAAGGCGGAGCACGGGCCCATCGACGTGCTGGTCAACAATGCCGGCATCACCCGTGACCGGCTGTTCCTCAAGATGACCAAGGAAGACTGGGACGCGGTCATCAACACCAACCTGACGTCGATGTTCAACGTCACCAAACAGGTGGTGCCCGACATGATCGAGCGGGGGTGGGGCCGCATCATCCAGATCTCCTCCGTCAACGGCGAAAAAGGCCAGGCGGGCCAGACCAACTACTCGGCGGCCAAGGCGGGGATGCACGGCTTCACGATGGCGCTGGCGCAGGAACTGGCCTCCAAGGGCGTGACGGTCAACACCGTCAGCCCCGGCTACATCGCCACCGACATGGTCAAGGCGATTCGCCCCGACGTGCTGGAGAAAATCGTCGCGCAGATCCCGGTCAAGCGCTTGGGTGAGCCGCGCGAGATCGCTTCCATCGTCGCGTGGTTGGCCAGCGACGACGCCGGCTTTGCGACCGGGGCCGACTTCTCGATCAACGGCGGCCTGCACATGGGTTGACGCCCTCGTGGGGTAGCGGCGGGGCGATCGGAGATAATCCGCGCCCCATGAGCGACTTCTTGCCGACCCATCCGCGCTCCCCCTGGCGCCTGTCGGTGGCGCCGATGATGGATGGGACAAACAAAAAACGAGCGCGCCTATGAGAAGCCCGAGGTCCGGCGGTATCGCGTAGCACTTTTGTAGCACTGGGGAGACTGCCGGGGAGGGCAGCGTCAGGTCAATGGTGACGTGGCCCGCCCGGGTCATCGCGCCCCCACTTTGGGCACGCGCACGTGCGGCTCCCACCTTTGGATGGGCTTGGCTTCGCCAAGGTTGGCGACGCCTGTGGAGAGGATTTTGACGTCGTTGCTATCCGCCGCCGTGACTCACAGCAGCTTGGCAAGCGCCGCCACCACGCCCACGGCCACCACCATCATGCTGCCGAGTTTGATGATGAGGCGCTGCTCCATGAGCTGCATGTCTTTGCGTAGGTCGGCGATGTCGGCCTTGGTGGCGAGGTTTTCCAGATTCGCCTCCAGCGCCTCGGCCAATGCTTCGGCCTGCTCTTCGGCCAAGCGCGGGTCCATCCCCGCCTCTTTGAGGCGGCGGGCGAACTTGAGCGTGTCGAAGGTCAGCGCGGTCATGGTCACAGTGTAGCACCGAGATACACCATATGCCACACAACGCCACGCTGCTCTACCCCTACCAGCGGCGCTATTTGGCCGATGGCGGCCGCTTCGAGACGGGCATGTGGAGCCGCCAGACAGTCAAGACCCTCACGACCACGCCGGAGGTGGTGCTGGATGTGCCCTTCGCCACCGACGAGCTGACGCACATGGTGCGCATCGGCAAGAACGGCAACTACATCCGCGCCGGGCGCCACCCTAGCACTTTCGCCCCGATGCTAACGGGCAAAAATTTCCAGTCCTGAAAGGGAAGGGTGTGGATTCGGTAGCTGTGGGATCCGTCGTGCTCGGTGCGGCGCCCCACGACCTCGATCCATTGGCCAGGACTCGGGTGCTGCTCGTCCGTGATCCAGTCGGGCGATAGCGAAAACTCCCGTCCTGGACGGGTCTCTACGCCATCAAGGGCCAACTGGACTCGATGCAGGCACAGCAGCATCGTATCGATGCACCGCCAAGCCTTGTCGGCTTGCTCGGCTTGTTCGGGCGTCATGCCCTCGACGATAGCGCCTTTGGTGGAGAGTGCCTCGCGGTAAGCGTCGATGAGTTGCTGAACGCTAATCCGCTGCTCTTGGAGCATTTTTCGCACATCAAGCCCAAGGCTTGATGCCAGGGCAAGCGACGACTCCAACGAAAACTCACGCGGACGCGGCAGCGGCTGCAAATAGCCGCAGTCGATGCACTCCAGTCCGCGCTCGGTGGCAATCAGCACGCCTTTGTCGCGCCCCTCACCCCCGTGCGGCGACTCGCTGCGGTACGGGCAGGTGTAGGGGTGGAACCAATCGAAGCACACCGGCGAGTGCAGGTGTAGCTGCTGCTCGTTGATGGTTTGGATATCGGGCATGTTCATGGATTGCGATCATAATCCATGGCTTGCCTAGAACGTTAATTGCTGCAACTCCTTTTTGGCTGCTTCACGGCGGGCGTCCAGATAATCCGCCAAGTCTTGCAGATGTATTCCTTTGGCGGACTTTTGGCTCCCTTCCATGCGAACCAACGGGAGTCGTATTTCGCCAGAGGCACATTTGCGGATGAACTTTTCTGGCGTCAGGTGCTGGAAGTAATCTCGACAGACGACCTCTACGGGTATGACGGCTTGTGCGTCATACTGCGCCATGAGTAGCATCAAGGTTTTCAAGTCCAGACCTCCGATACCTTGCTTCTTCAACCACAAGAGAATAGCGCAAAAGTTCAAGTATTTGTTGCGCAAAATGAGTACATTCCTGCACTGTTTCAGCACAAACCCGATTCATCCAGAAAGCGAGAAGGTGGGCCTTCCTCAGCCGCGCTGCTGATCACCAACCGGTTCTTCGCCCGAGTCATGCCAACATACATCAAGCGGCGCTCGTCTTCCTCGCCGGAGTCGGCATGCGGTAGATTGCCGTCTTCGCATCCCATGATCCACACGCTGTCGAACTCCAGACCCTTGGATGCGTGCAGGGTCATGATGTGCACATGCGGTGCCCGCCTGCCAGCGGGGCTGGATCGCGTCACGAATGCCAATCGCTGTGCCAGCGAACCGCTCAACTTGATGAGTGCACCTTCGAGCTTGCGAAGCAGGGATGCTTGCGGGGGCGTGCAGTACTCCGCCAGAAATGCGGCGACGCCATGCACCACCAGCGACGCTCGATCTTTGCTCGATTGCTCGCGCCATGCGATCATGCCCATGCGCAGGCCCATCAAGAGCTTGCGGGTGGCATCATCGCTGGCGTGTTCCACGGCAGCATGGAGGCGGGCCACACAGCCACCACGCGAGCGTCGGGAGTGGTCATTGATCCATCCGGCCTGCACACCACAAAACGACAGCGCGTTGGCAATGCCCGTCCAGGAATCATCGAGCACGGATCGCAGCAGCCCACACAGCACGCTGCCGATGGAGTGCTCCCACACGCTCTTACCCCCGGAGCGGGCGAACTCGACGCGAGCGCCCGACAGGCCGACCTCGACCGCATCGAGAATATTGTTCGTTCTGGCGAGAACCGCCCACTGGGTGCCTCGCGGACTCTGGCGGATGGCGTCCACCACCATATCGACCTCGCTCCAGCGGTCGGGGCAACGAATCACCCGAATCTCGCCGTTGTCTTGCCGGTGCGCGATGATTTTCTTGGCTGCCCGATGTTGGTTGTGGGCAATCAGCCGCGCCGCATGGTCCAGGATGTTGGCTGCGCAGCGGTAGTTGATCGGAAGCGTGGTTTCGGTTGCCGACAGCGCCGTCGTGACCCTTTGCAAGCCCGAGTAGCCCAAGGCTTGGCGAAAGGCATACAGGCTTTGGTCATCGTCGCCCACGAGAGTGACTTCGGTGCCAGCGCGGCCATGAAGCAACACCCACTCCATCTGCACCTCATCCATATCCTGGGCTTCATCGACCAGCATCCAGCGCACAGGCAGCGGAGGCAGTTGCCCGCTGGCGATGCGCTGCACGCACGCCAGCAGCAGGTCGGCAAAATCCATGGCGCCTTCGGACGCCAGCAGGTCTTGGTAGGCACGAAACACCGCCTCCTGGGTGGCGTTGGCAAACGGTGCTGGGTACAGGCGGGCCTTCGCGGCGTCGATGGCGCGCACCAGGTCATCGAACGGCTCTTCGCTGCCGTGCTGTTGCCAGCAGCGACGCAGCAGGCTCACGCGCTCCCCTTCAGCGAGCAAGCGCGGGGGCTGGCCCCCTGAAGCGCGTCTCAGGTGCGCCAAGGCCAAAGAGTGAAAGGTGCCCACGGCCAACCGCTTGGCGTGGGCTTCTCCGCACGAGGCGAGGATACGCGAGCGCAGTTCCTGGGCGGCGTCTCGCGTGAACGTCACGGCACAAAGACGGCCCATGTCATGGCTGGCAAGCAACCGTGACGCCCGCTCGGACAGCACCCTCGTCTTGCCCGATCCGGGGCAGGCGAGCACGGTGCAATGACCGCTTGCCTCGACGGCTCGTGCTTGATACGGGTTGAGCACTGACACTACGCGGCAGCTTGTTCGGGATCGACGGCCTTGATCTCGCTGGCCGCCCCTTCTGCAACCTGAACATCGCCCGCTGCATCCTTCTTGCGCGCGGCGATCATGGCTCGGTTGGCGATGCTGCGCACCGAGCCAGCCAGACGGAGCAGGCGGCGCTTCCACTCGTAAATGCTGGCCGAATAGGTGCTGTCTGGGATCACGCCCGACAGCCACAGCGCATCGAGCTTGGAGACCAGTGCATCGAACTCGCGCACGATGCCGACATAGCGCACGGCGCGAGGGGAAGTGATCTTGGCCTCAATGTCCTTTGGATTCGAGTATTCGATACCAGCGAACTCGATACCGTTATTCTCGGCGACTTTTTCCAGGCGGGCGATCTCTGCGCGAATATCCTCGAACGCCTTATTCATCCGCTCGTCGATGATGCCCTCGACTTCGCGCGCTTGCTCTTCGGTGCCGACGATGCGCAGCACGACCGACAGAGAAAAGATTGCATTCGCGCATGTCTCGAATCCACGCTCGAACACTTGCTGTGCGTGGAAGGACTGAAGACGAACTTTCTGGATGAAATACGGGAGACTTTTGCGGTTGTCGGGGGTGTTTCGAGGTGGTTCCTGGGCTGCCATGCCGTGCTCCTTCGCTGATCTTGGCGACAATATCGTACCCAGAGCAGGGCCTTGTGGCTAGTTCCGAAACGCGACCAAAAATGTCACGATTAGAGACTTGACACCGCTGAGCGCCGGTGTAGCATGATCACATCGTTTCGTTGTGCCTAGTGCCGCGAGCGTGTCCTAGCTGGGGACCCTAAACAATCAGCATCAAAGACACGCCGACCGCACCATGCGTGGCGGCGAGTAGAGAAAAGAGAGGGGCGCATCTCGCCCGACCCTGATCCACGGGGCATTGTGGTGAAGGCTTGGGCGCTGGTGTAAGACCTCGCCTTGTCTGAACGGGCAAGGCTTGAGGCAGCGCGCCTCGTGAACCTGCGTCAAAGGAATACCAGGACGAGACGACGGCCCCGGAAGGGCGTCGTCTCCCGCCCCGCGTCTTGCGGGCCGGTTTCTCAACCCTGCGGGGGCCGTCACGCTCCCGCAAGGGGCCGTGGTGCCTCCGCGTTTTTTTTGGAGGCCATCATGGCACTCGTCATCGTAGCGTGCTGCATCACCGGTTGGGTTCTCTCGCGCCCGATTGTTCGGGCGCTGGGAGTCTAAGCAGCAAAAAGAGCGTCTGCGGGGCAATCCCGCAGGCCACAGACCCTTGCAGATGGGGTTTGCGGCCTGCGGGGTTGTCCGGGCGCGCGGAAAGCCTGGCGGCCTTGCGGGTCAGTCCATCTACCCAGCAAGGAAAAGCCATGACACTTGTGATCCTTTCGATGTGTGTTGTCTCAGGAATCGTCATCAGCCGACCGCTGGTGCGGGCGCTGGGACTGCGCTGATTGAGTCGGGCACCCCGTATCAGATACGGGGCTTCCCAGGGCATGCTGGAACAAGCATGCCGTGGAAAGCTAGCTTTGTTGCTCCTGGGTAACCATGGGCCACATGGCGGTAGCTGGCCGCGCCGAAAGGCAAAACAGTAATCAGGCGCTGAACCGGTCACCCGGTCCAGCATTCATCAACCCCATGCCGGGCACTTCCCCCGGTATGGGGGAGGTGCCTCCGGCGAAAGGAGGCACCATGAAAATCGGAAGCGTCGGTCTGCTGTCTATGCCGGCAGACCGGTATCATGCTCACCCAGCCGTGGGACACTCTGGGCTGGTGCGCATCATGCGCAGCCCGGCTCATTTCCGGGAGTTCGTCACGAACTCACCTGAGCCGACACCGGCCATGCTCTTTGGGACGGCGGTACACGCCGCTATCTTGGAGCCGGACAGCTTCGCGCGCGACTACGTGGTTGCGCCGAAGTTTGACCGGCGAACCAAGGAGGGCAAAGCGGCAGCCGAAGCCTGGGAGGCGGAAAACGCGGGTAAGACCGCACTGACCGCTGAGCAGATGGAGGCCGTCAACAAGATGGTTGCCAACGTGAGAAATCACGCTGGGGCGGCCAATCTACTCGGCTGTGGTCTCGCGGAGATGTCTGGTTTCTGGGTTGACCAAGAGACCGGCATTGAATGTAAATGCCGCCCTGACTGGCTGGTGACGATGGAGGAGCGCCCAGAATGGGTGACAGCCATCATCGATGTCAAAACCTGCGTGGACGCCAGCGCGGACGGGTTCTCGCGAGCCATCGCGACCCTGGGCTACGACGTACAGGTGGCGTTCTACCAGGATGGGATCAAAGCCATCACTGGGAAAACCCTCCCGTTCTACTTCATCGCCGTCGAGAAGGACGCGCCCTACGCGGTCGCGTGCTACAAGGCGAGCGACGAGGTGATCGAGATCGGTCGGGCAAAGTACCGCGCAGCGCTTCAGCTTCTGAAGTGGTGTCGGGACAACGACCGGTGGCCGGGCTACCAGCCGAACGGTGAGATCGAGACGATCACCCTGCCGCGCTGGGCCGCCAACTTCGAACTGGGGGAGTGACATGATCTACACCAAGTTCATGTTCGCGCCTGGAGTCGAGTGGCCGGACGGGGAGTTTTCGCCGAAGGCCTCTTCGGGGGAAGCAGACGAAGCTGTTGAGCGTGAAGGCGAAGGAACAACGGCCTTTGCGCTGATGGGCTTTGACCTGGATGCAGATCGCTGGGAAGTGCTATCTGTCGCGTACAGCAGGCACGGACTGGTGAGGCGAACGTGCATGATGTTCGGCCTCGATCTCGAATGGAGAGGCGACGCTCCGCTTGAGTTCGACCGCGGGCAGGGGATCAAGATCACCAGATACACCACTCATTCTGGTGACACCGTAATCGCCTTTTCCGGCCTTATGGCCGGAATGGTTGCGGCGCGCTCGGCAGATGAGATGCTGCGGGCGGAAATCCTTGCTGCGCGCTTGGGGGTCACCATCAAGGAGGAATCCTGATGGTGAAGTTCGAGCGCAACGGGCAGGAAAACGGAAAGACTGCGTATCTCGTGAAACGCGGGCTTGCCGGCATCTGGATCACCGTCTCGACAATCGTGTTCGATGGCGAAGATTGGGTGGTCCACAACAAATCAGGCCGGATCGATCGTTTCGCCACGTTGCGCGAGGCGAAAGACGAGGCCGTCAAGTCGGCCTACTAAGGCCATAACCATCGGCGGGAACGCCATGCTCCCGCCGGGGGTATGGTGCGACCGCCTTTTTTATGAAAGGAAAGCACCATGGCTTTGCAAGCACTGAAAAACATCAACCGCCAGGCACCCGTCGAAGCGGCCAAAGACTTCCCAGTCATGCTGGAGAAGTTCAAGGGGGAGATTGCTAGGGCCCTGCCCAAGCACATCAACCCCGACCGGATGGCGCGCATTGCGCTGACCGCGTTCCGCATGACGCCAGCGCTGGCGAAGTGTGACCCGCGTAGCGTGTTTGCTGCTGTCATTCAGTCCAGCCAGCTCGGGCTAGAGGTTGGCCTGATGGGCGAAGCCCATCTGGTTCCCTTTGGAGACCAGTGCCAACTCATCCCCGGCTACACCGGGTTGATGAAGCTGGCGCGGCAAAGCGGCCTCGTGCAGGACATCTACGCGCACGAGGTGCGCGTAAACGACAAGTTCACGCTCAAGCTCGGGCTGGAGCGTGGCCTTGAGCACGAGCCGCTCACCGGGCCTGGCGGCTTCCCTGCATCTGACGAGGAGCGCGGTGATGTCGTCGGCTTCTATGCCGTCGCCGTCTTCAAGGATGGTTCTCGTACCTTCGTGGCGATGAGCCGCAAGGAGGTCGAGCGCATCCGCGACAACTCGCGGGGCTATCAGGCCGCCAAGCGGTTCAAGAAGGAGTCGGTGTGGGACAGCGACTTCGTGGCGATGGGCTTGAAAACCGCCATTCGGCGGTTGTGCAAGTTCCTCCCCAAGTCTCCCGAGCTGGCAACGGCCCTCGCGCTCGATGCGGTGTCCGAGCAAGGCAAGGCGCAAAACCTGAATCTGAACGATGTCATCGACGGCACCTACGCCCCGGTGGTCATCGATGAGGAAACGGGTGAGGTGCTCGAAGAGAGTGCCAAGCCAACGCCTGTCGCTGCTGAAGCGAAGAAGGACGCGCCTGCGGCGCAAGCTGCGGCGCCGACCGCCAACGGCAAGCTCACCGCCGCCATCAAAGCGATGGAGGGCGCCAAGACGATTGAAGCCTTGGATGAGGTGTACATCCGGGCCGAAGTCGAACTGGAGGGGGCTGATCTGGAGGCGCTGATGCGCGAATATCGTCGCATCAAGGCCAACATCGACAGCCTCATCTAATCCATTCCCCTCGCGCCGAAAGGTGCGGGGGATTTTCAAAGCGGCGCGGCGCGTTGCTCTGAAAATCCTCTGCGCTCCGTAATGGACGCGGGATGAAGGTAGCTGGCCTTCTCAAACAAACAGCATCGAAGAGGCAGTCGGGCAACCGGCTGTCTATTGCAAGTCGGCCTGGGGCGTTTTACGTTTCAGGTCAATCCCAACCCGGCGGGGAACGCCATGCTCCCCGCCTGGGGGCATGGTGCGACCGCCTTTTCTTCAAAAGGAGTCTGTCATGTTGAACAAGGTCCAACTCATCGGCTACCTGGGCGCGAATCCTGAAACCCGGTACACGCCGGAAGGGGAGGCGATTGCCCGTGTCCGTATCGCAACCTCCGAGACATGGAAAAAGAACGGCGAAAAGCACGAGAAAACCGAATGGCACAACCTTGTGTTTTTCGGCAAGCTCGGAGAAATCGCCGACAATTACCTGAAAAAGGGTTCCCTTATCTATGTCGAGGGCCGTCTTCACACGCGCTCTTGGGACAAGGATGGGGAAACCCGCTACACCACCGAGATCGTCGTCGAGAGCATGAAAATGCTCCCCGGCGGTCACGGCAAAGCGGACGATGCGCCTGCTCAACAGGCCGGCGTCGAGGAAGGCCCGTTCTGATGGAGGGTGGCGAAGATGATCATCAACGTCACTCTACCAGCGTGCTGGGCTTCGGCCCTGATCGATGGAGATTGGTCAGGGTTGGAGTTCTACGACCAGGATGAGGCGCTACGCGCCAAGGCGTGGCAACTCGAATCGGGTCTCCATGTACTCTCGTGCAGCGAACAAGCGTTCATGGCGCGGTTCGAGGGCGTCTTGACGGAGTGCCTGGAGTACCAGTGCGCTCCGGCAAAGGAGGTGTGTCATGTCTGACTACACGCCGCCCTCGCCGACCCAGTTCAACGCTGCCCTAGAGCGTATCGAGCGTGGTCTGGCCACGGTAGAAGATGCGGACCTCATCCGGCGCTATGTCGCCGAGATGGAGGAAGTCATCAACTACTACGCCAGTTGCCTCGCGGATGCGAGGGAACTGCTGAGACTGGAGCGCGCATCAAGCGACCGTTACCAGCGGGGGGGATGTCCTGTTTTTTGTGTGTGGGGCGGTTTCTGAATCTGTCCTCGTGTCGTTCAGCGTGGTGCGAGGGTGAAGCGGTCGCCGTATAGTATCGCGAACTGGTTCATCGCCGATTTCCACTCCTTGCTCGCCCGCTTCCAGTCCGCGGTGATGTTGCGCAAGGCCAGCCAGATCAGCTTGGTGGCCGCCTCGTCGCTTGGGAAGTGCCCGCGGCTCTTGATGATCTTGCGTAACCGCGAATGCACGCTCTCGATGGCGTTGGTGGTGTAGATGATCCGCCGCACTTCGGGCGGGAACGCGAAGAACGGGATCACCCGGCTCCACGCCCGCCGCCAGGCCGCGACCACGGTCGGGAAGCGCTGGCCCCACGGCCCTGCCTCGAACGCGTCCAGCGCGCGCTCGGCGGCCTCCGCGCTCGGTGCGGTGTAGATCGGCTTGATCGCCGCGGCCAGCGCCTTACGGTCCTTCCAGCTCGCATAGTCGAGGCTGTTGCGGATCAGGTGCACGATGCAGGTCTGCAGGGTCGTGGCCGGAAACACCGCCTCCAGTGCCTCCGGCAGGCCCTTCAGGCCGTCGGCCACGCCGATCAGCAGGTCCGTGACCCCGCGGGTCTTGAGATCGTTGAACACCTTCATCCAGAACTTCGCGCCTTCGGTGTTCTCGATCCAAAGCCCCAGAATGTCGCGGGTCCCGTCCGGCAGCACGCCCAAGGCCAGATACACCGCCTTGTTGCGCACCACGCCGTCCTCGCGGATCTTCACCCGCAGGGCATCGAAGAACACCACCGGGTACATCGGCTCCAGCGGCCGGGCCTGCCAGGCCCCCACCTCGGCCATCACCGCGTCGGTGACGGCGCTGATGAACTCCGCTGACACCTCGATGGCGTACATCTCGGCCAGATGGCCCTGAATCTCGCGCACCGACATGCCGCGGGCATACATCGAGATGATCCGGTCGTCAAAGCCGGCAAACCGGCGCTCATGCTTCGGGATCAGCTGCGGTTCGAAGCTGCCGGCCCGGTCGCGGGGCACCTCGATCCGCAGCGGCCCGCCGTCGGTCAGCACGGTCTTGCCGCTGCGGCCGTTGCGATGGTTCCCGCAGCCGCCCTCGGGGCTGGCCAAGTGCACGCCCAGCTCAGCCCCCAAGGCGCGCTCGATCACGGCCTTCTTCAGCTTCTGGAACACGGCCTCGACGCCGGCGGCGTCCATCGGTCCGGGGATCAGCTTCTCAAGCAGCTCGTCGGGAAGAATGGCGTCCGGCTTCGCGGCGGGGGTGGTCTTCTTGCGTGGCATGGGGGCTCCTGGAAGTCGTCATGGTAGGCCCCTCACACAAAAATCCTGACACCCTCCCAGCGGGCGCTGAATGAGGCGCTCAACTCGGGGTCGGGGGCCTATATCCCATGACCCACCAACCCCAGCCGGGGAGTCTGACCTTGCCCGCGAGTTCCGGATCCCATAGCTGAGACCGTTACGCAGCCTGCCTTTTCTGGGCGGCAAGCCAAGCCCGTTCGAATTGCATCGGACTGACATAGCCCAACGACGAATGAAGCCGCCGGTGGTTGTAGAACGTCAGCCAGTCGACGATCTCGTCCATGGCGTCGCGCCGGGTCTTGAAGCGTTTGCCGTGCAGCCTGCCCACCTTGAGCGAGCCCCACAGGCTTTCCGTGGGCGCATTGTCCCAGCAGTTCCCCTTGGGAACCTCTGCACTACCCCGCCCACTCGTTCGTGGCGACGAGTTCAGGGTCAATATCGTTTCGTAGGATGGGATCGAAACAGATGCTGAACGGTTCTTGGGCTCCAGCAAGCCCCTTCGTGGGCCCTCTGCAGCCTCATCCGGCCCCAGTGAGCCCACTGCGGGCGCACTTATCCCGTCGCAGCCAGCAAGGCTTTGCGCGCCAGCCACAGATTGACCAGCGCAAACAGGACGTTGAGCTGCGCGCCGTTCTTGGCCAAGCCTCGATAGGGCGTCTTGCGGTAGCTGTAGGGTTCCGGACGATTGCATAGATCCTTCGCGTCGTGCACTCTTCGTTAGTCGCGCAGTGATGCGAGAGCTGATCGACAACCTCCGGAGCGCTCAACCATGATTATTCGCCTACACAAAAACGCCACCACAACCCCCGCCACCCGCGCCTACATCCAGTCCTCGTCCTTGTCGGTTGCGGCCTTGGCAGCCGAGTTGGGCGTATCCGAAGACACCATCCGCCGCTGGAAGCGTCGGGACTTTGTGGAAGATCGCCCGCATACCGCGCATCGTTTGCAGACGACGCTCACCCCGGCGCAGGAGCTTTTGGTGGTGGAGCTGCGCAAGACCCTCCAGCTACCCCTTGACGATCTGCTGGTGGTCACACGGGAGTTCATCAACCCCCGGGCCTCACGTTCTGGGCTGTATCGTCTGCTCAAGCGCCATGGCCTATCCCAACTGCCCAGTGAAGCCAAGGATGCGCCTGCTTCCAAGCCATTCAAGACCTACATGCCGGGCTACCTGCACATCGACGTCAAGTACCTGCCGCAGATGCCCGACGAACATCAGAGGCGTTATCTCTTCGTCGCCATTGACCGCGCCACCCGTTGGGTCTTCATCCAGATTAAGCCAAACAAGACCGCAGCCGCGGCCAGAAGCTTCCTGAAGGCCTTGCACAAGACCTGCCCGGTCAGAATCACGCACATCCTCACCGACAACGGCAAGGAGTTCACGGATCGCCTCTTCGCCTCAGGCGCGCGCGCACCGTCCGGGAAGCACGAGTTCGATCAGCTCTGCCAGGCCCTTGGCATCGAGCATCGCCTCACCAAGCCCAGACACCCTCAGACCAATGGCATGGTCGAACGCTTCAACGGCCGTATTGCCGAGGTCCTTGCCACCCATCACTTCAACAGCGCCGAGGACCTCGAGACTACCTTGACCCGTTATGTTTGGCTGTACAACCATCATTTACCCCAGAAGGCAATCGGACACATAACACCTCTGGAGGCCTTGAAAAAGTGGTACGCTCAACGCCCCGATCTTTTCATCTTCAAACCACGTAATCGTCCGGGACCTGACAGGTAGCCAAACTGGCATTTGAGTACCCGAAACGGATGCTCACCCTTGGCACGAATGCGCGCCTTGGTGCGTTCCAAGGCATCCATCACCTGGCCAAGAAAAGTGCGCTTGTCCAATGCCCGGCGCTTGCCCGGCCGCATGGCCACGTGCCAAGCGACTTGCTTGCCCTGGTTTTCCGCTCGCTTGTCCACTCCCTGATAGCCCGCATCGGCAAAGACGTCGGTCTCTTGCCCGTGCAAGAGCCGATGCGCCTGCGTCACATCCGAGACGTTGGCAGCGGTGGCCACCACCGTGTGTACCAGCCCTGTCTCGGCGTCGACCCCAACGTGCGCTTTCATGCCGAAGTACCACTGGTTGCCCTTCTTCGTCTGGTGCATCTCAGGGTCGCGCTCACGGCGGGCGTTCTTGGTCGAGCTGGGAGCAGCAATGAGCGTGGCATCCACGATGGTGCCGCTCTTGAGCATGAGGCCACGCTCGGTCAGGATGCGATTGACCGTCTCGAGGATACGCTGGCTCAGGCCGTGTTGCTCCAGCAGGTGGCGAAAGCGCAGGATGGTGCTCTCATCCGGCACGACATCCACCCCCAGGTCCAGACCAACAAAGCTCGCCAGCAGCGGCGTGTCGTACAAGGCTTCCTCCACCGCCGGGTCCGACAGACCAAACCACTGCTGCAAAAAATGAATCCTCAGCAGCTTCTCTACCGCAAAGGGTGGCCGCCCACCCTTGGGACCCGCCTTCGGCGCATACGGCTCGATGAGTGCGACCAACTCTGCCCACGGCACCACACGGTCCATCTGCTCCAAAAACGCACGCTTGCGGGTGCGCTTGGCGCGCAGCTCAAAGCCCGTATACATCGGCGCCTCCAGACTCATCTGCTTCATGTCGCTATTGTCCCATCCCGGCAGTCTGGCAGGAAGGTTTTGCAGACCTTCCCTTGCGACTCATCGAGCTGCGCATGCCGTAGCCGGTCAGCGCCTTCTGGAAGTCGGCACTGCAGTATTGGCTGCCGCGATCGCTGTGGCATATCAGTCCCGGCGGCGGATGGCGGCGGAACCAGGCCATGTGCAACGCGTCAATCACCAGCTCGCGCCGCATGTGCGGCTGCATCGACCAGCCCACGACCTGGCGGCTGAACAGGTCGATGATCACCGCCAGGTACAGCCAGCCCTCGTCGGTGGCCACATACGTGATGTCGCTCGTCCACACGGCGTTCGGCGTGGCCGGCTTGAACTGCCGATCCACAAGGTTCGGCGCCACCGGCAGCTTGTGGTTGCTGTCGGTCGTAGCCTTGAACTTGCGCTTGCCTCGGGCGCGGATGCCGTGCAGGCTCATGAGCTTGCGAACGCGCTCCTTACCCACCCGAATGCCGCGTGCCAGCAGTTCCTTCCAGATCCGCGGCCAGCCGTACTCGCCACGCGTTTCGGCATGGATCGCTCGGATATGAACCAGCAGAGCATCGTTGCTGATCCCACGTCGTGGTCGTGCCTGGCGCACACGGTGGTCGTGGTACCCACTGGGGCTCACCCCCAGAACTGCGCACGCCACCGACACGGGCCAGCGCTTGCGGTTACGCTCGATCCAGGCGTACTTCACCCCCGCTCCTTCGCGAAGTACGCCGTCGCTTTTCCCAGGATGTCGCGCTCCATCTTGACCCGCGCCAGCTCCGCGCGCAGCCTGGCGATCTCCATCTGCTCTGGGCTCACCGGCTTGCTTCCAGCCCCCGCCAGACGACCGTCTCGGTCCGCACGGATCCAGTTGTGCAGCGTCTGTTGCGCAATGCCCAGGATCTTCGCCGTCGCCGCCATGCTCTGGCCAGCCTTGACCAGCCTGACCGCTTCCAGCTTGAACTCCAGCGTGTAGCGCGCTCTCGTTGCCTTCGTCACTTCCGTTCTCCTTGCCTGTATTCAACCACTCAGCAAGGGATCCGGTTTCCAGGGGCAAGGTCAGTCCTCTCCGGCTGGGGAGGCTCTTCGGCTGGTTTTATTCAACCCTGCTGCGGGGCATCCAAGAGTGCCCTGCGGGGTGCTCCTGGATGTCTCGCAACAGAAAGGAGCAACCATGAAAGCCGAAGAGACCAAAGCAATGGCGCGTGGGCAGTGGGGGGGCATCCTTGCCACCCTCGCGCCGCAACTGCAACCCGCCCTGGAGCGCAAGGGCCGTCACGTCCCATGCCCTGTGCATGGGGGAAGGGACGGCTTCCGCGTATTCAAGGACGTTGATGAGACTGGGGGAGCAGTCTGCAACACCTGTGGGGTGTTTGCGGACGGGTTCGCCACGCTGATGTGGGCGAATGGTTGGGATTTCTCGACTGCCCTCAAAGCGGTCGCCGAGTGCCTCGATGGCCGAGCGCAACGTGTGCCCCCTCGACCGTCCGTGGTTCAGCGGCCAGAGAGCGATGACGAGCGGTTGCGCCAAGCGCTCAACCGGGTGTGGAGCGAGTCGGTACCGCTGTCCAATCGAAGCGCGGAACCGGCCCGTCTGTATCTGGCACGGCGCGGAATCTCCGTCCCGCCGCCCGAGGTTCTCCGGTTCCATCCATCGCTGGCGTACCACGACGGCGACAAGGTGGTCGGGACATTTCCTGCCATCATCGCAATGGTGTCCGGCGCTCAAGGGAATCCGGTGACGATTCACCGGACATACCTGACCACGGACGGCAAGAAGGCGCCCGTCGAGTCGCCAAAGAAGCTGATGAGCTACCCGAAAAACAGGAAGCTCGTCGGCGGAGCGATCCGGCTGGTTGATCCGGGTCCTGTGCTCGCCGTCGCCGAAGGGCTGGAAACGGCCCTGGCGGTGATGGAAGGAACGGGGCTTCCGGTATGGTGTGCGGTCAACGCATACCTGCTGGAGCACTTCGAAGCGCCACCAGAGGTGCGCCGTGTCATTGTCTTTGCGGACAAAGATCGGCCAACCGCCCAACACCCCGGAGGCCACGGACAAGAAGCCGCCAGGCGGCTTGTCCAGCGCCTGTGGGCCAACGGCATCAAAGCATCGGCCATCGTTCCAGCGGGGGAGATTCCGTCGGGCCAGAAATCCCTGGACTGGCTCGACATCCTCAACCGCGACGGGGCGCAGGCCTTTCCAAGCCTGCAATCCATCGATGCGCGGGTGCGCAAGGCGGCGTAAGGAGGCGGAGCCATGTACGGTGCCGTCAACTTTCGTTGCATCAACACCGAACCCGGCGCGGGCACGGCATTCGCGCCACCTGCGGGATTCGAGGGCGATGCCCAAGCGTATGCGCGGTACATGCGCGAGCGCTGGAAGTCCGACCCCGGTGTCCGGCAGCACGTGGCCGTGGCTGGCCGCAGGCTGGTCAGGGGCGACGAAGTGGTTTTCGTGGGGCGCTACGCTGATGAGGCAAGGCGCATCGCGAAGGCCGCTTGGTGCTAAACTTCAAAGCAGGCCCGCCGCCAAAGGCGGGTCTTTTCAGAGCGCGTTCTGAGTCGAGCGCGCTGCGAAAAGACGGTTTTTCTGCTGTCGGTTATGCCGATGGTGAAAAAGTCCTAGCTGGGGACTCTAAACAATCAGCATCAAAGCGCTGCTTGGGCAACTGAGTAGCATCATCAACCGCCCCTGCGGGATGCCTTCGTCCCGCAAGGGGTGAAGCGTCTCCAGGGGTTTTTCACTTCTGGAGACATCATGACTCAAACTCTCATCCTTCTCGCTGCCGTCAGCGGTTCTGTTCTTTATCTCGTCGACAAAATTGCTGCGCTCATCAAGCGCGGCAAGGAGACGAAGGAAAAACGGAGCGAACAGCAGTTGACAGAAGTCCTTCGCCTGAAGGACGCAAAAATCGAGGAACTCCAAGCCCGAATAAGGTTTCTGGAGTCTTCCTTGAGAGACGTGCGCCGTCAACGCGCCGAGCAAATCGCCAGCAGTGCCCGCCCCGCGCGGCCTGCCGATCCGGTTGCTCGGGAGGCCGAGGACAAGGCCGAAGAGGCTATGGCCCAGGCAAGAAACCTGGCCTTAGGGAAGGTCTGCAAAACCTTCCTGCCAGACTGCCGGGATGGGACAATAGCGACATGAAGCAGATGAGTCTGGAGGCGCCGATGTATACGGGCTTTGAGCTGCGCGCCAAGCGCACCCGCAAGCGTGCGTTTTTGGAGCAGATGGACCGTGTGGTGCCGTGGGCAGAGTTGGTCGCACTCATCGAGCCGTATGCGCCGAAGGCGGGTCCCAAGGGTGGGCGGCCACCCTTTGCGGTAGAGAAGCTGCTGAGGATTCATTTTTTGCAGCAGTGGTTTGGTCTGTCGGACCCGGCGGTGGAGGAAGCCTTGTACGACACGCCGCTGCTGGCGAGCTTTGTTGGTCTGGACCTGGGGGTGGATGTCGTGCCGGATGAGAGCACCATCCTGCGCTTTCGCCACCTGCTGGAGCAACACGGCCTGAGCCAGCGTATCCTCGAGACGGTCAATCGCATCCTGACCGAGCGTGGCCTCATGCTCAAGAGCGGCACCATCGTGGATGCCACGCTCATTGCTGCTCCCAGCTCGACCAAGAACGCCCGCCGTGAGCGCGACCCTGAGATGCACCAGACGAAGAAGGGCAACCAGTGGTACTTCGGCATGAAAGCGCACGTTGGGGTCGACGCCGAGACAGGGCTGGTACACACGGTGGTGGCCACCGCTGCCAACGTCTCGGATGTGACGCAGGCGCATCGGCTCTTGCACGGGCAAGAGACCGACGTCTTTGCCGATGCGGGCTATCAGGGAGTGGACAAGCGAGCGGAAAACCAGGGCAAGCAAGTCGCTTGGCACGTGGCCATGCGGCCGGGCAAGCGCCGGGCATTGGACAAGCGCACTTTTCTTGGCCAGGTGATGGATGCCTTGGAACGCACCAAGGCGCGCATTCGTGCCAAGGGTGAGCATCCGTTTCGGGTACTCAAATGCCAGTTTGGCTACCGCAAGACGCCCTATCGAGGCTTGGCCAAGAACGGCGCGCAGCTCAACGTCCTGTTTGCGCTGGTCAATCTGTGGCTGGCGCGCAAAGCCTTGCTGGCTGCGACGGGATAAGTGCGCCCGCAGTGGGCTCACTGGGGCCGGATGAGGCTGCAGAGGGCCCACGAAGGGGCTTGCTGGAGCCCAAGAACCGTTCAGCATCTGTTTCGATCCCATCCTACGAAACGATATTGACCCTGAACTCGTCGCCACGAACGAGTGGGCGGGGTAGTGCAGAGGTTCCTTAGCGGCCATCGATGCGTCGGGGCGCGAGAAATCGCGCCTCATCGCTCAAGCCCGCAAGCTCGCTGAGCGGGCCAATGAGTATCGCCGCGTTGCGCGCGGCGAACTGCCAACACCCGATCAAGTCCAGGCGCAAGCTCAGGGCTCGATTGGGAAACAAGGCAGCGCTGGGGCTGCGCAGTTCGAGGTTCTTGGCGGGGAGTAACGTCATGCGCTACTACGTCGCTGAGTTCAAGGACGGCAAGCCGATCTGCGTCATCTCCGGTCTCGGAAAAAACCGGGGCCGGTGGGACGCCGACCACTCCAGGTCTGCTGCATACCGTCACGCGCGCATCCTGCGTCAGGAAAACCCCGGCAGGGTGTTCCGCGTGATTTCCATGAGCGTGAAATAGACGCTTTCATCAACCCGGCTGGGGGCGACCTTCACCCCCGGTCGGGGGTGGACGTGCCCAGCTTCTTCTTTAGGAGACAGCAATGGGCATTCTTTTCGATATGGCCGCCTTTTACCGGTGGCTGGAAGAGGCTTCTGAACGCGAGCTATTGGCCCGACGGGATGAGGCGCTCAACATGGAAAACCGCATCAGCGATGTCGATCTCAAGAGTGATTTGCGTCGCTTGGTGCGGATGATCGAGGAAGAGTTGGTGGCTCGGAAGTTTCGAGTCTGAAGCTCTTACGCCGCCCTTTTGCCAAGATGTCGGAAGCATTGCCGCTTCCACTGAAAACGGCAAGCAGGGCGGCGGCCTCGTAGTTTGTCTTGGCCTTGTGCTTGACTCTCGCCAACGCAAGGTCAAAGGCTTCCGCTCGCGACAGTTCGAAAAGCTCGCAGAGCCGATCAAACTCGTCGTGATCGAAGGCCCACGGCTGGTTGAACAGGAGTCGCTTCTTGCGCTCCAGTTCGACCTTGCCGCCCTGGATGACCGTGAAAGCGCGTCTGTGTGGTCTGACCATGCGGCCAGTCTAGCACGGTTGCTCATGACAACCCATGCGGGGGGCGATCCCACGTCCCCGCAGGGGTGTGGGCGCCTTCCGTATCCAACGAAGGAGTCCTACAATGACGGGTATGTTCGCCTTTGACACCCTGGCCTTCGCCAAAAAGCTGCGTGGTGCCGGTTACACCGACGCGCAGGCTGAAGCGCTGGCTGAGGCACAGGTCGAGGTGTTCCAGCGCATGCTGGAATCCACGCTCGCCACCAAGGACGACATCAACGAGGTCAGAGCCGAGATCAACGAGGTCAGAGCCGAGATCAAGGGCCTCAAGACCGAGATCGGTCAGGTCAAGACCCAGCTTCAAAGCGAGATCGGTCAGGTCAAGACCCAGCTTCATGGCGAGATTGCTCAAGCAGTCAAGGACATGAAGATTTGGTTCGGCAGCATGCTGGTAGTGGCCGTCACGGCCATCGCCACGTTGACCAAGGTCCTGTGACCTGAAGCACGAGCGCTGCCAAGGCGTCTCGCACATTTTCAACCCCGAGTCGGGACACACTGTTGGTCCCGACGGGGGCCATGGTGTGTCCCATTTTTCTTTGGAGACCACCATGGAAAAGACCAACAACCGCCCCGACTGGGGCAAACTGTTCCAGGCCGCCCTGCACGAGCCCGGTCGCTTGGGTTCGCACTACCGTCTGTTTCATCGCTACAGCCTGGGCAACCAGCTCCTGGCGGTGGAGCAGATGGTTGATCGCGGTATCCCTGTCGGCCCCATCGCCAGCTTCAACGGCTGGAGAAAGGCCGGGCGCGTTGTCCGCAAGGGCGAGCGCGCCATCGCGCTGTGGATGCCCATCGTCAAGAAGGAGGTTGTCCACGGGGACGACGGAACGGAGAAAGAAAGCGTGCGCCAGTTCTTCATCATGAAGAACAACTGGTTCGCGCTGTCTCAGACCGATCCGTTGCCGGACGCTGAAAACGCCTGCGCCGACGCGCCAGACGCCCCCCAGTGGGACAAGGCGCAAGCGCTGGCGAAGCTGGGCATCAAGGAGGTAGCTTTCGCGCACCCCGACGGTAACTGCCAGGGATTCGCCCGCCCGCATCTTTCCGAGGTGGCAATCAACCCGCTGGCCGCGCTGCCGTGGAAGACGCTTTTCCACGAGATAGCGCATTGCTTGCTGCACGGCAAGGAGGCGGAAGCCGAGTTCGTGGATAGCGGTTACATCGACCGCTCCATCCAAGAAGCCGAGGCCGAAGCTGTTGCCATGCTGTGCTGCGCCACGCTGGAGTTGCCCGGTATCGAAGAAAGCCGAGGCTACATCCAGCACTGGTTGATCGGCGCAGACCGTGAAACCTTCCTCAAGAAGTCGGCAAGTCGGGTGTTCTCGGCGGCGGACAAGATTCTCAAGGCCGGAAGCGCAAAAGCCAACGAAGCCTCGCAAGAGGGGGAGGTGGGCCATGCGTGAACAGTGGCTGATCGAGGATCGCGTTCCTGGAGCGCACATCGGCTACCGGGCCATCGTGGACGCGGAGGGGTACACCATCTGTGAGCCATCCCCGATGGGTGAGGCCAACGCCCGCCTGATCGCGGCGGCCCCGGACCTTTTGGAGGCCCTCGAACGTCTGCTGGTCGAAGTGGAGGCGATCTATGACCGCCAAATCTACGACCGAGACGGAAAGATTGCTGCTGCCATGCAAATGGCGAAGGCGGCGATCAAGAAAGGGGGTGCGGCATGAGCACGCGCCAATCGCTGTACCCCATGCGGGATGCCGACGACCGGCTGATCGCGGCGGCGCCTGCACTACTGGAGAGCCTTCGGGAGCTTCTGGAGTGCATGGACGACGAGGTTCCGGTGTTCGTACTGGAAAACCCCAAAGTCGATGCGTGCCTGGAACGGGCGCGCTCGGCGATCAACAAGGCAACTGGAGGTGAGTCATGAAGCGCAAACTCGATTTCCATCTCGTGGAGAGCGACGGGCTGCTTCTGATTCAGCCCAAGCCTTGGGTCGGGGAGCAGTCCCGTGGGGCATCGGTGTTGACTGGCGTCTTGCGGCTGCTGCTGCGGGTGCGCGACATGATGGTGAGGGGTTGCCATGAACGCTCCGCCGATCATTCGGCTGCCCGCTGAGCAGTGGGGGAGACTGTCTGAGGTCAACTCCTGCCAACTGGCCGCCGAGCACCGGGGCAAGCCCCCGGTGCCGGTGCGGGTGGCGGAGTATCGTGGCTGTCTCTACACAGTGTTTTCTGTGTTGTGGGGCAGCTACGGGGCCGATCCGGAACCCCGCGTAGATGCGTGGCGTCTGCTGCCGCTGCCTTTGTACGAAGGCAAAACGACGACCGCGTACCACGATGAGGAAGCGATCCGCGAAGGTCGTCGCCAACGCGGAGACCACACCGGCCTCATCGTGTCGGTCGGCGGCAAGCCGATGGTGTGCGCGCAGCGGGTGTGGTTCTACGTGGACCCGCCCACCACGCGCCCCATGACGCTGGCCGAGGCCGAGGACTACGACGCCCAAAGCCGTTCATCTGGCTGGCGGTCGTTGTGGTTTCGCGGCAAACAACCAGAGTGGTACTCGTTGCGCGGCCATCCCGTGGCCGTGTACCGGGGCCACGTAACGCTAGGCACGGACCACGCGGTGTTGTTGTGGAAAAAAGCAGACGGAGACGTCCGCGAGCTATCCATCCATCGCAGCGTGGCCCTGGAGCCTGTGAGTCGGCTGCCGGAGCGCCAGGCGTGCGCGGGGAATCCCGTGCTCGCTGGGCAACTGGCGCTGTTTTGAGACGCCCGTACACGCGGGCGAACCATCCCCACGGGGGCATCACTTGCCCCTGTGGGGCAGTGGTGCCCCTTTTCATTCAAGGAGGCACCATGAAAGACTTGTCCAACGCCGACCTGCTGGCCGTGCTGGTGGGGCAGGAATTGGCAACTTCGCTGGCCAACCGACCCCTTGCCGAACTGTTTGGCTTCACCAAGCCAAGGCAGACGGCATTGAACGAAACACCTGCGACCTACATCGTCCATCCGGCCCTGGTGGCGGCAAAGGAGCTTTTCGTTCGCTGCATACGTGAGCGTATGGAGAGCGAAGACCTTTGCTTCTCGTCGCCGGAGACGGTCCAGGCGTTTTTGTGCGCCAACATTGGGCACTTGGAACACGAATCGTTCTGGTGTCTGTGGTTGGATGCGCAACATCGCCTGATAGAGGCCGGGGAATTGTTCCGCGGCACTCTCAGAGAATCAACCGTTCATCCTCGGGAGGTCGTGAAGAAGGCGCTGGCCGTCAACGCGGCGGCAGTGATCTTCGCGCACAACCACCCGTCCGGGATGATCAAGCCATCGCGGGCCGATGAAGTGATAACCGCAAACCTTAAGCAAGCGCTTGCGCTTGTGGATGTTCGGGTGCTGGATCACTTCATCGTCGGCGGAAACAAAGCGATGTCCTTCGCAAAAAATGGGTTGCTATATGTCAGGTCCCGGACGATTACGTGGTTTGAAGATGAAAAGATCGGGGCGTTGAGCGTACCACTTTTTCAAGGCCTCCAGAGGTGTTATGTGTCCGATTGCCTTCTGGGGTAAATGATGGTTGTACAGCCAAACATAACGGGTCAAGGTAGTCTCGAGGTCCTCGGCGCTGTTGAAGTGATGGGTGGCAAGGACCTCGGCAATACGGCCGTTGAAGCGTTCGACCATGCCATTGGTCTGAGGGTGTCTGGGCTTGGTGAGGCGATGCTCGATGCCAAGGGCCTGGCAGAGCTGATCGAACTCGTGCTTCCCGGACGGTGCGCGCGCGCCTGAGGCGAAGAGGCGATCCGTGAACTCCTTGCCGTTGTCGGTGAGGATGTGCGTGATTCTGACCGGGCAGGTCTTGTGCAAGGCCTTCAGGAAGCTTCTGGCCGCGGCTGCGGTCTTGTTTGGCTTAATCTGGATGAAGACCCAACGGGTGGCGCGGTCAATGGCGACGAAGAGATAACGCCTCTGATGTTCGTCGGGCATCTGCGGCAGGTACTTGACGTCGATGTGCAGGTAGCCCGGCATGTAGGTCTTGAATGGCTTGGAAGCAGGCGCATCCTTGGCTTCACTGGGCAGTTGGGATAGGCCATGGCGCTTGAGCAGACGATACAGCCCAGAACGTGAGGCCCGGGGGTTGATGAACTCCCGTGTGACCACCAGCAGATCGTCAAGGGGTAGCTGGAGGGTCTTGCGCAGCTCCACCACCAAAAGCTCCTGCGCCGGGGTGAGCGTCGTCTGCAAACGATGCGCGGTATGCGGGCGATCTTCCACAAAGTCCCGACGCTTCCAGCGGCGGATGGTGTCTTCGGATACGCCCAACTCGGCTGCCAAGGCCGCAACCGACAAGGACGAGGACTGGATGTAGGCGCGGGTGGCGGGGGTTGTGGTGGCGTTTTTGTGTAGGCGAATAATCATGGTTGAGCGCTCCGGAGGTTGTCGATCAGCTCTCGCATCACTGCGCGACTAACGAAGAGTGCACGACGCGAAGGATCTATGCAATCGTCCGGAACCCTACAGCTATAAGACCTCACCGCGCTTCGGCGCGGTTTTTTTTGCGCCTGTTCCGCGGGATGCTCGGCAGCGGTCGCCGCCGTCGGACCGGGGTTGTTCTGGCCAGAGCCGTTGCCGAGTCAGAGCGCCTTCGCCGACTCGTCTCAGTGGGGACGGTCTGGCCGAGACGGCGCCGTTGTCCACAGATTTTGTGGACAAGTTCTCCAGCACCGAGCGCAACCCCCATGGACAAGAGGGTGAGCGCTGGTTTGCTCAAAAAATGAGCACTCGGCGGGACGCTGCATTCATGATAACTGTCATTATCATGACTGCTATTTTTTGCGTGCAACTCGGCCGATCCAGAAATCCGGGGAGAAAAATCAAGGCGAGACAAGGACTTGGAAAGCCACTTGACGGCTGCTAGCATCGCGCCATGCACCAAGGAGCACGCGCGATGGAAATGATCACTCGACAGCAAGCCGCCGACCGGCTGGGCGTGCCCGCGGCCTGGATCGATGGGATGATCGAGGCAGGCGAGCTGCAATACCACGAAGGACCGGACGGCAAAGTCCTCGTCGATGCCGAGGACATCCAGGCGCTGAGGGGAGCCAGCGAGCCGCCGACCGTGCCGTCGCTGTCTCACGTTCGCGCCATGCTCCGGCGCGTCATGGGCGGCCCCGATAAGGTCGAGCAAGGCCAATAACCGACTGCGCCTGTTTTGCGTGTGGCCGTCCACGTCGGGGGACGGTCACGATCTTGCGCGCTTCTTCGCCTGCGCGCGGCGACATCTCCAACCCGACGCGCCCACCCCCTCGCCGCACTCATTCCCCCACGAACCGCCCGTTTGGTCTGGCTAAACACAGCGGTGCATGTGAACTGCGCCGCCCTGCCCGAATCGCTGGCCGAGAGCGAACTCTTCGGCCATGTGCGCGGTGCCTTCTCCGGCGCCACCACCGACCGCCCGGGCCGCTTCGAGGCCGCTGACGGCGGCACCCTCTTCCTCGACGAAGTGGGCGAGTTGCCCCTCACCGTACAGGCCAAGCTGCTGCGCGCCCTGCAAAACGGCGAGATCCAGCGCCTGGGCACCGACCGCCCGCGCCGCGTGGACGTGCGCATCATCGCCGCCACCAACCGCCAGTTGCGCGACCAGGTGCGCGACGGCCATTTCCGCGCCGACCTCTACCACCGCCTGTCCGTCTACCCGGTGCCCATCCCGCCGCTGCGCGAGCGCGAGCAGGACGTGCTGCTGCTCGCCGGCCGCTTCCTCGAACTCAACCGCGCCCGCCTGGGCCTGCGCAGCCTGCGCCTCACCCCCGCGGCCGAGGACGCCCTGCTGCGCTACCCCTGGCCCGGCAACGTGCGCGAACTCGAGCACGTGATCGGCCGCGCCGCGCTCAAGGCCGTGAGCCGCGGTGCTGCACGCCAGGACATCGTGAGCCTGCCCCCCGAACTGCTCGACCTCGACGGCCCCGAGGCGGCCTCGCCGGGCGCCCCGCCCTCGCCGGCGGCCCCGGCGCCTGCCGAGCCGCTGCGCCCTCTGCGGGAAGCGGTGGCGTGCTTCGAACGTGAACAGATCGCACGGGCCCTCCAGGCCCATGGCGGCCAGTGGGCCGCGGCCGCCCGCACCCTCGGTCTGGATGCCAGCAACCTGCACAAGCTCGCACGCCGCCTGGGGATGAAGTGAGCCCACCCCGTCCGGGCTACCATCGGGCCCACCTCCGCCCGTGTGAGCGCTGCCGATGATCCGACACACCCGCCTCCTGCTCTGGCGCACGCTGGCCAGCGTGTCGCTGCTGCTGGGGCTGGTGGGCGTGGTGCTCCCGGTGCTGCCCACCGTGCCCTTCCTGCTGTTGGCCGCCTGGGCCGGCGGACGTGGGTGGCCCAGCCTGGAGGCCCGGCTGCTGGCCCACCCGCGGCACGGCCCCGTGATCCGTCAATGGCGCGAGCGCGGCGCCGTGCCCCGCCGGGCCAAATGGCTGGCCACGGCCATGATGCTAGGCAGCGCCACCGTCCTCTGGTGGAGCCCCGTGGCGCCCTGGATACGCGGCGCGGTTTACCTCGTCTTGCTGGGCGTGGCCCTGTGGTTGTGGCGCCGCCCCGAGGCCTGAGCGGGGCCTGCTTGATCCCCCTCTGGGCAGGCAAGGGGCTTCTGGGGTAGAAAGGACGCACACCCACAACACCCGGGAGAGCATCATGAAGATCCTGCTGCCTGTGGACGGCTCCGAGCTCTCGCTGTGGGCCGTGCGCCATGCCGTCGAACTGGCCCGCAGCGGCTTGCAGGCCCGCTTCGTGCTGGCCAACGTGCAGGAGCCGCCCACCCTGTACGAGGTGGTCACCGTGCATGACGCCGAGGTGCTCGAAGGTGTGGCCGAGGGCGCGGGCCGTCATGCCCTGGAGGGCGCCGAAACGCTGCTGCGCGAGGCCGGGCTGCCCTTCGACAGCGAAATCGCCAGCGGCGACCCGGCCCACACGCTCATCGAGCTGGCCGAGACCCATGGCTGCCAGGCCATCGTGATGGGCGCCCGCGGCATCGGCGCGCTGCGCGCCGGCCTCTTCGGCTCCGTCTCGCGCGCAGTGCTCGACGACGCCCCCGTGCCCGTCACCATCGTCAAACCCCCCGAACCCGACGCGGCCGCCGAGGCGCTGGACGAGCCAGGCGTGGATTGACGGGTCATCGCGGGCAGTGACGGCCCATTCAACGATGAGCAGACGCTCACAAGCGGCACCGTGGTCGATGCACCCCTGATTGCCGCACCGGCTCCACCAAGAACAATAGCGGCGAGCGTGCCCCCGAAATGCATGTCTGACCTGCCGCCCGAAATGTCCAGTTCTTCACGCCAAAGTCAACAGACCGCTTCGCTGCAAGAAAGGACCGGTGTCCGTTCATGACGCGCTTGCCAGCAGCGCGCGCAACTCGGCTTCGATCGCGCGCCATCGCTGCTTGTTCATCTTCACCAAGCCGAAGTGGCGCAGCATGAACGCGCCTTCGGCAGCCAAGAATGCGATCCAGGCGCGGCGCTGCTCGGCGCTCGTGTGATCGAGTCCGGTCAGCCGTTCCCGATACCACTGGCGCACGCCCTCCAGATCTCGCGGCGACTGCAGCAGCGCAGCCAACAAGCCGGCGGCCTTGGCGCTGGAGAGGTCGTCGGATCCGAAAGTAGCAGCCACGTGGGCACGCACCTTGCCGATGGTCGAGGCGTCGGTGCCCGTCATCTCGCGATAACAACGGTCATAGGCCTGCCCGAATCGCTCGAACAGCGCATCGATCAATGCCGCCTTTGTCCTGAAGCACGACTGGACCCCCCCTTTGCTGATGCCTGCTGCCTGGGCCACGGCATCGATGGTCAGTGCCGAGGCCCCGTGTCGCCGGACCAACATGTCTGCGGCGTCGAGCACCGCCTCTCGGTCAATGGAGCGGGGGCGGCCCATGCCATCGCCTCCTGTCGATATCAATACGGTCGTATGATAACGGCGACACCCCACTCTGAAGCCTCACCGATCGATCCCATGCAAGCTGCCGCTCATCCCTCCTGGGGGCGTCGCACCTGGCCCGTGGCCCTCGTGGGCTGGGTGGGCGTGCTCGCCTTGCTGGGCCAGCCGCTGCCCGCCGTGCCCGCGGATCTGGCCGCACAGTGGGCCGCGCTGCCGCATTGGGCCCAGCGGGCGGTCTTGATCGGCCAGCCCGGGCTGCTGGTGCTGGCCGTCAGCGCGGTGGGGGCGGCCGTGGCCCATCGGGTGGGCTTGCGCAGCGCGCTGGCCGGCACCGGCGCCTGCCCGCGTGGCCAGACATGGGCGGGGGTCGCGCTGCTCGGCGCGTGCGTGGGCGGTCTCGTGCACGGGCTGGATCGGCTCTGGGCGCCGCACTTGGGCACGGCCTGGCTGGCCCTGGAGCACGCCCAGTCGGCCCAGCCCAGTCCCCCGTGGTGGATCGGCCCGCTTTATGGGGGGCTGGCCGAGGAGGTGATCGCGCGCTGGGGCCTTCGGTATTGGTGGCGGACGGTTGACCGTGTGCTGACTGGCCTCCCGAGCTTATGAGCACTGGTGCGGGTTGCTGCAGCCTGCCCGGCATTCACTCTGCAAACGCCTGCAAGCGCGCGGGGTCGAGCAGCGCCTCGGCCAGCAGAGCGTGAATCTCGTAGTGCGGTTCGGCTGCCGACAGGCTTCGGCGGTAGTCCATGATGCGATGCTGGAGCGCTCGCACGTCGCCGCGGTATCGGCGCTGCGCTTCGCGCTGCAGTCGCCGGTACTCGGCTTTGAATTCTCGGGTCCAGCGTTGACTAAGATTGAGCAGGATGTCCAGGTTCTGAACCTTGACGGCATCGGCAAGCGTTGCGCTCTCGACGCGAACGCTCGGCGTGGCTTCGTCGTAGCGCAGCCGGATTGCCCCGTTGGCATGGCGCAGATAGGGGTGGAACCACTCGGAGAACGCGCCGCCGGCGTGGGCGGGATTCTGGCCCTTGTTCTGTGTCGAATTGCATTCCCCGCAGATCGGCAGCAGGTTGTCGGCGCACACGGCCAGCAACGGGAACGCCGTCTTGGCCAGCCAGTGGTCCACGGCGGGCTGCACCAGCGGCCCGCCGCAGAGCACGCAGACCTCGCGCGCATCCGGGTGGGGGTCGGGGCGATGCGCGGCGCGAAACTCGCGCACGAATTGGTCGTAGCTCACGCGTAGCGTGACATCAGTTGTGGGGGCGCCGTTGGCAGCGTAAGGCAGGCCGCCGCGCAAGCCGTCCTCGTAGAACGCCACCATCAGTGTCTTGAAGGCTTTCCAGTGCTCGTCCTGGCTGCGCCATTGATTCGGCGGAGCGACCGGCAGAGCGGCGGGTGGTGTCGGGCCGAAATGCTGCGCCAGAGCACTAACCGCCTGAATCCACTGCTGGAGCCCAGTCTTCTCAGCCGGTGACAGGTCGGCGATGCGCTTCGCCTTGTCAAACAACGGCTTGGTTCCGGTCTTGCCGGCCAGCAAGTGCCACAGCCAATCGCCTTCGATGGCGCTGCCCATGCTTGACCGAAGGTTCGCTTGGGTGATGGAAACGCCGGAGACTTGGGGGGCACACAGCCACAGTGCGAAGCGCCGCATCAGCTGCTGGCAGGCGGCCAGAGCCGGTGAGCACGTCACGCGGTGGATGGGCTTAAGCATCACTGTCCTCCGCGTTGCCGCTCGCTTCGCGGGTCTTGAGGATCAGCGCGCGCAGTTCGTCCTTCAGCGTGTCTGACTGCAGGGTGGGGATCACCTGCTCGATGGCGCGCAGGTCGGGAGCTTGCTGCCAGCGGTTGAGCAGGGTTTGCAGCTCGGTGCGATAGAAGCCGGTACCCAGGCGGCGGATAAGTGCTTGTAGTTGCCGCACGTCATCCGGCGTCGGGTCCGTTTTCTGAGCAGCAGCGCGCAAGAAGACCTCGATGCGCTTTTGGGCTCGCGCCCCGATGCTGTCCTCGGCGTCAAATACCGTCATCATCAGCGCGCTGGGGTCGGTGGCGAAGGTTTGGTCCGGCACGTCCTCGGCGGTGGATTGGCCGTTCGCCTTGCGGATGAGAACCACTTCCTCATCGAACACGTCGGAGAGCACGATGGCCGAGTGGGTGGCGATTAGCACCTGGCTGGCATCCGCTCCCATGGCTGCATCCACCACCTGCACGATCTCGCGCTTCCAAGCGTCGTTGAAATGGGTTTCGGGCTCGTCCAGCAACAGCAGCGCGTCGTCCTGCCCCGCGAGCAGGTGGAACAGCGTCCAGCGCGCCAGCACCAGCCTCTCACCGTCGGAAAACTCGCTCAGGCGCAGCACGCCCGGGTCGCTGAGGTCGCTCAGGCTCTCCTCTTCGGGCTTGTCGTTGCGGCGGATAAAGAGCTCGATGTCTTCCAGCACCCCGTGCCGCCACCAGCCCAGCAGGGTGCCAAAGCGCTCGGACGCCGTGTCGCCCTCCTCGCCCAGCAGGGCACGCAAGGCCTGGCCCTGGGTGGTCCGCCCTTCGAAGCGCTGAGCGTCGAGCGGCTCGGCGCTCGCAGGCAGCGCCCCGTCGAGATCGAAGTACAGGCTGCGCAGCGCCTTGCCGGGATGGGGCTCGGCCAGGCACTCGCCGCACAGCCGGATGGCGTCGTGCACGCGCTCGATCAAGGCGCGCGGCACGGCCAGGGCGCGGTCCAGATTCACCCGCAGGCGCACGCCCACCAGGCGGTGCCAGCCGGCCTTGCGGAACAAGTCCGCCAACGCGTCATCGGCCGGGCCTTGGCGGCGCGCTTCGGCCTCCTGCAAGGCCACCGCAAGCAGCGCGGCGGTCAGCATCACCGGTTCCAGCAGCAGCGGGCGGCGGAACAGGTCGGCGGGCGCGGTGTCCGCTTCGGCCGGAGCCCCGGTGCGGGTGGCCTCGTCACCGAACGTGCCGCCTTCGATCACGACGCTGGCCTCGTCCTCCTCCGTCCAGCCGGGTGGGCGCTCCTGGCTGATGTCGTGATCGGGCGACTGCGTCACCACATCTAGCGCCTCGGCATTCACGGGCGGCTGCCAGGCCGCGCGCCACGGGTCCATCCAGCCCGAGGTGTAGGCCAGCAGCGCGCGCGGCAGCGCATCGGGCACGCTTTGCGGGTAGTCGCCGCGGGCGATGCGGCGCTTGAACACGGCCAGCGTGCCCGCCGGCGCGTGCTCGACGGTGCGCAAGTAAGTGATCGCCTGGGCGAAGGCCTCGCGGTCCGTCGTGTCGGGGAAGGCCCAGCCCTCCGCCTGCCACAGCGTGGTTGCGTGGGCTTCGCCGGGGCAGTCGAAGATCAGCGTGCGGTGCCCCGGCTCGCCCGGGCGGCCCAGTTCGTAGATCAGGCTCAGCGGGCTGAGCGGCAGGCGCTCGTCGGCCAGGGCGAGAAAGCTCTCAGCCAGCGCCCGCAGCAGGTGGCTCTTCCCACTGCCGTTCTGCCCGATGACGAAGTGGATGGCCAGCCGGGCCGGCGCGCCCCGCGGTTCGAACGCGGCCCAGGGTGCGCGCGGGCTGAAGGCCACCGCCAGATCGGCCAGCGGCGGGTAGTGCGACAGGTGCAGGTAGCGCAGCCGCATTCAACGCGCCTCCGGCGCCCGGCGGCGCTCGAGCTCGCGCCCCAGCCGCTCGGCATCGGCCAGCGCCGTGTCTTCTTCGGGGCGGCTGCCGTCCTCGGCCTCGCGCAGCGGGCGGAAGGCGGTCAGGTACTCGGTGCGGCCGGTGTTGGGGTTGGGGCGCGGCAGACTCATCTTGCGGATCAGGCCCATCGCGGCCAGTTGCTCCAGGGCACGCCGCACCGCCTCGCGCCCGGCGGCAAAGCCCTCCAGGCGCCAGGCGGTTTGCGGGCTGGTGCAAAACTCTTCAAACGCCAACGGGTCGTCGGCCAGCACCGCACCCCGCCACTCGAAGCGCAGCGTGTTCCATACTTCGTGCTGGAAGCTGGAAAGCTGCTCGATCACCGCCTGCCGTCGCGGGCGGGCCAGGTCGGTGCGGCGCTCGGTGGGGGCGTGTTCGGTGATGCGCACCGTGACCTGGGGCGCCGGTGCCCCGAGCCGCGCGTCGCGCTCACGGGCGGCCTCGGCCAAAGCCTGCGCGTGCTGCTCGCGCCAAGCGGCGGTGAGGCGGCCGGAGAGGGCTTCGGTGATCAGGGCGGATTGCAGGCGTTTTGCTTGGTCGATTCTCCCGAGAGTGGGCTGAAAGTCGGCTATTTGCAGCACCTCGACGATGCGCTGCTGTTCGGGTAGGGGCGGGAGGGGCAGCTTGAACTTGACCAGTGTCGGCCCGTCGATAGCCGCCTGGCTGACCCAGCGCTTTGCACGATTGCGGGCATAGCCAGCCGACCAAAGGTAGTGCAGAAAGGCCGCCAAAAACTCCGGCAGCACCAGCTCACGCCTGACCCGGATTCGGGTCATGTGGTTGGAATAGACGAAAACGCCATCGTGCTGATCGAAAACGGCCGTCTTGCCTACCCACTCTTCGCTGTTGGTGTTGTTGAACACGACATCGCCAGGCAGCAGGCGATAGCGCTCAAGGTCGCCATCGGCCACCGTGACGTGCTTGATGCCTTCAAGCGTGATACGCCCGTCTGGCGATACGTTATGCGTGCGAATCTGCGGCGTAGTGCCTTCGTCCTCCTCGCCTGGGCGCTGGGCGAAGCCCGGCTGCGCAGACTCGATGACGTCAGAAAGAAAAACCTCCCGCCAAGCTTGAATGGCACTTGATAGTTCTTTCTTGATTCCGAGCAGTTCATCCCTGCGATGCGCTGCGATCCTCAACAGATCAGCATTCTGTTCGCGCCACGACGACGCTATCTTTCGTCCGAAAGCGGCTCCAACCAAGGCTGCATGCAACTGTCTCGCCTTGTCTGCAGCGTCGCGAAACGGCTTTAGATCGGCCGCTTGAAGCACCTCGACGATGCGCTGCTGTTCGGGTAGGGGCGGGAGGGGCAGCTTGAACTTGACCAGTGTCGGCCCGTCGATAGCCGCCTGGCTGACCCAGCGCTTTGCACGATTGCGGGCATAGCCAGCCGACCAAAGGTAGTGCAGAAAGGCCGCCAAAAACTCCGGCAGCACCAGCTCACGCCTGACCCGGATTCGGGTCATGTGGTTGGAATAGACGAAAACGCCATCGTGCTGATCGAAAACGGCCGTCTTGCCTACCTGTCAGGTCCCGGACGATTACGTGGTTTGAAGATGAAAAGATCGGGGCGTTGAGCGTACCACTTTTTCAAGGCCTCCAGAGGTGTTATGTGTCCGATTGCCTTCTGGGGTAAATGATGGTTGTACAGCCAAACATAACGGGTCAAGGTAGTCTCGAGGTCCTCGGCGCTGTTGAAGTGATGGGTGGCAAGGACCTCGGCAATACGGCCGTTGAAGCGTTCGACCATGCCATTGGTCTGAGGGTGTCTGGGCTTGGTGAGGCGATGCTCGATGCCAAGGGCCTGGCAGAGCTGATCGAACTCGTGCTTCCCGGACGGTGCGCGCGCGCCTGAGGCGAAGAGGCGATCCGTGAACTCCTTGCCGTTGTCGGTGAGGATGTGCGTGATTCTGACCGGGCAGGTCTTGTGCAAGGCCTTCAGGAAGCTTCTGGCCGCGGCTGCGGTCTTGTTTGGCTTAATCTGGATGAAGACCCAACGGGTGGCGCGGTCAATGGCGACGAAGAGATAACGCCTCTGATGTTCGTCGGGCATCTGCGGCAGGTACTTGACGTCGATGTGCAGGTAGCCCGGCATGTAGGTCTTGAATGGCTTGGAAGCAGGCGCATCCTTGGCTTCACTGGGCAGTTGGGATAGGCCATGGCGCTTGAGCAGACGATACAGCCCAGAACGTGAGGCCCGGGGGTTGATGAACTCCCGTGTGACCACCAGCAGATCGTCAAGGGGTAGCTGGAGGGTCTTGCGCAGCTCCACCACCAAAAGCTCCTGCGCCGGGGTGAGCGTCGTCTGCAAACGATGCGCGGTATGCGGGCGATCTTCCACAAAGTCCCGACGCTTCCAGCGGCGGATGGTGTCTTCGGATACGCCCAACTCGGCTGCCAAGGCCGCAACCGACAAGGACGAGGACTGGATGTAGGCGCGGGTGGCGGGGGTTGTGGTGGCGTTTTTGTGTAGGCGAATAATCATGGTTGAGCGCTCCGGAGGTTGTCGATCAGCTCTCGCATCACTGCGCGACTAACGAAGAGTGCACGACGCGAAGGATCTATGCAATCGTCCGGAACCCTACACCTACCCACTCTTCGCTGTTGGTGTTGTTGAACACGACATCGCCAGGCAGCAGGCGATAGCGCTCAAGGTCGCCATCGGCCACCGTGACGTGCTTGATGCCTTCAAGCGTGATACGCCCGTCTGGCGATACGTTATGCGTGCGAATCTGCGGCGTAGTGCCTTCGTCCTCCTCGCCTGGGCGCTGGGCGAAGCCCGGCTGCGCAGACTCGATGACGTCAGAAAGAAAAACCTCCCGCCACCCCTGCGGCCACTTCATGCTCGGCCCTCCACCATGGCCTGCAGGCGGTCCAGGCCGTCGAGGATGCCGCGCTCGAGCTGGCGCAGCTCGTCGATCAACGCGGTAACCGAGACCTGGCTGTCCATGGCCGCGAAGTCGAAGGGCTTGTACTGGCCGGCCGAGAGGTTCCAGTCGCGCGCTTCGATGCAGTCGGGGTCGAGCAGCGCGGCGTTGAGCGTGTCGCCGTCGTAGAGGTTGGGCAGCTTCTCGGCCACGTATTCGGGCCGCACCCGCCCGGTGGCGTCGTGCGAGCCTTGCAGCGTGCCGTCGGCCGAGCGCCATTCGGGGTCGGGCGCCCAGGCACGCAGCGGCACGGCCCAGCATTTGCGCGCGCTGGCCGGGCGGGTGTGGTCGATGGCGAGGCTGCGCAGCCACAGGTCATAGCCGTCCACCTGGGCCACTTCACGGGCCAGGGGCCGCAGCGCCTCGACGAGGTCCGCCACGCGCTCGCCCTGCGGCTCATCGGGCACCTGGTCGCGCGCGGCGGCGGTGAGCTGTTTCCACAGCGCCAGCGCCGGGCCTTCGTCTTCAAAAAAAGAATGCAGTTCGCGCGCGGCGCGGTTCCATTCGGTGGTGGCGGTTCTTGTGTCGGCGTGGGCGAAGTGGCGGCTGGCCAGCTCCGCCAGGCGGGGGGCGACGCGCTCGCGCACGCGGGCCTCGGCCTCTTGAGGGTCGATGGTCTCCTCCCCTTCGCGCAGCAGCTCGGGGAAGAGCTCATGGATGGCCCAGGTCTTGCCGTCGAAGGCGGGGGCGGCCTCAGGGTCGTCGGCAAAGGCAAAGCCGGCCGGGGTGAGCTGGCCGCTGGCATCGCGCAGGCTGGCCTGGCGCCAGCGCTCGCGCCAGTAGCGCGGCTGGTGGTAGGCGGGCTCGCCTTCGGTGGCGGCGCGGCCTTGTTGCAGCCAGCGGCGGAACTGGACGAGCGCGTCCCACAGGTCGTTGTCCTGCCCGGGGCGGGGGGTGCGCTTGGCGTCGAGGCTGTAGCCGTCGGTGGCCACCTCGTAGAACCACACCTGGTCGGTGCGGGGGGCGTTCTTCTCGAAGGTGGTCTTGGCTGCGCGTGGAGTTTCCTTGCGGAAGACGAGGATGGAGGTCTTGACGCCGGTATAGGGCTGGAACACACCGCCCGGCAGCGAAATGACCGCCTCCACGCAGTGCTCGGTGAGCAGTTCGCGGCGCAGCTTGACGTGGGCGTCGGTGTTGCCGAACAGCACGCCCTCGGGAACGATGACGGCGCAGCGCCCGCCCACCTGCAACAGGTCCAGCATCAGCCAGACGAAGAGCAGCTCGCTCTTGTTGGTGAGCACCTCTTCCTTCTTCTTGCCCTTGGTGCCTGCGCGGGGAAAGAGCAGGCTGTCGCGCTCCAGGTCGGCGGTGTCCACGGTGCCGGTGAAGGGCGGGTTGGCCAGCACGTAGCGGTAGCTTTCGCTGGCCAGCAGCGGCGCCAGTTCGGGCTTGCCTTCGCGCTTGGAGAGCGAATCGCCCTGCATCAGCCGGGGGTTGTGAATGTGGTGCAGCACCAGGTTCATCCAGCCGATGCGGGCCATGGTGCGGTCGTTGTCGATGCCGACGAAGCAGGCGCCGTCTTCGATGAGCGCGCGCTCCTGCTCGGTGGCCTTCACAAGATCGAGCCGGTGCGGGGCGCCGTCCCATTCGAGGCGGATGTTCTCTGGCGTGGAGCCCTGCCGGCGCAGGTATTGCTGGGCGCTGAACAGGAAGCCGCCGGTGCCGGCGGCCGGGTCGATGAGCCGCTCGCCAGGCCGGGGGGCCAGCAGTTCGACCATGAAGCGGATCAGGTGCCGGGGGGTGCGGAACTGGCCGTTCTTGCCGGCGGTGGCCACTTCGGAGAGCAGGTACTCGAAGATGTCGCCCATCAGGTCCTGCGCGGCGCTGCCGTCGCCCGCTTGGGCAAAGAGCTTGTCGATGAGGTCGATGGCGTCGTGCAGCACCTGCCCCTTGTTGGGGTCGAGCTGGAAGTAGGCGTCGGCCATGCGACCGTTGAGGCCGGCGAGCTCGGTGCCCTCCTCGTGGTCGGACAGGCGCCGGTCCAGCGTGCGCAGCCAGGGAAAGACGACTTCGATCAGGTGCTTGGTGTCGGTGCTTTGCTGGCGGATGTAGCTCCAGCGGCAGGTGTTGCCGTCGAAACGCTCGGCGTCGTCCGGCAAGCAGCGTTCATAGACCGAAGGCTTGCCGGTGGCCACGCGGTCGCAGTCCAGGTCTTCCAGCCGTTTGAGAAACAGCAGATAGGTGATCTGCTCCACGGCCACCAAGGGATTGGTGAGGCCGGCGGACCAGAAGCGATCCCAGAGCTTGTCGACGTTCTTGCGCAAATGGGGGGCGAGCATGGGGTGTCCTCGTGGGTATTCAGGCGGCGCGCTCGTCGAGCTTTTCGGTCAAGGCGAGCAGTTCGTCGATGTCTTGCGGCGCAAACAGCGCCTCGACCTTGCCGACATGGGCCAGGGGTGGTTGTGACAGCGCCGCGCGGCTGATGCGGCCATGGCGCAATACCGCGGCTTTGACGGCGCGCAAAAAGGCGAGCTGGTTGGCGCGCAGGCGCGGATGGGCGGCGATGAAGGCATCGAAGGCTTGCTGCACGCGCGCCTCACGGTCGGGCAGGCGGGCGTCTTGCCGCAGGATGTGGCGCAGCAGCTCGAGCAGCGAGGCCTGCGGGGCGTCGAAGGCTTGCCGCAGGGTGTCGGCGGTGACGAACAGATCGGCCTGGTTGAGCGTGGCCGACACGGCATCGAGTTCGGCGTCACTGACCGGCTCGCCGCGCTTGAGCTTGGCCAGCACCGGGTGGTCGTCGGCGAGACGGCGCACCCAGGCCTCGACCTGCTCGCGGTAGCTCTCGGCAAACGCGCCTTCGCCCGTGGGGCCGTAGATGATCCAGTGGCGCTGGGCGATGCGGTCGGGCAGGTTGATTTCGATGGGCTGGCCGCCCTCGCGCACCCGAAAGCGCATCAGCGGCGCGAAGCGCTCTTGCAGGTCGTCCAGCCGGGGAAGGTCCAGGTGCTGCCAGAAACCGGGCGAGAGGGCAAAGGCCAAGGCGTCGCGCTGGGCCCGCACTTCCGGGATGGCTTCGGGCAGGCGGCGCAAGGCGTCCTGAATGCGCGCTTGCAGCCGCTGCCCTTGCTCGGCATCGCCCTGCAAGAGCGCCAGCGCGGTGCGTTCACACCAGAGGCGCCACTGCAGCTCATCCAGGCTCTGCCCGGGCACCAGGCGCAGCAAGGGCGCCAGGGTGTGCGACAGGCGTTCGATGTGGGGCGCATCGGGGGCTGGCCAGGACTGGGCGAGTTGGTCCAGCAGCTCCAGATGCGGCCGCACGTCGATGCTTTGGCGCGGTAAGGCGGCCAGCATGGCCTGCAGGCGGCGCACCGTGGTCTCTGTCGGCCGCGCCTGCGCCACTTCGAGCTGCCAGCGGGTGAGCCGGTCGCGGAACAGGCGCACCGGCAAGGGTTCGCTGGGCCGATCGATCTCGCCCTCGGGATGGAGCTGAAAGTAAGCGAAGTTTTTCCAGTGGTCGATGATCAGAAAGTCGCGCTTGCTCTCGCCGGTGCGCGGGTCGGTGTATAGCCGCGTGCCGCGACCGATCATCTGCCAGAACTTGACCCTTGAGAACACCGGCTTGGCAAACACCAGGTTCTGGATGGCCGGCACATCGACGCCGGTGTCGAGCATGTCCACCGATATGGCCACACGAGGCATGGCCTTGAACTTGAAGTCGTCGAGCACGGCGTCGGCGCGCTCCATGTGGCTGTCGATGATCTCCGCCATGCCCTGCCGTTGCAGCTCGGGGTACAGGCGATTGAAGCTCTCGTACAGCCGCTTGGCGTGCGCATGGCTGACGGCAAAGACGATGGTCTTGTGCGGCAGGCCTTGGGCGTCCTTGCGGCAACGGCCCATGAACTCACGCACGATGGCGTCGTTGGTGCCTTGGTTGACGACGGACTTTTCGAGGTCAGTGCCTTCGAAATCCAGCTCCTCGAGATCGACGCCCTGATCACGGGCCAACTGCTGCAGCGGCTCGGGCAGGCTGTCACCCTGGATGCCTTGGATCTGGAACTGCGTCTGGGCATCGAGCACGCGGTAGTTGACGAGGTTGCCATCCGCCACTGCCTGCTCATAGCTGTACAGGTAGGTGGGCACGCCATCGTCGCAGCTGAAGAGCTGGAAGGTGTTGTGGTCGATGTAGTCGGTCGGCGTCGCCGTCAGGCCCAGCACCAAGGCGTCGAAGTGATCGAGCAGCGCCTTGTAGCGCTGATAGATGGAGCGGTGGCTTTCGTCGGCAATGATCAGGTCGTAATGCCCGACCGACAGCCGCTCGTACACCTGCATCATGCTGGGGTAGGTGGCGAAGTGGATGCGCGCAGACGGGGCCTCGCCGCTCTCGATCCGGGCCAAGCTCTCGTTGGGCAGATGGTTCTTGAACTCGGTCATGGCCTGGCGCACCAGCTCGCGCCGGTCGGCCAGGAACAGCACGCGTTGCACCCGTTTGGCACGCAGCAGCAAGTCGACCAGGGCGATCGTGGTGCGAGTCTTGCCAGTACCGGTGGCCATGACCAGCAGGAAGCGGCGCTTGGCGGACTGGATTCCCTCGGCCACGCGGCGAATCGCCTCGGCCTGGTAGTCGCGCCCGGCGATGCGCGCATCGATGGTCACCGCATCGAGCGGCTGCGCATAGCGCCGTTGGTGAAGCAGCCTTTCGAGGTCTTCGGGTGAGTGAAAGCCAGCCACTTTGCGCGGCGGGTAGCGCTCGCGATCCCAGAACTGGATGTCACGGCCGTTGGTCAGGTAAATGAACGGGTCGGTGCCCGTCTTGATTCGAATGGCGTCCGCGTACTCAGCGGCCTGGCGTTTCCCTGCCAACTCATCGCGCGCGCTGCGCTTGGCCTCGACCACCGCGATGGGTTTGCCAGAGGCATCCAGCAGCACGTAGTCGGCGAATCCGACGCCCCCGTATTCAGGTGTGGGCTCTGCGACGCGAAGCAGCACCTCTTCCTGAAGGTTGCGGCGACGACCGGCCCAGCCTGCGCGAGCCAGGTCGGCATCGATGCGTTGTTGTCTGGTTTGCGCTTCTGTCGCCGTCATGCGTCGGCTCCCCCGCCCCCTTCCGAGGATGAACCTTCATCCGCCCCCCCGGCTCGCACCCACTCATCCACCTCGGGCAGCTTGAACTTCCACAGCCGCCCCACGCGGTGCGCGGGCAGCCCGCGGTGCTCGCGCCAGCGGTAAACGGTGTCCTTGGCCACGCCCAGATGTTGCGCGACCTGCTCGACGGAAACCCAGGGTTCTGTAGTAGTCATGGTGCCCGCGCTTGCCCACTGGAAGCGACTCGAATGGATGAAACCGGATGAAAGTCTATCAGCTGGGAAATGCGCTCCCAAGCTTGGCTTCGGGGCGGAGCTGCGCGTGAATCGGGGCGTAGCGATCACTCCGGAGGCCCCCATGGACACGACCCCCAAGCTCACCCCGACTCAAACCCTGCTGCTACGCACTGCCGCCCACCGCGCCGATGGACAAGTGATTCCGCCTGAGACGCTGCGCGGTGGCGCACGGGTCAAGGTGCTGACTGCGCTGCTCGATCGTGGCTGGATCGAGCCCGCCGACGGCGACCACGTGCTGACCGACGCGGGCTACGCGGCCATCGGCCAACAGCGGCCTGTGCCGCCGGATGGCGTCGCGAAGTGCGACACCACCGACGGCCTCCAACTTCTGGAGGGCATCCCGGTGCGCCCTGGCACCAAACTCGCCGCGCTGGTGGTAGCGCTGCGCCGCCCGCAGGGGGCAACCAGTCTGCAACTGATGCTGGCGACCGGCTGGCAGCCGCATTCCGTGCGCGGCGCGATCTCGGGCCTGCTGCGCAAGCGCCTGGGCCTGAACGTGGTGCTGACGCACAACGCAGCCGGAGAGCGGGTGACCGCATCGGCTGACGGTCAGCCGCGCCGCAAGGGGTCGGAGTTCAGGTCCGGCCCTTGGGGTACGCACGACCTGCGTACCCTGGCCGTCCTTCCGGTCGCTGGCCGTGGCGGCAGCGCTGGCCTGCAAACCGCAAACCCTGCAAACCTCGGTTTGCACCCTGACGCTATCGAAGCGCCGCGCTCGCGCCCCCCGCATGGCTGGGTCGCCAGGAAGGACCCGTGAATGGCCGGGCGGCTTCCTCGACCGTCACCGCTGTCCAGAAGTTAGCCGAGATACTACCCCTGATCGGCCTGCTTTGTTGCACCCCTGAACGACCCCGGATTTGCATCCAGTCCGAAACTGTCTGTCAGCGCGCCCTGCGTTCATCAACGTTGCGCATGGGTTTGGAAGAGCTACCCCATCAGAGCACCGCCTCCAGCCCCTTGCGTTCGATGAGGTCGAGCAGCTTCTGCGAGGGACCGCTGGGCTTCTTGTCGCCCACTTCCCACTTGCGCACGGTCGAGACGCTGGTGTTGAGGACCGATGCCAGCACGGCCTGACTCAAGTGCAGGCGTTCGCGCAAGGCGCGCACTTTCTCAGCGTCGTATTCATGCACCGGCTCCAGGCACAGCGCGTCGTACTTGCGCATCTTGCGCTTGTCGATGAAGCCCAGGCGATGCAGGTCGCGCGCCGTTTCGTGAACGGCTTGTGTGCGGTGGCCACTGTCCGAAGTTGCGCGGCCAGGGCATCCAGAGTCACGTCGTCGCCGAACTCGGCGCTGCACTGCACCGCCAGATAGCCGTGCGCAAAGGCTTGGCGCAGCTGCGCCACCTCGCCGGCTGTGCCGTGTTGGGCGATGCGCTCGCCAAACAGCTCGGCGACCAGCACCGCCGGGTCGGGCAGCAGCGTGCTTCGAATGCCGGCGGCCTGCAGCTGCCGCTGCGTACGCGCTTCGCGTACGGCCAGTGCATCGGCTCCCCGCAGCTGGGCCAGCACCTCGGTGCGCAGCGCCGGGCTGGTTGCAGCCAGCTGCGCCCCGCCCACGCCGGTGTGGACCACAAAGCGCAGCGCCGGCCACGCGGCACGATCGGCCAGATAGGGCGCAGCGGCGGTGCTGCCCACCATGCGCTGCACCCAGGTCGCCTGCTCGGTGGGGCGGTCATGCAGGTAGGCCAGCGTGGTGTGTACTTCTTCAGGCGGCAGCAGCATCACCGCCGCCTGCCAGGCGGTGGTGGTCAGGATCTCGCCACCCACGTGCAGCAGGTCCACCGGCTGCTCGCCGAGTGTGGCGCGCACCTCGTTCAAAGCGCGCACCGCATGGCCGCCATGGGCGCGCAGGTCGCGCGCTGCCAGCCCGGCGTAGATCAGCGCACGCCCCGGCAGCAGCGCGGCAGCGACGGGGGCAAACAGCAGGTCGCCGAGGTTGTGGCGGTCAAAGGCACCGAAGAGGATCAGCGGGCGCGTCATGGCGCCATTGTGCGGCGGTGCCGGCGTCAGCCCGCGGCTTCTTCCGGCGAGGCCAGCAGCACTTCCACCCCCTGCGCCTCCAGCGCCTGACGCACCTCCGGCGCGAGGCCGGTGTCGGTCACGACGCGCGTGACGCGGTTCATTTCACAGATGCGGAAGATGGCCTGCGAATTGAACTTGGACGAATCCACCAGCACGTTCACGGTCTGTGCGGCATCGATGAAGGCGCGATTCATGGCTGCTTCCTCCGGCGACAGCATGCCGATGCCGGCGGGTGAGATGCCGTGCACGCCGAGAAACGCGGCTCGTACTGTGATGTCATCCAGGCTGCCGGGCGCCGGTCGGCTGACCGAGGCCATCTTCCTGAAGTCCACCATGCCCGGCAGCAGGTACACCGCCGCGTTCTGGCTGCGCGCGAACTCCATCGCGACCGTCAGGCCGTTGGTGACGATGTGCAGGTTCTGGTGGCCGCGCAGCGCCTCGGCCAGGTGGCGCGAGGTGGTGCCACCGTTGACCAGGATGCAGTCGCCGTCTGACACCAACTGCGCCGCCAGTTCGGCAATGGCGCGCTTCTCGCGATACTGCTCGCGCTCGCGTTCCGCGTAGCTGATGCTCTCATAACGCGCCCAACCCTCGGCGATCACCTCGCCCGAGACGGCGCCACCACGGGTGCGCTCGAGCAGTCCCCGTTCCTGCAGCTCGATCAGGTCGCGCCGGATGGTGATGGGCGAGGTCTGGAAACGCTGCGCCAAGGCGTTGACTTCGACGATGCCGCCGCCCTGAACCAGGGCGACGATCTCCTTGTGACGGGCGGCTTTGAGCATGGGCGGCAGGGCAAATCAGACGAGAAGCACACAGGCGTTCAGCGACTATAGGTTCAGACCAAGTCATCAAAATGACACTTTCTGTTGATAACATCGATTTCATGAACAGAAACGATCATATTCGAGCAGTCGTCTTTGATGTCGATGGCACGCTGCTGGACACCCTGCCTTCTCTGGCCGCGGCTGCCAATGAGGTGCTGGCCGAAGCCGGGCTGTGCGCGGTGCCGGCGGACCGGCTTCGGTCGGCGCTCAGCGAGGGGTTGGGGCCGATGTTCCAATATGCATTAGCCCTGCAGACCGAAGCGTCTGCGGCCGACCGAGGCAAAGCCCTGGAGGCCAGCTACTTCACCCGCTATGCGCAGCACTGGTTGGCTCAAGCTGCACCTTACGCCGGTGTGCCGGCCCTGTTGGTGGAACTCAAGTCACAGGGCTTGCTGCTTGGCCTGTGCAGCAACCGCGACCGACCTTCCATCGAGGCCCTGTTGGCCTGCACGGGGCTCGACATCGGCTTCGACGCCGTGGTCGGCTTGGGTGATGCTGCGCGGCCCAAGCCGGCGCCGGACCCGCTGCTGCGCGTGCTGCAGCAGCTTGGCATACCGGCATCGCAGGTGCTTTTCGTGGGCGACTCGGCGATGGACGCGTGCTGTGCCGAAGCCGCTGGCGTGCGCTTCGCGGCCCACCGTATGGGCTATGCCAGCCAGCCGGGCGACCTCTGGCCCCAGGTAACGGGCTTCGATCGCTACGACGAGTTCGCCCCTTGGCTGCTCAGCCAACTGTCTAACCGCCTGTCCCCTTCACCGGAGACCTGCCATGCCTGACATTCGCATCCACGGCCTGAGCAAACAGTTTGGCGCCACCCACGTGCTCGAGGGTCTGGACCTCACTGTGCGTGACGGCGAGTTTCTCACCCTGCTCGGCCCTTCGGGCTGCGGCAAGTCCACACTGCTGCGCCTGATCGCCGGGCTGGACCAGCCCGACGCCGGCACCATCCACCTGGGCGAGCGCGACCTGCTGCCGCTGTCGCCGGGCGAGCGCGACTGTGCCATGGTGTTCCAGAGCTATGCCCTGTACCCCCACATGACCGTGGGCGAGAACATCTGCACGCCCCTGCTGATGCGCGGTCTGAATTTCTGGCAACGCCTGCCAGGCATGCGATGGCTGTCGCCGGCAGTGCGTCGCCAGCACGCGCTGGCCTCGGCCACCGCGCGCAAGGTGGCACAGAGCCTGGGCATCGATGCCTTGTGGGCGCGCAAGCCTGCGCAACTGTCGGGTGGCCAGCGCCAGCGTGTGGCCTTGGCGCGTGCCATGGTGCGGCACCCGGCGGTGTTTCTGTTCGACGAACCGCTGTCCAACCTCGACGCCAATCTGCGCCAGGCGCTGCGCGCCGAGATCCGGCAGTTGCACGACCAGCTGGGCGTTACTTTCATCTACGTCACGCACGACCAGCACGAGGCCATGTCCATGTCTGACCGCGTGGCCGTCATGCGCGAAGGTCGCGTGTTGCAGCTGGGTACGCCGGATGAGATCTACAGCCAACCGGCGCACGTGGAGGTGGCGCGCTTTGTTGGCGCGCCGCGCATCAACCTGTTGCAGGCCGAGATCCGTGGCACCGGCGTCTGGGTGCAGGGCTGGCAGATTGGCCGCGTGGCGCAGGGCCAGGAGGTCGCTACCTGTCTGGTTGGCTTCCGGCCGCAGGTGGGCTTGCGAGACAAGAGCGAGGGGCTGGCACTGCACGGGCGCATCAGTGGCGTGGAATACACGGGCGCCGACATGATCGTTACCGTCAAGCTGGCGCAGACACAGGAGCAGGTCACCATCTGCCTGCCCGCGCAGCAAGCCGGCCTGCGCGTCGGTGAGCCGCTGGAGATATCAGTTCCGCTGGCGCAACTCCATGTGTTTGGGGCCGATGGCCAGCGTCTGGCGTTCCAGCCCCGCACGGCGCAGCTGGACGCGGCTGCTTGAGGACGGGTCATGCGCGCGCATTCGTTCCATGCCTTGCTGTTGCTTTCCCCCGCGACGGTACTGCTGCTCGTGTTCCTGCTCGGCCCGGTGGTTGTTGTGGCCGTACTGTCGCTGACTGACTGGCAGTTTGGCTCCGCCACGCTGAACTGGGTCGGCCTGGCCAACTACGCCGAACTCTGGCGTGATCCGGTGTTCCGCCAGTCGCTTGCCAACACGCTGCTCTACCTGGTGCTGGTGACCGTAGGCTCCGTGGTCATTGGCCTCGGAGCGGCACTGCTCATCGAAGCCGATACCCAGTTGCGCGGCTTCTACCGCACGGCTTTTTTCATGCCGGTGGCGTCGACACTGATTGCCATGGCCGTGGTCTGGCAGTTCCTGCTGCACCCGAGTGCCGGGCTGGTAAACCACATGCTGCAGTGGGTCGGTCTGGAGCCGCAGGACTGGCTCAATAACCGCCGGCTGGCGCTGTATTCGCTGGCAGCTATCGGCGTGTGGCAGATGGCCGGTCTGGCCATGGTGCTCTTCCTCGCCGGCCTCAAGAGTATTCCGCAGGACGTGCGCGACGCGGCGGCGCTCGACGGTGTAACCCACCCGTGGGAGCGTTTCCGCCGCATCACCTGGCCGCTGCTCGGGCCGACGACGCTGTTTGTCGTCACGGTCTGCGCGATCCGCGCGCTACAGGTGTTCGATACCGTGCACGTACTTACGCGTGGCGGGCCCAACAAGGCAACCGAGGTGCTGCTGCACACCATCTACGCCGAGGGCTTCAGCTTCTTCCGCATGGGCTATGCCAGCGCCATGACGGTGGTTTTCATCGCCGGCATCTTCTTCCTGACCCAGGTGCAGCACGGCGCCATGGAACGCAAGACCCACTACGCCTGAGAAACGCATGATGTTGTCCTCCCGCCTCACGCGCGCCATCCTCTTCCGCGCCCTGCGCCATCTGCTGCTGATGGCTGGCGCACTGGTCTTTCTGGCGCCTTTCATCTGGATGGTGCTGACCTCGCTCAAGCCGGTGGACGAGGTGTTCACGCGCGAACTGTCGCTGCTGCCCACGCGGCTGGCCTTGGTGGAGAACTACACCGAGGCGCTGACCCGCGTGCCCCTGCTGCGCTATCTGTGGAACGGCCTGCTGGTCTGCGCCGCCATCCTGGTGCTGCAGATCGTGGTGCTGTTGCCGGCGGCCTATGCCTTTGCCAAGCTGCAGTTCCGCGGCAAGACCTGGGCCTGGCGGCTGGTATTGCTGGCGCTGATGATTCCGCATCAAGCGACAGCCATCCCCACCTATGTGCTGTTGCATCACCTGGGCCTGCTCAACACGCTGTCGGCGCTGATCGTGCCGTTCTCCATCTCGGCCTTCGGCATCTTCCTGATGCGACAGTTCTTCCGCACGGTGCCTGACGATCTGGTGCACGCCGCGCGCCTGGACGGCATGGGCGAGTTTGAGCTGGTCTGGCGCGTGATGCTCCCCACCGCCATGCCGGCGCTGTTTGCCTTTGCCATCTTCTCGGTCGTCTGGCACTGGAACGACTACTTCTGGCCGCTGCTGGTCATCTCTTCGCCCGAGTTGGCCACGCCGCCGCTGGGCATCATGTTCTTCCGCAACGAGGAGGCCGGCATCAACTACGGCCCGCTCATGGCCGGCACCGTGTTGATCACCGCGCCGCTGCTGTTGCTCTTCATTGCCGCCCAGAAACGCTTCATCGAAGGCGTGACGTTGACAGGCGTCAAGGGCTGATCCGTTCCGCTTCCCTTTCCACTTTCCTCATCCTCCAAGGAGTGCATCCCATGAAACGAGTTGTCCTGAAATCCATCGCAGCCGGCGTGCTGCTGGCTTGCGGTTGGAGCTACGCGCAGCAACCGCTCGAAATCGTCGTCGACTACCCCTATCCGGCCATCTTCAAGGAAGTGCACGAAAAGATTGCCAAGGATTTCATGGCGAAGTATCCGCAGTACAAGGTGGTCTTCCGTGCGCCCACCCCGGACTATGAGGAAGCCACGCAGCAGGCGTTGCGCCAGGCTGTCACCAACCAGCTGCCCGACGTGTCCTACCAGGGCCTGAACCGCCAGCGCGTGTTCGTCGACCGCGGCATCGCCGTCGACATGACCCCGTTCATCCAGGCCGAGAAGGACTGGGGCAAGATGGGCTACGACAAGGCGCTGCTGTCGCTGGGCCAGATCGGCAGCAAGCAGGTCGGTATCGGCTTCTCGCTCTCCACCCCCATCGTCTACTTCAATGCCGACCTGGTGCGCAAGGCCGGCGTCACTCCCGAGCAGTTCCCCGCCACCTGGGACGGCATCATTGAGCTGGCGAAGAAAGCGAAGGCCGCCAACCCCGGCACCCACAGCCTGCACATGGACTGGGAGATCACCGGCAACTGGATGTGGCAGGCACTGGTCTTCTCCAACGGCGGCACCATGCTGACGCCTGACGAGAAGAAGGTGGCCTTCGACGGCGCCGCCGGCAAGACCGCCATGCAGACCCTCGCCAAGGCCGTGAGTGACGGCGAGATGCGCAATGTCTCGTTCAACAGCGCCAATCAGGATTTCATCTCCGGCAACCTGGCCGTCCTAGTGACCTCCACCGCGCGCCTGGGCCTGATCACGAAGCAGGTCGGCAAGCGCTTCGACCTGCGCACCGCACGCATGCCGATCGAGAAGAACGGCCGCCTGCCCGCTGGCGGCAACGTGGCCATGATGTTTGCCAAGGATCCTGCCAAGCAGAAGGCCGCGTGGGAATACATCAAGTACGCCACCGGCCCGCAGGGTGCCACCGCCATGGTCAAGGCCACCGGTTACTTCCCGGCCAACACCTTGCCGGCTAACGATCCAACCCTGCTCAAGCCCTTCTACGAGCAGAATCCCAACCACCTCACGGCCATCAAGCAGCTGCCGGTGCTGACCGGCTGGTATGCGTTTCCGGGCGAGAACGGCCTGAAGATTACCGACGTCATCAAGGACCACATCCAGACCGTGGTTGCCAAGGACGTGACGCCGGATCAGGCGCTGGCCAACATGACGCGCGACGTGCAGGCCCTCTTGCCGCGCTGAACTGGAGAAACCTCACCGTGTTCAAGTTCATCCACATCACCGACACGCACCTGGTGGCGCAGGGGCAGGCACTCTACGGGCTCGACCCGTACCGCCGCCTGGCCCGCTGCATTGACAGCGTGATCGCAGAGCATGGCGACGCCGCGCTGTGTGTTGTCACCGGCGACCTGGCCGACACCGGCCACCCGGACGCTTACCGCCAGCTCGCGCAGCAGCTCGGCCGCCTGCCCATGCCGGTGTTCCCCATCTTGGGCAACCACGACAGCCGCGAGCGCTTTCGCGCGCACTTCCCGCAGGTGCCGGTGGACGCCAACGGCTTCGTGCAGTACGAGGTGGCCATCGGTGGCTACCGCGGCCTCTTCCTCGACACCAACGAACCCGGCGTGAGTCACGGCGTGCTGTGCGAACAGCGCGCGCAGTGGCTGGCCGAGCGGCTGGCGCAGAGCGACGAGCCGGTGCTCCTCTTCATGCACCACCCGGCCTTCGCGCTCGGCATCCCGTCCATGGACCGCATCGCCCTGCTCGACCCCGCGCCGCTGCGGCGCGCCCTGCAGGGGCAGGAGCAGCGCATCCGCCACCTGTTCTTCGGCCACGTGCACCGGCCCATCTTCGGCTCCTGGCTCGGCATCCCGTACTCCACGTTGCGCGGCACCAACCACCAGGTGGCGCTGCGTCTGGATGACACGCCCAAGATCGGCGGCAGCCACGAGCCGCCACAGTACGGCGTGGTGCTGCTGGGTGAAGAGACCGTCACCGTCCACGTGCACGACTTCCTCGACCGCAGCGAACGCTTCTGGCTTGGCGAGTAAGGGGCCCCCCGGTGCCCGGCAGCCGGGTTCAGGCAGCGACCGGCTGGCGTGACGGCACCGTGCGGCGCACCCCGCACAGCATGGCCACCAGCGCCTGCAAGTCGCCCGGCAAGACCTGGCCGCGCCAGACGACGTGCTGGTCGCTGCGGCACAGCACCAGCGCGTGGCGGTAGGCCCCGGGCAGGTCGGGCTGGTCCTGCAGGTCCAGCAGTTCGACGGGCATGCCACGTGCGTGCGCGGCGTCGAGCAGGGGGGTCACGTCAACGCGTGCATCCAGCCGCAGCAGGGTGTAGCCCGGGCCGAAGGCGTCGTAGAGCGAGCGCCCGTCGGCCAGCCGGAAGTGGGGCACGCGGCAGCCCGGCACCGTGGAGGGTGTGAAGCTGCCCATGGTGTAGGACGGTGGCGTCTCGCTGTCCGCCGCGATGATGGGCGATCCCTGGTAGAAGTAGCCGTAGTTCAGCCCGGCGCAGCAGAACTGCTGCACGTTGAGCTCGTAGGCCTCCTGGCCGATCAGCGCGCGCGCGGCAGCGCCGGCATCGTCCGCGGCCTCCAGGTTGGGAGGCACGGCTCGGCGCGCCTTGATCATCTTCTGCGCATGGTTCATCACGAAATGCGACACCTGCTCGGTGATGGGCTGGCGCTCGGCCTCGTAGGCGTCCAGGATGGACGCATCCGCCCAGCCTTGCAGGTGCGCCGCCAGCAGCCAGGTCAGGTTCAGCCCGTCGGCAATGCCGGCGTTCATGCCATAGCCTGCGTACGGCACCCACAGGTGGGCGGCATCGCCGGCGATGAAGACATTGCCGTTGCGGAAGCGGTTGGCCACCAGACGCCGGCCCACCCAGTCTTCTTTCGAGATCACGGTGTATTCGAAGTCGTCGCCCACCCCCAGGATGTGGCGGATCGAGGCGTCGCGGTCGACGGAGTCGAAGTCCGGCTCCTCGGCGTTGAGGTGGTTGTGCACCAGCCAGCTCTCCTGGCCGTCGATGGCAAACACCGTGCCGCAGCGGCGCGGGTTGACCGAGTAGTAGCACCACGCCGGCTTGCCCGGCATCAGGGCCCTGAGGCCGGGCGCGCGGATGTGGGTGGACTGCACGCGCTGGATGACGGGCGTGCCCTCCAGTTGCGCGCCCATCTGCTTGCGCACCGTGGAGCTGCCGCCGTCCGCGCCGATCAGGTAGCGCGTACGCAGCGTGAACTCGGCGCCAGTGTCGAGGTCCCGCAGCCAGACCTGCACCCCGTCTGCGTCTTGTTCGAAGCGCAGCAGCTCGGTGCGGTTGCGCAGCGTCACACCGGGCAGCGCTGCCGCATGGTGCAGCAGGATCGGCTCCAGGTAGATCTGGTTGATGCGGTGCGGCGGCTCGGCCGTGGGCCACCAGGTGTCCGGCCCGTCGGTGGCGGTGTAGCGGTCGCGACGGCAGGGAATGGGAATGCGCGTGAGCTCGATGCCCGTCATGCTGGTGCGGAACACGACGTCGTTCGGGTAGTCCTCGGGCAGGCCGGCGGCGCGCAGCTTGTGGGCCACGCCCAGGCGGCGGAACTGCTCCATGGTGCGTGAAGACACGTGGTTGCATTTCACCGGCGGCGGCTCGGCGTAGCGGCGCTGCTCGATCACCGTCACCGGGATGCCGCGCCCCGACAGGTCGATGGCCATGGTCAGGCCCACCGGGCCGGCGCCGGCGATCAGCACCTGGGTGTCGTAGGAAGTGGTCATGGGGCTTGCCTCTCTCAGTCCAGCTTGATGTTGGCCTTGCGGATCACGCCGGCCCACTTGCGCGTCTCGCTGCGGATGTAGGCGTCGAAGCTCTCCACCGTGCCCGGCACCGGCTCCATGCCCATGCCGCGGATCGTGGCCTGGATGGTGGGGTCGCGCAGCGCGGCACCGAACTCCGCATTGAGTCGCGCCACGATGGCAGTCGGCGTGCCCGCCGGTGCCACCAGGCCGAACCAGCCGGTGGAGTCGTAGCCCGGCAGCCCGGCCTCGGCCACGGTCGGCACGTCGGGCAGCATGGGCAGGCGCTGCGGGGTGGTCACGGCATAGGCCACCAGCTTGCCTGCCTTGATGTGCTGCAGCGCAGCCGGCAGATCCGACATGGCCAGCGGCACCTGGCCGGCCAGCACATCCAGCGTTGCCGGCCCGGTGCCGCGGTAGGGCACCTGCACCAGCTTGATGTCAGCCATCTGCTCGAACAGCGCCGTGGACAGGTGCATGGCCGTGCCGTTGCCGCCATGTCCCATCGACAGCTGGCCCGGCTGCGCCTTGGCCTGCGCAATCACCTGTTGCAGGGTCTTGGCCGGCAGGTTGGGCGAACCGACGATGACGAAGGGGATGGCCGCCACCATGGTGATGGGCTGGAAATCCTTGAGCACATCAAAGGGCATCTGCGGATAGAGGCTGGCATTGGCCGCCAGCGCCCCGGCAGCACCCAGGCCCAGGGTGTAACCGTCGGCCGGTGCCTTGGCCACCTGCGTCAGGCCGATGTTGCCGCCGGCCCCCGGTTTGTTCTCCACCACGATCTGCTGTCCCAGCTTCTCGCCCACCCGCGGCGCCAGCAGGCGCAGCATGGCGTCCGAGCTGCCGCCGGGCGGGAAGGTCACCACCACGCGGATGGGTTTGTTGGGGTAATCGGATTTCTGGGCCCAGCCGGCGGCCGGCAGCAGGGTGGCCAGCAGCGCGCCCAGCACGGCGATGCGTCGTGTTGCGAATGTCATGGTGTCTCCTCGTTGGATGCGTGGGTCGGATGCCCGCGTCGTTTTGATTTGAATCAAATCTGATTCTTGCGTAAATCGAAATTTTCAGAATCAAATATGATTTTTCTTAATGAGTCGCCCCTGAAATATTCATAACCTCATGATTTTTCTTGTGTTATTGTCTGTTTGCGAGTACAATTTCCCCCAGATTTGATGGTCTGATGCGCCGTTTTCTGGGAGTTTTGCGATGTTTGCCTGCCCCGCCACCGAGGACTTCTTCCGCGCCCGGCTCGATCAGATGATCGACCTGCGCCATCCGCTGGCGGTGTTGTCCTCACGCATGCCGTGGCAGGAGTTGGAAGCAAGGCTGTCGCACCTGTTCATGCGCAAAGCGCGCGCAGGTGTCGCGATGCCCGATCTGGACCTCTTTGGCGAATCTCCGGTGCGCGCAGCTCGGGCGTCCAACGCAGGCCGACCCCGCGTGCCGCTGCGCGTGATGATCGCGCTGCTGTATCTGAAGCACGCCTTCAACGAGTCGGACGAAGGGGTGGTCGAGCGCTGGGGCGAAACCCCCACATGGCAGTTCTTCTCGGGGCGGGCGTACTTTGAACATCGCCGGCCGTGCGACGCCACGACGCTGGTGAAGTTTCGCCGGCTGCTGGGCGAGGAGGGGGTGGAAGAACTCCTGGCGCAGACGATCAACGTGGCGGTGGAAACCGGACTCATCAAGCCGCAGGAACTCAAGCGCGTGGTGGTGGACACCACCGTACAACCCAAGGCGGTGGCGCACCCCACCGACAGCCGCTTGCTCGAGACCGCGCGCACCAAGCTGGTGCAAGCAGCCAAGCAAGCCGGCATTGCACTGAAGCAGACCTTTGCCAAGGAAGGCAAGGAGCTGGCCCGCAAGGCTGGGCGCTATGCGCACGCGCGGCAGTTTGCGCGCATGCGCCGGGTCATCAAGCGCCAGCGCACGATCGTGGCCAGGCTGCAGCGGGAGATCGAGCGCAAGGCCAGCCGCCTGGGGCAGGCCATCCAGAGCGCTCTTGGCCACACCCTCAACAAGGCGGCGCGTCTGGTGGCGCAGACTGCCAACCGAAAGACCGCCGACGGGACTCGAAAGCTCTACGCCTGGCACGCGCCGGAGGTGGAGTGCATCAACAAGGGCAAGGCCCGCTGCCCTTACGAGTTCGGCGTCAAGGTCGGCATTGCCAGCACCCTGAAGCACAGCCTCATCGTCGGAGCCCGGGCCTTCCATGGCAACCCCTACGACGGGCACACGCTGCAAGCGCAGCTGGAGCAGGCCACGATCCTGATGCAGGACACTGGCATCAAGCCCAGCACAGCGTTTGCCGATCTGGGCTACCGCGGGGTGGAAGCCGACATCGCGGATGTGCGCCTGGTGCACCGCGGCAAGATCAAGCGCCTGACGCAGCAGGAGCGCAAGCTGCTCAAGCGCCGCCAGGCCATCGAGCCGGTCATCGGGCACTTGAAGCAGGATCACCGCATGGACAGGTGCCATCTCAAGGGCGAGCAGGGTGACCGGCTGCACGCGGTGCTGTGCGCGGCGGGCTACAACATCCGCTGGCTGCTGCGCATGATCACGAAGAAGGGCGTGCCCTTCTTGAGGCGAGCTTTTTTGCGCCTCATTGCGGCCGTGCGCCTCATCGGCCGGTGGCTCGCCCAGCGGCGGCCAACCGAGACCAGTGGCGCCAACCCTGCCCAGCTGCGGCTAAGGGCGGCGTGAAAATGAATTTTTCAGGGACGACTAATGAATAGCGAACGCCACTTCTCCCCCACGCTCAAGCAGCTGCGCGCCTTTGTGGCCGTGTACCAGCTGCGCAAGCTCAGTGCCGCGGCCACGCAGCTCTTCCTCACGCAGTCGGCTGTCAGCGTGCTGATCCAGCGACGCGCGCTGCGGTCGATATCGAATTTCTTCTTCAGGGTCACTTGGGGGACGAGCAGGAACATCGGCACCGTGACCAGCCCTCGGCCGGATGCCTGGGCCTTTTGTGAAGCGACCGAGAAACCACCGCGTTGGCCTTGGCGGGCGCGCTGGTTTTCTGCGACGAGAAGGGAGGGTTGGCCCGGCGATGTCCCGCGGATTGTTGAACGGGTGAGCTAAGGTGGCGGCTCCTTTGACCCGCATGTGACCATGCGGGTTGCCTAGCAAGCAACCAAAGGAGCCACCGACATGAAGTCTCGCACGAAGCCCGCGCTGCGGGTTGTTCCGGCTGCGCAGGTGCAGCTGACGTTGCCGATCCAGGGCGTGCTGCAGGACGTGAAGCACGCGTTCTATGGGCTGTGCATCAACGCCGGCAAGCAGGTGCTGGCAGCCATGATGGAGGCCGACAGGATCGCACTGTGCGGCCCCAAGGGCGTGCCCGATGCCGATCGCCGCGCGGTACGTGGCGGCAGCACGCGCAGCGCCGTTGTTCTCGGCGGGCAGCGCATCGGCATCAAGCGGCCACGTGCACGCGGCGTCGATGCGGGCGAGCTGGAGCTGCCCAGCTTCGCCTGGGCCGCCGGCACCGACCCGCTGGACACCGCGACGATGGCCGCCATTGCTGCGGGCGTGTCCATGCGCCGCTACGCCAGCACGCTGGAGGAATTGCCGCCGCCCGAGCAAGCGCTGTCGGTGTCCAAGAGCGCGACCTCGCGGCGCTTCGTGGCGCTGAGCGAAGAGCAACTGCTGCAGTGGCTGTCGCGCTCGCTGGGCAAGCTGGACCTGCCGGTCGTGATGGTCGACGGCATCCACTTCCGAGACCGCGTCATCCTGCTGGCGCTGGGCATTGATGCCCAGGGGAACAAGCACGTGCTGGGGCTGCGCGAAGGCTCCACCGAGAGCACGCGGGTCGTGCGCTCGCTGCTGAGCGATCTGATCGAGCGCGGTCTCGATGCCGACCGCGCACGGCTGTGGGTGATCGATGGTGGCAAGGCGCTGCGCAAGGCGATCGTCGAGACCTTCGGGGCCACGGCGCTGATCCAGCGCTGCCAGGAGCACAAGCGGCGCAACGTCATCGAGCACCTGCCCGAAGAGCTGCACGCCAGCGTGGGCCGCGCGATGCGCGACGCCTGGGACAGCGCCAACGCCGAGCTGGTCAAGAAGCAGCTGCAGCGCCTGGCTACGTCGCTGCAGTCCAAGCATCCCGGCGCTGCGGCCAGTCTGCGCGAGGGACTCGAGGAGACGCTCACCGTGCAGGCTCTGGGCATCACGGGCGCGCTGTACCGCACGCTGCGCACCACCAACCCGATCGAGAACCTCAACGGCTCGATCGCGCACTACACGCGCAACGTCAAGCGATGGCGGGACGGACAGATGACGTTGCGCTGGGTCGCCAGCGCACTCAGCGACGCCAAGGATCGCTTCCGCAAGCTGCGCGGGCACCGCGACATGAAGCACTTGATCGCCGCGTTGGACAAGCGCATCGCCGCCACGCAGCCCGCCGAACTCAAAGCCGCGTAGCATCACGAATGAGGAGCCGTCACACGGTCTCGTTCAACAGCGAACGGGACATCGCCGCGAGCAACCGAGTGCGGCGTTAATCGGCGTTGCGCATGGCTTTGGGAGTGGTGCTTCGTCCTGCCGCTGCGCTGGCACCTTGTTGCGTGGTGTTTAGGTGGTTCGCGACAGTCTGCAACGCCCGCTGCCACCGCCGCCAGGCGGTGGTCCGGTCGCAGCCAAAGCGGGCGCAGATGTCGCGCCAGCGGTGGCGCTCGGCGCGCATCCACACGAGATGCCGTTCCTCTTCCTCCAGCCACAAGACCCAGCGCATGGTCTCGAGCATGCGCTCGATAGCCTCAGGGCTGGGTGGGAAGCGCCGGATCGTGGGTTCGGCCCCCAGCGTCTCCCAGGGCATGCGCCGGATCGCGGGCCAGGTGTTGAAGTAGCCCTGCACGCGCACGGACGGCAAGCGGTGGGCGGTGATGGCCGCCTCCCGGAAGCGTTCGGCCACACGCTCGACGGTCCACTCAGCCATGGCGCGCCTCCCGTGCACCGTAGAGCCGCTCGCCGATTCGGCGGATCAACTCGCGTTCCATCCAGTCGAGCCGGTCGTCGTCGAGGGAGACGACGAGCAGGCGTTGCTCGCGCCAGCCTTGGCGCTTGACGGCTTCCACGTCCATCGGCTCGGGCTGCAGGCGTGCCAGCGGGCCACGGTAGCGAGGGGTCGGGATGTGCATGTCAGACCTCCTGCGCCGCGTCGTGGCGCTCGATCGCCCAATGCAGCAAGGCCAGCGCATCGGCCTCGTTGTCGTCGGCGGGGCTGTGGCCGCGAGCGCGGGCGGCGGCCAGCATCTCGTCCTTGCGCGCGTTGCCACGGCCTGTGGCGTGCTTCTTGATCGTGCCCACCGGCACGCCCTGGTAGGGGATGCCGTGGTGCTCGCACCAGGCCGTGAGCGTGGCCAGGAACCCGCCGTAGGCGTGCGCGGCATCGACGCCAGCGTGTCGGCGTACCTCCTCGAAGTACAAAAACTGAATTTCAGAAACGGATTGCTGAATTTCAGAAATCCAGCGCCGAAAGCGCAGGAAGCGCATGCCGCCGCCTTCGAAGCGCTGCGGCCGAAAGCTCTCGGCGCCGCTGGTAATGTGGCCGTCGCTGCCGCGCAGCGCCCAGCCGGTGGTGGTGCCCAGGTCGAGGGCGAGGAGGGTGGTGTGCATCGTGTCGGTCCTTGTCAGCATCGGGTGACCGAAGGTGACCGCCATGGGGAATCGTCCTTCCGCCCGCGCGCGCGTACGCGCGTAAAGAGACTCAATCCTTGGGCCAGTCACCTTCGGTCACCGTGGGTGGTCAGTCGTCGCGGTACGGGAGCCGTACGCCGTAGTCCTTGGGCTTGAGCGACAGGCCCGCCAGGGCCTTGACGCCGCCGTGGATGCGCGTGCGCTCGAAGCCGCGGTTGGCCAGTTGTTGCGCGAGCCAGCGGCTCGTGCCCACGTACTCGCCGCGCCGGCCGGCCCAGTCCTGCCAGCGCTGGAACACGTCGGCCACGGCCACGCGGGCCTGCGGGTGGCGCTGGGCCTCCTCGTCCAGGAAGTCGCCGACGGCGTCCTCCTCGTCGAAGTACTCGGCGGTGGCCGACACCACGCTGGCCGGGGGCTGGAGCCCCTCGCGCTGCCAGGCCAGACACCCCTCGACCGCCCACGCGAGGATCCCGTCGCGCTCGGCCAGGAGCTTGTCGGTCAGCATGGCGTCGCGCCGCTCGGGCGGGATGGTCACGGTGAAGGGGATCAGGTGCAGCCGGCGCTTCATCGCCTCGTCCACGTTGCGGATCGCGGGCTTGTGGTTGCCGGCGATGACCAGCTTGAACTGGGGCGTGTACTCGAAGAAGTCCTGGCGCATGAAGCGCGCCGAGACCTTGTCGCCGCCGGTGATGGCCTTGACCTTGGACTCGTTCCAGCGCCGGCCTTGCTCGGTCTCGATGGAGGAGACGAAGCGCGCCCCGCGCAGGCCCGCCAGATCGGTCGGATGCCGGTCGCCGCGCGCCTCCATGAAGGTGTCCATCGGCGCGCTGGTGGCGTAGTCGCCGAGGATCGTGGCCAAGGTGTTCACGAACACCGACTTGCCGTTGGCGCCGGTGCCGTAGAGGAAGAACAGCGCGTGCGCCGCCGTCGAGCCGGTGAGGCAGTAGCCCACCATGCGCTGCAGGTAGGCCTGCAGGTCGGCATCGCCCCCGGTGACGTCGGCCAGGAACGCCCGCCAGCGGGGGCAGTCGCCGCGGGGCGTGGCGGTGGCGAGCTTGGTCATGCGGTCGGCGCGGTCGTGCAGGCGCAGCCGCCCGCTGCGCAGGTCGACCACCCCGCCCGGCGTGTTGAGCGCGAACAGATCCGCGTCCCACTCCTGCGAGGTGGAGGCGTGCCGCCGGTCGGTGCGTGCCAGCCGCTCCACGCCGCCGACCGTGCTGCTCGCGGCGAGCTTGGCCGCCAGCCGGTGGGAGTCGGCCTTGAGCGCGGCCTCGCGGCAGATCGCGCGGATGAGGTGGTGCACCAACAGCGTCTCGTCCGCCTGCCAGCGCCGTCCGTCCCACACCAGCCACTTGCCCCAGGCGGCGCAGTAGCGCCAGTCTTCGCTGTAGCGGCTGGTGAAGCTCAGCGCCAGCGCGTCGTCGGTGGCCCAGACGGAAGGCTCCTGCGTGGGCTGCCCAAGTGCTGGCTTGATGCTCATCCGCGGGCCCGAGGCGATGAAGGCGGCGACGTCGAAGCCTTGGGCGACGGCGTCGGCCGCGTCCCACCCCTCGGGCTTGTCGTCGGGCGGCAGCAGCACGTCGCAGGAGGCGGCGCCGGCGGCGAGTGCGGCCTGCGCCGCGGCCATCGCGTAGTCCCAGCCGGGTTTGTCGCGATCGGGCCAGAGGAGGACGGCCTTGCCCGCCAGCGGCGACCAGTCGGTCTTGTCCACGGGCGCATTCGCCCCGTGCATCGCGGTGGTGGCCACGATCCCGAGCTCGATCAAGGCCTGGGCGCACTTCTCGCCCTCGACCAGCACGACCTGGGCGGCGTTGTGGATCCCGGGCTGGTTGTAGAGCGGCCGCGGCTCGGGCGGAGCCATCTTGCGGCGGCGCGCGTCCCAGGGCCGGAATTCCTTCTTGCGCCCGGGCGGGTCGTAGCGGTAGACGACGGCGATGAGCTGCCCTTGTGCGTCGAGGTAGTCCCACTTGGCGGTGGCCGGGCCGAGGTCGTCGACCGGGGTCTTCTTGGCCGCCTTGCGCGGCGGCGCCGTGGGCGCTCGGCCGACGAGGTCCTCGGCCAGGTCGAGGACGCGGGCGAAGTCGCCGTGCACGTCCACGCCGAAGTGAGCGCCGATGAGGTGGAACACATCGCCGCCGTCGCCGGTGGCACGGTCGGTCCAGAGCCCCGCCTTGTCGCCGTCGAGCACGACCTCCAGGCTGTCGCCCGGGCTGCCGAGCACGTCGCCGATGACGAACTTGCCGCGGCGCGTCCGACCGGCGGGGAACAGCGAGAACAGCACCGCTTCCAGCCTCGCGAGCAGCGCGGCGCGCAGGGCCTCGCGGCGCTCGGACGCCGGGATCTCGGGCACGGGCGCGGTGTCATTGAAGTCCAGCATCCGCCTCCTCCTCGTGCACTGCGTCGGCCGTGAGCAGGGCTTGACGTTCCTCCATCCACGCCATCAGTTCGGAGAGCTTGAAACGCAGCAGCTTGCCCACCCGGTAGTGCGGCAGGCGCAGACGCCGGCGCTCCTTCGCGTGCGTGAGCCAGTAGTGCGGCAGATTGAGCGCCAGTGCCGCCTCGCGTGCGTCGATCAGGCGCTCCCCGAGCACCGGGTGCAGTGGTGTCTCGTTCATGCCGCAGCCCTCCAGCACCGGTCCTGCCACGGGCACATCCGGCACTCGACATGGGTGGGATCGGCGAAGGCGCGTGGAAGCAGTTCGCCCGCCTTGGTGGCCGTGATGACCTTGACCGCCCGGTCGGACATGCGCTGCGCCAGATGGGCGTCGAACGGCACCAGCTCGGCGTGGATCTCCATGGTGTCGGCGTTCACCGCCGTGAACAGGGCCGGGTGCGCGTGCAGTTCGAGATAGGCCTGGTAGAGCGCGACCTGGGCGGCGTAGACGGGCTTGGCGACCGCGAGGCGATGTCTCTCCAACTCGCGCCACGATTTGGCGCCCAGGCACTTGTTCTCCCACAGCGCCGGGTAGCCGGAACCGAACCCCAGGTCGGGCCCGGCGACGAGCACCCCATCGACGTGGCCCTGCAGGCGCCCTTCCAGCGCCGAGAAGCCGAACTGCTCTCCCGCGTCGTTACGCGTGCGCAGATCGAAGCCCGCCGCGCGCAGCCATCCGACCATGCAGTCCTCGATCACGTGGCCGCGATCGAAGACGCGCAGCAGGCGGCCGTCGGTCTCGCGACCCGGATCGACCGGGGCGTCGGCAAACTCGTACTGCAGCGCGCGCTCGCAGGCGACCCCGAGGCGCGAGGCGCCCAGGTAGGTGCGGCGAGGCTGCGCCGCGCGAGACTGCTGCAGCCCGGCGTCGATCAGCGCCGTGATCTGACCCGACAGGCTCTTGGAGGCGTTGAAGTCCATCATCGCCGCGCCTCCTTGGGTGCTGCCGTGCGTGCCGTCTGCGCTTGAGCCTTCGGCTCCTCCCACGGCAGGTCGTCTTCCAGATCGGCGAAGGGATCGGACACCGGGCGCTTCAGCCCGCGCACCGGCGGGTACTTGGTCGCCTCGTGGTGCTCGACCATCGCGTCCGTGTAGCAGGTGACGATGGCGTCGATCACCTGGAGCGCCTCGGCCTCGGAATACTCGCCCAGCGGCTTGTCGAAGCCGATGCTTTCTGCCGCCGCGCCGAAGGCCTTGAGGCACTTCCTCATCGCGGCCAGTTCGACGTCAGACGGATCGATCATGGCCACCTCCGTTTTGGACGTGCGTCCTTCCTGCACGCGCAGCCACTGGCCGTAGAGCGCGTGAAACGCCTGCTGGCAACGCCGCGAGCAGAACACCCAGTCGATCGGATAGCGCCGGGCATCGCCCACCGGATGCCGAAGGTCCGAGTGGCCGTAGCCGCGCGCCTGTCGTTTGCAGACCCAGCACTTCACTGGCCCTCCTCTCACTGCGCCCAGGCGGGCTTACCCGGCACGGCGGGGGGTTGCGGGGCGGCTGGCGCAGACATCGCACGGGGCGGGGTGAGCGCCGCCGGCGCACCGCTGGAGCCGCTGCCAGGGTTCTTCGGCGGCACGCCCATCAGGCGGGCATACTCCGGGTGGTCGGGCTCGACGGCGCTCTTGACGACGTTCTTCAACTCGCCGCGACCGTCCTTCTCGACGTCGATGCGGGCGAGGAACTCGATGCCGTCGAGCTCGTGGAAGCCCTGGATGCGCCGCGCGGCGGCGGCCTGCGGCCCGTTGTCCTGGGGATGGACGTTGCGGGCGCTGTTGAGGATCGCGCGCACGAAGCTGCGGCCCATCTGGCCCCAAGCCGGGCCCTTCGGGGAATGCAGGCCGATGTTGCTCCAGAGCTTGCGCCGGGCGTACTCGCCCTCCAGCACGACGAACTCGGCCGCGAGATACACCGAGCCGGTCTCAAAGCTCTGCGTGGCGTAGCCGCCGGTCCACCCCTGGGCCGGGTCATCAAAGCCCCCGGGCTTGAGGGTCATGCGCACGCGGGCGAGCGTGCCCTTGGGGATGAGGTCGAAGCTGGTCTGTTGTTCGGCGTCGTTGAAGTCGTTCCAGGCGGTCATGGATCACTCCTCGAAGGCGGTAGCGGATGGCGGAAGGCGGGTGGCGGCGGCGCACTTGTCGATCAGCGCGCGCAGGTTCGGCGGCTCCAGCAACTCGAGCTGGCCGGAGCGGTCCTTGGCCGGGGCGCCGTAGGGGTTCAGCGTGTGGCAGACGAAGGCGCGGTAGATTGATCCGTCCTCGGCCTTGATCTCGGCCAAGGTGACCACCTCGTCGACGATGCCGGGCAGTTCCGCCGCGGTCTTGGCGCCCTCGATCTGCGGCACGAAGACCTTGCGGTTGAAGTCGTCCAAGCGCTCGTCGAGGATGGCCACGAACACGACGTGCTTGCCGCGCGCGTGCTGCAGATGGGTCAGCGCCCCGATCAGTTCCGAGCCGAGCAGGCCGTAGGCGCCCCGGGTGTCGGGCTTGCCAGTGCGCTCGCTGTAGGCCTGCGGCTGGGTCTTGGCCCAGATCAGGGCGAGGCGCGCGAGCACGGTGATCGAGTCGACGAAGTAGGTGTCGTACTTGGCCAGTTGCGCGGGATCGCCGTAGCGCTCGCACACATGCCGGTAATGCGCCTCGGAGTACGGCGCATCCGCCGGCAACGCCGGGTTCGGGCCGGCGAGGAACACCACGAGATCGCGGAACTCCGGCCAGGTGCTCGGGCGCACGCAGTCGCCGCGCCAGTCCTTGACGGCCAAGTCGCCAGCCTCGAGGTCGACGAACAGGGTCGATCCTTCCGGCAGCGTCTTGAGCTGGCTGGTCTTGCCGATGCCGCTCTTGCCTAGAAGCACGAGCTTGACGCCCTGCTTCTCGGCGAGGCGCTCATCGGCGGTGATGATGGGAAGGGCCATCACGCCACCTCCTTCAGCACTTCAGCGACGGCGGGGTTCCAGAGGATCTGGTAGCCGCTGTGCCCGTTGCGGGAGTACGGCATCGCCTCGGCCCAGGCCTCGCCGGCCTCGGTCAGTTCCCACTCGTCGCGTTCGTTGCGCAACTGCAGGCCGTGCGCGGCCAGACGCTGGTTGGTGGCCTTGGCCGACAGGCCCAGCAGCCTGCCGAGCTGGGTGGCGTTGAGCGAGCAGATCGCCTCGTTCGCCGCAGTGTCCCTGGCAGGAAGGGCGCGGCGCAGCGTCTCGACCGCCAGGCCCGTGTTCTCCTGGATGCAGGTGAGCGTGGCCGCCATCGCGATGCCGGGTTTGACCCCCGGCACCTTGGCCACGGCCTCGCCGATCAGCAGCAGAGCGGCGATGCGGTCCTGGGTGGGTGCCGGCAGGGTCGGGCGTGCACTTGGCGCCGTGTAGCTGCCCGTCTTGCGGATCGCCGGCAACACCTCGTGTGTCACCCAGCGCTTGAAGTGCTTGGCCTCGCGCTTGCGGCTACCCAGCACCAGGCTGTAGAGGCCGGGCTCGTTGACGACGTTGACCTGGTCATTGCCGCGCGAGATGCCCTGAATTGAGATCAGGGCTTGCTCGTCAGGGTCCAGTCGCGCCAGGGCGCGGGTGGTGTTCGGCAGTTCAAGAACCGCGCACACATCCGCCGCGACGAACCACGGTTCGCCTTGGGCATCCGTGACGACCCGGACCGGACGGCCTTCGAAATCAAACGGGATCAGTTCGGTGCTCATGGATCACTCCTCCGAGACGAGGGCCAGCCGGAACGTGGGCTTGCCGGGCTTGACGGTGCGGGCGGCCTCGAACCCGGCGCGCAGTGCCGGCGGCCAGTTGGAGAAGCGCGATTCCGAGACGGAGTACTCGACGTCCAGGTAGTCCTCGACCTTCTCGCCGGCGGCGGCGATGCGCCGGGCGATGGCGGCCAGTTGCGCCTGGTCCCAGGACACGCGCTTCGGGACATCGATCGTCACGCGAAGCAGCCCGTCCTTCAGGTGCACGACGCCGAAGTCCTTGCCCGCCTCGAGGCGGGCAGCACGGGCCTGCTCGCCGTAGGCGGCCTCCAGCGCAGCGTCGAACTTGGCGCGGGCCTGCTTGAGCCAGGCGAGCGCTTCGTCCAGGTGGCGGCTGATCTCGGCCTTCTGGGCGGGCGGAAGTTGAGCCAGCTGGCCGACGGACATCGCGGCGATGTCGGCGGGGTAGAGGGTCAAATCGCTCATCGCATCCCCCTTCAGCGCGCCGCGCGCTCGGAGGTCGAGTCGTGCAGGGCACCACGCTCGAACTCGATGACCGACTCCAGGGGGTAGCTGACGCGCTTGGACAGCTTCAGGTAGCGCGGGCCACGCCCTTCGCTGCGCCAGCGCTGCAGGGTCTTGGGGCTCAGGCCCCAGCGCTGCGCGAGCTCGTTCTCGTTGAGGACCCGACGATCGCCGGGAGACAGACCGTTGATCGCATCGACCGGCGACCGGGTGATGGTGCTTGCCGTTGTCGGCATGGAAGCCTCCTATGACGCTGTTGAGGAACAGGTGTCATTGCAGGCTTCGGGTGGCGAACATACGAGGGACGCAATGGCGAACCACGCGCAAACTTCGGGTTCGCCAATCCGCACGCGTCCATGCCAAAACGGCGAGCACGCGGCTCGCCGTTCTTGGGGACAGGGGGATGGTCAGCGGCCCACATCGGCGCAACTGACGGAACTGGCCGGCACCATCGCGCATCGCGTGTGCCGGCACCTGACGCGCAAAGGCTGGCTGGAAGGCGAGGACGAATCCGTGTTTCTGTCCGACAGCGCGGGTAGCGACGACGGCATGGACGCGCTGCGGATGAGTTCGATCACCTACCGCATCGCCACCGGTCGCGACGCTGGCCGCAAGGTCGTCACCCTGAAAACGCTACCCGGTGATGCGGGTTCTCTGGACGGCGACGCCGGCAAGGTCGGCGGCTTCTCGCTGCATGCCGGCGTGGCCGCGGAAGCACACGAGAGCCACAAGCTCGAAAAGCTGTGCCGCTACATCACGCGCCCGGCGATCAGCGAGCAGCGGCTGTCGATCTCACCGCAGGGTAGGGTGCGGTATCAGCTCAAGACGCCGTGGCGAAATGGCACCACGCATGTCGAATGGGATGCGGTGGACTTCATCGCCAAGCTGGCGGCACTGGTCCCGCCACCTCGCGCGCATCTCACCCGCTTCCACGGCGTATTCGCCCCGAATGCAAACCTGCGCGCGCAGGTGACGCCATCGGGGGGCGGCAAGCGGCCTGCGGGCGATGCGGCGCCAGTGGACGTCAGCGCCCACGACGAGCCGCGCAGCCCCGAGCAGAAGCGCCGTGCGATGAGCTGGGCGCAACGGCTCAAGCGGGTCTTTTCCATCGACATCACCACCTGCGCCCACTGCGGCGGCGCGGTACGGATCGTCGCCAGCATCGAGGAACCCACCGCCATCCGCGCCATCCTCGCCCACTTCGAGAAACACGGCGCGCTGGAGCAAGCGCACTGCCGGCCCGCAGCGCGCGCCCCGCCGCCGGCCGCGTGACGAGGTGCCGGCCACTCAACCGGAAGCGAAAGCAGAATCCGATCCAATGCGGCCACGACCCCGCAGGGCTGCGCTCGGCCCTGTGCCGGGATTCGGTGAGAAATGGCTACGCACTGAGCCGCTGCGTGGCCCCGCGATGTCGAAAACCCACGCATGAACCCCCGATCTGTGCCCGATCTGTGCCCAAAGCGGCGCTTGCGCGGCCGCTTCCTACCCGCCAGACTCGCAAAAAAGGGCGGTTGAACTTCCTATACCCCCGGATGCCGATGATCCGTACGCCGCCTATCAGGTTCCTGACGACCTGATGTGGTAGGAAAGAACCGGGCATTGCCCGGTTTTTTGTCTGCGCCGGAGGGGCGGTTCTTTCAGGTTTTCGGGCGGTTGCCCAACAGTACCCGGCCGAAGCGCGCACCGGGTGTGAGCGGGGTAATGGCCAGCAGCAGATCCAGGCGCAGGGCCTGCTGGCCGCTTTCGCTTGCCACAAGCAGGAATTCCTCCTTGCTGGGGCGCGTCTCGGTGCTGATGGCATCGGCTTCGAGTCGCCCGCCGTCAACCAGTTCGAGCAGCAGTCGGTAACGGTACAGGCAGGCGATCTCCAGGTAGTCGTGCAGATGGCAGTCGATTGGTCGGTAGCTGTCCATGGGACTTTCCGGTGTGGGGTCTTCCAGTCAGTCTGGCGCAGCTGGCGCAATGGGACCACGCATGTCGAATGGGATGCGGTTGACTTCATCGCCAAGCTGGCGGCACTGGTCCCGCCACCTCGCGCGCATCTCACCCGCTTCCACGGCGTATTCGCCCCGAATGCAAACCTGCGCGCGCAGCTGACGCCCTCGGGGCGCGGCAAGCGGCCTGCGAGCGATGCAGTGCCGGTGGACGTCAGCGCCCACGACGAACCGCGCAGCCCCGAGCAGAAGCGCCGTGCGATGAGCTGGGCGCAACGGCTCAAGCGGGTCTTTTCCATCGACGTCACCACCTGCGCCCACTGCGGCGGCGCGGTGCGGATCGTCGCCAGCATCGAAGACCCCAAGGCCATTCGCGCCATCCTCGCCCACTTCGAGAAACACGGCGCGCTGGAGCAAGCGCACTACCGGCCCGCAGCGCGCGCCCCGCCGCCCGCCGCGTGATGAGGCGCCGGCCACACAGCCGGCAGCCAAGCCAGAGTCCGATCCAATGCGGCCACGACCCCGCAGGGCTGCGCTCGGCCCTGTGCCGGGATTCGGTGAGAAATGGCTACGCACTGAGCCGCTGCGTGGCCCCGCGATGTCGAAAACCCACGCATGAACCCCCGATCTGTGCCCGATCTGTGCCCAAAGCGGCGCTTGCGCGGCCGCTTCCTACCCGCCAGACTCGCAAAAAAGGGCGGTTGAACTTCCTATACCCCGAGGCCTACCCGCCCGCCGGCACGAAGGCCATCGCCGCGGAGTTGAGGCAGTAGCGCAGGCCGGTGGGTGGCGGGCCGTCGGGGAAGACGTGGCCGAGGTGGCCGTCGCAGCGGGCGCAGCGGATTTCGATACGGATCATGCCGTGGCTGCTGTCGCGGTATTCGGCGATGTGTTCGGGGTCGAAGGGCTGCGTGAAGCTGGGCCAGCCGGTGCCGGAGTCGAACTTGTCCTCGGCGCGGAACAACGGCAGGTGGCAGAGGCGGCAGTGGTAGGTGCCGGGCCCCTGGCCGTGCAGCAGACCGCCGCAGAAGGCGCGCTCGGTGCCATGGTCGAGCAGGATGCGGCGCGCCTCGGGGCTGAGAGCGGCAATCAGCCGCTCGCGGGTCTGCGGGTCCGGCGGGGTGAGGTCGTGGCCGCTGGCCGAGCGGCGCGGGGCATGAGCGCTCATGTGACGTCGCTCCTGTCGTTGCGCAAGCGGTCGCGGAAGTGGCGTTGCAGTTTTTCCACCTTCGGCGCGGCGACGTGGACGATGTAGGGCTGGGTCGGGTGACGCGCGGCGTAGTCCTGATGGTACGCCTCGGCCTCGTGGAATGCCTGCAGCGGTTCGAGGGTGGTGGCGATGGGCGCGTTGTATACGCCAGCCGCGTCCAGTTGCGCGATGTAGCTCTCGGCGACGCGGCGCTGTGCGTCGTCGGCGTAGAAGACTGCCGAGCGGTACTGCGAGCCGATGTCGTTGCCTTGTCGGTTGTGCTGGGTCGGGTCGTGGACGACGCCAAAGAACACCTTGAGTAGCTGACCGTAGCTGATGCGCGCGGGGTCGAAGCGGATCAGCACGGCCTCGGCGTGGCCGGTGCGGCCCGTGCAAACGGCGTCGTAGTTGGCGCTGTCGGCGCTGCCGCCGGCGTAGCCGGAGCGCACGTCGAGCACGCCGTCGAGGCGGCGGTAGACGGCCTCGACGCACCAGAAGCAGCCGCCGGCGAGCACGGCCTGCTGCGGCGTGGCGGTGGCCGGGATGTCGAGTGGCGGATCGGGGAGATGGTCGGGGGCGACGCGCAGTGCGCTGCCGGCAAGGTCGCAGTGGGTCATGGTCGTGGTCGGATCCTCGGGTCGGTGTGGGCTCCTCGGGGGCGCGGCATCGCCGGCGGAAGCGCTGCGCCGGGCCGGCGGCCCTGGATGGAGAAGATTTCCACGCCCCGGGTCCCGCAAGGATACCACAGCCAAGGGTGCGCGAAACCGCCCCGCCGTTCAGCCGCGGTCAGGCCGCGACGTCGTCGTCGAGCAGCGCCTCGGCATCGGGCGCGCCGACCGGATGCTGCCAGTCGGCCATCAGCGCCAGGTACAGCAGCTTTTCGAACTCGGGGCGGAAGCGGCCGATGACGGCGTCCGGGTCGGGCAGCAGGCGGGCGTCGCCGATCAGGCCGAAATGGACACGGCCGTTGTAACTGAGGATCGACAACCCCAGGCCGATCGAGCCGGTCTGCGGCACCCAGAACATCATTTCGCGGATCTCGCTGCCACCCAGGTACAGCGGCATCTGCGGACCGGGCACGTTGGTGGCGACGGCGGAGGCCTTGCGGCTGAACAGGTCCAGCGCCAGGGACTGCACACCGGCCGGCGCCATGCCCACGGCGGCCAGGGCGCCGAAGGTGGCGGCGGCCTGGCGGCCCTTCTTGAGCCGGCGCATGCTGGCGGCCACGCGCTCGAGCCGGCGCACCGGATTGGCCTCGCCCACCGGCAGTTCGAGGAAGACCAGGCCGAAGTGGTTGCCGAGCTTCTTCGCATGCTCGAGCGGCCGCAGGTTCACCGGCACGGTGGCGCGCAGGGTGAGGCCGTCCACGGCTTCGCCACGGTCGATGAGATAGCCGCGCAGCGCACCGGCCGCGGAGGCAAGCAGCACGTCGTTGACGGTGCAGCCGCAAGCCCGGCCGACGGCCTTCACCTCTTCCAGTGCGAGCGGCTCGGCCCAGGCCACGCGCTTGCTCACGCCCAGCCGGCCCTTGAGCACGGTCGGCGGATCGTCGGACAGGCTGAGCGCGCCGGCCAGCTCGCGCACGATCTCGCTGCCCTCGCGCGCCAGCACCATGCCGAGCGTGGGGTCGCGGTACATCTCTATGCCCTTTTCCAGCACCTTGCCGCCGAACTTGACGTAGCGGTCCAGCGCGCCGACGCGCTGGGCGACGCGGGCGTGGTCATCCTTGAGCCAGGCGCGGCGCAGGGGCTCTTCGTCATTTCGTGTGGAACCCAACAGTCACAATGACTCCTGGTCGTCGAGCCCGGTGGGCATGTGTGCAGGCCGCTGGCCGGCCTGTGCACATGTCCACCGGGCGGGTTTGAGCAGGAGGATGAGTCCATGGGCATTGCCGTAGAAGCTCTGTTCACCAGCGCGCTGGGCTTGCAGCCGCCGTGGGTCGTCGATGACGTCAGGCTCGACACGGCCAAGCGGCGTATCGACTTCGAGATCGGCTGCCACACCAGCAGGCTCGCCTGCCCGGCATGCGGTGCGGCCACGCAACCGGTGCACGACCGGCTGCGCCGATCCTGGCGGCACCTGGACTTCTTCCAGTTCGAGGCCTGGCTGCATTGCGACGTGCCGCGCGTGGCCTGCGGTGCCTGCGGCAAGACCACGCAGGTGGCCGTGCCCTGGGCGCGCCCGGGCTCGGGCTTCACCGCGGCGTTCGAAGCGCTGGCGCTGACCTTGTGCCTGGACCTGCCGGTGCGCCAGGCCGCCGAGTTCAGCCGCCACGCCCGCGCGCTCTTGAGCGTCGAGCGCTGCAGCCAGTGCATGGCATCGAGCTGGCGGGCGCTCCAGGTGCTGGGGTTGCGCCGCATGCCCCACAGCAGCTGCCTGAGCGTCTTACGCTGGCCAGCGCCCAGCGCGGCTCGCACCGCCTGCGCGTCGGTAGCCATCTCCGCGCGGCGCACCTGGTCCATCGCCTCGATGGCCATCGAGACGACGTGAAAGCGGTCGTAGCTGATCTGCGCCTCGGGCAGCGCCAGCGCCACGCCCTTGGCGTAGGCTGCGCTCATGTCCATGCACACGTGCCGCACCTGGGCGGGATCGCCGCCATGGGCCTTCAGATCCTCGGCGAACTCCACCACCGTGCGGTGCTCGCGCCCCTCGGTGGCGAACAGCAGCCGCTTGCGATCCAGGTCGTGCACGACGGTGATGTAGTGCTGCCCGCGCCGCAGGCTGGTCTCGTCGATGCCCACCGTGCGTACGCCGGAGAAGTCTTCCAGCGCACGCGCCTGCGCGACGTAGAACTCGATGCGCCGCCACAGCCGCTTGTCCTTGCAGCGCAGCAACTCGGCGGCCTGGCGCACCGGCAGGTCCAGGCACAAGGTCAGCGCCAGCGCTTCGAACGCCGCGGTGAAGCCCGAGCCCGGACGCGCCCAGGGCACGGCCACCTGCGTGGTCTTGCCGCAGGCACCGCAGGCCACGCGCGGCACGTCGCAGTGCAGCCAGGCCTCGAACTGGAAGAAGTCCAGGTGCCGCCAGGATCGGCGCAGCCGGTCGTGCACCGGTTGCGTGGCCGCACCGCATGCCGGGCAGGCGAGCCTGCTGGTGTGGCAGCCGATCTCGAAGTCGATACGCCGCTTGGTGGTGTCGAGCCTGACGTCATCGACGACCCACGGCGGCTGCAAGCCCAGCGCGCTGGTGAACAGAGCTTCTACGGCAATGCCCATGGACTCATCCTCCTGATCAAACCCGCCCGGTGGACATGTGCACAGGCCGGCCAGCGGCCTGCACACATGCCCACCGGGCTCAACAACCAGGGGAGCATTGTGAGTGTTGTGTTCCACACGAAATGACGAAGAGCCATCAGGTCACGCTGCAGGATGGGGGTCACACAGCCCTACGGGCACTTCGCATAACCCCATTTCCGAAGGCTGAACCGGCATGAGGGCGCTCGCGTCGTTCAGTTCGGGGTTCTCGGTGCCGCTCAGGCCCCGTCATCGCAGCCTTGGCGGGCGCCCGAGGCCCTGCAAAACGGCGTTTGCAGGCTGCAGCGGGCGCACCTCTGCCTTCATCGCGCACACCCGCACGGGTCATGGCGCACCAGCCAGACCAGCCGCTTGGCGTTGTACGCCGCGCACTTCAGCAGGATCGCCAGTTCGTTTCTCGCCAGCGTCATCGCCCGCACGCACTTGCCGCCCAACTGCTCGAGGCCGGCGAACACATGTTCGCCTCTGGCGCGGACGCGGTTGATCGCCTTGTTGCGCGCGTCCAGTCGCACGCGCCGCTCCTGCCCGGGCTTGGCACGCCGCGCGATGCCGTCGCGCAGCCCGTGGGCCTGCAGCAACTGGCGGTTGGTCTGCGCGTCGTAGCCTCGGTCGGCCAGCAGCCGCGCGCCGGTGTTGGCGCGGTCCAGCACCTCCTTGAGCGTCTGGCCGTCATCGACATTGGCCGGCGTGACCTTGACCCGGCGGATCAGCTTGTAGCGCGCGTCCGCGTTGGCGTGCACCTTGTAGCCGTAGAAGCTCTTGCCGTGCTTCTTGGTCCAGCGCGCGTCGCGGTCGGTGTGCTGCAGCCGCTTGGCATTCCAGCCCTCGGGCCTGCGGCCTTCGTTGAGCGCTTCGCGCTCGTCCTTGTTCGCCTGGGTGAGCGGTGCCTGCACGATGCTGGCATCCACGATCTGCCCGCCGCGCGGGATGTAGCCGTGCTGCTGCAACTGCAGGCTCACCGCCTCGAAGATGGCGCGGCCGCCCAGACCGCCTTGGGCCAAGCGCTGCTTGAAACTCCACAGCGTGCGCGCATCGGGGATGTGCAGTGCTGCGTCCAGGCGGCAGAAGTGCGGCAAGCTCATGCGGTCCAGCACCTGGTACTCGCAGTCCTCGTCGCTGAGGTTGTACAGCGACTGGATGAACAGCAGCCGCACCATCACCTCGGTGGGGTACGGCGGGCGCCCGCCTTTGCTACGGTCAGCGCGAGGGCAGGCGGTGTCGACCCGGGCGGCAATGGCCGCGAAGTCGATCAGTTCGTCCATTGCTGCCAGGTTGGCGATGAAGCCGCCGAGCTTGGCTTGGCGTTGGTCTTGCACGAACAGGTCAGCGCCGGGCTGAGAGCGCCAGAAGGACGAGGGCTTGATGCGCGGGGTGATCATGGGCGACATCATGCCGGCTCACTGGCGACAACGGTTAGGGAGGTTTCGAGAAGTGCCCTTGAGTCACATCAATCGGCCAGCAGGTCGCTGGATGTTGACTCTTGACTTTCGGCATGTTTAGGCGCAATATCTTGCAAAGTCTTGCAAGAACTTCCTCGAGCGAGGCCGCGTGACGACGGAACTTGTGGGGGTGGTATGACAGCGCGCCAGCAGGCGATCTTCACACTCGACGAGTTGGCTGCCTACTTGAAAGTCGGCAAGCGGACGCTCTACCGGCTCGCCGCGCACGGGGAAATTCCAGCCTTCAAGGTCGGCGGGACGTGGCGGTTTCGTCAAAGTGAAATCGATCAATGGATCAATGATCAGATCCAAGCAGGCAGAAAGAAGGAGGTGATACGCACAGATAAGCAGCCAAAGTCAGCGGAACACTCCGTGTCGCCAGGGCGCGCTATCCATGGCCGCAGGCAAACGGAGTGAGCGAGATTCTTCAATTTTTCTTCTGGAGGTGTGACATGGACATTGATTTCAAGAAGTTGGCTCCCTGGAACTGGTTCAAGAAAGAGCAGGAAGAACAACAGAGCACTGCCTCGCTGCCGGTGCAGCGCAATGACCTGCCGGTGGCGGGTGGGCCGGTCAGCCCCATCCTGCAATTGCATCGCGAGATCGATCGCCTGTTCGACGACGCGTTTCGAGGCTTCGGTTTCCCGACGCTGGCCATGCCACGCTGGCCGTCGGAGTGGCCGGGCCTGCTGAAACCGGCGCTGGACATCCAGGAGACCGACAAGCAGTACAAGATCGCCCTGGAACTGCCCGGCGTCGAGGAAAAAGACATCCAGATCACGCTCGACAACGACGTGCTGCTGGTGCGCGGTGAAAAGCGTCAGGAGCAGGAAACGAAAGACGGTGGTTTCCACCGGGTGGAGCGCTCCTACGGCAGCTTTCAGCGCATTCTGAACCTGCCGGCCGATGCCAACCAGGACACGATCAAGGCCGCTTTCAAGAACGGCGTGCTCACGATCACGATGGACAAGCGCGAGGCCAGTGCGCCCAAGCAGGGGCGCTCGATCCCGATCAACGGCTGACGCGGGGCAGCGCGTTTTTCTCAAAAACCACAAAGAGATGAGGCACCGTGATCTGCGGTGCCTCGCCCAGTTAACCCTCTCAGGAGCATCAGCATGGCCAGAAAACAATGCCAAGGGGGATGTCCTGTTTTTTGTGTGTGGGGCGGTTTCTGAATCTGTCCTCGTGTCGTTCAGCGTGGTGCGAGGGTGAAGCGGTCGCCGTATAGTATCGCGAACTGGTTCATCGCCGATTTCCACTCCTTGCTCGCCCGCTTCCAGTCCGCGGTGATGTTGCGCAAGGCCAGCCAGATCAGCTTGGTGGCCGCCTCGTCGCTTGGGAAGTGCCCGCGGCTCTTGATGATCTTGCGTAACCGCGAATGCACGCTCTCGATGGCGTTGGTGGTGTAGATGATCCGCCGCACTTCGGGCGGGAACGCGAAGAACGGGATCACCCGGCTCCACGCCCGCCGCCAGGCCGCGACCACGGTCGGGAAGCGCTGGCCCCACGGCCCTGCCTCGAACGCGTCCAGCGCGCGCTCGGCGGCCTCCGCGCTCGGTGCGGTGTAGATCGGCTTGATCGCCGCGGCCAGCGCCTTACGGTCCTTCCAGCTCGCATAGTCGAGGCTGTTGCGGATCAGGTGCACGATGCAGGTCTGCAGGGTCGTGGCCGGAAACACCGCCTCCAGTGCCTCCGGCAGGCCCTTCAGGCCGTCGGCCACGCCGATCAGCAGGTCCGTGACCCCGCGGGTCTTGAGATCGTTGAACACCTTCATCCAGAACTTCGCGCCTTCGGTGTTCTCGATCCAAAGCCCCAGAATGTCGCGGGTCCCGTCCGGCAGCACGCCCAAGGCCAGATACACCGCCTTGTTGCGCACCACGCCGTCCTCGCGGATCTTCACCCGCAGGGCATCGAAGAACACCACCGGGTACATCGGCTCCAGCGGCCGGGCCTGCCAGGCCCCCACCTCGGCCATCACCGCGTCGGTGACGGCGCTGATGAACTCCGCTGACACCTCGATGGCGTACATCTCGGCCAGATGGCCCTGAATCTCGCGCACCGACATGCCGCGGGCATACATCGAGATGATCCGGTCGTCAAAGCCGGCAAACCGGCGCTCATGCTTCGGGATCAGCTGCGGTTCGAAGCTGCCGGCCCGGTCGCGGGGCACCTCGATCCGCAGCGGCCCGCCGTCGGTCAGCACGGTCTTGCCGCTGCGGCCGTTGCGATGGTTCCCGCAGCCGCCCTCGGGGCTGGCCAAGTGCACGCCCAGCTCAGCCCCCAAGGCGCGCTCGATCACGGCCTTCTTCAGCTTCTGGAACACGGCCTCGACGCCGGCGGCGTCCATCGGTCCGGGGATCAGCTTCTCAAGCAGCTCGTCGGGAAGAATGGCGTCCGGCTTCGCGGCGGGGGTGGTCTTCTTGCGTGGCATGGGGGCTCCTGGAAGTCGTCATGGTAGGCCCCTCACACAAAAATCCTGACACCCTCATGCCAAGTCTGCGGCCAGCCCGCCACGGTGCGGGTGGAAGCCAATCTCAATGGTCGCCACAGCACCATGCTGTTGTGTGACGATCACTATCGCCAACTGGTGCGCCAGCAAAAGCGCACCGTCTCACCGCTGGAAGCCTTGTTCGGCTTGCGCAGCGGGCTGTTCGAAGACTTCCTTGGCAGCGACTTCTTCCGCATCGGTGACGACGCACCGTCCATGGCGGCCGATACCGACGAGGTGGTCGATGCCTCGTTCGGCGAACCCGCCCCGGCCGGTACGGGCACCGCGCGCCGTCGCGGCAGTGGGCTCGCCAGCCGTATCAGCGAACAGTCCGAGGCCCTATTGCAGGAGGCCGCCCGACACGCTGCAGAGTTCGGGCGCGCCGAAGTCGATACCGAACACCTGCTGCTGGCGCTATCCGACAGCGACGTGGTCAAGACCATCCTGGGGCAGTTCAAGATCAAGGTCGATGACCTCAAGCGCCAGATCGAATCCGAAGCCAAGCGCGGCGATAAGCCGTTCGAGGGCGAGATCGGCGTGTCGCCCCGGGTCAAGGACGCGCTCAGCCGTGCTTTCGTGGCCTCCAACGAACTCGGCCACTCTTATGTCGGGCCGGAGCATTTCCTGATCGGGCTCGCCGAGGAAGGCGAAGGTTTGGCGGCCAACCTGCTGCGCCGTTACGGCCTCACGCCGCAAGCGCTGCGCCAGCAGGTAAGCAAGGTGGTCGGCAAAGGTGCCGAGGATGGCCGCGCCGAGACGCCGACCAACACGCCCGAGCTGGATAAATACTCGCGAGATCTCACCAAAATGGCGCGCGAGGGCAAGCTCGATCCGGTCATCGGCCGCGCGCAGGAGATCGAGACCACCATCGAGGTGCTGGCCCGGCGCAAGAAAAACAATCCGGTGCTGATCGGCGAGCCCGGCGTCGGCAAGACCGCCATCGTCGAAGGGCTGGCGCAGCGCATGGTCGCCGGCGAAGTGCCCGAGACGCTGCGCGACAAGCGCCTGGTGGAACTCAACATCAATGCCATGGTGGCCGGCGCCAAGTACCGCGGCGAGTTCGAGGAGCGCGTGCAGAAGGTGCTCAAGGAAGTGACCGAGCACCAGGGTGAGCTGATTCTCTTCATCGACGAGGTGCACACCATCGTCGGTGCCGGCCAGGGTGGCGGCGAAGGCGGGCTGGACGTGGCCAACGTGTTCAAGCCGATGATGGCGCGCGGCGAACTGAACCTGATCGGCGCCACCACGCTCAACGAGTATCAGAAGTACATCGAGAAGGACGCCGCGCTGGAGCGTCGCTTCCAGCCGGTGATGGTGCCCGAGCCGACCGTGGCGCAGACCATTATGATCCTGCGCGGCCTGCGCGACACCTTCGAGGCGCACCACAAGGTCAGCATTACCGAGGACGCGATCATTGCCGCCGCCGAGTTGTCCGACCGCTACATCACCGCGCGCTTTTTGCCTGACAAGGCCATCGACCTGCTCGACCAGGCGGCCGCACGCGTGAAGCTGTCGGCCACGGCCCGCCCGGTGGCGGTGCAAGAGCTGGAGTCCGAACTGCACCAGCTGCGGCGTGAGCAGGACTATGTGGCGGCACGCAAGCAGTACGACAAGGCTGCTGAACTTGGCAAGCGCATCGAGGCCAAGGAAGCCGAACTCAAGAAGCTCGTCGAGGAATGGGAACGCGAGCGCGCCTCGGGCAGCGCCGAAGTCAAGGCCGAGCATGTCGCACAGATCGTCTCGCGCCTGACCGGCATTCCGGTCAACGAGCTGACGGTGGAAGAACGCGAGAAGCTGCTGCATCTGGAGCAGCGGCTGCACGAGCGCGTGGTGGGCCAGGACGAAGCGGTGCGCGCGGTGGCCGATGCCGTGCGGTTGTCGCGCGCGGGCCTGCGCGAAGGCAGCAAGCCGGTGGCGACTTTTCTGTTCCTCGGGCCGACCGGCGTGGGCAAGACCGAGCTCGCCAAGGCGCTGGCCGAGTCCATCTATGGCGATGAAGGTGCGCTGCTGCGCATCGACATGTCCGAGTACGGGGAACGCCATACCGTGGCACGCCTGGTGGGCGCGCCTCCGGGTTATGTGGGCTATGACGAGGGCGGCCAGCTCACCGAGAAAGTGCGGCGCAAACCCTACAGCGTGTTGTTGCTCGATGAGATCGAAAAAGCGCACCCCGACGTCTACAACATCCTGCTGCAGGTATTCGACGACGGGCGGCTCACCGACGGCAAGGGCCGGGTGGTGGATTTCACCAATACCATCATCATCGCCACCTCGAACTTGGGCTCGGACATCATCCAGCGTCGGCTGAAGGCCCGTGGCGCCGCCGGCGAGGAATACGAGAAGACCAAGGCCGAGGTGATGGACGTGCTGCGCGGACACTTCCGCCCCGAGTTCCTCAACCGCATCGACGAGATCATCGTCTTCCATGCGCTGGGCAAGGAGGAGATCCGCCATATCGTCGGCCTGCAGCTCGATCGTGTGGCCCGCAACGCCGCCAGCCAGGGCGTGACGTTGACCTTCGACCAGACCTTGATCGACCACTTCGCGGAGGAAGGCTACAAACCCGAGTTCGGCGCGCGCGAGCTCAAGCGGCTGATCCGCAGCGAGCTGGAAACCGCGCTGGCGCGCGAGATGCTGGGTGGCGGTATCGGCAAGGGCGATCACGTCAGCGCCCGCTGGGATGACAAGGCCGAGCGGGTGGTTTTCGAGCGCAAGGAGCCACCAGTGAAGCCGGTCGAGCCTGAGAAGCCCGATGCCGCGAAAGTGGCCGAGGCGCTGCCGAGCGACGCGAGCAAGCCTGCGCGCAAGAAGAAGTCAGCGGGCGGCGAATCTTGAGTCATGGGGAGGCTGTCGTGTCCGACCCCAACGGGCTGACATGGGCAGCCACCCTCGTGTCGCTGGCGGTCGCTATCCCCACAGCGGGGCACGCGGTCATCTACAAGCGTGACCCGCGCTCGGCCACGCTGTGGGTGCTGCTGATCGCGCTGTTGCCGCTGGGCGGTTCGCTGCTGTATGGGCTGTTCGGCATCAACCGTTACCAGCGGCGCGCGCGGCGGCTCTTCCCGGGGGCAGATCCTGCTGTTCGGCAGGACCTCGCGCCCACGATGCCCGAGGCTGTATCGCCGCCGCTTGCCGGTCTGGCCCACCTGGTGGGACGCGCCACCGGCCAGTCGCTGACCAGCGGCAACCGCATCGAGCCGCTCGTCGATGGCGAGCAGGCCTACCCGGCCATGCTCGCTGCCATCGAGTCGGCGCGGCACAGCGTCGCGCTGGCTTCGTACATCTTCGACAGCCAAGGCATCGGGGCGCAGTTCGTCGATGCGCTGCGCCGGGCTCATGAGCGCGGCGTGCAAGTGCGGGTGCTGATCGACGACGTCTATGCCCGCTGGAGGCTCCGCAGCGCCTACCGCGCCTTGCAACGCGCCGGTGTTCCGGCGGCGGCGTTCAACCCGACGTTGATTCCCGCGCGCCTGCATGCCGCGCATCTGCGCAATCACCGCAAGCTGCTGGTGATCGATGGCGAGACGGGTTTCACCGGCGGCATGAACATCTTCAGCCCGTATTGGCGGCCCGATGCGCCGGAGCAGGCCTGTCACGATTTGCACTTTCGTCTGCGCGGGCCGGTGGTTGCGCATCTGATGCGGTGCTTCACCGACGATTGGTGCGATACCACGGGCGAGCGGCTCAGCAAGGGTTTCTGGGGCGAACCGCCCGCAACGGCTGATGAGCAAGGAACCTCTTGGGCGCGCGGCATCGAGGCCGGTCCCGATGAGGCCCTGGACAGGATGCGCTGGACCTTCATGGGCGCTTTGAGCGCGGCGAAGCATTCGGTGCGCATCTGGACACCTTACTTCGTGCCCGATCAGCCGATGATCGCAGCGCTGAGCACGGCCGCGTTGCGCGGCGTGCGCGTCGAGGTGCTGACGCCCGCAAACGGCGACCATCCCACGGTGCAATGGGCCGCGCGCGCCCACTACTGGCAGGTGCTGGAGCACGGTGTGCGCATCTTCGAACGGCCTGGCCCGTTCGACCACAGCAAGCTGATGCTGATAGACGGCCAGTGGTGCTGCCTGGGTTCGGCCAATTGGGATGCGCGCAGCCTGCGCCTCAACTTCGAGTTTAATGTGGAGGTGTACGACACCGCGCTGTCTACGCGGCTGGAATCCCTTTTTGATGCCGCCCGTGATGCGTCGGGCGAGATATCGGCGAAGGCGTTGCGCGCCCGCCCTCTGGCCATCCGCTTGCGCGACGGGGTGGCCCGTCTGTTCACCCCCATTCTCTAGCGACACGACTTGCGAGGAACATTGCCCATGGAAAAGAAAGATCAATGGAACATCGGCTACTGGATCGTCGCCGGCCTGTTGCTGCTGACGCTGCAGAACTACTGGCAGGCGGCCAAGACCGTCGAGCCCGTGCCCTACAGCGAATTCGAGAAGGCGCTGGCCGAGGGGCGCATCGCCGAAGTGCTGGTGTCGGACCGCACGGTCACCGGGCGCCTGAAATCGCCGGACAGCCAGGGCAAGACCACCATCGTGGCCACTCGCGTCGAACCCGACCTGGCCGAGCGGCTGTCCAAGTACGACGTGCCTTACGCGCGGGTGGTGGAAAACACCTGGCTACGTGATGTGCTCTCCTGGATTCTGCCGGCGGTGGCCTTCTTCGGCGTCTGGTTCTTCCTGTTCCGCCGCTTCGCCGAGAAGCAGGGCATGGGTGGCTTCCTGAGCATCGGCAAGAGCCGTGCCAAGGTATTCATGGAGAAGAACACTGGCGTGACCTTTGCCGATGTCGCTGGCGTCGATGAAGCCAAGGCGGAGTTGGTTGAGATCGTCGATTTCCTCAAGAATCCGCAGGAGTATGGACGGCTCGGGGCGCGCATTCCCAAGGGCGTGTTGCTGGTCGGCCCACCGGGCACCGGCAAGACATTGCTGGCCAAGGCCGTGGCGGGCGAGGCCGGGGTACCGTTCTTCTCCATCTCCGGCTCGGAGTTCGTCGAGATGTTCGTCGGCGTGGGTGCAGCGCGGGTGCGCGACCTGTTCGAGCAGGCCCGCGGGCAGGCGCCGGCCATCATCTTCATCGACGAGCTCGATGCGCTGGGCCGCGCGCGCGGCGTCGGCGGCCCCATCGGCGGCCACGACGAGCGCGAGCAGACCCTCAACCAACTGCTCACGGAGATGGACGGCTTCGACAGCTCGGTCGGGCTGATCATCCTCGCCGCCACCAACCGCCCCGAAATCCTCGACCAGGCGCTGCTGCGCGCCGGCCGCTTCGACCGTCAGGTGCTGGTGGACCGGCCCGACAAGAAGGGGCGGCTGGACATCCTGAAGGTTCATGTCAAGAAGGTGACGCTGGCCCAGGATGTAGACCTCGAACAGGTAGCCGCGCTGACCACGGGCTTTTCGGGTGCAGACCTCGCGAACCTGGTCAACGAGGCCGCGCTGGCCGCGACCCGGCGCAAAGCATCCGCCGTGGAGTTGCAGGATTTCACCGCCGCCATCGAGCGCATCGTGGCGGGCCTGGAGAAGAAGAACCGCGTGCTCAATCCCAAGGAGCGGGAAACCGTGGCCTATCACGAGATGGGCCATGCGCTGGTGGCGCTGGCGCTGCCCGGCACCGACCCCGTGCACAAGATATCGATCATCCCGCGCGGCATCGGCGCGCTGGGCTACACCTTGCAGCGCCCCACCGAAGACCGCTTCCTGATGACGCGTACCGATCTCGAGCACAAGATCGCCGTACTGCTGGGCGGGCGTGCCGCCGAAAAGCTGGTGTTCGGCGAGTTGTCTACCGGGGCGGCGGACGATCTGGCGCGAGCCACCGACATCGCCCGTGACATGATCACCCGCTTTGGCATGGACGAGGGCCTGGGCTACATCGCCTTCGAGGCGCAGCGGCCCCGCTTTCTCGATACACCTGAACTGGCCCACGGCGGTTGCCGGGTGGCCGAATCGACTCAGACACGCATCGACCAAGCCATCCGTGACATCGTGATGGGTGTGTTTGATCGTGCATACCGAATTCTCGAAATTAACCGAGAAGTGCTGGAGCGCTGCGCGCGCGAGCTGCTGGCGCGGGAAACGCTCGACGAAAGCGATATCCGTCAATTGACTCAAGGACTTGTTCGGAACTGAAAACAGTAGTAGGTGCCATTCAGAGTAAACCGACGGCTCTGTTCGGTGCGTCATCCAATTCGTCGGCATTGTTCAAGGAGAACCGATATGTCTGCATTGACTCCGTGGGACCCCTTCCGGGAACTGGATGAATTGCAAAACCGCCTGGCGACGATGTTCGGACGAATACCCCAGCGACAGGGCGCCCGTACCGGCAACGAAGCCATGACCACGGCGGACTGGGCACCAATGGTGGACATCAGCGAGGATGAGAACGCATTCATCCTCAAACTGGATCTGCCGGAGGTCCCCAAGGATGCCGTGCGCGTCAGCGCGGAAAACGGTGTGCTCACCATCAGCGGCGAGCGCAAACTGGAGAAAGAGGAGCAGGGCAAGAAGTTCCACCGCATCGAACGTGCGTATGGCCGCTTTGTGCGCAGCTTTGTCTTGCCTGACAACGTTGATCCGACCAAGGTGACGGCTTCCATGAAAGACGGCGTGCTGGAAGTGCGGCTTGTCAAGGCCGAGCAAGCCAAACCGAAACAGATTGAAATCTCAGTCAACTAACTTTAATTAGGAGCCCAAGATCATGAATATCAAACAGCCAAAATACATCTTCTCCGCACTTGCCCTGGCGGTCGTCGTCGGACTGAGCGGACCGGCTCTGGCCCAATCAGCGGCAGGTTCTAGCCCAGGTGCTGCAGCACCCTCTGCCGCATCCAAGGCGGCGCAGCCACAGGTAGATGACAAGGTCGCCCGGGAAGCCGCGAAAAAGCGCGCCGAACTCTCCCAAGATGCAATCACTGCGCTGGCCAAGACCCATGAGGCATTGATCCTCCTTGATGCAAAGAAGACCAAGGACGCGCTCGCTGCGCTGGAACTGGCCAGCGGAAAGCTGGAACTGGTATTGGCACGCGACGCCAAACTTGCTTTGGCGCCGGTCAATGTACGCGTCATCACCCACGATATCCACGCCAACGTGGAATCGGTGAAGAAAGCGGTCAAGTTGTCTCGGGAATTGTTGGGTGATGGCGAGGTGCAAAAGGCCCGGCCCATCGTCGCCAATCTGGCCAGCGAAATCGTGATCGAAACCGACAACCTGCCGATGGCAACGTACCCGGCAGCGATCAAGTCGGCCGCACGGCTCATCGACAGCGGCAAGATCGACGAAGCCAAAGCAGAGCTCGCCCGAGCACTGAACACGCTGGTGGTCACCCAAGTTGTACTCCCTCTGCCCGTGCTACGGGCCGAAGCCGCGATAGCAAAAGCTGAAAAGCTGGCCGAGACCGACAAGCGCGATGCCAAGCAGAACGAGGAGCTCAGCACCTTGCTTGCGTACGTGCGCACGGAGCTCGAGATGGCGCAGATCCTGGGTTATGGCAAGAAGGCGGACTTCAAGCCCATCTTCGATCAGCTGAAGTCCATTGAGCAAAAGTCGGCTGGTGGCAAAAGCGGCAAGGGATGGTTCGACGAGTTGAAGACGCGCCTCCAAAAGCTGTTTTGAGGTGATGAAGGGGCCGACTGTTCGGTCGGTCAGTCTCCCGATGTTCGCAGTCAGCCCCAATAGATTCGCCTATTTGTCAGGTCCCGGACGATTACGTGGTTTGAAGATGAAAAGATCGGGGCGTTGAGCGTACCACTTTTTCAAGGCCTCCAGAGGTGTTATGTGTCCGATTGCCTTCTGGGGTAAATGATGGTTGTACAGCCAAACATAACGGGTCAAGGTAGTCTCGAGGTCCTCGGCGCTGTTGAAGTGATGGGTGGCAAGGACCTCGGCAATACGGCCGTTGAAGCGTTCGACCATGCCATTGGTCTGAGGGTGTCTGGGCTTGGTGAGGCGATGCTCGATGCCAAGGGCCTGGCAGAGCTGATCGAACTCGTGCTTCCCGGACGGTGCGCGCGCGCCTGAGGCGAAGAGGCGATCCGTGAACTCCTTGCCGTTGTCGGTGAGGATGTGCGTGATTCTGACCGGGCAGGTCTTGTGCAAGGCCTTCAGGAAGCTTCTGGCCGCGGCTGCGGTCTTGTTTGGCTTAATCTGGATGAAGACCCAACGGGTGGCGCGGTCAATGGCGACGAAGAGATAACGCCTCTGATGTTCGTCGGGCATCTGCGGCAGGTACTTGACGTCGATGTGCAGGTAGCCCGGCATGTAGGTCTTGAATGGCTTGGAAGCAGGCGCATCCTTGGCTTCACTGGGCAGTTGGGATAGGCCATGGCGCTTGAGCAGACGATACAGCCCAGAACGTGAGGCCCGGGGGTTGATGAACTCCCGTGTGACCACCAGCAGATCGTCAAGGGGTAGCTGGAGGGTCTTGCGCAGCTCCACCACCAAAAGCTCCTGCGCCGGGGTGAGCGTCGTCTGCAAACGATGCGCGGTATGCGGGCGATCTTCCACAAAGTCCCGACGCTTCCAGCGGCGGATGGTGTCTTCGGATACGCCCAACTCGGCTGCCAAGGCCGCAACCGACAAGGACGAGGACTGGATGTAGGTGTAGGGTTCCGGACGATTGCATAGATCCTTCGCGTCGTGCACTCTTCGTTAGTCGCGCAGTGATGCGAGAGCTGATCGACAACCTCCGGAGCGCTCAACCATGATTATTCGCCTACACAAAAACGCCACCACAACCCCCGCCACCCGCGCCTACATCCAGTCCTCGTCCTTGTCGGTTGCGGCCTTGGCAGCCGAGTTGGGCGTATCCGAAGACACCATCCGCCGCTGGAAGCGTCGGGACTTTGTGGAAGATCGCCCGCATACCGCGCATCGTTTGCAGACGACGCTCACCCCGGCGCAGGAGCTTTTGGTGGTGGAGCTGCGCAAGACCCTCCAGCTACCCCTTGACGATCTGCTGGTGGTCACACGGGAGTTCATCAACCCCCGGGCCTCACGTTCTGGGCTGTATCGTCTGCTCAAGCGCCATGGCCTATCCCAACTGCCCAGTGAAGCCAAGGATGCGCCTGCTTCCAAGCCATTCAAGACCTACATGCCGGGCTACCTGCACATCGACGTCAAGTACCTGCCGCAGATGCCCGACGAACATCAGAGGCGTTATCTCTTCGTCGCCATTGACCGCGCCACCCGTTGGGTCTTCATCCAGATTAAGCCAAACAAGACCGCAGCCGCGGCCAGAAGCTTCCTGAAGGCCTTGCACAAGACCTGCCCGGTCAGAATCACGCACATCCTCACCGACAACGGCAAGGAGTTCACGGATCGCCTCTTCGCCTCAGGCGCGCGCGCACCGTCCGGGAAGCACGAGTTCGATCAGCTCTGCCAGGCCCTTGGCATCGAGCATCGCCTCACCAAGCCCAGACACCCTCAGACCAATGGCATGGTCGAACGCTTCAACGGCCGTATTGCCGAGGTCCTTGCCACCCATCACTTCAACAGCGCCGAGGACCTCGAGACTACCTTGACCCGTTATGTTTGGCTGTACAACCATCATTTACCCCAGAAGGCAATCGGACACATAACACCTCTGGAGGCCTTGAAAAAGTGGTACGCTCAACGCCCCGATCTTTTCATCTTCAAACCACGTAATCGTCCGGGACCTGACATGTAGGCGCGGGTGGCGGGGGTTGTGGTGGCGTTTTTGTGTAGGCGAATAATCATGGTTGAGCGCTCCGGAGGTTGTCGATCAGCTCTCGCATCACTGCGCGACTAACGAAGAGTGCACGACGCGAAGGATCTATGCAATCGTCCGGAACCCTACACCTATTTTCACTAACTCATACGAGGCATATCACCATGAATGAGCAAACATCGAATCCCAATGCGACGAACAAAGAAATAAACGAACAGGCCGCGGTAAGCAGCCTTCCTGTCAGTCCAGAGGCCAAGCCTGAAGTCGTCACGGAGGTACAGCCTGAGGTTCAGAAGGAAACGGACTCGCAGGCGGCAGACAAACGTAAACAAGTCCTCGATGAGGCCGTCTCGGCCTTGGCGCTGACCAAATCAGCGCTGGCCGCACTTGACGGCAAGGACACTGCACGCGCAGTGGCAATGCTGGCCGAAGTGACGGGAAAGCTGGAGCTGATCGTCGCGCGCGAACCCACGCTCGCCCTGGCCCCCGTTGATGTGCGCACCATCGTGCACGACTTGTTCGCCAACACGGAAACCATTGAGGCGATGATCGACGAGGCGCTGGATGCCCTCAAACATGGCGAGGTGCAACAGGCACGTCACGTGCTGGCTTTGCTGGCCAGTGAAATCGTGATCGTGGTCACCAACATCCCTCTGGCGTCCTATCCCGCAGCCGTGAAGGCAGTCGTGCCGCTGATCGATCAGGGCAAGATCGAAGAAGCCAAAGCCGCGCTGCAGTCAGCGCTCAGCACGCTGGTCGAGGAGCGCAGCGTGCTTCCGCTGCCCGTCCTGCGTGCGAAGCTGCTCCTGAAGCGCGCCGAGCCCTTGGTAGAAGATGGTCAGCGTAGCGAAGCGTCCAATGAGCGCCTGGCGACATTATTGAACGAAGCGCGGCAGCAGTTGGAAATGGCAGAACTGCTGGGCTATGGAAAGAAGAAGGACTTTGAGCCCCTGTATGCTGAACTCAAGAAAGTCAAGCAAAAGACGGCTGGGGGAGGCGGCGGAAAAGGCTGGCTCGATGAAGTCAAGGCAAAACTGTCCAAGTTGTTCTGAAACCCCTGGAGAGGGGGCGCATAGCGCCCCCTCTCTTGTCCCATGAGTGTTTGATTTTTCATTTCGTATAGATCTTTAGGAGATATTGCATGAACACAGACACCATCGCCAATTCCAATGCGGATGACCCCACCAAAGCACTGTGTTCGCTGAGCCAGAATTGGTGGCTTTTTGCGCTGCGCGGTGTCTTGGCATTGATTTTCGCAGCCCTTGCGTTCTGGATGCCACAATCGGCTCTGTTGGCCATGACCATCATGTTCGGCGCATTTTCCTTGGTCAATGGCGCTTTCAACTTGGTTGCAGCGGTGCGCCATATCCAGAAAAAAGAGCGCTGGGGCTGGCTGCTGTTCAGCGGCATTGTCGGCATACTTACGGGCGTCGTCGTCCTGGTTGCTCCTTGGGTCGCCACGATAGTCTTGGCTTCTTTTTTATGGGCTAGCGTGGGCTTCTGGGCGATTTTCACCGGTGTGCTGGAGATATCCGCCGCCGTTCGGCTGCGTCAAGAAATCAAGGGTGAAATCTGGCTTGCCCTCAGTGGACTGCTCTCGATTATCCTTGGTGCTATCGTCTTGTGGATATTTTTTACCCGTCCGGTCGAGTCATTCCTGGCCGCAGGCTGGCTGTTGGGCTTCTATGCGGCAGTCTATGGTGTCACGCTTTTGTTCTTGAGTTGGCGTCTTCGCAAAACGCGCCAGGGGTAAGGGCAGGTCAAACTAAATTCTATGGATATGAGCATTTTCGGTTCGTGCCTCCATAGGAATGACATCAAAGGAGTCATGCATGCAGATTCAATATAGCTTTCGAGCTGTCGACAAAGAGTTTCATGAGCCATGGCAGAGAGCTTTGGGAAATGTGATCGAGCGCGACCTCAAGCCATTGCTCGACAAACACACTAAAGATTCAGTGCGACTTCAAATCGTCCTTGATCGCGACAAGATCAAGCGGCAATTTCTGGCCAGTGGCTATATGCACCTGCCCGGCAAAAAGATTGTCAGCGTCACTGCATCACATGACGAGCTGACGCCCCTCGCGCAGATGCTCGCACAGTCGTTGTTCCGTCAGGCCAAGAAGCATTTTGACCGGCTGCTTGCTCAGGACCAAATCAAGCGCAAAGCACGACGCGAGCGCTTGCGCGAGCTCAAGGTGCGGATTGCCGCAAAACCCGCGTCAGCCGCCCATGAGGCCGAGGTGACCCGAATGCCTCTACTGTCGAAACTTGAGGCTGTCGCAAGGCGTGAGCTGGCTTATCTGCGGGCCGTCGGCGATTTACCGCGCGATTATCCGACGCTGCGCGACGTGGTGGATGAAGCGATTGTCCGAGCTGAGGTGGAATGGCAATCCGTGCCGGAAGAAAAAGCGGCTTACACCGGTCTTCTGAAGCATCTGTTCGCCATCCTGGATAACGAAGTGGCAAACAGCCGGCAATTTGGCGAATTCGTTTCTCTGGACGCGCAGGTCGAAGCCGATGCCCTGGACGTGGCCGAGGCCATGGTGGAAGAGGAAGTCTTCGAATTTTATCAGCCCGACGACACACTCAGGCTGGCCGATATCATCGCTGACAGTCAGCATCCCGACGCCGCAACGATCGCGGAACAGGAGGAGCTAGTTGATCGGTCGAGCGAGTTCGCTTTTGCATTCGACCTGCTGAAGGACATGCCGCGTTTGTGGCGGCGCATTTTTCTGCTTATCCGTGTGGATGGGCTGGATGCCAGCAGCGTCTCTGAAATCCTGCTGATGCCTAGTAAGGAAGATACTGTCCAAAGGTGGCTCATGCAGGCCGAAGCGTTCATCGCTGCTCATTTGGAAGAGGCCGGAGTAAGCAAAGACGGGAACGATTGGCTCCAAGGCGTTGATTGGTCGGCATTGTCTGTGACCCGAAGCGCGGCAGCCTCACTGTGGTCCAAGGAGGCGAACCATGAAGAATGATCTTCACCTCGTCTGTCCGCATTGCCAGTCCATCAACCGCGTACCGACTGCGAAACTATCGGAACATCCCAACTGCGGCCGCTGCCAGCAGCCCTTGTTCACGGGCGAACCCATCGAGTTGACCACGGCGACGTTCTCGCGCCACGTGGAGCGCAGCGACCTGCCACTGTTGGTCGATTTCTGGGCACCTTGGTGCGGGCCGTGCAAGATGATGGCCCCGCAGTTCCAGCAAGCGGCGCGCCAGCTCGAACCCAGGGTCAGGCTGGCCAAGGTCAATACCGAGGCAGAACCCCACCTGGCCGCGCAGTTCGGCATCCGCAGCATTCCAACCCTGATTTTGTTCCGAGGGGGACATGAGGTTGCACGTCAGGCGGGCGCCATGGGCGCGCAGGACATTATGCGCTGGGTGGCTTCGCAATTGCCCCGATGATTCAGGTGCAATCGAGTCGTTTTCTCGGACTCCCCGTTCCATTAACGTTTCATTGAAAGAGGGAGCGCAACGCTTATGCATAAAGAATCTGGCCACACGGCCTTTGACGAGATGCGCTCCCAGTGGCGGTTGATGACAGTTTACGAGCGCTTCGAGCAGGTCGTCGCCCTCGTTCTGTCGGCGGTAATTGCCGTCATCATCGTGGTGTCGCTGTTCCAGCTCATCGCCATCGTCTTCACGCTGCTGGTCCTCGATGCCTTCAATCCCCTGGATCACAAGGTATTCCAGAGTGTGTTCGGCATGATCATGACGCTCTTGATCGCGATGGAGTTCAAGCATTCCATCGTGCGCGTGGCGCTGCGTCGGGACAGCATCATCCAGGTCAAGACCGTGATCCTCATCGGCCTGATCGCGCTGGCGCGCAAGTTCGTGATCCTCGACGCCGAGGCGAGCCCTGGCAAGATCGCCGCGCTTGCAGGAGCCACACTGGCGCTCGGTGCCACTTACTGGCTGATGCGCGAGCGCGACGACCGTGTCGCCGAGACATCTGAGCATGACCCGTCATCATCCCGGTGACCCGCGCGGCGTTGTTGCAACACCGCTGGCTCAACCGCCTGCAGACCGGGCTGTTGGTCCTGACCCTGATCGGGATCGCAGCCACCGCAGGAAGCCTGCTGTTCGGGGAAAGCGGCCTGTGGCTCGCGCTGTTTGCAGTTGCAGGCACGTTGTTGCTGGAACCGGCAGCCGCATCCGCCTTGACCTTGCGCCTGTACCGCGCACGGGCTTTGCGCCCGCACGAAGCCCCGGAAATTTGGGCCCTGTTGCGCGAGCTGTCCGCCCGTGCCGGTTTGCCCGCCACGCCGGTGCCGCACTACGTGCCCAGTGCCGTCGTCAACGCCTTCGCCACCGGCTCGAAGCAGCATGCATCGATCGCCCTCACCGATGGCCTGCTGCGCAACCTGAGTCCGCGCGAACTGGCGGGTGTGCTAGCGCACGAGGTCGCGCACATCGCTAATGAGTCGCCCCTGAAATATTCATAACCTCATGATTTTTCTTGTGTTATTGTCTGTTTGCGAGTACAATTTCCCCCAGATTTGATGGTCTGATGCGCCGTTTTCTGGGAGTTTTGCGATGTTTGCCTGCCCCGCCACCGAGGACTTCTTCCGCGCCCGGCTCGATCAGATGATCGACCTGCGCCATCCGCTGGCGGTGTTGTCCTCACGCATGCCGTGGCAGGAGTTGGAAGCAAGGCTGTCGCACCTGTTCATGCGCAAAGCGCGCGCAGGTGTCGCGATGCCCGATCTGGACCTCTTTGGCGAATCTCCGGTGCGCGCAGCTCGGGCGTCCAACGCAGGCCGACCCCGCGTGCCGCTGCGCGTGATGATCGCGCTGCTGTATCTGAAGCACGCCTTCAACGAGTCGGACGAAGGGGTGGTGGAGCGTTGGCGCGACACGCCGCGCTGGCAGTACTTCTCGGGTCTGGCCTACTACGAGGACCGGCTGCCGTGTGACGCCACGACGCTGGTGAAGTTTCGCCGGCTGCTGGGCGAGGAGGGGGTGGAAGAACTCCTGGCGCAGACGATCAACGTGGCGGTGGAAACCGGACTCATCAAGCCGCAGGAACTCAAGCGCGTGGTGGTGGACACCACCGTACAACCCAAGGCGGTGGCGCACCCCACCGACAGCCGCTTGCTCGAGACCGCGCGCACCAAGCTGGTGCAAGCAGCCAAGCAAGCCGGCATTGCACTGAAGCAGACCTTTGCCAAGGAAGGCAAGGAGCTGGCCCGCAAGGCTGGGCGCTATGCGCACGCGCGGCAGTTTGCGCGCATGCGCCGGGTCATCAAGCGCCAGCGCACGATCGTGGCCAGGCTGCAGCGGGAGATCGAGCGCAAGGCCAGCCGCCTGGGGCAGGCCATCCAGAGCGCTCTTGGCCACACCCTCAACAAGGCGGCGCGTCTGGTGGCGCAGACTGCCAACCGAAAGACCGCCGACGGGACTCGAAAGCTCTACGCCTGGCACGCGCCGGAGGTGGAGTGCATCAACAAGGGCAAGGCCCGCTGCCCTTACGAGTTCGGCGTCAAGGTCGGCATTGCCAGCACCCTGAAGCACAGCCTCATCGTCGGAGCCCGGGCCTTCCATGGCAACCCCTACGACGGGCACACGCTGCAAGCGCAGCTGGAGCAGGCCACGATCCTGATGCAGGACACTGGCATCAAGCCCAGCACAGCGTTTGCCGATCTGGGCTACCGCGGGGTGGAAGCCGACATCGCGGATGTGCGCCTGGTGCACCGCGGCAAGATCAAGCGCCTGACGCAGCAGGAGCGCAAGCTGCTCAAGCGCCGCCAGGCCATCGAGCCGGTCATCGGGCACTTGAAGCAGGATCACCGCATGGACAGGTGCCATCTCAAGGGCGAGCAGGGTGACCGGCTGCACGCGGTGCTGTGCGCGGCGGGCTACAACATCCGCTGGCTGCTGCGCATGATCACGAAGAAGGGCGTGCCCTTCTTGAGGCGAGCTTTTTTGCGCCTCATTGCGGCCGTGCGCCTCATCGGCCGGTGGCTCGCCCAGCGGCGGCCAACCGAGACCAGTGGCGCCAACCCTGCCCAGCTGCGGCTAAGGGCGGCGTGAAAATGAATTTTTCAGGGACGACTAATGAGGATATGCGTGTCATGGGGCTGGCGGATTCCGTCAGTCGCCTCACGAGCCTGCTGGCTATGGTCGGACAGATCGCTATTGTGTTCAGCTTGCCCGCACTGCTGGCCGGCGCGGTGGCGGTCAATTGGCCTGGACTGCTTCTGCTGGCCGCCTCGCCCCAGCTGGCCCTGCTCGCACAGCTCGGCTTGTCTCGCGTGCGTGAGTTCGACGCTGACCGCCTCGCGGCGGAACTGACCGGCGACCCGCAAGGGCTGGCGTCCGCGCTGGCGAAAATCGAGCGGGTCAGCCGCTCCTGGCGTGCCTGGCTGTGGCCGGGATGGGGCAATCCCGAGCCTTCCTGGTTGCGCACGCATCCGGCAACGCAAGATCGCATCTCACGCCTGCTGACGTTGGCGCCTGGACCAGCAACAGCCTTGCCGTTTCACGCGCCCCATTTCTTGCCGGAATCCGCTGTGACGCCGCGCCCGCCGCGCTGGCGCCCGAGCGGGCTATGGCGCTGATTGTCTATCAACAGGAGACTTCTCATGGCCTACCCTGACCCGTACCCACGCCCCGCACCGGATCCCTTCATCCGGCGCTGGCTCTTCATCACCGCCTGCATTGCTGCGCTCATGCTGCTGTGGCAGTTCCTGCCCGCCATCGAGGCATGGTTCAGTCCGCGCGAGGCGGCAGAGCGCACCGTGACGGCGCGCGGCGACTTGGCGGCGGACGAAAAGGCCACCATCGAACTGTTCGAAAAATCACGCGCCTCGGTGGTCTACATCACCACCGCGCAGCTGGTGCGCGACGTCTGGACGCGCAATGTCTTCTCCGTGCCCCGTGGCACGGGATCGGGCTTCATCTGGGACGACGCCGGCCACGTCGTCACCAACTTCCACGTCATCCAGGGCGCGTCCGAAGCCACCGTCAAACTCGCCGATGGCCGCGACTACCAGGCCGCGCTGGTGGGGGCCAGCCCAGCACACGACATCGCCGTACTCAAAATCGGCGTCGGCTTCAAACGCCCGCCTGCCGTGCCGGTCGGCACCAGCGCCGACCTCAAGGTGGGACAGAAGGTGTTTGCTATCGGCAACCCCTTTGGCCTGGACTGGACGCTCACCACCGGCATCGTCTCCGCGCTCGACCGCTCGTTACCGGGAGAAGCGGGCGGCCCGGCCATTGATCACCTGATTCAGACCGACGCCGCCATTAACCCCGGCAACTCGGGCGGCCCCCTGCTCGATTCGGCCGGTCGGCTTATCGGCATCAACACGGCGATCTACAGCCCCTCCGGCGCCTCGGCCGGGATTGGGTTCGCCGTGCCGGTGGACACCGTCATGCGCGTAGTCCCGCAACTCATCAAGACTGGTAAGTACATCCGTCCGGCGCTGGGCATTGAGGTGGACGAACAACTCAATCAGCGCCTGCTGGCGCTGACTGGAGGCAAGGGCGTGTTCGTGCTGCGTGTTACCCCTGGTTCGGCAGCGCACAAGGCCGGCCTCGCGGGTGTCGAAGTCACGCCGCAAGGCATCGTGCCCGGCGACCGCATCATCGGTGTTGATGGCAAGGCGACAGACGATGTGGCTAAGCTGCTCGCGCGGCTAGACGACAGGAAGGTCGGCGATGTGGTGGTCTTGTCAGTGGAACGGGCCGGCAAAACGCGCGAAGTGCGTGTGGAGCTGCAACCGGGGATTTGATCGAGTCGACCCGGTCTATCAGGCGGCGCGGAGCAGGCAAGTCGCCTCGGCCTCCCGCCGCGTGACAAGCCCCGGCAGCACCTTGCCACCGCCAAAGACCCAGCGCCGCAGCTCGGTTGCGGCGCTGGGCCAGTCGCGCTGATTGACTCGCCTCCGTAGCGTCGACGTCTGCAGCCGCCCCGCGCCGAGGTTGAACGTGAAGTCCACGATGGCGGCGAGCCTGCTCTCGGGTTCGGTGGCCAGCACCGGGCAGTAGCGCAGCGTGGCGGCGAGTGCCGATTGGAGGTCGCGGACCAGATAGACCTCGGCTTCAGCCTCCGTGATCGGGGGATGCTTTGGATCGCAGAGATGGCCGTACCCAATCGTCCAGAAACCTGCGGGGCAGATGTAGGGGACGGCGGCGATCTCGACTCCACGCTTGACCCTGCGTTCGAATCCCTCGAAGCGCTTGGCCAGCTCGATGGCTGTTTGTGGTACGTCGATCACGGTCGCACCCGGTCGAACACGCGCCCGAGGAACCAGAAGTTCAGCACGCCGGCCCACAGGGCTTGGTCGGCATCGGTCCATGCGTGGACGATGGCGACGCCCCAGTCGGCACCGCCCTCAATGGCAGCAACGAAGGCGGCCGTTTTTGCAGCGCAGTACAGCGCCATGAACCAATACGTGATGACTGGGCGAACGCTGCTCGACAGAGCATCGGCCCAGCGGGCGCCCGATCGCTGCCCCTGGGCGGCGACCGCTTCGCGCAAGGTCTCGAGGGCGCCCACGTTCCAGGCGGCATCGGCCCCGGCGCCGATCTCGGCCATGCGCTGGGCGCCGCGCAGGGCGCTTCGCATAACCCCATTTCCGAAGGCTGAACCGGCATGAGTCGCCCCTGAAATATTCATAACAGCATGATTTTTCTTGTGTTATTGTCTGTTTGCGAGTACAATTTCCCCCAGATTTGATGGTCTGATGCGCCGTTTTCTGGGAGTTTTGCGATGTTTGCCTGCCCCGCCACCGAGGACTTCTTCCGCGCCCGGCTCGATCAGATGATCGACCTGCGCCATCCGCTGGCGGTGTTGTCCTCACGCATGCCGTGGCAGGAGTTGGAAGCAAGGCTGTCGCACCTGTTCATGCGCAAAGCGCGCGCAGGTGTCGCGATGCCCGATCTGGACCTCTTTGGCGAATCTCCGGTGCGCGCAGCTCGGGCGTCCAACGCAGGCCGACCCCGCGTGCCGCTGCGCGTGATGATCGCGCTGCTGTATCTGAAGCACGCCTTCAACGAGTCGGACGAAGGGGTGGTCGAGCGCTGGGGCGAAACCCCCACATGGCAGTTCTTCTCGGGGCGGGCGTACTTTGAACATCGCCGGCCGTGCGACGCCACGACGCTGGTGAAGTTTCGCCGGCTGCTGGGCGAGGAGGGGGTGGAAGAACTCCTGGCGCAGACGATCAACGTGGCGGTGGAAACCGGACTCATCAAGCCGCAGGAACTCAAGCGCGTGGTGGTGGACACCACCGTACAACCCAAGGCGGTGGCGCACCCCACCGACAGCCGCTTGCTCGAGACCGCGCGCACCAAGCTGGTGCAAGCAGCCAAGCAAGCCGGCATTGCACTGAAGCAGACCTTTGCCAAGGAAGGCAAGGAGCTGGCCCGCAAGGCTGGGCGCTATGCGCACGCGCGGCAGTTTGCGCGCATGCGCCGGGTCATCAAGCGCCAGCGCACGATCGTGGCCAGGCTGCAGCGGGAGATCGAGCGCAAGGCCAGCCGCCTGGGGCAGGCCATCCAGAGCGCTCTTGGCCACACCCTCAACAAGGCGGCGCGTCTGGTGGCGCAGACTGCCAACCGAAAGACCGCCGACGGGACTCGAAAGCTCTACGCCTGGCACGCGCCGGAGGTGGAGTGCATCAACAAGGGCAAGGCCCGCTGCCCTTACGAGTTCGGCGTCAAGGTCGGCATTGCCAGCACCCTGAAGCACAGCCTCATCGTCGGAGCCCGGGCCTTCCATGGCAACCCCTACGACGGGCACACGCTGCAAGCGCAGCTGGAGCAGGCCACGATCCTGATGCAGGACACTGGCATCAAGCCCAGCACAGCGTTTGCCGATCTGGGCTACCGCGGGGTGGAAGCCGACATCGCGGATGTGCGCCTGGTGCACCGCGGCAAGATCAAGCGCCTGACGCAGCAGGAGCGCAAGCTGCTCAAGCGCCGCCAGGCCATCGAGCCGGTCATCGGGCACTTGAAGCAGGATCACCGCATGGACAGGTGCCATCTCAAGGGCGAGCAGGGTGACCGGCTGCACGCGGTGCTGTGCGCGGCGGGCTACAACATCCGCTGGGGAAGGTCTGCAAAACCTTCCTGCCAGACTGCCGGGATGGGACAATAGCGACATGAAGCAGATGAGTCTGGAGGCGCCGATGTATACGGGCTTTGAGCTGCGCGCCAAGCGCACCCGCAAGCGTGCGTTTTTGGAGCAGATGGACCGTGTGGTGCCGTGGGCAGAGTTGGTCGCACTCATCGAGCCGTATGCGCCGAAGGCGGGTCCCAAGGGTGGGCGGCCACCCTTTGCGGTAGAGAAGCTGCTGAGGATTCATTTTTTGCAGCAGTGGTTTGGTCTGTCGGACCCGGCGGTGGAGGAAGCCTTGTACGACACGCCGCTGCTGGCGAGCTTTGTTGGTCTGGACCTGGGGGTGGATGTCGTGCCGGATGAGAGCACCATCCTGCGCTTTCGCCACCTGCTGGAGCAACACGGCCTGAGCCAGCGTATCCTCGAGACGGTCAATCGCATCCTGACCGAGCGTGGCCTCATGCTCAAGAGCGGCACCATCGTGGATGCCACGCTCATTGCTGCTCCCAGCTCGACCAAGAACGCCCGCCGTGAGCGCGACCCTGAGATGCACCAGACGAAGAAGGGCAACCAGTGGTACTTCGGCATGAAAGCGCACGTTGGGGTCGACGCCGAGACAGGGCTGGTACACACGGTGGTGGCCACCGCTGCCAACGTCTCGGATGTGACGCAGGCGCATCGGCTCTTGCACGGGCAAGAGACCGACGTCTTTGCCGATGCGGGCTATCAGGGAGTGGACAAGCGAGCGGAAAACCAGGGCAAGCAAGTCGCTTGGCACGTGGCCATGCGGCCGGGCAAGCGCCGGGCATTGGACAAGCGCACTTTTCTTGGCCAGGTGATGGATGCCTTGGAACGCACCAAGGCGCGCATTCGTGCCAAGGGTGAGCATCCGTTTCGGGTACTCAAATGCCAGTTTGGCTACCGCAAGACGCCCTATCGAGGCTTGGCCAAGAACGGCGCGCAGCTCAACGTCCTGTTTGCGCTGGTCAATCTGTGGCTGGCGCGCAAAGCCTTGCTGGCTGCGACGGGATAAGTGCGCCCGCAGTGGGCTCACTGGGGCCGGATGAGGCTGCAGAGGGCCCACGAAGGGGCTTGCTGGAGCCCAAGAACCGTTCAGCATCTGTTTCGATCCCATCCTACGAAACGATATTGACCCTGAACTCGTCGCCACGAACGAGTGGGCGGGGTAGTGCAGAGGTTCCCTGGCTGCTGCGCATGATCGCCAACAAGGGCGTGCCCTTCTTGAGGCGAGCTTTTTTGCGCCTCATTGCGGCCGTGCGCCTCATCGGCCGGTGGCTCGCCCAGCGGCGGCCAACCGAGACCAGTGGCGCCAACCCTGCCCAGCTGCGGCTAAGGAACCTCTGCACTACCCCGCCCACTCGTTCGTGGCGACGAGTTCAGGGTCAATATCGTTTCGTAGGATGGGATCGAAACAGATGCTGAACGGTTCTTGGGCTCCAGCAAGCCCCTTCGTGGGCCCTCTGCAGCCTCATCCGGCCCCAGTGAGCCCACTGCGGGCGCACTTATCCCGTCGCAGCCAGCAAGGCTTTGCGCGCCAGCCACAGATTGACCAGCGCAAACAGGACGTTGAGCTGCGCGCCGTTCTTGGCCAAGCCTCGATAGGGCGTCTTGCGGTAGCCAAACTGGCATTTGAGTACCCGAAACGGATGCTCACCCTTGGCACGAATGCGCGCCTTGGTGCGTTCCAAGGCATCCATCACCTGGCCAAGAAAAGTGCGCTTGTCCAATGCCCGGCGCTTGCCCGGCCGCATGGCCACGTGCCAAGCGACTTGCTTGCCCTGGTTTTCCGCTCGCTTGTCCACTCCCTGATAGCCCGCATCGGCAAAGACGTCGGTCTCTTGCCCGTGCAAGAGCCGATGCGCCTGCGTCACATCCGAGACGTTGGCAGCGGTGGCCACCACCGTGTGTACCAGCCCTGTCTCGGCGTCGACCCCAACGTGCGCTTTCATGCCGAAGTACCACTGGTTGCCCTTCTTCGTCTGGTGCATCTCAGGGTCGCGCTCACGGCGGGCGTTCTTGGTCGAGCTGGGAGCAGCAATGAGCGTGGCATCCACGATGGTGCCGCTCTTGAGCATGAGGCCACGCTCGGTCAGGATGCGATTGACCGTCTCGAGGATACGCTGGCTCAGGCCGTGTTGCTCCAGCAGGTGGCGAAAGCGCAGGATGGTGCTCTCATCCGGCACGACATCCACCCCCAGGTCCAGACCAACAAAGCTCGCCAGCAGCGGCGTGTCGTACAAGGCTTCCTCCACCGCCGGGTCCGACAGACCAAACCACTGCTGCAAAAAATGAATCCTCAGCAGCTTCTCTACCGCAAAGGGTGGCCGCCCACCCTTGGGACCCGCCTTCGGCGCATACGGCTCGATGAGTGCGACCAACTCTGCCCACGGCACCACACGGTCCATCTGCTCCAAAAACGCACGCTTGCGGGTGCGCTTGGCGCGCAGCTCAAAGCCCGTATACATCGGCGCCTCCAGACTCATCTGCTTCATGTCGCTATTGTCCCATCCCGGCAGTCTGGCAGGAAGGTTTTGCAGACCTTCCCTAAGGGCGGCGTGAAAATGAATTTTTCAGGGACGACTAATTGATGAGTGAGTGGGAGTGAGTAAAGGCAATTGCCGGGCATGTGCGATTCGGGTATCTGGTCGTCGCCGATAGAAAACCGGAAGCGCAGAGCACGGCAACAAACAAAAGCGGGGGGCGTTACTGAGTCGCCCCTGAAATATTCATAACCTCATGATTTTTCTTGTGTTATTGTCTGTTTGCGAGTACAATTTCCCCCAGATTTGATGGTCTGATGCGCCGTTTTCTGGGAGTTTTGCGATGTTTGCCTGCCCTGCCACCGAGGACTTCTTCCGCGCCCGGCTCGATCAGATGATCGACCTGCGCCATCCGCTGGCGGTGTTGTCCTCACGCATGCCGTGGCAGGAGTTGGAAGCAAGGCTGTCGCACCTGTTCATGCGCAAAGCGCGCGCAGGTGTCGCGATGCCCGATCTGGACCTCTTTGGCGAATCTCCGGTGCGCGCAGCTCGGGCGTCCAACGCAGGCCGACCCCGCGTGCCGCTGCGCGTGATGATCGCGCTGCTGTATCTGAAGCACGCCTTCAACGAGTCGGACGAAGGGGTGGTGGAGCGTTGGCGCGACACGCCGCGCTGGCAGTACTTCTCGGGTCTGGCCTACTACGAGGACCGGCTGCCGTGTGACGCCACGACGCTGGTGAAGTTTCGCCGGCTGCTGGGCGAGGAGGGGGTGGAAGAACTCCTGGCGCAGACGATCAACGTGGCGGTGGAAACCGGACTCATCAAGCCGCAGGAACTCAAGCGCGTGGTGGTGGACACCACCGTACAACCCAAGGCGGTGGCGCACCCCACCGACAGCCGCTTGCTCGAGACCGCGCGCACCAAGCTGGTGCAAGCAGCCAAGCAAGCCGGCATTGCACTGAAGCAGACCTTTGCCAAGGAAGGCAAGGAGCTGGCCCGCAAGGCTGGGCGCTATGCGCACGCGCGGCAGTTTGCGCGCATGCGCCGGGTCATCAAGCGCCAGCGCACGATCGTGGCCAGGCTGCAGCGGGAGATCGAGCGCAAGGCCAGCCGCCTGGGGCAGGCCATCCAGAGCGCTCTTGGCCACACCCTCAACAAGGCGGCGCGTCTGGTGGCGCAGACTGCCAACCGAAAGACCGCCGACGGGACTCGAAAGCTCTACGCCTGGCACGCGCCGGAGGTGGAGTGCATCAACAAGGGCAAGGCCCGCTGCCCTTACGAGTTCGGCGTCAAGGTCGGCATTGCCAGCACCCTGAAGCACAGCCTCATCGTCGGAGCCCGGGCCTTCCATGGCAACCCCTACGACGGGCACACGCTGCAAGCGCAGCTGGAGCAGGCCACGATCCTGATGCAGGACACTGGCATCAAGCCCAGCACAGCGTTTGCCGATCTGGGCTACCGCGGGGTGGAAGCCGACATCGCGGATGTGCGCCTGGTGCACCGCGGCAAGATCAAGCGCCTGACGCAGCAGGAGCGCAAGCTGCTCAAGCGCCGCCAGGCCATCGAGCCGGTCATCGGGCACTTGAAGCAGGATCACCGCATGGACAGGTGCCATCTCAAGGGCGAGCAGGGTGACCGGCTGCACGCGGTGCTGTGCGCGGCGGGCTACAACATCCGCTGGCTGCTGCGCATGATCACGAAGAAGGGCGTGCCCTTCTTGAGGCGAGCTTTTTTGCGCCTCATTGCGGCCGTGCGCCTCATCGGCCGGTGGCTCGCCCAGCGGCGGCCAACCGAGACCAGTGGCGCCAACCCTGCCCAGCTGCGGCTAAGGGCGGCGTGAAAATGAATTTTTCAGGGACGACTACTGAGGCCCTTGTAGCCGTCCGCCTTGCCCTGCGCCGCCGCGGGTTTGCTGGGGTTTATATTGACGAGCGGCCTGAACCAGTTTGTTGTAGGCGTCGAGGAAGGCGGCGGCGACAATCTTTCCCTGCGGCGTGCTCGCATAGGCGTTGACCCCGGCCACCAGGCCGCCGAGGATGCCAATGCCCGCTCCCAGGTTGTAATTCTTGGCGCTGCCTTGGGCCGCCACGATTTGCGCGCCACTGGCGTTGTCGATGAGACGCAATGTGGTGGAGGCGCCCAGGGCTTGAACTTGCGCTGATGTATCGAGGTTGCTGCCGCGCCGGCCGAACAAACCACCCAGGCCCGTACTCAAGCCAAATCCCGAGGGCTCTGCAAAGGTTACCGTTGGCACCATCGTGTAATCGGCCGCCAGCATTTTGCGATTCGCCGCACCGGCTTGTCCGGTGAGCCCTGCCTCTTTGAGCTGCCGCTCCAGGTCGATCTGGTTGTATGCGCGCCCGCGCTCGACCACGATGAAGCAGTTGGACTGCTGCACCAGCATTTGCACGATGGGCACATACGGATCATCCGCCGCTTCAGCAAAACCGACGGTGCCCAAGGGTTCCGTACAACGCTCGAGTTGCTCGGTTGCCGCAACCGCCTGTTGGCCGCTCGCCGCGCCTTTGGCGATCGGGTCATCTCCGCCCAGGATGGGCGCAGTGGAACAGCCTGTCAGAATAGCCGCGCAGGCAAGGTACAGCGAAGCCCCTTTCCGCATCGTTGCGCTCCCTTAAAACTGATACACGACCCAAGGCGACATCGCGCCACCCTGTTGCACCATGAAGCGGAATTTCTCCCCAGGACTGACCGGGATGAAGGGTTTGCTCTTGGTCACGGTAATGACTGCCCCCGTGTTGGCCGGCGGCTTACAGTAGAACCTGTCGATGTAGGTGGTCGGCCCCCAGCCGCTCGCGATCTGCTTCTGATAGTAGGAAGTCAGCATCACGTTGTTGGACGTGCACTGGATTTGCCCTGTGATGGTCGGGGTGCCGGGAACTGGGCCGCTGTGGGTGATAGAGACGATGGTCGGCACCGCCTGTGCTTGCGCTGCAGCAGCACAGAGCAATGTCCCGATGATCATAGGCGGAGCTCGGTGTTTGAATTGGACTCGATTCATGACGCGATCTCCTCTCTTTCTTGGTCAACCCGCCAAAAGCGGGATTCTTGATTTGTTAAACTTTCCGTGCAGCCCATTTGAACCGCACGGAATCCTGATCTACGGTTATGCGAGCACGGATCCTCGGTGAAAGATGGCCGAATTAATCTTTTGGAAACTCGCAGCGCCAGCACACCTTAGGAGATGGGTCGAGGTCAACTATCTTCTGACCAGGCGGGCATCGGTAATTGGCAGGGGGCTTGCCGACGTAGCACTGGCCGACCGGGTCCCAAGAATTACCCGGGTTCCCGCCTATGTTGATATGGCCTACCCCTGTTGGGGGTTTTATTGCCGATTCGCCCGCGTTAGCGTTACTGCCCATAGTCGGGGTCACCTTTTTGTCCTCGATCGGCGGCGCAACAGGCGGTGAACTCTTGGTTTTGATCGTCAGCCGGTCTGTCGGCCTGCCTGGCACAGCGCCGGTCGTTTCGTCTTCGGTTTCTCCTTTGAGTGTCGGCTTGACCGGCACAGTGTGGGTCGGCGTAGATGTCGGTTGGCCGCCGCCGGCGTTCTCGGCCGCATGAACGGCACCCGCCAACAGCGCAACAGTGATGGCGCTGGCGATGAGTTTGGGCTGCATTTTCATGATGATCTCCTTTTCGGTAGGATTTGAATCGAATCGGCAGCCGGCGTTGCCGGACTCCCGATACTGAGTCGGAGGGTTGCCGCGAATTCTTCAATCGTGTGGCACCGGTTTGGATGTCCGTGGCAAAGTGCCGCAGGGTGGGCATTCGCCCGGTGCTTGATGGGCGTCCCGAGCATGTGCGGAGGTGGGTTTGGCGATCACCATGCCGCGCCGGATGTCCTTTTTCTCGATGCCGCGCGCCCCGGCGTCGGGTGCGATGGCGCCGGTGGCGTCGCCCGTTCCCGCTCCGCCGGGTGCGGTCCGCGCCGCGTCGGCCTTGGTCAGCTTGGCACCACTGGCGATGGCGGCGTCGCGTTCAGCAGCGTGCGCGGCGGACAGGGTCACGCCGAGGATGAGGGTTGCGGTCAGAAGACGGAAGACAGTCATGTTGGGGCTCCTCAGGTTGATGGGGTACCTCTGAGTCGGCAGTTCCGACACTTTTCTTCAATGGTGCTCTCACTAGGGCGACCAACGCAGCAGCCCGCAGCCTGTGGCGTCGTCACGCCCAGCGGGCGGCTGGTCCTGAGCCGTCGCGCACAAGGCAGCAGCATCGGCGGGCTGGCCGCGTGCGAGCCGCTGTGCGATCCAAGCTGCGGCGAACGGCGCGGCATATGAAGTGCCGGTGAAATACCGGCCACCACCGACAGGGAGCCACAGATCCACGCCAGGCGCAGCGACGAGGATGGCCTGGCCGCGACTCCCCTGCGGCCAGGGTTGGGCAGCGGCATCGACGGCGGCCACGGCAACGACGCCAGGGTGCGCTGCCGGCAGGGGCACGGTGCCATTGGGTCCGCCATTGCCTGCAGCAGCGACGAAAGCCCGCACCTTCGGCAGCACGCGGTCGAGCACGCGGGTGAGGACAGGATTGGGGGGTGTGCCGAGACTTGTGAGGATGACTTCGGCGCGGCGCTTGACCAGCCCATCGAGCGCGCGGGCCAATGTCACCAAGTCGCTGCGTTCATGGCCATTCTGGTGTGGCGAAAGAATGGCCGCCCACACCAACTCGGCACCCCGCGCCAGACCGGGGAAGCCCGTCTCGGGCCGGCAAGCCAGTTCACAGGCGATGGCGCTGGCGTGCGGACTTTGACCGGTGTCCGTAAAGCGCTGCAGATCGAACGACGCCGCGTCCAAGGGGGCGTTGGCGTCGGGTGCGCCATCGATGACACCGATGCGCACGGGTTGAGGCAAGCGCTGCACGGCCGTTGCGCGAACCAGTTCGTGCGCGTACTGCCGGCCTGCCGCGCCCGGGCTGGCTGCTGTGTGCTCGGTCTGGAGCGTATCGACGTAGCTGTTGCGTGCGAAGGAAATTTGGGGAAAAGACTGGCGGGCCTGTGCCAGGAGCTTGTCTGCATCCTCTTCGTCCACCGCAAACAGGACGAGCCGCAACCCGAGCGAGGACAGCGGATGGTCTGCCAAGACCCGAGCTTGCATGGCCCGCGCAACTTCTTCCGGCGCGAGCGCGACTTCGTCTTCAGCCCAAACGGCGACGACTTGGCCCGCGACGACGTTCGAGACCGTGTCGGACGTAGCACGCCCGAGCAACGCGGCGACGCCGCTGACGAGACTTCTCAGGTCGACTTGGATGCCAATGCCGACACCCGCTGAACCACCGCGCGAGGGCTGGCCTTTCGGCGGCTCGACCTGCCCGATCGCGGTTCCGCAAAGACTCGCCCCCAACAGGAGCGCGGTGACGACCCGTTTCATCGCGAGACACTTTCGACAATCGGCAGGGCGCGCAAAACCTTTTCTGCTTCGTCGGCGCTGGATGCGGGCACAGCGATGGTCCAGACGCCCAGACGCCCTGGGCCCGCGATGATCTCGGCGTCGATGGGCGACAGCGCCGCCCGCACCTGCGCGAGGGTGGCCTGATCGGAGAACACCACTTGGAGCCGCACGCGTGCGGCGGCCTTGGCGGTGCTTTCTTCGGCGCCCAAAGGCACTACGGCCGTATCGGCACGCCAGGGCTCGGGAGCGACGACGGTCATGAGGATCGCGGCCGTTGCAGCACCCATGCCATAGGCCATCAGCGCCCACCACCATGGCCTTCGCCCTTGGGAGCGGCGGTTTTGGGCACGATCCCATTCGCGCTCCGCGTCGATCCGGGCGGCCACGCGTTGCCAGTTACGCTCGTGATCGAACGGGGGTGCCGCGACTTCGAGCTGCTGCCGAATGCGATCGAGCCACTGGATTTCTCCGGGACTGGCGCTGGGCCGCTCACCCGTGGGTTGAGAGGGAGTGTTCGTCATAACACTGAGTCGGCTTTTGGGCTGGCTTTCTTCAATCCGAGGGCTTCGGTCAGGCACAGCTTCAGCTTGCGCTTGGCGTGATGAATTCGTGTGGCGACGGTGTTGTCCGGCACCCCTTGGAGCTGGGCGATTTGCTGCAAAGACAGACCTTCGAGCAGGAACAGGTGCAAACTCTCCCGCTGGGGGACGGGCAAAGCCTGCATGCACCGATCGACCATTTCCCAAGTCTGGTGCTCGGCCAACCATTCAAATGGCGTGGGGCCGGGATCGACCAGGGTATCGGTGAGCGCGTCTTCGATGGCCTCCTCCGCGCGTGCACCTCGGGCACGCAGGAGGTCCAGGGCCTTGTGGCGGACGATGCCCAAAATCCAGGTTCGCACGCTGGAGCGGTTGGCGAACTTCGAGGCCGATCGCCAAACCTCGTAAAACGCCTCGGCCACGGCATCGTCGGCGTCCGCCGGGTTTCCAAGCAGGCGCAGTGCAAACGTATATGCCGCACGGGCATGTCGCTCATGCAGGCTTCGCAAAGCGTGGCTATCGCCCTTGGCGCAGGCCGCAACGATGGCGTGGTCGTCCATGGGATGGCGCAGGGTTTCGATGACTGCTCCAGAGTCTAGGCGGACATGCGCTCGTGGTGCAAGAGGAACAAGGGCTTTGCTGGGAGGCGGCCGCGTCAAGATCGTGGCGCAGCAGTCCAGCAAGGCCCGGGTGACGCGGGGCAAGTCGCGCTGGCAGTCATGACTTGAAAGGCCTTTTACAATCCCCCAGCGTTGCAGAGAACGCTTGGCTGCCACAGCCCAGCACCAAACCGCCCCCGACACGAAAGCAGTGCATGGAGCAGGGTGCCATCGTCGAAACCGACGACAAGTACATGGCCGAAGCGCTCGCGCTGGCACGGCAGGCGGCCGGGGCGGGCGAGGTGCCGGTGGGCGCCGTCGTGGTCTGCGACGGGCGCATCGTCGGGCGCGGTCACAACCGCTCGATCACCGCCCATGACCCGACGGCGCATGCCGAGGTCGTCGCACTGCGCGAGGCGGCGCAGACACTGGGCAACTATCGACTGGAGGGTTGCACCCTATACGTGACGGTGGAGCCGTGCGCGATGTGCGCCCAGGCAGCGCTGCACGCGCGCTTGGCGCGCGTGGTGTATGGGGCGCCCGAGCCCCGCATGGGCGCGGCGGGGTCGGTGGTCGATCTGTTTGCGCAGCCCGCGCTCAACGCGCATACGGCAGTGCTCGCCGGCGTGCGGGCAGATGAAGCGGCGTCGTTGATGCGCGAGTTTTTCGTCCGGCGCCGCGCCGAGCAGCGCGCGCAAGCGCAGCCGCTGCGCGACGATGCGCTGCGCGCGCCAGCGCAGGCGTTCGAGGCCATCTGGGCACAAGCCGCCCGTTGGGGGATTTCCCCGCAGCATTCGCATGCGCGGCAAGACTTGCCTGAGCTGGAGGGCCTGCGCCTGCATTGGCTGGATGTGGGGCCCGCAGAATCGACGCCGCCTTGGGTCTGTCTGCACGGCCCACGCGGCTGGTGGCCGCAGTGGCTGCCCTGGGTGACGGCGCGGCTGCAGGCGGGCGAGCGCGTGTTGGTGCCAGATCTGATCGGCTTTGGTCAGAGCGACAAACCCAAAAAAGCATCGTGGCACTCGCCCGAGCGTCATGCCGAGATTCTGCGGGCCTGGTTGGACGCGCTGGATGTGTCTGACTGTCGGCTGGCGTGGGCGCCTGGGGCGCAATGGCTGCTGCCTGCCTTGTACGCCGTGCTGGGGGCGCGGATCCGGGCCACGCTGTCAGTGGCAGACGCGGACTTGATGCCCGAGCAGCCCGAGTGGGTCGATGCGCCGTTTCCAGATCCGGGGCACCGCGCAGGACAGCGGGCCTGGGCCGCAGCGGCCCGATAATGGTGCCCATGCCACGTGTGTACCTCTACTCTCCCAGCGGGGCAGTGCAGGATCGCGCTGCGTTCCGGCGCGCCGTGCGCCGCTTGCAGGCCGCCGGCTACGAGGTCGAGATCGACCCAGACGCCCTGTCGCGCCATCAGCGCTTTGCGGGGGACGACGCGACCCGCTTGGCGGCGATCGAGCGCGCGGCGGCCAGCGGGGCCGATGTGGCGTTGACCACCCGTGGCGGGTACGGCTTGACGCGGCTACTCACGTGGTTGCCCTACGACGCGATCGACAGCGCCGCCCAACGCGGGATGGCCTGGGTAGGGCTGAGCGACTTCACGGCGTTTCATCTGGCGGTACTGGCCCAGCGTGGTACGGTCACTTGGGCAGGCCCCGCGCTGATGGAGGACTGGACAGACGAGCCGCTCGATGAGATCACCACTGCCTGCTTCGACGATTTGGTGCAGGGTGTGGGGGAGGGCAGCGGCTGGCGGCTGCCCTCGGGCGACGTGCGCGCGCATCCTGCGCTGGCCGACGGTTGGCGGGTAGAAAACGCCACCCTTTGGGGCGGCAACCTGTCGATACTGACGGGGCTGGTCGGCACGCCTTACCTGCCCGAGGTGGAGGGCGGGCTGCTGTTTCTGGAAGACGTGGGCGAGCACCCTTACCGGGTCGAGCGGATGTTGACGCAGTTGCTGCTGGCTGGCGTGTTGCCGCGCCAGCGCGCCATCTTGCTGGGGGCGTTCAACCGCTATACCCTCACGCCGCACGACCGCGGCTTTCGCCTCGAGAGCGTGGTCGCGTGGTTGCGTACACAGTTACCGGGCGTGCCGGTGCTCACCGGGTTGCCGTTCGGGCATGTGCCTACCAAGGTCGTGCTGCCGGTGGGACGGCGCGTCGATCTCCTCGTGGAGGGCCGCGACGCGCTGCTGTTTTGGGGCTGATTCAGACGGGACTGGCTCACGCAGTGGCGGGCTGCTCGCTCTCCGCCACGCGGCGCGCGATGTGCGCCAGCGCCTCCTCCACTTGATCGACCAGGATCAGGCACAGATCGCCAGGCTGCAGGCGGGCCAGCGCGATGTCGATGGCAGCGAACTCACCCCGTACCGCGGTTTGCCACCGGGTCTTGGTGGCATTGCGCAGGCCTTGCTCGAGCAGCGCGATCACCTCGCCATCGGCGCGGCCGCGCTGGCAGGCGTCCTCGAACAGCACGACCTCGTCGAAAACCTCGCCGATCAGCCTCGCTTGCGCCACGATGTCCTGGTCGCGCCGGTCACCCGCCGCACTGATGACGACCACCCGCTTGCCCGCCGGCAGCCGCTGCGCCGCCTGACACAACGCCGCGATCGCATCGGGGTTGTGCCCGTAGTCGGCGATGACCGTGGCCCCGCGGTAGGCGAAGCGGTTGAACCGCCCGGGCACCGTGGCCGCATCGGACGTGAAGCTCTCCAGCCCTCGCACGATGGCATCCCACGGCACGCCCACGGCCCAGGCCGCGGCGATCGCAGCCATGGTGTTGTCGACCTGGAAGGCCAGCGCCCCCCCCTCGGTCAGCGGGATTTGCGCCAGCGGGATGCGCACTTGCCATTGGCCCTCGGCAGCGACGATGTTGTCACCGTCGACGAACACGACACGCCGCCCCAGGGCCCGATGCGTCGCAATGACTGGATGGTGCGCCGATGGGCCAAAGTAGGTCACCTGCCCGGGACAGAAATCGGCCATGGCGACACAGTGGGGATCCGCCGCGTTGAGCACGGCCGTGCCATGATCGGCCACGTTCTGCACGATGACGCGCTTGAGAACCGAGAGGTCTTCGACGGTGGTGATGTAGTGGAGACCGAGGTGGTCGCCCGTGCCGATGTTGGTGACGATGGCGACCTGACAACGATCGAACGCCAGTCCCTCACGCAAAATGCCGCCACGCGCGGTCTCCAATACGGCCGCGTCCACGTCCGGATGGGCCAGCACGCGGCGGGCGCTCTTGGGGCCGCTGCAATCGCCGCTGTCGATTTGTCGGCCGTTGACATAGACGCCGTTGGTGTCGGTAAAGCCCACGCGCCAACCGCGCTGGCGCAGCAGGTGCGCCGTCAGGCGCACCGTGGTGGTTTTGCCGTTGGTACCCGTGACGGCGATGACGGGGATGCGCCCGTCCTCACCCGGCGTAAACATGTGGTCGATGATGGCCTGCCCGACGTTGCGCCCCTTGCCATAAGAGGGGCTCAAGTGCATGCGCAGACCCGGGGCGGCGTTGACCTCGACGATCCCCCCGCTTTGCGCTTCCAGCGGCTCGACCACGCTTTGGCACACCACGTCCACCCCGCACACGTCCAACCCGACGGTCACCGCCGCGGCCACGGCGCGCTGGGCCACCAGCGGATGGACCTCGTCCGTTACATCAGTCGCCGTCCCTCCGGTGGAGAGGTTGGCGTTGTTACGCAGCACGACGCGCATGCCGCGGGGTGGGACGTCGTCGGGCGTCAAGCCCTGCTGTGCCAGCCGTTCCAACGCAATGTCGTCGAGCCGGATGCGCGTCAGCGGTGTGGCGTGGCCGTCGCCGCGCCGGGGATCGGCGTTGACGGCGTCCACCAGTTGGCGTACGGTATGCACGCCATCGCCCACCACCAACGGGGGATCGCGCCGCGCCGCGGCCACCAGTTTGCGCCCGACGACCAGCAGCCGAAAGTCGATGCCGGGCAGATAGCGCTCGACCATGACCTCGCTGCCGTAGCGGCTGGCGACTTCGTACGCGGCCATCACCTGTTCGCGTGTGCGGATGTTGACGGTGACACCCTTGCCTTGATTACCATCGCGCGGCTTGACGACGACGGCACCGCCCAGCTCTTGCGCGGCGCGCCAGGCATCCTCGGCGTCGCGCACGGGGCGCCCGAGCGGCACCGGCACGCCCGCTGCGTGCAGCAATTGCTTGGTCAGCTCTTTATCTTGGGCGATCGATTCGGCGATGGCGCTGGTGGTGTCGCACTCGGCCGCTTGGATGCGCCGCTGTTTGCTGCCCCAGCCAAACTGCACCAAACTGCCGCTGGTTAGGCGCCGGTACGGAATGCCACGGGCGACCGCGGCCTCGACGATCGCGCCGGTCGAGGGCCCCAGGCGCAAATCCTCGTCCAGTTCCTTGAGCTCAGCAATGGTGCTGGCGACATCGAAGGGTTGATCGTCACCGGCGGCTTGCAGCAACGCCAGCGCCCGATCGAAAGCGAGCCGCCCCACGTCTTCGACGCTGTACTCGACCACGACCTGATAGGCGCCGGGGTCGGCTGCGGCGACCGTGCGGCTGAAGCTGACAGGGCAACCCGCATGGGTTTGCAGGGCCAGGACAGTGATTTCCAGCGCATGCGCCATCGACAGCACGCCCTCAGCCGTTGGCTCGGGCAGCATGCCCAGTTCGGGAAACCGCTGCCGCAGTCGCTCCTCGAAACCCGGCATGCGCCGCAAGTCCACCTCGTCGGGGGTGCATTGCACGGTGGCTTCGATGGCCGTGTAGCGGCTCCAGAGGTTGGGGCCCCGCAGGGCCCGCAAACGGGTGACGTTCATGGTGGCGATGCAGCGTTGGTTAGATATCCGTCAGCAGCGTGCGGAGGGTGGTGGTGGCGGTTTCCATACCTGCGCGAATCAAGCCCGGTGACAGGCCCAGCGCAACCCCCGCGCCGATGGCCGCCAGCAACGTGGGCAGCTCGATGTGCTGCAACAGGGCCACGATGCCCGGGTGATCGAGGTCGAGCGTGCCGGTGGCGCCGCTGGCCTGTATCAACACCACCTGGCGTCCGTCGACGGTGACGAAGCGCCGGCCATCGGCGACATGGGCTTCGCGCCGGGCATGGCGCGGATCGGTGCTGTACAGCAGTACGTCGCCATCGCACAGCTCGGCCAAACCCGCACTGACCTCGCAGTCGGCATTGAGCACGGCGCAGCCCTGCGGCAGCACCACGTCGACCTGCGTGCGCAACACCTTGCGCAGGTGCTCGCGTGTGGTGATGTAGTGGTCTTCCAGTCCCACGGGATCGGGTACATCGGTGACGATGCCGACCTGGCAGCGGTCATAGGGCAAGCCCTCGTCCAGCATGGTGCGTGGCGAGCTCTCGATGACGGCCGCATCGACGCTGCGATTCATCAAGATGCGCTGGCCCGCCTCCCAGTCCGACGGCGGGCTGGCGTCGATGGGCTGCATCTGTAAGTAGAGCCGTCCGCCGCATGAAACGCCCACCGTGTGGTCTGACAGCTGCAACAACAGCCCCACCAGCAACGCCAGTGGCGCGGTCTCGCGCGTCCCCGTAATGCCCACCACCGGAATGCGGCCGTTGTCTCGTCCGGGAAACAAATGCGCGACGATGGCCTCGCCCACGGGACGAGGCTGCCCGCGTGCAGGCTTGAGGTGTGGCAGCAGGCCAGGGCCAGCATTGACCTCGACGATGGCGCCACCCTGCGCGGCCAGGGGCTGGCCGATGTCCTCCACCACCAGGTCGATGCCGGCGATATCCAGCCCCACGATGCGCGCCGCCAGCGCGGCCAGCTCGGCCACGTCTGGGTGGACTTGGTCGGTCACGTCATCGGTGAGCAACCCCGTGCGTTGCACCAGCACCTCACGCCCTGCCTCGGGCACGCTGTCGGGCGTCAAGCCTTGGCGACGCAGCTCCAGCATCACGTCGCGGTTCTCCGGCAGGCGGATGGTGTCGAGCGGAAACTCTTCTTCCTCACCACGGCGCGGGTCGCTGTTGATGTCGCGCTCGATGAGCTCGCGCACGGTATGCACCCCGTCGCCGATGATCACCGCGCGCTCACCGCGAGAAGCCGCCACAACCCGGCTGCCGATGACCAACACGCGGTGCTCGTGGCCTCGGATGAAGCGCTCGACCATCACCTCGGAGCCTTCGCGTTGCGCCAGCGTGTAGGCCGCCTCGATCTCCTCGCGCGTGCGCACGTCCAGCGACACCCCTCGCGCATGGTTGGCGTCGACCGGTTTCACGACCACGGGCAGGCCAATCTCCAGCGCGGCTTCCCACGCGTCCTCGGCGCAGGTGACGACGCGGCCCTCCGGGACCGGAACGCCGCACTCGGCCAACAGCCGCTTGGTGAGGTCCTTGTCGCGCGAGATCGTCTCGGCGATGGCGCTCGTGCGATCGGTCTCCGCGGTCCAAATACGGCGTTGGTTGACGCCGTAACCCAGTTGCACCAGGTTGCCCTCGGTCAGACGGATATGGGGGATGCGGCGCGCCGTCGCGGCATCGACGATGGCGGCCGTGCTGGGGCCCAGCGCATGGCGGTCGATCAGCGCCTTGAGGCCTTTGACGGCGGCGGGCACATCGAACGGGCGGTCCTCGATCGCCGCCATGAGCAGATCACGCGCATCCAACAGCGCTTGGCGCGCGACGTGCTCCTCGCGGGCGCGGATGACCAGCTTGTATACACCCCGCTCGTCGGTCGAGCGAGTTTGACCAAAACTGGTGGACATACCCGCCAGGTTGAGCAGCTCGATGGCGACGTGCTCCATGATGTGCCCGGGCCAGGTCCCCTCGCGTAGCCGCTGCAAAAAACCGCCGCGCTCGCCCACGCCGCAGTGGTGTTCCACCAGTCCCGGCAGCCAATCGGTCAGTCGTTCATACAGGCCGGGAATGGTGTTGGAGGGGTGGTCTTCGAGTTCGCCGATGTCGATCAGGGCCTCGATCGCTGGACGGTAGGTCCAGAGGTTGGGGCCGCGCAAGTAGTGCATGCGGCGGATCTGGATGGTCGAGTGCGGCATGGGATGCGAAGAGCGTGGAGATGACAGCCGTAGAATGCGCGATTTTCGAACGGGATGCTTGGATGACGCAACGTGGTATTGTGAACCGAGCCATCCCCCAGCTTCGAAACGAAATTGCAACATGTCGTATCCGAGTCCACCTGTGCCCGGGTTGTCAGGGCTGCCTGCCGTCTGGCGCGAAGCCGTGAGGGCCACCGCGGGTAGGGGCGAGGACCATACCGTCTGGTTGTTGACCGACCTTGATGAGCAGCTGCGTTTTCGTGAAGGGCTGCTGTGGATTGCAGGGCGTCAATTGTGCTGGGTGGCAACGCCACAGGCAGCGGTTCAAAGCTGGTCGATAGAGCCCGGTCTGTCCCTGTGGAGCCACGACCACAACGGCGTGGCCACGCTGGAGCTGATGCGTGAGGGGAGGGCGGGCGATGAGCCGCAGCGGCTGGCGGTGTGGCGCTACACCCTGGGGCGGCAGCTGGCAGCGCAACGCCTGATCGAGCGCTTCGAGGCGCTGCGCGACAGCCCAGAGGGCGCGACACCCCCGATGGCTCCCGCCGCGCTGCACTGCCCGGTGTGCCACGCGCCGATGGAGCCGGAGGACGACGAGTGCGCGGTGTGTGCGCAGGTGGTACACACACCGCCGTCGACGCGGACGCTGTTGCGCTTGTGGCGCTTTGCGCGCCCCTATCGCTGGCAGCTGCTGGCGGGCTTTCTGCTCACGCTGGCGTCCACGGCGGCCAGTTTGGTGGCGCCGTACCTGACCATCCCGTTGATGGACGACGTGCTGATTCCATACCAAAACGGCACGCCGGTCGACTGGACTTTGGTCGCTTGGCTGCTGAGCGGGCTGCTGGCCGCCTCGCTGCTGGCGTGGGGGCTGGGTTGGGCCAAGACGTATATCCTGGCGCTGGTATCGGAGCGCATCGGTGCCGATCTGCGCACCACGACCTACGAGCACCTGCTGGGCCTGTCGCTGGAGTACTTCGGCAACCGCCGCACCGGTGACCTGATGGCGCGCATCGGCTCGGAGACGGATCGCATCAACATCTTTCTGTCCCTGCACCTGCTGGACTTCGCCACCGACGTGATCATGATCGCGATGACGGCGGTGATTTTGTTTTCCATCAGCCCCACACTGGCGCTGGCCACGCTGCTGCCGCTGCCGCTGATCGGCTGGCTCATTCATGTCGTGCGTGACCGGCTGCGCACCGGCTTCGAGAAGATCGACCGCGTCTGGGCCGAGGTCACCAATGTGCTGGCCGACACGATTCCGGGCATCCGTGTCGTCAAAGCCTTTGCCCAGGAGGGGCGCGAGGCACAACGCTTTCGCGACGCCAACCGGCACAACCTGGAGGTCAACGACCGGCTCAACCGGCTGTGGTCGCTGTTTTCACCCACAGTGTCGCTGCTGACCGAGATCGGCCTGCTGGTGGTGTGGGGCTTTGGCATCTGGCTGGTGGCGCGGGGTTCGGTGACGGTGGGGGTACTGACGGCGTTTCTGGCCTACATCGGGCGTTTTTACACGCGGCTCGACTCGATGAGCCGCATCGTCTCGGTCACGCAAAAAGCGGCGGCGGGCGCCAAGCGCATCTTCGACATCTTGGATCACGTCTCGAGTGTGCCCGAACCGGCCCAGCCGGTGTCGCTGCCGTCGGTGCAGGGGCGCATCGAGCTGCGCGGGGTCGGCTTTCGCTATGGCAACCGCGCCGTCATCCAGGGGCTCGACCTGGAGGTGCGGCCGGGCGAGATGATCGGCCTGGTCGGCCACAGCGGCTCGGGCAAGAGTACGTTGGTGAACCTCATCTGCCGCTTCTACGACGTGGCCGAAGGGCAAATCCTGGTCGATGGCGTGGACATCCGGCAGTTGCGCGTGGCGGACTATCGGCGCCACATCGGGCTGGTGCTGCAAGAGCCGTTCTTGTTCTTTGGCACGATCGCGGAAAACATCGCCTACGGCAAGCCCGACGCCACACGCGAGGAGATCATCGCCGCCGCCCGCGCTGCCCATGCGCACGAGTTCATTTTGCGCTTGCCCCAAGGCTATGACTCACTCGTGGGCGAGCGCGGGCAAGGCCTGTCGGGCGGCGAGCGCCAGCGCATCAGCATCGCGCGCGCACTGCTGATCGACCCGCGCATTCTGATTCTGGACGAAGCCACCTCTAGCGTGGACACCGAGACCGAAAAAGAAATCCAGAAGGCGCTGGACAATTTGGTGCGCGGGCGCACGACGATCGCCATCGCGCACCGCCTGTCCACCCTGCGCCGCGCCGATCGGTTGGTGGTGATGGACAAGGGCCGCAAAGTGGAAGAGGGCACCCACGACGAGCTGATGGCGCGCCAGGGGGCCTATTGGCGGCTGTACCAGGCGCAGGCGCGCCAGGCGGAAGCCGAACGCGACTGGCTGCGGGAGTAAACCCATGACGACGACCCCATCCCCAACGAGCCAGCCCGTATTGCGGCGCAATGCCGCCGGCCGGCTGGAATGGCGCGACCCCAGCGGCCAATGGGTCAGCGGCGTGGTCGCCGTGCGGGCGTTTCCGATTCAAGCGCCGCGGCACCACATTGCGCTCATGGGCCCCGACGGCCGTGAGGTGGCCTTCATCGACAGCCTGGACACGCTCGATGCGGCGACGCGAGCGCTCGTCGAGCAAGCACTCCAAGAGCGCGAATTCACCCCCGTCATCCAGCGGCTGCTGGAGGTCAGCAGCTTTGCCACCCCGAGCACCTGGACCGTGCAGACCGACCGCGGCGTGACGCGCTTTGTGCTCAAAGGCGAAGAGGATATCCGACGACTGTCCCGCGACGTCTTGCTGATCCAGGACAGCCATGGGGTGCAGTATCTGATTCGCCGCCCGCAGGAGCTGGACCGGCACAGCCGGCGGTTGCTCGACCGCTTTTTATGAGTCATCCCGTGGCGCGCGCCCCTCATCCCCGGCGCTCGCCGTCGGCGCCAGACATTGCGGTGCCGACACACGCGGCACAGACACAAGCCTTGCCGCGCGCGGCGGCGGGAATGCGCGCGAGCAGCTCGGCGCTGAAGGTGGCGCGGGTGCACCAGCAGGGCGGCTGCGGCTCACCGCTTGTGCGTTCCCGCACCATTGCACAGCCGTTGGGCTGGCCGCATAGGGGGCAGCGGGAAGGATCAGGAACGCAACCCTCAGATCCCATCCCAAGGTCTCGCGTCATTTCAAGTTGCCGCTGAGGAACTGCTGCAGCCGCTCACTGCGCGGCGAGGTCAACACCTGCTTGGGGTCGCCTTCCTCTTCGATGCGCCCTTGGTGCAAAAAGACGACGTGGTTGGAGACCTCACGCGCAAAGCCCATTTCGTGCGTCACGACGACCATGGTGCGGTGCTCCTCGGCCAGGCCCTGCATCACGCGCAGCACCTCTTGCACCAGCTCCGGGTCGAGCGCGCTGGTGGGTTCGTCGAACAGCATCACCTCAGGTTCGACCGCCAGCGCCCGGGCAATGGCCACACGCTGCTGCTGCCCGCCGCTCATGTGCGCGGGATAGCGGTCTTCCACGCCGTTGAGACCCACCCGCTCGAGATACTTGCGCGCGTTGGCCACCGCCTGATCGCGCGGCACCTTGAGCACATGCACCGGCACCTCGATGATGTTTTGCAGCACGGTCATGTGACTCCAGAGGTTGAAGTTCTGGAACACCATGGCCAGCCGGGTACGCAGCCGCTGCAGTTGGACAGGATCGGCCGCCTGTAACTCGCCGTCCGCCGCGGGCTTGAGGCGTAGCTCCTCGCCCGCGACGACGATGCGCCCCGCATGGGGCTTTTCCAGCAGGTTGATGCAGCGCAAAAAGGTGCTCTTGCCAGACCCGGAGCTGCCAATGATGCTGATGACGTCGCCGGCGCGCGCCGTCAGCGACACCCCTTTGAGCACCTCGTGGCTGCCATAGCGCTTGTGGATATCTTCGACCTGGAGTTTGATGGGGGCGTTGCTCATGGAAATCGTTCGATCGTGGGTCGTCGCATCACTCGGACAACAGATTGCCGGTGCGCACCGGCCGGTGGCCCGCCACTTTGGCCACCGTCAAACCGGCGGGGGCGTAGCGTTCTCGCGTACGGGCGTACAGTACGCCACCCTGCGCGGTACGCAAGGGGACCGTATGGCCAGAGAGGGGGTCAATGATCTCGGCGACCAGCGCGTCGGGGGGCAGCACCGCCCCCACGTCGGCATGGAAAGCGATCACGCCGGGGCAGGGGGCCTTGAGAGGCTCCGATCCCGCCAGCGGCGTGGGGACGAAGCGAGGCTCGGGAACCGGGCCGGGGTCACCCGCGATGATGCCGAGATGCTGCAGGTAGCGCCAGATGGCGTCGGCGTCGCGCTCGGCCCAGGCGTGGCCGACGTCCGCTTCGCCGCGCAGCTCGACCGTCGCGCTGGCGCAAGCCTGCGGCAACGGCACCTCGATGCCGTGCGCCGCTAACCGCGCCGCCAACTGTGACCACAGCCCGGAGAGCTGCTCGTCGAACGGCTGGCCACCCGCTCCGTAGTCGGCCACCAGCACGGTCTGCGCGCCCAGCCAGCAGGCCAGTGGTTCGAGCGCCGGCCAGCACGCGGTTTCGCTGTACAGGTGCAGCACGGCCTCGGCGTCGCAGTGCAAATCGAGCACGACGTCGGCATCGGCCGCCAGGCGATACAGCGTCAGCCGCAAGCCTTCGAGTTCGGTCAGCGGCGTCTGCTCGGACAACCAATCGAGCACCGCAGCGCGCACCATGGCCACGTTCTTGTCGAGGTCCGAGCCCAGCTCGCGACCCACTCGCTCGAACGCCACTTGCGCCAGATCGGGGTAGGACCGGTTGAAATTCTCGGAGGTGTTGAGCTCGAACCGCCCCATGGGCCGGTGATCGATGCGCTGGGCCAGCCCGATCGGGTTGGCCACCGGCACCAGCACCACCTGCCCCAACACCTGCCCGGATCGCTCAGCCTTCGTCAGGCGCTCACGCAAGTGGTGCGCGACCAGCATCCCTGGCAGCTCATCCGCATGCAGGCTGGCCTGGATATACACCTTGGGGCGCGCTGCTGCCACGCCGTAATGCAGGCTGGTCAGCGTGCGCGTGCTACCGAGGCTGGTGCAGGGCAGGGTATGGTGACGGGCGTCCATTCAGGTTCGGCGGGGCGCCAAATGGGCCAAAAAGCGTCGTTCGGCCCACTTGAACAAGCCCACCAGCATGAAAGTGATCGAGAGATAGATGGCCGCCGCGAACAGGTAGGCCTCGAACGGCAAATAAAAATCGGAATACACGCGGCTGGCCGCCGCCGTCAGGTCCAGCATCGCCGGTACCGTACTCGCCAAGCTGGTGCTGTGCAGCATCATGACGACTTCATTGCTGTACGCGGGTAGCGTTCGCCGCAGGGCGCTGGGCATGACGATGCGCCAGAGCACCTGCCGCGGCGACATGCCCATGGCACGTGCGGCCTCGATTTCGCCGGCGGGGGTTTCGCGGATGGCGCCGGCCAGCATCTCGGCGGTGTAGCCAGCGGTGTTGAGCGCAAACGCCAGCAGGGCACAGAAAAACGCGTCCTTGAACCAGGTCCACGGCCAGACGGCATCCCAACGCGCCTGTACCCATTCCAGTTGGGCGATGCCGTAGTAAATCAGATAGACCTGGATCAACAACGGCGTGCCGCGGATCACGTAGGTGTAGCTGCCCACCAGCCAGCGCAACCAGCGATAGCGGCTATTGAGCGCCAGCGCCAGAAACAGCGCCAGCACCCCACCCACCGCCAACGACGACAGCAACAGCTTCAGGGTCGTGAGCAGCCCTTCAGCGTAAAGCTGGAGCTGGGCGGGCTCGAAAATGACGGACCAATTCACGGCGGGATCTTTCGGCCAAATCAGCTCTGCCACGAGGTGGCGCGGCGCACCCCGAGGCTGAACCGTTCATCGAGCCGCCGCAGCACCCACAGCGACGCCGACGTGTACACCAAAAACAGTGCAGCCACGAACACGAAGAAAAAGATCGGCTCACGCGTCGCAGCTGAGGCCTGCTTGGCCAAATACGTCATGTCTTGCAGACCGATGAGGCTGACCAATGCCGTGCTCTTGATGAGCACCAGCCAATTGTTGGTGAAGCCGGGCAGGGCGTAGCGCACCATTTGCGGCAGCGTGATGCGGAAAAATGTTTGCAGCCGCCCCATGCCGAATGCCCACGCGGCCTCCATTTGGCCACGTGGAATCGCCAGCATCGCGCCGCGAAAGGTTTCCGTCATGTATGCGCCATAGATGAAGCCGATGGTGCCCACGCCCGCGACGAAGGGGTTGATGTCGACGGCTTCAGTGTGGCCCAGCGTCTCGAGCAAATGCGTCAGGCCGATGGTGCCGCCGTAGAAAACGAGCAGCATCAGCACCAGTTCTGGGACGCCACGCACCACAGTGGTGTACACCGTGGCCAACGCCGAGAGAACAGGATGTCCAGACAATTTGGCCGACGCCCCCAGCAACCCCAAAACGATCGAGACAGCCAGGGACAACAGAGACACCGCCACGGTGAGCAGCGCCCCCTCCAAGATGCGAGGAATATAGTCGAGCATCGGTGCAACGAAAAACGCGCCGCACCGGTTCGACACCGGGCGACGCGCCCTTCACTCCGTTCGATTATTTGCCGTACGGATCGAAGTCGAAGTATTTCTTGGCGATCTTGTCATAGGTACCGTCGGCGCGGATCGCCTTGATCGCGGCATTGATATCGGCCTTGAGCTTGTCTTGGCCCTTGCGCATCGCCACACCGGCCCCATAGCCGAAGTATTTCGGATCGTACAGCTCGGGACCAACGAAGCCGTAGCCCTTGCCCTCGGGTTTGCGCAGGAAGCCACCCTGTACCTCGACCTTGTCGGCGACCGTGCCATCCAGGCGTCCGGCTTTGATGTCGAGGTAGACCTGGTCTTGAGCCTCGTAGGGGATGACCTGCACACCGGCGGGTTTGAGCTCGCCCATGGCGTATTTCTCTTGCGTGCTGCCCTTGAGCACACCGATTTTCTTGCCCTTGAGCGACGCGGGACCGCTGTAAGGCGTGCCTTCCTTGACGACGATGCCGCTGGGGGTGTTGTAATACTTGTCCGAGAAGTCGACCACCTTTTTGCGCTCGTCGGTGATCGACATCGAGCTGATGATGACGTCGTACTTGCGCGCCATCAGACCGGGGATCATGCCGTCCCACACCTGCTCGACATAGACGCACTTGCGGTTGAGCTTGGCGCAGATGGCTTCGGCGATGTCGACGTCGAAGCCCGTGGGCTTGCCATCGGGGGTTTTGTAGGTGAAGGGCTCGTAGGTGGGATCGATGGCGACCTTGAGCTCGTTGCTCTGGGCCTGGACAGTACCCGTGGCCAAGGCTGCGGCAAGCCCAATGGCGTGCAGAACGTGACGACGGTTCATGAAGATGTCACCAGGGTAGTTGAACATACCGAGCATTGTAGGGGCTACCAAGAGTGAAGGCCGGCTATGGTTTACCCGCGGAGCTCCCTGACTGATGACTTAACATAATACAAATTGTAGAACTTTTGAATCACGATTCCCGGGCGCGCTCACGCGCCCGCAGCGCCTGGCGCAGCGCACCCCACAGCGACCAGGCCAGCAGCGCGCCACAGGCCAGCATGAAGCCCAAGCTGATCGGGCGCTCGATGAAGACCATCGCGTCGCCGCGTGACAGCAGCAACGCACGTCGCAGGTTTTCCTCCATCAACGGCCCGAGCACGAAGCCGAGCATCAGCGGCGCCGCTTCGAAGCGCAGCACGGCCAGCGCATAGCCCAGCAGCCCGATGATCGCCACCATGTAGATGTCGAACACGTTGTTGTTGACGCTGTAGGTGCCCAGCGCGATGAAAACGAGGATGGCCGGATATAGCACGCTATACGGAATGCGCAGGATCGCCACCCACATGCCCACCAGCGGCAGATTCAGGATCATCAGCATGAGGTTGCCGATGCCAAAGCTCACGATCAGACCCCAGAACAGGTCGGGCTGGTTCGTCATGAGCAGCGGCCCGGGCTGGATGCCGTGGATGATGAGGGCGCCTAGCATCAGCGCCATGACGGCGTCGCCCGGGATGCCCAGCGACAGCGTGGGCACGAACGCCGTCTGTGCAGCGGCGTTGTTGGCGGCCTCAGGGGCGGTCACCCCTTCGATGGCGCCTTTGCCAAAGCGCGACGGGTCGCGCGCCAGCTTCTTTTCGGTGGCATAGGCCATGAACGACGCGATCGACGCACCCGTGCCGGGCAGCGCCCCGAAAAAACTGCCGATACCGGTGCCGCGCAGCATGGGCATGATCGACGCCTTCCAGTCGGCCGGGGTTGGCAACATCGAGCGCCACGTGATGCGGTCGTTGATCTGGCCCTCGCGCGGCTGGTTGACGGAGCTCACCACTTCGGCGATACCAAACAGCCCCATCGCCAATGCCACGATGTTGATGCCATCCATCAGCTCGGGGATGCCGAAGTCGTAGCGCGCCTGCCCCGAGTTGACATCGGTGCCCACCGTGCCCAGCAACAGCCCGAGCACGACCATGGCCAAGCCCTTGACGGGCGATCCCGACGCCAGCGTGGACGCCGCGATCAGGCCCAGCAGCATCATCGCGAAATACTCCGCCGGACCAAACTTCAGTCCAATCTCGGCGATGGCCGGTGCAAAACCGGCCAGTATCACGATGCCCAACATCGAGCCCACGAAAGACGCGAAGGTCGTCATGAAAAGCGCGACGCCCGCCCTACCCTGTTTCGACATCGGATATCCGTCCAGACAAGTCACCGCCGAGGACGGAGTACCCGGTAGATTGAGCAGGATGGATGCGGTGGAGCCCCCGTACTGCGCGCCATAGTAGACCCCGGCCAGCATGATGATGGCCGCGGTCGGGGGAATGTGATAGGTGACTGGCAGCAGCAGCGAGATCGTGGCCATCGCCCCGATGCCGGGCAGCACACCGATCAGGGTACCGATGAAGACGCCGATGAAGCAATACAGCAGCATCATCGGCTGCATGGCTTGCTGCAGCCCGAGCCAGAGTCCTTGTGCGATATCCATGGTTGGGTGTCCTCGATGTCCGCTATCAGGCGCTCCACGGCCAGACTGGCAGCACCATGCCCAGCGCCAGGCTGAAGACCAGCCAGCACAAGGCCGCGATGACGGCAGCGGCGATCAGGCGCGTGCGCCACGCCATGCTGCGATCGGCGAGCGACGCCAGCAGCACGGAAGCCGCCGTGGCCAAGACCAGGCCCGCGGGCTTGAGCGCCGCGGCAAACAGCACAAGAGAGCCGATGACACACGCCAGCGTACGCCATGCCACGGCGATGCGCACACCGGGGCGCACCAGCGCCGGCAGCGCAATGAGCACGCCTAACACGCCCAGCAAAAGCCCAAGCCAAAACGGAAAAAACCCCGGCCCCATGTTGCGGGGGGTACCCAGCTCATAGTGGCCGTGGGCGTACCATGCCGCCGCAAAGCCCAGGATGGCCATCAGCAGCCCGCCCAGCAGATCGTGGGCATCACGTCTCGTTGCCTGTTGCGGATTGGTCATCTCGCATCCTCGTTCGGTCAAACCTGGTTCTGGTCGTTCACCATTGCCCGCGCGGCTGGCGGGCGCGAATGGAGGCCGCGATCATATCCACCACGGTTTGGCGTCCGACCTGGCGGGCAAAGTCCATCGCATCCAGCCCTTGCTGGTTGCGCAACGTCGGGTCCGCCCCCTCGTCCAGCAATAGGCGCACCACTTCCTCGCGGCCGTAGCGGGCCGCCATCATAAGAGGGGTCGTGCGGTTGGGCGACTCGGCATCGATGTAGGCGTGGTGCTCCAACAGCAGGCGCGTGATGGCCAGCGCGTGCGCCCCCTTGTTGGCAGCGGCATAGTGCAGGGGCGCCCAACCCGGGCGGTTGACCTGTGCGCCGCGCGCGAGCAAACGTTGCACAATGTCCAAGTGATCTCGCAGTGCTGCCATCATCAGGGCATTTTCGCCAGCCGCGTTGAGCGCTTCGATATTGACGCTGGGTTGATCGACCAAGTAGCGGGCCACGGCCAGCGCATCACGCTGCAGCGCCAACACCAGGGCCGGATTCAGGTCGGGGTCGGGGGTGTCGAGGTCGAACCCGCGCGCGTGCAGCTGCCGCACGGTGGCCACATCGTCGCGCACCACGGCGGTGATGAACTGGTCGTACGAGCGCTGCCCGAATGCCAATCCGCAGTATACGGAAAGCACCGTTACGACAAGCCATTGCGTGACGTTTTTCATGTCGCGTCTGAGCTTTGCTCGATGATCGGCGTCGACACCGGCTGCAGAAAAAGCCGCTCGAAGTTGTCGCTCGTCGCGGCCGCAACCGCTTCCACCGGTACGCCTTTGAGCTCGGCCAACTGGGCGGCCACCAGCGGCACGAACGCGGGGGTATTGGTCTTGCCCCGGTGCGGCACCGGCGCCAGATAAGGGCTGTCGGTTTCGATCAAGCAGCGCTCCAGCGGCACGTAGCGAGCGACATCGCGCAGGTCTGCCGCGTTCTTGAACGTCAGAATCCCCGAAAACGAAATATAAAAACCCATGTCGAGCGCCGCGCGCGCGACCTCCCGCGTCTCGGTGAAGCAATGAAACACGCCCGTGACGCTGCCACGACCATCCCCGGCCGCGGCCGAGGTGAATCCCCCCTCCTCGCGCAGGATGGCGAGCGTGTCGTCAGACGCGCTGCGGGTGTGGATCACGAGCGGCAAGCCCGTCTGCCGCGCCGCGCGGATGTGGACGCGAAAGCGCTGCCGCTGCCACTCCATGTCGGCCACGGTGCGCTCGCCCAGGCGGTAGTAATCGAGCCCGGTCTCGCCAATGGCCACGACGCGCGCGAGCGCCGCGCGCTCGGTCAAATCGGCCACCGTAGGCTCGCGCACGCCTTCGTTGTCCGGGTGCACGCCCACCGTCGCCCACAACCACGGCGGCGTGGGCTGCGCGCCTTGCAGGGCCAAGCGGTGCACCGCATCGAACCCTTCCAGCGTGGTGCAGATACACAGCGCGCGATCGACGCGGGCGGCTCGCATCGCGGCCAACACCTCCGCGACGTTTTGCTGCAGCTCCGGAAAGTCGAGGTGACAATGGGAATCGGTATACATGAGGTCGGTTCGTGTGGCATGCTGGGCCCAGCGCCAGCATCGTCAAATCGTTTGTGTCGGGCGATCCGAGGCCAGGTGTGAGCCCAGGATTTCCTCGATCCGGGCTTTGAGCGCGCGCGATTTGTCATCGGCCGGAAATCGCACCCCGATGCCCTGCGTGCGCGAGCCAGTGGCGCCAGCGGGCGTGATCCACGCGACCTTGCCCGCGACCGGGTACCGCTGCGGATCATCGGGCAGCGTCAGCAGCACGTACACGTCTTGGCCCAAGGCATACTCCCGCGTGGACGGCACGAAGATGCCGCCCTCGGCAAACAGCGGGATGTAGGCGGCGTAGAGCGCGCCTTTTTCCTTGATCGACAGTTGGATGACGGTGGGACGCGGATGGTTGGCCGCATCCCCCGCAGACGGGCCCGTGCTCATGCCCGCGAGTGTAGCGCCGCGGCCGCCCGTGACGGCCGCGCGGTCGCAAAGGCCGTGCGCATGCGTTGTGCCCAGGCTTCCGTCCACAGCCCCGCCTGAACCGGGTGCTCCACGGTGCGCCGGGCCTGCTGCAAGGCCCGCCACAAACCGCCTAAGCGCTGCGGGGGTGCCGTGGGCAGCGCATCGGCCGCAAAGTAGCGCGGCGCAGCCCCCGCTGCCTGCGCCATGGCGTCGTGGCACAGCATCATCGCCACTTGTAACTGGCGCGCCAGCGGCCAGTCGGCGATCGGTGTCCAGTCCCCGTGCGCCAGCCGCTGCGGTAATTCCGCCCACAAGCGCGCCGTCAGGCCCAGGCTGGCCCAGTTCAGCGCTTCTTGCGGGCGCGCCCCTGCCGCCCGCCAGCAGGCAGCCCAGTCGTCCTCGCCCAACGCCGGGTAGTCGGTCGCCGCCACCCGGCTCAGCCACGCCCGGCCCTCGTGCTCGTCGGGCCAGCGCATGGCATGCGTTAGGCAGCGGCTGCGGATGGTGGGCAGCAATTGATGGGCGGCTTCGGTGGCCAGCACGAAGCGCACCCGGCCCGGCGGTTCTTCCAGGGTCTTGAGCAACGTGTTGGCCGACTCGGGATTGAGGGCTTCGGCCGGATGGATCAGCACCACTTTGCCGGGCTCGCGCGCATGGGTGACCTGGGTGAACGCCACCGCGGCGCGCGTCGCCTCGACTCGAATCTGGCGGCTGGGTTTGATCTCCTTGCGCTCGATGCGCTCCTGCGTGAGCGGATCGAGCGGCCAGCCCAGTTCGATCGCCTGCTGCTCCGGCATCAGCGCGAACAAGTCGGCATGGGTGCGCACGTCGATTGCGTGGCACGACGGACAGGTGCCGCAGGCGCCCTGCTCGTTCGGCCGCTCGCACAGCCAGGCGCGCGCCAGCGCCAGCGCCAGTTCGAACTGACCCAGCCCCGCCGGGCCGGCCAGCAACACGGCGTGTCCCCGCAGCGCGAGCAACGACCGCAGTTGGCGCTGCAGCCACGGCGCAAGCGTCATGGCAGCACCCCCCGCGCGCGACAGGCGGCCTCCACCTGTTGCCAGACAGCGGACACTTCTGCCCGCGCGTCGATGCGAACGATCCGCTGTGGCGCCTCGGCTGCGCGCGCGGCGTAACCGGCCGCCACGCGCTCGAAGAACGCCTGCGGCTGCGCCTCGAACCGGTCGGGTGCCCTCGCCTGCGCCAGTCGCGCTGCCGCCACCTCGGGCGGCACGTCGAACCACAAGGTCAGATCGGGCTGTCGCCAGCCGGCCGGGCCCGACTGCACCCAGCGCTCGAGGGTGCGCAACACGTCGAGATCGAAGCCCCGCCCGTACCCTTGGTAGGCAAACGTGGCGTCCGTGAAGCGGTCGCACAGCACCACCTGCCCCGCCGCCAGCGCCGGCTCGATGACGTGCCGCAGGTGGTCGCGCCGGGCGGCAAACACCAGCAGCGCCTCGGTCAGGGCATCCATGGACGTGCGCAGCAGGTTCTCGCGCAGCGCCTCGGCCAGCGCGGTGCCGCCGGGCTCGCGGGTCACCGTCACCGCACGCCCCTGGTGGCGCAGCCGCTCGGCCAGCGTGGCGATGTGGGTCGATTTGCCGGCGCCGTCGATGCCTTCGAAGGTGATGAAAAGGGGCTGCGGTCGATCGCTCATGGCAGTCGATCGTACACGCTGCGCAAGGACGGGCACGGCCGCGCATCGGTCACCCAGCGCTGGGCGTAGAGCGTGCCCCCACTAGATGCCGATGACGCGGCATGCCAGCGGTAGCTCTGCAGTGCCCCTTCTGCGCGGTAGCCGAGTTCGGTGGCGATGGCCGGTCCGGGTTTGGGGGCTCGGGCGCTCACCCAAAGCACGTCACAGGCGTCCACGTCGGTGGGAACGGCCAGTTTTGAAGATCCCGGATATGCGACCCAGCGCACGGCCGACGTGTGCAGGGCGATCGCACCCGCCACGTGAATCGGTTGCACGACCGCCACCGTCTGCGGCCCCGCCATCGAATCGACCCAGTGCGCGATATCGCGCGCCGGCAACTGACTCCACGACGGGCGCCCCAGGCGTTCGAGCACGACGGGGCGCGCCAGCAACAGCGCGAGTCCCAGCACCACGAGCGCGAGCGACCCGATGGTCATGGCCCGCGCCATGGTCCAATCTCGGGGGCCGCGATCGACCGCGAACAACACGAGCGCCGGCACCGCCATGGGCAGGATCCAGCGTTGCTGGACGTCTTGCAAGGCCCCCGATGCGACCAAAAACAGCAACAGAACCGCGATCGCCGCGCCGTAGGCGAGCGTACGCCAGGGCCAGCCGGGTGGCTCGCCGCTCGCGGCAGGATTCGTGGCCACCCGTTGCCGGCCCGTCATCGCCCGGGCCAACACCCAGATCAGCACGGACACCCCAGCCGTCGCCGCCCATGCGATCAGCACCTCCAACGCGGTGGACTCGCGCCCGGTGACGCCCTGCATCTTAGTCTGCAGCTCCGCCGCGACGTCCATTCGATGCCCCCACAACCACAACGCATGCGGCACGACGGGCATCAACCCCAACACCATCCACCCCAGGCCCCGTCCATGCTGCTGCCAACCCTGTCGCGCACTATTGCGAAACCCGCCGGTGGCGCGCCACAGCACCGCCATCCACGTCACGATCAACGCCGCCAACACGAGCACCGTGTTGTACTTGGCCAGCAAGGCGGCCGAGCAGGCCAACCCCAGGGCCACCCAACGGCGGGCCGACATGGACTGCAGGGGGTGTGTCATCAGCGGCATAGCGGCCGCGAGTACCGCCCCGATGGCGGTCGCTGCCAACAGGCTGTGGGTCAGTGACCGCGGGCCATCCCACAGCAACGGGGTCAACGTCAGCAACCACGTCCCACTGGCGACACCCCAGCGGTCATCCCGCACCGCTCGTGCGACCGTCCATGCCGCGATAACGGCAAGCCCCCACAGCAAAGCCGCCTTGATCGCGAGCAAGGCGACCAAGGGGGAGACAGGCACGATTTGCCGCAACGCCCAGACCAGCCACTCCATCAACGGTGGCTGCGGGCCATATCCCCACTGCAGGCGCTGCGCGTGCAGCACCTGCTCGGCTTCGTCCCACTCCAGACCCGCGATGCCCCAGCCGCGCGCAGCCGCCCAGCCGCCGTACAGCAGCGCGACTCCCAAGGCCCACCATCGAAACGCCATCATGGATGTCACCGCCCCAACTGATACCGCCGCACGGCTCGGTTGTGCTCCTCCAGGCTTTGGCTGAAGGCGCTGGTGCCATCACCCCGGGCCACGAAATACAGCGCGCGCGTCGAGGCGGGCTGCACCGTGGCCAGCAGCGCATCCCAACCGGGCATCGCAATCGGGGTGGGCGGCAGCCCCGCTCGGGTATACGTGTTGTAGGGTGTGTCGGTCAGCAGGTCGCGCCGACGCAGATTGCCATCGAAGCGCTCGCCCAGGCCGTAAATGACCGTGGGGTCGCTCTGCAGCCGCATGCCGATGCGCAATCGGTTGATGAAGACACCGGCGATCAGCGGGCGATCGGATCCGTCGCCGGTTTCTTTCTCGACAATGCTGGCCAGGATCAGCGCCTCCTCGGGCGAACGCAGCGGCAGGTTGGGCTGGCGCTGCGCCCACGCCTGCGCCAGCCGCTCGTCCATGGCCGCGGCGGCCTGCTGCAGCACGCGCGAGGCGGTCGAGCGCTTGGGGTAAATATAGGTGTCCGGGAAAAATCGGCCTTCGGCATGGCCGCTGGGCAACCCCAGATGCCGCGCCAGCGCCACCGGGTCGTCCCCAGGGGGCAAATCATCGACCAAGTATTCGGCCGTCCGCACCGCCTGCAGCACCTGACGTAGATTCCAGCCCTCCACCAGCGTCAGGCGCCGCACGGCTTGGCGGCCGCGCACCAACTGTTCGAGTAGCGCACGGGGGGTGGTGCCCGGCTCGATTTCGTAGCTGCCGGCCTTGAGCAGGTGCGCCTGTCCAGACAGGCGAAACCAAGCGAACAGGCCCCAAGCTGAGGTGTCCACCCCCGCCTCGACCAAGTGCTCGGCAATTTGGCGGGCGGACATGCCCGGCTGGATCACGACGTCCACGTAGGGTTGCCCGGCGAGCCGCAGGGGCAGCGGACGATGCAGCCACAGCGCCACGGCAGTGGCGGCCGCGAGAACCGCCAGCGCGACCCATAAAGACCAACGGGCAAGGGAAGAAGGCAATGATCGGCTCACGGACAATGGGGGCCGCGGGGGATTGTCTCCTCCGCCTGACAGACAATAGAGGCCGACATGATAGCCGTCACAGCCATGACACCTGCATCAGACACCACTGCCGACCATGCTCTGCCCACCCCCGTCGTGGTGGGTTGCACGCGCCTGCACGACTGGGGCGTGCTGTGGGCCACGGGGGACGACGCCGCTGCCTTCCTGCACGGGCAACTGACGCAAGATGTCTTGAGCTTGCGCGACGATGAGGCGCGGCTGGCCGCCTATTGCAACCCCAAGGGGCGCATGTTGATGACTGGCTTGGCGCTGCGCGCCGAGGGTGGCGTGCTGGTGTGCACGCTGCGCGAGCGCATCGCGCCCATGCTCAAGCGCTTGTCGATGTTCGTGCTGCGCGCCAAGGTGCGGCTGGCCGACGCATCCGACCAGTGGGACATCTGGGGGGTCGCGGGACCGTCGGTGCCTGGCACCCTGAGCACCGAGTGGTGGCGACTTTGGCGCGATGCGGACCGCGCCTGGGTGCGTCTGCCGCCCGGAGCCGGCGTGGAGCGGGCCCTGCTGATTCAGCCGGCCGGTGCGCCCGCCCCCGCCGGCGACACCCTGCCCCAGGAACATTGGCGGTGGCTCGACGTCATGAGCGGCGTCGCGCAGGTGAGCGACGCCGTGGCCGAAGCTTTTGTGCCGCAAATGCTCAATTACGAATCGGTCGGGGGCGTCAACTTCAAGAAGGGCTGCTACCCCGGGCAGGAGGTGGTCGCGCGCAGCCAGTTTCGCGGCACGCTCAAGCGCCGCGGCCACTTGGCCCATGCCGACGGCCCATTGGCCGCAGGACAAGAGGTGTTTCACCCGTCCGATCCCGAACAGCCAGTGGGCGTGATCGCCCAGGCTGCGCCCAACCCGCAGGCAGGCTGGGACGCCATCGTGGCACTGCAAACCTCTGCAGTCGATGGGCAGCCATTGCGAGCCGGGTCAATGGACGGGCCAGCCTTGCATCTGCGTCCCCTGCCCTACGAGCTGCGGCAGGACATCTGACGCCATGTGCCTGATGGCCTGGGCCATCGGTCAATCGACCGAACACCCCCTGTGGGTGGCCGCCAACCGCGACGAACAGTGGGATCGCCCCACGCTGGCGTTGGATGTCTGGCACTCGTCGGACGGCACCACGATCCTGGGTGGCCGCGATGGGCTGGCCGGGGGCTCGTGGTTGGCCTTCGGCGAACAAGGGCGCGTGGCTATGCTGACCAATGTGCGCGCCTGGCCACCGGAGGCGGCGGCCGCGCGCAGCCGTGGCGAGCTCGTCACGCGCTGGCTGCTCCGCCAGGCGCCCACGACGTGGCAGGAGATGGCCCGCCACCACGCGGCGCACGACTACAACGGCTGCAACCTGGTGCTGGGCGACGTGCGCCGCGGCTGCTGGGCCTGGTTGACCAACCGCGACCCCACCCCCCACCGGGCGGCCACCATGCCCGTGGTACGCGTCGGGGGCTGGTGGGGCGGCGAGCTGCCCCCGGGCGTCTACGGACTGTCCAACGCCGCGCTGGACACCCCCTGGCCCAAAGTGGTGGCGCTGCGCGATGCCCTGACCCAGGCGCTGGCTGCACCCGACGCGGATTCGGCGACCGATCGGCTGTTGCAAGCGCTGCAACGCCACGTGCCCCATGACGACGAGCGGGCGCACCTCGAGTCCAGCCCCTACGTCTATCTGGCCCAGCGCCGCTATGGTACCCGCAGCAGCCTGATCGCACGCTGGTCGGCCGACGGCAGCCTGCACGTCGGCGAATGGATCTATGCGCCGCAGCAGGGGCCGACAGCCGCCACCGCTGCGACACCCCGTTGGGGACGGCTGCCCAACTGGGGTGGGCAGCCATGCGTCAACGATCAACCCGCCGGGTTGGCCACCACGCAGGCGACGTCGGCATCGCGCAGCATCGCATCGAACGGCGCAGGCGGCGCGCGGTCGGTGTAGACGCGGGTGAGCTCGGCGATGTGCCCGACTTCCACCATTGCCGGGCGGCCAAACTTACTGGCATCGGCACACAACCACACCTGGCGGGCGTGCTCGATGATGGTGCGCGCGGCGCGCACCTCGCGCACGTCGTAGTCGCGCAGCGTGCCGTCGGTCTCGATGCCCGAGATACCGATGAGCGCGATGTCGACCCGGAACTGGCGCAGAAAATCCAGCGACGCCTCGCCGACGATGCCGCGGTCGCGCGGGCGCACCACCCCTCCGGTGATGATGACCTCGCAGTCCGGGTTGTCCGACAGGATGGCCGCCACGTTGAGGTTGTTGGTGATGACGCGCAAGCCCCGATGTTGCAGCAGCGCGCGCGCCACCGCCTCGGTGGTGGTGCCGATGTTGAGGATGAGCGAGCAGCCCGCCGGCACGTCGCGCGCCACGGCCTGCGCGATGGCGGCCTTGGCCTGCGCATTGAGCGTCTGACGCTGCGTGTAGGCCAGGTTTTCGACGGTAGACACGGGGGTCCGCACGCCCCCGTGGTAGCGCGCCAGCAATCCCATCTGCTCCAGTTGCCGCACGTCGCGCCGCACGGTTTGCAGCGTGACGCCAAAGCGCTGCGCCAGATCCTCGATGCGCAGCGTGCCCGCCTGCCGCACGGCGGCCAGCAGATCGCTCTGGCGGGGGTTGAGGGCGCGGCGCCGACGCGTGGGCGTGGATTCGTTCATGCGGCAATTGTGCCGCACGACGCCAGCGCGACACCCGCGCACGCGGGCAAACCCTAGGTGTTCGCCCATCGGGGCATTTTGTCACTAAACTTTCACATTGCATTCGGAAACTATCGGGCGCTTTCGTCTGTTTTCGCAACAACCCCGACCCCAAGGAGTCACGATGAGCAAACCCCTCAAGCACCTGTTCGCTGCCACCGTCTTGGCTGCCGGCGTGGCCAGCGCCCACGCCCAGACCGAAATCGTCTGGTGGCACTCCATGGGTGGCGCGTTGGGCGAGTGGGTCAACGACCTGGCCAACGAGTTCAACGCCAGCCAAAAGGACTACAAGGTCGTGCCCGTGTTCAAGGGCAGCTATGACGAGTCGATGACGGCTGCGATTGCCGCTTTCCGCGCCGGCAACGCTCCCCACATCCTGCAAGTGTTCGAGGTCGGTACCGCCACGATGATGGCCAGCCGCAACGCCATCGTGCCCGTCGCCGAGGTCATGAAAAAGGCAGGCGTGACGTTCGACCCCAATGCCTACGTGGACGCGGTCAAAGGCTACTACACCGCGCCCAATGGTCAGATGCTGAGCTTCCCGTTCAACAGCTCCACCACGGTGCTGCACTACAACAAAGATGCCTTCAAGGCCGCCGGGCTCGATCCCAACAAGCCGCCCAAAAGCTGGCCCGAGGTAGCGCTGGCGGCGGCCAAGCTCAAGGCGTCTGGTCACAAGTGCCCCTTCACCACCAGCTGGCAGAGCTGGACGCAGCTCGAGAGCTTCTCGGCCTGGCACAATGTCGAGTTCGCCACCAAAAACAACGGCTTTGGGGGCCTGGACGCGCGTTTGGCGTTCAACTCGCCACTGCACGTGCGCCACATTGAAAACCTGGCCAACATGGCCCAGCAAGGCCTATTCGTCTACAAAGGTCGCGGCAACGCGGCGGATGCCACCTACGTCTCGGGTGAGTGCGCGATGATGACCGGCAGCTCGGCTCTGTACGGCAACGTCAAGCGCAACGCCAAGTTCGACTTCGGCATCTCCACCCTGCCCTACTACCCCGATGTACCTGGTGCGCCGCAAAATACCATTATCGGCGGTGCCAGCCTGTGGGTGATGGCCGGCAAGAAAGACAACGAATACAAAGGTGTGGCGCAGTTCTTTGCCCATCTGTCCAAACCCGACGTGGCGGCCAAGAGCCATCAGCGCACCGGTTACTTGCCCGTGACCAAGGCCGCCTACGAATTGACCGAGAAGTCGGGTTTCTACAAGCAAAATCCTGGTACCGATGTCTCGGTCGAACAAATGATCCGCAAGACCACCGACAAATCGCGCGGCATCCGTTTGGGCAACTTCGTCCAAATTCGCACCATCATCGACGAGGAAATGGAGCAAGTCTGGGCTGGCAAGAAGACCGCCAAGCAGGGCCTCGACGACGCGGTGCGCCGCGGCAACGAGCAGCTCGAGCGCTTCCAGCGCGCCAATCAGGGGCGTCTGTGACGCGGTGACTCCCCGTGCCTGACGCCGCTTCCCCAATCGGTAGCGGCGCTCCAGGCGACGCCGCCCGGCCGCACGGCTGTGGGCGGCTTGTCTTTTTCGACCGATCTGACGTCATGGAAAAACGTGTCCGTTTTGCATCCGCTTGGCTACCCTGGCTGTTGGTCGCCCCACAGCTGGCCATCGTGACGGTTTTCTTTTTCTGGCCAGCGGGTCAGGCGCTCGTGCAAAGCGTCATGGAGCAAGACGCCTTCGGCGGCCACGTCGAATTCGTCGGCTGGGCCAATTTCGAGCGTCTGTTCAACGACGCCACCTACCTGCAGTCGTTTCGTGTGACGGCGGTATTTTCACTGCTGGTGGCCGTCATCGGGCTGGCGGTATCGCTGTTGCTGGCCGTGATGGCCGACCGCGTGGTGCGTGGTGCGCGCTGGTACAAAACGCTGCTCATTTGGCCCTACGCCGTGGCCCCGGCGGTGGCTGGAGTGCTGTGGATGTTCATGTTCGCCTCGCCCATGGGTGTGGTGGCCTGGGCGTTGCAGCACGTGGGCGTGGACTGGAACCACCGCCTCAATAGCCAACATGCGCTGACGCTGGTCGTGCTGGCTGCGGTGTGGAAGCAGATTTCATACAACTTTTTGTTTTTCCTCGCCGGGCTGCAATCGATCCCCCGCTCGCTGATCGAGGCCGCCACGATCGATGGCGCCACACCCTGGCGGCGTTTCTGGACCATCGTATTTCCCCTGCTGTCGCCCACCACGTTTTTTTTGCTCGTGATCAACGTGGTGTACGCCTTCTTCGATACCTTTGCCATCATCGACGCCACCACCCAGGGCGGTCCGGGCAAAGACACGGCCATCTTGGTCTATAAGGTGTACTACGACGGGTTCAAGGCGTTGGACATGGGCGGCTCGGCGGCGCAGTCGGTCATTCTCATGGCCATCGTGATCGCGCTGACCGTGGTGCAATTCCGCTACATCGAGCGCAAAGTGCAATACTGAACCGGAGGCCCCTCATACCATGGTCGAACGTCGCCCTTGGCTGGATGCGCTGTCCCACCTCATTTTGATCGTGGGCGTTGCCATCGTCGCCTTTCCCGTCTACCTGACGCTGGTGGCCTCTACCCAAAGCGCGCAGGATATCGCGAGCAGCGCCCCCCTGTCCCTGATACCCGGCTCGCATGGCTGGGAAAACTATCGCTTGGCCCTATTCGGTGGCGAAACCAGTGCCGGCAGCCGCTTCGCACCAGGCCTGCCGATGTTGTGGGTCAGCCTGGTCATGGCGCTGACGATTGCGATCGGCAAGATCATCATTTCGCTCTTGTCGGCTTTTGCCATCGTGTATTTCCGCTTTCCGCTGCGTAATCTGGTGTTTTGGATGATCTTCGTGACGCTGATGCTGCCGGTGGAGGTGCGTATCGGCCCCACCTACGAAGTCATTGCCAACCTGGGCATGCTCAACACCTATGCAGGGCTGACCGTGCCACTGATCGCCTCGGCCACCGCCACGTTCTTGTTTCGGCAGTTTTTTCTGACCGTACCGGACGAATTGGTAGAAGCCGCCCGGGTGGACGGCGCCGGGCCGATGCGCTTTTTCTGGGACGTGCTGCTGCCGATGTCGCGCACCAGCATCGCCGCGCTATTCGTGATCCAGTTCATCTACGGCTGGAACCAGTATCTTTGGCCGTTGCTGGTCACGACCGACGAATCGATGTATCCCATCGTGCTGGGCATCAAGCGTTTGATCGCAGGCGAAGCCTATACCGAATGGAACGTGGTGATGGCGACAGCCATGCTGGCGATGCTACCACCCGCCGTGGTGGTTCTGGCGATGCAAAAATGGTTCGTCAAGGGACTGGTCGATACCGAGAAATAAATCCCTTTGGTTGAGTCTTCGAAGGATATCTCTGCATGGCTTCTTTGCATTTCGAACGTGTCGTCAAGCGCTACGAGGGGGCGCGCGAGCCCGTCACTGCCATTCATGGCTTGAGCGCCGACGTCGGCGACGGCGAGTTCGTGGTCATCGTCGGCCCGTCGGGCTGTGGCAAGTCCACCCTGTTGCGTATGGTGGCGGGGCTGGAGACGATCAGCGATGGCACCATCCGCATCGGCGAGCGCGTCGTCAACCACCTGGAGCCCGCGCGCCGCGACATCGCCATGGTGTTTCAGAACTACGCGCTGTACCCCCACATGACGGTGTTCGACAACATGGCGTATGGGCTCAAGCTGCACGGCGTGCCCAAGGAGGAAATTCGCCGCCGCGTGGAACAGGCCGCCAGCATTCTGGAGTTAGGCCACCTGCTGCAGCGCAAGCCGCGCCAGCTCTCGGGCGGGCAGCGCCAGCGCGTCGCCATGGGGCGCGCCATCGTGCGCCAGCCGCAAGTGTTTCTGTTCGACGAGCCGCTGTCCAACCTCGACGCCAAGCTGCGCGTGCAAACCCGGCTGGAAATTCAAAAGCTGCACCGGGACCTGGGCATCACCAGCCTGTTCGTGACCCACGACCAAGTCGAGGCCATGACGCTCGCCCAGCGCGTGATGGTGATGAATGCCGGGCGCATGGAGCAATTCGGCACACCGGAGGAGGTCTATCACCGGCCGGCCACCACGTTCGTGGCCACCTTCATCGGCTCGCCGTCGATGAACCTGTTGCGCGACGTGCCCGGGGCGCGCCCCGGCACCCTACTCGGCATTCGGCCCGAACACCTGCGGGTGGTCGAGTCGGGCCAGGGCTGGGCGGTGCAGGTGGAGGCAGTCGAGCTGCTGGGCGCCGAGCGCCTGATCCACGGGCAAACCCACGGCCAGCCCATCACGGTGCGCATCGCCGAGTCCGACCCTTGCCACCCCGGGGTGGGCGACACCGTGCACGTGCGTCCCATGGACGATCGGCTGCACGCCTTCGACCCGGACAGCGGCCAGCGCATCGGCTGAATCCTGCGGAGGCTCCCCATGACCGATGTGCCCTCCACCCCCATTCCGCGCTGGATCGCGCACCGCGGTGCGGGCAAGCTCGCGCCGGAAAATACGCTGGCAGCCTTCGAGCTGGGCTGGCAGCACGGTTGGCGCGCGTTCGAGTGCGACGTCAAGCTCTCCGCCGATGGGGTGCCCTTTTTGCTGCACGATGCGACGCTGGAGCGCACGACGAACGGGCGCGGACGCGCCGGCGATCTGCCTTGGTCGACACTGGCGGCGCTGGATGCAGGTAGCTGGCACAGCCCAGCCTACGCGGGTGAGCGGTTGCTGCGCCTGGACACGCTCGCGCATTGGGCGCTGCCGCGCGGCGCATGGCTCAACCTGGAGATCAAACCCACGCCAGGCACCGAGCCAGAGACCGGGCGCTCGGTGGCCGAGGCAGTGGACAATCTCTGGCGCACCTACGGCGCCGGTCAGCCGCAGGGGCCCGCCTGGCCGCTGCTGACCTCGTTTCAACCGGTCGCGCTCCAAGCCGCCCAACAGACATGCCCGCACCTGCCCCGGGGCCTGCTGCTCGATACATTGTGGCCGGACTGCTGGACCGTGGCACACCAACTGGGCTGCAGCGCGGTGGTGCTCAACCACACGTTGTGGGACGAAGCCCTGATCGCGTACTGCCGCAGCGAGGGTTGGCGCTTGCTCACCTACACCGTCAACGACGCCGCGCGCGCCGCCACTCTGCTGGACTGGGGGCTGGACGGCATCATCACCGACCGCATCGATACGCTGGGGCCTGCCGCCTAACGCTGGCCGATCGTGCCGCGACTCGGACCGCGGCCGCGGGCGCTCACAAACGCCGCTCCATCGTCTGGTGCGGGATCCCGACCTCGTCGTACGGCTCGCCCACGCACTGCCAGCCCTGCCGCTGATAGAAGCCCATCGCCGTGCGCTGCGCGCTCAAGCGCAGGGTGTGGTCGCCGCGCGTGCGCGCCGCCTCGATCAACGCCGCCAACACGCGCGCACCGACGCCCGTGCCGCGCAGCGCGCGGTGTACCGCCATGCGGCCGATTTTGCCCACGCCGGGTTCCGCCGCCAGAAGCCGACCCGTGCCCACGGCCTGCCCCAGGGCATTGATCGCCACCGCATGCAGCGCCGTCGCGTCGGCCGCATCCCACTCCTCGGACTCCGGGATGCCCTGCTCACCCACGAACACCGCCCGCCGCAGCGGTGCCGCATCACGCTCCAGCGCGCTCCACCGGCCAGTGACCACGCGCAGCACCTCCTGCCCCGCCTCGTAGCGTTGGATCAACTCACGCAACGCAGCGGGTACCGGGCGCGCGGTCTGCGTGGCCGGATCGGCGAAAACATAGACGATCTCGGCCCCCACCAGCGCCCGCTCTCCCCGAAAAATGGCGCCGGTCATGGTCATCGACGTGTGGCCGATGCGCTCGCAGCGCAGTGCCACGTCTACCTCGTCATCCATGCGCGCGCTGGCCACAAACTCCAGCGTCGCTTTGCGGACATAAAGCTCACCACCCAGCGCCTGCATCGCCTCCGCATAGGGCAAGGCCAGCGCCCGCCAATATTCGGTCATGCCGACGTCGAAGTACATCAGGTAGTGGGCATTGAACACGATGCCTTGCATGTCCACCTCGGCCCAGCGCACGCGCAGGCGGTGCAAGCAGCGGAATTCATGGCGTTTCATGGCGGGATTTGGGACAATCGAGCGTTTTGGACGAAATCAATCGATTATGCGGCCCCACCAGCTCGAACTCCTGTCACCCGCGCGCGATGCCGACATCGGCATCGAGGCCGTCAACCACGGGGCGGATGCGGTCTACATCGGCGGGCCTGGCTTCGGGGCGCGCGCCCACGCCGCCAATCCGGTCAGCGCCATCGAGCGCCTGGTGCGCCACGCGCACCGCTACCACGCGCGCGTCTTCGTCACGCTCAACACCATCTTGCGGGACGACGAGCTCGAGCCGGCGCGTCGGCTCGTGCACCAGCTCTATGACATTGGCGTGGACGCGCTCATCGTGCAAGACATGGGCCTGCTCGAGCTGGATTTGCCGCCGATCCAGCTGCACGCCAGCACGCAATGCGACATCCGCACCCCCGAAAAGGCGCGTTTTTTGCAGGACGTGGGTTTTTCGCAGGTGGTGCTGGCGCGCGAGCTGACGCTGGAACAAATCGCGGCGGTGGACGCCGCGCTGGGCCCGCGCGACGCGCCGGGGCGAGCGGTGCTGGAGTTCTTCGTTCACGGCGCGCTGTGCGTGGCCTACAGCGGCCAGTGCTACATCAGCCACGCCCACACCGGCCGCAGCGCCAACCGGGGTGACTGCTCGCAGGCGTGTCGCCTGCCTTATCAGGTGCTCGACGCGCAAGGCCGCATCCTTGCGCACGACAAGCACGTGCTGTCCATGAAGGACAACAACCAAAGCGCGAACCTGCGCGCGCTCATCGACGCGGGCGTGCGCAGCTTCAAGATCGAAGGCCGCTACAAGGACATGGGCTATGTGAAAAACATCACCGCCCACTACCGCCGTCTGCTCGATGCCATCCTGGATGAGCGCCCAGATCTGGCGCCCTCCTCCAGCGGCCGTTGCACCTACACCTTCACCCCCGACCCCGAGCAGAACTTCAACCGCGACTTCACCGATTACTTCGTCAACGGACGCCAGATCGACATCGGCGCCTTCGACAGCCCCAAAAATCCCGGTCGCCCGATCGGCTGGGTGGTGCGCACCGCGGCCGACCACCTCGAGCTGGAAACCCACGATCCCAGCACCGAGCTGGCCAATGGCGATGGCCTGTGCTACCTAGACCTGCAGAACAACCTGGTTGGCCTGCAAACCAACCGTGTCGAGCGACTGGGGCCGGGCACGGACGGCGGTGTGCGCTGGCGCGTCTTCCCCAAAGACCCGATGGCCACGCTCAAGGATTTGCGGCCCGGCACGACGGTCAACCGCAACCGCAGCATGGCCTGGGTGCGGCTGCTGGAACGCCCCTCGGCGCAGCGGCGCATCCCGCTGTGGGTGCAGTTGCGCGCGCAGGGCGACGCCCTGCAGCTGACCCTGACCGACGCCGACGGCTGCACCGGCACCGCCACCGTGGCGGGCCCGTTCGAGGTTGCGCGTGACGCGCGCGCCAACGAGGCCAAGCTGGTCGAGGGGCTCAGCCGCCTGGGCGACACGGTGTTCGAACCCGTTTCGGTGGACGTGGCGCTGCCACAGCCCTGGTTCCTGCCCGCCTCACGCGTCAACGCCCTGCGGCGCGAGGCCGTCGCGGCGCTGATGACGGGGCGCGAAGCCGCCCGCCCGCGGCCCATGCGTGCGCCCGCCGTGGAGCCGCCCGTGCCCTACCCCGAAGACGTGCTGACCTACCTGGCCAACGTCTACAACCACAAGGCGCGCGATTTCTACGCCCGCCATGGGGTGCGCGTGATCGAAGCCGCCTACGAGAGCCACGAAACGCTGGGCGAGGCCAGCCTCATGATCACCAAGCACTGTGTGCGCTACAGCCTGAGCCTGTGCCCCAAGCAAGCCAAGGGGGTGACGGGCGTGCAGGGCACGATCCGCGCCGAGCCGCTGGTGCTGGTGCATGGCGACGAGCGGCTCACGCTGCGCTTCGACTGCAAACCGTGCGAGATGCACGTCGTCGGACGCATCAAACGCCACGTCGTGCGCGCGGCCGAGCGCCAGGCGAGCGAAGCGCCGCTGCAGTTTTACCGCACGCGGCCCCATGAGCGTACCGAGCGCACCTAGCCAACCCAGCGGCGCGCGTTGCGAAACATGCGCATCCAGGGGCTGAAGGCCGCGATGCCACCAGTGGCGGCCAGGTCGGTCCAGCTCATTTGCGCATTGCGAAACACCCGCTCCGGGTGCGGCATCATGGCGGTGAAGCGCCCGTCGGGCGTAGTGACGGCGGTGATGCCGCGCGGACTGCCGTTGGGGTTGAACGGGTAGGCCTCGGTCGGCTGGCCGTGGTGGTCCACGTAGCGCATGGCCACCGCCACCGCGTCGATATTGCCCCGCTGGCCGAAGTTGGCATAGCCTTCGCCATGCGCCACGGCAATCGGCAGGCGGCTGCCAGCCATGCCTTGGAAGAACAGGCTGGGGGAGTCGGTGATTTCCACCAGCGACAGGCGCGCCTCGAAGCGCTCGCTGACGTTGGTGGTAAAACGCGGCCAATGTTCGGCACCAGGGATGATGGCGGCCAACTCGGCAAACATTTGGCAGCCGTTGCACACGCCCAGACCAAAGGTGTCGCCGCGCTGGAAGAACGCTTGAAACTGCTCGGCGAGGCTGGGGTGGAACGTGATCGAGCGCGCCCAGCCGATGCCTGCACCCAGCGTGTCGCCGTAGCTGAATCCACCACAGGCGACCAGTCCCTGAAAATCGCTCAGGCGCGTGCGGCCGGTGAGCAGATCCGTCATGTGCACGTCCACCGCCTCGAAGCCGGCGCTGTCGAACGCGTACGCCATCTCGACGTGGGAGTTGACGCCCTGCTCGCGCAAAATGGCCACGCGCGGACGCTGCCGGTTCACGTAGGGGGCGGCGATGTCCTGCGCGGGGTCGAAGGTCAACGCCACGTGCAGGCCGGGGTCGTCGCACTGCCCAGCGGCGGCGTGTTCCGCATCGGCGCAGGCCGGGTTGTCGCGCAACTGGCAGATCTTCCAGCTCACGCTGTCCCACACCTGGTGCAGGTCTTGCAGTTTGGCGCTGAAGATGCACTGGGCGTCGCGCCAGATCTGCAGCTCGCCCTTGCCCGCGTCGATGGGGCTGCTGGCGGGACGGGTCTTGCCCACCACGTGGCTGCACGCGGACAGCCCGTGCGCGCGCAGGGTTTGCAGCACGGCGTCGCGCTCGGTGCTGCGCACCTGCAGCACCACGCCCAGCTCCTCGCTGAACAGTCCTTTGAGCGTGAGTTCGTCGCGGCGGGCGCTCACCTGCGCGGCCCAGTTTTTGGCATCGCCCACGTCGGCTCGGCTGTCGTGAATGCCGTCGCCCTCGGTGACCAACAAATCGACGTTGAGCGTCACGCCCACGTGGCCGGCAAACGCCATTTCGGCCACGCAGGCCAGCAAGCCGCCGTCGCTGCGGTCGTGGTAAGCCAGCAGGCGGCCTTCGGCGCGCAGGGCGTTGACCGCCGCCACCAGCCGCACCAGATCCTGCGGGTCATCGAGATCGGGCGCCGCACCGCCCGGTTGCTCCAGCACCTGCGCCAGGATCGAGCCGCCCATGCGATGGCGACCTCGGCCGAGGTCGATCAAAATCAGCGTCGTGTCTTCTTGCGCGTCGAGCTGCGGGGTGAGCGTGCCGCGCACGTCGGGCAGCGTGGCAAACGCGCTGACGATCAAACTGACTGGCGCCACCACCTTGTGCGTCTGCCCGTCCGTGCCGCGCCACTGCGTGCGCATCGACAGGCTGTCCTTGCCCACGGGAATACCGATGCCCAGCTGCGGGCACAGCTCCAGCCCCACCGCCTTGACCGTGTCGTACAGCGCCGCGTCCTCACCGGGCTCGCCGCAGGCGGCCATCCAGTTGGCCGAGAGCTTGACACGCGACAGCTCGATCGGTGCGGCCAGCAAGTTGGTGATCGCCTCCGCCACGGCCATGCGGCCCGCTGCGGGGGCGTCGAGCGCCGCGATCGGCGTGCGCTCACCCATGGCCATCGCTTCGCCAGCCAGGCTCGAGAAGTCCGCCAGCGTGACCGCACAGTCCGCCACTGGCACTTGCCACGGCCCCACCATCTGGTCGCGGTGCGTCAGGCCGCCCACCGTGCGGTCCCCGATCGTGATCAAAAACCGCTTGCTCGCCACCGTCGGGTGCGCCAGCACGCCAATGATCGCTTGCTGTAGATCCACCCCTGTGCCGTCGAAGTCGGCGAAACGGCGCGCGATGCGCGTGACCTCGCGCCGCATGCGCGGTGGCTTGCCCAACAGCACGTCCATCGGCATATCGACCGGGCGGGCTGCTTGTGCATCGGCAGCTTGCCCGTCCTCGACGACGAGCTGCCGCTCCTCGGTAGAGACGCCGACCACGGCGTACGGACAGCGCTCGCGCTCGCACAACTGGGCCAGGCGCGGCAGCGCGTCGGGGGCAATGGCCAGCACGTAGCGTTCCTGGCTCTCGTTGCACCAGATTTCCTTCGGTGCCAGGCCCGACTCCTCCAGCGGAATCGCGCGCAGGTCGAAACGCGCGCCGCGCCCGGCGTCGTTGACCAGCTCCGGGAACGCGTTGGACAGCCCCCCGGCGCCCACGTCATGGATGGCCAGAATCGGGTTGTCCGCGCCCAGCGCCCAGCAGTGGTTGATCACCTCCTGCGCGCGGCGCTGGATCTCGGGATTGCCGCGCTGCACCGAATCGAAGTCCAGCTCCGCGGCATTGGCGCCGCTGGCCATCGAGCTGGCCGCACCGCCCCCCATGCCGATACGCATGCCCGGGCCGCCCAGCTGCACCAGCAACGTACCGGCCGGGAACGTCACCTTGTGCGTCTGGGCGGCGTCGATCTGACCCAGGCCACCCGCGATCATGATCGGCTTGTGGTAGCCGCGATTGACCACGTCCACGTCTGACGCGACACGCTGCTCGTACGCACGGAAATACCCCAGCAGGTTGGGGCGACCGAACTCGTTGTTGAACGCCGCACCGCCCAGCGGGCCCTCGATCATGATTTGCAACGGACTGGCGATGTGCGCGGGCTTGCCGTCGGGCTCGTCGGCCCAGCCACCCCACAGGCGCGACACCGAAAACCCCGTGAGCCCCGCCTTGGGTCGCGCGCCACGACCCGTGGCCCCCTCGTCGCGGATCTCGCCACCCGCGCCCGTGGCTGCACCTGGAAACGGCGAAATGGCCGTCGGGTGGTTGTGCGTCTCCACCTTCATCAGGATATGGTGCTGCGCCTGGCGGCGGCGATAGGTAGGACTGCCCTGGCCATCGGGCACGGCCACGAAGCGCTCGAGCGTGTGCCCTTCCATCACCGCGGCGTTGTCCGCATAGGCCACGACGGTGTGCTGCGGCGCCGTCTGGTGCGTGTGGCGGATCATGCCAAACAGCGTGTGCGGCTGCTCCACCCCGTCGATGACGAACTGGGCATTGAAAATCTTGTGCCGGCAGTGCTCGCTGTTGGCCTGCGCGAACATCATGAGTTCCACATCGCTGGGATTGCGCTCCAGACGTGTGAACGCGTCGACGAGGTAATCGATCTCATCGTCCGCCAGCGCCAACCCCCAGGCGACATTGGCCTCCTGCAGCGCCACCCGTCCGCGGCCGAGCACATCGACGCGTTGCAAGGGCTGCGGGGCCAACGGCACGAACAGGGCCCGGGCTTGCTCCAGGTCGCGCAGCACGCTCTCCGTCATACGGTCGTGCAGCAACGCGGCGCAGGCGTGCCACTGGGCGTCATCCAGCGCCGCAGGCCGTTTGCGAAAGGCCCCCAAGCCGGGCGCTTGCAGGGTGAGCCAATATTCGACGACACGCTCGACGCGCCGCGCGCTCAGGCCGCAGTTGCGCGCGATGTCCGTGGCCTTGGACGCCCAGGGCGAGACCGTGCCCAAGCGCGGCGTGACGACGATGCGCACACCCTCCGTGGGGCCGCGGTAGGGCTCGCCATACGTCAGCAGCGCCGCCCACCGCTGGCGGCTGGCGTCGTCCAGCGGGGCGTCGGTCGCCACCAGGTGTACGAAGCGCGCCGCGATGCCCACGATGCGCTCGTCCACCCCCTGCAGTCGCGCCAGCAACTGTCCCGCTCGAAAGTGGCCAAGGGCGTCCCCCCCGGTGAATGTCGACAAGTGCAAGGCAGAAACGGGGGCATTCACGGCGGTGTGGTGCTCAGCAGTGGGAATGCTGGCGATTTTAGCGGGCGCGAGCGGCGGCACAGGGATAAAAAAAGGAGGCCAGTGGCCTCCCCCCAAGACCCGTCGCGGCGGGTGCCGCGAACCGGAATCACTTGTTGACGGGCGACTGCGGATCCAGCAGCAACGCCATCACGTGCTTGATTTGCTGCTCGTTCAGGATGCCCCTGTGGCCAGCGCTGGGCATCTTGGTGCAGGCGTTGAACGCGCGCGAGTTCCAGATCTTGGCCCAGGTGTACTCGATGATCGGCTTGGCGGCCGGGTCGTTCGGGTTGGTCACCCCGCGCAGCTTGCCGTATTGGTACAAGCTGGGGCCCAACGTGCCGTACGAAATTTCTTCTTTCGTGATCTGGTGGCAGTTGTAGCAATTGCCCCCGTTGACCGTTTTCTCATCGTCGGACCACGTCAAGCCGCGGCCGCTTTGCGCGATTTTCTCACCCTCTTTCCAGTCACCCAGAAACTTGCCATCGCTGGGCCACATGACGGACTTCAGAGCCGCTTCCTCGATGGCTTTGGCGGTTTTCTCGTCGAGGTCCTTGCCCGAGACCTCGGCCTTCCAGCACACCAGCCGTGCCTCATCTTGCTCGAGCCGATCGAGCTTGGCGATACCGCGCTCGACGAAGGATTTTTTGACGACCTCCATCGTCATGCGGTCATAGTCGGCGGCTGTCGGCGATGCGCCGCATCCAGCCAGAGCAACAGCGGCGAGGGCCACCCAGGTCAACCAATGGAATTTCATGTCGAGGTCTCCGATTCAGCGCTTAATGGCGGGCGCGATCGACTTGGCGCCCTTCGCGTTGACGCCCATGTACACCCCCAACGCGATGGTCACGTCGCTGGCAAACAAGGGCTCGGGGAAACGCTGCTGCCGGTAGCAGTCGTTCAGGCGGTGCTGCATGCTCCACATCTGACCGTTGGAGACGCGGTAAGCGGGCCATGCGGCAAAACCGACGCCGTCGCCGGGGTTTTTGGTCAGGTTGGGCAGCTCCTGCAGGCGGATGCGCTTGCCGTCTTCGCTGTGGCAGCTGGCGCACGAAAAATCGTGCGGCCCACCGCGCATGAAGAACAGCCGCTTGCCGATCTCGTACATGTCACGCTCGGCCTGCGTGTTGAACGGCAGGTTGAACCGCATGTCACGCGACTCGGACGCGATCCACGTGGCCAGCGCCACGACGTTGGCCGTCTCCCCCTTGCCGAAACTGCGCTGCGAAACCTCTTTCTTGACGTCGATGCCCTGCAGCGTCTCCATGCAGGTCAGCAGGCGGCTCTCCAGGTCCTGCACGCGCCCGGTATCCTTGAAGTAGCGTGGCAGCTCGACGAAGGCACCCTTGACGACCCCGGGGCCTTTGCCCAGATCACACTGCTCCAGCGACGCGTTCTTTGGCCCGCGCTTTTGCTTCCACAGTTGCTCGCCCTTGACCTCGAACAGCTCGGCGGGGTTGCCATCTTGCAGCATGGCGCGGTATTCCTCGATGCCCTTGGAAGCATCGACTCCTTGGGCACCAGCGCTCATGCCTAGCGATGACAAAACCGCGAGCAACCAATAACGTTTTCTCATCATGAACTCCTGGGGAGATAAAACCGGTTCAGGCGATGGTCGCCTCGTCGGTGCGCGACTCGCCCTTGTTGTCGGTCCACTTGACGACGACCTTGTCGCCCTTGGCCCCACCCTTGAACTTGAAGCTCAGAAACGGGTTTTGCGACACCGCCCCGCTCCACATCGCCTTGAGCACTTCTTTGCCGTTGTGCGTGGCCACCACGTCCGTGATGTAGTGCGCCGGCACCAAGTTGCCCGACGCGTCTTTGCGCGTGCCAGGCTCCATCGGGTGGCTCATGAGCACCCGCACCGTCGTCACCCCACCGGCCTCGTTGGCCCGGATGCGCATCGGATCTGCCATGTCTGCTCTCCTTGTCTGTCCTTGCGTGGTGTCCGATCAGCCGCCGCAGCCGCCGAGCGTCACCTTGGTTTCCTTGACCGCCGAGTACAGCTTGCCGTCGGCCTTGACCACCGCCAGCACGTTGGTGCTTTGCCCCATCTTCAGACGGGTCTGCACGTCGGCTTCCGTGCCCGCCGGAATCATGAACGCCGCCGCCAGCGGCGTCGGGTTCTTCTCCACCAGCAGGTAGATCTCGCTCGTGTTGGGGATCTTGCTGACCGCCCCCACCGGCACCACGGCACCGTTTTCGGCGATGTCGGGCGAAATGATTTGCACCTGGTCGCTCGTGGCCGGCTGCCCACCCACGGCCTTGAGCGCATCGGCCAGGCTCTTGGCCGCAAACGCGTCGCGGTTGGCCGCCAGCGCCTGCTCGGCCGTCACGATCCCCAGCGACACCAGCGTCGCCAGCGCTGTGCCGGTCTTGAGCACGGCACGTCGGTTGGTTGGCATACCCATTTTCATTACTCCTGACAGAACGACTTCGATTCGAACGCGAGCCTGTCAACGCACACGCACCCGACGCGACATAGTTTGATCCATGTCAAACCCGGCGACCATCCGCGAAAACCCTAAATATAAAAATATTGATGACCAACGATAGTCACCATCAATGAATGGACGCCCGCCACGCGCGGGGTGTCCAGGTGACCTTGCCCGCGAGTTCCGGATCCCATAGCTGAGACCGTTACGCAGCCTGCCTTTTCTGGGCGGCAAGCCAAGCCCGTTCGAATTGCATCGGACTGACATAGCCCAACGACGAATGAAGCCGCCGGTGGTTGTAGAACGTCAGCCAGTCGACGATCTCGTCCATGGCGTCGCGCCGGGTCTTGAAGCGTTTGCCGTGCAGCCTGCCCACCTTGAGCGAGCCCCACAGGCTTTCCGTGGGCGCATTGTCCCAGCAGTTCCCCTTGCGACTCATCGAGCTGCGCATGCCGTAGCCGGTCAGCGCCTTCTGGAAGTCGGCACTGCAGTATTGGCTGCCGCGATCGCTGTGGCATATCAGTCCCGGCGGCGGATGGCGGCGGAACCAGGCCATGTGCAACGCGTCAATCACCAGCTCGCGCCGCATGTGCGGCTGCATCGACCAGCCCACGACCTGGCGGCTGAACAGGTCGATGATCACCGCCAGGTACAGCCAGCCCTCGTCGGTGGCCACATACGTGATGTCGCTCGTCCACACGGCGTTCGGCGTGGCCGGCTTGAACTGCCGATCCACAAGGTTCGGCGCCACCGGCAGCTTGTGGTTGCTGTCGGTCGTAGCCTTGAACTTGCGCTTGCCTCGGGCGCGGATGCCGTGCAGGCTCATGAGCTTGCGAACGCGCTCCTTACCCACCCGAATGCCGCGTGCCAGCAGTTCCTTCCAGATCCGCGGCCAGCCGTACTCGCCACGCGTTTCGGCATGGATCGCTCGGATATGAACCAGCAGAGCATCGTTGCTGATCCCACGTCGTGGTCGTGCCTGGCGCACACGGTGGTCGTGGTACCCACTGGGGCTCACCCCCAGAACTGCGCACGCCACCGACACGGGCCAGCGCTTGCGGTTACGCTCGATCCAGGCGTACTTCACCCCCGCTCCTTCGCGAAGTACGCCGTCGCTTTTCCCAGGATGTCGCGCTCCATCTTGACCCGCGCCAGCTCCGCGCGCAGCCTGGCGATCTCCATCTGCTCTGGGCTCACCGGCTTGCTTCCAGCCCCCGCCAGACGACCGTCTCGGTCCGCACGGATCCAGTTGTGCAGCGTCTGTTGCGCAATGCCCAGGATCTTCGCCGTCGCCGCCATGCTCTGGCCAGCCTTGACCAGCCTGACCGCTTCCAGCTTGAACTCCAGCGTGTAGCGCGCTCTCGTTGCCTTCGTCACTTCCGTTCTCCTTGCCTGTATTCAACCACTCAGCAAGGGATCCGGTTTCCAGGGGCAAGGTCAAGGTTACATGATTAGCAATTTTTATTTGAGCAACGCCAGCACGTCCCGAAAGCGAGAATGGCGCGCGTCGCGCAGCCACTCGAACCCCACCATCTCGACGGTCACCAACTCCACCCCACTGCTGGCCAACCGGTCGAACGCGGCGTCTCGGTCCCGCTCCCGACGCGACCCACAGGCATCGGTCACGACCCACACGTCCAGCTCGTGCTCGAGCAGACCGAGCGCTGTTTGCAGCAAGCACACGTGCGCCTCACAACCGGCCAGCACGACCGTCTGGCGCGCGGGGACTGCGGGCTTTTGCAGGTGTTTGGGCAGGCTGCGTGCGTTGCCCGTGGGGCGCACGGGCGCCTGCAGCGCCGCCAACAGGCCGCTGTCACAGGCATCGAACGCGGTTTTGGCAAACACCTGCCGGCAGCGGCTGCGCAGCTCGGCGGGCAACGCCCCCAGGCGCTCGGGGGCCTGCTCTGTGCCCCACACCGGCACATCCAGCAACTGGGCCAGCTGGGCCAGCACGGTAGCCCGCTGCAGCACGTCATCGCCGTGGGCGATCGCGGCCATCAAACGGGGCTGGTAGTCCACCAGGACGAGCTGGCAGTCGCGTAGATCCAACAACATGGGGGGTTTTCCTCGCTGATGCGTGGGCGGCCATTGACGAGCCGCACCATCTGGCCGTAATGTCACCGCCATGACCAGAACGAGCGGTTATTCGGCACCGTGTATGCGATCGTCGGCACGCAGCAGGCGCTGGGCGGCCGTGCTCGCGTTGATCGCGGCCAGTGGCTGGCTGCCCGTCGCCGAGGCCCGCGATCCTATCATGGAGCTGCTGGCGGCGCGGGGGGTGGTGCCGTCTGCCGCCGCAGCCGCGTCGGTCGTGGGCGAGCCCATCGGTGATTCCGAGGGCGGCACGCCCAATGCCTCGACCCCGGGTGTTTTCCGCCGAGATGACGAGCCGGGCCGTCGCTCTGCCGCACTGGTCTATGCGATGGCGTATGTCGGTGTCCCCTACCAGCGGGGTGGCACCGGGTTCGAACAGGGCGTGGACTGCAGCGGCTTCGTGCAGGTGACGTTTTGGGAGAGCGCGGGCATCCGCCTGCCACGGCGCTCGGTCGAACAAGCCCAGGCCACGCAAGCGATCGAGCCCGACGCGCTGGAACCCGGCGACCTGGTGTTTTTCAACACCCAAGGGCAGTCGTTCAGCCACGTCGGGATCTACGTGGGCCAAGGGCGCTTCATCCATTCCCCACGTACGGGGGCGCAGGTGCGGCTGGAACGGCTCGACGACCGCTACTGGCGCTCCCGTTTCGACGGGGCGCGGCGGGTCATTGGTGGCGCGGCCAGCGGCTGACGGCGACCGCTGGCCACACCCGGCCCCGGTCAGTCATGCCGCAGCGGCAGCGGCCTTGCGCAAAATGTCGTACAGCTCGTCCTTGAGGCGCAGCTTCTCTTTCTTCAACGTTTCGATCTGCTCGTGCGTCGCAGGCTCGATGCCCTGCTCCATGCGCTGGATGCGTTCGTCCAGCTCGTTGTGCTTGTCGAACAGACGCGTGAAATGGTGGTTGTGGTGCTTGAGTTTGCTGATCAGGTCGCGGTACTCGGGGAACATGATCTCTCCTGTGTCAGTGGTCAACGATCGATGGATCAACTGTAACCGAGCCCAGCGCACCTTCCCGGCGAAGGCTGCCAGCAGTGGCGCGCTTTTTGACGCAACGCAAACCGCCCCGCCCCAGGTACAGCGCTCGCCACAGCCTCATCCATCGCGCCGAACACAGTCAGCGAAGTAGCGCTTGCCACCATCGAACGTCTCTTCGATGACCAGCCCATGGATGTCGGTCTCGAACCCCGGGCAGCGTTCGTTGAACTCGCGCGAAAACTTCAGGTAGTCCACGATGCGGCGGTTGAACACTTCACCCGGGATGAGCAGCGGAATGCCAGGCGGATACGGCGTGATGAGGGCAGTGGTGATGCGCCCCTCCAGCTCGTCGATCGGCACGCGCTCGGTGTTGCGGCGCGCGATCTGCGCGTAGGCGTCACTGGGCTTCATGGCCGGCGTCAGATCGCTCAGGTAGATCTCGGTGGTCAGCCGCGCCACGTCGTAGCGGGCGTACATCTCGTGCACGAACTGGCACAGGTCGCGCAGACCCATGCGCTCGTAGCGGGGCTGCTTGCGGCAGAACTCCGGCATCACGCGCCACATGGGCTGGTTGCGGTCGTAGTCGTCCTTGAACTGCTGCAAGGCGGTGAGCAGCGTGTTCCAGCGGCCCTTGGTGATGCCGATGGTGAACATGATGAAAAACGAGTACAGGCCTGTCTTTTCCACCACCACGCCGTGCTCGGCCAAAAACTTGGTCACGATGCTGGCCGGGATTCCCGTGGGCGCGAAGTCGCCCTTGAGGTTGAGGCCCGGCGTGATGATGGTGGCCTTGATGGGGTCGAGCATGTTGAAGCCCGGCGCCATGTCGCCGAAGCCATGCCAGGCATCTTCGCCGTCGGCGGTCTGCACGCCGGCGGCATCGGTGCGCTTGAGCACCCAGTCATCGGCACGGCCAATGCCCTCTTCCGCCAGCTCCTCCGGCCCCCAAACCTGGAACCACCACTCGTCAGGTCCGAATTCGGCATCCACCTTGCGCATGGCGCGCCGGAAGTCGAGCGACTCGGCGATGCTCTCCTCCACCAGCGCCGTGCCTCCCGGCGGCTCCATCATCGCGGCGGCCACGTCGCAGCTGGCAATGATGCTGTACTGCGGGCTGGTCGAGGTATGCATCAGATACGCCTCGTTGAACAGGTGGCGATCCAGGCGCTGCGTTTGCGAGTCCTGCACCAACACTTGTGACGCCTGGCTGATGCCGGCCAGCAGCTTGTGGATGGACTGCGTGGAGTACACCACCGAATGTTGCGGCCGTGCGCGCTTGCGCCCCATGGCGTGGAAAGTGCCATAAAACGGGTGAAACGCCGCGTGCGGCAGCCACGCCTCATCGAAGTGCAGGTTGTCCACGTAACCGTCGAGCAGCTGCTTGATGGTCTCGGTGTTGTAGAGCACCCCGTCGTAGGTGGATTGGGTCAGCGTAAGGATCTTGGGCCGCACGCTGGCGGGATCCACGCCTTGCAGCAAGGGGTGCGCCGCAATCTTGGCGCGGATGCTGTCGGGCTCGAACTCGCTGCGCGGAATCGGGCCAATGATGCCGTAGTGATTTCGCGTGGGCTTGAGGAACACGGGGATGGCCCCGGTCATGATGATGCTGTGCAGGATGGATTTGTGGCAGTTGCGGTCCACCAGCACCACATCGCCTGGCGCCACCGTGTGGTGCCAAACCATCTTGTTGCTGGTGCTGGTGCCGTTGGTGACGAAGAAACAGTGGTCGGCGTTGAAGATACGCGCGGCGTTGCGCTCGCTCTCGCCAATGGCGCCGTTGTGGTCCAGCAGCTGGCCCAGCTCCTCCACCGCGTTGCAGACGTCGGCGCGCAGCATGTTTTCACCAAAGAATTGGTGAAACATCTGACCCACGGGTGTCTTGAGAAACGCCACCCCACCCGAATGCCCAGGACAGTGCCACGAATACGAGCCGTCTTCGGCATAGTCCAGCAACGCCTTGAAAAAGGGCGGCTGGATGTACTCCAGGTACGCCTTGGCCTCGCGGATGATGTGGCGCGCGACGAACTCCGGCGTATCCTCGAACATGTGGATGAAGCCGTGCAGCTCGCGCAAAATGTCGTTGGGCAAGTGGCGGCTGGTGCGCGTCTCACCGTACACGTAGATCGGCACTTCGGCATTCTTGCGTCGCACCTCCTGGATGAAGGCGCGCAGGTTCTGCACCGCCGGGTCGTCTTCCGGGTTGCCGCTGATTTCCTCGTCGTCGATCGACAGAATGAAGGCGCTGGCGCGGCTTTGCTGCTGGGCGAACTGGCTGAGGTCGCCGTAGCTGGTGACGCCCACCACGTCGAAGCCCTCGGCCTCGATGGCCTGCGCCAGCGCCCGGATGCCCAAGCCCGAGGTGTTGTCGGAACGGTAGTCTTCGTCGATGATGACGATGGGAAAGCGGAATTTCATGGGGCGCAAGTGTACGAACAACCGGTGGGCGGCGGATGACTCCACACGAGAAAATAATGAACGGCGTCACGCAGGCGTTGTATAACCCAAACACGCGCTCGGGGTTCATTCACCGCGCACTGAGGCAGCGAAGGACCTGATCATGGCAGATTCGACGGTATGGTGGCTGCTGGCCGGCGTGGCCGTCGCGGCCGAGCTGACCAGCGGTACATTCTTCTTGCTCATGTTGGCCCTAGGGGCCGCCGCCGGTGCACTGGCCGCGCATGCCGGTTTGGGCTTGAGTGGGCAGCTCGTGACGGCGGCACTCGTCGGCGGTGGCGCGGTGGCAGTATGGATGCGCTGGCGCCGCCGCCACCCCAAGGGCCCCGCGCCACAGTCCGACCCCAACGTGGTGCTCGACATCGGCCAGATCATCCACGTGCCCGCCTGGAATACCGATGGCACTGCCCACGTGCGCTACCGCGGGGCGGACTGGGTGGCCCAAGCGGCTGCTGGAACGTCACCATCACCCGGCGCCTGGCGCATCACCGCCGTCATCGGCAATCGCCTGGTCGTCGAGCCTGCCTGACCCCATCGGCACTTTTTCTCACACCGGAGGCTTTATGGAAATCGCTTTCCTCCTACTCGTCATCGCCGTGATCTTCGTGGCCAAGGCCATCAAGGTCGTGCCACAGCAAACCGCCTGGGTCGTCGAGCGCCTCGGGCGCTACGACCGCACGCTGGCGCCAGGCTTGAACTTCGTCATCCCGTTCATCGAAAAGGTCGCCTACAAACACAGCCTCAAGGAAATCCCGCTGGACGTGCCCGAACAGATCTGTATTACCAAGGACAACACCCAGCTCAAGGTAGACGGCATCCTGTACTTCCAGGTCACCGACCCCATGCGTGCCAGCTACGGCTCGTCCAACTACGTGCTGGCGATCACGCAGCTGGCTCAAACCACCCTGCGCAGCGTCATTGGCCGGCTGGAGCTGGACAAAACCTTCGAAGAGCGCGAGATGATCAACGCCCAGGTGGTCAACGCCATCGACGAAGCCGCGCTGAACTGGGGCGTGAAGGTGCTGCGCTACGAGATCAAGGATCTGACGCCCCCCGCCGAAATCTTGCGCGCCATGCAGGCGCAGATCACCGCGGAGCGCGAGAAAAGGGCGCTGATCGCCGCCTCCGAGGGCAAGCGGCAAGAGCAGATCAACCTGGCCGAGGGCGAACGTGCGGCGTTCATCGCCAAGTCCGAGGGCGAAAAGCAAGCCGCCATCAACCAGGCGCAGGGCGAGGCTGCCGCCATCCGCGAGGTGGCCGAGGCCACCGCCCAGGCCATCGAGCGCGTGGCGGCGGCCATCCGCCAACCTGGTGGTGAGCAAGCGGTGCAACTGAAGGTCGCCGAAAAGGCTGTCGAGGCCTACGCCCGCGTCGCACACGATGCCGACACGACGCTCATCGTGCCCAGCAACATGACCGAAGTCTCGGCCCTGATCGGCTCCGCCATGAAGATGGTGGGTACGGTCAAGACCAACTGAGCCGCGGTGTACAATGCGCGGCTGCCACGGAGAGATGGATGAGTGGTTTAAGTCGCACGCCTGGAAAGCGTGTAGGGGTTAACAGCCCCTCGGGGGTTCGAATCCCCCTCTCTCCGCCACGAATCCGAAATCACGTCAGCCGGGTATCCACCTCGCGCCGCTGCAGCGCCAGGTACTCGCGGGACTGCATTTCGTGCAGTCGCGAAACGGTACGCGGAAACTCGTGCGCCAGCGGCCCTTCGGTGTAGAGCTGCTCCGGCGGCACGGCCGCCGAAACGATCAGCTTGACGCGGCGATCGTAGAGCACGTCGACCAACCAAGTGAAGCGCCGGGCTGCCGACGCCATGTTGACCGGCATGTGCGGCACATTGCTCAACAGCACGGTGTGAAACTGGGTGGCCAGTTCCAGATAATCGTTTTGTGAGCGTGGGCCGCCACAGAGGGTGCGAAAGTCGAACCACACAACGCCCCCCGCGCGGCGAATGGCGCGGATCTCACGCCCCTCGATGCGCAGCACGGGGTCTTCGTCGTGCGCCTCGGCCAGTTGCTCGAAGGTCGCCTCCATTTCGCGCTCGGTGGCCTCGCCCAACGGTGTCAGGTACAGCCGCACGTGCTCCAGCGTGCGGCGCCGATAGTCGATGCCGTGGTCGACGTTGACCACCTCCATCGTGCGCTTGAGCAGCTCGATGGCCGGCAGGATGCGATCGCGGTGCAGGCCGTCCGGGTACAACCCATCCGGATGAAAGTTGCTGGTCGTCACCATCCCGATGCCGTATTTCTGCAGCGCCTCCAGCAGCCGATGCAGGATCATGGCGTCGGTCACGTCGGCCACGTGAAATTCGTCGAAGCAGATGAGTCGGTAGCGCACCGACATCTGCCGAGCCAGCGCGTCGAGGGGGTCGACCGTGCCCTGCAGATTCGTGAGCTCGCGGTGCACCTCCCGCATGAACTCGTGAAAATGCAGCCGCGTCTTGCGCCGCAGGGGCACGGCGTTGTAGAAGCAGTCCATCAAAAAGCTTTTGCCGCGCCCTACCCCGCCGTACATGTACACGCCGCGCGGGATCGGCAGGCGGTTGATCAGCTTTTTGAGCGCATTCGAGCGCCGCTGCTTGAAGTGCGCCCACTCAGCGGCGCAACGCTCCAGCGCCTGCACCGCGCGCAGCTGCGCCGGGTCACTGTGGTAGCCGCGTGCGGCCAGCTCCGCCTCGTAGGCGCGCCGCACCGGCCCCCACGAGGGGTCCGGTGCCGGCGCTTCGGCACGTGCCTGCATCGAACCACCCGCTCAGAAATTGAGCGTGCGCTTGTCCACGGCCAAGGCGGCTTCTTTGGTGGCCTCGGACAGCGAGGGGTGGGCGTGGCAAATGCGGCCGATATCCTCGGCACTGGCGCGAAACTCCATCGCCACCACGGCTTCGGCGATCAGTTCGGAGGCCATCGGCCCCACGATGTGCACGCCCAGGATCTCGTCCGTGGTGGCATCGGCCAGCACCTTGACCATGCCGGTGGTGTCACCCAACGCGCGCGCGCGGCCATTGGCCAGGAAAGGGAACGTACCCGCCTTGTACGCGCGCCCGGCGGCCTTGAGCTGCTGCTCGGTCTGTCCCACCCAGGCAATCTCGGGGCTGGTATAGATGACCCACGGAATGGTGTTGAAATTGACGTGGGGGTGCTGACCCGCGATGCGCTCGGCCACGGCCACGCCCTCCTCCTCGGCCTTGTGCGCCAGCATGGGGCCGCGCACCACGTCGCCCACGGCCCACACGCCAGGCAGGTGGGTGCGGCACTCGCCGTCCACCACGATGGCGCCGCGCTCGTCGAGCTTCAGACCCACGGCCTCGGCATTGAGCCCTGCCGTATGGGGCACGCGGCCGATGGAGACGATGAGCTTGTCGGCCTCCAGCGTCACCGCCTCGGCCTTGGCGTTGGTGTAGGCGATGCTGACCCCCTTGCGGGTCGTCTTGACCTCGCCGACCTTGACGCCCAGCTCGATCTTGAGGCCCTGTTTATCGAACGCCTTCTTGGCCTCCTTGGCAATCTGTTCGTCGACCGCGGCCAGGAAGGTGGGCATTCCCTCCAGAATGGTGACCTCAGCCCCCAGGCGGCGCCAGACCGAGCCCATCTCCAGCCCGATCACACCCGAGCCGATGATCGCCAACTTTTTGGGTACCGCACCCAGGCGCAGCGCGCCGTCGTTGGACAGGATCTTGTCCTCATCGAACGGCACGCCAGGCAGCGCCCGGGCGCTGGAGCCGGTGGCAACGACGACGTGCTTGCCCACCAGAGTCTCGGTCTGCTCACCGCTGACGGCGATTTCGTAGCCGCCCTCCACTGCCCGCACGAACGAGCCGCGCCCATGGAAGAACGTAACCTTGTTCTTCTTGAACAGGTAGAGGATGCCGTCGTTGTTTTGCTTCACGACCGCATCCTTGCGCGCGATCATCTTGGCCACGTCGATCTTGACGGGGCCGGTACTGATGCCGTGCTCGGCGAAGTGGAGCTGCGCGTGCTCGAAGTGCTCGGACGACTGCAGCAGTGCCTTGGAAGGGATGCAGCCAACGTTGGTACAAGTGCCGCCCGGGGCGGGGCCGCCGGCGGCGTTTTTCCATTCGTCGATGCAAGCCACTTTGAAGCCGAGCTGCGCCGCGCGGATGGCGGCGATATAGCCGCCGGGGCCGGCGCCGATGACGACGACGTCAAATGCGTGTGCCATGTGTCACTGCTCCGTCGCGTCAAATGTTGAACAGCAGGCGCGCGGGGTCTTCCAGCGCTTCCTTCATTGCCACCAAGCCCAGCACGGCCTCGCGCCCGTCGATGATGCGGTGGTCGTACGACATGGCCAGATAGTTGATCGGACGGATCACGATCTGGCCATTTTCGACCACAGGGCGCTCCTTGGTCGCGTGCACGCCCAGGATGGCCGACTGCGGCGGGTTGATGATGGGCGTGGACAACATGGAGCCGAACACACCGCCGTTCGAGATAGAGAACGTCCCGCCGGTCATCTCCTCGATGCCCAGCTTGCCTTCTGCCGCGCGCTTGCCAAAGTCGGCGATCTTTTTCTCGATCTCGGCAAAGCTCAACTGGTCGGCATTGCGCAGGATGGGCACGACCAGACCGCGCGGCGAACCCACCGCGATGCCGATGTCGAAGTAGCCGTGGTAGACGATGTCGTTGCCGTCCACGCTGGCGTTGAGGATGGGGAACTTCTTGAGCGCGTGCACCGCGGCCTTGACAAAAAAGCTCATGAAGCCGAGCTTGACGCCGTGTTCTTTTTCGAAGCGCTCCTGGTACTTCTTGCGCAGCTCCATGACCGGCGCCATGTTGACCTCGTTGAAGGTGGTCAGGATGGCGTTGGTGGCCTGCGACTGCAGCAGGCGCTCGGCGATGCGGGCGCGCAGACGCGTCATGGGCACGCGCTGTTCGGGCCGGTTGGCCAGATCGGCGGGCAAGCCAACCGGCGCGCTGACGGGGGGCAGCACACGAGTGGGCGCCCCCGTGGGGATGGCGGCCGCCGGGGCCGCCGCCGCGGCGGGCTTGGGCGCCGCCACCGCCGCCAGCACGTCACCCTTGGTGACGCGACCATCCTTGCCGGTGCCGGCCACAGAGCCCGGTGCCAGGCCATGGTCGGCCATCAACTTGGCGGCAGCAGGCATCGCCACCCCGACCATACGACCGCCCTCCGCGGCAGGCGCGGCGGCAGCCGGCGCCTGCGCTGCGCTCGGGGCCGGTGTCGCGGCGGGCGCGGCCGCCGGTGCCGCGGCGGCTGCCTTGCCCTCGGTATCGACGCGGGCGATCACTTGCTCCGACACGACCGTGCCGCCGTCACCGACCACGATTTCGGCCAGCACACCGGCAGCGGGCGCCGGCACTTCCAGTACGACCTTGTCGGTCTCGATTTCGATCAGGATCTCGTCGGCAGCCACGAGGTCGCCGACCTTTTTCTTCCACTGCAACAGGGTGGCCTCCGCAACCGACTCCGACAGCTGCGGCACTTTCACATCAACGATGGCCATGGTGTGTTCTTCCTCGATCAATGCTTGAAAAGGGGGATGACAGGACCGGCGCACCCACGACGGCTCGGGCGCGCCATTGCGCCGTGACGTCTCACTTGGTCAGGATGAAGCCCTTGAGTCGGCCGAAGGCGGCTTCGACCAATGCCTTTTGTTGCTCCTGGTGCAGGTGCGCGTAGCCCACCGCCGGCGACGCCGATGCGGCGCGGCCCGCGTAGCCCAGGCGCTGGCCGTCGAGCATGTTTTCGTGGATGTTGTGCTGCACGAAAAACCACGGCCCCTGGTTTTGCGGCTCGTCCTGGCACCACACGATGTCGGTGGCGTTGGGGAAGCGCTTGAGCTCGGCGGCAAAGGCCCGATGGGGGAACGGGTAGAGCTGCTCGATGCGCACGATGGCGACGTCGTCGGCCCCCTTTTCTTCGCGTTTTTTGGTCAGGTCGTAGTACACCTTGCCCGAGCAGACGATGACGCGCTTGACACGCTGCGCGTTTTTGATCACGTCGGCGTTTTGCTCGGGGATGACGGTCTGGAAGCCCCCCTTGGTGAACTCGGACAACGGCGACGCCGCGTCCTTGTGCCGCAGCAGCGACTTGGGTGTGAAGACGATGAGCGGCTTGCGCAGGTTGCGCACCATTTGCCGGCGCAGCACGTGGAAAATCTGGCTGGCTGTGGTGGGCTGCACGATCTGCATATTGGTGTCGGCAGCCAGCTGCATGAAGCGCTCGATGCGCGCCGAGCTGTGCTCGGGCCCCTGTCCTTCATAGCCGTGCGGCAGGAACAGTGTGATGCCGTTGACGCGGCCCCATTTGACCTCGCCCGAGGCGATGAACTGGTCGATGACGACCTGCGCCCCGTTGGCGAAGTCACCGAACTGCGCCTCCCAAATCACCAGCGTGTTCGGGTCGTTGGACGCATAGCCGTATTCGAACCCGAGCACCGCTTCCTCGGACAGGATGGAGTCGATGACGACGAACGGTGCCTGGTTGTCGGCGACGTTTTGCAGCGGGATGTAGGTCCCTTCGTCCCACTTCTCGCGATTCTGGTCGTGGATGACCGCATGGCGGTGCGTGAACGTACCGCGGCCGCAGTCCTCACCCGACAGCCGCACGCCGTAGCCACTGGCGACCAGGGAGGCAAACGCCATATGCTCGCCCATGCCCCAGTCGACGGGGATCTCGCCGCGTCCCATGGCGGCGCGGTCGGCCAGCACCTTCTTGACGAGCTGATGCGGCGTGATGTTGTCCGGTACCGTGGTAATGCGCTCGGCCAGGCGTTTCCACTCCGACAACGGGATGGCAGTGTCGGCCGCGTCGGTCCACTTCTTGCCAAGGAACGGCGTCCAGTCCACCGCGTATTTGCTCTTGTAGTTGGTCAGCACCGGATCCACGGTACGGCGCCCTTCATCCAGCATGGCACGGTACGCCTTGACCATTTCGTCCGGCCCTTCCGGCGGCAGGATGCCCTGCGCCACCAGCTTGTCGCCGTAGAGCTTGCGTGTGCCGGGGTGCTGCGCGATCTTTTTGTACATCAGCGGCTGGGTCAGCGACGGCGTGTCTTGCTCGTTGTGGCCCAGCTTGCGGAAGCACACGATGTCGATGACGACGTCCTTGCGGAACGTCTGGCGGTATTCGATCGCCAGTTGCGTCGCCAACACCACGGCCTCCGGATCGTCACCGTTGACGTGCAGCACCGGGGCTTCGATCATCTTGACGACGTCGGTGCAGTACAGCGTCGAGCGGCTGTCGCGCGGGTCCGAAGTGGTAAAGCCGATCTGGTTGTTGATGACGATGTGCACCGTGCCGCCGGTGTAGTAGCCGCGCGTTTGCGCCAGTGCCAGCGTCTCCATCACCACACCCTGACCGGCAAACGCGGCGTCGCCGTGCACGAGTACCGGCAGCACTTGGTCGCCGCGCTTGTCGCCGCGCCGGTCCATACGCGCGCGGGCCGATCCCTCGACCACGGGGTTGACGATCTCGAGGTGCGACGGGTTGAACGCCAGGCTCAGGTGCACCGGGCCGCCAGGTGTGGAGACGTCGGAACTGAAACCCTGGTGGTACTTGACGTCACCGGCCGGCAGGTCTTCGGGCGCCTTGTGTTCGAACTCGGCAAACAAGTCCTTGGGCATCTTGCCCATGACGTTGACCAGGACGTTGAGGCGCCCGCGGTGGGCCATGCCGATCACGACCTCCTGCACGCCGGCAGCGCCCGCCTGCTGAATGAGCTCATCCATGGAGGCAATGAAGCTCTCGCCCCCTTCGAGTGAGAAGCGCTTTTGCCCGACGTACTTGGTGTGCAAGTAGCGCTCCAACCCTTCCGCCTTGGTGAGGTTTTCCAGGATGTGCTTCTTTTGTTCGGCGGTGAAGTTGGGCTTGCTGCGGATGCGCTCGAGCTTTTCCTGCCACCAGCGCTTTTGCGCCATGTCGGTGATGTACATGTACTCGGCGCCGATCGTGCCGCAGTACGTCTCGCGCAGCGCGTTGAGCAGCTCGCGCAGCGACATCGTCTCCTTGCCAAAGTAGGTATTGGAGACGTTGAATGTGGTTTCGAGGTCGGCGTCGGTGAAGCCGTAGAACGAGGGTTCGAGCTCGGGGATCTCGGGGCGCTCGGAGCGCTTGAGCGGATCGAGGTTGGCCCAGCGCACGCCGATGTTGCGGTAGGCCGCGATCAACTGCTGGGTAGCCACCCGCTTGCGCGCGATGTCGGAATCCGCCCCCTGGGCCGCCACGGGCTGCACGACGCCCTGCTTGGCCATCTCGGCAAACGCCGCGATCACCGGCATGTGCGGGATGTCGCGAGCGTCGCTGCCATCGACCGCCGGCACGTGCTGCAGCGCATCGAAGTAATCGCGCCACGATTCGGGCACGCTGGTAGGGTCGGTGAGGTATTTCTCGTACATCTCCTCCACGTACGGCGCGTTGCCGCCAAAGAGGTACGAGTTGCCATTGAAGGCCTGGTAGACGCTCGTCGTCTCGCTCATGGAATCGCTGACCTCCGTCTCCCTGCAGGAGACTTGCTGGTTGGAACAACCTTCCGCGACACGGCTGAACCGGTTGGCGGACGCGACAGTGACACTGGAAGGAACTGTGCAGGCCGCATTGTGCCACCAAAGCTCGCGGGCCTGTCAAAAAAAAGACAACTTTTCCCGCCGCCAACGGCTCCAGCGGGTATCGCAATCGTCAAGTTCGCCGCGGTGACAGCCGCTGCTCGGCCGGCACACCCCCCGGCTCATCGAGCTCGATCGCGATCTGCGTGCAGACGGTGCGACACAGGGCAACTGCCTGCTCGCTCTGAACCCGGTAGTAGACCTGGGTGCCCTCTTTGCGCTTGGCCAAGACGCCCGCGCGGTACAGCAGATTGAGGTGCTGCGACAGGTTGGGCTGCGTCGTGTCGATTTCGGCCAATAGCTCCGACACCGACTTCTCCTTGTCGCACAGGGCGTTGAGGATGCGCAGCCGGGTCGGCGTGGCCAAGATCCCGAAAAGCTCGGCCGCTAGCTCGAAAACCCGGTTTTTGTCGACGATGGCGTCGGTATCAGTCGATGTTTGCATCTTGAAGCAACAGGTCGGATCGTTTCGATCATACCCACGAATCGCACAAACACCAACAACATCAGACCAGGCACACGTGCACTGTGGAAGTCACCGTGAAAGACCAGGGCCGCACGCGCCGGTACATCGCCCCGCGTCACGCGATTCAGCTATCTTCTACTGGACGCACGATAAAACCGGCATATGACCTATGCGCGTCCCAATGGCCGTGGTAGACCTTAGGTGTCAGGTCCCGGACGATTACGTGGTTTGAAGATGAAAAGATCGGGGCGTTGAGCGTACCACTTTTTCAAGGCCTCCAGAGGTGTTATGTGTCCGATTGCCTTCTGGGGTAAATGATGGTTGTACAGCCAAACATAACGGGTCAAGGTAGTCTCGAGGTCCTCGGCGCTGTTGAAGTGATGGGTGGCAAGGACCTCGGCAATACGGCCGTTGAAGCGTTCGACCATGCCATTGGTCTGAGGGTGTCTGGGCTTGGTGAGGCGATGCTCGATGCCAAGGGCCTGGCAGAGCTGATCGAACTCGTGCTTCCCGGACGGTGCGCGCGCGCCTGAGGCGAAGAGGCGATCCGTGAACTCCTTGCCGTTGTCGGTGAGGATGTGCGTGATTCTGACCGGGCAGGTCTTGTGCAAGGCCTTCAGGAAGCTTCTGGCCGCGGCTGCGGTCTTGTTTGGCTTAATCTGGATGAAGACCCAACGGGTGGCGCGGTCAATGGCGACGAAGAGATAACGCCTCTGATGTTCGTCGGGCATCTGCGGCAGGTACTTGACGTCGATGTGCAGGTAGCCCGGCATGTAGGTCTTGAATGGCTTGGAAGCAGGCGCATCCTTGGCTTCACTGGGCAGTTGGGATAGGCCATGGCGCTTGAGCAGACGATACAGCCCAGAACGTGAGGCCCGGGGGTTGATGAACTCCCGTGTGACCACCAGCAGATCGTCAAGGGGTAGCTGGAGGGTCTTGCGCAGCTCCACCACCAAAAGCTCCTGCGCCGGGGTGAGCGTCGTCTGCAAACGATGCGCGGTATGCGGGCGATCTTCCACAAAGTCCCGACGCTTCCAGCGGCGGATGGTGTCTTCGGATACGCCCAACTCGGCTGCCAAGGCCGCAACCGACAAGGACGAGGACTGGATGTAGGCGCGGGTGGCGGGGGTTGTGGTGGCGTTTTTGTGTAGGCGAATAATCATGGTTGAGCGCTCCGGAGGTTGTCGATCAGCTCTCGCATCACTGCGCGACTAACGAAGAGTGCACGACGCGAAGGATCTATGCAATCGTCCGGAACCCTACACTTAGGCAAGCGGGCACGCCTCGTCTCAGCGGCCGCTGGTTCTGAACCAGCCGACTCCGGCCCTCTTTCAGGTGTTTGGCGTCTGAACCAGGTCACGAATCTGCTGCAGGGCGCTGGGATCATCCAACGTGGTCAGGTCGCCGGGGTCACGTCCCTCACACACCGCCTGGATGGCCCGCCGCAGCAGCTTGCCGCTGCGTGTCTTGGGCAACAGGGGGACGAAGCGCACACGAGCCGGCCGCGCCACTGCCCCGAGCTGTTCGTCCACCACCTTCATGATCTCGCCCTCGAGCCGCAGCGCGTCGGCCTCGGTCGCGGCCAGCGTCGGGTCCTTGAGCACGGCAAACGCCATGGCCACCTGACCCTTGAGCGCATCGGCCACCCCAACGACGGCCACCTCGGCGACGGCGGGGTGGCTGGAGATGCTCTCCTCGATCTCGCGCGTGCCCAGGCGATGCCCCGCGACGTTGATCACATCGTCGGTGCGGCCCAGGATGTAGTAGTAACCATCCGCGTCACGCACCCCCCAGTCAAAGGTGCTGTACATCTGGCGCCCCGGAATGCTGGACCAATACGTCTTGACGTAGCGCGCATCGTCCCCCCAGACCGTCTGTAGGCAGCCCGGCGGTAGCGGGTACTGCACCGCGATCACGCCCTTGCGGTCGGGCTCGGAGATCTCTTCGCCGGTGTTTTCGTCGATCAAACGCACGTCGTAGCCATAGACCGCTTTCCCCGGCGAGCCGAATTTGGTGGGAGCGGGCTCGACGCCGTTGCAGATGGCCAGGATCGGCCAGCCGGTCTCGGTTTGCCAGTAGTTGTCGATGACGGGTTTGCCGATCGCCTGCGCCATCCAGGTGGCCGTCGGCTCGTCCAGCGGTTCACCCGCCAGGAACAAGGCGCGCAGGCTGCTCAGGTCGTAGCGTGTCAGGTAAGCCGGGTCCTGTTTTTTGAGCACACGCGCGGCCGTCGGCGCGGTAAACATGATCGAGACGCGGTAGTCCTGCACCAGCCGCCACCAGATGCCGGCATCGGGCCGGATGGGCGTGCCCTCGTACATGATGGTGGCCATGCCATTGATCAGCGGCCCATAGATGATGTAGCTGTGCCCGACGACCCAGCCGATGTCGCTGGTGGAGAAATACGTCTCTGACCTTGCCCCTGGAAACCGGATCCCTTGCTGAGTGGTTGAATACAGGCAAGGAGAACGGAAGTGACGAAGGCAACGAGAGCGCGCTACACGCTGGAGTTCAAGCTGGAAGCGGTCAGGCTGGTCAAGGCTGGCCAGAGCATGGCGGCGACGGCGAAGATCCTGGGCATTGCGCAACAGACGCTGCACAACTGGATCCGTGCGGACCGAGACGGTCGTCTGGCGGGGGCTGGAAGCAAGCCGGTGAGCCCAGAGCAGATGGAGATCGCCAGGCTGCGCGCGGAGCTGGCGCGGGTCAAGATGGAGCGCGACATCCTGGGAAAAGCGACGGCGTACTTCGCGAAGGAGCGGGGGTGAAGTACGCCTGGATCGAGCGTAACCGCAAGCGCTGGCCCGTGTCGGTGGCGTGCGCAGTTCTGGGGGTGAGCCCCAGTGGGTACCACGACCACCGTGTGCGCCAGGCACGACCACGACGTGGGATCAGCAACGATGCTCTGCTGGTTCATATCCGAGCGATCCATGCCGAAACGCGTGGCGAGTACGGCTGGCCGCGGATCTGGAAGGAACTGCTGGCACGCGGCATTCGGGTGGGTAAGGAGCGCGTTCGCAAGCTCATGAGCCTGCACGGCATCCGCGCCCGAGGCAAGCGCAAGTTCAAGGCTACGACCGACAGCAACCACAAGCTGCCGGTGGCGCCGAACCTTGTGGATCGGCAGTTCAAGCCGGCCACGCCGAACGCCGTGTGGACGAGCGACATCACGTATGTGGCCACCGACGAGGGCTGGCTGTACCTGGCGGTGATCATCGACCTGTTCAGCCGCCAGGTCGTGGGCTGGTCGATGCAGCCGCACATGCGGCGCGAGCTGGTGATTGACGCGTTGCACATGGCCTGGTTCCGCCGCCATCCGCCGCCGGGACTGATATGCCACAGCGATCGCGGCAGCCAATACTGCAGTGCCGACTTCCAGAAGGCGCTGACCGGCTACGGCATGCGCAGCTCGATGAGTCGCAAGGGGAACTGCTGGGACAATGCGCCCACGGAAAGCCTGTGGGGCTCGCTCAAGGTGGGCAGGCTGCACGGCAAACGCTTCAAGACCCGGCGCGACGCCATGGACGAGATCGTCGACTGGCTGACGTTCTACAACCACCGGCGGCTTCATTCGTCGTTGGGCTATGTCAGTCCGATGCAATTCGAACGGGCTTGGCTTGCCGCCCAGAAAAGGCAGGCTGCGTAACGGTCTCAGCTATGGGATCCGGAACTCGCGGGCAAGGTCATCTCCCCGGGATTGGCCATGTAGATGTGGCGCATGGAGGCGGCCAGCGCCACCGCGTAGCCGCCCGTGTCCCGCTGCACGCCCTTGGGCTTGCCCGTCGTGCCACTGGTGTAGAGGATGTAGCTGGGGTGCGTGCTGTCCACCCACTCACAAGGCACCTGCGCATCCCGGTGCTGCTCGCGCAGCGCGGCGTAGTCCACGTCGCGGCCGGCCACCGGATCCAGCGCCGCCAGCCCCCGGTTGACCATCAAGACGCGCTCGGGCTGGTGGCGCGACAGGCGTATCGCCTCGTCGAGCAGGTGCTTGTACGGCACCACCTTGCCGGCGCGCATGCCGGCATCGGCGCTCACGATGACCTTGGGCATCGCGTCGTCGATGCGCGTGGCCAGGCTGTGGCTGGCAAAGCCGCCGAACACCACGGAGTGGATGGCACCGATGCGCACGCAAGCCAGCATCGCAAACGCCGCTTCCGGGATCATCGGCATGTAGATCAAGACCCGGTCACCCTTGGCCACCCCCAGCGATTGCAAAATCGCCGCCATGCGCTGCACCTCGGTTTGCAGCTCGCGGTAGGTATAGACACGCTCGGTGTTGGTTTCGGTGGAGACGTAGATGAGCGCGTTTTGGTCACCGCGGGTGGCGACGTGCCGATCCACCGCGTTGTGACACAGATTGGTCAGCCCGCCCTCGAACCAACGCACGAACGGCGGATGGTCGGTGTTGCACACGCGCGACCAAGGCTGGTGCCAGTCGATGAGGCGGGCCTGCTCGGCCCAAAAAGCATCCCGGTCATCGATCGAACGACGATAAAAATCGGCATAGCGCTCGGCCATGGGGGTCTCCTCGCTTGGCGTTGTCAATCGTGCACCATTATGGCGCTGCGCCTTGCACGGGACTGACGCACGGAGTGGATGCGGCCGCCCCACACGGGCCAGCCGGACACCATGAAAAAAGCCAGCACATAGGCTGGCTTTCGAGATGGGGTTGGTGGGTGATGCAGGGTTTGAACCTACGACCCCTGCCGTGTGAAGGCAGTGCTCTACCGCTGAGCTAATCACCCGGTCGTTATGTCGATAGGCGTGATTATAGCCGACTTTTTCAGCCACCCGCGGCCGGTTGGGCGGCGGGCTCCAGGCGACGCCACACCGTGCGGCCCTTCGACTCTTTGTCCAGCGCAGTCAGCACCGCCTCGTGCTCGGCACACTCCGCATCGCTGGCGCGCAGCACCGGCAGGGCAAAGGTGGACAGGTCGCGGCGTGCCAGCGCATCGCCACCCGCCCCGGGCATCGGCACCTCGATGACAAGTGACTCCTGCCCGCGCGTCATGTAGATGTACACGTCGGCCAGCAGCTCGGCGTCGAGCAGCGCGCCATGCAGCTGACGGCCGGAATTGTCCACGCCCAGGCGGTCGCACAGGGCATCGAGCCCGTTGCGTTTGCCCGGCCACATCTCCTTGGCCATGACCAGGGTGTCGATGACCCCGCGCACCAGGCGGCGCGTCGGCCCGAGCCCCAGGCGGCCGAATTCCGCGTCCAGAAAGCCGAGGTCGAACGGGGCGTTGTGAATGATCAGCTCGGCGCCCTGCAGATAGTCGGCCAGCTCGGCCGCGATGTCGGCAAAGCGTGGCTTGTCGGCCAAAAACTCGAGCGTGATGCCGTGCACGCGCAGCGCGTCCTCGTGGATGTCGCGCTCCGGGTTGAGGTAGAAGTGCCGGTTGTTCCCGGTGAGCTGGCGGTTGACCAGCTCGACGCAGCCGATCTCGATGATGCGGTCGCCGTCCTGCGGCGACAGGCCGGTCGTTTCGGTATCGAGCACGATCTGGCGCATGGGTCACACCAAGGTCAGTGCCGCTCGCGGGCGTGGTTGATGGAGTAGCGCGGGATCTCGATCGTGACGTCCTGCGTGCCCAGGCGTGCCTGACAGCTCAGGCGCGAGTGGGGCTCCAGCCCCCACGCCTTGTCGAGCATGTCCTCTTCCTCTTCGCTGGGCTCGTTGAGGGATTCGTAGCCCTGGCGCACCACGACGTGGCAGGTGGTGCAGGCGCAGCTCATCTCGCACGCATGCTCGATGGGGATGTCGTTGTCGAGCAGCGCCTCACAAATGGAGGTGCCAGTGGGCGCCTTGACGGCGGCGCCCTGCGGGCAGCACTCGGGATGGGGCAAGACGGTGATGACGGGCATTCAAAGATTCTCCACATGCCGGCCCGCCAGGGCCTGGGCGATGCTGCGGTTCATGCGACGGGCAGCGAAGTCTTCCGTGCCTTTGGCCAAGGCTTTGGTGGCGGCCTCGATCGCTCCCGCATCCGTGCCGGAGCGGGCCGACTCGACGGCTTGCAGCAAGCCCTCGATCGCTTGGCGTTCGCCTTCGTCCAACAAATCGCCATCGGCGGCGAGCGCGCTGCGGGTGGCCTCGAGCATCCGTTCCGCCTCGACCCGGGCTTCGATCAGCGCGCGTGTCTGCATGTCCTGCTCGGCGGTGGCGAAGCTGTCTTGCAACATACGGGCGATCTGGTCTTCGCTGAGGCCGTACGACGGCTTGACGTCGATGTGCGCTTCCACACCCGAGGTGAGCTCGCGGGCGCTGACGGTCAGCAGACCGTCAGCGTCCACGGTAAACGTCACGCGGATGCGCGCCGCGCCCGCAGCCATCGGCGGGATGCCGCGCAGCTCGAAGCGGGCCAGGCTGCGGCAGTCCTGCGCCAGATCACGCTCGCCTTGCACCACATGCAGCGCCAGCGCCGTCTGGCCATCGCGGTAGGTGGTGAAATTTTGCGCTCGGGCTGTGGGGATCGGCGTGTTGCGCGGCACGATGCGCTCGACCAGCCCGCCCATCGTCTCGATGCCCAGCGACAGCGGGATGACGTCGAGCAGCAGCAGCTCGCCGTTCGGGTCGTTGCCGGCGAGCTGGTTGGCCTGGATGGCCGCGCCGATGGCCACCACTTCGTCGGGGTTCAAATCGATCAGGGGCTCGCGTCCAAAAAACTGCGCGACCGCCTGCCGCACGACCGGCATGCGGGTCGAGCCCCCCACCATGACGACGCCCTGCACCTCGTCGGGGGCAACACGCGCATCGCGCAAGACGCGGCGCACGGCCGCCATGGTTCGCTCGGTCAACGAACGGGTCAGATCGGCGAACTCGGTCATCCCCAGCGCCAGTGTCTGCGCGGCAGCCCCACGGGGCACCAACAAGGTCACGCGCTCACCTTGGGCGCAGGCGCTCAGGGCTTCTTTGGCGCGCCGGGCCTCGGCCAGCAGCGCCGCGCGCTGCCCGGCGGGCAGTGCCGCCAGGGCCTTGCCCGGCTCGATCTGCTGCAGTGCCCAGTCGGCCAGGGCGCGGTCGTAATCGTCGCCGCCCAGGGCCGAGTCGCCGCCCGTGGCCACGACCTCGAACACGCCGCGGGTCAGGCGCAGCAGCGACACGTCGAACGTGCCGCCGCCTAGGTCATAGACCAGGTACAGTCCCTCGGAGCCGTTGTCGAGGCCATAGGCGATGGCGGCGGCCGTCGGCTCGTTGAGCAGGCGCAGCACGTTCAGGCCCGCCAGCCGCGCCGCGTCTTTGGTGGCCTGGCGCTGAGCATCGTCGAAATACGCCGGCACGGTGATGACCGCGCCGTACAGGTCGGCGTCAAAGGTGTCTTCGGCGCGCTGGCGCAAGGTCGCCAAGATCTCCGCGCTGATTTCCACCGGCGTCTTGTCGCCGGCGACGGTACGCACCACGATGCCGCCGGGCCCATCGGCCAACGTGTACGGCAGACGCGCGGCAACACCCTGAGCCTGCAGGTCGGCCAGCGAGCGCCCCATCAGCCGCTTGACCGAGCTGATGGTGTTGGCCGGATCATCGACCTGGGCCGCCAGCGCTTCGTACCCGATCTGGCGCGACGGCTGGCTGCCCGCTGGCAGGTAGCGGACAACGCTCGGCAGCAATACCCTGCCCTGCGCATCGGGGAGGCATTCGGCCACGCCGTGGCGCACCGCGGCCACGAGCGAGTGGGTGGTGCCCAAGTCGATACCGACGGCAATGCGCCGCTGGTGCGGGTCGGGCGACGCGCCCGGTTCGGAAATTTGCAATAAAGCCATGGGTGTATTCCGGTGGTGCGGCGTCCATCAGGCCGACTCCAAGCGCGCCTGCAGCGCATCGGCAAACCGCTCGATGAACATGAGCGCACGCACCTGGCTGACGGCTGCGCGTGCATCGCCACGCTGATCGATGGCTTCGGCCAGCAGGGCCAGACGCCGCGCGCGTTCGTCTTCGACCTCCTGCAGCAAGCGGTGGAGCTGCGCTGGCGTTTGCGCTTCGTCGAGCGCCTCGCGCCATTGCATTTGCTGCATCAGAAAGTCCGCCGGCATCGCGGTGTTGGACTCGGCATCGACGGGCACGCCCTGCAATTCGCACCAATAGGCGGCACGCCGCAAGGGGTCGCGCAGACGCTGATACGCCTCGTTGATGCGCACCGACCACTGCATGGCGATGCGCTGTGCGGCAGCAGCCTGGTGGGCAAAACGATCCGGGTGCGCCAGCCGCTGCAGCTGTTTCCAGCGCTCGTCGATCTGGGCGCGATCCAGCGCAAAGCGCCGCGGCAGCCCGAACAGTGCGAAGTCGTCGTCGTGCAGCGACGGCGCGGCCTCAGACACGGAACGACTCGCCACAGCCACAGCGATCCCGCTCGTTCGGGTTGTTGAACTTGAATCCCTCGTTGAGCCCCTCGCGCACGAAATCGAGCTCGGTGCCATCGAGGTACGGCAGGCTCTTGGGATCGACCAGGATCTTGACCCCGTGCGCCTCGAACACCACGTCCTCGGGCGAGATGTCGTCGGCATACTCCAGCTTGTAGGCCAAGCCGGAGCAGCCCGTGGTCTTGACCCCCAGGCGCACGCCCACCCCTTTGCCCCGACGGGCCAAGTATTTGGAGACGTGCCGCGCGGCGGCTTCGGTAATGGTGACGGCCATGTCGTGATGGGGTATTCGATGCGGTCGAAAAAAACGCTGCCAGAGCGCGCCGCGGCACGCCCGGCGTTTGGCAAGCGCGCTCAGGCGGTGGTGGCGTGCTTCTTCTTGTAATCCTCGACCGCCGCCTTGATGGCGTCTTCGGCCAGGATCGAACAGTGTATCTTCACCGGCGGCAATGCCAGCTCCTCGGCGATCTGGCTGTTCTTGATTTGCACCGCCTCGTCCAGCGTCTTGCCCTTGACCCATTCGGTCACGAGCGAGCTGGAAGCGATGGCCGAGCCGCAGCCATAGGTCTTGAAGCGCGCGTCCTCGATGACGCCCGTTTCGGGATTGACCTTGATCTGCAGCTTCATCACGTCACCGCAGGCGGGCGCGCCCACCATGCCGGTGCCGACGTTGTCGTCGCTCTTGTCGAAGCTACCGACGTTGCGCGGGTGTTCGTAGTGGTCGATGACCTTGTCGCTGTATGCCATGGTGTGTTCTCCTGGAGGGTATACCGCGGACTCAGTGCGCGGCCCACTGAATGCTGTTGAGGTCGATGCCTTCTTTGTACATCTCCCACAGCGGCGAGAGTTCGCGCAGTTTCTCGACGTTGGCCTTGATGGCCTCGATGGCGTAGTCGATTTGCTCCTCGGTCGTCCAGCGACCGATGGTCATGCGCAGGCTGCTGTGGGCGAGTTCGTCGCTGCGGCCGAGCGCGCGCAACACGTAGCTGGGCTCGAGGCTGGCCGAGGTGCAGGCCGAGCCACTCGAGACGGCCACGCCCTTGATGCCCATGATGAGCGACTCGCCCTCGACGAAGTTGAAGCTCATGTTGAGATTGTGCGGCACACGCCGGGTCGGGTGACCGTTGAGGAAAGATTGCTCGATCTGGCTCAGGCCGGCGTAGAGCCGATCGTGCAGGCGCTGGATGCGGGGCAACTCGGTGGCCATTTCAGCCTTGGCGATGGCGAATGCCTCCCCCATGCCCACGCACTGGTGGGTGGCGAGCGTGCCGGAGCGCAGGCCGCGCTCATGCCCGCCGCCGTGCATCTGTGCCTCCAGCCGCACGCGCGGTTTGCGCCGCACGTACAAGGCGCCAATGCCCTTGGGGCCGTACGTTTTGTGCGAGGCCAGGCTCATCAGATCCACCGGCAACGTCTGCAGGTCGATGGGCAGCTTGCCCGTGGCCTGGGCCGCATCGACGTGGAAGATCACACCCTTTTCGCGGCAGATGCGCCCGATGGCCTCGATGTCCTGGATGACGCCAATTTCGTTATTGACGTACATGACGCTGGCCAAGATGGTGTCAGGCCGGATCGCATCCCGAAACGCGTCCAAGTCCAGCAAGCCGTACTGATCGACGTCCAGATACGTGACTTCGAAGCCCTCACGCTCGAGATGGCGACAGGTGTCGAGCACCGCCTTGTGCTCGGTCTTGACGGTGATGATGTGCTTGCCCTTGCCTTGATAGAAGTGCGCCGCCCCCTTGAGGGCGAGGTTGTTCGATTCGGTGGCGCCACTGGTCCAAACGATCTCGCGCGGATCGGCCCCGATCAAGTCGGCCACCTGCTCGCGGGCGTGTTCGACGGCCTTTTCGGCCTCCCAACCCCAGGCGTGGCTGCGCGAGGCGGGGTTGCCGAAGTGCTCGGTCAGCCAGGGCACCATCTTGTCCACCACGCGCGGGTCCACCGGGGTGGTGGCGCTGTAGTCCAGATAGATGGGAAAGTGCGGGGTCTTGCTCATGGAAAACTCCAAAAATCGGTTACTCGGCCAACCGCGGTCACTTCGCACCGGCCGTGGCCAGCGCAAACACGGAGTTGGGGGCGTTGACCCGCAGCGGCTTGACCACGGGGTTGGGCGAGATGGCCCGCTTGATGGACGGCGGCGGCTCCACCGCCACCCCTTTGGCGAGCTGGTCATCGACCAGCTTTTGCAGCGTGACCGAGCGCAAAAACTCCACCATACGGTCGTTGAGCTCGGCCCACAAATCGTGCGTCATGCAACGCTGGCCGTCGCCGTGGCAGTTTTCCTTGCCACCGCACTGGGTGGCGTCGATCGGCTCATCGACCGACAGAATGATGTCGGCCACCGTGATTTCGGACGCCTTGCGCCCGAGCGTATAGCCGCCACCGGGGCCGCGCGTGGACTCCACGAGGCGGTGCCGACGCAGTTTGCCGAACAACTGCTCTAAATAGGACAGCGATATGTGCTGACGCTGGCTGATGGCAGCCAGCGTCACGGGACCGCTGGCCTGGCGCAGTGCCAGATCGATCATCGCCGTGACGGCGAATCGGCCTTTGGTGGTCAGGCGCATGGCAAACTCCTGGTGAGACCCGACGGATGAGGGAATGTGCGTGCATTCCCGACTGTTTCGCTCGAGTATACCAAAAGCCGAATGTTTTGGTCGGGAATCGACCCTACCGCCAGCCGGGGCGATCGGTGGCGTCAGGCGCTCGGCTGCAGCCAGTCGGTATCCACCTCCGCGGGGCGGGCGTGCACCGCAAAGGCAAACTCGATTCCGGTGCCGGGATGGGCATCGTAGAAGCGCACGCTCGCGCCGATCTTGGCCGCGCGCGTCAAGACGTTGCGCAAGCCGCGGCCAGTGCTGTTGCGCACCTCTGGGGGCGGCAAGCCCACCCCGTCGTCCTCGATCGAGAGGATGACCTGGTCGTCGCGCTGCCAGGTGCTGACCGTGATGCGGCGGGCTTTGGCGTGTTTGACGACGTTGGCAAAAATCTCCTGCAGACAGCGAAACAGGTGCAGCACGCCGCGCGCGTCGAGCTGCTCCAGGGGGGCGACTTCTTGCACCTCCCAGCGCAGCTCGATGCCCACCCCTTCTAGTGCGGGGGCGAGGCGCCGACGCAAGGTGCCCAGAATGGCGGGCAGATCCCCCTCCATGGGCTCGAATGAGTCCAACGTCAGCCGTAGCTCGTCGAGCGCTTGGCGCAACATGGAGGCCAACGCCTCTCGGTCGAGCTGGGCAGACGGGTTACGCACCAGGTTGAGCGTCTGCACCAACTGGCTGCCCAAACCGTCGTGCATATCGCGCATCAGGCGCTGGCGCTCGGCCTCGACGGCGCGCTGACGTTCGGCCGCCTGCAACTGCATGAACGCCGCACGCAGCTCGTTTTCGCGCACCGACACGGTCTGCGACAACGTCTCGTTGAGCCGGTGCACCGTGCGCGCCCAAGCCGTGGCACGCTCGACCAGCACCCACCCCATGGTCAGGATCAGGGCGGCGCCTCCCACCGACATCCAGCGCAGGTCCCCATCGCCGGGAAAGTTCAGCTGCACGACCAGAAAGTCGCGCACGCCAGTGGCCAGCGTGAACAGTGCCGCCAGCGTCACCAACCTTTGGTTGTCGTCATAAGCGCGCCGCCGCGCCACGTCCACCACCCCCGCCAGCAGCGCGAGCGCGGCAAACACCGTCAACGCCCCCGCCCAGAGGCGAACATAGTCGTAATCCTGCGTCCACAGCGCCCAAATGATCCACAATGGCGTTGCGGCAATGGCGAGCCACGCCCCCACCCGAACCCAGCGCAGGCGATGCCCGAACAGATGCTCCACCGTCAGGATGAAAAAGCCGACGAAGGCGGCAAACATGACGCGGTGCCAGAAGAACACCATTTCGTGCGACAAGGGTGGCTCGACCACCGCGAGCAACACGGTCCGCATCGCATGCGCCAGGGCCGCCAGCGCGATGAGGATGAACAGCCGTTCACGCAGCGCGCGCCACAGAAACAGCGCCAACCCGCCCACGAAGAATGACAGCGCCGCCATGATCCACGACCCCGTGGACTGCCACAGCATCAGCACGCGGTGGCGCTGCATCAGTGCGTCGTGATCCCCCAACTGCACGGCCGACAGTCCGCTGCGCTCGAGAAAACGCCCCTGCACCTCGACACGCAAGACGTTGTCGCGTGCGCCGGACGCCAGCAAGGCCGATGGCAACGCAACCAGGTGCGGCTGCGATGCCGCCAGCACGGTGCGATCCCGGGGGGCGTACCAGCCGAACTGAAACACCTCGTGCCCGTTGAGCAGGACCCGAAACCGCGTGCCCACGCGCGGCAGCAGCAGTGCCAACCGCGTACCCTCGGGTGACGCATACGCGAGCCCCTCGGGCCACTCGAGCTGGTAATCGACCCGTTCGCGCCAGGCGGGGCTCTCGTCATCCAGCACGTGCGGCAGGGCAATGGCCCGCGGGGGCACGTGCGGATCCAGCGGCAAGCTGGCCTGTGCGTGCGCGATTCGATAGACCCCCGGCAGAGGCACCGGCTGCGACACCCAGTGCAGCGCCCCGAGCAACAGCAAAAACACCAACCCCACCCACCACGCCACACTGCCCTGGGCGGCGTCTGCGGTCGGGCGAGGTGGCTGCCCGGTGGTGGCACTCACAGCAACCCCCGGGCCTGCGCGGCGCGCACCACTTGTACGCGCGTGCGTACCGCCAGCTTGCGGTACAGGTTTTTAATGTGGGTACTCACCGTCGCCACGCCGATGCCCAGCCGTTGCGCGATTTCCTTGTTGACGTAGCCTTGCGCCACCAGGCGCAGCACGTCCGTCTCGCGCTCGGACAGCACGGGGGCAGGCCCTTTGGTGGCCGTGGCATCGCTGTCGATGGCGCGAAACTGTTTGAGCAGCATGCGCGCCAGCAACGGCGAGATGGGCGCGCCCCCCTCGCGGATCTGCTCAATCGCCGCGATCAACTCGTCTTCGGTGCAGCCCTTGAGCACATAGCCGGTGGCGCCCATCTGCAAGGCGCGAATCAGACGCGACTCGTCACCAAAAACGGTCAAGACCAACAGCTCGGCCTCGGGTTTGACCTCGGCCAGCAGGCGCAATATATCTTCCCCGCGCCCATCCGGCAGTCCGAGGTCGACCAGAAAAACGTCGGCCAGGCTGCGCGGAGCCATCATCTCGGCGTGGGCGAAGGTATCCGAATACCCCACCAGCCGCCACTGGGGCCGCTGCCGCAGGGCGCTCTCGACGAAGCGCAGAATGGTGCGGTCGTCCTCGATCAGATAGATCCTCGTGATGTCCGACATGCGTGCATTGTGGACAATTCGGCGCCGCCTTCGCCTCCCCCAAACGGGGGAGGCTGCCATCAGACGGTGGGCGGCGTGACGTTTTCCGTCCCGTGCGCGCCCAGCACCCGATCTTTCAGCCGCGCCAGTTGGTCGCGCACCCGCGCCGCCGCTTCGAACTCCAGGTTGCGCGCGTGCTCGAGCATTTGCTTTTCCAGCCGTTTGATTTCGCGCGCCAAGGCTTTTTCGTCCATCTCCTCCACCCACGCCTCGGCGGCGTGCACCGCGGCTTCCTGGCGCGCCGCCTCCATCGCCTTGTCGCTCATGACGCCGTCGATCAGGTCCTTGATGCGCTTGGTCACCCCGCGCGGCGTCACCCCGTGCGCGGCGTTGTAGGCCAGTTGCTTGGCGCGGCGGCGCTCGGTCTCGTCGATGGCGCGGCGCATCGAGTCGGTGATGGTGTCCGCGTACAAGATCGCCATGCCATTGAGGTTGCGCGCCGCGCGGCCGATGGTTTGGATCAGACTGCGCTCGGCACGCAAAAACCCTTCCTTGTCCGCGTCCAGAATGGCCACCAGGGAAACCTCTGGAATATCAAGCCCTTCCCGCAACAAGTTGATGCCCACCAGCACATCGAACGCGCCCAGGCGCAAATCGCGGATGATCTCGACCCGCTCGACGGTGTCGATGTCGGAGTGCAGGTAGCGCACGCGCACGCCGTTTTCGGTTAGGTAGTCGGTGAGCTGCTCGGCCATGCGCTTGGTCAGCGTGGTCACCAGCACCCGCTCGTTGCGCTGCACGCGCAGGTGGATTTCGTGCAGCACGTCGTCGACCTGGTGCGTGGCCGGCCGCACCTCGACCACCGGGTCGAGCAAGCCGGTCGGTCGCACCACCTGCTCCACCACCTGCGAGGAGCGGCGCAGTTCGTAGTCGCCCGGCGTGGCTGAGACGAAGATGACCTGCCGCATGCGCTGCTCGAACTCCTCGAACTTCAGCGGCCGGTTGTCCAGCGCGCTGGGCAGGCGAAAACCGTAGTCCACCAACGTCTGCTTGCGCGCGCGGTCGCCGTTGTACATCCCGGCGAGCTGGCCGATCATGACGTGGCTCTCGTCCAGAAACATCAGCGCATCGCGCGGCAAATAGTCGGTCAGCGTGCTGGGCGGCTCCCCGGGTGCGGCCCCCGAGAGGTGCCGGGTGTAGTTTTCGATGCCCTTGCAGTGGCCCACCTCGACCAGCATCTCCAGGTCGAAGCGCGTGCGCTGCTCCAGCCGCTGGGCCTCCAGCAGCTTGCCGGCGGCCACCAACTCTTTCAGGCGGGCGTCGAGTTCGAGCTTGATGCTCTCGACGGCCTGCAGCACCTGTTCGCGCGGCGTCACGTAGTGACTGCTGGGGTAGATGGTAAAGCGCGCCAGCTTTTGCCGCACGTGCCCGGTGAGGGGGTCGAACAGCGCCAGCGACTCGACCTCGTCGTCGAAGAGCTCGATGCGCAACGCCAGTTCGGAGTGTTCGGCCGGGAAGACGTCGATCGTGTCGCCGCGCACCCGAAATTTGCCACGCACGAACTCCTGCTCGTTGCGCTGGTACTGCATGCGCACCAACTGGGCGATGATGTCGCGCTGTCCCAGGCGGTCGCCCCGGCGCAGCGTGAGGATCATGCGGTGATAGTTCTCGGGCTTGCCGATGCCGTAGATGGCACTGACCGTGGCGACGATGACCACGTCGCGCCGCTCCAGCAAACTTTTGGTGCACGACAGGCGCATCTGTTCGATATGCTCGTTGATGGCGCTGTCTTTCTCGATGTAGAGGTCGCGCTGGGGAACGTAGGCCTCGGGCTGGTAATAATCGTAATAGCTGACAAAGTATTCGACGGCATTCTTCGGAAAGAACTCGCGAAATTCGCTGTAAAGCTGTGCAGCCAAAGTTTTATTGGGCGCAAAGACGATGGCCGGGCGCCCCAGGCGGGCGATCACGTTGGCCATGGTGAAGGTTTTGCCCGACCCCGTCACCCCCAGCAGGGTCTGAAATACCTCGCCTTCACGCACACCTTCGACCAACCGCTCGATCGCCTCCGGCTGGTCACCAGCGGGCGGATAAGGCTGGTGCAGCACGAATGGCGAGTCTTCGAAGGTGACGAGCTGGCCAGTAACCGGGGCATTCAAGGGGGCACTCCTGGCGAAATGAACGATCGATGGCGGCAAGTGTACGGGCACACCCCGATGGTCCAGACGCACGCGCAGTGCCCGTCTGCCCGATACAATGAGGGGTTTGTCCCAACCACCCAGGTGTTGCTGTCATGTCCCTGTTTGCTGCCGTCGAAATGGCCCCGCGCGACCCGATTCTGGGTCTGAACGAACAGTTTGCCGCCGACCCCCGGCCCAACAAAGTCAACCTCGGTGTCGGCGTGTACTACGACGACGATGGCAAACTGCCGCTGCTGCGCTGCGTGCAGACGGCAGAGCAGCGCCTGATGGAAAAGCCGACGCCGCGCGGCTACCTGCCCATCGACGGCATGCCCGCGTACGACAACGGGGTCAAGGCCTTGGTGTTTGGCGCCGACAGCGCGGCGGTTCGCGACGGCCGTGTGGCCACGGTACAGGCCCTGGGCGGCACGGGCGGCCTCAAAATCGGGGCGGACTTTCTGCACAAACTCAACCCCGGCGCACGCGTGCTCATCAGCGACCCGAGCTGGGAAAACCACCGGGCCCTGTTCACCAATGCCGGCTTCACGGTCGACACCTACGCCTACTACGACGCCGCGCGCCGCGGCGTGAACCTGGACGGCATGCTGGCGAGCCTTCGCGCCGCCGAGCCTGGCACCATCGTCGTGCTGCACGCCTGCTGCCACAACCCCACGGGCTACGACCTGACGCCCGCCCAGTGGGACGACGTCATCGCCGTGGTGCGTGAGCGCGGATTGGTGCCCTTCTTGGACATGGCATACCAGGGCTTTGGCCACGGTATCGCAGAAGACGGTGCAGTGGTGGGCAAGTTCGTGGCAGCGGGGCTGGATGTCTTCGTCGCCACGTCGTTTTCCAAGAGCTTCAGCCTCTACGGCGAGCGCGTGGGGGCGCTGTCGGTCGTGTGCGCGAGCAAAGACGAAGCCGAGCGTGTGCTGTCGCAGCTCAAGATCGTGGTACGCACCAACTACTCCAATCCCCCGACACACGGCGCGGCCGTGGTGGCCACGGTGCTCAACACGCCCGAGCTGCGCGCCCTGTGGGAGCAAGAGCTGGGCGAGATGCGCACCCGCATCAAGGCCATGCGGCAGCGGCTGGTCGATGGGCTTGCGGCCGCTGGTGTGCGGCAGGACATGTCCTTCATCACGCAGCAGATCGGCATGTTCAGCTACTCCGGCCTGAGCAAGGAGCAAATGGTGCGCCTGCGCACCGAGTTTGGCGTCTACGGCACGGACACCGGCCGCATGTGCGTGGCCGCGCTCAACAGCCGCAACATCGACCACGTCTGCCAGTCGATCGCGGCGGTGCTCTGACCCACCAAGTCGCGCCGACGGCTGTCCCCGATGTGACCCGCCATCGGGGATGAGCCGTATGGCAGGCGGAGGCACTTCCTGTTATATTTGCTGCACCGCAACAATTCCGAGCGACGGCCATGCTGTATCACCTCTACGAAGCCCAGCGCGCCCTGATGGAGCCTTTCTCCGACTTCGCGCAGGTGGCAGCCAAGCTGTTCGCCAACCCCAGCTCTCCGCTGGCGCAGACGCCGTTTTCGCAACGCATCGCTGCAGGCTACGACCTGCTGCACCGTCTGGGCAAAGACTACGAAAAGCCCGAGTTCGGCATCCGTCACATCGACATCGACGGCGTGCACGTCGCCATCCATGAGCGGGTGGAGATCGAAAAGCCGTTTTGCGAGTTGCGACGTTTCAAACGCTACGCCGACGACCCGCAAACCCTGCTGCGTCTGAAAGAGCAGCCGGTGGTGTTGATCGTGGCCCCGCTGTCGGGTCACTACGCCACGCTGCTGCGCGACACGGTGCGCACCATGCTGCGCGACCACAAGGTCTACATCACGGACTGGAAAAATGCGCGCATGGTCCCGCTGTCGCAGGGGGATTTCCACCTCGACGACTACGTCAACTACGTGCAGGAGTTCATTCGTTACCTGCAAAAGACCTATGGCCAGTGCCACGTCATGAGCGTGTGCCAGCCGACGGTGCCGGTGCTGGCGGCGGTGTCGCTGATGGCCAGCCGCGGCGAAAAAACCCCCTTGTCCATGACGATGATGGGCGGGCCGATCGACGCCCGACGCTCGCCCACGGCAGTCAACAATCTGGCCGTGCAGCGCAGCTACGAGTGGTTCGAAAACAACGTCATCTACCGCGTGCCGCCAGGGTTTCCCGGTGAAGGACGGCGCGTGTACCCGGGCTTTTTGCAGCACGCTGGCTTCATCGCCATGAACCCGGACCGCCACGTCAACAGCCACTACGACTACTTCCAGCATCTGATCCAGGGTGACAACGAAAGCGCCGAGGCGCACCGCCAGTTCTACGACGAGTACAACGCGGTGCTGGACATGGACGCGAACTACTACCTGGAGACCATCCGCACGGTGTTCCAGGAGTTCAAGCTGGTGCACGGCACCTGGGACGTGCGCGCACCCGATGGCACGCTGGAGCGGGTGCGCCCGCAGGACATCCGGAACACGGGGCTGCTGACGGTCGAAGGCGAGCTGGACGACATCTCCGGCAGCGGGCAGACGCGCGCGGCGCACGACTTGTGCACCGGTATCGCCGCGTCGCAGCGCGCGCACTTCGAAGTCGAGGGCGCCGGGCACTACGGCATCTTCAGCGGCCGACGCTGGCGCGAGAAGGTCTACCCGGTAGTGCGCGATTTCATCCTGGCGCACCAACCCAGCAGTGGTGGGGCCGATCTAGCAGCGGTTCGGGCCGAAGCGGACCTGATGGCCGCCGCCATCCGGCGTGACGACGCCGCCGAGACGCGCAGCCGCCACCGCAAGGCGCTGCCAGACGCATGAAGCCGGGGGCGCCGGTGGCTGACCCCGCCCCCGTCGCGTGGGTCGACCGCATCGACGACGCGCTGCCACAAACGCAATGCACGCGCTGCGGCTACCCGGACTGCCGCCACTATGCGCAGGCCATCGCCAGCGGTGAGGCGGACATCAATCGGTGCCCACCCGGCGGTCAAGAGGGCGTCGCCCGCTTGGCCCGTCTGACGGGGCGCGCACCCAAGCCGCTGGACCCGTCGTGCGGAAGCGAAGGGCCATTGGGGGTCGCGGTCATCGATGAGGACTGGTGCATCGGCTGTACGCTCTGCATCAAGGCCTGCCCAACCGATGCGATCGTGGGCACCAACAAGCGCATGCACACCGTGATCGAGCCCTATTGCACGGGTTGCGAGCTGTGCATTCCCGTGTGCCCTGTGGACTGCATCAGCCTGGAGAACGTGAGCGGCGCGGCCACGGGCTGGGCAGCGTGGTCGCCCAAGCAAGCGGACTTGGCGCGTTCACGCTACCAGTGGCACTTGCAGCGCACCCAGCGCGACGCTGCCGAACACCAGGACCGGCAGGACAAGAAGGCCCAGGACAAACTGGCCAACCTGGAAGAACATTCCAAGCACACCGATCCGGCCATGCTGGACAAGAAACGCGCCGTGATCGAAGCAGCCCTGGCCCGTGCGCGTGCGGCGCGGCAGGCCAAGAGCTAAACCATTTGTGGCGCGCCCGAGCCGATTCGGGCGCTTGGGCTGCGTCAGGCCACGCGCAAAGGCAGCGCGGCCAGCCCCCGGTAAAGCGGGTTGCGGTTGCGCAGCGGCACCCCATCGAGTTGCAGCCCGGGCTTGTGCACGGCCAGCGCGCGCAACACGGCTTGCGTTTCCATTTGCGTGAGCGCAGCCCCTATGCAGATGTGCGCACCGCTGCCGAACGACAGGGCGCCAGGGTTGGCGCGGTCGATTTGCAGGGCGTCAGGGTTGCTGTGGCGGGCAGAGTCGCGGTTGGCGGAGCCGATCAACGGCAGGATCAGGTCGCCCCGCTGAACGGCTTGGCCGCACAGCGTCATGGCGCGGGTGGCACGGCGGCCGGTCCACTGCACGGGGCTGTCGAAGCGCAGCAATTCACGCACGGCGTTGCCCGCCAGTTCTGGTTGCTGGCAAAGCAGGCGCCATTGGCCGGGGTGCGAGAGCAAGGCGTGTAGGCCGTTGCCCAGCAGGTTGCGGGTGGTTTCATACCCGGCGAACAGCAGCATGGCGCACTGGGCCAGCAGTTCCAGGCTGGATTCGATCTGCCCCTGCGCTTCAGCTTGCAACAGGCGGCTCACCAGGTCGTCGCCCAGGTGCTGGCGGCGCCAGGGCAACAGTTCGCGCTCGAAGTACGCGGTCATCTCCAGCAGCCTGCGCTGGGCACGCAGCAGCTGGGCATGCTCAGGCTGCGCAGCGCCAATGAATACCGCGATGTCGTCGCACCAGCGCATGAAGGTGGCGTCCAGCGCTGGGTCCACGTTCATCAAACGGCCGATGACGCGCGCGGGCAGCGGCCGCGCTATCTGCGCCATGAAGTCGAACGGGCCATCGAGCGCAAGCACACGCTCGGCCACGGTAACGTCCATCCAGGCTTGCATCTGGGCCAAGGCATCAGGCCGGAAGGCGGGCATGAGGATCTGGCGCAGACGGCCATGGTCGGGCGCGTCCAGAAAGAGCATGGCGCGCGCGAACAGGCTTTGGAAGGGGCGCAGTTCGGCCCGGCCTTGCTGCGCGGCGGCCATGACCCAGCCGCCCGTGCGCTGTGCGGAAAGCGCCGGGTCGCGCAAGGCCGCCTCAACATCGGCATGGCGGGTGAGCAGCCACGCGCCGCCAAAGAATTCGTCGCTCCACAGCATGGCGCCCTCTTCGCGCCACGCCTGGTAGGCGGGGTACGGGTTGTCGAGGAAGGCTTCGTCTATCGACGGTGCCGTGACGGCCTCGGCCAGTGTCATGCTTCGGCGCCCGCTACCTCGGTGCCCTTCACTTCGGGGCGCTCGCCCAGGGGTTTGAGGCCCAGGCGCTCGAACAGGCGGCGGTCACGCTGGGCCTGGGGGTTAGTGGTGGTGAGCAGGCGGTCACCGTAGAAGATGGAGTTGGCACCCGCCGCGAAGCACAGGGCTTGCAGGGCGTCGTCCATCTGTTCGCGGCCTGCCGACAGGCGCACCATGGTGGTGGGCATGGTGATGCGCGCCACAGCGATGGTGCGCACGAACTCGAAGGGGTCGATGGGTTCGGCGTCGGCCAGCGGGGTGCCAGGCACGGCGACGAGGTTGTTGATGGGCACGGACTCGGGGTACGGGTCGAGGTTGGCGAGCTGGGCAATGAGGGCTGCGCGCTGGGTGCGCGTCTCGCCCATACCCACGATGCCGCCACAACACACGTTGATGCCCGCCTGGCGGACGTTGTCGAGCGTGTCGAGCCGGTCCTGGTAGGTGCGGGTGCTGATGATGCTGCCGTAGTGGTCTGGCGAGGTGTCTAGGTTGTGGTTGTAGTAGTCCAAACCGGCGTCCTTGAGCTGGCGGGCCTGGTCGCCGTCGAGCATGCCCAGCGTCATGCAGGTTTCCAGGCCCAGGCCGCGAACGCCTTCGATCATGGCGGCCACGCGTTCCATGTCGCGCTCCTTGGGGCTGCGCCAGGCTGCGCCCATGCAGAAGCGCGTGGCGCCCTGCTCCTTGGCGGCGCGGGCTGCGTCAAGCACCTCGTCCAGCGGCATGATCTTGCTGGCTTGCAGCCCGGTGTCGAAATGCGAGGACTGGGGGCAATAGCCGCAGTCTTCGGCACAGCCACCGGTCTTGATGGACAACAGTGTGGAGAGCTGGACTTCGTTGGGATCGAAGTTTTCACGGTGCACCTGCTGGGCGCGGAACAGCAGGTCCATGAAAGGCAGGTCGTACAGCGCTTCCACGGCGGCCACGGTCCAGCGGGTTTCGGGCACGCCCACGTTGGCGCGGCGCAGGGACGACAGAGAGATGGGTGCGACGGTGGTCATGGTGTCACTTCAAAAGAGGGTTGCTTCAGGCCGAACAGGGTTTGCAGGCCAGCGGTAGAAAGATGCGGTGCGACGGAGGCCGCGTCTGGGCTTTCCAGATGGGGAACGACACCCAGGCAAGGCACGTGAAAACGCCGCTCAAACTCTTGCGTGAGGGTGTGGATGTTGTCTTGCAAGTGCAGCATGGCCGGGTCCAGCGTGTTGCCCACCCAGCCCGCCAGGTGCAGGCGGCGGGCAACGATGGCCTCTGCCGTGAGCAGCGCGTGGTTGATGCAGCCCAGCCGCAGCCCGACGACGAGCACCACCGGCAGGTTCAGCGCGCACATGAGGTGCGAGCTGTCCCAGTTGGGGCCTAGCGGCACACACAGGCCGCCCGCACCTTCCACCACGATCAGATCAGCGCGCTGGGCGAGTTGGCGGGCGCCTTGCTCCAGCGTGTCTCGATCGATCACACGCCCTTCGGCCTGGGCGGCCAGATGCGGCGCACAGGGTTGGCGCAACTGGCAAGGGCCCACCTCTTCAGGTTGCAGTTCGATATTGCTGGCAGCCCACAGGGTGTGCACGTCTTCGTTGACCCATTGCCCGGCGATGTTGTCCATGCCTGCTGCCACGGGCTTGTAGCCGGCCGCGCGCAGGCCGGCCTGCGCGGCACGGTGCAGCAGCCCGGCACTGACGCGGGTCTTGCCCACTTCAGTGTCGGTGCCGGTGACGAAACAGCCTTTCATGTTTGCTCCTCGTTCAGGGTTTCGGTGAGCGCGCCCAGCAGTTGGTCCACATCGGCTGCGGTGTGGCTGGCAGAAAGCGTCAGGCGCAAACGTGCCGTGCCCACGGGCACGGTGGGCGGGCGAATGGCGGGCACACGGATGCCACGCGCTTGTAGCGCGGCCTCCAGTGCCAGTGCGCGTGCGTTGTCGCCCACGATGAGGGGTTGAATGGGCGTGAAGGACGCTGGCAGCGACAGGCCCGGGTGGCGCTCTGCCAAGGCAGCCAGACCGGTGCGCAGCTGGGTGATCAGCTCGTTGAGCCGCCCGCGCCGCTCCACGCCTTCTGGGCCTTCGATCAGCGCCAGTGAATGCCCCAGCGCATGCGCCAACGCGGGCGGCATGGCCGTGGTGTAGATGTAAGGTCGGGCGCGCTGCACCAGCCATTCGACGATGACGGGGTGCGCGGCCACGAAGGCGCCCGACACCCCGGCGGCCTTGCCGAGCGTGCCCATGAAGATCAGGCGTTCGCTGCAAAGGCCGAAATGTTCCAGGCTGCCGTGGCCGTGCGCACCCAGCACACCAAAGCCATGTGCATCGTCAATGACCAGCCAGGCGTCGTATTGCTCGGCCAGGCGCAGCAACGCTGGCAGGTCGGCCACGTCGCCATCCATGCTGAAGACGGCGTCGGTGACGATGAGCTTGACCGGGGTGGTGCAGGCACGCAGTTGGCGCTCCAGCGCGTCGAGCTGCCCATGGGGGTAGCGCAACAGCTTGGCGCGGGCCAGCAAGGCGCCGTCGATGAGCGAAGCGTGGTTGAGCTTGTCGGACAGGATGGTGGCCTGCTCGTCGCCCAGTGCCGTCATCAACGCCACGTTGGCCATGTAGCCGCTGCAGAACAGCAGCGCACGTGCACCGGGAATGTGTGGTTCCAACCATTGCGCGAGGGTGGATTCCAACGCGGCATGCGCCTGGCTGTGGCCGCTCACGAGGTGCGACGCGCCGCTGCCCGCGCCCCACAGGCGGGCGCCTTCGGCCAGCGCTGCGGTCAGGGCCGGATGGTTGGCCAGACCAAGGTAGTCGTTGCTGCAGAAGGCGAGCATGCTGCCACCGCCTTGCCATTGCTGGTGCGGGCCGCACGGCGACGCACCCACCCTGCGGCGCCTGCGCAGGGCGGCAGCGTCGATGTCAAGCAGTTGACGGTTGATGTGTTCGATCAGCATCGGGCTGTTGCAACGTGTCGTGCAGGGTGGCCTGCAAGCGCTCGGACAACCAGCGCGAGAGGTCCCCGTCGAGCACGTAGGGGGGCATCAGGTACACGGTGCGCCCAATGGGGCGAACCAGCAGTTCGTGGCGGCGACCCGCCAGGTGAAACGCCTCGGCAAAGCGGCCCTGGGCAAGCTCTGCCTTGACGTCAAAGGCCCAGATCATGCCACGGCGGCGCGGGTGCTCCACCCCGGGGTATGCCATCAGCGGTGCCAGCGCCTGGTCGAGCAAGGCCGCTTGTTGGGCGTTGCGGCCCAGCACGTCCTGGGTGTCGAAACGGTCGAGCACGGCCAGCGCCGCCCGGCAGGCCAGCGCGTTGCCGGTGTAGGAATGCGAGTGCAGGAAGCCGCGCGCCACGTCATCTGACAGGAAGGCGCGGTAGATGGCATCGCGGCACAACACCAGCGACAACGGCAGAAAACCGCCAGTGATGCCCTTGGACAGGCACACGAAATCGGGCCAGATGCCCGCCTGTTCGCAGGCGAAGAAGGTGCCCGTGCGGCCACAGCCCACGGCAATCTCGTCGGCTATGAGGTGCACGCTGTACCGGTCGCACAGCGCGCGCACCCGTTGCAGGTAGGACGCATGGTGCATGGCCATGCCTGCGGCGCATTGCACCAGCGGCTCCACGATGACGGCGGCGATGTGCGCGTGGCGTTCGGCCAGCAGCGCCTCCAGATCGGCAGCGGCGCGTTGGGCCACAGCCGCAGCGTCCTCGCCTTCAGCGGCCTGGCGGTCGTCGGGCGAAGCTACCTGGTGCGAGCGCATCAGCAGCGGGTCGTAGGCGTCGCGGAAGACGGGCACGTCCGTGACGGCCAGGGCGCCCAGCGTTTCGCCGTGGTAACCCTGGCGCACGCAGATGAATTCGCGCTTGCCGCCCTGCCCCACGTTGCGCCAGTGGTGGAAGCTCATCTTGAGCGCGATTTCCACGGCGGACGCACCGTCGCTGGCGTAGAAGGCGTGGCCCAGCACGCCACCCGTGCGGGCCGACAGCCGTTCGGCCAGTTCAATGGCGGGCGCGTGGGTGCACCCGGCCAGCATCACGTGGGGCAATACGTCCAGTTGCTGCTTGAGCGCGTTGACGATGCCCTCGTCGGCATGACCGAACAGGTTGACCCACCAGCTGCTGTTGGCGTCGAAGTAGCGGTTGCCCTCCTGGTCGTACAACCAGGGGCCATGGGCGCGGGCGATGGGCAGCGGCGGCACCACGGCCGCGCGTTGCATTTGCGTGCAGGGGTGCCACACGCTGGCCTGGCTGCGGGCCTGCCAGTCGGCGTTACCTTGTACCACGTCAGCCCAGCGCCTGGATCACTTCGGGCGGTGCCTGCACCAGCTCGATCAGCACCCCCTCTCCCGCGATCGGGAACTCGTCGTTCGATTTCGGGTGCAGGAAGGCAATGTCGTAACCCGCCGCCCCCTTGCGGATGCCGCCCGGCGCAAAGCGCACGCCCTGCGCGCTCAGCCACTCCACCGCCCGGGGCAGGTCGTCCACCCACAGGCCCACATGGTTAAGCGGCGTGGTGTGCACGGCGGGTTTTTTGTCGGGGTCCAGTGGCTGCATCAAGTCGACTTCGACCTTGAAGGGGCCTGAGCCGAGGGCGCAAATGTCTTCGTCGACGTTCTCTCGCTCGCTGACGAAGGTGCCGGTGACTTCCAGGCCGAAGAGATCGACCCACAGGCGCCGCAGCCGCGCCTTGTCCAGGCCGCCGATGGCAATCTGCTGGATGCCCAGTACCTTGAATGGGCGCTGGCTCATTTCTCGAACTCCACGATGGGTTGATCTACCACCAGGCTTTCGCCCTTGCTGGCCAGCACCTTGGCCACCACGCCGTCGGCACTGGCAAACAGCACGTTTTCCATCTTCATCGCTTCGATGACGGCGACGCGCTCGCCCGCCTGCACTTTCTGACCAGGCTGCACACAGATATCGACCAGCAACCCTGGCATGGGCGACAGCACGTAGCGGCTCATGTCCGGCGGCGCCTTATAGGGCATCAAGCGGTACAACTCGGCCATACGCGGGGAGACGACCAGACACTCCATGCGGGTGCCGTTGTGCTGCACCACCAGCGCCAGCGGGTTTTTGGCGCTACCGCGCTCGATCTGCGCGGTGAAGGGCCGTCCGTTGACCTCGCCGGTGATCACGATGTCGCTCAGGCGCGAGGGCGAGCGAATCTGATAGCGCTTGTGCCCAACGAGCACCGTGGCCTGACCACTTTCCCCCACGAACTCATCGACGTGCACGGGCACGTAGCGATGCTGGCCATCAGCGGCCAAGCGGATGACGGTGTAGTCCTTGCCGACTTTCACGCCAAATCCCGGTAGCTGCCCGCTGATGGCGGCCGCGCGCTCGCGCGATTTGCGGCGCACGAAGGCCGCCAGCGCGATCAGGAAGTCTTCGTCCTCGTGCGGCACGTCCTCGGCGCGAAAGCCGCCGCCATAGTGCTGGGCGATGAAACCCGTGTGGAAGCGCCCCGCGATAAAGTCGGGGTGGGCCAGCAACGCCGCCTGGAACGGAATGTTGCTGCTGATGCCGCGAATGACGAAGGCGTTGAGCGCGTCGCGCATCTTGTCGATCGCCTCCGCCCGGTCTTTGCCGTGCACGATGAGCTTGGCGATCATCGAGTCGTAGTACATCGGGATTTCGCCGCCCTCGAACACGCCGGTGTCCACGCGCACGCCCCAGCGATGCTCGGTGTCGGCTTGCCACATCGTCTCGACCGGGGGCTTGAAGTGCACGAGCCGACCCGTGGAGGGCAAGAAGTTGCGAAACGGATCCTCGGCATTGATGCGGCATTCGATCGCCCAACCCTCGCGCTTGACGTCGGCTTGCGTCATCGGCAGGCGCTCACCGGCCGCGATGCGAATCATCCACTCGACCAGATCCAGCCCGGTAATGCACTCGGTGACCGGGTGCTCGACCTGCAGACGGGTGTTCATCTCCAGGAAGTAGAAGTTCTGGTCCTTGCCGACCACGAACTCCACCGTGCCCGCGCTCTGGTACTGCACGGCCCGGGCCAGCGCCACGGCCTGTTCACCCATGGCACGGCGCGTGGCATCGCTGATGAAGGGCGACGGCGCCTCCTCGATCACCTTTTGGTGGCGGCGCTGGATCGAGCATTCGCGCTCGTTGAGGTAGAGCACGTTGCCGTGCGCGTCGCCGAGCACCTGGATTTCGATGTGGCGCGGCTCCTCGACGAACTTCTCGATGAAGACGCGGTCGTCACCGAAGCTGTTGCGCGCCTCGTTGCGGCAGGAGGTAAAGCCCTCGAACGCTTCCTTGTCGTTGTAGGCCACGCGCAGCCCCTTGCCGCCACCGCCGGCACTGGCCTTGATCATGACCGGATAGCCGATGCCACGCGCGATCTCGACCGCCTGCTCGGGCGTCTCGATCGGGTCGTTCCAGCCCGGGATGGTGTTGACACCCGCTTCCTTGGCCAGTTTTTTGGAGGCGATTTTGTCGCCCATGGCGGCGATGGAGTGGTGCTTCGGGCCGATGAAGACCAGCCCTTCTTCCTCGACGCGGCGGGCGAACTCCTCGTTTTCGGACAGGAAACCGTAGCCAGGGTGAATGGCCTCGGCTCCCGTGGCCTTGGCCGCGGCAATGATTTTGTCGGCGACCAAGTAGCTCTCGCGGCTGGGCGCAGGCCCGAGCAGCACGGCCTCGTCGGCCAGACGGACATGGCGGGCTTCACGATCCGCCTCGGAGTACACCGCGACGGTGGCGATGCCCATCTTACGCGCGGTAGCGATGACGCGGCAGGCGATCTCGCCGCGGTTGGCAATCAGGATTTTTTTGAACATGGTGTGCGCTCCCCTTGCCTCACAGCGGAATGTTGCCGTGCTTGCGCCACGGGTTGTCGAGCTTCTTGTCCTTGAGCATGACGAGCGAGCGGCAGATACGCTTGCGCGTCTCGTGCGGCAGGATGACGTCGTCGATGTAGCCGCGCTCGGCGGCGACGAAGGGGTTGGCAAAGCGCCGCTTGTACTCCGCCTCACGCTCGGCCAGCTTGGCCGGATCCTTCTTGTCTTCGCGGAAGATGATTTCCACCGCGCCCTTGGCGCCCATGACGGCGATCTCGGCATTCGGCCAGGCCAGATTGACGTCACCGCGCAGGTGCTTGGAGGCCATCACGTCGTAGGCACCACCGTAGGCCTTGCGGGTGATGACGGTGATCTTGGGTACGGTCGCCTCGGCATAGGCGTAGAGCAACTTGGCCCCATGCTTGATGATGCCGCCGTACTCCTGCGCAGTGCCCGGCATGAAGCCCGGCACGTCCACGAAGGTGATGACCGGGATGTGAAACGCATCGCAAAAGCGCACGAAGCGCGCCGCCTTGATGCTGCTTTTGATATCCAGACAGCCTGCCAGCACCAACGGCTGGTTGGCCACGATGCCCACGGTCTGCCCATCCATGCGCGCAAAGCCCACGATGATGTTCTTGGCGTAGTCGGGCTGGATCTCGAAAAAGTCGCCGTCGTCGACCGTCTTGAGGATCAGCTCCTTCATGTCGTAGGGTTTGTTGGGGTTATCGGGCACCAGCGTGTCCAGACTGAGCTCGGCGCGATCGACGGGGTCGCCACTGGGGCGCAGGGGTGCTTTCTCGCGGTTGGACAGCGGCAGGTAGTTGAACAGACGCCGCACCATCAACAGCGCCTCGACGTCGTTGTCGAAGGCGCGGTCGGCCACGCCACTGCGCGTGGTGTGCGTGCCAGCGCCGCCCAACTCCTCGGCGGTGACCTCCTCGTGTGTAACGGTCTTGACCACTTCGGGGCCGGTGACGAACATGTACGACGTGTCTTTGACCATGAAGATGAAGTCGGTCATGGCCGGCGAGTACACCGCGCCCCCCGCGCACGGGCCCATGATGACGCTGATCTGTGGAATCACGCCCGAGGCCAGCACGTTGCGCTGGAACACCTCGGCGTAGCCCCCCAGCGACGCCACACCCTCCTGGATGCGCGCGCCGCCCGAGTCGTTGAGACCGATCACCGGCGCGCCGACCTTCATCGCCTGGTCCATGATCTTGCAGATCTTCTCGGCATGCGCCTCCGACAGCGCACCGCCGAAGACGGTGAAGTCCTGGCTGAAGACGAACACCAACCGCCCGTTGATCATGCCGTAGCCGGTCACGACACCATCACCCGGAATCTTCTGGTCCGCCATGCCGAAATCGGTGCAGCGGTGCTCGACGAACATGTCCCACTCTTCAAAGGTACCCTCGTCGAGCAACACTTCGATGCGCTCGCGCGCGGTGAGCTTGCCCTTGGCGTGTTGGGCGTCGATGCGCTTTTGCCCGCCGCCTTGGCGGGCAGCGGCGCGCTTGCGCTCGAGCTGTTCGAGAATCTCTTGCATGATGAGCTCCTAGGATGAAACGGAGTGCGAGCTGTGCCAATCCGTCAAAAAATCGGCCAGCGCCTGCAGACTGATGATGTTGCGCCCCCAGGGATCGCGGCGATTGGGCAAGTGGCGCAACCAAGCCAAGCGTTCGATGGCGCCGCCGATACGTTGGCGCACCTCCACCGAGATGCTGGCCTGCACCTCGGACCACGCCTGAAGCACCTGTGCGCGTGGCACGTTCACACACCACAGCGCCGACAAGAGGTAGGCCAGCCAATCCCGGGCCTGGGCATCCGCCAGTGACATGACCTCCAGCGGATCGTCCTCGAAATCCAGATAGACCACCCCTGGATCGGACAGCAACATGTTGCGCGCGAACGCCTGGCTCAGGTACTGACCCGCAGCATGAACCTGCGCCAGGCCGCGCAGGCCACGTTCAAACGCCGGCAGCGCCACCTCCGGCGTGTCGGTCAACAGGGCGCTCAACGGCACACCGTCCACATGCGACAACACGATGAAGTCTGGTGCTTGATGCAGCACCGCAGGCACGGGCACCCCGCTGCGGGCCAGCGCCTGCAGTCGCCGCAGCTCGGTCGCTTGCGCAGCGGCACCGCCCGGCGCCGGTACGGGGCGCAGTAGCGGGTGGCGCACAACACGCGCCAGCGAGGACATCAGCCAAAAGCGTGCCGCCGACCGCGGTGGGCGCTGCCCCTTGACCACGACCCGCCCCTCGGCCACGTCGAGGATCTCGACGCGATGGCGCCGCCAACCGGGTGACATTTCGATGCGCTGCACCGATTCCACGCTCAGCATGCACGCGCTCCGGTATCTGTCACGCACGGTATCGCAAACGCCTGCAACAACTGCCGCGCCGCCACCGACGCCACCACGCGTCCGGCCAACACCTCGGCGGTGAGCGCAGGCAGGCGGTCCTGGACGGCCGGGTGTTGGGCAAAAGCCTCTCGCAGACCACTGTCGATGCGCTCCCACATCCACGCTTTGGCCTGCTGCTGGCGGCGCACCTGCCATCGGCCGTTGGCCTGCTGCAGGTGCCGGAATTCGCTGACGAGTCGCCAAAACTCGGCCACACCCTGCCCCGACAGGGCACTGAGCTGGATGACGCGCGGATGCCACAGCGCCTCGTCGTGGTGCGCGGTGTCGGGTCGGCCGTGCAGGCCAAGCAGGCGCAGCGCCGACGTGATCTGCGCCTGGGCGCGGGTCGCGGCATCGGCGTCGAGGTCGGCCTTGTTGATCACGACCAAATCGGCCAGCTCCATGATGCCCTTTTTGATCGCCTGCAGGTCGTCACCGGCGTTAGGCAGCTGCAACACGCAAAACATATCGGTCATGCCGGCCACGGCGGTTTCGCTCTGCCCCACGCCTACCGTCTCGACGATCACGACGTCGTAGCCGGCCGCCTCGCACACCAGCATCGCTTCGCGCGTCTTGGCGGCGACACCGCCGAGGTTGCCACCACTCGGGCTGGGACGGATGTAGGCGCGCTCGTGCGTCGAGAGCCGCTCCATGCGCGTTTTGTCACCAAGGATGGAGCCGCCCGAGACGCTGCTGCTTGGGTCCACCGCCAGCACCGCCACCCGGTGCCCCAGGCCGATCAGGTGCAGGCCCAGCGCCTCGATGAAGGTGCTCTTGCCCACCCCGGGCACGCCGCTGATCCCTAAGCGAAAAGCGCGCCCGGCGTGCGGCAGCAGCGCGTTGAGCAGCGCGTCGGCCTCGCGCCGATGGTCGGGGCGGGTCGACTCCAACAACGTGATCGCCTTGGCAACGGCACGCCGCTGCGTGGCACCATCGCCATGCAGGATACCCTGCAGCCAGACCTGGGCTGGCGCTGCGCACGCCGCGTCGCTCACGCCAGCGCTTCCTTGATTTTTTCCAGCACGTCTTTGGCACTGGCCGGAATGGGCGTGCCGGGGCCATAAATGCCCTTGACCCCCGCCTCATACAGAAACTCGTAATCCTGCCGCGGAATCACGCCACCGACGAAGACGATGATGTCGTCGGCCCCTTGCTGGCGCAGCGCCTCGATGATGGCGGGCACCAGCGTCTTGTGTCCAGCGGCCAGGGTCGAGATCCCCACCGCGTGCACGTCGTTTTCGATGGCCTGGCGCGCGCACTCCTCGGGCGTCTGGAACAGCGGCCCGATATCGACGTCGAAACCGAGGTCGGCGTAAGCGGTGGCCACCACTTTGGCGCCACGGTCGTGCCCGTCTTGGCCCAGCTTGGCGATCATGACGCGCGGGCGGCGCCCGTACTGCTCGGCAAAGGCAGCGATTTCCTGTTTGAGCTTTTCCCAGCCCTCGGCGGAATCGTAAGCGGCAGCGTACACCCCGGTCACCTTTTGTGTGTCGGCGCGGTGGCGCCCAAAGACCTTCTCCAGCGCATCGGATACCTCACCCACGGTGGCACGCAGGCGTACCGCGTCGATCGTCAAGGCCAGCAGGTTGCCTTGCCCACTTTGCGCGCACGCCGTCAACGCGTCGAGCGCGCGCTGCACGGCCGCGTTGTCACGCGTGGCACGGATGTGCTGCAAGCGGGCGATCTGCGCCTCGCGCACCTTGAGGTTGTCCACCTCGAGGATCTCCACCGGATCCTCTTTGGCCAGCCGGTATTTGTTGACACCGACGATGACGTCCTTGCCCGAGTCGATGCGGGCTTGCTTTTCGGCGGCACTGGCTTCGATCTTGAGCTTGGCCCAGCCACTCTGCACCGCGCGCGTCATGCCTCCCATGGCGTCGATCTCTTCGATCAGCGCCCACGCCTTGTCGGCCATCTGCTGCGTCAGCGCCTCCATCATGTAGCTGCCGCCCCAGGGGTCGATGACGTTGGTGATGTGCGTCTCCTCCTGCAAGATGAGTTGCGTGTTGCGCGCGATGCGCGCCGAAAACTCCGTGGGCAGCGCGATCGCCTCATCGAACGAATTGGTGTGCAGGCTCTGCGTACCACCGAAGACGGCCGCCATCGCCTCGATGGTGGTGCGCACGATGTTGTTGTAGGGGTCCTGCTCGGTCAGGCTCCAGCCCGAGGTCTGGCAGTGCGTGCGCAGCATCAGGCTCTTGGGTTTCTTGGCGCCAAAGCCCTTCATGATCCGGCACCACAGCAGCCGCGCGGCGCGCATCTTGGCGATCTCGAGGTAGAAGTTCATCCCGATCGCCCAGAAAAACGACAACCGCCCGGCAAAGTCGTCGACGTCCAGCCCCTTGGCCAGCGCGGTCTTGACATACTCCTTGCCGTCCGCCAGCGTGAAGGCCAGCTCCAGCGCCTGGTTGGCACCCGCCTCCTGCATGTGATAGCCCGAGATGCTGATCGAGTTGAACTTGGGCATGTGCCGCGCCGTGTACTCGATGATGTCGCCGATGATGCGCATCGACGGCTCGGGCGGGTAGATGTAGGTGTTGCGGACCATGAACTCCTTGAGAATGTCGTTCTGGATGGTGCCGCTCAGTTGGTCCTGACGCACGCCCTGCTCTTCGGCTGCGACGATGTAGCCCGCCAGCACCGGCAGCACCGCGCCGTTCATGGTCATGCTCACACTCACCTTGTCCAACGGGATGCCATCGAACAGGATTTTCATGTCCTCCACGCTATCGATGGCCACCCCGGCCTTGCCGACATCGCCCACGACACGCGGGTTGTCCGAGTCGTACCCTCGGTGCGTGGCCAAGTCGAAGGCCACGCTGACCCCCTGGCCCCCGGCGGCCAGCGCCTTTTTGTAAAAGGCATTGGACTCTTCCGCCGTCGAAAAGCCGGCGTACTGGCGGATCGTCCACGGCCGCACGGCATACATCGTCGCCTGGGGTCCGCGGATGAAAGGCTCGAAGCCGGGCAGCGTGTCGGTGTAGGGCAAATCCCGAATATCCGCCGCGGTGTAGAGCGGCTTGACCGTGATGCCCTCTGGCGTGACCCAGTTGAGCTGCTCGAGCGGGGCACCCTTGATCGATTGGCGGGCGGCGGCCTCCCAGTCGGCCAGGGTGGCGGTGCGAAATTCGGACTTGGACATGGGTTCCCCGTGTGACGACGGATCGGCGGCTCATCGATGACGGGCAAGGGCAGAACGCCTTGCCGTCAGCGGCACGAATCAGGCCGCCATGGTGGCACAAACATCGGCAAAGCCGAAGTGTAGCGCATTCATAATTATTGATGCAGAATCTTTGATGCCGTATGATCGCGGCCATGACCGCCGTTCCCCTGCTGTCCCGCGCGTTGTATGAAGAAGTGGCTGAGTTGCTGCGGCAGCGCATCTTCAGCCGGCAACTGCCCCCCGGCGCCTGGATCGACGAGCTCAAGATCGCCGAGGAGCTGGGCATCAGCCGTACCCCGCTGCGCGAGGCGATCAAGGTATTGGCCGCCGAAGGGCTGGTGACGATGAAAGTGCGCCGCGGCGCCTACGTCACCGAGGTGTCGCAGCAGGACCTGCGCGAGGTCTATGAGCTGCTGGCATTACTGGAGGCCGACGCCGCCGAAGCCGCCTGTTGGCGCGCCACCGACGCCGATCTAGAAGAGCTCGAGCGCCTACACGCCGAGCTGGAAGCGGCGGCCGACCCCGAGCGCGGTTCGCGCGAGCGCTTCTTCGAGCTCAACGAAGCGTTTCACATGCGCGTGCTGGACCTGGGGCAAAACCGCTGGCGCAAGCAGCTCGTCAACGACTTGCGCAAAGTCATGAAACTCAACCGCCACGGCTCGCTGTTCAAGCAAGGGCGCATCGCCGAGTCGCTGGCCGAGCACCGTGCGATCCTGGATGCGCTGCGCCGGCGCGATGCGAGCGCGGCAGCACAAGCGGTGCGGGTGCACTTTGCCAACGGCTTGCAGGCTGCGGTCTGATCAAGCGACGACGGCGCCGCGCAGTGCCGCCTGGGCACGGCGCGCCACCTCGTGCGGTGACAAGTGTTTGAGACGGTGATCGCTCCACACCTGCCGCCAGCGTCGCGCACCCGGCTGCCCATGGCGCAACCCCAGCATGTGGCGGGCAATCGCGTACCAGCCGCCGGGCAACTGGGGGCCGACCCGCGCCATGTAGTCCACCATGCGCGCCTCGACCTCATCGCGGTCGATGCCGGGCGCCGAAATGCCGAAGTAGGTGGCATCCCACGACGCCAGCCACCAAGGGTGGTGGTAGGCCTCGCGCCCGACCATCACCCCATCGAGCAGCGCCAGTTGCTCCGCGATTTGGGCGTCCGTCGTGATCCCCCCGTTGACGACGATGGTGAGATGGGGAAAATCCGCTTTCAGCCGGTGCACCACCCCATAACGCAGTGGCGGCACCGTGCGGTTCTCAGCGGGACTCAAGCCATCGAGCCAGGCGTTGCGCGCGTGCACGATGAATACCTGACAACCTGCCTCGGCCACGGTGCCAACGAAGTCGCGCACGAAACCATAGTCCTCGACGCGGTCGATGCCGATGCGGTGCTTGACCGTGACGGGCACGCGCACCGCGTCGCGCATGGCGCGCACCGCGTCGGCCACCAGGCGCGGGTGCTCCATCAGGCAGGCGCCAAACGCGCCGCGCTGCACGCGCGGGCTGGGACAGCCGCAGTTGAGGTTGATCTCGTCGTAGCCCCACACCTCCCCCATCCGGGCCGCCAACGCCAACTCGCGGGGATCGTTGCCCCCCAGCTGCAGTGCCACCGGGTGCTCGATCTCATCGAACCCCAAGTGCCGCGCAACATCACCATGCAGCAGCGCGCCAGTGGTCACCATCTCGGTGTACAGGCGCGTGTGCCGCGTGAGCTGTCGGTGAAACCAACGGCAGTGGCGATCCGTCCACTGCATCATCGGCGCGACCGACAGGCGCCACCTTGAATCAGAACAAGATGTTACAGACTTTTCAACGGCTTGCGTCGATTTTTGCACAGTCTCGTTTACGTTCATTTCGGCTATTTTCGGCTTGTTTTGTGTTGTAGAGTGCTACAATCCGTGCTACAGCTTTTTTTGTAGCACCAAGCACCCCCGATGGGTACGATTACAGCACGGAAGCGCAAGGACGGCACGGTCGGCTACACGGCGCAGATACGGATCAAGCGCGACGGCCAGGTGGTTCACTCAGAAAGCCAGACCTTTGACCGACGCCCCGCCGCCATGCTGTGGTTGAAGCGCCGCGAGTCGGAGTTGGCCACACCGGGTGCGCTCGACAAGCTGAAGGCATCCGACCCTACCCTGGCCGAGGTCATCGATCGGTATCTCGGGGAGTCCCGCCGTCACTACGGCAAGACCAAGGTGCAGGTGCTGCGCACGATCCAAGCGTCGGAGCTTGGGGCCATACGGTGCTCGGAACTTCAGAGTCCGCACATCGTATCGTTCGCCCAAAACCTTCGCGTTCAGCCGCAGACGGTAGCCAACTACCTCAGCCACCTCGCGGCGGTGTTTTCCGTGGCGCGGCCCGCGTGGGGCTATCCTCTCGATAAGCAGGCGATTGATGATGCGCGCACCGTCGCCAAGCGGATCGGTCTCATCTCCAACGCCCGTACCCGCAACAGGCGTCCCACCCTCGAAGAACTAGACCGGCTGATGGATCACTACACCGTGATGCAAGCCAAGCGATCCGATGCGATCCCGATGACCGACATCATCCGCTTTGCGATTTTCAGCACGCGCCGCCTCGACGAGATTACCCGCATCACGTGGGAGGACCTGGATCGGGTCAACTTGGAAGTCGTGGTCCGCGACATGAAAAACCCCGGCGAGAAGATCGGAAACGACGTGCGCTGCACGCTCACACCCGAAGCCATGGCCCTCATCGAAAAGCAGCCTACCCGCTCGGGCCGCATTTTTCCCTTCAACAGCGACAGCATCAGCACCAGTTTTACCCGCACTTGTGCCTTGCTTGGGATCGAAGACCTTCACTTTCACGACTTGCGACACGAAGGGGTGAGTCGCCTGTTCGAGCTTGGATGGACGATTCCTCAAGTCGCATGTGTCAGCGGACACAGAACGTGGGCCAGCCTCAAGCGCTATACCCACATCCGGCAGTCCGGGGACAAGTATGCGGATTGGCGCTGGAATCCGTTGCGAACATCCCTCATTGACCAGCAAGGCAAAGGCCTACCGAGCTAGATCACGCGAACGCAACACCTCGCTCACCCGCCCCAAGTCCATCCCCTCGGTCGGCGGCGTGCCGTCCCGACACAGGTTGAAGTCGTAGGTGAATGCGATCTCCCCTCGCCTGCCTTCCTTGTCGGTCACGTCTCCCTGACGCAACCGGAGCTGAAGCCGCTTGCACCCCTCCTGCTGGAAGCTCTTGATGGTGCTGACTTCGGCCAGGACGGGCGCGCTGGAGCCGGTCGCCTGTCGGAACCGCTCCGCCACCGGCCCCACGATTTCTCCGCTGGCCTTGCCGTCGGGCGCATCGATGGCCTGCATGAGCAGGGCTTTGGGGCTGTCGTACTGGGCGGCCTTTGCCAGAGTTGCGACGCATGCGAGCGCCGCAGCGCATGCGATCACGCGATAAGCGTTGACCATTATTTCTCTACTCCATTGGGCTCCCGTCCACTTGCTGCAGAAGGCGGCGAGGCGTTTGCGCGATCCAGCTCGCCGAGCGCCTCCGCCAGCGCCGCCTCGACGAGTGGCAGCGGCAACAGCTTCCTGTCCGATGTCGAGGCCGCCACTGATAGCGATCCCAAGGGCGCTCCGCTGGCCTGCCGCACCGACAGCGTGATGGCGGCTGTCTGCTTGTATTCGCAGCCCCGGAAGCAGAATCCATCAGGATCGCCCGCGACCAGGTTGTTGAACCACCCACGAAAACCGCTCGCATCTGCAACGGCGCTCAGAAGGTTCGCCGCAACTGTGGCTTGCGCCGCATCGAGCGCTGCCCCTCCATGAGAAAACATCACGTCTTGACGCAGCCCTGTCGTCTGCACGGCCCCCGCCTTCTCGAATACCTCGCCGACATCGGCCTGCGCGCGCCGGTTTCCATACTCGCGTGCGGCCTTGAACTCGCCTTTCGCCTCTATCCAAACGTCTGCTTCACTGCCGGTCGTCACGACAACCGCGCCGAGCGACTGTGCACGGCGCGCGAGAAGTGTCGAGAGCCTGGGGCTGTTTTGGAACTCGACGTAGGCGCGCTTTCCTGCCAGGTCGATGGCCCCGAGGCCCCCGTCTCGCAGCATGGTGACGGGAGGCCCTTTGTAGGCCGTGGACGTGTCGTTCTCTCCCTGTGCATGCGCAGCACCGGATGCGGCCACGACCAAACAAAGAAGGGCACCGATCCTTGGCATTACTGGCTTCCCCGCTGATAGTAGTTTTGGACTCGACGCTGCACCTCTGATTGTACGCCCTGCCCCATTGCGCCCACATCCGGCATCTTCACGTTTGCCATCACCTCGGCCATGAACTCTGACAGGTCCATTTGTGAGAAGTCCAGCCGCTCGAACTCGGCGGGCGTGAATCCAGAACAATCTGGATTCCTTGGGTTGCCCCACGACTTACCGATCTGAGCACGACCTTGAACGTTGATGATCCGAGCAAGTCGGCTGTTGTAGCAGCAATACGATTTCGTTTTCTCGATACAGGTTTTCACGATTGGCAAACGCTTCGAACAATAATCACCAATCTCGACGCACAGGTTTTGCCCGCGCCTCAGCGCAAGAATTTGCTCGCTTTGATCGCAACTCAAGATGTCTTGCAGGATCATGAGCCCGACCTGGATAGCGAAGGACACCGGATCAAAGCTAACAAATTGCAACCCCGCCGTCGCCGAATAGGAGAACGTCACCCCATAAAAGCTGGCGGTCGATGTCCACGCGGTCGCGCTCCACGCATCAATGGCGCGATTGACGAGAAACGGTATGTCAGACGCGAACATTGCATCGTACACATACGGCGACCCAAAAAACTTGGCTCCCTGCACCGCAGCCCCAAGCGCCATCGATGCGTTACTCATGCCGGCGCCACCGCTTTTTTTCTTGCAGCAGTTGACCAGTCCAAATAGCTTGACCTTGCATCGTGAGTCGAAGCCCTTGAAAATCTCCAGCGAATTGGGGTCCATGTATGTCCCGGCCTGCCTGGCTGCTTCCATCGCGGTGATTGCCTTGGCGAAATCGTCGTCATTCTCGTAGCCAGTATCAAAGCATTGGCCGTCCCTGCAGAACGCCTGGCCCGAGCAATCGGTCACGGTCGTGCTTTGCTCGGGCCGCGACACGCATCGATATGTTTTTTTCTCATCGATGCACTTGCCCGCAACCACGTCTTCAGGGGCACAGGGCTGCGTCGATTGCAGGGTGCAGCTTGGATTGGTCGAGTAGCTATCGCAGTCAGACGAATCTACGCGACCGGTCAGGCACGCATAGGTGTTCTGCTTCTGATAGCAGCCATCGGGAGCGACCTGCGATGGACTGATGCCTGGTGGCAGGGGAAACGGCGGAGTGGTCGATACACATCTGCTCTCCGCGATTTGACAGTTGGTATTCGTGTCGAGCGACTGGCATGGGCCTGGATCGTAATTGCTCGATATGAGCGTATAGGTATCATCGAGACGGATCGTGTTTGGCGGCGTTGGTTGCGACGGATCGCTACAACGATAGGTCTGCGTATATTTCATGCAGCCTGAGCCCAGGATGCTGTCCCACTGGGCACATGTTGAATTTGTCTGCCAGCAACCAGCATTGATCAAGGGTTGGCAGTAGTTGATTGCGTTGGGCTTGAGGCAGGTGTAAGTATCCTCGTATTCCCAACACGAGATATTCAATTGCGACAAACAAACCTGTGCGCCAGAAATCGTCTTGCACGGAGTAGAATCTACGCACACAGAACCGGTGCGCTTGCAGTCGCCAGCAATGGCGCTGCCCCATGAAACGATCAACACGAACACCAAGCCTAGCAAGCGAAACATTATCGTGCCCTCGCCTCAAGACCTGCACAGCCATTTCGCAGAATCGCGCTGCAATTCAAGGGGCAGTATGCCAATGTTTTGAATCGGACGATTCCGTCGCCGTTCTTTCCTACAACCAGCTTTAGTCGGACATGATTTGTCCCATTTACCAGCAGATGTTTCAGTTCCGCCCCTCCGTAAGAGTAAATATTGGACCCGCCTTCAAAAAAACTACTGCTGCATGTTCGCCCGTCAGTTATATGTTGATAGGTAATGCCATCTTCCGTAACAGTGCAGTAATTGAAGTCATTTCCGCCGGTGCTGTGATAAATGAGGTTGCCATTCAACCAAACCGCGATGTTGTCGTCATATAAAATCTGATCCAGAAAAAACGTCGCAATATTGTCCTTGTTCGTTATATCAAAATATATATCCGACTGAAAGATTTGAAGGAATGTGCCACTGAACATGTAGTTGTTTATCCATGATCCGTCCGGCGCTATCGTGCCAGCAGAGAGGTACCAATAGTTATTTCCAGCTTGATGGAGCAAAATTCGTCCAAAACCGCTGATCGTCGCTGTTCCAGTATTTATGCCGGATGGAGCGCATCCTGTACCGCCGCCGGTACAACTGACTTCATAAGTCCTTCTGCACTTCAGCGTTTCGTATGCGTTGATGGTCTGATCGCATTGGAAGTTTGAGTCAGCATCAATCTTGATGACCCGCCCCATCGTGCATTGCTGTTCCCCAACCTCGCGGATCGACGAACATGTGTCCGTGCTGTATTGGGCGGGGGTCGTGATGGTGCGCGGCACACATTGCGTGGTGCTGCCCGTGCCGCCCATGCCGAGTGAGGCGAAGATGTTTTCCGCGTTGTTGCGGATGTTCTTCGCTCTAGCGAACATCGGGTTGTTGCTCAGGTCGAACTGCGGGCGGGTGTTGGGGTTGCGAGCTAGAAAGTTGACGGCTTCGCATTCCTGGCGCTTGATGGGATCGGAATCCGGCGTGGCCGTCGCGCAGGTCTGCATCTTGGTGATTCCGTGACCCGACAGCTCGCCTCGTCCGCCTTGGAAGTAATTGGTTTCAGGCGCGCTTGCTCCATACGATGGCACCTTGCCCGTGGCGCTGCCCGCGCTGATTTGCGATGCCGCTTGCTGCCTCGATCCTGCTCCGAGTGTCTTGCCAGCCTGAAATGCTTGATCGGTACTTGCTGCGGCGATTCCGACCATTAGCCCAGACAACACTGCGACGATGACTCGCATCAGCGAATTCCCCCAACGATCTTGCTGCGATAGTGCTTGGCCCACGCTGCCCAGGCGGGGCTTTTGCGCTCGATGTAGTCCAAGGCGTAGTCAAGAGTGACATCGCCCGTCACCTTGACAAAGGTCTCCGGTCGCGCGCAGCCGTTTTCGAGCACCTCCCCTGCTTCCGCCCCGGCAATCACCACCGCCGGTACACGGGTTACGCTGAACTGCTGAAACGCTGGCGGGTGGATGGCGGCGGATACGTTGCGCTGACCGATGAGTTTTTGAAGCTCTTCGCCCATGCGGTTCATCGAGCCATCCTTGAGGCCCCGAAACACCAACGTCGCACCGGCGCGTTCGGCTTGCTCGATGATGCGCTCCAGCGCCTGCTTCGGCATGGACAGGGAGACGAGCACCAAAAGATCGGGCTGCGCCGACGTCGGGGCTTGCGGCTTGCTCAAGTGCTGGTACTTTTGCGCGATAGATGCGAGGTCAGGCGCAGCCACCGGCGGCTGAGGAATGGCGTCGATTTTGGGCAGCGCGCCCCCATAGGCTTCCTGCGCTGCTGCGGCCCCAGGCAAGCGACTCATCGCCTCTCGGGCGGCTTGCTGGGCACGCATGACGGCTTCGGTGGTCGGTACCGGCGCCGCGCTCGATGACTGGGCAGCGGCATGGTGGCACAGCGCACCAACCACGAGCGCAAGCAACGATGGCGAAACGATTGCTCTCATCGCGGGGGCACTCCATCAGCGATGCTCAACGCCCCTTGGCAGCAGTTGCGCTTGCGGAAGATTTGGTAGGCGAAATCCTCCCCTTTGTAGGGAAATTCGCGCCCCGAACCCCAAAGCGCGGTTGTGCGGCCCAGCGGCTGACAACAGCGACTCACCAGGGTTTTTCCTGTTCCAGGGGGACCAGGGGTCTTGCTGGTTTGGGGTATGGGGTACAGCATGTGATATTTATAGGCAGTCTTGTCCATGATGGGGATGGGATAGTATCCACATAGCCCGTCATTGCCGTGCGCGCCCCACATCAGGCCCTCGCGGTGCATTTTCCCGATGATGCGCTGCAACAATAAGGACGATGCCTGCACGCCACCCACGTGCGCCCCGACGTTACCATTGAGAGGGTACATCGACCCCTGGCAGCCTGCGCACCAATAGAATAGGTTATTTGGAAATCCCGCCGACGCCGCCACACAATCGGCTGCACAGGCAGCGCGTGCAGGGAGATTGGCAAACAGATAGACATCGGGATTCAAGATGCGCGTGAGTTCATCGTCCTTCCACATCGGGTCGAGCTCCGTCAGGTACGCGAGATCGAACCCGGTGTTTTCCAGGCAGCCGCTATCGAGCACGACTTGAATGTAGTACATGATCGGATCGACATACCAATGCACCTGGTAAAAAGACGACTGATCACCGCCGTCGCGCCTTTCCTGCTTCGCCTCCGGCGCGTCAAAGCCAGGATTTAGCTTTATGCCGCCGAGACTGACCATGCAAAACGGCTCGCGCGAAACATCAACCCGGCGTACTGGCTCCCAAAAGCTGACTTTCATTCCGATCTTCGGCGGGTTTTTGCAGTAACAAAGTGGATTGCCGCCGGGATTTTGTGTGTCCTCTTGCCCCGACGAAATAAGGGTCGCCCCGCCAATGCGGATGGGGAAGATGCACGACCAGCAAATATCCGTGATCGGATTGGCGAACTTGCCCTTGCAAGTCGCCGCCTGTGCCGTGATACACGCCAGAACGACGCTGAGCGTTGTCAATGCCTTATGGACGAACTTCATCGACGCGAATCCTCTTGCCTTCCTGACTGACCACGGCTGGGGTCTGCTTGATCAAAAAGCGCTGTGATAGTGCCCCACCCTGGTCGTAAAAAACTTCGCGCTTCCATTCCCGCATCAGTTTGAGCGGCTCGCCACCAACCAAAATAGGCTTGACGGGCATTTTCGATTGCGCCATGTACCGCTTGGCGAATTCGACCTGATTTTTCTTCGACCCATCGAAGAAAAGCAACACCTTGGACATGCGGTCGTAATCGAATGGATTGACCTTGGTCCCGGCGGGGAACAGAATGCGCCCGTGTTCGTCTTGGATGTGCCGATCCAGCGTGTAGGTGGGATCGATGTAGAACGTGCGAGCGGTCTCCGTTGGCTTGATACCGGAAACCGGTCGGGGCTTTTCGATGCCCTCGATCACGCGGCGCCGATACTCTTCTTCGTGGCGGGCCAGTTCACCCGTCGCCTGCATCTGCCGCAGACGGCTTTGGATGGCCTCGATCAGGTCGCGCTCGGCGATGTCGTAGGTCGGGCCAATGACGCCCAGGTCTTGGGCGAAGAGGGAGCCCCCGAGTGTAGCCCAGAGGGTTGCGGCGACAATCGTGGATCGTGCGTGCATGCGCCCGATATTGGCACAACCGACACCATAAATCCACAGTCAAATCGAGACATTTCCGGTCGCTTTTCGGATCAAGGGCGCACTCGAAGGGTCAGGCCGTCCATACCAATCCGCCCCTGCGATTCCTTGATCAAATCCGTAAGGCGGCGATGTGTAATGCGCAACCCACGGCGCTTGCAGGCATCCATCACAAGATGCCTTGTGGTCTGGATGCTGCCATCCGCCTGCACCTGGGCTTGCAGATCGGTAACGATCACGGCAATCAAGTCTTCAAGTGACACTTCTTCTTCTGTCCGTCGGTCATCGGCACTCTTTTTTGCTGGCGAGCCGGTGGTCGGGCTTTGCGGGGCTCGCCGCGCGGCTGTGGCCTCAGCCGGGGGCTGCTCCGCGTGGTTGGCGATGGAGGCAAGATTGGTCGCGGTCGGCGTTGCCGCCTCGTGCGCCACTGCCAGATGCTGGGTCAATTCCGGCTTCGATGCGCCTTGTGCGCTCACGGCGGCGTCTGCCGAAGCGGGCCTGGGGCCGGGTTTGGCTGCCTGCTCTTCATCGCCTGGTCGCTGCGCCTGCGCGGGCCTGCTTGCGGTCAGTGCTCTGCTGATCGTTGGCGTCAGGGCTATGCACTTGACCGACTCCGCTCCGAAGGTGGCCTCTTGCACCTTCTTCAGCGGCGCCAACGGGTCGATCCACAGCCACTCGTTGGCTGTGAGTTCGTCCAGTATCGCCTTGGGCGTCAACCCGTAACCCGCGAATGCGTCCGGCCAGCGCAGCAACAAGCGGCCCTGCTCGTCGAGCAGCGCGTCTCGTCCCCATGACTTCGCTCCCGCAGCCAGGTCTTGCAGGAGCGCCTTGAGGGCCTCGCCCGCCGGACCATCGAGGGAGATGTCGTCCGCCTGACCACCATGAGATTGGCCCTCGCGCAGCCGGGGCGATGACGATGGCAGCTTGACGCCGCTTTTTGCTTTCTGTTTCCCCCGCGCTGGCACTGTAGCGCTGGGGCGCTGCGGATGCGCTGCGGGCTTTTGCGTCTCTGCGAATGCCCGCTCATCCGCCGGGCCGCCCGTCTCGTCAGCCTGCTGCGCAGCGGGCGCTTCTTCATCAGCCGTGGGCGGATGCTCCACACTGTCGGTCTGCGCGGTGTCGTCGATGATCCTGCCCTCGATCGGCGGGATGGGCACAGACGACACCATCGCGTCATCGCGCAGCCTGATGGCGTAGAGCTTGATGTCCGGTATTTTGGCGGCAAGGCAGGCAGGAGCGATTTTCCAGAGCCGATCTTCAGGCGCAGCACCCTCTCTCAGGAACGCAATTTGGCGCTCGACGAGCATGTCCAGTATCCCGTCGGGTGTCCGTGGTATGCCGGGTATGCCATCTTCGCGAACCTGTCTGGCAAGGTCTTCACCCCCAGCGGGCCACACCAGATAGACGTGGCCGCCGATGTTCCAAAGCCGCGCACCTGGCTCGTTGACCAGCCACACGCCCTCTCGCACGAAGCGCCGCATGACATCGGTCAGATGCCTCTCGACAGGCACGCCGATGTCATAGCCTGCCATCGCCACTCCCAACGTGCGAAGGTCGCGCTCGACACTGGTCTGGTCGGCCTTGACCACCAGATCGTGAAGCCGGTTGGCGGCACTTGGGTTGCAGGTGAGTGACTCCATCAGCCAGACGATGAGGTCGGTGCCTGTCTCGCCAATCCACTCCAGGGCCTGAACACCGATGATGCGGTCAGCGATCATGCTGGAGAGCGCTGTGTGTTGTCTTGCCCGCCCGTCTCGCCATTCCAGGAAGTACGCGTCGGTAGCCGTGCGCGCGGCCCAGGTGTAGAGGTCCTCCCGTATCGGCTTCCACGTCTGCGATCGGTCGCTATTGGTGACGATCACATCCGTCACAGGCTTGCCCGCGTCGTGGCACAGCGCCGCCACAAACACCGCGAACTGCCAGCGAGGTTCCCGTTCGCGCCGCTGCGACGGCGTGCCCGTGATGTCCAAGAGCACTTTGTCCGCCGCCTGCAACGCCCAGTACGCGACTTCCAACGAGTGCCGAAACAGCCCCCCTGCCCCTCGATGATGGTGGGCCTGCGATGCGGGCAGCAGGTGTACGAATGACGCGAAGCGCTCGATAACAGGCAGGAACAGGCGCCGAAAATCCTCCGGCGGCAAGACAGAGGTATTAGCGATGCGCTCTATCAGTTCCTGTTGCGTCTCCAAGATGCGATCCGGGGGCACTGCGGGCAGCCCCTTCATGAAGGGCGGGTAGCGCGGGATGTCATCAGCCGACCAGTGGTAGATCGGCTCCACCGTGCGCTGCACCGGTGCCCGGTTCTTCTTCTTGAGCCAGGACAGCAGCATACTCAGAACAGGCGGTACGCCTTGCCCACGATTTGGTCCTGCGCCACCCAACCGATTGCATCGTAGCGCGAGTCGAAGCTGTCGGGGTGATCCGCTGCCATGTAGTAGTGCTCTGGTGGGATCACCCCTTCTGGGCCGGGCTTCAAGGGTTCGCCGCTGCGTGATACAGGCTTGGCGCGCCCGACGAACCGACCATCGACGAAGTAGTCTCGAAAACCCGCCCCTGAGTCCTTGGCGGTCACCATCGAGCCGGGCACGCCCGCGATGCGCTTCAAAAACAGCGACCCTGCCACGTACCCCCCGCCGCCAGTATGGCGAAACGCCGCCATATCGCCCAATTGAGGCATGGCCCCCTTGTGGACGAGGAACAACGTCCCAGGTATCGAGTGGGACACGTTGATGCTGAGGTAGAAGTTCCGGCCAAGGACGATGATGGCCACCAGTAGCCAGGCGTACAGTGGCGCCCGCTTGCTCAGGTGGACATAGACGCGATCCGCAACGCTTGTCATGCGGGCTCTCCCTTGGGGCGAGCGCCGCAGAAGGCGCAGCGGTCACCGTGGCGCCGACGGTGCTCGTCGTACAGGTATCTTGCGCCACACTGCGGGCATCGCACGAGGCGCATGATGCCCGCGCGCACATCGCGCACTGCGTAGTAGGCGGCGTTGATGTCGATGGGGCCGCATATCCAGCGAAACCGCTCACAGGCATCGAGCAGGTGGTCACCCTTGACTGCCGCCCCATACACCGCGCGATAAAAGCAAGCAAATGCCGCGAGTGTTGCCGCGTCGCCACGACTTTCGATAAAGGCCAATACCGAATCCGGTAGCTTCCCGTTGCTAGGTCGCGTGCCATGGATTTCTTTCCACCACGCCCTCAGCGTGCGCACGCCAACACCTGTCATGTGGGTGATGACGGACAGCCGCATGCCTGCGCGCACCAAGCGGTGAGCCAGATCGAGGTTGGAGAGCTCTGCCAATGCCACCATCAGGCCACCTCCCCCGCCAGCACCGACACTGCGTATGCGCCGCGGGCGCTGGGTGGCAACGACGCGAGACGATCGAGCGCGGCGTCGTCCAGGCGCAGTGTGATGAGGCTGACGCCTCCCATCGACCGCGCCAGTTCCTCGATCTCGTCGAGGGTCATCGCCGCTATACGCTCCAGCGCCCGAGGCGATAGACCGGTGGCGATCTGCGCGCAATCTTTTCCTGCGCGCGCAGCTTCTCTTGCCATAATCAAAAAAGATCGAGTGATCGAAACACTGTCTTCCATGGCGCATCTCCGGCGGTCTGCGCCATTATATACCGTTTGCGGAATCTTACAAGTGAAAAGCGACCAAAAATGCACTCCCTTACCCCGATCGCTCGGGGAGCGTCTCAAGGTGTGGCGCGATCACTTGGGGCTCAACCAGCAGCAGTTCGCCGATTTGCTAAAGATGAACATCGGAACGCTGCGCAAGTATGAGCTGTCCATCAACTTGCCCGGCAGTGAAGCACTGGCCGCGTTCGGCACCACGGGCGTGAGTCTCGACTGGCTGGTCCTGGGACGGGGCGAGATGCGTGCTCAGCCCTCGGAGTCCGGCGACGTTGAGTGGAAAGGGAAGCTGGAAGCACTCAAGGAGGTCGTCGCCTCCCTGGACGAGGAAAGGCGCAGCGTCGTACTCGATGACGCCATCGCCCGCGCCCGCGACGCTATCCGCATGGCGCGTCTCGAACGGATCGTGCAGGAGCTCAACCAGCGGTTCGGCTGATGCCGTCCCGCGCTTGCGTCGCGCTTGCAAGTGGTACTGCATGCCGTCGCCGTTGGCGCTTGGACTGCCAGTGGTGATGGTCCTTCACAGCATTACCAGCGCGGAAGCCCCCGACTTCAGTCGGGGGAGGAAGCGCGGCCCCCATGGGTTGGCATATTGAACCAATCCGCCTATAATTGCATGTATGAAGCTGACCTTGCAGACGCAACTTCTGCCTACCTCGGAGCAAGCCGCTTTGCTCGAGGCGACCATGCGCGCCTTCAACGAAGCAGCCAACTGGTTGGCCGGCGAGGCGTTTGCAAGAAAGACCGCCAACAAAATCCTGCTGCAAAAGCTTTGCTACGCTGAGTTGCGCGAGAGATTCGGACTGTCGGCCCAGATGGCGGTGCGCTGCATTGCGCAAGTCTGCGAAGCCTACAAGCGGGACAAGTCCAAGCGACCGCAGTTTCGTCCGCTTGCCGCTGTCCCCTATGACCAGCGGTTGATGAGCTTCAAGGGCATTGACCGCGTGTCGCTTTTGACGCTCTCGGGTCGCATTCTCGTGCCCATGGTCATGGGCAAGTATCAGCAAGAACGGTTTACCGCCGCCAAGGGGCAATGTGATCTCGTCCTGCGCAAGGATGGCAAGTGGTTCCTGCTTGTGACCGTCGATCTGCCAGACGGCACCAAGCCGCCAACGACCGACTTCATCGGCGTCGATCTCGGAGTGGCCAATATCGCCACCGACAGCGACGGGCAGCACTACAGCGGCGATGCGGTCGAAGCCGTCAGGAGTAGGCAGTACACACTGCGCGCCAGTCTCCAGAGGGCTGCTTCTGCCAAAAAGCGGCGAGGCATGCGTCCGAAGAACATCCGGCGCAAGCTCAAGCGCTTGAGCGGGAAGGAAAGGAGATTTCGCGCCAACGAGAATCATCGCATAGCCAAATCGCTCGTTGCTAAGGCCAAAGGCACCGGTCGCGGGCTTGCCCTGGAGAAACTCAAGGGCATCCGCAACCGGACACGGTTTCGCAAGGCGCAGCGGGCGAAGATGGGTGGGTGGGCTTTTGCGCAACTTCGTGCATTTGTCGAATACAAAGCCAGGCTGGCAGGCGTTGAGGTCGTCTACATCAACCCTGCCTATACCAGCCAGACGTGCGCGGTTTGCGGGCATGTATCCAAAGCCAACCGCCCATCGCAAACGGAGTTTCGCTGCGTGGCCTGTGGGCACGCCGACCACGCAGACGTGAACGCGGCGAGGAACATCCGTTGCCTCGCCAGGGCGTCTGTCAATACGCCTAAAGTCTCGGAACCGCATCAGGACCTTCTGGTTGCGTAGTACAGGGACAAGCCCCCGACTTCAGTCGGGGGTAGTTGACGGCCAGCCTCACGATACGCTCACGCAGCGATGCCGTCAGCCTTTCTTGATCCGACTCGGGATCAAACAACAGCCCGAGGTCGAGCGTGTCAAGTGTCGTGACGACATCGGCGCACGAACCGTCCATGCGCCCGATGCGCGTATCGTCGGCAGCAAAGAGCACCACCGTCGTGATCCTTTGCTCGATGCCGTTTTTATCCAGCCAGCGTTGCAGCGGCGTGGCGGCCTTGAGAAGCTGCATGTCTGGGGCGCGCGGCAGCGTCTTGATTTCTAGCAAGTCGCCACGACGCCCATAGCGCTTGGCCCACCAGTTTCGTCCGTCGGACTCGATCACGCCTCGGTTGCCTTTGATCTCGATGGCGTAGATTCCATACGGGCCGATAAGGATGCGGTCGATTTCCCCACCAGGCCCACGATAACCGGCGATCAGTGTCCAGCGCTCACCCAGCGCTGACGCCAAAAACGCATCGACTCGGCACTCGGCTTCGCTGCCTGCCTGGGCCTGCATCTCTTCAACGCTGGTTTGAAGGGGAGCAGGTTTGTAGTCCCGAATCTCGCGCAGCGATTTTTCCAGCCTGGCGACCCGCCTCCACTGCTGCCAAGCCTGAAGCAATTGCAACCGCAGCAAGGCTTGCTTGAGTCCACCTATGTACTCTCGTCGCCGCTGATCGAATGCGTTCGCCATGGCAGCCTGCGCGGCCACCTGTTGTTCGTACTGCGCGATACGCGCATGTCGTAGTTTGTGCGCCAACTGGCCCGGATAATCGGACAGTACGATCCTGCGCATGCCTCGACCAACGACTTCCGTCGTAGCCGCGCTTTCGCTATCCATCGCAGCGTTCACTGCTCGATCCCCAGCGCGACGTAAAGCTCGCCGACCAACTCTTGCGCAAGTGTGGCCGCCATGATGGACTCGCTATTGGCGCTTTTGAACACCGAGTGACGTGTTTCCTTGCCATCTTTGGGTTGTCGCGCAATCACGAGTAGCGCTTCTTGCTGATAGCCACCGCTCTTTTGAACCGCGCCCGCAGGCGCCGGTTGCCCCTGAGCAGCCGCCGCGCCAAGAAGAAAGCGGCTCAATCCCTGCGAGAGGGTGCCGGTGATTTTCTTGGCGGGCGGCTCGATCGCCCTGTCTGGCGACTGGAGAAGGTTGCCAAACGCCAGGGTCATGCCTTCGTGGTTTTTGGTCTCAGGAATCGAAAACTCGCCCTCCACGATGTACACCACGTCGGCGTCTTCTTTCGTTTCGACGACACGGTGTCCGTTGGCTGCTAGCCGCTGCCGAAGTTTGCTCGTTTCCTCAGAGGAACCGACGAACTCGATGAAGATACGACGCCCAAGGTCGGGGGTGAAGGCGTTTGGCTCAGCCTGCACAGCGGCTGCGGTTGACTCGCTGGTGACGGTTGATCTCTCCAAACGAGGTCTGGCGACATCTGCGGCATCGGACGCAGACTCGATCGCCACCGCAGCCTCGTTGATGTCGGTGCCGGCTTGCGCCATTTCCTTGGCAGCCTCGACCACCGCCTGGGTCGCCGCTTTCTGAGCGCCCGTTTGCTGCAACATGTCTGCTTGCGCCAAGACTGCCTTTGCCTTGGCCTGCGGGATGCCTGCCTCAACCTGGGCGTTGGCCTGGGCGAAGATGATCTCGTTGTTCAAGCGCTGCTGCGCGCGCCAGAGGGGGTTTTCCGTCATCAGCTTGGCTTGGGCGACCACGGCACTCGGGCTGCTCATCGCGGCATCGGCCACGACACCAAGAAAGCCGCTGGTGGTAAAAATCTTGTCCCGCTCGGCTTTCTGTCGAGCCTCTGCGGCCTCCGCCATCGCTTGCACCTGCTGCGCCCACTGCTGCTGGCGACGCAGCTTGAGAATCAGGCGTTCCCGGTCGATGGGGCGCAAGTTGCGCTCGGCCTCGATTTGCTCTACTTGCTTTTGAAATGCCTCGGCCAGTTTGCGCTCCTGTTCTGCCTTTGCCTTGGCCTCCGCCTCTGGATCGCGCATCGATTCCTTTACGCTATCGACCGCCTTACTGACGGCGGCCCCCGCAAGCTCGGCGCCCGCACGCAGGCCGATTCCAATCAGGTCGCCAACGCCGAAAGCGTGTGCTGGGTTTGCGGCGATGAGACCGACTATCGTGGACAAAACAACGGTTCTTTTCACGACACTCTCCCGAGATAAGCTATCCGATCTACTACTCTCGGGCTTGCTGGCCCGTTTGTTCTTGCGCTTTTCCTGCCGTGGTCGAATGCCGACCCAGGCCCACCGACTCCAGCATTTTCCCTGCCACCCGCTCACCTTGGTCCCATGCGCCTTTCGCGGCCCGAGAGACGGGGTTTTCGGTGCAGCCGACCACGGCTATCGATGCCACCAGCCCGGCAGCCGCGAGACGACCGAATGCGGGGCGTGCTCGCATCACTGACGCCCTTTAGCCTTTCCTTGCGCGTCGAGCGCGCGCTGTATATCCTCGCGCACTTTGCGGTACTCATCCAGCAGCAGTTCGAGCAACTCTGCCACGGCTAGCGGTTCGCGCTTCGCCTGTGGATCGATGAGTGCGATAGCAGTCTGAAAGGCCGTAAAGACCCGGTGCTCACGGTCGATCAGGTCAATGTGGTTAGGCGTGTATTCAAACATGGCTGACAGCTCCCGTTCGTGAATGACGCCCATTATAGGCACATTTCGGCGGCGCGCAAGTGCTTTACCGGGGGGCTGGCGGTAGCATTGATTGCTCGGGTTGGGGGGAGGAAGCCGTATATATATAAATAGCGGCGATCGACCGTTCGTCGGATTCCCAGCGGCACCCCTCTCGTACTCTGGAAGGGCGGCTTTTTCGCCGCAGCAGTCGTTTCGTTGCTGCCGTGCTCGCGCTACGGAATAGCGCTGAGCCGGTGCGCGGCAAGCCCCACCGTTCAGGGCCAGCCTTGCCGGGTCGCCTTAGGAATCTCTGGCCTACGGGGCGAAGAGGATGTCAGGGCGCGCGATGCGGGCTGCTTGAACAGCGGGGCCAGAATGGTCCGCAGCGACCCGCCTTTGCGTAACGGCAAGGTCGCCCGCCGCCCGCTCTGCGTAGTGCCGCACAACCCCTTGTACCCATGCGCGAGATGCGTTATGATGCCTATAACGACTCTTTTTGGAGGACGTCATCATGACGGAGAAGCAATTCATTTCGGCGTTCTTTGCGAGCTTTTTTGTGCCTCTGATCTTTTCCATCCCGTTCTGGCCGCGCCTGCTTGAGCGTTATACGTTTGGCGGGATTTTCGGTGCTTTCTTGTCGTTTGGGGTTGCCTTGTCTAGTATCGTGGCTAGCGTTGAAACGATATTGAACCCGGCTACCGTTGGTGCAACATTGCAGACAGAAGGCTATGTATTCATGTTCCTTTTTCTCGCTGTCATCTCCATTATTACCGGGCTGTTTTGGCTGAAAACAAGCAAGCACCCGGTTAGCGAGCGCCGTTTCAGCATCGTCGATGCTGCGATCCAAGGCCGCTGGGACTTGCTTGAGCAAGCTGGCGTTCCGAAGCACGAGATAGAGCAACTCCAACGGCTCACGCCTCAGCAACGTGCCGACTTGCTCATGCCCTTGAAGAAGCGGGTTGATGAGGTGTTAGAAGCAAATAGTCGTCCCTGAAAAATTCATTTTCACGCCGCCCTTAGCCGCAGCTGGGCAGGGTTGGCGCCACTGGTCTCGGTTGGCCGCCGCTGGGCGAGCCACCGGCCGATGAGGCGCACGGCCGCAATGAGGCGCAAAAAAGCTCGCCTCAAGAAGGGCACGCCCTTCTTCGTGATCATGCGCAGCAGCCAGCGGATGTTGTAGCCCGCCGCGCACAGCACCGCGTGCAGCCGGTCACCCTGCTCGCCCTTGAGATGGCACCTGTCCATGCGGTGATCCTGCTTCAAGTGCCCGATGACCGGCTCGATGGCCTGGCGGCGCTTGAGCAGCTTGCGCTCCTGCTGCGTCAGGCGCTTGATCTTGCCGCGGTGCACCAGGCGCACATCCGCGATGTCGGCTTCCACCCCGCGGTAGCCCAGATCGGCAAACGCTGTGCTGGGCTTGATGCCAGTGTCCTGCATCAGGATCGTGGCCTGCTCCAGCTGCGCTTGCAGCGTGTGCCCGTCGTAGGGGTTGCCATGGAAGGCCCGGGCTCCGACGATGAGGCTGTGCTTCAGGGTGCTGGCAATGCCGACCTTGACGCCGAACTCGTAAGGGCAGCGGGCCTTGCCCTTGTTGATGCACTCCACCTCCGGCGCGTGCCAGGCGTAGAGCTTTCGAGTCCCGTCGGCGGTCTTTCGGTTGGCAGTCTGCGCCACCAGACGCGCCGCCTTGTTGAGGGTGTGGCCAAGAGCGCTCTGGATGGCCTGCCCCAGGCGGCTGGCCTTGCGCTCGATCTCGCGCTGCAGCCTGGCCACGATCGTGCGCTGACGCTTGATGACCCGGCGCATGCGCGCAAACTGCCGCGCGTGCGCATAGCGTCCTGCCTTGCGGGCCAGCTCCTTGCCTTCCTTGGCAAAGGTCTGCTTCAAGGCGATGCCGGCGGCCTTGGCCGCCTCCACCAGCTTGGTGCGTGCGGTCTGCAGCAACCGGCTGTCGGTCGGATGGGCCACCGCCTTGGGCTGCACGGTCGTGTCCACCACCACGCGCTTGAGTTCCTGCGGCTTGATGAGTCCGGTTTCCACCGCCACGTTGATCGTCTGCGCCAGGAGTTCTTCCACCCCCTCCTCGCCCAGCAGCCGGCGAAACTTCACCAGCGTCGTGGCGTCGCACGGCCGGCGATGTTCAAAGTACGCCCGCCCCGAGAAGAACTGCCATGTGGGGGTTTCGCCCCAGCGCTCGACCACCCCTTCGTCCGACTCGTTGAAGGCGTGCTTCAGATACAGCAGCGCGATCATCACGCGCAGCGGCACGCGGGGTCGGCCTGCGTTGGACGCCCGAGCTGCGCGCACCGGAGATTCGCCAAAGAGGTCCAGATCGGGCATCGCGACACCTGCGCGCGCTTTGCGCATGAACAGGTGCGACAGCCTTGCTTCCAACTCCTGCCACGGCATGCGTGAGGACAACACCGCCAGCGGATGGCGCAGGTCGATCATCTGATCGAGCCGGGCGCGGAAGAAGTCCTCGGTGGCAGGGCAGGCAAACATCGCAAAACTCCCAGAAAACGGCGCATCAGACCATCAAATCTGGGGGAAATTGTACTCGCAAACAGACAATAACACAAGAAAAATCATGAGGTTATGAATATTTCAGGGGCGACCAAATAAGGAAAACAGGAAGAACAAAAATGTCCCCCCTGAAGACATCACGATCTTCCCTGGTAGCCTGTGCAATGATCTTGAGTGTCGAGGCCGAGTATCGAGCTAACGATTTGTTCACAGCATCACCGGCGCGGAAGCCCCCGACTTCAGTCGGGGGAGGAAGCGCTGCTCCATGGGTTGACATATTGAACCAATCCGCCTATAATTATAGGCATGAAACTGACCTTGCAGACGCAGCTTCTGCCTACCTCGGAGCAAGCCGCTTTGCTCGAGGCGACCATGCGCGCCTTCAACGAAGCAGCCAACTGGTTGGCCGGCGAGGCGTTTGCAAGAAAGACCGCCAACAAAATCCTGCTGCAAAAGCTCTGCTACGCTCAGTTGCGCGAGAGATTCGGGCTGTCGGCCCAGATGGCGGTGCGCTGCATTGCGCAAGTCTGCGAAGCCTACAAGCGGGACAGGTCCAAGCGACCGCAGTTTCGTCCGCTTGCCGCTGTCCCCTATGACCAGCGGTTGATGAGCTTCAAGGGCATTGACCGCGTGTCGCTTTTGACGCTCTCGGGTCGCATTCTCGTGCCCATGGTCATGGGCAAGTATCAGCAAGAACGGTTTACCGCCGCCAAGGGGCAATGTGATCTCGTCCTGCGCAAGGATGGCAAGTGGTTCCTGCTTGTGACCGTCGATCTGCCAGACGGCACCAAGCCGCCAACGACCGACTTCATCGGCGTCGATCTCGGAGTGGCCAATATCGCCACCGACAGCGACGGGCAGCACTACAGCGGCGATGCGGTCGAAGCCGTCAGGAGTAGGCAGTACACACTGCGCGCCAGTCTCCAGAGGGCTGCTTCTGCCAAAAAGCGGCGAGGCATGCGTCCGAAGAACATCCGGCGCAAGCTCAAGCGCTTGAGCGGGAAGGAAAGGAGATTTCGCGCCAACGAGAATCATCGCATAGCCAAATCGCTCGTTGCTAAGGCCAAAGGCACCGGTCGCGGGCTTGCCCTGGAGAAACTCAAGGGCATCCGCAACCGGACACGGTTTCGCAAGGCGCAGCGGGCGAAGATGGGTGGGTGGGCTTTTGCGCAACTTCGTGCATTTGTCGAATACAAAGCCAGGCTGGCAGGCGTTGAGGTCGTCTACATCAACCCTGCCTATACCAGCCAGACGTGCGCGGTTTGCGGGCATGTATCCAAAGCCAACCGCCCATCGCAAACGGAGTTTCGCTGCGTGGCCTGTGGGCACGCCGACCACGCAGACGTGAACGCGGCGAGGAACATCCGTTGCCTCGCCAGGGCGTCTGTCAATACGCCTAAAGTCTCGGAACCGCATCAGGACCTTCTGGTTGCGTAGTACAGGGACAAGCCCCCGACTTCAGTCGGGGGTAGTTGACCTTGGTTTCGGCAAATCCTCGGTCTTGATGCTTGGCTGCTGCGCCGCCGCAGGTTGCGCCTGTGGCGGCGTTGCTTTTTGGCCGCCCAACAGTTTCTCTATGCTTGATCTGCCAGACTGCCCCGCGAAGACGGTTCCCTGATCCGCGAAGAGCGGCTGTACCTGCGGCTGCTGCGGCTGCTCAATGCGCGGCTGCTGCTGGGGTTGCGGTTGCGGCAGGCCCGCTTCGGCACGCTGCGGCTGCTGCACCGCACCGGCTTCAGTGCGCTGCTGGGGTTGCGGTTGCGGCAGGCCCGCTTCAGTGCGCTGCTCGGTCTGCTGCCCGATACCGGCTTCAGCACGCTGCGGCTGCTGCGGTTGTTGCGGCTGCGACAGGCCCGCTTCAGCGCGCTGCGGCTGCTGCACCGCACCGGCTTCAGTGCGCTGCTGGGGTTGCGGTTGCGGCAGGCCCGCTTCGGCACGCTGCGGCTGCTGCACCGCACCGGCTTCAGTGCGCTGCTGGGGTTGCGGTTGCGGCAGGCCCGCTTCGGCACGCTGCGGCTGCTGCGGCCCCCGGCGGCCACCCAAAGTGCTCCACTTATGGCCACCCAAATTGCTCCACCTGACCAGTGGTGACCTGATGCATTGAGCTTGGCATGTTGGTCGCCCGCTGGCCGACAGGCAGGACGTTACTTTCACCCCCTCACCAACGAGGGGACCACCGGAGTGAACGTCTTGAAGCCACACTTGCAAACCACCATATGGACGCTGCTGGAGGCCAACGCCAGCCAGCGAGAGATCGAGCGGGTCACAGGTATCTCCCGTCACACCATCCGCGCCTACCAGCAACGCTTTGCGGCCGAACGGGCAAACTGCCCCGGGGTGGCCACCGGCTCTGAGGCGGTGGCCAGTCAAACTGCCCCACCCCGGCCACCGGCTCCTGCTGTTGCCCCTGCGCCACTGGCCTCCTCCCTGTGCGAACCCCACCGTGAGTTCATCCAGGCGCAGTTGCGTCTCAAGCGCAACGCCATGGCCATCTTCCAGGACCTGGTCGACCAGCACGGCTTTGCCGGCCAGTACAACTCCGTCAAACGCTTCGTGGCCCGACTGCGCCAGAAGGAGCCCGAGCAGTTCGACCGCCTGAGCTTCCTGCCCGGCGAGGAGATGCAGGTCGACTACGGCGAAGGCGCTCCCACCCGGGTGCCGGGTTCTGATCGGTACCGCAAACCCCGCCTGTTCGTGGCCACGCTGCGCTACTCGCGGGCAAGCTTTCGCTGCGTGGTCTGGAAGTCCAGCCACCAGATCTGGGCCGAGCTGCACGAGCGGGCCTTTCGCTTCTTTGGTGGTTGCCCCCAGTACGTGGTGCTGGACAACCTCAAGGAAGGCGTCATCACGCCCGACCTGTACGAACCCGAACTCAACAAGGTCTACGCTGCCACCCTGGCGCACTACCATGTGGTGGCCGACCCAGCCCGGGTACGCGACCCCAACCGCAAGGGCACGGTCGAGCACGCTATCGGCCACACCCAGGCCACGGCCTTGAAGGGCCGGCGCTTCGAGTCCATCGAGGCCCACAACGAGTTCCTGGCGCACTGGGAGAAGAACTGGGCGGCCAAGCGCATCCACGGCACCGAGCGGCGCCAGGTGCAGGCCATGTTCGAGGAAGAACGCGCCTACCTCAAGGCGCTGCCGCTGTTGGGCATGCAGTATTTCAGCGAGGTCGAGCGCACGGTGTGCGATGACAGTTGCGTGCGCGTCGCGCACAGCAGCTACGCCGCGCGCCCGGCGGCCATCGGATCGAAGGTGCTGGTGCGCATCTACGCCCAGCGCATCGAGATCCGTGAGGCCAGCACGGGCGATCTGCTGCGCACCCACCCCAAGGCCGAGCGTCCTGGCTCTGTCGTGCTGCCCCAGGACGAGCGGGTGTTCAACCCCTCGCGCGAGACCCGCTACATCCTGCGCCAGGCCAGCGAGATCGGCGAACATGCGGCCCGTCTGTGTGAGCTGCTCTTTGCCATCGAGGGGCGGGTCGGGCAGCGCAAGCTCTGGGGCATCGTGGCTCTGGTGCGGCGCTACCCGGCCCACTGCGTCAACGCCGCCTGTGCCCAGGCCCTGGAGCAGGGCATCTACAGCTACAAGCGCGTGCTGGCTTTGAGCGAGGGTCTTTTTGCCCAGGCGCTCGCCGCCATTGAAGCCCATGCCAGCGGTGACAACGGCGCGGTGCTCACCACCCCAGAGCTGACCCAGCAGCACGGGCTCATCCGCGATGTCGATGAGTACGGTGATCTCTTCGCGCACGCCGCAGCCACGGCCACGGCAACCGTATCCAGTACCACCGCTGCCACCACCACCGCACCGGGGAGCCTGGCATGAACCTGGCCGAGATCGAACGCGCGCTGCGCGAATTGCGCCTCTCGGGCATTGCCGAGACCCTGTCGACCCGCGTGATGCAGGCCCAGGCCAGCCAGGAGCCGTTCCTGGAGACCTTCGCCGCCATGCTGCAAGACGAGCTGGACCGGCGCCGAACGCGCCTGATGGAGCGCCGCTACAAGCGCTCGGGGCTGGATGAGAAGGTCACGCTGGCCGACTTTGACTGGCGCTTCAACCCCAAGCTGCCCAGATCGGCCTGCTTTGAGCTGCACACGCTCAAGTTCATCGCAGAGGGCGCCAATGCACTGATCGTGGGCAAGCCCGGCACGGGCAAGAGCCACTTGGCCAAGGCGGTGGCCTACCAGGCCACGCTGGCCGGTCACGATGTGCGCTATCTGGAGGCGGACACCGAGTTTGGCCGCTACGCGCTGGGCAATGCCACCGAGCGGGGCTCACTGCTCAAGGAGTGGGTGCAGCCCGACCTGCTGGTCCTGGATGACCTGTTCCTGGCGCGGCGCATCAGCGAGCACGCCGCCGAGGTGTTGCAGGCCATCGTGCACCAGCGCTACAAGTTGCGCAGGTCGATCGTGGTGACCTCCAACCGGGTGGTGCAGGACTGGGGTAAGTATCTGGGCGACGCCACCATGGCCACCACCATCCTGGACCGCCTGATGCACCGCTGCGCGATGCTGGAATTCGAGGGCAAGAGCTACCGCCTCAAGGAGGCCGCCGCGCGCATCGCCATCAGCCCTGAAGCCTCATAATTCGACCGTCCTGCCTGGAGCAGTTTGACCGGCCACAAGTGGGGCAGTTTGGGGTGGCCATCGGGGTCGATGCCGTGTCGACGATCCTGACCAAAACTGGGCCTCGGATGTCCTCCTCGAGAAGGAGGCCGATACCTACGTGTAGGGTTCCGGACGATTGCATAGATCCTTCGCGTCGTGCACTCTTCGTTAGTCGCGCAGTGATGCGAGAGCTGATCGACAACCTCCGGAGCGCTCAACCATGATTATTCGCCTACACAAAAACGCCACCACAACCCCCGCCACCCGCGCCTACATCCAGTCCTCGTCCTTGTCGGTTGCGGCCTTGGCAGCCGAGTTGGGCGTATCCGAAGACACCATCCGCCGCTGGAAGCGTCGGGACTTTGTGGAAGATCGCCCGCATACCGCGCATCGTTTGCAGACGACGCTCACCCCGGCGCAGGAGCTTTTGGTGGTGGAGCTGCGCAAGACCCTCCAGCTACCCCTTGACGATCTGCTGGTGGTCACACGGGAGTTCATCAACCCCCGGGCCTCACGTTCTGGGCTGTATCGTCTGCTCAAGCGCCATGGCCTATCCCAACTGCCCAGTGAAGCCAAGGATGCGCCTGCTTCCAAGCCATTCAAGACCTACATGCCGGGCTACCTGCACATCGACGTCAAGTACCTGCCGCAGATGCCCGACGAACATCAGAGGCGTTATCTCTTCGTCGCCATTGACCGCGCCACCCGTTGGGTCTTCATCCAGATTAAGCCAAACAAGACCGCAGCCGCGGCCAGAAGCTTCCTGAAGGCCTTGCACAAGACCTGCCCGGTCAGAATCACGCACATCCTCACCGACAACGGCAAGGAGTTCACGGATCGCCTCTTCGCCTCAGGCGCGCGCGCACCGTCCGGGAAGCACGAGTTCGATCAGCTCTGCCAGGCCCTTGGCATCGAGCATCGCCTCACCAAGCCCAGACACCCTCAGACCAATGGCATGGTCGAACGCTTCAACGGCCGTATTGCCGAGGTCCTTGCCACCCATCACTTCAACAGCGCCGAGGACCTCGAGACTACCTTGACCCGTTATGTTTGGCTGTACAACCATCATTTACCCCAGAAGGCAATCGGACACATAACACCTCTGGAGGCCTTGAAAAAGTGGTACGCTCAACGCCCCGATCTTTTCATCTTCAAACCACGTAATCGTCCGGGACCTGACACCTACGCATCTCATCTGTTGATGCCCACCTCGATGTTCAACCCCCGCGTTAGGGCCCTGGGTAACCCTGGCTTTCGCGAGATCGAGGATTTGTCGGAGGTGTTCGCGACGAGCATTTTGGCGACCTGCATGCGAATCGCGGATATCAACACGCTGCCAGTCATCCTTGCATGTTATGGAGCGCATGGCGATCTTCGTTGGCGAAAGGTTGCTGCGGACGTGAATGGGCGCTGGTGGCTTCGACAGCATCTAGATGACGACAGCTTCGCGTACGACCTACTGCGCAATGGTAAACCGCACCCAAGCCCGGGCAAACAGCCGGCCGAAGTGTGGTTTGAGAACTTGGACGCAGACCAATACGAGATGCTGGAGTGCTGTATGCCAAGCCGCGCAGGTGAGGTCATCGCCCTGCTTTACCTTAGCACTGACATGCTCGACGCCCGTTACGACCCACACGTCGGCAAGCGGAAGTTCAATGAGCACGGATCGCGCGTCACTCGCAATTAGCGGCGCACCGCTCCATCCCGTCAATTGCGGGCAAGGATCGTCGGCACGGAAGCGCTTGTGTCCCCGCGCAAATGAAGCAGATCAGGGTTGGAAGATCCACGGTAAATGCAGATAAGGGCGCTGGCCCTTTCACGGCAGCAAGTCGATGCCGAAGGGGCGCACCGCCCAAGCCAGAACAGCAAAGCACAGGACCGTCACGAGCGCGGAGACGGCCAAGGTGGGCCAGAAGCCCAGCCGCTGCAGCAGCGCAGGAAACAGCAGGAACATCGGCAGCGTCGGCAGCACGTACCAGAAGGTGTATTTCGCGTGGTTGCCAATTTGCGCGGGCGGGCGTCCTTCAACCTGCAGCCAGATCAGCGTGAGGATGGTGACCAGCGGCAGGGCCGCGATCAGACCCCCTAGCCGGTCACTGCGCTTGGCAGCTTCGGAGACCAGCACGACCACCGCGGCCGTGATGAGGTACTTCACCGCAATCCAGCCCATCGCGTCTGCTCCCGCTGTTCCGCCGTCGTGTCCAGTCACTTCACGGTGAAGCGGACCGTCACCACCTTCTTGCTCGGCAACGTCAAGGCAGCCACCACTTTCGCCCCGGCGTTGAGCTTCACACCCTTGGCCTCCAGCTTGTTGTCACCCGCCGGCGTCAGTTCTGCCTCGCTCTTGTCGCTGCCGTTGAGCACGGTCAGCTTGCCGGTGGTGCCCTGAACGGCAAAAGGCTTCCCATGGTCTTCGACGTACAGCGTAGCGTTGCCATCCTTGGCCACCAGCTCGAAGCCCAGGTCGTTCGCGCTTTGCACGATCCCGCCGTGCTTGGCCTCGCCAGGTCCGTGGGCGTGCGCGGTGTTCAGGGCCAGCACCGCCGCGGCGGCGGCCAGGGTGTTCAGCAGTCTGTTCATGCGATTTCTCCTTCTTGGCAGCGTCTTTAAGGCGTCGCTGCGTTGGCCCATTCATGCCTCAGAACGCCTCGGCGTCCTCGCGTTGCAACAGCCTCTCCAACGGACGACGGCCCACGGCGGCAAACATCAGCGGCGTGATCAAGGTGTCCAGCAGTGTCGAACTGATCAAGCCGCCAAAGATCACCACCGCCACCGGGTGCAGGATCTCCTTGCCGGGCGCATCAGCGGCCAGCAGCAGCGGCGTCAGCGCAAAGGCCGCCACCAGCGCCGTCATGAGCACCGGCGTCAGCCGCTCCAAGGAGCCGCGCACGATCATCGGCTGGCCGAAGGTCTCGCCTTCGAACTTGCACAGGTTGATGTAGTGGCTGACTTTCAGGATGCCGTTACGCGTGGCGATGCCGGCCAGCGTGATGAAACCCACCATCGAGGCCACCGACAGGCTCACGTCGGCGATCCACATCGCCAGCACGCTGCCGATCAGCGCGAGCGGGATGTTGGCCATGATGACGCCGGCCAGCACCGCGGAGCGGTAGCGGGTGTAGAGCACCAGGAAGATCAGCGCCAGCGAGACCAGCGACAGCAGCACGATCAGCTGGGTGGCCTGCTCCTGTGCCTGGAACTGGCCTTCCAGGCTGACGAAGTAGCCGCCGGGGAGCTTGGTCTCGGCCACCGCCCGGCGGATGTCGCCGACCACCCGGCTCATGTCGGAGCCGTCGGTGTTGGCGTAGACGACGATGCGTCGGCGGCCGTTCTCGCGGCCGATCTGGTTCGGACCGTCACCTTCCTCGACCGAGGCGAAGCTCGACACCGGCACGCGGCCAGCGGGGGTGTCCACCACCAGGTTGGCCAGGTCCTTCGGCCCTCGGCGCTCGTCGGGCAGCCGCAGCACCAGCTCGTAGCGGCGGGCGCCGTCGACGATCTGGGCCAGCTCGCGTCCGTCGGTCAGCGTCTGCAGCGCTTCGACCGCCTGACCTGGGGACAGCCCAAGCTGCGCGGCCTTGCGGTGGTCGATGCGCAGCTTGATCTGCGGGATCAGCACCTGCCGCTCGACGGTCAGGTCCACCAGCCCGGGCACCGTGCCGAGCCGTTGCCGCAGCTGCTCGGCGACGCCGCGCAGCGTGTCCACGTCGTCGCCATACAGCTTGAGCGCGATCTGTGCACGCACACCGGACAGCAAGTGGTCCAGGCGGTGGGAAATCGGCTGGCCGATGGCCACCGCGGCCGGCAGCTGCGCGAGCCGGTCGCGGATGTCCGCCATCACCGCCTCGCGGCCGCGCTCCGAGCGTTTCAGGTCCACATCGATCTCGGCCGAGTGCACCCCCTCGGCGTGTTCGTCCAGCTCGGCGCGCCCGGTGCGGCGGCCGACCTGCACCACCTCCGGCACTTCGGCGATCAGCTTTTCGGCGACAGCGCCGATGCGGTTGGCTTCCTGCAGCGAGGTACCAGGGTTCAACAGCAGCGACAGCACTAGCGAGCCTTCGTTGAATGCCGGCAGGAAGCTGCGTGGAAAGAACGGGACGCTGGCCGCCGCGATCAAAGCGGCCACGGCGGCCGCACCAATCAACAGGCGAGCCCGCGGAAACGACCACACCAGCAGGCGCTCGTCGCGGCGCTTCAGCCATGCCACCAGCGGGCTGTCGCCGTGTTCAAGCCGCTTCATCTTCGGCAGCAGGTAGGCCGACAGCGCCGGCGTCACCGTCATCGACACCAGCATCGACGCGAGGATAGAGACGATGTAGGCGATGCCCAGCGGTGCAAACAGCCGCCCCTCGATGCCCGGCAGCGCAAACAGCGGCACGAACACCAGCACGACGATCAGCGTCGCGTAGACGATGCCCGAGCGCACCTCGACGCTGGCCTGACGCACCACCTCCAGCACCGGCAGCGGCTGGGCCGCCACCCGGTTTTGCTTGAGCCGCCGCACGATGTTCTCGACGTCGACCACCGCGTCGTCCACCAGCTCGCCGATCGCGATCGCCAGCCCGCCCAGCGTCATCACGTTGATCGACTGGCCCAGCAGCTTGAAGATCAAGGCGGTGACGGCCAGCGACAGCGGGATCGCCAGCAGCGAGATCAGTGTCGTGCGGGCCGACAGCAGGAAGGCGAACAGCACGATCGCCACCATCACCGCGCCGTCGCGCAAGGCCTCGGCCACGTTGGTGATCGAGGCGCGGATGAAGTCGGCCTGGCGGAACAGCACCTTCGGCGCGGCCAGGCCTGGCGGCAGGCCGGGTTGCAGTTCGGCGAGTGCAGCCTCGATCTCGCGGGTGAGCTTCACCGTGTCGGCGGTGGGCTGCTTTTGCACGCTGACGATCACTGCTGGTGCGCCGTTGTAGCCGGCGTCGCCGCGCTTGAGCGCTGGCGCAAAGCGCACGGCGGCCACCTGTTCCAGCAGGATCGGCCGTCCCTCGCGGAAGGCGACCGCAACGCCGGCCAGGTCCTCAGGCCGCGTGGTGCGGCCGATGTGCCGGATCAGGTACTCGCGGCTGTGCAGGTCGATGAAGCCGCCGCCCGCGTTGGCCGCGAACCCGCGCAGCGCGTCCTCGACCTGCTGCAGCGTCACGCCGAACTGCGCCATCCGCGCGGTGTCGGGCTCCACGCGCAGCTGCCGCACCTCGCCACCGATCGGAATCACCTGCGAAACCCCGGCAATCGACAGCAGCCGCGGGCGCAGCACGAAGTCCGCGTACTCGCGCGCCTGCATCGGCGTGGCCGGCGCCACCTTGGCCCCTGCAGGGGCGCTGATCGGCAACGCGACCAGCATCACCTCACCCATGATCGACGACACCGGGCCCATGACAGGCGCGATGCCGGCCGGCAGCTGCTCACGCACCAACGCCAGCCGCTCGGCGACGAGTTGCCGGTTCAGGTACTGGTTGGTGCCCCAATCGAACTCGGCATAGACGATCGACAGACCCACACCCGAGGTGGAGCGCACGCGCGTCACGCCCGGCATGCCGTTGAGCGCCGTCTCGATCGGAAAGGTCACCAGCTGCTCGACCTCCTCGGGCGCCATGCCGCCGGCCTCCGTCAGCACCGTGACCAGTGGCTTGTCGAGCGCGGGGAACACGTCCACCGGCGTGCGGGTGGCGGTGAGCGCGCCATAGGCCATCAACAGCACGGCCACCGCCAGCACAAACAGCCGGTTGGCCAGGCTGGCACGAACGATCCAGTTGAACATCGTCGCCCCGTGCCGTTCAGCGGATCTGGTTGACCAGGGCCGCGCCCTGCACGACCACGCGGTTGTCGGGAGCCAGGCCTCGGGTCACGATCACCGTGTTCGCGTCCAGCGGGCGGGCCTCGATGGGCTGCGGGATGAAGCGCTCGGCGCCGGACTTGATCCACACCACCGGTTCGTTGGCTGGGCTGCGGACCACGGCCGCCGCCGGCAGCACGACGCCTTTGACCTGTTCGGTGAGCTGCGCGATCACGGTGACCGGCTGACCAACCGCCAGCGCCACAGTGCCAGCTGGCGCGGTGGCCTTGAAGGTCAGGGGCAGCACACCTTCGCGCAACGAGGCTGCCGCGCCTACCAGCTGCAGCCGGTAGGCCGGCAACCCGGCAAGCTGCGCGCTGCGCAGGCGGCCGGCGAGCCCCGGATCGGCCGTCGTCGCCTCGACCATCAGCCGCGACGGGTCGACGATCTCGAACATCGTTTCGCGCGCCTCGACGACCTGGCCGGTCTGCACATCGGCACGCGCGATCACGCCCGCCACCGGCGCGACGACCGCTTCGCGTGCACGCAGGCTGCCGCCGATGCTGGCCTCGCGTGCCCTCAGGCTGGCCAGCTCGGCCCGCGCCGCCTCGATCTCCTTGCGCGGCGTCGTGCCTTCCAGCGATTCAAGCCGCCGCACCCGCTGCTCGGCGATCTGTCGGTCGGCGCGCAGTTTTGCCAGTTCCGCACGCTGGTTGGCTTCGGCAAACGGCTCGGCATGGTGGCGCAGATAAGCCAGCACCTGGCCGCGCTTGACCGCCTGGCCGGCCACCGGCAGTCCCTGTGGTCCGGCTTCGACCCGGCCGCCATGGATCGCCTGCACACGGCCACCGGCGTTCGGATCGACGATGACCCGGCCGTTCAGCTCCACCGTGGCGGCGGCTTGCGACATCGGCGCCAGCACCGTGCGCAGCTGCATCCGGCGCTGCGCCAGCTTCGGCACGTTGACGCTACCGTCGGGCAGCCGCATCAGCCCGGAGCCGGTGGACGCAGCGGGGCCGTCCAAGTGCTCGCCGTTTGGTCCGTGGGCGCCGGGAGCCGCATGCGCGGCGGTCAGCAGGGACACCAGCGTCACCAGCACGAAGCCGCGGGGACTACGACGCAACCAGGTCATGCGGCGCTCCTGGACAACGAAGACCCGCGCCTGCGGGACCACCAGACAAGGCCAAGCAGCACGGCCGCCACCAGCACCCCGACTGCCCACGCCCAGCTCTGCCAGGTCGCGGCAGCGTGATCCTTGTGCTCCGCCGGCGTCACCTTCAGCACGCCATCGAGCAGGTCGTTGTCGTTGGCTGCGGTGATCGTGATGACCAAGGGGTGCTCGCCGGGCTGCGAGATCGCCTTCAGAAATGCCTCGTCTGCCACCGCGTAGTCGCCGTGGTCGGCGTGGAATTTCGCCACCGCCTTGGCTTTGCCGGCTTCCACCTCTACCTTGGCGTTCAGCACCGGCTCGTTGGTGGCGTAGCGGTCGATCAGAAGGGACAGCTCTCCATCGGCCAGCGTGGCAACCAGTTCGAACAGGTCCGAGTGCGCTTCGACGCGCGGTGCGTCGGTGGCGGGACCATGGGCGTGGCCGCCAGGACCGTCCAGGTGTTCACCGTTGGGGCCATGCGCGCCGGGCGCGGCCAATGCCAGCCACGGGGCGAGCAACAGGGCGGCGAGCCAGCGCCGCGCGGAGATGCGGGTCATGGGGTGATTCCTTGTGCTTGGAGCAGGCGTGCACGGGCCAAGCCGAGCGCCGCCTGTGAGCGCTCGAGGTCGGCTTGGGCCGCGGCGGAGGCAGCCAGCGCGCGCAGCAGTTCCGGCAGGCTGTGATCGCCGGCGTTGAAGGCGCGCTGGACGAGCGCCGCCCGCTCGCTGACGAGCGCATGGCGCTGGCGATCGGCAGCCAGCCGCTCCAGCGCGGCGACATGGGCGTCCTCGGCTTGTTTCAGGGTGGCGTCCACCTGGGCGCGGACGACCTCCAGTTGCCGCTGCGCGACCAGCAGCGTGGAGGACGCCGCGGCCTCCAGCGGCCGGTTGCGCACGTCACCGCCCAGCGGAATTCGCACGCCAACACCGACGCTGTTGCGGGCCTGTGAATCGACACCGCCCGCTTCCTGGCGGTAGCGCAGCAGCAACTCCGGCGGGTCGCGCCGGTCGGCTGCGACTGCAGCCTGCTGACGTTGGGCGTGCTCGACCTGGCGTTCGGCCAACTGCAGATGTGGGTGAGACCCAGTCCCCGCCGCTGAGACCGGCACAGGCTCGTCCAGTTGTTCTGCGGCCGGCGCCGGCATGCCCGCCAGCACCACCCACTGCCGTTCCAGCTCGGTCAGGCGGAGTTGCGCATCGCGCACCGAGGCGACTGCCGAGAGCGCTTCGGCCCGGGCGGCTAGCGCGTCGGAACGCGCCAGGTCACCGGCCTGGACCCGGCGGTCCACGTCTGCGGCCAGCCGCTCAAGCATGTCCCGCTGGGCTTGCGCCTGCCGCAGCTCTGCCCGCGCCCCGACGACCCGCCACGCGAGTTCGCGCACCTGGCCGGCAATCTGCCAACGGCTGAAGGCGGCAGCAGCCTGGGCCATGGCGGTTTGCGCTTCAGCGGCCGCGGTCCGCTTGGCCCGCTGCCCGGGCATCCACAAGGGCAGCGCCGCAGCCAGCTCGGTTTCGCGGCCGGCGCCCGGCGCGCGCTCTAGCCACCGCTCATCGCGGTGCGACAGCTCGATCGCCGGGACAGCCGGCAACAGGCTGGAGGCCGCTGCTCGACTGGCTTCGGCCCTTAAAACCTGGCCCTGTGCCTCGGCGGCTTCCTGGGCGCGTTGCCATGCCGCGTCCACAGCTGTGCGCAGCGCAGAGGCCGAAGGCGCCGGCTGTTGAGCACTGGCAGCGAGGACGGCCAGCGCAAGAGGTATCGCACGCAAGCTGCGCACGGCCCGTGCAAGAAGGGGTTTCACGGTGTTCCGTTGACTCGTGGCCCTCCAGCGCCAAGCGGCACGGGAAGGCGCGACACCAAAGTCACTGCGGCGCGATGCCGCAGCGCGACTTGAAGCCTAGTCAGCGGAGGAGCGTGGAGGTCGCCTGGGCCCTTCGAGGTAGGGCGTAGGTATGCGTGAGATGGAATGGTCGGGGGGCGACGCGGCGACCAAGCGCAGGTGCGGCAGTGCGGGAGGCTCTGCCGGCATGGCTGGAGCGCCCAGCCACTGGTCGACCATCACGTGCTGCACCGACTCGTCGCTGTCATCGACGTGCACGCTGCCGTCGTCGTGGTGGTGGTGGGCCTGCTCCAGCAGGTGCGCCACGGCGTGGTCATCGCCGCTTGTCAGCACGAGCGCCTTCGCCACGGCGGCGAAGCCGTAGCAGGACAGCACGAGACTGAGAATGAAGGCGACAAGCCGGCGAGGCATGTGGGAAGTGTACCGGCTCTTCGTCATTTCGTGTGGAACCCAACAGTCACAATGACTCCTGGTCGTCGAGCCCGGTGGGCATGTGTGCAGGCCGCTGGCCGGCCTGTGCACATGTCCACGAGGCCCCGGCGGCCACCCAAAGTGCTCCACTTATGGCCACCCAAATTGCTCCACCTGACCAGTGGTGACCTGATGCATTGAGCTTGGCATGTTGGTCGCCCGCTGGCCGACAGGCAGGACGTTACTTTCACCCCCTCACCAACGAGGGGACCACCGGAGTGAACGTCTTGAAGCCACACTTGCAAACCACCATATGGACGCTGCTGGAGGCCAACGCCAGCCAGCGAGAGATCGAGCGGGTCACAGGTATCTCCCGTCACACCATCCGCGCCTACCAGCAACGCTTTGCGGCCGAACGGGCAAACTGCCCCGGGGTGGCCACCGGCTCTGAGGCGGTGGCCAGTCAAACTGCCCCACCCCGGCCACCGGCTCCTGCTGTTGCCCCTGCGCCACTGGCTTCCTCCCTGTGCGAACCCCACCGTGAGTTCATCCAGGCGCAGTTGCGTCTCAAGCGCAACGCCATGGCCATCTTCCAGGACCTGGTCGACCAGCACGGCTTTGCCGGCCAGTACAACTCCGTCAAACGCTTCGTGGCCCGACTGCGCCAGAAGGAGCCCGAGCAGTTCGACCGCCTGAGCTTCCTGCCCGGCGAGGAGATGCAGGTCGACTACGGCGAAGGCGCTCCCACCCGGGTGCCGGGTTCTGATCGGTACCGCAAACCCCGCCTGTTCGTGGCCACGCTGCGCTACTCGCGGGCAAGCTTTCGCTGCGTGGTCTGGAAGTCCAGCCACCAGATCTGGGCCGAGCTGCACGAGCGGGCCTTTCGCTTCTTTGGTGGTTGCCCCCAGTACGTGGTGCTGGACAACCTCAAGGAAGGCGTCATCACGCCCGACCTGTACGAACCCGAACTCAACAAGGTCTACGCTGCCACCCTGGCGCACTACCATGTGGTGGCCGACCCAGCCCGGGTACGCGACCCCAACCGCAAGGGCACGGTCGAGCACGCTATCGGCCACACCCAGGCCACGGCCTTGAAGGGCCGGCGCTTCGAGTCCATCGAGGCCCACAACGAGTTCCTGGCGCACTGGGAGAAGAACTGGGCGGCCAAGCGCATCCACGGCACCGAGCGGCGCCAGGTGCAGGCCATGTTCGAGGAAGAACGCGCCTACCTCAAGGCGCTGCCGCTGTTGGGCATGCAGTATTTCAGCGAGGTCGAGCGCACGGTGTGCGATGACAGTTGCGTGCGCGTCGCGCACAGCAGCTACGCCGCGCGCCCGGCGGCCATCGGATCGAAGGTGCTGGTGCGCATCTACGCCCAGCGCATCGAGATCCGTGAGGCCAGCACGGGCGATCTGCTGCGCACCCACCCCAAGGCCGAGCGTCCTGGCTCTGTCGTGCTGCCCCAGGACGAGCGGGTGTTCAACCCCTCGCGCGAGACCCGCTACATCCTGCGCCAGGCCAGCGAGATCGGCGAACATGCGGCCCGTCTGTGTGAGCTGCTCTTTGCCATCGAGGGGCGGGTCGGGCAGCGCAAGCTCTGGGGCATCGTGGCTCTGGTGCGGCGCTACCCGGCCCACTGCGTCAACGCCGCCTGTGCCCAGGCCCTGGAGCAGGGCATCTACAGCTACAAGCGCGTGCTGGCTTTGAGCGAGGGTCTTTTTGCCCAGGCGCTCGCCGCCATTGAAGCCCATGCCAGCGCGACAACGGCGCGGTGCTCACCACCCCAGAGCTGACCCAGCAGCACGGGCTCATCCGCGATGTCGATGAGTACGGTGATCTCTTCGCGCACGCCGCAGCCACGGCCACGGCAACCGTATCCAGTACCACCGCTGCCACCACCACCGCACCGGGGAGCCTGGCATGAACCTGGCCGAGATCGAACGCGCGCTGCGCGAATTGCGCCTCTCGGGCATTGCCGAGACCCTGTCGACCCGCGTGATGCAGGCCCAGGCCAGCCAGGAGCCGTTCCTGGAGACCTTCGCCGCCATGCTGCAAGACGAGCTGGACCGGCGCCGAACGCGCCTGATGGAGCGCCGCTACAAGCGCTCGGGGCTGGATGAGAAGGTCACGCTGGCCGACTTTGACTGGCGCTTCAACCCCAAGCTGCCCAGATCGGCCTGCTTTGAGCTGCACACGCTCAAGTTCATCGCAGAGGGCGCCAATGCACTGATCGTGGGCAAGCCCGGCACGGGCAAGAGCCACTTGGCCAAGGCGGTGGCCTACCAGGCCACGCTGGCCGGTCACGATGTGCGCTATCTGGAGGCGGACACCGAGTTTGGCCGCTACGCGCTGGGCAATGCCACCGAGCGGGGCTCACTGCTCAAGGAGTGGGTGCAGCCCGACCTGCTGGTCCTGGATGACCTGTTCCTGGCGCGGCGCATCAGCGAGCACGCCGCCGAGGTGTTGCAGGCCATCGTGCACCAGCGCTACAAGTTGCGCAGGTCGATCGTGGTGACCTCCAACCGGGTGGTGCAGGACTGGGGTAAGTATCTGGGCGACGCCACCATGGCCACCACCATCCTGGACCGCCTGATGCACCGCTGCGCGATGCTGGAATTCGAGGGCAAGAGCTACCGCCTCAAGGAGGCCGCCGCGCGCATCGCCATCAGCCCTGAAGCCTCATAATTCGACCGTCCTGCCTGGAGCAGTTTGACCGGCCACAAGTGGGGCAGTTTGGGGTGGCCATCGGGGGCTGCGGCTGCTCAATGCGCGGCTGCTGCTGGGGTTGCGGTTGCGGCAGGCCCGCTTCGGCACGCTGCGGCTGCTGCACCGCACCGGCTTCAGTGCGCTGCTGGGGTTGCGGTTGCGGCAGGCCCGCTTCAGTGCGCTGCTCGGTCTGCTGCCCGATACCGGCTTCAGCACGCTGCGGCTGCTGCGGTTGTTGCGGCTGCGACAGGCCCGCTTCAGCGCGCTGCGGCTGCTGCACCGCACCGGCTTCAGTGCGCTGCTGGGGTTGCGGCTGCGACAGGCCCGCTTCAGCACGCTGCGGCTGCTGCACCGCACCGGCTTCAGTGCGCTGCTGGGGTTGCGGTTGCGGCAGGCCCGCTTCGGCACGCTGCGGCTGCTGCACCGCACCGGCTTCAGTGCGCTGCTGGGGTTGCGGTTGCGGCAGGCCCGCTTCAGTGCGCTGCGGTTGCTGGGGTTGCCCAGGGAGCAATCCAGACGCCCATTGCTCACCTTGCTGCCATGCTCCCTGAAGCAGCACCACGGGCTTTTGCCAATTCTCAGCAGCATAATTGCCGACTACGGCGCCTGCGCCGACGCCTAATAAGCGTCCATCCCGTGCCGCAGCAGCACTGATCTCGGCGAGTTTTTCCCTGCCCGCTTGTTGTGCTTCCAGTTGCACCAAACCGGGGTAATGGTACCCAACTGATTTGGTTGCATTTTCCGCGATGATCTTTTCCTCGGCTTCGCGTATCGCTTTTCGTCCGACAAATGGTGCGGCGGCTTTGCCTGCGGCTCTGCCCAAAGGCCCCCCGGCAACAGTCGTTGCCGCGAATAGAAACGTTTCACCCGCCGCCTGCCACGCCGTTCCCTCGTAATTCTGTGCCGTGCGCTGCGCAAACGAGCCGGGGGCCATGCCGATTTTGTCGAGAAGGAATACTGTACCTTTCGGAAGAATGGCGTTCGACGCATTCGACGCCGCGCGGGCCGCCAACGATGGGTCTTTGAGTTCGTTTTCTACGTTCGTCCGTAGTCCTTGTCCGGCGCCGCCCACGTGTGTCCGCCCCTGGTTGACACCTGCCTCGACCTTGCCGATCTGCTCGTTGACGCGCCCTGGCAGACGGCTGGTGACGCTCTTGTCCGGGTCAACGCCTGCCGCTTTCCCCTGTTGCCGCACATCGCCCAGCCACTGCTTGCCTTGAGCGGCCACACCGTCTCGTTCGTCCACCTGATTCAGGCCCTGCTTGAAGAAGGCGCGCACATCCTCTGGCGACTTGAGGTTGCCATATCGCTCTTGCAGCAGTTTGGCGGTTTCTTCGCTGGCGATGCGATCCACGAGCGCCCTCATCTCAGGACTGTTCGTGCGCATGAGGGCATCGACTTCATCCCGGCGGAATCCGTTGTAGGTGTGGCCGTCGATGGTGGCTCTCTCCGTGGCGAGGCGATCCATGATGCGATTGGTCAAGTCTTGATCGACGGTCAGCGATCCTTCGCGGGCATATCCCGCCAGCTCCTTGTATGCCAAGGATTGCTGCCAGTTGGCCGCCGCCTGATCCGACTGGCGCTTGGCCTCGTCCAGGCTTGCCCTTACGCCGCGCATCGCCTTGGCTTCCGACGTTTCGCCAGTGTTGAACTTTTCCTCGCGCGCCACTTGACGCACGCGCTCCATCGCCTGCTGGAACGCCAAGGCTTCCTTGAAGGCGTTTTCCTTGTCTTTGCCGATGGATTCCGCTGCGTTAGCGTTACCAATAAACTTCGCTTGCGCGGCCATGCCGGAGCCAAGGGCTTCAAGTCCGGCGCTGGCTTGTACCGAGCCCAGTAACTGCGCCGACTGCTCTTCGGTCAGGCCATGTTTCGTGGCGAAACGCCGGGCCACATCTTGGGCCTCGTTGTACGCTTTGCTGATGCGGGCCGCATCGCTGTCCGTATAGCCGGTTCCGCTGCTTGCCCCTTTGCCGTGCGAGCGGACAAAGTCCCCCACGCGGCTGTAGGCCGCCGCGATTTCCCGGCCAGCGCTCAGCGTCTGTGAGATGGCCGCCGTCTCCACCGTTTCCGATTGCTGTGTGAGCGCCCGCGCTTCACGGCCTGCGGATGAGACACGGAACGACGCTCTATCCAGCGCCGTGCCAACGTTGAACGTCGCCGACCCGTCTGGATTCGCGTAGGTAAATGACCCGTCCGCGTTCCGGTGCGCCAATACGGGTGTGGGCGTGGTCGAGTATTCCACCATACCGGCTGTGCGCCACTGTCCCACAGATTCGTTGCCCTTGGCAACATCGGCTGCCTGACGCTCCGCCGTGCGGGGCGCACTGACCAGGCCTGCGACCGCTTGCAATCCCACTTCGCCCCCCTTGACGAGGGCCGCTGCCAGCGGAGGGATCGCAACCACCAGCATTCCCGCGACCGCTTGGTCGGATACCGCCATGCTCACGAGCTGCCCCGCCCCTTCGAGTGTTGCCGCCGCCGCGCCAAGCGCGTTTTGGTAGGTTTGCATCTTGACCGTCATGATGTAGTGCACCACGGCGTACAAGGGCGGCCAGAGCTGAACCCATACCAGACTCATCGCATAGGTCTTGAGCACCGGGATCGACAGATGGCCGGCCACGACGGCAAACGCCACGATGATGGGGAATATCGCGTACTGGATGATCTCGATGGCCGACTTGAGCTTGGGCATCGATGACTCGGCGATCTTGGCGAGAACTTCGTAGGTCTGGTTGGTTTGGTAGGCCCCCATGCCGACCGAGTAGCACAGGGCCGCGCGGTTGCTGTCCCCCGCCTGCGCAAACAGCCCGCAGTACGCTTGCACGAAAGCGGTCTGGATCGCCGCCTGCTGGACGATGCTCTGGGCGGTGCTGGCCGTCCCCAGGCCGTGGCTGTATGCGGTGACGATGGCGTTTTGCGTCTTGGCGTTTGCCTGCGTATCACCCGGAAAGAGCTTTAGCCCGTAGCTCGTGATGATGGCCGGAACCACTGCGTTGTTGAGCCTGTCGGTCAAATCCTGGTACGCGGTCGGCGAGCACGCGACGGTTCCCGTCGTCGAGAGCGTGACGTAGAGAGCCGGGTTGGTGTTGCCCAGCGCTGCCCAAAGATTGGTGGACTTGCGCAGCGTGTCGATGGACAGGTATCCACTGATGAGGTCAGGGGCCACGCACTCGCGCATGTATTCCTGGAAGTCCCGCTGCCACGTGCCACTTACCATGTCGGTTGACATGACCTGGGTTTCTTCGAGGATGCGATGCCCGAACATGAGGCCGCGTTTTTGGAACTTCAGGTCATCCGGCAGGGAAAACACCGTCTCATAAGCGCGCGTGAGCCAGTCACCAATCGTGCTGGCTCCGTGCGCCAGCGCTGCCAACCCAATCGGGACATTGGCGACCGTTCGGTTGGGCTCTGCCCCCGTCTTATCGACGAGTATGACGTTGGTCTTGGGCACGAGCATCAACCCGTTGACCAGGGCCACCATGACCACCCAGCGCCAGAAATCTTCGTGCCGCGCTCGGCCAGCCAGCACCGCCAGCGCTAGCGACAGGATGGCAATAAGCGCCAATACCCGCAGCAGACCGGTGAAATTGTTGCTATTGGTGAGGGAGGCGATGGCATTGAATGCCCCCTCCAATTCAAGAATGTTCCAGTACGAATAAACCTCATATGCGATGCTCATTCGCCATCACCCCTTTTTTCGTGTTTCTTTTCCACGCGCAGCGTCCACTCGATGAGCAATCCAATTCCACACCAAAACAAAAGGCCGAAGATTGGGTCGCTTTCTGCCGACGAAGCCAAAACCAAAATGCCGAATATCACCAAAATTGGACGCGGATTGCCAGGCGGCTCACGCAGCGCCTTGGCCCAGCGCTGTATCCACATGGCATCACCGCGCGCCAGGGAACGCCTGCATCGACACCCGCACCGGCTCGGAGAGGCCGCGCCGTAGCTCGGTATGGATGCGCGCGACAGACTGCTGCATATTGAGCAGCGTGCTTACCCTGGCGGCTTCCGCTGTCATCATGGCGTGCGCTTCTTGTCGCAGCTCCGCCAGGCGTTGGCTCATTTTTTCAAGGTTTTCTTTGGCGACCGTCGAATCGGTGCTCTTGTTGTTGTAGAGCGCTTTCTGTAGCTCCTTGGACACCTCGTTGAAGAACGAAAACGCCAAGTCCATCGCAATCAGTTGAGACATACTGTCCACCATCGGTTCGGATAGACCTCCGCCCATCGTCACGATTTTCCAAACCGGAACAAATGTCCCCTGAAGGAACTTGTATTCATCCGCCGTCAGGGTGTTCGCCGTGCGTGAGTTGATTTTTGCGACGATGCCCTGTAGCTTGTCTCGCGAGTATTTGGCGAACGACAATGCCGTGGTGCTGGCTTCCCCAGGATTGAGGCAATCATAGTCTGGGCACTTCATCACCTTGATCGTCGTCGAGGCGCTGGCCGGATCACCAATGAAGTCCTTGAATGTGAGTTTCTGTGGCGGCCCGCGAAACTGAATGTCGGGTTTGCTGTCGTCGCTCTTGTTGCGCCGGATGATGACGGTGCCCACCAGGCTCATCATCATCTCCTTCATTTCCGAGTCGCCAATATTGATCCGATTGAGTGCCTGCCACACGACATTGACATCTGCCAGACGCTCCTTGTTGCGGGCGTCGGCGTTGATCTGGGTGTTCGTCTGGGCGTTGGTAGTACTAGGTGGCTGGGTAAACAGGTTCCAGCGCGACTTCCAGGAGTCGGATGCAAAGTTGTAGGCCGGGTCAAGCCCCGATTTCGCCGCGTAGCGCTGCGCCACTTCCTGATCCGGCCATGCTGCCGTGACAAGGCCCGTGGCAAGCTGGCACGAGTTGAGGTTGAAATTGTTGAGCTTGGATGCTTGATCCTGCGCCCACTTCAGCAATCCCGCCAGTTCTGGTGAAATGGACTCGATGGCAAGCTGAAACGCCACACCGATTGCGTTGTTTGCCAGGTTCTGCAATAACGCGGTCAGTTGCTCTGCATTCAAAAAAGAAAACGACCCGGCAAACAGATCGATGCCGCCGCATCCGGCTTTGACGCTGGGCGGGGCCAGGCTAAACAGGTTGTAGTTGCGCTGCGGCGCACGCATGTACAGGCTGCCGCCAGCGAATGCGGTGCCCGTCTGCCCTTTTAGTATCTGCGGGCCAGATACGTTTCCGTATGCGCCAAGTTCGTTGAAAAAAGACTGCATCTCGGAGTTTATGTTTGCCGAAGCCGGTCCAGTCAGAGCGAGTGACACCGCTGCGGCAACGAGGGCTTTCTTGAACATAGGCCGTCCTTTCTCAGTAGAGGTCACCTGGGCGCGTGCTGGTCAGGATGTAGATTCGCTCAATGACATCTTGAGCCGAAATCACGCCAGAACCCAGCGGAATCAACTGCTTCGTCTTGGGGTTGCCCAGCACAAGCATGGGAACGCTCTTCACCGACAGGCGCTCAGCCAATCCGTTATCCGGCTGCGGATTGGGATATTCGGGGATGCCGCGCCCATCGATGCTGATGGGGAAAACAGTCAAACCGTATGTGTCGCTCAGGAAGCGCAAGGTCGGTGCCATGCGATGGCAAAACGGGCAGTCGGAGCGGAAGAAGAAGAATATCCCCCACTCTTTCTTGATGGCGTCGAGCGCCCGCATCTCCTTCTTGAAGCGCTCCTTGTTGTAGGTGTCGATGGCGGCATTGTTGACCGGGCGCTTGAGTTCGTAGTTGAGCTCCGGGTTTTGCCAAATCACGCGCCGCCATACATCGGAAAACACCCCCGCCATCTGCCCAACTTCGTTTTGCAGTCGGATGTACTCGGCCACATGCTCAGGCGTTGGTTCCAGAACGGCCTTGGCGCGCGCCTCCTTTAGGCGCTGCTGTAGGGCCTCCAGCCGTTGCAACGCTGTGGACTGGTCGGGCTGTTTCTGCTTTGGGGCCTTCGCTTGCGGCTTGGCTGGTGCGTCTGGCTTCTTTTGCGGTTCCTCGTCGCAGTACCAGTTGAACTTGGCGGCATCGCAGGCGAAGGCAGACGGGTAGTCGATGGCCGCGCGCGCCGGGAGCGCGCCCGCCAGCAGCGCGAGCACGCCCGCCAGCAGCACGGCGACACCCCCTCTGTCGTTGATGCCTGCCAACACCGCTTACCCCCCGGCACGTTTGGATGCGCCAGGCAGGCCGGGCTGAAGACGTGCCCGCACCTGCTCCGTGATGTCTGCAATCGGTTGCGCCGCACTCGGCATCGCCACGATCGCCGCTGCGTTGACGATGGCGCAGCCGCATTCCTTGGCCGTGACCGCCAGTGCGGCATCGAGGTGCTGGCCGAACTCGGCAGCGCGCCGGATGGCGGCTTCCTGCTGTTCTTTCGGGGTGTCCGGTTTGATGGCCGCCGTCAGTGCCTGGGTGTGCTCGTGAACGAGCGATTGGATATTGACGGCAGCCAGCTTGGGCGTCGGGTGGGTGTACACCCATGCCCAGCCCACGAGACATGCGGACGCGACCGAGAGCGCCCAGGTGATGATGTGGCCTTTCATATCCCCCCTTCGCTCAGTGCCACGAAACCTGGTTCCAAGTCGAGTAGCCAGGGGGCTGCCAGTTGAGAATCCAGGCCGATACCCTGGCCGCGCCGTGCCCCTTCTTGAGCATGTCGTTCGACAGCGTGACGAGGCGCTCCTTCGCGCGCGCCTTGACCGTGCCCGCAGCCATCCATAGGGTCTCGACGTTTTCAGGCCGTGGATGTGGGCCGAGCAGCGCTGCGCCCATGCTGCGCCATTCTTCAGCCAGCCGCCATGCCCGAATCTCGCACGCTTCCTCAACCTCCAGTGGCAGTTGTTCGCGCGCAACCGCCCCGGCCAGCGCCCGACGCTCGCACTCGATGAAGTACCGTCGGGCCATGCGCCCCTTGTCGTTGTTCTCCACCATCGACAGCTCCTTTGCCATGTCGAGGGTTAGCTGGTACTCGGAACTGGGGCGCCCACGGCCTCGGGGATTTTTCCCCAAATCTGGGGAAAAATCCCCAAAGTCTTGATTTTCAACGAACTGGTACTTCTCGATGCGGTCCTTGATCCACGTCGTGAAGTCCTTCCCAATCTCAAGGAAGGCGTGTAGATCGCGGGCGTTGCAGACGTACTGCTCGACGCCGCCGATGCAGCCGACGAAGACCGGTATGAGGTCGCCCGTGGGCGCTTGCGCAACAGGAGTGTTGTCTGACATCAGGCTTTCCTTCCAGCGCTATCGAAGATAGCAAAACCAGTGGCCGGAATCGATACCCTAAACGGGTCACAAAATGCTCTCTTTACCGTCAGCCTCGTTGCGCCAGCAGGGTATCGATGGCATCGACCAGCGACGCCCCTTGCTCCTTGAGCGCCTTGATCGCCTGGAAGTCCTCGGCCCGCGTCGAGTAAAGCATCATCGAGAAGGGGTCGAGGATGAGGCGGCCCACACCCGATCCAACAGGGCCGTGCACAAATATCTCCGAATAGTGCCCGTGCTCGGTCGTGACGCTGGACAACTGGCGCTTCATCCACTCGTCCACATGCAGCTTGCCTTCCTTGCCAAGCCGTTCGATCGACTCCGGTTTCTGCCTGAGCAGAAATAGCCAGTCGGCGTTCTGAATGGCGGCCTTGGTGGCCTCGTTTTTGTAATAGTCCTCGACCGACTGTGTGATGGTGCCGAACGCGCCGCCATACTTGCGCGCGCGTCGGTAGCCGGCCTCGATGAACGAAGCGCTCGATCCGCTGCCCATCAAGTCCCACGCCTCGTCGATGATGACGAGCTTGCGGCGTGAGCGGTCAAAGTACATCTCCTGCGTGATGCGATACATCATCAGTTGCATCACGACAGCTTGCAAGTCCTTCTTGCTCTTGAGTTCTTCGAGTTCGAGGACGACGAAGTTCTTGTGAAACTGGATATTGGCTTCGCCTTCGAAGTAGCTCGCATAGACGCCGTAGCGCGTGTAGGGCTCCAGTGACGTCGCCAGACGGGCAAGGTCGCGCTCGTGCTCGGCGTCGTCCGATAGCCGTCCGGTCTTGAGCAGGTCGTACACGTCGGTGATGGTGGCGCGCTTGCCTTTGGTGTCCCACACGCGCTTGGTGGCCGCCGCGAGCGCCGAGTAGCTGTAGTTGTCCAGTGGCTCCCGAGGGGATGCCATTTGCGCCAGCAGTGGCAGCAGCATTTCCATGTCGTTGTTGATGTCCACGATCATGGAAAACGGGTTCAGGCAGATGGTGTTTTTGCGCTCATCAGAAAACTCGATGAACTCGCCATCGATCAGGTCGCACAGGTTGCGGTAGGAGCGCCCAACATCGACGATCCACACCTTGGCGCCCGCCCCCATGTAGCGAAACGCCAGTTCGTTGACGAACACCGATTTGCCCGACCCCGACAGCGCGGCGACCGCGAAGTTGTAGTTGCCGCCCTTGTTGTCGAACAGGTCGAATGTCATGATCTGCCCGCGCCGCCCGAACAGGGTGATCATGGGCGTCTCGGTGCCTTTCCATTCGGCGATGAGCGGCGAGGTCATGACGGCGTTGTCTGCCGTCTTGGTGCCCGCGCGCCCGAAGAGGCGCAAGTCTTTCTGCAACCCAGGGGTTAGCGTGCACGGCATGGCCGCCACCAGCGCCTGGTGCTGGAGGTAGAAGTCCTTGGCAAGATCGAAGCCACGCGCGCGCCAGACGGCCCGCACCGCGTGTTCGCTGCGCGAGGCATCCTCCAGGCGCGACACCAGCACCATCTGGTGGTACATCTGAACGACGTTGCGCCCGTTGTCGAATGCCCGCAGCACCATGTCCCAGTCGCGCTTGCGGTCTTGTAGGTCGGGCTGGAAGTGGGCCATGTAGGAACCGGCGGCTTGCGTGGCGCGCGCGGCCTTCATCTGCGCCTTGGTGCGGGCCGACTCGTAGTCAAGGATGATGGCCCCCATCGTGATCAGGAACGGGCAAGGGATGGCGAGCGCCAGTTGGTAGTAGTCGCCGATGAGGGCACCCATCGCGCCCAGCCGGTAGTACTTGGGGTACTGCCGCACGGAAAAGCATTGCAGCGCGGTTTCTTCTTGCCCGGCCTTTTGGAACTTGATGAGGTGGTCGGCCACGGCGGACGCCACTTCCAGGTTGGAGACCTGTTGTCGCAGCGGCCTGGTGTCGTCGTAATCCAATACGCGGTCGCCACCCCGACCAAAGATGCGCTCGTGGTCGAAAAAGTCCGCGACGAAGTTGATAAGTTCCTGCGGCCCCCAGTCCGTGCCGGGTAGATGCGCCGAGCGCAGGGTTGCATGCACGCTTTCCCGGATGCGCATGGCCTCTTCTACATCCGCCGGTTTGTCGGGATGCAGCGGCATCGTGATCGAGATGACGCACCGGTAGTCGCGCAGCAGGTACACGTGATGGCTGAACAGCGACTTGCTCGTCCCCTTGAGGTAGTGGTCGATGCGACGGCGCGCCAGGGCGCGGTAGATGTTTTTGTTTCTTCGATCCACTGCATTGTCGTCCCGGTCTGGATCGACGGGCAGCATGTTGGCCTGCTGCCGCAGCACGGGCAGGATGTGCGGTGTGGCGTATAGCGTGATCTGAATCCCCGTTCCCGGCGGGCACGACATGAACAGACTCGCCAGCACCCGCTCCATCTCTTCGTTGGCGCCGGTTTGCGGCATGGTCTCGATGCAAAAGCCCAAGCTGTACTCGTCCGACTGCCCGAACGCGCCGTTGTCGAGCACGAAGAGCTTTTCTTGCGGCATCCAGCCCAGGTAGGGCAGCAGGCCCGTCAGCCGCGGGATTTGCGCGATGCTCTCCAGCAGCGAGCGCGGCACGGCATCGGCGGGGGCGAAGCGTTCGCCGAAAAACAGCAATTTGAGCGCGTCCAACATGGCGGTATCACTCCGAATCCGTTGGCGGCATCGGCCCGTATCCCTGGGCGCCAGGCAGAACCACGGTTCCCGCTGGTGTGTTCACCGTGGTTGCGCTGGATGGCGGCGTTGGTGCTTCCTTCTTTGCTTGGGGCTGGATGAAAGTAGGCCGGTAGCGGTCGATGATGCGACGCTGGTTATGTTCGATCACCCAGCGGCCCGGATCGGCCACCACATACACGTAGGATTGGTCGTGCAGGTCGCCGTCGGCGTCTTCCCAGGGCGCGATCCACAGCCGCAGCACTTTGGGGGCGGTGCGGATCGGCTCGCCAGAAGACGGCGCACGACCCTGGATGGGGCTTGGCGTCTGCTGCGCCACCGTCGGCGCGGGCTTGTCTTTGCGCAACCCGGGGAGGTTGTCCGCGATTGCGTTGGCGTACACGCCCGACAGCGAGGCGCAACTGACCCCCTCGGGGGCCTTGCAAGCGAACTTGGTGTCGCCGTCTAGCCCGGACATGGTGCTGGCACACCCGGACAGCACAGCACCACTGAGCACGACGGCCCACGGCAACGTTTTCATCGCCCACCCCCTTTGGCGGCGCTGACCCGCTGCGCCGCGCTGTCGGACAGCCGCCGTTGCAGTTCCGCCGCAGGCAACAGGCCCGCAGCGATGGCGCCGTTGCCAAACACGATGGTGGGGGTGCCGTTGATGCCCAGTTCCCGCCCAAGCTGGATGTTGCGCTGCACGGGGTCGCTGCACTCGGCGGATGGCGCAGCCGGTAGCTTGCCCCCCTCCATGAAGTCGCTCCACGCTTTCGCGCGATCCTTGGCGCACCAGATGGCGCGTGACTTTTGCTCGGAATCCTTGCCCAGCACGGGATAGAGGAAGGTGTAGATGGTCACATCGTCGAGCTTGGCGAGCTCGGCTTCCAGGCGCTTGCAGTAGGGGCAGTTGGGATCGGAGAACACATACAACGCCCGCGATCCTTTGCCCTTGACGACTTTGATTGCATCGCCGAGCGACAGGATGGAGGGATCGATGCGGTTGATCTCGTCTTGCCGCTGCGCCGTGAGGTCCACCTGTTCTTTCATGTCGTACAGGTGTCCGAAAATCATGAAGCGCCCCGTCTCGTCCGTGTAGGCGATGTTGCGGCCCATGACCACTTCATAGATGCCCTTGACGGGGGTTTCGCGCACCGACGTGATCTTGGTGGCGGGATATTGCTCGCCAAGACGGCGCTCGACCAGCGCCGGATTGGCAAGGGTTGCCGTTGCAGCGGCCAGCGCCACCGCCGAAACCAACCAACGTTTCACAGCGTTCTTGCTCATTGCGAATTACTCCAATGGATTCAAGGATTTACGCATGATCTGGCGGCCACGCTTCCAGATGTCCGTGAAGTCGCCCTCATCGGCGCTCGGGTTCAGTCCTAACGTGATCCCTTTGGTCAGCACCACATCCACGACGCGCCCCGCATCGACCTCGATGATCGGGAACATCTTTTCTGCCAAGTTGATGTAGTACTGCGAGAGGCGATCGAGCGCTTTGCCGACACCCGCGCCCGCGCCCGCCTGTAGCGCCTTGCCGGACTCCACCGTCCCGATCGATCCCAGGGGGCTGGTCGAGTAGGTCGTCGCGCTTTGCTGGAACGCCTGTCCAATGCCAGATGCGACGCCTGCCAGGAGCGCATTCGCCAGCACCTGCCCCTGCTTGCTGACGAGTCGGCCACGCATGCCTGCCTTGCCGTCTTCGCCGACCACATATCCTTTGGCAGCGGTATCGACCACCTCCCCGTTGTTGAGGACGCACGACAGCGACTCCAGGCGAAGATAGGCGCGCTCGGAGCTGATGTCGCCGTACCCTGAGCCAAGAAGAAAGCACTCCTTGACCTTGGCCCGAAAGCGGTTGGGCAGGAAGGCGTGGTCTTGCACGCGCAGCAGAACCGGCCAGGGGTTGTTTTGCGCCTGGCCGCCAGTCGGCGCATCCAGCCCGCCGAGCAGCACTGCGCGCATGAAGGAGCCGGAGGGAATGTAGGTTTTGCCTTGCTCCGGGGCGTCCTGAGCGCCCTGCTGTCCGGCTTGCCCAGTGGCCGGCTTGTCACTGACGTCGGCTTGCCCTACCTCAAAGACGGCGATTCCCGGCTTGGGTGGCGCGACGGGAGCGGGTACGGGCGCAACAGGCTCCGGTTGCGCAGGCGAAGTCGCTTGCGCCGCCGGTGCGGGCGGTGCCGGTGCCGGTGCCGGCGCCGGTGGCGGGGGTGGCGGGGGCAAGGAAGGCAAAAGGGGCGGCTGGGGCGACGGATTGGGCTCAGCCGACGCGGCATGCTTGTTTTCGACCTCTTGCAGCTTTTGGCGAAGTTCTTGGATGACGGCATCCATCTCCTTCATCTGCTGCGAGGATTGCGCCATCCAGACGTCGCGCGGATCGACTTGGGAGCCGGGAGCGGCGATGTTTTTGGTCGTGGCCGCATCCGTTGGCGTCTGCGGCGTCAGAGAGGGCTGTTCATTCCATACTGCGACGCTGCCAAAGACGAGGCCAAGGAACACGGTGCCAAGCGTTCCCAGCATCAGATACTGCTTCGCCTTCGGCGACATCGTTTTGAGTCGCTCGGACAGCGGCGTTGATGCGCGCTCAATCATGGGATGCCTCCGAGATCACGTACACCGCAGTCGTCTCAGCAGGCTTGAGTTCCGGGCGCTCGACCGATACCGCCAGCACGCCGCGCCGGTATAGCTCACGCTCGTCGATGACCATCGGCTTGTCCGATACGTTGGTCAGCAAGTACTTCTCGCCGCGCAGAGGGCCGTTGACCACTTTCACGAGGACGAACATCGCCTCTTTCCATAGCGGCACGAGCTCGTTGGTTTCTCGCGCGTCAAATCCGCCCTCGTCGCTCGACTCCAGCGCCAACACGGTTTGCTTGATCGCTTGCACACGGCTTGCCGCGCGGCCCGCCGTCTTTGCCATCGCGGGTGTCGAGCGACCTTTGATCAGGATCGATTCCGACGGCCCGTCCGCTACCGCCAGCAGCAGACGCCAGGTTCGGCCTGCTTCGTCCGCCACGAAAACGCTGAACGCGGTCTTGTCCGTCGTGGGCTGGATAAACACCGTGCCCGCGTCCTTGTCCGCGACCACCGAGAAGTCGCCCTCGGCACCAAAGACGCGACGTATGCGCTGGTCCTCGATGCGGATAAGCGTGGGCTCGGTACGGGATACGGTGGCGCTGAGCGTGTCGTCCGGTTTTCCCGTCAGCACTTGGGCCGCGTGGGCCGCGCGTACCTCAAGTCCGGCCAGCAGCAGTGCCGCCAAAAGGATCCTGGTCGGATGTTTCCCTGAAATCCGAAACATAGAGTCTCCCGTTGATCAACTTGAACCCCACCATGTACACCGCGCTTCGCTCCCCCGCCTTTTTGTCAGAGGTCCATGTGTACAACGTGCCGTGGAGCGCCACGCGATTGTTCGGTGCATCGACCGAGATACTGCGCACTGCAAATTGGGTCGAGACGTTGTTTTTACGCAAAAACTCTGCGCGCGCGCCCATTTCGGCTTGTAGCCGCCCGTACTCCGAGGGGGCCGCAAACTTGAGGAACAGGCTGTTTTGGTATTCCGACGTTGCGGGAGTGATGTTGAGTGCCAGACCCGCGTACCAGAATCCCATTTCCTCCAGGTATTCTTTTGACGCCTGTGAGCCGGACACCCACATGGTGCGGTTGACCTCCGGCGGCAGCAATACCACCCGCTCCGACCCGATCAGTCGGAGTGTGGTTATGACCAGCAGCAGCGCCAGCGCTGCCAGTCCGCCAGCCAGCCAACGCAAGAAGCGGATTTCCGCGCTCGCGTTGGCGATGCGGTCCGTGTATTCCTTGAAAATCATTGCGATTTCTCAACGAACAGCGAAATGTACGACTCATGCCGGTCGCTGCCAGGCAGGGTCATGGTGGCCGTGACGCGATACCCGGCGCGCAGCAGATTGTCGATGCTGATTTCGTTGAGGTTCAGACACGACAGCCGATAGTTCGAAGTCGCCATCGAGTGCAGAATGCGCGCGCTGCACACGTCACGCTGCACGTCCTTCTTTGTTTCCTGTGATTGTGCATATGCCGTGGCGGCCAGCGCGGACATCACAGCAGCAGCGATCATGGCTTTTTTCATGGAAACCCTCCTTTTGTCACATCAACCCAAAAAGTATCGAACGTTGGACGGCGGCGTCACCCGAGGCTTGACGAAGAGTCCGCTCGGCAGCCACCAATACATGGCGTGAACCGCAAACTTGGGGTGACGACCAGCTTTCAGCCGGCCATATTGCCAGGCCGCCGCCGCGCCCGCCGCGAGCCCGATGAGCATGGCTCCCGCAATGACACCCATGCCCACGAGCATGATGGCGATGATGGCTTGATCCATTTCCCACCACAGGAAACGCTCTTGCGCATCGAGCGATTTTGGAATGTACCCGGTTTCGTCGCTGTTCACGCCATTGCTCCCGTCACACTTGAGCGGTCAAGATGCCGGTGATGATCGTTGGGGTGTATTGCAAGAAAATCGCAAAGCCGACGCCCGCCAGAATCGGAATGGGATTGACCCGCGCGATCGACAGAATCGCTCCAATGCCTACCGCCGCCACCGCCACCGCTCGACCGAAATATCCGGTCACCACGTTGTTGATCCAGGTGTAGAGCGATTGGAACTCGGTGCCGGTCGTGCCGGCCATTGCGCCACCCGCCATCAGGCAGAGCGCAGCACCGAACAGGGCGAGCTTCATGTTGCGGTTGAGGTTTTTCATGGTTGAACTCCTTTCGAGTGTTGGATGTAAGACTTCAAGAACCAGCCGATTCCAAGCCCCAAGGCGATGCCGCCTATGTGGGCTTCAAACCCGCTGTCGAGTAGCGATCCTGGCAGCAGCACGCCCATCGTGATGAACGCCGCTGCGATGAGCATGTCGTACACGGCCTGTTTGGTTTTTGCGATCACATGCGATCTCCTTTGCTGACGAAGTGAACTTCCGCGCGACGGTTCTCTGCGCGCCCTTGCTCCGTGGCGTTCGAGGCGATATAACAGCACTTGCCCTGCGCCTCGATTTGCATCGGATTCTTGATGCCTCGACGCATGAGAGCGTCGGCCACCGCTTCGGCTCGCCGCAATGCCAGCCGGTCGTTGTAGGCCGCTCCCCCTACGTCGTCGGTGTACCCTTTGATGAGCAGCAAGTCGTTGGGCCGCACGCTTTCGGCGATGGCGTCGATGGCCGACCGCCAATCTCCCACCATGTCCGCCTTCGCGAAGGCAAACCGAACCACCACTGGCGGTTGCTGCCGTTGTTCTTGCTGTTGCCGCTCCACCGGCGGCACCGCTGGGCGCTCAGGCGTTTTCGTGGGCATCGAGACGCGCGGCATGACGGGCGCTTGCGCCAGCAGTTCCACCGTCTTCGGCGTGCGCTGGGGGCAATCGGGCTCATCGCACAACGCCCAACGCTCACCCACCCATTCGATGAGTCTCTCGTTCTTTTGATGAGTTTGGGGAGTTGGCTCCACCGTTACTTGACTGGCGCAGCCCGACAGCACGGTAACAACGCTCACACCCCACATCCACATCCAGTTGAACATCACAAGTGACCCCACTTCTTGAGAACCTGTGCAACCTTGTGCGCATACACGATGCGCTTGTCCGGGCTGGCGGCGTTGTAGGCGCCAATCGCTTCCCAGGTATATCCATAGCGGCGAATGTTGCCCGCCAGCACCCATGCGCCCACGTGCGTATTCGTGCAGGCATCCCACAGGTCCACTTCGCGGATGCCGTGCTTGCTTAGCACCGGCAGCCAGCGGCTGTTGATCTGCATGTGCCCGATGTCGTAGCTGCCATCTCGGTTTCGATTGAGCGCGCGCGGATTGCCGGACGACTCTATCTTCGAAATCGCCTTGAGTAGAGCGACCGGCACCTGATAGCGGGCCGCCGCCTCTTCAAAGCATGCGGCGCGCGTCGTGAGCGCCGCAAACAAGAGGGGCAAAGCCAGAGACCATCGATAGCAGCACATGCGCCTATGCTAGCCCATCGCGCGCCAAAAGTCTTGCCCAAAAAGCGACAGCAAATGTCTCGTTTAGCAACATCCGCCCGTCTCGCCGCTCTTGGGTGCTTTATTCCGACAGCGCACCACAGTTGGCGGTCGGAATAGCTTGCACGCGGTCGAAGTAAAAGCCTTGTAGCTCGTCCGCGCCCGCCGCTCTCGCCCGCTTCGCCTGCCGCCGGGTCTCGATGCGCTCGACGACGACCGTTGCGCCGCCGCTGAGCGCGCGCAGAACCGCGATACCGCGCAGGCTTTCCACCTTCACGAAGTCGGGCTGCACCATGCCAATCATCGACAACAGTTTACCGTCGCGCATTGGTACGTCGTCGAAGGCGATGAGCCCCCCGCCCTTTCGCCACTCTCTCATCGAGGCCAGTACTTTGGCGACCGCCCGCTCTCGTTCTAGCGCAGCCCCTCTCTCTACCAGCTCCAGCACGACGCCCGATGGCGCAAACGGGATCACCTCTTCCCATGCTTCCAGAATGGTCGAGTATTCGATGTTGCTATGCACCCGAATACCCAGCTTTTGCCTGAGTAGCGCCGCATGTCTGAGTGCCGCAAGATCGACCTCGATCATCGCTGTCGGATCGTGCAACGGCACCGGATACGGAGACAGAACTTCCAGCGCCACCAATTCGTGCGTTTCCGAATCGACAATCGGCTGAATCTTGGCGCGATCCATGCGTAACTTACAGGCGCTTTTGCAGGTTGCCCATCCATAGCCATATCGACAGCGCCTTGAACAGCAAGACCGTGGGCGCCACGATCAGCGGCATGGGGACGGGCAACATCAGCCAGATGACTGCCGCAATGCCGACGATCCGCATGAAGTGCACACCGATCTTGTGCCGAATCGGGCTTTGTGAGATGAAGGCGTTTTTTCGGATTTCGCGCACGTAAAAACCATCCACTGCTGCGGCGAGCAGCAGCGGGATACCAAGCAGCAGCCACATCACGAGCGCATACGCGCGGTACGTCACGATGCTCAACCAAAGCACGCTGGCGTAGGTGCGATCTGCAAGCCAGCGCTCGATGCCGCTGCTGCCCAGGCCGCCCGCCGTTTTTACGGCATCCTCTGCCATGCGAGCGATGGCTGGCAGGGCCTGGGTGGCGATCCAGTGCTCCGTTCTCTCCCCCGCCCAAGCGCGGAGTTGGGCGCGCTCGGCCTGCCATGTCTGCTCCAGCACGACAGACGGAATCAGCGCCCATGCGGCGACCAGGCCAGCCATGATGAGTACCGCCAACATCCCTGCCCACTGTTGGGACTGCTGGGTATGCGCTCTACCGGCCATGCTGCCTTCCTTGCGCGATTACTGGCGAGCGACAACATCCGTCGCCGATGCGGCAACGCGCGCCAGCACCCAGTCCATCAATGTCGTCAGTCCCGTGCGCACCAGCGGGCCAAGAGGGTATGGCTTGGGGTTTTCGATGATGAGCGGGGCGGCACCATCGAGATCGCCAAACGCCACATCCTCGACGACGGCTACGCGGTCGATCAGCCCGAGCTTGAGCGCATCCGCCGCCGTCCAGACCTCACCGCTGTCGATGGCAACCGAGTCATCGAGCTTGCGGCGCTGCCGCACCTCTTGGACGAAAAACGCCCCCAGCGTCTCGACGAGCTGCCGTGCCTTGGCCTCGTCGCCCGGTGTCGCCGGAACGAACGGGTTGAGCATGGCCTTCGATGTTCCCGAGCCGTAGGCTTTGTACTGAACACCCAGTTTTGCCAGCGCCTCGCTGACGTTGAAGGCCGTGATGACGGCGCCAATGGAGCCCACCAACGAATACGGACCCGCAATCACTTCGTCGGCCTGTATGGCGATCATGTAGGCCGCCGAGGCGCACATCCGCTCGCAGGCCGCCACCACCCGTACATCAGGGTTTTTCGAGCGCAGGTAGCGCAGGCGCGCGTTGATGCGCTGCGCCAGGGTCGGATCGCCCCCGGGAGAGTCGATGGACAGGATCAGTACCTTCTTTCCGGTCTCCGAGGCGCGCGCGACTTCGTAAGCCTTTTCCACGCGCGCCGTCAAATCCTGTAGATCGATGGCCGCACCGATCTCCCCTCCAACCCGAACGACGGGGACTACCCGGCCCGATGGGGGCGCAGCCCGTTCGCGCGCGATCTGCACGCCAAGCGCAGCCACGAACACAGCCGCCAATCCAAGGGCCATGTTGCGCAGCCAGCGCATGCGGCGACGGCGGCGTAGCTCTTTGAGTGCCAAATCGTAGTATTCCTGCTGAATGGCGGGCTGCATGTTCGTTGTGATTCGTTTCGCGATTCTCAATGACTGACCTTGAGTCGTCGGTATGTCCACGGAGGCAGCGGGTTGTCGTCGCGCCAAAGGCCGCGCCGGTATGCCCTTGCCTCTGCTTGCTCTAGATGGTAGGTTGGCGCGATGGAATACTGCTCGTAGGCCCAGGCCATGCCGCGCCTGATTTGCTCGATGTTGATGTTTCGCCCATCGACATACAAGGTGCACAACTGCCGCCCGTAGCGGTCGGTTTGTTCGCAAACCGCATCGGCTTCCTTGCCGAAGGCCAGTTCCGCCAGCGATTGCTTGGACGCCTGCCCAAACGGCTGTGAAGGCTGGTCACGGCCATGTCCGATTTCTGGCGCATCGATACCGGACAGACGGATTCGATGTGACTTCCAGTTACGATCCAACAGCGTGACGGTATCCCCGTCATGGACGGAAACGATCCGTCCTTTCAGAGTAATCGGCGTGGCACCGGCGCCAGCCGATGCCAGTAGCAATGCTGCGATCGGTAAAACTTTCGCCCACATATCAAACCAAGATCGGAATGCGCCCCTTTATTGTACGCCCCCCGGACAGTCTTGCAAAGTAATGCAGGGGCGGCAGTTCGCTCAGAATCGCTGGCGGAATCAGGTCCGCTTCCTCTTCCATCGCTTGCTCTTGATAAGACGCGCTGTAGGTATCGTGAAGGGCGGTGTCCACGTTGTGACCATAGCGCACCATCATCGATCGCGCCTTGATCTTTGGGATACCATCCGCGATGTACTTTTGCGTCTCCGCATCCTGCACGCGCAAGGTGATCTTGTTGTTGGTGTTCGCCAGCACCTGGCGCGCTTTGTTCTCGTCTCCCAGGCGCGATGCGAAGTCAGCGAATGTCTGCGTGGCGATGACCATTCGAAACCCCGCCCCGCGCCCCTTGTTCAGAAGTTGGATGGTGGGGTTGTTGATGACTTCCGCTGCTTCATCCACGAAAACATTGATCGGCTTGATCGAGTTGATGCCGTAGTTGTAGCGGTCGCCAGCAACTGCCGTCAAGTCGGCCAGCAGAATGGAACCAATGGCACTGCCCACCGTCGAGTCGGCCAGCGAGTCCAGACCCACGTACATCACCTTGTCGGCGCGGATGATGCGCGCCATGTCCGTAACCACCCGGTCGTGCCCTGGCTCGAAATCGGGTGACAGGAGCTCCGTCAGCGGATCGCTCGTCAGCATGGAGAGAATGGGAATGAGCGAGGCCACCATCTTTTGGAAGTGCTCGCGGTTGTGCTCGTAGGTCGAGATCAAGCCGTCCAGATCGACGTTTTGGGCTTCGTGGATGACGACCTGCTTGTAGAAGCTGATGTAGGCGAGTAGCTGATTGCCCTTGTACTGCTTGACGAAACCGCTGATGCGGCTTTCCCAGTCGTTCACACGCTCGCGGAAGTGCCGCCGCAGCGCTTTGAGCAACAGGTCGTCCGGCCCGCCCTCGACGTAGCGCCGCAGTTGCACGAGATTGGGGCGCTGTCCAGTGGCGATGAGGCCGTTGACAATATCGTTGAGCACCTTCCAGCCGAAGGCCGTGAACGGGTCTGCGCCCGTTTCGGAGGGAATCAGCGCCGCGATCCGGCTTGCGAGCTCCGTCTTGCGGTTCCAGTTGCGCAAGGGATCGATGCAAGCGGACTTCTCAGGATGGGCAGGGTGGAAATAGACGAACCGATCCGGCTGCCCAAGCGCCTCACACACCTTGCGGGCGTTGGAAGCCAGGCCGTGGTCGCCCTTGGGGTCGATGATGATGACGGGCTCTCCCCGCGCAATCGCCTGGCCGATCAACAAGTCGAACAAGCGGGTTTTGCCCACCCCCGTGCTGCCAACGATGAGCGTGTGCCCTTCCAGCAGCGACAATTCGGCGTACACGTCCTCTTCTCTAGCGAGCCCGTGGAGCCAGTGCGCCCCGTCACTGATGAACTCCTTGCCAAAGGTCTCCGCTACCCCTTTGCCGATGAGGGCGTGCATCTTGCGCGCTTCGATGTCGGTCCAGGTAAAGCCCCGGCCCAGCCAAAAACGGCCTTCCTTGAGCTTTGTCGTCAGGTGTAGGGTTCCGGACGATTGCATAGATCCTTCGCGTCGTGCACTCTTCGTTAGTCGCGCAGTGATGCGAGAGCTGATCGACAACCTCCGGAGCGCTCAACCATGATTATTCGCCTACACAAAAACGCCACCACAACCCCCGCCACCCGCGCCTACATCCAGTCCTCGTCCTTGTCGGTTGCGGCCTTGGCAGCCGAGTTGGGCGTATCCGAAGACACCATCCGCCGCTGGAAGCGTCGGGACTTTGTGGAAGATCGCCCGCATACCGCGCATCGTTTGCAGACGACGCTCACCCCGGCGCAGGAGCTTTTGGTGGTGGAGCTGCGCAAGACCCTCCAGCTACCCCTTGACGATCTGCTGGTGGTCACACGGGAGTTCATCAACCCCCGGGCCTCACGTTCTGGGCTGTATCGTCTGCTCAAGCGCCATGGCCTATCCCAACTGCCCAGTGAAGCCAAGGATGCGCCTGCTTCCAAGCCATTCAAGACCTACATGCCGGGCTACCTGCACATCGACGTCAAGTACCTGCCGCAGATGCCCGACGAACATCAGAGGCGTTATCTCTTCGTCGCCATTGACCGCGCCACCCGTTGGGTCTTCATCCAGATTAAGCCAAACAAGACCGCAGCCGCGGCCAGAAGCTTCCTGAAGGCCTTGCACAAGACCTGCCCGGTCAGAATCACGCACATCCTCACCGACAACGGCAAGGAGTTCACGGATCGCCTCTTCGCCTCAGGCGCGCGCGCACCGTCCGGGAAGCACGAGTTCGATCAGCTCTGCCAGGCCCTTGGCATCGAGCATCGCCTCACCAAGCCCAGACACCCTCAGACCAATGGCATGGTCGAACGCTTCAACGGCCGTATTGCCGAGGTCCTTGCCACCCATCACTTCAACAGCGCCGAGGACCTCGAGACTACCTTGACCCGTTATGTTTGGCTGTACAACCATCATTTACCCCAGAAGGCAATCGGACACATAACACCTCTGGAGGCCTTGAAAAAGTGGTACGCTCAACGCCCCGATCTTTTCATCTTCAAACCACGTAATCGTCCGGGACCTGACAGTCAGGTCTTTGGCCGTGATGAATTGCTTGCGGGTCTTTTCGACGGCGCGCTTGCGAGCGTGGCTGCGCTCCAGCGCTTGCTTCGTCCGCCAGGCAGCCACACCAAGACATCCGATGGCTGCGAGTACCCCGGCCTTGTTCGGCACTGGCAACGTTGCAGTCACTGCCAGCGTTATGGCCGAGGCAGCCAACCACGACAAGGCCATCGGCCATTCGTGTACCGGGCGCCACGGTTCCTCGAAGTCAACCGACTCGAACATCGCGCTTTACCGCTGTGGCAATTGCTTGATCAAGGCGTCCACGTGCGGGCGCGCTTGCATGTGCGCGTCTGCCGTGCGCTGGGCTATTTGCCTGCGCAGTTGCTCGTAGAGCGCTTCACACTCGCGCTGCTGCTGTGGGCTTTTATCGGGACGGTTGCAGGCATACGCCGCTTGCAGCATGGCGGCGCGCTGTTCCCGGTCGATGGCCGCGCGCGGCATGCTCGCGTCGCGCTCCGACGCCTGTGAGGCTGCGATCAATGACCCGGTGACCATTGCCGCCAACCAGTCACGGATAATTTTTGGCTTCGGCATATTGTTTCACCGACTCGAGTATTTCGCCTGCTTTGCATTCCAGTGTCTCGGCATCAATATGGTATTGATCCGATTCTTCCACCTTGAAGTCTTTTAGCGATTCAGCGATCATCCTCTTGATCGGCTCGTAGCGAATGTAGGGCTTGGAAACATACACTCGCGTTACCTCTGGTGCGCCATATTGGCGAACGCCATGCTTCCACGCAGACAGGTATTTGCTCGGGTGCCGCGTGGCAGCTAGGCGCATGTTGCCGTTGCTGAGCTGCATCGCCAACACGTAGCCACCCGACTCTGGAGTGCCGCACTCCACAGCGACAGACACCAACTCGGGGCTTCCCGCATAAGTCCAAATACCGGTTTGTTTATCCATTGCATCCATCTTTAGCGTCCTGTGTTCAGCGCTTGGCGCTGTACCAAGAAGGATACGCACCATCACAGCGTCTGGCTAGATCGAAAACGAGACGCTCGGTGCACTGTTTTGGTACAAACCCGGCGTTTTCCGTGCTTGGCAGCGCTTGCGGCGCCAAAAGGTCGAACAGGCGACCTGGCCGTGGCTGTTCGCGAAGACAAAAGCGCAAGCAACGGTTTTGAGTGGCTGCCCACCCGATAACCGCTGTGCTCGGGGCCGCCTGCCAACACGACGGCTTTCCCGGCTGAACTTGGTGCCGACCAGGCGGATGGGGGCACCTGCTGCGCGATGCTTGGCCGCGTAATCCTTGGCCTTGAGTTGCGCCGGCGCCTTGCCCTCGGGCTGCGGCTCGACCACCTTGAGCTCGAACAGGTCGATGCGATCAGGGAGCTTGACCGTCAGGCCGATGCGGCCTTCGTTCGCGACGTCTTCGGGCGTCGAGACCGACCTACAGGATCAGGGGGCAGCCTTGGCTTTCGGCTTGCGTAGAGGCCGTGTGAGCGTTTTTTTCTTGCTGGTAGAGCCCGAGGTAGCCGCCCCTCTTCGTCGAAGGCTCCTAGCGCGATCTGGTGGCTCTGCGGGCCATTGTAGAAGCACGACGGTTGTCTGGTCTGCAAGGTGTGCCGAACGCGATTGGCGATTCCTTGAGTCATTTTAGATTATAGAAAGATTATAGAAAGATTAGGGGGCCTCGGCGCAAACTTTTTTCGCCTGATATTTCAACGACTTAGATATGTTTTCCACAGCCCCCAACCTACCCGCTATCCCTCTACTTTTCTACCCGCTATCCCTCTACTTTTCTACCCGCCATCCCTCTACCCCCTACCCGCTATCCCTCTAAATGCCCCCCCCAAACCTACCCGCTATCCCTCTAGTCGCTACCCGCTATCCCTCTAGTCGCATTCATGATAACTGCGCTTCTGTGGATACGCTGTGGATAACTAGCGATTTTTGACCTACCCGCTATCCCTCTAGGGGGTCTGGCATGGTCTTTGCTTTTTTCTGGACGACCACGCCGTCATCTTCGTCGATGAAGCAGCACCACCCCGTCGCCTGCGACAGCTTGTCCAGCGCGCGCTTCAGAAGCTGCCGGAACCTCCAGAGCTCCTCGGTTTCGCTGCCGCACAGCCGCTGAATGGTCTCGACCTTGTAGGTGTGCGGCTTGGCGTGCGTGGAGTAGAACGCATGCAGCCACTGGGCCAGGGGATGCCGCCGCAGGGCAGCGCGCTGCTTGGTGTCCAGCGCCGTCCAGTTGCTCCCTGCAAAGAGCACCGCCAGGCGGGGGTTGACCTTGATGACGTACTGCTCGGTCTTTTCGTCTTTGAAGCCCTCTTCGAGCAGCGGCCCGAAGTAGCTGTAGCGCCCGTCGGATACGCGAATGATGCACCCCGCAAGGTCGAGCAGTGCTTCGTGAAGCCACTTGCGCTCGCTGCCACCGTTGGGCGTTCGACCTATCGCCTTGAGAAACGAGTAGGCGCTGAAGCGGATTTGTTTGCCCGTGCCTTGCTTGCCCGCCAGGGCTAGACAGTGCTCCCACACGTCGAGATGGGCTTGCGTAGGACGGTAGCCACGCGCGATGTACACGCGGATGCCATCCACCGAGGCGATTTCCTGCTCTCGGCGGAACACTTTGGCCGTGACGCCGAACAGGGCCGACCTCAGCAAGTGGTTGGGCAGGGGCTTGCCATCGGTGGTCACGGGCAGTCCAGCATCGATCAGTTGCTGCTCGTGGCGGGAGAGTATTTGATGGAGCTTGGCTTCGAGGCTACCCGCCGCAGGCTTGTCGCTCTTACCATCGTCCGTGCTCTGCGGTTTTTGCGCGGGATCATCCATCCCTCCTTTCTAGCAAACCAACGCCTCAAAACCTGCTCCGATAAACGCCCTCTCGTGTCGTCTATGAGAACAGGGTTTTCTGGATTCTGGCACGGTTATTGCTTCCAGCGGCGCAGTACGCACAACAAAAAAGCCGAGCATCGCCCGGCTTTCCCGTTCGCATCCACCCAGAATCAAGCGGGCTGAATGCGGTAGCGCTCGATGTCGCCGCCTGCGGCCAAAATCTGCTGCACCCATGCAGGCTTGCGGCCAGGCCCGCCCGACCAGGTTTCGCCGTTCGGCCCTCGGTATTTCGGTACACCCTTGCCACGGCCACGGCCACGACCGGCAGTGCCCGCCAGCTCCTCTACCGTGATGCCATAGTCGGCCATTTTGGCTTTGATCTCAGCGATCACGCCACGCAACTCTTGCTTGCGCAGTTCCTCTGCCTGTTGAAGCAGCGCCTCAGCCTGGGCCTTCAGTTCTTGGTATGTCGGCATAGATACTCCTACTGTTGTTTGACACGGCGCGATTATAGGCGCACCAAACAGACGGATGCAACTGATAACAAATGGCACGGGTATCAAGGGATGGCCTTGCGTCTCGTGCAAGCAACAGGTATCAGCATCGCTGGAGAGGACTACGAAAAGCGGTCCCGTCCAGCGCAGCCACTACAGATCAAGTCGCTGGAGCAGCCAGCGCCACTCGGACGGTGGCCACGGGTTTTCCGGCTCTCGATCCACGTCTAACACGGCGAGAGCCGATTGGCGCAAACCAACCGGCTGCATGCGCCATACGTAGCCAGCATCCCACCAGCGGGGATGGGTAACAAGGATGCCGGCCTCATCGAAGGCCAGCGGCATCCAGCGGTCGCCTGCTATGTCGATGGTTCGGCCAACAGCGAAAAATATCCCGTCCCGCCTCAGACCGATCCCTCGAACAGATGCAGGCGGAAGCAGTTCGGCGCACTTCCCATAGACAATGGCGCGCCATGGGCGACCGTGTTTCGTCGGTGGAGCGGGGCGATGCTCGTTTGTAGCACCGGTTGCGGCCCACCTCAACACAAAGCGAGCCAAGCCAAGGATCGAGAGGCTCGTTATCGCAGAACACCATCGTTCCATCATCGGATGCCCTGTTATAGGCTTATCCAGACATCACACCATCGCTGCGCCAGGTTATGAAGCCGCCGCCCGCCGTTTTGCGGGCTGCTTGTCCTCGTCGGCAGCAACGCTCGGGGTTTTCGGGTGCTGCATGGCCTTGCGAACATAGGTGAGCGCCTTCATCACACAGGCCGCCTCGTGTCGAATCTTCGCAAACTCCATCTCCGTCTCGATCACCTTGTCGCGCTCCCAGTCTTGGGCGTACCCCAGCAGCTTGCTCATGGTGTAGTTGACGGCACCCCTTGGCTTTGCGATGTAGGTAACGAACGGCCTGCGGTTTCCTTTCTGTGCAGACCCATACCAGCGCTTGTCATACCATTCCATCGCGATGGAGTTCCCAAGCTGCCGAACCCGAGGCTTGAGCGAGCTCTTCTTCGGCCAATCCGTTTGTGGGTTGCGCTCGTTCTTGAAGCCGTAGTAGCCCTCCGCCGCAGCCGTCGCCCTGCGGTATAGCTCTTCCATGTAGCCTTCCAGGGCCGCCTTGACGGCCTCCAGGTCATGCTTGTCGCTCACAGCCAGTCTCCTTTCTTTACCAGATAGGTAGCACTCATCGATTCCTTATATAGGGCGCCGAGCATCACGAGCCGATAGGCACCTCTTTCCGTACACACTAAAGGAACATGTCGCTCTTTCCTCTTCATTCGAATGGAGAGGAACCGGCGGACCTCACTGCCTGCGCCGCCTCCCTCCGGCGACCTGTCTGCGATTCCTTCTTTGGATGAAGAGGAACGTAGCCGCCGGTCGCATCCCGTGCTGCGAACGCCCGCTATGCCGCGCTCAAACCGATGAACCATACCGTTCCCTTCATACTTTAGAAAACCGCGTCGTTTTCCTCTCCATTCGAATGGAGAGGAACCGGTGAACCGCACTGCCCGCGCCGCCTTCCTCTGGCGACCTGTCGGCGATTCCTTGTTCGAATGGATAGGAAGCGCGGACAGAACATAATCTACACCAAGAGCGCGTCCAAGTGTTGTCGTAATCGAGGCTCTACGTGTCGCATTTCGAACTAGCTTTTTGGTCAATGTCCTGCTATTGTTGACTGACGGTGCGCTGCCGGTGCAGTCGTGACCAAGGAGCAGCCAGCGCTGGTCGCCCCGGTTCACTGGTGGTTCACTGACAGTGCAGTGCCTCTGGCATTGACACCGGAAGGCGTTTTTCGATTGGGTATTGATCACGGAGTTGCAAGTGAACGTCATCGGAATCGACATTGGTTACTCGAACCTCAAGCTCGCAGCGGGTAATGCTGCGCAAACGCCCCGCACGCTGTTGCGCCCAGCCGGGGCCGCGCCCGCAGATCGGTTTGGTTCGCGGTTCGACGAGCGTGCCCAGGACGACTTTCTTCATGTGCAAGTCGATGGGCAGGAGTTCGTCGCGGGCGTCTCACCGGACCGCGCCGCAATGTGGAGCCGCTCGCTGCACGCTGACTATCCTGCTACGCCGTCGTACAAGGCGCTCTTTCACGCTGGCTTGCTGTTGTCGGAAATGGACACGATCGATGCGCTGGTCACGGGCTTGCCTGTGTCACAGTATCTCGATGACCAACGCAGGGCCGCGCTCACTCAACAAATGCAAGGCGATCATCAAGTCACGCCAAAGCGCTCTATTCACGTCCGCAAAGTCAAAGTCATCCCTCAACCCGTGGGGGGGCTATTGGACTACATCTCCCAGGAAGACGCCGACATCGAAGATGCCCGCGTTCTCGTGGTCGATCCCGGATTCTTCTCCGTGGACTGGGTGGTCATCGCCAACAAAGACCTGCACCGCCATTCCTCGGGAACCAGCCTCAATGCGTCTTCGGTCGTGCTGGAAGAAGCCGCGCGACTGATGGCGAAGGATCATGGCGCAACCGTTGCGACAGAGGCGCTCGAAAACGCCATGCGTGCAGGCAAGAGCAGCATTTTGGTGTTGGGCCAACGTGTGGAACTAGCCCCCTATCTGGAGCAGGCATCCCAAACCGTTGGCGACGTGGTGACTCAAGCGCTGCTGAAGTCATTGCGCACGGAAGGCAGCGGATTCGATCTTGTCGTACTGGTTGGCGGTGGGGCGGGGTTTTTCCGGGCGGCGATTCAATCCGCATTTCCACGGCTTCGTGTCGTCTCCCCCAAGGAGCCGGTTTATGCCAACGCGCGCGGGTTTTGGCTGATGGGGATGTCGCTGTGAGCGGGATTCGCGTCGTCCTTACAGTGACGCCATCGAGCCCCGAGCTCTTCGCGGCACTGAAGGATATTCCCGCTCGCATGCGGGCGGAGCGCATTCGCACGCTGGCAACGCTGGGTTTGGCGGCGCTCGCGACCGGTGCCGCCCCCCGTCCGCGCGACAACCCGGCCCCAGCCGAAAAGGCTCCCGATACCGCGCCAGTGCGAGCCGGGCGCGCAGTGAGCTTTGCCAAGTCGCTCGGCGAGGATTTGTGATGGAACGATCGCGCCGTGATCGCAGGATCGGGCGACACCACGTCGCGTTCTACCGGGGGTGGCTTCAGGGCCTTGAGCTCAAGGCGCTGGCGGATCGGTATCTGGAAACGGGCCTCGATTTGCGGGTTGCCAAGTCCACGCTGGCGTGGTTGCGCGACACGTTCAGCCAAGCGGCCTTGCGGCATGGGAAGAAAGGCGAAGCGCGCCTGCTGCGCTTGCACCTGGCGCCTCGAACGGCATCGAGTGCGGTATCGTTGCCGCCGTCGCTGGAGGACTTTCGCCAAGCGCACGACCCGGATGGGTTCTACCGCGAGGACGAGCTCATTCGGCTATACGTGCAGACGTTCCCAAGCGTGCTTGACCGCAAGACCCGACAGCGCCAACGACTCATCGAGCGGCAGTTGCGCGCCCTGGACGTGATCGAGCGCCTGCTGACCACTGAGCCCGTGCCCGCTGACCCCGTGTCGGCGTGGTTCGATGAGACGTTGGCCGAGCGCTTGGCGGGCGCAAATATCGTCACCATTGCCGACCTCATCGAGCGCATCCGTCGGCGGGGCCAGCGCTGGTGGACGACCGTTCCCAAACTCGGCGAAAAGGGCGCCCAGCGCATCGTCGAGTGGCTTCGGGGCTATGAGGCATCGGTCGGCCCCCTGCCCTCCTACGCCTGCGCGCCTGCACGCCACAAACCCTCAGCAGAAGTCGTCCCATTACGCGCCAGGGAGACGGCCATCGTGCCCATCGAGGCGCTGGCCGTGCCTTCGTCGCTGTCGGGCGAAGCGGCTTCCAACCGCTATCCTGGACCACCCCGGATTCAGGCCGGCAACGACCAGCAGGCCATTGATGCTTGGCTGACCACCAAGTCGGGCAGCCCGCACACCCTGCGTGCGTACCGCAAGGAGGCGGAACGGTTGTTGCTTTGGGCGGTCATCGAGCGCCAGAAAGCGCTGTCCGACCTCACCGTCGAGGACTGCGCGGCCTACCGCGATTGGCTCTCAGCGCTGGGCCGCACCGATCCTGAGCACTGGCCGTATCGACTACCCCAGTCGGCATGGATCGGAAAGCGCAACACGCCGCGCTTCAGCCCCGAGTGGCGTCCGTTCGATGGCCCGCTGTCGGCAACCAGCGTGCGCCAGGCGCTGACGGTTGTCTCCAGTCTGTTCGAATGGTTGGTGCAGGTTCAGTACTGCGCGTTCAACCCTTGGAGCGCCGTGGGGCGCAAGCTAGCGGCAAGCGGGGATGCGCCACCAGATGTCGAGCTGTCCCGCGTGTTCTCTGTGGCGCAGTGGGAGTATCTGATGGCCCACATCGACGCCATGCCAGCCAGCGAGGCAGTGGCGCGGATGCAGTTCGTGCTTGCCTTTGCTCACGCTACGGGCTTGCGCCTGTCGGAGTTGGTCGATGCCACCGTGGGCCGACTCTACACCATGCCGCTGAAAGACGATTTGGGTATGCGCTGGATGCTCAAGGTGCTAGGCAAAGGGGGGCGATGGCGTGCGGTTCCCGTCCCCACGGCGGTCGTGGATCGACTGCGCCAATACCTGACGTGGCGCGGACTCGATGCCGACCCCCTTCGCAACCCTGCCGACACGCCGCTCATCACCCGGCTTGGCAGCCTGGCGCCGGTCAGCGGCAGCGCACTGTACAAGATGCTGCGGGCGGTGTTTCACGACGCCGCGCAACAACTGGTTGCACAAGGCTTGGAGCAGGAAGCCAAAGCCTTTGAGCGGGCCACAGTGCACTGGCTGCGCCACACCTGCGGCGCTCATTTGGCCTCCAGTGGCGTGCCCGTCAACCTCGTGCAAAAACTGCTGGGTCACGCGAGTCTGGCGACCACCAGCATTTACACGGAGACCGATGATGAACGACTATGGATCGAGGTCGAGTCACGCGCCTGAGTGCCGCTTGTGCGAACGGCTTGTTTTGAGCCGCCGTTGCATCGTGCAGCCGACCCCTTGTCCACCTGGCGGACTGCTGGCAATCGGTGAGGCACCTGGCGCCGAGGAAGACGAAATCGGGGAAGGCTTCGTCGGGCAGGCCGGGCGCGTGCTCGATGCCCTGCTCGTGCAGCACGGACTGGAGCGCAATCGCGACTACGGCGTTGCCAACATCGTTCGGTGTCGTCCTGAAAACAACCGCGCGCCAGGCCGCCACGAGATCGCCAACTGCCTGCCCAAACTGGGCGAGTTCTTGCTGATGTGCCGGCCTCGTGTACTGCTGCTGGTTGGCACAACGGCCACGGAGGTTTTTCTTGGCAGCGGCGCGCTGTGGTGGCAAATCGAGCGCTCGCGCGCGTCGGCACTGGTGTTGGCGAAAGATGCCCACGATGCTCTCAAACCCGCCATCCGCCACTTGCTGCACGTCGCAGGCCCCGTCTATGCCGTTCCGATGCCTCATACATCCGGCATGGCCTGGAACCGCAAGGCGCTCGACGGGCGCAGGTGGTGCGATATTGGTAAGGAGCAGGTTGAACTGGCCGTCGAATGCCTGGAGTTATCGCATGCTGCTTGAGTTCAGGACCGACCGGCGTGGCTATACCATGTGGCTGGAACGCGACCTGTTCGGAGCCTTCGTGCTGCATCGGCGCTGGTATGGCCTCTACAACCGGCGAGGAGGGACGAAACGCCAGGTGTTCGACGACGAACAACGGGCGCTGGCAGAGGTCGAGCGCCTTGCTCGCGTGCGTGAGCGGCACGGATACCGTCTGCTGTCCGTGGCGGTTGGATGCCAATATGCCCGCCGAAGTGGAAGCCCGCCTTGAAGCACTGGCGAAGGCCACCGGACGCACCAAGACGTTCTATGCCCGCGAAGCCATTCTTGAGCACTTGGACGACCTCGAAGACCTGTACCTTGCAGAGCAACGCCTGATCGACATCCGTGCAGGCCGCAGCCGCACCCATACGCTGGAAGAAGTGGAGCGCGATGTTGGCCTGGCGGATTGAGATCGACGACAAGGCCAAGCGCGACTTGGCCGGTCTGGACGCTGCCCAGGCGCACCCGGTGGTGCGCACTGACGTTGTTGACATCCTCCCCCGCCTAAAGTCGGGGGATTCCTACGGCGCTCACCCCGGCATCGAGCCGGAATGAGTCGCTTCGGTGGGTTCCTGCTTCCGACCGCCTGTGCGGTTCGATCCACAGGCCATCCGGGCTGACAGAGGCAAGCGCCTCCATCCCACCGCAAGCGTGCGGCGTGTCCTGCCCTTCGTCTCGCAACAGTTGCATCCCGCGAGAAAGGATGTTGATCGCGCCGACCAGATCGGCGTTTTCCTCGAAACCGCATTCGACGCACAGAAACCGGGCTTGCGCCTGGCGGTTGTCCGCCGACACATGGCCGCAGGCCGGGCACGTCCGCGACGTGTTCTGCGGCGGCACGACGATGAGATGCCCGCCGGCCCATGCCAGCTTGTAGTCCAGTTGTCGGCGGAACTCGAACCAGCCTTGGTCGAGGATGGCTTTGTTCAGACCGGACTTGGCCCGAACATTCTTGCCCGGATTCTCGGTTGTGCCTGCCGCCGACCTGGACATGTTTCGCACCTGCAAGTCCTCGATGCACACCATCGCGTGGTTTTGGCTGATCGTGGTCGTGGCCTTGTGCAGGTAGTCGCGGCGGACGTTACCGATCCGGGCGTGAATCTTCTGGACGCGGGCTTTCGCCTTCTTCCAGTTGTTGCTGAACTTCGTTTTGCGGCTCATCGCCTGCTGCGCCTTGCGCAATGCGGTTTCGTGCCGCTTGAAACTGTTGAGCGGCGCGTAGAACGTGCCGTCTGAGAGCGTGGCGAAGCGTGTCACGCCCATGTCGATGCCCACGGCACTGGTGGCCTTGGGCACTGGGGCTTGAATTTCACGCTCTGTCTGGATCGACACGAACCATTTGCCGCACGACAGGCTCACAGTAACGTTCTTGATCTCGCCCAGTACCTCCCGGCTGTTGCGATAGCGCAGCCAGCCGAGCTTGGGCAGGAAGATGCGGCTGTTGGCCTGGTCGAGCTTGATCTGTTTCGGGTCGGGATAGCGGAAGCTGTCGTGTTGGCCCTTCTTCTTGAAGCGCGGGAAACCGGCCCGCTTGGCGAAGAAGTTGGCGTAGGCGCGCTCCAGATCCTTCAGCGCCTGTTGCAGCGGATGCACAGGCGCATCGGCCAGCCACGGCGTTTCAGGCCCATTGCGCCACTCGGTGAGCAGCCTGCACAGGCCGGCGTAACCGAGCTTCTTCTCGCCTTGCTCGTAGCGTTCCTTCTGCAACGCCAGCGCCTTGTTGTAGACGAAGCGGCACGACCCGGCAAAGCGGCGCATCTGGCGCTGCTGTTCGCCGCTCGGCATCAGTTCGTATTTGAAGGCTTGCAGACGTTGCATGGGCGAAATGATACGCTTGGCCTATGGGACGCTTACGGCGTCCGCGCTATCCTTCCCCGGCCTGAAGGCCGAGGCCTGCCGCGCACCAGGTCAATCGTCCGCATGCAAATCCGCCATCAGATCATCCACGTTGGCGAACTTCTTGCCCTTGCCCGCTTCCAGCTCGGCAATAGCCTTGCGCGTGGTGGCGTTGGGTACTTTCACGTCGAAGGGCAAGCGGCGCTCATCGGCTACGCGCAGCATCAGCAAGCGGATGGCGTCCGAGATGGACAGGCCCATTGCTTTGAGCGCGTCAGCAGCGCGCTCCTTGGTGTTGGTGTCGATGCGGGCGCGGACGTAGGTATCGGCGGTGCTCATGATGAACTCCAGGCAAAGGTTCATATGCCGATATTGTAGTCACACTGTGACTACGATGCAAGCCGCCCCATTCTTGACCGAGCACTCGGCAAGCCCCTCCGCCCAGAGTGCGGTAGGTCACTGGCAGTGCACAGACGGTGCAGCAGTTGAACATGGAGCCGGGCGCGGCTGCGACTGGTGATTCACTGGCGGTTCACTGGCGATACAGCTATGCCGCCGTCTCGTCCAGCAGAGTCACGGGCGGTTCGCTGGCGGTACAACGATCGGCCCGCGCGACGATGGGCTGCCGAGGCTTGTCAGGCGACACCGTAAATTGACCCCCTAGCGACACGAGGAACTGACCCCCTCGTTCGCAAGGAGGCCATCGTTGGAAACGAAGCACATTGAGGTAGATCCTGTGCGCCGTGTGGTTTGCGGAGTGCAGGAGATGTTGGAGCCGGAAGCGATCACGACGATCGTTCGCTTGGGGCAGTCGGGGTGGGGCGCGAAGCGGATCGCCAGGACGTTGGGCGTCGCGCGCAACACGGTGCGGCGGTATCTGAACGCGGGTGGGCCGGTGCCGTATAAGCGGCCACAGCGCACCGGCGTTTTGGTCGGTCATGAAGCATGGCTGCGGGAGCGCTTCCTGCAGCACCGGGGTAACTGCGACGTGGTGCGTCAGCAGTTGAGCAAGGAGCTTGGGATCGACACGAGCCTGCGCACGGTCGAGCGCGCGTGCCGAGGGTTCCGCCAGGAACTCGAAGCGAGTCGCCGTGCGACGATCCGCTTCGAGACCGCGCCGGGTGAGCAAATGCAGATCGACTTTGGGCAGACGCGCGTGATGATCGGCGGCGAGTCGGTACGGGTGTTCCTCTTTGTGGCCACACTGGGCTACTCACGCAAGGGGTTTGCCTGCGCATTCCGCCACGAGCGCCAAAGCGCCTGGTTCGCTGGCATCGCGCATTCCCTCTCAAACACGTTACGCCGAGATCCCTCGATTCCTAGCATGAGCGGCGTTTTCCATCAAAACGCCGACCATGCACGAACCCGAACCCTTCGTCCTGGCTCCCGAGGCCGATCGGCCTCGGCACGCGCACCAAGAGATCGTCGATCTGCTGGCCTGCGCCCTGCTGCGGCTGCGCGCACGCCCCTTTCCGCCATCTGGCCATATCGCCACCGACAGCGACTCGGTTGGCCTTGGCTTGTGCGGGCCACAGCGCGTGAATGCGAACCCCGATCACGCACGAGGAGTTCGCCGATGAGGACACACGCAAGCCCTGCAGACCCGACCACCGTCGCCGCCCGCGTCGCGCAGCTGCCCCACCTGTCGATGGACAGCCTCTGGGCGCTGTGGGACGAGTACTTCGAGGAGCGGCCCAAGCATCACCACCGCACCTGGCTGGAAAGCCGGCTCGCCTACCGAATCCAGGAGCGCGCCTTCGGCGGATTGAAGCCCGCGACCCGCCGCAAGCTCGAGGAGATCGGTGAGACGGGCATCCTGCCGCGCCAGCTTCGCCACGACGCGAATCGGCTGCTGCCGGGCACCGTGCTCACACGGATCTTCGACGACGTCGAGCACCGGGTGCTGGTGCGCGGGCCCAATGACTTCGAGTATCAGGGGCAGCGGTTCAAGAGCCTGACGGCGATTGCCCGCCACATCACCGGCACGCCTTGGTCGGGCCCCGCGTTCTTCGGCCTCAAGACCAAGCACGGCCAGAAGGAGCCGGCATGAGATCACGATGGCCCGCATCCCCGTCGACCATGCCGACGCCTGGTCCCGTCACGCCATCGAGGCGCTGTGCGGTCTACACCCGCAAGTCCACCGACGAGGGACTGGACCAGGAGTACAACAGCCTGGAGGCCCAACGCGACGCGGGGCTGGCCTTCATCGCCAGCCAACGCCACGAGGGCTGGATCGCCGTCGAGGAGGGTTATGACGACGGCGGCTACTCCGGCGGTAATCTCGACCGCCCGGCGCTCAAACGGCTGCTCGCCGACATCGAGGCCGGCAGGATCGACATCGTGGTCGTCTACAAGATCGACCGATTGACGCGAAGCCTCGCGGACTTCGCCAAGCTGGTGGAGGTGTTCGACCGCAACGGCGTCTCCTTCGTCTCGGTCACGCAGCAGTTCAACACCACCACCTCGATGGGGCGGCTCACGCTCAACATCCTGCTGTCCTTCGCGCAGTTCGAGCGCGAGGTCACCGGCGAGCGCATCCGCGACAAGATCGCCGCCTCCAAGGCGAAGGGCATGTGGATGGGCGGCATGCCGCCGCTGGGCTATGACGTCGTCGATCGCAAGCTCGTCGTCAACGAGCGCGAGGCCGCACTCGTGCGTGACATCTTCCGGCGCTACGCCGAGCATGGCTCGGCTGCACGGCTGGTGCGGGAGATGGCGGTCGAGGGGCACACCACCAAGGCCTGGGTGACCCAAGGCGGGCGCCGGCGCACGGGCCGACCCATCGACCAGCAGTTCATCTTCGCGCTGCTGCGCAACCGCATCTACCTGGGTGAGATCCGCAACCACGGCACGTGGTATCCCGGCCAACACGAAGCGATCGTGCCGCAAGACCTGTGGGACGCCGCGCACGCGTTCATCGCGCGCCGCAAGCAGGCGCCGCGCGAGCACCGCGCCAAGCATCCGGCCCTGCTCGCGGGGCTGCTGTTCGCGCCCGATGGGCAGCGCATGCTGCACACCTTCGTCAAGAAGAAGAGCGGACGCACCTACCGCTACTACGTCCCCTACCTGCACAAGCGCCGCAACGCGGGCGCGAGCCTGGCGCCGGACGCCCCGGACGTCGGGCATCTGCCCGCGGCCGAGATCGAGAACGCGGTGTTGACGCAGATCCACGCGGCGCTCTCGGCGCCGGAGGTGCTGATCGGCACCTGGCGGGCGTGCCAGCGCCACCCGGCCGGTGCTGCCCTCGATGAAGCGCAGGTGGTGGTGGCGATGCGACGCATCGGCGATGTGTGGGCGCAGTTGTTTCCGGCCGAGCAGCAACGCATCGCGCGGCTGCTGATCGAGCGCGTGCAGATGCACGAGCACGGCATCGACATCCTGTGGCGCGAGGACGGCTGGCTGGGATTGGGGCCCGAGATCGGCGCGCATCCCTTGGTCGGCGAGTGCCGCACGCCTGCCGAGGAGGTCTTGGCATGACCCGGTCGCCTCCCGATCCGACGCCGAACTCCCGCCGTCGCGCGATCCGCGTCGAGGTCGGAACCGATGCCCGCAGCTACGTCAGCGATGGCCAGCGCGTCACGCTGGTGCCGCTGACGATCAAGCGCCGCCAGAACCGCAAGCTCCTGATCCCGCCGACGCCCGAGTCCGCCGCTGCGACCGCGGGCGGCCTGGATGCGCCGATGATCAAGACGCTCGGCAAGGCCTTCTACTGGAAGCGGCTGCTCGAGGAGGGGCGCTATCCCACGACGACCGACCTGGCCCGCGCCCTGAAGTTGGAGCCCGGCTGGGTGGCCGAGGTGCTGCGCCTGACCCTCTTGGCCCCCGACATCGTCGAGGCCATCCTGGACGGACGCCAGCCCCGCCATCTGAACCTGCAGACCCTGCGTGGCCGGCACGATCTGCTGCCCCGCGAATGGGCCGAACAGCGCCGGCTGCTGGGTTTTCCGCCACCGGCCCAGTGACCGGCCGCACGGGTGCGGTGCAGGCGCGGCTTGCGCTGCGGACGCTCGGTGGTGTCCTCGTACACGCCGTCGAGCCACAGCATGTGGAAGTGAACATTCAGGTTCAGCGCGCTGCCGAAGCGCTGGATCAGGGTCACCGCACCGCATTGCGCCGTATCCCGCGGCACGCCGGCCTGATCGGCAAGCCAACCGGCGATCACACGATGCACGATGCCCAGCACCGGGCCGATCGCCTCAGGCTTGCTGGCGAACAGGAAGCGCAACGGGTAGATGGCCCTGAATCTCGCGCACCGACATGCCGCGGGCATACATCGAGATGATCCGGTCGTCAAAGCCGGCAAACCGGCGCTCATGCTTCGGGATCAGCTGCGGTTCGAAGCTGCCGGCCCGGTCGCGGGGCACCTCGATCCGCAGCGGCCCGCCGTCGGTCAGCACGGTCTTGCCGCTGCGGCCGTTGCGATGGTTCCCGCAGCCGCCCTCGGGGCTGGCCAAGTGCACGCCCAGCTCAGCCCCCAAGGCGCGCTCGATCACGGCCTTCTTCAGCTTCTGGAACACGGCCTCGACGCCGGCGGCGTCCATCGGTCTGGGGATCAGCTTCTCAAGCAGCTCGTCGGGAAGAATGGCGTCCGGCTTCGCGACAGCGGGGTTCTTCTTGCGTGGCATGGGGGCTCCTGGAAGTCGTCATGGTAGGCCCCTCACACAAAAATCCTGACACCCTCAAGGGATGCGGTCACTCTCGCTCATTTCCAGTAAAATGCTGATTTGTTCAGCGTGTCCTTAAATCCGTATACCCCATGGGAGGAGGAGGCCGATGTACGATTACATCATTGTCGGCGCGGGTTCGGCGGGCTGTGTGCTGGCGAACCGGCTCAGCGCGGATCCGAGCGTGCGGGTGTGTCTGATCGAGGCGGGGCCCAAGGACAAGTCCCCGCTCATCCACACGCCGATCGGCATCCTGTCGCTGATGTGGAGCCGCAAGCTGAACTGGCGCTACTACACCGAGCCACAGCCCCATCTCGACAATCGCCGCCTCTATTGGCCGCGCGGCAAGACCCTGGGCGGCTCGAGCTCCACCAACGCGATGATCTACACCCGCGGTCACCGCTGGGACTACGACCACTGGGCCGAGCTGGGCAACCGGGGGTGGAGCTACGAGGAGCTGCTGCCCTACTTCCGCAAGGCCGAGAACCGCGAGGCCGGGGGCGACGAATACCACGGCACCGGCGGGCCGCTCAACGTCGCCCGCTTGCGCAAGCCCAACGAGCTCTCCAAGGCCTTCGTCGAGGCGGGGGTGCAGGCCGGCTATCCCCGCAACGACGACTTCAACGGTCCCGAGCAGGAGGGGGTGGGCCTCTACGAGGTCACCCAGAAGAACGGCCGGCGCTGGAGCGCGGCGCAGGCCTACCTGCGCGAGGCCGAGAGCCGTCCCAATCTGGATATCGTCACCGACGCGCTGGTCACGCGGATCCTGCTCGAGGGCAGGCGCGCGGTGGGGGTCGAGCTCCGGCGTCGCGGGGTCCGGCAGACCCTGCGCGCCGCCGCCGAGGTGATCGTCTCGGGGGGCGCCATCAACTCGCCGCAGCTCCTGATGCTCTCCGGCATCGGGCCGGCCGAGGAGCTGCGGCGGCACGGCATCGAGGTCCGGCATTCGCTGCCGGGGGTCGGCCGCAACCTCCAGGATCACCTCGATGTCATGATCGTGCACAAGTGCCGCAAGGCGGTCTCGTACGGGTTCGCCCTGGATTCCCTGTACAAGGGGGTCTTCGCGCTGTTCGAGTACCTGCGCAAGCGCCAGGGCATGTTCGCCACCAACGGCGCCGAGGCCGGCGGTTTCGTGCGCAGCGGCGACGACCAGGCCATACCCGATCTGCAGTTCCACCTCACGGCGATGCGCCTCGACAACCACGGCCTGAACCTGCCCTTCCTCTTCGGCCACGGCTATTCGCTGCACATCTGCGAGCTCCGCCCGAAGAGCCGGGGCTACATCTCGCTCAATAGCGCCGACCCGGCCGAGCCGGCGCACATCCAGCCCAACTACCTCGAGGCGCCGGAGGACATGGAGAAGATGGTGCGCGCGGTCAAGGTCGGGCGGGCGGTGCTCGCTCAGCCGGCCTTCGATCCCTACCGCGGGGCGGAGATCTTCCCCGGCGAACGGGTCCGGAGCGACGACGAGATCCGGGATTTCGTGCGCCGGAAGGCGAACACCATTTACCACCCCGTGGGGACGTGCAAGATGGGACAGGACGACTCGGCCGTGGTCGACGAGCGCCTGCGGGTGCGCGGAATGGAGGGTTTGCGCGTCATCGACGCCTCCATCATGCCCACGCTCGTCGGCGGCAACACCAACGCGCCCACCATCGCGATCGCCGAGAAGGGCGCGGAGATGATTCTCGAGGACCGCAAGCGCGGCCGGGAGCCGAGCGCGACCGTGGCGGTCGCGGCGGCCCAGTGAGGGAACCTGTGGATTGGCGGGAGGAACGACGATGAGCGTGACGGCGCTGAACGCCCAGCGGACGCGGTCCGAGATGGACCGCATGCAGGAGGTCTTCCAGAGCCAGCGGCGAGCCTTCGACCGCGATCCCATGCCGTCGGCCGAGGTTCGTCGCGAGAACCTTCGTCGGCTCAAGGCGGCGATCCTGCGCTATCAGGGGCGCCTGGCCGATGCCGTCAACGAAGACTTCGGCTGCCGTTCGCGCGACGAGACCATGCTCGCGGACATCATGCCGACGGTCAGCCAGATCAACTACCAGCTCAAGAACGTCCGGCGGTGGATGAAGCCCGAGCGGCGCCATGTCGGGGCCGCTTTCCAGCCGGCCAAGGCTTTCGTCCAGTACCAGCCCTTGGGGGTGGTGGGCATCATCGCGCCCTGGAACTACCCGATCCAGCTGGTGCTGGAGCCGCTCGCGACCGCGCTGGCCGCGGGCAACCGGGCGATGATCAAGGTGTCCGAGTTCACCCCGGCCACCAACAAGACCCTCGAGGCCATGCTGGGCGAGGTCTTCCCCGAGGATCACGTCGCCATGGTGCATGGCGAGGCGGAGGTGGCGCAGGCCTTCACGCGCCTGCCCTTCGATCACCTGCTCTTCACCGGCTCGACGGCGGTGGGGCGGCAGGTGATGCGCGCCGCCGCCGAGCACCTCACCCCCGTCACCCTCGAGCTCGGCGGCAAGTCGCCGGCGATCGTCTCGGACACGGTCCCGCTCGATCACGCGGCCGAGCGCATCGCCTTCGGCAAGGCGCTCAACGCCGGGCAGACCTGCATCGCCCCGGACTACGTGCTCTGTCCCGCGGACCGGGTGGACGGGTTCGTCGAGGCCTTCCAGCGCCGGGTCTCGCGCATGTACCCAACGCTGCGCGACAACCCGGACTTCACCGCCATCGTCAACGACCGGCAGTACGAGCGTCTGACGAGGTATCTGCGCGACGCGCGCGAGAAGGGGGCGCGTATCGTCGAGATCAACCCCGCCTCCGAGAAACTGGAGGACGTGCGCAAGCTGCCGCTCACGCTGCTGCTCGACACCACGGAAGACATGCTGGTGCGACAGGAGGAGATCTTCGGGCCGCTGCTGCCCGTGGTGCCCTACGACAGTCTCGACGAGGCGCTCGAGTACGTGCGGCGCAATCCGCGCCCCTTGGCCCTGTACTACTTCGATTACGACAAGCAGCGGCAACGGCGGGTGCTCGAGCAGACGCACGCGGGCGGTGTCTCCATCAACGATACGCTCTCGCACATTGCCCAGGACGACCTGCCCTTCGGCGGCATCGGCCCGTCGGGTATCGGTCGCTATCACGGCAAGGAGGGTTTCCTGACCTTCTCGCACGCCAAGAGCGTGTACGTGAAGCCGCGCTTCAACGGCGCGCGCTTCGCTTATCCGCCGTACGGTCTCGTCAACAAGCTGATCTATCGGCTCTTCATCCGCTAGGCCCCGCGGTGTCCGCCCTGAAACCGGGGCGGACGTCCCTTCCTATCGCTCCCGTTCGAAAACGCGCCGGCGCGCTCGCCGGGCGCCGCTCGCGATCGTTGCCGCCTGGATGGGCATGGAATGCACCGGCGGTCCCGTTCGCGAGGGTTGGTTTTGTGATAATTGCCCGAAAATTTTGTGAAGTATTTAGTCGTCCCTGAAAAATTCATTTTCACGCCGCCCTTAGCCGCAGCTGGGCAGGGTTGGCGCCACTGGTCTCGGTTGGCCGCCGCTGGGCGAGCCACCGGCCGATGAGGCGCACGGCCGCAATGAGGCGCAAAAAAGCTCGCCTCAAGAAGGGCACGCCCTTCTTCGTGATCATGCGCAGCAGCCAGCGGATGTTGTAGCCCGCCGCGCACAGCACCGCGTGCAGCCGGTCACCCTGCTCGCCCTTGAGATGGCACCTGTCCATGCGGTGATCCTGCTTCAAGTGCCCGATGACCGGCTCGATGGCCTGGCGGCGCTTGAGCAGCTTGCGCTCCTGCTGCGTCAGGCGCTTGATCTTGCCGCGGTGCACCAGGCGCACATCCGCGATGTCGGCTTCCACCCCGCGGTAGCCCAGATCGGCAAACGCTGTGCTGGGCTTGATGCCAGTGTCCTGCATCAGGATCGTGGCCTGCTCCAGCTGCGCTTGCAGCGTGTGCCCGTCGTAGGGGTTGCCATGGAAGGCCCGGGCTCCGACGATGAGGCTGTGCTTCAGGGTGCTGGCAATGCCGACCTTGACGCCGAACTCGTAAGGGCAGCGGGCCTTGCCCTTGTTGATGCACTCCACCTCCGGCGCGTGCCAGGCGTAGAGCTTTCGAGTCCCGTCGGCGGTCTTTCGGTTGGCAGTCTGCGCCACCAGACGCGCCGCCTTGTTGAGGGTGTGGCCAAGAGCGCTCTGGATGGCCTGCCCCAGGCGGCTGGCCTTGCGCTCGATCTCCCGCTGCAGCCTGGCCACGATCGTGCGCTGGCGCTTGATGACCCGGCGCATGCGCGCAAACTGCCGCGCGTGCGCATAGCGCCCAGCCTTGCGGGCCAGCTCCTTGCCTTCCTTGGCAAAGGTCTGCTTCAGTGCAATGCCGGCTTGCTTGGCTGCTTGCACCAGCTTGGTGCGCGCGGTCTCGAGCAAGCGGCTGTCGGTGGGGTGCGCCACCGCCTTGGGTTGTACGGTGGTGTCCACCACCACGCGCTTGAGTTCCTGCGGCTTGATGAGTCCGGTTTCCACCGCCACGTTGATCGTCTGCGCCAGGAGTTCTTCCACCCCCTCCTCGCCCAGCAGCCGGCGAAACTTCACCAGCGTCGTGGCGTCACACGGCAGCCGGTCCTCGTAGTAGGCCAGACCCGAGAAGTACTGCCAGCGCGGCGTGTCGCGCCAACGCTCCACCACCCCTTCGTCCGACTCGTTGAAGGCGTGCTTCAGATACAGCAGCGCGATCATCACGCGCAGCGGCACGCGGGGTCGGCCTGCGTTGGACGCCCGAGCTGCGCGCACCGGAGATTCGCCAAAGAGGTCCAGATCGGGCATCGCGACACCTGCGCGCGCTTTGCGCATGAACAGGTGCGACAGCCTTGCTTCCAACTCCTGCCACGGCATGCGTGAGGACAACACCGCCAGCGGATGGCGCAGGTCGATCATCTGATCGAGCCGGGCGCGGAAGAAGTCCTCGGTGGCGGGGCAGGCAAACATCGCAAAACTCCCAGAAAACGGCGCATCAGACCATCAAATCTGGGGGAAATTGTACTCGCAAACAGACAATAACACAAGAAAAATCATGAGGTTATGAATATTTCAGGGGCGACTATTTAGCTGCGCGCGCCGAAACGTTCGTTCTTTCGGACTCCTCCGAGTTCGGTTGTTTTGATATCGGCAAAGAAGGCGGTTCGATCGGTCCGTGCGGCGCGCTGGCGAGCACGAGCGGCGAGGGAAAAGAAAAGCCCGCGGGGAGACGCGGGCTCAAACGGGTTGTGGGTATCAGAACAGAGAGGTATCCACGTGGGATAGGTTCTGATTGGCGGTCTTCCCGGACCGCCGGGGATAATTCTGGTCTGTATTCGACGAGAATGCAAACGAGAATTCCACGGATTGGCGGGCTCGCGTGCCGAGAATTTCCACCGGGTATAGGAAGTTCAACCGCCCTTTTTGGCGAGTCTGGCGGGTAGGCAGCGGCCGCGCAAGCGCCGCTTTGGGCACAGATCGGGCACAGATCGGGGGTTCATGCGTGGGTTTTCGACATCGCGGGGCCACGCAGCGGCTCAGTGCGTAGCCATTTCTCACCGAATCCCGGCACAGGGCCGAGCGCAGCCCTGCGGGGTCGTGGCCGCATCGGATCGGATTCTGCTTTCGCTTCCGGTTGAGTGGCCGGCACCTCGTCACGCGGCCGGCGGCGGGGCGCGCGCTGCGGGCCGGCAGTGCGCTTGCTCCAGCGCGCCGTGTTTCTCGAAGTGGGCGAGGATGGCGCGGATGGCGGTGGGTTCCTCGATGCTGGCGACGATCCGTACCGCGCCGCCGCAGTGGGCGCAGGTGGTGATGTCGATGGAAAAGACCCGCTTGAGCCGTTGCGCCCAGCTCATCGCACGGCGCTTCTGCTCGGGGCTGCGCGGCTCGTCGTGGGCGCTGACGTCCACTGGCGCCGCATCGCCCGCAGGCCGCTTGCCGCCCCCCGATGGCGTCACCTGCGCGCGCAGGTTTGCATTCGGGGCGAATACGCCGTGGAAGCGGGTGAGATGCGCGCGAGGTGGCGGGACCAGTGCCGCCAGCTTGGCGATGAAGTCCACCGCATCCCATTCGACATGCGTGGTGCCATTTCGCCACGGCGTCTTGAGCTGATACCGCACCCTACCCTGCGGTGAGATCGACAGCCGCTGCTCGCTGATCGCCGGGCGCGTGATGTAGCGGCACAGCTTTTCGAGCTTGTGGCTCTCGTGTGCTTCCGCGGCCACGCCGGCATGCAGCGAGAAGCCGCCGACCTTGCCGGCGTCGCCGTCCAGAGAACCCGCATCACCGGGTAGCGTTTTCAGGGTGACGACCTTGCGGCCAGCGTCGCGACCGGTGGCGATGCGGTAGGTGATCGAACTCATCCGCAGCGCGTCCATGCCGTCGTCGCTACCCGCGCTGTCGGACAGAAACACGGATTCGTCCTCGCCTTCCAGCCAGCCTTTGCGCGTCAGGTGCCGGCACACGCGATGCGCGATGGTGCCGGCCAGTTCCGTCAGTTGCGCCGATGTGGGCCGCTGACCATCCCCCTGTCCCCAAGAACGGCGAGCCGCGTGCTCGCCGTTTTGGCATGGACGCGTGCGGATTGGCGAACCCGAAGTTTGCGCGTGGTTCGCCATTGCGTCCCTCGTATGTTCGCCACCCGAAGCCTGCAATGACACCTGTTCCTCAACAGCGTCATAGGAGGCTTCCATGCCGACAACGGCAAGCACCATCACCCGGTCGCCGGTCGATGCGATCAACGGTCTGTCTCCCGGCGATCGTCGGGTCCTCAACGAGAACGAGCTCGCGCAGCGCTGGGGCCTGAGCCCCAAGACCCTGCAGCGCTGGCGCAGCGAAGGGCGTGGCCCGCGCTACCTGAAGCTGTCCAAGCGCGTCAGCTACCCCCTGGAGTCGGTCATCGAGTTCGAGCGTGGTGCCCTGCACGACTCGACCTCCGAGCGCGCGGCGCGCTGAAGGGGGATGCGATGAGCGATTTGACCCTCTACCCCGCCGACATCGCCGCGATGTCCGTCGGCCAGCTGGCTCAACTTCCGCCCGCCCAGAAGGCCGAGATCAGCCGCCACCTGGACGAAGCGCTCGCCTGGCTCAAGCAGGCCCGCGCCAAGTTCGACGCTGCGCTGGAGGCCGCCTACGGCGAGCAGGCCCGTGCTGCCCGCCTCGAGGCGGGCAAGGACTTCGGCGTCGTGCACCTGAAGGACGGGCTGCTTCGCGTGACGATCGATGTCCCGAAGCGCGTGTCCTGGGACCAGGTGCAACTGGCGGCGATTGCCCGGCGCATCGCCGCCGCCGGCGAGCGCGTCGAGGACTACCTCGATGTCGAGTACTCGGTGTCCGAGTCCCGCTTCAACCACTGGCCCGCGGCGCTGCGCGCGCAGTTCGAGCCGGCGCGCACCGTCAAGCCCGGCAAGCCGACGTTTCGGCTGACCTTGACCTCGGAGGACTGAACCATGCCCACCGAACTGAAAGTGAAAGAGAAGGGCCGGAATTCGATTCCGCCCCGTGTCGCCGAGCGGCTGAAGGAGGTGGCGTGATGACGCCCCTTCATCCTCGTGACGTCCTTGATCTTGGCAAGCCAATGGCCGGGTTGTGCTCGGCGCGCTGTGGCATGGCATGGCGGGGCAAGCCGCGGCAAGGCCCAAGCGAACTGTGACTGGGCTCGGTTCGGACTGGCTTGGCGTGGCTAGGCAAGGCTGGGCCCGATGTGGCAAGGAACTTTCGATTTCTGGAGATTCGACGATGAAAACCCTTTTGAGAAACGAGGATGCGCTCGGCAACGGTGCCGAGTCGGCGATCCTGACGGGGGCGCCGTACAGCGTCCGTGTCGTCATCGAAGGCGTGGCGGACTTGTTGTTCCACCGCTGGAACTGCGAGGCCGTCGACGCCAAGGCCAAGGCCACCAAGAACAGCGCCGCCAAAAAAACCGACGACATCGAGAGCTACGTCTATCGCGACAACCAGGGCCAGTTGTGCCTGCCCGGGGAGTATCTGCGACAGGCGCTGATCGGTGCGGCCAAGTTCAAGCAGGACCCCAGGAGTCCACGCAAATCGGCGCAGGACATCACCAAGGCCGGCGTGGTTTCGCTCACCCACCTGGCCAGCCTGGGGACCGACCGCTGGGATTACGAAGACCGCCGCCGCGTGGTGGTGCAACGCGCGGGCGTCAATCGGGTGCGGCCTGCCATGCGTGCGGGTTGGCGCGCCGAGTTCGATCTGATGGTGGTGCTGCCCGAATACCTCGACCGTGCCTGGATCAAGGACAGCCTGGACATGGCAGGCCGACTCATCGGCGTGGGTGACTTCCGTCCCACCTTCGGCCGCTTCACGGTCGTCTCGTTCGAATGAGGAGTCGGCCATGCCATTGCCTATCGTGACGGCCAACGAAAGACTCGTCGAAAAACGCTGCGCCAAGGTCGCCCTCGTCGGTGCGCCCGGGGTGGGCAAGACCTCCCAGATCCGCACGCTCGATGCCGAACGCACCTTACTGGTGGACACCGAGGCCGGCGATCTGTCCATCCTCGACTGGGGCGGGGACACCCTGCGCCCGCGCACCTGGCCGGAGTTCAAGGACCTGGTGGTGTTCCTGGCAGGACCCAGCCCGAGCGCCACACCCGAGCAGGCCTTCTCGCAGGCCCACTTTGATCACGTCTGCCAGAAGTACGGCGACCCGGCGCAGCTGGCCAAGTACGACACCTACTTCGTCGATTCCTTGACCGTGCTCTCGCGGATGTGCCTGGCCTGGTGCAAGACCCAGCCGGCCGCATTCTCCGAGAAGACCGGCAAGCCCGACACCCGGGGCGCTTATGGCTTGCTCGGCACCGAGATGATCGGCGCCCTCACGCACCTGCAGCACGTGAGGGACAAGCACGTCATCTACGTCTGCATCCTGGAAGAGAAGCTGGACGATTTCAACCGCCGCATCTACCAGCTGCAGCTCGAAGGCGCCAAGACCTCGGCCGAGCTGCCTGGTGTGCTCGATGAAGTCATCACGCTGGCCATCTTGAAGGCCGACGACGGCACGCCATACCGCGCGTTCGTCACCGGCGCGGACAACCCCTGGGGCTTCCCGAGCAAGGACCGCTCGGGACGGCTTGCCCCCATCGAAGAACCCCACCTCGGAAAGCTCATTGCCAAGTGCCTCGGCCGCACTGCCGCAGCACACGCCAGCGCTTTGTCGCATTCAACCGACCTCAACGCATCCAAGGAGTGATCCATGACCGCCTGGAACGACTTCAACGACGCCGAACAACAGACCAGCTTCGACCTCATCCCCAAGGGCACGCTCGCCCGCGTGCGCATGACCCTCAAGCCCGGGGGCTTTGATGACCCGGCCCAGGGGTGGACCGGCGGCTACGCCACGCAGAGCTTTGAGACCGGCTCGGTGTATCTCGCGGCCGAGTTCGTCGTGCTGGAGGGCGAGTACGCCCGGCGCAAGCTCTGGAGCAACATCGGCCTGCATTCCCCGAAGGGCCCGGCTTGGGGCCAGATGGGCCGCAGCTTCGTGCGCGCGATCCTCAACAGCGCCCGCAACGTCCATCCCCAGGACAACGGGCCGCAGGCCGCCGCCGCGCGGCGCATCCAGGGCTTCCACGAGCTCGACGGCATCGAGTTCCTCGCCCGCATCGACGTCGAGAAGGACGGTCGCGGCGAGTTGAAGAACGTCGTCAAGAGCGCCGTCGAGCCCGACCACCCGGAGTATGCCCGCCTGATGGGCGTGCCGCCGAAGAACCCTGGCAGCGGCTCCAGCGGTGCGCCGGCGGCGCTCACCCCGCCCCGTGCGATGTCTGCGCCAGCCGCCCCGCAACCCCCCGCCGTGCCGGGTAAGCCCGCCTGGGCGCAGTGAGAGGAGGGCCAGTGAAGTGCTGGGTCTGCAAACGACAGGCGCGCGGCTACGGCCACTCGGACCTTCGGCATCCGGTGGGCGATGCCCGGCGCTATCCGATCGACTGGGTGTTCTGCTCGCGGCGTTGCCAGCAGGCGTTTCACGCGCTCTACGGCCAGTGGCTGCGCGTGCAGGAAGGACGCACGTCCAAAACGGAGGTGGCCATGATCGATCCGTCTGACGTCGAACTGGCCGCGATGAGGAAGTGCCTCAAGGCCTTCGGCGCGGCGGCAGAAAGCATCGGCTTCGACAAGCCGCTGGGCGAGTATTCCGAGGCCGAGGCGCTCCAGGTGATCGACGCCATCGTCACCTGCTACACGGACGCGATGGTCGAGCACCACGAGGCGACCAAGTACCCGCCGGTGCGCGGGCTGAAGCGCCCGGTGTCCGATCCCTTCGCCGATCTGGAAGACGACCTGCCGTGGGAGGAGCCGAAGGCTCAAGCGCAGACGGCACGCACGGCAGCACCCAAGGAGGCGCGGCGATGATGGACTTCAACGCCTCCAAGAGCCTGTCGGGTCAGATCACGGCGCTGATCGACGCCGGGCTGCAGCAGTCTCGCGCGGCGCAGCCTCGCCGCACCTACCTGGGCGCCTCGCGCCTCGGGGTCGCCTGCGAGCGCGCGCTGCAGTACGAGTTTGCCGACGCCCCGGTCGATCCGGGTCGCGAGACCGACGGCCGCCTGCTGCGCGTCTTCGATCGCGGCCACGTCATCGAGGACTGCATGGTCGGATGGCTGCGCGCGGCGGGCTTCGAGTTGCGCACGCGCGACGACGCGGGGGAGCAATTCGGCTTCTCGGCGCTCGACGGGCGCCTGCAGGGCCACGTCGATGGGGTGCTCGTCGCCGCGCACGCCGGTGAGCTGGATGATGTGGTAGCCGAATTCGGTCTCCACCACGTCGCTGATCTGCCCGGGCTTGAGGGCGAAGGCAGCCTCCTCGAAGCGCTTGGTCATGGCCTCGCGGCCGAACCAGTCCAGGTCGCCGCCGTTGGGTGCGGAGCCGACGTCGTCGGAGTTCTTCCTGGCCAGCTCGGCAAAGGAGGCCGGCGCCTTGCGGGCCTGCTCCAGCAGCGACTCGGCCTTGGCCTGCGCGGCCTGGCGCTGCTGCGGCGTGGCTGACGAATCCACCTTGACGAGGATGTGGCTGGCACGGCGCTCCTCGGGCGAGGCGAAGCGGGCGGCGTTCTGCTCGTAGTAGGCCTTGACGTCCTCGGCCGCGAGCTTGATGCCGCTCTTGAGCGAGGCCTGGTCCAGCACCAAGTACTCCACCCTGGCCTGCTCGGGCGCCTGGAACTGCGCGGCATGGGCCGGGGCGTCGTAGTAGGCGCGCAGCTGGGCCTCGGTGGGCTGCACCTGGGCCGCGAAGGGCTGGGCGTCGATGCGGGCGATCTGCACCTCGCGGCGCTGGAAGACGGCGTCTAGCGCAACGCGGCTGGCGGCCTGCGGCACCATGCCGGTGTCGGCGATGCCGGCCAGCACCTGACGCAGCGAGTACTGCTGGCGCAGCAGGGCCTCGATGGTCAGCGGGTCGCGGCCCTCGGCGGCCAGCAGCTCGGTGTTCCACTTGCCGTCGGGCTTGATGTAGGGAGCGACCTGCGGGTCGGAGACGATCAGGCGAGCCAGGCGCGCATCGGGCGTGACCAGGCGCAGGTCCTGCGCCGCATGCAGCAGCACGCGCTGGCGGATGAGGTCGTCGAGCACGCGCTGCTTGAAGGCGGGCGTGTCGAAGAAGGCCGCGCCGATGCCGGGCATCTGCTGGCGCACCACGTCGGCCTGCTGGCGCAGCGCGTTGTCGAACTCCGACTGCGTGATCGGCTGGCCGGCCACGTGGGCCAGGCCCTTGTCCTTGCTGCGGAACTGCAGGAAGCCCTCCAGTCCGCCCAGGACGAATGACACCGCGATCAGGGCCAGCAGGACGAACATCACGACCTGCACCACTCGCGTCTTGTTGCGCACGAAACTGAACATCGGAGGACCTCACACGTGCCGCTGGAGGCGCACGCCTGGCTCAAGAAGTAGCGAAGGCGAACCGGGGTCCGCCTTGCCTGGAGAGGCCCGCTGGAGGGGCCTGGGCCACCGACCTTGCCGCCGCCCCGCCGCTGCTGCGGGGCCTGGTGGGTGCTGACGGGATCGAACCGCCGACCTACGCCTTGTAAGGGCGCCGCTCTACCAGCTGAGCTAAGCACCCGGCCGAAACCGGTGACGAAAACAAGAGATCAGTTCAGCGCGTCCTTGAGCGCCTTGCCCGGACGGAACTTGGGGATCTTGGCCGACTTGATCTTGACCGGATCGCCGGTGCGCGGGTTGCGGCCGGTGCGCGCGGCGCGCTTGGTCACGGCAAAGGTGCCGAAGCCGACCAGCGACACGCTGCCGCCCTTCTTCAGCGTGACCTTCACGCCGCCGATCACGGCGTCCAGCGCGCGCGCGGCGGCCGCCTTGGAAATGTCGGCCTGCTTGGCAATGTGTTCGATCAGCTCGGACTTGTTCACGAAGAAACCCTCTTTGGACACCGCGCGGGGCGCGCGGCTACGACTTGAACGGAGTTGCGCACCGGTGTGCGGGCCGCACGTGACGGCACAGGACGGCCGGTTGCGGGCGCAAATGCGGCGCCGATTCTATGCCGCCGTGCCTGGCCCGCTTGCCCTGGGAAGCTGGCCGGTATCCGCCGCTTTAGCGACCGGCCGCGGAGCGGCGGATGGCCGGCAGCGCGCGCTGCAGGTAATAGACCATGGACCAGATGGTCAGCACCGCGGCGATGACCAGCAGCACCGTGCCCCAGGCGCGCGTGTCGATCGCGCCGGCCAGACGGCCGTCGTAGAGCAGGAAGGTGATGGCCACCATCTGCGCGGCCGTCTTCACCTTGCCCAGCATGTGCACCGCCACGCTGGCCGACGCGCCGATCTGCGCCATCCACTCGCGCAGGGCCGAGATGGCGATCTCGCGGCCGACGATGATCAGCGCCAGGATGGCATGCACGCGGCCGAGCTGCACCAGGATCAGCAGCGACGCGCAGACGAGGAACTTGTCGGCCACCGGGTCCAGGAAGGCGCCGAAGGACGAGGTCTGGTTGAGCCGGCGCGCCAGCCAGCCGTCCAGCCAGTCGGTGAAGGCCACCACGATGAAGAGCACCGTGGCGATCAGGTTGGCATGGGCGGCGGGCAGGTCGAGCGCATAGATGCCGACGATGAGCGGGATGGCGACGATGCGCGCCCAGGTCAGCAGCGTGGGCAGATTGAAGAACAGCAACTGGCGCAGCGTGGCGTTTTCCTTGCTGACCTGACCGACCATGGTCGTGCCTTCGGTCACCTCGAACTCGAGGTCGGCGGCGGTGAGGCCGTGGCGTTGCAAGGTTTCCTGCAGGTCCTCGACCAGGGCCTTGTCGGCCAGTTGCCGCATCGAGACGTCGAGGCTGACGTAAGGCAGCACCAGGCCCTCCTTGCGCAGGTTCACGAGGTCTTCACAGACCAGGCCGATGACGTGCTTGCCCAGCGGCACGATGAGGCCGCTCTGTTCGGCGATCGACATGAACTCATCCGGCGGGATCAGGCCACGCACCGGGTGACGCCAGCGCACCATGGCTTCCACACCACGGATCTGGTCCTTGCCGTCGAACTGCGGCTGGTAGACCAGGAAGAACTGGCGTGCATCGATGGCCTGCTTGAGCTCACCCTGGATCTGGGCGCGGCTGCGGGCCGAGTCTTCCATGGACTCGTGATAGAACACCAGCCTCCCGCGGCCGGCGCGCTTGGCCTCGTACATGGCCAGGTCGGCGCGGTGCAGCATCTCGCCCACCGTCAGCGTGCCTCGCTTGATCATGTAGGCCCCGATGCTCAGGCCCACCCATTCCTTGACATCGTCGATGGGAATGGGCTTGGAGACCTGCTCGATGAGCACGCGGCAGATGGTTTCGATGTTGCCCTTCGAGGACACATCGGTGATCAGGGCGGCGAACTCGTCACCCCCCAGGCGACCGATCAGCACCCCGCCACCCAGGGTGTAGCGCAGGCGTTGCGAGACGGTGCGCAGCACGGTGTCGCCGGCGATGTGGCCATAGGTGTCGTTGATGAGCTTGAAGCGGTCGAGGTCGAAGTACATCAGGCAGCCATCGACTTCAAGGGCGCTGAGGTTCTCGGCCTCGTTGTGGCGCTTGAGGGCGGCCTCGAAGGCCACACGGTTGAGCAGGCCCGTGAGCGCATCGCGCTCGTTGGACTTGGGCCCTCCCCCTGGGGCGGCGCCCTCGGCCGGCGCCGACGCCTGGCTGGTGGCCGACGAGGCCCGCGAGGTGCGCACCCGGGCAAAGGCCAGCAACACCCCGACCATGAGCACCAGACAGGCAACGGCCTGCTCGGCCGCGGCCAGCCAGGTGGCCCCCAAGGCAAAGCCCACCCGAACGGCGTCTTCCGGTCGCGAAAGCGAAGGCACGGCTGTGCACAGGGTGGTCAGGCTGAAGCCCGTCGCGCAGGCCGTGGCGCCGTCGCGGGCAAAAAGCGTTTCGCACTGCCCCGGGGTGTTGGCAGGGCAATGGGCCACCGACTGCACCGACACCTGCGGCTCGACGGCGGCGGCGACCACCGGTTGCGTGACAGACGTCACACCCTGGGCGGCATCGACCAGGTTGACCACGGCAGCGCCCACCGCTCGGGCCTGTCGTTGTGCGTCCAGCCAGCGCAAGCCCGTCAGGAGCAGACAGAACACCACGGTCAGCACCACGGTCACGCGCGTGGCGCGCAACCAACCGCGCTTGACGGCCGGATCGAGCAAAACCGGGGCGGCCGGCGCAGCGGGCTCGGCAGAGGGGGTGGGGGTCGGTTCAGAAGCCATGGGTGGATATCGGCCCAGGCTGGCGGCAAATTGAGGGCAGGTGGGCCACGGGGTGGTACAAATTCGCCCCATGCCTGCTCCCCCGCCCGACCTCGCCTTCCTGAGTTTCGACGCCAGCACCGACACGGACGGCGTGCACACCTTCGACGCCCTGGCGTCGACCTCGGCCGAGCGCCACGCCGAGGTGCACGCCGAGGCGCAGGCGGTGCTGGCCTGGGCCGAGCGGCGTTTCCCGGATGGCCCGGGCGACCTCGACGACGGCGCGAGCTGGTGCCACGACCTGCAGGTCAGCCAAGAGAGCAACTGGGTGACGGTGAGCCTGTCGTTGAGCGGCACCGAGGCCTTCGGGGCGGCGTTCACCCGCGCCTTCGGTGGCGCCATCGGTCAAGGCGACGAGTGAGCCCAGGCCGAGGCCCCTTGCAAGGCCTCATCGTGCGCGTGCAGCAAGGCCACGAATTTCTCGCCGGCCCCGCCCAGCACCCGCCCCCGCAACCAGGCCGCGCCAAACCGCACGGTCGGCGTCAAGCCGGGAATGGGCAGGCTCACCAGCCGACCTGAACGCAGGTCCTCGTCAACCATGAAACGCGGCATGAAGGACAAGGCATCGCTTTGCTGCAGCACCGCGCGCAGGATGCCCGAGCTGTCGCAGGTCACGCCCAGCAAACCGGGCCGCAGGCGCTCGGCCGGCACCCCTGCGGTCTGCGCCAGGGCCAGCAGTGTCTGCAAGGCGTCGTCGGGCAGGTGGGGTCCGGCCAGGGGCCAGTCGAACAGGTCGGCGGCACGCAGCCGGGGCCGACGCGTCAACGGGTGGTCGGCCCGGGCGACGACACACACCGCATGCGTGCTCAGGGGCGCGCATTCGAAATCGGGCAGCTGCTCGATCTCGCGCAGTTCACCGAGCACCACGTCGACTTCGCGGGCGCGGGCGCGCTCGGGCAGCTCCCGCCAGGGGGCGAGCACGAGCTTGAGTTGCAGACCCGGGTGCTGCGCATTCAGCCGACCCACCACCGGGCCGACCAGCACCGAGCCCCCCCAGGGGCCCACGCCCACCCTCAGCTCCCCCAGCGCCAGGCCTTTGGCCAGGCGCAGCTCGCGGTCGAGGTCGCGGACCTGGCACTCAAGCTCGCTGGCATGGCGCAGCATCAGCCGCCCCAGTTCAGTGGGCTCCACCCCTGTGCGGTGACGCATCAGCAGCGGCGCACCGACGTGAGCCTCTAGCGCCTGGATGCTTCTCGACAAGGCTGGCTGGGTCAGATGCAAGGCCTCCGCCGCGCGATGGAAATTGCCATGCTGAACCAACGCGGTGAGGTGGCGCAGGCGTTTGAGATCAATCACGATGCACTCCACTCATCAATAGAATGAGAATAATGGGCGGAGTCAATAATCAAGTGCAACACCCCTGATCTTCCTTGCACCTGACCCTGCCGCCGACCCATGGGAACCCACTACCAGCACCTGAGCGCCGAAGAGCGCGCCACCATCATGATCATGCTGCAGCAGGGCTGCTCGGCTCGCAGCATTGCCCGCACGCTGCAACGCTCGCCGTCGACGGTGACGCGCGAGATCCGGCGAGCGCTGGACTGGCCGCAGCGCTTGGCCTTCGTGCCGGCGAGCAGCGGCACCTACGATGCGCGCGCGGCTGGTGCGCGCGCCTGCGTGATGCGGCTCAAGCGCCGCCGCCCCAAGCTGCGCCAGGATGGGGTGCTCTTCGGCGTGGTGCATCACTTCCTGCTGGAGGGCTGGTCGCCGTCTCAGATTGCCGGCACACTTGAGGCGCATGTGGCCCGACGATCTGGATCGCCGCGTCTCGCACGAGACCATCTACAACTGCATCTACGCGATGCCGCGCGGTGAGCTGCGCAAGGAGCTCATCGCCTGCCTGCGGCGTGCGCAGGCCAAGCGTATGCCCCGGTCTCGAGGTCAGGACCGGCGCGGTCAGCTGCCCGAGGCCGTCAGCATCCACCTGCGTCCGCCCGAGGCCAACGATCGGGCCTTTCCTGGGCACTGGGAAGGCGACCTCCTCAAAGGGGCGGCCAACCGCTCGGCGGTGGGCGTGTTGGTGGAGCGCAGCTCGCGTCTGGTGATGCTGGCCAAACTCAAGGACGCCACCGCAGCCTCGGCCCTGGAGGGCTTCACCGCCAAGCTGCGCAAGATGCCCAAGCCGATGCGCAAGACCCTGACCTACGACCGCGGCAAGGAAATGGCGCGCCACCCGGAGCTGTCTGAGGCCACCGGCATCCGGGTCTACTTCTGCGACCCGCGCAGTCCGTGGCAGCGGGGCAGTTGCGAGAATATCAACGGCCTGCTGCGCCAGTACCTGCCCAAGGGCACGGACCTGTCGGTCTACAGCCAGGAGGAGCTTGATGCGATCGCCGACCGGCTCAACAACCGCCCGCGTGCCATCCACGGCTTCTACCCTCCGATCGCCGTCTACCAGGCCATGCTGCAGAAGCTCACCCAAGCCAGCAGCTCCCTTCAGTGATTCCACCGTTGCACTTGGTGCTTGACACCGCCATGCATTTGACACATGATTGAGCATGACCCAGGATGCCGACTGACTCGTCACATCTTTGGAGACATACATGGCGCTTCGATCCTGCACCCTGCCCGTCAGCTTGCTCGCTGGCCTTTGCTTGATCACGGCTGGCTGCAGCTCCTCCGACACCACCTCCGGTACGGCATCCATCTCATCGACTGGCCCGGTGCACCCGGCTGTGCAGCGCGCGCAAGCCGAGGTGGCGCAGCAGCTCCGACACGCCGACGCCAGCGACTTCGACGACGCCCGACGCGGCTTCATCGCGGCCCCCAGCGGCCAGGTGCGCAACGAAGCCGGCCAGGTCATCTGGGACTACGACGCTTTTGCCTTCCTGCAGGCCGAGGCTGCGCCGGACAGTGTCAACCCCAGCCTGTGGCGCCAGGCCCGGCTCAACAACCAGACGGGGCTTTTCAAGGTGCGCGAAGGCATCTGGCAGCTGCGCGGCTTCGACCTCTCCAACATCACGCTGATCCAGGGCCAGACGGGCTGGATCGTGGTCGACACCGGCACCTCGCGCGAAACCGCTGCGGCGGCGTTGGCCTTCGCGCGCCAGCACCTGGGCGCGCAGCAGGTCTCGGCGGTGATCTACACGCACAGCCACGTCGACCACTTCGGTGGCGTGCTGGGCGTGATCTCGGCCGAGGAGGCCAAGGCCCGCAACGTGCCCATCGTGGCGCCGGCCGGCTTCATGGAAGAGGCCACCAGAGAGAACGTGCTGATGGGCACGGCCATGGCCCGCCGCGCCATGTACATGTACGGCAGCCGCCTGCCGGCCAACGCCACCGGCGTGGTCGACAACGGCCTGGGCAAGGCCGTGCCGTTCGGGCGCGTCGGCATCCTGCCGCCCACGCTGCTGGTGCACAAGCCCAGGGAAGAGCACGTGATCGACGGCGTGCGCTTCGTGTTCTTCAACGTGCCGGGCAGCGAGGCGCCTTCGGAGTTCACCTTCGCCTTGCCTGACCTGAAGGCCTACTGCGGCGCAGAGCTGATGGGCCACACGCTGCACAACCTCTACACGCTGCGCGGCGCCAAGGTGCGCGACGCCACGCGCTGGGCCGGCTACCTGAACGAGGCGCTGGCGCAGGTGCAAGGCAGCGAGGTGGTCTTCACCCAGCACCACTGGCCGGTGTGGGGCGCCGAGCGCATCCGCCGCTTCATCGAGCACCAGCGCGACGCCTACCAGTTCATCCACGACCAGACGGTGCGCGGCATGAACGCGGGCCTGACCGCGCCTGAAATCGCCGAGACCCTGAAGATGCCAACCGCCTTGCAGCAAGACTTCGCGGTGCGCGGCTACTACGGCACCGTCAAGCACAACGTCAAGGCCGTGTACCAGTACTACCTGGGCTGGTACGACGCTCACCCGGCCAACCTGGACCCGCTGCCGCCGGTTGAAGCGGCCAAGCGCTACGTGGCGCTGGCCGGCGGGGCCGATGCGCTGCGCGCCGCCGCGCAGAAGGCCTTTGACGCGGGCGACTTCCGTTGGTCGGCCGAGCTGCTCAAGCATGCCGTTTATGCCGACCCGAAGGACACCGCCTCGCGCGAGCTGCTGGCGCGCAGCTTCGAGCAACTGGGCTACCTGGCCGAGTCGGCGTCGTGGCGCAACGTGTACCTCAGCGGCGCGCTGGAGCTGCGCGACGGCCCGCCCACGCAGGCGCAGTCGCGCGTGGCGTTTGCCGACCTGCTGCAGCACACGCCCATCGAGCGTTTTCTGGAATCGATGGCCGCCTCGCTGAACGCCGAGAAAGCGGGCGACGGCAAGCTGACGATCAAGATGGTCTTCTCTGACCTGAAGCAGGCCTACGTGCTGCGCGTGGCCAACGGCGTGCTGCGCCACGAGGCCATCGACCCCGCCAAGCCGGTGGCCGATGCCGACGCCACGCTCACGGTCACGCACCCCTTCTTCATCCGCATGGTCACGGGCCAGGCCGGCGCGATGGCGCTGCTGACCTCGAATGAAACGAGCATCGATGGCAGCCGCCTGGCGCTGGGGCGCTTCTTCGGATTGCTGGACAAGCCGACGGGGGTGTTCCCGATCGTCACGCGGTGAGTGCCCCGCTGATCAAGCCGGGGTGATCGGCACCACGCCGCGCGCGGCGCATAGGAATTTCAAACGGCCTCTGGCCTGCCTCTGGCCTCTGGAAAGCCCGACTGATGCATGGGTGGCCGGCCGATACCGGCCTGGATGGCTTGGAACTGACGGCTGCGACATCGTCTTGTCGTGATTCGGCCTGGCCCCTGACGGATCGCTCGGGGCTCGCTGGGCCTTGGTATCAGGGTTGACCCTGAGTCCGTGGGCATCGCCCCGGCATGCGGCGCAGCGCCATCCTGGCTGCCGCTGGCAGGGCAGCCTGAGGGCCTGGGGCGAGGTGTTTGTGACGGCCGGCGCGGCTCAGGCAGCTTCAGTCTTGCCCTGCCTCGCGCGCCCGTCCCCGGGGTGGCGGCTGCGGATCCAGCCCCAGATGGCTGAGGATCTTCTCGACGACCGCTCGCTCCAGGATGGCCGCGATGATCTTCAGTTCCCCGGCGCCGCAGTTCGGGCAGTGCTGCATGTCGATGTCGAACACGCGCTTGAGCAGCCGCGCCCAGCTGATGTGGTGCGGCCGGACCTGGACGGTCTGGACTTCGCACTCGGCGGCGGCGGCCTCGGTTGCCACCTGTGCTTGCGCTGGCGGGCCTTGCGGCACCACCAGCGCCCGCAGCTTGGCGTTCGGCGCCAGCACGCCGTGGAACCTGATGAGGTGCAGCCGCGGCCGCGGCACCAGCGCCGCCAGCCGCTGCATGAACTCCAGCGGGCTCAAGACCAGATGCGTCGTGCCGTCGCGCCACGGTGTCTTCAGCTTCAGCTCGACCTGCCCGGCGGCATTGACCTGCACCCGTTCGTCGGAAAGCGCCGGCCGGGTGATGTAGCGGCACAGCTGCTCCAGCCGCTTGCGGTCATGGGCTTCGACCCGCACCGCGGCGTGCAGGCTCAATCCGTCGATGTCGGCGCACAGCGGCTGGCGGGCCCAGTCCTCGCGCGGCATCGCGCCTCTCAGGGTCAGCACCTTCTGCCCGGCGCGCGGCCCGAAGGCGATTCGGTAGGTGATGGCCGCGGCCTGCAGCGGCCGCAGCGTGCGCGCCTCCTCGCCGTCGGCATCCGGCTCGGCCAGGTAGGTCTGGCCCATGTCTTCGACCAGCACGCCCCGGCGCGTGAGCATCTTCATCAGCCGGGCGATGACGGTCTGCAGCAGCGCGTGCAATTCGTCGTCGGTGGGCGCATCCGCCTCAATGAAGGCCGGCGAACCATCGGCGTCGCAGCAGTACACCCCGTCCAGTACCAGACAGTGCAGGTGGATGTTGAGGTTGGCGGCCGAGCCAAAGCGCTGGATCAGCGTGACGGCGCCGCCGTGACCTTCGTCAGCCTTGAGCCCCGCCTGCCGCAGCAGATGTCGCGTGACCACGCGCTGCACCACCTGCAGCACCGGCGTGACCAGTTCCGGCTGCGCGGCCAGCAGCACGCGCAGCGGGATCGGCAGCGACAGCACCCATTGCCGCACCGGCACGTGCGGGATGACGTGGTCGACCAGGTGCGCAGCGGTCTGCGACATGCGCCGGGCGCCGCAAGAGGGGCAGAATCCCCGGCGCTTGCAGCTGAAGGCCAGCAGCTTGTCGTGGCCGCACTCGCCGCAGCGTAGCCGCAGGAATCCATGCGCCAGGATGCCGCACTCGAGGAAGGCGTCGAACTCGTCCTTGATGAACCGCGGCAACTCGGCGTCCGTGCTGGCCTCGGTGTGGGCGATGAAGCTGGCCGCATGCTGCTGGACCAGGCGGTACAGCGTGGTCTGCTCCGGTCGGTGGCGTTCGTAGTGGAGCCGGCTGGCCAAGCCGGGTAAGGAACCGGGCTGGCGGGCGGCGTGCACGGCATGCAGAGGACTCGATGGGGACCTCTACCGTCCCAGCATCGCCCTGCACTCGCCATCGCCCTTCGGTCGGGCTTGTGGGTGCAAGAAGATGGCCCTCCACCGGGTGCAGCCGGTTGGGGTAGGCCAGCCCCGGCGGGAGTCCGTCGTTCACCCTAGGGAAACGCTGATCAAGTCCACCGTATCGTAGTTGCGTGCGTTGAAGGTGTCGACGCGGGATGCGAGGATGACGATGAAGCAGATGACCTTGGCAGCGGCGGCCGATGCGTCGGCGGGATTCGAGCGCTTTCGTAAGCCTACGCGCCGCGACGCATTCCTGGCCCAGATGCAGACGATCGTGCCGTGGGCGCGGCTGGTGGCGCTGATCGAGCCGCACTACCCCAAGCCCGGCAACGGCCGCCCGCCCATCGGGCTGGAGCGCATGCTGCGCATCCACCTGCTGCAGCACTGGTTCAACCTGGCTGACGCCGCGTGCGAGGAAGCGCTGTACGACTCGGCGGCGCTGCGCGCCTTCGCCGGCATCGACCTGGGGCGCGAGCCGGTGCCCGATGCGACCACGATTCTCAAGTTCCGCCACCTGCTGGAGCGTCACCATCTGGGTCAGGCCATCTTCGCCGAGGTGGGTCGCATCCTGCAGGAGCGAGGGCTTCGCCTGAGCGCGGGCACGATCGTGGACGCCACCATCATCGCCGCGCCGAGCTCGACCAAGAACGCCGAGCAGCAGCGCGACGCCGAGATGAAGCAGACGCGCAAGGGCAAGCAGTGGTACTTCGGCATGAAAGTGCACGTGGGTGCCGACAGCAAGACCGGGCTGGTGCACAGCGCCGTGGTCACCAGTGCCAACGTGCATGACAAGCATGCCTTGCCCGATCTGCTGCACGGTGCGGAAAAGCGCGTCTACGGCGACCGCGGCTACCAGGGCTGCCGCGACATCATCAAGGCGGCAGCACCCCAGGCGCGCGACTTCACCAACCGGCGCGTGCGCAAGCCCGACGGGCAGGACGAGGCCGAGCGGCTGCGCAACCGCACCAAGAGCCGCGCTCGGGCGCGCGTGGAGCACCCGTTTCACGTGCTCAAGCGCCTGTGGGGGTTCGTCAAGGTGCGCTACCGCGGACTCGCCAAGAACGCCAACCGCGTCTTCACGGCGCTAGCGATGGTCAATCTGTATATGGCCGCGCGGCGCGTGCCGGCGTTGGTGCGCCCATAGTGCGCCCAATGCGGGCCAGGTGGCCCGAAAACGGGCCCGCAGGGGCCGCCAGAGCGAGCAAAATCGTGCCGCCCAAGCCCGTACAGCCCGCATCGCTACCCCTGCTGCAACTTGATCAGCGTTTCCCTAGGTGTCAGGCGACACCGTAAATTGACCCCCTAGCGACACGAGGAACTGACCCCCTCGTTCGCAAGGAGGCCATCGTTGGAAACGAAGCACATTGAGGTAGATCCTGTGCGCCGTGTGGTTTGCGGAGTGCAGGAGATGTTGGAGCCGGAAGCGATCACGACGATCGTTCGCTTGGGGCAGTCGGGGTGGGGCGCGAAGCGGATCGCCAGGACGTTGGGCGTCGCGCGCAACACGGTGCGGCGGTATCTGAACGCGGGTGGGCCGGTGCCGTATAAGCGGCCACAGCGCACCGGCGTTTTGGTCGGTCATGAAGCATGGCTGCGGGAGCGCTTCCTGCAGCACCGGGGTAACTGCGACGTGGTGCGTCAGCAGTTGAGCAAGGAGCTTGGGATCGACACGAGCCTGCGCACGGTCGAGCGCGCGTGCCGAGGGTTCCGCCAGGAACTCGAAGCGAGTCGCCGTGCGACGATCCGCTTCGAGACCGCGCCGGGTGAGCAAATGCAGATCGACTTTGGGCAGACGCGCGTGATGATCGGCGGCGAGTCGGTACGGGTGTTCCTCTTTGTGGCCACACTGGGCTACTCACGCAAGGGGTTTGCCTGCGCATTCCGCCACGAGCGCCAAAGCGCCTGGTTCGCTGGCCGAAAGGTCGCCGGGCAGCCGGCCCCACGGCAGGCGGGAGATCCACGGCCACGCGAGCCCGGCCAGGACGAGAAGCACGCCAAGGACGATGAGCAACCGCTGCATGCGGGCATCTTACGCAGCCGAGCGAGCCCTCGCTGCCCGCCCGGTCTTGCCGTCCAGGAGGCCGCGCCACCAGGCGACCAAGGCCTGGGCGGTGCGGGCCACGTCGCCCTCGTTGCGCAGCACCAGGTCCGCGGGCAGCCCCTCGAACTCGCGATAGCGGGCCATGCGCGCCTCGACCTGCGACCCGCTGTCCCGGCCCCGGCGCAGCAGCCGCTCGCGCAACACGTGCTCGGGCGCGGTGATGCAGATGCTGTGCGCGGCCGGCACCTGGGGGCCCCAACGCAGCCAATGCGCCCGCGAGCCGTTGATGAGGACCCAGTCCCCTGCGAGCCACGGCTCCAGCGCCGCCCAGCGGATGCCATAGAGGCAGCCATGGGCTTCCCAGTGCAACGCGAACTCACCTTCGGACAGCCACCGCCGCATCTCCGGCAGGCTGACCGTCTCGTCTGCCGCGCTCGCGCCACCGTGCGGCCGGGCCACCGTGCGCCGCGCCAGCCGCAGCGGCTCTTCGCGCCGCAGGATGGCAAGTGCGGCCGCCAGCACGCTGTCCTTGCCGGCCCCCGAAGGCCCCATCACGTACAGCAGGCGTTCGCCGTCGCCCAGGGCCGGCATCGGGGTGGCGTCCCGGCCCGCGCCTCGCGCCGTGAGCTGCGGGCGTTCGCTCATCGCGTCCCCAGCGGACAACGCTGCACCAGCACGAAAGGCTCGCCTGCGGCCGGCTCCGCAAAGATCGCAAGGTCCGTGCAATGCAGCGGTCGGGCCAGTGCGGCGGCGAAGTGCCGCCGTGCGCGGACGGTGAGTTCATCACGCCAGGCAGGCAAAGGAGCGAGGCCGTCCGTCAGCGTCATGTGGAACCGCCACTCGTCCAGCACGTAGGGGTAGCCGTAGCGTTGGAGCAGCGTCTGTTGCCGCTGCGTCAACCCCCGCTCGCGCCGGCGCAACTCGCTCTCGGAGGGCGGCGCACGCCACGGATCGAGGTCGATCACGCAGCGCCGGGCGAGCGCGACGATCGGGTGCGCGCCGTCGAAGGGCTCGCGGGGACGCAAGGCCATGAAGTCGCCCAACCAGCCCACATCGAGCGGCGGCATCTCGAAGGGCTCGACGGTGGACGCCAGCTGCGCGACGGCCTCCACGAAGGCGGAGGCCCGCGCCGGCTCCCGCAGCCGGCACGGGGGCTTGAGCGTGGCGTGGAAACCGTAGCGCCGGGGCGCCGCGGCCCACGCGCACACCGGCACCAAGGCCCGCTGCGGCTGCGCCGCATCGCGACCCAGCCAAGTGCAGCCGGCATCCCACAGGGGATGGTCCGCAGGCGGCGCGTAGTACACGGCCAGACGGTGCGCGGACTCAATCCGCATGGAAGTCCTCCGGGCTCACGCTCAGTTGCACCGCGTCCGAGGCGAACAGCGTCGTGCCCGCCTCCACCGGCACGCCCTGCGCGTCGACGTTGACGTAGTCCACGACCAGCACAGGGGCCGAGGTCGGGCGCGCCAGTGCGTCGGCCTCGTCGGCGGTCGGCATGCGGCATGAGACGACGCTGCGCGCGCGGGTGTAGTCGCTCACGCCATAGCGCCGCAGGGAAGCGGTCACCGAGCCCGTCTGCGCGAAGGCGGCGGCGACGCCTTCGAAGCGGCGCCACGGGAAGGCACTGACGCTGACGCCAATCACCCGCCCGCGCACGATGGCCCGCGTGTGCAGCACCTCGACCTTCTCGCGCGCTTGCAGACGCAGCGGCGCTGCCCACGTGCCGGCCGCCACGACCTCGGCATGGCGCAGCTCGCGCTGCGCGCGCTCGCCGGACTCGGCCAAGTTCTGCGTGAGCCGGGTGCGCCGCTGCAAGGCGTAGTCCAGCACCAGTTCGCGCACGAAGGTGCCGCGCCCGTGCAGGACACGCACGAAGCCGCTGTCGGCCAGGGCCTTGACCGCCTGGCGCAGGGTGTGGCGGTTGACGCCGAAGCGCTCGGCCAGGACGAGTTCGTTGGGCATGCGCTCGCCGGGCAGGAAACGGCCCGCCACGATGTCGTCGCGCAGGGCCTGGGCGATCTGCTGCCAGCGCGGCAGGGACGGCTCGGTGTCGGCCGCAAGGGTCAGGGCTGGGTCGTGGAGCATGCGGGTCGCAGGAGGATCGAGCTTCAACAAACTGTCATCGATGGCTTGCACACTGGGCGACATCATAGAGTCGTCTAGATGACCGATCCATGTCAGAGCCCTCCCCGTCCCCCGTTCTTCGCTGCGACGCCAAGGCGCGCCGCCAATGGTTGTCGGTGCTGGCGCGCTCCAGCCGCGAGGCGCTCGAGCGCCACGCCGCGCCGTTGGCAAGGCGTCACCCTGGGCAGTGGTTGCGCCCGCCGGAAAACGGCCTCGTGATGCTGCGCGGCCGCATCGGCAACACGGGCGACCGCTTCAACCTCGGCGAGGCGACCGTCACGCGCTGCGCCCTCACGCTCTGCGGGCCGGACGGACACGCCAGCGTGGGCGTGGGATACGTCCTCGGCCGGGACGCCGAAAGGGCGCACTGGATCGCCTGCGTGGACGCCTGCCTGCAGCAGCCCGCCTGGCAGGCGGACGTGTGGCGGCAGGTGATCGCACCCCTGCAGGCGCAGACCGCCGAGCGCCATGCACGCGAGCGAGCCGCGGTCGCGCCCAGCCGCGTCGAGTTCTTCACCCTGCATCCGGAGGTCAGCTGATGATCGCCGCCCTGACCACCCATTCTGCGTCGGCCCACGCGGGGAGCACCAGCGCGCCGGCCGCGCTGCCGCGCGGCTTCGCCGATCCGGTGCACGGCAGCCAGACCACCTTCCGCTGCCTGCTCGAAGCGATGGCACGGCCCGGCTGCCTCCAGGCTCTGGACGCCGGCACGCGCGACGGACTGGCGCATCCGATCGGCCTGGGCGTGGCGACCTCCGCCATACTGCTCACCGTGGCCGATGCAGACACCGCCGTCTGGCTGAGTCCCGCGTTCGCGCCGTCGCAAGTGCTCGAGGGCGTGCTCGCGTTCGGTCGTTTCCACACCGGCATGCGGGTGGTACCTCGTGCCGAGGAGTCACAGTACGCGCTCGCGCCCGCGCACGCGGCGGCCGAGGCCCTGCTGCTCGGCCTACCTCGCGGCAGCGACGAGGCGCCGCAGGAAGGCGCCACTTTGGTCGTCGAGGCGCCCTCCATCGTCTCGATCGAGGAGGACGCGGCGGCCGCAGCGCCACCGGCGCACCCCGAGGACGCGGACCCCACGCCGTGGGTGCGGCTCTCGGGCCCGGGAGTTCGCCACGCCAGGTGGCTGGCGGTGGGGGGGCTGAGCCTGGCCTTCTGGCGGGCGCGCGAGGAACTGCAAGCGGGTTTTCCTCGGGGCGTGGACATCATCTTCACCTGCGGCGGGCAGATCGCGGCGGTGCCGCGCTCGACCGTGGTGCAAAGGAGCCGCTGAGATGTACATCGCAGTCAAGGGTGGCGAGTCCGCGATCGAAGCTTCACGCAGGTTGCTCGCCGCCGCCCGCCGGGGCGATCCGGCGCAGCAGGAGATCGAGGTCGCGCAGATCGAATCTCAGTTCGGGCTGCTGGTGGATCGCGTGATGGGCGAGGCCTCTTTGTACGACCGCGAGCTGGCCGCACTGGCCCTCAAGCAGTCGCAGGGCGACGTGGTCGAGGCGGTGTTCCTGCTGCGGGCCTACCGGACCACCCTGCCCAGGTTCGGCTACGGCGAGCCGCTGGACACCGAACGCATGCGCGCCAGCCGCCGCGTCTCGGCGATCTTCAAGGACCTGCCTGGCGGGCAGTTGCTGGGAGCCACCTTCGACTACACGCAACGTTTGCTGGACTTCGATCTGCTCCGCGCGTCCGACCAGGCACCGCCCACGCACGGCGAGAAGATCGCCGTGGCCGCCGGGGAGCCCCTGTCCGAGGCCATGCCATGCGCCCTCGAGGCCCTCGCCGCGGAAGGCCTGGTGGAGCCGCTCACACCGAGCGACGGCGATCCGCAGCCTCCCGACATCACCCGCGAGCCGCCGGCCTACCCCATGCCCCGTGCAGGGCGGCTGCAGATGCTCGCCCGCGGCGACGAAGGCTGGGTGCTGGGCATGGCCTATTCGACGCAGCGCGGCTATGCGCACACCCACCCCTTCGCGGGCGAGATCCGCGTCGGGGCGGTGGCGGTGGAGTTCACGCCCGACGAGCTGGGCTTTCCGATCGAGCTGGGCGAGGTCGTGCTGACCGAGTGCCAGATGATCAACCAGTTCACCGGCAGTGCCGAGCAGCCTCCCCAGTTCACGCGCGGATACGGCCTCGTGTTCGGTCGCAGCGAGCGCAAGGCCATGGCGATGTCGCTGGTGGACCGGGTCATGCGCGCCGACGAGTTCGGCGAGGAGCTCACCAGCCCGGCGCAGGACCAGGAGTTCGCGCTTTCGCACTCGGACAGCATCGAAGCCTCGGGCTTCGTGCAGCACCTCAAGCTGCCTCACTACGTGACCTTCGAAAGCGAACTGCAGCTGGTGCGCGGACTGCGCGCGCGAGCCCCCGAGACCCGCTCGCCTGCCTGCGCTGCCGCCGACGCCCCCGCGCCTGCTGCGGGCCCGACCCCTGCCATCGAGCCGACCGCATGAACGCCCGACCGCCACTCGCCCCGCCGGCTGCCGGCTACAACTTCGCCTATCTCGACGAGGGCACCAAGCGCATGATCCGCCGTGCGATCCTCAAGGCGGTCGCCATCCCCGGCCACCAGGTGCCTTTCGGCTCGCGAGAGATGCCCTTGGCCTACGGCTGGGGCACCGGGGGCATCCAGGTCACGGCCGCCGTCATCGGACGCGACGACGTGCTCAAGGTCATCGACCAGGGCTCGGACGACACGACCAATGCGGTGAACATCCGCCACTTCTTTGCCCGCACGACGGGCGTGCGCACCACCGAGCGCACGCGGGAGGCGACGCTGATCCAGACGCGCCACCGCATTCCCGAGGCGCCGCTCACTGAACGCCAGATCCTGGTCTACCAGGTGCCGCAGCCGGAGCCGCTCTACCGCCTCGAGCCCCGCCGCGCCGAGACGCTCAAGCTGCACGCCCACCGCGAGTACGGGCTGATGAACGTCAAGCTGTACGAGGACATCGCGCAATGGGGACGCATCGACACCACCTACGACTACCCGGTGCTGGTCAACGGCCGCTACGTGATGGCGCCCTCGCCCATCCCCAAGTTCGACAACCCGAAGATGCACATGATGCCGGCCCTGCAGCTCTTCGGCGCTGGGCGCGAGAAGCGCATCTACGCGGTGCCACCCTACACGAGGGTCGAGAGCCTGGATTTCGAGGACCATCCATTCCGGGTGGAGCCGCAGGGCCATGCCTGCGCGCTGTGCGGCTGCACGACGAGCTACCTGGACGAGATGGTCCTGGCCCATGGCGAGCGCCTGTGGGCCTGCTCGGACACCGACTGGTGCCGCGAACGAAGGGAGGCCGCCCATGACCGCGACTGACATCCGCCTGCGCATCGCGACCGTCGACGATGTGCCGCGCATCCTGGCCCTGTACGAGGCCTCAGGGCTCGACGCCCCGGGCACCAACGACGAGGGGCAGGCCCGTGCCACCTTCGAGACGATGCAACGCTATCCCAACTACCACCTGTGGATCGCCGAGACGGCGGACCAGGCGGTCGGCACCTACGCGATGATCGTGCTGCCCAACCTCGGCCACCGCTGCTCGCCCTCCGCCCTGGTCGAGGACGTTGCCGTCCATCCGGATGCACAGGGGCTGGGCATCGGGCGCCGGATGATGGAGCATGCCCTCGATCAGGCGCGCGCCGCCGGCTGCTACAAGCTGGCGCTGTCGTCCAACCAGTCGCGCACCGCCGCCCATGCCTTCTACGAGGGCCTGGGCTTCGAGCGCCACGGCTACAGCTTCAAGGTGACGATCGATGCACGGTGACAGCCCTTGCGCCACCGAGCCCTTGCTGCAGGTGCGAGCGCTGGGCCGACGGTACGACCGCCACTGGGCGGTACGCGATGCACACCTCGAGCTGCACCCGGGCGAGGTGCTGGCGGTGGTGGGCGAGTCGGGTTCGGGCAAGTCCACCCTGCTGTCGTGCATCGCCGGCCTGCAGCGCCCGGACGAGGGCCAGGTGCGCTACCGGGCGCGCGACGGCCGATGGCTCGACGTACACGCCCTCGGCGAAGCCCAGCGGCGGCTCCTCGCGCGCACCGAGTGGGGCTACGTGCACCAGCAGGCGCACCTGGGCCTGCGCATGGGCGTGAGCGCTGGGGCCAACATCGGCGAGCGGTTGATGGGGCTGGGTGTGCGCCACTACGGGCACCTGCGCGCCGAGGCCGAACATTGGATGCGGCGCGTCGAACTGGACGCGGGCCGGCTCGACGACCTGCCGCGCGACTTCTCCGGCGGCATGCGGCAGCGGCTGCAGATCGCCCGCAATCTGGTGACGCGACCGCGTCTCGTGCTCATGGACGAGCCGACGTCCGGCCTGGACGTGTCGGTGCAGGCCCGCCTGCTCGACCTCATCCGGCTGCTGGTCGCGCGCATGCACCTGGCCGCCATCATCGTCACGCACGACCTGGGCGTGGCGCGTCTGCTCGCCCATCGCATCGTCGTGATGAAGCAGGGCCGTATCGTCGAGCACGGCCTGACGGACCGCGTCCTCGACGACCCCCAGCACGAGTACACGCAGCTGCTGGTGTCGTCGGTGGTCGTGCCCTGAAGGAGCGGACATGAAGATCGAAACGCACGCCTGGCCGGTGATCGACGTGCAGGGCCTGAGCAAGCGCTTCACCCTGCATCTGCAGGGCGGTCGGCGTCTCGACGTCCTCGAGAACGTGTCACTGCAGGTCCATGCCGGTGAATGCGTCGCGCTGGTCGGCGCATCGGGACGCGGCAAGTCCACGCTGCTCAAGTGCCTCTACGGCAACTACGGCTGCGAGGACGACGGCCGTGCCGGCGCACGCGTGGCGGTGCGCGTGGATGGGAACGCGCCGCGCTACCTCGACCTTGCCCGCGCCACACCGCAGGAAGTGCTGGCGTTGCGCAGATCGACGGTCAGCTACGTGAGCCAGTTCCTGCGCGCGGTGCCCAGGGTGCCCGCACTGGACGTCGTGGCCGAGCGCCTGCTGGAAGGCCTGGTGCTGGGCGACGCGGCCGACGTGGACGATCCCCGCTACGACGAGCACGTGGAGAACGCACGCGCCCGTGCCGCCGCGCTCCTGGAGCGTTTGCGCGTGCCCCGCGCCCTGTGGACACTGGCGCCCTCCACCTTCTCCGGCGGCGAGCAGCAGCGCGTCAACATCGCCCGCGGCTTCGTCAAGCCGACCCCGGTGCTGCTGCTGGACGAGCCCACCGCCTCGCTCGATGCAGCGAACCGGGAGGTGGTGGTGGACCTGATCCGCCAGGCGCGCGAGCGCGGCGCGGCCATCGTCGGCATCTTCCACGACGAGGACGTGCGCGACCGCGTCGCCACGCGCACCCTCACCCTATGATGGGCCTGGACCGGCCTGCCGAACCTCGAGGAACCCCATGACCGAACTGGTGCTCACGCATGCCCGCGTCGTGCTCGCGCACGAGGTGATCTCGGGCACGGTACGGGTGCGCGACGGACGCATCGACGCGATCGACAGCGGCACGACCTGCGTGCCCGGTGCGGTGGACCTGGAAGGCGATTACCTGCTGCCGGGCCTGGTGGAACTGCACACCGACAACCTCGAACGTCATATGATGCCTCGCCCGCGCGTGTACTTCCCCGTACAGCCGGCAGTGCAATCGCACGACGCCGAGGTCGCGGCGGCCGGCATCACGACCGTGTTCGATGCGATCGGCGTCGGCGACCCCTACGACGAGGGTTTCCGTGCCCGCGACCAGGGCGAGCTGCTCGGGGTGCTCGACCGGCTAGAGACGGCGGGCGCCCTGCGCGCCGAACACCTGATCCACGTGCGTTGCGAGCTGCCTGCACCCAACGCGCGCGAACTGTTCGAGCCCTTCGCCGCCCACCCCCGGCTCAGGCTCATTTCGCTGATGGACCACACCCCCGGCCAGCGCCAGTGGAGCGACGTGGAGCACGCCCGCATCTACTACACCGGCAAGAAGGGTTGGAGCGCCGAGAAGTTCGAGGCCGAGCTGCGGGCGGCGCCGGAACGCCAGACGCGACACGCGGCGCCGAACCGCCGCTGGTTCGCCGAGTTCGCGCGGCAGCGTGGCGTCGCGCTCGCCACCCACGACGACACCACGGTCGAGCACGTGGAAGAGGCGGTCGCGCTGGGCGCGTCGATGAGCGAGTTCCCGACGACGCTGGAGGCGGCGCGCCATGCCAAGTCGCGGGGACTGGCGACGATCGCCGGGGCGCCGAACGTCGTGCGCGGAGGCTCGCATTCCGGCAACGTGGCGGCACTGGATCTGGCCCGTGCCGGCGTCCTCGACGCGCTGTCCTCCGACTACGTGCCCGCGAGCCTGCTGACCGCCGCATGGAAGCTGCATCGCGAAGGCGGCCACACGCTCAGCGAGGCGATCAACACCGTCAGCCGCAACCCCGCGCGGGCATCGGGCCTCGTGGACAGGGGAGAGATCGCGCCTGGCTTGCGAGCCGACCTCGTGCGTGCACGCGAGGTGCACGACCACCCCGTCGTGCGCTGGGTCTGGCGGGCGGGTGTGCGCGTGGCCTGAAGGGCGCGGGTCAAAGCGCGCTCAGTCCGTCCGCGGTGGACCAGCCTCCGCCCAAGACCTCGTCCTGCACCAGACGGGCCAGCACGACCAGGTAGTAGTCCAGGGACGGGGTGGGCCGGCCCGGAACTTTCGCCAGGTCGTCCCAGCGGCGCAGCTTGACCGCCGCGTCGGCGTGCGGCAGGGTCTCGAAGGCCTGGGCCTCGGCCTCGCTCATCGGCCCTCCCTGCAACACGAGCGTATGCCGGGAGGCGGGCGAGAGGCTGTCGTGGTATGCGGTGTCGCGGGTACAGAGGTAACGCTTGGCCTGCACGTGCAGGCGGATCGGTTCGACCACGTCGGCGTCGAAGGCCTGCGACAGCCACGCGGACGCCAGCATCTCGTGCTGGTCGTCCTCGCCGTCGGGCGTGTGGCCTCCCGCCAGCAGGTGCCCGACGTCATGCAGCAAGGCCGCAGCAACGAGACTGTCGTCCGCGTGGGCCCACTCGGCCAGCTGCGCGCATTGCAGCGCATGCTCCAGCGCGGTCACCGCCTCCGCCTGCACACCGCCGTAGAGCCGCTGGCCGTGAAGCCGGTACAGCTTGTCGATGCGCTCGATGATGGAGTGGGAAGGCATGGTGGCCTCCGATCGGATGTCAGATGAGCCGCTTGCGCAGGGCCGACGACGCCAGGTCTATCAGCGACACCGCGACGATCAGCATGATGAGCACGGCGGCGGTCTGCCCGTACTGGAATCCTCGGATGACGTCCCAGAGCACCATGCCGATGCCGCCGGCACCGACCATGCCGACCACCGACGCCGAACGCACGTTGGCCTCGAAGCGGTACAGCGAGTACGAGATCCATAGCGGCATCACCTGCGGCAGCACGCCGTAGAGGATCTCCTCGATCGGTCTGGCTCCCGTGGCCCGGATACCTTCGACGGGCTGAGGGTCGATGGCCTCCACCGCCTCGGAGAAGAGCTTGGCCAGCGTCCCGGTCGTATGCACCCACAGCGCGAGGACGCCGGCAAAGGGGCCGAGGCCCACGGCGACGACGAAGAGCAGCGCGAACACCATCTCGTTGATCGCACGGCACCCGTCGAGCAGGCGACGCACCGGCTGGTACACCCACCACGGCACGATGTTGGACGAGGCGAGCAGGCCCAGCGGCACCGCGCAGGTCACGGCAAGTGCCGTTCCCCACACGGCGATCTGCAAGGTCACGAGCAGTTCTGTGGCGTAGTGCTTCCACTCCCGGAAGTCCGGGGGGAAGAACCCCCGCAGGTATTCGCCCATGTTGCCCGAGTCGTTCCATAGGTCGAGGGGCCGCATGTCGGCCCCCTGCCACGACCCGGCCAGCACCGCGAGCAACAGCGCCCACAAGGCCGGCCGTCCCCAGCCGGCGCGTGGTGGCGCGGGCACGGCAAGGCGCGCCCCGGCCACGGGCGGCGTGTGCGTGATGCTCATCTTTGGCAGCTCCTGGTCCGGCGGTCCATGCCGCGCCCGCAACCGTCGCCTTGCAGGCGGCTCACCGGGCGCTCGCGACCAGCTTCTGCAGTTCCGCCAAGCGGGCGTCGATCTCCTGCAGCTTCTTCTGCTTGTCCTCGGCCGACAGGGACGAGTCGTTCTCGACGCGGTTGCGCTCGCGGGCCAGTTCGAGCTGGCGGATCGGCAGCAACTGCGCGTTGCTCGATGCCTTGAAACCGGCGAAGCCGATCACCTTGAGGATGGCCTGCTCGCGCTCGTCCTGCTTGCCGTAGCCGAGCAGGAACTCGCGCAGCCTGGCCTTGACGGCCGGGTCGAGGTCCGCACGCCACACCAGCGGGTCGGAGGGGATCAGCGGTGATTTCCAGATCACCTTGATGTCCTTGGCCTTGGCCGGGTTGGTCAGCTTCAGACGCTCGATGGCCTCGTTGTTGTTGGTGGCCACGTCCACCTGCCGGCTGGCCGCGGCGAGCAGGTTCGTCTCGTGGTTGGCCCGCACCACGCGCTTGAAGTCCTTCAGCGGATCGACCTTGTGCTGCTGGAAGGCGTAGTAACCGGGCACCAGGGTTCCCGACGTGGAATTGGGGTCGCCGAACCCCAGCGTGAGCCCCTGGCGCTGGCGAAGCACGTCTTCCAGCGAGTTCAGGGGACTGTCCTTGTGCGTGACCAGCAGCGAGTAGTAACCCATCGAGCCGTCCACCGAGATGGTCTGGGCGAACACCTCGGCCCCGGAGCGGTCGACCGCCTCCATCGCCGACTTGTTGCCCATCCACGCGAGGTGCACCTTGTTGAAGCGCATGCCCTCGATGATCCCGGCGTAGTCCGGCGCGAAGAAGGCGTTGATCTTCAAGCCGGTGCGCCGGCTCATGTCCTCCAGCAGAGGCTGCCAGGCCTGCTTGAGGTTCTGGGACGATTCCGTCGAGATGATGCCGAAGCTGATCTCGCCCGTCTGGGCGCTGGCGCTGGCGCTGGCGGCCAGGCCGAGCGACAGCGCGGCGGCGGTGAGGGTGAAGGCGCGGCGGTCCATGGTCGTCTCCTCGAACAAGGGGTGAGTGGAATGCGGGCGGGATCAGGCGGCTGCCTGGAGTGCGCCCGCGGACTGGGGGGCGGCACCCGGCAGCGCGCCCACCCGGTGGGAGAACAGCTCCTCGGTCTGCGTGCCATACAGCTCCATCAGCCTCTGGCGGCTCAGCTGCGCCGTCGGCCCGTCGTACACGACCTGGCCGTGTCGCAAGGCCACCGTGCGCGGGCAGTAGGCGAAGGCGAAGTCCACCTGATGCAACGAGACGACCACCGTGGTGCCCTGCTCGCGGTTGAGTCGCGCGAGCAGCTCCATCACCTTGCGGCTCGACTCCGGATCGAGCGAGGCGATGGGCTCGTCGGCAAGGATCACCTGCGCCCGTTGCACGATGGCGCGCGAGATCGCCGCCCGCTGCTGCTGCCCGCCGGACAGCGTCGAGGCCCGCTGCCACGCGCAGCGTTCGATGCCCACGCGCTGCAAGGCGAGCCAGGCCGCCTCCAGCTCGTGCGCCGGAAAGCGCCTCAGCGCCGTGCGCCACAGCGGCAGGCGGTTGAACGCGCCGACCAGCACGTTGTGCATCACGGGCAACTGTTCGACCAGGTTGAACTGCTGGAAGATCGTGGCGATGGCCGCCCGCGTGCGGCGCACGTCCCGCTCGAGCCGCCCGGCCTGCTGCACCCGGCGCCCCAGTACCACCACGCGCGATTCGCTGCCCTCGTCTCCCCGATGCAGCCCGCAGAGGTGCCGCAGCAGCGTGGACTTGCCCGAGCCCGACGCACCGAGCAGAGCGACCATCTCGCCGCGCCGCACGGTCAGGTCCACGTCCTTCAGCGCGCAGCAGTCGCCGAACGTCTTGCGCAGGCCGCGCACCTCGATCACCGTGTCGTGCATGGATTTCCTCCGGGTGGACGTCGCAGCAGATTATCTAGACGACCCATGACCGGTCCATGAACCTTGCATGACCGGGCGATGACAACGGCCGTGCAAGATCTACACGGTAGGTCTTTCCGACCTCCCGCCGGCTCCGCGCCAGGCCAGTTCCAAGGCGGACAGGCGACCCCGAGGGCGGAGCGGGAACGCCATCTGCTCGGCTGTGCCACCCATGCACCGCACGAGCACCGACCTTCGCAGCGGGGTCCATGCCCCGCCGCACACGCAGGCACCGATCGCGCCGCCGCTTTCGCCCGTCGAACAGGGACGGGCCGACTGCTACGGCCTTGCCGCGCGGCTGTTGAGCGCCCCCGCCGACGCGGCCTTGCTGCAGGCGCTGGCCTCGATGCAGGACCTTCGCCCCGCCGGCAGCGTCCTGGCTGATGCGTGGCGGTCGCTGTGCGGGGCTGCGCGCGCCCCGGCCCGCGCAGTGGCGGACGCATTCGACGCCTTGTTCGTCTCGATCGGCACGCCGCGGCTCAATCCCTATGCCTCGGTCTACCGCAGCGGGTTCATGATGGATCAGCCCCTTGCGGACCTGCGCGCGGACCTGCGGGCGCTGGGCCTTGCGCGTGCGCGCCATGTCGGCGAGCCCGAAGACCACCTCGCGGCGCTGTGCGCGACGATGCGGGTCCTCATCACCGGTGTCGGGACCGTGCCGGCGCGCCCCCTCGAGCGTCAGCGCCAGTTCTTCGATCGGCACCTCGCACCCTGGTACGCAGAGTGCCTGAACGACATGGAGCAAGCACCGGATGCCGGGTTCTACGCGGCCGTCGCGCGTTTCGAGCGGGCCTTCCTCGATATCGAGACCGAGGCGTTCGGGATGCTGGAGGACGGATCGGGGTGGCGGCATGAATCCCCGCTGTCCGACCCGGTGCCTGCCGCAGGAGAAGGACCATGACATCGCGCCATCCCCCGGCACCCGCCGCCCCCCCGGCGTTGGTGCACCGACGCACCTTTCTCGGGGCCGCGGTATGCGCGCCGGCCCTGGCCGTCGCCGCCGCCAGCGAAGGGGCCCACGCCGCGGCCGCTGTACAACCAGCCGGGGATCCAGGACGCCGCCCAGGTCGTGCCGGTCGAGGGCGAGAAATGCGCCCAGGCCTTGATCGAGCTCGGGATCGTGGCCACCACCGCGATGCACGGGGCGAATGCGCCCGTGGACAAGACCGATTGGTCGCCGCTGGCGGGCAAGGCCGTCTTGGTCTGGCCTGACCGCGACAAGCCGGGCTGGGAGTACGCCGTGCAGGCGGCCCAGGCGATTCTGTCGGCGGGCGCGAAGACCTGCCACATCCTGTACCCGCCCGAGGAAGCGGCGGACGGCTGGGACGCGGCGGACGCCGTGATGGAGGGCTTCGACGTCGCGGCCTTCCTCGCCCACGGTCCGCGTGTGCAGGTGCATGACATTGCGGACCCCGGCGAGCCGGTGATCGGCGCGGACGAATCGGTGTGGGGTACCGAAGATGCCCTGGCGCTGGCCTTCACCCGGCGCTACCACCGCGACTGGCGCTACGTGGCGGCCTGGGGCCGCTGGTTGGTGTGGGACGGTCGGCGCTGGCGCAACGAGGAGACGCTGGCGGCCACCGACTTGATCCGCGGTGTCTGCCGACACGCGGCCCTCCAGGCCGACAACCCGAAGCTGGCGGCCAAGCTGGCCACCTCCGGCACCGTCGGCGGCGTCGAACGCCTGGCTCGCGCAGACCGACGCCACGCCGCGACCACCGCCGAGTCGGACGCCGATCCCTGGCTGCTCAACACCCCAGGCGGCGTGGTCGACCTCAGGACGGGCCGCCTGCGCGCACACGACCGCGCCGACCGCATGACCAAGCTCGCCACCGCCACGCCCCGCGGCGACTGCCCCCGCTGGCGGGCGTTCCTGGCCGACGTCACCGGGGGCGATGCCGACCTGCAGGCCTACCTGCAGCGCATGGTGGGCTACTGCCTCACCGGCTCGACGGCGGCGCACGCGCTGTTCTTCCTCTACGGCACCGGCGCCAACGGCAAGTCGGTGTTCGTGAACACCTTGGCCACGATCCTCGGCGACTACGCCACCAGCGCGCCGATGGACACCTTCATGGAGGCGCGCGGCGACCGGCATCCGACCGATCTGGCGGGCCTGCGCGGGGCGCGCTTCGTCTCCTCCATCGAGACCGAGCAAGGCCGGCGCTGGAACGAGTCCAAGGTCAAGGCCATCACCGGCGGCGACAAGGTCTCGGCGCGCTTCATGCGCCAGGACTTCTTCGAGTACACGCCCCAGTTCAAGCTGGTCATCGCCGGCAACCACAAGCCCGCGATCCGCAACGTGGACGAGGCGATGAAGCGCCGGCTGCACCTGATCCCCTTCACCGTGACCATCCCGCCCGAGCGGCGCGACGCCATGCTGACCGACAAGCTCCTGGCCGAGCGCGACGGGATCCTCGCGTGGGCGGTCGAGGGGTGTCTGGCCTGGCAGCGCGAGGGGCTCCAGCCCCCGGCCAGCGTGGTGTCGGCCACCGCCGAGTACTTCGACGAGGAGGACGCCGTCGGCGACTTCCTGGACGAGGAGGCCCAGCGCCACCCGCAGGCCCGCGTGGCCGTGGCCGACGTGTTCCAGCGCTGGCAGGACTGGGCCGGCCGGCGCGGCGAGTACGTGGGCACGAGCCGCTGGCTCGCGCAACAACTGGCCAACCGCGGCTTCGAGCGCACGCGCATCCACGGCGGCGTCAAGGCCCTGGCGGGCCTGGCCCTCAAGCCCAAGGACTACGGCACCCGACTGCCGTACCGCGACGACTGACCACCCACGGTGACCGAAGGTGACCCGTCCAAGGATTGAGTCTCTTTACGCGCGTACGCGCGCGCGGGCGGAAGGGATATTCCCCACGGCGGTCACCTTCGGTCACCGGCATGAGAACACGAACGAAGGACTGCAACGATGACAGCAACGATTCTGGCCCTCGACCTGGGCACCACCACCGGCTGGGCGCTGCGCGACCGCACGGGCCGAATCACCAGCGGCAGCCAATCCTTCAAGCCGCAGCGCTTCGAAGGCGGCGGCATGCGCTACCTGCGCTTTGGCCGTTGGATTTCTGAAATTCAGACATCGGTTTCTGAACTTCAGTTTTTGTACTTCGAGGAAGTGCGCCGCCACGTCTCGACCGACGCGGCCCACGCCTACGGCGGGTTCCTCGCCACGCTCACGGCCTGGTGCGAGCACCACGGCATTCCCTACCAGGGCGTGCCGGTGGGCACGATCAAGAAGCACGCCACCGGCAAGGGCAATGCGAGCAAGGACGAGATGATGGCGGCCGTGCGTGCGCGCGGCTACCTGCCCACCGACGACAACGAAGCCGACGCGCTGGCCCTGCTGCACTGGGCCATCCAGCATCACGACGCGGCGCAGGAGGCGTGAGATGGACATCCCGACTCCTCGCTACCGCTGCCCGCTGGGGCGCCTGCAGCCCGAGCCGATGGACGTGGAGGCCGTCAAACGCCGCGGCTGGCGCGAGCAACGCCTGCTCGTCGTCTGCCTCGACGATGACCGGCTCGATTGGACGGAGCGCGAGCTGATCCGCCGAATCGGCGAGCGGCTCTACGGTGCACGGGAGGCGCGCCATGGCTGAGTGGACCGTCGAGCGTGTGGACGAACGCTTCCGGGAGGCGGCCATCACCGCCCACCGCCTGCCGCCCGTGCGCGTGCAGGGCTACTTCAACACCTGGCCCGCGATCCGGCGCATGCCCTGGGAGACGCTGGGGGCCGAACCGGCGATCCGGCGCTTCCCGCCCAGCCCTGAGGCTATCGAGCGGATGCTCGAGACCATGCGCTGGGTCTTGTGGCTGGAGGAAGAGGAACGGCATCTCGTGTGGATGCGCGCCGAGCGCCACCGCTGGCGCGACATCTGCGCCCGCTTCGGCTGCGACCGGACCACCGCCTGGCGGCGGTGGCAGCGGGCGCTCTCGATCGTGGCCGACCGTCTGAACGGAGAGCAAGGAACTTCTCGACACATGGTGCCACTAAGTGGCATACTTCGCTAATGAGAAGAGTCTTCAAGACGCGCCACTTCGCTCGTTGGATGCGCAAGACCGAACTGACAGACGCCGGGTTGTGTCAAGCGGTCGAGGAGATGGCCGCGGGCCTCATCGATGCCGACCTGGGCGGTGGCGTGGTGAAAAAGCGCGTGGGCTTGGCTGGCCGCGGCAAGCGTGGTGGCGCGCGCACCTTGATCGCCACCAACAAGGGCGATCGCTGGTTCTTCGTCTACGGCTTCGAGAAAAACGAGCGGGCCAACATCGATGACGAGGAACTGGAAGCGCTGCAGGATCTGGCCGCCGATCTGCTGGCCCGTCCCGCGCGCCAGTTGGATGAATCCGTTGCCGACGGAACATTGCAGGAGATTTGCCATGACAAACGAGCCTAAGTCCAAGAGCCGCCTGCTCGAAGCCGTTCACGAAACGGCGCGCGACCTGCATCGCCTGGGCTTCATCGACAAGCGCAAGATGCGCAAGTACGACGCGCTGTGCCTGGAGCCGGTGCATGAATACGACGCTGAGAAAGTGCGCGCCTTGCGCGAACGCCTGCACTTGAGTCAGGCCGTGCTGGCATCGGTCCTCAACACCAGCGTCTCGACCGTGCGCAAGTGGGAAGTGGGCGACAAGAAGCCCAGCGGTCCCTCGCAGAAGCTGCTCGACCTCATCGAACGCAAGGGGCTGGAGGCGGTGCTCTGATGGGGTAGCTCTTCCAAACCCATGCGCAACGTTGATGAACGCAGGGCGCGCTGACAGACAGTTTCGGACTGGATGCAAATCCGGGGTCGTTCAGGGGTGCAACAAAGCAGGCCGATCAGGGGTAGTATCTCGGCTAACTTCTGGACAGCGGCGTCGGTCGAGGAAGCCGCCCGGGCATCGACGGGTCCTTCCTGGCCAATAGCCCATGCGGGGGGCGCGAGCGCGGCGCTTTTCTAGTCGTCCCTGAAAAATTCATTTTCACGCCGCCCTTAGCCGCAGCTGGGCAGGGTTGGCGCCACTGGTCTCGGTTGGCCGCCGCTGGGCGAGCCACCGGCCGATGAGGCGCACGGCCGCAATGAGGCGCAAAAAAGCTCGCCTCAAGAAGGGCACGCCCTTGTTGGCGATCATGCGCAGCAGCCAGCGGATGTTGTAGCCCGCCGCGCACAGCACCGCGTGCAGCCGGTCACCCTGCTCGCCCTTGAGGTGGCACCTGTCCATGCGGTGATCCTGCTTCAAGTGCCCGATGACCGGCTCGATGGCCTGGCGGCGCTTGAGCAGTCTGCGCTCCTCGTGCGTCAGGCGCTTGATCTTGCCGCGGTGCACCAGGCGCACATCCGCAATGTCGGCCTCCACCCCGCGGTAGCCCAAGTCGGCATAGGCCGTGTTGGGCTTGATGCCGCTGTCCTGCATCAGGATCGTGGCCTGCTCCAGCTGCGCTTGCAGCGTGTGCCCGTCGTAGGGGTTGCCATGGAAGGCCCGGGCTCCGACGATGAGGCTGTGCTTCAGGGTGCTGGCAATGCCGACCTTGACGCCGAACTCGTAAGGGCAGCGGGCCTTGCCCTTGTTGATGCACTCCACCTCCGGCGCGTGCCAGGCGTAGAGCTTTCGAGTCCCGTCGGCGGTCTTTCGGTTGGCAGTCTGCGCCACCAGACGCGCCGCCTTGTTGAGGGTGTGGCCAAGAGCGCTCTGGATGGCCTGCCCCAGGCGGCTGGCCTTGCGCTCGATCTCGCGCTGCAGCCTGGCCACGATCGTGCGCTGACGCTTGATGACCCGGCGCATGCGCGCAAACTGCCGCGCGTGCGCATAGCGTCCTGCCTTGCGGGCCAGCTCCTTGCCTTCCTTGGCAAAGGTCTGCTTCAAGGCGATGCCGGCGGCCTTGGCCGCCTCCACCAGCTTGGTGCGTGCGGTCTGCAGCAACCGGCTGTCGGTCGGATGGGCCACCGCCTTGGGCTGCACGGTCGTGTCCACCACCACGCGCTTGAGTTCCTGCGGCTTGATGAGTCCGGTTTCCACCGCCACGTTGATCGTCTGCGCCAGGAGTTCTTCCACCCCCTCCTCGCCCAGCAGCCGGCGAAACTTCACCAGCGTCGTGGCGTCGCACGGCCGGCGATGTTCAAAGTACGCCCGCCCCGAGAAGAACTGCCATGTGGGGGTTTCGCCCCAGCGCTCGACCACCCCTTCGTCCGACTCGTTGAAGGCGTGCTTCAGATACAGCAGCGCGATCATCACGCGCAGCGGCACGCGGGGTCGGCCTGCGTTGGACGCCCGAGCTGCGCGCACCGGAGATTCGCCAAAGAGGTCCAGATCGGGCATCGCGACACCTGCGCGCGCTTTGCGCATGAACAGGTGCGACAGCCTTGCTTCCAACTCCTGCCACGGCATGCGTGAGGACAACACCGCCAGCGGATGGCGCAGGTCGATCATCTGATCGAGCCGGGCGCGGAAGAAGTCCTCGGTGGCAGGGCAGGCAAACATCGCAAAACTCCCAGAAAACGGCGCATCAGACCATCAAATCTGGGGGAAATTGTACTCGCAAACAGACAATAACACAAGAAAAATCATGAGGTTATGAATATTTCAGGGGCGACTTTCTAGCGTCAGACTGCAAACCGAGGTTTGCAGGGTTTGCGGTTTGCAGGCCAGCGCTGCCGCCACGGCCAGCGACCGGAAGGACGGCCAGGGTACGCACGTCGTGCGTACCCCAAGGGCCGGACCTGAACTCCGACCCCTTGCGGCGCGGCTGACCGTCAGCCGATGCGGTCACCCGCTCTCCGGCTGCGTTGTGCGTCAGCACCACGTTCAGGCCCAGGCGCTTGCGCAGCAGGCCCGAGATCGCGCCGCGCACGGAATGCGGCTGCCAGCCGGTCGCCAGCATCAGTTGCAGACTGGTTGCCCCCTGCGGGCGGCGCAGCGCTACCACCAGCGCGGCGAGTTTGGTGCCAGGGCGCACCGGGATGCCCTCCAGAAGTTGGAGGTCGTCGGTGGTGTCGCACTTCGCGACGCCATCCGGCGGAACAGGCCGCTGTTGGCCGATGGCCGCGTAGCCCGCGTCGGTCAGCACGTGGTAGCCGTCGGCGGGCTCGATCCAGCCACGATCGAGCAGCGCAGTCAGCACCTTGACCCGTGCGCCACCGCGCAGCGTCTCAGGCGGAATCACTTGTCCATCGGCGCGGTGGGCGGCAGTGCGTAGCAGCAGGGCTTGAGTCGGGGTGAGCTTGGGGGTCGTGTCCATGGGGGCCTCCGGAGTGATCGCTACGCCCCGATTCACGCGCAGCTCCGCCCCGAAGCCAAGCTTGGGAGCGCATTTCCCAGCTGATAGACTTTCATCCGGTTTAATCCACCTGAGGCGCTTCCAGTTGGCAAGCGCGGACACCATGACCACAGAACCGTGGGTTTCCGTCGAGCAGGTCGCGCAACACCTGGGCGTGGCCAAGGACACCGTGTACCGCTGGCGGGAACACCGCGGGCTGCCGGCGCACCGCGTCGGGCGTCTGTGGAAGTTCAAGCTGTCCGAAGTGGACGACTGGGTGCGCGCCGGGGGCGCGGATGAAGCCGCCGACACCCATAAACAAACCAACTGAAGGCCATCACGAACATGGAAATCAACGATCTCGTCCAGCGCGCCATCGCGGATGGTCACCTGCAGCTCATCGCCAGCGGCAAGACCGAGAAGATTCGCTACGTGGCGGTGAATGTCGCGGAAAAGTGGTCCGACCCGGAGGAAAAGGTCCGTGCCGCGTACTACGCAGAATTGATCTACCGATACGGTTACGTGCCTGAGTGCATCGGCGTGGAAGTCACCGTGCCCGACCGCACCCCGGTCGACCGGGCCGACCTGGTGGTCTTTCGCGACGCGGCGCGCACCAAGCCTTTTGCCGTGATCGAGTGCAAGCGCGATGCCGTCACCGACACCGAGTTCAAGCAGGCCATCGAACAAGCCTTCGGCAACGGCCATGCGCACAAATTCCGCGCCGAGTACGTGGGCGTCATCGCCGGGCAGACACGAGCCTTTTTCGACTGTTCCGACCGCTTCGGCGTGCTCGAGCGCGAGGCCAACATCATTGCCGACCTGCCCGCGCAGTACGGCAAGCCCGAGGAATACAAGTACTACCACAAGGCCCCCGGCAAGCCCGACATCGCCGCCGTCAGCCGCGACGACCTGATCAAGACCATCCGCAAGTGCCACCAGACCCTGTGGGGCGGCGGGCGGCTGTCGCCCCCCATGGCCTTTGGCGAACTGACCAAGCTCATCTTCCTGAAGACCCGCGACGAGAAAACGCCGCGCAAAAAGGGTGAGCCCTACGCCTTCCAGGTCAAGACTTTCGAAACGCCCAAGCGCCTGGCCGAGCGCATCAAGGCCCTGTACGCCATCGAGCGGCAAAAAGAGCCCGACGTCTTCAACGAAGACATCAAGATCGACGAGATCACGCTCAAGAACGTGGTGCTGCACCTGGAGGGCGTGAACCTCACCGCCACGGACCTGGACACCAAGGGCGTGGCCTTCGAGCAGTTCATGGACGGCTTTTTCAAGGGCGACTTCGGCCAGTACTTCACGCCGCGCAACATCATCGCCTTCGCCATCCAGATGTTGGACATCCGCGCCGACGACGACGTGATCGACCCGGCGTGCGGCTCAGGCGGCTTCCTGCTGCACGCGCTGGACCACGTGCGCAAGCTCGCCAGCCAGTACTACGACGAAGACAGCAAAGAGCATTTCAACTACTGGCACAGCTTCGCGGAAAAACGCCTCTTCGGCATCGAGATCAACGAAGAAATCGCCCGCGTGGCCAAGATGAACATGATCGTGCACGACGACGGGCACACCAACGTCATCGGCCACGACGCGCTGGAACCGCTGGGCGCCCTCGCCCTCAAGAACGACGCCTTCGCGCGCATCATGGGCATCCAGCGCGACACCGAGTTCAACCCCGAGACCGGCCGCATCGAAGACGTGTTCCGCCGCGACGAGCGCAAGGGCTTCAGCAAGATCCCCACCAACCCGCCCTTTGGCGCCGTCATCAAGGAAGAGCTGCACAGCTACCTCAAGAGCTACGAGCTCTCGCGCTACGTGGGCAAGGGCGGCGGCAAAGACGAGGACGACCCCGAAGACGACAGCGCCGACCCCAAGGCCGGCAAAAAGGCCATCAAGCAGCGCGCCAGCGTCAAGACCGAAGTCATCTACTGCGAACGCATCTGGCAACTGCTCAAACCCGGCGGCCAGGCCGCCGTGGTGCTGCCCGACGGCCTGCTCACCAACGCCAGCCTGCAAGGCGTGCGCGACTGGCTGCTGGAGCGCTTCAAGGTGCTGGCCGTGGTGAGCCTGCCGCAGTTTGCCTTTGCCCACTTCGGCGCCGGCGTCAAGAGCAGCGTGGTGTTCCTGGAAAAGCGCCAGCCCGGCCAGCCCGCCAGCGACGACGAAGCCATCTTCATGGCCATGGCCGAGAACATCGGCTACGACGCCACCGGCCGCACCACCTACCAGGTGGAGGTGTTGAGCGAAGTGCCGGGGCTCAGCCGCGTGGAGCGCCAGCGCTGCGACCTGTTCGACTGGAAAGTGAGCTTCGACTGGGTGCCCGGCGAGGGCAAGAAGCCCGGGCGCTGGATCGAGCGCCACCGCGAGGTCATCCCCGGCAGCGGCCTGCTGGGCCAGTACGCGGCCTTCAAGACAAGCCCCGAACCTTTTTTCGTCTGACCCCCGCCCCCGCAGGGCAAGCGGTTTGCTTTGCGGTGAGGCGGGGGGAAGCAGTGGAGCAAGCGCTGTCCGTCAGTCCGCAGGTGATGGCGCTCAAGCAACTGCGGCAGGCGCTGAGTGCAGCGCCATGGCCCATTAAGCGCCTCGGATCGCCCGATGTGGCGGGTGTCAACCCCAAGACTGATCTGTCGCATTTGCCTGAAGAGGCCACGGTCTCTTTCATTCCCATGGAAGCAGTGGAAGAGCGAACAGGAGGTTTTACCCATAGCGAGAGGCCCCTCGCCGAAGTGCGCAAGGGCTATACCAGTTTCCAGGACGGCGACGTGTTGTGGGCCAAGATCACACCGTGCATGCAAAACGGCAAGGCTGCTGTGGTGCATGGCTTGGTAAACGGCCTTGGTTTCGGATCGACGGAGTTTCACGTCATCAGAGCAGCCGAAGATGTCTCGTGTTCGTTCCTCTGGGCCCTGCTCACCATGCCGCGCTTGCTCTATGCAGCCCAAGCGGCATTTACCGGATCATCAGGGCATCAGCGCGTTCCGGCGTCGTTTCTTGAGCAGTTGGAAATCCCCGTTCCCCCCATCGATGTCCAACGCCGCCTTGTCGCCGAACTCGACGCCGCCCGCGCCGAGCGGGATCGGGCGCTGGCGGAGGCGGAGCGTCTGCTGGGCTCGATCGACCAGCACGTGTGTCGACTGCTGGGCTTGCCCGATGTGCCGCCGCCCACTCAAGCGGCCTACGCCATCCGGCTGGGGCTGGCCAAGCAGTCGGCCACGCTGTCGGCCGATTACTTTCACCCCGAGCGCATGACGGCGCTGCGGGCCATTCGCCAACTGTCGAACGCGCCCCTGGGCCAACTGGTGAGCTTCGAGCGCCAACTGGTGGCCACACCGGGTAGCCAGCGCTACATCGGGCTGGCCTCGGTGGCCAGCCACACCGGGCAGCTGACCGATGCTGTGGAGTCTGCCGCCGGGCAGTGCTTTGCCTTCGAACCACAAGACGTGTTGTATGGCCGTCTGCGCCCTTACCTCAATAAAGTCTGGCTCGCGGCTTTCGCTGGGGTGTGCTCGACCGAGTTCCACGTGATGCGGGTGCGTGACGGCAGCGCGCTGCTGCCCGCCTATCTGGCCGTGGTGATGCGCACGCAACTCATCGTGGCGCAGACCAAGCACATGATGACCGGCAACACCCACCCCCGGCTGGCCAACGAGGATGTGGTGAATCTGCTCATTCCGCTGGCCGATATGCCGACGCAGCAGCGCATCGTGGATCAAGCCACGGCTTGCCAGCTTGAGGCGGCTCGTCTGCGCGCCCACGCCGAAACCGTCTGGCAACAAGCCCGCGAACGCTTCGAACAACAACTGCTCCAGGGAGCCACGGCATGATCCTCTCCGGCATCCTGCACACCTCGCTGGGCGGCTTCACCGTCATCCGCGGTGTGGCGCCGCTGGGCGAGCTGGCGCGCTGCTCGCGCTTCGACCCAGCCTATCAGCGCAACCTGATCGAAACCCACCGCAGCGAGATCGCACAGTTCCTGGCCGACCAGCAGTTTCTGTTTTTCCCCGAGGTGGTGCTGTCGGCCGCGCTGGCCTACGACTATGCCAAGGCACGGGGCAAGGCCAGGGACGTTCAAGCGCTGGCGGACCTGCACGCGGGCAAGGCCTTCAAGTCCAACGTGGACGGGCTGACCGTGCGCGTGGTCAAGACCAAGCTGCCCAAGGGGCTGGAGGTGGTGGGCGGCAGCGCCGCGCCCACGCTGGCCTATCTGGAGATCCCCGAGGAACAGCTCGGGCGCGACGATGGGCTGCGGCTGTTCCGCATCGACGGCAACCACCGCCTGAGCGCGGCGCGCGACCTCAAGCCCGGTGATGCCGCCTGGGGTCTGGAGACGCCATTTTGCCTCGTGCTGCACCAGGACCCGACCGAAAAGCGGCGCTTCGAGAAGGTGGTCTTCCACAACATCAACGCCAAGCAGATCCCGCTGACCTCGGAGGAGAACCTGCGCCTGATCCTGCAAACCGGCGAGGACGCCCTGTTCAGCGACGAGGACTTGCTCACCCGACCGAGCTTCGGCCCTGCCTACTGGCTGGCGCGCCACCTGTTGCCGCAGTTCCAGGCCGATTTCCTGGGGGGCCTGAGCCAACACTTCGAGAACCGGCACACGCTGGCCCTGGGGCTGGCGCAGTTCCTCACGGCCAAGCAGGCGGTGGCCAGCGAGGCCGATGCCGCGCGCTTGCAGGGCGAGGTAGATCGCATCCGCAAAGCACTGATCGCCGTCAACGCGCACTACGCCGAGCCGACCCGCGCGGCGCTGCGCGAGGCGGGCTGCCACGGGGTGCTGACGGCCTTCGTCTATTTCGCGCTCAAGAACGAGGGGCGGCAACTCGCGGCCTTTGCCCGCTGGATCGAAACCAACCGCATCGACCGCCTGAGCCCGGCCACCACCACGCGCGGCCTGGGCTACCACTACCACCTGGGCCGCACGCAGGCCGTGGACGCGGCAAGCCTGGTGGACGTGTTCGAGAGCGTGCTCACCGCGCGCCAGCGCCAGATCTTCATCTCCATGGCCTTCCGCGAGGAAACGAAGGAAACCTTCGAGACCATCAAGAAGACGGTGCGCCAGATCAACGACAAGCACCAACTCGACATCCGGCTGCGCGAGATTCGCATCGACCAGTTCAACAAGGGCCACAGCTACACCATCGACGACGAAATCCTGAAGGTGATTGAGGGCTGCGGGCTGTTGATCGCCGACCTGAGCTTTGGCAACCGCAACGTCTACCACGAGATCGGCTACCTCATGGGGCTGAACCGGGGCAAGGGCCAGGCGCAAGAGAACTTCATCCTCATCGCCGACAAGAAGGCGCGCGGCGCCGAGCTGGAAAGCGACATCGGCTTCAACCTCAAGAGCTGGCAGCAGTTGCGCTTTGACAGCACGCGTCAGCTGGAGGAGGCCCTGACCGAGAGCATCGAGATCTTCTATGGGCTGAGCGGCATGGGCGCATGATCGATGGACCACGCCACCCTCTCCACCCTGCGCGACCGCCACCCCGCCTGGCGGCTGCTGGCCTCGCCGCATGCGCCGCTGGTGGCGAGCTTCCTGCACCGGGTGTTCGTGACGCCGAACGTGCGCGTGATGAGCGAGGCCGATCTGGCCGAAGCGCTGGAGGACGAGCTTTACTCTTTACGCGAGGAACTGGGGACAGAAGCCTACCCTAAAGCGGCGCGGGAGTATCTCAACGACTGGGCCGCGCCGGACAAGGGCTGGTTGCGCAAGTTCTACAAGCCGGGCACGGACGAGGCGCAGTTCGATCTGACGCCGGCCACCGAGAAGGCCATCGCCTGGCTGGTGTCGCTCACCGAGCGGCCCTTCGTCGGCACCGAGTCGCGCTTGCTGACGCTGTTCGCGCTCTTGGAGCAGATCAGTGCCGGCACCGAGGCCGACCCGATCAAGCGCGTGGCCGACCTGCGCGCCAAGCGCGACGAACTGGACGCCGAAATCGCCCGCGTGCTGGCCGGTGACATGCCGCTCTTGGACGACACGGCGGTCAAAGACCGCTTCCTGCAGTTCCAGCAACTGGCGCGCGAGCTCTTGGCCGACTTCCGCGAGGTGGAGCACAACTTCCGCGGGCTCGACCGCAAGGTGCGCGAGAAGATCGCGTTGTGGGAGGGCAGCAAGGGCGCGCTGCTCGATGAAATCATGGGCGAGCGTGATGCCATCGGCGACTCCGACCAGGGCCGCAGCTTCCGCGCCTTCTGGGACTTTTTGATGTCCAGCCGTCGGCATGAGGAGCTCTCCGAGCGGCTCGACCAGGTGCTGCGGCTTCCCGCCGTGGCAGAACTGAAACCCGATCCGCGCACCCGCCGCGTGCACCACGATTGGCTGGAGGCCGGCGAGCACACGCAGCGCACGGTGGCGATGCTCTCGCAGCAGTTGCGCCGCTTCCTCGACGACCGGGCCTTTCTGGAGAACCGCCGCATCCTGGATCTGTTGCGCAGCATCGAGACCCAGGCGCTGGCCCTGCGCGATACCGCCCCCGTCGGTACGGTGATGCATATCGACGCGATGGGGGCCGACATCGAACTGCCGCTGGAGCGGCCCTTGTTCACCCCGAGCCTGAAGCCGCGTCTGGCCGATCTCGCCGTGCTGGCCGGTGATGACGATGTTGACACCGCACGCCTGTTCGATCAGATCGTCGTGGACAAAGCCCGCCTGCGCGCCACGGTGCAAGCCGCGCTGCGCCATCGCCCGCAGGTGACCCTGCGCGAACTGGTGGAGGCCGAGCCGCTGCGCCAGGGCCTGGCCGAGCTGGTGGCCTACCTGGAGCTGGCCCATGCTACCGATGGCAGTGAGACAGCGAACGGTTGGCGAGTCGTGGTGGACGATAGCCATCCCGAGACGATTCGCTGGCAGAGCACCGATGCTGCGGGCCACGCCGTGATGCGCGCGGCACGCCTGCCCCGCGTGATCTTCACGCGCTGATGTCCGCCGCAGGGAATGAGGAACATGAACGAAGCGCTCGATGACGACGGCCCGATGGGCACGCCGCCCGGCGTGCCAGCCGCAGTGCCCGAGCTGTCGCAGCTCATGGTGCAGTTGCTCAAGGGCGTGCTGTATCGCGAAGATGACGAGCGCTTGTGGGCCGGCCTGCTGCGCCTGCAGGCGCGGGTGCGCGAACAGGCCGCGGTGCTGCTGCTCGATCTGGTGCTGGACGAGGCCGAGGGTTATGCCTTTTTGAAGAGCCGCCCGGACGCCGACGAAGCGGAGGGCGCGCCACGCCTGCCGCGGCTGGTGGCACGCCGGCCGCTGTCTTACTCGGTGAGCCTGATGCTGGCCTTGCTGCGCAAGCGCCTGGCCGAGTTCGATGCGGGTGGCGGTGACACGCGCCTGGTGCTCGCGCGCGAGGACATCGCCGAGATGATGCGGGTGTTCCTGCCCGAGGGCCCCAACGAGGCCCGGCTGATGGACCAGGTGGACGCGACGATCACCAAAGTGGTGGATCTGGGCTTCCTGCGCCGGCTCAAGCCCGCGGCAGGCAGCGCGCAAGACCCGGGCCGCTATGAAGTGCGGCGCATTCTCAAGGCTTTTGTGGATGCGCAGTGGCTGGCCGACTTCGATGCGCGGCTGGAGGTTTACCGCACGGCGCTGTCGGGCGGCGCGGGTCTTGGTGCCCGTCAGGAGAAGGCCGATGCTTGAGGCACCGACGCTCGGGCTGGACTTCGTCGCCGACGACAGCCGGGTGGGCTTTCGGCTCGACCGGCTGGAGGTGCTCAACTGGGGCACCTTCGACCAGCGCGTCTGGCGGCTGGCGCTGGCCGGACGCAATGGCCTGCTGACCGGCGACATTGGCTCGGGCAAGTCTACGCTGGTGGATGCCATCACCACCCTGCTCGTGCCAGCACATCGCGTGGCCTACAACAAGGCCGCCGGGGCGGATGCGCGCGAGCGCTCCTTGCGCTCTTACGTGCTCGGCCACTACAAGAGCGAGCGCAACGAGGTGACCGGCACGGCCAAGCCTGTGGCGCTGCGCGATGCGTCGAGCTACTCGGTCATCCTCAGCGTCTTCCGCAATGAGGGCTACGATCAGGCCGTGACGCTGGCCCAGGTGTTCTGGCTGAAGGACCCGCAGGGCCAGCCGGCGCGCCTGTTCGTGACCGCCGAGCGGGCGCTGGCCATCGCCGAGGACTTCAGCGGCTTCGGCAGCGACATCGGCGCCCTGCGCAAGAAGCTGCGCGGCGCCGGCTGCGAGCTGTTCGACAGCTTCCCGCCCTATGGCGCCTGGTTCCGCCGACGCTTCGGCATCGAGCATGAACAGGCCCTTGAACTGTTCCACCAGACCGTCTCGATGAAGTCGGTGGGCAATCTCACCGACTTCGTGCGCAGCCACATGCTGGAGCCCTTCGACTCGGGGCAACGCATCGAGGCGCTGATCCGCCATTTCGACGATCTGGACCGGGCGCATCAGGCGGTGCTCAAGGCCAAGCGGCAGGTGGAGATGCTCACGCCCTTGATCGAGGATGGCCATCGTCATCAGTCGCTGGCCGCCGAGATTCAGGGCTTGCGGGAGGCGCGCGATCAGCTGCGACCGTATTTCGCCAAGCTCAAGGGCGAGCTGCTGGACCGCCGGCTTGACCTGCTGGCGCAGGATGCAACCAGGCTGGATGCGCAGATCGAGCGTCTCGACGCCCAGCGCGAAGCCGAGCGCATCGAGGTCGGCCGTCTGGAACGCGCCCTGCGCGACAACGGCGGCGATCGCCTGGAGGAACTGGCAGCAGAGATTCGCCGTCTTGAGCAGGACAAAGCGCAACGCAAGCAACGCGCCGACCGCTATCGCGACTTGCTGACGCGCATCGACGAGACGGCGCCGGGGGATGAAGCCGGCTTCCTCGCTCAACAGCAAAGCATTGCCCAGCGTGCCGAAGACTTGCGCGAGCGCATCGCCGACTTGGACAACCGCGAGCGCGAGGAGGACTTCGCGTTTCGCAAGGGCCGCGAAGAGCACGCGGCCTTGTCCGACGAGATCGACAGTCTCCAGCGTCGCAAGAGCAACATCGACGCCGCCCAAGCTCGCATTCGCGAGGCGTTGTGCGCGGCGTTGGGCATCGGCGAGGACGAGCTGCCTTTCGCGGGCGAACTTATCCAGGTGCGTGACGACCAGCGCGATTGGGAAGGCGCCGCCGAGCGGCTGCTGCGCGGCTTTGGTCTTGCTCTGCTGGTGCCGGATGCGCACTACCAGGCCGTGGCGGACTGGGTGGACCGCCAACATCTCGGCGCCCGACTGGTGTACTTCCATGTGCGTCCGCGAAAGCCGGTGCAAAGCGCGGCGCTGCATCCGCAGTCGCTGGTGCGCAAGCTCGCCATCAAGACCGATTCACCCCACTATGAGTGGCTGGAACAGGAGCTTCGGAGTCGCTTCGACGTCGCCTGCTGCGACACCGGAGAGCAGTTTCGCCGTGAGGCGCGCGCCATCACGCGCGCAGGGCAAATCAAGGACCCGAGCGGTCGCCACGAGAAGGACGACCGCAGCCGGATCGACGACCGCAGCCGCTATGTGCTCGGTTGGAGCAATGCCGACAAGCTGCGGGCCCTGCGAGACCAGCGGGAGCGTCTGGAGGCAAGGCTCGCCACACTTGGGCAGCGCCTGGGCGAGATCCAGCAAGCGCGCAACGAGCTGCGGGGGCGGCTGGAGGCACTGAGCAAGCTGGAAGAGTTCACGCGCTTTGCCGAAATAGACTGGATGAGCCCGGCGCGCCAGATCGCGCTGCTCGCCGAGGAGCGCGTGCGGCTTGAAGCCGCATCCAACACGCTGCAAGAGCTGGGGCACCAGCTCAAAGCGGCGCAAGGCCGGCTCGCGGAAACGGAACGCAAGCGCGACGAGGCCCGAGACAAACGCGCTGAGGTCGCAACCAAGCATGCGACGGCGCAGGAACTGCGGAATCAGACGGTCCACATTTGGAACGACTCGCCGCTGACGGAGGAGCAGATCGAGCACCTGGATGGATATCGTTCGAAGGCGCTGGGCGAGCATCAACTGTCGGTCGAGTCTTGCGACAACCGCGAGCAGGAGGTGCGCCAACGGCTGCAGCAGCACATCGACGCCGAGGACAAGCGCCTGGCGCGGCTCACCGAGCGCATCGTCAATGCCATGCGCGGTTTCAAGGAGGAGTTCAAGGCCGAGACCGTCGAGATGGACGTTGCACTGGCGGCGCTGCCGGAATACGAGCGGATGCTCGACGGCTTGAAGCGCGATGACCTGCCGCGATTCGAGGCGCGCTTCAAGGAGCTATTGAACGTCAACACGATCAACGAGATCGCCAATTTCAACGCCCAGCTCGCCCGCGAGCGCGAGACGATCAAGGAGCGCGTCGATTTCATCAACCAGTCGCTTGAGGCCATCGACTACAACCCCGGCCGGTACATCAAGCTGGTGGCCCAGCCCAGCCCGGATGCGGAGATCCGCGACTTCCAGCAGGATTTGCGGGCGTGCACCGAGGGCGCGATGACGGGCTCGGCCGACGAACAGTATTCGGAAGCCAAATTCCTGCAGGTCAAGGCCATCATCGACCGCTTCCGAGGTCGTGAAGGGCTGTCGGACGCCGACCGGCGCTGGGCCGCCAAGGTCACCGACGTACGCAACTGGTTCCTGTTCTCGGCCAGCGAGCGCTGGCGCGCCGACGGGGCCGAGCACGAGCACTATTCGGACTCGGGCGGCAAGTCGGGCGGTCAGAAGGAGAAGCTGGCCTACACCGTGCTGGCCGCGAGCCTGGCCTACCAATTCGGGCTGGAGTGGGGCGCCGTTCGTTCGCGGTCGTTCCGCTTCGTCGTGATCGACGAGGCTTTCGGGCGCGGATCGGACGAGTCGGCGCAGTACGGGTTGCGCTTGTTCCAGCAGCTCAAGCTGCAGCTGTTGATCGTCACGCCGCTGCAGAAGATCCACATCATCGAGCCCTTCGTGGCCAGCGTGGGTTTCGTGCACAACGAGGGCGGGCGCGACTCGCGGCTGCGCTGCCTGTCGATCGAGGAGTACCGGGCGCAGAAAGCGGCAGATACCGTGGACGGGATGGCCGAATCCCAAGCCGCCGGAGACGGCGCGGCGCTATGAGCTGGACCACGCCTGCCGATCTGCGCGCCCAGGTCCAACGTTTGTGGGATCGGGGCGACTTGCTGCGCGCGGCGGTGACGGACACCGTTTTGTGGCCGCTGCGCCTGAATCTTAAAATCCCGTCGTCTGCCGACCTGTCCGACCGCTTCGAGGCCGTTCGTGAATGGGTGCGCGCCATCGCCGATACCCCTCAGGTCCGAATCGAATGGCGCGAGTGGAATCACCGCGTCCAAGGGACGCAGCGGCTTCCTGTGGCCGTCTGGCTCGACACCCTGCAGGACGCCTTGGCCTTCATCGGCAAGGCACGCCAGGCACAGCGGTTCGAGGCCGTGTGGCAGCAGACGGCCGCCACCCAGCCCGTGTTGCTGGCCTGGTTGTCTCGGCGGCCGCTGCAGGCGCTGGCCTTGGCCGACCGCTGGGGGCGTCTGCTGGCCGTCGTCGCATGGCTGCAGGCCCATCCTCGACCGGGCGTGTACCTGCGCCAGGTTGACGTGCCCGGCGTGGACAGCAAGTTCATCGAGGGCCACCGAGGCGTCTTGGCCGAGTTGCTGGACCTGGCTCTGCCACCCGAAGTCATCGAGCTTGACGCGACCGGCGTCGCGCAGTTCGCGCGCCGATTTGGCTTCCTCGACAAGCCCGTCCGGATTCGGTTTCGTCTGCTCGACCCATCGCTGCCCAGCCTTCCGGGCTGCCTATCCTCACCGCAGAGCCTGCCCGACATCACGCTGGACGCCGCGAGCTTCGCGGCGTTGACGCTACCGGCCCGGCGCGTCTTCATCACCGAGAACGAGACCAACTTCCTCGCCTTCCCGCCGGCTGCGGGTGCCATCGTCGTCTTCGGTGCAGGCTACGGTTGGGAACCGCTAGCGCGCGCCTCGTGGCTGCATCGATGCGAGTTGCACTACTGGGGCGACATCGACACCCACGGCTTCGCCATCCTCGACCATCTGCGTGGTTACTTTCCGCACGCGGCGTCCTTCCTCATGGACCGTGAGACTCTCCTTGCCCACCGCCTGCACTGGGGCGAGGAGCCCGACCCTGCGCGCCACGACCTGGCGCGTCTCACGGCCGAGGAGACGGCGGTCTATGACGACCTCCGATTCGATCGCCACCAGCCCCGGCTGCGTCTGGAGCAGGAGCGGGTGGGGTTTGGCTGGTTGTGCGATCGACTGGCCTGTCTCCCCTCGGGAGCCCCCGTGGCCCCGTTCCCTCGCTCGTAAGCTCGGGAGCCGCTTTTCCGCTGGGTAAACTACCCGCCACCAATACCGAAGGCCCCAGCGCGCGATCACCTCCTCGGCCAGCCCCCCATAAAGCGGGCCGATCCACCACGGGGGACTGGGCTGGGCCGACTGGGCGTGCGCCAGGGCCAGCCAGGCCGTGCCCAAGTGCGGCGCCCAGAGCCGATCCAGCCCGTGCACGAGACCGCCCACGCACGCGCCGAGCAGCGCGACCCCCGCCCATGTCTGGCCACGCGGGCAGGCACCGGTGCCGGCCAGCGCGCTGCGCAAGCCCACCCGATGGGCCACGGCCGCCCCCACCGCGCTGGCGGCCAGCACCAGCAGCCCGGGCTGGACGATCAAGACCGCCCGCTGGGCCCAATGCGGCAGCGCGGCCCACTGTGCGGCCAGATCCGCGGGCACGGCGGGCAGCGGCTGGCCCAGCAAGGCGAGCACGCCCACCCAGCCCACGAGGGCCACGGGCCAGGTGCGACGCCCCCAGGAGGGATGAGCGGCAGCTTGCATGGGATCGATCGGTGAGGCTTCAGAGTGGGGTGTCGCCGTTATCATACGACCGTATTGATATCGACAGGAGGCGATGGCATGGGCCGCCCCCGCTCCATTGACCGAGAGGCGGTGCTCGACGCCGCAGACATGTTGGTCCGGCGACACGGGGCCTCGGCACTGACCATCGATGCCGTGGCCCAGGCAGCAGGCATCAGCAAAGGGGGGGTCCAGTCGTGCTTCAGGACAAAGGCGGCATTGATCGATGCGCTGTTCGAGCGATTCGGGCAGGCCTATGACCGTTGTTATCGCGAGATGACGGGCACCGACGCCTCGACCATCGGCAAGGTGCGTGCCCACGTGGCTGCTACTTTCGGATCCGACGACCTCTCCAGCGCCAAGGCCGCCGGCTTGTTGGCTGCGCTGCTGCAGTCGCCGCGAGATCTGGAGGGCGTGCGCCAGTGGTATCGGGAACGGCTGACCGGACTCGATCACACGAGCGCCGAGCAGCGCCGCGCCTGGATCGCATTCTTGGCTGCCGAAGGCGCGTTCATGCTGCGCCACTTCGGCTTGGTGAAGATGAACAAGCAGCGATGGCGCGCGATCGAAGCCGAGTTGCGCGCGCTGCTGGCAAGCGCGTCATGAACGGACACCGGTCCTTTCTTGCAGCGAAGCGGTCTGTTGACTTTGGCGTGAAGAACTGGACATTTCGGGCGGCAGGTCAGACATGCATTTCGGGGGCACGCTCGCCGCTATTGTTCTTGGTGGAGCCGGTGCGGCAATCAGGGGTGCATCGACCACGGTGCCGCTTGTGAGCGTCTGCTCATCGTTGAATGGGCCGTCACTGCCCGCGATGACCCGTCAATCCACGCCTGGCTCGTCCAGCGCCTCGGCGGCCGCGTCGGGTTCGGGGGGTTTGACGATGGTGACGGGCACGGGGGCGTCGTCGAGCACTGCGCGCGAGACGGAGCCGAAGAGGCCGGCGCGCAGCGCGCCGATGCCGCGGGCGCCCATCACGATGGCCTGGCAGCCATGGGTCTCGGCCAGCTCGATGAGCGTGTGGGCCGGGTCGCCGCTGGCGATTTCGCTGTCGAAGGGCAGCCCGGCCTCGCGCAGCAGCGTTTCGGCGCCCTCCAGGGCATGACGGCCCGCGCCCTCGGCCACACCTTCGAGCACCTCGGCGTCATGCACGGTGACCACCTCGTACAGGGTGGGCGGCTCCTGCACGTTGGCCAGCACGAAGCGGGCCTGCAAGCCGCTGCGGGCCAGTTCGACGGCATGGCGCACGGCCCACAGCGAGAGCTCGGAGCCGTCCACAGGCAGCAGGATCTTCATGATGCTCTCCCGGGTGTTGTGGGTGTGCGTCCTTTCTACCCCAGAAGCCCCTTGCCTGCCCAGAGGGGGATCAAGCAGGCCCCGCTCAGGCCTCGGGGCGGCGCCACAACCACAGGGCCACGCCCAGCAAGACGAGGTAAACCGCGCCGCGTATCCAGGGCGCCACGGGGCTCCACCAGAGGACGGTGGCGCTGCCTAGCATCATGGCCGTGGCCAGCCATTTGGCCCGGCGGGGCACGGCGCCGCGCTCGCGCCATTGACGGATCACGGGGCCGTGCCGCGGGTGGGCCAGCAGCCGGGCCTCCAGGCTGGGCCACCCACGTCCGCCGGCCCAGGCGGCCAACAGCAGGAAGGGCACGGTGGGCAGCACCGGGAGCACCACGCCCACCAGCCCCAGCAGCAGCGACACGCTGGCCAGCGTGCGCCAGAGCAGGAGGCGGGTGTGTCGGATCATCGGCAGCGCTCACACGGGCGGAGGTGGGCCCGATGGTAGCCCGGACGGGGTGGGCTCACTTCATCCCCAGGCGGCGTGCGAGCTTGTGCAGGTTGCTGGCATCCAGACCGAGGGTGCGGGCGGCCGCGGCCCACTGGCCGCCATGGGCCTGGAGGGCCCGTGCGATCTGTTCACGTTCGAAGCACGCCACCGCTTCCCGCAGAGGGCGCAGCGGCTCGGCAGGCGCCGGGGCCGCCGGCGAGGGCGGGGCGCCCGGCGAGGCCGCCTCGGGGCCGTCGAGGTCGAGCAGTTCGGGGGGCAGGCTCACGATGTCCTGGCGTGCAGCACCGCGGCTCACGGCCTTGAGCGCGGCGCGGCCGATCACGTGCTCGAGTTCGCGCACGTTGCCGGGCCAGGGGTAGCGCAGCAGGGCGTCCTCGGCCGCGGGGGTGAGGCGCAGGCTGCGCAGGCCCAGGCGGGCGCGGTTGAGTTCGAGGAAGCGGCCGGCGAGCAGCAGCACGTCCTGCTCGCGCTCGCGCAGCGGCGGGATGGGCACCGGGTAGACGGACAGGCGGTGGTAGAGGTCGGCGCGGAAATGGCCGTCGCGCACCTGGTCGCGCAACTGGCGGTTGGTGGCGGCGATGATGCGCACGTCCACGCGGCGCGGGCGGTCGGTGCCCAGGCGCTGGATCTCGCCGTTTTGCAGGGCGCGCAGCAGCTTGGCCTGTACGGTGAGGGGCAACTCGCCCACTTCGTCGAGGAAGAGGGTGCCGCCGTCAGCGGCCTCGAAGCGGCCCGGGCGGTCGGTGGTGGCGCCGGAGAAGGCACCGCGCACATGGCCGAAGAGTTCGCTCTCGGCCAGCGATTCGGGCAGGGCGGCGCAGTTCACATGCACCGCTGTGTTTAGCCAGACCAAACGGGCGGTTCGTGGGGGAATGAGTGCGGCGAGGGGGTGGGCGCGTCGGGTTGGAGATGTCGCCGCGCGCAGGCGAAGAAGCGCGCAAGATCGTGACCGTCCCCCGACGTGGACGGCCACACGCAAAACAGGCGCAGTCGGTTATTGGCCTTGCTCGACCTTATCGGGGCCGCCCATGACGCGCCGGAGCATGGCGCGAACGTGAGACAGCGACGGCACGGTCGGCGGCTCGCTGGCTCCCCTCAGCGCCTGGATGTCCTCGGCATCGACGAGGACTTTGCCGTCCGGTCCTTCGTGGTATTGCAGCTCGCCTGCCTCGATCATCCCATCGATCCAGGCCGCGGGCACGCCCAGCCGGTCGGCGGCTTGCTGTCGAGTGATCATTTCCATCGCGCGTGCTCCTTGGTGCATGGCGCGATGCTAGCAGCCGTCAAGTGGCTTTCCAAGTCCTTGTCTCGCCTTGATTTTTCTCCCCGGATTTCTGGATCGGCCGAGTTGCACGCAAAAAATAGCAGTCATGATAATGACAGTTATCATGAATGCAGCGTCCCGCCGAGTGCTCATTTTTTGAGCAAACCAGCGCTCACCCTCTTGTCCATGGGGGTTGCGCTCGGTGCTGGAGAACTTGTCCACAAAATCTGTGGACAACGGCGCCGTCTCGGCCAGACCGTCCCCACTGAGACGAGTCGGCGAAGGCGCTCTGACTCGGCAACGGCTCTGGCCAGAACAACCCCGGTCCGACGGCGGCGACCGCTGCCGAGCATCCCGCGGAACAGGCGCAAAAAAAACCGCGCCGAAGCGCGGTGAGGTCTTATAGCAACCCATTTTTTGCGAAGGACATCGCTTTGTTTCCGCCGACGATGAAGTGATCCAGCACCCGAACATCCACAAGCGCAAGCGCTTGCTTAAGGTTTGCGGTTATCACTTCATCGGCCCGCGATGGCTTGATCATCCCGGACGGGTGGTTGTGCGCGAAGATCACTGCCGCCGCGTTGACGGCCAGCGCCTTCTTCACGACCTCCCGAGGATGAACGGTTGATTCTCTGAGAGTGCCGCGGAACAATTCCCCGGCCTCTATCAGGCGATGTTGCGCATCCAACCACAGACACCAGAACGATTCGTGTTCCAAGTGCCCAATGTTGGCGCACAAAAACGCCTGGACCGTCTCCGGCGACGAGAAGCAAAGGTCTTCGCTCTCCATACGCTCACGTATGCAGCGAACGAAAAGCTCCTTTGCCGCCACCAGGGCCGGATGGACGATGTAGGTCGCAGGTGTTTCGTTCAATGCCGTCTGCCTTGGCTTGGTGAAGCCAAACAGTTCGGCAAGGGGTCGGTTGGCCAGCGAAGTTGCCAATTCCTGCCCCACCAGCACGGCCAGCAGGTCGGCGTTGGACAAGTCTTTCATGGTGCCTCCTTGAATGAAAAGGGGCACCACTGCCCCACAGGGGCAAGTGATGCCCCCGTGGGGATGGTTCGCCCGCGTGTACGGGCGTCTCAAAACAGCGCCAGTTGCCCAGCGAGCACGGGATTCCCCGCGCACGCCTGGCGCTCCGGCAGCCGACTCACAGGCTCCAGGGCCACGCTGCGATGGATGGATAGCTCGCGGACGTCTCCGTCTGCTTTTTTCCACAACAACACCGCGTGGTCCGTGCCTAGCGTTACGTGGCCCCGGTACACGGCCACGGGATGGCCGCGCAACGAGTACCACTCTGGTTGTTTGCCGCGAAACCACAACGACCGCCAGCCAGATGAACGGCTTTGGGCGTCGTAGTCCTCGGCCTCGGCCAGCGTCATGGGGCGCGTGGTGGGCGGGTCCACGTAGAACCACACCCGCTGCGCGCACACCATCGGCTTGCCGCCGACCGACACGATGAGGCCGGTGTGGTCTCCGCGTTGGCGACGACCTTCGCGGATCGCTTCCTCATCGTGGTACGCGGTCGTCGTTTTGCCTTCGTACAAAGGCAGCGGCAGCAGACGCCACGCATCTACGCGGGGTTCCGGATCGGCCCCGTAGCTGCCCCACAACACAGAAAACACTGTGTAGAGACAGCCACGATACTCCGCCACCCGCACCGGCACCGGGGGCTTGCCCCGGTGCTCGGCGGCCAGTTGGCAGGAGTTGACCTCAGACAGTCTCCCCCACTGCTCAGCGGGCAGCCGAATGATCGGCGGAGCGTTCATGGCAACCCCTCACCATCATGTCGCGCACCCGCAGCAGCAGCCGCAAGACGCCAGTCAACACCGATGCCCCACGGGACTGCTCCCCGACCCAAGGCTTGGGCTGAATCAGAAGCAGCCCGTCGCTCTCCACGAGATGGAAATCGAGTTTGCGCTTCATGACTCACCTCCAGTTGCCTTGTTGATCGCCGAGCGCGCCCGTTCCAGGCACGCATCGACTTTGGGGTTTTCCAGTACGAACACCGGAACCTCGTCGTCCATGCACTCCAGAAGCTCCCGAAGGCTCTCCAGTAGTGCAGGCGCCGCCGCGATCAGCCGGTCGTCGGCATCCCGCATGGGGTACAGCGATTGGCGCGTGCTCATGCCGCACCCCCTTTCTTGATCGCCGCCTTCGCCATTTGCATGGCAGCAGCAATCTTTCCGTCTCGGTCGTAGATTTGGCGGTCATAGATCGCCTCCACTTCGACCAGCAGACGTTCGAGGGCCTCCAAAAGGTCCGGGGCCGCCGCGATCAGGCGGGCGTTGGCCTCACCCATCGGGGATGGCTCACAGATGGTGTACCCCTCCGCGTCCACGATGGCCCGGTAGCCGATGTGCGCTCCAGGAACGCGATCCTCGATCAGCCACTGTTCACGCATGGCCCACCTCCCCCTCTTGCGAGGCTTCGTTGGCTTTTGCGCTTCCGGCCTTGAGAATCTTGTCCGCCGCCGAGAACACCCGACTTGCCGACTTCTTGAGGAAGGTTTCACGGTCTGCGCCGATCAACCAGTGCTGGATGTAGCCTCGGCTTTCTTCGATACCGGGCAACTCCAGCGTGGCGCAGCACAGCATGGCAACAGCTTCGGCCTCGGCTTCTTGGATGGAGCGGTCGATGTAACCGCTATCCACGAACTCGGCTTCCGCCTCCTTGCCGTGCAGCAAGCAATGCGCTATCTCGTGGAAAAGCGTCTTCCACGGCAGCGCGGCCAGCGGGTTGATTGCCACCTCGGAAAGATGCGGGCGGGCGAATCCCTGGCAGTTACCGTCGGGGTGCGCGAAAGCTACCTCCTTGATGCCCAGCTTCGCCAGCGCTTGCGCCTTGTCCCACTGGGGGGCGTCTGGCGCGTCGGCGCAGGCGTTTTCAGCGTCCGGCAACGGATCGGTCTGAGACAGCGCGAACCAGTTGTTCTTCATGATGAAGAACTGGCGCACGCTTTCTTTCTCCGTTCCGTCGTCCCCGTGGACAACCTCCTTCTTGACGATGGGCATCCACAGCGCGATGGCGCGCTCGCCCTTGCGGACAACGCGCCCGGCCTTTCTCCAGCCGTTGAAGCTGGCGATGGGGCCGACAGGGATACCGCGATCAACCATCTGCTCCACCGCCAGGAGCTGGTTGCCCAGGCTGTAGCGATGAAACAGACGGTAGTGCGAACCCAAGCGACCGGGCTCGTGCAGGGCGGCCTGGAACAGTTTGCCCCAGTCGGGGCGGTTGTTGGTCTTTTCCATGGTGGTCTCCAAAGAAAAATGGGACACACCATGGCCCCCGTCGGGACCAACAGTGTGTCCCGACTCGGGGTTGAAAATGTGCGAGACGCCTTGGCAGCGCTCGTGCTTCAGGTCACAGGACCTTGGTCAACGTGGCGATGGCCGTGACGGCCACTACCAGCATGCTGCCGAACCAAATCTTCATGTCCTTGACTGCTTGAGCAATCTCGCCATGAAGCTGGGTCTTGACCTGACCGATCTCGCTTTGAAGCTGGGTCTTGACCTGACCGATCTCGGTCTTGAGGCCCTTGATCTCGGCTCTGACCTCGTTGATCTCGGCTCTGACCTCGTTGATGTCGTCCTTGGTGGCGAGCGTGGATTCCAGCATGCGCTGGAACACCTCGACCTGTGCCTCAGCCAGCGCTTCAGCCTGCGCGTCGGTGTAACCGGCACCACGCAGCTTTTTGGCGAAGGCCAGGGTGTCAAAGGCGAACATACCCGTCATTGTAGGACTCCTTCGTTGGATACGGAAGGCGCCCACACCCCTGCGGGGACGTGGGATCGCCCCCCGCATGGGTTGTCATGAGCAACCGTGCTAGACTGGCCGCATGGTCAGACCACACAGACGCGCTTTCACGGTCATCCAGGGCGGCAAGGTCGAACTGGAGCGCAAGAAGCGACTCCTGTTCAACCAGCCGTGGGCCTTCGATCACGACGAGTTTGATCGGCTCTGCGAGCTTTTCGAACTGTCGCGAGCGGAAGCCTTTGACCTTGCGTTGGCGAGAGTCAAGCACAAGGCCAAGACAAACTACGAGGCCGCCGCCCTGCTTGCCGTTTTCAGTGGAAGCGGCAATGCTTCCGACATCTTGGCAAAAGGGCGGCGTAAGAGCTTCAGACTCGAAACTTCCGAGCCACCAACTCTTCCTCGATCATCCGCACCAAGCGACGCAAATCACTCTTGAGATCGACATCGCTGATGCGGTTTTCCATGTTGAGCGCCTCATCCCGTCGGGCCAATAGCTCGCGTTCAGAAGCCTCTTCCAGCCACCGGTAAAAGGCGGCCATATCGAAAAGAATGCCCATTGCTGTCTCCTAAAGAAGAAGCTGGGCACGTCCACCCCCGACCGGGGGTGAAGGTCGCCCCCAGCCGGGTTGATGAAAGCGTCTATTTCACGCTCATGGAAATCACGCGGAACACCCTGCCGGGGTTTTCCTGACGCAGGATGCGCGCGTGACGGTATGCAGCAGACCTGGAGTGGTCGGCGTCCCACCGGCCCCGGTTTTTTCCGAGACCGGAGATGACGCAGATCGGCTTGCCGTCCTTGAACTCAGCGACGTAGTAGCGCATGACGTTACTCCCCGCCAAGAACCTCGAACTGCGCAGCCCCAGCGCTGCCTTGTTTCCCAATCGAGCCCTGAGCTTGCGCCTGGACTTGATCGGGTGTTGGCAGTTCGCCGCGCGCAACGCGGCGATACTCATTGGCCCGCTCAGCGAGCTTGCGGGCTTGAGCGATGAGGCGCGATTTCTCGCGCCCCGACGCATCGATGGCCGCTAAGGCCAGGTTTCTTGCCTGGGCCATAGCCTCTTCGGCCTTGTCCTCGGCCTCCCGAGCAACCGGATCGGCAGGCCGCGCGGGGCGGGCACTGCTGGCGATTTGCTCGGCGCGTTGACGGCGCACGTCTCTCAAGGAAGACTCCAGAAACCTTATTCGGGCTTGGAGTTCCTCGATTTTTGCGTCCTTCAGGCGAAGGACTTCTGTCAACTGCTGTTCGCTCCGTTTTTCCTTCGTCTCCTTGCCGCGCTTGATGAGCGCAGCAATTTTGTCGACGAGATAAAGAACAGAACCGCTGACGGCAGCGAGAAGGATGAGAGTTTGAGTCATGATGTCTCCAGAAGTGAAAAACCCCTGGAGACGCTTCACCCCTTGCGGGACGAAGGCATCCCGCAGGGGCGGTTGATGATGCTACTCAGTTGCCCAAGCAGCGCTTTGATGCTGATTGTTTAGAGTCCCCAGCTAGGACTTTTTCACCATCGGCATAACCGACAGCAGAAAAACCGTCTTTTCGCAGCGCGCTCGACTCAGAACGCGCTCTGAAAAGACCCGCCTTTGGCGGCGGGCCTGCTTTGAAGTTTAGCACCAAGCGGCCTTCGCGATGCGCCTTGCCTCATCAGCGTAGCGCCCCACGAAAACCACTTCGTCGCCCCTGACCAGCCTGCGGCCAGCCACGGCCACGTGCTGCCGGACACCGGGGTCGGACTTCCAGCGCTCGCGCATGTACCGCGCATACGCTTGGGCATCGCCCTCGAATCCCGCAGGTGGCGCGAATGCCGTGCCCGCGCCGGGTTCGGTGTTGATGCAACGAAAGTTGACGGCACCGTACATGGCTCCGCCTCCTTACGCCGCCTTGCGCACCCGCGCATCGATGGATTGCAGGCTTGGAAAGGCCTGCGCCCCGTCGCGGTTGAGGATGTCGAGCCAGTCCAGGGATTTCTGGCCCGACGGAATCTCCCCCGCTGGAACGATGGCCGATGCTTTGATGCCGTTGGCCCACAGGCGCTGGACAAGCCGCCTGGCGGCTTCTTGTCCGTGGCCTCCGGGGTGTTGGGCGGTTGGCCGATCTTTGTCCGCAAAGACAATGACACGGCGCACCTCTGGTGGCGCTTCGAAGTGCTCCAGCAGGTATGCGTTGACCGCACACCATACCGGAAGCCCCGTTCCTTCCATCACCGCCAGGGCCGTTTCCAGCCCTTCGGCGACGGCGAGCACAGGACCCGGATCAACCAGCCGGATCGCTCCGCCGACGAGCTTCCTGTTTTTCGGGTAGCTCATCAGCTTCTTTGGCGACTCGACGGGCGCCTTCTTGCCGTCCGTGGTCAGGTATGTCCGGTGAATCGTCACCGGATTCCCTTGAGCGCCGGACACCATTGCGATGATGGCAGGAAATGTCCCGACCACCTTGTCGCCGTCGTGGTACGCCAGCGATGGATGGAACCGGAGAACCTCGGGCGGCGGGACGGAGATTCCGCGCCGTGCCAGATACAGACGGGCCGGTTCCGCGCTTCGATTGGACAGCGGTACCGACTCGCTCCACACCCGGTTGAGCGCTTGGCGCAACCGCTCGTCATCGCTCTCTGGCCGCTGAACCACGGACGGTCGAGGGGGCACACGTTGCGCTCGGCCATCGAGGCACTCGGCGACCGCTTTGAGGGCAGTCGAGAAATCCCAACCATTCGCCCACATCAGCGTGGCGAACCCGTCCGCAAACACCCCACAGGTGTTGCAGACTGCTCCCCCAGTCTCATCAACGTCCTTGAATACGCGGAAGCCGTCCCTTCCCCCATGCACAGGGCATGGGACGTGACGGCCCTTGCGCTCCAGGGCGGGTTGCAGTTGCGGCGCGAGGGTGGCAAGGATGCCCCCCCACTGCCCACGCGCCATTGCTTTGGTCTCTTCGGCTTTCATGGTTGCTCCTTTCTGTTGCGAGACATCCAGGAGCACCCCGCAGGGCACTCTTGGATGCCCCGCAGCAGGGTTGAATAAAACCAGCCGAAGAGCCTCCCCAGCCGGAGAGGACTCCCCGGCTGGGGTTGGTGGGTCATGGGATATAGGCCCCCGACCCCGAGTTGAGCGCCTCATTCAGCGCCCGCTGGTAACGGTCGCTTGATGCGCGCTCCAGTCTCAGCAGTTCCCTCGCATCCGCGAGGCAACTGGCGTAGTAGTTGATGACTTCCTCCATCTCGGCGACATAGCGCCGGATGAGGTCCGCATCTTCTACCGTGGCCAGACCACGCTCGATACGCTCTAGGGCAGCGTTGAACTGGGTCGGCGAGGGCGGCGTGTAGTCAGACATGACACACCTCCTTTGCCGGAGCGCACTGGTACTCCAGGCACTCCGTCAAGACGCCCTCGAACCGCGCCATGAACGCTTGTTCGCTGCACGAGAGTACATGGAGACCCGATTCGAGTTGCCACGCCTTGGCGCGTAGCGCCTCATCCTGGTCGTAGAACTCCAACCCTGACCAATCTCCATCGATCAGGGCCGAAGCCCAGCACGCTGGTAGAGTGACGTTGATGATCATCTTCGCCACCCTCCATCAGAACGGGCCTTCCTCGACGCCGGCCTGTTGAGCAGGCGCATCGTCCGCTTTGCCGTGACCGCCGGGGAGCATTTTCATGCTCTCGACGACGATCTCGGTGGTGTAGCGGGTTTCCCCATCCTTGTCCCAAGAGCGCGTGTGAAGACGGCCCTCGACATAGATAAGGGAACCCTTTTTCAGGTAATTGTCGGCGATTTCTCCGAGCTTGCCGAAAAACACAAGGTTGTGCCATTCGGTTTTCTCGTGCTTTTCGCCGTTCTTTTTCCATGTCTCGGAGGTTGCGATACGGACACGGGCAATCGCCTCCCCTTCCGGCGTGTACCGGGTTTCAGGATTCGCGCCCAGGTAGCCGATGAGTTGGACCTTGTTCAACATGACAGACTCCTTTTGAAGAAAAGGCGGTCACACCATGCCCCCTGGCGGGAAACATGGCGTTTCCCGCCGGTCTCTGAATGACAGCCGGTTGCCCGACTGCCTGCTTGATGCTGTTTGTTTGAGAAGGCCAGCTACCTTCATCCCGCGTCCATTACGGAGCGCAGAGGATTTTCAGAGCAACGCGCCGCGCCGCTTTGAAAATCCCCCGCACCTTTCGGCGCGAGGGGAATGGATTAGATGAGGCTGTCGATGTTGGCCTTGATGCGACGATATTCGCGCATCAGCGCCTCCAGATCAGCCCCCTCCAGTTCGACTTCGGCCCGGATGTACACCTCATCCAAGGCTTCAATCGTCTTGGCGCCCTCCATCGCTTTGATGGCGGCGGTGAGCTTGCCGTTGGCGGTCGGCGCCGCAGCTTGCGCCGCAGGCGCGTCCTTCTTCGCTTCAGCAGCGACAGGCGTTGGCTTGGCACTCTCTTCGAGCACCTCACCCGTTTCCTCATCGATGACCACCGGGGCGTAGGTGCCGTCGATGACATCGTTCAGATTCAGGTTTTGCGCCTTGCCTTGCTCGGACACCGCATCGAGCGCGAGGGCCGTTGCCAGCTCGGGAGACTTGGGGAGGAACTTGCACAACCGCCGAATGGCGGTTTTCAAGCCCATCGCCACGAAGTCGCTGTCCCACACCGACTCCTTCTTGAACCGCTTGGCGGCCTGATAGCCCCGCGAGTTGTCGCGGATGCGCTCGACCTCCTTGCGGCTCATCGCCACGAAGGTACGAGAACCATCCTTGAAGACGGCGACGGCATAGAAGCCGACGACATCACCGCGCTCCTCGTCAGATGCAGGGAAGCCGCCAGGCCCGGTGAGCGGCTCGTGCTCAAGGCCACGCTCCAGCCCGAGCTTGAGCGTGAACTTGTCGTTTACGCGCACCTCGTGCGCGTAGATGTCCTGCACGAGGCCGCTTTGCCGCGCCAGCTTCATCAACCCGGTGTAGCCGGGGATGAGTTGGCACTGGTCTCCAAAGGGAACCAGATGGGCTTCGCCCATCAGGCCCACTTCCAGGCCAAGCTGGCTGGACTGGATGACCGCCGCAAATACGGAGCGGGGATCGCACTCTCCCAGCTTCGGCGTCATGCGGAACGCCGTCAAGGCGATCCGCACCATGCGGTCGGGGTTGATGTGCTTGGGCAGCGCCCTTGCAATTTCCCCTTTGTATTTTTCCAACAAGGCCGGGAAGCCCTTATCCTTCGGCGCCTCGACAGCGCTTTGGGCGCGGTTGATGTTTTTGAGTGCTTGCAAAGCCATGATGTGCTCCTTGAGAAAAGAAAAGGACACACCATGGCCCCCGTCGGGACCAACAGTGTGTCCCGACTCGGGGTTGAAAATGTGCGAGACGCCTTGGCAGCGCTCGCGGCCTTTGGCCTTACTTGATCAGGCCGAGAATGCGCGCCAGAAACTCCAGCGCGTTTTGGTTCAGGAAGATCACGGTGAAGATTGTCGTCAAGAAGTACATGGAGAACTTCTTGTCCAACTTCACCAAGTCTTCCCTGAGCGAGCCTTCGGGCTTAGCCAAGTCTTCCCTGACGGCAAGTAGGTCTTCCTTGACGGCAAGCAGGTCTTCCTTGGTGGCGAGTTCACTGGGGGATGTCCTGTTTTTTGTGTGTGGGGCGGTTTCTGAATCTGTCCTCGTGTCGTTCAGCGTGGTGCGAGGGTGAAGCGGTCGCCGTATAGTATCGCGAACTGGTTCATCGCCGATTTCCACTCCTTGCTCGCCCGCTTCCAGTCCGCGGTGATGTTGCGCAAGGCCAGCCAGATCAGCTTGGTGGCCGCCTCGTCGCTTGGGAAGTGCCCGCGGCTCTTGATGATCTTGCGTAACCGCGAATGCACGCTCTCGATGGCGTTGGTGGTGTAGATGATCCGCCGCACTTCGGGCGGGAACGCGAAGAACGGGATCACCCGGCTCCACGCCCGCCGCCAGGCCGCGACCACGGTCGGGAAGCGCTGGCCCCACGGCCCTGCCTCGAACGCGTCCAGCGCGCGCTCGGCGGCCTCCGCGCTCGGTGCGGTGTAGATCGGCTTGATCGCCGCGGCCAGCGCCTTACGGTCCTTCCAGCTCGCATAGTCGAGGCTGTTGCGGATCAGGTGCACGATGCAGGTCTGCAGGGTCGTGGCCGGAAACACCGCCTCCAGTGCCTCCGGCAGGCCCTTCAGGCCGTCGGCCACGCCGATCAGCAGGTCCGTGACCCCGCGGGTCTTGAGATCGTTGAACACCTTCATCCAGAACTTCGCGCCTTCGGTGTTCTCGATCCAAAGCCCCAGAATGTCGCGGGTCCCGTCCGGCAGCACGCCCAAGGCCAGATACACCGCCTTGTTGCGCACCACGCCGTCCTCGCGGATCTTCACCCGCAGGGCATCGAAGAACACCACCGGGTACATCGGCTCCAGCGGCCGGGCCTGCCAGGCCCCCACCTCGGCCATCACCGCGTCGGTGACGGCGCTGATGAACTCCGCTGACACCTCGATGGCGTACATCTCGGCCAGATGGCCCTGAATCTCGCGCACCGACATGCCGCGGGCATACATCGAGATGATCCGGTCGTCAAAGCCGGCAAACCGGCGCTCATGCTTCGGGATCAGCTGCGGTTCGAAGCTGCCGGCCCGGTCGCGGGGCACCTCGATCCGCAGCGGCCCGCCGTCGGTCAGCACGGTCTTGCCGCTGCGGCCGTTGCGATGGTTCCCGCAGCCGCCCTCGGGGCTGGCCAAGTGCACGCCCAGCTCAGCCCCCAAGGCGCGCTCGATCACGGCCTTCTTCAGCTTCTGGAACACGGCCTCGACGCCGGCGGCGTCCATCGGTCCGGGGATCAGCTTCTCAAGCAGCTCGTCGGGAAGAATGGCGTCCGGCTTCGCGGCGGGGGTGGTCTTCTTGCGTGGCATGGGGGCTCCTGGAAGTCGTCATGGTAGGCCCCTCACACAAAAATCCTGACACCCTCGTTCACTGCGCAGCTCGATGCGAAGTTCTTCTTTCGCCTCGATCTTTCGCTGAACCGCCATCTCCCGGCTACGCTCTTCGATGTGTGTCAAGGACGCTTCGATGCTCTTGGCAACCGCCATCGCATCGTCGCGCCCAAGTCGCCGCTCAAGCAGGTCGTAGATTTCGAGTGGCAAGTTCATGCTACCCATTCTACGCATCCGCGTCGAAGTTGGCTGCCCAGCGCGGTAGGTTGATCTCTTCGATCTCCCCGTTTGGCTGGTAGCCCGGCCACTGGTCGTTGTCCCGACACCACTTCAGAAGCTGAAGCGCTGCGCGGTACTTTGCCCGACCGATCTCGATCACCTCGTCGCTCGCCTTGTAGCACGCGACCGCGTAGGGCGCGTCCTTCTCGACGGCGATGAAGTAGAACGGGATGGTTCGACCAGTCAGGGCCTTGAGCCCGTCTTGGTAGAACGCCGCCTGCACGTCGTAGCCCAGGGTCGCGATGGCTCGCGAGAACCCTTCGGCGCTGGCGTCCACGCAGGTTTTGACATCGACGATCGCTGTCACCTGCTCCGGGCAGGTTTCCGCCTCCGCCAGGAAGTCAGGGCGGCACTTGCACTCGATGCCCGTCTCCTGGTCAACCCAGAAGCCGGACATTTCGGCAAGGCCGTTGGAAAGCAGCCGTGCAGCACCGGCATGAGCCCTGATGGACGCCACCATCTGCTCGATGGCGGCCATCTGGTCGGCGGTCAGCGGGGTTTTTCCCGCGTTCGCTGCCTCCCAGGCTTCGGCTGCCGCTTTGCCCTCCTTGGTTCGCCGGTCGAACTTCGGCGCGACTACGTAGTCGCGCGCGAAGTTGTCCGGCTCTAGGATGGCGGTATGCACCGCCGTGCCGAACTCCATCGCCGGTGTCGGCTCAGGCGGGTTTGTGGCGTAATGCTGGTAGTGGGCCGGGCTGCGCATGATGCGCACCAGCCCACTGTGGCCCACCGCAGGGCAGGCGTGGTACTGGCCTGCCGGCATGGATAGCAGGCCTACGTTTTCAATCTTCATTTTGGTCTCCATGGAAATATCCCTGGAGACACCTATCCCCTTGCGGGGATGAGATGCCCCGCAGGGGTTGAACACAATGCCCGCTTGCGCGAGCAACCTTGGTGCTGTTTGTTTAGGGCGGCCAGCTACCGCCATGTGGCTCATGGTTACCCAGGAGCAACAAAGCTGGCTTTCCACGGCACACTTGTTCCAGCATGCCCTGGGAAGCCCCGTATCTGGTACGGGGCGCCCGACTCAATCAGCGCAGTCCCAGCGCCCGAACGATCGGGCGGCTGATGACGTATCCCGAGACTGCGCACATCGAGAGGATCAAAAGTGTCATGGCGTTTCCTTGCTGGGTAGATGGACTGACCCGCAAGGCTGCCCGGCTTTTCGCGCGCCCGGACAACCCCGCAGGCCGCAAACCCCATCTGCAAGGGTCTGTGGCCTGCGGGATTGCCCCGCAGACGCTTTTGCTTACCGGAGTCCCAGCGCCCGAACGATCGGGCGCGAGAGAACCCAGCCGGTGATGCAGCAAGCTACGATGACAAGTGCCATGATGGCCTCCAAGAAAACGCGGAGGCACCACGGCCCCTTGCGGGAGCGTGACGGCCCCCGCAGGGTTGAGAAATCTTCCTGGACAAACGAACGCCCCGACATGCGGGGCGTCGCTCCCAGTCTATTCGGCAAACCCCTTCTGGGGAAGGGGCTGTCACCCCATCCGCTGACAGCGGATGTGTCTGCCTTATTGCCGGTGCCAATATTACAGCACCCGTGGTGTCTGGGGAATGGAGCGGACGGGATTCGAACCCGCACCAGCCAGGGTGACAACCTGCTGCTCTGCCAATTGAGCTACCGCCCCCAACGGACGAACTGGTATCCGCCATGCGCGTTTGTCAGACGCACGGATACCGTCCGCTGGCGGCCTTCCAAGCCGCCCGCCGTTCTTTGGAGAACCCCTTCACGCAGGCTCACGGGGCGCGCTGCCTCAAGCCTCGTCCGCTCATAACGGACAAGGCGAGGTCTTACGGTCTCGCGCCCAAGCCATCACCACAATGTCCCGTGGATCAGGGTCGGGCGAGATGCGCCCCTCTCTTTTCTCTACTCGCCGCCACGCATGGTGCGGTCGGCGTGTCTTTGATGCTGATTGTTTAGGGTCCCCAGCTAGGACACGCTCGCGGCACTAGGCACAACGAAACGATGTGATCATGCTACACCGGCGCTCAGCGGTGTCAAGTCTCTAATCGTGACATTTTTGGTCGCGTTTCGGAACTAGCCACAAGGCCCTGCTCTGGGTACGATATTGTCGCCAAGATCAGCGAAGGAGCACGGCATGGCAGCCCAGGAACCACCTCGAAACACCCCCGACAACCGCAAAAGTCTCCCGTATTTCATCCAGAAAGTTCGTCTTCAGTCCTTCCACGCACAGCAAGTGTTCGAGCGTGGATTCGAGACATGCGCGAATGCAATCTTTTCTCTGTCGGTCGTGCTGCGCATCGTCGGCACCGAAGAGCAAGCGCGCGAAGTCGAGGGCATCATCGACGAGCGGATGAATAAGGCGTTCGAGGATATTCGCGCAGAGATCGCCCGCCTGGAAAAAGTCGCCGAGAATAACGGTATCGAGTTCGCTGGTATCGAATACTCGAATCCAAAGGACATTGAGGCCAAGATCACTTCCCCTCGCGCCGTGCGCTATGTCGGCATCGTGCGCGAGTTCGATGCACTGGTCTCCAAGCTCGATGCGCTGTGGCTGTCGGGCGTGATCCCAGACAGCACCTATTCGGCCAGCATTTACGAGTGGAAGCGCCGCCTGCTCCGTCTGGCTGGCTCGGTGCGCAGCATCGCCAACCGAGCCATGATCGCCGCGCGCAAGAAGGATGCAGCGGGCGATGTTCAGGTTGCAGAAGGGGCGGCCAGCGAGATCAAGGCCGTCGATCCCGAACAAGCTGCCGCGTAGTGTCAGTGCTCAACCCGTATCAAGCACGAGCCGTCGAGGCAAGCGGTCATTGCACCGTGCTCGCCTGCCCCGGATCGGGCAAGACGAGGGTGCTGTCCGAGCGGGCGTCACGGTTGCTTGCCAGCCATGACATGGGCCGTCTTTGTGCCGTGACGTTCACGCGAGACGCCGCCCAGGAACTGCGCTCGCGTATCCTCGCCTCGTGCGGAGAAGCCCACGCCAAGCGGTTGGCCGTGGGCACCTTTCACTCTTTGGCCTTGGCGCACCTGAGACGCGCTTCAGGGGGCCAGCCCCCGCGCTTGCTCGCTGAAGGGGAGCGCGTGAGCCTGCTGCGTCGCTGCTGGCAACAGCACGGCAGCGAAGAGCCGTTCGATGACCTGGTGCGCGCCATCGACGCCGCGAAGGCCCGCCTGTACCCAGCACCGTTTGCCAACGCCACCCAGGAGGCGGTGTTTCGTGCCTACCAAGACCTGCTGGCGTCCGAAGGCGCCATGGATTTTGCCGACCTGCTGCTGGCGTGCGTGCAGCGCATCGCCAGCGGGCAACTGCCTCCGCTGCCTGTGCGCTGGATGCTGGTCGATGAAGCCCAGGATATGGATGAGGTGCAGATGGAGTGGGTGTTGCTTCATGGCCGCGCTGGCACCGAAGTCACTCTCGTGGGCGACGATGACCAAAGCCTGTATGCCTTTCGCCAAGCCTTGGGCTACTCGGGCTTGCAAAGGGTCACGACGGCGCTGTCGGCAACCGAAACCACGCTTCCGATCAACTACCGCTGCGCAGCCAACATCCTGGACCATGCGGCGCGGCTGATTGCCCACAACCAACATCGGGCAGCCAAGAAAATCATCGCGCACCGGCAAGACAACGGCGAGATTCGGGTGATTCGTTGCCCCGACCGCTGGAGCGAGGTCGATATGGTGGTGGACGCCATCCGCCAGAGTCCGCGAGGCACCCAGTGGGCGGTTCTCGCCAGAACGAACAATATTCTCGATGCGGTCGAGGTCGGCCTGTCGGGCGCTCGCGTCGAGTTCGCCCGCTCCGGGGGTAAGAGCGTGTGGGAGCACTCCATCGGCAGCGTGCTGTGTGGGCTGCTGCGATCCGTGCTCGATGATTCCTGGACGGGCATTGCCAACGCGCTGTCGTTTTGTGGTGTGCAGGCCGGATGGATCAATGACCACTCCCGACGCTCGCGTGGTGGCTGTGTGGCCCGCCTCCATGCTGCCGTGGAACACGCCAGCGATGATGCCACCCGCAAGCTCTTGATGGGCCTGCGCATGGGCATGATCGCATGGCGCGAGCAATCGAGCAAAGATCGAGCGTCGCTGGTGGTGCATGGCGTCGCCGCATTTCTGGCGGAGTACTGCACGCCCCCGCAAGCATCCCTGCTTCGCAAGCTCGAAGGTGCACTCATCAAGTTGAGCGGTTCGCTGGCACAGCGATTGGCATTCGTGACGCGATCCAGCCCCGCTGGCAGGCGGGCACCGCATGTGCACATCATGACCCTGCACGCATCCAAGGGTCTGGAGTTCGACAGCGTGTGGATTGTCGGTTGCGAGGATGGCACCTTGCCTCACGCCGATTCCGACGAGGAAGACGAACGCCGTTTGATGTATGTGGGCATGACTCGGGCGAAAAACCGGTTGGTGGTCAGCAGTGCCGTGGAGGAAGGCCCGCCTTCTCGCTTTCTGGAGGAAGCCGAGTTGGGCCGCAATGACTCAAAAGCGAGCACCCTTGCCCCACAAAATGCTAAATGGGTGGCCTAGATTTTCTGGCAAGAATCGGAATGTAACGGAGATAATATGCGCACCATTCGAGAAGATGAACTCAAAATCCCTGGGAAGGTGCTCATCAACCGCAAGCAGCTTCTAAAGATCGTTCCGTTATCGGATCGGACGATTTTCGATATGGAAAAGCGCGGTGAATTTCCGAGACGATTCACCCTCACTCCGCGATCAGTGGCGTGGGACTTGAGGGAGGTCGAAGCATGGATAGAGGCGAGGAAGGCGGCGGCACAACGGCCCAAAGCGCCGGGTCGCCCTGTACCCAGCGGTCGATCATGTCAGCCCAGTCCTGAAGCATGATGCGCCGCTGCTCGGCATATTCAGCCTTGTTATAAATCGCTCGTACTCCCTTTTGCTCATGGGCGAGGCACTTCTCGATCCAATCCGTATTGTATCCGGCCTCGTGAAGCAGGGTCGAGGCGGTCCGCCGTAAGTCGTGGACGCAGAACTTTCCCAACGGCTGTCCATCTTGCTGCGCCGCCTTCCACGCAAGAGTCGTCACTTGATTCAGCGTGGCCTTGCTCATTGGAATGTCAGGATCGTAGCGCGACGGCAAGACGTACCGCGACCCGCCTGCGCACGTCTTGAGGGCAACGAAAATATCCAATGCCTGGCGGGACAGGTACACCACGTGCGGACGCTTCCTCTTCATCCGTTCCGCTGGTATGGTCCAGGTCGCCAAGGTAAAGTTGACTTCGTCCCACGTCGCTTCGGTCAATTCCGACTTCCTGACCATCGTCAACAGCAGCAACTTGACCGCCAAGCGGATGGTCGGCGCGGTTGACACGCGCTCCAAGTACTGGTAGAGCAGCCAGATTTCTTGTGGGGTCAGCGCTCGGTCTTTGGGTTCGAAACGCGCAATGGATGTAGGCCGCACGAGTTCGGCGGGGTTTTCATAACGATGCCCGCGATCCAGCGCGTACCGATACACCATGTGGACGACCTCACGCGCATGAACGGCTGTTGCTGGCGCACCCCGTGCCACGATTTTGTCACACAGTGCCCGAAGGTCTTCGTGGCTGATCTCCGTCATCTTGAGCCGGCCAAATGGTTCCTTCAGGTCACGCTCATAGACCGACCGGCGCATGTCTCTCGTGGACTCCGCCATCGGGTAATGCTTGAGCCACAGATCAGCCCACGCGCCGAACGTTTCGGCGTCTCTGATCTTTTGCATCTCCCTGGACTTCTGGCGCGCCGGTGACTTGCCTTCGCTGACCAGCTTCTTTGCGGCCAGGAGCCGCTCCCGCGCTTCGGCTAGTGTGATGCCATCGGGTCCATAACGGCCAAGCACCAGCGTTTCCTGGCGACCATTGAGCCGGTAGTTGTAGCGGAAGGAGATCGTCCCCTTGGGTGTGACGACCACATACAGACCATCACGGTCGGCGACCTTGTATGGCTTCTCCCTGGGCTTGAGGTTGCGAAGTCTGGTGTCGGAGAGCATGTCGATACCATCACCGAAAGAACGCTGAATCCATGCGTTTTTTCGTTTTTTATCAACGTGTTAGCGTGTTCCGATACCATCACGAGCCCTGCGCGTGGCTGATGGTATCCGTTGAACGCGATGTTATCAGCTCTTGTGATGCCAGCAAGAATGCCAGCAAAAATTGCCCGCTTGCCTCTGCTCGACTCTGCCAGACCTTGCTAGAAAATTTTACGATTTCTATTTGTATATCAATGATTTACAGGGCCTTTGTTGCTTGTTTTCGCCAGTCGCCGCAAGACCTCTACTCACTCCCACTCAATCGTCGCCGGCGGCTTTGAGCTGATATCGTATGTCACACGGTTGATGCCACGCACTTCATTAATAATGCGGCTGGAGACGCGCTTGAGCAGGCTGTAGGGCAGCTCGGCCCAGTCGGCGGTCATGAAATCGCTGGTTTGCACCGCGCGCAGCGCCACCACGTAGTCGTAGGTGCGGCCATCGCCCATGACGCCCACGCTCTTGACGGGCAAAAAGACCGCAAACGCCTGGCTGACCAGGTCATACCACGGCTTGCCACTGTGCGGCTCGATGGTGGAGCGCAGTTCTTCGATGAAGATGGCATCGGCCCGGCGCAGCAAGTCGGCGTATTCCTTTTTGACCTCGCCCAGAATGCGCACCCCCAGGCCCGGCCCGGGGAACGGGTGACGGTACACCATGTCGTGCGGCAAGCCCAGCGCCACGCCCAGCTCGCGGACCTCGTCCTTGAACAGGTCGCGCAGCGGCTCCAGCAGCTTTAGCCCCAGTTGCTCGGGCAGGCCGCCCACGTTATGGTGGCTTTTGATGGTGACCGCCTTCTTGCTCTTGGCGCCGCCCGACTCGATCACATCCGGATAAATGGTGCCCTGCGCCAGCCATTGCGCGCCTTTGGAGCCGGGGCGCGCGGCCTTGAGTTTTTCGGCTTCGGCCTTGAACACGTCCACGAACAGTCGGCCGATGATTTTGCGCTTTTGCTCCGGGTCGGTCACGCCCGAGAGCTCGCGCAAAAACAGGTCGCTTGCGTCCACGCGGATGACCTTGGCATGCAGCTTGCCGGCGAACATGTCCATCACCATGTCCCCCTCGTGCAGCCGCAGCAGACCATGGTCGACGAAGACGCAAGTGAGCTGGTCGCCGATGGCGCGATGAATCAGCGCCGCGGCCACCGACGAGTCCACGCCACCCGACAGTCCCAGGATGACTTCCTCGTCGCCCACTTGCTGCCGGATCGCTTGCACCGCTTCCTCGATGTGGTCGCGCATGATCCAGTCCGGCCGCGCGCCGCAGATGTCGAGCACGAAGCGCTCCAGGATCGCGCGCCCTTGCACCGTGTGCGTGACCTCGGGGTGGAACTGCACGCCATAGAAGCGCCGCGTCTCGTCGGCCATGCCGGCGATCGGGCAGGCATCGGTGCTGGCCATGAGCTTGAAGCCCGGCGGCATCTCAACCACTTTGTCGCCGTGACTCATCCACACCTTGAGCATGCCATGGCCCTCGGGGGTGTGGAAATCGGCGATATCGCGCAACAGTGCGGTGTGGCCACGCGCACGCACCTCGGCGTAGCCAAACTCGCGCGTGGGCGAGCCCTCGACCCTGCCCCCCAGTTGCTGGGCCATGGTTTGCATGCCATAGCAAATGCCCAGCACCGGCACGCCGAGCTCGAACACCGCATCGGGCGCGCGGTCATCCACCTCGTACACGCTGGCGTGGCTGCCCGACAGGATGATGCCCTTGAGCCGCCCGTCGGCTGCATAGGCCCGCACCCAGTCGTCGCTGACATCGCACGGATGGACCTCGCAATACACGTGCGCCTCGCGCACGCGGCGCGCGATGAGCTGGGTGACTTGCGAGCCGAAGTCGAGAATGAGGATTTTGTCGTGTGCCATCGGGGCGGCCATCCGTCGAGCCAGTGATCAGTCGAGCCGGTAGTTGGGCGCTTCCTTGGTAATCTGCACGTCGTGCACGTGGCTCTCGCGGATGCCCGCGGCCGTGATCTGCACGAAGGCCGCCTTTTGGTGCAGCTCATCGATATTGGCACAACCGCAGTAGCCGAGTGCCGCGCGGATACCGCCCGCCATCTGGAAAATGATGGCCACCACGGAACCCTTGTACGGCACCCGCCCCTCGATACCCTCGGGTACCAGTTTGTCGGCGTTGGGGTTGGCGGTTTCGTCGTTTTCCTGGAAATAACGGTCGGCGCTGCCCGCCTTCATGGCGCCGATCGAGCCCATACCACGGTAGCTCTTGTAGCTGCGGCCCTGGTAGAGGATGACTTCACCCGGTGCCTCTTCGGTGCCGGCAAACATGCCGCCCATCATCACGGCGTGGGCGCCAGCGGCCAGTGCTTTGGCGATGTCGCCGCTGTAGCGGATGCCGCCATCGGCAATCAGGGGCACGCCCGTGCCCTTCAGGGCCTGGGCCACGTTGTCGATGGCCGTGATCTGCGGCACACCCACGCCGGCCACGATACGCGTGGTGCAGATCGAACCGGGGCCGATGCCCACCTTGACCGCATCGGCCCCCGCTTCCACCAGGGCCCGCGCCGCTTCGCCCGTGGCGATATTGCCGCCCACGACCTGCACTTGGGGGTAGTTCTGCTTGACCCAGCGCACCCGGTCCAGCACCCCTTTGCTGTGCCCATGGGCGGTGTCGACCACGATCACATCCACGCCCGCGCGCACCAGGGCCTCGACGCGCTCTTCGGTGCCGGGGCCCACACCCACGGCCGCCCCGACACGCAAGCGGCCACTCTCGTCGCGGGCCGCGTTGGGGAAGTTGAGCTGCTTGGTGATGTCCTTGACCGTGATGAGCCCCTTGAGCTCGAAGGCGTCGTTGACCACCAACAGCCGCTCCAACTTGTGCTTGTTGAGCAACGCCTTGGCCGCCTCGGGCGTGGTGCCTTCGGGCACGGTGATCAGCCGCTCGCGCGGGGTCATGATCTCGCGCACGGGGATGTCCATGCGCGTCTCGAAGCGCAAGTCGCGACCGGTGACGATGCCGACCACCTTGCCACCCTCGACGACCGGAAAGCCCGATACGCCCAGCTCGTTCGACAGCTCAACGACCTGGCGCACGGTCGTCTCAGGGCTGATGACCACTGGGTCGCGCAACACGCCAGACTCGTAGCGCTTGACCTTGGCCACGTGAGCGGCTTGCTCCTGCACCGACAGGTTTTTGTGCACGATGCCGATACCGCCTTCTTGCGCGATGGCGATGGCCAAGCGCGCCTCGGTGACGGTGTCCATGGCGGCGGACACCAGTGGCAGGTTCAGGGTGATGTCGCGCGTCAGGCGCGTGGCGAGTGACGTATCCTTGGGCAGGATTTGCGAATACGCGGGGACCAGCAACACATCGTCGAAGGTCAACGCTTTTCCGAGCAGGCGCATGGGGTTGGCTCCAAAAGCGCTATTGTATGCGGCCACTTGCGCGGCCCAAGACCCAAGGCGGCCCGTGGATGGACCGGATCGACCTCGATCACCGCGGGCGCCGCGACCGCGCGAACAGCCCCGGGGCACGCGCGCCCTGCCGGGCAAACCGCTCGCGTCGGGCGACCTTGGGGTCGACGCGCAGGGGCCGAGTGACTTCCAGCCGGTCGCCGTCGCGCAGGGGCGCATCACGAGCCACGGCGCGGCCCCACACGCTCAAGGCGCGCGGGTCGCGCTGCGCCACGTCCTGCGCATCGGCCCAGCCAGTGTGGGCCAGCGCCTGCGCAGCGGTCGTGCCCTCCGGCAGCTCCAGCATTGCTTCCTGGACAGTGCGCGCCGCGGGCGCCCAAACGACGGTGACACGCACCTCAGGCCCCGTAGATCTGGTCCGCGCGCTTGACGAACGCGTCGACTAAGGTGTTGGCGATGCGATCGAATACCGGCCCCACGAGGGCGGCGAGCACGCTGCTGGAAAAGCCGTAGCGCAGCGTGAACTCGATGCGGCAGGCGCGCTGGGTGCCGTCGCCCACGGGCTGGAACTCCCATACCCCCTCCAGCTCGGAAAAGGGCCCCTCCACCAAGCGCAGGTGAATGCGGCGGTCGGCCTCGTGCACGTTGCGCGTGGTGAAGCGCTTGTGCACGCCGCCAAAGTGCATCCCGATCGACGCGACCATGCCGTCCGGCGTGCGCTCGAGCACTTGGCCGGCATCGCACCAAGGCAAAAATTCGGGATAGCGCTCCACGTCACTGACCAGCTCGAACATTTCGTGCGGGCTGTGCCAGACGAGCACGGACTTGCGTACGGTTTTCGGTTTCATACAATCGTCGGCCCTGTCTGGATTGTAGTTTCTATGCCGAGCAAGCCGTCCCACGCCCACACTGCCAGCCGCATCGCCGAAAACAAAAAGGCGTTCTTCAACTACCACATCGAGGAGCGCTACGAGGCCGGCATCGTGCTGCAGGGCTGGGAGGTCAAAGCCATCCGCGAAGGCAAGGTGCAAATCACCGAGGGCTACGTGGTCGTGCGCGACGGCGAGCTGTTTCTGATCGGCTGCCTCATCCACCCCTTACGCAGCACCTCCACTCACATCCGCGCCGACAGCGACCGCACGCGCAAACTGCTGATGCACAAAGCCGAAATCCGGCGCTTGATCGGCAAGGTAGAGCAAAAAGGCTACACCCTGGTGCCGCTGAACCTGCACTGGAAGGGCAACAAGGTCAAGTGCGAGATCGCGCTCGCGCGCGGCAAGGCGCAGCACGACAAGCGCGACACGATCAAGGAACGCGAGGGCAAACGCGAGGTCGAGCGGGCGATGAAGCACCGGCTGCGCTAAAGCCCGCCGCGCTTCACGCCAAGGCCCGCAGCGGATGCGCATGCGCGGGCCAGGGGCTGTCGAAAAACGGCGCCACCATCTCGGGCGTGACGTCTTCGATGCAGCCGGGGTTCCAGCGCGGCTGATGGTCCTTGTCGACGGCCAGCGCGCGAATGCCTTCGACCGTCTCGCTCTGCGCGGGCGTGCGCCCCAGGTGCAGCGGATGGAAGCAATGCCGTACCAAGTCGCGCTCCAGGCGCAGGTCATCGGCCAACGACAGGTGGCGCGCGCGGCGAATCTGCGCCAGCACCACGTGCAGCATCAACGGGCTGCGCTGGCGCAGCAGGGTTTTGGTCTGGCGGGCCGCCTCGGTGTCGGCGGCCTGCAGGCGCTGCACAATGGCCGCCACCGTCGGCTCGCCAAAGGCCGACTCCACCTCGGTGGGCAGGGGCGCTACCGTGCGCTGCGCGGGCGCTGGCTGCCAGCCGGCACGCGCCATCCACTCCTGCCATGCCGCGAGCCACGCTGGCGGCGTGGCCGCGTCGAGGGTGGCGAGCGCCTCCCAGGCGCGCGGCAGATCGTCGGCGGGCGCGACCACATCGGCCAAGCCCCAAGCCAGCGCTTGCGGTGCGCCGATCACGGCACCGGTCAGGCCCAGGTACTCGCCCACGTGCCCGGGGCAGCGACTCAGAAAAAACCCGCCGCCCACGTCTGGAAACAGACCAATATTCGTCTCCGGCATCGCCATTTTGGTGCGCTCGGTGACGATGCGGCATGCCGCCCCCTGGCTGATCCCCATGCCGCCGCCCATGACCACGCCATCCATGAATGCGACATAGGGTTTGGGGTAGGTGAAGATGAGGTGGTTGAGCGTGTATTCCTCGGTGAAGAAATCCTCCAGCCGCGCGTCGCCCGCCAGCGCCGCCTGGTGGAAGAACCGAATGTCCCCGCCGGCACAAAAAGCGCCGAAAGGCCCGTCCCGCCCCATGCCGCGGATGGCCACGGCGCGCACCTCGGGGTCATCGCGCCATTGCAGCAAGGTCGCCGTCAACGCCCGCACCATGTCCAGATCGAGCGCGTTGAGCGCGCGCGGGCGGTTCAGCGTGATGCGCCCCACCCCATTGGCCGTGCGCTCCGCTTGGATGAAATCGCTCCAACTCGCCGTCATGAAAAGGTCTCCTTCCGGTAGGTCCAGCCCAGATGGGCCAACAAGGCCCCCAGCACCAGCGCGCCGCCTTGCCACACGGCGGGCGACGGCACTTCGCCCGCGCCGATCCACGCCAGCAAGATGCCAAACAGCACCTCCAGCAACGCCAGCAATGACACCTCGGCCGGCTTGAGCACGCGCGCACACACCACGGCCAGCACGCAAGGCAGCGCCAATTGAAACAGCCCCAGCCCGGCCAGCCAGGCCACATCGTGCGCACTGGCCTGCCAGGGCCACGCGAGCGGCAGGGTGACGGCGGCCGACAGCAACGCCCCCAGCAGCACCGCCGGCACCAGATCGACCCCCTGCCCCTCGCGCTGGCTGCGCTGCACCAGGTTCCAGTTGAACGCGCCCCCCAACGGTGCACCGAGCGCCACCAAACTGCCCAGCCAACCGCCGTTGCCGAGCTGTTGGGCGAACATCCAGGCAATACCCGCGCCCGCCACCGCAATCGCAGCCCAGGTGTGCGGCGGTAGCCGCTGACCAAAGAACAGCCGCGACACCAGCGCCGTCAGCAGTGGCCCGGCGGCGAGGGTAATGAGCACGTTGGCCACACTGGTCAGCGCCAGCGCGACCATGAACGCGGTAAACATCACCGCCCAGCACAAGCCCGACAACCACAGCGCGGCGCCGCTGCCGATCAGACGGCGCCAGACGTCAGCGCCTTGCCACACAGGCAGGATCACCGCCAGCGACAGCGCGGTAAATGCACTGCGCCAGAACGTGATCTCGAACGCCTGCGCCTGCTCGAGCTGACGCGTGACGACACCCGCCGTGCTCCAGAGCAACGCGACCGCCACCATCAACACGACGGCCTGGCCGTGACGCAGCGTCATGCCGCGTCCCGGCTGGCGCGCTTGCGCTCGTGCTCCTTCAGGTAGCGCTTGCGCAGGCGGATGCTCTTGGGCGTGATCTCGACCAGCTCGTCGTCTTCGATGAACTCGACCGCGTACTCCAGCGTCAGCTCGATGGGCGGCGTGAGCTTGATGGCGTCGTCCTTGCCGCTGGCGCGGAAATTGGTCAGCTGCTTGGTGCGCACCGGGTTGACCACCAAGTCGTTGTCGCGGCTGTGGATGCCCACGATCATGCCCTCGTAGACCGGATCGCCCGGGCGCACGAACATACGCCCACGGTCGTCGAGCTTGCCCAGCGCGTACGCCACGATCTCGCCATCGTCCTGGCTGATGAGCACGCCGTTCTTGCGGCTGGCAATCTCACCCTTGTACGGCTCATACCCGTCGAAGATATTGGACATCAGGCCCGTGCCGCGCGTGAGGTTGAGAAACTCGGTCTGAAACCCGATCAGGCCGCGCGCCGGAATGCGGTACTCCAGCCGCACGCGCCCGCGCCCGTCCGGCTCCATATTGACCAGCTCCCCGCGGCGCTCGCCCAGCGCCTGCATCACCGCCCCTTGGTGTGGCTCCTCGATATCCACCGTGAGCAGCTCGATCGGCTCGTGGCGCACGCCATCGATGTCCTGGAACACCACGCGCGGCTTGGACACCGCCAGCTCGTAGCCCTCGCGGCGCATGTTTTCCAGCAGAATGGTCAGGTGCAGCTCGCCGCGGCCCGACACTTCGAACACCCCGTCTTCGCTGGTCTCGCGCACGCGCAGGGCCACGTTGCTCTGCAGCTCGCGCTGCAGGCGGTCCCAGATCTGGCGGCTGGTGACGTATTTGCCTTCGCGGCCCGCCAGCGGCGACGTGTTGACGCAGAAGTTCATCGTCAGCGTCGGCTCATCGACCTTGAGCATGGGCAACGGACGCGGATCGAGCGGGTCGCACACCGTCACGCCAATGCCGATGTCCTCGATGCCGTTGATGAGCACGATGTCGCCCGGGCCGGCACTGTCGGCCAGCACGCGCTCCAGGCCCTGGAAGGTTTGCACCTGGTTGATGCGCCCCTTGCGGCGCGGTCCGTCGGGGCCTTCGCACACCAGCACCTCCATGCCAGGGCGGATGGTGCCTGCGTTGATGCGCCCTACCCCGATGCGCCCCACGTACGACGAATAATCCAGCGACGAAATCTGCAGCTGCAGCGGCGCATTCGGGTCGCCCTGGTGCACGGGTACGTGCTGCACGATGGTCTCGAACAGCGGGGCCATGTCGGTCCCCCACGCTTGCCCGGGCTCACCCTCGGTACGCGACGCCCAGCCGTTGAGGCCCGAGGCGTACACCACCGGAAAATCCAACTGCTCGTCGGTGGCCCCCAGCTTGTCGAACAGATCGAACGCGGCGTTGATGACGTAGTCCGGGCGCGCGCCGGGTTTATCCACCTTGTTGACGACGACGATCGGCTTGAGCCCGAGCGCCAGCGCTTTTTTGGTGACGAAGCGCGTCTGCGGCATCGGCCCCTCCTGCGCATCGATGAGCAGCAGCACGCCATCGACCATCGACAGCGCGCGCTCCACCTCGCCGCCAAAATCGGCGTGGCCGGGCGTGTCAACGATGTTGATGTGCGTGTCCTTCCAACGCACGGCGCAGTTTTTGGCCAAGATGGTGATGCCGCGCTCGCGCTCGAGGTCGTTGCTGTCCATCACGCGCTCACCGATCTGTTGGTTGTCGCGGAAGGTGCCGCTTTGGCGCAGCAGTTGGTCGACGAGCGTGGTTTTGCCGTGGTCGACGTGGGCGATGATGGCGATGTTGCGAATGGGTCGGCTCATGATGGGGAAACTTGGGTCAGCCATTGGGCAATTTCGATGGGGGTCAGCAGCCGGTCGGGGATGAGCTCACCCCCTTGGCAATGGGCGATGCCCAGCAAAGCACGGGGGCGTTCCCCGAAGACGGCGACATGCGCCGCGTCGGGCCATGGGCCACGACGGCGCAGGCCCGACAAAAACCGCGCGGCTTCCCGCTCGTTCAACACGATCTCGGGCCAGCCGTGCAACAGCACCTCGGGCGGCCGCACGGCGCACCGCCGCTCGTCCGGTGGCAGGGCTTGCAGCGCATCGACCGTGATGGCGTCGGACAGACTCAGTCCGCCCGTAGCGGTACGCCGCAGCGCGATCAGATGCGCGCCGCACCCCAGCGCCTGGCCGATATCCTCGGCCAGTGTGCGCACATAGGTACCCTTGCTGCAGCGCACGCGCAGCGTCAGGGCCGACGGGTCGTCGGGCACGGGGGCGAGTGTCAGCGCGTGGATGGTCACGCGCCGCGCAGGGCGCTCGACCTCGACACCGGCACGGGCATATTCATACAGGGCACGCCCGTCTTTTTTGAGTGCGCTGTGCATCGGCGGGATTTGTTCGATCTCGCCCGTGAAGCGCCGCGCCACCCGGTCCAGATGTTCGGCCGTGAGCAGCGCGGGATCCACCGGCGCGCGCGCCACCACCTCGCCTTCGGCGTCGCCGGTGCGGGTGCGCACGCCCAGACGCAGCACCGCCTCGTAGCCCTTGTCGGCGTCCAGGTGCACCTGGGCCAGCTTGGTGGCGGCTCCCAGGCAGATGGGCAGCAGGCCCGTGGCCAGCGGATCGAGCGTGCCGGTATGGCCCGCTTTTTCGGCTGCCAGCAGCCACTTGACTTTGGCCACCGCCGCTTGGGCGCTGAGCCCCAGCGGCTTGTCCAACAGCAGCACCCCATGCACGGGGCGCCGCGGCACCCGTGCACGGGGCTCGGCGGTCATGCGGGGTCCTCGTCCTTGCCGCGCGATGCCACCGCCTTGGCGATCAGGGCGTTGAGGTCGGCGGCGCGCTCGATGCTGCGGTCGTACACGAAATGCAAGGTCGGCACGGTGTGGATGTGCAGACGCTTGAAGAGCGCGTTGCGCAGAAAACCCGCGCCCTGGTTGAGCGCCTCTTCGGTCTCTGCCGGATCGCCCACCAAGACGCTGAAATACACCTTGGCGTGCGCATAGTCGGGCGTCACCTCCACCGACTGGATAGTGACCATGCCGATGCGCGGGTCCTTGAGCTCGCGGGCAATCAGCTCGCTCAAGTCGCGCTGGATTTGGTCGGCCACTTGGTGGCTGCGGTGTGGACCTTTGCGGGGGGGCATGTGGGCTCCTTACAGCGTGCGCGCCACTTCCTTGATCTCGAAGAACTCCAGCACGTCACCTTCCTTGATGTCGTTGTAGTTCTTGAGCTTGATGCCGCACTCGAAGCCTTCCTTGACCTCGCGCACGTCGTCCTTGAAGCGCTTGAGCGACTCCAGTTCGCCCGTGTAGACGACGACGTTGTCGCGGATGAGCCGGAAATGAGCCGAGCGCGTGACGTAGCCCTGGGTGACCATGCAACCGGCGACCGTGCCGATTTTGGACGCCACGAACACCGTGCGCACCTCGGCCATGCCGATGACCTCTTCGCGCTTTTCGGGCGACAGCAGCCCGGCCATGGCCGCCTTGATCTCGTCGACCGCGTCGTAGATGATGTTGTAGTAGCGGATCTCGACGTCGGCCGACTCGGCCAACTTGCGCGCATTCGCATCGGCGCGCACGTTGAAGCCGATGATGATGGCCTTGGAGGCGATCGCCAGGTTGACGTCGGACTCGCTGATCCCGCCCACGCCCGCGTAGACCAACTGCACACGCACCTCGTCGGTGGAGAGCTTGAGCAGCGCCGTCGACAGCGCTTCTTGCGAGCCCTGCACGTCGGCCTTGATGATGATGGGCAGGGTCTTGACCTCGCCCGCGGTCATGTCGGCAAACATGTTCTCCAGCTTGGCCGCTTGCTGCTTGGCCAGCTTGGTGCTGCGGTACTTACCCGCGCGGTAGGTGGCGATTTCGCGCGCGCGCCGCTCGTCGGCCATGACCATGAAGTCGTCGCCCGCCAGCGGAACCTCCGCCAACCCCTGGATTTCGACCGGGATCGACGGGCCCGCTTCCTTGACCTGGCGACCGTTTTCGTCGAGCATGGCGCGCACCCGGCCGTACGTCTGGCCCGCCAGCACCACGTCGCCCACGCGCAGCGTGCCGGATTGCACCAACGCCGTGGCCACCGGGCCGCGGCCTTTGTCCAGGCGGGCTTCGATGACCAACCCCTTGGCCTTGGCGTCCACCGGGGCCTTGAGCTCGAGCACCTCGGCCTGCAGCAGCACGTTTTCCAGCAGCTCGTCGATGCCCTGCCCGGTCTTGGACGACACCCCAATGAAGGGGGAGTCACCGCCGTATTCCTCGGGCACGACTTCTTCGGCCACCAGCTCTTGCTTGACCTTCTCGGGGTTGGCGTCGGGCTTGTCGATCTTCGTCAACGCCACCACGATCGGCACCCCTGCCGCCTTGGCGTGCTTGATCGCCTCGCGCGTTTGCGGCATGACGCCATCGTCGGCGGCCACCACCAGGATCACGATGTCCGTGGCCTGGGCGCCGCGCGCGCGCATGGCGGTAAACGCCTCGTGGCCCGGCGTGTCCAGGAAGGTGATGACACCGCGCGGCGTCTCCACGTGATAGGCGCCGATGTGCTGCGTGATGCCGCCGGCTTCGCCCGCAGCGACCTTGGAGCGGCGGATATAGTCCAGCAGCGACGTCTTGCCGTGGTCCACGTGACCCATGACCGTGACCACCGGCGGGCGCGGCTTGGGCTCGCCTTGGTACAGCACGGCCTCCTCTTCCGAAAACGCCTCCGGGTCGTCCAGCGAGGCGGCGATGGCCTTGTGCCCCAGCTCCTCGACCACGATCATGGCCGTATCCTGGTCCAGCGACTGGTTGATGGTCACCATCTGGCCCAGTTTCATGAGCTGCTTGATGACCTCGGACGCTTTGAGTGCCATCTTGTGTGCCAGCTCGGCCACTGTGATGGTCTCGGGCACGTGGACCTCGATGACACGCTGCTCGGCCGTCGCGGGCGACGACGGGCCGCGCCCATCGCGCTCGTCGCGCCCACCGCGGCCGGGTTTGCCCTTGGGGCCGGCACGCCAGTTGCTGCCGCCACGAGCCGGGCCACTGTCACCCCGGGTCTTGAGCTCTTTCTTCTTCGCCGCATCGTCCTTCCAAGACGACGACAAGGCTTCGGATTTGACCTCTTTCTTGGCCGAAGGCGCAGCCGGTGCCGGCGCCGGACGCGCGGGCGTGCCGGCCGGTTTGTGCAGCGTGCCCTTGAGGCCGGGTTTTGCCTCGGCCGCGGGTTTGGGCTCCTCCGGTTTTTTGGCCACCAGCACCTTGCGCGGCTGGGCCATCATGGCGCGAATCGCCTCCGCCTCGGCCAGCGCCTTGCGGCGGCGCTCTTCCAGCTCGCGCGCGCGCGCCTCCTCGGCGGCACGTTCGGCTTCACGCCGGGCCTGCTCGGCCTGCTGCGCGGCTTGGCGCTCGGCAGCCTCTTGCGCCGCCGCGTCGCTCAAGGACGGGTTGGGCGCCTTCTCGGCCGCCGCTGGCGCCACATCGGCGGTGGCGGTGGCTTCGTTGCGAGCGCGCGCGAGCGCCGCCTCGCGCTCGGCACGGGCGCGCGCCTCGGCGGCCTCCCGCGCCAGGCGCGCTTCTTCGGCAGCGCGGGCCTCGGCCTCCTCACGCTCGCGACGTTGGCGGGCCAGCGCCTCCTCTTCCTGGCGCAGGCGCTCGGCCTGCAGGCGCGCCTCTTCCTCGCGGCGCGCCAGCTCCGTCGCCTGCGCCGCTTCCTCCGCCTCCGACACCTCCGGTGCCCGCGTCTCGGTCTCGTCGTCACGCTTGACGAAGGTGCGCTTCTTGCGCACCTCGACCTGGATCGTGCGCGCCTTGCCCGACGCGTCGGCCTGCTTGATCTCAGTGGTCGAACGCTTGGTCAGGGTGATCTTGCGTCGCTCCTGACCCTGGGTGCCGTGGGCCGCCTTGAGGTAGGCCAGCAGGCGCTGTTTGTCCGCTTCGGTCACGGAATCGCTGCCCGCACGCTTGTCCACGCCAGCGGCAGCGAACTGCTCCAGCAGCAGCGAGACGGGTTTGTTCAGTTCGGCAGCGAATTCGGCGACGGTGTTACTCGACATAGGGGGTCCTTCTCCTCGGCTGGGCCGTTCACGAACGCGCGGACGACGCATCACCAGCGAACCAGTGCTCGCGCGCCTTCATGATCAGGGCCGTCGCTTCTTCGCGGCTTTGCCCCGTGATTTCGATCAATTCGTCGACCGCCAAATCGGCCAGGTCGTCGAGTGTGTGCACACCGGCTTCGGCCAGTTTGGCGATCAGGTCGGTGCTCATGCCTTCCAGGTCGCGCAGGTCCTGCGAGACCTCCTCGACGCTTTCTTCTTTGGCGATCTCCATCGTCAGCAGCGCGTCCTTGGCGCGTGCGCGCAACTCGTTGACGGTGTCCTCGTCGAAGGCTTCGATCTCCAGCATTTCCTGCAGCGGCACGTAGGCCACTTCCTCGAGGCTGGTGAAGCCTTCTTCGATCAGGATGTCGGCGATTTCCTCGTCCACGTCGAGCTTGTTCATGAACAGCTCGCGCAGCGCTTGGCGCTCCTGCGCCTGCTTCTGGGCCGACTCTTCGGCCGTCATGATGTTGATTTTCCAGCCGGTCAGCTCGGACGCCAGGCGCACGTTTTGCCCGCCGCGGCCGATGGCGATGGCCAGGTTTTCTTCGTCGACCACCACGTCCATCGCGTGCCGTTCTTCGTCGACCACGATCGACTGCACGTTGGCCGGCGCCAGCGCGCCGATGACGAATTGGGCAGGATCGTCGCTCCACAGCACGATGTCCACGCGTTCGCCGGAGAGCTCGTTGGTGACCGCATTGACGCGCGAGCCGCGCACGCCCACGCACGTGCCGATCGGGTCGATGCGTCGGTCGTGCGAGAGCACGGCAATCTTGGCGCGGCTGCCTGGGTCACGCGCGCAGGCCTTGATCTCCAGCAGCCCCTGCTCGATCTCAGGCACTTCTTGGCGAAACAGCTCGATCATGAACTCCGGCGACGCACGCGACAGCAGGATGGGCGCGCCGCGCAGCGTGGGATCCACCTCCATGATGAGGGCACGCACCCGGTCGCCCGTACGGAAGTTCTCCTTCGGGATCATCTCGCTGCGCTTCAAGCGGCCTTCAACCCGGCCGCTTTCGACGATGACGTCGCCCTTGTCGAGCCGCTTGACGGTACCAACGAAGATCCGGTCGCCACGCGACAGGAAGTCGTTGAGCAGCATCTCTCGCTCGGCATCGCGGATCTTTTGCAGAATGACCTGCTTGGCGGCCATGGCGCCAATGCGGCCAATGGGCACGCTCTCGATCGGCTTTTCGATGTAGTCGCCCACCTGAATGCCCGGATGGTCTTCCACCGCGTCGGAGTACAGCTCCTCAGCGTCCGGGTTTTGCAGGCCGGCCTCGTCGGGCACCACTTTCCAGCGCCGGAACGTTTCATACGCCCCGGTGTCCGGATCGATCGACACCCGCACGTCCACCTCGCCGCCGAGCAGCTTCTTGGTCGCCGACGCAAGGGCCGACTCCACCGCTGCCAACACGACGCGCGGCTCCACATTCTTCTCGCGCGAGATGGCATCGATCAACATCAACATTTCGCGGTTCATTGTTCTGGCCTGCCTTTCACTGCCTGCGTATTCGTTTCAAGCGGGATCATGGGCGCCGCGCGGGCGGCGCCCTTTGAAATCCACGATGGGCGCCAGGCGCGCCTCGCGCACCTCGTCGAGCGTAAAACCCAGCACCTGAACGGTGGCCAGGTCCGCCACGCGCCGCTGTGGCTTGCCGGTCGGCTTGGCGCGCGCAGACGGCGTCGCCTCGTCGATCAGCTCGAGCTGCCAGGTACCCGGCTGGCTGCCACGGCGCAAGGTGCCACGGAACTTCTTGCGCGTCGGCGCCACCGCACCGGCAGCCGCCGCCCCGATCGGTGTGCGCAGCGACAGATCGACGACTTCGCCCACGAAGCGCTCGTAATCCCGCTCATGGCGCAGCGGGCGGTCGATACCGGGCGAGCCGACCTCCAGGCGCCGGTAATCGACGCCCTCCACCTCCAGCACGTACTGGAGCTGGCGCGTGACGCGTTCGCAATCGTCCACGGTCACGAAGCGCTCTTGCGGCTGCGCCGCATCCCACGGCCAGTCGATGGTCACGCGCAGCAGCCCGCCGGCGGACCGCTCCAGATCCACCAACTCGTACCCCAGTCCAACGACCGTCTGCTCGACCACCTGCTGCCAGCTCATGCGATTCGTATCTGCCCTTTCTGGGAAAGCGCGCTGATCACGCTCCCACGCTTGCCACCCATCGTGATTGGACGTTCGACCAAAAAAAATGGGCCGGTATGCACCCGCCCATTCGGTCGTGACCCAGCTATTCTAACACCCCATGCTCCGAAATGCATCATCCCCGGCTTGGGGCCCGTTCACCCCGGCGCCGCCGCGGTGCGCCCAAGCCGCTACAATGCGGGCTTCGACGTCGGAGCGTAGCGCAGTCTGGTAGCGCATCTGCTTTGGGAGCAGAGGGTCGAAGGTTCGAATCCTTTCGCTCCGACCAATGCATTCACACCCCTGCCGTCCGTAGCTCAGCGGGATAGAGCAACGGCCTTCTAAGCCGTGGGTCGGGGGTTCGAGCCCCTCCGGACGGGCCAGCGCAACAGCTCTATTTCACGACATGACCGTCACCATCAAAGATGCCGCCGGCATCGAAGGCATGCGACTCGCCGGACGGCTGGCCGCAGAGGTGCTCGACTATTTGACCCCGTACGTTCGCCCCGGCATCACCACCAACGAGCTCGATCGGCTGGCACACGACTACATCGTGAACGTGCAGCAGGCCGTGCCCGCGCCGCTGAACTACGCTCCCAACGGCTACCAGCCATACCCCAAGAGCATTTGCACGTCGGTCAACCACGTGGTCTGTCACGGCATCCCCAACGACAAGCCGCTCAAAAAAGGCGACATCGTCAATATCGACGTGACCGTCATCAAGAACGGCTGGCACGGCGACACGAGTCGCATGTTCCTCGTCGGCGAGGTTGCGCCCCACGCAAGGCGGTTGTGCCAGGTCACGTATGAAGCGATGTGGAAGGGCATCCAAATGGTGCGCCCGGGCGTGCGGTTGGGTGACATCGGCCACGCGATCCAGACTTATGCCGAAAGCGCTGGCTATAGCGTGGTGCGCGAATTCTGCGGCCACGGCATCGGCCGCCGCTTTCACGAAGACCCCCAGGTGCTGCATTACGGCCGTCCCGGCACTGGCATGGAGCTGCAGCCGGGTATGACTTTCACCATCGAGCCGATGATCAACCAGGGCCGCCGCGACATCCGCGAAATGGGCGATGGCTGGACCATCGTCACGCGCGACCGGTCGCTGTCGGCGCAGTGGGAGCACACCGTGCTGTGCACGGAGAACGGCTACGAGGTGCTCACCCAATCGGCTGGCACCCCTGCCCCGCCGGCGTTCGTCACGGCCGTACAGTCCGCCCCGGCCTGAGCGTGGGCTGGCCCCGGTCTTGCTTGTCACTGGGCCATGACCGACACCGTTGCACCCCTGCCTGAGGCGCCGTTGGCGGCGCTGCGCCAGCACTACCGCACGCAAAAGGCGGCCATTCTGCAGGCCATCGAGTCGCTGGACGTGCGCTCACGCGGGGTGCGCAGCCTGCTGCGGCGCCTCAGCCGCCTGACTGACGACACCTTGCGCCGTTTGTGGACCGGCGCCGGCCTACCCCACGCGCTGACGCTGGTGGCGGTCGGGGGATATGGACGCGGCGAGTTGTTTCCGTACTCCGACGTGGACGTGCTCGTGCTGTTGCCCGACCACACCAGCACCGACGCCCCGCCCCCCTGGCAGAGCGCGGTCGAGCGCTTCATCGGACAGTGCTGGGACGTGGGCTTGGAGATCGGTTCCAGCGTGCGCACGGTGGCCGACTGCCTGCGCGAGGCATCCAACGACATTTCGGTGCAGACCGCGCTGCTGGAAAGCCGCTGGCTGGCTGGCGATCGGCGCCAGTTCGAAGCCCTCGGACGCGCGTTGGGTGAACAGATCGATGCGCTGACATTCTGCCGTGCCAAGCAGTTCGAGATGCAACAGCGCCACCAGCGCTACGAAAACACCCCGTATGCCCTAGAGCCCAATTGCAAGGAGTCGCCCGGTGGGATGCGCGATCTGCAGGTCATTCTGTGGGTGGCCAAAGCGGCGGGGCTGGGCAGCACGTGGGACGAGCTGGCGCGCCGCGGCCTGGCCACCGCCCGCGAGGCGCGCCAGCTCAAGGCCAACGAGGCACTCTTGAGCCTGATCCGCGCCCGCTTGCACGTGTTGGCGCGTCGACGCGAGGATCGGCTGGTCTTTGATTTGCAGACCGCGCTGGCGCAGGCCTTTGGTATCGAGGCGCAGCTGGGCGCCGAGGGGAGCCGCGAGCAGTCGGCACGCCATGCCCGCCGCGCCAGTGAGCGCTTCATGCGGCGCTACTATTGGGCGGCCAAGGCGGTGACGCAGCTCAATCAGATTTTGCTGCTCAACATTCAGGAGCGGCTCGAGCGCGATGAGCACGGCGTCGGCCCCCTGCGCCCCATCAACGAGCGCTTTCTGGACCGGGGTGGCATGCTGGAGGTGGCCAGCGACGACCTCTACTGGCACCAACCGCACGCCATTTTGGAAACCTTTTTGCTCTACCAGCAGACCCCCGGCATCAAGGGGCTATCGGCGCGTACGCTGCGCGCGCTCTATAACGCCCGCCCCATCATGAACGCGGCATTTCGGCGCGATCCGGTCAATCGCCAGACCTTTCTGCGCATCCTGCAGCAGCCCCAGGGCATCACTCATGCCTTTCGGCTCATGAACCAGACCTCCGTCCTGGGGCGCTACCTGTGGCCGTTTCGCAACGCGGTCGGGCAGATGCAGCACGACCTGTTCCACGTCTACACGGTCGACCAGCACATCCTGATGGTGCTGCGCAACATGCGGCGCTTCTTCATGCCAGAGCATGCGCACGAATACCCGTTTTGCTCGCAGCTCGCCGCCGGCTGGGACAAGCCGTGGATCCTGTACGTGGCCGCGCTGTTTCACGACATCGGCAAGGGCCGCGGCGGCGACCACTCGGTCATCGGCGCGCGCGACGTGATGGTGTTTGCCCGCCAGCACGGGATCGCGCGCGAGGACGCCGAGCTGATTCGCTTTTTGGTCGCGCAGCACCTGACCATGAGCCACGTGGCACAACGGGAGGACACCAGCGATCCCGAGGTGATTCGCGCCTTCGCCCGCCTGGTTGGGGACGAGCGGCGACTGACCGGGCTGTATCTGCTGACCGTGGCCGACATCCGCGGCACCAGCCCCAAGGTGTGGAACGGCTGGAAGGCCAAGTTGCTGGAAGACCTGTACCGCGTCACGCTGCGGGTGCTGGGCGGCGGTGCCCCCGACCCCCATGCCGAGGTGGAGGCGCGCAAGCGTGAAGCCTTGGCCGCGCTCGCCCTGCATGCCCTACCCCATCAGGCGCACCTGGCCCTGTGGTCGCGGCTGGACGTGGGCTACTTCATGCGGCACAGTGCCGACGAAATCGCTTGGCACACCCGCCACCTGTCGCGCGCACTGGCGCAGACCAGTAGCACCTTCCCGCCAACCATCGTGCGCGCGCGCCTCTCACCTGCGGGCGAAGGGCTGCAGGTGCTGGTGTACTGCGCCGACCAGCCCGAGCTGTTCGCGCGCATCTGTGGCTATTTCGACCAAGCGGGCTTCTCGATTCTGGACGCCAAGATCCACACCACTGCCGACGGCTGTGCGCTCGACACCTTCCAGGTCGCCACCGAAACCTTGTCCGAACACTACCGCGAGTTGGTCGCACTGGTGGAAAGCGGCTTGCCGCGCGCGCTCGATCCCGCGGCCCCATTGCCGACGCCAGGGCGCGGCCGCGTCTCGCGGCGGGTGCGCAGTTTTCCGGTCGTGCCCCGGGTGCAGTTACAGCCCGACGAACGCGGGCAGCGCTGGCTGCTGAGCGTGTCCGCCAGCGACCGCAAGGGTCTGCTCTACCGCATCGCAGGGGTGTTCATGCGGCACCGGGTTCAGGTGCAGCTGGCCAAGGTCACGACACTGGGCGAGCGGGTCGAGGACACCTTCGTCATCACGGGGCCGACGCTGCATGTCGCGCGCGAGCAAGCCCAGCTCACCCAGGACTTGATGGCGGTACTGGACGACGCAGCGGGTTCCGCCGTATAGTGCACGGACGACAGCTCAAGGAGGCACCATGCGACACGACACCCTCTCGGCAGCGCGGGCGGTATGCGGGGTGCTAGGGCTTGCTCTGGCGGCGGCTACCGGCGTACGGGCCGACGTGCCCACCATTTTTCGGGACGCCGACCTCGCGCAGGGCGAGAAGCTGATCCAGCAGCACCGTTGCGCCCAATGCCATGCGGAAAAGGTTGGCGGCGACGGCAGCGCGATCTACCGGCCGCTGGGGCGCATCAACACCCCGGGCCTGCTACGCGGTATGGTCGAGCAGTGCAACAGCATACTCAACCTGCAGCTGTGGCCCGAGGAAGTGACGGCGGTGGCCGCCGTCCTCAACCGCGACCACTACCGTTTCAAGCAGGACTGATGCCAGCTCCGGGCGCGGGCGTCGACTTGGGCGCCTCGCCCAACAGCGCGAGCAACCCCGCCTCGTCGAGCACGGGCACGCCCAGTTCTCGGGCACGCTCGAGCTTGCTGCCCGCGGCCTCACCGGCGACCACCCAGTCGGTCTTGCGGCTGACCGATCCCACCACCTTCCCCCCCGCGGCTTCGATGCGGGCCTTGGCTTCGTCGCGTGTGAGCGTGGGCAGCGTGCCGGTCAGCACAAACGTCTTGCCCGCCAGCGGCAGCGGTGTGGCGGCCGGTGTGACCTCGTGCTCGGGCCAGTGGACGCCGCAGGCGCGCAACTGCTCGACCACTTCGCGGTTGTGCGGCTGCGCAAAAAAGGTGTGGATGCTGCGCGCCACCACGGGCCCGACGTCGGGCACCGCCTGCAGCTCGTCTACCGACGCATCCATGATCGCGTCGAGCCGACCGAAGTGGCGCGCCAGGTCGCGCGCCGTGCTCTCGCCCACGTGCCGAATGCCCAGCGCGAACAGAAAACGCGCCAGCGTCGTGGACTTGGACGCTTCGATCGCCGCGAGCAGGTTGGCCGCCGACTTTTCTCCCATGCGATCGAGCGCTGCCAGCGCGTTCAAGCCCAGCCGGTACAGATCGGCCACGTTGCGCACCAGGTTCGCATCCACCAGTTGATCGACCAGTTTTTCGCCCAGGCCCTCGATGTCCATGGCGCGCCGCTGCGCAAAATGCAGGATGGCCTGTTTGCGCTGGGCGGGACAGAACAGCCCGCCGCTGCAGCGGTGATCCACTTCGCCCGGCTCACGCACCACGGCGCTGCCGCAGACGGGGCAGGCAGTGGGCATCTCGAACGGCGCGCCCCGCGGCTCCGGCAACGGGGGCGCCACCGCCACCACCTCGGGGATGACGTCGCCGGCGCGTCGCACGATCACGGTGTCGCCCACGCGCACGTCTTTGCGTCGCACCTCGTCGGCATTGTGCAACGTGGCGTTGGTGACGGTGACGCCGCCGACGAACACCGGCTCGAGCTTGGCCACCGGCGTGAGCTTGCCCGTGCGCCCGACCTGCACGTCGATGGCCAACACGCGCGTGAGTTGTTCCTGGGCCGGGTATTTGTGCGCGATCGCCCAGCGCGGCTCGCGGGTAACGAAGCCCAGCCGTTGTTGCCAGTCGAGCCGATCGACCTTGTAGACCACGCCGTCGATGTCGAACGGCAAGGCATCACGCTGGCCCCCGATGTCACGGTAGTAGTCGGCCAGCGCTTGACCGCCCGCACAGCGGCGCGCCAAGTCGGATACCGGAAATCCCCAGTCCCGCAACGCGCACAAGACGTCCCAGTGGCGGCGAAAGTCGGGGCCACCGTGCGTCGGCGGGCTCACCTCTCCCAGGCCATAGGCAAAAAAACTCAAGGGGCGTGATGCCGTCACGGTGGGATCGAGCTGGCGCACTGCGCCCGCGGCCGCGTTGCGGGGATTGACGAAGGTCTTTTCGCCGCGCTCACGCTGACGGGCATTGAGGGCCTCGAACGCATCGCGGCGCATGTAGACCTCGCCTCGCACCTCCAGGCGGGGCACTGGCACTCCCGCCCCCCGCAGCCGCAGGGGTATCTGCCCGATGGTGCGGATGTTTTGTGTCACGTCCTCGCCGGTCTCACCGTCACCGCGCGTGGCGGCCCGCACCAGCACGCCGTGCTCGTACAGCAGCCCAATGGCCAGGCCGTCGAACTTGGGTTCGGCCACGTACTCGACCGGTGGGTCGTCAGGCCCCAATCCGAGGTCTTTGCGGATGCGCGCATCGAATGCCAGCGCAGCGGCCGGGTCGGTATCGGTTTCGGTCCGGATGCTGAGCATCGGCACTGCGTGCCGCACGGTGGTAAACCCCTCCAGCGGTGGCGCGCCGACGCGCTGGGTGGGCGAGTCGGGTGTCACCCAATCCGGGTGGCGGGCCTCGATCGCCTGCAGTTCGGCCAACAGGCGGTCGTACTCGGCGTCCGGAATTTCGGGGTCGTCCAGCACGTAGTAGCGCCACGCGTGGTGGTGCAGCAGGCGGCGCAGCGCCTGCACACGCTGCCATTCGGGGTCATCCGAAGGGTGGGTCGCGCCCTCGGCGCTCGCGGAAGTGAACAGATCGGATGGCACAGGAGCAGTGAAAAGCGGGATGGCGGACACGGACCCGATTATCGGCGCCGAAAGCGGCTCAGGTCGGCAGCAATCGGGTCGTGTACAGGCGCGTGGGGTCGAGTGAATCGTAATCCATGCCCTGGGGTTGCGCGTACAGCACCCGCAGTACCTGCTGCACGGCCTGTGGCTCCAGCGTACCGTCGGGTGAAAACGCCCCCCGCGTGTGCATCAAAATGGACAAAAAAAGGCTCGGATCACCCGCAAAGCCGCCCAGGTCGGCGTGGCGCGCCAGATCCGACGGCCCCGCGGTCTGCAGCCAGCGCAACGCACGCCGCACCGCACGGGCGACGGACTGCAGCTCGGCGCCGTGGCGGCGCACCTGCGGCTCGGGTGCGCTCAGGCAGGCGCACAAGACCGGGCCACCGAGCAAGCGCTGACTGTCCGACGGGTGGCGGGTGTCGGCCACCAGACGGATGGCGCCCTGGCGTTGCAGCTGGGTCAGCATCGGGTCGCCCAAGCAGACGGCGTCGATGGTGCCCGATGCCAGCAGCGTTTGTGTATGCGCCACGTCGCCCAGCGTCGGATACTGCACCTGCCCCGGCGCGACCCCCTGTCCCTGCAGCACCAGGGCGGCGATCGCAGGTGCCATCCGGTCACCCGCCAGCACGCCAACCCGCACGGGCGCCGCGGCGAGCCCTTGACCCTGCGCGGGTGCCGGATGGCGCCAACCAAACCCAAGCTGTGGCGTACGGACCAGCGCCAGAAATGCCTGCTCGGGCTGCCCATGCAGCTGTTGGCGCAACACGAAGTCGAAGGCACCGGCGTGAACCCGGACCGCGTCGGGGTCGAGTGCAGCCGCTGAGGCCGAGCCGTGCGGCGCCAGCGCAACGGCCACCCCCTCGGCGGCGAAGTAACCAAGCCGCTCGGCCAGCCGCACCGGCAGGGCCGCCAGTGGTGTGTGCAGCGCCCACTGCACCGACACCGGGGCTGCTGCCCCGGCCCGCACACGTGGCGGCAGCGTCGTGGTGACGACCGCCCCCCCCAGCACACGCAAACAACCCCGCCTGTCCATGTCGCCGCCCCGGCTGATGCCGCCCGCTCGCGCGGGCGACGATGTCCGTACAGGATAAGACGCGGCATCGGGGCCGCGCATCGGGATCTGCCCCGACAGGGTCATCCCGGAGCGGGTATTCCCGCACCCGCCGGGAGGCGTCAGCGCCGGTCTGCCAGCGCGTGCGCGATCGTACCGAGGTCGACATACTCCAGTTCGCTGCCCACGGGTACGCCGCGGGCCAGCCGGGTCACTTTCAGGCCCAGAGCGCGCGCCAGTTGTCCCACCACGTGGGCGGTGGCCTCTCCCTCGGCGGTAAAGCTGGTGGCCAGAATCACTTCTTGCACCGGTGGCGTACTCTGCAAGCGCTCCAGCAGCGGCCGCACGCCGATGTGGTCAGGACCAATGCCGTCGAGCGGGCTGAGCCGCCCCATCAGGACGAAATAGCGCCCGCGGTAGGCGCCGGTGCGCTCGAGCGCCGCCTGGTCGGCCGGCGTTTCGACGACGCACAACAGCCCCGCATCGCGTGTGGGGTCGGCGCAGGTCGGGCAAATCGCCTCTTCCGAAAACGTGTGGCACAGCGCGCAGTGCTGGACGCCTTCGGCCGCAGCCTGCAGCGCGTGCGCGAGCTGCAGCGCGCCGTCGCGGTCGTGCTGCAACAAGTGGTATGCCATGCGCGAGGCCGAGCGCACGCCCACGCCCGGCAGCCGCTGCAGGGCTGCGATGAGCTGCTCGAGCCGCCGCGACGCGGACTTGCCCATGGGCAGCGGTCGCGTCCGCTCAGAACGGGAACTTCATGCCACCGGGCAAACCGGGCATGCCAGCGGTCACCTGGGCCATGCGTTCTTGGGTCGTCTCCTCGACCTTGCGCACCGCCGCATTGAACGCGGCGGCCACCAGGTCTTCGAGCATTTCCTTGTCATCGCTCAACAGGCTGGGGTCGATGGTGACGCGCTTGACGTCGTGCTTGCCGGTCATCACGACCTTGACCAGTCCTGCGCCAGATTCGCCGGTGACCTCCATCGTCGCCAGTTCTTCCTGGGCGCGCTTGAGATTTTCCTGCATGGCCTGGGCCTGCTTCATCAGGCCGGCGAGCTGTCCTTTGTTGAACATGGGTCAGTGCTTTCTCTCGAAGGGGGTCGATGGGTTCAGACGGCGGGGTCGCCGTCGACGGGCTGGATGCTACCAGGGACGATGGTCGCCCCCCAGTCGCGCATCAAAGACTGCACGAGCGGATCGCCCTGAATGGCGGCCTCGGCCGCTTGCTGGCGTGCCTGGCGCGCAGCGGCACGCCGCTGCGCGGGCGAGTCGGGCGCGGGGCCCACCTCCACCGCCAGTTGCCATCCCTCGGGCAGCCCCAGGTATTGGGCCAGCGCCACACGCAGGCGCTCGCGCGGCGTGTCTTGTGCCAGTGTGCCCTGGGGCACGCGCAAGCGCCAAGCGTGCGCCTGCCGATCCACCAACTCGGACTGCAGCGCCAGCTCCCGCGCCAGCGCCTGCACGTGCCCGCCCGCCACCAGCGCGAGCACGATGCGTTCCCACTCGTCCCCCAGCGGCGGCGAGTCGACGGCGGGGCCGACCAACGTTTGCGCGACCGCGGCGGCCGGCTCAAGGGCGGGGGGCGGCGCTGGCGGTGTTTTTTTTTCCGCCGGTGCCTCGAGCGCCACGGAGGCGACCACCGACGGGGGCGGCTCACCCATGAACGCCAACGCGCGCAGCAGCACCATGGTCAGCGCGGCGTACTCGTCTGGCGCCAACCCCAACTCCGCACGCCCATGCAGGCACAGGCTGTAGAGCAGTTGCGTGACATCGGCCGGCAAGGCAGCCGCCAGTGCCGGCAGGCGTGCGTCGTCGGCGTCGTCGACGGCGGCCTCCCCCGTCCACTGCAGCACCGCCAAGCGTTGCAGGATGGCCGTCATCTCCTCCAGCGTCGCCGCGGGGGGCAGCCCCTGTACACGCAGGTCGTCGACGGCGGCCACCAGCGCGCGTGCATCGCGCGCTGAGAGCGCGTGCAACAGGCCGAGGACGTAACCATGATCCACCGCCCCCAACATCTGGCGCACGTCCGCCTCGGCCAGACGCCCGGCACCGAAGGCGATGGCTTGATCGGTCAGGCTCAGCGCGTCGCGCATCGAGCCTCGCGCCGCGCGCGCGAGCAGCCGCACCGCGCCCGGCTCCGCCGCGATCGCCTCGCGCGCGAGCACCTGCTGCAAATGCTGGGCCACCGTCTCCGGCGCCATCGGCCGCAGGTTGAACTGCAAGCAGCGGCTCAACACCGTCACCGGCACTTTTTGCGGGTCGGTGGTGGCGAGCACGAACTTCAGATACTCCGGCGGCTCCTCCAGCGTCTTCAACATGGCGTTGAAGGCGGTGTTGGTGAGCATGTGCACTTCGTCGATCATGAAGACCTTGAAGCGCCCCTGCACCGGTTTGTAGACGGCCTGCTCCAGCAGGGCCTGCACTTCGTCGACGCCGCGGTTGGATGCCGCGTCGAGCTCGGTGTAATCGACGAAGCGGCCCGCGTCGATCTCGCGGCAGGCATCGCAGACGCCACACGGCGTGTCGGTGATGTCACCCCTTCCGTCCGGCCCCGTGCAGTTGAGCGACTTGGCCAAGATGCGCGAGACCGTCGTCTTGCCCACGCCACGCGTGCCCGTGAACAGGTACGCATGGTGCAGCCGCCGTGCGCGCAGCGCGTTGCCCAGCGCCTGCACCACGTGTTCCTGCCCCACCATTTCGGCAAAGGTTTTGGGGCGATATTTGCGGGCCAGCACCAAATACGACATGCGGGCATTCTATCCGTCGCATACAATGGCGGGTGACGGGCCTTCCCGCATGGTGAAGCGGCCAACCGGGTCAGGTGGGGAACCAAGCAGCCCTAACCGCGTAGCCAGTGCCGGGGTCAAGGCTCGTCACCTCTCACATTCGACACGAACACGACGACCCGAGGCCCATCCACCATGGCGAGCGACCTGATCAAACACGTGACCGATGCCACTTTCGACGCCGACGTCCTGAAGTCGACGACGCCGGTATTGGTGGATTTCTGGGCCGAGTGGTGCGGCCCCTGTCGCATGATCGCGCCCATCCTGGACGAGATCGCGGCCGCTTACGCTGGCAAACTGCAAGTGGCCAAGGTCAACGTGGATGAAAATCGCACGGTACCCGCGCAGTATGGTATTCGCGGCATTCCCACGTTGATGCTGTTCAAGGACGGCCAACTCGCCGCCACCAAGGTGGGCGCGCTGAGCAAACAGCAGCTCACCGCCTTCATCGAGCCGTACCTGGCCTGATAGCGCCGCACAGCCAACCGCGGGCGCCTCTGTGCGGCTGCCCGGGGTGTTTGGTGTCATAATCCGTGTCAAAGGCAGCGCCCCACGTGCTGCCGGCCCCGGTTGGTAGCCAACCAGCCGTGCGGGCACCGATTGCGCCGGTATGGTTCCGGCCGTTGTTGGTTTTCCCCAATGTCGTCTTGGCGCGTGCGCATCCACTGCCACGCAGCCACCAAGCACACTCCCTTGTCTGGAGTCGATTTCCATGCACTTGAATGAACTGAAGGCCCTGCACGTCTCGGAGCTGCTCAAGATGGCCGAGGCGCTCGAGATCGAGAATACCGGCCGCATGCGCAAGCAGGAGCTGATGTTTGCGATCATCAAGAAGCGCGCCAAGGCAGGCGAGCAGGTGTTCGCGGACGGTGTGCTGGAGGTGCTGCCCGACGGCTTCGGTTTCTTGCGGGATCCGACGGCCAGCTACACCGCCAGCACCGACGATATCTACATCTCGCCCAGTCAGATCCGGCGCTTCAACCTGCACACCGGCGACATGGTCGAGGGGGACGTGCGCATCCCCAAGGACGGCGAGCGCTATTTCGCGCTCAACAAGCTCGACAAGATCAACGGCTTGCCGCCCGAGCAGAACAAGCACAAGATCATGTTCGAGAACCTCACGCCGCTCTTTCCCAAAGAGCACATGAAGCTCGAGCGTGAGGGCATCAAGAGCGAGGAAAACATCACCGGCCGCATCATCGACATCATCGCCCCAATCGGCAAAGGCCAGCGCGCGCTGATCGTGGCGCCGCCCAAGAGCGGCAAAACCGTCATGATGCAGCACATCGCGCACGCCATCACCAGCAACTATCCCGAGGTGACGCTGATGGTGCTGCTGGTCGACGAGCGCCCGGAGGAAGTGACCGAGATGCAGCGCACCGTGCGCGGCGAGGTCATCGCCTCCACCTTCGACGAGCCGGCCGCACGCCACGTGCACGTGGCCGAGATGGTCATCGAGCGCGCCAAGCGCCTGGTCGAGCTGAAAAAGGACGTGGTCATCCTGCTCGACTCCATCACGCGGCTGGCGCGTGCCTACAACAACGTGCTGCCGTCGTCGGGCAAGGTACTCACCGGCGGCGTGGACGCCAACGCGCTGCAGCGACCCAAGCGATTCTTTGGTGCCGCACGCAACGTGGAAGAAGGCGGCAGCCTCACCATCATCGCCACCGCACTGGTGGACACCGGCAGCCGCATGGACGAGGTGATCTTCGAGGAATTCAAAGGCACCGGCAACTGCGAAATCCACCTCGACCGGCGCCTGTACGAAAAGCGCGTCTTCCCCTCGATCCAGCTCAGCCGCAGCGGCACCCGCCGCGAGGAGCTGCTGCTGCCGCCCGAGATTCTGCAAAAGACCCGCATCCTGCGCCAGTTCTTCTACAACATGGACGAAATCGAGGCGATGGAGATGGTGCTCAAGAGCATGAAGCAGACCAAGAATAACCAGGAGTTCTTCGAGCTCATGCGGCGCGGCGGCTGAGGTACCGCGGTCGATTCGACAAGGTATAATGGCAAGCTTTGCAGCAAGTGCTGCCTGGATGGGCCGGGCCGTGGCTACTGCATTAGGAAAGCGATCATGAAAGAAGGCATCCACCCCAACTACCGCGAAGTCTGCTTCGTGGACCTGTCCAACGGCAGCCAGTTCATCATCCGCTCGTGCGCCAACACGAAAGAGACGATCAAGCTCGACGACGGCCGCGAGCTGCCGCTGTTCAAGCTGGAAACCTCCAGCGAGTCGCACCCGTTCTACACGGGCACGCAAAAGAGCGTGGACACGATGGGTGGGCGCGTGGAGAAGTTCCGCAACCGCTATGCGCGCGCGGGCAAGCCGTCCTGACCGGCTGCCGTTCCCGCAGCGGGCGCTCACGACAAAAGCAGCCGCGAGGCTGCTTTTTTGTTGCCTGCCCCGTGTAGGCTAACGCCTGTCGCCAGCCCTTGCCGCCATCACCCAACGTGCTGCAATCCACCCCTGCTCTCGTCACCGAACAGGCTGCCCGGCGCCTGCCGCGCTGGGTCCCGTGGCTGCTGATCGCCATCTACGTGCTGCCGGGCTTTCTGGGGCGCGATCCCTGGCGCACCGACGATCTGGCGGCATTCGCGGTCATGATCGACATGGTGCGCGGCGGCCCGTGGTGGACACCGCAGGTACTGGGCGAGCCGGCCTCGCCCCTGGCGTGGCTGCCCTATTGGCTGGGGGCACTGGCCATGCAATCGTTACCGCTGCCCGCCGAGCTGGCGGCACGCGTGCCATTCGTGGCCCTGCTGCTCGGCACCTTGGCCGCGACGTGGTACGCCACGTACCGGCTCGCGCGCCAGCCCGCAGCACAACCCGTGGCGCTGGCGTTTGGCGGTGAGGCGCGGCCGACCGATTACGCCCGCGCACTGGCCGACGGCGCGCTGCTGGCGCTGGTGGCCACCTTGGGGCTGGCCCTGCCCGCGCACGAGGTCACGCCCGCCGCAGCCCAGTTGGCCTTTGTCGCGCTGCTGCACTACGCCGTGGTGCGCGGTCTGGCGATCGACGACACCCCCGGCACTGGTCACGCCGCGCGGGTGCTGGCGTGGTGGTGGCTAGCGGCGTGGGGATTGGCGCTGTCGGGTGCCCCATGGGTGCTGTTGGCCATCAGCGCCGCCGCCCTGCTGTGGTGGCACCGAGTGCCGCTCGGACGCGCCGTTCGCTGGGGCGCGGCGCTTGGCACCCTATCGGCCCTGGCCGCGGCATGGGTGCTGGCCAACGCCGCGGGCCGCACAGGGGAATGGACGGCTGTGCGCTGGGAGGTTTGGACAACGCCGGCGACTTGGCTCAGCTACGGACGATTGTTGGGATGGTTCTTGTGGCCCGCGGCCGCGTTTGCCCTGTGGGCGTTGTGGCGCTGGCGCGGCCGTTGGCGCGAGCCGCACATCGGCTGGCCCGCGACCCTGGTGGTCATCGTGCTGGTGGCAACCTGGCTCGACGCGGGAGACGACCGAACGCTGCTGCTGGCCCTGCCGCCGTTGGCCAGCTTGGCCGCCTTTGCCCTGCCGACGCTGCGCCGCAGCGTCAGCGCGCTGATCGATTGGTTCGCGGTGCTTTTTTTCACGGGCGCCGCGCTCATCATCTGGATCATCTGGATTGCGGTGCACACGGGCGTGCCGCCGAAGCCAGCCGCCAACGTCGCGCGCCTGCTGCCGGGCTTCGAGCCCACCACGCACTGGGCCCTGTGGCTGCCTGCCCTGACGGCCACACTGGCCTGGTTGGGCGTGGTGGTATGGCGGCTGGGGCACCATCGCCCAGCCCTTTGGAAGAGCGTCGTGCTCTCGGCCGCAGGATCCGTCCTCAACTGGCTGCTGCTCATGACCCTATGGTTGCCGATGCTCAACCATGGCATGGGCCAGGCCCCGGTGTCGCAGCGCATCGCCGCGCTGGTGCCCGCTGGCGACTGCGTGCTTGTGCACGGGCTGGATGCGGCCCGTATCGCCGGTTTGCAGCATCACGGCGGACTCGAGGTGCGGCGCGCTGGGCAACCCGGCGGGCAGCGCTGCAGCCTGCTGGTGGTCAACCCCCGCGACTACCCTTCACTGGTGCAAGTCATCGACATCGCCGATTGGCGGCTGCGCACGGAGGTGCCCCGCCTGCGCGAAAACCGCGAGCGGTGGCTGGTATTCGAGCGGCGCTGAACGTCAGCCAAGATCCCGGGCCCGCACGCGGGCTGGTGGCAAGCGCAGCCGAAAGGTGGAGCCCACGCCAACCGTGCTGTCGATGAGCAGCTGGCCTCCGTGTCGCTGGGCGACGTGCTTGACGATGGCCAGTCCGAGCCCCGTGCCACCGCTGTCGCGCGAACGGCTGCGGTCGACCCGGTAAAACCGCTCGGTCAGGCGCGGCAGATGTTCGGCGGCGATGCCGGGGCCGTTGTCGGTGACGAAAAACTCAAGATCACCTTCACCCAACAGCCGCCAGCCCGCTTCGACCCGCCCGTCGGCCGGGGTGTAGCGCACCGCATTGCTGAGCAGATTACCCAAGGCGCTGAGCAGTTCGCTGCGCGCCCCCGCCACTTCGGCCGCCGGTCCCGGCACCCGCGCCAGCTGCTGGCGTCCGGCGTGCAGCACGCCAGCGAGCGCCTGCGCTTGGGCAAACGCCTCGTCCAACAGGTCGGCCACGTCCACCCATTGCGAGTCATCGGGCGCGGGGCTACCCTCCAGTCGCGACAGGGTCAACAGATCGTCGACCAAGGTTTGCATGCGCTGCGCATGCTGCTGCATAAGCGCCAGATAATGGCGCCGCTCGTCCTCCTGCAGGGGCAAGGTTTGCAGGGTCTCGATGAAGCCAGAGATCACGGTCAGCGGGCTGCGGATCTCGTGCGAGACGTTGGCCACGAAGTCACGCCGCATCGCTTCGGCGAGCTCAATGGTGGTGATGTCGCGCGTGAGCAACAGCCGACGCCCTTTGGCGTACGGGAATATCTGTACCGAGATGCGCTGGGGGTGCCCTGGGCGGGCGTGGCGACCGTCGATCTCGACCGCACGGGTGAAATCACGCTGGTTCAAATAGGCAATGAATGTCGGGTCGCGCACCAGGTTGCGGATGCGCTGGCCCAGATCGCGCTTGGCGTCGAAGCCCAGATGCTCGCCCGCGGTCAGATTGCACCACTCGATGGTGCCTTCCTTGCTGAGCAGCACGACACCATTGGGCGACGCTTGGATGGCAAGTAAAAATTCCTGCAAACGCGCATTGGCCTTGCGCGCTTTGCGGTTGGCCGCCTTGAGCGCGCGGCGCGTGCGCTCCACCAGCTCACCCCACCACGGCCCCACGTCGGGCAACCGAGAGACCGACGGCTCACGCAACCAAGCCAACACCCGCTGGGCACGCCGCTCGTCCCACGCCAGCCAGACCAACGCCCCCCCCAGCGCCCCCAGCACGCCCCACGTGCCGCCACCGGGCCACCACAAAGCCACCGCTGCGGGCACCGCGGTCGAGACCAGCAGTTCGAGCGCACGTCGCGTCATGATGGGGACATTATGACGAACCCCTGCGCCATCCCGCCGAATGGCGCAGCACGGATCACGCGGTGCGCACGCCGTCGGTCACCGACTCGATGGCCCGAGGCGAAAACCGGTATCCCGCGCCGCGCACGGTTTCGATCATCGCCCCGGCCGCCCCCAGGGCCTCGCGCAGGCGCTTGATGTGCACGTCAACGGTGCGCTCTTCGATGAAGACATGGTCGCCCCAAATGCGATCGAGTAGCGCCGCTCGCGTGTGCACCCGCTCGGGGTGCTTCATCAAAAAATGCAGCAGCCGAAACTCCGTGGGGCCGACCTTGAGCTCGCGGCCCTCGAACGACACGCGGTGCGCTGCCGCATCGAGCAGCAAACCACCGGCCTGAACCGTGTCGTTGACGGCTTCCGGTGCCCGCCGACGCAGGACGGCGCGAATGCGGGCCAGCAGCTCCTGGGTGGAAAATGGCTTGGTAACGTAGTCATCCGCGCCGGCATCGAGTCCCTGGACCTTGTCGGACTCCTCCGAGCGCGCCGTCAACATGATGATGGGGACGGTCTTCGTGCGCTCGAGGGTTCGCCACTGGCGTGCCAGCTGCACCCCGCTGCCGCCGGGCAGCATCCAGTCGAGCAGAATCACGTCGGGTAACACCGCTTCGACCTCGCGCACCGCTGCGTCGGCGTCGAACACCACGATCGGCGTGAATCCGTTGTGCCGCAGGTTGACCGCGATCAATTCCGCGATCGAGGGCTCATCCTCGACCACCAGAACACGGGGCAGCTTTCTCATTTGATGGCAGATTCGCGCTCGGCCGGCGTGGCGTGCCGGATGTCCTTGCCCATGGCCACATAGACCGCGGCCTCGGCGATGTTCTTCGCGTGGTCGCCCACGCGCTCGACCGCCTTGGCCAGGAACATCAGCCCCAGACACGGGGTGATCATGCGCGGGTCTTCCATCATGTAGGTGATCAGCTTGCGCACGAAGCCCTCGTACACCACGTCGAGGCGGTTGTCCTCGTCGATGACCTTGATCGCCGCCTGCACATCCAGCCGGGCAAAGGCGTCGAGCGTGGCGCGAATCGACTCGGCCGCCATCTTGGCGGCGTTGACCAGATCGTCGATGGGCAGCGCGCGCGGGGCACCGGCGTCGATGAAGTCCTTGGTCAGGCGTGCGATGCGCGCGGCCTCGTCGCCAGCGCGCTCCAGGTTGACGATGACGCGCGAGACGCCCACCAGCAGGCGCAGATCGCGCGCGGTGGGCTGGCGCCGGCTCATCACCGAGGTGATGTCGCGGTCGATCTCGACCTCGAGCCGGTTGACGCGCTCCTCCAGCTCCAGCACCTGCTGCGTGGCCGGCAGGTCGAGCTGATAGAGGGCATAGATGGCATGGCGAAGCTGCGACTCCACCACGCCCCCCATCTCGAGCACGCGGGTCGAGATGCGGTTGAGTTCCTCGTCGAACTGGCTGGACAGGTGTTTTTCCATGATCAGCCGAACCTCCCGGTGATGTAGTCCTCGGTTTCCGTGCGCTTGGGCTTGACGAAGATTTGCTCCGTCTCGCCAAACTCGATCAACTCGCCCAGATACATGTAGGCGGTGTAGTCGCTGCAGCGCGCGGCCTGCTGCATGTTGTGGGTGACGATGGCGATCGTGTACTCGGTCTTGAGCTCGTGGATCAGCTCTTCGATCTTGCCGGTGGAGATGGGGTCCAGCGCCGAGGTCGGCTCGTCGAGCAGCACCACCGAGGGCTTGACCGCCACGCTGCGCGCGATGCACAGACGCTGCTGCTGGCCGCCCGACAGCGACATGCCGTTTTGGTGCAGCTTGTCCTTGACCTCGTTCCACAGGGCCGCCTTGGTCAGCGCCCACTCGACGCGGTCGTCCATGTCGGACTTGGACAGCTTTTCGTACAGACGCACGCCAAAGGCGATGTTCTCGTAAATCGTCATCGGAAACGGCGTGGGCTTTTGGAACACCATGCCGATGCGCGCGCGCAGCAGGTTCAGGTCCGTGTCGGGGTCGAGGATGTTGCGGCCGTCGAAGCGGATTTCGCCCTCGGCACGCTGCCCCGGATACAGGCTGTACATGCGGTTGAGCGTGCGCAGCAGCGTGGACTTGCCGCAGCCCGAGGGGCCGATGAAGGCCGTCACGCGGCGCTCGGGGATGTCCAGCGAGACGTTCTTGAGCCCCTGGAACTGACCGTAATAGAAATTGAGGTTGCGGATCTCGATCGCGTTGCGCTCGGGCGCGGCCGAGGCCGCCCGGTTCTCGCCGAGTGCCGCTGCGGTAGAAATGGAGGCGGTCATGGTGGAATGTTCCTGCGTATCCTGCGTATCCTGGGAATGGGTCATCGGCTCACTTGGGCGCGCGCTCGCGGAAGTAGACGCGCGCCAGGATGTTGAGCAGCAGCACGGCGAGCGTGATCAGCAGCGCCCCGCCCCACGCCAGGCGGATCCAGTTGTCGTACGGGCTCATGGCGAACTGGAAGATGACCACCGGCAGGTTGGCCATGGGCTTGCCCATGTCGGTGTTGAAGAACTGGTTGTTGAGCGCCGTGAACAGCAGCGGCGCCGTCTCGCCGCTGATGCGGGCTACGGCCAGCAACACCCCGGTGATGACGCCGCTGCGGGCCGCGCGCAGCGTCACCATCGTCGCCACCTTCCAGCGCGGCGCGCCCAGGGCAAACGCCGCCTCGCGAAGGCTGCCGGGCACCAGCCGCAGCATGTTCTCGGTGGTGCGCACCACCACCGGCACGGCGATCAGCGACAGCGCCAGGCTGCCCGCATAGCCCGAGAAATTGCCCACCGTCGCCACGGCAATGGCGTAGACGAACAGACCCAACACGATGGACGGCGCCGACAGCATGATGTCGGTGACGAAGCGCGTCAGCGACGCGGTGCGGCTGGTGTCGCCGTACTCCGCCAGATAGACCCCCGCCAGAATGCCGATCGGCGTGGAAACCAGCACCGTCAGGCCAACGATCATCAGGCTGCCGACGATGGCATTGCGCAGGCCGCCGCCTTCGGTGCCGGGGGCCGGCGTGTCCTTGGTGAAGATGTTGCCGTCGATGGCCGCGATGCCGTTGGAAAACAGCACATACAGAATCCACAGCAACACCGCCAGGCCCAGGGCCATCGCGGCCATCGACAGGGTCAGGCCGACGGCGTTGGACAGCCGGCGCCGGGCGTAGAGTCGGTCGTCGATCGCCATGTCAGAGCCCCTTGGCCTTTTCGGCGCGCAAAATCATGAGCTTGGCCAGTGCCAAGACCACGAAGGTGATGAGGAACAACAGCAGCCCCAGCGCAAACAGCGCCGAGAGGTGAAAGTCGGCCGCTTCGGCAAATTCGTTGGCCAGCGTGGACGCAATCGACGTGCCGGGCGAAAACAGCGACGTGGGCATGCGGTTGGCGTTGCCGATGACGAAGGTCACGGCCATCGTCTCGCCCAGCGCGCGCCCCAGACCCAGCATGACGCCGCCGATCACGCCCTTTTGCGTGTAGGGCAGCACGATACGGCGCACCACCTCCCAGGTCGTGCAGCCCAGGCCGTAGGCCGACTCGCGCAGAATCCCGGGCACGATCTCGAACACGTCGCGCATGACCGCCGCGATGAACGGCAGGATCATGAAGGCGAGGATGATGCCCGCGGCCAGGATGCCCAGACCCGTGGGCGCACCGCCGAACAGCCAGCCGATCAGGGGCATGCCGCCGAGCAGGCTTTGCAGCGGCACCTGCACATAGTCCGCGAACAGGGGCGCGAACACGAACAGGCCGAACATGCCGTAGATGATGGAGGGTACCGCGGCGAGCAGCTCCACCGCGGTGCCGAGCGGCCGCCGCAGCCAGACCGGGCACGTCTCGGTCAGGAACAGCGCGATGCCAAAGGCCAGCGGCACCGCCAGCAGCAGCGCGATGCCGGCGCTGATGAGGGTGCCGACGATGGCGATGGCGGCACCGAACTCCTCGTTGACGATGTCCCACTCCACGTACCACAGGAAGCGGATGCCGAACTTCTGGAATGCGGGCCAGGCGTTGATGAACAGCGAGACGATGATGCCCAGCAACGCCAGCAACACCAGCAGGGAAAACGCCTGCGTCAGCCGATGGAAGACGACATCCTGCAGCCGCTGGCGGCGGGCGATCGCCGTCACGCGGGACGCATCGGCGGCATCGGGGGCTTCGGTGGGGTGGGTCATGGGAATGTCCACGTTCATCGACCTGAGGCTCCGGAGAATATCCAACAAAAACCCGTCGGCGCTCACAAGCCGCCGACGGGCGCACGGGTCTCAGCGGATCACTTGTTGTTGATCTGCGACCAGACCTTGCTGCGGATCTCGGCGGTCAGCTTGTCGGGCAGCGGCACGTAGTCCAGGTCCAGCGCCATCTGCTTGCCGTTCTTGAAGGCCCAGTCGAAGAACTTGAGCACCTCGGCGCTCTCGGCCTTGTTGGTCGGCTCCTTGTACATCAGGATGAAGGACGCCGTGACCACCGGATAGGCGTTGTCGCCGGGCTGGTTGACCAGGGAGATGCCCATGCCGGGGACGCTGAACCAGTCGGCGCCGGCCGCGGCGGCGGCGAAGGTCGCATCGTCGGGCATGACGAACTTGCCGTTGCGGTTCTGCAACTGCATCACGGGGATGTTGTTCTTCTTGGCATAGGCGTACTCGACATAGCCGATCGAGCCCTTGATGCGCGAGACGTTGGCCGCCACGCCTTCGTTGCCCTTGCCGCCCACGGAGGTCGGTGCCGGCCACTTGACGGCGGCGCCCTTACCCACGGTGTCGGCCCATTCCTTGCTGACCGCGCTCAGGTAATCGGTCCAGTTGAAGGTGGTCCCCGAGCCGTCGGCACGGTGAACGACGGTGATGGCCTGGTCGGGCAGCTTCTTGCCCGGGTTCAGCGCGGCGATCTTGGGATCGTTCCACTTGCTGATCTTGCCCATGAACATCTCGGCCAGCACGGGGCCGGTGATGCGCAGCTCACCCTTGCCGAAGCCGTCCAGGTTGAACACGGGCACCGTGCCGCCGATGATGGCGGGGAACTGCACCATGCCGTCGCGCTCCAGCTCGTCGCCCGGCAGGGGGGCGTCGGTAGCACCGAAGGCCACCGTCTTGGCGCGAATCTGGCGAATACCGCCCGAGGATCCGATGGACTGGTAGTTCAGGCCGATGCCGGTGACCTTTTTGTACTCTTCCGCCCACTTGGCGTAGATCGGGAACGGGAAGGTCGCGCCCGCGCCGGTGATGTCGGCGGCCATGGCGGCGGAGCCCCAGCCCAGGGTGACGGAAGCCACGGCGACGGCGGCGACGGCCTTGAGGAATTGGCGTTTCATGCGGATCCTTTCGTGGTGTGCATCAACACGATCGGGAGTGTAGTGACGCTTTGTGACGGTTTTGTGACATCCGTGCGGCGCGGCACCGCGGCGCCGTCACGGGGGTTTGGTATGCTGCAGGCCGACGACTGGAAGCCCTGCATGCAAGACGGAACCCTGCTGGCCGCCCTGGACCTTGGATCCAATAGCTTTCGCCTGGAGATTGGCCGCTACCAGAGCGGCCACATCGAACGGGTCGAGTACCTCAAGGAGACGGTGCGTCTTGGGGCCGACTTGGACGAAAACCACACCCTCAGCCTGGTGGCGATGGAGCGAGGATGGGCATGCCTGGCCCGCTTTGCCGAGCGACTGCGCACGTTCGATCGCCGACAGGTTCGGGCCGTGGCCACGCAAACCCTGCGGGAAGCCCGCAACCGTGACGACTTTTTGGTCCGCGCCCAAGCCATTCTGGGGTTTCCGATCGACGTCATCGCCGGGCACGAAGAGGCGCGCCTGATCTACCAGGGCGTGACCCACTTGCTGCCGCACTCGGACGAGCGGCGCCTGGTGGTCGACATCGGCGGTCGTTCGACCGAGGTCATTTTGGGCCAGGGCTACCGCCCGCAACGCATGGAGTCGTACGGCTTGGGCAGCGTGGCGTGGTCGAACCGGTATTTCCCTGGGGGACGTGTCAGCGAGGGAGCGCTGCGGCGGGCGGTCATCGCCGCCCAAGCGGTGCTGGATGAGGTACTCGAGGTGTTCGTGCCCGGCAGCTGGGATGCGGTTTACGCCTCCTCCGGTACGGCCGGGGCGCTGGCCGACATGCTGGGGCTGGCCGGGTTTCCACCCGGCCTCATCACGCGCGAGGGCATCGATTGGGTGGCCGAGCGGCTGGTGCGCGCAGGCCACGTGGATGCGGTGCGCTTGGAGGGGCTCAAGGATGATCGCCGCCCCGTGCTGGCGGGCGGGCTCAGCGTCATGCTGGCGCTGTTCGACTTGTTTGGCTGGACGGTCGTCCATCGGGCTCAGGGGGCGCTGCGCCAAGGAGCGCTGGTCGATTTGATCGACCGCGCCTCGCTCGAGACCGACGTGCGCGAACGTACGGTACGCTGGTTGGCGCAAAAGTTTCAGACCGACGCCGCGCAGGCCGAGCGGGTGCGCAGCGTCGCGGTGCGCCTGTTCGAGCAGGTGGCCAGGCCAGACCCGAACAACGGGCGCTTTTCCCAGAAGCTGGCCTGGGCGGCGCGGCTGCACGAGATCGGCGCGCACATCTCGCACACGGACGCGCACAAACACGGCGCCTACATCCTGGATCATGTGGACGCGGCGGGCTTTTCGCTGCCCGAGTTACACCGGCTGAGTCTGCTGGTGCTGGGCCAGCGCGGCAAACTGCGCAAAGTAGAAACCATGCTGGAGGACGAGTTGTTCGTCAAACAGCTGCTGTGTCTGCGGCTGGCGGTGCTGCTGTGCCACGCCCGTCGGGATCCGGACGTCGCCACCGTGCAGCTGAAGCAGACGTCGACACGCCAGTTTCGGCTGACCACTGGCCCCGGTTGGGCGCGCCAGTACCCGCAATCGGCGTGGTTGTTGCAAGAGGAAGCCGAGGCTTGGTCACGCACGCCGTGGCGTCTGGTGGTCGATCTGGGCTGAGGGCCGGCACCGGTGGCGCTGGCTACAGCAGTTCCGGCGTCTGCACGCACAGCACGATGGTCTGCCAGTCTTGATGGCGCTCGCGCCGGCGCAGCCACCAGACCGACCCTTTGCGAATCGAACACTCACCCGACTCGATGCCCAGCAGCTGGGCCACCACCCGGCCCAGCGTCGGCTGGTGTCCCACCACCAGCGAAGGGTGGCGCGCATCGGGCCACTGCACCACGTCCAGCAGCGCCTGTGGCGACCCGTCGGGGCCCAGCTCGGGCCGCACGCGGTAGCGGCGCCCCAGGGCCAGCACGGTCTGCTCGGTGCGCACCGCGGGGCTGGACCAGATGCGGGTACCCTCAGGCAACTGGCGGTCCAGCCACGCGGCCATGCGTGCGGCCTGTTTTTCCCCGCGCGGGGTCAGGCGCCGCGACAGGTCGTCGCCGCCGCCCTCGTCGGTTTCGTCCAGGTCCTCGGCCTCGGCGTGTCGCCACAAAATCAAGTCCATCGCCATCACCCTTTCGTGCCGTAGCGCCCCATCAGCGTGGACTGCGCGGACAGCAGGCCGCTACCGCGCACCGACCGGCCCGCCGCGGCCGCCGCTTTGACGTATTGCCCGTCGGGCTGCAACAGCCAGGCGTCGCGCTGGTCGCTCAGGTACAGGTGCAAACACTCATCCATGATGCGCGCCCGTAGCTGGGGATCGGTGACGGGCCAGGCCAGCTCTACCCGCCGCAGCATGTTGCGGTTCATCCAGTCGGCGCTCGACAGCCACAGCTCCTCGGTCTCGCCGTAGCGGAAATAAAACACCCGCGAATGTTCGAGAAAACGGCCGATGACGGAGCGAATGCGCACATGGTCGGTGTAGCCGGGCACGCCCGCCGGGAGGATGCAGGCGCCGCGCACGATGGCGTCGATCTGCACCCCTGCCTGCGACGCCGCCACCAGCGCGCGCGCCAACAGCTCGTCCGTCAGCGCGTTCATTTTGAGCGTGATCTGGGCGGGCTGCCCCGCCTTGGCGGCCGCGATCGCGGCATCGATGCGCTCGAGCAGGCCTTTTTGCAACTGGAACGGCGCCATCAACACCTTGTGCAGCCGTGGCAGCCGGTTCTGGCTGGCGAGATGCCTAAAAATGTGGTCGATATCGACTGTCAGGGCCTCATCGGCCGTCAGGTAGCTCAGATCGGTGTAGAGCTTGGCCGTACCGGGGTTGTAGTTGCCCGTGGAGACGTGCGCGTAGCGCACCAGCCGCCCGTCCTCGCGGCGCGTGACGAGCAGCATTTTGGCGTGGGTCTTGAGGCCCACGATGCCATAGACCACTTGCGCCCCGACCGATTCGAGTCGTTCGGCGTGATTGATGTTGGCTTCCTCGTCGAAACGGGCCTTGAGTTCCACCACGGCGGTCACTTCTTTGCCGCGGCGCACCGCTTCGCGCAACAGCTCGGTCATCTCGCCACGGGAGCCGGTGCGGTAGATGGTTTGCTTGATGGCCAGCACCTGTGGGTCCTCGACCGCCTCGCGCAAAAACGCCAGCACCGCGTCGAAACTCTCGTAGGGCTGGTGGATGAGCACATCACCGCGCTTGAGCCGCTCGAAAAACGATTGCCCCGGCGTGAGCGCCACCGGCCAACCGGGCGTGAAACGCTCGAAACGCAGCGCCGGTGCGTCGATCAGGTCCACCAATTGGTTGAGCCGCACCAGGTTGACGGGGCCGGGCACGCGATAGAGGCTCTCGGGTGGCAAATTGAACTGTTCGAGCAAAAAGTTGGCCAAAAAGTCCGAACAGCCCGCCGACACCTCCAGCCGCAGCGCCTGACCATAGTGGCGCTGCTGCAGCCCCAGCCGCAGCGCGGTGCGTAGGTTTTTCACCTCTTCCTCGTCCAACGCCAGGTCCGAGTGGCGCGTGACGCGAAATTGCGAAAACTCCAGCACCGTGCGACCGGGGAAGAGATCCGGCAGGTGTGCACGGATGATGCTGGAGACGGACACGAAGTGCAGTTGCTTGGAACCCTTGACCGCTGGCATCTGCACGAAGCGCTTGAGCGCGCGCGGCACCTTGACGATAGCGATTTCGTTTTCGCGCCCGAACGCGTCGCGTCCCCCGAGCCGAACGATGAAGTTGAGCGACTTGTTGGCTACCTGCGGAAACGGGTGCGAAGGGTCGAGCCCGACGGGCAACAACAGCGGCTGCACTTCGTTGACAAAATACTCGCGCACCCAACGGCGCTGGCGCGGGTTGCGCTCACCGTGTGCGATGATGCGGATACCACGTTTTTCCAGGGCGGGCAGGACCTCATCGTTGTAAATGGCGTATTGACGCTCGACCAGCGCATGCACGCGCTCGGTCAATGCCCGGTAGGTCTCGACAGTCGCGGGGCCGCGCTGTTCGTTGGTCAGGCGCGCGGTGTGGTGCGGGGCGAAGCGGACCTCGAAAAATTCGTCCAGGTTGGACGAGACGATGGCCAGGTAGCGCAGCCGCTCCAGCAGCGGCACGTCGGCACGGCAGGCCCAGTCGAGCACGCGCTCGTTGAAGGCCAGAATGCTTTGGTCGCGGTCGAGAAAAGCGTGACGGGGGTGTGAGGGGTGGACTGCCTGGGTCATGGTCATCGCCGCCGGCGAGGCCGGCCGGTCAAAGGAAGGGCGGTGTGCCATCGCCTGCGATTATTGCCGCTTCGGCGTCCCGCCACGTGACGAAACGATGACAACCGGATTTATCCGGGGAACACATCAGCGCGTGTCGGGGTGTCCGCCGGTTCCAGCAGGCGACCATGCGCCCAATGGATGATTTCCAACCGCCCGTCACTGTGCTCCACCAAGGCGCTCAGGCTTTCCACCCAATCACCGTCGTTGCAATACAACACCCCATCGATCGTACGCATCTCGGGGCGGTGAATGTGCCCGCAGACCACCCCGTCGAGCCCGCGCCGACGCGTTTCGGCGGCCAGCGCCTCCTCGTATCGGGTGATGAAGCCCACCGCCGACTTGACCCGGTGCTTGAGGTACTGCGACAGCGACCAATACGGCAACCCGAGCCGCGCGCGTAAAGAGTTGAGGTGCCGGTTGAGCCGCAGCGCCAGCTCGTACGCCGTATCACCCAGATACGCCAGCCATTTGGCATACTGAATCACGCCATCGTAGAGATCACCGTGCGTCACCCACAAGCGGCGTCCGTCGGCGGTCACGTGCACCGCCTCGTCCACCACCTCTACCCCGCCGAACTGGTGGCCCACGAAGTGACGCACGAATTCGTCGTGGTTGCCCGGCACGAACACCACGCGACAGCCCTTGCGCGCACGGCGAAGGATTTTCTGCACCACATCGTTGTGGCTTTGCGGCCAGTACCAGCGCCGCCGCAGTTGCCAGCCGTCGATGATGTCGCCCACCAAGTACAGGCGATCACTGGGATGGGCCTTGAGGAACGCCAGCAACGCCTTGGCCTGGCAGCCGGGCGTGCCCAAGTGCACATCCGAGATGAATACGGTGCGCAACCGCTGGCGCCGCACCCCCAAGGGCTCGCCGTCGTCGTCCTCGACCAACGGCTCCACACAGCGCGCTGCCATCTTGGGCGTCCAAGCCCCGGCGGCCGCCGCCGGGGCCGTCGTGACGCTCGACCACCCGCTGCGCAACATCACGACCCCAGCAAGTGGCGCCGATAGCGGGCCGGCATGTCGCCCAGCCGCATCATCATCGGCAGATCGGCCGTGTTGAAGTCTGGATCCCACGCGGGGGGGCCGAGTACCTTGGCGCCCAATCGCAGATAGCCTTTGACCAGCGCGGGCGGCTCGACCGGAAGGCCGTCGTCCAACTCGTCCACCGGCAGCGGCAAGCGCGGGTGAACGTGATATTCGACAGGGGCGAGGTAACGCTCGCGCACCTGGCGCCAGATGCTGGCGGCGGCGTGCCCGCCCCCCGCCATGCCGTGCGGACCCTCGTGCTGCATCGGGATGCTGGCGCAGCCGATCATCACCTCTAGCCGGTTGCGCTGCATGAAGTCGGCCAGCGCCGCCCACAGCGCCATGATGACGCCGCCGTGCCGGTGCGCCGGGTGCACGCACGAGCGGCCCAGCTCGACCATTTGGTCGCGCAGCGACCGCAGCCGCGTCAGGTCGAATTCGGTGTCGCTGTAAAAACAGCCGACGCGACGCGCTTGCACCGGCGTGAGCACGCGGTAGGTTCCCACCACATCGCCGCTGGCACCGTCACGCACCAGCAAATGTTCGCAGTGGTCGTCGAACAAATCCACGTCGTGCCCGGGTAGCGGCGTGCGCAGGCGCGCCCCCATCTCCTCGGCAAACACGTGATACCTCAGCCGTTGCGCCGCGCGCACGTCATCGAGGTGTCGCGCCCAGACGACTTCGAGCGGCGCAGCGGGGCGAGCCGCTTCAGCCACCCCAGGGTGAAGTAACCTCCCGGCCGTGCGGCCAGGGGACAAATCCCCCACGGGTGTCAGGTGCAACGTGGGCGTGGGCACTTCTTTCATCATGTGGACGTCTCCGCAAAGTGGGGCGGGGAGCCGGCGATCGCCAGCCCGACCCCGTTGAACCGCATTCTGAAAACCCGTCATGACACGCCCTTGGCGAAAGCGTGTCATGGCCGTGACATGAGCCGCCCTGCCCCGCTGCGTCACGACGCCGTCACGTGCCCGTGTCAGGCTTGCCCACCATGCCTGCAGGTTTTTTTTGGCTGCTGGCGGCGCAGTTCTGCTCGGGCCTGGCCGACCACGCGGTACTGATCGTGGCCATCGCCTACCTTCAAGAACAACAGCATCCGCTGTGGTGGGCACCCTTGCTCAAGTTCGCCTTTACCTGGAGCTATGTGTTGCTGGCACCGGTGGCAGGCGCGTGGGCCGACGCCGTCCCTAAACAGCGCTTGATGGCGCAGATGAACGCGCTCAAAGCGGTGGCGGTACTGGCGCTGGTCGCGGGCTTGCAGCCCTTGCTGGCCTTCGCCCTGCTTGGCTTGGGCGCGGCACTGTACGCGCCCGCCAAGTACGGCTGGATCACCGAGTCGGTACCCGGGCGGCTGCTGGTCGCCGCCAACGGTTGGGCGGAGGTTTCGGTGGTGCTGTCGCTGCTGCTGGGCACGGCGCTGGGCGGCTGGTGGGTCTCGCCGATGTGGCGCTTGCCGCTGGATGGCACATGGGCAAACCTGCTTGGCCCGGTGTGCCCACCGACGGCGCTGCTGCCAGCCTTTGGGGTGGTGCTGGCGCTGTACGCGGTGGCGGCGTGGTGCAACGGCCGCATCCCTGCACGGGCAGCCCGACGGCCCTGGCAAACGGACGACTGGCGCCGCTTGTGGCCGCGCTTCTGGCACGACAACCGACGCCTGTGGCGTGACCTGCTCGGTGGACTCTCGTTGGCCGTGACCACGTCTTTTTGGGCCATCGGGGCGTTGATGCAGGTGGCTATGCTGCGCTGGGCCGAGCAGCGACTCGGGTTGCCGTTAGACCGAGCGGCCTACCTGCAGGCCACCGTCGCACTGGGTGTGATTGCCGGTGCCGGCTGGGCGGCACACCGCGTGGCACTGGTGCGCGCGTGGCGGGTGCTGCCAGCCGGTGTGGCCATGGGGCTGCTCCTCGCGGTGGGGGTACAACTCACTTCGACGCCGTGGGCGGTGGGGATTTTGATGCTGCTCGGCTTTTTGGGTGGTGTGTTGGTAGTGCCCCTCAATGCATTGCTGCAATATCGGGGGCATCGGCTGCTGCAGCCCGGCCAGTCGATCGCGATTCAGGGGTTCAACGAGAACGCGGGCGTGCTGCTGTCGACTGCACTGCTGGCCGCCGCCTTGCGTGCCGACGTCCCGCTGGTGCCGCTGTTGACGTCGCTGGGGCTCATGTTGTCCGCGTCGATGGCCGCGTTATGGCTGGTCACCCGCCAATGGCGGGCTGACCGTCCCACCAAGCCGACGAGCGAATGACGCCCGGCCCCGCGGCATGCGCGGCCAGCAGGCGAACCCAAATATGCTCTGTTTGGGTAACGATCCGGTCCCACCCCAAATGCGCCACCGCATCGGCCGCACCCGCGCGCAGGCGCGGCAGCCAGTCCCGCTCGCGCGCGAGGCGCCGGGCATGCTCGACGAAAGCGTCCTCATCGCCCACTGGCGCCAACCATCCGTTGACACCGGAGCGCACCACCTGGGCTGCAGCCGCGTAGTCGAAGGCCAACACGGGCAACCCGCTGGCTAGCGCCTCTAGCGTAACGTTGCCGAATGTCTCCGTCATGCTCGGAAAGGCCAACACATCGCCGCTGGCATAGGCACGCGCCAGTGCGTCGCCCGTCAGGGCCCCAGTGAAGACCGCCTGCGGGCAGTGTTCGGCGAGCCGGTCACGCATCGGTCCGTCACCCACCACCACCAGACGCCAGCGTGGGTCGATGTCGATCATCGCCCGATAGGTGCGCACCAGCAGCTCGAGATTTTTCTCCGGTGCCAGCCGCCCTACATAGAGCAACACCGGCGTATCGCCGGGCGCCCCCCACGACTCGCGCAAGAGGGGATGGCGGTGGCGCGGCGTGAATCGGTCGGTGTCCACGCCGCGTGGCACCACGATCAAGCGCTCGAACCCTTGCGCGCGCAGCGCGTCGGCCAGCGCCTGCGTGGGCACGAGCGTGCAGTCGGCCTGATTGTGAAAGCGGCGCAGATACGCCTGCACCGAGCGGCGCAGCCAGCCCACGCCGTAGTGGGTGCTGTACGCCTCGAAGTGTGTGCGAAAATCGGTGCTGACCGGCAGCCGCAATTTGCGCGCCGTACGCAGCGCCGACCAGCCCAAGGGGCCTTCGGTGGCAATGTGGACGATGTCAGGCCGGCGGTGCATCCACAGCGACTGCAGCGCACGCTGCGCGGGCAGCCCCATACGCAGCTGTGGATAGCGCGGAATCGGCAAGCCGCGCGTGAGCACCTGCTCCAGCCCCAGCCGAGCCCCCTCGCGGTCCCAACCGTCGCTGGTCTGGCGCGGGCGAATGACCTGCATATCGTGGTCACGACGCTGCAGCCCGCGCACCAGGCGCTCGACCGTGGTCGACACGCCGTTGACCTCGGGCGGAAAGGTTTCGGTCACCACCGAGACGCGCAGCGTGATGCGCCGGGGCGGGAAGCTCTCGATCATGATGCGCTCGTCCATGGCCAGCAGCATGCGTGGCCAGTGCGTCAAACGTGTGACAAGGGGCGGCTGCGGCATTGTCACGACGGCGTCACACGGTGACACCACGATGAAGCCCGCGCGCTGGGGCCCCTGCGGGCGGCTGCGGCGCAGCGACGAACTCCCCTGCATCTCGACGAGGACAACCGGCCATGCAACGTTTTTTACGCACCCTGCACGAACAGCGCTGGGACGATCACCGCTACTACCACCAAAGCCGCATCAACCAGACGCTGCACCTGATCAGCGCCTGCAGCTTTCTGGTGGCGTACGTTTGGGTCTTCTTCGACCCCGCGGTCGCGTCCCTCATCGCCTGGGGTGTGGCGATGATTGCTCGGCAGTCGGGCCATTTTTTCTTCGAGCCCAAGGGCTATGACGCGCGCAACCAATGTACCCACGAATACAAAGAAGCGATCAAGGTGGGCTACAACCTGCGCCGTAAAGTGATCCTGCACGCGGTGTGGGCCGCCGCCCCGATCGCGTTGTGGTGGGATCCGTCGTTCTTTGGTTGGCTGACTCCCCATGAAGACATGTGGGGCTTTTGGCGCAATGTGGGCTGGCTGTGGCTGTGGCTGGCCGTGGCCGCGCTCGTCGTGCGCGTGCTGCAACTGGCGGTGCAAAAGGACCTGTTCACCGGCATCGTGTGGGTGACCAAGATCCTGACCGATCCCTTCCACGACATCGTGCTGTACCACCGCGCCCCGTTGCACCTGTTGCGCGGCGAGCTGCTGGACCCGGGCCACCCGCGGGCGGGCTGAGCAGCCCCCGTCACGGCTGCGCGGGCGGGCGTCGCAACCAAGCACGCACCGTCTCGCGCAGCAGACCCCGCCGAATACGTCGCGCCCAGGCGGCGTCATCGAGTTCAGGATCCCGCCACCACCAGCCGTCGTCGCGCATGCGCCTGCAGGCGCGCAGCAGCCGCTGCAGCACCTCTTCCAATTCTTCATCGCGGATGGTGAGCGGAAAGATCCAGCGCCCCGTGCCCACCCAGCTCAGCGCCAACCCTTCATCGCGCAGGTAGTATTGCAGCAGCCAGTGGTAGCGCCCCGGTTGGTGGTACGTCAGCGTCCAGATGGACGACAGCGCCGCCACCCGTACCGGCAGGTCTGCAGCGCGCAACGCCTCATTGAAGCGGGCTTCCCAATGGCGCCAGCGCTCGTCGAGCCCCTCGTAGAGCCGGCTGACCTCAGCGGTGTCGAGCACACGCAAAAAGGCATTCATCGCTCCCATGACGGCGGGGTGCGCATTGAACGTTCCGCGTGCAAAACACAGGTCGGCGGGGCGCTCCGGCCGCCAGCGCTCCATCCAGCGACGCCGTCCACACACCACGCCCACCGGCAAGCCACCGCCCAGCGTCTTGCCGTAGCAGACCAGGTCCGCAGGCACACCGAAGTAGGCTTGCGCACCCCCCATCGCGAGGCGAAAACCGACGAACACCTCATCCAAAATCAGCGCCACGCCGGCGTCGGTGCACGCCTGGCGCAATGCCTGCAGCCACGCGGTATAGGCGGCGCGGTCGAAGCCTGCTTGGCGCGTCCCGGTGGCCAGCGTCGAGTCGCTGGGTGCTGCGCGGTTGGGGTGTAGCGCTTGCAGCGGGTTGACCAGCACGCAGGCGATGTCGCGCCGGGTGCGAATCACCCGCAGCGCGTGCTCGCTCATGTCGGCCAGCGTGTACGTCTCGCGCGGCGGCATGGGGTTGCCGGGGCCGGGTTGCACATCCTCCCACCAGCCGTGGTAGGCGCCGGCGAAGCGCACCACGTAGCGCCGTCCGGTGTGGTAGCGCGCCAAACGCACCGCCTGCATCACCGCCTCGGTGCCGGACATGTGAAATGTCACATCGTCCATGCCACTGATTGCCTTCAGGCGCGCGACGTTGTCGGCCACACAGGGGTGCAGCCCGCCCAGCACCGGGCCCAATTCGGCGCCGATCTCAACCCCCTGCCGCGTCAGCGCTTTGTACGCGTCCAGCCCCAATAGATTGACGCCGTACGAGCCGGTCAGGTCGAAGTAGCGGTTGTCGTCCAGATCGACCAGCCAAGGACCGTCGTTGCGTGCCCAAAAGGCACCGATGGGCAACTCGCGCGCCAGTTCCGCGAACGGATACGGCACCCGGTAGCGCCCGGTCAGTCGCAAGTCGGGCATGCCGTCGCGCGCCTGCGCGGTCAGCGCCAGTGTGCGCGGGGCGCGCTCGCGCAGCCGCTCACCGAGCGCCTGCCACGCCGCCCGTCGCTGCTGCACGATAGGTGGCGGCGCGCCATCGAGCGCAAAGGCTTGCGGCGCCTGCCACTGATACGCCGGCAGCGCCCGTGCCACCCGTTTGGCCATGCGCACGTGCCCCGCCAGCGAGGGGTGTTTGGCACGCGACAGTTGCAGCCTCCGCCATCCCCAGGGGAGCCCCGCCGCGGTCACCAGGGCGGGCCACCAGGTCCATTCGATCATGTCACGGTCCCTTCAAACAGTCGTGGCATGGTTATAACCATGCCCTTTGACACCCGTGTGAAAGCCGCGCTGGACCAACCCCGCACCGGCTGGCGTGCCTACCTGCCGGCGGCGGATACGCTCAACTTCGTGCTCACCAACCACGTCCCGCGCGCCTTGTTGACGTACGCGATGGGTTGGTTCAGCCGGGTGCGATCCCCGGGGTTGACGCGGATCTCGGTCACGCTGTGGCAGCGCTGGTCGGATTTGGATCTCAGCGAAGCCGCACCGGGCCCCTACCGCAGCCTGCGCGACGTGTTCACGCGCGCCCTGCGCCCGGGGGCACGCCCGTTCGACGACGATCCAGACGTGCTGTGCAGTCCGTGCGACGCCATCGTCGGTGCCTGCGGCCCCGTCCTGGGCACGCAGGCGTGGCAAGCCAAGGGGCTGACTTACCGGCTAGAGGAACTGATGGGGCCGCGGGCGGCTGCGCGCTACACGGACGGCCACTTCGTGACCTTGCGCCTGACAGCGACCATGTACCACCGCTTTCACGCGCCGGCCGACATGCACGTGCACCATGTGCACTACATCAGCGGTGACGCGTTCAACGTCAACCCAGCGGCGGTGCGGCGTATCCCGCGCCTGTTTTGCCGCAACGAGCGCGCCGTCGTCGAGGCCACGCTACAAGGCGCCGGCCACGACATTGCACTCGTACCCGTGGCGGCGATTCTGGTGGCCAGCATCCGGCTGCACTTCGTCGATGTGACGCTGCACCTGCGCTGGCGTGGGGCCCATGACATCCCGTGCGACGCCCACGTCGCGCGCGGTGAAGAGCTGGGCTGGTTCGAGCACGGCTCCACCATCCTGATGTTCGTGCCCCGAGGCTGGACGTTGGCCACCGGGATCGAGCCGGGCCGCGTGATCCGCGCCGGGCAAGCGCTGTGGCGGCGCATCGACGGCAGTGCCAGGGTTTGACAGGCAGTCCCCGTACCGCGGATTGGGCCCACAGGTGGGAACCAGACACCCGCACCAGCGTCTGCCATGTGGTGCAATTTGATTCACTACCATGTTTGGACGCCGCCGCCCCATCCACATCGGCCTGTCGGCCCGGATTTTTCATCCGGAGGCGGGCAGCACGGGGCTGCGCAGCAAGACACTGCAAGTGCGGGAACAATCGGTCGCACAGTGGGCCACCTCGCGCGACACGCTGGTCCAAATAGAGCGGCAACCCGGTACGCGACGCTTACGAACTGGAGCTCGTGCGCGAGTTTAGGGAGGCCGGCAAGCCCATTCTAAATTGTCGCGGTATGCAGCTCATCAAGGTGGCGTTTGGCGGCAGCCTGATCCAGGACATCCCCGCCCTCTTACCAGCGGCCATCGCCCACGAAACCCCGCACGACGACCGCCACCGCCACGAGGTGACACTGGCCGACAGCAGTTGGCTGCAACACTGGAATGGGGTACTGGCTGGCCGGCAGGTGGTGTGCTCGACCCGATGCCGATGCTGGACGCCTTATTGGCGGCCACCCGGCGCTAGGCTGCGAGAGAACGCCAGCAGCGTGTCAGGCAGCATTGACCTCGACCACCGGCTGGGGCTGCGCGACAGCCTGCGCGAGCCGCTCGGCCCATTGCTCGGCCAGCGCCGCATCGCGCGCTTCTACCATGATCCGCAACACGGGCTCGGTACCGCTGGCGCGTATCAGCACCCGCCCCTGCCCCTGCAGCGCCGCCTCTGCCTCGGCCTGCGCACGCTGCAGCGCGGGCTTCTGTTGCCAGCGTACGCCCGGCGCCAGGCGCACATTGCGCATGACCTGGGGGAACAGCGTCACCCCTTGCAGCAGCTCGGCCAACGAACACCCCTGACGCACACAGGCCTGCAGCACTTGTAACGCCGCGACGATCCCGTCCCCCGTCGTCTGGCGATCCAAGATGATGAGGTGTCCCGACCCCTCGCCACCGAGCAGCCAGTGGTGGCGGTGCAGCTCCTCCAGCACATAGCGGTCGCCAACCTTGGCGCGCACCAGGCGCACGCCCCGTGCCGCCAGCGCCTGCTCCACGGCCAGGTTGGTCATCAGCGTGCCCACCACGCCGGGCACCACTTCATCGCGCCCCAGGCGGTCATCGGCCAGCAGGTACAGCAGCTCGTCACCGTTGAACAGGCGACCGCTGGCGTCCACCATCTGCAGGCGATCCGCGTCCCCGTCCAGCGCAATGCCCAGATCGGCCTGATGCTCGCGCACGGCGCGCACCAGGGTTTGCGGGTGGGTGGCGCCCACACCGTCGTTGATGTTGCGGCCGTCGGGCTGGCAGCCAATGGGCACCACCTCGGCGCCGAGTTCGTGGAACACCGCGGGGGCGATTTGGTACGCGGCCCCGTGCGCGGCATCGACCACGATCTTGAGACCACGCAGGCTCGACTCGGGTGCAAAGGTGCTTTTGCAAAATTCGATATAGCGGCCTGCAGCATCGTTGAGCCGTCGCGCCCGACCCAGCGTGGCCGCGTCGGCCCACTGCGGCGGCTGGGCCAGCGCCGCCTCGACCTCGACCTCCCACGCATCCGGTAGCTTGGTACCCCGCGCACTGAAAAACTTGATGCCGTTGTCCGGGTACGGGTTGTGGCTAGCGCTGATGACCACACCGAGACTCGCGCGCTGTGCGCGCGTGAGGTAGGCCACCGCGGGCGTCGGCACCGGCCCCAGCAATACCACGTCCACCCCGGCCGACGCGAAGCCCGCCTCCATCGCCGACTCCAGCATATAGCCGGAGATACGGGTGTCCTTGCCAATCAGCACCGTGGGGCGGGGCTCGGTGCGCCTCAGCACTTGGCCCACGGCATGGGCCAGCCGCAGCGCGAAGTCGGGCGTGATGGGTGGCGTGCCCACGGTGCCGCGGATGCCATCGGTACCAAAGTATTGGCGTGTCATGCGTCCTCCCTATCGTTCAAGGCCATCCAGACCCGCAGGGCCTGCACCGTCGCGGCCACATCGTGCACGCGCACGATGCGCGCGCCGCGCTGCACCGCCAGCAGTGCCGCGGCCACACTGGCGGGCATGCGCTGTTGGGGATCGTCCACGCCCGTGATGCGCCCGAGCGTCGATTTGCGCGACCAGCCAGCCAGCAGCGGGTACCCCAACGTCAGCAATTCGTGCTGGCGCGCGAGCAAGTCGAGATTTTGCTCCACCGTTTTGCCAAAACCGATGCCGTAGTCCAGCACGATGCGCGCGGCTGCCACGCCGCGCGCCTGCAGCGCTTGCGCGCGCTGGGCCAAGAAATCGCGCACCTGGGTGACCGCGTCACCCTGCATCGGCTGCACCTGCATGTCCTGTGGCTGGCGGTGCATGTGCATCAACACCACGCCGCACGCCGGGTGTTGCGCAACCACCGCTTCGGCACTGCGCCCGTCTTCGCCCACGCGACGCAAGGCCCACACGTCGTTGACGATATCCGCGCCCTCGGCCAGGCAGGCGGCCATCACCTCGGGTTTATAGGTGTCGATACTGAGGGGCACGTTCCAGCGCACGGCTTCGCGCACCACGGGCAGCACCCGCGCCAGCTCTTCCTGCAGGGGCACCGGCTGCGCGCCGGGGCGCGTGGACTCCCCGCCGATGTCCAGGATGTCCGCCCCTTCGCGCAGCAGCGTTTCGGCATGGCGCAGCGCCGAGTCCACGCCGGCATGGGCACCACCGTCGGAAAACGAATCCGGCGTGACATTGACGATGCCCATCACGCGGGGATGCCGCAAATCGATGGCAAACCGACGGGTCTGCCAGATCGGGGGTGAATAGCGGTCGTGCGACGACATCCCGCTATTGTGCCGCGGAGCGGGAATCGGGATAGGGGCGGTCAGGATACCTGACCGGGCCCCTCCCACACCACCCGGCATGCGGGTCCGCACCGGGCGGTTCGAGAAGTTGAGGTCATGAGAGACGGGGAACGCCAAGTTTGTCGAAGTAGGCAATGGTCAGCACCCGGTTGAGCTCGCCCGCGCTATTCCGCCACCAGCAGCGGGAATTGCCTGCCACCCGCTTTGCCACGTGTTCGGACGCGCCTAGGTTGAGCAGTTCCCGGTAGATCGTGCTACCCCGCTTCCAGTGCTTGAGGTGGATCGCCCGTAGTCGGTGGCGCAGCCATTCGTCCAGCGATCGCCAGACGCCCGGTGTTTGCGCCAGCCCAAAGTAGGCTTTCCATCCCAACAGATAAGGTTTCAGTCGCTCAATGACCTCCGCCATGCTGCGTCCGCCTGAGCGCCGGGTCAGTTGCCTCACCCGCTGCTTGAACGTCGCCATCGGCTTGTCGGCCACCCTGCGCTTGACGCCCTCCTTGCCAAACCAGAAGCTGTAGCCCAAGAACTTCCTTCCCTTGACGCTGGCCACCGCACTCTTGGCTTCATTGATCTTGAGCCTCAGCTTGCCGTAACACTTGCGCAGCAGCGCCATGACCCGTTCGCCAGCTTTCCGACTACGGACATAGACGTTGCAGTCGTCGGCATAGCGCGCAAAGCAGTGGCCGTGCTTCTCCAGTACCTTATCCACTTCGTCCAGCATCACATTCGCCAGCAGCGGCGACAGCGGCCCACCTTGCGGCGTGCCTTGATACCGCTCAAACACTACGCCATCGCTCATGATGCCGCTGTTCAGGTACGCCCGTATCAGCCGAATGATTCCAGCATCGTCGATGCGTTTGCGTAGGCGGTCGATGAGGATGTCGTGGTTGACTCGATCAAAGAATTTCTCCAGATCGACATCAACCACGATCTTCCGTCCGGACTGGATGTAGCCCTGCGCCGCCAGTATCGCGTCGTGGGCTCGTCGGCCCGGCCGGAAGCCGTAGCTGTACTCGCTGAATGTCGGGTCAAGTAGCGGTTGCAGCACTTGCAGCAGTGCTTGCTGGATCAGCCGATCCGTGACCGTCGGAATGCCGAGCTCGCGCTCGCCACCGTCCGGCTTCGGGATCGTTACCCGTCGTACCGGACTGGGCCGGTACCTCCCCTGCAGCAGTTGTTCCCGAATCAATGGCCACGCCGTCACCAGATGGCGGGCGGTCTGGTCAATGTCCAGCCCATCCACGCCGGCTGCGCCTTTGTTGGCTTTGACTCTCTTCCATGCTCGCCGCAGGTTCTCTCTCGCCAGAACCGCTTGCAGCAGTCCCGGCCCTGTGCTCTCGGTGTCCCGTCGCGGGCCGGCCGCTTCGTCGCTGACAGGTTCCCGCCCGGCTTCACCGTGCGCTACCCCCGCCCGCTCTGCTTGCGCAGACTTCTGACGCCTTGCTTCCAGCATCGACATGGTCTCAAGCACTCCTTCTCGTTCGGCCCTTCGCTCACGACTGGCAGCTACTATGGCCTCTGCTGACTTCTCGCTCCGTGTCACCACGTCGCCCTTTCAGGCATAAGGCGAGATCTCCCCGGGTAAGAACGCACTCCTTCACTGCACAACCGCCGGATTTACGCCGCTTCGCCTTGATCACGAGAGCTTCGCGGATTCATGCCCGCTCGCCCTGCTCGGCAGCGCCTTCTATCCGGTTCTTGTCCATCGGCTCGCAGTTTCGCTCCACGCTTCCTCCCCACACTCGGTCGCCCTCATGCAGTTGCGCTTCGCTTCGTTCGCTGTGATCAACTTACGGTGGGACTTTCACCCACAAGAGTGCGCCCGTGCCGGGCGCACATAAAAAAGCCGGGGCAAGCCCCGGCTCTCGTCAACCCCAACGGGCAGCCATGCTCACGCCGCGCTGGGCGCCTGTGGCGTGGGGTCAGCCGCCTTCACCGGCTCGGCGGCGCCACCCGAGCCGCTACCGCCACCGGTATTGGGCGAACCCGGCGCCGCATCCTTCGGCGGGCGTGGCGGGCGGCCTGCCATGATGTCGTCGATCTGTTCGGCATCGATCGTCTCCCACTCCAACAGCGCCTTGGCCATCGCATGCATCTTGTCGGCGTTTTGCTCGATCAGGCGTCGCGCCAACGCGTACTGCTCGTCGATGATGCGCCGCACCTCTGCGTCGACCTGGCGCATGGTCTCTTCACTCATGTGGGTGGTCTTGGTAATCGACCGACCCAGGAAGACCTCGCCCTCGTTTTCGGCATACACCATGGGGCCGAGCTTTTCGGACATGCCGTAGCGCATCACCATGTCGCGCGCAATCTGGGTCGCGCGCTCGAAGTCGTTGCTGGCCCCGGTGGTCATCTGGTTCATGAACACTTCTTCCGCGATGCGGCCACCGAACAGCATGGCGATTTGGTTGAGCATGTACTCCTTGTCGTAGGAATAGCGGTCCTTCTCAGGCAGGCTCATCGTGACGCCTAGGGCGCGCCCGCGCGGGATGATGGTGACCTTGTGCACCGGATCGCACTTGGGCAGCAGCTTACCGATCAGCGCGTGGCCTGCCTCGTGGTAGGCGGTGTTGCGGCGCTCTTCCTCGGGCATCACCATGGACTTGCGCTCGGGCCCCATCAAGATCTTGTCCTTCGCGCGCTCGAAGTCCTGCATCTCCACCACGCGCGCGTTACGGCGCGCTGCCATCAACGCGGCTTCGTTGCACAGGTTGGCCAAGTCCGCGCCACTCATGCCCGGTGTGCCGCGGGCGATGACCTCCGGGCTGACATCCGGCCCCACCGGAATCTTGCGCATGTGGACCTTGAGAATCTGCTCGCGGCCCCGAATGTCGGGCAGCGTCACGTACACCTGGCGGTCGAATCGCCCCGGGCGCAGCAGCGCCGCGTCCAGGATGTCGGGCCGGTTGGTCGCCGCGATGACGATGACGCCCAGATTGGTCTCGAAGCCGTCCATCTCAACCAGCATCTGGTTGAGCGTCTGCTCGCGTTCGTCGTTGCCCCCGCCCAAGCCAGCACCGCGCTGGCGGCCCACGGCGTCGATTTCATCGATGAAGATGATGCAGGGCGCGTTCTTCTTGGCCTGCTCGAACATGTCGCGCACACGCGCCGCACCCACACCCACGAACATTTCGACGAAGTCAGAGCCCGAGATACTGAAAAACGGTACCTTGGCTTCGCCCGCGATGGCCTTGGCCAACAAGGTCTTACCCGTACCCGGCGGCCCCACCAGCAACAACCCACGCGGGATGCGCCCACCCAACTTTTGAAACTTCTGCGGATCCTTCAGGAAGTCGACGACCTCCTTGACTTCTTCCTTGGCTTCGTCGCAGCCTGCCACGTCGGCAAAGGTGACGGTGTTGGCGTTTTCGTCGAGCATGCGCGCCTTGCTCTTGCCGAAGCTGAAGGCACCACCGCGCCCGCCGCCTTGCATCTGGCGCATGAAGTAAATCCACACGCCGATGAGCAGCAGCATCGGCCCCCAACTCACGAGCAGGGTCATCAGCAGCGAGCCCTCTTCACGCGGTCGCACGTCGAACTTGACGTCGTTGGCGATGAGGTCGCCCACCAGTCCGCGGTCGAGGTAGGTGGCATTGGTGCGCACACGCCGGTCGTCCGTGGTGATGGCGATGATTTCGGTGCCGTTGGCGCCTTCTTGAATGGTGGCGCTCTTGATGCGCTGCGCCTTGACCTCGTTGAGAAAATCCGAGTACGCCATGTAGCCCGCACCGGCGGTGGCACGGCCGTCAAACTGCTTGAAGACCGTGAACAGCACCATGGCGATCACCATCCAGATCGCCACCTTGGAGAACCACTGGTTGTTGTTCAACGATAACTCCTCGATAAACTGGGTGGAGATGGGTTGACGACCGCCAACCATCGGCTGCATGCTCCACGCCGACCCCATTGTATGGCTTGTGCACACCCGCTCTGGCACGGAAAAGCGAAACCCTTTCAATCGTCGGGATAGCTCACCGCGTTGCGCGAGACGCCACGTCAACCGCTGCCTTTCAGACCCAGTCCCACCAAAAAGGTTTCCGCCGACTGAGGGCGCGACGCCTTGGGCTTGTGCACCTTGACGGCGCGGAAGTGCTCGCGAAACCGCCGCACGGCCGCGTCGTACGCACTGCCGTGAAACACCTTGGCCACGAGCGCGCCCGTGGGCTTGAGGTGCTGGACGGCGAATTCGACCGCGAGCTCGATCAGGTGCTCGATGCGCGCCGCATCCACACTCTCGACCCCGGACAGATTGGGTGCCATGTCCGACAGCACGACGTCCACGCGGTGCGCCGCTTCCGTGCCCAGCGCCTCGGCCAGCGCCGCCCGCAGCGCGGCCAGCGTCGCCTCCTCGCGAAAATCGCCCTGAATGAAGCGCACCCCGTCGATGGGTTCCATGGGCAGCAAGTCCAGCCCGACGATGACGCCACGCACCCGCGGCTGCCCATCGGGTCCTGCCACCGTGCCCAGGCGCCGACGCAGGTACTGACACCACGCGCCCGGCGCGCAACCCAGATCGACGATGCACTGGCCCGGTTGCACCAGGCCGTATGTCTCGTCGAGCTCCTTGAGTTTGTACGCGGCACGGGCACGATAGCCCTCCTTTTGGGCCAGGCGTACCCAGGGGTCGGTCACGTGCTGGTTCAGCCACGCCTTGTTGACCTTTTTGCTTTGTGTCTTGACTTTCATGTTCCCCCGACTATACGGCGCCATGCGGGATAATCCGTCCATGCCCCCGATCATTCTGACTCCCGCCCAGCGGGCCGCCTATCGCGGCCAAGCGCACCACCTCGAACCGGTCGTCATGATCGGCGCCGAGGGCCTGACCGATGCGGTCAAGGCCGAAGTGGACGCCGCCCTCAAGGCCCATGGCCTGATCAAGGTTCGCGTCCTCGGTGACGACCGCGCACAACGCGAAGTTTGGCTGCAACAACTGGCCGAGGAGCTGGGCGCCGCGCCGGTGCAGCACATCGGCAAGCTGCTCGTGCTCTGGCGCCCCATCCCGCCCAAAGCCAAGGCGCCGGACGAGGACCGCAAGCCCGGCCCGCGTGAGTTCAAAGTCGTCAAATACAGCAAGAAAGGCGGCCAGCGCCCCGAAATCAAAACCGTGCGCGTGCTGGGCAACCAGCGCCTGACGCCGGGGGGGCTCGTCAAAAAGGCCAAACGCCGCCAAAAGAGCGCCAAGAAGGCGGCCTCCGCCGCCCAGTAACCCGCCGCGCGGCCGGGCCAACCGAGGCCGTCTAGCGCCGCTGGCGCCCTTCACTGGCATTCTTGACCCCATGAACGATCGCACCGACCCTGCTCTGCTTGCCAACCCCCTGCTCGACGACGGTGGCACGCCGCGCTTCGACGCGGTGGCTCCCGAACACATCGCGCCCGCCATCGAGCATTTGCTGCAACAGGCCGAGACCGCCCTGGCCGCGGTGACGGCGGCCGAGTTCCCTGCCAACTGGCATGCACTGGCGCGCACGCTGGACGTCGCCACCGAACGGCTGGGCCGCGCCTGGGGCATGGTCAGCCACCTCAACGCCGTGGCCGATACGCCCGCGCTGCGCGAGGCATACAACGCCATGCTGCCGCGCGTGACGGAGTTCTGGACCCGACTGGGGGCGGATGAACGGCTGTACGCACGCTACAAGGCCATCGACCCCGCGTCGCTGGATGCCGCCCAGCGCCGCGCGCGCGAGTTGGCGCTGCGCGGCTTCGTGCTGGGCGGTGCCGAGCTCCAAGGCGAAGCGAAGGCGCGCTTTGCCGCCATCCAGGAGCGCCAGGCGGAGCTCGCGCAAAAATTCAGCGAAAACGCCCTCGATGCCACCGACGCCTATGTGGAATACGTGGACACGGCCGAGCTCGACGGCGTACCGCCCGACGTGCTGGCCGCCACGCGCCAAGCCGCCGAGGCCGAAGGGCGCAGCGGCCACCGCCTGGGGTTGAAGTTGCCGGTGTATCTGCCGGTGCTGCAATTTGCCCACCACCGCGCCCTGCGCGAGCGCCTCTACCGCGCCTACGGCACGCGTGCCAGCGACCAGGCAGAGGGCGACTTGCGCCGCTTCGACAACGGCCCCATCCTGCGCGAATTGCTTGCGCTGCGCGCCGAAGAGGCGCGGCTGCTGGGCTACCCCAGCTTTGCCCACCTGTCGCTCGTGCCCAAGATGGCCGAGTCGCCGCAGCAAGTGATCGATTTCCTGCGCGACCTGGCGCGCCGCGCCCGGCCCTACGCCGAACGCGACGTGGCCGACATGCGCGCCTTCGCGCGCGAACATCTGGGACTGGATGATCCGCAGGCCTGGGACTGGCCCTACATCGCCGAGCGACTGCGGCAAGCGCGCTACGCCTACAGCGAACAGGACGTCAAGCCCTACTTCCCGCTACCGCGCGTGTTGCAAGGGCTGTTCGCCATCGTCGAGACGCTGTTCGAGGTGCGCATCCGCCCCGACGAAGCCCCCGTGTGGCACCCAAGTGTGCGGTTTTTCCGCATCGAACGCGACGGGCAGCTGCTCGGGCAGTTTTACCTGGACCCGGCCGCGCGCGCCGGCAAGCGTGGGGGCGCCTGGATGGACGACGCGCGCAGCCGCTGGCGGCGCCCGGACGATGGCCGCCTGCAAACGCCGCTGGCGCACCTGGTGTGCAACTTTGCCGACGGGGTGGACGGCAAGCCCGCGCTGCTCACGCACGATGACGTCATCACGCTGTTCCACGAGTTTGGCCACGGCTTGCACCACCTGCTGACGCAGGTGGACGAACACGATGTGGCGGGCATCAGCGGCGTGGAATGGGACGCGGTGGAACTGCCCAGCCAGTTCATGGAAAACTTCTGCTGGGAGTGGGAGGTGCTGCAAGGCATGACCGCCCACGTCGATACCGGCGAGCCCTTGCCGCGTGCGCTGTTCGACAAAATGCGCGCCGCCCGCAATTTTCAAAGCGGCCTGCAGACGCTGCGCCAGGTCGAATATGCGCTGTTCGACATGCGGCTGCACCTGGAGGGAGCGCCCGACGGCGATGTCATGGCCCTGCTGCAGCAGGTGCGTGACGAGGTCGCGGTGTTGCAGCCACCGGCCTGGCACCGCATGCCGCACACCTTCAGTCACATTTTCGCGGGCGGCTACGCGGCCGGCTACTACAGCTACAAGTGGGCCGAGGTACTCAGCGCCGACGCCTACGCGGCGTTCGAAGAAGCCGCGGTGCAGCGCGGCTCGGTACTGGACCCGGAAGTCGGGCAGCGCCTGCGGCGAGAAATCTTGGAAGTGGGCGGCAGCCGCCCCGCACTCGAGTCGTTTCGTGCCTTTCGCGGGCGCGACCCACAAATCGACGCCCTGTTGCGGCACCAGGGTATGGCGTAGCGGCGGGTTCAGCCCTCGAAGGCGATGGTGCGCACGCCCTCGGGCGTGCCGAGCAGACACACGTGCGCGCGTTGGTGGGCAAAGACCCCCACCGTCACCACACCCGGCCAGTTGTTCACCATCGACTCGAACGCGAGCGGGTCATCGATCGTGAGGCCGTGCACGTCCAGGATGTGCTGGCCGTTGTCGGTGACCAGCGGTTGCCCATCCTTCAAGCGCAGACGCGCTTGCCCGCCCAGCGCGGCAAACTGGCGCATCAGCCGCTGTGTGGCCATCGGGATCACCTCCACCGGCAACGGAAAACGCCCCAGCGTGGACACCCACTTGGACTGATCCGCGATACACACGAAGCGCCGGGCCTGGGCGGCCACGATTTTTTCGCGCGTCAGCGCCGCCCCCCCGCCTTTGATCATGTAGCCGCGCGGGTCGATCTCGTCCGCACCGTCGATGTAGACCGACAGCGTCTCGACCTCGTTGGCGTCGAATACCGGCACACCGATCGCGCGCAACCGCTGCGTCGTGGCCACGGAGCTCGAGACCGCCCCAGGGATACGGTCGCGCACGGTGGCCAGCGCGTCGATGAAACAGTTGACCGTCGATCCGGTACCCACGCCGATGATTTGGCCCGGCTCCACATACGCCAAGGCGGCTTGACCGACCAAGGCCTTGAGGGCGTCTGGGCTCATGGGGGCGGTAGGGGCATCGTGGGGCATGAGTGAGTATCCTCGATAAACGGGTGGGCGGGAGTGCGACAATTATCCGATGACTTGGCTGCCTTACGCCCCGCTGCGCGCGCTGCTCTTCGGCCTGGACGCCGAAGCCGCGCACGATCTAACCCTGCACACGCTGGAGCGCCTGCAACACACCCCGCTGCGCGCGCTGTTTGCCCAGCCGCGCATCGACGACCCGGTGGAACTGGCAGGTCTGCGCTTTCCCAACCGCGTAGGGTTGGCCGCCGGCCTGGACAAAAACGCGCGCTGCATCGATGCCTGGGCCGCCATGGGTTTTGGTTTCGTCGAAGTGGGCACGGTCACCCCGCTGGCCCAGCCCGGTAACCCCAAACCGCGGCTGTTCCGGCTGCCGCAGGCGCACGCCCTCATCAACCGCTTTGGCTTCAACAACGAAGGCCTGGCCGCCTTCGTCGAGCACGTGCAGCGCGCGCGCGTGCGGCAAACGGGCTCGCCAGCGCTGGTACTCGGGCTCAACATCGGCAAAAACGCCAGTACCCCGATCGAGCGCGCCACCGACGACTACCTGCGGGGCCTGGAAGGCGTGTACCCCCACGCCGACTACGTCACCGTCAACATCTCCAGCCCCAACACACAAAACCTACGCCAGCTGCAAAGCGACAGCGCGCTGGAGGGCCTGCTGGCCGCGCTCGCGCAGCGGCGTCAGGCACTGGCCGATCAACACGGCTGCTGGCGCCCACTGTTCATCAAGATCGCCCCAGACTTGGATGAGGTGCAAATCGGCATGATCGCCGACGCGCTCGTGCGCCACGGCATGGACGGTGTGATTGCCACCAACACCACGCTGGCGCGTGACGCCGTGCAGGGCCTGCCCCACGCCGATGAGGCGGGTGGCCTGTCGGGCCGTCCCGTGGCCAAGGCCAGCAACCGGGTCATCGTGGCGCTGCGCCAGCGGCTGGGGCCGGGCTACCCCATCATCGGTGTGGGCGGCGTGATGGACGCCGACGACGCGCTGGCCAAGCGGCAAGCGGGGGCCGATCTGGTGCAGCTCTACACCGGGCTGATTTACCACGGCCCGGGCTTGGTGCCCCAGGTGGCGCGCGCCCTGCGCGATGCGGCCATGGGCTGATCACACGCGCTGCGCGGCGGGAGATACCAGCACGTCACACGAGGCCTCGGCCACCACGTGCTTGGTCACGCTGCCCAGCAGCAATTCTTCCGCCACACCCTGGCCGTGCTTGCCCAGTGCCACCAAGTCGCACCCCCATTCCTGGGCGCTGCGCACGACGGCCGGCGCGGCGTCACTTTCGTACAAATGCACACGGTAGCGGCTGGGCGACCATCCCTGCTCGTGTGCCAAGGCCAGCAGCCGGGCATGGGCTTGGGCGCGAGTGCGCTCGCGGTAGTGGGCGATGGTGTCGTCGTCCACCCCGGCAAACCGCAGCTTCTCTTCGAACGGCACCGTGTAGACGTGCAGCAACTCGACCAACGCGTGGGGCGCCATCGTATCCACCAGCGCCAGCGTCGGGGCCGACCAGGGTGAAAAATCCACCGGCACCAGCGCCGGCCCCAGCGCATCGCCCAGCGTCGACATCTCCAGCTCGGCCCCCAGGTGGATGAAAAAGAACAACAGCAAAAAGTCGCGAATCCCGGACAAGCGCGCATGGATGGCCTCGCGGTACGGGGTGTTGGCGAGGGTAAACCCGGCCACGAAGGCCCCAGCCTCCATCGAAAACCCGGCCCAGGCCCCCAGTGCCGCCAAGCCCAGACCCCAGGCCATGGCAAACACCAGCAGCAACTCTTGCGAGCGCGCCATGGCCGTGACCAGGCGCGGCAGCACCCAGCGCATCACCGCCGCGACCAGCACCACGGCCAGCGCCAATCGCGCCACCAACGACAGCGCCACCACCCAGCCCTCGGGCGCGGCCTGCCCCTCTGGCACGCGCAGCGCGCTCATCGCCATCATCGCCAGCACGACGGCGATGTCCTGCACGATCAAAAACCCGACGGCGATCCGCCCGTGCAGGGAGTCGAGCTCGCGCTTGTCGGTCAGCAGCTTGACGATGATGATGGTGCTGGAAAACGTCAGCGCCACGCTGACGTAGAGCGCGGTCATGAGGTTCTGCCCCAGCAGCAGGATGAGCACGAAACCACCTGCGATGGTAAAGCCCAGTTGCCCCAACCCCGTGGCCAGCGCCACCGGACCGATGTGGCGCACGTGCTACAAGTCGAGCTTCAAGCCGACGATGAAGAGCAGCACCGTCACACCGATCTGGGCCAGCAGCGCGACTTGGTCGTGCGCCTTGACCAACCCCAAGCCCGCCGGACCCAGCGCGATGCCGCTCACGATGTAGGCGATGAGCACCGGCTGGCGCAGCCGCACGAACAGCGCGCCCAACCCTGCCGCGAGCAGCAGGAGGGCGAACTCAGCAAACGGCGTCAAAGTCATGGTGGGGGGGAACCGGTCGTGCGGCGATGGTTCCCTGCGGTCGTCGCCACGCTCATGTCGGCGTGTCCAGGGCCCTGGCGACGGCTTCACCGATCGCCAACGCGCTCGTCAATCCGGGCGACTCGATCCCCAACAAGTGCACCAGCCCAGCCCAGCCATGCTGGGCCGGCGCCTCGAGCCGAAAATCCGGCGCGGGGGTATCCGGCCCGTGGATTTTAGGCCGCACCCCGCTGTAGGCGGGCCGCAAGGCCCCATCGGGCAACCCTGGCCAGTAGCGCCGAATCGCCGCCTCGAACGCGGGGGCACGGGCAGCGTCCACCGTGTAGTCCAGCGTCTCGGGTCGCGTGCCCTCGGGCAGCCATTCGAGATCGGGGCCGAAGCGGGCCTGTCCGCCCAGATCCAGCGTCAGATGCACCCCCAGCCAGGCATCCTGCGGCGCGGGATAGACCAAGGCGTCGCACGGTGGGCGCCCCGCCAGCGCAAAGTAGCTACCCTTGGCATAGCGCGGCACGGGCCAACGCTCGGGCGGCGGGCCCCACACGGCGCGCGCCACGTCGCAGGCCCACAGTCCGGCGGCATTGACCAACACGTCCGCCTGCACCGCGAAGCGCTCGCCATCCAACGTCCTGCCCCGCACCGCCCAGCCGCCCTGGGCCTGCGGGCCCAGCGGTTCCGCCGCCTCGAAGACCGATCCCAGCGCCACACTGCCGCCCGCGTCGTGCAAGTCTCCCTGCAGTGCCAGCATGAGCCCGTGGCTGTCGATGATGCCGGTCGTTGGCGACCACAGCGCGGCCACACCGTGCAGCGCGGGCACACGAGCGCGCAGCGCCGCACGGTCGACCCACTGTGCGGGCACCCCATTGGCCTGGGCTCGTTGCAGCAGCCTCTCCAGTGCCGGGATCTGCGTGTCGTCGGTGGCAACCACCCACTTGCCACAGCGGCGGTGCGCCACGCCGTGGCGCTGCGCATATTCGAAGAGCAACGGTTTGCCCCGCACGCACCAGCGGGCTTTGCGCGACCCTGGGGGATAGTACAGACCGGCGTGAATGACCTCGCTGCTGCGCGAGCTCACGCCGGTACCGATGGCCGTGGCACGCTCCAGCACCACCACCTCGCGACCAGCCTGGGCCAGCGCCCGCGCCACCGCCAGGCCCACCACGCCGGCCCCGATGACGATGGCACCCACGCGCTCCATGGCCACCCTAACGCGAGCGCACCCACCACCCGCCCATGGCCAGCACCAGCGCCATGGCGACGAAATTCACGAACGACCAGTTGGCGATCGTCAGCCCCAGAAAAGTCCAATCCACCGCCGAGCAGTCACCGCTGCCGCGAAAGATCATGGGGATCGCGCGGCGCAGTGGAAACGCTTCGATCATGCCGTAGAAATCCCGCCCGCAGGTCTGGATCTCGGGCGGGAACCACTGCAGCCACGACTGGCGCGCCGCCACGAACGCCCCAAACACCGCCAGCCCCGCCGCCGCCCACATCCCGCCGAGACGGCCACGTAGACCAGGCCATGCCGCGGCCATCCCGGCCAGCAGCGCCACCCCCACCAGGGCATAGCGTTGCACGATGCACATCGGACAGGGCTCCAGCCCCACCCCGTGCTGCAAGTACAGGCCAAAGGCCAACAAACCCACCGCCCACAGCGCCACCAGCGCCGGGCAGGCCCGGGGGTGCGCCCGCACCCAGGTGCGCAGTCGTTCGGCAGAAAAATCAGTTGGCATCGGCAAAGGCGCGTTCGATCACGAATTGCCCCGGCGTGCTCGTGTTGCCCTCGACGAAGCCGTAGCGCTCGCACATCGCCTTGAGGTCACGCAGCATCGCGGGACTGCCACAGATCATGACGCGGTCCGTCTCGGGGTTGAGCGGGGGCAAGCCTAGCTCGCGCGCCATCTGACCGCTTTCCACCAATTGCGGAATGCGGCCTTGGCGCTCGAACGGCTCGCGCGTCACGGTGGGATAGTAGCGCAGCTGCGCACGCACCATCTCGCCCAGGAACTCGTGCTGCGGCAGCTCGTGCGTGATGTAGTCGCGGTACGCCAGCTCGGCCACCAGGCGCACGCCATGCACCAGCACCACCTGCTCGAAACGTTCGTAGGTGGCCGGGTCGCGGATGATGCTCATGAACGGCGCGAGCCCCGTGCCCGTGCCGAACAGGTACAGGTGTTTGCCCGGCAGCAGATAGTCGATGACCAGCGTGCCGGTGGGCTTGTGCCCCACGATGATCGAGTCGCCGGGCTGGATGTGCTGCAGGCGACTGGTCAACGGCCCATCGGGCACCTTGATGCTGAGAAACTCTAGGTGCTCTTCATAGTTGGCCGACACGATGCTGTAAGCGCGCAGCAGCGGCTTGCCATTTTCCAGCCGCAGACCGATCATGGTGAACTGGCCGTTGAGAAAGCGCAGCCCCGCATTGCGCGTGGTGGTGAAGCTAAACAGCCGATCGGTCCAGTGATGGACGGTCAAAACACGTTCGTCGTCGAATGCACTCATGATGGAAGGGAGTCGAAAAAGATACGGGCGAGGGTAACGGCGATCCGGGCCTGCGGGGTTGACCTGTCTCAACCCTGACCACGCTGGGGCAGCACGACTGCGCTACAGTCTCGGGGTCGCTGGTCGCCGATGGCGAACACCAGACCATACGCCGATCGTAACAAAGCCGTTATACCGTTGCCCCGACGCCGTTATGACGGCATGGCATGAAGCACACATTCGCACAGGAGCATCACCCATGGCACGCACCGTTCGCTGTATCAAACTCGGCATCGAAGCCGAAGGACTGGACTTTCCCCCCTACCCTGGCGAGTTGGGCAAGCGCATCTACGACAATGTCAGCAAACAGGCGTGGCAAGACTGGCTGCGGCACCAAACCATGCTGGTCAACGAAAACCGCTTGAACCTCGCCGACGCCCGCGCGCGCCAGTACCTGGCGCGGCAGATGGAAAAACATTTTTTCGGCGAGGGCGCCGACGTCGCGGCCGGTTACGTGCCACCCACGCAGGGGTGACATGGGTGACGCCGTGGTCGAGTGGCTGCCGGACGGCACGCCACGCAGCCCGCGCTTTGGCGACATCTACCGCAGCCGCGGCGCCGACGGCCACGGCGGTTGGGCGCAGGCGCAACACGTGTTTTTGGGCGGCTGCGGCCTGTGGCCGCCGGGGCCTGATGCGGTGTGGCGCGGCCAACCCCGCTGGCATGTGCTGGAAAACGGCTTCGGCCTGGGACTGAACTTTCTGGCTACCTGGCGTGCCTGGCGCGACGACCCCGACGCGCCTGAGACGCTGTTCTACACCGCCACCGAGGCCCATCCGGTCAGTGCCGACGACCTGCGCCGCAGCGCCGCACCGTTTGCGCCCTTGCAGGCACTGGCGCAGTCACTGGCCAAGCGCTGGGTGGGGCTGCTGCCCGGCGTGCACCGTTGGGCGTGGCAAGCGACCGACGCCACCGGCCGTGTGCGCCACCTGCGGCTGACGCTGTGCGTGGGCGACGCACAGCGCTGGCTGCCCACGCTCGACGTGCCCGTGGACAGCGTGTTCCTCGATGGCTTCGACCCCGCCGCCAACCCCGACATGTGGTCGCCGCCCCTGATGCGCGCGGTCGCGCGCCTGTGCCGCCCCGGCACCCGGCTGGCCACCTGGACGGTGGCGCGCTCGGTGCGCGAGGCGCTGACGCAAGCGGGGTTCCAGGTTGAAAAAGCCCCGGGCTTGCCGCCCAAGCGGCATTGCCTGCGCGCGCGCTGGGCCCCCGCGTGGACCCCGCGCACGTCGCTGCGCCACGCCCCCAACACCCCGGACAATCTTGGCCCGAACGGCCGGCACGCGCTGGTCATCGGGGCCGGACTGGCCGGGTCCGCCGCGGCCTGGAGTCTGGCGCAACGGGGTTGGCGGGTGACGGTGTTGGACCAGGCCGACACGCCCGCCGCAGGGGCATCTGGCCTGCCCGTGGGCTTGGTCGCCCCGCACGTCTCGCCCGACGATGCCCCGCTGTCGCGGCTGACGCGCGCCGGGCTGGCCTGCACGCTGGAGCGCGCACAGCTGCTGCTCACACCCGGCATCGATGGGGCGGCCAGTGGCGTGCTGGAACACCGCGTGGAAGGCAAACACGCCCTGCCCGCGCCGGACGACTGGACCGAGCAGCGCGCCGCGTGGAGCCAGGCCGCCACCCCCGAATCGATCGTCGCGGTTGGACTGCCCCCTGAAACGCCCGCGCTGTGGCACCCGCGTGCGGCCTGGCTGCGGCCCGCGCGGCTGGTGGCGGCGCAGTTGGCACACCCGCGCATCCGCTTCGTCGGCGGGGCCGCCGTGGCGCACTTGCGGCGGCAAGCGGGCGGGCACGGTTGGAGTGCCCATGACGCCACAGGGGCGCTGCTCGCGCAAGGCGATATCGTGGTGGTGTGCGCGGGCTTCGACTCACTGGCGCTGCTGGCGGCCGAGGGTCGCGCCCCGCTGCCGCTGCACGCACTGCGTGGGCAGGTGGCGTGGGGCCCGATGGAGGCCCTGCCGCCCGACGTGGCCGCGGCGCTACCGCCCCACCCCGTCAATGGGCATGGCTCACTTATCGCGGGCGTGCCGGGTCCAGACGGCCGCCCCGTCTGGTGCATGGGCTCGACCTTCGTTCGTGGCAGCACCGGCCGCACGATCCGCGCGGACGATCATGCCGCCAATTGGGACAAGCTGCGCCGCTTGCTACCCCGTGCGGCGGCGGCGCTGTCGCCGTTGTGGTCCCAGGCGCAGGCCTGGGCAGGCGTGCGCTGTACGCTGCCGGATCGCTTCCCGGCGGTGGGGGCCGTGAACCCCGAGACCCTGCCGGGCTTGCACGTCATCACCGGGCTGGGCGCGCGCGGTCTGACGTTGTCCGCGCTGTGTGGCGAAGTGCTCGCCGCGGGCCTGCATGGCGAACCGTGGCCGCTGGAGCCCGCATTGGCGCGCGCCTTGCTGGCCCAGCGCTTCGCCACGCGGGGCGCACCCGCGTCGGCCGCCGATTCTGGCCGCTACTCTCAATCGCCGTAGCGCACCATCACGTATTGGCCCGGCGCGGGGCCCAGCCCCCGGTGCACGGGCGGGGTCCGCGCCGGCACCTCGCCGCTGGAGTGGCGGCGCAGCCAGTCGCCCCACGTCGGCCACCAACTGCCTTCGACGCGCGGGGCCACGGCCAGCCACTCGTCGGGCGTGCGCCACGGTTCGTCCAGCGGCGTCGTGCGCACATGGTGGTAACGCCCCCGGTGTCCGGGCTCGGACACGATCCCGGCGTTGTGCCCGCCATTGGTCAGGGCAAACGTCACTTCGGCCGACACCAAATGATGGATCTTGTACACCGAGCGCCACGGCGCGACGTGGTCCTTGATGGTGCCGACGGCAAACACCGGCACCCGGATGTCGCGCAGCGAAATCGGCTGCCCCTCGAACCGAAAACGCCCCTCGGCCAGATCGTTGTTCAGGTAGCAGCTGCGCAGGTACTGGCTGTGCATGACCGCGGGCAGGCGCGTCACATCGGCATTCCACGCCATCAGGTCGTTGGCGATCTCGTCCTCGCCGAGCAGCCAGCGCCGGGTTTGACTCGACCACACCAGCTCCCGCGAGTGCAAAAACTGAAACGATCCCGCCATCTGCTGCCCCGTGAGAAAGCCGCGCGCGGCCATCATGTCCTCCAGCAGCCGCACCTGCGCCTCGTCGATCAGGATGCCCAACTCGCCCGGTTCTTTGAAGTCGGTCTCGGCCGCGAGCAGCGTCAGGCTTGCCAGCGGGTGCGCGGGCGCCGCCAGCGGCTGGCAGCCCAGCGTGGCATCGCCGCCCCCCAGGGCCGCGGCGGCGATGGCCGCAAACGTGCCGCCCAGGCAGTAGCCCATCAGATGCACCGGTGCCGCCGTTGCGCAATGCACATGATCGAGCGCGGCCAGCACCCCATCGCGCACATAGTCGTCCATGCCCAGCAAGGCGTCGCTTTCGTCGGGGTTTTTCCACGACACGATGTAGACCGTGTGCCCCTGCCCCACCAGCCAGCGCACCAGCGAATTGTGCGGCGACAAGTCCAGGATGTAGTACTTCATGATGCACGAGGGGATGACGAGCACCGCCTCGCGCTGCACGGTCGGGGTCGTCGGCGCGTACTGGATCAGCTCGATGAGCGCATTGCGCAGCACCACCTGTCCCGGCGTCGTGGCCAGCCCGCGGCCCGGCACCGCATCCGGCCCAAAGCGTTGCGGCGGCGGCTGCAGCCCCAGGCGGGCACTCACATCCTGCAGCGCCTGCCCCCAACCTTTCCACAGCGACTGTCCGCCCGTCTCCCACGCCCGCTGCAGTGCCTGCGGGTTGGTCCACAACACGTTGCTGGGCGCCCACAGGTCCAGCCACTGCCGGCCATAGAAGCGCATCTGCTCCCGGCTGTGCGCGCGCATCCCGCGCAGCGCGGCGGCCTGCTCCCACCAGGCTTCGGTCGCCTTGCCTGCGGTCGCGAGCGTCCGCCATGGCCATTGGCGCCACGCGGGGTGGGTGTAGCGCGGGTCTTCCTGCAACGCGGCCTCGAAGGGCAGCGTCGGGGTGGGCTCGTTCGAGTCTCCGCCCGGCGCACCGGGGCCCGGCGGCACGACCGCCGTGCGGGCGGCAGCCAGCACGGCGTCCTGCCACCAGTTCTGCCCCTGCGCGAGCGCCTGCCGCCACAGGCGCATTTGCGAACCGGGCGCGCTCCACAGGTGCAAGGCCCAATCGGTCGCGGCCAACGCCAGCGAAACGGGCGACAACCCACTGTAGAGCTGTGCCAGCACCACCGACGCCTGCTGGTCTAGGGTGTCGGCGGCGTCGCCGCGGCGGCGATGGAGGGATGGATCGCTGGGAGAGGATGGATTCATGAGGTAAGGCCTGTCAGATGGGCACGAGCGAGGAGCAAGGCATCGCCCGCGCTGGACCGCACACGCCACACGATAACCGTTTCATCCAACGTTGTCATGACGCGCGTCAACCCAGTGCCGTGTGCGCTCGGCCTACAATTCGGCGCTTGTCGATTCGCGGCCCGCGGCCGTGCCGGGTCGACGATCGCCACCTGATAAGACCCAGCGCCATGACACACGTTGTTACCGAAGCCTGCATCGCCTGCAAGTACACCGACTGCGTGGACGTCTGTCCCGTAGACTGCTTCCGCGAGGGCCCCAATTTTCTGGCCATCGATCCCGACGAGTGCATCGACTGCGCCGTCTGCATCCCCGAGTGCCCCGTGGGTGCCATCTACGCCGAAGAGGACGTGCCGCGTGACCAGCAGCACATGATCGCGCTCAACGCCGAGCTGGCCAAGCTGCCGACCTGGAAGAGCATCACCAAGCGCAAGGCGCCCTTGCCCGACGCAGACCAGTACAAGGACATGACGGGTAAGCTCGCGCTGCTCAAGCGCTGAGACACGCCGCCGTCGGGCTGCACGCCATGACGAACGCCGACGCCCCCATCCGCACAGACGCCGTGGTCATCGGCGCGGGCCCAGTGGGGCTGTATCAGGCGTTCCAGCTCGGGCTGCAGGAAGTAGGGGTGCATATCGTCGAAGGACTGGCGCACGCGGGCGGCCAGTGCGCCGAGCTGTATCCCGACAAATTTCTCTACGACATCCCGGGCATCCCCTCGTGCAGCGGGCAAGAGCTCACGCAGCGCTTGCTGCGCCAGCTCCAGCCGCTGCGCGTGCCGCTGCACCTGGGGCAAATCGTGTCGGGCCTGCAGCGGCTGGGCACCGACGGCCCGGCGCGCTTTGCGTTGCAAACCGACGGCGGCCTGACCTTTTGGTGCGACGCCATCGTCATCGCCGCCGGCGTCGGGGCGTTTTTGCCGCGCAAGGTGCCGCTACCGGCACTCGAACGTTGGGAAGGGCGGCAGGTGTTTTATCGGGACGTTGATCCGTCCGTCTGGGCAGGCCAGCGTGTCGTCGTCATGGGCGGCACGGATGCCGCCGTGCGCCTGGCCCTGCGCTTGGCGGAGGGCGAAGCGGCGCACGTCACGCTGTTGCACCGCACCGAGCGCTTCGACATCGACCCCGATCTGGATGCGCAGTTGCAATCCGCCATCGGCGCGGGCTGGGTGCGGTTGTGCCTGGGCCAACCGGTGGAAGTGCTCACCGACGATGAGGGACGCTTACAAGCGCTGGCCATCGCCACCGTCGACGACCAGCGCCTGACGCTGCCGCTGGATCTGCTCATGCCGCGCTTGGGGTTGCACCCGCGCCTGGGACCGATCGCCGACTGGGGGCTGGCCCTGGAGCGCAAACACCTGGTGGTGGACACAGAGGGCTTTCGCACGAGCGAGCCGGGTATTCATGCGGTGGGCGACGTCAACGCTTACCCCGGCAAGCGCAAACTCATCGTGTGCGGTTTCCACGAAGCGACGCTGGCCGCCTTTGCCATCGCACAAGCGCTGCGACCGGGTGAGCGCATCGCGCTCGAGTACACCACCACCAGCGCCCGGCTGCAGCGCCTGCTGGGGGTAGCGCCAGACTGATCAATCCAGCAGCCGCATCGGCACGGGCGCATAGCCGTGGTTGAGCGGCCCGCTGCCCTGCCCCGTGCGCACATGGGCGCCCGCGGTGATGGCGCCGCGCACCCACCCGTGCGCCGACTGCACCGCTTCCTCCAGCGTGTGCCCCAGCGCCAGATACGACGCGATCGCCGACGACAGCGTGCAGCCGGTACCGTGGCCATTGGGGCTTGCGATGCGTTCGCCGCTGAGGCGAATCCAATACGCTGCAGGCTCGCCGCGGAGTGCCAGCAGGTCGGTCACCCAGTCGCCGGGCAAGTGTCCCCCTTTGAGCAGTACCGCCGACGCACCCCGCTGCAGCAAATCGGCGGCGGCGGCTTCCAACTCGTCGACATGGGTCAAGGCACGGCCCAGCAGCAGCCCGGCTTCGTCCAGGTTGGGCGTGACCACCGTCGCGCGCGGAAACAACTGCGCCACCAAGCGTTCGATGGTCTCGGGCTCGATCAACGTGTCACCGCTGGTGGCCACCATCACCGGGTCCAGCACCACATTGGGCAACCGGTAGCGATCGATCGCCCAGGCCACCGCGTCCACGATGTCGGGTGCGTGCAACATGCCGATCTTGACCGCGTCCACCCCGATATCCTCCACCACGGCCGCGATCTGCTCTTTCAAAAACGACGCCGGTACCGCGTGAATGGCGCGTACCCCCAGCGTGTTTTGGGCCGTCAGTGCCGTGATCGCCGTCATGCCGTAGCAGCCCAATGCCGCGATGGTCTTGAGGTCGGCCTGAATGCCCGCGCCGCCGCCCGAATCGCTGCCGGCAATGGTCAACACGCGCGCGTAACGCGCCGCCTTGGGGTGAGCGAGATCGTTGAGGTGTGACATGTGTGACATTATCCGCCGCGTGGGGAGGATTGTTGTGTTCTGTCAATGGCGCGGGTTTTCCCTGGGGTACCATCGCGGATCATGACGACGTCTCCCCCCGTGCTGATTCTGGGCGCTGGCCTGATGGGCCGCTTGTTGGCGGTCACCTTGGCCCGTGCGGGCCACCGCGTGCACCTGGTCGATGCCGCCGACGGGCCGTCACAGGCCGGGGGAGCGGCCCGCATCGCCGCGGCCATGCTCGCACCGTTGGCCGAGTCCGCTGTCACCGAGCCCAACGTCGTCGCCATGGGGCGCTACGGGCTGCCACGCTGGCGCGCCCTGTGCGAAGGGCTCGACCAGCCGGTCTTTTTTCAGCAAAACGGCACGCTCATCCTGTGGCATCGGCAAGACGCCCGCGAGGCCGTTCGCTTCGAAGCCCTGCTGCGCGCCACGACCGAGCGCTTGCCGGAGCTGCCCGCGCCGCAGCCGCTCGACGCCGCCGCGCTGGCCACTGTGGAGCCCGCGGTGGCGGGCCGGTTTGCGCAAGCGCTGTATTTGCCCGAGGAAGGGCAACTCGACAACCGGCAGCTGCTCGATGCGCTGCTGGCCACACTGCGGTCGTGCGGTGTGACGGTGCAGTGGTCCACCCCGATGACGCTGGCGCAGGCCCAAGACTGGCAGCGCGACCACCCCGGCGCCTGGGTGTTGGACTGTCGCGGCCTGGGGGCCCAGGCGGATTGGCCCAGCGCCCCGGCACCAGCGGCGGGGCCGTTGCGGGGCGTGCGCGGCGAAGTCGCACGCGTGTATGCGCCCGACGTCACGTTGCAACGCCCCACGCGCCTGCTGCATCCGCGCTATCCCATCTACATCGCGCCCAAGCCCAACCACCTGTTCGTCATCGGCGCCACCGAGATCGAATCCGACGACCTCTCCCCTGCGAGCGTGCGCTCCACGCTGGAGCTGCTCAGCGCCGCCTACGCCGTCCACCCCGGCTTTGCCGAAGGCCGGGTGCTCGAACTGGGCGCACAGTGCCGCCCCACGCTGCCCGACAACCTGCCCGCCGTGGTCGAGGCGGCGCCGCGCGTGCTGCAGATCAATGGGTTGTATCGACACGGCTATCTGATCTCGCCTGCCGTGCACGATGCAGTCATCGAATACCTGCATGGTGGCACCGTGTCACTGGCCCAGCGTCTGGGCCTGCGCTTCGTGCCGGCCCGCCAAACCGCTGCCTGCTGCGAGCCATGATCGTCGTCATCAACGCCCATCCCACCGAACTGCCCGACGGCGCCACCGTGGCCGACGCCGTGGCCCGCGCGACGGCCGACCTGCCTGCCAGCGCCCCCATTGCCGTGGCCGTCAACTTGCAGTTCGTGCCGCGCGCCCAATATCCTCACACGCCCCTGCACGACGGCGACCGCATCGAAATCATCGCCCCCGTGACCGGCGGCTGACCCCCACCATGACCCCGACCCCATCGTCCGACCCCCTCATCCTCTACGGCCAAACCTTTGGCAGCCGACTCATGCTGGGCACGGCGCGTTATCCCTCGCCCGCGGTGCTGGAGCAAGCCGTCGCGCGCGCGCAGCCGTGCCTGTTGACCGCATCGCTGCGCCGCCACGGCGCGTTAGGCGCCGACGCCTCGCACGGCTTTTGGTCCCTGTTGCAGCGGCTGGGCGTGCCCGTGCTGCCCAATACCGCTGGCTGCCACAGCGTGCAAGAAGCCGTCACCACCGCCGAAATGGCGCGCGAAGTCTTCGGCACCGACTGGATCAAGCTCGAACTGATCGGTGACGACTACACCCTACAGCCCGACACGCTGCAACTCCCCACAGCGGCCGACCTGCTCATCAAGCGCGGCTTCAAGGTGCTGCCCTACTGCACCGACGACCTGGTGCTTTGCCAGCGCCTGCTGGACGTGGGCTGCCAGGCGGTCATGCCCTGGGCAGCACCCATTGGCACGGGGCTCGGCCCGATCAACCCCTACGCGCTGCGCACGCTGCGCGAGCGGCTCGACGTGCCCTTGATCGTGGACGCCGGGCTGGGTCTGCCTTCGCACGCCTGCCAGGTCATGGAGTGGGGGCTGGATGCCGTGCTGCTCAACACGGCCGTGGCGCAGGCGCAAGACCCGGTGCGCATGGCCGGCGCCTTTGCCGATGCCGTCGCCGCCGGCCGGGCCGCGTACCGTGCCGGCGCCATGCCACCGCAAGCCTCGGCCCAGCCCAGCACGCCCGTGCTGGGCACCCCCTTCTGGCACCAGGGATGACCGCCCGAATGACCGACGCGCACGCCCCCACCGCCACGCCAACGGTGGTCCATGACCCGCTGGCGGCCATGCACGCCATCGTGCGCCACCATACCGACTTGTTCATCGAGCGCGACGCGGACCCCGACGCCACGCCAGCCGATGCGACCGTGGCCGCTGTCGCCTACGCCGCCGCCCGTCGGCTGGGGTTCATCGATGCGGACGCCCGGTATGTGTCGGCCGCGTGGGCGCGGCGCTGCCAGGGCCGCCCCTTCGATCCCGCCGACTGGCCCGATGACCCGGCGGATTTTGGCTGGACACTGCCACCGACCCGGTTTGCCCCCTGCCCGCGGGAACTGGGCCTGTACGCCGTGCTGCCCGACGCTGCGTGGGTCGCGCGCCTGGCGCGCGCCGGTGTGCCCACGTTGCAACTGCGCTTCAAACACCCCGACCCCGACCGCGTGGCACATGAGGTACAGGCAGCGGTCGAGGCGGTACGCGGCCTGCCCTGTCGCCTGTTCATCAACGATCACTGGCAGCACGCCATGGCCGCAGGCGCCTACGGGGTGCACCTGGGGCAGGAAGACCTCGACACGTTGACACCAGACGACATCGCCCGGCTGCGCGACAGCGGCCTGCGGCTGGGCATCAGCACACACGGCTACGCCGAAATGGCGCGCGCCTGGGCGCTGGGCCCCAGCTACCTGGCCCTGGGTGCGGTATTCCCCACCACGCTCAAGGCCATGCCGACCGCCCCCCAAGGACCGGGGCGGCTGGCGCGCTACGCACGACTCGCCCGTGACATCCCCACCGTTGCCATCGGGGGTATCGGTCTGGCCGAGCTGCCCGCCGTGGCCGCCTCGGGCGTGGGGTCGTTCGCCGTCGTGCGCGCCCTCGTGGGCGCCCCCGACGCGCCAGCCGCCGCTGCAGAACTGATGCAGCGTTGGGCAACGTTGCGAGCGGATGCAACGCCGTAACATCGATAGGACGCCGTGCTACAATAGTTGTCTATTCCCCGATAGCTCAGTCGGTAGAGCGCCGGACTGTTAATCCGTAGGTCCCTGGTTCGAGCCCAGGTCGGGGAGCCAAAATTCCAGCACGCCAGCCCACCCATCGGTGGGCTTTTTTTATGATCCTGCACGGCCATCTGCAGTGATATCGTGGCACGTCTCGACACCGAGCGTGACACACTCCCGAGCCACCCCGCAGGGACGACCGCGTGCACATGCTCGAACGGTCGATACCCGTTCAACAACCGTCAGGAGTGTCGATGAGATTGCCCCAAGGCGTGATCGCTCTCGGCTTGGTCAGTCTGTTCATGGATCTTTCATCGGAGATGATCCACAGCCTGCTGCCCGTGTTTTTGGTGACGGTGCTGGGCGCGTCGGCGATGTCGGTGGGCATCATCGAAGGCATCGCCGAAGCCACGGCGGCGATGGCCAAAGTATTCTCCGGCGCGGTGTCCGACTGGTTCGGCCGCCGCAAACCACTGGTGCTGCTCGGCTACGGCATGGCGGCGCTGACCAAGCCGCTGTTCCCGCTCGCCAACAGCATCGGCGCCATCTTGATGGCGCGGTTTCTCGACCGCATCGGCAAGGGGATACGCGGCGCACCGCGGGACGCCCTCATCGCCGACATCACCCCAGAAGCACAGCGCGGCGCCGCCTACGGGTTGCGTCAATCGATGGATACCGTGGGGGCGTTTGCCGGTCCATTGGTGGCCATGGCCTTGATGGCGGCCAGCGGCGACAACTTTCGCCTGGTATTCTGGGTGGCGGTCGTTCCAGCCGTCTTGTGCGTGTTGATCATCGCCTTTGGCGTGGACGAGCCCGATGCCACCCGTCCAGCCGTGCAGCCGCGTTTTCCCATCACGCGCGATAGCCTCGCGCGGTTGCCTTCCCGCTACTGGTGGGTGGTGGGCTTTGCCGCCGTGCTGACGCTGGCGCGCTTCTCAGAGGCGTTTTTGCTGCTGCGCGCAGAGAATGTGGGACTCGCGGCGACCTGGGTACCGCTGATCCTGATCATCATGAACGGCGTCTACGCGGCCAGTGCCTACCCCTTTGGTCGGCTGTCCGACAGCGGCAGCCGCCGCGCGCTGCTGGTGTGGGGCGTGCTCCTGCTCATCGCCGCAGACATCACGCTCGCGTTGGCCGCCCACGTTTGGACTGTGGGGCTCGGGGCTGCGATTTGGGGCCTGCACATGGGCGCGACGCAGGGTCTGCTGTCGACGCTGGTCGCCGAGGCGGCACCTGCCGATTTGCGCGGCACCGCGTTTGGCGTTTTCAACCTGGTCAGCAGCGCGGCGCTGTTGGCCGCCAGCGTCATCGCCGGCAGCCTGTGGACCCTGGTCGGCCCTACAATGACCTTCTTCGCTGGGGCGGCGTTTTCGGCGATTGCGCTGCTGGGGCTCATTTGGCGGCGATGAGCATGGGGGCTCCGTCCCCCACCCCGGTGCGGAACTGACTGACCACCTGCTGCAGCTCGGCCGCTTGCTGGCGCAGGCTCTGGGCAGCCGCCGCCGCCTCTTCGACGAGGGCGGCGTTTTGTTGCCTGGTTTGATCGAGTTGTCCCAGCGCCGCGTTGACTTGCGCAATAAACGATCACGGATGGCTATCGTAGCCTGCCAGGTTTTCAAAGCGCGTCAGCGCGCTCAGGAAAGCCAGCTTGACCGTCCCCGTGGGCCCGTTGCGCTGCTTGCCGATGATGATCTCGGCCACACCAGGCTCTTTGCATTGGTCCTTGGTGTAGTACTCGTCGCGGTAGATGAACATGATGATGTCGGCGTCCTGCTCGATCGCGCCCGATTCGCGCAGATCGGACATCATCGGCCGCTTGTCGGTGCGCTGCTCCACGCCGCGGTTGAGCTGCGACAGCGCAATCACCGGACATTGGAGCTCTTTGGCCAACATTTTCAGGCCGCGCGAGATTTCGCCGAGTTCGGTGGCGCGGTTTTCGTCGGCGCTTTGGCTGCCGCTCATGAGCTGCAAATAGTCCACGACGATGAGCCCCAGCTTGCCGCACTGGCGCGCCAGCCGCCGCGCGTTGGCGCGCAACTCAGAAGGCGTCAGGCCCGGCGTCTCGTCGATGTAGAGCGAGATGTGGCGCAGTTTTTCGATCGCTTCGGTCAGGCGCGGCCACTCATCGGGCGTGAGCTTGCCGGTTCGCAGGTGCCCCTGGTTGATGCGACCGATCGACCCCACCACCCGCACCGCAAGCTGCGCGGCCCCCATTTCCATGGAAAACACCGCTACCGGCAGCCCCTCGTGCAGCGCCACGTGTTCGGCGATGTTGATGGCAAACGCCGTCTTGCCCATGCTGGGGCGCGCGGCGATGATGATCAGGTCGCCCGGCTGCAGGCCAGCGGTCATGCGATCGAGGTCGATGAAGCCGGTGGGCACCCCCGTGATGTCGTTGGGGTTGTCGGCCATCTCCTGCACGCGATCGAGCAGCTCGACGACCAGCTTGTCCATCGACTGAAAGCCCTGCTTCATGCGGCTGCCTTCTTCGCCGATGGAGAGGATTTTTTGCTCCGCTTCGTCCAGAATGGTGGCCACCGGCTTGCCGCGCGGGGCAAAGGCTTGGGAGGCGATCTCGTCGCTGGCGGCGATGAGTTTGCGAAGGATGGCGCGCTCGCGCACGATCTCCGCGTAGCGGCGGATGTTGGCGGCGCTGGGCACGAACTGGGCCAACTGGTTGAGGTACGCCAGCCCCCCTACGTCGTCGGCGCGGCCCAGGCTGGCCAGGTGCTCAAAGACGGTGATGACGTCCGCCGGTTTGCCGCCGTTGATGAGGGCGGCGATGGCGGCAAAGATGCGCTGGTGCTCGGGCCGGTAAAAGTCGGTCTCGGTCACCAGATCGGCCACCCGGTCCCAGGCGGCATTGTCCAGCAGCAATCCGCCCAGCACGCTGGACTCGGCCTCCAGCGAGTGCGGCGGCACGCGCAGCTGGCTGAGCTGCGGGTCGTCGATCAGGGGCACCGTGGGGTCGGTGACGGGGGGCAGGCGGGTCGGTTCGTCAAGCATCAGGGGCAATTGTGGCAGCAATGCTGGCTCCGCCACCGCTTAGCCACTGCGCCAAGTACGCCGATGCCGGCTGCGGCCGCCCCAGGTGGTAACCCTGCAGGCGACTGCATCCGAGTGCCAGCAGATGCTCGCGCTGCGCGGGCGTCTCCACCCCTTCGGCCACCACCTGCAAGCCAAAGTTGCGCGCCACCCCGAGCATGGCACTGACGATGGCCGTGTCGTTGGCGTCGTTGGGCAGACCATCGACGAAAGCGCGGTCGATTTTGAGCTCGTGCAGCGGCAACTGCTTGAGGTACGCCAGCGACGAATAGCCAGTGCCAAAGTCGTCCACCGACAGTTTGACGCCCGTGCGGTGCAACGCGTGCAGCTTGCCGACCACCTGGTCGGTGTCGGTCAGCAGCAGGCTTTCGGTGATCTCCAGCGTCAGCCGCGACGCGATCGGGCCGTGCTGGCGTAGCCGCTCCTGCAGACGGGGCACGAAGTCCGGCTCATGGATCTGGCGCGCGCTGACGTTGACGCTGATTTCGATGGCCAAACCCGCCGCGTCGAGCTCGCGCAGCAGCGCACACGCCTGCTCCAGCACCCAGTCGCCGATGGGCACGATGAGCCCCGTCTCTTCGGCCAGGGGGATGAACGCGCCAGGCGGCACCAGTCCTTGCTGCGGGTGGCGCCAGCGCAACAACGCCTCGGCCGCCACGACGCGGCCCGCCGCATCGCACTGCGGCTGCAAAAAGACTTCCAATTCGCCCCGCGCCAACGCCTCGTGCAAATCGTTTTCCAGGTGCAGGCGCTGGCTCGCGGCGGCTTGCATGGCCGGGTCGAAAAAACGCACCCGGTCACGCCCGGCGTCTTTGGCCGCGTGCATGGCCGCTTCGGCCGAGGCGAGCACGTCTTCCACCGGGCGCTGCCGGTCGGGAAAGAGTGCAATGCCCACGCTGGCCGAGACGTGATAGGGCACGCCGTCGACATCAATGGGAATTTGCAGCGCCTTCCGCAGCTGATCGGCCAGCTCGTGCGCATGGCTGCCCGCCGTCGCTGCGTCACCCGGCAGATCCGTCAGCAACACCACGAATTCGTCACTGCCCAGGCGGGCCAGCGTGTCGGCGCTGCGCAGCCGGCTGCGCAGGCGTTGCGCGACTTGCCGCAGCAGCGCGTCGCCCACCGCGTGGCCGCGCGAGTCGTTGATGTGCTTGAAGCGGTCCAGGTCGATGAACAGCAGCGCCCCGCGCTGGTCGTTGCGGCGGGCCAGCGCCTCGGCCTGCTGCAAGCGGTCGAGCAACAGGCGGCGGTTGGGCAACCCCGTCAAGGCGTCGTAGAAAGCCAGGTTGATGATTTCGGCCTGGGCTGCCTTGCGCTCCGAAATGTCGAACAGCGTGCCGGTGATGCGGCGCACGCCACCGTGCGCGTCGCGCTCGGTGATGCGCCCGCGCGAGGTCACCCAACGCCAGCCGCCGTTGGACTGGCGTACACGGTACTCGGCCTCGTAGTGCGGCGTCGCGCCTGCGCAGTGGGTGACGTACAGGTGCTCGACGACGGCGCGGTCTTCCGGGTGGATGCGGTCCACCCACTCGTCGCGGCAGATCGCTTGCCGACCCGACTCGAACCCCAGCAGCGTGCCTGCGCGCGCGTCCAATACGACGCGATCGTCATCGACGAAATGGTCCCACAGCCCGAGGGCCGCCGCCTCCAGCGCTAGCGCCAGACGCGCACGGCTGTCCTCCAGCGTGCTGCGCAGGCGGTACGCTTCCGACACATCGTGAAACACCATCACCACCCCGACCAGTTCGCCGCTGGCGTCGCGGATGGGCGCGGCGCTGTCGGCGATGTGGCGCCGGGTGCCATCGCGCGCGATCAGCTCCGTGTGGTTGGCCAACCCGACGATGCGACCGCACTCCAACACGCGCGCCACCGGCAGATCGACCGGCTCGCCGGTTAGCGCGTTGGCGATGTGCATGATCTCGGTCACCGGCCGCCCGATGGCCTCCTCTGCCGTCCAGCCGGTGAGTGCCTGCGCGATGGGGTTGAGGTAGGTCACGCGCATGGCGCGGTCGGTGGCCACCAGCCCGTCGCCGATCGAGTGCAGGATGGCATTGACGCGGTTTTCGCTGACCACCAGGGCCTGCACCGCCTCGTCGATGCGAGCGGCCATCTCATTGAAGGCCTGCCCGAGTTGCCCGATTTCGTCGCGGCCCAAATCGTGCACACGGACCCGATAGTCCCCGCTCGCCAGCGCGTGGGTGGCTTGCTGCAAGGTCTGCAGCCGCAGGCCCACGTGCTGCCCCCAGCCGCGAAACAGCCACACCGCCAGCGCGACCCCAGCCGCCACGGCCACCAGCACGCCCCCCAGCAGCATGTGCAGCAGCACCTGGAATGGTGCCGGGTTGAGCGACAGCCGCACCTCACCAAACTGCAAGCTGCCCTGCGCCAGCGGCACTGACAGTGTGTGCGCAAACGGCACCCGCATCAAAGCCCCGGATGCCCGCTCGTCGACGACGACGCACCCACCGTGGTCGAGCACGGCAATGGCATCGATCGCTTCGCTGCGCATCAACTCGCGCACCACCTCGGCAATCCTGGCGTAGTCACGCTCGATCATGGGCGCGGTCAGCGCCGCCACGACCATGGGGCGCAGCGCCGCCTCTTCGGCGGCCAGTAGGCGCTGGTTGGCGCGATCCGCCACGCCCATGCCCGCCACGGTCGCCACCAGCAGCACCGCCAGCGCGCTCAGCGCCGTGAGCCACGCGAGCTGGACGCGAAACGGTCGGTCATCGATACGCTGCAACCACCACGCACGCCAGCGGCTGGCCCAACGGAGCAAAGACGGCGTCGTCATGAGAGGCGATAGTATTCGACGACGTAGGGGTCGAGCATGCGCAGGTCGTCGTCGGTGGCGGGCACGAGGCCGCCATGCCCCAAGGTGCGGATGAAGCCCCGGCCCTCCTCGGTCTGGGCGAAGGCGAGCAAGGCCTGTGTCAACGCCGGTGCGCGCGCTCGCCAACGGGGCGCGGCGTGATACACGACCGCCGACAACCCCTTGGGCAGGGGCATGAGCACCCGTACGCGCTGCACGAGCAGCGGATCGACCTGGATCAGGGTGGTCGCCGAAACGATGGCCGCCGCGGCATCGCCCACCAACACGCGGTGCAACGAGTTGGCGTGCGACCCCGAGATGGTCAGACCATAGTCGCGGTCCACGACCAACCCCACATCGCGCAGCCCGCGCGTGCCCAACACGGTCAGCGCCGCCAACCGGTCGGTGACGGCGACCGTGCGCCCGCGCACCTGCGCCACGTCTTGCACCGCCCCGTCACGCGCCACCACCAGCAGCGGCTCCAGCGGCACCTGGGTGCGCACCAATGGCACATGGCCCAGCTCGCGCTGGGCCAGCCGCGCCAAAAACAGCGAATCCGCCACCACGTCGTACGCGCCTGCGCGCAGGCGCTGCACATGCGTTGCATAGTCGCGGGCACTCGAGATGTCCACACGCCGCTCTAGCACCGACTGCACCACGGGTGCCAGCGGAGCGTAGAGCGCGACCAAGCGCTGGGCAGGCAAATAGGGCACGATGCCCAACGTCAGGGACGGGTTGCCCTGTGCCCGTATCGCGGGGGCGGCCGCCATCAGCGCGGCGACCGCTGCCGCCTGAGATAGGGTACGCCGACGACGGTCGATCACGGGTTCATGCACGGTCGCGGCCTCCTGTCGCGCGCGTATTGGGCCATGGCTGGGGATGTCTCGTGCCGCAGCCGCTGACGGCTCTCGTCACCAACCCCTTTTTTACCACACCCGCGGACTGAAGTCGGGGGCGTTGCGCAGCGCCACCGTCTCGCCCGACTGCGCTAACACCCAGAGCCCCGCAGTCTGTGCCGCCTCGACCGCATCCTCATCGACCACCATCCCAGCCACTGCGCCATGAATGCGCATGTCAGCATATTTGGGCAGCAGCCGCTTGAATTTGTTCATCCGTTCAACATGCCGCTCGACTTCCTCTTTGGTCAAGCGGCTTTTGCACTCGACCGCGACCGCGGTGTCGCCGTCGACCACCAAGAGGTCGATCTCGATCGCCTCGCCACCCCGACGCGAGGTCACGCGGCGATGGACCTCGCTGACATCGAGCCCGCGCGCCCGAAAGAGGTCCACCAGTGCAGGCTCGACCATCGCCTCGACGAACTCGCCCAGGCGGTTGCCCAGGTCGCCAAAGCGGCGTGAGAGGCGATCGAGTAGCTCGCGCGTCTCTTGGAACTTGCGGTCGGTTTCTTCCGAACGCTCTTTGAGCAGACGTTCGGTCTCCTGGAACTTGCGGTCGCTTTCCCGGAACCTGCGGTCCGTCTCACGAAAGAGGGCTTTGATCTCTTCCCAGCTCATCTCGCCAGCCGTTGCGCCCATGGGTCATCCTTTGCAATTTCCGGCCCGTATTATGGGGCCAGCCACGCAAAGACGTCACACTCTTGGGCGGCGGGAGCAGCCATGTGAACTGCCTGCCCGTCGGGCGCCGAGTCCTTAGCGCTCACGAGACTTTGTCGCAGCGGTTCAAACGACGGGGAGGGATTTTCGCAACGGGGCATGCCATGTCGGACGGCGTATTTATTGCCCCCATTGGTAGGCGCGATTGGACTCGAACCAACGACCCCCACCATGTCAAGGTGGTGCTCTAACCAGCTGAGCTACGCGCCTATCGTCGTCAACCATCGCATCGATGCGTCGACAGAACCGAGAGTATAGCGCAAAAACGGGCCTTCACCGGGCATGCGTCAACGTCGCCAGACTTTTTGCACGCCAGCGACGTCCGACAGCACGGCCATGACCCGGCTGACCCGGGTGGCGTCGCTGACCTCGACGGTAAACGTCATCCACGCCACCCCCTTGACCGACTGCGTCTGCACACCGATGACGTTGATCTTCTCGCGCGCGAACGCTTCTGAAATATCGCGCAGCAGGCCCTGGCGATCCAGGGCTTGCACGCCCACATCCACCGCGTAGGTGGGCGCGTGGGGCCCCGTGGATACCGCGCCTGACCACGCGACCTCGATGACCCGCCCGGGCTGTCGCCGCGCGAGTGCCTGAAAGTCGGGACAGTCGGCGCGATGGACGCTCACGCCCTTGCCGCGCGTCACAAACCCGCGGATTTCATCGGGTGGCGCGGGCTTGCAGCAGCGCGCCAGCGTCGTCATCAGCGAGCCCACGCCCATCACCAGCACCCCGCCTTGGGGCCCGGCGGTGCCGCTGCGCGCCTTTTTGAGCGGCAAGGTCTCGGGTGGCGCCACCGGCTCGGCCGGATGCAGGGCCTGCTCGACGGCGCGCAGGGTGAGCGCTTCTTTGCCCACGGCCTCGAACAGCGCATCCGGGCTATCGAATCCCAACGCGAGGGCCAACTCCTCCAACTTGACGGCGGTTTTGCCCTCGCGCTGCAACAGCCGCTCGACCTGCTCGCGCCCGCGCGCGATGTTGTCGGCCGCCGCCTGCGCATTGAACCAGGCGCGCACCTTGGCCTTGGCGCGGTGGCTGACCAGGTAGCCCGCCTCGGGGTTGAGCCAGTCGCGCGACGGTCCGCCCTCTTTGGCAGCGATGATCTCCACCGTCTGCCCATTGGCCAAGGGGGTGTTGAGCGGCACCATCTGCCCGTCCACGCGCGCACCCCGGCAGCGGTGGCCCAGGTCGGTGTGCACGGCGTAGGCGAAGTCGACCGGTGTCGCACCCTGCGGCAGCTCGACGATCGCCGCCTGCGGCGTCAGCACGTAGATGTGATCGTCGAACAAGCCGTGCGACAGGCCGCTCAAGTCGCGCTGCCACGCCAGCAGCTGGCGCAGCACGGCAATCTTGGCATCGTAGGACGAGGCGGCCGTCACGCCCGCGTACCCTTTGGTGCCGGCCTCTTTGTACGCCCAGTGGGCGGCCACGCCGTGTTCGGCGTGCTCGTGCATGGCGCGGGTGCGGATCTGGATTTCGAACGCGCGGCCCTGCTCGTCGCGCACCACGGTGTGCAGCGACTGGTAGCCGTTGGGCTTGGGCCGCGCGATGTAGTCGTCGAACTCCTCGGGCACGGGCTGAAAATGCTCATGCACCCAGGCCAGCACGCGGTAGCACTCATCGACCGTCTCGACGATCACGCGCAGCGCCCGCAAGTCATACAACTGGTCGAACGCCAGCCCCTTGCCGCGCATCTTTTTGACGATGCTGTAGATGTGCTTGGGGCGACCTTGCACTTGCGCCTGCAAGCCAAGCGCCGCCAGTTCGCGCTCTAGGTATTGGCGCACCTGCTCGACATGGCTTTCGCGCTCGACGCGCTTTTCGTCGAGCAAGCGGGCGATTTCTTTGTAGGTATCTGGCTCCAGAAAGCGAAATGCCAGGTCTTCCAGTTCCCACTTGAGCGGCCAGATGCCCAGTCGGTTGGCCAGCGGCGCAAACACGTGCAGCGACTCCGCGGCCAGCGCGGGGCTGGGCGGCTGCCGGGTCGCGGCGCAGTAGCGCAAGGTCTGCAAGCGCGAGGCCAGCCGCAGCAGCACCACACGCAGGTCGCGCGAGAATGCCAGCAGCATCTTGCGCACGTTTTCGGTCTGCGCTGCGGCGAGCGCCGAGGGTGCGCCACGCCCCGATCCCGACGGGGTGCCCGCCTCCGCGGCGCTGGCCCGTGCGCGAGCCTGGCGCTGCAACTGGATCAGCTTGCTGGTCTCGATGGCCACGTCGGCGTTGGCGGCGCCAAAGGCCTTGGCGATCATCTCGCGCGGGCGCGCCAGAAACGGGCTGGCATAGACCAGGTAGACGCAAGCCTGTAGGTCGGGCGTGCCGCCGATGCGCTCCAAAATCTGCACCACGGCGTCGGCGTGGGCCAGCACGGGCTCGCCCGTGTCGAGCACCTCGCCGCTGAGCAGCGGCTCGGCGAATGCGCGCGCCCGCGGCAAGGTGCGCCCATCGTCCGCGCTGGGTCCCCCCAATGCAGCAGTGATCGCCGTTGCCTCGGCCTGAGCCGGGCCATGGGCTTGGCTGTGGCTGATCATGGCGCGAGCAAAAAGTCCGCCACCACTTGCACCTGCTCTGGCTGCACCAGCGTCGGCGCGTGCCCCACACCCTCGAACTCCACCAAGCGTGCACGCGGCCCGCGCAGGGTCATCGCCAGCGCCGTCTCACGCGACAGCAGGTCTGACTCAGCCCCACGCAGCAGCAGGGTCGGGCAGGTGATGGCGTCATACATCGCCCACAAGGCCGCCTCGCCGGCCTGCCGGGCGCTGTCCTGCCACTGGGTGGCTTGCGAATCTGCCGCCTGCGCCGCACGCTGGGCCTCGAGCATGGCGCGAAACGGCACCGCGATCGCGGGGTCGTAATGCAGTGTCCAACCGCCTTCGACCGGTCGCAGCATCGGGCGCGTCAGCGCCAGCCACTGCTCGGGCGTGTGCGGCCCGAACGAGCGCGAAATCTGCCACAGGGCGTCGGCAGCCGCCTGCTCGCTGGGAAAGACCGGCTGCACGCCCACGTACTGCGCGATGCGCTCGAGCGACTGGGGCTCGATGACCGGCCCGACGTCGTTGAGCACCAGCCGCCGCAAGCCGATGGCGGGCTGCGACGCCAACGCCATACCGATCAAGCCGCCCATGCTGGTGCCCACCCAGTCGATGCCCAGCGCGTACGGTTCGGCCGTTCCCGTGGCGGCGGCGTGGCGTTGCCGCAGATGCGCCAGCAGCACCGCCAGATCGTTGACATAGGTCGGTATCTGGTAGGCCATCGGGTCTTCGAGCCAGTCGCTGTGTCCGCGCCCAGCCACGTCCACACACACCACGGCAGCATGGGGCGCCAGCACCCGCGCCAACACGTCGAAATCGCGCGCCTGCCGTGTCAGCCCATGGACGCACACCACGACATGCCCCGGCTCCGCGGTGCCGGTGGCATTCCATTCCCACCAAGCGATGCGGCGCGGTCCGCCGTGTTTGGCCCTCGGTCCCGGGACGACCAAGTGATGCAGCGTCGGTTCCATATCGTTGTTCGTGTGTGACGGATAGGATAATGCGGCCGTCATCGTATCGGAAACGGAGCACGCACCATGCTGAAGGACAAGACCGCCCTCGTCACCGGATCGACCAGCGGTATCGGGCTGGGCATCGCCAAGGCGCTGGCGCGCCAGGGGGCGAACATCGTTCTCAACGGTTTTGGCGACGTCGACCAAGCCTGCGCGGAGGTAGCCGCCCTGGGCGTGGAGGTGTTCTACCACGGGGCGGACATGAGCCGGCCCGCCGACATCGAGGACATGATGCAGGCTGCGGCCGCGCGCTTCGGCCGGGTGGACGTGCTGGTCAACAATGCCGGTATCCAGCACGTGGCACCGATCGAGGCGTTTCCGGTCGAGCGCTGGGACGCGATCATCGCCATCAATCTCAGCAGCGCCTTCCACACCACCCGGCTGGCACTGCCTGCCATGCGCGCGGCCAACTGGGGGCGCATCATCAACGTGGCCTCCGTGCATGGGCTGGTAGCGTCGGTACATAAGTCGGCGTACGTGGCGGCCAAGCACGGCATCGTGGGCCTGACCAAGGTGGTGGCGCTCGAGACCGCGACCACGGGCGTTACCTGCAACGCGATCTGCCCGGGCTGGGTGCTGACGCCGCTGGTACAAAAGCAGGTCGACGCCAAAGCCGCTGCGCTGGGCGTGAGCATCGAGGAGGCCACCCGCCTGCTGCTGGGCGAAAAAGAACCCTCGATGCGCTTTACCACCCCCGAGGAAATAGGCGAGCTGGCGGTATTTTTCTGCTCGCCCGCCGCCGACAACGTGCGCGGGGTGGCATGGAACATGGACGGCGGTTGGCTGGCGCAGTGAGCGCGGCCCTACTCCAGCGCCACGCTGCCCGTCACCGTCAGCTGCAGCCAGGCCAAGCCCGGTTGCAGCGGCAGCGCCTCTGCGCTGGGTGACGCTGCCAGGGTGCGCATGGCGATCGGCTCGCCCGGTGCGGGCAGCGGCGCGGGGTTGACGTGCGCCTCGCGCAGCGTCCAGCCGCGCGCGCCGAATGCCTGCGCCACCTCGTCGGCCTGCTGGCGAAACGCCGCGATGGCCTGCTGGCGTAGCGCGGCCTCGGCGGCGCGCTGGGTGGCCCGTGCCAGCATCATGCGCACCGCCGTCACGGTCAGCCCGGGGGCCTGCTGCGCCAACGCCGCCACTGCCGCCATGTCGCGCCCTTGCAGCGTCAGCTCGGCACTGCCCTGCCAGCCGACGATCTGGCCCTCGCGACCGTAGCGCGGCTGCACACTCATGCCGGCGGTGCTGGCCTCGATCCATTCCGGGCGCAGCTGCGGACGCCACAGGCTCAGCGCCTGCTGCACCGCATCGTTCAACTGATGTTGCACCGTGCGGGCGTCAGCAGCCTGGTGGCGCGCCGACAGCGTCAGCACCACCCAGTCATGGGGCAGCCGCTGCTCCGCTTGCGCGGTCAAATGCACCACCCGTTGGGGCGGCGCGGACAGCCCGTGGGGCTGGTTTTGGGGCTGGGCTTGGGGCTGCGCTTGAGCCGTCACGGCCAGGGAAGCGGTCGTGGCGAGCAGCACGAGCCCGTGGCGAATCAGCGATGAGCACCGTGGCATATCCATCTCCTGATGGTGGTCAACCCAGGCGCCAGCCCAAGGCGCGGGCCAGCATCATGAGTGCGACAACGAAAGTGAGCGCGCCGAACGCGCGGCGCAGCAGGGGGGCAGGCAGGTGCTGCGCCATTTGGCGCCCAGCCAGCAACGCCGCCACTGCCCCCGCGCCAAACGGCAAGGCCACGCTCCAGTCCAGGGCACCGCTGGCCGCTGCCGCTGCCACGCCGCTGGTCGACACGAGGGCGATGACCGTCAGCGAGGTGGCCTGAATACTGCGCAGATCCAAATCAGAGACCCGCTGCAGAGCCGGAATAATGACGAAGCCACCACCGACACCGAACAGACCACTGAGCAGCCCCGCTGTTGCCCCGGTGGCTGCCAGCGCCTGGGCACAACGTCCGGTCCAGCGCAGGCGCCCCTCGTCGGGGTCGAGTCGGCAGGAAATGCCGCCCGGCGCGTCCGCCGCTGCGCCATTGGCGGGCCGCCAACTCCGCCACGACACCCACATGAGCAGCGCGGCAAAGCCCAACAGCAGCGGCGTCGCCGGCAGCCGCGCCGCCAGCCAGACCCCCACGGGGGCCAGCGCCACGCCAAAGGCACCCATGAACCCGGCCGCGCGGTAACGCACGATCCCCTCGCGCAACCCCAGCACCGCAGCCAGCGCTGCGGCCGCGCCAACCGCGATCAGGCCCGTCGGGGCCGCCTGCGGCAGCGGCAGGTGCAGCCCGAACACCAGCAGCGGCACGGCCAAAATGCCCCCACCGGCCCCTGTGAGCGCCATGACCAAGCCGACGGCCGCCCCCAGCGCAACACTGGGCGCGAGGGTCGGGAGGGCCGCAACGACCGTGGCGAGTGAGGCGGTGTCGAGCATGGGATCGGTGCAATGGCGTCTTGTGGTCCGCACGACGGCCCCACAAAGGCGACAGCCGCTATGCTACCGTCTCGTTGTCCCTCGCCGATCGAACCCACGCCGATGAATTTGCGCCGCCCCCACCGTCTCATCATCGTCGACGACGATGCGCGCATCCGCGAGCTGTTGCAGCGCTACCTGCAGCAGGAAGGCTTCGAGGTGCTGCTGGCCGAAAACGGCGAGCGGCTCGATCGCCTGCTGCAGCGCGAAACGCCCGACCTGATCGTGCTCGACCTGATGCTACCTGGCGAGGATGGCCTGTCGATCTGTCGACGCCTGCGCACCGCGGGCGATGCCACGCCCATCATCATGCTCACGGCCAAGGGCGAGGACGTGGACCGCATTGTGGGACTGGAGTTGGGGGCAGATGACTATCTGCCCAAGCCCTTCAACCCGCGCGAGCTGCTGGCGCGCATCCACGCCGTTTTGCGTCGGCGCCCACCCCCGGAGCCGCCTGGCGCCGCCGTGGACAAGGCCGTGGTGCGTTTTGGCCCCTACACGTTCGACCTGGGCCGTCGCAGCCTCACGCGCAACGGCGAGGAAGTCACGCTGACGAGCGGCGAATACGCCATGCTCAAGGCACTGGTGCGGCATCCGCGCCAGCCCATGTCACGCGACAAACTGGCGCAACTGGCCCGCGGGCGCGAGTTCGAACCCTTCGACCGCAGCCTGGACGTGCAGGTATCGCGCCTGCGCAAGCTCATCGAGCCCGACCCGGCCAACCCGCGCTACATCCAAACCGTCTGGGGGGTGGGCTACATGTTCGTGCCGGATGACTGAATGAGCCTGTTCTGGCGCAACTTTCTGCTGCTCGCGGGGCTGCTGCTGCTCAGCGTGTTGGCGTGGTTCCAGGTGTTCCGTACCCTGGAGCAAGAACCGCGCGCGCTGCAAAGCGCGCAGGGGCTGGCGTCGCTGGTGAACCTCACGCGCGCGGCGCTCCTGTATACCGACCCCATCGCCCGGGTGGCGCTGGTCAAAACCCTGGTGGACGAGGAAAACGTGCGCATCGCCGTGCGCGAACCCGAAGACATCCACAGGCCTTTCGAGCCCAACACCTCGGGCCATCGGGTGGCGCAGGCACTCATCGAACGTCTGGGGCCTGGCACCATCGTCGCGCGCGAGGTCAACGGCTTCGACGGCCTGTGGATCGGATTTACCATCGAAGGCCAAAACTATTGGCTGCTGGCCGACCCTTCGCGGCTGGAGGCCGTGGGCGGGCGCACGTGGCTGGCGTGGCTGGCCACGGCGCTGGCGCTGTCGTTGGTGGGAGCGGTGATCATCACGAGGTTGATCAACCAGCCTCTGCAACGGCTGGCGCAGGCCGCCGCGCGCGTGCGCGAGGGGGACTTCGACGGCGCGCGCTTGGACGAGACACTGCCCACGCGTGAAATCGCGGGTGTCAACCGCGCCTTCAACCGTATGGCCGAGCAACTCGCCCGCGCCGACGCCGATCGGCGCCTGATGCTGGCTGGCATCTCGCACGACTTGCGCACGCCGCTGGCACGGCTGCGACTGGAGGTCGAGATGGGCGTGCCGGACGCGCCCACGCGCGAACGCATGGCCAGCGACATCGCCGACGTGGACACCATCATCGGGCAATTTCTGGACTACGCGCGCGAGCGACCGACCGTGCTGGCACCCGTGCCGCTGGCCGCCACCGTGGAGCGCGCCGTGGCCCCCTACCGACCGCGCGACGACGTGCAACTGCACATCCACGTGCCCGAGGGGTTGCAGCCGCTGGCCGACGCCGCGGGCCTGCAGCGGATACTGAGCAACCTGCTGGAAAACGCCGTGCGTCACGGCCGCAGTGCCGACGGATGCGCGGTGATCGACATCGAGGCCACCGCGACCGAGCGCGACATCGCGCTGACGGTGCGCGACCACGGGCCTGGCGTGGACGAGGCGCTGCTGCCGCGGCTGACCGAGCCGTTTTTTCGCGGCGAGAGCGCCCGCACCACGCCCGGCAGTGGATTGGGGCTGGCGATCGTGCGCCGCAGCGCCGAACGCATGGGTGGCACGTGCGAGCTGCGCAACGCCGACGGCGGCGGGCTGGCCGTGACCGTGCGGCTGCCAACGGCTCCCTGACCTCAGCGCTCGCCGCTGCGTTGCACCAACACGACGGCGCGCGCTTCGATGCTCAACCCCTGCCCCACCGGCCCCAGCCGTTCGGCCGTCTTGGCCTTGACGTTGACCGCATCGAGCGGCAAGCCCAAGCAGCGCGCGATGTGGGCCTGCATGGCACTGCGGTGCGGCGCGAGGCGCGGTGCCTGCGCGATCACGGTCGCATCCACGTTGACCGGCTGCCAGCCGCGCGCCCGCACCGCGTCGCACGCGTGCCGCAGCAAGGCCGCCGAATCCGCTCCCGCGAAGCGAACATCGGTGTCGGGAAACCAGGTACCGATATCGCCCAAACCCGCCGCGCCGAGCAAGGCATCGGTGATGGCATGCAGCAGCGCGTCGGCGTCCGAATGCCCCAGCAGCCCCTTGTCATACGGAATCGTCACGCCCCCCAACACCAGGGGGCGGCCTGGCACCAGCGCGTGCACGTCCCACCCCTCACCCACGCGCCAGTCGGGCGCGGGCGGCTGCCCTAGCAGCGACTGCGCCATCGTCACGTCCTCCGGATAAGTGATCTTGACATTGTGCGTGTGGCCGCGCACCAGCAATGGGCGGTGGCCCAGCGCCTCGACCGCGCTGGATTCGTCAGTGATACCGGCGAACCCCTGGGCGCGGTGCGCCTCCAGCGCCCGGCGCAGCAGCCCCAACCGAAACATCTGTGGCGTCTGCGCTAGCCACTTGTCCTCGCGCGGCAGCGTCGCGCGCACCCAGCCCTCGTCGTCGGCCTGCTTGAGCGTGTCGGACAGCGGCACCGCCAGCAGACCACCGACGGGGTCGTCACCACAAGCGGCGATCAAGCGCTCGACGTCCGCTGCGCGCAGCAGGCAGCGCGCCGCATCGTGCACCAGCACCCAGTCGTGGTCGCGCACCCCGGCTTCGGCCAACGCCGCCAGGCCATTGGCCACGCTCTCGGCGCGCGAGGCACCGCCCACACGCCATGCACGCACGCGCTGCCCGTCGCCCACCGTGCTGTCGTCGTCCGGCGCCAGCACCACGGCAATGCCCGCGATCGCGGGCACCGCCGCCAGCGCCGCCAGCGTGTGGTCCAACACCCGGCGCCCCGCCAAGCGGTGATGCTGCTTGGGCGCGCCCAAGCCGGCGCGGCTGCCACTGCCCGCTGCGGGCACCAGGGCGAAACAGCGCGCTGGGGCATCGGCGCGCTCGACTGCCCAAACCGCCGCCGGGGTATGTTCGGTGAGATTCATGCGTGCGATTATCCGATCCGCGTATCCGACCCGCGGACAGGCCGCCCATCGGGCGCGCGTGGCGGCCGCAGCCGCCCTAGAATCGGGCCCCTCATGGATCTGCCCCGCCTGACCCCCGGAAAACGCTTTCAGTCGCCGCGCCCGGCCCCGTCGGCCGACGCGCTGCTGCTGGCCGCGCAGGCCGCCCGCGACCAAGCGGCGGGCCGGCCGACGGCCATCGTCACCGCCGACGCGAGCGACGCCCAGCGCCTGCTGGCCGAGCTGCCGTTTTTCGAGCCATCGCTGCGCTGCGCGCTCTTTCCCGACTGGGAAACGCTGCCCTACGACACCTTCTCGCCGCACCAGGACTTGATCTCGGAGCGGCTGGCCACGCTGTGGCGCATTCAGCAGCGCCGCGCCGACGACGGCGCCGATGTCATCCTCATCCCGGCCACCACGGCGCTGTACCGACTGGCGCCGCCGTCGTTTCTGGCCGCCTACACCTTTCATTTCAAAACGGGCCAAAAGCTCGACGAGGCGCGGCTGCGCGCGCAACTCACACTGGCGGGCTACCAGCACGTGGCCCAGGTGGTCAGTCCGGGCGAATACGCGGTGCGCGGTGGCCTGATCGACCTTTTTCCCATGGGCTCGCCCATGCCGTACCGGGTCGATCTGTTCGACGACGAGATCGACTCGATCCGCACCTTCGACCCCGACAGCCAGCGCAGCCTGTACCCCGTGCCGGAGGTGCGGCTGCTGCCTGGGCGCGAGTTTCCGATGGACGAGGCGGCGCGCGCCCGCTTTCGCGCCCGCTGGCGCGAGCTGCTCGACGGCGACCCGACCAAGAGCCGGCTCTACAAAGACATCGGCAACGGCGTCGCCAGCGCGGGCATCGAGTACTACCTGCCGCTTTTTTTCGAGGAGACGGCCACCGTCTTCGACTACCTGGGGCCCGATGCAACGCTGGTGCTGCACGGCGACCTGGAAGACGCATTCCAGCGCTTTTGGCAGGACACGCGCGAGCGCTACCGCCTGGTGCAGGGCGACCCCGAGCGGCCCGTGCTGCCGCCCGAGGCGCTGTTTCTGGACGCCGAGGGCTTCTACGCCCGCGCCAAACCCTACGCGCAATGGGCGCTTCGTCCGGCTGCGGCCGAGGAGGCGCTCAGCGCGTGGTCGGGCGTGATCGGGGCGCTGCCGGATTTGACGGCCCAGCGCGGCGCCGACGACCCGCTGCAGCGGCTGCACGCCCACCTGCAGCGCACCCCGGCGCGTGTGCTCATCCTAGCCGACAGTGACGGACGGCGCGAGAGCCTGCTCGACCTGCTGCGCGCCAGCCGCTTGAGCCCGCCCGTGTTCGACGATCTGGCCGCGTTTCGTGCCAGCGGCGAGCGCTTCGGCATCACGACCGGGCCGCTGGCGGCAGGGTTTGCCTGGACAGAAGCGGGCATCGAGCTGGTCACGGAGACCGAGCTGTTCGCCGCCAGCCCCAGCGTGCGCCGACGCCGCAAGCAGGAGCAAGCCAGCGACGTCGAGGCGCTCATCAAAGACCTGAGCGAGCTGCAAATCGGTGACCCCGTGGTGCACGCGCAGCATGGCATTGGCCGCTATCGGGGACTGGTCAATCTGGATCTGGGCGAGAAGAACCCCGACGGCAGCCCCGCGCTGCAAGAATTTTTGCACCTGGAGTACGCGCAGCAAGCCACGCTGTACGTGCCGGTGTCGCAACTGCACCTGATTAGCCGCTACACGGGCGTCAGCGCCGACGAGGCCCCGCTGCACCGCCTGGGCAGCGGCCAGTGGGACAAAGCCCGGCGCAAGGCGGCCGAGCAAGTGCGCGACACTGCCGCCGAGCTGCTGGACGTCTACGCCCGACGCGCGGCCCGGCAGGGATACGCCTTTCGCTTCGACGCACAAGCGTATGAGGCATTCGCCAACGACTTCGGCTTCGAGGAAACGCCCGATCAGCGCGCAGCCATCCATGCGGTCATCCAAGACATGATCAGCCCGCGCCCGATGGACCGGCTGGTGTGTGGGGACGTGGGGTTTGGCAAGACCGAGGTGGCGCTGCGCGCGGCGTTCGTCGCCGTCATGGGCGGCAAACAGGTGGCCATGCTGGCCCCCACCACGCTGTTGGCCGAGCAGCACTATCAAACGCTGGTGGAGCGCTTTGCCAAGTGGCCGGTACGCATCGCCGAGATGAGCCGCTTTCGCACGGCCAAAGAAATCACTGCTGCCCTCCAAGGACTGGAAAACGGCAGCATCGACATCGTGGTGGGCACGCACAAGCTGCTGAGTGAGAAAACGAAGTTCAAAAACCTGGGCCTGCTCATCATCGACGAGGAGCACCGCTTTGGCGTGCGGCACAAAGAAGCGATCAAGGCTCTGCGCGCCGAGGTGGACGTACTCACGCTGACCGCCACCCCCATCCCGCGCACGCTGGGCATGGCGCTGGAGGGCCTGCGCGACTTGTCCGTGATTGCCACCGCGCCGCAGCGGCGGCTGGCCATCAAGACCTTCGTGCGCGAAGAAAACCCCGGCGTCATCCGCGAGGCGGTGCTGCGCGAGTTCAAGCGCGGCGGGCAGGTGTACTTCCTGCACAACGAGGTGGAGACGATCGAAAACCGCCGCGCCAAGCTGGAGCAACTGCTGCCGCAGGCGCGCATCGCCATCGCCCACGGCCAGATGCCCGAGCGCGAACTCGAGCGCGTCATGCGTGACTTCGTGGCGCAGCGCTTCAACCTGCTGCTGTGCTCGACCATCATCGAAACGGGCATCGACGTGCCCACGGCCAACACCATCATCATCGCGCGCGCCGACAAATTTGGCTTGGCACAGTTGCACCAACTGCGCGGCCGGGTCGGACGCAGCCACCACCAGGCCTACGCCTACCTGCTGGTGCCCGACATCGAGGCCCTGACCAAGCAGGCCGCGCAACGGCTGGAAGCCATCCAACAGATGGAGGAGCTGGGCAGCGGCTTCTATTTGGCCATGCACGACCTGGAAATCCGTGGTGCGGGGGAAGTGCTGGGCGATGCGCAAAGCGGCAATATCACCGAAATCGGCTTTCAGCTCTACAACGAGATGCTGGCCGAGGCGGTGCGCAGCCTGCGCGAGGGCAAGGAGCCCGACCTGCTCAAACCCCTGGCCGTCGCCACCGATATCAACCTGCACGCCCCCGCGTTGCTGCCGCAAGACTACTGCGGCGACGTGCACCTGCGGCTGAGCTTTTACAAAAAGCTGGCGTCGGCCAAAAACGCCGACCAGCTCGAACGCCTGGTGGAGGAAATCGTCGACCGTTTTGGCAAGCTGCCCCCGGCCGCACAAAACCTGATCGAGGTGCACCGGCTGCGCGTGCTGGCCGAGCGCTATGGCGTGCTCAAGATCGACGCTGCGCCCACGCACATCCTCATCACCTTCCGGCCTCAGCCCCCCATCGACCCGATGCGCATCATCGAGCTGATCCAGAAGAACCGCCACATCAAGCTGGCGGGCAACGAGCGGCTCAAGATCGAACGCGCCCTGCCCGACCCGGCGGCGCGCGCGCAGCTGGCGCGTGACGTGCTGCGTTCGCTGGGCCAGCCGCTGGAGGCGACCACGGCATGAAGCCCACCGCGCCACCACCCTCTGATGCAACCCACGGCCTGCCCTTTCCGGTGCAGCGCCACACCTGGCTGGATGACGCACAAGCTCTGCTCACCGGCACCCTGCTCGTGGCCCTCGGTCTGGTGCTGTTTCGCCACGCCGGCTTGGTCACTGGCGGCACGGTAGGGCTAGCTTTTCTGGCGCACTACGCCAGCGGGCTGCCGTTTGGCCCGCTGGTGTTTGCCATCAACCTGCCGTTCTACGCGCTGGCCTGGGTACGCATGGGCACCGCGTTCACGCTCAAGACCGTACTGGCTGTCGCCCTGCTGGGGGCGCTGACCGAGGCCATGCCGCACTGGATCGGGCTGCGACATGTGCACCCAGTGTTTGCCGCGGTGGCGGGCGGCCTGCTGGTGGGCGTGGGCTTCATCATTCTGTTTCGCCACCGCGCCAGCCTGGGTGGCTTCAATACCCTGGTGCTGTGGCTGCAAGAGCGCTTTGGCTGGCGCGCGGGCGTGGTGCAACTGGGCATCGATGGGGCCATTTTGCTTGCCTCTTGGCCACTGCTCGACGCCCCGCGCCTGGCACTGTCGGTGCTGGCCGCGGCGCTGATGAACGTGACGCTCGCCATCAACCACCGCCCCGGGCGCTACGTCGCCTTTTGAACCCTGTATCCTGACACCCCACCATGACCGACCGCACCGAAATTGCCCCCGGCCTGAGCGTGCGGGGCATCACCCCGCCCCTGCGTCTGCGCGACTTCAAGCTCATTGCCTTCGACATGGACTCCACGCTCATCAACATCGAGTGCGTGGACGAAATCGCCGATGCCGCGGGGCGCAAGGCCGAAGTCGCCGCCATTACCGAGGCGGCCATGCGCGGCGAAATCTCCGACTACAAGGAAAGCCTGCGCCGCCGCGTGGCGCTGCTCGCGGGCGTGTCGGTCGAGCATCTGGAGCACGTCTACCGCCAACGCCTCAAACTCAACCCCGGCGCGGCCGACCTCGTGCTCGCTTGCAAAGGCGCAGGGTTGAAAGTGCTGCTCGTCAGCGGGGGCTTTACCTTCTTCACCGACCGGCTGCGTGAGCGGCTGGCGCTGGACTTTGCGCGCAGCAACCGGCTCGAAATCGTCGATGGCCGCCTCACCGGGCGGCTGCTCGATCAACACTGGGGTGACATCTGCGACGGCGCACAGAAGCGCCACACCCTGCTGCAGGCGTGCGACCTGATCGGCTGCACACCGCAACAGGCCATCGCCATGGGCGATGGCGCCAACGACCTGGAAATGATGGCCGCCGCTGGCCTGTCAGTGGCCTACCGCGCCAAGCCCAAGGTGCGCGAGCTCGCCCATGTGGCCATCGACATGGGCGGGCTGGATCGCTTGCTAGAGGTCGTTCGAGCTTGATCCAGCCGCCCGCACACGCCTTCAGACCGGCTCAGGCACACTGGGCAGCCCCGACAACGCCATCGCCAGCTCGCGCTCGTCGTAGGTTTCGTCCTTCAGCTCACCCGCGAAATATTTCTGGTACGCCGCCATATCGAAGTGACCATGCCCGCATAGGTTGAACAGAATCGTTTCGCTGCGCCCCTCGCGCTTACAGCGCAACGCTTCCTCGATCGCACCCTTGACGGCGTGGTTGGCCTCCGGTGCCGGCACGATCCCTTCAGCGCGTGCAAACAGCACGCCCGCCTCGAAACACTGGGTCTGGGTGTAGGCCACGGCCTCGATCAAGCCCAGCTCCTTGAGGTGTGACACCAGCGGTGCCATACCGTGGTAGCGTAGCCCGCCCGCATGAAACGGCGGCGGCGTGAAAGTCGAGCCGAGCGTGTGCATTTTGGTCAGCGGCGTCAGGTGCGCAGTGTCGCCAAAGTCATAGGCGTACTTGCCGCGTGTCAGTGACGGACACGCCGCCGGCTCCACCGCCACCACGCGCGGCTTGGCCCCACCGCGCAGGCCGTGACCAATGAACGGGAATGCAATGCCCGCAAAATTGCTGCCGCCACCGGTCGCGCCGACGATCACGTCCGGCCAGGCATCGGCCATTTGCAGCTGCTCCATCGCCTCCAGCCCGATCACGGTTTGGTGCAGCAGCACGTGGTTGAGTACCGACCCCAGCGCGTACTTGGTGTCGTCGCGCTGCGCGGCCAGCTCCACCGCTTCGGAGATGGCGATGCCCAGGCTGCCCGGGTGGTCGGGCCGCTGCGCCAGCACGCGCCGGCCGTACTCGGTCTCGGTCGACGGCGACGGCAAGCAGCGCGCGCCGTAGGTCTCCATCACCGCGCGGCGATACGGCTTTTGGTCGTAGCTAACCCGGACTTGGAATACCAGCACCTCCAGCCCGAAGAGCTGCCCCGCAAACGACAGCGACGTACCCCACTGGCCCGCGCCGGTCTCGGTGGTCAGCCGCTTGGTGCCCGCCTGCGCGTTATAGAACGCCTGCGGCACGGCAGTGTTGGGCTTGTGGCTGCCCGCGGGGCTGACGCCCTCGTACTTGTAGAAAATCTTGGCGGGCGTGCCGAGCGCCTTTTCCAGCCGGTGTGCCCGGTACAGCGGGGCTGGGCGCCACAGACGGTAAATCTCGCGTACCGGCTCGGGGATTTCGATCTCGCGCTCGGTGCTGACCTCTTGCAGAATCAGCTCCATCGGAAACAGCGGTGCCAGATCATCCGGGCCGACGGGTTGCAGCGTGCCCGGGTGCAGCACGGGCGGCGGTGCCTTGGGCAGATCGGCCGCAATGTTGTACCAGAACTTCGGCAACTGGGCCTCGTCGAGCAAATACTTGGTGGGCGTGGTCATGGGGTCTCCTCGGATGCCCTCACAATGTAGCATGCGTCGTACCCTCAAAACCTTACGCGAACTGGCGCTGACCGTGGTCATCGCACTGGCCGTTTTTCTGGGCGCGCAAGCGTGGCAAACACGCGACACGCCCGAGCGCTGGCAGCACGACGGCCTGCTGAGCTGGGTACAACCGGACGGCACCCGCGGCAGCGGCACTTGGCAGGACCTGCGGGCACAGACTGGCATCGCACCCGACGCCCCGCTGGCACTGCACGTCTGGGCCACGTGGTGCAGCATCTGCCGGGCCGAAGAAGGCACCATCACCGACCTGTCGCGAGACCACCCCGTCGTCACCCTGGCCACGCGATCGGGGGACGCCGCCACCGTGCAGGCCTATCTGCGCCAGCGCGGCTTGCCGTGGGTGGCAGTGCTCGACCCCGATGGCCGCATCGCCGCCCAGCACGGCTGGCGCGCCGTGCCCGTGTTCAGCGTGCTCGCCCCCGACGGCACGCTGCGCCACACCACCGTGGGCTACACCACCGGCTGGGGCATGCGGCTGCGCCTGTGGTGGGCGGGGCGCGTGTAACGCTTCGCCGACAACAGCTTGACCAACGTCGCCACTGCGCCTACAGCCACCACCGGCATGGTGTCGAGCGGCGCTACACTGCCACGCCATGTCGCTGCAGTACCGCCCCCGACCGACGGCAGATGAACGCCCCCGCCACCGACCCCATCGTCGCCTTCATCGCCCGCTGGCGTGATGCCAGCGGCAGCGAGCGCGCCAACTACCAACTTTTCCTCACGGAACTGACCGAAGCGCTCGACCTGCCCCGACCACAGCCGGCCACCGGCCAGGCGCGCGACGATGCCTACGTGTTCGAGCGCCGGGTGGACATCGCGCACGCCGATGGCAGCGTGACGCACGGCTTCATCGACCTATACCGGCGCGGCTGCTTCGTGCTGGAGGCCAAGCAAACCGGGCTGGACTTGGACAGCGGCGGCTGGGACCGTGCCATGCTGCGCGCGCACGCCCAAGCCGACGCCTACGCCCGCGCGCTGCCGGCCGACGAGGGCCGCCCACCCTTCATCGTGGTGGTGGACGTGGGCCGCTCCATCGAGCTGTACGCCGATTTTTCGCGCAGCGGCGCCACCTATGTTCCCTACCCCGACCCGGCGCACCACCGCATCCGGCTGGCCGACCTGCACCACGACGCCATCCGCCAGCGCCTGCGGCTGCTCTGGCTGGAGCCGCTCAAACTCGACCCCAGCCGCGAAGCCGCCCGCGTCACCCGCGCCATTGCCGACCAACTCGCTCGCCTGGCCAAGTCCCTGGAAGCCCAGGGCCACGCCCCGCAGCGCGTGGCGCACTTCCTCATGCGGGCGCTTTTTTGCATGTTTGCCGAAGACGTCGGCCTGCTCCCCCAGCAAGACGGCGTGGGCGCCTTCACCGGGCTGCTGCACAGCGTGCGCGATCGACCCGACGCCTTCGTCCCCGCCCTGCAACTGTTCTGGCAAACCATGAACCACGGCGGGTTCGATGGCCGGCTGCTCGCCCCCATCCGGCGCTTCAACGGCGGCCTCTTTGCCCACCCGGACGTCATCGCGCTGACACCCGAACAAATCGACCTGCTGCTGCAAGCCGCGCGCGCCGACTGGCGCCAGGTCGAACCCGCCATCTTCGGCACCTTGCTCGAGCGCGCGCTCGACCCCGCCGAGCGTCACGCGCTGGGGGCGCACTACACCCCGCGCGCCTACGTCGAGCGGCTGGTGTTGCCCACCCTCATCGACCCCCTGCGCGCCGAGTGGCAGACCGTGCAAGTGGTCGCCAGCGCCGCCTTGCAGCAAGGCAAGCCGCAGCAGGCCATCGCCGAAGTGCGCGCCTTTCACCACCGCCTGTGCCACACGCGCGTGCTCGACCCCGCCTGCGGCAGCGGCAACTTCCTCTACGTGGCGCTGGAGCACATGAAGCGCCTGGAGGGCGAAGTGCTCAACCTGTTGGCCGACCTGGGCGACACCCAAGGGCGGCTGGAGATGGCCGGCCTCACCGTGGATCCGCACCAATTCTTGGGGCTGGAGGTCAACCCACGCGCCGCCGCCATTGCCGAGATGGTGCTCTGGATCGGCTACCTGCAATGGCACTACCGCATCCACAAGAGCCTGGACAGCCTGCCCGACCCGGTGCTGCGCGACTTTCACAACATCGAACACCGCGACGCGCTGCTGGCCTACGACCGGGTGGAGCTCGAAACCGACGAGGCGGGCCGGCCACTGACGCGCTGGGACGGCCGCACCACCAAACCCCACCCCGTCACCGGCGAGCCGGTGCCCGATGAGACCGCCCGCGTGCCCATCGAGCGCTATGTCAACCCGCGTCCGGCTACCTGGCCTGAGGCTGACTTTATCCTCGGCAACCCGCCGTTCATCGGCGCGGCCAACCTGCGCCGCGCCCTTGGTGATGGCTATGTGGAGGCACTGCGCCGCACCTGGCCCGACGTGCCCGAATCCGCCGACTTCGTCATGTACTGGTGGCACATCGCCGCGCTCGCCGTGCGCGAGGGCCGCGCGCGGCGCTTTGGCTTCATCACCACCAACAGCCTGCGCCAGACCTTCAACCGCCGCGTCGTCGAAGCCCATCTGAAGGCGGCGCCAAACCCGCTGCAATTGGCCTTTGCCATCCCCGACCACCCCTGGGTGGATGCCGCCGACGGTGCCGCCGTGCGCATTGCCATGACCGTGGGCAGCCGCGATGCGGGGGAGGGCCTGTTGCAGACCGTGATCGCCGAGCGCGAAACCGGCGAGGATGCGCTCGACGTCACCCTCGCCGCCCGCGAAGGCCGCATCCATGCCGACCTCACCATTGGCGCGGATGTGGCGGGGGCGGTGCCGTTGCGAGCGAACGCAAACATCGCTTCGCGTGGCGTTCAGTTGATAGGCGCAGGCTTCATCGTCACCCCCGAGCAGGCCGCAGGCTTGGGGCTGGGCCGGGAGACGGGACTCGATCGTGTGATCCGCCCCTACCGCAATGGCCGCGACCTGACCGACAAGCCGCGCGGCGTCATGGTCATCGACCTATTCGGCCTCACCGCTGACGAGGTGCGGGAACGCCACCCGGCGATCTACCAGTGGGTATTCGAGCGGGTCAAGCCCGAGCGCGACCAGAACAACCGCGCCAGCTACCGCCAGAACTGGTGGATTTTTGGCGAGCCGCGGCGCGAGTGGCGTGCCATGTCGGCCCCTCTGCCCCGCTACATCGCCACCGTCGAAACCGCCAAGCACCGCTTCTTTCAATTCCTCGACGCCGCCATCTTGCCGGACAACATGCTGGTCAACATCGCCAGCGACGACGCCTTCCACCTGGGCGTGCTCTCCTCGCGGGTGCACGCCGCCTGGGCGCTGGCGACGGGCGGCACCTTGGAAGATCGGCCACGCTACAACAAAACCCGCTGCTTCGAAACCTTCCCCTTCCCCGATGCCGACACCGGCCTGACCGACGCGCTGCGCGCGCGCATCCGTCACCACGCCGAGGCCATCGACGCGCACCGCAAGCGCGTGCTCGCCGCGCATGCCGAGCTCACCCTCACCGGCCTCTACAACGTGCTGGAAGCGCTGCGCGCGGGCCAGCCCCTGACCCCCAAGGAGCAAGCGGTGCATCAGGCCGGGCTGGTGTCGGTGCTGGCCTCCTTGCACGACGAGCTGGACGAGGCGGTGCTGGCCGCCTACGGCTGGAGCGATCTGGCCGCGCCCCTGGTGGGCCGCCCCGGTGCCACCACGCCGCTGCCGGACAAGCCGCCCGAACAGGCCGCCGCCGAGGAGGAGCTCCTGGCGCGGCTTGTCGCCTGCAATGCGCGCCGCGCCGCCGAAGAGGCGCAAGGCCACGTGCGCTGGTTGCGCCCCGCCTACCAACACCCACACGGCCAAGCCGCCGTGCAAACCACGGTGGCGCTGGACGGCACCGACGAAGCCGCGCCAGCCGCAGGCCCCAGCGCCACCGGGCCGCTGCCCTGGCCCCAGGCACTGCGCGAGCAAATCGCCGCGGTGCGGGCCGCGCTGGGTCCCACCCCGCAACCCGCAGCCACCCTGGCGGCGCGCTTCGTGCGCCGCCCACTGCCAGCGGTCGAAGCGGTACTGGCCGCGCTGGCCGATCTGGGCCTGGCTGTGCAAACCCCCGAGGGCTGGCGCGCGGGGTCGTGAGGGGGGCGACCATCTCGATGCCAAAGGCCGACGGCAACCGATAATCCACGCCATGAAGCGCAAGAAGCTGCCCATCGGCATCCAGACCTTCCGCGACATCCGCGAAGGGGGCTACTACTACGTCGACAAGACCGCGTTTGCGCACCGGCTGGCCACCACAGGCAAGTACTACTTCCTCTCGCGCCCGCGGCGCTTCGGCAAGTCGCTCTTTCTGGATACGCTCGCTGAACTCTTCGCGGGCAACGAACCCCTCTTTCGCGGGCTGTACTGCCACGACAAGTGGGATTGGGCGAAGAAACACCCGGTCATTCGCATCAGCTTCGCCGAAGGGCGGCTGGAGAGCCGAGAGCAACTGGATGAGCGCATCCGCGAACTGCTCGACAACCACCAGCGCTCCCTTGGAATCCACTGCGAGCACCGCTCCATCCCGGGCTGCTTCGGCGAGCTCATCGAGCGGGCCACGCAAAAATACGGCCAACGCGCCGTCGTCCTGGTCGATGAATACGACAAGCCCATCCTCGACAACCTCACCGACCCGGAAGTGGCCCGCGCCATGCGCGAGGGCTTGCGCAACCTCTACTCGGTCATCAAGGGGCAAGACGCGCACATCCAGTTCGCCTTCCTGACCGGTGTGTCCAAGTTCAGCAAGGTCTCGATCTTCTCGGGGCTGAACAACCTGCGCGACATCACCGTCTCGGCGGAATACTCGGCCATCTGTGGCTATACGGAAGCAGACGTCGATACCGTCTTCTCGCCGGAACTGGAAGGACTCGACCGCCAGGCCATCCGCGACTGGTACAACGGCTACAACTGGTTGGGGGATTCGGTCTACAACCCCTTCGATCTATTGCTGTTCTTCCAGGAACGCGTCTTTCGCCCCTACTGGTTCGAGACGGGCACGCCCACGTTTCTCATTGACGTGTTGACGCAGCGGCGCTTCTTCACCCCACGCCTGGAAAAGGTCTTCGCCTCCGAAGCGCTGCTGTCGGCCTTCGACGTGGAGCGCCTGGCGCCGGAGGCGCTGCTGTGGCAGACGGGTTATCTCACCTTTCATGGGCAGCGGCAGGTCGGGGCGCGGATCGAATACCAACTGAGCTACCCGAACCTGGAGGTGGAAGCCAGTCTCAACGATGCGCTGCTCAAGGGGCTGATGGGCGATGAATCGCAGGCCGAAGCGGTGACGAGCCGTCTCTATGCGGTGTTGCAAGAGGGGGCGCTCGATGAGCTGCACCGGCACATCGACAGCCTCTACGCCGCCATCCCGCACGACTGGTACCGCAACAACCCCATCGCGCAGTACGAGGGCTACTGGGCCAGCGTCTTCTACAGCCACATCGCAGCACTCGGGCTGGATTTGATCGCCGAAGACGTGACGAGCCAGGGCCGCATCGATCTGACGGTGAAGCTCCCGGAGCGCATCTACCTGTTCGAGTTCAAAGTGGTCGAGCTCGAACCGGAAGGCAAGGCCCTCGCGCAACTGAAAACCAAAGACTACGCCGCCAAATACCGCGCCGCGGGCGTGCCCATCCACTTGGTGGGCATCGAGTTCAGCCGGGACAGCCGCCGCGTGGTGGGGTTGGAGGTGGAAACGCTGGCATGACGCACGAAGGGGCGCGGGATCGGCGGTCACCCATGAATGGATATGGCCACAGCGGTTGCTCGAATGAAGATTTCAAAGGCCACCGCTGACGGTCAATCATCATCCGGGACGGGACAGCTATCGTCGATCGGTGTCATCGGCAGGGGCACACCGCGCCGCTCATCGAGATGCGGCAACGGCTTGCAACTCGACACGCGCTTGCCGCAGAACGCTCCAAGCGGCGCTGAGCGCCAAAGCGCCCATGATCGAGGCCACCGCCACGTCGGGCCAGCCCTGGCCGGTGCCAAAGACACCCAGCGCCGCCGCCATCACGGCCACGTTGCCGATGGCATCGTTGCGGCTACACAGCCACACCGAGCGCATATTGGCGTCGCCCTCGCGCCAAGCATAGAGCATCACCGCCACCGACACGTTGGCCAGCAGCGCCAAGGCGCCCACGACGCCCATCGTCAACGGCTCGGGCACCCCGCCGGTGGCGATCGTCCACGCCGCCCGGGCCAGGACGAACACCCCAAATGCGCCCATGGTCAGGCCCTTGAGCGCCGCCGCCCGCGCCCGCCACGCCAGCGACAGGCCCAGCACCGCCAGTGACACGCCGTAGTTGGCCGCATCGCCAAAGAAGTCGATCGCGTCCGCCAGCAGCGACACCGACCCCGCGCGCCAGCCACTGACCAACTCGACGACGAACATCGCCGCGTTGATCCACAATGCCGCCCAGAGGATACGGCGATAGCGAGGATTGGCCGTCGCCGCTGGCGCGGCGCATCCGGTTTCACAGCACGAATGACTCATTTCGATAGCCCCCCAAAAGTTTGGACGATCCGATTGGAAACCTTGTAGCCACTTCAGGGTCAAGTCATCATGATGAAAATCGGTGAACTGGCAGCCGCCACCCAAACCCCGGTCGAGACGATCCGCTTCTACGAGCGAGAAGGCCTGCTGCCCCGCGTCGCGCGCAGCGCCAACAACTACCGCTCTTATGGGCCAGTGCATCAGCAACGGCTGACCCTCATTCGACACTGCCGCACGTTGGGCATGTCGCTCGACGAGATTCGCGCCCTGTTGCGAGTACAAGACGATCCCCAGATGGATTGCGATGCCGTCAACGCCCTGCTCGACGAGCACATCGAGCACATCGCCACGCGTATTCGCGAGTGGCGCGCCCTGAAAAAGCAGCTGGAAGCGCTGCGGGAGCAGTGCAGCGGCGGCGGTCCCGCGTCGTCCTGCGGTATCTTGCACGAACTGGCACGGGCACCCGCCGTGCCCGGTGCCAGTGAGGTCGCATGCGCCGGGTTGGGGCGAGGCGCGACCAGACAGCACGCCTAGCCGGGGTTGACGCCTACCGGGCATCCCCCCCACAATAGCAGCTTGCTTTCCGCTGGGCGATGCAGCACCGGCGTGCTGCTGGTGAGTTTTTTTCTCGACATGTCAACGCTCAGATCCGCCCCCTTTCGCCAACAGCACCAGTCCATGCGCAAGTGCATCGAAGCGATGCGCAAGCATTTCAACCCCTTGCTGCTGCCCGCCAACGCCAAGGAAGTGAGGCTGCAGTTGACGCAGTTGTTTGGCGAACTGGCGCAGTATCTGCAGGCCACGGGGAAGGACCTCTACCCCGCGTTGGCCGAAGCGCCAGACCCTGCAGCGCGGGCCGAGGCGGCACGCTTTTCAGCCGAGTTCAAACAGGTGCTGCCAAGGCTGGCCGAGTTCAATCGGCGCTGGTCATCGGCAGAGGCGATCCGTGCCCAGGCATCGTTGTTCCTCAAGGAGGCCAACGAGTTTTTGACGTGGCTGGAGCGCCGCTTCGCGGCCGAGAGCAGCGGGTTGCTGCCCTTGCTGGACCGGCTGGACGCCGCCAGCGCGGCCCCCGCCAAGGTTCAATTGGCGCGCATCTGAGTCGCCACCGCCAGCCGGCGCACCCCTTCGCGAATGCGTTCCTCGTCCACCGTCGCAAAACTCAGGCGCAGCGTCGCGCGGTCGGGGTTGGCCGCATAGAACGGCGCCCCGGGCACGAACGCCACCCCTTGCTCGATGGCGCGCTGGGCCAGCAGCGCACCATCGGCACAGCCCCCATTCGCCCCCGTCAGCCGCGCCCAGACGAACAGGCCACCGCTGGGTGCCACGAAAGTGATGGCATCCCCCAGCTCCTGCCGCAGGGCTTGCACCATGGCCGCCGCGCGCTGGGCGTAGATGGCGCGCACCCGCGCCAGGGTCGCAGGCATGCGGCCCGCAGCCAAATACTGCGCCGCGGTGGCCTGGGCAAAGGTACTGGTGTGCGCATCGCTGAACTGTTTGCACATCGTCGCCTTGGCCAGCAGCAGCGGCGGGGCAATCAACCAGCCCACGCGCAAGCCAGGCGCCAGTACCTTGCTCAGGCTGCCACAGTGGGCCAGACAATCGCGGGCACCGGGCACTTCGTTGCTCAGCGCCAACAGGCTGGGCGGCGGCGGCGCGTCGAAGTACAGGTCGCCATAGGGATCGTCCTCCACGACCAGGGTGCGCGTGCGCACCGCCAGCTCCAGCACGCGTCGGCGGCGCTCCAGCGTCATCGTGGCACCGCTCGGGTTGCCAAAGGTCGGGATCAGGTAGACGAACTTCGGCCGGTGCTCCTCGATCAGTCGCTCGAGGAGATCGACATCGGCCCCCTGCCCGTCCACCGGCACGGTGATCAGTTCGGCCCCGTAGAGTTTGAAGCACTGGATGCTGGCCAAAAACGTGGGCGCCTCCACAATCACCTTGTCACCGGGCGAGATCAGCGTTTTACCGATCAGGTCGAGCGCCTGCTGGCTGCCGGTGGTGACGATCAAATCCGCGGGCGCAACGCCGGTCGCCCCTTTGGCGGCCATGTAGGCGGCCAGTTGCTCGCGCAGCGGGTCAAACCCCTCGGTCGCCCCATACTGCAGCGCGGCACCGGGGTGGGCCGAGAGCGCGGCCAGCGCCGCCTCGCGGATGCCGTCCACATCGAACAGCGCCGAATCCGGAAATCCACCCGCAAAGCTGATGATGCCGGGCTTGCCCAGCAGCTTGAACAACTCACGGATGGCCGAAGTCTCGACATGGTCAAGGCGTGTGGCCAAGCGAATGGGATTGGTCGGCGCGGACTCGCTCGCGGCACAATTCGACATCATTGACTCTCCATCGAGGGGCAGCGGCGCTGATGCCGCCCCTTTTTTGACATGAAACCCCGCGACATCGAGGCTTTTTTTGCGACCCTGCAGGCCGAGCGCCCCTATCCGCAGACCGAGCTGGAGTATACGAGTGTGTTCGAGCTGCTCGTGGCGGTGATGCTCAGCGCCCAGGCCACCGACCGCAGTGTCAATGCGGCCACGCGACGGCTGTTTCCCGTGGCCAACACGCCACGGGCCATCCTGGCCTTGGGGCAGGAGGGGCTGGAATCGTACATCCGCACCATTGGCCTGTACCGCAGCAAAGCCCGCCACCTGCTGGCCACCTGCCAGCTGCTGCTGGAGCGCCACGGCGGCGAGGTGCCCCGTGATCGCGCCGCACTAGAGGCATTACCCGGCGTTGGGCGCAAAACGGCCAACGTGGTGCTCAACGTTGCTTTTGGCGAACCGACGATCGCGGTCGACACCCATATTTTTCGTGTGGCCAACCGCACTGGGCTGGCGCCGGGCAAGACCCCACTGCAGGTAGAGCAGGCCCTGCTGCGACGGGTGCCGCCGCGCTACCGAGAAGACGCGCATCATTGGCTCATCTTGCACGGCCGCTACGTGTGCCAAGCGCGTACCCCCCGCTGCGCCCAATGTTCGGTGGCGGCGTGGTGCGACCACGCCAAGGCGGCCAGCCGTCGCCCGCGCAAGGGGGGGTGATGGCGCACACGCCGACCCTGCCCTGGCTGGATCCGGGCGATCCCTTCCCGCCCGTGGAGCAGGCATGGGGGCCGCGCGACCCCATACCGGGGCTGCTGGCCGCTGGAGGAGCGCTGGATACGCCCACCCTGCTGGCGGCGTACCGGCAGGGGATATTCCCGTGGTTCAGCGCGGATCAGCCCATTTTGTGGTGGAGCCCCGACCCGCGCATGGTGCTGCGTCCCGAGCGTTTTCACTTGAGCCATTCACTGCGCAAGTCGCTGCGCAGCGGGCTACGCCAGGGCCGGTTGCAGATCCGGTTCGACAGCGCGTTCGATGCCGTGATCCAAGCCTGCGCCCACACCCCACGCCCGGGGCAAGACGGCACGTGGATCGTGCCAGCGATGATCGATGCCTACAGCGCCCTACATCGCGCGGGCCATGCGCACAGCGTCGAGACTTGGTGGGACGGGCGCTTGGTGGGCGGCCTGTACCTGGTCAACATCGGCCGCGCGGTGTTTGGTGAGTCCATGTTCAGCCTGCGCACGGATGCCTCGAAGATGGCGCTGGCGGCGTTGGTGGCGGCTTGTCGCACGTGGGGGGTTCCCCTCATCGACTGCCAGCAGGCCACGCGCCACCTCGCCTCGTTGGGGGCTGCGCCCGAAGCACGCGACGCCTTCGTCCGTGCGGTCGCTCGGGCCATCGACGCACCCGCGCCCGAGTGGCGTTGGGATTGCCTATACTGGGACGCATTGTGGCCCGATGCACCGCTGCCACCCTGCTCTACCCCCTGACCGACGGACGCCCCTGCCGTGACCCGACTGCAAGAGCTGCCCCTGACCGCCGTGCAGTTCTACGCCACGGCACCTTATCCCTGCAGTTACCTGCCGGATCGCCTGGCGCGCTCGCAGGTCGCCACCCCCAGCCATCTGATCGTTGGCGAAACGTACTCCCAACTGGTGGCCAGCGGCTTTCGCCGCAGCGGCCTGTTTACCTACCGCCCGCGCTGTGATGGCTGCCAAGCCTGCGTGCCCCTACGGGTGCGCGCGGCCGAATTTACGCCCAACCGAGCCCAGCGCCGTACCTGGCGCCAGCACGCGCACCTGCAGGCGCGCGTCATCCGGCTGGGCTACTCGCCGCAGCACTACGAGCTGTACCTGCGCTACCAACGCAGCCGCCACCCCGGCGGCGGCATGGACCAGGATGACGTCGAGCAGTACACCCAGTTTTTGCTGCAAAGCCACGTCAACTCGCGCCTGGTCGAGTTCGTGCTGCCCGCAGCGAGCGATCACCCCGAACGGCTGCTGATGGTGGCACTCATCGACCTGATCGACGATGGCCTGTCGGCGGTGTACACGTTCTACGATCCAGACTGGCCGGGGTCACTGGGCACCTACGGCGTGCTGTGGCAGATCGAGCAAGCACGCCGGCTGAATCTGCCCTACGTCTATCTGGGCTATTGGATCGCCGAAAGCCCGAAGATGACCTACAAGGCGCGCTTTCGGCCGCATGAGCTGTACCAGGAGGGGCGCTGGCGTTTGAGTCTTTGAGGTCGCGCCGGGATTTCATCTCGTAAAATGGATGCACATCATCCGAGCGACCATGCGCCCTTCGACCGATACGTCCTACCCTCAACCCAGCGTGCAGGTACTCGAGCGTATGTTTGCGCTGCTCGATGTGCTGGCCCGCCACGAGGACCCCGTCTCGCTCAAGACATTGGGCGAAGAGACTGGGCTGCACCCATCCACCGCCCATCGCATCCTGAATGACCTGGCCATAGGGCGATTCGTGGACCGCCCCCAACCGGGCATGTACCGGCTTGGCCTGCGACTGCTGGAATTGGGCAACCTGGTCAAGGCCCGACTCGACGTGCGCGAGGTGGCGCTGGGCCCCATGCGCGAGCTGCACCGCCAGATCCAGCAACCCGTCAATCTGAGCGTGCGCCAGGGTGACGAGATCGTCTACATCGAGCGCGCCTACAGCGAGCGTTCCGGAATGCAGGTGGTGCGCGCGATCGGCGGGCGCGCCCCGCTGCACCTGACGTCGGTGGGCAAGCTGTTTTTGGCGCAGGAAGACCCGCAGCGGCTGCGCGCCTATGCGACGCGCACGGGCCTGGCTGGCAACACCCCGAACAGCATCACCCAATTGCCCGCGCTGGAAAAAGAGCTGGCGCTGTGCCGCCGACTGGGCGTGGCACGCGACAATGAAGAACTCGAACCCGGCGTGCGCTGCATGGCCGCTGGCATCTACGACGACCAAGGCAGGCTGGTCGCGGGACTGTCGATTTCAGCCCCCGCCAATCGCATCGATGAGAGCTGGCTGCCCAAATTGCAAGCCACCGCGGCGCGCATCAGCGCCGCATTGGGTTATACGCCGACGCGCCCTTGACCCTGAGGCAGCGACTGTTCGAGCCAGTGCAGCAGCCGCTCGGCGTCGGTCCAGCGGGCCGACGAATCCGCCGCATCCATCAACACCATGATCAAGTTTCGCCCCGCCAGCCGCACCTGCATCGCGACACAGCGCCCCGCTTCGCGAATGTAGCCAGTCTTTTGCAGCAGAATATCCCAGCTACTCTCACGCACCAGCTTGTTGCTGTTGCGGTACTGAACGACGCGCCGGCCGCTGGCCAGCTCGTAGGACGGCGCGGTGCTGAGCTCGCGCAACATGGGCCGCTCTGCCGCCGCTGCCACCAGCCGCGCCAAGTCGCGCGGGCTGGAGCGGTTGTCAGGCGACAGCCCTGTGGGCTCGACGAAACGCGTCTGGGTCATGCCGATCTCGGCTGCCTTGCGGTTCATTGCCGCGACGAACGCCCCGACACCGCCCGGATAAGTCCGCCCCAACGCATGGGCGGCGCGGTTCTCGCTGGACATCAGCGCCAAATGCAGGGCCTCACCCCGGGTCAGCCGGGTGCCGACCGCCAGCCGCGAGCCGCTGCCCTTGATGCGGTCGACATCATCCTCTGTAATAGTGAGTACCTCATCCATCGGCAGGTTAGCATCGGCGATGACCAAGCCCGTCATCAGCTTGGTCAGCGAGGCAATCGGCAGCACAGCGGCATCGTTCTTGCCGACCAGCACGGCATTGGTGTCACGGTCGATCACCAAGACGGCTTGAGAATGCAGATAGGCGGGATCGAGCGCCTGCGCCGCGGGCGCTGGGGTCGAAGCGGCGTCGAAAGATGCCGTCGCGAGTCCCGCGACTGCCGCCGCAGGCACCAGCGCAGATGGACGGGATGCCAATGCATTCGAGTCGCGCGCGACACGGTCGGTCACGGCCGGGGCGCGCCTGGGCACGTCCGCCTTGCGGGCTTGGAGCTTCTGCTGGTTTGTTTTCTTGGCCTTGGCGCGGGCGGTTGCCTTGGCACGCGGTTTGGCCGGCGCCTCGGCGCGATCCGCCTTGGCTACCTTCGCGGGCTTGCGCGGCGCCGCCTCGCACATGGCTGGGGGTAGTGTCAACCCCAACGCCACCAGCACGGTGGCCAGCGTACGCAACCCCGCGGTCGGGATGATGCTCATGGTGTCGGCCCCATTGGTTGACGACAATGGCATCAGTATAGGCCACGCCCCGGCGAAAACGTGCTTCTCGACAGCGCGTTAGACAAATTTTTTGAGGGTTCGATGCAACACCGGGCCGACCGCCCCATCGGCCCGGCGCGCAACTCGCCTACTCAGCCCTGCGCCGCCACCCGATCGACCTTGCTGTGCAACTTGGTCAGGGCCGAGAGGTAGGCCTTGGCCGAGGCCACGACGATATCCGGATCGGCCCCTACGCCATTGACGACGCGCCCGCCATGCTGCAAGCGAATGGTGACCTCGCCCTGCGACTCGGTGGAGCCGCTGGTGATGGCGTTGACCGAGTACAGCAGCAGCTCCGCCCCGCTCTTGACGTGCGATTCGATCGCCTTGATGCTGGCATCCACCGGGCCGTTGCCGTCCGCTTCACCCACGTATTCCTTGCCGTCGATGGTGAAGACCACGCGCGCGTGCGGTCGCTCTCCCGTCTCGGAGTGCTGCGACAGCGACACCAGGCCGTATTGCTCTTTTTCGGGCGTCACGCTCTCATCGCTGACCAAGGCGATGATGTCCTCATCGAAAATCTCCGCCTTGCGATCCGCGAGCTCCTTGAATTTGGCAAACGCCGCGTTGAGCTCGGTCTCGGACTCCATCTCGATGCCGAGCTCTTGCAGACGTTGTTTGAACGCGTTGCGGCCCGAGAGCTTGCCGAGCACGATCTTGTTGGTTGACCAGCCCACGTCCTCGGCACGCATGATCTCGTAGGTGTCGCGCGCCTTGAGCACCCCGTCTTGGTGAATGCCGCTGGCGTGCGCGAATGCGTTGGCACCGACCACGGCCTTGTTGGGTTGCACCACGAAGCCGGTGGTTTGGCTCACCAGTCGGCTGGCGGGAACGATTTGCGTGGTGTCGATGCCCACCTCGAGCCCGAAGTAGTCGCGCCGCGTCTTGACTGCCATGACCACTTCTTCCAGCGCGCAGTTGCCGGCACGCTCGCCCAAGCCGTTGATGGTGCACTCCACCTGGCGCGCGCCGCCGATCTTGACCCCGGCCAGCGAGTTGGCCACCGCCATCCCTAAGTCGTTGTGGCAATGCACACTCCAAATCGCCTTGTCCGAATTGGGGATGCGCTCGCGCAGCGTCTTGATGAACTGGCCGTACAGCTCCGGCACCGCGTAGCCGACCGTGTCGGGGATGTTGATGGTGGTGGCGCCCTCGTCGATCACCGCTTCCAGCACACGGCAGAGGAAGTCAAGCTCGGAGCGGTAGCCGTCCTCGGGAGAAAACTCCACGTCCGGACACAGGTTGCGCGCAAACCGCACCGCCAGCCGCGCCTGCTCGTACACCTGATCGGGCGTCATGCGCAGCTTTTTTTCCATGTGCAGCGGACTGGTGGCGATGAAGGTGTGGATGCGCGCCCGATTCGCACCGCGCAACGCCTCGGCTGCACGCGAGATGTCACGGTCGTTGGCGCGCGCCAGCGAACAGACCGTGGAGTCCTTGATGGTGTCGGCGATCGCCTTGACCGCCTCGAAATCGCCATTGGAGCTGGCGGCAAACCCGGCTTCGATCACGTCGACGCGCAGCCGCTCGAGCTGGCGCGCGATGCGCAGCTTTTCCTCTTTGGTCATGGAGGCGCCGGGCGATTGCTCGCCGTCGCGCAACGTGGTGTCGAAAATGATGAGCTTGTCGGTCATGGCGGAAACTCCTACAGGGATGGCTGCGGCCCCCATCCCGGCTGCGCGGTCGGCAAAACAAACGGCCCGCAGCGGGATGGCATGCGGGCCGTGGGGGTTAGGTTGCGCGCGCTAAACCGCCTGCCCGCCATGGGGTAGGCGCAGTAGGCGATTCAGCAAACGGTCCATGGGCGCAATGTATCACAAGCCGGGACTCCCAGCCCATGAACACCTTCCATCGCCGCGATAGGTCAAACCCATGGGTTACTCGTGCAGGCCGCGCTCGTCAGGCTCATCGGTGGACGTGCTGACCACGCTCACCGGACGCCCCTTGGCCTTGCGCACCGCATAGACGACATAGCCCGACAGTCCATAGAGCACGAACAGCACGAACAGGACCACTGGCGGGTGGATGTTGATGATGGCGATGCCCAGGGCGATGAGGACCAACGTCGCAAATGGCACGCTCTTTTTCAGGCTCAGGTCCTTGAAGCTGTAGAAGGGCACGTTGGTGACCATGGTCAGCCCCGCGTACAGCGTCAGGGCGAACAGCCCCCACTGCAGCCCATCGCCCGTGTGCCCCGCATCGGTGGCCAACCAGATGAAGCCGGCCACCAGCGCCGCGGCGGCGGGCGATGGCAGCCCTTGGAAATAGCGCTTGTCCACCACGTGGGTGTTGACGTTGAACCGCGCCAGCCGCAGCGCTGCGCAGGCGCAGTACACGAAGGCCGCGATCCAGCCCCAGCGCCCCAGATCGCGCAACGCCCACTCGTACGCCACCAGGGCGGGGGCGGCGCCGAACGACACCATGTCCGACAGCGAGTCCATCTGCTCGCCAAAGGCACTCTGGGTGTGCGTCAGGCGCGCGATGCGCCCGTCCAGGCTATCGAGCACCATGGCCACGAAGATCGCAGTCGTGGCCAAGTCGTAGCGGCCGTTCATGGCCATGACGATGGCGTAGAACCCGCCAAACAGCGCAGCCAGCGTGACCAGGTTGGGCAACAGGTAGATGCCCTTGGAGCGGCGAGGCGTGGGCGCCTCGAGGGAATGTTCGGATTCTTCGATCATGAGCAAGCAGCAGGCCAAACATGCACCCCGGCCGAGACTCTGATGGCAGACTCTGCCGGGTGCGCAAGTGTACGCCCGCGCGGGCTCAGTTGCGGCTCTGGTCGACCAGCTTGTTCTTGGCGATCCAGGGCATCATGGCGCGCAACTGAGCGCCGACGACCTCGATCGGGTGCGCGGCCAGGTTGCGGCGACGCGCCGTCATGCTGGGGTAGTTCAGCCGCCCTTCCTGGATAAACATTTTGGCGTAGTCGCCGTTTTGGATGCGCTCCAGCGCGCGGCGCATGGCTTTGCGCGATTCCTCGTTGATCACCTCGGGGCCGGTCACATACTCACCGAACTCCGCGTTGTTGGAGATCGAGTAGTTCATGTTGGCGATGCCGCCCTCGTACATCAGGTCGACGATCAGCTTGAGCTCGTGCAGGCACTCGAAATAGGCCATCTCGGGCGCGTAGCCAGCCTCGACCAGCGTCTCGAAGCCCATCTTGACCAGCTCCACCGCGCCGCCACACAGCACCGCCTGCTCGCCAAACAGGTCGGTCTCGGTTTCTTCCTTGAACGTGGTCTCGATGATGCCCGCCTTACCACCGCCGTTGGCCATGGCGTAGCTCAGCGCCAGGTCACGCGCCTTGCCGCTCTTGTCCTGGTGCACGGCCACCAGGTGTGGCACACCGCCGCCTTGCAGGTAAGTGGAGCGCACGGTGTGACCGGGCGCCTTGGGCGCCACCATCCACACGTCCAAGTCGGCGCGCGGCACCACTTGGTTGTAGTGCACGTTGAAGCCGTGCGCGAACGCCAGCGACGCCCCCTGGCGGATGTGGGGCTCGACGTTGGCCTTGTACACATCGGCGATTTGCTCGTCCGGCAGCAGCATCATGACCACGTCGGCGGCCTTGACCGCATCGTCGACCTCCATGACGGTCAGGCCGGCTTTTTCGGCTTTGGCCCACGAGGCGCCCCCTTTGCGCAGGCCGACGACGACACGCACACCGCTGTCGTTGAGGTTTTGCGCGTGCGCATGGCCCTGGCTGCCGTAACCGATGATGGCCACGGTCTTGCCCTTGATGAGGCTGAGGTCACAATCCTTGTCGTAAAAAACTTTCATTGCTTGGGCTCCAGTGAGATACGGGGCAGGGTGGGGTCAGACCCGGAGGATGCGCTCGCCGCGGCCAATGCCACAGGCGCCGGTGCGCACCGTCTCCAGAATCGCGCTGCGGTCGATCGCCTGTAGGAAGGCGTCGTTCTTTGCCTGGTCACCGGTGAGCTCGATGGTGTAGCTTTTTTCGGTGACGTCGATGATGCGGCCGCGGAAAATGTCGGCCATGCGCTTCATCTCCTCGCGCTCCTTGCCGACCGCGCGCACCTTGACCAGCATCAGCTCGCGCTCGGTGTAGGCGCCCTCGGTCAGGTCGACGACCTTGACGACCTCGATCAGGCGGTTGAGGTGCTTGGTGATCTGCTCGATGACGTCGTCCGAGCCCGTCGTCTGGATCGTCATGCGCGACAGCGACGGGTCCTCGGTCGGGGCGACGGTGAGCGACTCGATGTTGTAGCCCCGCGCCGAGAACAGCCCGACGACGCGCGACAGGGCCCCGGCCTCGTTTTCCAGCAAAACGGCGATGATGTGTTTCATGGGTGAGATTCCTCTTTTCGGCCGCCCTCCCCCGCCCCCGGTAAGGGGCGGGCTTGGCGGTCAATAGATTCCTCGGATTCGTCGCCAGCGGGCCATCCCCACACCGGGGGCCGCCCGCCGCGATGGCGTCACAGGTCCTCGCTGCCGAGCAGCATCTCGGTGATGCCCTTGCCCGCCTGCACCATGGGCCAGACGTTTTCGGTCGGGTCGGTGCGGAAGTCGATGAACACCGTGCGATCCTTGAGCTTGCGCGCCTCGCGCAGCGCGGGCTCGACGTCCTGCGGCCGCTCCACCAGCAGGCCGACATGCCCGTAGGCCTCGGCCAGCTTGACGAAGTTGGGCAGCGCGTCCATGTAGGAGTGGCTGTAGCGGCCGGAGTACTCGATCTCCTGCCACTGGCGCACCATGCCCAGGTAGCGGTTGTTCAGCGACAGGATCTTGATCGGCGTGTTGTACTGCAGGCAGGTGGACAGCTCCTGGATGCACATCTGCACCGAGCCTTCCCCCGTCACGCAGAACACCTCGGCCTCGGGCTTGGCCAGCTTGATGCCCATGGCATAAGGGATGCCCACGCCCATGGTACCCAGGCCACCCGAGTTGATCCAGCGCCGCGGCTGGTCGAACTTGTAGAACTGTGCCGCCCACATCTGGTGCTGGCCAACGTCGGAGGTGATGTAGGCCTCGACGTCTTTGGTCATGTTCCACAGGGTTTCGATGACCATCTGCGGCTTGATGACCTCGGTGTTGTGGCGGTCGTACTTCAGGCAGTCGCGCGCACGCCAGCCTTCGATCGTCTTCCACCAATCCGCGAGTGCCTGCTCGTCCGGGCGCAGGGGGCTTTCGCGGATCATGGCGATCAGCTCGGTGAGCACGTCCTTGACGTCGCCCACGATCGGCACGTCCACCTTGACGCGCTTGGAGATGCTCGACGGGTCGATGTCGATGTGGATGATCTTGCGCTCGTTTTGCGCGAAGTGCTTGGGGTTGCCAATGACGCGGTCGTCGAAGCGCGCCCCCACCGCCAACAGCACGTCGCAGTTTTGCATGGCGTTGTTGGCTTCGAACGTACCGTGCATGCCCAGCATGCCCAGGAAGCGCCGATCGGTGGCCGGAAACGCCCCCAGCCCCATCAGTGTGTTGGTGACCGGGTAGTTCAGCAGGTCCACGAGCTGACGCAGCTCCGCCACCGCATTGCCCAAAATGACGCCACCACCCGTATAAATGTAGGGCCGCTTCGCCGTCAGCAGCAGTTGCAGCGCCTTGCGGATTTGCCCGCCGTGCCCCTTGCGCACCGGGTTGTACGAGCGCAGGGCGATGCTCTCTGGGTACCCGGTAAACGTGGTCTTTTTGAACGAAACGTCCTTGGGGATGTCGATCACGACCGGTCCGGGGCGGCCGGTGCGCGCGATGTGAAACGCCTTTTTGATGGTGACGGCGAGATCGCGCACGTCCTTGACCAGGAAGTTGTGCTTGACGATCGGGCGCGTGATGCCGACGGTGTCGCATTCCTGGAACGCGTCCAGACCGATGGCGGCCGTGGGCACCTGCCCGGTGATGATCACCATCGGGATGGAGTCCATGTAGGCGGTGGCGATGCCCGTGATGGCGTTGGTCACCCCCGGCCCGCTGGTCACCAGCGCCACACCCACTTCGCCCGTCGCGCGGGCGTAGCCGTCGGCGGCATGCACAGCGGCTTGCTCGTGCCGCACCAGCACGTGCTGGATGGTATCTTGCTTGTACAGCGCGTCGTAGATGTAGAGGACGGCGCCACCGGGGTAGCCCCAGATGTATTGAACGCCTTCTGCCTGCAGGCAGCGCACGAGAATCTCGGCGCCCATCAGCTCCTCAGCGCACGCCTGACCCGCTGCGGCGGCGGCAGACGCGACTTCGGCCTTGTTGATTTCCATGACTGACAACCTTTCAGTATTTCTCTGACGAAAAACCTCCGGTGCCCCTGGGTCACGCCCTTGTGAGGCGGCTTTGGGACTTGAGGCCAAGGCCATGGCGGTCGATCCGCTACCTTGACCCGTTTCGGTGTGGCAATGGGTTGATACCAGCTCGCATTATGGCACTGCAGCGCGCTTTTGGCACTGCGGGACACCGCTTTTTTGTTTTGCGCGGCCCCACCGCCCTGACCAGCAGGGCACCGACTCACCCATGAGACAATGCGGTCGATAACGGTTCCTGACCGCCCATCGCCCCCCGTTTCCCGCTGACCGTTGCGCATGCAGCCCCTGCCCGTCGACGCCACCCCCCCGCCCCTCCGCCTGATCGCCCCGTCGCTGCCCCGGCGCATGGCGTGCTGGCTGTACGAGGGCATGCTGCTGTTCGGTGTGGTGTTCATCGCTGGTTATTTGTTTTCGGCGCTGACGCAGACGCGCCATGCGCTGGACAACCGACACGCGCAACAGGCATTTTTGTTCGTGGTGCTGGGCATTTATTTCACTTGGTTCTGGCACAAAGGCCAGACGCTGGCCATGAAGACCTGGCACATCCGTGTCGTCGACCGCTGGGGACGGCCGCTGACGCAGACACGCGCACTGTGGCGCTACGTGCTGTCGTGGTCCTGGTTCCTGCCACCGCTGGTGCTGCGTGAATGGCTGCAACTGCCCGCGCTGGAGGTGCTGGTGTTGCTGGGCGGCTGGATCGCGGTCTGGGCGCTGCTCGCGCGCTTTCACCCCGAACGCCAGTTCTGGCACGACGCCTGGGCCGGCACCCGGCTGGTGGACAGCCGCACCCATCCCACGAACGTCGCGTCATGACCCCGGACCTGCCCTCGTCTCCCTCGGCGGCCTTTTCGCTGTGCGTCTATTGTGGCTCGCGCCCAGGTGTGGACGGGCGCTTTCTGGCATTGGCCGAGCAAGTCGGCACCTGGATCGGCCGCCACGGCGGGCGACTGGTCTACGGTGGAGGCAACGGCGGATTGATGGGCCGGCTGGCCGACGCGACGTTGGCCGCAGGCGGCATCGTCATCGGAGTGATGCCGGAAAGCCTGGTGGAGCGCGAGTTTGCCAAGCGCGACTGCACCGAGCTGCACATCGTGCAAACGATGCACCAGCGCAAACACATGATGGCCGAGCGGGCCGACGCGTTCCTCGCGCTGCCCGGGGGGCTGGGCACGTTCGAAGAGCTGTTCGAAGTGTGGACGTGGCGCCAGCTGGGCTACCACGACAAACCCATCGGCCTGTTGAACGCCGACGGCTACTACGATGGCCTGCTGGCGTTTTTGACCCAGACCGTGCGCGCGGGCTTCGTGGGTGACTGGCAACTCGACCTGGTCACCGTCGAGCGCACACCCGAAGCGCTGCTGCCACGTCTGGTCGAGGCGGCGGGCTGGGCACCCACGGCCGACCTGCGGCGCATCTGACGGCGCTGGCCAGCGACGCCGGATCAGACCGCTTCGTCGTCTTCTTCGCCGGTGCGGATGCGGATGACCTTTTCCACCGGCGTCACGAAAATCTTGCCGTCGCCGATCTTGCCGGTGCGCGCCGCGCGCACGATGGCCTCGATGCAGCGCTCCACGTCGCCGTCACGCACCACGACGTCGATGCGCACCTTGGGCAGAAAATCGACCACGTATTCAGCGCCGCGGTAAAGCTCGGTGTGCCCTTTTTGGCGCCCGAAACCCTTGACCTCGGTCACCGTCAGCCCCGTCACGCCCTGCTCGGCCAGGGCCTCGCGGACCTCTTCGAGCTTGAACGGTTTGATGACGGCGGTGATCTGCTTCATGCGCGGCGACTCCGGATCGGTTGGTGGGGAAAGGGGTGACGCGAGCGTCTCGGTGCGGCCCCGAGCGCCCGCAGCGCGAAATCTACCACACCCCCCAACGGAATGACGGCGCGGGGTGTCAATCTTCGCGCATGACCCGCGCCCAGTCGATGACGACACCGGGTACACTGTGCGCCGCAGTCGTGCCGTGCAGCGCTTGCACCTCGGGCTTGCCGTAGGCCCCCTTCACCAACAAATAGATGGTGACGATGGGTCCACCGGATGCACGAGCCAGTACTCGCGCGCAGGCCGCGCGTCAGCCGCGCCAGCGGTTGGTGTTGGGGTAGCGCCAGTCCTTGCCAAAGCTGCGGTGCGTCACGCGAATCCCCACGGGGGCCTGGCGGCGTTTGTACTCGTTGATCCGAATCAGCCGCACCACTTGCTCGACCGCCTGCGCGGGATAACCCTCGGCCACGATCTCGGCGGGGCTGCGATCGTTTTCCATGTAGCGCTCGATGATCGCATCGAGCACGTCGTAGGGCGGCAACGTGTCCTGGTCGGTTTGATCGGGGCGCAACTCGGCGCTGGGCGCCCGGGTGATGATGCGCTGCGGAATCGGATCGGGGCCGCGGCCGTAGGGGTCGTGCGCGTTGCGCCAGCGTGCCAGCCGCCACACCCAGGTCTTGGTCACGTCCTTGATGACGGCAAAGCCGCCGGCCATGTCCCCGTAGAGGGTGCAGTAGCCGGTGGCCATCTCGCTTTTGTTGCCAGTGGTCAGCACGATGTCGCCGAACTTGTTGGACAGCGCCATCAGCAGCGTGCCGCGAATGCGCGCCTGGAGGTTTTCTTCGGTGGTGTCGGCGGGCCCCCCCTCGAACAGCGGCTGCAGCGCCGCTCGAAACCCATCGAAGATCGGGCCGATCGCGATTTCGTCGTAGCGCACCCCGAGCCGTGCTGCCATGTCGCGCGCGTCCAGCCAAGAGATGTCGGCGGTGTAGGGCGACGGCATCATGACCGCGCGCACGCGCTGGGGCCCCAGCGCATCCACCGCGATCGCCAGCACCAGCGCCGAGTCGATGCCGCCCGACAAACCGATGATCGCGCCGGGAAAGCCGTTCTTCTCGACGTAGTCGCGCGTGCCCAGCACCAGCGCGTGCCACAAGTCTTCCTCGGTGGTGGGCTGTGGCGCCACCGGGCCCTGCACCGTCCAGCCACCATCGGCACACGGGTGCAGATCGACCCGCAGCACATCCTCGGCAAAACTAGGGGCACGCGCGGCCACGTCACCCTGCGTGTCGAGGGCGAAGCTGCGCCCTTCGAACACGATTTCGTCCTGCCCACCCACCAGGTGCGCATACACGAGCGGCAGCCCCGTCTGCCGCACGCGCTCGCGCATGGCACGCTCGCGCTCGTCGCCTTTGCCGATGTGAAACGGCGACGCATTGATGACGCACAGCACCTCGGCGCCAGCCGCCTTCGTCTCTGTCGCCGGCTGCTCGTACCACGCATCCTCGCAGATCAGCAGTCCGATGCGGTGGCGACGGCCATCGACCGTCACATCGAACACGCCGGGGGTGTCGCCCGGCACGAAATAGCGCCGCTCGTCGAAGACCTGGTAGTTGGGCAGTTCGCGCTTGGCATAGCGGTGCACGATGCGCCCCTCGACCACGACGCTGGCGGCGTTGAGGCACGGCGCGCACCCCACACTGCGCCCCGCGCGGGCCGTCGCCCCCGGGGCGGGCAGCGGCTGTCCCACCACAATGTGCAGGCCCAAAAGGTGCGCCGTCTGCGCCGCGACGGTTTGCACGGCATCATCGCAGGCATCGACGAATGCAGGCCGCAAATACAGGTCTTCGGCCGCATAGCCGCAAATCGCGAGTTCAGGCGTCAGCAGCACCTGGGCACCCTGCGCGTGCGCGGTGTGCGCGGCCTCGATGATGCGACGCGCGTTGCCGGCCAAGTCACCCACCATGAAATTGCACTGCGCGACTGCGATCCGGATTGCCATGGATGCCTCAACCTGCGACAAGGGGTTCGATTATCTCACCCGCATCGTGCGCGACCCGCGCGAGATCGACGCGCCCACTTGGAACGCGCTGCTATGGGCGCAGCCCGGTGGCAAGGCTTGCGGCCCGTTCATGCGTCACGAATACCTGTGCGCGCTGCACGAGACGGGCTGCGCCACGGCCGCCACCGGCTGGGCACCGCACTGGGTCACGTTGTGGTCGCGCGACGATGGCCGCTTGGTGGCCGCCGCACCCGCGTATGCCAAGGCCCACTCCTACGGCGAGTACGTGTTCGACTGGGCTTGGGCCGACGCGCACCACCGGCACGGGATCGCCTACTACCCCAAGGGCGTGGTCGCCGTCCCATTCACCCCCGTGGCGGGGCCGCGCCTGCTGGCGCGCGATGCGGCGGCGCGTGCGGCCCTCGTGCAAGCGCTGTTGGCGCACGCGCACGCCAGCGGCTGGTCTTCCCTGCACGTGCTGCTGGGCACACCCGACGACAGTCACGCCGCCGATGCCCACGGCCTGATGGCGCGCGAGACGGTGCAATTCCACTGGCACAACCAGCATCCCGAGCGTGGCGGACCGTTTACGGATTGGGACGACTTTCTGGCCAGCTTGAGCCACGACAAGCGTAAAAAAATCCGTCAGGAGCGCCGCAAGGTCGCCGACGCCGGGGTGACGATCGAGGCGCGGCGAGGCGACGCCATTTCACCCGCCGACTGGGACTTTTTCTTTCGCTGCTATGCGCAGACCTATTGGGAGCATGGCAACCCGCCCTACCTGAACGCCGCCTTCTTCCAATCGGTCGCCAGGGCGCTGCCGGATCACTGGCTGATGTTCATCGCGCGTGATGGGGCTGACCAGCCCATGGCCGCCAGCCTGGTCGCGCTTGGTGACGCCACTCCGCAACCACGGGCGGCCTTTGGGCGCTACTGGGGCGCGTTGGCGCGCGTGGACTGTCTGCACTTCGAGCTGTGCTACTACCAGCCGCTGCAGTGGTGCATCCACCACGGGGTGGCGCGCTTCGAAGGTGGCGCGCAAGGCGAGCACAAAATGGCCCGAGGCCTGCTGCCCACGACGGTGCACAGCCGCCACTGGCTGGCTCATCCGGCGTTTGCGCACGCCGTAGATAACTACTTGGCCCGGGAGCGCTCGGCAACGGCCGCCTATCAGGCGGCCTTGCAAGCGCACGCACCCTACCGTCAGGCAGACTGCGCGCGGTAGGCCTCGACGCCCGCCAAAATCTCCTGCCGGGCTTCTTCGACCGTACCCCAACCCAGCACTTTGACCCATTTGCCAGGGTCGAGATCTTTGTAGTGCTCAAAGAAGTGCTCGATGGTCTTGCGCTGCAAGGGGTGGAGATCCTCGACCGATTGCAGGTTCGAGTACAGGGGCAAGATTTTGTCTGTCGGCACGGCCAATACCTTGCCGTCCACGCCACCCTCGTCCTCCATCTTCAGGATGCCCAGCGCCCGACACGGCACCACCACGCCCGGCGGCAGCGGCACAGGCGTCAACACGAGCACGTCCACCGGGTCGCCATCGCCGGCGATGGTTTGGGGCACGTACCCATAATTGGCCGGGTAGTGCATCGCGGTGTTCATGAAGCGATCGACGAAGATCGCGCCCGAGGCCTTATCGACTTCGTACTTGATCGGCTCGCCATGCATCGAGATTTCGATGATGACGTTGAAGGCGTCGGGGACTTTGTTGCCTGGGGTAACTTGATTGAAAGCCATGACAAGCGAAGGGGTAGATAGCAGAACGACTGGCGATTGTGGTTTATTTTACTGGCACCAAACTGACGCCCCATCAGGTCAAAAAGCGCGCGATGCCCTCCACATCCTCGGGGAAGAGCTGTCCACGCTCGGCCATGACGATGCGGCCGTCACGCCCACGCACCAGCGTGATGGGCAGCCCCTTGGGCTTGGGCATGGCACGCTGGACCTCCGGCGTCACCCAGGCGCTCGGAAAGGTGTAGCCGCGCTGTTGCAGGTAGCGCCGCGCGGCGTCGGCCGTGCGGTCGATGGACAAGCCCAGCAACAGCCAGCCGGGCTGTGTGGCGTGAGTGCGCCAGAAGCGCTCGATGTGCGGCGACGTCACCGCACAAAACGGACAGGTGCTGGCCCACCAGTACAGCACCAGCACGCGCCCCTCGGCATCGGCGGGCTCGAACCGCGTGCCGTCTAGGCGCTCCATCGACGGCACGCGCCATGGCGCGCCCAGTGCTGGCAGGGCAGGCGCGCGCGCCTCGGCCGCCGCCACATCGGCCGGTTGGGCCCAGGCCCGCTGGCCACTCCAGCCTGCCAGTACGCTCCCTGCCATGTGTACCAACCAGTGTCTGCGTCGCCACATCACACAACCCCATTTCCTGTGACAGCATCCGCGCCGAGTACGCGGGATCCGGGTAAGTCTCGGTGGACATTCACCGCAATGCTGCTAATCTAGCGCACATGTCCGAGCGTGTCATTCCCTTGGTCGATCAGCGCATCGCGGCGCTGAGCGCACCGCGCCCCATCGTACCCATCGTGCCACGTGGCCATGTCGCGGACCGACTGGGTCGCCCGCTGCGGGATCTGCGCATCAGCGTGACGGATCGCTGCAACTTTCGCTGCAGCTACTGCATGCCCAAGGATGTCTTCACCAAGGACTACCCTTATCTGCCACACGCGGCGCTGCTGACGTTCGAGGAAATCACGCGGCTGGCACGGCTGTTCGTGGCGCACGGCGTGCGCAAGCTACGCCTGACCGGGGGCGAGCCGCTGTTGCGCAAAAACTTGGAGATCCTGATCGAGCAGTTGGCTGCCCTGCGCACGCCCGAGGGCGAGCCGCTGGACCTGACACTGACCACCAATGGCAGCCTGCTGCGCCGCAAGGCGCGGGCGCTGCGCGACGCCGGGCTGCAGCGCGTCACGGTCAGCCTCGACGGACTGGACGACGCCGTCTTTCGCCGCATGAACGACGTCGATTTTCCCGTGGGCGAGGTACTCGATGGCATCGCCGCCGCGCAGGCGGTTGGGCTGGGGCCGATCAAGGTCAACATGGTCGTCAAGCGCGGCACGAACGACGACCAGATCACCCCCATGGCGCGGCATTTTCGCGGCAGTGGTATTGTGCTGCGCTTCATCGAGTACATGGACGTGGGCGCCACCAATGGCTGGCGCATGGATGAAGTGCTGCCTAGTGCCGACGTGCTGGCACGGCTGCAGCGCGAGTTTGCCCTGGTGCCGCTGGAGCCGAGCGCGCCGGGCGAGACCGCCCAACGCTGGGGCTATGCCGGACCCGATGGGCGGCACGATCCCCAATTGGGCGAAATCGGCCTCATCAGCAGCGTCACACAGGCTTTTTGCCGCGACTGCAACCGCATCCGTCTGTCGACCGAGGGCAAGGTCTATCTGTGCCTGTTTGCCGACCGCGGCTATGACTTGCGCAGCCTGCTGCGCGGTGGGGCCAGCGACGAAGACATCGCGTCGTCGCTGGCCGCCATCTGGCAGGGACGCAACGACCGTTACTCCGAACTGCGCGCCCTGCTGCCGGCGGAACAGCGCAGCGCTGCACGCCGCATCGAAATGAGCTACATCGGGGGATGAAGCGCATGACCGCGGGGGAATCACCTGTACCGGGCAGCGTCACCGGCGTTGTGCTGGCAGGCGGTCAGGGCAGCCGCATGGGCGGCATCGACAAGGGGCTGCAAACCTACCGCGGCGTGCCGCTGGCCCTGAACGCACTGCTGCGCCTGCGCCAGCAGCGCGGCGACTGGATCGGCGACGTCATGATCAACGCCAACCGCCATCTGGGGGCGTACGAGGGGTTCGGCGTTCCCGTCTGGCCCGACACCGTTGGCGGCTTTGCCGGGCCGCTGGCGGGAATGCTGACCGCGCTCACCCATGCGCAAACGCCATTCGTGCTGACCGTGCCGTGCGACGCGCCGCGCTTTCCGCTCGACCTGGCCGACCGGATGTGCCAGACCCTGATCGAACACCAGGCCGACTTGGCCATGGCCGCTGGCCCAGAGGCTGACGGGCGGGTACGCACGCAACCCGTCTTTTTGTTGCTGGGCACCCACTTGCTGGAAGATTTGGACCGCTTTCTGAGCGAAGGGGGACGCAAGATCGACGCCTGGACGGCACGCCACCGCTGCGTGCCGGTGGCGTTCGACCGACCGAATGACGACCCCCTCGCCTTTGCCAATGTCAACACGCTGGCCGATTTGCACGCGCTGGAGACCACGGCCACCCCTGCACAACACCCGTGACGCGCCGCCGGGCGCGTCGCCACGATCCCACTGCTTCTCATGAAAAGCCTGGAACAGATTGCTGCCGAGCTGCAGGGCTACGACCCGGCCGCCCTGCCCGCCCCCCTCGTCGTCGATTTTCTACACCGCATGGTCGAGCCGGTGGCGGAGCTCGAAACCGTCGCCGTGGTCGACGCGCTGGATCGCGTGCTGGCGCGAGATATCCTCTCGCCCATCGACGTGCCGCCGCACGACAACGCGGCCATGGACGGCTTTGCGGTCCGCGGTGCGGCGCTGTCATCCGACCGCGACACCGCGCTGCGCGTTTTGGGGACGGTGGTCGCGGGCGGTCCGCGCTGGACGCAACCCGTGCCCGACGATGCCTGCGTGCGCATCATGACCGGGGCGGTGATGCCCGAGGGGCTGGATACCGTCGTGCCGGTCGAGTTCGCCCGCGTGCGACCCGACGGGAGCGTCGTGGTGCCCGCCGGTGCGGTTCGGCCCGGAGAGCACCGGCGCCTGCGCGGTGAGGACTTGGCGGCGGGTAGGCCGGCGTTGCGTGCGGGTGAGCGGCTCGGGCCCGCTGCGGTGGGGCTCATCGCCAGCCTGGGTATCGCGCAGGTGCCGGTGTGGCGGCGGGTGCGGGTGGCATATTTTTCGACCGGTGACGAAATCCTGTCGCTGGGTGAGCCGCTGCGCGAGGGGAGCATCTACGACAGCAACCGCTACACGGTAGGGACGATGTTGCGCCGCCTCGGGGTCGAGGTGATCGACTTGGGCGTGGTGCGCGACGCGCCCGACGCGCTGGAAGCGGCATTTCGGCACGCAGCCGCGCAGGCCGACGCCGTCATCACCAGCGGCGGCGTCAGCATGGGCGAGGCCGACTACACCAAGGCGATGATGCGCCGCTTGGGCGAGGTGGTGTTTTGGCGCATCGCGATGCGCCCGGGGCGACCGATGGCGGTCGGGCGGCTGCGCCAGAGCGATGATCGCCCGCCCACGCTGTTGTTCGGCCTGCCCGGCAACCCCGTCGCGGTGATGGTGACGTTTTTGGCTTTCGTACGGCCGGCGCTGCTGCGCCTGATGGGTGCACGCGCAACGCTGCCGATGCCGATGCGGGCCCGCGCCGCCGAGGTCATGCGTAAAAAACCCGGCCGCACCGAATACCAACGGGGCATCGTCTGGCGCGCGGCCGATGGCAGCGTGCACGTGCGCACCACGGGCAATCAGGGATCGGGCGTGCTGCGCTCGATGGTCGAAGCCAATGCGCTGATCGTGCTGGGCCACGACCAGGGCACGGTCGCCGTCGGTGACGAGGTGGACGTGTTGTTGTTCGAGGGGATCCTCTGACGCCTGCGGTGCAACTCGCCCGAGTGGACGTTTGCCGCCGCAACCCGATCAGCCCAGCAACATCAGGCCGATCTGCAGCAGGATCAGCAGCACCAGCACCGACAGATCGACCCCGCCGATCGTGGGCAGCAGCCGGCGCACCGGGGCGAGCAACGGATCGAGCAGCCGCCCCAGGGTGCCGATGAGCGGCGAAAACGGCTGCACCCACGTCAACACCGCGTACACCAGCAGCAACACCATCAAACCCTGCAGAGCCGTGCGCAGCAGCAGCTGCAGTGCCAGCACGGGGACGGTGACCGCAAAGCCCAAGGTTTGCACCCCGGGCAGAGCTCCCCCCCAAAGCAGGTGCAGCAGACCCGCATGCGCCAGCGCCAACACCACCGCCGCCAGAAAACTGCCCCAGTCCACGGTGGACTGCGGCCAAGCGCGTGGCAGCGTGCGCCGCAGGGGTTGCACGATCCAGTCGGTCAGCGCCATGATGAATGGCCCGGGCTGGGCCGTCATGCGCAGTCGGCGCGTATTCATCCAACCCCGCAGCAGCGCCGCGCCCACCAGGAAGAAAAACACGGTATCGAGCAGGAAAACGACGATGCGCATGGCCATGACACTCGAATGCAGGGACTCGGGACAGTCTCAACCACGCCCGCTGCGCGGGTGTCGCGCACGGCGTGGCGCTGGCGATTGTGCCGCAGGCTTGGCGCCGCCGCGCGCCGATTTGCTCTGCTGCCCCTTGGCGCGCGTGCGGCGCCCGTGGGTCGGCTCGGCGCTGCCCTCGCCCCCCTCGCGCTCTGGTCCGCCCATGGCCGCACGCGCCGTGCGTGCCTCTGGCGCCATCTCGTCGTCTCGAACCAGGCGAAAGTCGATGCGACGGCCATCCAGATCGACCCGGCTGACCTGTACCGCGACCTTGGAGCCGAGCGTGTAGCGCACACCGGTGCGTTCACCGCGCAGTTCTTGGCGACGCTCGTCGTAGCGGAAATACTCACCGCCCAGTTCCGTGATATGCACCAGCCCCTCGACATAGAGGGTATCGAGCGTGACGAACAGGCCGAAGCTGGTGACAGCGGTGACGGTGCCGGTGAACTCTTCGCCCAGGCGCTCGCGCATGTACTTGCACTTGAGCCAGGCCTCGACGTCGCGGCTGGCCTCGTCGGCCCGGCGCTCGTTGGCGCTACAGTGCAGCCCCGCGGCTTCCCAACCCAGCACCTCGTTCGACGGTCGGCCGCGCGAGCGTTTCATCGCCTCGGACGCGCCGCGCTCCTCCAGCCGCTTGGCCAGCTTGGCCTGCGCCTCGCCCGGTAGCGGCAACTCGGGCAAATGGTAGCGCTCGCCTTTCAAGATGGCTTTGATGACGCGGTGCACCAACAGGTCCGGGTAGCGCCGGATGGGGCTGGTGAAGTGCGTGTACGCCTCGAACGCGAGCCCGAAGTGCCCGACGTTGTGCGGGGAGTACATGGCCTGCTGCATCGAGCGCAGCAACATCTGGTGGATCTGCGGCGCATCGGGCCGGTCCGCCGTGGCCTGCGAGATGGCCTGAAAATCGCGTGGGGTCGGCAAATCCGGCACGGTATAGGGCACCCCCAACGCCTTGAGGTATTCGCGCAGGATCTCCACCTTGTCCGGCGACGGACGCTCGTGCACGCGGTACAGGCAGGGGTGCTGGTGGGTGGCGATGAACTCGGCAGCGCACACGTTGGCAGCCAGCATCGCCTCCTCGATCAGCCGATGCGCGTCGTTGCGCGTGCGCGGCTCGATGCGCTCGATGCGTCCCGCCTCGTCACAGACGATCTGCGTCTCCACCGTTTCCAAATCCACCGCGCCCCGTGCCTGCCGCGCCGCGAGCAACGCGCGATAGACGTCGTGCAGATTCAGCAGGTGAGGCACCAAGGCTGCATGCCGCTGTGCCTCTGGTCCCCGCGTGTTTTGCAGAATGGCCGCCACCTCGGTGTACGTGAAGCGCTGGTGGCTGTGCATCACCGCGGGGTAGAACTGGTAGGCCTGGACCTGCCCCTTGGCATCGATGAGCATGTCACACACCATGCACAAGCGGTCCACGCCTGGGTTGAGCGAGCACAACCCGTTGGAGAGCTTCTCCGGCAGCATCGGAATGACGCGGCGCGGGAAATACACGCTGGTGGCTCGGTCATAGGCATCGATATCCAGCGCCGAGCCGTTGCGCACATAGTGGCTGACGTCGGCGATCGCCACCAGCAGCCGCCAGCCCTTGCCGCGACCGACGCGCGCCGGTTCGCAATACACCGCATCGTCGAAATCGCGCGCATCCTCGCCATCGATCGTGACCAGCGGCACGTCGGTCAGATCGACACGGCCGCGCCGGTCGGTGGCGCGCACCCGATCCGGCAAGGCGCGCGCCTCGGCCACCGTGGCCTCGGAAAACATATGCGGCACTCCGTACTTGCGCACCGCGATTTCGATTTCCATGCCCGGATCGTCGATGTCGCCAAGCACTTCCTTGACCCGTCCCACAGGCTGTCCATACAGGGCGGGTGGCTCGGTGAGCTCGACCACGACCACCTGCCCGGGCTGGGCCGAACCGGTTGCGCCCTTGGGGATGAGCACATCTTGGCCATAGCGCTTGTCTTCCGGCGCCACCAGCCAGACACCGCCTTCGTGCAACAGCCGCCCGATGATGGGGGTGTCGGCGCGCGCCAGAATCTCCGTCACCCGACCCTCGGGGCGGCCGCGGCGGTCCTGGCGCACGATGCGCACGCGCACGCGGTCTTTGTGCAGCACTGCGCGCATCTCGTTGGGCGGCAGATAAATGTCAGGCTGACCGTCGTCGCGCACGACGAAGCCGTGGCCATCGCGGTGGCCAACGACCACCCCTTCGATTTCGGTCAGGACAACTGGGTTCTTTTCTTTCACGGACAAATGGGTTTCCTGCGGGCGCGGCCCGCGTCATGTGTATAATTTTGGCTCTTTCCTTAAGCCCAGGTGGCGGAATTGGTAGACGCACTAGTTTCAGGTACTAGCGCCGAGAGGCGTGGAGGTTCGAGTCCTCTCCTGGGCACCAAAGGCAAACCGTCGGCTTGTCAGTGCTGACACATCACACGTGGTGAAGTGCATCAGTCGCGCCTGACAAGGCCCTGATCATACCGCGAGCCAGGCTCGCCGTGACGGGCGGTCAACGGTAAAAAGTTGTTATAATTTCGGGCTGTCCGGTGCGCCCAGGTGGCGGAATTGGTAGACGCACTAGTTTCAGGTACTAGCGCCGAGAGGCGTGGAGGTTCGAGTCCTCTCCTGGGCACCAGTGACAGACGAACGAAAAACCGGCTCGTGTGACAGCCGGTTTTTTTGTGCCCGCGGCCCGCCACCAACGGCAGGCCGCCCCATCAGACCGGGATACCCACCAAGTCGTGCCCTTGGGCAGCCACGATCCGGGCCCGGATGAACTCCCCCGCGCGGTACGTTTTGCTCAGCTTCTCCGGCGGCAGCAATTGCACCGTGCCGTCGATCTCCGGCGCATCGGCGTAGCTGCGGCCCACCCCGCCCTTCTTGCCCAGCCCAACCGCCTGGTCCACCAACACCTGCATGGTCGCGCCCACGCGGCGCTGCAGGCGTTCGATCGCCACGGCCTCCGCCACCGCCATGAATCGGGCCCGGCGCTCCTCACGCACCGCATCGGGCAAAGCCCCCGGGAGCGCATTGGCCGCCGCCCCCTGCACCGGCGAGTAGGCAAAACAGCCCGCCCGGTCGATCTGCGCCTCGCGCACGAAGTCGAGCAGATGGGCAAACTCCTCCTCCGTCTCGCCCGGAAAGCCGCCGATAAAGGTGCTACGCACCACCAGCTCGGGACAGATCTCGCGCCAACGGCGGATGCGCTCCAGGTTGCGCTCGCCGCTGGCCGGGCGCTTCATGCGCCGCAACACGTCCGGGTGGCTGTGCTGGAACGGCACATCCAGATACGGCAGCACCAACCCCTCGGCCATCAGCGGCACCACCTCGTCCACGTGCGGGTAGGGGTAGACGTAGTGCAGCCGCACCCAGGCGCCATGCGCACGCGCCAGCATCCCCAGCTCGCGCACCAGATCGAGCATGCGGGTGCGAATCGGGCGGCCCTCCCAAAAACCCGTGCGGTACTGCACGTCCACCCCGTAGGCGGACGTATCCTGGCTGATGACGAGCAGCTCTTTGACGCCGCCTTCGAACAAGCGCCGCGCCTCGGTCAGCACGTCGCCGATGGGCCGGCTGACCAGATCACCCCGCATGGACGGGATGATGCAAAACGTGCAGCGGTGGTTGCAACCCTCGCTGATCTTGAGGTAGGCGTAGTGGCGCGGGGTGAGCTTGACTCCGACACCATCGATGGCGTTGCGCGGCGGGGGCACCAAGTCCACGAAGGGATCGTGCGGCTTGGGCACGTGCGCGTGCACCGCCGCCAACACCTCGTCGGTGGCGTGCGGGCCGGTGACCGCCAGCACGGCCGGGTGCAGCGACCGCACCAGGTTGTCACCATGCTCGTTGGCACGTGCGCCCAGGCAGCCGGTGACGATGACCTTGCCGTTGTCGCGCAGCGCCTCGCCGATGGCGTCCAGGCTCTCCTTGACGGCGTCGTCGATGAAGCCGCAAGTGTTGACGATGACGAGATCGGCGTCCTGATAGGTCTTGCTGGTGCGGTAGCCCTCGGCGCTCAGACGCGTGAGGATGAGCTCGGAGTCCGTCAATGCCTTGGGACAACCCAGGCTGACAAAACCGATGGTGGGTGCAGCCGCGGCGGGCCGCTCGCCAATCGTGGGTTCGGAGGTCGGGGTGGACATCCCCGTATTGTCTCAGGTCGATACGGGTTTGCACCGCCCCCGATGACTGCGCCCGGATGGTCAATGCGGACGCTTGATGCCGAACGCGCTGAGCATCTGCTCCTGCATTTGGACAAAGGCCTTTTGTTGCTGGGCAAAAAAATGGCTCATGGCCAACGGCGGTTGCGCGGCCATGAACTGCTGCCACAGCTCGGGCGTCAGCTCCTTGGCCTGCTCGGCCATCTTCTGCTGCAGCTCCATGAAGATCTGCAAGTTGCGCTCCAGGTACGAGCCCATGAAGTCCTGCATCGCATGGCCGTAGAAACGGATGATGTTGGCGAGCATCTTCTCCGAGAATAGGGGCACACCGGCCGTCTCCTCCTCCAGAATGATCTGCAGCAGGATGGCGCGCGTGAGGTCCTCACCGGTCTTGGCATCGCGCACGACGAACGGCTCGCCCTGCATCACCAGCGCCTTCACGTCACTGAGCGTGATGTAGGACGACGAATCGGTGTCATACAAGCGGCGATTGGGATACTTCTTGATGACACGCACCGTCGGCGTGCCGGCCGACGGCGACTCGGCATCGGATGGTTCGGCCCGGTTGGCCTTCGTGGACTGCACGTCACGGACTCCTGAGACGATGGCTGCACCTGCTGCCGCGCGACTGCACGACACCCCGCGGGGCATTGTAGAGCGCTCGAGCCGGCACGCCCAGCGGGGATTTCCCGGCCTCGGCACGGGCGGCCGATGGCGCCCGCCCGCTCAACGACCGTGCGACGCATCCAAGCCCAGGCGCTGGCGCACGGCCTCGTACAGACAGACGGCGCTGGCCACCGAGACGTTGAGGCTCTCCACCGCCCCGCGCATGGGGATGGCCACGAGCTCGTCGCACGTGCGGCGCACCAGTGCGCGCATGCCCTTGCCCTCGGCCCCCATCACCACCGCAGCGGGCCCGCGCCAGTCGTACTGATACAGCGTGCGCGGCGCATCGTCGCTGGTGCCGACCACCCAGATGCCCCGCTCTTTGAGTCCCTCCAAGGCGCGCGCGAGGTTGGTCACCAGAAAAAACGGTACCGTCTCGGCCGCCCCGCTGGCCACCTTGGCCACCGTGGCGTTCAGGCCACAGGACTGGTCCTTGGGCGCGATGACGGCGTGTGCCCCTGCCCCGTCGGCCACGCGCAGGCAAGCCCCCAGGTTGTGGGGGTCCGTCACGCCGTCGAGCACCAGTAGCAGGGGCGGATCGGCCCGGCGCTCGGCCTCGGAGCGGGCCTCCAGCTGGTCCAGCCAATCGTCCAACGTGCGGGCCTGTTCGACCGGATGCACACGCGCCACCACGCCCTGGTGATGCCCACCGCCCGCCAGCCGGGCCAGCCGCGCCCCGTCGGCCTCGATGACGCGCACGCCCGCCTCTTGCGCACGCTGCAGGAATTGGCGCATGCGCGCGTCGCGTCGGGCAGGGTCGACATAGACCTCCAACACGGTGGTCGGTGCGATCTTGAGCCGCACGCCCACGGCGTGAAAGCCAAACAGGATTTTGGGTTCGGAAGCCATGGGGCGCGATTATGCGCCCGGCACCCATTCGCGGGCGCGCCCGGCTTCGATCGCGATGCGCCGCTCGCAGCGTGCGGCGATCGCCGGGTCGTGCGTCACCAACACCAGCGTCGTGCCGTGCTCGCGGTTGAGGTCGAACATCAGCTGCATCACGCGCTCACCCGTGGCGTGGTCCAGGCTGCCAGTCGGTTCGTCGGCCAGCAGCACGGCCGGCTCGACGACGAACGCGCGCGCCAGCGCCACACGCTGCTGCTCCCCGCCGGAGAGCACCCGGGGGTAGTGCCCCAGCCGCTCGCCCAGGCCCACGCGCTCGAGCATGCGGCGCGCCGCCGCGCGCGCATCACGCCGCCCGGCCAGCTCCAACGGCAGCATGACATTTTCCAGTGCGGTCAGGTTGGCCAGCAACTGAAAGCTCTGGAACACGAAGCCGACCTGGCGCGCGCGCAGCGCCGCGCGGGCGTCTTCGTCCAGCGCGAAAATGTCGACACCGCCGAGGTGAACCGTGCCCGTTGTGGGCGTATCCAACCCCGCGATGAGCGACAGCAATGTGCTCTTGCCCGAGCCAGACGCACCCACAATGGCCAGCGTCTGACCGGCGGCAACGGAGAAATCGACCTCGTGCAAGATGTGCAGCGTGCCCGTGGCGTCCGTGACCGATTTGGACAGGCGCTGCACCGTGATGATGGATGTGGACATGAAAGGCGGTTTGGAGTGAATCGACGAGACTGTAACGCGCTGCTGCTGGGCGCGCTGGCGCTGGCGTGCTTGCCAGTCAGAGCGCACGCCCAGGCCGCAGGTTCCACACCCGTGGTGCTGGTGGTAGGCGACTCACTGAGTGCCGAGTATGGCCTGGCACGCGGCAGCGGCTGGGTGGCGCTGCTGGAGCGGCGGCTGGCGCAGGCGGGGCGGCGCGTGCGCGTGGTCAACGCCAGCGTCAGCGGCGACACCACCGCGGGCGGCCGCTCGCGCCTGCCGGCGCTGCTGGCGCAGCACCGGCCCGCCGTCGTCATCATCGAGCTGGGTGGCAACGATGCGCTGCGTGGCCTGCCGCTGCAGAGCACGCGCGACAACCTGCGCGCCATGATCCGCGCCAGCCGCGCCGCCGGTGCCCGCGTGTTGCTGCTGGGCATGGACATGCCCCCCAACTACGGCGAGCGCTTCCGCGCCGACTTTCGCGCCCTCTACACCGACTTGGCGCGCGAGGAGAAAGTAGCGCTGGTTCCGTTCTTCCTGGCCGGCGTTGCCGACGTCGCCCACGCGCCCACGCTGTTTCAGGACGACCGCATCCACCCCAACGAGCGCGCGCAACCCATCCTGCTGGACAACGTCTGGCCGGCGTTGCAGCCACTGCTACCACGGGGATAAGCGCCGATAGGCCGAGCGGGCCAGCCTCGCACACTCTCCCGTTCACGGCATCACAGTAACACTCGAAGCGCCTGTGCGAGATCCGCACGCAAATCGTCCACGTCCTCCAGGCCGACGGCCAAGCGCACCAGCCGCGGCCCGTATGGCCACGGGCGCTGGCGCAGCGTCGGCACGTCATAGGGGACACACAAACTGACCGGACCAGCCCAGCTGTAGCCCAGGCGGAACAGCCGCAGCGCGTCGCAAAACGCATCCACCTGCGGTGGGCTCACGGCGGCGTCGAACACGACGCTAAAGAGCGCGGCGGCCCCGCGCGCGTCGCGCTGCCAGGCCGCGTGCCCCGGGGAGTCGGGCAGTGCCGGGTGCAAGACGCGCGCCACGCGCGGCTGCTCGCGCATCCAGGCTGCCAGCGTGCGGGCAGCAGCGTCTTGCGCGCGGTAGCGCAGCGGCAGGCTGGGCAGACCGCGCAGCACGGTTTCCACATCGTTGGCGCCCACGCCCAGCCCTAAGCGCATGTGCGTCATCAGCAGCATCTGGTGTAGGGCGTCGTCGCGCGTGACGACGGCGCCCATGAGCACGTCGGCGCCACCGCTGGGGTATTTGGTCAGGGCCTGCATGGCCGCGTCGACCCCCAGCTCGAACGGCCGCAGCGCCACGCCCGCCCCCCAGGTGTCATCCAGCGCGGTCACGATGGGGCGCTCGCGCCCTGCGTTGGCGGCGCGCACCACGGCCAGCAGCGCGGGCAGATCGGGAAATTCGAGCGTCACGGAACCCGCTGCCTCCAGCCACACCAGGCGTGTGCGCGGGGTGATCGCCGCCGCCAGGTCGGCGGGGTCCATCGGGTCGTAGATGCGATGCCCGATGCCCCACTGGGCCAGCTCGTGCGCGGCCAACGCTTTGTTGGGCCCGTAGGCGTTGTCGGGCAGCAGCACCTCGTCGCCGCTGCGCAGCAGCGCCAAGTCCACCAGGGCGATGGCCGCCAGCCCGCTCGGCGTCAATACGCAGTGCCGACCCCCTTCCAGCGTGGCCAGGCGCTCCTCGAGCACGAAGGTGGTGGGCGTGCCATGCAATCCATAGGTGTAGCCGGACTTGTCCTGCCAGCGGCGCTCGCGCATGGCCGCCACGTTGGGAAAAAACACCGTGGAGGCTTTGTGCACCGCCACGGGTACGGCATCGAACCCTGAGGGCGCACGGTAGGGGTGATGGATCAGCCGGGTGGCCTCACCCATCCCTGCGGAGGGGTTCAGACTTTCCACTTGGCCAGCAGCTGCTGCGGACGCAGGTTGTCGTAGCACTCGAACGGCTGATGGATCCAGGGGTTGGTCGGCAGGAATTCGACCGAATAGTCGGGTGTGAAGACCGAAACCGCCTTGGTCCAGAGGACGGCGCTGCGCAGCTCGGTAATCGGCGGATAGTTGCTGCGCAGCATTTCGATGACCGCCTTGAGCGTGTGCCCCGAATCGGCCAGGTCATCGACGAGCAGCACGCGGCCCGCGATCTCCCCTTTGGGCGTCGTGATGTAGCGCGCGATGTCGAGCTGGCCGCGCACCGTGCCGCCTTCGGCGCGGTACGAACTGGTGGACATGATGGCCAGCGGCTTGTCGAAGATGCGGCTGAGGATGTCGCCCGGACGCATGCCACCGCGGGCCAGGCACAGAATGGTGTCGAACTCCCAACCCGACTGATAAATCTGGATCGCGAGTTTTTCGATCAGGTTGTGATACTCGTCGTACGAGACGTAGAGGTGCTTGCCGTCTTCGGTCAGCATGGGAGCCCCCGGATGAAAAAGCCTCAGCGGCGGGTTAGGCCGCAAACGGATGACGCACCAGGATCGTGTGATCCCGATCGGGACTGGTCGAGATGACGTGGATGGGCACGCCCGTCACGGCTTCGATGCGCTCCAGATAGCGGCGTGCGTTGAGCGGCAGATCCTCGTAGCGCGTCACGCCCGCGGACGCCTCGCTCCAGCCGGGCAGCGTTTCGTAGATCGGCTCGCAGCGCTCGATCTCGTCGGCCCCCAGCGGCAGCAGATCGATTTCGCGGCCGTCGAGCCGGTAGCCCACGCACAGCTTGAGCTCGGGCAGGCCGTCGAGCACGTCCAGCTTGGTGATGCACAGGCCCGACAGGCCGTTGACCTGCGCCGAGCGCTTGAGCAGCGCGGCGTCGAACCAGCCGCAGCGCCGGGCCCGGCCGGTCGTGGTGCCCTTCTCGGCACCCACGGTGGCCATGTGCCAGCCGGGCGTGCCTTCGGTTTGCCAGTCCAGTTCCGTCGGGAACGGGCCGCCGCCCACGCGCGTACAGTATGCTTTGGTGATGCCCAGCACGTAGTGCAGCAAGCCCGGCCCGACCCCCGCGCCCGCCGCCGCGTTGCCCGCGACGCAGTTGCTGGAGGTCACGAACGGGTAGGTGCCGTGGTCGATGTCGAGCAAGGTGCCCTGCGCGCCTTCAAACAATAGGTTGGCACCTTGCCGGTGGGCCTCGTTGAGCTCACGCGACACGTCGGCAATCATGGGGCGCAGCTGCTCGGCATGGCGCATCGCTTCCTCGAACACCGGCTCAAAGCGCACCCGGCCCGCCTCCAGGTAGGGCTGCAGCGCCGGCGCCCACTCGATCGATGCCGACCCCAAGTACGTGGTCAGCACGTGGTTGTGCCAGTCGAGCAGCTCGCGCAGCTTGGCCGCGAAGCGCTCTGGGTATTGCAGATCTTGCACCCGCAGCGCGCGCCGCGCGACTTTGTCCTCGTAGGCCGGGCCGATGCCGCGACCGGTGGTGCCGATCTTGGCCGCGCCTGACCGTTCCTTGGCCACCTCGCGCGCGACGTCGACCGCGGCGTGAAACGGCAAGATCAGCGGACACGCTTCGCTGATGCGCAGGCGCGAGCGCACCTCGACACCGGCGCGCTCCAGGCCCTCGATTTCCTCCAGCAGCTTGGCCACCGACAACACCACCCCGTTGCCGATGTAGCACGTCACCCCCGGGCGCATGATGCCGCTGGGGATGAGGTGCAGCGCCGTCTTGACGCCACCGATGACCAGGGTGTGTCCGGCATTGTGCCCGCCTTGAAAGCGCACCACCCCCTGCGCGGTCTCGGTCAGCCAGTCGACCAGCTTGCCCTTGCCCTCGTCCCCCCACTGGGTCCCCACCACCACCACGTTGCGCCCCGGCTGGGGCTGAAAAGCCTTGTCGTTCATCGCAAACGGTCGCTCGATCGGTTTTGCTGGAAAGAAGGTCCCATCCCCGTGCGGCCAGCTCACCCCGCCGGAGCGAGCGGTTGCACCCGCCACTCGCCGTCGCGCTCCACCAGTTCACGGTCGCAGGCAAATTCATCGACTTCGTGCTCGTGACCCGGCAGCACGCACACGACCGTCTCGCCCGCCGCGCGTAGCCGCGCGATCGCGGCCCGCAGCGCGGCGTCGTGGCGCCAAGGGGCCCGAATCGCCGGTCGCAGCGGGGCCGCGGCCACCAGCCGCACGAGCTGCTTGATGTCGAGGCTAAAACCCGCCGCCGGGCGCCGACGCCCAAAGATGGCACCCACCTCGTCGTAGCGCCCCCCCCGGGCGATCTCCTCGGGCGCCCTGCCCTCGCCCGCCCCCAGCAGCGAAAACCGCACGCCGGTGTAGTAGGCGTAGCCGCGCAGGTCCGCCAGGTCGAATGTGACTTCGACGTCCGGGGCGTGCTCGCGCAAGCGCGCCGCCAGCCAGGCCAGATCGTCGAGGGCGCGCTGTAAACGCTCGCCGCCCGGCAGTCGCTGCCGTGCGGCGAGCAACACAGCCGCATCGCCGTACAGCTCGGGCAGGGCCAACACCCCTTGCGCGACGGGCGTGGGCAAGCCAGCCGCGAGCCGGGCCAGCGTGGCGGCGTCCTTGGTTGCCAACGCGGCATGGATACGCGCCACCGTCACTGGGGTGGCGCCACAGCCGTCGAGCACCGCATCGACGACGCGCACGTCGCCCAGATCGACAACCAAACGCCGCACGCCCGCGACACGCAGCGCATCCAGCGCCAGTTCCAGCACTTCCAGGTCGGCCTGGAGCCCCGCGTGGCCGTAAATCTCCGCGCCGAACTGCAGCGGCTCGCGGCTGCCATGCGCGGCATCCACCCGCGTGTGCAACACGGGACCGCAGTAGCACAGCCGGGTGACCCCCTGCCGGTTGAGTAGGTGGGCGTCGATGCGGGCCACCTGCGGTGTGGTGTCGGCGCGCAGGCCGAGCATGCGCCCCGAGAGTTGATCCACCAGCTTGAAGGTCTGCAGATCGAGCGCCTCGCCAGTGCCGGTCAGCAGCGACTCCAGGTGCTCGAGCAACGGGGGAATGACCAGCTCGTAGCCATAGCCGCGGGCGGCTTCGAGCAGGCAACGGCGCAAATCTTCGATGTGGCGCGCCTCGGAGGGCAGCACATCGGCGATGTGGTCCGGCAACAGCCAGGCAGACATGGGTGGTTCGACGTCGGGCAAAGGCCGGATTCTACCCTGGCCCCGCCCCGTATGACGCGCAGCCGCGCGCGGCACCGAATCAGCGGCCACCGGCGGCCGCCGTTCCCTTGAACGCCTTGAAAAACTCGGACGACGGGTCGACGATCAGCACGTCGCCCTTGCCGGCGAAGGTGGCCTTGTACGCCTCCAGGCTGCGGTAGAACTGAGCGAACGCCGGGTCTTTGCCAAAAGCCTGGCTGTAAATGCGCGCCGCCTCGGCATCACCTTCACCCTTGATCTTTTGTGCCGTGCGGTAGGCTTCGGCCAGCAGCACCTCGCGTTCGCGGTCGGCTTCGGCACGGATTTTTTCGCCTTCAGCAAAACCGGTCGAGCGCAGTTCATTGGCCACGCGCTTGCGCTCCGCCTCCATGCGGTCGTAGACAGAGCGAGTGATCGACTCGGCGTAATCGATGCGCGAGATGCGCACGTCCACCACGTCCATCCCCCAGGGCTTCTCGGCCCCCCGCACGGCAGCCAGCACCTCGCGCTGCACGGCCGCCATCAACTCCTCGCGCTTGACGGACAGCAACTCGCGCAGCGTGCGCTTGTTGACCTCTTGTTGGAAGGCGTTGCGCACCACGCGGTTGAGCTGCGCCGCGCCGGCCCGCTCGTCGAGCCCCACGTTGCGGATGTAGGCCGAGGGGTCGGAGATGCGCCAGCGCACGTACCAGTCGATGACGACGCGCTGCTTCTCGGCGGTGAGCGTCGGCTCGGTGTCGGTGCTCTCCAGCGTCAGCAGCCGTTTGTCGATGTACGACACGTTTTGAAACGGTGGCGGCAGTTTGACGTTCAGCCCGGGTTCGGTGACCACCTTGCGAATCTGGCCGAACTGAAACACGACGCCGAACTGGCGCTGATCGACCACGAACAGGGTGGAGCTGGCAATCGCCAGCAACACGAGCAGCGAAGAAGCGATGAATCCGATGCGGTTGATCATGGTAGGACTCCGGTCAACGCCCTTCACGGTCGCGGCTGCGCAGGTCGTCGCGGCTGCGCGCATCGGCACCCGACGCACCCGCTGCGGCTGCCGCGGGGGTGGTCGCCGCTGCCGCGCCGGCCGACGCGGATGCCCCCTGGCTAACCTGTTGCATGATCTTGTCCAGCGGCAGGTACAGCAGATTGGACTGCTGGCGCGTGTCGATCAGCACCTTGGTCACGTTGGCGTAGATTTGCTGCATCGTCTCGAGGTACATGCGTTCGCGGGTGACTTGCGGTGCCTTGGCGTACTCGGCCTGCACGAGCGAGAAGCGTTGCGCGTCACCCTGGGCTTGCGCGACGATACGCGCTTTGTAGCCCTGAGCTTCCTCCAGCAGGCGGGCCGCCGCACCACGGGCGCGCGGCACCACGTCGTTGGCATACGCCTGGGCTTCGTTCTTCGCGCGCTCTCGCTCTTGGCCCGCTTTGAGCACGTCGTCGAACGCGGCCTGCACCTGCTCGGGCGGGCGCACGCCCCCGGACTGCAGGTTGATACCCACGACCTCGATGCCGACGTTGTAGCGATCGAGAAGGTTTTGCATGAGCGTGCGCACGCGCGGAGCGATCTGCTCGCGCTCCTCGGCCAGCGCCGCGTCCATCTTCATTTTGCCCACGACTTCGCGCACCGCCGTCTCGGCGGCCTTGACCACGGCTGCGTCCGGGTCGCGGCTGTTGAACAAGTAGGCACGCGCGTCACTCAGCCGGTACTGCACGGCGAACTTGATCTCGACGATATTTTCGTCCTCGGTCAGCATGGCCGACTCGCGCAGGCCGGTGGCGCGCACGATGGCGTCGCGCCCGATGTCGACCGAGCGGATCTGGGTGACAAATACCGTTTCGTGGCGCTGGATGGGGTATGGCAGCCGCCAATTGAAACCCGCGCCCACGGTGCTGTGGTAGCGGCCAAACTGGGTGATGACGGCCTGTTGGCCTTCCTGCACGATGAAAAAGCCCGATCCCAGCCAGATCAAGACCGCCACGCCGACGATCAGGCCGGCGCCGATCCCGGCGCCCTTGGGGTCGGGCCGCATCGGCCCGCCGCCGTCGCCACGGCCCCAGCCACCGCGGTCGTCACCAGGCGGACGGCCGCCACCGCCACGGCCACCAAATAAGCCACCGAGCTTGCGATTGAAGTCGCGCCACAGCTCGTCGAGGTCCGGCGGGGTCTGACCGCCGCCAGGCCGGCGCTGGCCGTCGCTGCCGCGCCCCTCACCATCGCCGTCACCACGCCCCCAGCGGGGGTCGTTGAGGTTGAACACCGCACGCAAACGATGCCACCAGCGTGGCTGCATCGCCGACCTATGCGGGGTGCGCTCGCGTCCGAGGGGCGCGGCGTCCGAGGGAAAGTCGCTCATGGATGGATGATGGGATCGTTGATGGGCAGTGTTATTGTGCCGAATTGTGAGTCACCCTCGTCATGGGTCGGCACCGTCAGCCGGGCGGCGACCGCCTCGGCCACGGCTTGGCGCAGAAGTCCCAAGCCCTCGCCCGTGTGGGCGCTCACAAACACCCGAGTCACCGCACGCCCCTCGAGTTCCGTGACATCACGCGGATGCTGCGGCCGCCGCTCGGGTGGCAGGGCGTCGATCTTGTTGAACACCAGGATCTGCGGGATCTCGGCAGCGCCGATCTCGTGCAGCACCTGCATGACGTTGTCGATCTGCTCGGGATGCTGCGGATTGGACGCATCGACCACGTGCAGCAACAGGTCGGCGTCGCGCGCCTCTTGCAGGGTGGCGGCAAACGCTTCGACCAGCGTGTGTGGCAGATCACGGATGAAGCCCACGGTATCCGACAGTGACACGCTGCAGCCGACCTCGCCCAGGTAGAGCTGGCGGGTGGTGGTGTCGAGCGTGGCGAACAGTTGGTCGGCCGCATAGGCGCGCGCCTTGACCAGCGCGTTGAACAGCGTGGACTTGCCGGCGTTGGTGTAGCCCACCAGCGAAACATTGAACGCGCCGCGCCGCTCACGCAGGCGCCGCTGCGTGCGGCGCTGGCGCTTGACGCGCTCGAGCCGCTCGCGCGTGCGGGCGATGGCCTCGGCGATCATGCGCCGGTCGAGTTCGATCTGCGTCTCGCCGGGGCCGCCGCGCAGCCCGATGCCGCCGCTTTGCCGCTCCAGGTGCGACCAGCGCCGCACGAGCCGCGTCGACAGGTATTGCAGCCGGGCCAGCTCGACCTGCAGCTTGCCCTCGTGGCTGCGCGCGCGCTGGGCGAAGATGTCCAGAATCAACAACACGCGGTCGTTGACCGGCATCTTCAAGTGGCGCTCGAGGTTGCGCTGCTGCGCCGGGCTGAGCGCTTGGTCGAACAGGACTTCACTGGCACCGTGGGCCGCCGCCAGCGCCCCGATCTCGTCCGCTTTGCCGGAGCCGACGTACAGCGCCGCATCGGGCGCGCGCCGGCGGCAGACGACTTTGTCACAAACCCGGTAGCCGGCCGACTCGGCCAACTGGGCCAGCTCGTCGAGAGTGGCGTCGAACGACGGCTGCCCGATGTCGACGCCAACCAGGATGACGCCCGGGGCCACGTTCGATGGGGTGACCGGCGGGGCGCTCGTCACGACGCCGAAGACGCCTCAGCGGGCTGCCCCACCGTGAATTGCACCGGGCGACCCGGCACGATGGTGGAGATGGCGTGCTTGTACACCATCTGCGTGACGGTGTTGCGCAGCAGCACCACGTACTGGTCGAAGGATTCGATCTGTCCCTGCAACTTGATGCCGTTGACCAGGTAGATCGACACCGGCACGTGCTCGCGCCGCAGTTGGTTCAGAAACGGGTCCTGCAGGAGTTGGCCTTTGTTGTTGCTCACGATATCTTCCGTGTTCCGTTCAAGGAAAAAATGGGGGACGCCGAAGTTACCACAAAAGCGCCCAGCCCGCCGTGCGCCTGGGATCGGCGCGTCAGCGGTAGGGATTGTCCTGCGTCTTGAACTCGATGCGCAACGGTGTACCGACGAGGTCGAACGCCTTGCGAAAGCGCGCCTCCAGGTAGCGCCGATAGGCATCGCCCACGTGTTCGAGCGAGTTGCCGTGGATGACGATGACCGGCGGGTTTTGCCCCCCCTGATGCGCGTAGCGCAGCTTGGGCCGAAACATTCCACTCTTGGGCGGCGCCTGAAACGCCACCGCTTCCTGCAGCAGCCGGGTCAGCACTGGGGTTGGCATCTTGACCATCGCCGACTCGTAGGCGCGCGCGATCGACTTCCACAGCGCCTGGATGCCCTGCCGCTTGCGCGCCGAGATCGTGTGCAGCGGAGCAAACTTCAGAAACGCGAGCCTCGCCTCGATCGAGCGCTGCAGCAGCTGGCGCTGGTAGTCATCCACCGCGTCCCACTTGTTGACTGCCAGCACCACGGAGCGACCGCTGTCCAGGATATAGCCGGCGATGTGGGCGTCTTGCTCCGTGACGCCCTGCGTGGCGTCGAGCAGCAGCAGCACGACGTGCGCGTTTTCGATCGCCTGCAGTGTCTTGACGACGGAAAACTTCTCGACCGCCTCGAATACGCGCCCCTTGCGGCGCAGACCGGCCGTGTCGATGAGCTCGAAGCGGTGCCCGTCGCGCTCGAACGGAACACGGATCGCGTCACGCGTGGTCCCCGGCAGATCGAACGCGACCAAGCGCTCTTCGCCGAGCCAAGCGTTGATGAGCGTGGATTTGCCCACGTTTGGGCGACCCGCGACCGCCAGCCGAATGACCGCATCCTGCTCGGCGGGGGGCAGCGCCTCCTGTGTCTCGTCGGGCCAATGCAGCCGGTCGAGTGCGGCCTCGATCATCGAACGCACGCCCTGCCCGTGCGCTGCCGACACCGGGATCACCTCGCCCAAGCCCAGTTCGTAGAACTCGGCTAGTTGCGCGCCTTCGCGCATGCCCTCGGCCTTGTTGGCCACCAGCAAGCAGGGCTTGGCCAGCCGACGCAAATAGTCCGCGATATCGTGATCCTGCGCACTCAAACCGGCGCGCGCATCGACGACGAAGATGACCACGTCGGCCTCCGCCACCGCCTGCCGGGTTTGCTTGGCCATCTCGCGGTAGATGCCGCTTTCCGCGTCGGGCTCGAAGCCACCGGTGTCGATGACGATGAATTCGCGCCGCCCCAGCCGCGCATTGCCGTAATGCCGGTCGCGCGTGAGGCCCGGCATGTCGGCCACGATCGCGTCGCGGCTCTTGGTGATGCGGTTGAACAGCGTGGACTTGCCCACGTTGGGCCGTCCGACGAGGGCGACGACGGGCTTGAATCCGGTCATTCGGGACGCCACGCAAAAACCCCGCCGTTGCGGGTGACGGCCACCAAGGTGTTGCCCACGAGCACCGGCCCCTCGACGATGGCCGACCCATCGGTCGGCAGGCGGTTGAGGAAGGAACCGTCCGCGCGCGACAGCAGGTGCACGAAGCCCTGCGCGTCACCCACCGCCAGCGAACGCCCGAGCGCCAGCGGCGCCGACACCCCCCGGTGCAGCAGCCGCTCGTTGGTCCACACGCGCGCGCCGTCGCTGCGGCGCAGCGCCATCACGCGCCCGTTGGCCTCGACGGCGTAGACACGCTCGGCGTCGGCTTGCACGCCGGTGGCGCCGTCGGCCGGCTGGGTCCACAGCGTGCGCCCGCTGGCAGCGTCCACACAGCCGACGGCGGACTGAAAGGCCCGCACGCACAGCACGTCGCCGTCGCGTCCCACGCGGCCCACCAGATCGACCAGCCGTTCGATCTCGTTGGCGCCGCGCGAGCGGCCCACGGGAGCCTCCCAGCGCACGCGCCCATCGTCGGGATCGAGCCCCACCAAGCGGCCACCGATGCCCACGACCAGCGTGTTGCCGACGGCGCCGATCACCCCCGCTTGCTGCAGCACCAGGGGCTCGGTGCCGCGTGGCGCCTGCGACCACAAGCGCGCGCCCGACTGCGCGTCAAAGGCGGCGACGGAACGGTCACCGCCGAGCACGAACACCCGCTCTCCCGCCACGAACGGCGGCGTGAAGGTTCGCGACGGCAGGCGCTGGCGCCATGCCACGCCCCGTTCGGTGAGCACGACGAGGTCATTGGCGCGCGTCACCAGCGCCACGCGGCGCCCGTCGAAGCCGACGCCCGCGCCCATCGGCGCGCCGGCTTCGGCACGCCAGCGCACGCGCCCGGTCTCGCCCTCGAGCACCGTGACCGTACCGGCGGCATTGGCCAGCGCCACCGCACCCCCGTGCACGGCGGGCACCAGCAGGGGATCGACGGGGCCGATCGCCTGCGTCCAGACTTGCCGCGCGGGCACCAGCGCGACGACAGGCTCCAGCGGGGTGGGTTGCGGCTTGCGCGAGCCCGAGGCGCACCCGGCCACGGTCAGCGCCAGCAGCACCCCGGTCAGCCCCAACGCGAGGCGGCGCGTGGGGGCGAAAAATGGGCGGTCAAAGAAGTTCACGGCTTGGCCTCCGGTTCGGCGGTCGGATCGACACCCAGTGCGTTGAGCTTGGCCTCGACGATGGCCCGGTAGCCGAGCGCGCCGTCCATGCCGCGCCACGCCTCCAGGTACGCACTGCGCGCAGCATCGGTCTGCCCCTGTCGCTGCAGCAGGTCCCCACGCCGGTCGGCCCACCAGGGACGCATCGCCTCGGGCACGCGAGCGTCGAGCACCCGCTGCGCCGACTCCAGGTTGCCCGCGTCGATCTCCAGCCCCGCGAGATGCAGGCGCGCCACGGCGACCAGCGCCTCGTCGCGCCCGCGGTCGATGACGAACTGCAGCGCGGCGCGGGCGTCGTTGGCCTGATCGGCTTCGGCCAGCACGCGCGCCGCGAGCAACGCCCCGTGCTGGGCCTGGGTGGTGCGGGGCACCTGCGCCTGCAAATCGGCCCAGGCGCGGCGCACGCGCTCGATGTCGGCCGCTCGCGCCGCTTGCTCCAACTCATCGAACAACCCCGCCGCCTGCACCGCTTGGCGCTGCTGCCAAAACTGCCAGCCGTGGTAGGCAGCATAACTACCCAGCACGACGATCAGCAGCCAGGTGATCGCGTTGCCATACCGGGCCCAGAACGCCTTGAGTTGCGCGATCTGTTCCTGTTCTTCGAGGTCGTAATGCGACGCCATGCGTGAGCCGTAGAAAAATGAATGTAGCGAGGATTGTAGAGGGCGCGCTCAGGCCGCCGTGCGCGGGGTGCTCGGGGCACGCAGCTCGGACGCCCAATCGGCCACGCGCGCCAACGGCCGCGTGGTCTGGGCGCCCACGGTGCCGTCGGCACCGGCCCGCAAGGGCTTGATCGCCACCTGCCCCGCCGCGAGTTCGTCGCCCCCGAAGATGAGCGCGAAGCGCGCCCCACTGGCGTCGGCTTTTTTGAACTGCGACTTCATGCTCCCCAGCCCGTCCGGGCCGCTCGCGTGCATGAGCACGGACACGCCCGCGGCACGCAAAACGCGCAGCACGGGCATGACCTGCGGCCATGCGGCTGCGTCGGGCACGATGGCGTAGGCGTCCGGCACCGGCACCGACGGCAGGCGCTGCTGGGTTTTGAGCAGCTCCAAGACCCGTTCGACGCCCATGGCCCAGCCCACGCCGGGTGCGGACTTGCCGCCCACCTCGGCCGTCAGCCCGTCGTAGCGCCCGCCGGCGCAGACCGTGCCCTTCGCGCCCAGGGACTGGGTGACGAACTCGAACACCGTGTGGTGGTAGTAGTCCAACCCGCGTACCAGGCGTGGATTGACGCGATAGGCGATGCCCATGGCGTCGAGCAAGCGGCGCACGGTATCGAAATGCGCGAGCGACCCGGAGCCGAGGTGATCGAGCAGGCGCGGCGCGGCCTCCACCAGCGCCTGCATGGCGGGGTTTTTGGTGTCCAGAATGCGCAGCGGGTTGGTGTAGAGGCGTCGCTGGGCATCGGCGTCGAGCTGGTCCCGATGCTGCTCGAAATACGTGATGAGCGCCTGCCGGTGCGCCTGCCGCTCGGGCGGCTGGCCCAGCGTGTTGATCTCGAGCGTCACGTCCTGCAGCCCCAGTTCGCGCCACAGGTCGGCGGCCATGGCGATCAGCTCGGCATCGGCCTCCGGGCCGGCCAGCCCCAGCGCCTCGACGCCGATCTGATGAAACTGGCGGTAACGGCCACGCTGGGGTCGTTCATGCCGAAACATCGGCCCCATGTAGTACAGGCGCTTGGGGCCGTCGTACAGCAGCGAATGCTCCACCACCGCGCGCACCACACCGGCCGTGCCCTCGGGGCGCAGCGCAAGCTGCTCGCCGTTGAGCCGGTCCTCGAAAGCGTACATCTCTTTTTCGACGATGTCGGTGACTTCTCCCAGGCCGCGCACGAACAGCGCCAGCGGCTCGACGATGGGGGTACGGATGTTGCGGTAGCCATAGCGCGCGAACCATTCGCGCACGCGCGCCTCCAGCCACTCCCAGTGCGCGGAGTCGGGCGCAACGATGTCGTTCATGCCTTTGACGGCGGTGATTTTGTCGGTCATATCGATTCACAACGGCGCCGCTGCCACCAACGCAGCGGCGATCGGAAGAAAAACGGGGAAGGTCCTGCCAGCAGGCCCCACGCTCAGCCCGCCCCGCTCCCGAAACGGCGGGCAACGTAGTCTTCGACGATTTGGCGAAACTCCTCGGCGATGCGCTCACCGCGCAGCGTGGCGACCTTTTGACCATCGACGTACACCGGTGCTGCGGGGGCCTCACCGGTACCTGGCAAGCTGATACCGATGTCGGCATGCTTGCTCTCACCCGGCCCGTTGACGATGCAGCCCATGACGGCGACCCTGAGGTTTTCGACACCAGGGTAGCGGCTGCGCCAGACCGGCATGGCCGCGCGCAGGTGGTCGTCGATCTGCTTGGCCAGTTCCTGAAACACCGTGCTCGTGGTGCGCCCGCACCCGGGACACGCGGTCACGCTGGGCACGAAGGCGCGCAACCCCAGCGCCTGCAGGATCTCGAGCGCCACCACCACCTCCTGCGTGCGCGGCTCGCCCGGCTGTGGCGTGAGGCTGACGCGAATCGTGTCGCCAATGCCCTGCTGCAGCAGCACCGCCAACGCCGCTGCCGAGGCGACCGTGCCCTTGGTGCCCATGCCGGCCTCGGTCAGCCCCAGGTGCAGCGGGTAATCGCAGCGCCGTGCCAGCTCTTGGTATACGGCAATCAGATCCTGCGCGTTGCTAACCTTGCACGACAGCACGATATTTTCCGGTGCCATGCCGATCTCGATGGCACGCTCAGCCGAGGCCAGCGCGGAGGTGATGAGTGCTTCGTACATCACCTGGCGCGCATCCCAGGGCTGGGGCCGACGGGCGTTGTCATCCATCAGCTGGCCGAGCAGTTCCGGGTCGAGACTGCCCCAGTTGACGCCAATGCGGATCGGCCGCCCCCACCGCAGCGCGGCTTCGACCATCTGCGCAAATTGACGGTCTTTCTTTTCGCCGCGGCCGACGTTGCCGGGGTTGATGCGGTACTTGGACAGCGCCTGCGCCATGGCCGGGTATTCGGCCAACAAGCGGTGCCCGTTGAAATGGAAGTCACCGATCAGTGGCACCGACACGCCCATGCGGTCGAGCTGCTCGCGGATGTGGGGCACCGCCCGGGCGGCCTCGTCGTTGTTGACCGTGATGCGCACCAACTCGGATCCCGCCTGCGCCAGCTCCTTGACCTGGATCGCGGTAGCGATCACGTCGGCGGTGTCGGTGTTGGTCATGGACTGCACGCGGATCGGCGCACTGCCACCGACCGTGACGCGGTGGTCACCCCAGGCGACGACGCCCTGGCGTGTACGCCGCGGCGCAGGCGCGCCCAACGGGATCGGCCGCTCAGTGTTCACAGTGGGTACGCCCGCGGCACGCGGGGGTTCGATGGCGGTCATGGGCGGTCAGCGAATCTCGAATCGGGCGACATTGTTGCGGGTCACCGGACCCAGGTCGAAGGGACGCCCCCGAACGACGACGTCGGTGACATCGGCACGGCCAATGGTGACCGCCAGCGGCAAATCCTCGTCGATACGAATCACCTCACCCGGCTGTATGGTGCGCTGCAGCAAGACACGGCCGGAGGCCCCGATGACCTGGACCCAACTCGCCGCCCGCACCTCGATCCGCGCCGCTGCGTCGGGCCCGTTGGCGGTCGCGGATGGCTGCGGCCGATCCGTTGCCGCTGGCTGGGGGGCTGGCGGGGGCGTCTCCCCGATCACCACAGGGGCGGCGACCACGGTCGAGGGCCCGACCGCGGCACTCGACGGCACTGGTGGAGCGCCCACCGCGTCAACGGCCGTCGCTGGGGCGGTCGGCACTGCCGCACTCGGCGCAGCCGGGCCCGACTGCGTCGTCTCGGCCCCCGGCGCGCCGTCGCCGGACGGCAGCACGAACCACAACACCGCCGCCAAGACCAGCAGTGCCAGCGCCACCCACAGCGGCAGCCGCCGAGCGGCGCGCACACCATCGCCAAACGGTGACGCGCCATCGCGCGGCATCGGTGTGTCCAGCGCGTCCGTCGGCCGGGCAAGCTGGGCCGGCGCACCCGCCGGCAACGCCGCCAGCACGGGCGCCGGATCGATCTTGAGCACCCGACACACACTCAAGGCCAGCGCGCGCGCAAACGTCGCGTCGGGCAAGGCATCGGTCCTGCCCTGCTCCAGTGCCTCCAGCCGTTGCACCGGCACTTTCAGCGTGGCCGCCAGCGCGGCGATGTGCACTCCCGCACGCTCGCGCGCCTGCCGAAGCATTTCACCGGCGGCGTGGGCAGAGGTCTGCGACTGGGACGGCGGCACGTCACTCATGAAACGCCCCTCGCTCGTAGGCATCGGCCTCGCGCGAGGCCGGGAAACGACGTTTGAGCTGCTCGCCAAGCTGCTGGGCGATGTCGCGCTGGCCCAGCCGGTTTTCGATCTTGATGCCCAGCCACAACGACTCGGCATTGGCCAGCTCGGAATTGTTCAGCCGTCGAATGTAGAACCGTGCCCGCTCGGCGTCACCCCGCTGATGCAGCAGCAGCGCCAGGTTGTACAGCACGACGGGGTTGCCGGGCTCCAGCTCGAACGCGCGTTGCAGGCTGCGCTCGGCCGCGTCGGCCTGCCCTGCGCGTGCCTGACAGACACCCAGCGCCATCCAGGAGCGCGCGGCAGATCGATAGCCGGGCGTGTCCAGCGCACGCCGAAATGCGTCGAACGACGGCGCCCAGCGGCCATCCTGGCAATACATCCAGCCCAGGTTGTGCCACGCGTCGCCATCCCGCGGGTCGAGCCGCAGCGCCTGCTGAAAGCTTTCTTCGGCCAGCCGCCAATCCCGCAGCTGGGTATAGATCAGCCCGCGCAGGTTGAACGCCGCCGCATAGGTCGGATCGGCCGCGATGGCCTGCTTGACCTCGTCGAGCGCGATGACCCACTGGCCCTGCTCGAAATAACCCGTCGCCAACTCCAGGCGCGTGCGGGCGCGTTTGCGCGCCGGCGGCTCGTCTGACTCCGTGATCCAATCGCGCCCCGCATTCACCGCCACACCCCCCCCCGCGCCGGCGCAGCCCGCCAGCGCGCCTAGCAGCACCCCGAGGCCGCATACCAGCCACAGCACGCGCCCTCGCACTGCGACGCTCCCCGCCGCCCTCATGGCGCCACCTCCCGCGCCCCTTGCGGGCGCTGGACCCGCACCACGGCCAGATCCTCACCACGGCGCGCCAGGCGTTGCACGACACGGGTGCGATCCTGCACATCCCCGGCGAGCTGTCCACACGCGGCATCGATGTCGTCGCCCCGCGTCTTGCGGATGGTGGTCACGATGCCGGCGGCGTTGAGGCGATCCGCGAACGCCTTGACGGCAAGACGCGGCGAGCGCCTCAGACCCGACGCGGGAAACGGATTGAACGGTATCAGGTTGATCTTGCACGGCACCCCGTGCTCGCGCACCAGCGCGACCAGCGCGTCGGCATGCGTGAGCGTGTCGTTGATGCCGTCGAGCATGCAGTATTCGAACGTGACGAAATCGCGCGGCGCCGCAGGCAGGTAGCGGCGACACGCCTGCATCAGCTCGTGCAGCGGGTATTTGCGATTGAGCGGCACCAAGCGGTCGCGCAGCGCGTCGTCGGGCGCGTGCAGCGACACCGCCAGCGCCACCGGGCAGTCTTGCGCCAGGCGCTCCATCATCGGCACCACGCCCGAGGTCGAGACCGTCACGCGCCGCCGCGACAGGCCGTAGCCATGGTCGTCGAGCATCACGCGCAGCGCCGGGATGAGCGCAGCATAGTTTTGCAGCGGCTCGCCCATGCCCATCATCACCACGTTGGAGATGACGCGCTCGCGGGTCTGCAAGCGCCGACGCAACTCGTGCTCGGCGTACCACAATTGCGCCAGGATCTCGCCCGTCGTCAGATTGCGGCTGAATCCTTGGTGTCCGGTGGAGCAGAAGCGACACCCCACCGCGCAGCCCGCTTGGCTGGATATACACAGCGTCGCGCGGTCGTCTTCGGGGATATAGACCGCCTCCACCGCGTTGCCATCGCCGACGTCGAAGAGCCACTTGATGGTGCCGTCGGCCGATGCCTGCTCGGCCAGCACGGGCAAGCCCTGCACCCGCGCCACCGAGGGCAGCCGCTCGCGCAAGTCGCGCGCGAGGTCGGTCATCTCCTCGAAGCGCGCCACCCCTCGTTGGTGGATCCACCGAAAGAGCTGCACGGCTCGGAAACGCTGGTGTCCGAGCCGCTCGCAAAAAGCGGCCAACCCCTCGAGGTCGAAATCGAGCAAATTGGCCGTCATGGCATGATCAGCGCGAGTAAATGGCCATGCCCGGGAAGAAGAACGCGACCTCGACGGCGGCGGTCTCGGGCGCGTCGGAGCCGTGCACCGCGTTGGCGTCGATGCTGTCGGCAAAGTCGGCGCGGATGGTGCCCGGCGCGGCCTTCTTGGGGTCGGTCGCACCCATCAGCTCGCGGTTCTTGGCGATGCCGTTTTCGCCTTCGAGCACTTGCACCATCACCGGCCCGGAGACCATGAAGTCCACCAGATCCTTGAAGAACGGGCGCTCTTTGTGCACCGCGTAGAACTGCTCGGCCTCGCGGCGCGACAGATGCACCATCTTGGCCGCGACGATCTTGAGACCCGCGGCCTCGAAGCGGCTGTAGATCTGGCCGATCACGTTCTTGGCGACGGCGTCGGGTTTGATGATGGAGAGGGTGCGTTCGATGGCCATGATGTTGGTCGAGGTTAGTGAGGATATGAAAAGAAACCTGTGATTTTACCCGTTGCGCCGCTGCGCCGCGCCAGCAGGAAGCGCGGACCGCCGTGCGCGCTCCGGCGACGGCGGCGCGGCGGGGCGGCTGGGGCGGGGCCCCGCGCCGCGAGGCGGGCCCGATCGGCGCCGAGGTGCCGTGGCCCGCTGCGGCAGCGGCACGCCGGCGACTTGCATCAACTGCTCGACGACCCGTGGCTCCAGTTCCATGAACGCGCCACGGCGCAGCCCGCGCGGCAGCGCGATCGCCCCGTAGCGCACGCGAATCAGGCGACTGACCGCGTGACCCACGGCCTCGAACAGCCGCCGCACCTCGCGGTTGCGCCCCTCGGCGATGGTCACGCGGTACCAGCGGTTGGCACCGTCACCGCCGCCGTCCTCCAGCGACAAAAAGCGCGCGGGCCCATCCTCGAGCACCACACCGTCGAGCAGCCGTTGGCGCTCTTCCTGCGACAGCGCGCCCAATACCCGCACCGCGTATTCGCGCTCGAGCCCGAAGCGCGGGTGCATCAGGCGGTTGGCCAACTCCCCCGAATCGGTGAACAGCAGCAACCCTTCGGTATTGATATCGAGCCGCCCGACCGCCATCCATTTGCCGCTGCGCAGGCGTGGCAGCTGCCGAAAGACCGTCGGCCGGTTTTCCGGGTCGTCCAGGGTCACCACCTCCCCTGTCGGCTTGTGGTAGGCCAGCACGCGCGGCAAGCGGGTGGGTGTGGCGCTCCAGCGCACCAGCCGGCCGTCGAGTTTGACCACATCCCCGGCCGCGATGCGCTGGCCGACGTGCGCCGGCGCGCCGTTGACCGTGACGCGCCCGGCGGCGATGGCCTGCTCCATGTCGGCGCGCGAGCCCAAGCCGGCCTGCGCCAGCACTTTGTGCAACTTGACCGAGGCATCGGGGCTGGCTGCCGCCGACGCGCTGCCGCCCGAAGGCGTCGCCTTGCGCCGCGGGCGCTCGCCGGTGTGAGGGTCGGAACGGGAGGGTTTCATGATCGTCCTTCGGGTTGCGCGGCCAGCGATGCCGCTTCGGGGGATGGAATGGGCAGCTCACGCTGCCCGTCGGAATCGGGCCCGGTCTCGAGGCCCAGTTGGCTGGCCGATGGCGACTCGTGCGGCTCGAGTGGCGGCAACTCATCGAGCGCGCGCAGCCCCAGGTCATCCAAAAACTGGCGCGTGGTGGCGTACAGCGCGGGACGGCCCACCGTCTCGCGATGGCCGATGACTTCGATCCAGCCGCGGTCTTCGAGCTGCTTGAGGATCTGGCTGCCGATCGTCACGCCGCGGATGGCCTCCATGTCACCCCGGGTGACGGGCTGCCGGTAGGCAATGATGGCCAGCGTCTCCAGCACCGCCCGACTGTAACGCGGCGGCTTTTCGGGGTGCAGCCGTTCCAGGAACGGGCGCACCTCGGGACGGCTCTGGAAACGCCAGCCACTGGCCACGCAGACCAGTTCCAGCCCGCGATCGGCCCAGGCGCGCTGCAGCTCGCCCAGCAGACGGCGCAGCGTGTCGGGAGCCACGGCGCCATCGAACAACGCGCCCAGCTCGCGCAGGGACAGCGGCTGCGTCGCACACAGCAACGCAGCTTCCAAGATACGGCGCGCGTCGTGGGTGTTCATATTTGGCGTTGGGCTGCCTCGGCCGGGCCAGTGGGCTGCACGGGCCACAAGAGGGCGGGATTGTAGTGCAGCCCCGCCTGGACCAGCGCCGCGGCGAGATCGGGCGGCAGCGCGCGCTCGAACGCCAGCCAATGCCCGTGCACGGGGTGCGCCAAACCCAGCCGCACTGCGTGCAGCGCTTGGCGCTCCAGACCCAGCACGGACGCCCCGCCATAGAGCGTGTCGCCCACCAACGGGTGCCCCAACCACGCCAGGTGCACGCGAATCTGGTGCGTGCGCCCCGTGTGCAGCTTACACCCCACCAACACCCAGCGGGCATCGCCCCCAGAGCCGCCCGCCAGGCGGCGTACGTCCGTGCGCGCTGGCTTGGCGCTGGTGCTGGCCGTGGGGTGCACCGCCATGCGCAGCCGCTGCCGCGGATCGCGGCCGATGGGCTGGTCGATGGTTAGCTCGTCCGCGTGGCGCCACGGCCCTGCTGCCAGCGCCACATAAATGCGCTGGACGGCGCGCTGCGCGATCATCGCCACCAGTGCATCGAACGCGCGGGACGTCTTGGCCACGACCATCAGGCCACTGGTATCTTTATCCAGGCGGTGCACAATGCCTGCGCGCGGCAACTGCGCCGCACCCGCGTGGTGCGCGAGCAACCCATTGAGCAGCGTACCCGACCAATGCCCCGCCGCCGGGTGCACCACCAGCCCCGCCGGCTTGTCGATGACCAGCAGGTGTTCGTCCTCGTACACCACGGCCAGCGCCATCGGCTGCGGCACGAACGCCTGCGCTTGCGCCGTCGCGCGCAGCTCGACGGATACCGACTCGCCCACACGCAGCCGCCGCGCCGCCTTGGTCAGCGGCTCGGCACCCACACGGACGGCGCCGTCGGCGATGAGCTGCTGCAGGTAGCTGCGCGAGACCTCGGGCACGCGCGCCGCCAGCCAACGGTCGAGCCGCTCGCCGTGGCCCTCGCGGTCGACGACGAAGCGGCGCCACTCGGATTCGGCGCCGACCTCGTCCGCGCCGTCATCGATGACATCGGGCGGCGCCGCGACGTCGCCCTGGACCTCTATAATTTTTGACATCCTGTTTGCTGCTGCGGCAGCGCGCCTGAGGGGCGCTCCATGAAAACCCAACGATTATCCGTCGATCATCTGCGCGCGCCCATCCTGTCCACCGTCGCCTTGAGCGTCGCCCTGCTGGCGGGCTGCGCCAGCCAGCCCGACAAAGACGTCACCGCCGGCTGGAGCCCCAACAAGCTCTACGCCGAGGCGATGGACGAGCGCAATTCGGGTAACTACGAGCGTGCGATCCAGCTGTTCGAAAAACTCGAAGGTCGCGCCGCCGGCACCCCGCTGGCGCAGCAGGCCCAGCTCGAAAAAGCCTACGCCCACTACAAAAACGGCGAACCGGCGCAAGCGTTGGCGACGCTGGATCGATTCATCAAGCTGCACCCCGCCAGCCCCGCGCTGGACTACGCGCTCTACCTCAAGGGCCTGGTCAACTTCAACGATAACCTCGGGCTGTTCGGCTTCATTTCGCAGCAAGACCTGTCCGAGCGCGACCAGAAGGCCGCCAAGGACTCGTTCGAGGCGTTCAAGGAGCTCGTGGAGCGCTTCCCTGACTCACGCTACGCACCGGACGCGCGCCAGCGCATGACGTACATCGTCAACGCCTTGGCGCAGTACGAGGTACACGTCGCGCGCTACTACTACCGGCGCGGCGCCTACGTGGCAGCGATCAACCGGGCCCAGACCGCGCTGCGCGACTACCAGAACGTGCCCGCCGCCGAAGAGGCCCTGTACCTGCTGATGAAGTCCTACGAGGCGCTCGGGATGGACGAGCAAGCCCGCGACGCGCGCCGCGTGTTGGAGGCCAACTTCCCCAACAGTGCCTTGCTCACCCACGGCCTGCGCCGCGACAGCGGCCCGTGGTGGAAACTGTGGTGAACGCCAGCGGCCCCGTCCGTCGTTGCCCCAGTCACCCATGAACGCGAAGGCCGCCCCGAGAGGCGGCCTTCGTTTGCTGGGGTCACCTCGGTCAGACCGTCTCGCCCAGCACCTGGACGTTGACGTCCACGACCACGTCGGTGTGCAGCGCGACCTGGACGGTGTAGTCGCCCACCATCTTCAGCACGCCGTTGGGCATGCGGACCTGGGCCTTGGCGACCGGGAAACCGGCCTTGGTCAATTCGGTCGCGATATCGTGGTTGGTCACGGAACCGAACAGGCGACCATCGACCCCCGCCTTCTGCGAAATCTTGAGCGTGGTGCCATGGAGCTTCTCGCCCAGGGCCTTCGCTTCGGCCAACTTGGCAGCGGCCACGCGCTCGAGTTCGGCGCGACGAGCATTGAATTCGTCGATGGCGGCCTGGGTGGCCCGGCGGGCACGGCCGGTCGGGATGAGGTAGTTGCGGGCGTAGCCGTCTTTGACCTTGACGATGTCGCCGAGGTTGCCCAGGTTGACGACCTTGTCGAGCAGGATCACTTGCATGGTATCGGGCTCCTTCAGACGCGGTGCTGGTCGGTGTACGGCAGCAGCGCCAGGAAACGGGCACGCTTGATCGCGGTGGCCACCTGGCGCTGGAAGATCGCGCGGGTGCCGGTCAAACGGGCCGGGATGATCTTGCCGTTTTCGGCAATGAAATCCTTGAGCGTGTCGATGTCTTTGTAGTCGACCTCTTCCACGCCGGTGACGGTGAAGCGGCAGAACTTCTTGCGCTTGAACAGCAGGTTGTTGCTGGCGCGCTTGGGGCGGTTGTTGCCCTGATTGCGTTGCGGTGCAGCCATGATGATTCGTCCTAAATCGGCTTGAATGCTTGAATGTGAAACACGACCCCGTTGCCGCGGCGCGCACTGGTCAAAAACCCGGCACACCACAGCGTGGACCCCAGCGTCTGGCGGGCCAAGCGTTCGGCATCGTCACCGAACGCCACCGCCTTCAGCCGCAGCGCCACGTGTCTGGGCTGACCGGCTTCGACTTGCGTGGACGCATGCTCCAGCAACACGTCCAATGCAGCGATACCGGCGGGTGTGTAGCGCATGCCCGCGGCTTCGGCGAGCGTGGCCACCAGCTCCAGGCGGTTGACGGGAGACGCGGTCGCCGCTGCTGGGATCAAGCAGCGGCTTCCTGTTGCGCCTTGCGGGCCTCCTCGCGCTCGACGGCCTTCATCATGGCCGACGGGCCGGTCTCGGCCTTCTTCTTCTGGACCACCAAGTGGCGCAGCACGGCGTCGTTGAAGCGGAAGGCATGCTCGAGCTCGTTCATGACGTCCTGCCCGGCCTCGATGTTGAGACACAGGTAGTGGGCCTTGGACAGCTTGTTGATCTGGTACGCGAGTTGGCGACGACCCCAGTCCTCGACACGGTGAATGATCCCACCGCCGGCCGTGATCATGCCTTTGTACCGCTCCAGCATGGCTGGCACCTGCTCGCTCTGATCCGGGTGGATCAGCATGACGATTTCGTAGTGACGCATGGACTCTCCTTATGGAACGACTGCCACCCCCCGCGTCGACTGAAGGTGTGGCAAGGAAACCTGCAATTATAGCTGTCAAAAAGGCGCGCGCAAACGCCGCACCCAAGCGCGCCGTTGTGCCGACGGCCCCGGGGTGAGCAAGCTGACCAGCACCAGCACGGCCAGGCCGACCGGCACGCCGAACACCCCGGCAGCGATCGGCTGGATGTCCCACCACAAGGGTGCCTCCCCCTGCAGCCCCAGCACCGAGCGCAGCCACGGCTGGCGCGTCGCCATGTAATACCCCGTCACCCCAAGGCCGGCGATCATCCCCGCCACCGCGCCCGGCCCATTGGCGCGTGACCAGAAGATTCCCATGACCAGCGCCGGAAAGAACGCCGCGGCCGCCAGCGAAAACGCGGCCGAGACCAAAAACAAAATGTCGGCTGGCCGCTGGGCCGCGATATAGGCGGCCAGCAGCGCGACGATCAACAACAGCACTTTCGACAGCGTCACCCGCCGCGCCGTGTCGGCATTGGGATCGAGGGTCTTGTAATACAGATCATGGCTGAGCGCGCTGGTGATGACGAGCAGCAGCCCATCGGCCGTCGACAAGGCCGCGGCCAGTCCACCCGCCGCGACCAGCCCCGCCACCACATAGGGCAGTCCGGCGATCTCGGCCGAGGCCAGCACGATGATATCGCCCCCGATCGTAATCTCCCCCAGCTGCAGCACGCCATCGCGGTTGACGTCGCGCACCGACAACAAGCCCGGATCGACCCGACTCCACGCCTGCACCCACGAAGGCAGCGCCTCGAACGAGGTGCCGACCAGGCCGTCGAGCACCTCGACCTTGACCAAGACCGCCAACGCGGGCGCGGTCAGGTACAGCAGCGCGATGAAGCCCACCGCCCACGCCACGGACTCGCGCGCCTGCCGTACGGTGGGGACGGTGTAGAAGCGCACCAGCAGGTGCGGCAGCGCTGCAGTGCCCACGGTCAAGCAAAACACCAGCGCCAGAAAATTGCGGCGCGAGCGCTCGACCGCGTCTGGACCGCTGCCGTCCAGTCCGACGAAGGGCTCGGCATGTGGCGGCATTCCTCCCAGCGCGGCGACCTTGGCCTGGGCCTGCTGGAGCTGCCGTGTCCACAGCGCCCGCGCCGTGTCCTCGTCACGCGGCAAGCGCGACAGCACACGCTCGGCTTCCGTGATCTCAGCGGGCTCGGCACCTAAGCGCCGCAACGCCTCGATATGATTGACCAAGAGGGTGCGCTCACGCTCGAGCGCCGCCGCCGGATCGCGCAGACGATCCGTCAACACATGGACCTGATGCTCCCAGATACGCCGCACGTGCGCTTCCTGGGGGTCGACGGCCAATGCCTGCTCCCGCTCGGTCACCTTCTGCAACTGTTGGCCGGTGATCATGGGCGGCAACGGCCAACCGGTTTGCTTGGCCGACAGCCACACCACCGGGACGAAAAAGGCGATGAGCAGCACGATGTACTGCGCCACCTGCGTCCAGGTGATGGCACGCATGCCGCCTAGAAACGAACACACCAGGATGCCGCCCAAACCCAGGAAAACCCCCACCTCGAACGCCAACCCGGTCAGGCGCGATGTGATCAGCCCCACGCCATAGATCTGGGCCACGACATAGATGAATGAGCACAGCAGCAGCGCCACCACGCCCAACAGCCGCGGCACACGGCCGCCGTAGCGCTCGGCCAGAAAGTCGGGAATCGTGAACTGCCCGAAGCGCCGCAGGTACGGCGCCAGCAGCAGCGCCACCAACACGAAGCCACCGGTCCAGCCCAGCACGAAGGCCAGCCCGCCAAAGCCCTGCAAGTACAGCGTGCCAGCCAGCCCCAAAAACGAGGCCGCCGACAGCCAGTCGGCGGCGATCGCCATGCCGTTGTAGAACGCCGGCACGCGCCGCCCCGCCACATAGTACTCGACGGGGTCGATGGTGCGCGTCAGAAAGCCGATGGTGGCGTAGACCGCCAGCGTGGCCAGCAAAAACGTCAGACCGATCGCCGTGCGCGACCAGCCCAGATACTCCAGCCAGCCGAGCACGAGCACGAAACCCACGAATCCAAGCGTGAAGCGACCGTAGAGCCGATCGAGCGTGCGGCGGAACTGGGGGTCGGGCGGCAGCGTGGACATCATGAAAGCACCTGCGGGTGGCTTGACACAGCGCAAGGCGACTGGCACCGACGCCCTGGGGACTCGGCCTCGGCGGGTGTAGTATCCCATGATCGCGACTCGGCCCTGCCCCATGGACACCGCCCTTGCGCCACGCGCCCCCGACGACTCGATCCACCTGGCCTCGGTACCCGTGCGCAACTTGTTGCGCCAGCCGCCGCTGACGGTGCCCCCCGAGACGACGATCCACGCCGCCGCCGCCTCGATGCGCGAGCGGCACGCCTCCTCGGTACTCGTCGTGCGCGACGGCGAGCTGCTCGGCATCGTCACCGACCGCGACTTGCGCAACCGCGTGCTGGCCGTCGGGCTATCCCCCGATCGACCCGTGATCGAGATCGCGACGCTCGACCCGCAGACCATCGACATCGGCGCGCCCGCCTTCGACGCGCTGCTGCTCATGGCGCGCCTGAACATCCACCACGTGCCCGTGATGGATGGCCGCACCGTGGTCGGGCTCATCTCCAGTACCGACTTGCAGCAGCAGCAAAGCAACTCGGCGGTCAACCTGGCCGGCGCCATCTACCGGCAGGACAGCGTCGAGGGGTTGGTGGAGACGGCCGCGCGCATCGGGCAGCTGCAACGCCAGCTGGTGGCTGCCAACGTCAGTGCGCACGCCATCGGACGCATGGTGTCGGCCATGACGGATGCGCTGACCTCGCGGCTGCTGCAACTGGCCGAGGCGCGGCTGGGCCCTGCCCCCGTCCGCTATGCCTGGGTGGCGGCGGGTTCGCAGGGGCGCAACGAGCAAACCGCCAAGTCCGACCAAGACAACTGTCTGATCCTGGCCGATGACGTCGACGCCACCCAGCATGGCGCGTACTTCGAGGCACTGGCGCGCTTCGTGTGCGACGGGCTCGACGCCTGTGGCTATGTCTATTGCCCCGGCGAGATGATGGCCATGACCGCCACCTGGCGGCAGCCGCTGGCGCGCTGGCGCGAGTACTTCCACACCTGGATCGAGCGACCAGAGCCCAAGGCGCTGATGCTGACCTGCGTCTTTTTCGACCAGCGCTTCGTGCACGGCGCGCGCGAGCTACTCGATACCCTGAGGGCCGAGGTGTTGCAGCGCACGCCAGGCCAGCGCATCTTCCTGGCGCACATGGTGGGCAACGCCCTCACGCACCAACCCCCGCTGGGCTGGCTGGGCGGCATCCACACCATTCGCCACGGTGAACATGAGGGCACGATCGACCTCAAACACAGCGGCATCGTGCCCATCATCGACCTGGCGCGCATCTACGCGCTCGCAGGCGGCATCACCGCCGTCAGCACCCGCGAGCGCCTGCAGGCCGCTGCCAGTAGCGGCGAAATCACGGCCGAGCGCACGCGCGATTTGATCGACGCCCTGGACTTCTTGAGCGGCCTGCGCATCCAGCACCAGGCGCGTCTGATGGCCGCTGGCCAGCCGGCGGACAACTACCTGCGGCTCGACGAGCTCTCCGAGTTGGAACGCCGTCACCTCAAGGACGCCTTCGGCGTCGTCAAAGACCTGCAGGGCGTGTTGGAGAAGCGCTACCTGGCCGGCCGCTTCTGACGGGATGCCGGAGCCGACGGCACTGCGCGCGCCTCAATACGTCAGCCGCGCGTAGTAGGTGCGTTCGGACGCGCGGCGCGCTTGCCCCAGCGTGTGAATGCCCTGCTCGGCCAGCAGGGGGATGAGGCGCAAGAACACCTCGGCCGTGACCAGTGCATCGCCCAGCGCGGTATGGCGCCCAATGACGGGGATACCGAAGCGGGCAGCGATTTCCTCCAGCCGGTGCGAGGGCTGGGCCGGGTGCACCACCGCCGACAGCAGCAGCGTGTCCAGCACGGGATGGTCGAACACCACGCCCGTGGCCCGCTCCTTGAGCTGCAAAAATCGCATATCGAACGCCGCGTTGTGCGCGACGAGCACCGTGTCGCGGGCAAAGGCATGAAAGGCCGGCAGCACCTGAGTGATGTCGGGCTGATCGGCCACCATCTCGGGCGTGATGCCGTGGATGGGAATGCCTTCGCGCGGGATCGAGCGGCGCGGGTTGACCAATTGCTCGAAGCTCTCGTGCCGCAGCAGCTTGCCGTTGACGATGCGGGTGGCGCCGATCTGGATGATTTCGTCCCCTTCGGTGGGGTTGAGCCCGGTGGTCTCGGTGTCGAACACCGTGTACGCCAAGGCGCTCAGCGGCACGTCGTCGAGCGCCTGCGTTGCCGCGGACGAGCGAAACAGGTCGAAATCGTAGTACTCGGGCCGGCTCTCGGTGCGCACGAGCGCAGCCGCGTCGGCGCTGTCCGCAGACTCGATCGCGGGCAGCAACAGGCGAAAAAACGCCTCGCCGGCCGCCGTGTCGGTCTCGACCCACAACGCGCCGCTGTGCCGCTCCATGACGTCGCGCACGCTGGCCGTACCCCCCCCGTCGCCCACGCGCATGGGATCGATCTCCCACCCCAGCAAGCCAGTGACGGCGGCGTCGCCCGACGGCCGCCAGACCAAGTCCAGATGTACCTGAGGGCCTGGCCGCTGGCCTGCCGACGGTGCCCGCTGCAGCCGCAGCATGAGCGCCGTCACGCCCGCCTCGGTGTGCAGCCGCCGCGCCAAATACACCACGGCCTGGATCAGCGAGTAGCTCTCGATGCGCAGCCACGCGTCGCCATCGACCGCCCCGACCGTCACCTGCAGCCCAGGCACATCGGCCAGCCGGCGCGCGATCGCCGCGACCCAGTCCGCGGCCAACATGTCCTCCATCGGCCACTGGCTACCCCAGGTGTTGACCCCCTCGGCGACCAAACGCTGCACGCGCTCGCCCAGTGCCTGCACTTCTTCGCGCACCACCTGCGACAACCGCTCACGCAGCGCCGGGTCGGCGTCCGGCAGCTCCAGCACCTCCAGCGCGGCCTGCACATTGGCCAGCGAGCGACGGCTGCCCTCGGTCAAGTCCAGCCACAGCCGCTCGCGCGCCGCGGCCTGCTCGTGCTCGCGGGTAATGTTGTCGAGCACGAGCACGAAGCCCGCCAGCTCGTCGGCACCGTTGGCCGAGCCTTCGCCTTGACGCACCGGCGCGACCTGCACGCGCAACAACTGCCCCCCGCGCGTCGCGGTGACGAACTGGGCGCTCGGATGCGCCGCACCGCGGCGCATCCGCTGCCGAATGCGCTCAAGCGCGTGCGCGATCAACGCCGGCTCGAACACGGTGTAGATCGAGCGCCCCAGGCCGATCAACTCGGCCCCGCCGGCCAACATCGGGGCCTGCGACAGCGCCCGAAACTGCAGCCGCGCCCGGTTGTTGTAAAGCAGGATACGTCCGTCCAGGTTGCACACCACCACGCTCTGAGTCAGCTCCGACATCAGCGCGGCCAAGCGGGATTTTTCCTGCTCGATGCCGCGCGCCGCTTCGCGCACGCGCTCGTCCACCTGTGCCCGCAGCGCCTCGCGCTGCTGGACGAGTTGATTGAACAGGCGTGCCACCTGCCGCACCTCGGCCGGCCCACGCTCGCGCAACGCCGGCGCCCCCTGGGCCGTGAGCAGCACCCGCGCCTCCTCGGCCAGGCGCCGCCACGGGACCACCCCGACGTCGAACGCGCGCTGCAGCCCCCAGGCGACCGCCATCATGCCGAGCAGCCACATCAGCCCCACGAAGCCCCAACGATCGCCCAGCAAGTCGAGCATGCGGGCGCGTGCCTCGGGCTCGAGCGTGACGGCGATCAAGCCGATCGTCACCCCCAGCCAGGCGAGCGATACGCCCGCCGCCCCCGCCAACAGCCACCACAAGCGCGGGTCGATGCGGCGCCTCACCGCGCGTCCTCCAGCAACTCACGCACGCGCTGCACCAGCTCGTGCGTGGAAAACGGCTTGGTCAGGTACGCATCTGCCCCCAGCGCCAGCCCCTTGGCCACATCGGTGTCACGGCCCTTGGCGGTCAGCATGACGATGCGCATGCCCGCCAGCCGCTCGTCGGCACGGATGGCCTGGCAGACGTCGAAGCCGCTCTTGCGCGGCATCATCACGTCGAGCAACACCAGATCCGGGCGCCAGGTGCACGCCGCCTCCCATCCTGCCTCGCCATCGCGCGCCACCTGTACCTCGTAGCCCTCGCGCTTCATCAGAAATTCCAGCGAGATCAGGATGTTGGGCTCATCGTCGACGATCAGCACACGCTTGCTCACGGGTGGGTCTCCTGTGCGGGTGGGTGGGGCGGATCGGGCGCCTCGGTGGGGGCGTGGCGGCGTCGCGGCAAGTCGAAACCGAAACACGCACCCTGGCCCGGTGCCGATCGTAACCACAACCGGCCACCGAAATGCTCGATGATGCGACGACTGATCGGCAACCCCAGCCCCGTGCCGGGCGGCCGCTCGAGCGCGTCGCCCCCCTGGCGAAATTTCTCGAAAATGACCGACTGCTGCTCCAGCGGCACCCCTGGGCCATTGTCCTGCACTTCGACCGTGACCAGCGGCTCGCCGCCGCTGCCGACGTGGGTCACGACGCGCAGCACCACCCGACCCCTTTCGGCCGGCACGAACTTGGCCGCGTTGGACAGCAAATTCATCAACACCTGTTGCAGGCGGTCAGCGTCGGCCCGCACCCATAGCGGCGCGTCGGGCAGCTCGACGTCCAGCCGCGCGCCGCGCTCGCGCAACACGGGCTCGGCCGCGCGCGCGGCCTGGCGTGCCACGGCCACCACGTCGACGTCGGTGTCGCTCCAGGTCGCATGGCCCGACTCGATCTTGGCCAGATCGAGCACCTGGTTGACCAAGCGCGTCAGCCGCTCGGTTTCGGCGACGACGATGTCCAGAAACTGCGCGCGCTGTGCGGCATCCATCTGAAGATCGTCGCGCATGATCTCCGCCAGCGCCCTGATCGAGGTCAAAGGCGTGCGCAATTCGTGCGTCACCGACGACACGAAGTCATCCTTGAGGCGATCGAGCTCCTGCAGCCGTTCATTGGCGGCGCGTAGCTCCCGCGTCGCTTGCTCCAGCGAGCGCGACTTCTCCTCCAACGCTTGCGACAGCGCCCGCAGGCGCCCGGTCTCGCGCAGCATGTCCAGCACATCTTCGATCCGCATGGGCTGCTCCTCGACCACCGACGCCACCAGACGCCGCGCCGAGGCGGTGCCCACGGTACCCGCCAGTTGCGTCTCCACCCATTGCACCAGCGCGGCGTCGGCCGGCAACGCCGGCAGCGCGACGCCGCGCGCGCGCGCCTGTTGCGCCAACAGCTCCTGGGCGCGCTCGGGCCCCAGCACGCGCGCCAGCAGCGCCTGCAGCGCCGGCACCGAGGCTTGGCCGCGCCAAAAGACCGGGCGCTGGTCGGACGCCGAGCGCTCGAACACATCCACGAACAGCACCGCCTGGCCCGTCTCTCCCACCCCGGGCGGACGCGCGAGCGATACCCCCACATACAACCCGAGGTTGACCAACAAGCTCCAGAACATCGCGTGCGTCAGGGGGTCGAACCCGTGCAAGCCGAGCAGCGCCTCGGGCCGCAGCCAGTCGATGCCTCCCGGCCCATGGGTGACGAACGAGGCCGGCAGCCAGCCCGACTTGGCCAGCGATGGCAGCATCAGCGTGTAGGCCCAGACGCCAAAGCCACCCAGCAGACCGGCCATCGCCCCCGCGTGACTGGCCCCTTTCCAGAACATGCCGCCCAGCAACGCCGGGGCGAACTGCGCCACGGCGGCGAAACTGATCAGGCCGATGCTGACCAGCGCATACGCATCCCCCGCAACCCGGTAGTACCCGAAGCCCAACAACAGCAGCAGCAGAATCGCCCCGCGCCGGATGCGCAGGATCGAGCGCGTCAGATCGCGAGACGCCCGCTGCCCCGACGCGCGCCGCAGCCACCACGGCAGCACCAAGTCGTTGCAGACCATGGTGGACACCGCAATCGTCTCCACGATCACCATGCCGGTGGCGGCCGACAACCCTCCGATGAACGCCAGCAGCAGCAACGCATCGGCCCCCGCGGCCTGGGGCAGGCGCAGCACGAAGATCTCGGCTTGCGCCGCCGCATCTGGCCCCAACCACAGCAGGCCCGCCAGTGCGATCGGCAGCACGAACAGGTTGATCAGCCACAGGTACAGCGGAAAGACCCACGCGGCGCGCCGGATGTGGCGCTCGTCGACCGCCTCCACCACCATGACTTGAAACTGGCGTGGCAACAGCAGCACCGACAGCCCGGCCAGCACCGTCAGCGTGAGCCAGCTCGACCAGGCGAACGCCCCCATGTCCCCCATCGTCAACAGTCGCGACAGGGACGGGTCGGCCTGCGCCCGCGCCACGATGTCGCCCCAGCCATCGAACATCCCCCACGTCACGTAGACCCCGACGGCCATGAACGCGACCAGTTTGACCAATGACTCGAACGCCACCGCCGCCACCATGCCCTCGTGCCGCTCGGTGCTGTCCCAGTGCCGCACGCCAAAGACGATGGTGAACACCGCCAGCCCCAGCGCGAGATAAAACGTACTCTCACGCCACCACGGTGTATCGGCCGCGGAGGAGACGCTGCCGTCCACGACCACCGCGTACGCCACCGCAATGCCCTTGAGCTGCAGCGCGATGTAGGGCACGATGCCCACCACCGTGATGACGGTGACCAACCCGGCCAGCACCGGACTTTTACCGTACCGACTGCCGATGAAGTCGGCGATGGTGGTGATGCGATGGGTGTGGGCGATGCGCACCATCTTGCGCAACACCACCCAACCCAGCACCATGGCCAGCGTCGGCCCCAGATAGATGGGCAAAAACCACAGCCCTGTGCTGGCGGCACGCCCGACGCTGCCGAAATACGTCCACGCGGTGCAGTACACCGCCATCGACAGTGCATACACCCAGGCACTGTCGATGACCGGGCGCCCCTGCCGCCCGCGACGGTCCGCCCAGTGCGCCAAGGCGAACAGCAGCCCCAGATATGCGAACGCAGCGGCGATGACCAGTGTGGGCGCCACGGATCACCTCCGCCTCGCCGTCAGTCCGGCGCGCGCTCCATGAACCACGCGAGCACGCCGATGAGCGTACCCCAGGCGACGAAGGCCGCCACCGCCAGCGGCGCCCCCCAGCCACCTAGGCGCTCACTCCAGTATGCCCACACGCCCAACAGCGGAAAATTGAGCGCCAACACCCCCGCGACGAACAGCGCCCACAGTCGTGGCGCTTCCCGGGATGCCTGCCAATGCCGCATGGCTGGAGTGCCGCGTCGTGCTGCCGCCGGTCAAGCTCCGCCAGCCAGGCGGTGCCAGGTGTCGACCACGGTATCCGGGTTGAGCGAGATGGAGCTGATGCCGCGCTCCATCAGCCAGTGGGCAAAGTCCGGGTGGTCGCTGGGCCCCTGGCCACAAATGCCGATGTACTTGCCCTGCGCGCGACAGGCTGTGATGGCGCGCTCGATCAGGGCCAGCACGGCCGGGTCGCGTTCGTCGAAGTCGTGCGCGAGCAGCTCCAGGCCCGAATCGCGGTCCAGCCCCAGCGTCAGTTGGGTCAGGTCGTTGGAGCCGATCGAAAAGCCGTCGAAATACTCGAGAAACTGCTCGGCCAGCAGCGCGTTGCTGGGGATCTCGCACATCATGATGAGCTTGAGATCGTGCTCACCGCGCTTGAGCCCCATGGCCGCTAGCAGCTCGGTGACGCGCCGGGCCTGCGCCAGCGTGCGCACGAACGGCACCATCACCTGCACGTTCGTCAGGCCCATCTCCGAGCGCACGCGCTTGATGGCCTCGACCTCCATCGCGAACGCCTCGGCGAAATCGTCGCTGATGTAGCGCGCCGCGCCACGGAAGCCCAGCATCGGGTTTTCCTCGTCGGGCTCGTAGCGGCTGCCACCGACCAGCTTGCGGTATTCGTTGCTCTTGAAGTCCGACAGGCGCACGATCACGGGCTTGGGCCAGAACGCCGCCGCGATCGTGGCCACCCCCTCGGCCACCTTGTCCACGTAGAAGGCACGCGGGCTCGCATGGCCGCGCGCGGCCGACTCCACGGCACGCTTGAGATCGGTGTCGATATTGGGGTAGTCCAGAATCGCCTTCGGGTGCACGCCGATGTTGTTGTTGATGATGAACTCCAGCCGCGCCAGCCCCACCCCCGCGTTGGGGATCTGGGCGAAGTCGAACGCCAGCTGCGGGTTGCCCACGTTCATCATGATCTTGACCGGCAGCTCGGGCATGGCGCCGCGCTTGACCTCGGTGACCTCGGTCTCGAGCAGCCCTTCGTAGATGTGGCCGGTATCACCCTCGGCGCAGCTGACGGTGACGAGCTGGCCATCCTTGAGCGTTTCGGTGGCGTTGCCGCAGCCCACCACGGCGGGAATGCCCAACTCGCGCGCGATGATGGCCGCGTGGCAGGTGCGCCCGCCACGGTTGGTGACGATGGCACTGGCGCGCTTCATGATCGGCTCCCAGTTGGGGTCGGTCATGTCGGTGACCAGCACGTCGCCAGGCTGCACCTTGTCCATCTCGGCGATCGAGTGCACGATGCGCACCTTGCCCGTGCCGATCTTCTGGCCGATGGCGCGCCCCTGCGCCAGCACGGGCCCCTTGGCCTTGAGCTGATAGCGCAACTCGACCTGGCCGGCGGCCTGGCTTTTGACCGTCTCGGGCCGGGCCTGCAGGATGTAGATCTGGCCGTCCACCCCGTCCTTGCCCCATTCGATGTCCATCGGCCGGCCGTAGTGCTGCTCGATGACCAGGGCGTACTGCGCCAGCTCCAGCACGTCCGCATCGCTCAAGGCGTAGCGGTTGCGCTGCTCCACCGGCACGTCCACCGTCTTGACCAGCCGCCCCCCGGCGGCCTTTTCCTCGGGTGTGGCAAACACCATCTGGATGAGTTTGCTGCCCAGGTTGCGCCGGATGATGGCGTGTTTGCCCGCGCGCAACATGGGCTTGTGCACATAGAACTCGTCCGGGTTGACGGCACCTTGCACCACCGTCTCGCCCAGCCCATAGCTGGCGGTGATGAACACCACGTCCTCGAAGCCGCTTTCGGTGTCGATGGTAAACATCACGCCGCTGGCGCCCAGGTCCGAGCGCACCATGCGCTGCACGCCCGCGGACAGCGCCACGTCGCTGTGCGCAAAGCCCTTGTGCACGCGGTAGCTGATCGCGCGGTCGTTGTAGAGCGACGCGAACACCTCTTTGATTTTGTGCAGGATGTCGTCGATACCCGAGACGTTGAGAAACGTCTCCTGCTGCCCGGCGAACGACGCATCGGGCAAATCCTCGGCCGTGGCCGAGGAGCGCACCGCATAGCTGGCGTTAGCGCCGCCGTCGAGGCGCTCGAACGCGGCACGGATGGCCGCTTCCAGCTCAGGCGGGAACGGCTGCGCCTCGACCATGGCGCGGATTTCGGCACCGGTGGCAGCCAGCGCCTTGACGTCATCGGCGTCGAGCGCGGCCAGTTTGGCCTGGATGCGCTCGTCGAGCCCGTCATGGCGCAGGAACAAGCGGTACGCATGTGCCGTCGTGGCAAAGCCGGTGGGTACGCGCACGCCCTGCGGCAGTTGCGAGATCATCTCGCCCAGGCTGGCATTCTTGCCGCCGACGATCTCGACGTCGGCCATGCGCAGTTGCTCGAACGGCACCACCAGCGCGTCAGGGGGGAAGCGATCGGACATGGTTGAAGACTCCACGATGTTGAAAAACCGGTCCGCGGTCCGCACGGGCGGCCATGTCGTTGTCATTCTGGGCCGCGGGCGGCAAGCCGGACAGGCGCATCGTTGGAGGCGCCTGCCCCAGGCCGCGATAATGCGCCGATTGTAATTTCCCACCACCACCATGCCCAACCGCACCGCCTTCTTCGTCTCCGACGGCACCGGCATCACGGCCGAGACGTTCGCGCGCGCCATACTCAAACAATTCGAGATATCGCCCAAGATGGTGCGCCTGCCTTTCGTGGACGACGCGGACAAGGCGCATCAGGCCGTGCGCCAGATCAACCACGCCGCCGCCGTCGATGGCAAGCGCCCGCTGGTGTTCACCACCGTGGTCAACATGGAAGTGCTCGACGTGCTGCAGCGTCACTGCCAGGGTATGTTGATCGACATGTTTGGTACCTTCATCGCCCCGCTGGAGCACGAGCTGGGCATGAAGTCCAACCACCGCGTCGGGCGCTTCTCGGACGTGGCCAGGAGTCAGGAGTACCACGACCGCATCGAGGCCATCAATTTCACCTTGGAGCACGACGATGGCCAAACCAACGCCAACCTGGAAAAGTCCGACGTCATCCTGGTGGGAGTGAGCCGCAGCGGCAAGACGCCAACCTCGTTATACCTGGCGATGCAGTTCGGGCTCAAGGCGTCGAACTACCCCTTGATCCCCGAGGATTTCGAGCGCCGCCAACTGCCGCCGGCGCTGCTGCCACACAAGAAAAAACTGTTCGGCCTGACCATCGACCCCCAGCGGCTGAGCGAGATTCGGCACGAACGCCGGCCCCACTCCCGTTACGCGAGCCTGGAGAACTGCCGCTACGAGGTGCGCGAGGCCGAAGCGCTGATGCGCCGCGCGGGGATTCCGGTGCTGTCGACCACGCACAAGTCGATCGAGGAGATCGCCACCCTCATCCGCCAAAGCCTGGAGGAGCGCGAGGCACACTGAACCGGCGCCCGAGCCCGTATCAGTCGCGCCCGGGCGCGGCGTGGCGGCTGGCGCGATAAAAATTCAGGATGCGCTGCACGTAGGCTCGCGTCTCGGCGTAAGGCGGCACACCGCCAAAGCGGTCGACCACCCCTTCACCGGCGTTGTACGCCGCCGACACCAGCGCCACGTCACCGTCGAAGCGCTCGAGCAACCAGCGCAGGTACGACAGTCCCCCACGCACGTTTTGCTCGGGGTCGAACGCATTGCGCACGCCAAAGCGCTCGGCCGTGCTGGGAATCAGTTGCATCAGGCCCTGCGCATTGCGCGGTGAGACGGCGCGCGGCTCGAAATTGGACTCGGCACGCGCGATAGCCAGCGCCAAGCGCCCATCGACGGAAAACTGCGGGGCCAGGCGCTGGATCATCAGGGCGTGGCGCCGTTTGTCGGCCGGCAAATTGGCCACGTAGTGTGCCACCACCTCGTGCGGCACCACCGACGGCACCGCCACCGCGGGCGCCGCCGTGGCGATGGTCAGGGACGGTGGCTCCCCCCCGCGCAGGCACTCGGGCAGGTCACCCGGATCGCCACCGCGGGCATCGGGCCGCTGCGCCAGGGCGCGCTCCAGATCGGCCAGCGCGTCGGCGTATCCGAGTTGGGCCGCCTGACGCAGCGACGCCACGCCCGCGGCCTGCCCCACCTCGTCGAGCGAGAATGCCCCCAACAGCATGCCGAGCCGGTGGTATGCCTGCGCGCTGCCATGGCGGGCGGCGCGGCAGTACCACGCGGCCGCCAAGGCCGGGTCGTGCGCTTGCTCGGACTGCCAGCCCGCTTCGATCCAGCGCGACAGTTGGGGCGGCTCATCGGTCCACGCTGGCGGCGATGTCGGCAACGCGGACGCGAACGCCACAGCCGATGACAGCAACCCGAGCGCCAGTGCGACGCGCCTCAGCGCACGCGCGAGCGCGGCTGACCGATCCCGTGCGCGTGCCGCCCGAGGGCAAACGACAGAAAAATCTTCATCCACAGCGTCGTCCCGGCAATGGCCACCCAAGTCTGATACTCCAGCCAGCCCATCAGGACCGACAGAATCACGCCCACGAGCACCGCCCCCCCCACCAAGTTGATCGCCAGCTCGTAGGGGGCCCAGCGCTCGGCATCCGCTGGCGGCTCCCCTTTCTTGAGCGCGACTTCCGAAAAGTCGCGCCGAAACGCGATGCGCCACGCCCGCCGCAGCCAAAAGAATGCCACGGGAAAGAGCGCCAGAAAAAACAAAATTTTGATTGGGTAGATGCTCACCATGGTGTCACCAGAAAAAAGCCCCGCCGGCGGCGCCGACGGGGCTGATTGTCGCGGGTCTGGGCCGCCGCTGGCAACCCAGATACGACCCGTTTAGTGAGCCACCGCGGAACCCGCGCCCTTGGGCACGCGGACCGACTCGACCAGGTCCTGAATGTGCGCCGGCACCGGCTTGGACACCGCGCTGACCGCGAACGCCACCACGAAGTTGACGATCGCACCGACGGTACCGAAGGCTTCCGGCGTGATGCCGAAGAAGCTGTTGGCGCCGCCGATCAGGTCCAGGTACTCGGTGCCCTTGACGAAGAAGATGCCCTTGTGCGCGAACACATAGAACAGCGTCACGAACAGGCCGGCGAGCATGCCCGCCACGGCGCCGGAGCCGGTCACCTTCTTGCTGAAGATGCCCATCATCAGCGCCGGGAAGATCGTCGAGGCGGCGATACCGAAGGCCAACGCCACGGTGCCCGCGGCGAAGCCCGGCGGATTCAGGCCCAGGTAGCCGGACACGATGATCGCGCCCGCCATGGCGATCTTGCCGGCCAGCAGCTCGTTCTTCTCGCTGATGTTGGGGTTGATGGCGCCCTTGATCAGGTCGTGCGAGATGGCCGACGAAATCGCCATCAGCAGACCCGCCGCAGTGGACAGGGCCGCGGCCAGACCACCGGCGGCGACCAGCGCGATCACCCAGTTCGGCAGCAGCGCGATCTCGGGGTTGGCCAGCACGATGATGTCGGCGTTGACGGTCAGCTCGTTGCCCTTGAGGCCGGCCGCTTCGGCCTTGGCCTTGACGGCCTCGCTCTTGGTCTTGTCGTTGTAGAACTGGATGCGGCCGTCACCGTTCTTGTCCTCGAACTTGAGCAGACCGGTCTTTTCCCAGCGCTTGAACCAGTCCGGACGTTGCTCGTAGGGCAGCGCAGCTTCCGGGGCGAGCAGATCGGCCTGAGCCTTGACCTTCTCCGGATTGACGCGGATGCCACCCGCCGGGTCGGGCTCCACGCCCACCGCGGTGTTGACGGTGCCGATCAGGTTCAAGCGCGCCATGGCACCCACCGCCGGCGCGGTCGTGTACAGCAGCGCAATGAAGACCAGCGCCCAACCCGCCGACGCGCGCGCGTCGGCCACCTTCGGCACCGTGAAGAAACGCACGATCACGTGCGGCAGGCCGGCCGTACCGATCATCAACGACACGGTGTAGAAGAACATGTTGAGCTTGCTGCCCGCCACACTCGTGGTGTACTCGCCGAAGCCCAGGTCCTTGACCACTTGGTCCAGTTTGGCCAACAGCGACACATCGGTGCCCTTGAGATCCGAACCCAGCCCCAGTTGCGGCAGCACGTTGCCGGTCAGTGCCAGCGAGATGAAGAACGCCGGCACCAGGTAGGCCACGATCAGCACGATGTACTGGGCCACCTGGGTGTAGGTGATGCCCTTCATGCCGCCGAACACCGCGTAGGCAAACACGATCGCCATGCCGATGTAGATGCCCATGTCGCTGGACACGCCCAGGAAGCGCGAGAAGGTCACGCCGACCCCGGTCATCTGGCCGATGATGTAGGTGATGGAGGCCACCAACAGGCAGATCACGCCCACGTTGCGCGCGGTCTTCGAGTAGTAGCGATCACCGATGAACTCGGGCACGGTGAACTTGCCAAACTTGCGCAGATACGGCGCGAGCAGGCACGCCAGCAGCACGTAGCCGCCGGTCCAACCCATGAGGAACACGGCACCGCCGTAGCCCATGTTGGAAATCAAGCCAGCCATCGAGATGAACGACGCCGCCGACATCCAGTCGGCGGCAGTTGCCATGCCGTTGGTGACGGGGTGCACGCCGCCGCCAGCCACGTAGAAGTCGGACGTGCTGCCAGCGCGCGACCACACGGCAATGCCGATGTAGAGCGCAAACGTGGCGCCGACGACGAGATAGGTCCAAAGTTGCAGACTCATGTTCGGTGCCTCCGCATCAGTCTTCGGACATGCCGAACTTCTGATCGATCTTGCGCATCTGCGCCGCGTACCAGAAGATCAAAGCGATGAAGACATAAATCGAGCCCTGCTGGGCAAACCAGAAACCGAGCGGATAGCCACCCAGTTTGATGGCGTTGAGCGCATCGGCAAACAAAATGCCAGCGCCGTAGGACACCAGGAACCAGATGACCAGCACTTTGGTCAGCAGTCCCAGCGTCGCAGACCAATAAGCCCGCGCGTTGCTGTCGTTGGACATGGGTACGTTCTCCTCGGATACACGTTTCGAATCGGCGGTACGGACCGCCGGCCGGAACATCGCTGGACATTCGCAATGTTTCCTGGCGGACTATCCTGAGCCAGCCTTACGGCGAACTGAAAAACCGCCCGCCATCGCCCAAACCTAGGGAAAGTCCTAGGGTCGAGCTGGGCTGTGCGTGCCTTCTGGCAGCGTGACGCAGGTCCACTCGCCACAGGCGGGCGCATCAACGGGCCATTCGTGCGCGCTGCACGGCAGCGCCTGCTCGCCTGCACACAGGGTGTAGCGCACGGCGCGGATCACCCCGGCATGGGTGATCCAGACACCATCGCTGGCGCGCGTCGCCATCACTCGATGCAGCGCCTGCCGCACGCGCGCCAGCAGCGCCGCCACCGACTCGCCCCCACCCGGGCACGCGTGCGCAAAATCGCCCGCCCAGGCATCGAGCTCGGCTCGCGGCACGTCGTCCCAACGGCGCCCCTCCCATGCACCGAAATCGAACTCGGCCAAGCGCGCATCCGCCAGCGGCGCGGGCAGCGCGGGGCGCAGGGCATGCAGGGCTTGCGCGAGCTGCCGTGCCCGGATCAGCGGGGACACCCACCACACGAACGCTGGCGGCAGCACCGCATGCAGCCGCTGGGCGGCCTGCGCCGTCGCTTCCGGGTCGGCCGGCGCATCCGTGCGGCCACAGCAGACGTCGGAGGCCAGTCCGGTGCGCGCGTGCCGAACGAGCCACAGGCGCATGTCCTCACCCCCCGACAGTGACGGACACGCCCAGCGCGACCGCCAATCCCAGGTAGAACGCCAACTCGGTCACCTGCTGGGTGGCGCCGAGGGTGTCGCCGGTGAAGCCCTGCAGCCGCCGAGCCAACCAGCGCCGCATCAGCGCCAGCGCGAGCAGTGCGGCCAGCACCGGACCCAGCCAGCGCCACGACGGTTGCAGCGCCAGGGTCACGCCGATGGCCGCCAGCCACCAACCCGTCCCCACCCACAGCGCGCCCGCGTCCAGCGCGTCCGCCAGCGGCTTGGATTTGGAGCCGTCGGCATCGCCGACGTAAGGCAGGGCGTGGATGATCCACAGCGGTGCCCAACGCGAGGTGACATGCGCCCCCAGCACGCCCGCCGCCGCCCAGACCAGGCCCGACTGCTCCAGCAGCGCGAGCAGCCCCACTTTGGTCAGCAGCGCCAGCACCAGCGCCACCGCCCCGTAACTGCCGATGCGCGAATCCTTCATGATGACCAGGGCGCGCTCACGCTCGACCATCCCACCCAGCGCATCGGCGGTGTCGGCCAGCCCATCTTCGTGAAACGCCCCTGTCAGCCACACGCCGGCCGCCGTACTCAGGGCCGCCGCCACCCAGGCCGACGCGGGCTGCGCTGGCAACGCCCACGCGGAAATCACCAACACCAGCGCGCACCACGCGCCCACCACCCAGCCCACGCCCGGGAAATGGGCCGCGCTCGCGCGCAGCATGGCGGGCGAGTAGCCCACCCACTGCGCCAATCGCCCCGTCACCGGAATGCGGGTGAAGAACTGCAGCGCCAACAACCAGTGCCGCACGGCGCGCGCGAGCATCGGCCGTCCCTCTCAGTGCGCGGGGGCCGTGTCGGCACGGCGCGCCACACCGGCCGCATCGAAGCTGGCCATCTCGCGCAGGATCGCGCACGCCGACACCAACAGCGGCCAGGCCAGCGCCGCCCCAGACCCCTCACCCAGGCGCAGCCCGAGGTCGAGCAGCGGTTCGGCCTTCAGGTGCGCCAGCAGCAGCGCGTGCCCGCGCTCGCCCGAGCGGTGCGCAAAGACGCAGCGCTGCAGCACCGCGGGGGCCAGTCGCGCGGCCACCAGCACCGCCGCAGTGGTGATGAAACCATCGACCACGATCACGCGCCGCTCGGCCGCAGCCTGCAACACCACCCCCACCAGGGTCGCGATCTCGAAGCCCCCCAGGGCCGCCAGCGCTGCCAGCGGCTCGTGCGCCGTCGCGTGGCGCGCCAGCACCTGGCGCAGCAGCGCGATCTTGCGCTGCACCCCCGCTGCGTCCAGGCCCGTGCCCGCGCCGGTGCAGTCGGCGATGTCGAGCCCCGTCAAGCGGCTCATCAACAGTGAGGCCGCCGAGGTGTTGCCGATGCCCATCTCGCCCAGCAGTACCACATTGCCGGGCAAATCACGCACCAGCGCCATGCCGTTGGCAAGCGCCGCCTCGCACTGGGCCATGCTCATGGCCGGGCCGTGCAGCGCGTCGGCGCTGCCAGGGGCGATCTTGGCGTGCCGCAATCCCGGCCGCAGCGCGAAGTCGTGCCGCACGCCGCAGTCCACGACGGTCAGCGCCAACCCGTGTTGGCGCGCCAGCACGCTCACCGCCGCGCCCCCGGCCAGAAAGTTTTCCACCATCTGCCACGTCACATCGCTGGGATAGGCCGACACGCCGTGCGCCGCCAGCCCGTGATCGGCGGCGCATACCACCAACTGCGGCGCCTGCAGCGTGGGTGCGCCGGTGCCCAAAATCAGTCCGATGCGCAGGGCCAGCGCCTCCAACCGTCCCAGCGACCCCTGGGGCTTGGTCTTGTCGTCCAGCGCGCGCTGCAGGCGCGCCGCAAGGGCCGTGTCGTCGATGTCGTCGATGGTGGGCAATGACAGGCTCATGGGCTTTCCTTCAAGTCAACAAACGATCCAGCGTGTCGGCGCCGAGGTGCGCTTGCACCGTGTCGGCCAACGCGTCGAAAACCGATGCCAGCGACGGCACCCCGGTGCCCCACAGGGCGCGCAGGACGGTGTCATTTTCGAACAGGCCGTGCAGGTAGCAACCGAGCACGCACCCGTCGGCGCTCTGCCAGACCAGCCCGGGCAGCACCTCGCGACCCTGCCCTGCCAGGGCGGGGTGGATCGCGGTCTGACCGTGGTGGATTTCATAACCGCGCACGGCCACACCCGACAGCGCCGACCACGGCGCGCCCAACGTGCCGAAAGTGACCTCGGCGCGCTGCACCGTCTTGTCCAGGGCAAAGACGGTCACCAGCGGCAGCAGCCCCAGCCCGGCCGCGTTGCCGTCGATGCCATGCGGGTCGATGAGCGCCTCACCCAGCATCTGCAGACCGCCGCAGATGCCCAACACCGCGCGTCCCGCGCGTGCGTGCGCGACGACGGCGTGATCGAGCCCCTGCGCGCGCAGCCAAGCCAGGTCGGCCGCCGTGGCCTTGGAACCCGGCAGAATGATCCAGTCCGCACCGGTGCAGTCGGCGGGCGTGCGCGCCCACACCACGCGCAGGCCCGGCACGCGGGTCAGGGGCTGAAACTCATCCAGGTTGCTGATGCGCGGGTAGGCCACGATGGCGACCGTCTGCCGTGCCGACCCGTCGCCCCGCGCGCGGTCGTCGAAAACGCCGTCCTCTTCCGGCAGGCCGTGGTCGCGCCACAACGGCAGCACCCCCAGCGTAGGCACCCCGGTCAGTGCGTGCAGTTGCTCGGGCGCCGGGGCCAGCAGCGCGGGGTCGCCGCGAAATTTGTTGAGCACGAACCCACGCAAGCGCGCGCGCTGATCCGGCGGCAGCAAGGCCCAGGTGCCGTACAAGTGGGCGAAAGCACCGCCACGGTCGATGTCGCTGACCAAGAGGCAACGCGCATCGGCATGCGCGGCCACCCGCAGGTTGACGATGTCGCTGGGCTGCAGGTTGATCTCGGCCGGGGACCCTGCGCCTTCGATGACGACGACCTGATGGCGCGCGCGCAGCTCATCCAGCGCCGCCTGCACCCGCGGCCATAGGGCAGCGCTGCGCTGCCGCCATGGCATGGCGCTCAGCGCGGCATCGACCTGGCCCCACACCACCACCTGGCTGCGCGTGTCGGCCTCGGGCTTGAGCAGCACCGGGTTCATGCGCACGTCGGGCTCGACCCCCGCCGCCAGCGCTTGAAAATACTGCGCCGCCCCCATCTCGCCCCCGGCCACCACGCGGGCATTGTTGCTCATGTTTTGCGCCTTGAACGGCGCCACGCGCAGGCCCTGGCGCGCATACCAGCGGCACAGCGCGGTGACGAGCCAGCTCTTGCCGGCGCCGCTGCTGGTGCCCCAGACCATCAGGCAGCGCGCGGTCATCGCGGCGGCCTCCGCCGGGTGGCCGTGGGGGCGTTCGCTGCGAGCGCGTCCAGCGCTTCCGCGAGCGCCTGCAGCGCCTGCGGTGGCTGCGCCGACAGGCGCCACCAGCCCGGCAGGCCGAACGAGGCCGCATCGCGCAGCTTGACGCCGCGCGCGCGCAGCGCCGCCGCGTCGAGCGGCTGCGGCGGGCGGGCGCAGGCGAAGGGCGTGACACTTGCAGCGACTTCCCAGCCGCGCGCCTGCAGCGTCTGCACGAGCGCCGCCTTCCACTGCGCCAGCGTCCCCAGGGTCGCCTGCAACCAGCGCTGCGTCGAAGGCTCGATCCAGGCGGCCAGCAGCGCCACGCCGTCCGCCCCGATCGGCCACGACGGCGCCAGCGCCTGCAGCTCGGCGAGCTCGCCCGGCCCGGCGTCCTCCGGCGCGATCACGTAGGCCGCGCGCACGCCGGTCAGGCCCAGCGCCTTGTTGGGGCTGTAAAGCTGCCAGCAGCGCGCGCGCTGCCGCTCGGTCAGCGCCGGCTCGCCCTGCAGCCGCAGCGGTGCGTAGGCCAGATCCAGCGTCACCGGCGCCCCGGCGGCCAGCAGGGCCTGGGCCGCGGCGGCATCCTCCGGCTGGCCGAGCGGGCTGCCGGGGTCGCACAGCCAGCCGGCGCACGCCAGCGCCGGGCCAGACGCGTGCGCCAGACCCCAGACCCGGGCGGCGTGCGCGTAGTCGCCGTAGCCGGGCACCGGCCACCAGAGGGGACCGTACCCACGCCGCGCGCACCAGGCGGCGAAGCGCAGGATCCACTCGCTGCCGCTGGCGGCCAGCAGCACTCGGTGCGGCGCCACGCCGTGCCCGTCCGCCAGCCGACGGCGCAGCTCCGCGTACGCGGGGTCAGGATAGTGGCGCCGCGCCGCCGCCTGCACGCGCGCCAACGCCTGCGGGCACGGCCCGCAGGCGTTGGCGTTGGCGGAGAAGTCCCACGGCGGCACGCCGTCGGCGTCGGGGCCGCCGTGCGTGCGCGGCGGCGGCCCCGCAGGCGACTGCGTCGTCCCCGGAGCCGGTTCGGTCACGCCGGCTTCGGCGGCCAAGTGTTCCAGCCGCTCTTTCATGACGGCCTCCCGAGCATCGCCACGCCCGCCAGACCCGCCACCAGCAGCGCGCCCCACCCGGCCACCGCGCGGTCGCACCATGCCAAGGCACGCGCGGTGTCCGCAGGCTGCGGCAGCCGCCCGGCTTCGTTGAGTGCATACACCCCGGGCTTGGTGAGCCGCACCCCCAGCCGCAGCGCCAGCGCGCCCATCGGCCAGCCGCCGTTGGGCGACGGCGTGCGCCGCGCCTGCGCGCGCAGCGCGCGCCACGGCACGCTTCGGCCGGAGGCGGCCAGCAGCAGCACAGCGGTCAGCCGTGCCGGCAGCCACGACAGCGCATCGTCGGCCCGCGCGGCCCAGCGCCCGGCAAAGGTCCAGTCGCGCCCGCCGCGCACGCCGCGGTATCCCCACATCGCATCGGCGGTGTTGGCCCAGCGGTACAGCGCCGCGCCGGGCAGGCCCGCGAGCGCGAACCAGAACAGCGGCGCCACCACCGAGTCGTTGAGGTTTTCCGCCAGGGTGGACAGCGCCGCCTGCCGCACGCCGGCCTCGTCCAGCGCCTGCACGTCACGGCTGACCAGCCGCGCCACCTGCGTGCGACCGGCCTGGAGCCCCCGCGCCAGCGCCGCTTCGACCGCGGCCACCTCCTCGCGGAGCATGCGCCAGGCCAGCAGCGGTTTGAGCAGCAGCCCAAGCGCCAGCCCCTGCACCCACCACGGCGCATGGCTCAGCAACGCCTGCGGCACCCACGCCAGCGCCACCACCCCAGCAGCCCCGAGCGTCCACGCCAGCATCCCGGCGGCAAACACGCGCGCCGGCGGCACCGGCGCGCCCGGCATCGGCGCCACGCGTCGCCCCAGCCTCTCCAGCACCCAGCCCATGCCGACGACCGGGTGCAGCCGCGCCGGCGGCTCGCCGAAGCGCGCGTCCCACGCCAGGGCGACCGCAACCGCCAACGCCAGCGCGCCCGCCGGCGGCCATGCGAGCGCTGCCTGCTCCATCGCCGGGAGTGCCTCTCAACCTGTCACCGGCACTGCTCGCGTGTGCAGGCCCAGCCGCGCCAGCAGCGCGCGGTCGGCCTCCACGTCGGGATTGCCGGTGACCAGCAGCTTGTCGCCGTAGAAGATCGAGTTGGCCCCGGCCAGGAAGCACAGCACCTGCGTCGATTCGTCCATGTCGCGCCGGCCGGCCGACAGCCGCACCTTGGCCCGCGGCATCGTGATGCGCGCCACGGCCACCGTGCGAACGAACTCCAGCGGGTCGAGGTCGGGCTGGTCCGCCAGCGGCGTGCCGGCCACCTTGACCAGATGGTTGATCGGCACCGACTCCGGGTAGGGGTCGAGGTTGGCCAACTGCGCGATCAAACCGGCACGCTGCAGCCGCGACTCGCCCATGCCGACGATGCCGCCGCAGCAGACGCGGATGCCGGCCTGGCGCACGTGCTCGAGCGTGCGCAGCCGATCCTCATAGTCGCGCGTGTGGATGATGGCACCGTAGAACTCCGGCGCCGTGTCGAGGTTGTGGTTGTAGTAGTCCAGGCCCGCCTCCCTCAGCGTCTGGGCCTGCTCGGCGGTGAGCATGCCCAGCGTGCAGCACGCCTCCAGGCCTTCTTCCTTGACGACGCGCACCAGCTCGGCGACCTTGTCCAGATCGCGGTCAGTCGGCGCGCGCCACGCCGCCCCCATGCAGAAACGCTGCGACCCGGCCTGCCGGGCCGCACGCACGGCGGCCCGCACGTCCTCGGGCGACATCAGCTTGGTGGCCTTCACGCCGGTTTCGTGGTGAACCGACTGCGGGCAGTAGGCGCAGTCTTCGGGGCAGCCGCCGGTCTTGACCGACAGCAGCGTGGCCAGTTCGATTTCCGCCGGATCGTGGTGCTGACGGTGCACCTGCTGCGCGCGAAAGATCAGCTCGGGCAGCGGCAGCTCCAGCAGTGCCTGCACGTCGGCCACCGTCCAGCGCTCCGACGCTGGCGATGGGGCAACGCGTGCAGGTCTGGAGGCGGATTCGCAAGCCTCAATCGACGCAGCCGGTTGTGCCTCAGTCATGCCTTTGAACTCCTTCATGCAAACGCCACCGACCCGCATCCGTTCGATGCGGCGGCGACCTTGAGCCACCGCTGCGTCCCACGCTCATGCGGCGGGCGCATCGTCACGCAGCGGCAACGTGCTGGGCTGCTCCCAGCGATTTTCAAACACCACATCGCGCAGCGACAGGCGCTTCGCCCAGCGCTCGCGCTGCAACATCGGCTCATCATAGAACAAGTACACCGGGCCTAAGCACAGCAGCGCCAGCGGACGCGACCCTGGCGGACAGCCCAGCAGATCGGCAACCTGCTGCGGGTCGAAGATCGACACCCACCCCACGCCGAGCCCCTCGGCGCGCGCGGCGAGCCACAGATTTTGGATGGCACAGGCAGCGGAGGCTACATCCATCTCAGGCAAGGTGCGCCGGCCAAAGACATGCCGTTCACGCTCGGGCATCAGCACCACGGCCCACAGCTCTGCGGACTCCAGAATGCCTTCCACCTTCAGACGCGCAAACGCCTCACCGCGCTCACCGAGCGCCTGGGCCGTGCGTACCCGCTCCTGCTGCACCAGCTCATGCAAGCGTTGACGTTGCACAGGGTGCGTGATGCGGATCCAACGCCACGGCTGCATGAAGCCGACGCTGGGTGCCCAGTGCGCAGCGCGCAGCAGCCGCACCAGCACTTCGGGCTGCACGTGACCACCGGCAAAGTGACGCATGTCGCGCCGCAGTTCGATGGCGCGATAGACCGCAGCGCGCGAGGCGGGGTCGAACGCGTGCGCAGCGGTCTCGGGTTGCGAACGGGATGAGAGAAGAGACATGGCGAGCTTCAGTTCCAATCGTTCAACGCCACATGATGGGCCTGCCAATGGTGCGCCCACTGGCGAGCTTGGCCGAGCGCGGGTTGGTCGTCGTCGGCGTCCACCACCACACAAACCTCAAAAGCGGGGCGCGGCGGCTCCTGTCGCACCTGCCCGTCGGTGAGCAGCCACAGGACCCGCCGCGCGCGCCCGCCGAAGCGCCGAGTCCACGCCTGCGCCAGCGTCTCGGCGCGCTGCAGGGCTACCGTCAGCGGCGTGCCGCCGCCCCCCCTCACCGCGCGCACGGTCACCCCCAAGGCGCGCCGCGCCGGCGCGGGCGGCTGCAGCACCTGCGCGCCGTAACCGCTGGCCAGCAGTAGCGCGACATGCTGGTCGCGGCGCGCGGCGCGCTGAACCAGCAGCAGCGCCACGGTCTTGGCGCGCGCCAGACGCCCGCGGCGCAGCATCGAGCCGGATGCGTCCAGCACGATCACGTGCAGGCACGCCGGCTCGGGCGGGACCGCGCGCCAGACCAGGTCGGCGGGCCTGAGCGGACGGGGCCCTTTGCGCGCGAGGGTGGCAGGCCAGTCCAACATCACCGGCGTGGCGCCGTCGCGCCGGGCGGACGCGGCGGCATGGTCAGGCGATCGCAGCCCCATCCCGGCAGGCGGCTTACGCGCGCCGGCGGGGCCTAAGGCTTTGGGACAGGCCAGCCTCCGGGCATCTGGGCCAGCGGCGGCGCCATGCCGACCGGTTGCGGCGGCAACGCACCCCAGTCAGCCTCGCCCGCCGCTGCGTGGCGCGGGGGACTCTCTCCCTGCAGCTTGCCGTCTTGCGGCGCAGACCCATCGTACGGCGCGGCAGACGTGCGCTGCGGCGCCGCTGACTGCCAAGGGGGTGTGATGGCGCTGGCTGCTCCCTCGGCAGCGGCTGCCGCCGTGCCACTGCGCCGGTGCGCCAACACCCACGGGGCCACCGCCCGCAAGTCGGCCAGGTCAATGGCGGTCTTGCCGTGCCAGGCCGCGTGGGCGCGTGCCGCTTTCAGCAGCGTTAAGTCACCGCGCAAACCGTCAGCGCCGCTTTGGAGCGCCTGCGCACAGGCTTGCACAATGAGTTCGTCCGACCAGGTCAGCGTGCCCAGCGCCTGCCGCGCGCGCTGCAAGCGCTGCTGCAAGGTCTGCTGCTGCAAATGGTGGCAGGCGACGAAGGCCGCCGGGTCGGCTTCGAACGCCAGCCGCGCTCGCACGATAGCGGCGCGCACCGCCGCAGCGTCCGGATTGCTCAGCTCGACGCACAGGCCAAAGCGATCCAGAAGCTGCGGGCGCAACTCCCCCTCCTCCGGGTTCATCGTGCCGATCAGCGCAAAGCGCGCGGCGTGGCGCTGCGAAATGCCGTCGCGTTCCACGGTGTGCACGCCGCTGGCGGCGGCATCCAACAGCACATCGGCCAGCGCATCGGGCAACAGGTTGACCTCGTCCACGTAAAGCACCCCGCCGTGTGCGCGCGCCAGCAGCCCGGGCCGCCATGTAATGCGTCCATGGCGCAGCGCATCTTGAAGTTCCAGCGTGCCGACGATCTGCTCCAGCGTAGCCCCCAGTGGTAACTGCACAAACGGGGCGCCCGGTAGCAAGTCGGCCAGCGCGCGCGCCGCGGTCGACTTGGCCGTGCCGCGTGGGCCGCGGATAAGTACCCCACCGAGCGTAGGGTCGATGGCCACCAACAACAGCGCCAGCTGCAAATCCGGTACCCCCACCAGCGCTGCAAAGGGATAGCGCGGTGTCTCTGGCGTCGTATCAGGTGGCGCAGCCGTCGTTGAGCACGCGTCCGTGGTGGTCAGATTGACGGATGTTCCCATGACTCTTCCAGCTCCAGCTGTAATTGCCGCAGGCGCTGCTGCAGCGCCACCGGAGGCGTCCAAAGCCCCTGTTCGATGGCTTGCCATAAGCGCTGCGCCATACGGCGCAAGGCCGGCAGGTTGTGCTGCCGTAAAAAGCTCTGGTTGGACTCGTTGAACAGCAGCGTCTCCGCAACCAGATCAAGCTGGTGCGCCGACACCCCCTGACCAAGCGCCGCCCAACCCAGCAGATGTTCCAGCGTGGCGGCCATCTCGGCTGCGCCCGCGTAGCCGTGCGCCTGCATGGCTTGCAGCCAGCGCGGGTGCGTCACGCGCGCGCGCACGATGCGCGCCAGCTCTTCCCGCAACGGGCGCACCCGCACCGCGGTCGTACTGCTGTCGGCGTGATAGACCGCGGGCGCTTGCCCGCGCAGGACTTGCGCGGCGGCAGCCATGCCGCCAAGGTATTCGACAAAGCCATCGATGTCCAGCGCATCGTGCTCACGGTGGTCCTGGATGTGCGCGGCCAGATCCAGGCGCGCCAACCGCCGCTCCCACGCCGCCGGCGCCGCCACCCCATGGGCTCCCCGGCCGTAGGCGTAAGCACCGCTGCCCAGGTAGGCGCGAACCAGCGCGTTCCGGTCAAACGCCGCGTCTGTTTGCGCCACCTCGCCGATGCCGGCGCCATACGAGCCCGGGCGCGGACCAAACAAGCGCCAGCTGGCCTGGCGCTGCGCTTGCGCGGGGTCCAGGCCTTGCGCGAGCAGCGCTTGTGCCTCCCGCTGCACGTGCACGCGCACGGGGTTGAGTTCGTCTGGCTCGTCCGCTGGATCGATGGCGGCCACCGCCTGCACGGCGGTGTCGAGCAAATCGATCAGGTGCGCAAACGCGTCGCGGAACAAGCCGGAGACCCGCAGCGTCACGTCCACCCGCGGATAGGGCCGCAGCGACGCCGGCAGAACCTCCACCTCGATCACGCGGCCACTGCCTTCATCCCAGCGTGGCCGCACACCCAACAGGGCCAGCGCCGTGGCCACGTCCTCGCCGCCTGTGCGCAAGGTGGTGGTGCCCCACAGCGACAAGCCGATGGCGCTGGGAAACACTCCGTGATCTTGGGCGTAGCGCTCAATGAGTCGCGCCGCGATGCGCTGACCGCTGTCCCACGCCGCTGGGGTTGGTAGGCTGCGCGGGTCGCTAGCATAAAAATTGCGCCCTGTGGGAAGCGCATCGATGCGTCCGCGTGACGGCGCCCCGCTGGGGCCTGGCGGCACAAACCGGCCATGCAGTCCGCGTAGCAGTTGTGTTGTCTCATTGGATCCGCAAGCATCCAGCCGCGGCGCGAGATACTGCCAGACCCAGCGCAGCACCTGCTGAGCGCGCGGGCCGGCCTGCCGCTCGGCCAGCGCTGGATCTTGCAGCCACGCCAGCGCCAGCTGGTGCAGCCGCTGGCGCGTGTGGCCGGCGTGGCGCCATGGTCCGCCGGGGTCGATGGCCCGCAGCAGCGCCGGGCGCGGCCCGCGCCAGGGCTCGGCGGGGTCTGCTTGCAGCGGGTCGAAGCCGTCCAGCCCCAAATCTTGCGCCATGGCACGCAGCAGGCTGTCGTCCTGCGCGCGGTTGCCGCGCGGCTGGCGCAGGAAGGCCAGCAGGGTTTGCGCACGCGTCAAGCCTTGGGGCGAAGTGCCCCATACGTGCAAGCCAGCACGAAGTTGGCTTTCCTTGATTTCGCAGAGGTAGGCATCTAGACGTTGCAGCCACTGCGCCAGCACCGCCGCATCCCGCGGATCGCCCTGCAAACCCAGCTCCTCGTGCACGCCCAGCCGCAACGTTTCGTCCACGATCGCTTGACGCAGCCGCCGCGCGCGTGGGGGATCCATCGTCAGCGCATCGTAATACTCCTCCACCATGCGCTCCAGCGGGAGCAGGGTGCCGCTGTCCTGCGCGTCGGCCAGCGGCGGCATCAGGTGGTCGATGATCACCGCCTGCGTGCGCCGCTTGGCCTGCACACCTTCGCCCGGATCGTTCACGATGTAAAGGTAGAGGTGCGGCAGCGGTCCCAGCAGCCGCTGCGGCCAGCACATCGGACCCAGTGCCACGCTTTTGCCCGGCAGCCACTCCAGGTTGCCGTGCGTGCCGACTTGCACGACGGCATCCACTTGCCAAACCTCGCGCAACCAGAGGTAAAACCCCACGTGGGCGTGCGGCGGCACCTGCTCGGCATCATGGTAGGCAGCGCGACGCTGCCTCGGGTCGCGTGGGGGCTGCAGGCCGATGAACACCTGACCCAACCGAATACCGGGAATCATCAGCCGGCCAGCGCGCGCCATCGGATCGCGCTCGGGTGCCCCCCACCGCTGCTGTAGCGCTTCGACCAGCGGTGCCGGCCACGCCTCCAGCATTCGCCTGTAGTCGGTCAGCGCCAGGCTTTGCCAAGCCGGGCGTGCATCGTTGTCGTCGATAGCGTGCGTGACGCCGCTGCGCAGCCAGCGCATCAGCTCGTCACCGTCACGCGGCAACGCGGGACCATCGCCCAGGTCATAGCCATTGCGGTGCAACGCCTGCAACATGCGCACGACCGAGGCCGGTACGTCCAGCCCCAGCGCCATGCCGATGCGGGCGTCGTCGCTCGGGTAGTCAGTCAGCACCACGGCCAGCCGCACCTGGGAGCGCTCTAATCGGCGCAGCCGACACCAGCGCCAAGCTAGCTCGGCGACCCAATCGATGGCCTCAGTGTCGGCGGCATAGCGGATCAAATCGATCTGGGTGCGTGGGTCGTGGCACTGCACCGCTTTGAAGCTGATGGCGCGGGTGGCGATGCGACCGTCGAGCTCTGGCAGCACCACTTGCATGGCCATGTCGCGCGGCGGCAGACCGTGCGGGTCGTCGTTCCAGTGCTGGCGCGTCACGCCCGCGGTGATAAGCTGCAGCACCGGAGCGTCGCCCGCCAGTGTCTGGCCATCCTCCAAACCAAGGGCGAAAGCCGTGGCGTTTAGCACCAAATCCACACCGCCACCCTCCGCCAGGTCATGCAGGCGTTGGCGCACCTGGGGGTTTTTCAGGCTGTCCACGGCCCAAGCGCGCGCACGCAGCCCCCGCGCGTGCAGCGCACGCAGCAAGGCATCGAAAGGCCCTGTGTTGCTGGCCTGGACATGGGCGCGGTAAAACAGCAGCAGCGCCTGCGGCGCGTCGGGAGCCACCGGCGGCAAGTCCGCGACTTGGTGCTCCACGATAGACGGCAGCGGCTGCGGCGGCGTGTAGGGTTGTTCCTTCAACCCTAGGGCGCGCTGTCCGATCAGGGCCCAAAAGCGCGCGGCGTTGGCTTGTCCACCGTAGCGCAGCGCGCGCCAAAGCGTGCGCGCGTCATCCCAGTCCACGGTACCTTGCGCCAGCAGCTGCGGATCGTCCTGTCCGTCGCCGGAAAACACCGCTAGCCACTGCCCGCGCTGACGCGCCAGCGCCGCGCAGCGCTCCACCAGATAAGCCCAGTCGTGGTAAGCCCCCAGGTGATCGATGATCACCGCGCGCGCGTGCTGCAGCACGTCCTCCACGTAGAGATCCACCGTCGCCGGCTGGCGCAGCGCCATCAGATTGGCCAGCCGCACTTCGGGGTAGTCTTTCGGCAGCACCGAAGCCAGCAGCGACAGCGTGGTATCGGCGGCGCTGAGCACCACCACGGGCGCAGGGGTTTGCGCCAGCCGCACGACCGCGCCGCTGGTGTCGTCGATAAAGCCGCCGGCACGGGTGGCCAACAAGTGCATGGGTCACACTCCGGCCGACGTGGATGACTCCGCCAGCAACCCAGCCTGGCGCAGATCGGCGCGCAGCGCGGCCTCGTCGAGCCCTAGCCCGATGCAAACCAGGACGCTGCAGCGCGGCTCGCCCACGCGCCACGGGCGGTCGAAGTGGCTGTCCAGCCGCGGACCCACACCCTGCACCACCAGCCGCAGCGCCGCCTGCGGCAGCGCCACGAACCCCTTAATGCGCAGCAGGCCGTGACGCGCCACCAGCGTCGAAAGCGTCTGCAGCAGGTGTTGCCTGTCGCGCACGTCCAGCGCCAGCACCACGGATTGAAAGGCGTCGTGGTCGTGGTCGTCGTCCTCATCGTCGTGGTGGGTGAGGCGGCTTTCGATCACTTCTTCCACAGCGCGGCCCAAGCCCAGCAGCACCTCGGGCGGCACTTGGCCGTGCCGCGCCACCACGGTCTGCACCGCCGCCGGCGAGCGCGCCGCCACCATCGCGCGCACGCGCTGCAGGGTATCGGCATCGACCCGTTCGACTTTGTTGAGCACGACTAGGTCGGCGGTGGCCAGCTGATCCTCAAAGAGCTCGGCCAACGGCGTGTCGTGGTCAAGCTCCGGGTCGGCGCGACGCTGCGCTTCGACCGCCTGTGGGTCAGACGCAAAACAACCCTGCGCCACCGCCGGCACATCAACCACGGTGACCACCGCATCGACGGTGAAAGCGTGCCGGATAGTGGGCCACTGAAACGCCTGCACCAGCGGTTTGGGCAGCGCCAGGCCGGAGGTTTCAATCACCACGTGATCAATCAGGTCGCGGCGCTGGGCGAGCAGTTCCATCACCGGAGCAAATTCTTCTTGCACCGTGCAACACAGGCAGCCGTTGGCCAGCTCGATGACCTGGCCGTTTTCCGCGCCGGTCTCGTCGCAGCCGATGCCACAGCCTTTGAGCAATTCACCGTCGATGCCGAGCTCGCCAAACTCGTTGACGATGACGGCGATGCGCCGCCCCTGCGCGTGGGTCAGCAGATGGCGCAGCAGCGTGGTCTTGCCGGCGCCAAGAAAGCCGGTGATGATGGTGGCAGGGGTTTTGTCAAGATTCATGACTTGAAATGTCGTAAAGAAAAATGCCAAAGAGGTCAATCTTCAATGCCACGCTGCGCTGGCACGCCGGCATCGAAGTGGTGCTTGTGCTTGACCATTTCGGTGACGGTGTCGGCCAAGTCGATGAGCTCCTGGGGCGCGTGGCGCCCAGTGAGCACCACCGTCATCTCGGTCGGGCGCTGACGCAGCGCGTCCAGTACCGCCTCCAGTGGGATCCAGCCGTAGCGCAGCGGGTACATGATTTCGTCGAGCACCACCATGAAATGCGCGCCTGCGCGGATCACCGCCTCGGCGCGCGCCCATCCTTGGCGCGCCAGCTCGGCGGAGTGCTCAAGGTCACGGCTTTTCCAGCTAAATCCATCCCCCAGCCCTTCGATCGGAATGCCGAGTTGCTCGAAAACGCGGTGCTCACCGAAGCGGGCGCTGGGCACTTTCATGAATTGAAAAATCTTGACGGCCTTGCCGCGTCCGTGCGCACGCAGCGCCAGGCCGAAGGCCGCGGTGCTTTTGCCTTTGCCATGGCCGGTGTGCACGATGATGAGGCCGCGGCGCGGACCTTGCGGCTTGGGGGTGGTGCGCAGCAGCGGGGGGGTCTGCAGTTCCATCGGTTCCATCTCCAGAGGTTGCGGAGGTCAGCAGTCGTCGGCGCCACGACGCTTGAGCAGGTAGATATCCAGCATCCAGCCGTGCGCCTGCCGCAAGGCCGCGCGGGCGCGCGCGATGCGCGGACCGGCTTGCGGCAGCGGGCCGCTGTCCAAGGTTTGCTGCGGCAGCCCGAGGTAAGCGCCCCACCAGATGTGCCATGCGTACGGGTCGGGCAGCGCCTCAAAAGCCGTGCCGCCATCAAGCATGACGGCCAGCGCCGGCACGTCCGCAGGGCAGCCGTGCTGGCGCAGCCACCGTCCTGAAGTGATCAACACCGGGCTAGCCAGCTCATTGAGCGGCACGGCATGCGCGGCGGCAAGCGCCTGCAGGGCGCTGATGCCGGGCACCACCTCCCATTCAAGCGGCAGCTCGCGCGCCACACGCTGGGCGATGCGCATCGAGCTGTCGAATAAGGCCGGATCGCCCCAGATCAGCACACCTGCTTGCCCGCCTTGAGGCAGGTGCTCACGCAGCGCTTGCGTCCAGGCTCGGGCCAGTGCGTCGTGCCAGCGCCGCACAGCGTCGAGATAGCGCGGTGTGTCGGCGGCATCGGCGCCTTCACGCGAGGGCACGGCGTAGCGCGCCACGCGCGGACCGCCACCCGCCTCGGCGTCGAAGTCGGGGCGCACCGTCTGCAGCAGGCGCAGCCGCGCCGCGGCCAGCTCGGCCTTATCTTCGCCTTTGTCCGGCAGCAACAACAGATCGACGCGGCGCAGCGCCTGCTCGCCCTGGAGCGTCAGGTGCGCAGGGCTACCCATGCCCATGCCAATGAGGCTCAACCGCCAGCGCGGACTCATGCAGCATCCTCAGCGGACGTGGCCCGGCGATAGCGGCGCTCGTAATCCGGCGCATACAGGCGGCTGCGGCCAAAGCCGTCTTGGGCCAGATTGCGCCCGACCAGGATCAGCGCGGTGCGCTCCAGCCCACCCTGCGCGGCCTGCACCAGCTCGCCCAGCGGCGCGCGCACGATCCGCTCATCCGGCCAACTGGCGCGCCAGACCACTGCTGCCGGGCAGTCGCCGCCGTAGTGCGGCAGCAGTGTCTGCACCACTGGCTCCAGCACGTGGATGCTCAGGTGGATCGCCAGCGTGGCCCCGGTGGCGGCCAAGACCTCCAAACGCTCGCCATCTGGCACCGGGGTGGCGCGCCCGTGGGCGCGGGTCAGCACGACCGTTTGGCTGCCGCCGGGCAAGGTCAACTCGCAGCCCAAGGCCGCCGCCGCGGCAGCAAAGGACGGCACTCCAGGCGTGATCGTGTACGGAATGCCTTCGGCCCGCAGCGCGCGCAACTGCTCTGCCATCGCCGACCACACCGACAAGTCGCCCGAGTGCAACCGAGCCACGTCCTGCCCGCAGGCATGGGAGGCGCGGATTTCCTCCAGGATTTGCTCCAGCGACAGCGGCGCGGTGTCGATCAAGCGCGCCTGCGGCGGGCAGTACGCCAGTACCTGCGGCGGCACCAACGAGCCGGCATACAGGCACACCGGACAGCGGGCGATCAACTCGCGCGCGCGCAGCGTCAGCAGATCGGGCGCGCCCGGCCCGGCACCGATGAAATGCACGGTCATGTCACATCTCCTCCAAGTTCGACAGCTGATGCCTGCCACGCCCACTGCCACTGTGGCCGCCACGGCACCCAGCCCTGTTGCGCCCCAAGGGGTTGCGCCTCGGCCAGGACGATCTGGCGCAGCTGGCCACCGTGGCGCTCATGCAACTGCGCCAACAAGGCTTGGGTGGCGGTGGTCACGGCGTTGACAACCACCCGGCAGCCCGCAGGCAGCCGAGGCCGCAGTGCATGCCACAGTGCTGCGTCCATGCCGCCGCCGATGAACACCGCCTGCGGCTCGGGCAGCTGCGCCAGCGTCGCCAAGGTCTCGCTCGACCAGACGCGCAGGCGTGGGGTTAGGCCGAAGCGCTCGGCGTTGCGCTGCACGCGCTCGGCACGCACCGCGTCGCGCTCCACCGCCTCGGCCACACCGCCAGCCAGGCACCACTCGATGCTGATTGAGCCGCTGCCGGCACCCAAGTCCCACAACCGCTGCCCAGGGCGCGGCGCCAGCGCCTGCAGCGTCAACGCCCGCATCGGCGCTTTGGTGAGCTGGCCGTCGTGCTCGAACAGCGCATCGGGCAAACCGACGCAGGCGGGCAAGCCTTCCGGGCCATCGTGCAAGTCCAGCGCCAGCGCCAGCGGCGCTTGCAGGCCAGCTGGCGCGCCGTCCCGGATCGAGAAACGCTCGATGCGCTGCCGCGGCCCGCCCAGCCGTTGCAATGCCCAGGCGGTGCTGGCGCCAAAGCCTTCTTCGCGCAGCAGCACCACCGCTGCCTGCAACGCCGCCTCGTCGCGCAGCAGGCACAGCAGACGCCGCCCCCGCCCCAGGTGCGGCCAAAGCGCGCGCAGCGGTTGCGCGTGCAACCCAAGGCAGCGCACCTCCTCCAAAGGCCAGCCCAAGGCGCTAGCGGCCCACGCAAATGTTGAGGGCGCGGGGATAGCTTGCCACTCCTGGCGTGGCAACGCGCGCGCCAGCACGCTGCCGGCGCCAAACCAAAACGGATCGCCCGAGACCAGAGCGACTACCGGCTGGCCGCGCCAGGCCAGCAGCGGGCCAATGTCGAACGGCACCGGCCACGGCTCGGCGCGCTCGGGCTCGATGCCCGCCAGTGCCAGATGGCGCGGCCCGCCAAACACGCGCCGCGCTTGCGCCAACAAACGGCGGGTAGACTCGCTGCAATCCTCTAAACCGTCTTCGCCGATGCCGATAATCGACAACCACGCTTCAGCCGCCATGCATGTCCTCCTGCTCGGGGGCACCACCGAAGCCTCGCAGCTGGCGCAGGCACTCGCCCGCGCTGGCGTGCCCGCGACTTTTTCCTACGCCGGGCGCACTGCGCAGCCTATTGCGCAGCCGCTGCCAACTCGCGTGGGCGGCTTCGGCGGCCCCGATGGGCTGGCGGCCTTCTTGCGCCAGCAGCGCATCACGCACGTGATCGATGCCACGCACCCTTTTGCCGCACAGATGAGCCGCCACGCCATTGAGGCTTGCGCTCGGCTTGGCGTGCCGCTGCTGGCGTTGCAGCGCCCGCCTTGGCGTCCCGGCCCCGGCGACCGCTGGCACAGCGTGCCCGATTTCGACGCCGCGGTGCGTGCCCTGCCGACTGCGCCAAGCCGCGTCTTTTTGGCCATTGGGCGCCAGCAGGTGCAGCCTTTCTTGCAGCACACGCCGCACTGGTATTTGCTGCGCGTCGTGGAGCCGGGGCTTGAGGTGGCGCCGCAACGCGGCACGGTAGTGGTGCAGCGCGGCCCTTACACGCTTGAGGACGATCTGGCGCTCCTGCGCGCCCATCGCATCGAGTGGATAGTGGCCAAAAACTCGGGCGGCGAAGGGGGCCAAGCCAAGCTCGAAGCCGCACGCGTCCTGGGCCTGCCGGTGCTGCTGATCGAGCGTCCGACGCTGCCGCCGCGCCCCCTTGTAGAGACCGTCGCCGAAGCGTTGCAATGGCTTGGGCTGCCGGCACAAGAGGGTCACGCCAACCTCAACACAGGACCGTCCGCCCATGCCCCTGCAGCCTGAGCCGCGCCGATGCGACGGCTGACGCCCCCGGCCCGGCGCCATCAGCCGCCCCTCCGCGGGGTGTAGATGTAGCGCCCCACCGTGCGCGTGGCGCGGTTGCCAACGATGACCAGCGTGCGCATGTCGGCCATGTCCGGCTGCACGTGCGCCAGCGGCAGGTGCCGAATCGATTCCTGTGGTGTGAAGACCGCGCGCGCCAACCCCACCCAGCGCTGCGGCTCGCAGTGCTGGCGCAGCACCGCCAAGGCGCGGGCAAAACCTTCAGGCCGGCCGCGCGAACGCGGATTGTAGAGGGCCAGCACCAGGTCGGCTTGCACCGCCAGCACGAGCCGCCGCTCGATCACCGACCACGGCTTGAGGTTGTCGCTTAAATTGATGGCGCAAAAGTCATGCCCGAGTGGCGCGCCCAGCCTGGCAGCTGCCGCCAGCATCGCCGTCACCCCGGGCAGCACGCGCACATCCAGCTGCTGCCAAGCCGGCTCAGACTCCATGACTTCGAACACAGCCGCAGCCATGGCAAACACCCCCGGATCGCCAGAGGAGACGATCACCGCCCGCCGCCCCGCCTGCGCGAGCCGCAACCCGTGGCGCGCGCGTTCGAGCTCCTCGCGGTTGTCGCTGGCGTGATACGCTTGATCCGCACGCCGCGGCACACGCGCCAAGTAAGGGCCATACCCCAGCACGTCGGTGGCTTCCTGCAACGCCTGCTGCACCTGAGGGGTGACCAGCGCCGCATCCCCCGGCCCGAGGCCAGCCACGCACAGCCAACCGCCGCTCATCCTTCCACCTCCGGCCGGCGGCCCTGACCCGGCACCAGCACCAGGGCGAAATAGGGGCAAGACGCTTGCTCATCCACGCTGGCCAGCGGCTGCACCTGCTGCCCGTTCATCGTGCCTTCCTGCACCAGCCAAGCTCGTGCCAGCAGACCCGCGCGCTGCAGCGCCCGCCGCACCCGCCCGAGATGCCGGCCCACTTTCATCACCACCAGCGCGTCGGCCTGCTGCATGTGCCGCACCAAATCATCCTCGGGCAGCGTGCCCATCAGGATGGTCAACACGTCATCGCCCCAGGTCATCGGCTGGCCGCAGACCGACCAGCAACCGACCATACCCGGCAACCCCGGCACCACCTCCACCGGCACGTGGCCACGGCGGCGCAGTCGCTCATAGAGGTGCATGAATGAGCCGTAGAAAAACGGATCGCCCTCGCACAGCACCACCACGTCGTTCTGCGCGGCCAGCGCCTCCAGACGCTCAACCCAGTGGCCATAAAAGCGGGCCAGCAGATCGATGTAGGCCGGGCTGTCGAACGGCAGCTCGGTGGTGACGGGGTACTCCATCGCATGCTCCACCGCCTGCGGCGCCAGCCAGGTCAGGGCGATGCGCCGCGCGCGTCCGGGGCGGCCAGACTTGCGGAAATAGGCCACCTGACGAGCCTGGGAGAGCCAACGCTGGGCACGCACCGTCACCAACTGCGGGTCGCCCGGCCCCAAACCGACGCCAACGATGCGCCCCATCAGTGCTCCTCCTCGCTGGCCAGTGCATTGATCGCCGCCGCGACAATGGCCGAGCCGCCCAGACGCCCGTGCACCGTCAGCGCCGGTGCGGGCGGCTGCGCCATCAACGCCGCTTTGGATTCTGCCGCCCCGACGAACCCCACCGGACAGCCCAAAATGGCCGCGGGGCGCGGGCAGTCGGGCTCGCGCAGCATTTCCAGCAGCCGAAACAGGGCCGTAGGCGCGTTGCCGATAACCACCACCGCGCCGGCCAGATGGGGCCGCCACAGCTCCAGCGCCGCCGCGCTGCGCGTGGTGCCCAGCCGCTGCGCCAGGGTACCGACCTGCGGATCGTGCAGCGTGCACAGCACCGGGTTGTCAGCTGGCAGACGGCGGCGCGTGATGCCGGCGGCCACCATCTGCGCGTCGCACAGAATCGGCGCACCGCTGCACAGCGCGGCGCGGGCCGCCGGCACCAGATCGGGCGTGAAAGCCACGTCCTTGGCCAGCTCCACCAGGCCGCAGGCGTGGATCATGCGCACCACCACCGGCTCTTGCCGGGCATCGAAGCGGGCCAGGTCGGCCTCCGTGCGGATGATGGCAAACGAGCGTCGGTAGATCGCCGCGCCATCGCGTTCGTAATCGTCAAACAGCTCTTGTGTCATCGTACAAGCCACCCTTCTGCCTGCCCATGACCGACATGCCGCCCGGCGCTTCGGCGCACCGCGTCGATAAGCGGCGCAAGTGCACCCCAGTGCGCATCGGCCGCGGCATCGGCCCGCCCCCATCCGATCCAATCCCAGCCGTCGGGACGCACGCGTACCGTGGGCGCTGGATAGGGATGCGCGCAACCTTTGGCGCAACCGCTGACGTGTAACCAGCCCTCGTTTGGCAAGTACGCGGCCAACAGCCCGGCCAACGGCAGCGTGCCACCCGAAGCCTGCACGCAGCCGGGGGCGCCGACGCAAGCGGCCACGCGCAGACGCGGGTCTGTCGCATCGGTGATCCACGCTTCGTCCGGCGGGGCCAGGGCGTGGCGTTCCAGCAACACGGCGCGCCACGGCGTCAGCCGCAACGGTGCCAGCTGCGCCAGCCGCGCCCACGCCGCGGCGCTGAGTCGCCCAAACGGCGCAGCCACCCAGGCCATACCCGGCGGCAGCGTGGCCCACCAAGGCTCAAGCGCTTGTGAGTTGGCATTGATCGGGGCTGGAGACAGAGGCTCACTCGCGGGCCGGCGCCGCTGCGCCATCCAAGCGGCCATGCGACGCGGAGCACCAGGACCCTGAGCGCGCTGGGCAAACCATGTCGCCAGCGCCATGGCTTCCTCGGCCGCACGCTCCAGCGGCACCGCCATGCCATACGGGCTGCCGTCGGGTCGCACGAGCGCCCAGCCGTCTTGCAGGGGCTCGATGCGCACGTCGGCGCTGGCGGCGCGCAGGTAGGGGCGCTTGCCCAGATCGACGGCAAAGCCGAACTTGGCTGGCAGCCGCGGGGCATCGGGCTGGCGCAGCCGCTTGAGCAACCCCCGCGCCACCCGGTGCGTGGCATCGCCCGGTTGCCAGCACGGCTGCACCAGCACGTTGCGCCGCGCTTCTTGCATGGCGTCCCCGTCAAGCAGGCCCAGCGCCCGCAGGCCACTCAGCAGCGCAGTGTGCTGAGCCGGCTGCACGCCGCGCCATTGCAAATGGGAGCGCTGGGTCAACTCGATGACATCGAGCCGCTGCGCCTGCATCAGGGCCGCCAGCCCCTCGGCCTGCCGCCGCGACAGCCGCCCCATCGGCACGCGGATGCGCAGGATCCAACCATCGCCCGATGGCATCGGACGCCAGGCTCCCGGGCACCAGCCGCGGCGCAGCGCCTCTCGGTTTTGGCCCGCATCAAGTTCGCTCATCGCGCCAGCTCCTCCCACGGGGCTGCTGCCTGCGCCCGGTAGTGCGGGCTCAAGGCCACCGTCGGGCCGATGATCAACAGCCCAGGCCGCGGCCCATATGGCGGGGCCTGGCTGGCCAACACCTGCAGCGGACAAGCCAGCACGGTTTGGGTCGGACGCGTGCCGTCCAGCACCAGTGCCGCTGGCGTATCCGGCGGCAGTCCATGCGCCATGAGGCGCTCGGCGATGCGCGCCAGCCGCGCCACTCCCATGTAAAACACCAAAGTCTGGGCGGGACGAGCCAGCGCCGCCCAGTCATAGCCGACGTCGCCGCTGTCACCGTGCCCCGGCAAGAAGACGCACAGGCTGGCCAGCCCTCGCTGCGTCAGCGGGATACCCGCGGCGGCCCCGCAGCCCTGCGCCGCGCTGACCCCAGGCACGATCTCAAACGGCACCGCCGCGGCGCACAGCGCCTGCATCTCCTCGCCGCCGCGACCAAAAATGAACGGATCGCCGCCCTTTAACCGCACGACGCGGCGGCCTGCGCGGGCGTGCGCCACCATCAGCGCGTGGATGTCGGACTGCGGCAGCGTGTGCCGGCCGCGCGCCTTGCCGACGTCGTAGCGCAGCGCCCGCGCCGGGATTTCGGCCAGGATGTCGGCGCCGATCAGGCGGTCGTGGATGACCACTTCGGCGCGCCGCAGCCGATCCAGGGCACGCAGGGTCAGCAAATCCAATGGCCCGGGGCCGGCGCCGACGATCGACACCCACCCCGGTGCCATCGGCACCGCAGCCTCAAGCAGCATGGTAGAGCCGGCGCTGCACCGCCGCGCTGTGCTTCAACGCGTGCAGGCCTTTGGCTGCCGCCAGCACCGCCAGGTCGATCAGCGGCTCCGCCACGATCACCGCCACATACGCCGCGCCAAACGCGCCGATGTTGGCCAGGTTGTCCGCCTCGAGGCCATGACCATACAGCGCCCAGAACGCCACCCAAGCCACGATGCCGCCCTGATAGGCCACGGACAGCTTGAGCGCCTGCGCGTAGCGCAGATCGACGTAGGCCACCTGCTGCGGGATGACCCGCTGCGCCAGCGCCGCGGTGGCATACAGCGGCACCAACAGCGTGGTGACGTTCATCCCGTATTGCGGCAAATCCGCCGGCGCAAAAAACAGCCCTTGAATCAGCAGCCCGCCGGCCAGCCCCAAGGCAGCTGGCGCCACCCCGAACAGCAGCAGCAACGTGGTGCCCAGGATCAGGTGCACCTCCGAGACGCCGACCGGATGGCGCGGCAGCACCTCGAAAAAGCAAAACACCAGGGCGGTGGTCAACAGCGAGCGCAGCAGCAAAGCCTGCGCCCCCTCCTGTCGCAGCATGTCCCAAGCCAGCTTGCCAGCCCAAGCCACCGCAGCGGTGCCGGTGGCGTAACCGAGTAACGCTTTGCTGCCTTCAACAACTCCGGGTTCGATGTGCATGACAGACCTCCTCACAGATGAATGCGCCCGGGCGGGCGCGGGGGGCCGAGGCGACCTCACCGCCTTCGGCAAAAACGGGCTCCTTGGGCAGCACCACCCAACGCGCCGACACGCCATCCGCGCCGGCGGCGCCGGCGTCCAGCGGCCGCACCGCGATGCGCTGCCCGAACACCTGCTCCAGCGCGCGGTGCGTGGCCGGATCGTCCGCCGGCCCTTGATGGCGCACGCGGCCGGCGTCCAGGATCAGCAGCTCGTCGGCGTGCAGCGCCATGTTGAGCTCATGCAACACGGTCACCACCGTCTGCCCCTGGCGCGTGAGCGCGCGCACCAGCGCCAGCCAGTCGGCCTGGTGCGGCGGATCCAGGTGCGCCAGCGGCTCGTCCATCAGCAGGATCGGCGCCTGCACCGCCAGCAGCCGCGCCAGCAGCACGCGCTGGCGCTGCCCGCCGGAAAGCTGCGCCAAGGGCCGCGCGCGCCAGTCCCACGCCTGCGTCTGGCGCAGCGCCTGCTCCACCGCCGCGCGGTCGGCCGCGCTCGCGGCGGCCAGCCACGGCTGGTGCGGCAGGCGGCCCAGCATCGCCACGTCCCAGGCGGTCAGGTCGTCGCCGCCCGGCTCGGCCTGCCCGAGCCACGCCACCGTGCGGGCGCGCGCCCGGCGCGGCCAGTCCTGCAGCGCCCGCCCCAGCAGCTCGACGCGCCCACCGTGCAGCGGCAGCAGGCCCGCCAGCGCCTTCAGCAGCGTGGACTTGCCGGCGCCGTTGGGGCCCACGAGGCAGGTCCAGCGCCCGCGCGGCAGCGCCGCCGTCACGCCGTGCAACACGGGGTGGCGGCCCAGCCGGACGCTGACCCCCTGCGCAGCCAGCGCCACGGGGTGGGATGGATTGACCACGTCGCCCCTCATGCCCCCTGCCCCCGCAGCCGCCCGCGGTGCATCAGCCACAGCAGGTAGCCGCCGCCCAGCACCGCGGTCAGCACGCCCACCGGCAGCTCCTGCGGCGCCAGCCATCCACGCGCCAGCGTGTCGGCCGCCAGCAGCAGCGCGCCGCCCATCGCGGCGGCCAGCGCCATCAGCCAGCCGTGCGTCGTCGGCACCAGCGCGCGCACCAGGTGCGGCGCCGCGAGTCCCACGAAGGCGATCAGCCCGGTCTGCGCCACGGCGCTGGCGGTGGCCAGCGCCAGCACCGCCACCAGCGCCAGACGCAGCGTCGCCAGCGGCATGCCGAGGCTCGCGGCGGTGGCCTCGCCGAGCGCCAGCGCGTCCAGTGCGCGCGCCAGCAGCGTCGCCGCCGCGGTGCACAGCGCGGCGGCCGCCAGCATCAGCCCCGCCGAGGGCCAGCCGACGAACGCCGTGGAGCCGAGCAGAAACGCCTGCATCGCCTGCAGCGCATCCGGCGCCAGCAGCAGCACGGCCTGCGTGCCGGCCCCCAGCACCACGCCGACCACCACCCCCGCCAGCAGCAGCCGCAGCGTGTGCTGCACGCCGCGCGCCAGCGCCAGCGTCAGCAGCACCGCCGCCAGCGCCCCGACGAACGCCGCCCCGGTCAGGCCCAGCCGCACCCACAGGCTCGACGACAGCACGCTCCAGCCAGGGGCGCCCGCCCCTCCAAGCATGCCGGCCGAACCGCCCAAGGCCACCAAGGCGAGTGCCACTGCCAGCGACGCCCCCGCCGCGCTGCCGAGCAGGAACGGGTCGGCCAGCGGGTTGCGGAACAGCCCCTGCGCCACCGCGCCCGCCACCCCGAGCAGCGCCCCGGCGGCCCAGGCGCCCAGCGCGCGCGGCAGCCGAATCTCCCACACGATCTGCGCGGCCAGCGCCGCCTGCCCCTCGTTCGGCGGCGATGCGAGCAACGTCCACACCGGCTCCAGCCCCTGGCTGCCGACGCTGACCGCCAGCGCCAGCAGCCCCGCCGCCGCCGCGAGCAGCGCGAGCAACACCCCGGCGGCGCGGCGCGCGTTCACGGGCGTCCTCCCGCCGCAGAGGTCGCGCCTGCCGCCGGGCGCGCCGGGGCGGCGGCGCGCGCCAGGCAATCGGCCATCAGCCGCGCCGCCTCGGCCATGCGCGGCCCCGGGCGCACCAGCACGTCCGACTGCGCGGCGTCGAACGCGCACACCCGCCCCTGCCGCACCGCGCGCAGCCGCGCCCAGCCGGGCCGCTGCGCCAGCGCCTCGGCGGCGCGGCTGCTGACCAGGATCACGTCCGGGTCGGCGCGCACGACGAACTCCGGGTTCAGCTTCGGAAAGGGGCCCAGCGCTGCCGGCACCACGTTGCGCGCGCCGAGCCGCTGCAGCGTCTGGCCGATGAAGGAGGCCTCCCCCGCCGCGTAGGGCCCGGGGCTGACCTCCATATAGACGCGCAGCCCGCGCGCCGCTGGCGGCAGCGACTGCGCCGCCGCCGACACCCCCGCGTCGATCGCGCGCCAGACGCGTGCCGCATCCGGCACCTCGAGTAACGCCCCCAGCGTCAGCAGCACGCGCTGCACGTCGGGGTGCGTGCGCGGCTCCAGCGCCACCACCTTGAGGCCCAGCGCGCGCAGCCGCTCGATCGCGCGCGAGGAGGTGGCCAGCAGCACCACGTCGGGCCGCAGCGCCACGATCGCCTCGATGTTCGGATCCAGCCCGCCGCCGACGCGCGGTACGCCCGCGAGCGCCGGCGGCCAGTTGGTGTAGCGATCCACCCCCACCAGCCGATCGCAGCGGCCGAGCTCGCACACCGCCTCCGACAGCGACGGCAGCAGGCTGACGATGCGCTGCGGCGGCTGCGCCAGCCGCACCTCCACGCCGTGGTCGTCGGTGATGCGCACCTCGGCGCGCGCGGGCCAGCCGGCCAGCAGCGCGGCGGCCAGCCCCAGCGCCCCCGCCCATCCGAGCCGCGCAAGCCGCCTGAACCCCATCATCCCGACCCCTTCACAGTGAGCGGGCAGCCCGCCACCATCAGCGTGACGCGCTCGCAGCAGGCCGCCACGCGCTGGTTCAGCGCGCCCAGCGCATCGACGAAGGCGCGCGCCTCGCTGCCCAGCGGGATGACGCCCAGGCCGATCTCGTTGCCGACCAGCACCACCGGGCCGCTGACGGCCTGCAGCGCCTGCTCCAGCGCCTGCATCGGCGGCTCCAGCGTCTCCAGCTCCACCGCCGCCGCCCGCCCCGGCGGCCACGCCAGCTGCGTCAGCCACAGCGTCAGGCAATCCACCACCACCAGCGCCTGCGGCGAGCTCTGGCGCTCCAACGCCTGCGGCAGTTCCGCGCCGGTCACCTCCAGCGTCTCCAGCCCCGGCACGCGCGCGGCGCGCTCGCGCCGGTGGCGCTCGATGCGCGCGCGCATCTCGGCGTCGCGCGGCTGGGCGGTGGCCAGCAGCACCGCGCGGTGGCGCGCATCCGCCGCCAGCCACTGCGCCGCGCGGCCTTCGGCCCAGCGCGACTTGCCGCTCTTCTGCCCGCCCAGCACCAGCTCACGCATCGCGGGCCTCCCTTGGGGGCTCGCCGGGAGCCGCACGGCCCGCCCCGTCCATCCAGGCCAGGATCAGGCGGTGCAGCTGCGCCACGCCGTCCGTCAGCGCCGCCGGGCCGGGCTGCAGGATGTCGGCGCTCTTGATCTCGTGCAGCTGGCCGTCGCGCACCGCCGGCACGTCCTGCCAGCCGGGGCGCGCGGCCACGCGCTCGGGCCGGAACTTCTTGCCGCACCACGAGCCGATGATGAGGTCGGGGGCGCGACGTACCACCTCCTGCGGATCCGGCAGCACCCGGTCCTTGCCGAGCGGCTCGCGCGCGCGCTCCAGGAAGATGTCCTGCCCGCCGGCCAGCTCGATCAGCTCCGACACCCAGCGGATCCCGGTAATCGGCGGGTCGTCCCACTCCTCGAAGTACACCCGCGGGCGCCGTGCGCCCTGCCGCAAGCGCTCCCGCACCGCGGCGCGCATCGCGGCGTGCTGCGCCCGCATCGCCTCCAAGAGCCGCTCACCCTGCTGCGCGCAGCCGACCAGCGCCGCCACCTGCCACAGCATCGCAAAGATCTCCTCGACGCTGCGCTGGTTGAACACCGTCACCGCCACGCCCGCGCGGATCAGCGCCGCGGCGATGTCGGCCTGCAGGTCGGAAAAGCCGAACACGTGATCCGGCCGCAGCGCCAGGATCTTGTCGATCTTGGCGTTCAGGAAGGCGCTGACGCGCGGCTTTTCCTGCCGCGCCTGCGGCGGGCGCACCGTGTAGCCGCTGATGCCGACGATGCGGTGCTGCTGCCCGAGCAGGTAGAGCCACTCGGTGGTCTCCTCCGTCAGGCAGACGATGCGCTGCGGGCCGAAGTCGGGCCGGGTCATGCGGCGGTCTCCTGCACCATCACCGAGGCTGGCCCCTCCTGCGGCACGGGCAGAAACAATTGCGCCGCCGCCTGCGGAGCCGAAGCAAACCAGGCGTGAAAGTAACTCGCCCGGACCGGCCCGTGGCGCCAGATGGCCTCAGGCCGGCCATGCGCCCGCGCCGGGGTGGTGTGCGCCGCGGGCGCAAGGGCAGTCTGCGTCTCCGAGTAGTGAAAGGTATGCCCGCGCAGCTCGCCCCAGGGTGTCGCCCACGCATGCGGCCCCAGCGCCACGAGCCGCGCGCGCATGACGGCCTCGCCCGGCAGCAGCCCCCACATCGGCACGCGCCGCCCGTCGGCCAGGGTCAGGCCCTCCAGCAGCGCCAGCATGCCGCCGCACTCCGCCCACACCGGGCGGCCCGCCTGCACGTGGCGCTGCACGCTGGCGCGCGTGCGGCCCGCGGCAGCCAGCGTGTCGGCGTGCAGCTCGGGGTAGCCACCCGGCAGCCACAGCGCATCGGCGTCGGGCAGCGGCTCGTCCGCCAGCGGCGAAAAGAACACCACCTCCGCCCCCAGCGCCTGCAGCGTCTCCACGTTGGCGGGGTAGATGAAGCTGAACGCCGCATCGCGCGCCACCGCGACGCGGCGCCCGGCCAGCCACGGCTCCACCACGGGCAGTTCGGCCGGCACCTCCAGCGCCACCGCCCAGCGCTGCCATTCGGACCCATCGAGCTGGCCCAACGACGTGCCCTCCAGCGCATCGGCCAAGCGATCCAGCCGGACCAGCGCATCGGGCAGCTCACCAGTCTGCGTCAGGCCGAGGTGGCGCTGCGGCAGGGCAAAACCTTCGTCACGCGGCAGCGCTCCCCACCAGGGGCCGTCGCCGTCGCGCAGCGCCGCTTGCAGCATCTGCGCGTGCCCCGTGCCGGCGACGCGGTTGGCCAGCACCCCCGCCCACGGCAGCCCCGGCCGGTAGTGGTGCAGCCCGTGCACCAAGGCGCCGAAGGTGCCCGCCATCGCCCCGGCGTCCACCACCGCCAGCACCGGGATGCCCAGCCGCTGCGCCAGGTCGGCGGCACTCGGCTCACCGTCGTAGAGGCCCATGACGCCCTCGACCAGGATCAGGTCGGCCTGCTGCGCCGCGCGCGCCAGCCGCGCGCGCACGTCGGCCTCGCCGTTCATCCAGAGGTCGAGGTTGTCCACCGGGTGGCCGCTGGCTCGCTCGAGCCATTGCGGGTCAAGAAAATCCGGCCCGCACTTGAACACCCGCACGCGCCGCCCCTGGCGCGCGTGCCAGCGCGCCAGCGCCGCGGTGACGCTGGTCTTGCCCTGACCGGAGGCCGGGGCCGCGATCAGCAGCGCGGGGCAGCGCATGGCGGCAGCGTTTACAGCGGCGGCACTGTTGGTCATGACCGGGCCTCAGCGTGGGGCCCAGGTCAGGCCGACGAACACCGTGCGGCCCGCCGTGGCATAGCCCAGCACCGATTCGTAGGCGCGATCGGTCGCGTTGTCGATGCGGGCGAGCAAGCGCCAGTCGCGCCCCAGCGGCCGCTCGGCCGTCAGGTTGAGCAGGGTGTACCCAGGCAGCCGCTGGGTGTTGGCCGCGTTGTTGTAGCGCTCGCCCACGTATTGCACCTCGCCACCCAGGCGCCAGCCGGCCAGCGCGGTGTCGGCCGTCAGGGTCGCCTGCGACCGCGCGCGGCGCGCCAGCCACTTGTCCGTCAACGCATTCTTGGGTCGCATCACGTCCCACGAGCCGCCCAGGTTGACCGCACCGACCCGGGTGCCGCCGCTGAACGTCACCCCCGTGATGCGGGCCCGCCCGACATTGCCGTAGCAACCGGCGTACGTTCCCACGCCGTTGACGCACGGCCCCGGCCCACTCACGTAGCCGATCAGGTCGCGCACGCGGTTGCGGTAGACCACCACGGCCAGGCGGTCCGTGCCGGATTGCCAGTGCACACCGGCCTCGACGTTGTGCGCGGTCTCGGCCTTCAGGTCCGGCGTGCCGTAGATGCTGAAGCGCTGAAACAGCGTCGGCACCCGGAACGCCGTACCCGCCGACGCCGTCAGGCGCAGCGTGCGGCTGACGTCATAGCCATAGGCCAGCAGCCCGGTGGACTGGCCGCCGAATTCGCTGTCGTCGTCGTGGCGCGCATTGACCTGCAGGTTGTGCGGCCCCGACCGCCAGCCGTAACCCACGGCCAGGGCGTTCTGGTGGCGGTCGGTGCGGGCCGGCGTGGTGCTGCGGTTTTGCAGCGCATCCTCGCGCCGCTCCAGATCGACCGTCATCAGGCCCTGGCCCAGCCGCACTTCGTTGCGCAGCAGCGCGGTGGTCACGCGCGTCTCGGTCAAGTACGGCGACGGCGTCGTCTCGTAGCGGTCGGTGCCGCGGGTCAGACTGGCGCGGGTGGACCAGACATCGCTCCACTGCGCCGTCCAGTGCAGCCCGGCCGTGCGCAGACGGTGCAGGCTCTGGTCGTCCAGCCCAGGCGTGAAACCGTCGTAATCGGCGCGCTGCCGGCTGTCCAGCAGCGTCACATCCAGCTTCTGCCCGGGGGCCACCTGCCAGCCAATGCGGCCGGACAGGTTTTCGTTGCGGTAGCCGTCGCGGTCCGGGTTGCCCAGCGGCTGGACATTGAAGCCGTCGCTGCGCTCGGTCCCCACGCCCACCGCATAGTCCACGCCCTCGGCGCCACCGCGCAGCGACACCCCGAGCGTGCGCGTGTCCTGACTGCCCAGCCCCACCCGCACCGAGGGAAAGAACCCGGCCTCGCCCTGCCGCGTGAAGATCTGCACGACCCCGGCCAACGCATCCGAGCCATAGATGGCCGCAGCCGGGCCGCGCAGCACCTCGATCCGGTCCACCTGCGACAGCGGGATCGCATTCCAGGTGGCCCCGCCGGTGGATTGCGAATCGATGCGCACCCCGTCGATGAACACCGCGGTGAAACGGCCCTCGGCGCCGCGCAGGTAGACGTTTGTCGTCGTGGCCGGTCCGCCGTTGCGGCTGATGGTGACACCCGGCACCCGCGCCAGGACATCGGCCAGCGCGGCGGCGCCGCTGCGCTCGATCGTGTCGCGGTCGATCACCGTCACATCGGCGATCACGTCGGTGATGGGCTGCTGCGAGCGGGTGGCACTAACCACCACCGCCCCCAGGGACGGGCCGGCCCCAGCCGGGGTGTCATCGGCCGCATGGGCCAGGGGTACACACAACAAGGCACCCACCGGCAGGGCAGGTACGAGCGCAGCCGCGGCGGCGCGCGCGAGAGGCGTTTTCATGAAAGCACGAACCAAACGAACGTGTCCTCACCGCCTTCCCCGACGGTGCGTGGACGTCACGATCCGCCCGACTGCGTCGAGCCGATCACCGCGTTGGCCGGTATCCGGGCTGGTGGAAGCAACCTTCGCGGGCCTTCCCAGATGCCAGGCATCCAGTGACCGACGGGCGAAAGCGGGATACGTGCGCGACACGCACCCGTCCACTTACCGTTGCGGGGGCAGCGCTGGTTAGGACCCCGCCGCAGGCCGGCAGTCCCCCCAGCTTCCCGTTTAACTGCGGCACGAGAACCATGCCGCGAGCACCAACTTGCAACGATTGTAGTGCGAAGGCTTGCGCCAACCCTACAATTCGTGGGTCATGACACCCGCGATCATCGAAGAACTGGCCCAGCGCCTCGACCGCTTGCTGCTGCGGTACGAGGAGCTGCGGCGCACGCAGGCCCTGCTGCAGCAAGAGGTACGGCGCTTGACGCTGGAGCGCGACCAGTTGCACGCCCAGTGCGCAGCGGCTCGCCAGCGACTCGATGCGCTGATCGCACGCCTGGGCTCCGCAGAGGACGCGCCATGAACAAACCCTCCATCAAACAGGTCGAGGTCCAAATCATGAGCCAGACCTACCTGCTGGCCTGCCCGGTGGACGGTGAAGAGGCGCTGCGCGAGGCGGTGGCCAAGGTGGACGCGGCGATGTGCCGCATCCGCGACGCCGGCAAGGTCAAGGCGCGGGACCGTATCGCGGTGCTGGCGGCGCTCAACATCGCCTTCGACGCCGCCCATCGGGATCCGGCACTGGCGTTTCGGAACTCGTCGTTCGGCGCGCCCGATGGTGCGGACGGCGGCGACAGCGCAGCGTTGCCCGCAGGAACCGAAGAGGCACTGCGGACCATGGTGGCGCGCATCGATGCGGCGCTGTCCGACGACGACCGGCTGCTGTGATTCTCGGCGCGGCCAGCCACCGCGTCAGGTGCTCCCGACACCCCAACCGAGGCGTACAATACGAAACGTCTGCCATCCGCCGGGCTTTATATTCCTTGAACCAATGCTCTTAGAGCCCGGGCTTGGTACATTGCGCAGTGGGCGTGATCGTCTCGCGTCAGACGAACCCGAAGCTGCGCTGCCCTCGCCCACCTGAACCCCCGCGTTCAGGATGCCGGCCTGGCGGCTTGGCAGACACCCTCGCTGATTTCCCCTCACGCCACACCTTGACGGCGGTGCTGCCACCCCCGGCGGTGCTGGCGGCGCCCTCCCCTCGAAATGCTGGAACCGTTGTTGATCGCCGAGCTCGTCGCCCTGGGGCTGGTGACGGGTTTTTTGGCAGGACTGTTGGGCATTGGCGGCGGCATGTTGATGGTGCCGTTTCTCACCTTCATCCTGCACCATCGGGGCGTGGCCACCGATCTGGCGGTGAAAATGGCGATTGCGACGTCGATGGCGACCATCGTCTTCACGTCGCTCTCCAGCGTGCGCGCGCACCACCGACGCGGGGCCGTGCGCTGGGATCTGGTGGTCCGGCTGGCACCCGGCATCGTCCTTGGCGCTGCGCTGGCCGGCGCCGGTGTGTTCCGCGTATTGCAGGGCCGCTGGTTGGCGCTGCTGTTCGCCGGGTTCGTCGCGTTTTCGGCCACGCAAATGCTGCGCGCGCACCCGCCAAGCCCTGGTCGCGGGCTACCCGGCCCGGCGGGGCAGCTCGCCGCGGGCGGCGCCATCGGCTTTCTGTCCGGCTTGGTGGGCGCGGGGGGTGGCTTCATCAGTGTGCCGTTCATGACGTGGTGCAACGTGGCCATGCACCAGGCCGTGGCCACCAGTGCGGCCTTGGGCTTTCCCATCGCGCTGGCCAATGGCGTCGGCTACGTCTGGTCGGGGTGGAACGTGGCCGGGCGCCCGCCAGGCTCGCTGGGCTACATCTATCTGCCAGCCTTGGCTGTGATTGCAAGTGCAAGTGTGCTGATGGCCCCCATGGGCGTGCGCGTGGCGCACGCGCTGCCGGTGCGCACGCTCAAACGCGCCTTTGCTTTCATGCTGTACGCGCTGGCGGCGGCGATGGCCTACCGCGCGTGGAGCGGTTGAGGCGCGACCACCACACCATCCTCATCGGCATAGAGCCACTCACCGGGCCGAATCATCACCCCTTGCACCAACACGGGACCATCACGCTGGCCCTGCCCGCGCTTGTCAGTGGGCAATGGGTGTGCGGCCAACGCGCGAATGCCCACCGCGCAAGCGGCCAGCTCGGCCACGTCGCGCACACAGCCGTCGACGACGATGCCCGCCCAGCCGTTGCGCGCCGCCGCTGCTGCCAAATTGCCGCCGACAAGGGCCCGCCGCAGCGACGCCCCGCCATCGACCACCAGCACGCGGCCTTGGCCGGGCTCATCGAGCGCGGCTTTGACCAGGCTGTTGTCCTCGTGGCATTTGACGGTGCTCACCGGCCCGGCGAAGCGCACGACACCGCCGAAATCCCGAAACACGGGCGGTAGCACCCGGAACTCACCGCTGCTGTCCCCCTTGTGGGCATCACACAGATCGCAGGTGGAAAAGGCGATCGAGGTCATCACATCTCCCGAAACATGCCGCATCACAACCCTGCCGATCATAGACGAGGACACCCAGGCGTCTGCGCCACGCAACGCCCGCGGCGCCATGCCCCCGGGAAAACCCACCCTCCGGACTGAAACGCACGCGCCACACTGGAAAAACCCCGTCTTTGGGGTTACGATGCGATCATCCACGGGGTGCCCGCTGCACTTCGTGGCCGAGCACGCAACCAACCAAAGGAATCTTCCATGGCCACTGCGAAAAAAGCTGCCACCACCACGTCCAAGCCCGCGACCAAGACCGCCAAGCCCGCTGCTGCGCCCAAGCGCGCCGCCAACTCGGCGTTCATGAAGCCGATGACGCCCAGCGCCGAGCTGGCGGCCATCGTGGGCGCCAAGCCGCTGCCGCGCACCGAGGTGACCAAGAAAGTGTGGGAATACATCAAAAAGAACAAGCTGCAGGACGCCGCCAACAAGCGCATGATCAACGCGGACGCCAAGCTCAAGGCCGTGCTCAAAAAGCCGCAGGTGTCGATGTTCGAGATGACCAAGATCATCAGCACCCACCTGTCCTGATCGACACCGCACGCCGGCAGCCCATGCGGCCGGCGGCGACGCAAGAAAAAACCCCGCCGCAGCGGGGTTTTTCATGGTCCAGCGCAAACGCGTGATCAGCGAATCACGGCGATTTCCGAACGCTGGCCACCCTTGTAGGTGTACAGCGTCAACGCGCCATTCTTGATGTCACCCTTCTCGTCGAACTCGATCTGACCGGTCACGCCCTTGTGGCTGATGGCCTTGAGCGCAGGCAGGTACTTGGCCGGATCGGCGGAGTTGGCGTTTTGCATGGCCTTGGCCATCACGTGCACGGCGTCGTAGACGTACGGGGCATACACCTGGACATCCATGCCGAACTTGGCCTTGTAGTCGGCGCGGAACTTCTCCATACCGGCCTTTTGCTCGCCCTCAACGCCACCCGCTTCCGCGCAGTACACCTGCTCGTCGGCCATGCCGTCGCCCGCCAGCTTGGGCAGCTCGGACGTGCAGATGCCGTCGCCGCCCATGAACTTGGCGTTGATGCCGAGCTGCTTCATTTGCTTGAGCATCGGGCCCGCCACGGCGTCCATACCACCGAAGAACACCACGTCGGGCTTCTTGGCTTTGATCTTGGTCAGGATGGCGTTGAAGTCGGTGGCCTTGTCGTTGGTGAACTCGCGATCGACGATTTCACCGCCAGCGGCCTTGACGCCTTTTTCGAACTCGTCGGCCACGCCCTGGCCGTAGGCGGTGCGGTCGTCGATGACGGCGATCTTCTTGGCGCCGAGCTTCTCAACCGCATAGCGACCCAGCGTGCGGCCCAGGTGCGTGTCATCCGCCACCATGCGGAAAACGTTGTTGAAACCCTGGCGGGTGTACTTGGGGTTGGTCGCCGACGGCGAGATCTGCGGGATGCCCGCGGCGTTGTAAATCTGCGACGCGGGGATGGTGGTGCCACTGTTGAGGTGGCCGATCACGCCGTTGACCTTGGCGTCGACCAGCTTCTGGGCCGCCGCCGTCCCTTGCTTCGGATCCGCCGCATCGTCTTCAGCCAGCAGCTCGAACTTGACCGGCTTGCCTTCGATCTGGATACCCGCCGCGTTGAGCTCCTCGATGGCCATGCGGGCACCGTTTTCGTTGTCCTTGCCCAGGTGGGCGATGGGACCACTGGTGGGACCGACGTGACCGATCTTGACGACCAATTGTTCGACCGCAGGACCTTGAGAGGTGGCGGCGGGTTTGGCTTCTTCCTTCTTGCCGCAGGCAGCCAGGGCGATGGCAGCGGCAGCGACGATGGCCAGTTTGTATTGCAGTTGCATGGTGACCCTTGTCAAAAAACGGTTGAACGGATTGCGCAACACGGAACTTTTCGCGCAGGCCTTTACGATACACGAAAAACAACCGCCCTATCCGCTCGGGGGTAGGGTCTGCCCCGTCATCTACGGGTTGTCCCTAATGCGCTGACGATGGCTCGTCGCACGTCTTGGGCGATTTCGTCGCGCACGGCATCGGCAATGGTGCGCGCACCTGTCTCCAACTGGGCGAGGACCCAGGCCTGTAGCGCCTCGGCAACGCGTGCCTGCAGCCGCGGCAACAGAGCCGCCATGACGCGGTCGGTCAGCTCGTCGACCAGCGCGGGGTCTGGCTCTGATACCCCACGCGAGACAACCAGGGCCGAGGCCTCGCCCGCTGGCGGCTGCCCGTCACCCACCAGCGGTGCGGCCGCATCCGAGAGGTGCGGAACGACGTCGGTCAGCGTCGGCACGACGGGCGGCGGCTGGCGCCCCGGCGGCGTCACGATGGTGCCTCCGCCGGTGCGCTGGCGGCGCGCCGCAAACGGTCGTGTGCCACCAGCGTGCACCCCATGGCCTGGTAGCGGCGCCAGCGTTGACGCGCCGCCGCCTTGTCGTCCTCGTCGGTGGAGACCACCTCCACCACGCGCGCCCATCCACGCGGCGCATCGAGCACCGTCGGCCACTGCGGCTGCGCGTTGACAAGCACGGCGCGCCCCCCCTCCACGGTATCGGTGGGCGCCGCGATCACGATCGGGGCGCGCTGGCGCAGCACCGGCGGCGCATCGGCGCACACGTGGGGCACGAAATCATCCGCGGGCAACGTCCATAAAGCCTGGTCGAGGGCCGTCACCTCGTCGGGCGCCACCACCACCCACACGCGCACCCCTGCTTCATAGGCTTTGGCCAGCAGGCGGCACAGGTAGGCGCTGCGCTGCGGCCAGGCCGCCGGCACGTTGAGGTGAAACGCCACGTCCATCGCATTGGCCTCCGGTCAACCGGTACGCCGGCCACCGCGCCGGCGGGCCGGCACGGCGGCATCGGGCGCGCCCCGCGCTGCCTCGTCGAGCAAGTAGCGCGCCAACAACGGCACGGGCCGCCCCGTGGCGCCTTTGTCCTTGCCGCTTTTCCAGGCCGTGCCGGCGATGTCCAGGTGCGCCCAGGGCGTGGTGCCGACGAAGCGCTGCAGAAACTTGGCCGCCGTCACCGCGCCCGCAGGGCGCCCGCCTACGTTCGCCACGTCGGCAAACGACGACTGCAACGCCTCGGCGTACTCATCGTCGAGCGGCAGGCGCCAGCCCACGTCGCCGGCTGCCTCGCCGGCCCGCAGCAGCGCCTCGGCCAGCGCGTCATCGCTGGCAAATACCCCCGTGCGCACATGCCCCAGGGCGATGACGCAAGCCCCGGTCAGGGTCGCGACGTCGATGATGGCGCGCGGCTGGAAGCGCTGCGCATACGTCAAGGCGTCACACAGGATGAGCCGCCCCTCGGCATCGGTGTTGAGGATTTCGATCGTCTGCCCGCTGAGGCTGCGCACGACGTCCCCGGGTTTGACGGCGCGCCCGCTGGGCATGTTCTCGCAGGCGGGAATCAGTCCCACGACGTTGATGGCCGGGCGCAAGCGCGCCAGCACCTCGAACGTGCCCAGCACACTGGCGGCCCCGCTCATGTCGAATTTCATCTCGTCCATCTCGGCCGCGGGCTTGAGCGAGATGCCGCCGGTGTCGAAGGTGATGCCCTTGCCGACGAGCACCACGGGTGCCTGCGCCTTCGCCGCCCCGCGGTAGCGCAAGATGATGAAACGCAACGGCTGCTCCGAGCCCTGCGCGACGGCCAAAAACGCCCCCATGCCGAGCTTGGCCACTTCTTTGGGCCCGAGGACTTCCACGTCGATGCCCCGGCCCTGCAGCGCCTGCGCGGCGTCGGCCAAGGCGGTCGGCGTGGCATGGTTGGCGGGCCGGTTGGCCCACTCCTTGGCCAGCTCCTGACCATGAACGATGGCCACCGCTTCGTCGAAGGCGGCGCGCGCCGGCCGTGCGTCGTCGACGCCAACGGTCACGCTCGCCAGCGTGCGCGCCTTCGGCGCCGACAGCGTCGTCGTGTAGCGATACGATGCCGCCGCCAGCGCTTGCACGGCCGCCTGCAACGCGGCCAACGACAGGCCACCGGCGTGCAACAGCAGCGAACGCACGGGCGCGCCAGCTTTGATCGCGCCCCAGGCGGCGGCCACCGCCTGCCGCACACGGCGCGCGCTGCCATCGCCGCAGCGCACCAGCACTACGCGCCGCGGGCGCACGCCCGGCAGGCGGTGCGCAGCCAGCCATTGGCCCGGCTCGCGTGCCAGGTCGCCGTCGGCCAGCGCCTGGCGCGCCCAGGCCGACAGCACATCGACCTGCGCCACGTCGGCGTCGTCAGCGGCATCGGGCCACAACACGACCAAGGCGTCGGCATCCATCGATGCGGCCTGGTGTCGAGTGAGGGTCTGTAGTTGGAAGTCCATAATGCGGGGTGTCCTCGAGATCTGCCGTCGATGTTATTCGAATCCACGATCCGCCGCGAGCTCGCCCGCGGCTTTGGCGCCGCGCTGGTGGTGATGCTGACCGTCGTCGTCACGATGCTGACGGTGCGCACCCTTGGCCAAGCCAGCCGGGGCGAAGTGGACCCGCAGGCGCTGGCCCTGTTCTTGACCTATGGCATGTTGGGCCAACTGGGGCCGGTGCTGACGGTGGCGCTGTTCGTGGCCGTGGTGGGGACGCTGTCGCGCATGTACCGCGACAGCGAGATGGTCATTTGGCACATGAGCGGCGTGGGGCTGGCACGCTTTTTGGTCCCCGTGGTGCGTTTTGCGTGGCCGGTGTGGCTGGCGGTGGGGGTCCTGACGGCGCTCGTGGCACCCTGGGCCCAGCAGCAGCGTGACGAGCTGCGCAGCCGCTACGAACAACGCGGCGACCTGGACCGCGTGGCGCCGGGCCAGTTTCAGGAATCCAGCGGCGGACGCCGGGTATTTTTCATCGACCGCGACCCGCCCACGGGCGGTGATGCGGGCACCGGCGCGTCGGCGGTCCGCGAGGGGCGCAACGTCTTCATTGCCAGCACCGAGCCCGACGGCAGCGAGACCATCGTCTCGGCCCGCAGCGGGCGCATCGTGGTCGAGGACGGCGTCACCTACCTGGTGCTGCGCGACGGCCAGCGGCTGTGGCAACCCCCGGCCCACCAGACCGACGGGCTGCAAATCAGTGAATTCGAGTCGTACTGGGTGCGCGTGCGCACCGGCGGGGCGGCCAGCGGCGACAGCGGCCGACGCAGCACCCAGCCGACGCTGGCCTTGATCCGCGACGGATCGGCGGGCAGCCGCGGCGAGCTGGCCTGGCGCGCCGGGCTACTGCTGAGCGCCATCAACCTGGTGCTGCTGGCGGTGGCGGTGGCGGCCGCCAACCCCCGGGTCGGCAAGAGCGGCAACTTGTTGTTCATGCTGCTCGCCTTCGTGACCTACTACAACCTGCTGGGCGTGGGCAAGGACTGGATTGCGCGCGAGCGCGTCGGCGCGCTGGCCTTCATGGCGGTGTTACACGGGGGGGTGGCGCTGGGCGCGCTGCTGTGGATGGCGCACCGCGAGCAGCCCTGGTGGCTACGCGTACGGCGCTCGCGCCTGGCGGAGGCGGCGGCATGAAGACGGTGCGCCGCCTCGTCTACGGCGAGATCCTGATCGCGGTGGCCTTCGTGCTGCTGGCATTTCTCGCGCTGTTTTCGTTTTTCGACCTGATCGATGAGCTGTCGGGGCTGGGGCGGCCATCGCTGCTGCAGCCGGGCGAGCGCTACACGATCGCCGATGCGCTGCTGCACGTGGCGCTGCTACTGCCGAGCCGCCTGTACGAGCTGATGCCCATCGCGGTGCTGATCGGCACCGTCTACGCGCTGGCACGGCTGGCGCAAGGGTCGGAATTCACCGTGTTGCGCACCAGCGGACTGGGGCCAGGGCTCGCGCTGCGCCTGGTGGCGTTGCTGGGGGTGCTGTTTGCGCTCGTGACCTTTGCCGTGGGCGACTACGTCGCCCCTTGGGCCGAGCGGCAGGCGCAGTTGTTCAAAGCACAGTTCCGCGGTGGTATCAGCATCGGCCAGACGGGCGCCTGGCTGCGCGAGCGCGCAGAGGGCACCCACACCTCGGTCAACGTGCGTGCCCTCGCCCCCAACGGCGAATTGCAGGGCATTCGGCTCTTTGTCTTCGACGACCGCGGGCGCGTGCAACAGACGGTGCGTGCGGCCAGTGGCTCGATCGACGCCGAGGCGGGGGTTTGGCGGCTGCGTGACGTCGAGCGGCAGCGCTTCGACGACCCGCAGCGCACCTTGCGCGAGACCCTGCCCATGCTGGACTGGCCCTCGACACTGAGCGCCGACATGCTCACCGTCGCCTTGCTCAAGCCCGAGCGCATGCGCACGCTGGATCTGTTTCAGTATGTGCAACACTTGCAGGCCAACGAGCAGACCACGCAGCGCTATGAAATCGAGTTCTGGCGCAAACTGTTCTACCCCTTGAGCTGCGTGGTGATGGTGGTGTTGGCACTCCCGTTCGCCTACCTACATTTCCGCGACCAGGGCCTGTCGGCGTACGTCTTTGCCGGCATCCTGATCGGCATCAGCTTCTTTTTGGTCAACAGCGTGTTCGGCCACATCGGCAACCTGCAGGGCTGGCAGCCGTGGCTGGCCGCCGCAGCACCATCGGCGCTGTATTCGCTGCTGTCGCTGGCAGCGTTTGCGTGGCTGGTGCTGCGTCGCTGACGCTGAGGAGTCCAACTGCCGTGAATCTGCATCAGTTTCGCTTCGTGCTGGAGGCCGTGCGACGCAACCTCAACCTGACCGAGGCGGCGCGCGCGCTCCACACCTCACAGCCCGGGGTATCCAAGGCCATCCTCGAGCTGGAGGACGAACTCGGCATCGATATCTTTGCCCGCCACGGCAAACGCATCAAGCGGCTGACCGAGCCTGGCCAGCACGTGGTGCGCAGCATCGAGATCATCCTGCGCGAAGTGCAAAACCTCAAGCGTATCGGCAACGAGTACGCCGCCCAGGACAGCGGCACGCTGTCGATCGCCACCACCCACACCCAAGCGCGCTACGTGCTGCCGCCGGCGGTGGCGCGCCTGCGCCAGGCGTATCCCAAGGTGGCGGTGACGCTGCACCAGGGCGCGCCCGATCAGGTGGCACGCTGGGTGCTGGAAGACGCAGCCGACATCGGCATCGCCACCGAGTCGCTCTCCCAATACGACGACCTCGTCACTCTGCCCTGTTATGAGTGGCAGCACGCGCTGGTGCTGCCACCCGGCCACCCGCTGCTCGAGCGCGAGCGCATCGGCCTGGAAGACCTGGCTGCATACCCGCTGATCACCTACCACCCGACGTTCACCGGCCGCACGCGCATCGACCACGCCTTCGCGCAACGGGGCTTGAGCCCCCAGATCGTGCTGGAGGCGATCGACTCGGACGTCATCAAAACCTACGTCAAACTCGGCATGGGCGTGGGCATCGTGGCCGAAATGGCGGTGCAGGGTGACGAACGCACGCCCGAGCTGATCGCCCGCCCTGCGGGCTACTTGTTCGGGCACAACGTGGCGCGGGTGGCTTTCAAACGTGGCGCTTACTTGCGCCAGTTCGTGCTGCGCTTTGCCGAATTCCTGAGTGACCGCCTCTCGCGCGACCTGATCCTGCGCGCGATGGAAGGTGGCGGCCACGACGACTAGCTCTGACGCCCGACGCCCCCGCGACCATGAACACCGCACCGCTTTCCCCACCGCCCCGCTCCCCTGCGCTGGCCAGTCGGCTGCCCCACGTCGGCACCACCATCTTTACCGTCATGTCCGCGCTGGCGCAGGAGTGCGGCGCGGTCAACCTGGGTCAGGGGTTCCCCGACTTCGACTGCGACCCCCGCCTGCCCCAGGCTGTCACCGAGGCCATGCAGGCGGGCCGCAACCAGTACCCGCCGATGACGGGTGTGCCCGCGCTGCGCGAGGGCATTGCGCGCAAGGTCGAGGCGCTGTATGGCCGCCGCTACAACCCGACCAGCGAGATCACGGTGACGACGGGCGCCACACAGGCGCTGCTGACCGCCATCCTCGCGCTGGTGCACCCCGGCGACGAAGTGGTCGTGCTCGAGCCGTGTTACGACAGCTACGTGCCCGCGATCGAACTGGCCGGCGGCACGCCGGTGCGGGTGTCGCTCGCGGCCGGGACGCTGCGGCCCAATTTCGACCGCCTGGGCGCCGCGCTCACCCCGCGCACCCGGGCCATCATCGTCAACACGCCGCACAACCCCAGCGGCACCGTGTGGCGCGCCGACGACCTGCAGCGCCTGTGGGCCTGCGTCGAGGGCACCGACACCTGGATCGTCAGCGACGAGGTGTACGAGCACATGGTGTACGACGGACAGGCGCACCACAGCCTGGCCACCCACGCCGGACTGGCGGCGCGCACGCTCATCGTCTCCAGCTTTGGCAAGACCTATCACGTCACCGGCTGGAAGGTTGGCTACGCGCTCGCGCCCGAGCCGCTGATGGCCGAGTTCCGCAAGGTGCACCAGTTCAACGTCTTTACCGTCAACACCCCGATGCAGCACGGCCTGGCGGCCTACCTCGCCGATCCGGCGCCGTACCTGGGGTTGAGTGCCTTCTACCAGGCCAAGCGCGACCGCTTCCGCGCGGGGCTGGCGCGCACGCGCTTTGCGCTGCTGCCGTGCGAGGGCACCTACTTCCAGTGCGTGGACTACCAGGCGTTGGCCGTGCCCGAGCGCCAACTGGACGAGGCCGCCTTTTGCGAGTGGCTCACGCGTGAGGTGGGGGTGGCCGCGATTCCGCTGTCGGCCTTCTACGGCGACGGGCGCAACCAGGGGCTGGTGCGTTTTTGCTTTGCCAAACGCGACGAGACGCTGGACGCGGCCCTGCAACGGCTGGCGCGGCTGTGACGCCCGTGTCGCGTGCGCCCCGCAGCGGCAGCGCTACGGGTTGGTGCCGATCTGTGCCCACACCTTGTCCAGCCGCTTGGCGCTCACCGGGTACGGTGTGCGCAGCTCTTGGGCAAACAGGCTGACGCGCCACTCCTCCAACATCCAGCGCAGCTCGGCCAGCCGGCCCTCGATTCGGCCCTTGCGCTCGGCCACCAGGCGCCAGAAGCGCTGCTCGTGCGGGTGCAATTCGCTCATGCGGGCCGCATCGCGCGCCGGGTCGGCGCGGCACTTGTCCAACCGCATCTGCACCGCTTTCAGGTAGCGCGGCAGGTGCACCAACTGCTCCCAGGGCGTCTCGAGCAAAAAGCGCTTGCCCACCAGACGTTGCAGGTGCGCTTGCTCGTCAGCTGCGGTGGCGGCCGGCGGCTTGGCGTCGCGCAACTTGCGCTGCGCCGCTGCCCATTCGGTGAGCACCTGCGCGGCCAGCCGCGCCACCTCCTGCGCGATCAGCACGAAGCGGCTGCGGCCCTCCTGCAGCCGCTGGGCGAATATCGCCTCGTCACTGGGCCACGGCGGCGATAGAAACGCCCGCTCCAGCGCCACATCGACGATCTGCGCGCGCAGCTCCTCTTGCGTGCCCAGCGGCATGTACAACACCGCCATGCGCGGCAACTCGGGTAGGCTGCGCTCGAGCCCCTTGAGGGTGTCGCGCAACTGCAGCGCAAACAGACGCCGCAACCCCTGCCGGTGCTGCGCTTGCGCCACTTCGGGCTCGTCCACCACGGTCAGCGTCACCGCGTCGCCCGCGTCCACCAAGGCGGGGTAGCCGATCAGCGTTTGCTTGCCCTGCCGGATTTCCATCAACTCGGGCCAGGTGCCAAACGCCCACTGCGTGTAGCGGGTGCTGGCATCCCACCCGGTCGGCGCGGCCTCTTGCGGGGACGGACCGCTGCCGCTGGCCGTGACCGCCGCCGTCGCCGTCGCAGCACTCGGCGCGTCGGGTTCACGCCCCGCTGCCGCCTGCTCGGCGGGGCCTTCGCCCAGCCGCAGCGCCGCCAGCGCCGCAAAGGCACCGCGCGCCTGCGCCCCCCACTGGGCTTTGAGCGCCGCCAGATCGCGGCCCATGGCCAACTGGCGCCCGTGCTCGTCGAGCACGCGGATGTTGAGCAGCAAGTGGGGGGGCAACGTCTCGAGCTTGAAATCCGTGCGCTGCACGGGCAAGCCCGTGCGCTCGCGCACACGGGCCAGCAAGGCATCCAACAGGCTGCCGCGGGCCCAAACGTCGGGTGCTGACAGGGCTTGGGCCAGCGCCTGCGCGGTCTCGGGCAGCGGCACCAGCCGCGCGCGCGGCTTTTGCGGCAGGCTCTTGAGCAGCGCCAGCACCTTCTCGCGCAGCATCCCGGGCACCAGCCACTCCGCCCGCTCGGCCGACACCTGATTGAGCGCGAACAGCGGCACATCCACCGTGACGCCGTCGCGCTCGTGGCCAGGCTCGTGCAGGTAGTGCACGCGGCAGTCTACGCCGCCCAGCCGCAGCACGGGCGGAAACGCCTGCGAGGTCACTCCCGCCGCCTCGTGCCGCATCAGCGCCTCGCGGCTGAGCATCAGCAGCTGCGGCTGCGCACGCGCCGCTTCACGCCACCAGCGCTCCAGCGCCCGCCCGCTACACACGTCGGCCGGAATCTGACGGTCGTAGAAGGCGTAAATCAGCTCCTCGTCCACCAGCACGTCCTGCCGCCGCGCTTTGTGCTCGAGCTGCTGCACCTCGCGCAGCACGCGCCGGTTGTGCGACCAAAAGGGCAACCGTGTGTCCCAGGTATCCTCGGTCAGGCCCGCCACCAGCGCTTCGCGGATGAAGACCTCGCGCGCGCGCACGGGGTCGATACGGGCAAACGACACCCGCCGCTGGCTGTATACCGTCAGCCCGTAGAGTGTGCCGCGCTCGCTGGCGACGACCTCGGCGCTGCGCTTTTCCCAGTGCGGATCGCCCACCTGGCGCCGAATCAGGTGCGCGCCCACCTCCTCCAGCCACTGCGGCTCGATGGTGGCAATGCCGCGCCCGAACAGGCGCGTGGTCTCGACCAGCTCGGCGCACAGCACCCAGCGCCCGGGGCGTTTTTTTAGCCGCACGCCCGGGTGCGGCACGAATTTGATGCCGCGCGCCCCCAGGTACACGTCCTCGGTCTCGTGCTTGCAACCCACGTTGCCCAGCAGCCCGGCCAGCAGGCTCAGGTGGATTTGCTCATAAGTCGCGGGCTGGGTGTTGGGCTTCCAGCCATGCTCGGCGGCCACGGTGTGCAGTTGCTGGTGGATGTCACGCCACTCGCGCAGCCGGCGCAGGTGGACGAAGCGCTCGCGCAGCAGCGCCTCGTACTGGCGGTTGGACAGCCGGTGGGTCGGCGGCTCACCCGGCGCGTGCACACCGCCGCGAGCTTTCTCCAGCCAGTCCCACAGCTTGAGGATACCGACGAACTCGCTGCGTTCGTCGTCGAACGCCGCATGCGCCTGGTCGGCCTTGGCCTGCGCCTCCAGCGGACGCTCGCGCACGTCCTGCACGCTCAGCGCGCTGGCAATCACCAGCACCTCGGCCAGCGCGCCACGGTCGCGCGCAGCCAGAATCATGCGCCCCACGCGCGGGTCCAGCGGCAGGCGCGCCAGCTCGCATCCGAGCGGGGTCAGCGCCAGCGCCTCGTCCAGCGCCCCCAGCTCCTGCAGCAACTGGTAGCCGTCCGCGATCGCGCGCCGCGACGGCGCCTCCAGAAACGGAAACGCCTCCACATCGCCCAGACCCAGCGCCTTCATGCGCAAGATCACCCCTGCCAGCGATGAGCGCAGAATCTCCGGATCGGTGTAGCGCGGCCGCGCGGCAAAGTCGGCTTCGTCGTATAGGCGGATGCAAATGCCCTCGGCCACGCGGCCGCAGCGGCCGGCGCGCTGGTTGGCCGCGGCCTGGCTGATGGGCTCGATGAGCAACTGCTCGACCTTGCTGCGCAGGCTGTAGCGCTTGACGCGGGCCAACCCCGAGTCGATCACATACCGAATGCCCGGTACCGTCAGCGATGTCTCCGCCACGTTGGTGGCCAGCACGACGCGCCGTCGGCCACTGGGGTGAAAAATCCGGTTTTGCTCGGCGGCGCTCAGCCGGGCGTACAGAGGCAACACCTCGGTGTCGCGCAGCGCGGGCTGGTGCGACAGGTGGCGGCGCAAATAGTCGGCCGCGTCTCGTATCTCGCGCTCACCCGGCAAAAAGACCAGGATGTCGCCCGCGTGCGCACCGCCGCGCCAGAGTTCGTCCACGGCATCCGCGATGGCCTCGTTCAGCCCATAGTCGCGGCTGTCTTCGAACGGGCGCCATCGGATCTCGACCGGATAGGTGCGGCCGCTGACGTGGATGATGGGCGCGGGCCCGCGCGCGGACGCGAAGTGCTGCGCGAAACGTTCGGCGTCGATGGTGGCCGAGGTGATGATGACCTTGAGGTCCGGGCGGCGTGGCAGCAGCTGCTTGACGTACCCGAGCAAAAAGTCGATGTTGAGGCTGCGCTCGTGCGCCTCGTCGATGATCAGGGTGTCGTAGGCGCGCAGCAGCGGATCGCGCTGGGTCTCGGCGAGCAAAATACCGTCCGTCATCAGCTTGATGGCGGCACTGGGCTGCACACGGTCGTGAAAGCGAATCTGGTAGCCCACCAGCTCACCCAGCGTGGTGCGGGTCTCCTCCGCGATGCGTGCCGCCACCGACGTGGCGGCCAGCCGCCGGGGCTGGGTGTGGCCGATCAGCGGCCGGCGCCGCCCTGTGCCGGACTGCCAGTCCAGGCCGCCGCCACGGCCCATGGCCAGCGCGATCTTGGGCAGTTGGGTGGTCTTGCCCGACCCCGTCTCGCCGCTGACCACGACCACCGGATGCTCGCGCAACGCGGCCTCGATGTCGGCGCGGCGCGCCGATACCGGCAACGTATCGGGAAACTCGATCACCGGCGCTCGGGCCGGCTGATGGCACACTTCGTTCTGTGGCATGACCGCGCGATTATCCCGATCCTGCACGCACCCGCACGCCTGCGCACGCTCTACCCCAACCGCCCGACCGATGTCCAACGTCTTTCACTTCACCTTCGTGCCCTGGTTCCGCTCGGTGGCGCCCTATATCCACAAATTTCGCCACCAGACCTTCGTGGTCGGGGTACCTGGCGAAGCGATCGCCGCCGGCAAGCTGCCCAATTTGGTACAGGACTTGGCGCTCATTCAGAGCATGGGCGTGCGCGTGGTGCTGGTGCACGGCTTTCGCCCGCAGGTGGACGAGCAGTTGCGCGCCAAGGGGCACGCTGCCCGCTTCCACAACGGCATGCGCATCACCGATTCGGTGGCGCTGGACTGTGCCCAAGAGGCCGCCGGGCAGCTGCGCTTCGAAATCGAAGCCGCCTTCAGCATGGGGTTGCCCAACACCCCCATGGCTGGGGCCACGGTGCGCGTGATTTCGGGCAACTTCATCACCGCGCGACCGGTGGGCATCGTCGATGGCATCGACTTCCAGCACTCCGGGCTGGTGCGCAAGGTCGACACCGCGGGAATCGTGCGCGCGCTCGACATGGGTGCCCTGGTGCTGCTGTCGCCGTTTGGCTTTTCGCCCACGGGCGAGGCGTTCAACCTCAACATGGAAGAGGTGGCCACGAGTGTGGCCGTGGCGTTGCAGGCCGACAAGCTGATCTTCGTGACCGAGGTGCCTGGCATCCGCGTGCGGCCGTTCGACCCACCCGGCGATGACAACCCCATCGACACCGAACTGCCGCTGGCCGATGCCGAACGCATCCTCGCCGAAGCCCCGGTGCCGACCGTGCCAACCGACCCGGGCTTTTACCTGCAATACTGCGTGTGCGCCTGCAAGGGTGGCGTCGAGCGCAGCCACATCATCCCGTTTGCGGTCGATGGCTCGCTGCTGCTGGAGGTGTACGTGCACGACGGTATCGGCACCATGGTGGTGGACGAAAAGCTCGAGAGCCTGCGCGAGGCCACCCCAGACGACGTCGGTGGGATCCTGCAGCTCATCGAGCCGTTCGAGAAAGACGGTACCCTCGTCAAGCGCAGCCGCACCGAAATCGAACGCGACATCGCCAACTACACCATCATCGAGCACGACGGCGTCATCTTTGGCTGCGCGGCGCTGTACCCCTACCCCGAGGCCCGCACCGGCGAAATGGCGGCACTGACCGTCTCGCCACAGGCGCAGGGCCAGGGTGACGGCGAAAAGCTGCTCAAGCGCATCGAGCAACGCGCGCGCCTGATGGGGCTGGAGAGCATCTTCGTGCTGACCACCCGGACCATGCACTGGTTCCTCAAGCGCGGCTTCCAGCCGGTGCCGCCCGACTGGCTGCCCGAGGCGCGCAAGCGCAAATACAACTGGGACCGGCGCAGCCAGGTGCTGGTCAAGCGCCTGGGCTGAGCCGGCCCGCGCGCCGGCGTCACATCACGCGGTGCGGGCCACCGCGGGCGGCCTCGTCCTGGCGCGTCTTCCACAGCGAGTACAGCACGCCGCCCGCGATCAGGCCGAAGGTCACCGACAGCGAGATCACGGCCGGGATCTTGCCGATGATGCCCACAAGGAAGATCTTGGAGCCGATGAACACCAGCACCAGCGCGAGAGCGAATTTCAGGTAGTAGAAGCGGTGGATCATCGCCGCCAGCGCGAAGTACAGCGCGCGCAGCCCCAGGATCGCGAAGATGTTGCTGGTGTAGACGATGAACGGGTCGGCGGTGATCGCGAAGATCGCGGGCACCGAGTCCACCGCGAAGACCAGGTCGGCGGCCTCGACCAGCACCAGGGCGAGCAGCAGCGGCGTCGCCCACAGCACGGGTTGGCCCGTCACGGGATGCGGCTCGCGCACCAGGAAGGCGTTGCCGCGCAGCCCGTCGGTCACGCGCATGCGCTTGCGCAGGAACCTCAGCAGCGGGTTGCGGGCGATGTCCGGCTCCTCGTCGGCAGCGAACCACATCTTCACCCCCGTGATGACCAGGAAGGCGCCGAACACGTACAGGATCCCGCTGAACTCCTTGACCAGCGCCGCGCCCAGACCGATCATCAGCGCACGCAGAACGATCACGCCCAAAATACCCCAGAACAGCACCCGGTGCTGGTACGGGCGCGGAATGCCCAGAAAGCCAAAGATCAGCGCGATCACGAAGACGTTGTCCATGGACAGCGACTTCTCGATCAGGAAGCCGGTGAAGTAGGCCATGCCGCTCTCAGCCCCCAGGTACCACCACACCCAGGTGCCGAACAGCAGGCCGGCGGTGATGTAGCCGGCCGACAGCAGCAGGCTCTCGCGCACGCCGATCTCGCGCTGCTCGCGGTGCAGCACGCCCAGGTCGAAGACCAGCAGGGCGATCACGATGGCGATGAAAACCACCCAGATCCAGGCGGGTTTGCCCATGAAATCGGCGGCCCCAAAAGCAAGCAAAGCGTCCATACGGTGGTCGGATATTCCTGAAAAGCCTCGATTATGCCGACACCGACGTCCGAAAAAAATACCGACGATACGGATAATCGGTTCGAAAAAACCGAAACGTCAGATGCTCAACTACCGCCACCTGTACTACTTTTGGATGGTCGCGCGCGAAGGCGGCTTTGCCCGCGCGGCCGAGCGCCTGGACATGGCGGTGCAGACGGTCAGCGCCCAGGTGCGCGAACTCGAACGCGCCCTGGGCCACCAGCTGCTGCGCCCGGCCGGACGCACCGTCGCGCTGACCGACGCCGGCCGCGTCGCCTTTGCGCGGGCGGACGACATCTTCCGCATCGGCAACGCCCTGCCGCAGGCGGTCCGCGAGGCCGCCGGCCGACCCGTGCTGCGGCTGGCCGTCGGCCTGTCCGACGGGCTGTCCAAGCTGGCCGCGCACGCCTTGCTCCGCCCGCTGCTCGGCACACCCGATCTGCACCTGGTCTGCCACGAGGGGGAGCCCGAAGCCCTGTTGGCCGAGCTGGCGCTGCACCACCTCGACCTCGTGCTGGCCGGCCAGCCCGCCACGCCGCTGCCCACCTTCCCGGTCGACAGCGAGCGCATCGCCAGTTCGCCGGTCGACTGGTACGGGCCGGCGACCCTGGTCACGGCCGATGCCCGGCGGCACTTTCCTCGGGTGCTGCAGACCCTGCCCGTCCTGTTGCCGACGCCCCACTCGCCGCTGCGTCCCTTGCTGGACCGGTGGCTGGACGATCACGGCCTGCGCCCGCGCGTGGCCGGGGAGTTCGAGGACAGCGCCCTCATGGCGGTGTTCGCGGCACGCGGCCTGGGGGTGTTCCCGGCCAGCCGGTTGGGTCTGGACGGCACGGGGCCGCTCCCGGGTCTCGCGCCGCTCGGCGCTTGTGACGGCGTGCGGGAAGACATTCACGCCATCGTGAGCCGGCGCACGCGGCAGCACCCCTTGGTGCGCCGACTGCTCCAGGGGAGCGCTCTGGCACCGTGAGCACGCCCCAAAACGAAGACCGCCCCGAAGGGCGGTCAAACCAAAACCGCCCCGAAGGGCGGTTGAGCGCCGCCGGGGGCCACCCCGGCGCGTGATGCCCACCCACCGGCCCGAGGCCCGGTGGGCGATGTCATCACTGCTTTTGCTCTTGCGGCTTTTGCTCGCCGGCAGGCTGCTGGGCCTGGTCGCCGGCGGGCTGTTGCGCAGGCTGCTGGGCCGGCTGCTGCGCGGCGTCGGCGGGGGCCGGCGCGGCGGCGGGAGCGGGCGCGGGCGCCGGGGCTTCTTCCTTCTTGCCGCAGGCGGCCAGGCCGGCAGCGGCGATCAGAGCGGCGATCAGAGCGGTCTTGTTCATGTTGGGTCGATTCCGAAACGGGAAACCGGGGTCCGTGTTGCACATCCGTCGCCCCGCCGGCACGGGGCGACTTGTGGTCCGTGTGCATCGGCGGCGTGCCGAGCACCAAACAAGTTCATTATAGGATCAACCTACGGTTTTCCCTTGTAAGCAATCGTAACGTTTGCTACCGAACTTGTCCGCCCCGCGCTCAGCGAGCGGCGTGCAACCAGCCCGCGGCAAACCATTGCGCCAGCACGTCGCGGACATCGTCACTGGCACGCCGCACGTCCTCGGCCTCCAGCCGGCGCGTATCCGCCAGCCGCCGCATCAGCCGGGCGTCCCGCCCCCGCGCGATCAGGGCTTCGCCGTTGATGAACACGTGGTGGTCGTCATACGCCATGCGCGTGCGCCGGTCCAGCACCACCGCCCCGGGGATCCAGGGCGCGTCGGTGGGCTCGAACCAGACCCGGGGCTTGGGCTCGGTCAGCACCTCGCCCAGGGCGCAGGCGAGTGCCCGGTCGTCGGCCAACAGGCGTTGCAGCCCCTCCCGGGCAAAGGCATGCAGCCCGGCCGGGATGCGGGCCGGCTCGGCCGTCGCCGGCTGCTGCGGATCACGGTACAGCGCCTCGTCCTCGTGATCATCGGCCAGGCGCTGCGCCAGCTCGGCGGCCAGCCCGCCCCGCTGCGGAACGCGAAAGCCGATCGAGTACGTCATGCAGTCGTCGCCCTCGGCCACGCCGTCGTGCGCCCAGCGCGGCGGCAGGTAGAGCATGTCGCCCGGCTCCAGCACCCACTCCTGCTCCGGCTCGAACCGCTGCAGGATCTTGCAGGGCAGGTCGGGGCGCAGGCTCAGGTCGCGCTGGCGGCCGATGCGCCAGCGCCGCCGGCCGTTGGCCTGCAGCAGGAACACGTCATAGCTGTCGTAATGCGGACCGACGCCCCCGCCATCGCTGGCCCACGAAATCATCACGTCATCCAGCCGGACGTCGGGCACGAAACGAAACCGCTGCATCAGCGCATGCACACCGTCGTGGTGCAGGTCGACGCCCTGCACCAGCAGCGTCCAGCCGGGCCGGCGCAGCGGCGGCAGCGCGTGCGCTCCCCGCCGCGCCCGGGGATCGAAGGGGCCGTGCCGCAGCCGCCAGGTCTGCGACGCGTCATCCGCCCCGGGGTGCTGCTCGATCACGCGGGATTCGACATCCTCGCGCGCCGCCAGACCGAACAGTTCGGCACGCGACAGCAGCGGACGGAAACCCGCAACGGCCTGGCGGATCAGCAGCGGACGCCGCTGCCAATGGCGCCGCATGAAACGCTCGGCCGAGAGACCACCGAGCAGGGCCAGCGGTTCATCGAGCGCCGCCACGGGCGCGGTGGGTGATGCAGGGGAACGGACGGCGCGTGTCATGGGACAATTGTCCAATGAAAATCGCACCCCCCTGCGTGGCCAGCCTGAGCTGGACCCTGAAGGACACCCTGGGCGACGTGCTCGACGCCTCGGACGAACCGGTCGAGTTCCTGGTTGGCGGCCGCGACCTGTTGGCCAGCATCGAGCGGGCCCTGGTGGGCCGAGGTCCGGGCGACCGGGTGGAACTGCACCTGGAGCCGAAGGACGCCTTCGGCGACTTCGACGACCAGTTGATCTACCTGGAGCCGCGCTCGGCTTTTCCGGCCGCGCTGGAGGTGGGCATGGCCTTCAAGGGACTGCCCCCCGGCTGCACGCCCGACGCCCCGCGCGACCGGCTCTACTTCGTCAGCGAGATCTACCCCGAGCACGTGGTGCTGGACGCGAACCACCCGCTGGCGGGCATGGCGCTGCGGCTGAGCCTGCAGGTGCATGAGGTGCGCAAACCCACGGTCGACGAGATCGGACGCGGCAGCGCCGGCACGGGGTTCTTCCAGGTGCGACTCGGCGACTGATCCGCCGCAGGAAGGCCGCGGGCATCGGCGCGCCCGCGGCCCGGGTATGGCCACATGGGCCGGCGTCAGCCGCGCCCGGTGGAGCCGTAGCCGCCCTCGCCGCGCGCCGTCGCCTCGGCGAACGTCTCGACCACGCGGAACTGCGCCTGCACGACGGGCACGATGACGAGCTGCGCGATGCGCTCCAGCGGGGCGATCGTGAACGGCACGGGACTGCGGTTCCAGGCACTGACCATCAACTGCCCCTGGTAGTCGCTGTCGATCAGCCCGACCAGATTGCCCAGGACCAGCCCGTGCTTGTGGCCGAGGCCCGAGCGCGGCAGGATCAGCGCCGCGTAGCCGGGATCGGCCAGGTGGATGGCCAGCCCCGTCGGCACCAGCTCCCAGGCGTTCGGGGCCAGGGTGAGCGGCGCGGACAGGCAGGCCCGCAGATCGATCCCGGCGCTGCCGGGCGTGGCGTAGGCCGGCTGCAGCTCGCGCAGCCGGTCGTCGAGGATCTTCAGGTCGACGTGCATGGTCACGGCGTGGCCGGGGCGGACCCGGGCGGGACCGCCCCGGCCCGTTCACTGCTGGGCCTTCTTCGCCGCCTCTTCCAGCGCCTTGACCGGGTCCAGCCCCTCCTCGTCGGCCGGAGCGGACGACTCCCCTTCCGAGCCCTCGGGTTCGGTGGCACCGCCCTCCTGCTCATCCCCCCAGGGCGCACTGCCGTCGCCGCCGAGCTGGTTGAGCCTCTCCAGCACCGCCGCGTCGTCGACCTGGGCCTTGGCTCCCAGGTTGTCGATCACCAGGCTTGGGAAGGCCATGATGACCGCAACCATGATGAGCTGCAGGATGATGAAGGCGATCGAGCCCTTGTAGATCTGCGCCGTTGTCACCGCCGGGATGCGCTGCTTGGTCACGCGGTCGGTATAGTCCTCGCGTGCGGCCACGCTGCGCAGGTAGAACAGCGCAAAGCCGAACGGCGGCGTCAGAAACGACGTCTGCAGGTTCATCGCGATGATGACGCCGAACCAGATCAGATCGATGCCCATCTTCTCGGCCACCGGCGCCAGCAGCGGGATCACGATGAACGCGATCTCGAAGAAGTCGATGAACATGCCCAGGATGAACACGAGCAGGTTCACGACGATCAGGAACCCCAGGGCGCCGCCGGGCAGCTTGTCGAACAGGTGCTCGACCCAGATGTGGCCGTCCGCCGCGTTGAACGTGAAGCTGAAGACCGTGGAGCCGATCAGGATGAACATCACGAAGATGGTCAGCTTGGTCGAGTTCTCCATCGCCTGCAGCAGCAGCGACAGGGTCAGGCGGCGGCGCGCGGCCGCCATGATCAGCGCGCCCACGGCCCCCATCGCGCCCCCTTCGGTCGGCGTGGCGATGCCCAGGAAGATGGTCCCGAGCACCAGGAAGATCAGAATCAGCGGCGGGATCAGGACGAAGGTCACGCGCTCGGCCAGTCGCGACAACAGGCCCAGCCGCGCGACATGGTTGACCATGGCCAACAGCAGCGCCACGAAGGAAGCGACGGCGACCGAAAAGATCACCAGCTCATCCCCCGGCGCAGGGCCCTCGCGCCCGGTGAGGGGATTGATCAGCGCCTCGTGGTTCTGCCACCACAGATAGCCGGCCGCGGAGGCCACCAGCAACAGCGCAAACAGCGACCGGTGGCCGCTGGCACCGTTGGGCTCGTTGTACACCCGCGCCTCAGGGGGCAGCGGCGGCACCCACGACGGCCGCACGATGGCCACACCGGCGATGAACACCAGATACAACCCGACCAGCAGCAGGCCCGGGATCAGCGCGCCGGCATACATGTCCCCGACCGAGCGGCCCAGTTGGTCGGCCAACACGATCAGCACCAGCGACGGCGGAATGGCCTGCGCCAGCGTGCCCGAGGCGGTGATGGTGCCGGTGGCGATGGTGCGGTTGTAGCCGTAGCGCAGCATGATGGGCAGGGAGATCAAGCCCATCGAGATGACGGCCGCGGCCACGACGCCGGTGGTGGCTGCCAGCAGGGCACCGACCAGCACCACGGCCACCGCCAGCCCGCCGCGCACCGGGCCAAACACCTGGCCGACGGTCTCCAGCAGATCCTCGGCCATGCCGCTGCGCTCCAGGATGATGCCCATGAGCGTGAAGAACGGGATGGCCAGCAGCGTGTCGTTTTGCATGATGCCGAACACGCGCAGCGGCAGCGCCTGAAACAGCGTGTCCGCAAACAGGCCGATCTCCATGCCGATGAAGCCGAAGAACAGCCCTGTCGCCGCCAGCCCGAAGGCCACGGGGAAGCCGCTCAGCAGAAAGACCAGCAGCCCGGCGAACATCACCGGGACGAAGTTGTTGGTGAGGAATTCGACCATGGTCGTCTCGTCGCTCAGTGTTGGCGGGCCGCCGCGGCGACCTCTTCTTCATGGCGCTTCTCGGCTTCGGCGATGTCCTTGGCGAGCTGCTGCGCCTCGCTCGGGCCCGTATGCGCCAGCACGTCGGGGCCGTGCCCAGTGAGGAAGGCGATGCGCTTGATCAACTCGCTCACGCTCTGCAGAAACAGGATGACGAAGCCCACCGGAATGAGCAGATAGACCGGCCAGCGAACCAGCCCCCCGGCGTTGGACGACATCTCGCCGGACTGCCAGGCGCGCTCGAACAGCGGCCAGCCCAGCACCACCATCATGTAGCACAGCGGCAGAATGAAGACGAGGATGCCGACGATGTCGACCCAGTTGCGGGTGCGGTCGGAGAACTTGCTGGACACGAAGTCGATGCGCACGTGGGCGTTGCGCAGGAAGGCATAGCCGCCGCCGAGCAGGAACACGGCTGAGAACAGGTACCACTGGATCTCGAGGAAGGCGTTCGAACTCATGTCGAACGCTTTGCGCATAACAGCATTACCGGCGCTGATCAGCGTGGTCGCCAGGATCAGCCACATGCCGAGCTTGCCGATGCGGTCGCTGATGGCATCGATCAGCCGAGAGAAGGTGAGCAGCGCTTGCATTCCTATCCCCTGGTTCAGGGTCCCGAACGAGAAAGCCAGGTAGTATACCGACCAACCGGCACGGCCCGCAGGGCGTGCCGGTGCCGCCCGGCCACACACACCAACAAAAACCCCGCTTGCGCGGGGCTGGGGGTGGCCGCCGTCGTCGATTACAGCTTGGCGCCCTGCATGTAGCGATCGAACGCCGCTTCCGGCAGGCGGAACCACAGATTCTGGTCGCGACGGAAGGCCGCGTAGTCGCTGTAGATCTTCTTCCAGTTGGGGTTGGAGTTGCTCAGCTCGTCGTACAGCGCCATGGCCTGCTTGAAGGCCTCGTCCATCACCGTCTTCGGGAACGGCGCCACCTTGGTGCCAGCGGCGACCAGACGCTTGAGGGCCGCCGGGTTGCGCACGTCATAGCGGGCCTGCATTTCGGCGTGGGCATAGGCCGCCGCCGACTCGACCATGGCCTTGTATTCGGCCGACAGGTCGTTGTAGGCCTTCTTGTTGATGTAGAAGTCGAACTGGGCGCCACCTTCCCAGAAGCCCGGGTAGTAATAGTTCTTGGCGACCTTGTTGAAGCCGAGCTTCTCGTCGTCGTACGGTCCGATCCATTCGCAGGCGTCGATCGTGCCCTTCTCCAGCGCCTGGTAGATTTCACCACCCGGGATGTTCTGCGGCACCGCGCCCAGACGGCTGAGCACCTTGCCGGCGAAGCCGCCAATGCGGAACTTCAGGCCCTTGAAGTCCTCCGGCCCCTTGATCTCCTTGCGGAACCAGCCGCCCATCTGGGCGCCGGTGTTGCCACCGGGGAAGTTGACGATGTTGTACTGGTCGTAGAACTCGCGGAACAGCTTCAGGCCGTTGCCTTCGTAGTACCAGGCGGTGAGCTGCCGGCTGTTCAGGCCAAACGGGATGGCCGTGCCCAGCGCAAAGGTGTCGTCCTTGCCGAAGTAGTAGTACGACGCGGTGTGCCCGGCCTCGACGGTGCCCTGCTGCACCGCATCCACCACGCCGAACGCGGGCACCAGTTCGCCCGGGGCGTGCACCGTCACCTGGAACTTGCCACCGGACATCTCGCCGATCTTCTTGGCGAACACGTCCGCCGCACCGTGGATGGTGTCGAGCGACTTGGGGAAGCTGGAGGTCAGGCGCCAGCGCACTGTGGGCTGCGCATGCACGGCCGGGGCGGCACCGGCGGCCAAAACACCGGCGATACCGGCATGTTTGATGACGGAACGACGATCCATGAATCCAATCTCCTACGGTTTTGAGACAGTTTGCGGCTGCGGTCGACGACCGCTAAGCACGGCACAGAGCAGTGTAGTGCAGCCCACGCCTGGCCAGCGGGAGTGTAAACCCTGAGAAACGGCGCGGCTCCCGGTGCTTTGAAGAAGTTTCAAAGGCGCAGCGCTCGCCGTCACAAGGTACCCAGTCCCGCGTCCCGAGGCGATCACGCCGCCGGCGGCACGACGGCCAGTGTGGCCCGGGCAGGTCGCAGCAGCATCCCGAAGCGCTCGCGCACGGCGCGCTCGATGCCCTCTGCATCCAGCCCCAGCCGCGCCAGCAGCAGCGCGGGGTCACCGTGCTCGATGAAACGGTCTGGCAGCCCCAGCTGCAAAACGGGGCGCGACACGCCCTCGGCGGCCAGCAGTTCCAGCACCGCCGATCCCGCACCACCCGCGATGGCCCCCTCCTCCAGCGTCACCAGCGCGTCGTGCGTTTGCGCCAGCGACAGCACCAGCTCGCGATCCAACGGCTTGGCCCAGCGCATGTTGGCCACGGTGGCATCGAGCGCGTCGGCGGCTGGCAGCGCTGCGTGCAGCAAGGTGCCAAACGCCAGTATCGCCACCCCGCGCCCACGCCGGCGCACCTCGCCTTGGCCGAAGGGCAAGGACTCGGGCTGCGCGGGCAGCGCCGCGCCCACGCCCGCCCCCCGTGGATAGCGCACCGCCACCGGCTGTGACAGCTCATACGCCGTGGTCAGCAACCGGTAGCACTCCGCTTCGTCCGACGGGCAGGCGATGGCCAGATTCGGAATGCAGCGCAGGTAAGCGATGTCGTACGCGCCGCAGTGCGTCGGTCCGTCGGCGCCGACGATACCTGCGCGGTCTAGCGCAAACACCACCGGCAAATTTTGCAAGGCCACGTCGTGGATGGCTTGGTCGTACGCGCGCTGCAAGAAGGTGGAATAGATCGCCACCACCGGCTTGAGTCCCTCACACGCCAAGCCCGCAGCGAAAGTCACCGCATGCTGCTCGGCGATGCCGACGTCGAAATACCGGTCGGGAAACCGTTGATGAAACTCCACCATGCCCGAGCCCTCGCGCATCGCCGGTGTGATGCCCACCAGCCGCTTGTCGCGCTCGGCCATGTCGCACAACCAGCGGCCAAAGACCTGGGAAAACGTCGGCTTGGGCGGCTGGGCGGGCGGCACCAGCCCCACCGCGGGATCGAACTTACCCGGGCCGTGGTAGGCGATGGGGTCGGCCTCCGCCAGTTTGTAGCCCTGCCCCTTTTTCGTGACCACATGCAAAAACTGGGGGCCTGCCCCATCGTCGAGCAGCCGACGGATGTTTTCCAGCGTGGGAATCAGCGAGTCGAGGTCGTGCCCGTCGATGGGGCCGATGTAGTTGAAACCAAATTTTTCGAACAAGGTGGCGGGCACCACCATGCCCTTGGCGTGCTCTTCGAAGCGCCGCGCCAGCTCCAACAGCGGCGGCGCGACGCTGAGCACCTGCTTGCCCACCTGCTTGGCGGCGGCGTAGAAGCGCCCGCTCATCAACTGCGCCAGGTAGCGGTTGAGGGCTCCGACCGGCGGGCTGATCGACATGTCGTTGTCGTTCAGGATGACCAGCAGCGGCGCCTTGGTCACCCCGGCGTTGTTGAGCGCCTCGAACGCCATGCCGGCGGTCATCGCGCCGTCGCCAATGATGGCAATGGCCCGGCGCCGCTCGCCTTTGGCCTGTGCCGCCAGCGCCATGCCCAGCGCAGCCGAGATACTGGTCGACGAGTGTGCCGTGCCGAAGGCGTCGTATTCGCTTTCGCTGCGCACCGGAAAACCGCTGATGCCCCCCAGCTGACGCAGCGTGTGCATGCGCTCGCGCCGCCCGGTGAGGATCTTGTGGGGATAGGTCTGGTGGCCGACGTCCCACACCAGCCGGTCGTGCGGCGTATCGAACACATAGTGCACGGCGATGGTCAGCTCCACCGTCCCGAGGTTGGAGCTGAAATGGCCGCCGGTGCGCGCCACGCTCTGCACCAAAAACTCCCGCAACTCGTCAGCCAGCGGGCGCAATTGCTGGCGTGACAAGCGCCGCAGATCGGCGGGGCTGTCGATAGAGGTCAGCAATCCGGTCATGGGTTTCCCTCTAGGCGAGCTCAATAGTGGCGCTGGACAACCCAGCGCGCCAGTGCGGCCAATCGGTGCGTGGCGAGGGTGGGGACTTGTCGCAGTGCGGCCAACGCCTGCTCCAGCAGCGCCTGGGCATACGCCCGGGCCGCCTCGATGCCCAGCAGCGACACGAAGGTCGGCTTGTCCGCCGCCGCGTCCTTGCCCGCCGTCTTGCCCAGCGTGGCGGTGTCGGCGGTGGCGTCGAGCACGTCGTCGATGACCTGAAACGCCAGCCCCAGCGCCCGCCCATAAGCGTCGAGCGCGGCCAACACCGACGCATCGGCGCGGGCGGCGAGTGCCCCCATGCGCACGCTGGCCAACAGCAGCGCCCCCGTCTTGCGCCGGTGCATGTCTTCCAGCGCTGCTTGGTCGAGCCGCTGACCGACCCCTGCCAAATCCAACGCCTGTCCGCCGGCCATCCCCTGCGAGCCCGAGGCGCGGGCCAGCTCGCGCGCGAGCGCCACCGCTAGCGCCGGATCACGCTCGGCCCACGCCGGCGCCACCAGCCACTCGAACGCCAGCGCCTGCAGCGCATCGCCCGCGAGCAGCGCCTGCGCTTCACCATAGCGCACGTGCACCGTTGGTTTACCCCGCCGCAGCACATCGTCGTCCATGCACGGCAGGTCGTCATGCACCAGCGAATAGGCGTGGATCAGCTCCACCGCGCCTGCGGCGCACCACACGGGCGCGTCGCGCGGCGGCTCGACCTCGCCCGCGACCGCTTCCCAGGCCGCCAAAACGAGCAATGGACGCAGCCGCTTGCCTCCGTCCAGCACGGCATAGCGCATCGCGTCGCCCAACCCGGCCGGGGCATCGACAGGCAGCCGGTCATCCAGAAACGACTCCATCTGCGCCAACCGCCGGGCCATCCAGTCGGCCATGTCGCTGGCTGCGCGCCCCGGCTCGCACCGCACCGCTTGGGACAGGGCCACGCTCATGTACCAGGCTCCCAGGGCCGGGTCTGGCTGCCGTCCACGATTTGGATTTGCTGCTCCACCGCATCGAGCCGACTGCGGCAAAACGTGAGCAGCGCCGTGGCCCGCTGGTACGCGCCCAACAAATCGTCCAGCGGCATCTGGCCCGACTCCAGCCGTGCCAGCAGCGCCTCCAGTTCTTGCACCGCTGCCTCGTAGGTGGGCGGCAGTGGCTGATCTTGGGCGTCGGCTGGGGAAGTGGGAGCGCGTGACATATCGGGGCGCGATCGAACGGTGAACCGGTCATTGTAGTCAGTTGCCAGACGCCGCGCGTGGGGGGTACAATTCGGCGTCCCCCGCGGTCTGGTGATATCCAGGCTGGCGGGGGACAGTCCTTTCACCCCTCAAGGAGGTGTCGTTCCACCCACCCGCGCCGAACCGTACCCACGTTTCATCCGCGCTTGTCCGCCCCGTCGTCGGGGGAGTCTGAGGTCAGGATCATCATGTCTGATTTGAGTCTTCCATTGCAGCAGGCCAAGAGCCAACTGCCGGTGTCCGTCTATTTCGATGAGGCGCTGTTCAAGCGCGAGCTGGAGACGATCTTTCAGTCCGGTCCGTGCTACGTCGGGCACGCCAACGCGGTGCCCAACGTGGGCGATTACTTTGCCTTGCCGCAAGAAGGCGAAGGCCGCGCGTTGGTGCGTACCGAGCGCGGGGTGGAACTGGTCAGCAACGTCTGCCGCCATCGCCAGGCGGTGATGCTCAAGGGCCGCGGTAACCTGCATAGCGACGGCAAAGCGCACGCAGGCGGGCACATCGTGTGCCCCCTGCACCGCTGGACGTACAGCGGCGGCCAGCGCGGCATGGTCGAGCTGGGCACGCTGGTGGGTGCCCCCCACTTCGCCCAAGACCCGTGCCTGAACCTGCAACGCTGGCCACTGCGCGAGTGGAACGGCTTGCTGTTCGAGGACAACGGGCGCGACATCGCCGCCGACCTTGCCGGCATGGCGGTGCGCGACGTATTCAATTTCGACGGCATGGTGCTGGGCCACGTCGAGCTGCACGAGTGCCACTACAACTGGAAGACCTTCATCGAGGTCTATCTGGAGGACTACCACGTCGTGCCCTTCCACCCCGGCCTGGGCAACTTCGTCACCTGCGACGACCTGCGCTGGCAATTCGCCCCCGAATATTCGGTGCAGACCGTAGGCGTGCAAAACCTGGCGGCCAAGGCCGGCAGCCCCGTGTACCAGCGCTGGCACGAGGTGCTGATGCGCCACCGCGAAGGCAAGCTGCCCGAGCACGGCGCGGTGTGGCTGACGTACTACCCGCACATCATGGTGGAGTGGTACCCGCACGTGCTGACCGTCTCCACGCTGCACCCGATCGCGGTGGACAAGACGCTCAACCTCGTCGAGTTCTACTACCCCGAGGAAATCGCCGCCTTCGAACCGGAATTCATGGAGGCGCAGCGCGCCGCCTACATGGAGACGGCTATCGAGGACGACGAAATCGCCGAGCGCATGGATGCGGGCCGCAAAGCCCTGCTGCAGCGCGGCACGAGCGAGGTCGGCCCCTACCAAAGCCCAATGGAAGACGGCATGCAGCACTTCCACGAGTGGTACCGCGCCCGCATGGGGCTGCCCGCGCACGGTGACATCGACGGCTGATCGCAGCAACTCCCCCCACCGCGCCTCGCCCCGCGAGGCGGGATGGATGGTGGTGGGCGCGTTGCTGTTCGCGTCGATGGGGGTGTGCATCAAGCTCGCGGCGAGTCACTTTCACAGCTTCGAGATCGTTGGCTACCGCGGCCTCATCGGCGTGCTGTTTCTGCTTGCGCTGACCCGGGCACGCGGCGTGTCGCTCGCCACGCGCGTGCCGGTGATGCACCTGTGGCGCAGCGTCGTGGGCACGATCTCACTGCTGACGTGGTTCTACGCGATCGCCGCGCTGCCGCTCGCCACCGCCATGACGCTCAACTACATGAGCAGCGTGTGGGTGGCCACCTTCTTGCTGGGAGGCGCCCTGTTGCTGCAGCGCCGACGGCGCGCGTTGCGCGGGCAGACGCCGCTGTTTTTGACCGTGTTGATCGGTTTTGCCGGTGTGGCACTGGTGCTGCGCCCCACGTTCGACGATGCGGCCGCCCTGGGTGGTCTGGCGGGTTTGCTGTCGGGCCTGTCGGCAGCGCTGGCCTATCTGCAGGTGGCGGCGCTCGCCCGCGTGGGCGAGCCCGAAAGCCGCACCGTGTTTTATTTCTCCTTGGGCGCGACCGCGGTCGGGTTGGCTGGCACGCTGGTCGTGGGCTTTAGCCCCCTCGATACCGTGCAGGCCCTGTGGCTCATTCCCATTGGCCTGCTGGCCGTGCTGGGCCAGCTGTGCATGACGCGCGCTTACGCCAGTGGTGCCACGCTGCTGGTGGCCAACCTGCAGTACAGTGGCATCGCGTTTGCGGCGCTGTACGGCTGGCTGTTTTTTGGCGATCGGCTGCCGCTCATCGGCTGGGTCGGCATGGCACTCATCGTGGGCAGCGGTATTGCGGCAACCGTGCTGCGTGCCCGCGCTGCACCGCGCCTGCCGGCAGAGGAACATGCATGAACGCGGACTTTCCCTCCCCCTTGATCGACGTCGCCTCTGCGCGCGCATGGATGGCCAGCGGCCGTCCGGTATGCATCGTCGACTGCAGCTTCGAGCTCACCGACCCGCACGCGGGCCGCGCACAGTACCGCAGCGGCCACATTCCCGGTGCCCGCTACGCACATCTGGACCACGACCTGAGCGCGCGCCCGGGCGAGACGGCCGTCAACGGCGGGCGCCATCCACTGCCGACCCGCGAGGCCATGATCGAGCGCCTGCGCGCCTGGGGTGTGCGGCAGGGTGAACCCGTCGTGGTTTACGACCGCCAAGGGGGCATGGTATGTGGACGCTTGTGGTGGCTGCTGCGCTGGTGCGGGCATGCGCCCGTGGCGGTGCTCGACAGTGGCTGGCGCGCGTGGGTGGCCGCCGGGGGCCCAGTCGCCCAGGGCGACGAGCCGCTTGCTCCTTCGGTGGGCGACGCCACGCTGGGTGAGACGGGCGTGACGCTGCGCACCCTGGCGGAGGTGGTGCGCGACCTGGGCCGCCCCACGCAGACGCTGGTGGACGCGCGCGCGGCGGCCCGCTTTCGCGGCGAGACCGAAGCGCTCGACCCGGTGGCGGGCCACATTCCGGGCGCGCTCAACCGGCCTTTTACCGACAACTTTGGGCCGGACGGGCGCTTCAAGGACGCCGCCACCTTGCGCCGCGAGTGGGGCACCCTGCTGGCAGGCCACGACCCTGCCACCGTCGTTCACCACTGCGGTAGCGGCGTCAGCGCCATTCCCAACCTGCTGGCCCTGTACATCGCCGGCTTTGGGCTGGCCCCGCTGTATGCCGGGGGCTGGAGCGAATGGTCGCGCGCCGAGCCCTGCCTGCCCTGTGCGCGCCACGTGCCGTGAGGCGCGGGCGGGGGGGCGTCTCGTCAAACGGCCATGTCGAGCTTCATACCGCCCCATGCTGGGCAAACCAAGCCAGGCAGCGCCGCCAAGCATCGGCGGCTGGCTCGGCGCGGTAGGTGGGGCGGTAGTCGGCATGGAAGGCGTGGGGCGCATCGGGGTAGACCACGAAGCGCGAGGCGCGCGCCGCTGCGTTGCCCTGCGCCAGTGCCGCTTGCATGCGCTCCACCGATGCCAGCGGTATGCCTGTATCCGCCCCGCCGTACAAGCCCAGCACCGGCGCCTTGAGCTGATTCACCACGTCGATCGGATGGCGCGGCTGCAACGCGGTGCGCTCTCCTTCCAGCCGGCCGTACCAGGCCACGGCGGCCTTTAGCCGTGGGCTGTGCGCCGCGTACAGCCAGGTCTGGCGGCCACCCCAACAAAAGCCGGTAACGGCGGCGCGTTGGCCGTCGCCGCCGTGAGCGACGGCCCAATCCAGGCAGGCGTCCAGGTCGCGCGCCACCTGTTCGTCCGGGACCTTGGCCACCACTTCGGCCAGCAGGCGCGCCATCTCGCCGTAGCTGGACGGGTCGCCCTGACGCACGAACAACTCCGGCGCCAACGCCAGATAGCCCGCACGGGCAAACCGTCGCGCCGTGTCGGCGATGTATTCATGCACCCCGAAGATTTCGGACAGCACCAACACCACCGGCAAGCCGACGCGCCCAGCCGGTGCGGCACGATAGGCCGGAATGGTTTCAGCCCCGACGGGAATCTGCACGTCGCCCGCCACCAGCCCGTCGGCGGGCGTCTTGATGGCCGTCTGCGCCACCAGGGGCCCGGCAGCAGCGGCGTACCCCAAACCCAGCGCCCCGCGCAATAGACCCCGCCGGCGTGGACCCGCCCCGGCGTGAGTGACGTCGAGCAAGGCATGAACATCACGCTCGTTCAGTGACATGGCACCTCCTTGGTGTGTGGGGGCGATGTGCCGTGCCCCCCGAACCGGCATCTGAGGGTGAATCCGGAACAATCCGGTATGCGAGCTATGGTACAACCGGACCATGGCTGGCTCGTGCTGTCTGTGCCGACCTTACTCGCTTTGCGGGTTTCGGCGCCCCGGGCTGCTTTCTGGACATTCCCTTCCTGCTCTATCACCCCCATTGTCATGCTCAACCGCATCCGCCTTACCCAACGGGTCTTTGCCGTCATCGTGGGTTATCTCGCCGTATTGGGGCTTGTCGTGGCCTCCGGCCTGTGGGGACTGTACTCGGCCAAAGAAAGCTTGCGCAGCATCCACAGCCACCGCATGGCGATCAGTGAATCGTTGGCCGTGCTGTTGCGCAATTATTACGACAACCGCCTGCACGTGCTGCTGGCGTTCCAGCACGCGCCGGACAGCCCGACGCGCGCGCTGCACGACCATCCCACGTCGATGCACTTGGACGTCATCGCCAACCAGCGCGAGTCGAACAATGCAGCGCTCAAGGCCATCGAAGCGCTAACCCCGATGATGGACGAAGAAGAGCGGCGCTTGTTCGACCAGGTGCAGGCGGCGCGCAAGGGCTGGCAAGTCAAACGTGACCAAGCCCTGCAGGCATTGCGGGACGAAAACTTCGCCACCGACGTGATGCAGGCCTTCCTCGTCGCGGGCCGCACCGAGGGTGCCGCCTTCGAAAAAGCCATGCAAGCGTTGCGCGAGTTGCAGTTGCAGCGCGCCGACGCCGAGGCCCAGGCTGCCGAGCGGCGCTACCAGCTCAACCTGGCCCTGGTGGTGGCGGTGTTGCTGCTGGGGGCACTCCCGATGACGGTGCTGATGATCGCCACGCAGCGGCGCATGTCCGAAGGTTTCCGCGTGGCCGACGAAACCGCCAGCGCGATCGCCAGCGGCGATCTGTCGCGGCCCGTCACGGCTTCGGGCGCCGACGAAATCACCCATCTCCTGCAACAGATGGAGCAGATGCGGCGCAACCTGCGCGAGCTCATCGGCAACGTTGCCAGCGCAGCCGACAGCATCGCCAGTGCCGCCGCTCAGGTCGCCAGTGGCACGCTCGACTTGTCGCAACGCACCGAGCAGCAGGCGAGTTCCCTGGAGCAGACCGCCTCGGCCACGGAGGAGCTCAACAGCACCGTGCACCAAAACGCCGCCAACGCGCGCCAAGCCGACGAGATGGCGGAGAAGGCCACGGCCGTGGCCGAGCGCGGCGGTGCCGTGGTGCGGCAGGTCGTCGAGACGATGAACGGGATCAACGCCTCGTCGCAGCGCATTGCCAACATCATCGGTGTCATCGATGGCATCGCGTTCCAGACCAATATCCTGGCGCTCAACGCGGCGGTGGAAGCGGCGCGCGCGGGCGAAGCGGGACGCGGCTTTGCTGTCGTGGCCAGCGAGGTGCGCAACCTCGCGCAGCGCAGCGCCGAAGCCGCGCGCGAGATCAAGGCGCTGATCGACGACTCGGTGACCACCGTCAGCGCGGGCAAAGAGCAGGTCGACGCGGCTGGTGCCACGATGGCCGAGATCGTGCACAGCATCGAGCGCGTGACGGAGCTGATGCGCCAGATCGCCACCTCCAGCGCCGAACAGGCCGACGGCCTGGGGCAGATCAACCAAGCCGTGGCGATGATGGATGGGGTGACGCAACAAAACGCCGCCCTGGTCGAGGAGGCGTCCGCAGCAGCCGCCGCGTTGCGTGAGCAAGCGCAGCACCTCACGCAACTGGTCGGGCGTTTCCGGTTGGGTGGTTGACGCATGCCCGGGCGGCTCACCCAAGGGTGGCGTATCAGCGTGCTCTCCCGCCGTGGTCCACACTCGGCGACGGCGATCGCGGCCGCACTGCTCCTGCCTGCCATTCTCTCGGGTTGCGGGGCTGTCACACCGCCCGCCAAAGCGCCCGAAGGTGCCATGGCAGCATTACCCCCTGCCACCGACGAGCACTTCCTGCTGCGCCAACAGGCGCAGAGCTGTGTGCTAGAGTTGCGCGGCGCGATCGATGCCTCCACCGTGCGGCGCATCGAGGCCCCTCTGCGGTCCGTCGAGCGATTGGACTGCGCGCGCAAGGTGCTACTGTTGCGTGCGGAGGACGGGATCGTGGGTGATGCCATCACACTGGGGGCGATGATCCGCAACCGCGGCTACACCACCCAGGTCGCGCCCGGCGGGACCTGTCGTACCCCGTGCGCACTGGTGTTTGCAGCGGGCATCGAGCGCTGGTTGCCCGCAGAGCCGCAGCCGGCGCGACTGGTATGGACGCTGATCCCGCCGGACGCCGATTTCGGCCACCGGCAGTGCGAAGCCGAGCTCAGCCGCGCCCAGCAGGTGACCCTGATGCGCTACCTGCGCGCGATGCTGCCACCGCAAGCGGCATTGACCGCCTACCAAAACCTGCAAGCAGCAGACTGCCGCAGCGCGGTCACCACAGACCCGGCGCAGGCGCTGGCCAGCGGGCTGGCCACCACCATCCGCTGATGGCAGCCCACGCAGGGGTGGCACCCCACCAGCAAAGCGCCGTCATCAGTGCGCCTGCTCCCAATTGGCGCCTACGCCCACCTCGGCCACCAGCGGCACGCGCAGCGTGGCCACGCCAGCCATCAAGCGCGGCACCTCGGTGCGCACCCAGTCCAGCTCCTCGGGCGGCGCCTCGAATACCAGTTCGTCGTGCACCTGCAGGATCATGCGCGTGCGCAGGCCCGCACCGTCCAATGCACGCTGCACCGCCACCATGCTCATCTTGATGAGGTCCGCCGCCGTGCCCTGCATGGGTGCGTTGATGGCGGCACGCTCGGCGGCCGCGCGGCGCGGACCGTTGGGCGAGCGGATTTCGGGCAGATACAGACGTCGGCCGAAGACGGTTTCCACATAGCCGCGCGCGCGTGCCTGCTCGCGCGTGCGCTCCATGTAGGCGCGCACCCCCGCAAAGCGCTCGAAATAGCGCTCGATGTAGGTTTTGGCTGCGTTGGCGTCGATACCCAGCGCCTTGGCCAGCCCGTAGGCACTCATGCCGTAAATGAGGCCGAAGTTGATGGTTTTGGCATAGCGGCGCTGCTCGGGCGTGACCTGCTCGGGCGGCTGGCCGAACACCTCGGCCGCCGTGGCGCGGTGCACGTCCTGCCCCTCGGCAAAGGCGCGCAGCAGCGCAGCGTCCTCACTCAGGTGCGCCATGATGCGCAGTTCGATCTGTGAGTAGTCGGCGCTGGCGATGTACCAGCCGGGCGGGGCGATGAACGCTTCCCGGATGCGCCGCCCCTCGGGCGTGCGGATGGGGATGTTTTGCAGGTTGGGCTCGTTGCTGGCCAGCCGTCCGGTGACGGCCACCGCCTGCGCGTAGTGCGTGTGGACGCGCCCCGTGGCAGGGTTGACCATCGTCGGAAGCTTGTCGGTGTAGGTGCTCTTGAGTTTGGCCAGGCTGCGGTGGGCCAAGATGCGCGCGGGCAGCGGGTAGTCCTCGGCGAGTTTTTCCAACACTTCCTCATCGGTGCTGGGCGCGCCGGTGGCGGTTTTCTTGATCACTGGCAGCCCCAGCCGCTCGAACAGCACCTCGCCGATCTGCTTCGGCGACCCCAGGTTGAAGGGGCCACCGGCCAGCGCGTGCGCCTCGACCTCCAGCTCGGCCAGCCGCTGCGCCAGCTCGGCGCTTTGGCGACGCAGCGCGTCGGCGTCGATCAGCACACCGTGGCGCTCCATGCGCCGCAACACGTCGCTGACGGCCAGCTCCAGCTCGTAAATGCGCTGCAGCGCGGGTTCGGCCTGCAGGCGCGGCCACAGCACGTGGTGCACGGCCAGGCACATCTCGGCGTCCTCGCACGCGTACGCGGCCGCGCGCTCGATGGGCACCTGCGCAAACGGGATCTGCGCTGCCCCTTTGCCGCAAACGTCCTCATAACTCAGGCCGCGCCGACCGAGGTGCCGCTCGGCCAGACTGTCCAGGTTGTGCGGCTTGTGCACTTCCAGCACGTAGCTCTGCAGCAGCGGGTCGTGCACGTAGCCGCACACGTCGATGCCATGGTTGGCAAACACGTGCTGGTCGTATTTGACATGCTGGCCACACTTGGGCGCAGCGGCGTCCTGCAGCCACGGGGCCAGGCGCTCCAACACGGCCGGCAGCGGCAGTTGGTCGGACGCGTCGGGGCCTTCATGCGCCAGCGGTACGTAAGCTGCTTCGCCCGGCGCCACGCTGAAGGAAATCCCCACCAGCCGCGCGGCCAACGCGTCGAGCGACGTGGTTTCGGTATCCAGCGCCACCAACGGGGCTTGGCGCAGGCGCGCGAGCCACGCATCCAGCGTCGCCCAGTCGCGCACCACCTCGTAGCGTCGCTCGGGCACGGGGGGGGCGGCAAACAGCGTGGCCTGGGTACCCGGCGCGGGCGCGGGCGCGGGGTCGGCCTCACCCTCCAACGCGCGGGCCAAGCTGCGAAAGCCGTAGCGTTGGTAAAAATCACGCAGCGCCGCCGTGTCGGGGTCGCGCCTGCGCAGCGCATCCAGCGACGGCAGGCCTGGCACGTGGCCATCCAGATCGCAATCGGTACGGATGGTCAGCAACCGGCGCGCCAGCGGCAGCCAGTCGCGTGCGCGGCGCAGGTTTTCACCGACCACGCCCGGAATCTCGTCGGCATGCGCCACGATCGCGTCCAGCGAGCCATACGCCTGCAGCCACTTGGCCGCCGTCTTGGGGCCCACCTTGTCCACGCCCGGCACGTTGTCGACCGCGTCGCCCACCAGGGTCTGGTAGTCCACCATCAGCCGTGGCGGCACCCCAAACTCGGCTTGCACCCCCGCCACGTCGCGCACCTTGCCGCTCATGGTGTCGATGATGGTGATGCGCTCGTCCACCAGTTGGCTCAAGTCCTTGTCGCCACTGGAGATCAGCACGCGCCAGCCCTGGTCGGCCGCGGTGCGCGCCAGCGTGCCGATGACGTCGTCGGCTTCCACGTCGGGCACCACCAGCACCGGCATGCCCAACAGGCGAATGACCTCATGGATGGGCTCGATCTGCGCGCGCAGGTCGTCGGGCATGGGGGCGCGGTGCGCTTTGTAGTCCGGATACAACGCGTCGCGAAACGTCGGCCCCGACGCGTCGAAAACGACCGCGATGTGCTCGGCCGGGTATTGTTTTTGCAGCGCCTGCAGCATGTTGATCATGCCGCGAATGGCGCCGGTGGCCGGGCTGCTCGGGTCGCCCGGCACGGCACGCAGGTCGGGCATGGCGTGGTAGGCCCGGTACAGGTAGCTGGAGCCGTCCACCAGCACCAGCAGCGGGGCATCGGATGAGGGGGCAGGAGCGGTCATCGCGCTATTGTGCACGGGGGATTGCCTACAATCAGCGGGTCATGCAGACTGCACCCCACTCCCATCCGACCGTCTACTGGGCCGCTGCGGCGGCCGCGCTCACCGTCGCCCTGGCGCTGCCCTGCGCCGCCGCAGCCGACGCGGTCGCCCCCACCCCCACGAAGCCCGAGCCCAAAGTCGAGCGGCTGGTACACCACGACGGCTGGAGCCGCATCGAGGAGCTGCGCATCGGCGGTCAAACCCGCACGATCGACGTGCGCACGCGCTCGGGCCTGCCCGGCTACGAGGTGCGCCCGATCGACCCCGGTGTCAGCGACGATCGATCTGGCGCGGGCACGCGGCGCTGGCGCGTCACCGATTTCTGAACCGTCATGGCCGTCTTTACCGAAGTCAGCCGTGACGACGCGGCCCATCTGATGCAGCGCTTGGGCCTAGGCACGCTGGTCGAGATGGCGGGCTGCGCCGGCGGCATCGAGAACACCAATTACTTCGTCACCACCGAGCACGACGGCGAGCGCCACGATTGGGTACTGACCCTGTTCGAGCGCCTGAGCGCGGAGCAATTGCCGTTTTATCTGTATCTGATGAAGCACTTGGCCGCGCGCGGCATCCCGGTGCCCGACCCGCAGGCTGACGCGACGGGCACCATCCTGCATACGGTGCGCGGCAAGCCAGCGGCGGTCGTCAACCGCTTGCGAGGCCAGTACGAACCCAACCCGACGCCTCAGCACTGCGCGCAACTGGGCGCGCTGCTGGCGCGCATGCACCTGGCCGGGCGTGATTACGAGCGCGAACAGCCCAACTTGCGCGGCCTGGCATGGTGGAATGAGACGGTGCCCGTGATCCTGCCGCACCTGCAGCCCGAGCAGGCCGCACTGCTGACCGCCGAGCTGGCTTACCAAAACCACATCGCCGCAAGCCCCACCTACCAGGGACTGCCGCGCGGCCCCATCCACGCCGACCTGTTCCGCGACAACGCCATGTTCGAGGACGGCCGCCTGACGGGGGTGTTCGACTTCTACTTCGCCGGCTGCGACACGTGGCTATTCGACATCGCGGTCTGCCTCAACGACTGGTGTATCGACCTGACCGATGGCCGCGCCGACCCCGAGCGCACCCGGGCATTGCTCGAGGCCTACGAGTCGGTGCGGCCGCTGACGGCGGGCGAGCGCGCCCTGCTGCCGGCGCTGCGCCGCGCGGGGGCGCTGCGGTTTTGGATCTCGCGCCTGTGGGACTGGTACCTGCCGCGCCAGGCGGCGGTGCTCAAACCCCACGACCCTACCCACTTCGAGCGCGTGCTGCGCGCCCGGCTGGCCGAATGCTGACCCTCGCCACCCCGATATGAAGCTCCATCGTGTCCCCGCCCGCACGGGCCTGCTCTGGGTCCGGTTGGGGCTGCGCACCTTCGCGCGCCAGCCGCTGGCCATGGGCGGGCTGTTTTTCCTGTTCATCCTGGGCGTCAGTGCATTGGCGATGGTCCCCGTGCTGGGCGCGCCACTGGCACTGTCACTGGTACCCGCGGCCACCCTGGGGCTGATGGCCGCCACCAAGGAAGCCGACCGCGGGCGCTTTCCGATGCCCACGGTGCTGGCCACCGCGTTTCGGGCCGGACGCGAGCGCGTGCACGCCATGCTGCTGCTGGGCGGCCTGTATGCGCTGGGGGCGATCGTGGTCATGGCGCTGTCCGCACTGTTGGCGGGCGACGTCCCCAAGCTGCCCGCCGATGGCACGGAAGGCGCCGAAGCCGTGCTCGACAACCCCGCCCTGCTGCGCCACTTGGCGTGGCAAGCGGTGCTCTACATCCCGCTGGGGCTGCTGTTCTGGCACGCACCGGCGCTGGTGCACTGGCACGGGGTGCATCCGATCAAGAGCCTTTTTTTCAGCCTGGTGGCGTGTTGGGCCAACATGGGCGCGCTGCTGGTGTTCATGCTGGGCTGGGCGGGGGTGTTCTTTGCGGTATCGCTGGTGTTGGTGCTGTTGTCGTCACTGCTGGGTGGGGCCGGCACACTGCAGGTGTTGCTGTTCCCGGTGGCGTCGCTGCTGAGCGCGGCGTTTTTCACCTCGCTGTACTTCACGTTTCGTGACAGCTTTCTGACGGACGAGGGCACACCGCCCGCCTGAGCGCGCGCCCGGCAACCACTCACTCGACGGGTGTGAGCTTGGCCACCGCCAGCGCCAGCCATTTGGTGCCGTGGCGGCGAAAGTCCACCTGGGCGCGCGCATCGTTGCCCTGCCCTTCGACGGCCAGCACCCGCCCTTCGCCAAATTTGGTGTGAAACACCGCCATACCGGTACGGATCTCGGCGCCGCTGGCGCTGACCGCGGGGGCGCTGCGCGTCGGCACCGGCACCGCCGCTGGAATGCCCGCCATGCCGGCGGGCCGGTCATCGCCCAGGCCGCTGCGGCCCCAGGCGGGCTGGGCGGACGACGCCCAACCGCCGCCGAACCCGCCAGCGCCGCGCGCACGGGGCGGGCTGAGCCACTGCAGGCTCTCGGCGGGCAGCTCGTCCAGAAAGCGGCTGGGGATGTGGTAGCGCGTCTGCCCGTGCAACAAGCGCGTCTGCGCGTGCGTCAGGTACAGGCGCCGGCGCGCGCGCGTGATGGCCACGTACATCAACCGCCGCTCTTCCTCCAGGCCATCTTGGCTGGATAGGCTGTTTTCGTGCGGGAACAGCCCTTCCTCCAACCCCGTGATGAAGACGCAGTCGAATTCCAACCCTTTGGCCGCGTGCACCGTCATCAGTTGCACCGCCTCTTGTCCGGCTTGCGCCTGGTGCTCGCCCGCCTCTAGCGCGGCGTGGGCCAGAAATGCCGCCAGCGGGCTCAGCGTCTCGCCGGTTTCCGCCTCGACCCCCGATGGAGCGACGGCGGGCACGTCTGGCGCGGACACGGTCTCATCCACCGGCAGCGCCACCGCATCGCGCCCAAACCCTTCTTGGCTGACGAAGCTCTCCGCCGCGTTGACCAGCTCCAGCAGGTTTTCGATGCGCTCGGCTCCCTCGCGCTCGCCGCGGTAGTGGTCGATCAGTCCGCTGCCGTCCAGCACGCCTTCGATGATCTCACGCAACGGGCGGCCGACGCTGCGCTCGCGCATCACATCCAGCCGCGCCACAAATGCCCCCAGCGCTGCCCCGCCGCGCCCGCCGACGGCGGTGACCGCGTCGTGCAGCGAGCAGCCGGCGTCGCGCGCGGCCTGCTGCAACTGCTCCACGGTGCGTGCGCCGATGCCACGCGGCGGAATGTTGACCACGCGCAAAAAGCTGGTGTCATCGTGCGGGTTTTCCAGCAGGCGCAGGTAGGCCAGTGCGTGCTTGATCTCGGCCCGCTCGAAAAAGCGCAGCCCGCCATAGACGCGGTACGCGATGCCAGCGTTGAACAAGGCGCTCTCGAGTGCCCGGCTCTGCGCGTTGCTGCGGTACAGCAGCGCGATCTGGTGCAGCGGCACCCCGTCGCGCCGGTGGAGCTGGCGAATCTCGTCCACCACCCATTGCGCTTCCTCGTGATCGCTGGGCAGCTCGGCCACGCGCAGCCGGTCGCCCTCGCCCTGTTCGGTGCGCAGATTCTTGCCCAACCGCTGGCGGTTGTGGTCGATCAAGTGGTTGGCCGCGTGCAGGATGTGGCCAACGCTGCGATAGTTTTGCTCCAGCTTGATCGGCTCGGCAATGCCGAATTCGCGCACGAAGTCGCTCATGTTGCCCACGCGCGCGCCGCGAAAGGCGTAGATGCTCTGGTCGTCGTCACCCACCGCCATGACCGCGTTGCCGCAAGGCACGAACCGCCCGCCCGACTCGTCGCCCGCCAGCTGCTTGATCCAGGCATACTGCAGCCGGTTGGTGTCCTGAAACTCGTCGATCAGCAGGTGGCGAAAGCGCCGCTGGTAGTGCACGCGCAGCGGCTCGTGATCGCGCAGCAGCTCGTACGAGCGCAGCATCAGCTCGCCGAAGTCCACCACGCCCTCGCGCTGGCACTGCTCCTCGTACTGGCGATAGAGCTCGATCTTGCGCCGCGTGTCCTCGTCACGGGCGGCAAGGTCGCGCGGGCGCAGCCCGTCCTCTTTGGCACCAGCGATGAACCACTGCAGCTCTTTCGGGCGAACGCGTTCTTCGTCGATATTCAGCGCCTTGAGCAGCCGCTTGATGGCGCTGAGCTGATCTTGCGTATCCAAAATCTGAAAGGTGGCTGGCAGCCCGGCGAGCTGGTGGTGCGCCCGCAGCAGCCGGTGGCACAGGCCGTGGAAGGTACCGATCCACATGCCACGCACGTTCAGGGGCAGCAGCGCCGTCAGGCGCGCCAACATCTCCTTGGCCGCTTTGTTGGTAAAGGTGACGGCCAAAATGCCACCGGGCGAGGCCTGGCCCGTGGCCAGCAACCAAGCGATGCGGGTGGTCAACACCCGCGTCTTGCCCGAGCCGGCCCCCGCGAGTACCAGGGCATGCGCCGGCGGCAGGGTGACGGCACGGCGTTGTTCGGGGTTGAGGTCGCGCAGCAACGGATGGTCGGGCGACAACGTGGGCGCCACACCCTCCACCGCACCCGCGCCAGCAAACGAATCGGTCATGCCCGCATTGTAGGCAGCGGTATCAGTTGCGCGGGCGCACCGGCGGCTCGAGCGTGATTTCCACCCGCCGGTTGAGCGCCCGCCCCTGCGGCGTATCGTTGGGCGCCAGTGGTCGCGTATCGGCATAGCCAGTGGCGCGCAGCCGGGTCGGGTTGAGACCGCGCGCCTCCAAGTGGCGCACCACGCTGCTGGCGCGCGCCGCGGACAGCTCCCAGTTGGACGGGAAGCGCGCAGTCTGGATGGGCACGTTGTCGGTATGCCCCTCCACCACGACCGTGTAGTCCGGCAGGCGGTTGAAGGCCGGCAGCAACTGGTCGATCACGGCGAGGCCAGCGGGCGTCAGCACCGCCTCGCCCGAGGCGAACAGCACCTCCGACGGAATGCGAAAACTCACCCCCTCGTCGCGCACCAGGATCTGGATGTCCTGCCCCAGCCCCGACAAGCCCAGCGCCTGCGCCGGGTCGCGCGCGGCCAGCGGATCGGCCGTTGCCGGCACTGCATCGCTCGCGGGTGGCGACTGCCGCTCGGCCGTGTGCGCGCCCGGACCGGGTGTCGGAGAGGGCAATCCCACCGGCGGCACGATGCTACCGCCCCCGCCAGGCAGCGGCTGCCCCACGCTCGGTGCACTGCTGCCCTGTGCCTCGGGCCGCCCCAGCGGGGGCTTGCGGGTGATGGGCTCCGAAAACGCCAGCATCACCACCAGCATCACCAGCAGCAGCGTCATCACGTCCAGATACGTCAGCAGCCAGGTCTCCTCCTCGACCACGGGATCCGGATCGGCATGCCAACGCGAATAGCGGCCTTTTTGCAACGGCGTCGGCCGCTGCGGCACAGGGGCGGACGGCGCTGGCGGCGACGTGGCAGCGGGCGACGCCGCGCGCGCGGCCTGCAGCGCACGCCCCAACGCATCATGCAGCTGGCGCTCGTTCACGCCTGCGTCCCCCCCTTGGAGTCGGGCGGCCGTGGCGCCGCGGAGGCCGCCTTCGGCGCCGGTTTGGGCTCCGTGCGGGTGACCACCGACCTCGGCGCACCGTCGCGGATCTCGTCCTCACGGTGGGCGACGAAGGAGTTGAGCGTCTCGCGCATCAGCGACGGGCTGCGGCGCGCGCACATCATCGAGATGCCCTGCAACACCATGTTCATGAGCACCACGCGCTGCTCGGTGCGGCGCTCGAGCTTGACCGCCACCGGCTTGAACACCAGGTTGGCGAGCAAAATGCCGTAGAACGTCGTCATCAACGCCACTGCCAGGTGGCGACCGATCACCACCAGGTCACCACTGGCCACCACGTCCATCAGGTTGATGAGCCCGACCAGCGTGCCAATCATGCCAAACGCCGGCGCATAGCTGGCCATGACGCGAAAGAGTTGCGCTTCGGCCGCTTCCTTGGCCTTCATGCGCGAGATGCGCCACTGCAGCAAATCCAGAATGTCCTCTTCCGGGATGCGGTCGATGACCAACTGCACCCCGGTGCGCAAAAAGGGATTGGAGATGCGCGGTAATGCCTTTTCCACCAGCACTGGGTCGTCACGCATCCACAGGCGCGAGACGTCGACCAGCTCCTCGATGTCGCGCTCGGTGTAGAGCCGCTCGTTGCGCATCACGGTCTTGATCAGCTTGAAGACGCGCAACACCTCGCCCATGGGATAGCTCAAAAAGGTGGCCGCCATCGTCCCCACGAGCACGATGCCCAGCCCCGGCAGATCGATGAATAACCAGGGGTCGTCAGCCGCAAAAAAGATCAGCACCCCCAGCAAAAGGACGCTGGCGATCATGCCGATCAGGGTGGAAGGGTTCATCCGCGCTCACTCCGAGGGTTCGAGGGCCGCCCGCGCGGCCCGCACCGTGTGGGCTATTGTGCCGCAGGCAGCGAGCGGGGGACCCGCGTGATGCGCGCCACAAACCCGACCACACCGCTACAATGAGCCACCGGGCCCAAATCTTGGAGCCCGGTTTTTTGTGCCTGCCGCCCCGACGGGGCGGCCCAGGACGTGACCGGCTCCCAGTCGAGCGCCAGCAGCCATTGGGCCGCGCACTGCCCCAACGCGCCGCCCTCCGCCGTGGCTCCCACGCGCGGACGACCTCTCTCGTATGGAACCTGTCACCATGGATATCTTCGACTACGACAACATTTTGCTGTTGCCGCGCAAATGCCGCGTGGAAAGCCGCAGCGAGTGCGACACCTCGGTGGAGTTTGGCGGTCGCCGCTTCAAACTGCCGGTGGTGCCCGCCAACATGAAGACGGTCATCGACGAGCGCATCGCCGAATTCCTGGCTGCCCACGGGTATTTCTACGTGATGCACCGCTTCGATCTGGACACGGTGGCGTTTGCGCGCCGCATGCGCGAGCAGGGGCTGTTCGTGTCGATCAGCTCGGGCGTCAAAGCCCCCGACTACGCGGTCATCGACCGCCTGGCGGCCGAGGGCGTGGGGGCGGACTACGTCACCATCGACATCGCGCACGGCCATGCGGACAGCGTGCGCCGCATGATCGAACACATCAAGCGCACGCTGCCGCAGGCGTTCGTGATCGCCGGCAACGTCGGCACCCCCGAGGCCGTGATCGACCTGGAAAACTGGGGCGCCGATGCCACCAAGGTCGGCATCGGCCCTGGCAAAGTGTGCATCACACGGCTCAAGACCGGATTTGGCACCGGCGGCTGGCAGTTGTCGGCGCTCAAGTGGTGCGCACGCGTGGCCACCAAGCCCATCATCGCCGACGGCGGCATCCGCCACCACGGCGACATCGCCAAGAGCGTGCGCTTTGGCGCGGCCATGGTGATGATCGGCAGCTTATTTGCCGGCCACGAGGAATCGCCCGGGCAGACCGTGGAAGTGGACGGCAAGCGCTACAAGGAGTACTACGGCTCGGCCAGCGACTTCAACAAAGGCGAGTACCGGCACGTCGAGGGCAAGCGCATCCTCGAGCCGATCAAGGGGCACTTGGCCGACACGCTGCGCGAGATGCAGGAGGATTTGCAGAGCTCGATCAGCTACGCAGGCGGCCGTATGCTGGCCGACCTGCGCAAAGTGAACTATGTGATCCTGGGCGGTGAAAACGCCGGTGAGCACCTCTTGGGAACCTCTGCACTACCCCGCCCACTCGTTCGTGGCGACGAGTTCAGGGTCAATATCGTTTCGTAGGATGGGATCGAAACAGATGCTGAACGGTTCTTGGGCTCCAGCAAGCCCCTTCGTGGGCCCTCTGCAGCCTCATCCGGCCCCAGTGAGCCCACTGCGGGCGCACTTATCCCGTCGCAGCCAGCAAGGCTTTGCGCGCCAGCCACAGATTGACCAGCGCAAACAGGACGTTGAGCTGCGCGCCGTTCTTGGCCAAGCCTCGATAGGGCGTCTTGCGGTAGCCAAACTGGCATTTGAGTACCCGAAACGGATGCTCACCCTTGGCACGAATGCGCGCCTTGGTGCGTTCCAAGGCATCCATCACCTGGCCAAGAAAAGTGCGCTTGTCCAATGCCCGGCGCTTGCCCGGCCGCATGGCCACGTGCCAAGCGACTTGCTTGCCCTGGTTTTCCGCTCGCTTGTCCACTCCCTGATAGCCCGCATCGGCAAAGACGTCGGTCTCTTGCCCGTGCAAGAGCCGATGCGCCTGCGTCACATCCGAGACGTTGGCAGCGGTGGCCACCACCGTGTGTACCAGCCCTGTCTCGGCGTCGACCCCAACGTGCGCTTTCATGCCGAAGTACCACTGGTTGCCCTTCTTCGTCTGGTGCATCTCAGGGTCGCGCTCACGGCGGGCGTTCTTGGTCGAGCTGGGAGCAGCAATGAGCGTGGCATCCACGATGGTGCCGCTCTTGAGCATGAGGCCACGCTCGGTCAGGATGCGATTGACCGTCTCGAGGATACGCTGGCTCAGGCCGTGTTGCTCCAGCAGGTGGCGAAAGCGCAGGATGGTGCTCTCATCCGGCACGACATCCACCCCCAGGTCCAGACCAACAAAGCTCGCCAGCAGCGGCGTGTCGTACAAGGCTTCCTCCACCGCCGGGTCCGACAGACCAAACCACTGCTGCAAAAAATGAATCCTCAGCAGCTTCTCTACCGCAAAGGGTGGCCGCCCACCCTTGGGACCCGCCTTCGGCGCATACGGCTCGATGAGTGCGACCAACTCTGCCCACGGCACCACACGGTCCATCTGCTCCAAAAACGCACGCTTGCGGGTGCGCTTGGCGCGCAGCTCAAAGCCCGTATACATCGGCGCCTCCAGACTCATCTGCTTCATGTCGCTATTGTCCCATCCCGGCAGTCTGGCAGGAAGGTTTTGCAGACCTTCCCTTGATGTGACACCGACGCCCCGCAGCGCCGTCAGCAGGCGGCCGTCAACGGGCGAAACCGCCACGCGGCGCGTATTCTGCGCGGCGGCTGCCGCGCGGGGCACCGGCACGGCCCCAACCGCCACCGCGGTGGTTGCCTTCCGGGCGCGGGCCGCCCGCGCGGCGCGGCGCCTGCGTGGGCTGCAGGCGCGGCTCCAGCCCAGGGATCGTCTGGGTCGGGATGGGCTGGCGGCTGAAGGCCTCGATGGCGCCGATGCGGCGCCGGTCGCGCGGCTCGGCCATGGTCACGGCCAGCCCTTTACGCCCCGCCCGCCCGGTGCGGCCGATGCGGTGCACGTAGTCTTCGGCCTTCATCGGCAGGCCGTAGTTGAAGACGTGGGTGATGGTGGGCACGTCGATGCCGCGTGCGGCGACGTCAGTGGCGACCAGGATTTGCACCTGCCCCTGGCGCAGCGCTTGCAAGCGGCGGTTGCGCATGCCTTGGCTGAGCGCGCCGTGCAGCGCGACGGCGGCAAAACCCGCTTGCTGCAGGTCTTGCGCCAGTGCATCGCACTCGATCTGCGTGCTGGCAAAGACGATGGCTTGTTCGATGGCCTCGTCGCGCAGCCAGTGATCGAGCACGCGGCGCTTGTGCGTGGGGCTGTCACACCAGTACAGACGCTGTTCGATATTGGCGTGGCGGTCTTGCGCCGACTCCAGCGACACGCGTTGCGGCTCGCGCATGATACGCGCCGCCAGCGCCTGCACGCGCGGGGCGAAAGTGGCGCTGAACATCAGGGTCTGGCGTCGGCCTTCGGTCAGGCGGTGGATGTCGGCCAGATCGTCGGCAAAGCCCAGATCCAGCATGCGATCGGCCTCGTCCAGCACGACGTGCTGCACGGCATCGAGCCGCAGGTGCCCGCTGCGGTGCAGGTCCAGCAACCGGCCCGGTGTGGCCACGACGACGGCGGCACCGCCCAAGCGCTGCAGTTGCACCGGATAGGGCATGCCGCCCACCACGGTGGCCACGCGCAGGCCACGGGTGTGGCGCAGCAAATCGATGGCGTCACCCGCCACTTGTTGCGCCAGCTCGCGGGTGGGGCACAGCACCAGGGCCAGCGGCGCGGCCGGCGCGAAGCGGCCGCGCGCGGCGCGGGGGTTGCCCGAGCGTGCCGGCGCACGCGCCGCCTCGGGGGCGGGCTGGCGACACAGGGCATCGAGCACGGGCAACAGATAAGCGGCCGTCTTGCCGCTGCCCGTCTGGCTGGAGACCATCAGATCGGCGCCGGCGCCATCGCGGCTGAGCGCCAGCGGAATGGCCGCCTGTTGCACAGGGGTGGGCTGGGTAAAGCCGAGTTCGGTGACGGCGCGCAGCAGAGAATCGGCGAGGTCGAGCGCGGCAAAGCCGCCGTCGTGGCTGGCAGCCACGGGGGTCATGGTGTTCATGTGGAGATCCGTTGGGTTGTCATCACATCGACCACCAACGAATCAATCCATCCATGGGACCGGCGAGCAGCAGATGCAACAAAAAACCGGCACCGATGGGTGCCGGATGTCGGTATTATGCCACGAAACGTGGTCGGATGTGCGATCAGGCCGTCAGACGCAAAAAGCGCTCGCGATAGTGCGCCAGTTCATCGATCGACTCGTGCACGTCGGCCAGCGCCGTGTGGCGCTGCTGCTTCTTGAAGGCGTTGTACACCTCGGGGCGCCAGCGCTTGGCCAATTCTTTGAGGGTGCTGACGTCCAGGTTGCGGTAGTGAAAGTACGCCTCCAGCCGCGGCATGTAGCGCACCAAGAAGCGCCGGTCTTGCCCAATGCTGTTGCCGCACATGGGCGAGGCGCCTTTGGGCACGTAGCGGGCGATGAAGTCGAGCAACTGCTGCTCGGCCTCGGCCTCGGTCAGCGTGCTGGCGCGCACCTTGTCGATCAGACCACTGCGCCCGTGGGTGCCTTTGTTCCAAGCATCCATGGCGTCGAGCACGGCGTCGCTTTGGTGGATGACCAGCACCGGCCCCTCGATGCGGGGCTGCAGGTGGGGGCCCGTGATGACGACCGCCACCTCCAGCAGCCGCTCGCGTTCGGGGTCCAGTCCGGTCATCTCGCAGTCGATCCAGACCAGGTTGAGGTCGCTCTTGGGCAACGTCAGCGCTTCGGTGTCGAGCGTTTCGGGCAGGGTGTTGGGCGTCGTCATGCCGCTATTGTCGCCGACATGGGCCCTGGTTATTGGCTAGACTGCGGGCATGAACGCCCCTGCCCTGCCACCCCACCTGCTGTGGACGTGGATCTTCGTCGCCCTGCTGCTGGCGGGCTTGCTGCTGCGCGCCTGGCTGTATGCGCGCCAAATCCGCCACGTGGCGCGCCACCGGCACCAGGTACCGGCGGCTTTTGCCACGCACGTCAGCGCCGAGCAGCATGCGCGCGCGGCGGCTTACACGATCGACAAGACCTGGCTGGCGCTGCTGGAGGCAGCGTGGAATGCCGCCCTGGTCGTGGGCTGGACGCTGCTGGGCGGGCTGGATGCGCTCAACCAATGGCTGCTGGGCTGGCTGGGCGAAGGCATGGGGCAGCAACTGGCGCTGCTGGCGGCGTTTTTTGCCATCGGCGCGCTGCTGGAGCTGCCGTTCGCGTGGTGGCGCACCTTCCGGCTCGAGGCCCGCTACGGCTTCAACCAGACCTCCCTCGGGCTGTGGCTGACGGATGGCCTCAAGGGCGCGCTGGTGGCTGCGGTGCTGGGGCTGCCGATCGCGGCGCTCATCCTGTGGCTGATGGACAGCGCCGGTCCATCGTGGTGGCTGTGGGCGTGGCTGGCCTGGATGGCGTTCAACACGACCCTGCTGCTGGCCTACCCGCGCTGGATCGCGCCGCTGTTCAACCGGTTCGAGCCCCTGGACGACGGCGCCTTGCGGGCGCGTGTCGAAGCGCTGCTGCAGCGCTGCGGTTTTCGCAGCGCAGGGGTTTACGTGATGGACGGCAGCCGCCGCAGCGCGCACGCCAACGCCTATTTCACCGGCTTTGGACCGGCCAAGCGGGTGGTGCTGTTCGATACGCTGCTGCAGCGCCTGGGCGCCGACGCGGTGGAGGCGGTGCTGGCGCACGAGCTAGGACACGCCCACCACCGGCACGTGCTCAAACGCTTGCTGTGGCTCGGCCTGGGCAGCGGTGCGGCGCTGGCCTTGCTGGGGTGGCTGTCGCAGCAACTGTGGTTTTATTTCGGCCTGGGGGTCACGCCCACGCTGACGGGCAGCAACGCGGCGTTGGCCCTGCTGCTGTTTGGCCTGGTGCTGCCGCTGCCAGGCATCTTCGTCGCGCCGCTGTTGAGCCGCGGGTCGCGCCGCGACGAATTTCAAGCCGACGACTATGCCGCCCGCCACGCCAGCGCCGACGCGCTGGCCGATGCGCTGCTGACCCTATACCGCGACAATGCCAGCACGCTCACGCCCGATCCGTGGTTCGTGCGGTTCTTTTATACACACCCGCCGGCGGCCGACCGACTGGCCCGTCTGCGCCCCGAACCGAGCCCCGCATGAGCCGCCGATCCCGCCCTCCCAGCGACGCGCCGGCGGTGCCGCGCGACGGTCTCGTGGTCGCCAGTTTTGGCCGCCATCTGCTGGTCGAAGCGCCGGGTGGTGAGCGTACCCGCTGTCACCCGCGTGGCAAGCGCCTGGAGGCCGTGGTCGGCGACCGGGTGCAATGGTCGGCCTCGGGCGACGAGGGCGTCATCGAGGCGGTGCTGCCGCGGCGCAACGTGCTGTTTCGCCAGGACGACGTGCGCACCAAGATGTTGGCCGCCAACCTCGATCGGGTGTTGATCCTGCTCGCGGCCGAGCCCGTCTTCTCGGAGGGGCACCTGGCGCGGGCGTTGATCGCGGCGCGGCACGCGGGCATCGAGCCGCTGATCGGCCTCAACAAGCGCGATGTGCAGCCCGCGTTCGACGAGGCCTGGGCACGACTGGCCCCCTACCGCGCGATGGGCGAGACGGTGCTGCCACTGCAGCTGCACGCCGCCGATGGCGCGGCGATGGACACTGGGCTGGCCGCGCTGCTCGAGGTTCTGCAGGAGCACGTGACGTTGGTCATGGGCGCCTCTGGCGTGGGCAAAAGCACGCTGGTCAACCGGCTGGTCCCCCACGCCCAGGCCGAGACGCAAGCGATCTCTCGCGCGCTGGGCACAGGACGGCACACCACCACCCGCACCACCTGGTATTGGCTGTCTGAGGCGCGGGACGGCGCCTTGATCGACTCGCCCGGGTTTCATGCCTTCGGGCTGCACCACATCGCCCCCGAGGCGTTGGCGCCGCTGATGCCCGATCTCGCCCCCTTCTTGGGGCAGTGCCGGTTTCACAATTGCACGCACCGACGCGAACCGGGTTGCGCGGTGCAGGCGGCCGTCGCCCCCCAGGGGCCGATCGCGCCACAGCGCTGGCGGCTGTACGTCGAGCTGTACGAGGAGTTGCTGGCTGCGCGTTCGCACTGACCCGCCCACCGCGGGCGTCGCCGGTGCGCGGCGTGGGTCAAAATATTCGCGCCAGCAGTGCCAGCCCCAGCAGCATCAGCCACAGCACGACGCTGCGCCACAGCAGCCCGACCACGCTCGACAGGTGCGCCAGCTGCGGCGTCGGCAACACCGACAGCCCCCCCTCATCGGGGGCAGCGCTGCGGCACAGGCGCACCTGGAGCGCGCCTTCGGCCACCGACAGCAGCAGCTCGTCGCTGGGTTCGTGCCAGGGGCGCTGGTGCTGGCGCCAGCGCTCCAGCGCATCCTCGAAATGCCCAACCATGGCAAAACCCAGCACCGTCAGGCGCGCCGGCAACGCGTCGATCCAGCACCAGGCCCGCTGGGCCAACCGCGCCACGGGCTCACTCACGGGCGTGGCCGCCGAGGGCTGCGTCCACACCTGTGCCAGCCAGGCCGCCAGCCGGTACGCCACGGCACCCGCGGGTCCCAGCCCCAGTGCGGCCCCCAGCACGAACCACACGAACACCCCCAGCACATGCCGGTGCGACGCGATGATGGCGTGGGCGATGACGCGGCGCAGCAGCTCCTCGCGCGGCCAGTCGACCGCCGTCGTCCCCTGCCATTGCGCAAACAGGGCGCGCGCCGCAGCCTCGTCGCCCGACTCGAGGGCGGTGCGAATCGCGGTGAAATGGTGGCTGAACTGCCGAAAGCCCAGCGTCACGTACAGCAACGCCACGGTCCAGGCAAACGCCAGCAACCCATGCGCCTGCGCCAATGCAGCGTAGATGAGCGCGGCGAGCCCGGTCGGCACCCCGAGGGCCACGCCCCACACCAGCCAGCCGTGCACGGCGTGCCCGGCGTCCAACTGGCGCTGCACCCAAGCCGCCCAACCGGCGATCGCGGGCTGCCACGGCGGGGTCGGCCCAGGGCGCCGCGCCTGGTCGAGCACGAGCGCGAACAACACGGCAAAAAACGTCATGCGCGCATCATAGCGGCCGTGGCGGCCTGCAAAAAGCGATACAGGTTGCGCAACATCCCCGCCGTCGCCCCCCAGATGAAGCGCTCGCCGGTGGCATCCGCGTACGGCATCGACAGCCAGCGTCGCGTGGCGCCGGCCCACACCCACTCGTGGTGCCGGTGGTGGCGCGGATCCATCAGGTAGTCCAGCGGCACCTCGAAGGCGTCGGCGACCTCGTGCGGGTTGGGCCGCCACGGCCCCTGCGGATGCACGAGCGCCACCACCGGCGTGACGTCGAAACCGGAGCCCGTCGCATACACGGGCAGCGCGCCCAGGGGCTCGACCCACGCGGGCGCGACGCCCACTTCCTCCTGCGCCTCGCGCAGTGCGCACCGCACGGGGTCGCCCGCGTCGTCGGCGTCGAGCTTGCCACCCGGAAACGCCACCTGCCCGGCGTGGGTGGGCAGGTGCGCGGTGCGCTGCGTCAGCAGCACGGTCGGTCGCGGGCGCCAGACGAGCGGCACGAGCACCGCCGCTGGCTTCGGGGGGCCATCCACCCAACGCGCCTCGGCGCGAATCTCTGGCGTCCAGTCGGGCGGCTGCCGGAACCAGCGGCGCAAGTCATCGGCGGCGAGCCGCTGCACCGGCACCGCGGGCAAATGGGCGTCGCGGGCGACGACGGGCACCTGGCGGGGATCGAACGCGGGCAGGGTCGACACGAGAGGACTCCTTGGGCGCCCCATTGTGCCGCGAACGCAACCGCTCTGCGCCACGGGGTTCGGAATCGCCAGCACGCGCGTTATGCAACTTTTGCATGATGGAATGGAAACCCGGCTTTGGACAAGCAGCGTGCCCGCGTCTATGCTGCACCCCATGTTCGACTCTTTTTTCCGCTGACATGACACAGCACCCAACCACGGCCGCCTCTGGCCACGCCCTGCCCTCGTACCTCGACCCCAACCACTTGGGCCCCTGGGGCATCTTCTTGCAACAAGTCGATCGCGTCACCCCCTACCTGGGCAACCTGGCCCGCTGGGTGGAGACGCTCAAACGCCCCAAGCGCATCCTGGTCGTCGATGTCCCCATCATGATGGACGACGGCACGGTGGCGCACTTCGAGGGCTACCGCGTGCAGCACAACACCTCGCGCGGGCCGGGCAAGGGCGGCGTGCGCTTTCACCAGGACGTGACGCTGTCCGAGGTGATGGCGCTGGCCGCGTGGATGTCGATCAAGAACGCCGCGGTCAACGTGCCGTTCGGCGGTGCCAAAGGAGGTGTGCGCGTCGATCCACGCCGGCTCTCGATGGGGGAGCTCGAGCGCGTCACGCGCCGCTACACGAGCGAAATCGGCCTCATCATCGGCCCCACGAAGGACATCCCGGCGCCCGACGTCAATACCAACGAGCGCGTGATGGCCTGGATGATGGACACCTACTCGATGAACGTGGGGGAAACGGCCACTGGCGTCGTGACGGGCAAGCCGATCAGCCTCGGGGGGTCCCTGGGGCGCCACGAGGCCACCGGCCGCGGCGTCTTCACCGTGGGGGCGGAGGCAGCGCGGCGCATCGGACTCGATCTTGCGGGCGCGCGTGTGGCGGTGCAGGGGTTTGGCAACGTGGGTGGCATCGCCGCCAAGCTTTTTGCCGAGGCCGGCGCGCGCGTGGTGGCAGTGCAGGACCACGCCGGCTGCGTCTACCGCGAGGCCGGCCTGGACATCCCGGCGCTGCTGGCGCACGCCAAGCGCCACGGCAGCGTCGCGGGTTTCGAGGCGGCCGAAGCGATCGAGCGCGACGCCTTCTGGGATGTGCCGTGTGACATTCTGATCCCTGCCGCACTGGAGCAACAGATTACGCGCGCCAACGCGCACCGCATCACGGCGCGCATGGTGATCGAGGGCGCGAACGGCCCGACCACGCCCGAGGCAGACGACATCCTGCGCGAGCGCGGCGTGCTCGTGATTCCGGACGTGGTGGCCAACGCCGGCGGCGTGACGGTGAGCTACTTCGAGTGGGTGCAGGATTTCTCCAGCTTCTTCTGGAGCGAAGAAGAAATCAACCAGCGCCTGGTGGCCATCATGAAGGGGGCGCTGGACGCCGTCTGGCACGTGGCCGACGACAAGGGCGTCAGCTTGCGCACCGCCACCTTTGTCGTGGCGTGCGAGCGCATCCTGCGCGCGCGCGACCTGCGCGGGCTCTATCCTTGAGCGGCTGGCGGCCGCGCCAAGAGCCGCTCATTGCAGCGGCTCTTTGAGCAACGGCACGTCGGGCAGCGGCAGGATGGGCACCCCCTCCTCGACGAGCGCGACGGCCTCGTCCGGCGTGGCCACCCCGCGGATGTTGCGCGCGGGCTCCAGCCCCTGGTGCATGGCGCGGGCGCGTTCCGCAAAGCGTTCGCCCACGTCTTCGCTGTCGCGCACCCACGCCCGCAGCGCTTGCAGCAAGCGTGCTTGTCGTTCGGTCGACGCGTGCTCAGGATCGGGCTGGGCCGCGGGTGGCGGCTCGCTGCGCCGGGTCTGCACGCGAGGCGCACTCAAACGCTTTTCGATGCCCTGGTCGCCACAGACCGGGCATTCGATCAGGCCGCGCTCGCGCTGGGACTGAAAGTCCTCCTCCGAGGCAAACCAACCCTCGAATACATGCCCGTGGGGGCACCCGAGGTCGAGCACTTTCACGGCACCGCCTCCTGCGCGCCGGGCGCCATGGCACGCCACTGCGCCGCCGCACGCCACGCCAAGGGCCAGGCGCCACTGGCGACGTTCTGCCACCACAGCAGCGCCGCCAGGGTTTTGCCGTCGGTCACCTCGCCCGCGCACACCGCCTGCAGCAGCTCGTCGGGCGGCACCGCCAGCACATCGAGCTGCTCTCCGTCATCGAGCGCGCGCTCACCGGCTTGCAGCCGGCGCGCAAACCAGATCTCGATGAACTCGTCCGCATACCCGATCGCGGGGTGCAACACACCCGCGCGCGCCCACTCATCCGCCTGGTAGCCGGTTTCCTCGCGCAACTCACGCTCCGCGCACGCAAAGGCCGATTCGCCCGGGTCGAGCTTGCCGGCCGGAAATTCGATCATCGCCCGCCGCACGGGGTAGCGGTACTGGCGCTCGAGCACCAGGCGCCCATCGTCCAGTACGGGCACCACCATCACCGCGCCCGGGTGCTGGATGTACTCGCGCACCGCGCGGCGCCCATCCGGCAGCGCCACCACATCCCGCCGCAGCGACAGGAAGGATCCGTGCCATACCTGCGCCTCCTCGACCGTGCGTTCGGCCAGATGAGGAGGATGCCGATCGGGCACGAGCGCGGCGCGTGCGGTCGGGTCGTTCATCGGAGCCGCCACGCTCAACGCCGCGCCAGATAACGGTAGACGAAGCCGGGGAAGGCAAAGGTCAGGAACATGGACGCCGTGATGGCGTAAAACTCCCAACCCTGAGGGTAAATCTGGCCGAGATGCTGCTCCAGCGCCAGCGCCAGGCCCCCGACCAGCCCATAGAGCACCACCAGCTCGGCCACCCGTCCCCACAAGGGCTTGGCCCCCCCCCGCGCGGGCAGCAGCGCCAGCCAGCGCTCGTTGATGAACGGCAAGTTGGCGCCCACGAGCGCCAGCGCGATGACCAGCCAAACGGCAGTATCCAGACTCATGCCTGCAGTCTAACCTGCCTCACAAGACCGAGCGCACGGCCTGGACACACAGTGTCATCAGACCGCCAGGCAGCAACCCCAGCAGCAGCACCAAAGCACCATTGACCGACAGCACCGCCCGCACCGGCAGCGGCGCCGCGATGGGCGCGGTTTGCGTGGGCGCATCGAAATACATGACCTTGACGACGCGCAAATAGTAGAACGCCCCGACCAGCGACGCGAGCACCGCAAACACCGCCAACCCGACGTAGACCCCGCCGCCCGCAGCCAACAAGGCCTGCAACACCGCCAACTTGGCGTAGAAGCCGACCAGCGGTGGCACACCGGCGAGCGAGAACATGCACGCAGCCAACACCCCGGCGTAGAGCGGGCTGCGTTGGTTCAGGCCCGCGAAGTCCTCGATCTCCTCCGACTCGAAGCCTTCGCGCGCCAGCAGCAGCATCACACCGAACGTGGCCAGCGTCGTCAGCACATAGGTGACGACGTAGAACATCGCCGCGCCGTAGGCGTCGCCCATGCCCGATGCGTCGCCGCCGACCACGCCGCCCACCAGTGCCAGCAGCATGAAGCCCATCTGCGCGATGGTGGAAAACGCCAGCATGCGCTTGAAGTTGCGCTGCGCCACCGCGGCCAGGTTGCCCACCAGCAGCGACGCCACCGCCAGCACCGCCAGCATCTGCTGCCAGTCGGCCGCCACGGCGGGCATCGCCTCGGCCAGCAGCCGCACGACGATGGCGAACGCGGCCAGCTTCGGCGCGCTACCAATCAACAGCGTGATGGCCGTGGGGGCGCCGTGATAGATATCCGGCACCCACATGTGGAACGGCACCACGCCCAGCTTGAACGCCAGCCCCGCGACCACGAACACGACCCCCAACATCAGCACCGACGGCTGCGCCACCCCGGCCTGAACGGCGTGCGCGACCTGCGTCACCCCCAGGCTGCCCGTGGCGCCGTAGACCAGCGACAGACCATAGAGCAGAAAACCGCTGGCCAGCGCACCGAGCACGAAGTACTTCATCGCCGCCTCGGTGGCGCGCACGTCGTCACGCCGCAGCGCCACCAGGGCGTAGCTGGACAACGTCAGCAGCTCCAACCCCAGGTAGATGACCAGGAAGTGGTGGCCCGAGATCATGATGAACATGCCCAGCAGCGCAAACAGCGACAGCGTAAACAGCTCGCCGCCGCGCAGCATGTCGCGCGCACCGGCGTAGGGACGCGCGTACACCAGCGTCACCATGAGCGCCACGGTCGCGAAACACTTGAGCCAGGCGCCCATCGGGTCGCTCACGATCATGCCCCCGAAGCCGACCAGGGTCTGGCCGCTGAGCGCCAGGTACGCTTCCAGCCCCGCCACGACCGCCAGCGTCAACTGGGTCAAGCGATAGGTGGAGTCGCGCAACGGGGTGTCGACGAACAGGTCGAAAAGGGCGATCACGCACGCCATGGCGAGCAGCAACAGCTCGGGGGTGGCCGTGGCCCAGCTAACGGCATCAATCATGTGACGAACGCTTTCTGTAACAAATAGGCCGACACGTCAACCCAGTTTGGAGACCTTGACGTGCTGCAGCAACTGCTGCACCGCCGGATCCATGACGTCGGTGAACGGTTTCGGGTGAATGCCGAAGTACAGCACCATGACCGCCAGCAACGCCAGCACCAAGAACTCACGCGCGTTGATGTCCTTGAGCGCCTTGACGTGCTCGTGCACCGGCGCACCGAGGTAGACGCGCTTGAACATCCACAGCGAATACGCCGCACCCAGGATGAGCGACGTGGCCGCGAGCAACCCCACCCAGAAGTTGACCTTGACCGCCGCCAGGATCACCATCCATTCGCCGACGAAGCCCGCGGTGCCCGGCAACCCCGCATTGGCCATGACGAACAGCAGCGCGAACGCCCCGAACGCCGGCATGGTGTTGAGCACGCCGCCGTAGTCGCGGATCTCACGCGAGTGCACCCGGTCGTACAGCACGCCGATGCACAGGAACATGGCCGCCGACACGAAACCGTGCGCGATCATCTGCACGATGGCGCCCGAGACGCCCAGGTCGTTGAACAGGAAAAAACCCAGCGTCACGAAGCCCATGTGCGCCACGGACGAATACGCGACCAGCTTTTTCATGTCCTGCTGCACCATGGCCACCAGCCCCACGTAGATCACCGCCACCAGCGACAGCGCGATCATCAGATCGGCCCACTGATGCGAGGCATCGGGCGTGATGGGCAGCGAAAAGCGCAGAAAACCGTACGCGCCCAGCTTGAGCATGATCGCCGCCAGCACCGCCGACCCGCCCGTGGGCGCCTCCACGTGCACATCCGGCAACCAGGTGTGCACCGGCCACATCGGCACCTTGACCGCGAACGCCGCCAAGAAGGCGAAGAACAGCGCCGTTTGCACCTCGGCCGACAGTGGCAGCCGGTACCACGTGGCCAGATCGAAGCTGCCACCGGAAGCGTTGTAGAGGTAGATCAGGGCCACCAGCATCAGCAGCGAGCCCAGCAGCGTGTAGAGGAAGAACTTGAACGCCGCGTAGATCTTGTTCGGGCCACCCCAGATGCCGATGATGATGTACATCGGGATGAGCGTGGCTTCGAAGAAGATGTAGAACAGCATCGCATCGAGCGACGCGAACACACCGATCATCAGCCCGGACAGGATCAGGAACGCGCCCATGTACTGGTTGACGCGCTCGGTGATCACTTCCCAGCCGGCGATCACGACGATGACGGTGATGAACGCCGTCAGCAGGATCAGCCACAGCGAGATCCCATCCACCCCCAGGTGGTAGTGAACGTTGAAGCGTTCGATCCACGGCGCACGCTCGACGAACTGCATCGCCGCCGAGCCGACCTCGAAACCGGTGTAGAGCGGCACCGTCACCGCCAACCCCAACAGCGCGCCAATCAAGGCCACCCAGCGCACCACGGGGGCGTGTTCGTCACGGCCCATCGCGAGCAGCACGACGCCAAAAAGGATCGGCGTCCAAATCGCAAGGCTCAGCAAACCCATGCTCTCGTTCTCCTTATTTGGCGAGCCAGACGAAGTAAGTCATGAAAGCCAGGACGCCCAAAATCATCACGAAGGCGTAGTGGTAGAGATAGCCGGTCTGCACCCGACGCACGAGGCCAGCGACGGCCCCAACGACCTTCCAGCTCAGGTTGACGATGCCGGTCTCGATCACGCCGCGGTCGCCGCCCTTCCACAGCCCCACGCCGATGGCACGGGCCGCGCGGGCGATGATGTGCTCGTTGATCCAGTCCATGTAGTACTTGTTTTCCAGCACGACGACCAGCGGACGCAGGGCCGTGGCGATGCGTGCCGGCAACTCGGGGCGCACCAGGTACAGATACCACGCGGTGACGGCACCGGCGACGGCCAGATACAGCGGCGGGGTGCTAAAGGCGTGCAGCGCCATGGCCAGCGGCCCGTGGAAGGTCTCGGCAAACTTCGCCATCGCCGGGTGCTTGTCCGCGTGCACCTCGATGGACGCGGCCAAGAAGTCACCAAACAGCATCGGCTCGATCGTCAGGTAGCCGATGACCACCGACGGCACCGCCAGCAGCAGCAGCGGCGCGGTCACCACCCACGGCGACTCGTGCGGCTTGCCGTCGCCATCGTCATGGTCGCCGTGGTGCCCGTGGTGAGCGTCCGGATTCTGGTCGTAGCGCTCCGGCCCGTGGAAAACCAGGAAATACAGCCGGAACGAGTAGAACGACGTCACGAACACCCCAGCCAGCACCGCCGCGTAGGCCAGACCCGAGGCCGGAAGGTTGCTGAAACGCGCCACCTCGATGATCGCGTCCTTGGAGTAAAAGCCCGAGAACAACGGCGTGCCCACCAGCGCCAGCGTGCCCAGCAAGAAGGTGATCCACGTGATGGGCATGTACTTGCGCAGGCCACCCATGTAGCGGATGTCCTGGTTGTGGTGCATACCAATGATGACCGAGCCCGCCGCCAGGAACAGCAGCGCCTTGAAGAACGCGTGCGTCATCAGGTGGAACACCGCCACCGAGTACGCCGATGCGCCCAGCGCCACCGTCATGTACCCGAGCTGTGACAGCGTGGAGTAGGCCACCACGCGCTTGATGTCGTTTTGGATGATGCCCAGCAGCCCCATGAAGAAGGCCGTGATGGCGCCGATGACCAGAATGAAGTTGAGCGCAGCGTCCGACAGCTCGTACAGTGGCGACATACGCGCGACCATGAAGATGCCCGCCGTCACCATGGTGGCGGCGTGGATCAGGGCCGAAATCGGCGTCGGGCCTTCCATCGAGTCCGGCAGCCAGACGTGCAGCGGAAACTGCGCGCTCTTGCCCATGGCGCCGATGAACAGGCAAATCCCGATCACGGTGACGAGCATGGCCTCTTGCCCGAAGACGTACCACGGGAACTCGATCGCGGCCAACGCCGGCGCTTTGTCGAAAATCTCGTTGTAGTTGAGCGTGCCGGTGTAGGCCACCAACAGGCCGATGCCGAGGATGAAGCCGAAGTCGCCCACCCGGTTGACGAGAAAGGCCTTCATGTTGGCGAAGATGGCCGTCGGCTTGTTGAACCAAAAGCCGATCAGCAGGTACGACACCAGGCCCACCGCCTCCCAGCCGAAGAAGAGCTGCAGCAGGTTGTTGCTCATGACCAGCATGAGCATGGAGAACGTGAATAGCGAGATATAGGCGAAGAACCGGTTGTAGCCCGCGTCATCCTCCATGTAGCCGATGGTGTAGATGTGCACCATGAGCGACACGAAGGTCACGACGCACATCATCATCGCCGTCAGACCATCGACCAAAAAGCCGATCTCCATCTTCAGGCCGCCGATGACCATCCATTCGTAGATCGTTTGGTCGAAGTAGGCGCCGTCGAGCGCCACGCGCTTGAGCGTGATCGCCGACAGGACGAAGGAAACCAGCACCCCCAGAATGGTCAAACTGTGGGACCAGCGCCGGCCGATCCAGTTGCCGCCAAACTTCGTGCCCAGAATGCCGGCGGCGGCCGCCCCGACGAGCGGGGCCAGCGGCACGGCCAGCAACATGCTTGAGGAAAGGGTCGTCATGGTGTGGGTCGCGTGGGGTCCGGGATGCGCGTCAACCCTTGAGGGTGTTGAGCGTCTCGACGTCAATCGACGACTTGTTGCGGAACAGCAGCACCAGGATCGCCAGGCCGATGGCCGACTCCGCCGCTGCCACGGTCAGGATGAAAAAGACGAAGATCTGTCCGTGCAGGTCGCCCAGATAGTGAGCAAACGCCACGAAATTGAGGTTGACCGCGAGCAGCATCAGCTCGATCGCCATCAACAGCACGATCAGGTTCTTGCGGTTGAGGAAGATCCCCACCACCGACAGCGCGAACAGGATCGCGCCCACGGACAGAAAATGTCCCACCCCGAGGGTGCCGAGGGTACTCATGCTTGCTCCTCCTTGGCCGCGTCAGCGGCAGCGACGGTGGCGGGAGGCACACGCAGCACCTGCAGGCGGTCGCTGGCCTTGACGCGCACCTGCACGCCCGGATCGATGGTCTTGGTGTCCTTGCGTCCGCGCAACGTCAACGCGATCGCCGCCACCATGGCCACCAGCAGAATCACCGCCGCCACCTGGATCGGATACAGGTAGTCGCGATAGAGCAACACGCCGAGCGCATGGGTGTTGTTATGGTCTGGCGCGTGCATGGCCGTGGTGGCGACGGCCGCATCGACGGTCGCGGTCGGGAAGCCCGCCCACAGCACGGCGATCAGCTCGATACTGACCAGTGCCCCGAGCAGGAGCGCCAGCGGCAGGTGTCTCCAGAACCCGGCGCGCATGGCGTCGACGTTGATGTCGAGCATCATCACGACGAACAGGAACAGCACCATGACCGCGCCCAGGTAAACCAGCACCAGCGCGATGCCGAGAAACTCGGCCTTGAGCAGCAACCACAGCGCGGCCGCCTGCGAGAAGGCCAGCATCAGGTACAGCACCGCGTGCACCGGGTTGCGCGCGGTGATGACGCGCAACGCGGCAAACAGCAGCACCGCCGAGAAAACGTAGAAAAACCCTGAGACGAAATCCATGATGTGCTCGTGCAATGGCCGGAGTCAGCGGTACTTCGCATCGGCCGCCTTGGCGGCAGCGATTTCTTTCTCGTAGCGGTCGCCAATGGCCAGCAGCATGTCCTTGGTGAAGTACAGATCCCCGCGCTTTTCGCCGTGGTACTCGAAGATGTGCGTCTCGACGATCGCGTCCACCGGGCAGGCTTCCTCACAGAACCCGCAGAAGATGCACTTGGTCAGGTCGATGTCGTAGCGCGTGGTGCGGCGGGTGCCATCCTCGCGCTGCGCCGACTCGATGGTAATGGCCATCGCAGGGCACACCGCTTCACACAGCTTGCAGGCGATGCAGCGCTCCTCGCCATTGGGGTAGCGACGCTGCGCGTGCAGGCCACGAAAGCGTGGCGACAGCGGAGTTTTTTCCTCTGGGAACTGCACCGTCACCTTGCGCCGCAGCGCATAGCGACCGGTCAGGGCCATGCCTTTGAACAGCTCGACGAGCAAAAAGCTCTTGAAGAAGTCCTTGAGCGAAAACGGGGCGACGGCGGTGGTGGCGGACATGGATGTGCGCTCCTTCACTTCCAAGGGTTCCACGGCGTCTGCATCACGGCGCCCACGAGCAGCAGCCAAATGAGCGTCACCGGAATGAAAATCTTCCAGCCCAGACGCATGATCTGGTCGTAGCGAAAACGCGGGAACGTGGCGCGGATCCAAATGAACAGGGACACCACGATCGTGGTCTTGAGCCCCAGCCAGATCCAGCCGGGGATGGCGTTGAAGACGGCGCTGTCGATTGGCGGCAACCACCCACCCAGGAACATGAGCACCGCCAGGATCGACACCAGCCACATGCTGGCGTACTCGGCCAGGAAGAAGATGGCAAAGCCCATGCCCGAGTATTCGACCATGTGACCGGCGACGATCTCGGCCTCGCCCTCGACGACGTCGAACGGGTGGCGATTCGTCTCGGCCACCGCCGAGATCAGGTACACCATGAAGATCGGCAACAGCGGCAGCCAGTTCCACGACAGGAAGTTCAGCCCCAGGTCGGCACCCGTGCCGCGCGCTTGCGAGGCGACGATGTCGGCCAGGTTCAGGCTACCGGCGGTCATGACGACGACGAGGAAGCAAAAACCGATGGCGATCTCATAACTGACCATCTGCGCCGACGCACGCAACGCGCCGAGGAACGCGTACTTGGAGTTGGAGGCCCAACCCGCGATGATGACGCCGTACACCTCGATGGACGTGATGGCCAGGATGACGAGCAGTCCAGCGTTGACGTTGGCCAACACCACGTCTGGGCCGAACGGCACCGCCACCCACGCCGCCAGCGCCGGCATGATGGCCATGATGGGGCCGAGCCGGAACAACCCGCCATTGGCGGCCGTGGGGCGGATCAGTTCTTTCGTCAGCAGCTTTAGCGCATCAGCAATCGGCTGCAGCAACCCGAACGGCCCCACCCGGTTGGGGCCCAGGCGCACCTGCATGAAGCCGAGCAAGCGCCGCTCCCACCACGTGAGGTAGGCCACCAGCAGCATCAGCGGGGCCAGCAGCGCCACGATCTTGAGCAGGATCCAGACCACGGGCCAACCCGCCTGGGTCCACCAAGCCGCCGAACTGAGCTGCAGCCCACCTTGGTAGAGGGTGTCGATCATGCACACACTCCTTGAGCGTTGGCGCGAGCGGCACGGCCGTCCGCCGTTGCCTGCAGCGCCGGAGCTCGGCGCACCAGGGCGTCGAGCTGATAAATCGCAGCCACACAGGGCTCACCGGCCGCAGGCGAGAGGTCGATCGGGCCGCGGGCCCGGTTGTCCAGCCGCTCGCCGGGCACGAAATCGCCACTGGCCACACCCGGCACCACCTGCGCCAGCACCTCCTGCGACGAGGTCTGCTCGAACCCCGCCAGGCCCAGCAGGTTGCCCAGTACACGCAGCACCTTCCACGCCGGGCGCGTCTCGCCCAGCGGCTTGACCACCGCCTGGAAGCTCTGCAGCCGCCCCTCGGCGTTGACGAACGACCCCGACGTCTCGGTAAACGGCGCAATCGGCAGCAGCACGTCGCTGATGTCGAGGTTGGCCTGGAACGGACTGAGCGTGACGACCATACCGGCGTCCGCCAGCGCCTGGCCAGCCAGCGCGGTGTCGACCCCGGGCTCGACGCCCAGCAACACGACGGCGCGGAGCCCACCGCTGAGCATCGCCGCCGCGTCCTTGCCGCCCTCGCCCGGCAGCGCGCCAACGAGCTGTGCGCCGACGGTATTGGCCGCCTCCGTCAGATAACCCCAGGTGGCGCCGGTCTGCTCGGCGATCCACTGCGCCAGCGCCAGCAGCGTGGCCGCGCGCGCGTGGTGCGCGGCGGCGTTGCCCAGCAGCACGGCCTTGCGCTCACCGCTGAGCAGCGACTGCGCGATGGCGCGCGCGTCATCATCCGCCGTCACCCCTTCGGCACCGGCCGGCAGCACGCCACCACGGGCCTCGGCCACCGCGGCGGCCACGCGCGCCAGCGCCGCCGCCCAATCGCTTGCCGCCACGCGCAGCACGCGGTGCAGCGGCATCGCCCAATCCGGCGGCGCAGCCACCAGGGCCGACACCTGCGCCCCTTTGCGCACCGCCTGCCGGATGCGCTGCGCAAATAGCGGGTGGTCTTTGCGCAGGTTGGAGCCGATGACGAAGGCGCGGTCGAGCGTGGAGAGTTCCGCGATCGGGCGCCCCAGCCAGCGTGCGCGCCCAGCGGGTGCCGCGTTGTCGAACGCGGCCGCGCGCAGGCGGTGATCGATGTTCGGGCTGCCCAAACCGTCCATGAGTGCCTTGGCCAGCGCCAGCTCTTCCACCGTGGCGTGTGGGCTGGCCAGCAACCCGATCGCGCCTGCGCCGTGCTGCGCGCGCACGTCCCGCAGGCCGTGCGCCACGTAGTCCAGCGCGGTCTGCCAATCGACGGTGCGCCATTGACCCCCTTGCTTGATCATGGGCTGCGTCAGGCGATCGGGGCCGTTGAGCGCCTCGTAGCTGAAGCGGTCACGGTCCGCAATCCAGCACTCGTTGACGGCCTCGTTTTCCAGCGGCACCACGCGCAGCACCCGGTCGCCCTTGACCTGCACCACCAGGTTGGCGCCCGTGGAGTCGTGCGGGCTGATGCTCTTGCGCCGCGACAGCTCCCAGGTCCGCGCCGCGTAACGGAACGGCTTGCTGGTCAACGCACCGACGGGGCACAGGTCGATCATGTTGCCCGAGAGTTCCGAATCGACCGTTTGGCCGACGAAGGTCTCGATCTCGGAGTGCTCGCCGCGGTGGCTCATGCCGAGCTCCATGACGCCGGCGATCTCCTGCCCGAAGCGCACGCAGCGCGTGCAGTGGATGCAGCGGCTCATCTCCTCCATCGAGATGAGCGGACCGACATTCTTGTGGAAGACGACGCGCTTTTCCTCCTCGTAGCGCGAGCGCGTGCCGCCGTAGCCCACCGCCAGGTCTTGCAACTGGCACTCGCCGCCCTGGTCGCAGATGGGGCAGTCGAGCGGGTGGTTGATGAGCAAAAACTCCATCACCGCTTTTTGTGCCTTGACGGCTTTTTCGCTCTTGGTGCGCACGACCATGCCCATGGACACCGGGGTGGCGCACGCCGGCATGGGCTTGGGCGCCTTCTCCACGTCGACCAGGCACATGCGGCAGTTGGCCGCGATCGAGAGCTTTTTGTGGTAGCAGAAGTGCGGGATATAGACGCCGGCTTTTTCGGCCGCATGCATGACCATGCTGCCCGGTGGCACCTCCACCTTCTTGCCGTCGAGTTCGATTTCGACCATGGTGGGCTTTCCCTCAGACATACGCCGGGACCATGCAGGTCTTGTGTTCGACGTGGTATTCGAATTCGTGCCGGAAATGCTTGATCATGCCGCGCACGGGCATGGCCGCCGCGTCACCCAAGGCGCAGATGGTGCGGCCCATGATGTTTTCCGCGACGTTGTCGAGCAGCTCCAGGTCGCTGGCGCGGCCCTGGCCGTTTTCGATGCGATCGACCACGCGCCACAACCAGCCCGTGCCTTCGCGGCACGGCGTGCATTGACCACACGATTCGTGCATGTAGAAATAACTCAGCCGCTGCAGCGACTTGACCATGCAGCGCGTCTCGTCCATGACGATGACGGCCCCCGACCCCAGCATCGACCCCGCCTTGGCGATGCTGTCGTAGTCCATGGTGCAGTCCATCATGATGTCGGCCGGCAGCACCGGCGCCGACGAGCCGCCGGGAATGACAGCCTTGAGCCGCCGTCCGCCGCGCACGCCGCCAGCCAACTCCAACAGCTTGGCAAACGGCGTGCCCAGGGGAATCTCGTAGTTGCCAGGCCGCTCGACATCACCGCTGACCGAGAAGATCTTGGTGCCGCCGTTGTTGGGCTTGCCCACTTCCAGATAGGCCTGCCCCCCGTGGCGGATGATCCACGGCACCGCCGCAAAGGTTTCGGTGTTGTTGATGGTGGTGGGCTTGCCATACAGGCCGTAGCTGGCCGGAAACGGCGGCTTGAAGCGCGGCTGGCCCTTCTTGCCCTCCAGCGACTCCAGCAGCGCGGTTTCCTCGCCGCAGATGTAGGCGCCAAAACCGTGGTGGGCATGCAGCTGGAAGCTGAAGTCACTGCCCAGGATGCGCTCGCCCAGGTAGCCCGCGGCACGCGCTTCCTCCAGTGCCTCCTCGAAACGCTCGTAGACCTGGAAGATCTCGCCGTGGATGTAGTTGTAGCCGACCGAGATGCCCATTGCGTACGCCGCGATCGCCATCCCTTCGATGACGATGTGCGGGTTGTACATGAGGATGTCGCGGTCCTTGCATGTACCCGGCTCGCCTTCGTCGGAGTTGCACACCAGGTATTTCTGGCCTGGAAATTGCCGCGGCATGAAGCTCCACTTCAGCCCGGTCGGAAAGCCCGCACCGCCGCGGCCACGCAACGCGCTGGTCTTGACCTCGGCGATGACCTGGTCGGGGGTCATTCCCTCGCCGCCATCCTTGCCCAGAATCTTGCGCAGCGCCTGGTAGCCGCCGCGTGCCTCGTAGTCTTTCAGGCGCCAATTGGTGCCGTCGAGCCCGGCGTAGATCTGCGGGGCGATGTGCCGGCCGTGGAAGCAGCTCTGCACCCCAGTGGCCTGAAACTGTTGCAAAAGCGCATGGGCCTTCATGACTATTCCTCCGCGGCGGTGCGGCGCAGTCCGTCGATGAGCTGATCGAGCCGATCGTTGGACATAAAGCTGCACATGTGGCGGTCGTTGACGAGCATCACCGGCGCATCGGCACACGCGCCCAGACACTCACTTTGTTGCAGCGTGAACACGCCGTCGGCCGTGGTCTCGCCTGGCTGCACGCCGAGCTTTTCGGCCAGATATTGCAGCGCCTTGCCGCCGCCGCGCAGCTGGCACGGCAGATTGGTGCAGACGTTGAGCTTGAAGCGCCCCACCGGCTGCTGGTTGTACATGTTGTAGAAGGTGGTGACCTCGTGCACCGCGATGGGTGGCATGCCCAGATACTGGGCCACCCCCAGCTCGGCCGCCGGACTGACCCAGCCGTATTCTTGCTGCACGATGGCCAGGCACGCCATCACGGCGGATTGCCGCTGGTCAGCCGGATATTTGGCCACCTCGCGGGCAAAGCGCGCCAGTATCGCCTCGGACAGTGCCATCGGCTCGGCGGTGCGGGGTTCGGTGCTCATCGGTCGATCTCTCCAAACACGATGTCCATGGTGCCGATGATGGCCACCGCATCGGCCAGCATGTGCCCGCGCGCCATTTCATCCAGGCACGAAAGGTGCGCGAAGCCAGGCGCGCGGATTTTGAGGCGATACGGCTTGTTGGCACCGTCGCTGACGAGGTAGATGCCGAACTCGCCCTTGGGGTGCTCGACCGCCGCGTACGCCTCGCCCTCGGGGACGTGGAAGCCCTCGGTGAAGAGCTTGAAGTGGTGGATGAGCGCCTCCATGTCGGCCTTCATCGCCTCGCGCTTGGGCGGCGCGACCTTGGTGTTGTCGGTGATCACTGGGCCGGGGTTGGCGCGCAGCCAGTCCACGCACTGCTTGATGATGCGGTTGGACTGGCGCATCTCTTCCATGCGCACCAAATAACGGTCGTAGGTATCGCCCGTCTTGCCCACCGGGATGTCGAAGTCGAGCCGGTCGTACACCTCGTAGGGCTGCTTCTTGCGCAGGTCCCACGCGATGCCGGAGCCGCGCAGCATGGGGCCGGTCATGCCCATGGCCAGCGCTTTCTCGGGCGGGACAACACCGATGCCCACGGTGCGCTGCTTCCAGATGCGGTTGTCGGTCAGCAGCGTGTGGTATTCGTCCAGGTACTTGGGGAAGCGTTGGGTAAAGTCGTCGATAAAGTCCAGCAGCGAACCCTGGCGGTTGCGGTTGAGCTCCTCGAGCTGGCGCGCGTTGCGGATTTTGCTGACCTTGTACTGCGGCATCGTGTCCGGCAAGTCGCGGTACACCCCACCCGGGCGGAAGTACGCCGCGTGCATGCGCGCGCCCGAGACCGCCTCGTACATGTCGAACAAGTCTTCGCGCTCGCGAAAGCAGTACAGCAAGATCGTCGAGCTGCCGCAGTCGTTGCCGTGCGAGCCCAGCCACATCAGGTGATTGAGCAAGCGGGTGATTTCGGCAAACATCACGCGGATGTACTGCGCGCGAATCGGCACCTCGATGCCCAAGAGCTTCTCGATCGCCAAGCAATACGCGTGCTCGTTGCACATCATCGAGACGTAGTCCAGCCGGTCCATGTAGGGCAGCGACTGGATGTAGGTCTTGTGCTCGGCGAGCTTTTCGGTGGCGCGGTGCAACAACCCGATGTGCGGGTCGGCGCGCTGCACGACCTCGCCGTCGAGCTCCAGCACCAGACGCAGCACACCGTGCGCAGCCGGGTGCTGCGGGCCGAAGTTCAGGGTGTAGTTCTTGATGTCAGCCATGACGTTTCAACCCTCGGGACGTGCGGCCCTCAGTGCAGCCCCCCGTACGAATCTTCGCGGATGATGCGTGGCGTGATCTCGCGCGGCTCGATCGTGACCGGCTCATAGATGACGCGCCGGCGCTCGGGGTCGTAGCGCATCTCGACGTGACCGGACAGCGGAAAGTCCTTGCGAAACGGGTGACCGATGAAGCCGTAGTCGGTGAGGATGCGGCGCAAATCGGCGTGCCCCTCGAAGACGATGCCGTACAGGTCGAAGGCTTCGCGCTCGTACCAGTTGGCCGACGGCCAGATCGCGGTGACGGAATCGATGACGGGAAAATCGTCGTCGGGACAGAAGGTGCGCACGCGCAGCCGCTGATTCAGGCTGACCGACAGCAAATGCACGACGACGGCAAAGCGCGGGCCATCCCAGGCGCCGTCGCGATAGGTGGAGTAATCGACGCCGCACAGATCGATGAGCTGCTCGAAGTGGCACGCCGGGGCGTCACGCAGGGTCTGCATCACTTCCCGGTAGTCCGCCGCCGCGACCTCCACCGTGACCTCGTCATGACTGACTTTCAACGTGCGAATCCGCTCCCCCAGCGCAGCAGCGACCGCGTCGCGTACCGCCTCGGCGGACGGGCGCACGCTCTGGGTTGCCAAGGCCGCCCAATCGGCGGCATGCGTCGTCGTGGTCATCGTGTTTACTCCTGGTGCGCGGGCAGTGCCATCGGCGCCGCCGTCACACACGGGCGATCGTTTGGGTGCGACGGATCTTGTGCTGCAACTGGATGATGCCGTACAGCAGCGCCTCGGCCGTCGGCGGACAGCCGGGGACATACACATCCACCGGGACGATGCGGTCGCAGCCGCGCACGACGGAATAGCTGTAGTGGTAGTAACCGCCGCCATTGGCACACGAGCCCATGGACAGCACCCAGCGCGGCTCGGCCATCTGGTCGTAGACCTTGCGCAGCGCGGGCGCCATCTTGTTGCACAGTGTGCCCGCCACGATCATCAAGTCCGACTGGCGCGGACTGGCACGGAACACCTCGGCGCCGAAGCGCGCGATGTCGTACCGGGCCGTGGCGGCATGCATCATCTCGACCGCACAGCACGCGAGCCCGAAGGTCATCGGCCACAGCGAGCCGGTCTTGGCCCAGTTCACCACCGCGTCGTAGCTGGTGGTGAAGAACCCTTCCTTGAAAACCCCTTCGATCATCTGCCGCTCCTGGTGTTGCCTGTCGAGTCACGCCAACGGTTGCGTCATTCCCAGTCCAGCGCGCCCTTCTTCCACTCGTAGACGAAGCCGACGACCAGAATCATCAGGAACATCACGCCCGCCCAGAAGCCCGTTGCGCCGATGTCCGAAAAGGCCACCGCCCACGGGATGAGGAATGCGATTTCGAGATCGAACAGAATGAAGAGGATGGCCACGAGGTAGTAGCGCACATCGAACTTCATGCGCGCGTCTTCGAAGGCCTCGAAGCCACACTCGTAGGGGGAGTTTTTTTCCGGATCCGGACGATTGGGACCCAGCAAATACCCAAATACCTGAGGGAGTACACCGACGGCCAAGCCCACCAGAATGAACAGGAGGACGGGCAAATATTGCTCTAGGCTCACGGTCGTCTCCGGCAAAAAGCGCCCTGGGGGCGCTTCATCGGTAACAGGATTGGTGCCGACGGCGAGACTCGAACTCGCACAGCTTTCGCCACTACCCCCTCAAGATAGCGTGTCTACCAATTCCACCACGTCGGCAAGGGTGCATCGTCGAGGGCTGGATTGGCTGCACCGCACCAGCGAGGTTCGTCATCTCGACGACGGACCGCATTGTACCCCGAAAACCGCCCTATTCTGGGGGCCCCACAGGGCTAGGGGATTCCCCGCAAGGGCGGCTTGCGGCCGGGACCTCACTGGCCCGGGATCTGCGAAGCAGCACCACCCGACTGGGCCGGCGCCGGCACCGCTGGCTCGATGGGCACCGCGGGCACGGTCTCGAGCACGCTGCCGGAGCTGGCCGCCTGCGGCCGCTGATAACCCAGGAACGCCAACGCCAGCGTCGAGGCCAGGAACACGGTTGCCAGCACGGCCGTGCTGCGTGACAAGAAATTGGCGCCACCCGAGGCCCCGAACAGGCTGGCGGATGAAGCCCCGCCACCAAAGGCCGCACCGGCGTCGGCGCCCTTGCCGTGCTGCATGAGCACCAGCCCGATCATTACCAGCGCGGACAGCACCTGCACCACCATCAACAGGGTCAAAAGCACGTTCATGAAAACTCCTACGAAACAAAAGTATTGGCTGGCGAACGCCGCATCAGACCGCGGCGCGCACGATGCGCAAAAACTCCTCCGCCTTGAGCGAGGCGCCGCCGATCAGGCCGCCGTCGATGTCGGGCTGAGCCAGCAGCGCGGCCGCATTGCCCGCGTTCATGCTGCCACCGTACAGGATGCGCACGCGCCGCGGCTCGGGAACCGCCGCGCCGAGCTGCGCGCGCAGCACGGCGTGCACGGTTTGCGCCTGCTCGGGCGTCGCCGTGCGTCCGGTACCGATGGCCCACACCGGCTCGTAGGCGACGACGATTTCGGACACGCAGTGGCCCACGGTGTGGATGACGGCCGCGAGCTGGCGCTTGACCACCGCTTCGGTCTGGCCCGCCTCGCGCTGCACCTCGGTCTCGCCGACGCAGACGATGGGCGTGATGCCACAGGCCAGTGCGCGCTGCGCCTTGCGCGCCACCGCCTCGTCGGATTCGCCGTGGTCGCGTCGCCGTTCGGAATGGCCCACGATCACGTAGCGGCAGCCAAAATCCCGCAACATGGCGGCGCTGACCTCGCCGGTGTAGGCGCCCGCTTCGTGTTCCGAGACATCTTGCGCCCCCCAGGCGAGCGGGCTGCCCGTGCACAGGGCCTGCACCTGCGCGAGATACGGCGCAGGCACGCAGACCGCCACGTCTACCGCCGCGGTGTCGGCATCCAGCCCGGCCAGGATCGCCTGCAGCAGTGCCTCATTGCCCGCCAGGCTGCCATTCATCTTCCAATTGCCGGCGATAAGCTTGTGTGTCACAGTCGTCGTCTCCATCCGAATCAGGCCGCCGCGCCACTCCAGTCGAGCACGATCTTGCCGATGTGTTGGTTGCTCTCCATGAGCGCGTGCGCCTGCGCCGCCTGTGCCGCCGGGAAGACCCGGTACACGACGGGCCGGATGGCGCCGCGTTCGATGAGCGGCCAAATGCGCTGGCGCAACTCGCGCGCGATCGCCGCCTTAAAGGCCACTGGACGCGGCCGCAGGGTCGAGCCCGTGATGGTCAGGCGTCGGCGCAGCAGCTTGCCGGCGTCGAACGCCGCCTCGACACCCCCCTGCACCGCGATGATGACCAAGCGGCCATCCTCGGCCAGGCAGTCGATCTCGCGCGCCACGTAGGGGCCGGCCACCATGTCCAGAATCACGTCCACGCCTCGACCACCCGTCAGGCGCGCCACTTCGGCCACGAAATCCTGCTGGCGGTAAACGATGGCGTGGTCCGCACCGAGGCGCACACAGGCCTCGGCCTTGTCGGCCGAGCCCACGGTCACCAGCACCCGCGCGCCCATGGCACGCGCCATTTGAATGGCGGTCACGCCAATGCCGCTCGCCCCACCCTGCACCAGTAGCGTCTCACCCGCTTGTAGCCGGCCGCGGTCGAAGACATTGCTCCAGACGGTAAAGAACGTCTCGGGTATCCCGGCGGCCTCGACGTCGCTCCAGCCGCGCGGCACCGGCAGGCACTGCCCCACCGGCGCAACGCAATACTCGGCGTAGCCGCCCCCCGCAACCAGCGCGCACACCCGTTGGCCGATGCGCAGCCCGGCGGCTTCCATGGCCTCGACGTCACCGCTTTCGATGACCCCGGCCACCTCCAAACCCGGCAGATCGGAGACGCCGGGCGGGGGGGCGTAATGCCCGCGCCGCTGCAGCACGTCGGGCCGGTTGACGCCCGAGGCGCTGACGCGAATGAGCACCTCGCCCTCACCCGGCTCGGGCCGGGGGCGTTGCGTCAGGCGCAGCACCTCGGGTCCGCCGAAGGCGGTGATTTCGATCGCCTGCATCAGCGCGGCCATGACAAGGCTCCGGACGAACGCGCAGCGCTCACTGTTGCTGTTGCTGCTGTTGCACGCTGGCCTCGCCGCGGTCGAGCAGCGCCTTCATCGACAGCTTGATGCGGCCCTTGTCGTCGGTCTCGAGCACCTTGACCTTGACGATCTGGCCTTCTTGCAAGAAATCGCTGACCTTCTCGACCCGCTGGTTGGCGATCTGGCTGATGTGCAGCAGCCCATCCTTGCCCGGCAGGATGTTGACCAGGGCACCGAAGTCCAGGATCTTGGTCACCGGACCCTCGTAGACCTGACCCACCTCGACCTCGGCGGTGATCTCCTCGATGCGGCGGCGCGCCTCGGCGGCACGGTCGGCGTCGGTGGAGGCGATGGTAATGGTGCCGTCCTCGGCGATGTCGATCGTGGTGCCGGTCTCCTCGGTCAGCGCGCGGATGGTCGCACCGCCCTTGCCGATCACGTCGCGGATCTTCTCCGGGTTGATCTTCATGGTGTACAGGCGCGGCGCGTAGGCCGAAATCTCCTCACGCGCACCACCGATCGCCGCCTGCATCTTGGCCAGGATGTGCAGACGCGCTTCCTTGGCCTGGGCCAGCGCCACCTGCATGATTTCCTTGGTGATGCCCTGGATCTTGATGTCCATCTGCAACGCGGTCACGCCTTGCGTGGTGCCCGCGACCTTGAAGTCCATGTCGCCCAAGTGGTCTTCGTCACCCAGAATGTCGGTCAGGACCGCGAACTTGTTGCCTTCTTTGATCAGGCCCATGGCGATACCGGCCACGTGCGCCTTCATCGGCACCCCCGCGTCCATCAGCGCCAGGCAGCCGCCACAGACGGTGGCCATGGACGACGAGCCGTTGGACTCCGTCACCTCGGACACCACGCGGATGGTGTAGGGAAACTCGTCCTTGCTGGGCAGGCAGGCGACCAGCGCGCGCTTGGCCAGACGGCCGTGGCCAATCTCGCGACGCTTCGGTGCGCCCACGCGGCCGGTCTCGCCGGTGGCGAACGGCGGCATGTTGTAGTGCAGCATGAAGCGGTCCTGGTATTCGCCCGACAGCGCGTCGATGATCTGCGCATCGCGCTCGGTGCCCAGGGTGGCAATGACCAATGCCTGCGTTTCGCCACGCGTGAACAGCGCCGAGCCGTGCGTGCGCGGCAGCACGCCGGTGCGAATCTCGATCGGACGCACGGTGCGGGTGTCGCGCCCGTCGATGCGCGGCTCGCCAGCCAGGATCTGCTGGCGCACGATGCGCGACTCGATCTCGAACAGCAACCCGTCGACCTTGACCTCGTCGAAGGCCACACCCTGTTCGGTCAGGCCTGCCTTGACGGCGGCGTAGGCCTCGCGGCAAGCCTGGGTGCGGGCCTGCTTGTTGCGGATCTGGTAGGCCGCGCGCAAGCGCTCCTCGCCCAACACGGTGACCTTGGCGATCAGCGCTTCGTCGCGCGCCGGCGGCTGCCAGTTCCAGACGGGTTTGCCGGCGACGCGCACCAAATCGTTGATCGCCTCGATGGCGATCTTGCCCTGCTCGTGCCCGAACACCACCGCGCCCAGCATCACCTCTTCGGTGAGCTGGTCCGCCTCGGACTCGACCATCAGCACCGCCGATTCGGTACCGGCCACGACCAAGTCCAGGCGCGAGTTGGCTTTCTCGGTCGGCCCCGGGTTGAGCACATACTCGCCGTTGACGTAGCCGACACGGGCAGCGCCGATCGGGCCGTTGAACGGGATACCGCTGATGGCCAGCGCCGCGCTCGACGCAATCATCGCGGGGATGTCGGCATCCACCTCCGGGTTGAGCGACAAGGTGTGCACGACGATCTGCACTTCGTTGAAGAAGCCGTCGGGAAACAGCGGACGGATGGGCCGGTCGATCAGTCGGCTGGTCAGCGTCTCGTATTCGCTGGGACGGCCTTCGCGCTTGAAGAAGCTGCCCGGGATCTTGCCGGCCGCATACGCCTTCTCGACGTAATCCACGGTCAGCGGAAAGAAGTCCTGACCGGGCTTGGCCTCGGGGCGAGCGACGACGGTGGCGAGCACGACGGTGCCCTCCATGTCGAGCAAGACGGCGCCCGTGGCCTGGCGAGCGATCTCGCCGGTCTCCATCGTGACCGTGTGGCGGCCCCATTGGAAGGTCTTGGTGTGCTTTTGGAACAGGCTCATGTGCAACTCCTGGGAGGGGGGACCCGCAGCCCAGAACACGATGCCATTCCAGCGCCGCTGCGTATCAGCACATCGGCGTTGGAATGACACAGCTTCGCTCTGCGCCGCTCGGGTCGTTGAAAAAGGAAGGGAAAACGGGCGGACGAACGCAAAAAGCGCCCCGGGCCGATGACCGACCCCGGGCGCTTCCGTGCAGGATGGGCATCCACCCGTTGGCGGGGATGTGGCGCCTGGTTACTTGCGCAGACCCAGCTTCTGGATCAGCGCGACGTAGCGGTCGGCGTCCTTGGCCTTGAGGTAGTCGAGCAGCTTGCGACGGCGGCTGACCAACTTGAGCAGACCGCGGCGGCCATGGTGATCCTTGGCATGCGTCTTGAAGTGCGGCGTCAGCTCGTTGATGCGGGCAGTCAACAGCGCCACCTGCACCTCGGGACTACCGGTGTCGTTGGGGCCGCGGGCGTTGTCGGCGATGACCTGGGCTTTGATGTCAGAGGAGATCATGGGATGTCGAAAAGAAAATGGACATGCGTCCCGCCGCAGGTGGACGCCCAATACCGCCAACGATGAGGGTCGACGCTGGACGTTTTGCCGCAGCAGGCGTGAGTTTGCCCCACCACGAAGGCAGAGCAGCGTAGGATTATAACCGGCGCGAGCCCGCCGTGGGGCGTGTGTCAACCCAAAGTAGAAATGTCCCCATTCTTACCAAGTCGAGATGTCCCCTGCGGTGGGGACCGTCTCACTTGCGCAGGGACGGCACTGCCAGGGCACCGCCCGTGACGGGCCGCGTTGCCCATCACTCGAATGGCGACGCTATACTGATATAGCATTCCAGATCAGGAGTACCCACATGCTTGCCATCCGACTCCCCCCTGAGGTGGAAGCTCGCCTCGACGCGCTAGCGAAGGCTACCGGGCGCACCAAGACGTTCTACGCCCGCGAGGCCATCCTAGAGCACCTGGACGATCTAGAAGACCTGTACCTCGCCGAGCAGCGACTGATCGACCTGCGCGCTGGCCGCAGCCGTACCCACACCTTAGAAGAAGTGGAGCGCGACCTTGGCTTGGCGGATTGAGATCGACGACAAGGCCAAGCGCGACTTGGCCGATCTGGACAAGACGCAGGCGAAGCGCATCACGGCGTTTTTACGGGAGCGCGTTGCGGCACTCGATGACCCACGCAGCATCGGCGAAGCGCTCAAAGGCTCCAAGCTGGGCGCGTTCTGGAAGTACCGCGTCGGCGACTACCGGATCATTGCCAGTATCGAAGACGGCGCTTTGCGCGTGCTGGTGGTGCGCATCGGCAACCGCAAGGAGGTTTATCGATGACGGCCATCGACACCACGCCGTGCCCGACCTCAGGGGCACAAGCCGAGCAACGGCAAGCGGCAAGAACGTACTGACACCGCGCGCCTACGGCCGCACCATGCGGCAGGTGTGGGGCTGCTCGGCGGCGTCGGCCTCCAGCCGCTTGAGCACGCGAAACCCGTAGCCTGACCCCTCCACGTCGAACGGCACGCCCGGCGCGCCTTGCCGGTCCATGATGGCCACCATCAGTGGCTGCTGGGCTTGGTGGTCGTCGGCGCGCATGCGCAGCCGCTGCCCCGCGAGCGTGACGTCGGCCTGCTCCAGCGCGCGCGCCACGGGCAGCGCCGCGGGCTGTGCCGTCCCCACAGCGCCCGACACCCGGGCCGCGCGCTCGATGGCTTGCGCCAGCGCCTCGATCATGAGCTGCATACGCAGGTGCACATAGTCGTCCGCCGGGTTGGGAAAGCGCTCGCGGAACGACTCGTAAAACCGGCGCGACTCCGCACCCGGCGCGTTGGGGAACCAGTCGGCCACGGCGATCACCTTGCCGATGCCGGCGTCGCCGATGGCCGCCGGCGCGCCGAGCGCGTTGCCGTAGAAGGTGTAGAACTTGCCCTCATACCCCAGATCGCGCGCCGCACGCACCAGCAGCGTCAGGTCGTTGCCCCAGTTTCCGGTGATGACGGCCTGCGCCCCACTGGCCTTGATCTTGGTGACATAGGGGATGAAGTCCTTGATGCGCGCCATCGGGTGCAGCTCCTCGCCGACGATGCGCACGTCCGGGCGTTGCAGGGCGAGCTGGCGCTTGGCCTCGCGCAGCACGGCTTGGCCGAAGCTGTAGTCCTGCCCGATCAGGTAGACGCTGCGCACGCTGGCATCGTCCTTGAGCACGCTCATGAGCGCTGCCATGCGCATGTCCGCGTGGGCGTCGAAGCGGAAATGCCAGAAACTGCAGCGCTCGTTGGTCAGGACCGGATCGACGGCCGAGTAGTTCAGGAACAGCGCCTGGCGCTGGGGTTCGCGCTCGTTGTGGCGGTTGATCGCCTCGATCAGCGCCGCCGCCACCGCCGACGAGTTGCCTTGCGCCACGAGCGTGATGCCATCGTCCAGCGCCGATTGCAATGCCGACAGCGCCTCCTGCGGCTGGCCCTTGCTGTCGTAGCGCACGATTTGCAGTGGCCGGCGCACACCTGGCGCCACCTCGACGCCGCCACGGGCATTGACGCGCTCGGCCCCCCACACCAGATTGCGAAACACCGCCTCGCCGGCGTTGCCCATCGGGCCCGACAGCGTCTCGATGAGGGCGAGGCGCACCGGGGCCGCCGCGTGCGTGGCAACGCCCTGCGCCGCGACCGCGCCCGCCCAACCCGTCAGCAGCGCAGCCCCCGTGCTCATGATCCACCGGCGCCGATCCCACCTTGTTTCCTGTTGCATGTCCGTCTGTCCTCGATGATGGTCATTCACCCGCCGCGGCCGCCCACCCACTCTCAGCTCGGGCGGCCGCGGAACGCAGGCGGGATTGTAGCGGCAAATCGCAATGATAATTCATAATTACGAGCGGGTGAGAAAAACCCCGCCCGCCATGATGCCCGGCCGCCGCGCCATCAGTGGTCCGTACCGACCACTGTCACCGCCTCCAGCGGCCAGCGCGGGGCGACGTCGAACGCCCCGTCGGCCGGGGCCAGCGGCGCCAGACCCGCCTGCCAACGCATCGCGGCGGCCAGCGCGATCATCGCGCCGTTGTCGGTGCACAGGGCGACCTCGGGATAGTGCAGCCGCCAGCCGTGACGCGCGGCCACCTCGCCCAGCCGCTGGCGCAGGCGTTGGTTGGCCCCGACGCCACCGGCCACCACCAAGCGCTGCAGCCCCGTGACACGCAATGCCGCCACCGACTTGTGCACCAGCACATCGACGATCGCCGCTTCAGTGGCTGCGGCCAAGTCGGCCTTGCGCGCGTCGAGCGCAGGCCCCAGCTTGCGCGCCTGGGTCAGCACCGCCGTCTTGAGCCCGGCAAACGAAAAATCCAAATCCCCACTGTGCAGCAGCGGCCGCGGCAGAGCAAAAGCGTTGGGATCCCCTTCTCGCGCCAACGCCGACAGCGCCGGCCCGCCCGGGTAGCCCAAACCCAGCACCTTGGCCGACTTGTCGAAGGCCTCGCCCGCGGCATCGTCGATCGTCTCGCCCAGCAGGTGGTAGCGCCCTACCCCGTCCACGCGCATCAGCTGCGTGTGGCCCCCAGACACCAACAGCGCCACGAACGGAAACTCGGGGGGATCCGCGCTCAGAAACGGCGACAGCAAATGCCCCTCCAAGTGGTGCACGGGCAGCGCCGGCACCCCCAGCGCCATCGCCATCGCGACCGCCACGCCCGCGCCTACCAACAGCGCACCCGCCAACCCCGGGCCGCGCGTGTAGGCCACGGCGTCGATGGCCTGCAGCGGCACCGCGGCTTGTGCGAGCGCCGCCTCGGTCAGCGGCAGTACGCGTCGGATGTGGTCCCGGCTGGCCAGCTCGGGCACCACGCCGCCGTAATCGCGGTGCATGGCCACTTGGCTGTGTAGCGCAGCCCCCAACAGACGCGGCACCCCGCTCGCCTGGGCTTGCACCAGCGCGACACCGGTCTCGTCACACGACGATTCGATCCCCAAAAACAGCATCCGGCAAGTGTATGCGGGATCTACAATAAAGTTCATTTTGTTTTCGTTGCTGATGGGATCGTCGTCGAAAACGACAGAGGAGAGATTTTTTGATCCGCCCCTCACGCGCACTTCCGCAGATCGTGGCCGTCCTCGGTGCCTCGGCCGGGGGTTTGGAGCCGCTGCGTGAACTGGTGGCGGCGCTGCCCGCGGATCCGCGGCTGACGTGCATCGTCGCACAGCACATCGCGGCCGTGCAGCCCACGGCGCTCGTGCGCCTCTTGCAATCGGTCAGCAGCCTGCCGGTGGAGACACTCACCGATGGCGCGGCATTGCGTGGCGGCACGATCGGCGTGGTGCCACCAGGCCACCACGCCGAGATCGATACCGAACATCAGGTTCGGCTGTTGCCCAGCACCAACGGTCAGGGGCCGGCACCGTCGCTGGATCGGCTGCTGGCCAGCGCAGCGCGCACGCTTGGCCCACGGGTGGTGGCCATCGTGCTGTCGGGCACCGGGCAAGACGGCGCGGTGGGCGCGCGCGTGGTGCGCGAGATGGGCGGCGCGGTGTGGGCCGAATCGCCGACCGAGGCACCGTTTGCCTCGATGCCGCAAACCGTGGTCGAGAGGGGCCTGGCAGACCACGTGGACACCGCGGTGGCGCTGGGTCGCCGCCTGGGTCGGCTGCTGGCGGCGCGCCAAGCGGCACGCCCGCGCACGCCGCCCCCCACCGACGCCACCCTCGGCAGCGAGAAGGAAGCCTTTGGTGTGCTGCTGGCGCGGCTGAGCGACGGGACGGGGCTGGACTTGCGCCAGTACCAGGACGCCACGTTGCGCCGCCAGATCGAGCGCGTGATGCGCCAACAGGGCCTGACGACGCTGGCCCAGCTGCTCGACGCACTGGAGCGCGACCCCCAGCTGCTGCAGGCGTTGCAGCAATCGGTCACGATCGGTGTCACCGAGTGGCTGCGCAACCCGTCGGCATTCGCAGCCCTGCGCGTGGCCTGGCGCGAATACATCCGCCAGCGCGCTGCTGCCGGCGCCACCCAGTTGCGCTTGTGGTCCGTGGGGTGCTCCAGCGGCGAAGAGGTCTATGGCCTGGCCATGCTCACCGACGAGCTGCTGCGCGAGCTCGATCTGACGCTGGACTGGATGGTGCTGGGAACCGACGTGAACGCCGCCGCGCTGGACCAAGCCCGCAGCGGCGTTTTCGACGAGGCCAGTGCCCAGCACCTGCCCGCGGCGTGGCGTGAGCGCCACTTCAGCCGCATCGGCCACACGCTGCGGGTCAACCAAGAACTGCGCCGTCACTGCCTCTTTGCCCGTCACGACGTGCTGCAAGACCTGCCCTTTTTGCGCATGGATCTGGTGGCGTGCCGCAACGTCCTGATCTATCTGAAGGGCGCCGCCAAGGACGAGGTGCTGCGGCGCCTCCACCACGCGCTGCTGCCCGACGGCCTGCTGATGCTGGGCCGCTCCGAGGCACTGACGGCAGCGACGCGCTCGCTGTTTGCGTCGGTCTCGATCCAGGAACACGTGTGGCGCAAACGGGGCGACGGCGGCACCGCGCCGCCGTCGCCACCGGCGCGGGCGCGCCGGGCCGCCAGCCGCGCGCCCGAGGCCAGCGGGCGCACGGTGCTGCCGCAACTGCGCCCCGTCGATCGGCTTGAAGGCGATTTGCGTGAACGGCTGCTGCAGCATCTGGTGCAGCGCCACGCGCCCCCCACGGTGCTGACCGACCGTGACGGGCACCCACTGCACGTGGTCGGCACCATGGACGCACTGATGCACTGGCCAGCGGGCCCGACGATCGAGCTGACCCTTGCCAACCTGGTGCCTGCCGCGTGGCGGCGCGACGTCATGCTCGCGCAGCACCGCCTGCTCGAAGGGCAGGAGGCGTCGCTGCGCATCCCCCTGCCGCCCTTGCCGGAACAGCCGGCACGTGTGCTCGAAGGCACGCACCTGCAGGTGGGCGGCGCCAGCTATCTGATCGTCAGTTTCAGCCCCTGCGCAGCGACGACGGCAACGCCGCGGTGGCAACGCTGGGCCCGAACGAAGCCCAGCGCCTGCAGCAAGAGCGGCTCGAGTCGCTGGTCGATGCCCTGGAGCATAGCCAGCGTCAGTTGCAGCAGCTCAACGAGGCCCTCAGCATCACCACCGAAGAGTTGGAAGCCGCCAACGAGGAACTGGAGGCGTCGAACGAGGAGCTTGAAGCCTCCAATGAGGAGCTGCGCACACTCAATGAAGAACTCGACCGCTCGCTGCGCGAACAGCAGCAACTCAACGAGTTGCTGCACGCGGTGCAAGAGAGTGCCGGCACCGCCTTGCTGGTGCTGGACCACGAGCGCCGCCTGCTGCGCTTCAACCAGGCCGCCGCGGATCTGCTGGGCCTGCGCGAGTCGCAACTGGGAATGTCCTGGCAATTCGACGAGCGGCGCTTCGCCTGGCCGCCGGAGCTGGTCGCCCACGTCATGCAGGCACGACCGGGCCCCTGGCACGGTGGCCTGGAGCTGCCACAGTCGCGGCTGTGGCTACAGGCCACGCCCTGGCACACGCACGACGAGCGCACGGGCTACGTGATCGCCCTGACCGACCTGACGGCGCTGCGCCACGCCGAACAAGCCCGGCTGGAGCTGCAAGCGCGCCTGAGCGCCCTGACCGACGCCCTGCATGAGGCCGTGCTGCTGCACGACCCCGGCCGCGGGCGCTTGGTGTACGCGTCGCACCGGCTCCTGGAGTGGCTGCCCGCGCCACTGGCGCCTGCGGACAATCTGGCGAGCCTGATCGAGGCCATCGACCCCGCCGACCAGGGGCGCGTGCTGGCCTGCTGGCACGACGAGCGCAAGAACGAGTGGACACAGCGCTACCGGCTGCGCACCCCCGACGGGCAGTGGCGGCACGTACAAGAGCGGGCGTCGCGTGTCAGCCTCGACCCGGCGGGGCCACGCCTGGTGGCGGCGTCGCTGCTGGACGTGACCGACATGGTGGCGCTGGAGGCCCGCGAACACGAGGCGCGAGCACGCCTGCAGGCGGTTTGGGACAACCCCAGTATCGGCGTCGTCGTCTGCGACCCCCAAGGAACGATCGCCGAATGCAACCGTGCCCTGGCCATCCGCCTGGCAGCCGACGACACCCTGCTGCGCGGGTCCCGCTGGCTGGACTGGATCCATCCCGACGACCGCGACGCCATCCAGTAGCAATGGCAGGCGTTGCTGGCCGGGCACACACCCATGGCCCTGGAGCAGCGGCTCCAGGGCCGCGACGGCTCGTTGCGCTGGACGCGTCAATACCTGTCGCTGGCCCGCCACCCCCAACCACCGGGCGACTTGGTGGTCGTGTTACTGGAAAACATCGAAGAAGCCAAGGCACGCGAGCAAACGATCTTTCGCCAAGCCAACTTCGACGCGCTCACGGGCCTGCCCAACCGCAACCTGTACCGTGACCGGCTGGAGCAGGCTCTGCTGCGCGCGCAACGCGAGTCGCGTGCGGTTTACGTGCTGTTTCTGGATCTCGACGGTTTCAAGGAGGTCAACGACATCCATGGCCACGATCTGGGTGACGAGGTGCTCATCGAGGCGGAAGGGCGCATCCGGCGCGCCATGCGCACCAACGACACCGTGGCGCGCTTCGGCGGTGACGAGTTCGTGGCGCTGATCGAGGGGGCCGAGTCGCCACTGGTCGTCGAGCGCGTCGCGGACGCCCTGCTGAGCGCGCTGCGCCAGCCGTTCCACGCGCGTGGCAATGCGCTGCGCTTGAGCGCGAGCATTGGCATCGCGGCCTACCCCAGCGACGGCGAAACGGTCGACGAGCTGCTGCGCATGGCCGACACGGCGATGTACTCGGCCAAGAATGGCGGGCGGGACCGCATGCGTTTTTATTCGCCACAGATGGAAAGCCGGGCGCGGCACGTCGCGGCGCTGAAAGCCGGGCTGGAGCGTGCCCTGGCGCAAGGGGAGTTCGAGTTGCACCTGCAACCCGTGATCGCCCTGCCCGAGGAGCGTGTGCGCGGGGCCGAGGTGCTGCTGCGCTGGCGCGATCCGCAGCGCGGCTTCGTGTCACCGGCAGAATTCGTCCCCGTCGCCGAGGCCAGCGGTCAGATCCGCCGCATCGGCGCCTGGGCGCTGCGCGAGGGGGCTCGCCTGGCCACCGAGGCCGGACGGCGCTGGGGCACCGGGTTTCGACTCGCGATCAATGTTTCGGCGTCGCAGTTTGGCGACCCGGCACTGCACGACTGGCTCGACGAGCACCGCGCAGCGCTGCCCCATCTGACGATCGAGGTGACCGAATCGGTCTGGATGGCCGACAGCCCGTCGAGCCTGGGCTGGCTGCAGCGCGTGCGCGAGGGCGGTGGCTGGGTCGCGCTGGACGACTTTGGCACCGGGTATTCGAGTCTGGCCTATCTGCTGCGCACGCCGGTGGACGAGCTCAAGGTCGACAAACGCTTCACCGACCACGTCGGCACGGGCGGGCCGAGCGAGCGCATCGTGACCGCGGTGCTGGAAATTGCTGAGGCCCTGCATGCACGCGTCGTCGTCGAGGGCGTGGAGACGGCCACGCAGTTGGCATTCCTGCGGCCGCACGCGCCGCTGGATGTCCAAGGCTTTTACTATGCACGCCCTATGCCATGGACGGAATTCGTGGCCTACGTCGAACGCACCGGTGTCGTCGACGGGTAAAACACACGGCCCCAAATGAAAAACCACGCCCTCCCGTTCGGGTCCGGCGTGGCGCATCGATGTTGTTGGCGGAGCGGACGGGGCTCGAACCCGCGACCCCCGGCGTGACAGGCCGGTATTCTGACCAACTGAACTACCGCTCCAGCAAAAACAAGCTTGGCGACCCTACGGGGATTCGAACCCCGGTACTCACCGTGAAAGGGTGATGTCCTAGGCCTCTAGACGATAGGGTCTGTATTCGTGGTGGAGGTAAGCGGGATCGAACCGCTGACCTCTTGCATGCCATGCAAGCGCTCTCCCAGCTGAGCTATACCCCCACGGGTCTCGATTTTTGCACGCCACTTGTTGCGAATTGGCATCGAGTGTCGTGCGCTGTCGAGACCAGAATTATAGACACAAATTTGACCGCTTTCTGGCACCCAGCACAAAAAGCACGCACGTGCCGCCCAACCCGGTCAGACCGCCAGCCGCGCCAGCACGTCCTCGCGCCGGTGCAGCGCCAGCACGGCGTCGAGCGACGGGGTTTGGGGTGTGCCCATCACGAGCACGCGCACCGGCATGGCCAGTTGCGGCATCTTCAGACCATGCGCGGCGAGCGTCGCCTTGATCGCCGCGCCGATGCCGGCCGCATCCCACGGCGCATCGTTCAAGCGCTGGCGCAGCTCTGCCAGCGCCGGGCGCACCGCGTCGGTGACGTGCTGGGCCAGGTCCTCGGCGCGCGGCGTGGGTGCCGCGTAGTAGGGCTGCGCCCAGTCCGCCAAGGCCACCGTGGTATCACAGCGGTCTTTGAACAGGCCACAGATGGCCGGCAGGCGCTCATCGGCGGTCAAGCCCCGGCGCGCCAGTTGTTGCGCCACCAACGGGGCGAGCCGATCGTTGGCGGTCATCTTCATGTGCTGGGCGTTGACCCAGCGCAGCTTGGCCTCGTCGAACTGCGCGGCGCTGCGGCCCAGGTGGTCGAGGTCGAACCATTGCAAAAACTGTTCGCGCGTGAAGATCTCGTCGTCGCCGTGGCTCCAGCCCAGGCGCGCCAGGTAGTTGATCATGGCGTCGGGCAAAAAGCCAGCGTCGCGGTACCAGGTCACGGGCTTGGCGCCGTGGCGCTTGCTCATTTTCTCGCCCTGCTCGTTGAGCACGGTGGGCAGATGCGCGTACACCGGCGGCTCGTACCCTAACGCGCGGATGATGTTGATCTGGCGCGGGGTGTTGTTGACGTGGTCGTCGCCGCGGATGACGTGCGTGATGCGCATGTCGATATCGTCGACCACCACGCAAAAGTTGTAGGTGGGCGTGCCGATCTCGCCCAGCGGGGCCTGGCGCGCGATCACCAGGTCGTCGAGCTCGTCGTTGCGAATCTCGATGCGGCCTTTGACCTTGTCGTCCCAAACCACACTGCCCGTGGTGGGATTTTTGAAGCGAATGACCGGCAACACTCCGGAGGGCACGGGCGGCAGGGTCTTGCCCGGCTCCGGGCGCCAGGTGCCATCGTAGCGGGGCTTGAGCTTGGCCGCCATCTGGCGCTCGCGCAGCGCCTCCAGCTCCTCGGGCGTCATGTAGCAGTGGTAGGCCAGCCCGGCCTGTAGCATCTGCGCGATGACCTCGCGGTAGCGCGCCATGCGCTGCATCTGGTAGTACGGGCCTTCGTCCGGGGTCAGGCCCAGCCACGCCATCGCCTCCAGGATGACGTCCACCGCCGCCTGCGTGGAGCGCTCCTGGTCGGTGTCTTCGATGCGCAGGATGAAGTCGCCGCCGTGGGCACGGGCGAAGGCCCACGGGTAGAGCGCCGAGCGGATGTTGCCCAGGTGAATAAAGCCGGTGGGCGATGGGGCAAAACGGGTACGGATACGGGTGGTCATGATGAACGGGTCAGGCCAGCGCGTCGAGGCCACGCGCGAGGTCGGTCACGATGTCGTCGACATGTTCCAGCCCCACGGAGACGCGAATGAGCGCCTGCGAGATGCCCGCGGCCTGGCGCTGCGCCTCGGACAGGCGCCCGTGCGAGGTGCTTGCGGGATGGGAACAGAGGGTTTTCGTGTCGCCGAGGTTGGTCGACAACGACAGGGTCTGCAGCGCGTCGAGCACGGCGAAGGCGCGCGCCCGGCCCTGCTCGGGGCTGGCGGCGTGCACCTCGAAGGCGACGATGGCCCCGCCGCAGCCGGACTGCTGCCGCAAGGCCAGCGCGTGCTGCGGGTGGGAGGGCAGCCCGGGATAGTGCACGCGCGCCACGGCCGGATGGGCCTGCAGCCACTGCGCCAGGCGCAGCGCGGTGGCGCTTTGGGCCTGCATGCGCAGGTGCAGCGTCTCCAGCCCCTTGAGCACGACCCAGGCATTGAAGGGCGCCAGCGTCATGCCGGCACTGCGCAGGACCGGTAAAAACGCCTCCTGTACCAGCGCCGCGCGGGCGCACAAGGCACCGGCCATGACGCGGCCCTGCCCGTCGAGGTATTTGGTGCCGGAGTGCACGACGATGTCGGCGCCCAGCGCCGCGGGGCGCTGCAGCGCGGGGGTGGCAAAGCAGTTGTCCACCGCCAGCAGCGCCCCAGCGCGATGCGCGATGTCGGCCAGTGCCGCGATGTCGCACACCTCGGTCAGCGGGTTGGTGGGTGTCTCGGCCAGCAGCAGCCGGGTCTGCGGGCGCAGCGCGGCGCGCCAGGCGTCCAGGTCGGTTTGTGGCACGAACGTGCTGTGCACCCCGAATTTCGCCAAGTCCGTGCCGATCAATTTGATCGTGGCCCCGAACATCGACTGCGAGCACACCACGTGGTCACCCGCCTTGAGCAGTCCCAGGCACAGCATGAGGATGGCCGCCATGCCGGAGGACGTGGCGATGGCGGCCTCGGTGCCTTCCAGCGCCGCCAGCCGCTGCTCGAAGCTCGCCGTGGTGGGGTTGCCGTAGCGGGCGTAGGTGTAGCCCTCCTCGTCCCCGGCAAAACGGGCGGCCGCGGCCTCGGCGCTGGGCTGCACGAAGCCACTGGTCAAAAACAGCGCCTCGCTGTTTTCGCCATACGGGGTGCGCGGCGACGCCACCCGCACCGCCGCCGTTTCGGGATGCCACGCGGGGGCTGGCGCGGCGTCCTTCGCGGGTCCCGGGGGTGGGTGGTCCATGCTCATCCCTCCTGCGCGTTGGGCAGCGCCAGCCGCGAGGTCTCGGCGTCCTCATCCGTGGCGTCGCGGGCACACTGGCGCGGGGCGTTCATGGCGGCCACCGACTCCAGGGTGACGTCACCCGTGATGTACACGCCGTCGAAACACGACGCCTCGAACCCGCGCAGCGCGGGATTGAGCGCCGCCACTGCGCGCTTCATCGCGTCCACGTCCTGGTAGATCAGGGCGTCGCAGCCAATGATCTGGCGGATTTCCTCGACGGTGCGGCCATGGGCCACCAGCTCCTGCTGGGTGGGAATGTCGATGCCATAGACGTTGGGGTAACGCACGGGCGGTGCGGCACTGGCCAGAAAGACGCGATGCGCCCCCGCCTCGCGCGCCATCTGTACGATCTCGCGGCTGGTGGTGCCGCGCACGATCGAGTCGTCCACCAACAGCACGTTGCGGCCCGCGAACTCGCTGGCAATCACGTTGAGCTTTTGCCGCACCGACTTCTTGCGCACCGCCTGCCCGGGCATGATGAAGGTGCGTCCGACGTAGCGGTTTTTGACGAACCCTTCGCGGTACGGGCGCCCGATGAGGCGCGCCACTTCCATCGCCGCCGGGCGGCTGGACTCGGGGATGGGGATGACGACGTCGATGTCCGTCGGCGGCACGGTGGAGATGACGCGCGTGGCCAGCGCCTCGCCCATGTTCAGCCGCGCCTGGTAGACCGAGATGCCATCGATGACCGAGTCGGGGCGTGCCAGATAGACGAATTCGAAGATGCACGGGTGATGCGACGGCGCGTCCGCGCACTGGCGCGCCACGATCTGCCCATCCAGGCCGATGAAGACCGCCTCGCCCGGTGCCACGTCGCGCTCGAAGCGATGCCCGGTGCCTTCGAGTGCGACCGATTCGCTGGCGACCATGACCGTGCCATCCGCCCCCCGCCCCAGGCACAACGGGCGAATGCCGTGCGGATCGCGAAACGCCAGCATCCCATGCCCGGCGATGAGCGCCACCACGGCGTACGAGCCACGCACGCGCCGGTGCACGGCGGCCACGGCCGCAAACACGTCATCGACCTGCAGCGGCACCCCGCGCGTGGCGCGCTCCAGCTCATGCGCCAGCACGTTGAGCAGCACCTCGGAGTCGCTCTCCGTGTTGATGTGGCGGTGATCGACCCGCGCCAACTCTTCCTTGAGGACGTGGGCATTGGTCAGGTTGCCGTTGTGCGCGAGCACCAGGCCAAAGGGGGCGTTGACGTAGAACGGCTGGGCCTCCTCCTCGCTGGCGGCATTGCCGGCCGTGGGATAGCGCACCTGCCCCAGACCACTGGTGCCGGGCAACGCCCGCATGTTGCGCGTGCGAAAGACATCGCGCACCATGCCTTTGGCCTTGTGCATGAAAAATTTGTGCCCCAACTGGGTCACGATGCCAGCGGCATCCTGCCCGCGGTGCTGCAACAGCAGCAACGCATCGTAGATGAGCTGATTGACCGGCTGGGTGCTGACCACCCCAACGATGCCACACATGGATTTTCGTCCTCGCTCTACGGAAAATAGACCGCCACCGGATCGGGCACGAGCGGCTTGAGCACGCCCAGCGCACGCTCTAGCCAGCGCGGCCCCTGCGCCTCGCGCCAGGCAGCAGCGTCAGCCCAGGGCGTCTGCCACACCAGCAACGCGGCCGCCAACAACAGCACTGCCCCGCGCAACACGCCAAACAGCCCCCCGAGCGCCCGGTCCACCGGCCGCAGCCCCACCGCCTGCGCGCCCTGCCGGGCGAGCGTTGCCAGTGCCCCTCCGGCAAAAGCGGTGAGCACGAACAGCACCGCGAAGCCCGCCGCGTACCGCAGCGGCTCGCCCCAGTCTGAAACAGGCAGCCACGCCGCTGCCTCCAGCGCCCAGCGATGCGCAACCACGAAGGCGGCCAGCCACGCAAGTACCGACAAGACCTCGTACAGCAACCCACGCCACAGCCCCAGCCCGACCGAGGCCGCCAGCACCGTCAACAACATGACATCGACGGCAGCCATGACTCAAAGCGTCAACACCGCCGCCGGCAGACCCAGACCCTTGACCTTTTCGGCCGCTTTTTCGGCCTCGGCGCGGCTGTCGAAGGGGCCGACCCGCACCCGGATGCGTTTGCCCTCGGGGGTTTCGGCCACGTGGATGTACGTCTTGAGGCCCGCGCGCTCCAGGCGCTGGCGCACCTCTTGGGCGCGTGCCGGGTCGGCGAACGCACCCACCTGCACCACGACGCGGACCTTGGCAGCGGCATCCGCCTGCGGACGCGCCGGCGCCGCAGCAGCCGGGGAAGGTGCCGCCGGCGGCGAGGCGGGTGCATGGTCGGCGACCGGGGCCGGGCGTTCGACCCGCTCGGCGGGGGGTGTGGATGCTACAGGTGCGGGGGGCGGCGCCTCGGCCGCCGCGGGAGGTGGTGCCGCCTCGACACGCGGCGCCGGAGGCGGCAGCAGCGGCGCCGCGTGACGGGACGGAATCTCGATGGCGATGTCCACCGGCACTGGCCGCGGCTGCGATTCGAGCAGCCAGGGCAGCCCGATCACCGCTGCCAGCACCAAAATGGTGGCTCCGATGAGGCGTTGCCGCGCGCGGCGGCGCAGGGCCTCGACCGACAACGGCGCCGCCGCGCCCCCGCCCGCGGAAGGGGACGATACGTGGGAGCCGGAACGGTGTGCAAACATGCGTCAGAGGCGGTGATGGTGGGAACCGAGTGCGAGCGCGTCAGGGCTGCAGGTGCTTCGCGCCCAGGCGCGGCAACCCGTGCTGAAACACGCCGCCCACCGTGTAGAAGGACCCGAATACCACGATTCTACCCGCGGGGTCCGCCGTCGCCAGCGCGGCCTGCAGCGCCGCCTGCGGGTCGGGGTGGATGTGGGCGACGGCATCGCGGCGCCGCGTCGTGGCATGCCACAGCGCAGCCAAGTCGGTCGCCCGCGCAGCCCGCGTCGTGGGCAGATCGCAAAAATGCCAGGCGTCGATGAGGGCGTCGAGCCGCTCGAGCATGGGCCGCACGTCCTTGTCGGCCATGGCGCCAAACACCGCCAGCGTCTGGGGATAAAAACCCATGGCGTCCAGGTTTTCGGCCAAGGCCGCCGCCGCGTGCGGGTTGTGCGCCACGTCCAGCACCAGCACCGGCTGTCCCGGCACGATCTGAAAACGCCCGGGCCACTCCACGCTGGCCAGCCCCTGCCGTACCGCCTGTGCCGCCACCGGCAGGCGTGCATGCAGCGCCTCCAGCACCGCCAGCACGCCCGACGCATTGACCAACTGGTTCACCCCGCGCAGCGCAGGATAGGCCAGCCCCGCATAGCGGCGCGCCCTGCCCTGCCAATTCCATTGCTGCCGGTCCCCGCCCTGGCGAAAATCGCGCCCGGCCAGCCACAGGTCCGCACCGACTTCGAGCGCGCGCTCGACCACGCTGCGCGGCGGCGCGGGGTCGGACACCACCGCGGGGCGCCCCGTGCGCAGAATGCCCGCTTTTTCGACACCGATCGCCTCGCGGTTGGGCCCCAGGTATTCCATGTGATCCAGATCGACGCTGGTGATGACGGCGCAGTCGGCGTCCCAGACGTTGACGGCGTCGAGCCGCCCACCCATGCCGACCTCCAGGATCAACACGTCCGGATCGCGGGCCAGCAACGCGTGCACGAGCGCCAGCGTGGTGAACTCGAAGTAGCTCAGCACGACCGGCTCGCCCGCCGACCGCGCCGCCTCCACGGCGGCAAACGACGGCACCAAATCGGCATCCGCCATCGGCACCCCACCGAGCCGCGCGCGCTCGGCAAAATGCACGAGATGCGGCGACGTGTAGAGCGCGGTGCGGTAGCCGGCGGCACGGTAGATGGCCTCCAGCATGGCGCAGGTCGAACCCTTGCCGTTGGTGCCGGCCACCGTGATGACGGGACAGCGCGGCTGCACCGCGGCCCCGAGCCGGCGCGCCACGGTCTGCACGCGCTCTAGGCCCAGCGCGATGCGCTGGCCATGCAGCCGCTCCAGGTGGGCCAGCCAGTCGGCGAGCGTGGCCGCCTCGGACGAGGGTGGGAAGTGGGGGTCGGATGGTGCCGTCATGACCGATCGCTGCGGTAAAAACCACATTGTGCAACGCAGCGCCGCGATGCGGCGGTTCCCGACACGGCAAAATGGCGCTTGCCACCGTACCAACTCTTCACCACCGAACGGACATGGCCCGCCACGCCGACTCTCCGCCCGCCAAAGACCAACCGTTGATCGACGACATTCGCCTGTTGGGCCGACTGCTCGGTGACGTCATCCGCGAGCATGAAGGCGAGGACACCTTCGCGCTCATCGAGCGCATCCGGCAGCTGTCGGTGGCGTTTCGGCGCCATGCCGACACACGCGCCGACCGTGAACTCAAGCGCCTGCTGCACGCCCTGAGCGACGCACAAGCGGTCAGCGTGATTCGCGCCTTCACCTATTTCAGTCACCTGGCCAACCTGGCCGAAGACCGGCACCACATCCGCCGACGCGAGGTGCACGAGCGCGCTGGGCACATCCAGCCCGGCAGTCTGGACCACACGTGGCAGCGACTGCGCCGCGCGGCCATCGGGGGCGACACCATCGCCGAGACGCTGCGCCAGGGCCTGGTGTCACCGGTGCTGACCGCGCATCCGACCGAAGTGCAGCGTGCCAGCATCCGCGAGGCGGAAGGCGACATCGCCCGCCTGCTGGCGCAGCGCGACGCGATCCGCGCACGCGCCCTTGCCGCTGGCAGCCGCCACGGAGACCGCGTCAGCGAGCGCGAGCTGGCCGCCAACGAAGCGCTGCTACGCGCGCGCATCACGCAACTGTGGCACACGCGGCTGCTGCGTTTTACCAAGCTGACGGTGGCCGACGAGATCAACAACGCGCTGGCCTACCACGAACGCACCTTCATCCCAGAGGTGCCGCGCCTGTACGGTGATATCGAGACCGCGCTTGGCGGCACACCGGTGGCACCGTTTTTGCGCCTGGGCCACTGGATCGGCGGCGACCGAGACGGCAACCCCCACGTCAACGCCGACACGCTGTGGCTGGCGTTGCAGCGCCAGTCGGACGTCATCCTGCGCCACTACCTGCGCGAAGTGCACGCACTGGGCGCGGAGCTGTCCCTGTCGGCCATGCTGCTGCCCGCACCCGCAGCGCTACAAGCCCTGGCCGAGGCGTCGCCCGACACCAACGAGCACCGGCGTGACGAGCCGTACCGACGCGCCCTGATCGGCCTGTACGCCCGGCTGGCAGCCACACTGACGGCGCTCAGCGGCGGGGTGGCGGCGCGCCATGCGGTCGCGCCGCAAAACCCGTATCCCGATGCAGCGGCCTTTTTGGCCGACCTGCGCGTCATCGAGGCCGCGCTCATCGAGCAGGGCTGCGCGGCCTTGATCGAGCCGCGCCTCAAACCCTTGATCCGTGCCGTGGAGGTGTTTGGTTTTCACCTGGCCACGCTGGACCTGCGGCAGAGCTCCGACCAGCATGAGGTGGCTGTGGCCGAGCTGCTGGCGCGCGCGCGCATCGCGCCGGACTATTCCACCCTGGATGAGGGGGGCAAGCAGCGCCTGCTGCTGCAGGTGCTGGCCGACCCGCGCCCGCTGCAAATCCCCGACGCCGCCTACAGCGCCGTCACCGAGCGCGAGCTGGCCATCTTCCGCGCCGCACGGGAGGCGCGCCGCCGCTACGGCGCAGCCGCCATCCGCCATGCCATCATCAGCCACACCGAAGCGGTGAGCGACCTGCTCGAGGTGCTGGTGCTGCAAAAAGAAGCCGGCCTGCTGCACGGCCAGTGGGGCGAGGACGCGCGCGCCGAGCTGATCGTCGTGCCCCTGTTCGAGACCATCGAAGACCTGGAGCAAGCACCGCGCATCATGGCGGAATACGTCGCGCTGCCCGGCGTGGCCGCGCTGGTCCACGCCGGCGGTCCACTGGAGTACGGCGAGCAAGAGATCATGCTCGGCTACTCCGACAGCAACAAGGATGGCGGGATCTTTACCAGCAACTGGTCGCTCTACCAGGCCGAGGTGGCGCTAGCGGGGCTGTTCGACCGGCTGTCGGCCGAACACGGTTGGCCGCTGCGGCTGCGCCTGTTCCACGGCCGCGGTGGCACGGTGGGGCGCGGCGGCGGCCCCAGTTACGAGGCCATCCTGGCGCAGCCCGCCGGTACGGTGCGCGGGCAAATCCGGCTCACCGAACAAGGCGAGGTGATCGGCTCCAAATACGCCAACCCCGACATTGGGCGGCGCAACCTCGAGACGTTGGTGGCCGCCACGCTGGAGGCCACGCTGCTGCCACCGCGTCGGCCGGTGCCGGCGCGCTTCCTGCGGGCCGCGCAAGCGCTGTCGCAGGCCAGCCGCGCCGCCTACCGGGCGCTGGTGTACGAAACCCCGGGGTTTGCCGACTATTTCTTCCACGCCACGCCGATTCGCGAAATCGCCGAGCTCCACATCGGCTCGCGCCCCGCATCGCGCAAAGCCACCCAGCGCATCGAAGACCTGCGCGCCATCCCTTGGGTTTTTAGCTGGGGACAATGTCGGCTGACGCTGCCGGGCTGGTACGGCTTCGGCAGCGGTGTGGCCGCACTCGAGGCCGACCTAGGGTGCGACGCTGCGCACGCGCTGCTGCGCGAGATGCACGCGCGCTGGCCCTTCTTTGCCACGCTGCTGAGCAACATCGACATGGTGCTGGCCAAGAGCGATCTGGCGCTGGGTGCCCTCTATGCCGAGCTGGTGCCCGACGCCCGGCTGCGCCGGCGCGTCTTTAGTGCCATCGAAGCCGAATGGCACCGCACGCACGCCGCGCTGCGAACCATCACTGGGCACGAACAGCGGCTGGCCACCAACCCCGCGCTGGCGCGCTCGATCGAGCACCGCTTTCCGTATATCGACCCGCTGCACCATCTGCAGGTGGAACTCATCCGCCGCTACCGAGCCGGCCGACAGGACGAAAAGGTCAAACGTGGCATCCACCTGTCGATCAACGGCATCGCCGCGGGCCTGCGCAACACCGGCTGACGCTGCGGTAGGATCGGCGCCATGATCGAGATGTATGGCATCCCCAACTGCACGACAGTCAAAAAGGCCCGGGCGTGGCTCGACGAGCGTGGGATCGCTTATCGATTTCACGACTTCAAAAAAGACGGGCTCCCGGTGGCCCGCCTGGACGCGTGGCTGGCGGCACTGGGCTGGGAAGCGCTGCTCAACCGCCGCGGCACCACATGGCGCCAGCTCGACGAGGCCACCCGCGCCGCCGTGGTCGACGCGGCCAGCGCCCGCGCGCTGATGCTGGCGCGGCCCAGCGTCATCCGCCGCCCCGTGGTCGAGTGGGGCAGCGAGCGCATCACGGTCGGTTTCGATCCCGACGGCTGGCCCCTGCCCCGCTGACCCGCCGCTCATGGCTGGCGGCAACGCCTACAATCGGGCGGTTATGAACGCCATCACCGACACCCTCGACGGCGCCGCCGTGACCACGCGCGCCAATGTCTATTTCGACGGCAAGTGCGTCAGCCACACCGTCACGCTGGCCGACGGCACGCGCAAATCGGTCGGGGTCATCCTGCCCTCGACCCTGACCTTCGGCACGGGCGCCCCGGAAATCATGGAAGGCGTGGCCGGCCACTGCGAAGTCCTGCTGCCGGGCGAGACCGCGTGGCGGCGCTACGGGCCCGGAGAGCGCTTCGCCGTGCCGGGCCAGGCTCAGTTCCAGATTCGCGTCGACGGTGAGCCCTACCACTACATCTGCCATTTCCGCTGAGATCGTTCCTGCGATCGTCCCTGCCTCTGACCCTGCCTGTCGTCCACTCTCATGTCCACCATCCTGCAAAGCCTGCCCGTCGGCCAGAAGGTCGGCATCGCGTTTTCCGGCGGCCTCGACACGAGCGCCGCGCTGCTGTGGATGCGCCAAAAGGGTGCCATCCCCTACGCCTACACCGCCAACCTGGGCCAGCCCGATGAGCCCGACTACGACGCCATCCCGCAGCGCGCGCTGGCCTACGGCGCGGAAAAGGCCCGGCTGGTGGACTGCCGAGCCCAACTGGCCGCTGAAGGGCTGGCCGCCCTGCAGTGCGGGGCGTTTCACATCAGCACCGCGGGGCTGACCTACTTCAACACCACCCCGATCGGGCGCGCGGTCACCGGCACCATGCTGGTGGCGGCGATGAAGGAAGACGACGTCCACATCTGGGGCGACGGCAGTACCTTCAAGGGCAACGACATCGAGCGCTTTTACCGCTACGGCCTGCTGACCAACCCGCAGTTGCAGATCTACAAGCCCTGGCTGGACCAGACCTTCATCGACGAGTTGGGCGGGCGCAAAGAAATGTCGGAGTTTCTGATCCGCCACGGCTTCGACTACAAGATGTCGGTGGAGAAAGCCTACAGCACCGACAGCAACATGCTGGGCGCCACGCACGAGGCCAAAGACCTCGAACACCTCGACGCCAGTATCCGTATCGTCAACCCGATCATGGGCGTGCCCTTCTGGCGCGAAGACTGCGCCATCGCGCCCGAAGAAGTCACCGTGCGCTTCGAGGAAGGGCGACCGGTGGCACTCAACGGCCGCGAATACCCGGACTTGGTCGAGCTGTTCCTGGAGGCCAACCGGATTGGCGGTCGCCACGGCCTGGGCATGAGCGACCAGATCGAAAACCGCATCATCGAGGCCAAGAGCCGTGGCATCTATGAAGCCCCGGGCATGGCGTTGCTGTTCATTGCCTACGAGCGCCTGGTCACAGGGATTCACAACGAAGACACCATCGAGCAGTACCGCGACAACGGCCGCAAGCTGGGCCGGCTGCTCTATCAGGGCCGTTGGTTCGACCCGCAGGCCATCATGCTGCGCGAGGCAGCCCAGCGCTGGGTGGCACGCGCCATCACGGGCGAGGTGACGCTGGAGCTGCGCCGCGGCAACGATTACTCGATCCTGAACACCGAAAGCCCCAACCTGACCTACCACCCAGAGCGCCTGACGATGGAAAAAGGCGCCTCGGTGTTCAGCCCGCGCGATCGCATCGGACAACTGACGCTGCGCAACCTGGACATCAGCGACACGCGCGACAAACTGAGCATCTACACGCAGGCGGGCTTGCTGGCCATCGGCCAGGACGGCGATCTGCTCAAACTCGGCCGTTGAACGACCAGAGGTGTCAATGCCCCTCGCGTGCCCAGCGCACGATGCGCTCGGCCAGGCGCGACGTGGTGCCGGGCGAGCGGATTTCGCCCGCCAGCACGTGCTGCTCGGGGTCGGTGCTGTCTTCCACCGCCTCCATCACTTTGACGGGGCTGCCCAGGCGCACGAAAACGCTAGCCGTCTGCTGCGGGTCGACCGTGCGGTCGCGCGAGCTGAACAGCACCAGCACCGGCGTGCGCACCGCGGCCCAGTCGCCCGCGCGCACGCGCTCGACCAGCGCCATCATTGGCAGCAGCGCCTGCACCGGATAGACGCGGGTCCAGCCCGCCTCGATGCGAGGGTCGTCGGCCGGCTTGCCCACCGTGCCGCCCGTGATCGCCTGCGCGATCTGCGCGCCCCACGGGCCGGTCAGCCACTCGGTGCGCTTGTCCTGCGGGCCAAAGTTGGGTGAAATCCACACCTGCCGCTCGATCGGCACCCCGGCCGCATCGGGGCGCTGTGCCAGCCATGCCCCCAACGTTGCGCCGGTGGAGGTGCCGATGAGCAGCACGCGCTCGCCGATGGCATGACCGATGCGCACCCCCTCCACCGCGTCGGCGAGCCAGTCTTGCGGCGTGGCCTGCGCCAGCGCCTCGGCGGGCAGACCATGGCCGGTCAGACGCGTGTGAAACAGGTTGGCACCCAGGGCGCGTGCCACTTCCTCGGCCAGGGGCTGCGTCTCCACCCGCGTGGCCGTGAAGCCATGCAGATAGACCACCGCCCACGGCGTGCGCTGGCCGCGTGGCCCGTGCCAGACGACTCCCTTGGCCGCCCCAGGGCGCAGCCCCGCGTGTGCGGCCTCCTGCGCGGCCAGCCAATCGTCCAACTGCGCCAGCGCCACCGGCGGCTGCGGCCGCGGTGCCGGTTCGTCGGGGCCGTAGGCATAGCGAGGCCCAGCGAACCAGGCCAGCATCCCCAGCACGACCAGTAGCGCCAGCGCCCCTGCGAGTCGGTGCCGCACCCTGCCCGCCACTGCCGCAGGCAGATCCTGTTTCTGTTTCAGCTCTCGTTGCGCCATGGTCGCTACTGTAACCAGCCGTAACAAACTTTTCTCGTTGCAAGAAACCCTTGGCGACGGCAATGCGTTCCCCAAAAATGCCATCGACGTCATCCGAATCCCGCACTCACTACCGGAACCGCTCTCATGTGGATACAAGCACCGCTCGACGCCTCGCAAATCGACCTGATCAACCGCCTGCAAGCGGGCGTCGTGCCGTCGCCGACTTACCCGCTCACCTGCCCCAACGCGAAGGACGGTCAGCACGCCTTCGCTGCCGGCTACGTCGGGGTTTTGGTGGCACAGCGCCGCGGACTGGTGTGCCCCACCTGCGGGCACACCCAATCTTGGCTGCCGGCCTCGGTGTTGGCGTGCACCCAGCGTGAACCACTCGCCGCCGCCGGCAACCAGCGGCAGCGGATGGAACGAGCCCGCCAGCGCGCGATCGCGGATTTTTCCGCTCTGCTCAGGCAAGGCTATTTGAGCGCGCAGTCCATGGTCGAATCGCTGCAGAGCGCCTCGCTGCCCGTCGACGACGGGCACTTGGCTGCCTCCCACGCGCCAGACGACCCGACCCGCGTGCCAGCACTGGCCGCGTTGGCCGCCTGAGCGTCACCCGACCACGACCGGCTCCGGCTCGAGCCGGATGCCGAAGCGCTCGTAGACGCTGGTCTGAATCAGGCGCGCCAGCGTCATCACCTCGCCGCCCGTGCACGGGTGCTCGGCATCGCCGCGGTTGACCAGCACCAGCGCCTGCTTCTCGTACACGCCGGCGTGGCCGACGGTCTTGCCCTTCCAGCCGCAGGCGTCGATCATCCAGCCGGCGGCCAGTTTGACGGAACCGTCCGGCATCGGGTAGTGCACGACCTTGGGGTCGCGGCCGATGATGTCGGCGCACTGCTCCGGCGTGACGGTGGGGTTTTTGAAAAAGCTGCCCGCGTTGCCCAGGACGGCCGGGTCGGGTAGCTTGGCGCGCCGAATCTCGCACACCCAGTCAAAAATCTGTCGCGGCGTCGGATGGGCGATTCCGGTTTCGAGCACCTTGCGCGCCAGATCCTGATATCCCAGCTCGGGCCGCCACAGTCGCGGCAGCCAGAAGCGCACGCGGGTGATCAGTGCGCGGCCCTTAAGCCCCATGCCGCATGCACCCGCGCGCGCATGCTTGAAGACCGAGTCGCGGTAACCAAACGCGCAGTGCTCGTGCCGCAAGGTCAGGCGCTCGCCAGTCTCCAGGTCGATGGCGTCGAGCGAATGGAAGCGGTCCTGCAGCTCGACCCCATAGGCGCCGATGTTTTGCACCGGTGCCGCCCCCACCGTGCCGGGGATGAGCGCCAGATTCTCCAGCCCCGGCCAACCCTGCGCCAGCGTCCATTCCACGAAGGCGTGCCAGCGCTCACCGGCACCGGCCTCGACCAGCCAGCCACGCTCGTCCTCGCGAAGCAGGCGCCGGCCCGGGATTTCGACCTTGAGCACCAGCTGGCGCAAATCCCCCGTGAGCACGATGTTGCTGCCCCCGCCCAGGATAAAGGTCTCCTGCGGCCGCCAATCCGGATGGCGCACCAGGGCCAACACGTCGTCTTCGCTGCGGATGCGCGCCAGGCGGTGCGCGCGCGCCGCGATGCCGAACGTATTGAGGGGCTGCAACGGCACGTGGTTCTCGACTACCATGCACGGATTGTCGCAAACCCGCTTGCCTGATCCCAAGGACCCCATCCATGCCGTCGTTCGATACCGTGCTCGAACCCAACCTGGTCGAAGTCAAAAACGCCGTCGAGCAGACCCAACGCGAAATCGGTACCCGTTTCGATTTCAAGGGCTCCAGCGCCGCCGTGGAACTCAAGGACCACGACATCACCATCACCGCCGACAGCGACTTCCAGCGCCAGCAGGTAGAAGACATCCTGCGCGCCAAACTGGCCAAGCGCAACGTCGATGTGCGCTTTCTGGACCCTGGAAAAGTCGAGAAGATCGGCGGCGACCGCGTCAAGCAAGTCTTGCGCGTGCGCAGCGGCATCGCCACCGAGGACGCGAAAAAAATCCAGCAGCTCATCAAGGGCAGCAAGCTCAAGGTGCAAGCCGCCATCCAAGGCGACGCGGTACGCGTCAGTGGCGCCAAGCGTGACGATCTGCAGACTGCCATCGCGCTCATTCGCAAGGAGATGGCGGAGCTGCCGTTGAGCTTTACCAACTTCCGCGACTGACCCCAGCGCGCCGCCCCGCAGGAGTCGCCATGGCGCTGACCGCCGCACCCGATCCCGCCTACGATGCGATGCCGGACTGGATGGCCCGCTGGACGGGGCTGGAAACCCAGCTCGCCGCACTACTGGCCGCCCCGCAGCAATACCCCGATCTGACCCAGCGGCTGGAGCGGCTGCTGGGTGAGGCACAAAAGCGGCTTGCGCTCGACGAGGACGCGACGCTGTACTGGCTGTTCCAGCTCACGGCATCGACCACGGTGGGCTACAGCGCCGCGCATGCGATGGCCTGCTGGGCCATGTGCCGGCTGCTCGCCCCCGTCGTTGGCCTGCCGGCGCCCGAGCGTGATGCGCTGGAGCGCGCCGCGCTGACCATGAACATCGGCATGACCCGGCTGCAGGATGCGCTGGTCGCCCAGCCCACGCCCCCCACGCCCGAGCAGCGCGCGCTCATCGACACCCACGCGGCGCGAGGGGCCCAGTGGCTGCGCGAATGCGGGGTGCGCGATCCGCGCTGGCTCGACATCGTCGAGCAGCACCACGAACCCGACAGCACCGACCCCGCGGTGCGCCTGCTGCAGCGCATGGACCGCTACACCGCACTACTGAGCCCGCGGGAGACACGCCCCGGACGCGATGTCACCGAATCCGCCCGCGTGCTGCTGGTCCGCCCTGAAGGACAGCTCGACGAGATCGGGCGCGCGCTGGTGCAGACGCTGGGCATCTGCCCGCCCGGCACCTACGTGCGCCTCGCCGATGGGCGCGTCGCCGTGGTGCTGCGCCGCAGCGGCGCACCGAGCGAGCCGTGGGTCAGCGCCGTCCTCGACGCCGACGGGCACCCGGTGCTCGAGCCCGAGCTCATCGACACCCGCCAAGAGGCGACCGCCATCGAGGCGAGCGTACCCAGCAGTGCCGTGCGGGTTCGGCTGGACCACCCAAGGCTGCTGCAACTGTCGCGCCTGGCGCTGCGGCGCTGAGGCGCGCCGATCAGCGACCGGCGCCAGACTTCTTGCTGCCGATCTTGCTTTCTTGCCCCGCCAGCAGGCGCTGGATATTGCCCATGTGGCGCCACAGCAGCAGCAGACTCATGACCGCCACCGCCAAACCCACCGGTGCCTGCACCGTCCACGCCACGCCGTCACCAAACCAGTAGTACAACGGCGCAAAAACCGCCGCGACGATGGCTGCCAGCGAGGAATAACGGAAAAATACCGCGATCAGGATCCAACTCGCGATCACCGCCAGCCCCAACCACGGCTCGAATGCCAGCAGCACACCGGCTGCCGTGGCCACGCCTTTGCCGCCCCGGAAGCGGAAGAACACCGGGAACAAATGCCCGAGAAATGCCGCCAGGCCGACGGCTGCCAGCGTCCCGCCCCCCAGCCCCCAGGCGCTACCCCACTGGGCGATGCACCACACGGGCAGCCAGCCCTTGAAAGCATCGAGCAGCAACGTCAGCGCCGCCGCCACCTTGTTGCCCGAGCGCAACACGTTGGTGGCGCCCGGATTTTTGCTGCCGTAGGTGCGGGGGTCGCTCAGTCCCATGAGGCGGCTGACCACCACGGCAAAGGACAGCGACCCCACCAAATAGGCCAATAGCACCGCCACCAGCGGCGCCAGAACAGGGATTCCCTCAGACACGCCTCATCTCCTGCGGACCGTCGTCGGTATCGGTCCGTGCGCGCGATTGTGCCAGCGTCGGCGGCGACCGCCGCTGCACCCGCTCACTGCGCCGGGTCGCGTATCTCCCAGCGAATGCGGTCGATCGCCTCCAGCAGCTCGGGCGACAGGGTCACGTCCCACGCGTCCAGGCAGGCGTCGAGCTGGGCCAGCGACGTCACACCGATGATGGTGCTGGCCACGCGCCAGTTGTGGTAGCAAAACGCCAGCGCCAGTTGCGTGGGGGTGAGCCCATGCTCGCGCGCCAGCGCGTTGTAGCGGCGCGCTGCGGTCAGCGCCTCCGGGCGCCCCCAGCGTTGCTTGCGCATGCTCTCGAACAACGCCATGCGCCCCTGCGGCGGCCCTGCGTGCACCAGCCCGGTGTCGTCGTATTTGCCCGTCAGCAATCCAAAACCCAGCGGCGAGTAAGCCAGCAGCCCGACACCCAAGCGGTAGCAGGTCTCATCCAGGCCGTTCTCGTAACTGCGGTTGATGAGGCAATACGGGTTTTGCACCGTCGCCACGCGCGGCAGGCCGTGCTGCTCGGCCAGACGCACGAACTCGTGCACGCCGTAGGGCGTTTCGTTGGACAGGCCCACGGCCCGCACCTTGCCCGCGCGCACCAAGGTGTCGAGTGCCTCGAGCTGCTCCTGGATGCTGGCACAAGGCTTGTCCTTGGCCGGATCGAACGAGAGCACGCCAAACATCGGCACATGGCGCGCTGGCCAGTGGATCTGGTACAGGTCGATCCAGTCGGTGCGCAGGCGGCGCAGGCTGCCCTCGCAGGCGGTGATGATCTCGGCCTTGGTCAGGCCGGCGTCGTCGCCCCGGATCCACGGCATGCCGCGCGAGGGCCCCGCCACCTTGGTGGCCAGCACGATGCGCTGGCGCACGCCGGGCCGCGCCGCCAGCCAGCGGCCGATGATGGTCTCGGTCGCGCCGTAGGTCTCGGCACGCGCGGGCACCGAGTACATCTCGGCGGTGTCGATGAAATCCACACCGCGTGCCAGCGCGTGGTCCAGGATGGCGTGCGCGTCGGCTTCGGCCACCTGTTCGCCGAAGGTCATCGTGCCGAGACAGATACGATTGACCGACAAGCCACTGGTGCCGAGAGAGACATGGGGTAAGGTCATGGTGTGGTCAGGCTCCTAAGAAAACGATCGCTGAGCGCGGATGGCGCCCATCAAGGCTTCGCTGCGGCCCGTTCCAGTTCACGCTGGCGCAGCACGAGGCGCTGCACCTTGCCCGTGGTGGTCATGGGCAGGGCGTCGATGAACTCGACGGCTTTCGGGTACTCGTAGGGTGCCAATTGGCCCTTGACGTGCGCCTGCAACTCGGCCAGCAGCGGGGCATCGAACTCGGTGGTGGGATCGGCGCAGCGCTCGCGTCGAGCCGCCCAGTCGGGCGTGAGCACGATGTAGGCTTTGACCACGTTGCCGCGCTCCGGATCGGGCTGGGGCACGACGGCCACGTTGGCCACCGACGGGTGCTTGAGCAGGCAGTTTTCGATCTCGCCCGGGCCAATGCGGTAACCGGCGGACTTGAAGACGTCGTCGGCCCGCCCCTGGTACCAGAAATAGCCGTCGGCGTCCTGCACGGCCAAGTCCCCGGTGCGACACCAACTGTCGAGCGGGTCGCCGGTGTATTTGGCGCGCGTGGCGGCGTCATTGCCCCAGTAGCCCAGAAAGAACACCGGATCCAGCTCACCGTGCACGTCGCGCCGGTGCACCGCCACTTCGCCCAGCGTGCCGCAGGGCACGGGCTGTCCATCGTCGCCCAGCACGGCGACGCGGTGTCCCGGGTAGGCACGGCCCATGCTACCCGGGCGGGCCGGCCACAAGCGCGCACAGTTGCCCACCACGTAGTTGATCTCGGTCTGACCGAACATCTCGTTGACGGTCACGCCCAACTGCTCGCGGCAGTAGGCGAACACCGCATCCCCCACCGCCTCGCCCGCACTCATGATGGCCTGCAGGCGCAGGCGGTAGCGGCGCCGGGGCTCGGGCACCGCCTTCATCATGGCCTTGAGTGCGGTCGGGAACAAAAAGGTGTGCGTGACGCGGTGGCGCTCGAGCAGAGCAAACGCCTGCAGCGGATCGAAACGCCCATGCCACGCGACGATGGGCCGCCCAAAGTACAGCGTCGGCAGCAGCGCGTCCATCAGCCCCCCAGTCCAGGCCCAGTCCGCTGGGCTCCAGAAGATGGCCTGGCTGCGTTGGCGCGGATCGGCGGGGTCGAAGCCAAACCAGTTTTGGCTACAGACGAAGCCGCTGAGGTTGCCGATGAGCGCGCGATGGGGAATGAGGGCACCCTTGGGGTTGCCGGTGGTGCCACTGGTGTAGATGAGGATGGCAGGGTCATCGGCGGCGGTCTCGACGAGGGCGAAGTCGGCCCGCAGGCCGTCGCGCGCGTGCGGCCAGTCGATGGCCTCCGGATCGAATGCCCCCGTCAGCCCCACCACGTGGCGCAGCGCCGGGCAGCGGGGGCGCACCGCCATCACGCCGGGGCCCGTGGCGTCGTCCACCAGCGCCACCACGGCTGCACTGTCCTGCAAGCGGTACTCCAGCGCCTCCGGCCCGAACAGCTGCGACAGCGGCACCGCCACCGCGCCCAGCTGCAGCACGGCCAGGTAGGCCACCGCCGTCTCGAACCGCTGCGGCAACACGATGGCCACCCGGTCGCCGCGGCGCACGCCCAGCAGCCGCAGGGCATGCGACAAGCGGTTGGCCTCGCTGGCCAAATCGGCAAAGGTATGGCGGCGCGGCTGCGTCAGGTCCGGCCCGTCTTCGATGATGGCGGGCTGCTGCGCCTGCTCGGGATCCTCCGCCCAGCGCCGCACGCACACCTGCGCGATGTTGAAGCTCGCTGGCACGTGCCAACGAAAGGTGGTGTAGAGCACCGGGTAGGAGTCGGGCACCGCGTGGCGACTGTCGTGCACTTGACTGGGCATGGCGTGTCTCCCCCGTCGTCTTGGGAATAATGCTGGGAATGTACCAAGTTCAACGCCGCTCGCGCAGCACGTTCGTGACTGTGCGTGACCAACGCTATCACCTGCGCGAATGGGGGGAGCCCGACCCGGCACGCCCGCCGCTGTGGCTGCTGCATGGCTGGATGGACGTCTCGGCCTCGTGGCAGTTCGTCGTCGATGCGCTGGCCACCGAGCGCCATTGCATCGCACCGGACTGGCGCGGCTTTGGCCTGACACGCGCGGCGCACCTCGCCGGACAAACCGTAGCCCCACCCCCCTACGGCAACGCGGACCACTACCTGTTTGCCGACTACTTGGCCGATCTCGACTTCTTGATCGAGCGCATCAACGCCCGCCTGGGGCGCGCACCGGATGCCCCGATCGACCTGGTCGGCCACAGCATGGGCGGAAACGTGGCCATGCTCTACGCGGGTGTGCGCCCGGCGCGGGTGCGACGCCTGGTCAATCTGGAGGGATTTGGCCTGCCCGCCACCCGACCCGAGCAGGCCCCGCGGCGCTACGCGGCGTGGATGGACGAGCTGCACCAACTGGCGCGCGGCGAACTCACGCTCAAAACCTACACCGGCCTCGATGGCGTGGCCCGGCGCCTGATGAAAACCAACCGCCGCCTACCCGAAGACCGGGCGCGCTGGCTGGCCAGCCACTGGGCACGCCCGCTCGATCCGGCACGCCCGGAGGGCGACTGGGTCATCCTGGGCGACGTGGCACACAAGGTGCGCAGCAGCCATCTCTACCGGGTGGACGAGGTGCTGGCGATCTACGCCGCCATCACGGCCCCCGTGCTGGCGGTCGAAGCCAGCGATGACAGCCTGGCACAGTGGTTCCCGCGGGGCGAACACTCGCTGGCGGAGTACCACCGGCGTCTGCAGTCCGTGCCGCGCTGCCGCATCGCGCGCGTGGACGACGCCGGACACATGCTGCACCACGACCAACCACGGCAGGTGGCCACGCTGTTCGAGGCCCACCTCGACGCGGCCGACGACGCCATCGGCGCCGGTGGAGGCGCGTGACATGGCGGCTTCTACCTGGAAAACCGACCTGCTCATGCTGCTCACCGCGGCAATCTGGGGCTCGACCTTCGTGGCGCAACAGCTGGGCATGGATAGTGTCGGCCCCTTCACCTACACCGCTGCGCGTCTGATGTTGGGGCTGGCGCTGATCGCGCCGCTGTGGTGGTGGCGCGGCGGCCCGTTTGCCGCCGTGCCGCGCATCGACAGCACCGGGTTGTGGCGTGACGGCGCGCTGCTGGGCCTGGTGCTGTTTGCCGCCATCAACCTGCAGCAAGTCGGCCTGCTGGGCACCACCGTCTCGAACGCGGGCTTCATCACGGGCCTGTACGTGGTGCTGGTGCCCATCTTGATGCGCTTGTTGGGCCAGCCAGTCGGCCTGCCCGTGTGGCTGGCCGTGGCGCTGGCGACTGCGGGGCTGTACTTCCTGTCCGTCAAGCCCGACGCCACGATTGCGCCGGGGGATTGGCTGCAGCTCATCAGCGCCGGCCTGTGGGCGGTGCACGTACTGCTGGTTAGCCATTGGGCGCGCCGCCACGACGCCATCCGCCTGTCGGTGGTGCAATACGCGGTGGCAGGCGCACTGTCGTGGGTGGCTGCCGTGGGGCGCGACGAGCCGATCGCCTTGGACGCATTGCTGGGCGCGGCGGGCGCCATCGCGTGGGGCGGCATTCTGTCGATCGGCATCGCCTACACCCTGCAGGTCGTCGCCCAGCGCTCGGCCAAAGCCTCGCACGCGGCGGTCATCTACAGCAGCGAAGGGGTCTTCGCCGCCATCGGCGGCTGGTGGATCCTAGGCGAGGCCATCGGCTGGCGCGGCTGGGGCGGCGCGGCGCTCATCGTGGCGGGCATGCTGTTGGCGCAGCTGGGTCGGCGCCACTGAGGCCGGCGCCGGCACTCGCCACCGGGCCGGGGCACGCGGCGGGCGCGCCCCCGTGCGAAAATGGAGGGTTGGAAAAATCCGCTCAAAGAAACGCACGCAGAAAGCCTTGCCCATGGAAGCCGAACGCCTCAACGCCCTGTCCCACCGACTGCAAGATCTGACGCAGCGCGTCGCCGACCTCCGGAGGTTTCTTTGACTACGATGCCAAGGCGCTGAAGCTCTCCGAGGTCAACGCCGCGCTGGAGGATCCCACCGTCTGGAACGACCCCAAGCGCGCGCAGGAATTGGCCAAGGAGAAAAAGTCGCTCGAAGACGTCGTGCTGGTGCTCGACCGGCTGGCACAGGATTTGGCCGACAATACCGAGTTGTTCGAGATGTCGCGCGCCGAGGACGACGACGCGGGCCTGGAGACCATCGAGGCCGACGTCGAGCGCATCGCGCCCGAGGTCGAGCGGCTGGAGTTCCGCCGCATGTTCAACAACCCGGCGGACCCCAACAACTGCTTCATCGACATCCAAGCCGGCGCGGGCGGCACCGAGGCCTGCGACTGGGCGCAAATGCTGCTGCGCCAGTACCTGCGCTATGCCGAGCGCAAGGGCTTCAAAGCCACGGTCGAAGACGAGCAGCCCGGCGACACCGCCGGCATCAAGAGCGCCACCATCAAGGTCGAGGGCGACTATGCCTTTGGCCTGCTGCGCACCGAAACCGGCGTGCATCGCCTGGTGCGCAAATCGCCCTTCGACTCCTCGGGTGGGCGCCACACCTCGTTTGCCTCGGTGTTCGTCTATCCGGAAATCGACGACTCGATCGAGGTCGAGATCAACCCCGCCGACGTGCGCGTGGACACCTACCGCGCCAGCGGCGCGGGTGGCCAGCACATCAACAAGACCGACTCGGCCGTTCGACTGACGCACATCCCCACCGGCATCGTGGTGACGGCGCAGGACAGCCGCAGCCAGCATTCCAACCGTGACTTGGCGTGGCAGCGGCTGCGCTCCAAGCTCTACGAGCTGGAAATGCGCAAGCGCATGGAAACCCAGCAGCAGCTCGAAGCCACCAAGACCGATGTCGGCTGGGGGCATCAGATCCGCTCTTACGTGCTGGACCAAAGCCGCATCAAGGATTTGCGCACCAACGTCGAAGTCTCCAACACCCAGAAAGTGCTGGACGGCGATCTCGACGTCTTCATCGAAGCCTCGCTCAAGCAAGGCGTCTGACCCCGGCAAGCCCTACAGGATGACACCATGACCGCTGCCCGCGAAGGCTCCCCCCGCATCGTCCGCCGCGAAGACTATACCCCTCCGGCGTACTGGATCGACTCGGTCGACCTGACGTTCGACCTCGACCCGGCCAAGACGCGTGTGCTCAACCGCATGCGCGTGCGCCGCAACCCGGATCTGCCCCCGCAGCCGCTGCGCCTCGACGGCGAAGACCTCAACTTGGCGCGCGTGCTCGTCAACGGCCAGGGCACCAGCTTCAAGTTCGATGGCACGCAGCTCGTGCTGGAAAACCTGCCTGCCGGGCCCGAGCCGTTCGAGCTCGAAATCTTCACCACCTGCTGTCCCGAAAAAAACACCCAGCTCATGGGGCTGTACGTCAGCCAGGGCACGTTTTTCACCCAGTGCGAGGCCGAAGGCTTCCGACGCATCACCTACTTCCTGGATCGGCCCGACGTCATGGCCACCTACACCGTGACGCTGCGCGCCGACAAGGTGCGCTACCCCGTGCTGCTGTCCAACGGCAACCTGGTGGAGCAAGGCGAGCTCGACGACGGCCGCCACTGGGCGCGCTGGGTCGACCCGCACCGCAAGCCGTGCTATCTGTTTGCGCTGGTGGCGGGCAACCTGGTCTGCCGCAGCCAGCCCATCCGCAGCCGCAGCGGCACCGACCACCTGCTGCAGATTTACGTACGCCCAGCCGACCTGGATAAAACCGAGCACGCCATGCACTCGCTCATGGCCGCCATCGCCTGGGACGAGACGCGCTTTGGCCTGCCGTTGGACTTGGAGCGCTTCATGATCGTCGCCACCAGCGACTTCAACATGGGCGCGATGGAGAACAAGGGTCTCAACATCTTCAACACCAAGTACGTGCTGGCCAACCCGGCGACGGCCACCGACGCGGATTATGCCCACATCGAGTCGGTGGTGGCCCACGAATACTTCCACAACTGGACCGGCAACCGCGTCACGTGCCGCGACTGGTTTCAGCTCAGCCTCAAGGAAGGCCTGACCGTTTTTCGCGACCAAGAGTTCAGCCAGGACATGGCAGGCAGCCCCTCGGCGCGCGCGGTGCGCCGCATCGAGGACGTGCGCGTGCTGCGCACGGTGCAGTTCCCTGAGGACGCCGGCCCCATGGCACACCCGGTGCGGCCCGACCAGTACGCCGAGATCAATAATTTCTACACCGTGACGGTGTACGAAAAAGGCGCCGAAGTGGTGCGCATGATGCAAACACTCGTCGGGGGCGAGGGTTTTGCCCGGGGGCTGAACTTGTACTTCGAGCGCCACGACGGCCAGGCCGTGACCTGCGACGACTTTGCCCAGGCGATGGCCGACGCCAACCCCGGCAGCGAGTTGGCAAGGCTGCTGGAGCCGTTCAAGCGCTGGTACAGCCAAGCCGGCACCCCGCGGGTACACGTCAGCAGCGACTACGACCCCGCCGCGCGCACCTACACCCTGACGCTGCGCCAGAGCTGCCCGCCCACGCCGGGGCAGCCCGACAAACTGCCCTTCGTCATCCCCGTGGCGATGGGCTTGCTGGACCACCAGGGGCACACACTGCCCGGCACCGAACGCCTGATCGTGCTGCACGAACCCGAGACGCGCGTGGTCTTCGAAGGGGTGGATACAGCGCCCATCGCCTCGCTGCTGCGGGGCTTTAGCGCACCGGTCATTCTGGAGCACGCGCTGACCGACGACGAGCTGCGCGTGCTGCTGGCACACGACACCGACCCCTTCAACCGCTGGGAAGCCGGCCAGCAGCTGCTGTTGCGCCGCGCCCTGGCGGCCGTGCGCGCCGGCGGCCCCGTGCACGAGCCGCTGGACGCTGCCACCGTGCAGGCCATGCGCGACGTGCTGCGCCACCCGGCGCTGGATGCCGCGTTCAAGGAACTCGTCCTCACGCCCCCAGCAGAGACCTACATCGCCGAACAGCTCGACGAGGTCGATCCGCAGCGCATCCACGCGGTGCGCGAGGCCATGCGCCAGCAACTGGCGCACGCGCTGCACGAGGACTGGATGTGGGCTTTCGAGGCGCACCGCGACAACGGTGCGTACCGGCCCGACCCCGTCTCGGCCGGACGCCGCGCCCTGGCAGGGTTGGCCCTGCACATGCTGTGCCTGGCGGCGCGCGACAACGGCAACCCCGTCTGGCCGGGCAAGACCTACCAGCGCTTCAAGGACGCCACCAACATGACCGACCGTTACCAGGCGCTGTCGGCCTTGGTGCATGCGGGGCACGAACTGGCCGCGCCAGCGCTGGAGCGCTTCCACACGCTGTTCCAGCACGAAGAACTGGTACTGGACAAATGGTTTGCGCTGCAAGCCAGCGCGCCCGACCGCAACGGCGACGCGCTGCCGCGCGTGCAGGCGCTGCTGCACCACCCCGACTTCCATCTGCGCAACCCCAACCGTGCGCGTAGCCTCATCAGCACCTACTGCCACGCCAACCCAGCGGGTTTCCACCGTGCCGATGGTGCGGGCTATGCGTTCTGGCGCGAGCGCGTGCTGGAGATCGATGCCTTCAACCCGCAGGTGGCGGCCCGCCTGGCGCGCGCGCTCGACCGCTGGCGCAAACTGGCCGAACCGTACCGCAGCGCGGCGCGCCAAGCCATCGAGGCCGTGGCCGAGCACCCGTCGCTCAGCACCGACGTGCGCGAGGTCGTCACGCGCGCCCTGGCCGACTGAACCACTGTCCCCGTTGGAGTCTGTGACATGAGCGAATCCCGCGTCTCCCTCACCCGCTACCTGATCGAGCAGCAGCGCGTGCACGGCACCATCACGCCGGAGCTGCGGCTGCTGCTGGAGGTGGTGGCACGCGCCTGCAAGCGCATCGCGATCGCCGTCGGCAAGGGTGCCTTGGGCGGCGTGCTGGGCAGCGCTGGCAGCGAAAACATCCAGGGCGAGGTCCAAAAAAAGCTCGATGTCATCGCCAACGAGGTGCTCATCGAAGCCAACGAATGGGGCGGGCACTTGGCGGCCATGGCGTCCGAGGAGCTCGACGGCATCCACCCCATCCCCAACCGTTACCCGCAGGGTGAATACCTGCTGTTGTTCGACCCGCTCGATGGCTCCAGCAACATCGACTGCAACGTCAGCATCGGCACCATCTTTTCGGTGCTGCGGCGCGTGCACGAGGATCCCACCGTCGTCGATCCGGTATGCGAAGCGGACTTCTTGCAGCCAGGCCGACAGCAGGTGGCGGCGGGCTACTGCATCTACGGGCCGCAGACGACGCTGGTGCTCACGGTGGGCAATGGCGTAGCGTTGTTTACTCTCGACCGCGAACAGGGCGCCTGGGTGCTCACGCAAGACCAGGTGCGCATCCCCGAGGACACACAAGAGTTTGCCATCAACATGAGCAACTGGCGCCACTGGGCCCCGCCCGTGCGGCGCTATATCGAAGAGTGTCTGGCCGGCAAAGAAGGCCCACGCGGCAAGGATTTCAATATGCGCTGGATCGCCTCCATGGTGGCCGACGTGCACCGCATCCTCTCGCGCGGCGGGGTGTTCATGTACCCGTGGGACAAGCGCGAGCCAACCAAGCCGGGCAAACTGCGCCTGATGTACGAGGCCAACCCCATGGGCTGGATCGTCGAGCAGGCTGGCGGCGCGGCCACCGACGGACGCCGCCGCATCCTCGACATCGTCCCGCGCAGCCTGCACGAGCGTGTGGCCGTCATCCTCGGCTCGAAAAACGAAGTCGAGCGCATCACGCGCTACCACCTGGAAGAGAACCCACCCGCCTGACCACCTGCCCGACGTCGCGCTATAATTTGGGTTTCGCGATACTTCTGGCACCCAGCCCGAAAGTCGCCCTGCCGCAATAGCTCAGCTGGTAGAGCAACTGATTCGTAATCAGTAGGTCGGAGGTTCGAATCCTCTTTGCGGCACCAATCCAAACCCGCCCAGTCAGCGGGTTTCGTTTTTTGCTAGGGACGATCGGTCCGATTTGAGGCAGCGAACGAACGCGCGGTTGCGGCCTTCGCGCTTGGCTTGATACAGCGCCTCATCTGCCATCCTCAGCAACACCGGCCAGTCCGGAAGGTCATCGCCACGCGCCACGACGGCTCCAATACTGACCGTCACGCTCGAACCCATCCCCGGCATCGGTGCATCCCCCACCGCGTGCCGCAGCTTCTCTGCCAACAAAGATGCGCTCTCGCAACCGGTGTCGGGCAACAGCAGCACGAATTCTTCCCCACCCCAGCGGGCCAGCCGGTCGGTTTGCCGGATCGAGCGCGACATGCGCGTGGCCGCCCCCACCAGTACCTGATCGCCGACCGCATGCCCGTGCGTGTCGTTGACCGCCTTGAAATGATCCAGATCGAGTATGAACAGTGCCAGCGGACTTCCCAGCCGCCGTGCCCGCGCCAGCTCGAGCGCAGCCTGACGCTCGAACTCGCGTCGGTTGAGCAGCCCCGTCAAAGCATCTTTGTTGGCAAGCCGCTCCAGCTCGGCACGCTGCGCCTGCAGCTGGCGATTGCTCTCAGCCAGCGCGCGTTGCAGCAGCTCGGTACGGACGAAATGGCGCCACGACAGGACGCTGATCAGCATCGCCAGCGCCGTGGCGGTCACCGCATTCATGCGACTCGTGGCCAGTTGGGCCGGATCTGACACCATCCACCCCAGCACCCCGGCCAGCCCAGCCCAGGCCAGGGTCAACACGATCAGCGCGGTGGCTGGCCGAAACAGGTACACGATCGCCATAGCGATCATCGCATTGACATATGCATTGACACTCGCCGTGACCGCTTGGTCGATAACGGTAACGGCGATCGCCCAGGCGATGATCAGCACGGCGGCGACCAAAGGCAACCCGCGATGCCAGCGAGTGAGTTCCGCTGCGCCGTGCACGCGGCGCGCAAGCACCGCGATCGTGACCGCGACGACAGCCATCCCGCCGTGGGCCAGCACGATCTGCCGCGCCCATGCATCGCGAATGGGATCATCGAAGCGCAGCAAGACGAAGACCCCCATGTGTGCGACATTGAGGATCAGCAAAACCCACGCCGCCAAACCCAACACGCGCACATTGCGCCTGAGCGCGGTGTCCCGAACTTGCCAGTCTTCCCCTGCCCAACGTTTCAGGGTGTCGATGATGGTCATGACGGGCCATGATACAAAATGCGCTTGGCATCGCGTTGAGATGACATGGCCCATATCGTCATCTATTGCCAACCCGGCGCGCGCCAGACCCGCGTGGTTGGCGAGCACGACGGCAAACCGAAGCTGCAACTGCACGCCCCACCCGTGGACGGCGCGGCCAACGCGGAGCTGGTTTCGTTCGTGGCGCAGCGCTGCGGAGTGCCGCGCTCGCGCGTGCGCATCGTACAAGGCCACACGGCCCGAACCAAGCGCGTGGAAGTGGAAGGCGTCGATGAAGCGGCCTTGCGTGCAGCGCTGACGGTCGACCCACCCTAAGGATCGGTCGCGCGGTTTTCGGGCGCGTAGCAACGGAGAAACAGGTCCACGACGTATTCGGCATGGGTGCGCCGCGCCGCCAGTCGATAGCGCTGCTGCGGCACCCGGTATAGCGACCGCACCAAATCCAGCCCCACCGCCATGCCGAGCAGCAGCTCCGCCGCCGCGGCGGGATCGTCGCAGTGCAAGTGCCCGTTGGCGTGCGCCGACGCCAGAAAGGCGGCCAAACGGCCGTGCGCTTGGGCCGGGCCACGTCGCCAGATGCCCTGTAGATCGACCCCGGCGCGCGGCAGGTCGCCCGACGCCTGCAGATAGCGCCGATGGTCCGGCCCGCACAGCAACCCGGCCAGATCGACCACGAATGCCTCCAGCTGTGTGCGCACACCCCCCGGTCCAGCAGTCGGCTGCAGTAACGCGCGAAAGACGCGCTCCGCGTCCCGGTTCACCAGTGCCTCGAGCAGCGCCTGTCGGCTCGGATAGCGCCGGTACAGCGTGGCCTTGGAGACCGCTGCCTCGTGGGCGATGCGCTCCATCGTCACGGCAGATGGACCATCGCGCTGCAGCACGCGTCGCACCGCGCGCAGGATCGCCTCGTCCTTGCGACGATCGACGGGGCGGCCTCGGGGCGTTGCGTTAGGCATGAGCGGCGGCTGGAGTTTTTCATTTACGGTACGATTCCGTTCAATTATCGTGGTTCGACTGGAATAGCCAAAATGCTTTTGCGATACCAACGTCTGTGGAGCGCCCGTGTGATGGTGGTGGTGGCCGCTGCTGGCTTGCTGGGTTGCCAGCGCGGGCCCGATGCCGCTGCGGAGGCGGCCGCGCCGCCACTCGTGCGCACCGCCACGATCGAACCGGCCCTCGGAGCGGCACAGGGCCTGTCGGGCACCGTGCGTGCGCGCGTCGAGGCGCCCTTGGCGTTCCAGGTGGGCGGACGCATCCTGGCCCGGCGCGTGGACGCGGGGCAGACGGTCCGTGCTGGCCAAGTGCTGTTCGAGCTGGATCCGGCGGACCTGGAGCAAGCGGTGCGTGCCGCCGAAGCCGACGCCGCGGCGGCCGAATCGGCATGGCGCACCGCGCAGGCCGACGTGGCGCGTGTGCGGGAGCTGCAGTCGCGCTCTTTCGTGAGTGCCCAGGCACTCGATCGCGCCGAGTTGACGCTGCGCGAGGCGCAAAGCCGCCGCGACGCTGCGGCCGCGCGGCTGGCGCAGGCGCGCAACGCCCGCGGTTATGCGCAGTTGCGCAGCCCTGGGGCGGGCGTGCTGGTGGACGTCAGCGGCCAGCCGGGGCAGGTGGTGGGAGCCGGCCAGCCGGTGGCGGTGCTCGCGCAGGCGGGCGAGCGCGAAGTCGAGGTCTACTTCCCCGACGGCGTGCTGCCCCCCGCGCAAGGAGAGGCCCTCCTGCCCGATGGCCAGCGCCGCCCACTGCGGCTGCGCGAGGCGGCCCCGATGGTCGATGCGCTGGCGCGCACCCGACGCGCGCGCTACAGCGTGGCGGATTTGCCCGCCACGGTGGCGCTGGGCAGCGTGGTCAGCGCACGCTTTGCGCTGCCCGGTGCGTCGGCGACCGCTGCGACCCGCTGGCGCGTGCCCATCGGCGCGCTGGACGAACGCGGCGAGGGCCCGCGCGTGTGGCGCGTGCGTGACGGGCGGCCTGAGCCGGTCGCCGTGCGCGTGCACCACACCGATGACCGCCACGCCACGGTCGAGGGCGGGCTGCAGGCGGGCGATCGTGTCATCGCGCTGGGCACGCACCTGATCCAGCCCGGCATGACGGTGCGGGAGCTGCCGCGATGAGCCTGCCCAACCTGTCGGCGCTGGCCGTGCGCGAGCGCGCCGTCACCCTGTTTCTGCTGATTTTGTCCGTGCTGGGCGGCATCTACGCATTCGCTTCGCTGGGGCGCGCTGAGGATCCAGCCTTCACCGTGCGCGTGATGCAGGTCAACGTGCTGTGGCCTGGCGCCACCGCACAGCAACTGCAGCAGCAGGTCGTGGACCGGCTGGAAAAACGCATTCAAGAGGTCGAGTACCTTTACCGCATCGAAACCACCGTGCGCCCCGGGCAGGCCACGCTGCAGGTGGAGTTTCACGACTACACCCCGCAGGCCAAGGTGGCCGAGCTGTTCTACCAGGTGCGCAAACGCATGTGGGATGCCCAGCGCGAGATGCCCGCAGGTGTCATCGGCCCGATCGCCAACGACGACTTCGCCGACGTGTACTTCAGCCTGCTGTCGCTGACCGCGCCGGGTCTGCCCATGGCCGATCTGGCGCGCGAAGCCGACCGCCTGCGCGACCAGCTGCAGCGCATCGATGGGGTGCACAAAGCGGTGCTGATCGGCGAGCGCACCGAGCGCGTATTCGTCGAGTTCGACAGTGCCCGCCTGGTCAACTTAGGGCTGTCGCCGCAAGCGATCTTCGAGGCCATCGACGCGAGCAACCGGCTCGTGCCCACCGGACGGCTCGAAACCGACGGCCCGCGCTTGTACATTCGGCTCGACGCCGATTTGTCCGACCCACAGGCGCTGGCCGCGCTGCCCATCCGCGCCGGGCAAAAGGTGATCCGCCTGGGCGATATTGCGACCATCCGCCGCGGCTATGAAGAACCGCCCACCTACCTCGTGCGCGCGCGCGGGCAGGACGCGGTGCTGATTGGCGTCGTCATGAACAAGGGTGAAAACGGCCTGGCGCTGGGCCAGCGGCTGGAGCGCTACCTGCAAGCCGAAAAGGCCGAGCTGCCCCTGGGCATGGAGCTGACGCAGCTCACCAACCAAGCCGACGCCATCCGCAAGGCGGTGGACCTATTCCAGATCAAATTTCTGGTCGCGGTGGCCGTGGTCATGGGCGTGAGCATGCTCGCCATCGGCCTGCGCGCCGGGCTGATCGTGGGCATTGCGGTCCCCGTGACGCTGGGTTTGAGCTTTCTGGTCTTCAAGGCCATGGGCATCAACCTGGATCGCATCACGCTCGGCGCGCTCATCATCTCGCTCGGTCTGCTGGTGGACGACGCCATCATCTCGGTGGAGATGATGCTGGTCAAGATGGAGGAAGGCTGGGATCGCATCCGCGCCGCGGCCCACGCCTGGAACGTGACCGCGGCCCCCATGTTGTTTGGCACGCTGGTGACGGTGGCAGGGTTTTTACCGATCGGCTTTGCGCGCTCGGGCGTGGGCGAATACGCGGGCAACATCTTCTGGGTGTTGGGCGTCAGTCTCCTCGTGTCGTGGGTGGTGGCGGTGACCTTTGCGCCCTACCTGGGGGTCAAGCTGCTGCGCGACGTGCCGCCTGAGCAGCGCCACGCGCACGATGCGCTGTACCAGACGCCCGCCTACCGGCGGCTGCGGGCGCTGGTGTCGTGGTGCGTGGTGCACCGCAAGACGGTGGTCGCGGGCACGGTGGCGCTGCTGGTGCTGTCGGCCGTCGGCATGGCGACGGTCGTGCAAAAACAGTTCTTCCCCAGCAGCGACCGTACCGAGGTGTTGGTCAGCGTCTATCTGCCGCAAGGCACCTCGATCGCGGTGACGGATCGCACCGTGCGCCGGTTGGAGGCGATCTTGTCGCCCATGCCCGAGGTCAAGACGCTGTCGGCCTACGTGGGCGCGGGCGCGCCGCGCTTCTTCATCTCGGCCAACCCCGAGCCGCCCAACCCCGCGTTTGGCAAGCTCATCGTGCTGGCCCACGATCAGGCGGGACGCGACCGCATCATCGCCGCGCTGCAACAACACATTCGCGATGGCGAATTTCCCGAGGCGCGCATCCGCGTCGCGCGGCTGCTGTACGGCCCCCCGGTGGCATGGCCGGTGCAGTTCCGCGTCTTTGGACCCGACCCCAACCAGGTACGCGCCATCGCCCACCGCGTGCGCACTGTGATGGAAGCCAACCCCCACGTCGTGGACCCGCACCTGGAGTGGGACGAGCGCATGCCGGTGCTGCACCTGCGCGCCGACGCCGATCGACTGCGCCTGATGGGCCTGACCCCGCAAGACGTGGCGCAGCAACTGCAGTTCTTGCTCGACGGGGTGCCCGTGGCGCAGCTGCGGCGCGACACGCGCACGGTGGACTTGGTGGCGCGCGGCGCGTCGGGGGGTGTCCGGCTGGACGTGCAGTCGCTCGCCGGGCTGGAGCTGCTCAACCGCGACGGGCGCAAGGTCCCCGTGACCCAGCTCGGCACGCTGGAGGTGCGCTACGAAGAACCCGTCATCAAACGCTATAACCGCGAGCCGTTCGTGGCCGTGCAGGCCGAAATCCACGGCGCACAGCCCAACGATGTGACCGCCGCGGTCTGGAAGGCGCTCGAACCCGTGCGCGCCGAGCTGCCCCCAGGATACCGGCTGGCCATCGGAGGCTCGGTGGAGCAGTCCGAAAAAGCCAACCTCTCGATCCAAAAACTGCAACCGCTGATGGTGGCGGCGATGCTGATTTTCATCATGCTGCAGATGCGATCCTTTGCCGGTACGTTCATGGTGGTGGCCACCGCGCCCCTTGGCCTGATCGGGGCGGTGCTGGCGCTACTCGTCTTTCAGCAACCGTTTGGCTTCGTGGCACTGTTGGGGTTGACCGGGCTGGCGGGCATCCTGATGCGCAACACGCTCATCCTGACGCAGCAGGTGGCCGACAATTTCGAAGCGGGCATGGGCCCATTCGACGGCGTGGTGGAAGCGGCAGTGCAACGCGCGCGGCCTGTCGTGCTGACGGCCATGGCGGCGGTGCTGGCCTTCGTGCCGCTGACGCAAGACAGCTTTTGGGGGCCACTGGCCTACGTGCTCATCGGCGGGGTGGCCGTCGGCACGGCGATCACGCTGCTGTTCGTGCCGGCGCTGTATGCGCTGTGGTTCCGCATCCGGCCCGACGGCGCCCCCGCTACCTGAGCGGGCGTTGGTGGACAGAAGGGGCGGCCGCAGCCCCTACTGGCCGCGATCTCCCGCGCCGGCGTCGGTGCCGAGTCGGCGCGCGATCTCGCGCACCAACTGCCGCGCCAGCGCGATCTTGCTGGCGGGTGGCAGCTCCACCGTCTCGCGCTCATCCACCAGCCACAACGCATTGTCGTCGCGCCCAAAAGTGGCGGGGCCGATATTGCCCACCAGCAGCGGCACGCCCTTGCGTACCCGCTTGGCCTGGGCATGGGCCAGCACGTCGTGGCTTTCGGCAGCAAAACCCACGCAATACAACTCGCCACGCTGCGCCCGGGGTGAGGCTGCCACGGTAGCGAGGATGTCGGGGTTTTCCACGAACGTCAGTGCCGGTGGCTGCCCGCTGCCGTCTTTCTTGAGCTTGTGCGTGGCCGCCTGCGCCGGACGCCAGTCGGCCACCGCTGCGGCGGCGATGAAGATGTTGACCTCGTGCACGTGCGCCAGCACCGCGTCCAGCATCTGCTGCGCCGACCGCACGTCCACCCGGTGCACGCCGCGTGGCGTGCGCAAATGCACCGGACCGGCCACCAGCGTCACGTCGGCCCCCGCCTCGCGCGCGGCGCGCGCCAGCGCGAAGCCCATCTTGCCACTGCTGTGGTTGGTGATGCCGCGCACGGGGTCGATGGCCTCGAACGTCGGCCCGGCGGTGATGAGCACACGCTGCCCAGCCAGCACCTGGGGGCTGAGGCACGCCACCACGTCCTCCAGAATCTCCTCGGGCTCCAGCATGCGGCCGTCGCCCACCTCGCCGCACGCTTGCTCGCCCTGCCCCACGCCCAGCACGGTGGCCCCGTCGGCCTGCACCTGCGCCAGGTTACGCTGTGTGGCCGGATGGGCCCACATCTCGCGGTTCATGGCCGGCGCCAGCAGCAGCGGCACGCGCTCGATGGGCCGCGCCAGGCACAGCAGGGTCAAAATCTCGGCCGCGCGGCCCTGCGCCAGTTGGGCAATCAGGTCGGCGCTGGCGGGCGCCACCACGATGGCGTCGGCCGTGCGCCCCAGGTTGATGTGGGCCATGGCGTTGGGCTCGCGCAAGTCCCACTGCGTGGTGACGACGGGCCGGCCGCTCAGGGCCTGCATCGTCACCGGCGTGATGAACTGAGCCGCCGCCTCGGTCATGACCACCTGCACCGCGGCACCCGCGCGCACCAACAGGCGGCACAGCTCCGCCGACTTGTAGCAGGCGATGCCACCAGACAGACCAAGGACGATGGATTTGCCGTCGAGTTCTTTCATGCGAGCGCACTATACCGCTGACAGCCTGCTCGCGGGCCATGCGTGGCAAGCTCACGAGGGGCTGGCAGCACCGCAGCGGCTTTTATAATCGGCCTTTCCATAGACGGGCCGGGATCGGCCCGCCCAACGTCATGACCAAATACGTGTTCGTCACTGGCGGCGTGGTGTCCTCTCTGGGCAAGGGCATCGCCTCCGCGTCGCTGGCTGCGCTGCTGGAGTCGCGCGGCCTGCGCGTCACCCTCATCAAACTCGACCCCTACCTCAACGTCGACCCGGGCACCATGAGCCCGTTCCAACACGGCGAGGTGTTCGTCACCGACGACGGCGCCGAGACCGACCTCGACCTGGGTCACTACGAGCGCTTCATCACCACGCGCATGAAGCGCAGCAACAACTTCACCACGGGCCAGATCTACAAGTCCGTGCTGGAGAAGGAGCGCCGCGGCGACTACCTGGGCAAGACGGTGCAGGTCATTCCGCACGTCACCAACGAAATCCAGACCTTCATCCAGCGTGGTGCCGAAGGGGTGGACGTGGCGATCGCCGAAATCGGCGGCACGGTGGGCGACATCGAGTCGCTGCCGTTTCTGGAAGCGGCGCGACAGATGAGCCTGCGCTTGGGGCCCAACAACGCGGCCTTCGTGCACCTGACCTACGTGCCCTACATCGCCGCCGCGGGCGAGCTCAAGACCAAGCCGACGCAGCACACGGTGCAAAAGCTGCGCGAGATCGGCATCCAGCCCGACGCGCTGCTGTGTCGCGCCGACCGCGTCATCCCCGACGAGGAGCGCGAAAAGATCAGCCTCTTTACCAACGTGCCGCTGTGGGGCGTGATCTCTATGCCCGACGTGGACACCATCTACAAAGTGCCGCGCGTGCTGCATGAGCAGGGGCTCGATGGCCTGATCTGTGACAAGCTGCGCCTGCACACCCCGCCGGCCAACCTCAAGCGCTGGGACGACTTGGTCTACGAGGTCGAGCACCCGCAGGGCGAGGTGCGCATCGCCATGGTCGGCAAGTATGTGGACCTGTCCGACAGCTACAAGTCGCTCAACGAGGCGCTGCGCCACGCCGGCCTGAAAAACCACGTGCGCGTGGCCATCACCTATATCGACTCGGAAACGCTGGACGACGACAAAGTCGCCGAGCGCCTGGGTGGCTTCGACGCCATCCTGGTGCCGGGTGGCTTTGGCAAGCGCGGTGTGGAGGGCAAGATCCGCGCCGCGCGCTACGCGCGCGAGCAGCGCGTGCCCTACCTGGGCATTTGCCTAGGGATGCAGGTGGCGACGATTGAGTTTGCGCGCCATGTGGCGGGACTGGAGGGCGCCAACTCCACCGAGTTCGACCCGCACACCCCGCACCCGGTGATCGCGCTCATCGACGAATGGCTCGACGCCGACGGCACACTGCAAAAGCGCGACGCCAACACCGACCTGGGCGGCACCATGCGGCTGGGGGCGCAAAGCGCCGACGTGCTGCCGGGCACACTCGCCTACCAAATCTACGGCCCGGTGGTCACCGAACGGCACCGCCACCGCTACGAGGCCAACACCCAATACCTGGACCGGCTGCGTCAGGCGGGGTTGGTGATTTCGGCCCTCACCCAGCGCGAGCAACTCACCGAAATCGTGGAGCTGCCGCAGGACGTACACCCGTGGTTCATGGGGGTGCAATTCCACCCCGAATTCAAGTCCACCCCCTGGGACGGGCATCCGCTGTTCAACGCCTACATCGCGGCGGCGCTGCGGCACCAGCAGCAGCGCGCGCCACAAACCACCCCGGAGGTCGCATCGGCATGAATCTGTGCGGATTCGAGGTCGGCCTGCACCGGCCTTTTTTTCTGATCGCTGGGCCCTGCGTGGTCGAGAGCGAGCAGCTGCAGATGGACGTGGCCGGCGAGCTCAAGGCCATCACGGCCGAGCTTGGCATCCCCTTCATCTTCAAGAGCAGCTACGACAAGGCCAACCGCTCGAGTGGCCAGTCATACCGTGGTCCGGGGCGGGAGCGCGGGCTGGAGATTCTGGCACGCGTGCGGCGCGACGTCGGTGTGCCGGTCCTGACCGACGTACACACCGAGGCCGAGGTGCCCGAGGTGGCTGCGGTGGTGGATGTGCTGCAGACGCCGGCATTCCTGTGCCGCCAGACCGACTTCATCCGTGCCGTGGCGCAAAGCGGCAAACCGGTCAACATCAAAAAAGGGCAGTTCCTGGCACCCCAGGACATGAAAAACGTCATCGACAAGGCGCGCGCCGCCGCGCGCGAGGCGGGTCTGAGCGAAGACCGCTTTCTGGCCTGCGAGCGCGGCGTGAGCTTCGGTTATCACAACCTGGTGTCGGACATGCGCAGTCTGGCCATCATGCGCGAGACGGGCGCGCCCGTCGTGTTCGACGCCACGCACTCGGTGCAGCTGCCCGGTGGCCAGGGCACCAGCAGCGGCGGCCAGCGCGAGTTCGTGCCGGTGCTGGCGCGGGCGGCGGTGGCCGTCGGCATCGCCGGCCTGTTCATGGAGACGCACCCCAACCCCGCGCAGGCGCTGTCGGATGGGCCGAATGCCGTGCCCCTGAAGCACATGCGGGCCCTGTTGGAGACCTTGGTCGCGCTCGACCAGGTCACCAAACGGCAGGGTTTTCTGGAAAACCGGATAAAGTCATGATTCAAACAAATTTTGACGCACGCGGGCTCATTTTTTACTGCGATAATCTCGACGTCCTAAGAAAATTACCATCAGAGTCAATAGATATGATTTACATTGATCCGCCATTCAATACCGGAAAAAACCAGACGAGAACGCAAATAACGGTACAGCAAACGAACAATGGGGATAGAATAGGTTTTCAAGGTAGGCGCTACAAAACCATTGAAATAGGAACAATGAAATTCAAAGATATTTTTGACGACTATATAGCCTTCCTTGAACCGCGTCTTACAGAGGCGCACAGAGTTTTGGCAGAACACGGCTCACTTTACTTCCATATCGATTACAGAGAGGCGCATTATTGCAAGGTTCTTCTAGATCAAATTTTCGGAAGAGAACAATTTTTAAATGAGATCGTTTGGGCATATGATTACGGTGGCCGACCAAAAGACAGGTGGCCACCAAAGCATGATAATATACTGTTTTATGCAAAAAAACGGGGCAGACACCTATTCAATTCCGAACAAGTCGAGCGAATTCCTTATATGGCCCCTTCGCTAGTTGGACCTGAAAAGGCAGCTCGCGGAAAACTACCAACTGATACATGGTGGCACACGATAGTCCCAACAAACGGAAAAGAAAAAACTGGTTATCCAACCCAAAAACCACTAGGAATAATACGACGAATGATTCAGGCGTCATCACCACCGAACGGCATAATCTTAGATTTTTTCGCTGGAAGCGGAACGACGGGACATGCAGCTATAGAGCTTGGGAGAAGGTTTATACTAGTTGACAATAATCTTGATGCTCTACAAACAATGTCAAGAAGATTCGAAAAATTTGATGAAATCCAATGGATTGGATTTAGCCCAAACAAGGTTACTCGCCAGAATCGTGAACTTTTTACCACAGAGGAGGAGCGTTAAATGCACACCTACCCATCAGACCCCGAAGTTCGCCTTTTAGCTAGTATTGCAGAAGCAATAAAGCCAGACTACGTAAACAACCAGGAAGATGATCCGTGGGCGAGGAGTCCCTTTGGATGGATTAAATCAAGACCATCACGACAGGTTGGAAAAATTGGTGAGCAGCTAGTGGCAGGCTGGTGCGCCGCAAAAGGATTCAATGTAAACAGAAGTAGTAGCTCGGAAGCCGATAGAATTATTGAAAACAAACTAGTCGAGATAAAATTCTCCACCCTCTGGGAAACAGGTATATATAAGTTCCAACAGATCAGGGATCAAAATTATGATTTTGTATTTTGCCTTGGGATTTCCCCATTAGATGCTCACTGTTGGGTGATTTCTAAAGAGACATTGAAAAAACATGTGATCGGGGTAACACCCCAACATACCGGAGCTAGAGGAAGCGACACTTTCTGGATATCGGTTGACCCACGAAACCCACCGCCATGGCTCAAACGATATGGAGACCGTTTAGCCGACGCTTACAAAATCATAAGCAATTGGTGAGTCGAGTGAAGAAGATAAATTAGGAGATTTTCATGCCTTGCGGCTATATCATCGCCTCGGTCACGGTGACCAACCCCGAGCAGTACGAGGAATACAAGCGCTGGTCCACGGCCGCGATTCAAGTGCACGGCGCCGAGGTGCTGGTGCGAGGCGGCCGCGTCGAAGTGCTGGAAGGCGACTGGAGCCCCGGCCGCACGGTGGTGCTGCGGTTTCCCTCGTTCGAGGCGGCGCGCGCGTTTCACGACTCGCCCGAATACCGGCGCGCGCGCGAGGCGCGTGCCGGAGCCGCCATCATGCGCATGGTCTGCGTCGAGGGCATTTGACGTTTTCTGGTTTTTCACATCGAGCAAAGGCAACCCATGAGTGCAATCGTTGACATCGTCGGCCGCGAGATTCTGGACAGCCGCGGCAACCCCACCGTCGAGTGCGACGTGCTGTTGGAGTCCGGCGTGATGGGCCGCGCGGCGGTACCGTCCGGTGCCTCCACCGGCAGCCGCGAAGCGATCGAGCTGCGCGACGGCGACCCGACCCGCTACGGCGGCAAGGGCGTGCTCAAGGCGGTCGAGCACATCAACACCGAAATCTCGGAAGCGGTGCTCGGCCTGGACGCGAGCGAACAGGCCTTTTTGGACAAAACCCTGATCGACCTCGACGGCACCGAAAACAAAAGCCGCCTGGGGGCCAACGCGATGTTGGCCGTGTCGATGGCGGTGGCACGTGCCGCGGCCGAAGAGTCGGGCCTGCCGCTGTACCGCTACTTCGGCGGCAGCTCGGCAGTGCAAATGCCCGTGCCCATGATGAACGTCATCAACGGCGGCGCGCACGCTAACAACAACCTGGACCTGCAGGAATTCATGATCCTGCCGGTGGGGGCGCCCAGCTTCCGCGAGGCGATTCGCTGGGGCGCGGAGGTCTTTCACGCCCTCAAAAAGATCATTCACGACCGCGGCATGAGTACCGCCGTCGGCGACGAAGGGGGGTTTGCGCCCAGCGTGGCCAACCACGAAGCCGCCATCCAGCTCATCCTGGAAGCCATCGACAAGGCTGGCTATACCGCAGGTGCGCAGATCGCGCTTGGCCTGGACTGCGCCGCCAGCGAATTCTGCAAGAGCGGCCCAGACGGCCAAAAGACGTACCACCTCGCGGGCGAAGGGTTGGTGCTCAGTGCCGCCGAGTGGACCAACATCCTGGCCACCTGGTGCGACAAGTACCCCATCATCAGCATCGAAGACGGCATGGGCGAAGGTGATTGGGACGGCTGGGCGCTGCTGACCGAGCGCCTGGGTCGCCGGGTCCAGTTGGTTGGCGACGACCTGTTCGTCACCAACACCAAGATTTTGAAAGAAGGCATCCAAAAAGGGATCGCCAACTCGATCCTGATCAAGATCAACCAGATCGGCACGCTGACCGAGACGTTTGCCGCCATCGAGATGGCCAAGCGCGCGGGCTACACCGCCGTCATCAGCCACCGCTCCGGCGAAACAGAGGACAGCACGATCGCCGACATCGCGGTCGGCACCAACGCGGGCCAGATCAAAACCGGCTCGATGAGCCGCAGCGACCGCATGGCCAAGTACAACCAGCTGCTGCGTATCGAAGAAGATCTGGGCGACGTGGCCGTCTATCCCGGTCGGGACGTGTTTTATAACCTGCGCTGATCCGATTGCCCCCCACCATGCGCGCCCACTGGGTCACGGCGGTGTTGGTTGTGCTGCTGGCCGTGATCCACGGGCATATCTGGTGGGGCCGCGGCAGCGTCTCGCAGGTCGACGCGCTGCGCCGTGAGCTGGCCGAGCAGGAGCAGGCCAACGAACAGGCTCGCCTGCGCAACGAGCGCCTGGCAGCGGAAGTGCAGGACCTGCGCGAGGGGCTAGAGACGGTGGAAGAAATCGCCCGGCAGGAGTTAGGGCTGGTCAAACCCAACGAGATCTTCGTGCAGATTCAAGGCCCCGGCGCCACCCGCCCAACACCCGCGGCCGATTCATCGGCCGCAGCGCCACGCTGACCGCGGCGCGCACCGGCACCCCTGAGCAGCTCCCTCACTGTATGCGCGCCGACGACGGCGGCTGCTGCTCCTGCGTCAAAAACAGGCGCGCGGCGTCCACCGGATCGAACCGGTAGTGCTGCCCGCAAAAATCGCAACCGACATCGACCTCGCCGCGCTCGGCCAGGATCGATTCGATCTCGGCTATCCCGAGACCGCGCAGCATGGCCGCCACCCGCTCGCGCGAGCAGGTGCAGGCAAAACGCGGATGCGCCGCGGACGCGGGCAGCGCCAGCCGCAGCAGATTTTCTTGCCAAAACAGCCGGTGCAGAATGCGGTCGGCGTCCAGTCGCAGCAACTCCTCGGGTGTCAGGCTGCTGGCCAGCGTAGCGATGCGGTGAAAGTCCTCGTTGGCGTCGAACGCGTCCTCCTCGTGGACCACGGCCGAGGTGCGCGCCAAATTCGCCTCCCCGGTCGCCGGCATGCGCTGGATCAGTAAGCCGGCGGCGACTGTCTCGTCCGCGGCGAGCACGAGCCGCGTGTCGAGCTGCTCGCTCTGGCGCATGTAGTGACCGATCACATCGCTCAGGCGCGGCAGCGGGCGCCCCGTGGCGTCATGGAGCGGCACGACCCCCTGGTAGGGTTGCTGTCCCGGCTGGCGCTCGCGCGGGTCGAGCGTGATCACGCACCGCCCCTGACCCAGCGGATTGACCATCTGCCACAACGGCGTCTCTGACGCGACCTCGCCGCGCACGGTCGCGGTGGCGCGAAACGCCATGTCGGGCTGCACTTCGGCCACGGCCACTTTGACCGGCCCATCCCCCAGAATCTGCAGCACCAGCGCGCCGGCAAATTTGATGTTGCTGTGCAGCAGCACGGCGGCGGCCGTCATCTCACCCAACAGCTCGGTCACGGGCGGGGGATAGCCCCCCGCCGACGCCCGCCGCTGCAGCAACGCCTGCCAGTCGTCGGTCAGGCGCACCAAGGCGCCGCGCACGGGGACGCCGTCGAACAAAAACTTATGCAATTCGGACACGGCGACGCCTTCACCCGATGCGCTGCAGACCGCTGGCAAAGCGCCGCGCGTTTTCGATATAGTGGCGCGCGCTCCAGCGCAAGCCTTCGATCTGCTCGGGCGTGAGCTGACGCACCACCTTCGCGGGGCTACCCAGGATCATCGATCCATCGGGGAACTCCTTGCCCTCCGTGACCAGGGCCCCCGCCCCGACCAAGCAGTGCCGGCCGATACGCGCCCCGTTGAGCACCACGGCCCCAATGCCGATCAGCGACTCGTCCCCGATCGTGCAGCCGTGCAGCATGACCTGATGCCCCACGGTCACGTATTCGCCAATCGTGAGCGGGTAGCCGATGTCCGCATGCAGCACGCTGCCGTCCTGGATGTTGCTGCCGCGCCCCACGACGATGGGGTCGGTGTCGCCACGCAACACAGCGCCAAACCACACGCTCGTGTCTTCGGCCAGTTTGACACGCCCCATGACGGCGGCGGTGTCGGCCACGAACGCCGACGGGTGGACGTCAGGCACGAGATCGTCGAGTCGATAAATGCTCATCACTACAATTGTACGGATGCGCCCGCCGCCGTCCACTGCCCACCCCCGTATGGAGCTGCGCGCCCAGGCCCTGCAGGCGTTGACCGAGACCGACCCCGACGCCAAAGTGGCGCAGGTGCAGCGCCTGTGGCGCGCGTGGGACGAGCGCATCGCCCCGGGGGCAACGGCGGGTGAGGCAGGCGACGCACCGCTGGGGATCGACCCCGATGCCACCCTGACCCCACCCCCCGACCGACCGCTGCCGGGCCGGCCGGCGCGGCCGCACTTGATCGCACCGGGTTCGGTGCCGACTCGCTCGCCCTTCACCCTCGAGGGCCACGCCGCGCTGTTGCACGCCATTTGCCATATCGAGTTCAACGCCATCAACCTGGCGTTGGACGCGGTGTGGCGCTTCGCCCGGCTGCCGCTGGCGTTCTACCAGGACTGGCTGCGCGTGGCCGCCGAAGAGGCGCACCACTTCACGCTGCTGCGCGACCATCTACGCACACTCCCCCACCCAGGCGGTTCGCGCTGGGACTACGGCGACTTCGACGCGCACGATGGGCTGTGGACTATGTGCGAGCAAACCGCAGGGGACATCGTGGCGCGCATGGCGCTGGTGCCGCGCACGCTGGAGGCGCGTGGGCTGGATGCGACGCCGCTGATTCAAGCCAAGCTGCGGCGTGCCACCACCCCCGGCGCGCCGCAGACGTGTGCCGTTTTGGACATCATCCTGCACGACGAGGTCGGCCATGTCGCGATCGGCAACCACTGGTACCGCTGGCTATGCGTGCAGGCGGGGCTAGAGCCGGTGGCGCACTACCGGCACTTGGTGCGCACCTACCGCGCGCCGCGCCTGAAACCCCCGTACAACACCGAGGCGCGTGCGCGGGCAGGCTTCAGCGCAGAGGAATTGGCCTATCTGGAGCAGGCCGTCTGACCGGCCAAGGGGTTCAGCCCCCACCGCGCGGGTGGTGGCGTGCGTGTAAGGCACGCAGGCGCTCGCGCGCGACGTGCGTGTAGATGGTGGTGGTCGAGATGTCGGTGTGCCCCAGCAACAGTTGCACCGCCCGCAGGTCGGCCCCGTGGTTGAGCAGGTGCGTCGCGAAGGCATGGCGCAGTGTGTGCGGCGACAACGGTGCCACGATCCCCGCCGCGCGCGCGTAGCGCTTGACCAGCATCCAGAACATCACCCGGCTCATGGCCGCCCCGTGGCGCTCGGTGACGAACACGTCGTCCCCCGTGCGCCCGCTCATCAGCACCGGTCGTGCCTCAGCCAAATAGCGGCGCACCCAATCGGCGGCCACGTCGCCAAAAGGCACCAGCCGTTCCTTGCTGCCCTTGCCCGTGGTGCGCAGCACCTGGTCGGCCAGGCTCACCTCGAACAGCCGCAGCGCCACCAGTTCGCTCACGCGCAGCCCGGTGGCATACATCAGCTCCAGCATCGCTCGGTCGCGCAGGCCCAGTGGCTGGGACACGTCGGGCGCAGCAAGCAACGCCTCCACCTGTGCCTCGGTGAGGGTCTTGGGCACGCGCATCAGCCGCTTGGCCGACAGCAGCGGCAGCGTGGGGTCGGCCTGCAGCAGACCCTCACGCACCGCCCAACGGTAAAAGCGCCGGAAAACCGACAGGCGGCGGTTGCTGGAACTGGCCCGGCTGCCCGGCAGGCGCTGCGCCATGTAGGCCTGTAACTCGGCCGGGCCCGCCTGCAGCAGCCCCCGGCCAGATGCCGCGAGCCACTGCCCGAACGCTTGCACATCGCTGCGGTACGCGGCCAGCGTGCGCTCGGCCAGACCGTCCTCCAGCCACAGCGCGTCCACGAAACGATCGACCAAGGCATCATCGCCGGCTATCATCGCCATATGACGATGGTACCGTGTGGCGGCCCCTCCCGCGACGAAGCCTTGTGCGTCGAGGCCCTGCCCGCCTTCCAGGACAACTACATCTGGCTGCTGCACGATGGGCAGACGGCCTGGGTCGTCGATCCTGGCGATGCCGCCGTGGTACAACGAACCCTCGCCCAGCGCAGCCTTCGGCTGCAGGGCATTTTGCTGACCCATCACCACGCCGACCACGTTGGGGGCGTCGCGGCACTGCGTGCCGCCACTGGCTGCCGCGTGCTGGGCCCCGCTGGCGAATCCCTGCCGGGCCCGGTCGAGCCACTGCACGACGGCGACGTCGTGCCTGCCCTCGGTCAGGCTTGGCGCGTCCTCGCCGTGCCCGGCCACACCGCCGGTCACATCGCCTACGTCAACGACGGACCACCCGGCACGCCGCGGTGGCTGTTCTGCGGCGACACGCTGTTTTCCGCCGGCTGCGGGCGCCTGTTCGAGGGAACGCCCGCGCAAATGCTGGCGTCGCTGGACCGCCTGGCGGCGCTACCCGACGACACCCGGATCTGCTGCGCCCACGAGTACACCCTGTCCAACCTGCGCTTTGCGCGCGCGGTCGAGCCGGACAATACGGCACTCGCCGCCCACACCGTCTGGTGCGAGGCACGCCGCGCCGCAGGTGCGCCGACGCTGCCGAGCACGCTAGGCACGGAGCGCCACATCAACCCGTTTTTGCGCTGCCGGGAACCCGGCGTGCGCCGCGCGGTCCAGCAACGGGAACCCGCGGCCGACACGGATGTCGCCGTATTCGCCGCGCTGCGCCGCTGGAAAGACGGTTTTCGCTGACCGCGCGCGCCGCACCAGCGCTCGACCATGCGCCGCTGCGCCTCCTCTCGACACATTGCTCCATGACGGTTCTACGAAGACTCGTTTCGCTCCTGGCCACACTGACGCTCACGGCGTGCGGCACCCTGCCCACGGTCGAACCGCCCACCGCCACCCCGCAGGACCGCGCGCCTTCCCGCCCCGTGACGACCGGGGTCGGTACCCCGGTCTCTCCCATCAGCGAACCCGCCACCCGCGGCAGTGGCCCGGCTGGCGCCGTGACGGACGGCGGCCGCACGAGCGGGACAGCCAACGCGCCTTCCGCGGAACCCGTGGCGGTTGCCCCCGTGCCGAGCGTGCAACCCGTGGCCCCGGTCGTCGCCCCGACCGACCTTTGGCAGCGCATGGAAAACGGCTTTGCGATGCCCGATTTGGACGACGAGCGCGTGGCGCAATGGGAGCGTTGGTACGCCAGCCGCCCCGACTATTTGCAGCGCATGGCCGACCGCGCGAGCAAGTACCTGTTTCACATCGTCGAGGAGATCGAGCGCCGCGACCTGCCGCTAGAGCTTGCCTTGCTGCCCTTCATCGAGAGCGCCTTCAACCCGCAGGCGGTCTCGCACGCCAAGGCAGCCGGCATGTGGCAGTTCATGCCGGCCACCGGCAAGCACTTCGACCTGAAGCAAAACGCGTTTCGCGACGACCGACGCGACGTGCTGGCATCGACCCGCGCCGCGCTGGACTACCTCGAGCGGCTGTACCGTATGTTTGGCGACTGGCATCTGGCATTGGCCGCCTACAACTGGGGCGAGGGCAACGTGCAACGCGCCATCCGCCGCAACCAAGCCGCGGGCCTGCCGACCGGCTACCTCGATCTGCGCATGCCGGATGAGACCCGTCACTACGTGCCCAAGCTGCAGGCGATGAAAAACCTGGTGCGGGCACGAGGGCAACGCCACGTGGCACTGCCCACGATCGGCAACCACCCGTTTTTCGACACCGTGCGCATCGAGCGCGACATCGATGTCGCGCTCATCGCCCGGCTGGCCGACGTCTCCGAAGCCGACTTCCACACGCTCAACCCCGCGCACAACAAACCGGTGATCATGGCGGCGGGCACACCTGAGATCTTGCTGCCGTGGGACAACGCGCTGCGCTTCACCGAACGGCTGGCGCGTCACCAGGGGCCACTGGCCAGCTGGACCGCGTGGCGCGTGCCGCGCGACATGAGCCCCGCCCAGGCAGCGCAGCAGGTGGGCTGGGACGAGGCCGCGCTGCGCCAAGCCAATCGCATCCCACCGCGCATGCGACTCAAAGCGGGCTCCACGATTTTGGTGCCACGCGAAGGCAAGCTCGACCGCGACGTACCCGAGCAACTCGCCGACCATGGGCAGCTGATGCTCGCGCCCGATCGGCCTGCCACCCGCACGGTCCGCATCCAGGCGCGCAAGGGCGACACCATCGCCAGCCTGGCCCAACGGCACCGGGTGCGGGCGGCGGATCTGGTGGCGTGGAACGGCTTGGCCCCGAACGCGCGCCTGCGCGCAGGTCAGACGCTGGAAATCCAGGTGCCGGTGGCGCGCCCAGCCACCCGGAACGCGACGGCGCGCGCCAGTGACAAAGCCCGACGCACGCAGGCCAAGGCGCCTGCTCAGGCGCGCCCGCCCGCGACACGGGTCGCGCGTGTGCCGCAAAAATCCCGTTCGAACTGAGGTGCCACGGGGCCCGCGGTGGCCCCAAAGCCAAAGAAAAAAGGCAAGCCACCTGACTTGCCTTTGCATCCAACGATGGAGCGGGAAACGAGTCTCGAACTCGCGACCTCAACCTTGGCAAGGTTGCGCTCTACCAACTGAGCTATTCCCGCCTGGCACGACCCGTCACCAACAGGCCGTGACCGATCTTGGAGGCGCGGGCCGGAGTCGAACCGACCTACTCGGATTTGCAATCCGGTGCATAACCGCTTTGCTACCGCGCCGTGACCGGTTCTACCCGGCAGACCGCCGGTTGGAGCCACTGAATACCCAGCGACCCAAAATCTGGAGCGGGAAACGAGTCTCGAACTCGCGACCTCAACCTTGGCAAGGTTGCGCTCTACCAACTGAGCTATTCCCGCAGGATTTTCAAACTTCAGCGACGTTGTCGTCGCGCCGTCTGAAGCCATTATTCTATACCAAAAATCGGCCGCTTCTGATGCGGGGTCGGCGCCGCTCAATGCGTGACCGCCGGTGGCTCGACCCCGGCTGCCGCGGGCTCGACCACTGCTGGCACCGCTTCCGGCAGCGGCTGCGGCATGCGCTCCAGCGCCAACTCCAACACGCGGTCGATCCACTTCACCGGCACGATCTCCAGCCCTTGCTTGACGTTGTCGGGGATCTCGGCCAAGTCTTTGACATTGTCCTCGGGGATGAGCACGGTGCGAATGCCGCCACGCAGCGCAGCCAGCAGCTTCTCTTTGAGGCCACCGATGGCCGTGACCTCGCCGCGCAGCGTGATCTCGCCCGTCATGGCGACGTCCGCCCGCACCGGGATGCCGGTCAGCGCCGACACCATGGCCGTCGTCATCGCAATACCCGCGCTCGGGCCATCCTTGGGCGTGGCACCGTCGGGCACGTGGATGTGGATATCCTTTTTCTCGAACATCTCGTCGGGAATGCCCAGCCGCTGCGAGCGGCTGCGCACCACGGTGCGCGCGGCCTCGACCGACTCTTTCATCACGTCACCCAGCGAACCGGTGCGGATGACGTTGCCCTTGCCCGGCATGATCGCCGCCTCGATGGTGAGCAGATCGCCCCCCACCTCCGTCCATGCCAGGCCCACCACCTGGCCGACCTGGTTTTGCTGTTCCGCGCGGCCATAGGTGTATTTGCGCACGCCCAAAAAGTCGGCCAGGTTGTCTGGCGTGACGACGACGGGCTTTTGCATCTTGCCCAGCAGCAACCCCTTGACCACCTTGCGACAGATGCGCGAGATTTCGCGCTCCAGCGCGCGCACACCGGCCTCGCGTGTGTAGTAGCGCACGATGTCGCGTACCGCGGCCTCGGTCACCTCCAGCTCGTCGTCCTTGACCCCGTTGTTGGCGCGCTGCTTGGGCAGCAGGTAGCGCAGCGCGATGGCGACCTTTTCGTCCTCGGTGTAGCCCGACAGGCGGATGACCTCCATGCGGTCCAGCAGCGCCGGCGGGATATTGAGCGAGTTGGACGTGGCCACGAACATCACGTCCGACAGGTCGAAGTCGAGCTCGACGTAGTGGTCCTGGAAGGTGTGGTTCTGCTCGGGATCGAGCACCTCCAGGAGGGCCGACGCCGGGTCACCGCGGAAGTCCATGCCCAGCTTGTCGATCTCGTCGAGCAAGAACAGCGGGTTGCGCACCCCCACCTTGGTGAGGTTTTGCAACACTTTGCCGGGCAAGGCGCCGATGTAGGTACGGCGATGGCCTCGGATTTCGGCCTCGTCGCGCATGCCGCCCAGCGCCATGCGCACATATTTGCGCCCGGTGGCCTTCGCGATGGACTGGCCCAGCGATGTCTTGCCCACGCCCGGCGGGCCCACGAGACACAGAATGGGCGCCTTGACCTTATCCACCCGTTGTTGTACCGCCAGGTACTCCAGGATGCGCTCCTTGACTTTCTCCAACCCGTGGTGGTCGGCGTTGAGCACCTCCTCCGCATACGCCAGGTCGTGGCGCACCTTGGTCTTTTTGCTCCAGGGCAGGTTGACCAGCACGTCGATGTAGTTGCGCACCACGGTGGCCTCGGCCGACATGGGCGACATCAGCCGCAGCTTCTTGAGCTCGGCTTCGGCTTTCTTGCGCGCCTCCTTGGGCATGCGCGCGGCCTTGATTTTTTTCTCGAGTTCCTCCAGATCGGCGCCCTCTTCGCCCTCACCGAGCTCTTTCTGGATGGCCTTGACCTGCTCGTTGAGGTAGAACTCGCGCTGGTTCTTCTCCATCTGGCGCTTGACGCGCCCGCGGATGCGCCGGTCGACGTTGAGGATCTCGACCTCGGCCTCGAGCTGCGCGAACAGGTTTTCCAGCCGCGCCACCAGTTGCTCCAGGTCGAGCACGCTTTGCTTGGCCTCGAGCTTGAGCGGCAGGTGCGCCGCGATGGTGTCGGCCAGCCGCCCCGGATCGTCGATGCTGGCGATCGAGGTCAGGATCTCGGCCGGAATCTTCTTGTTGAGCTTGACGTACTGGTCGAACTGCTGCATCACGGCGCGGCGCAGCGCCTCGAGCTCGGTCGGGTCCACCCCGCGCTGCTCCGCCTCGGCATCGACCGGCAGCACGTTGGCCGAAAAGTGCGCTTCGCCCTCCTCGACCTGCAGCACCTTGGCGCGCTGCACCCCCTCGACCAGCACCTTCACGGTACCGTCGGGCAGCTTGAGCATTTGCAGGATGCTGGCCACACACCCCATCTCGAACAGGTCACCGGGCTTGGGCTCGTCCTTGGCCGCGGTCTTTTGGGCCACCAGCACGATGCGCCGCTCGTGCGCCATCGCGGCCTCGAGCGCCTTGATGCTCTTGGGCCGCCCCACGAACAGCGGGATGACCATGTGGGGAAATACCACCACGTCGCGCAGCGGCAACAGCGGCAGCTCGACGGGCTGGGGGGGAAGCGGGGTTTGTCCGGACATGGAAGGGTTCCTTTCTCGCGGCACAGTTGGGGGCGGCGAAGCCGGACTTCAAGCGCCCCGTGCGCCCGGCGCCGGGATACGCGCTCAGGCCTGCTTGGCCGCTTCGCGGTAGACGAGCAACGGGGCCTTGCCCTCGGTGATGGTGGCTTCTTCCACCACCACGCGCTCGACGTTGCGCAGACTGGGTAACTCGAACATGGTATCCATGAGCGCCTGCTCGAGGATCGAGCGCAGGCCGCGCGCGCCGGTCTTGCGCTGCAGCGCCTTGCGCGCGATCGCTCGCAGGGCGGCGGGTCGCACTTCCAGTTCGACCCCCTCCATCGCAAACAGTTCGGCAAATTGTTTGACGACCGCGTTCTTGGGCACGGTCAGGATATCGACCAGCGCGTCTTCGGTCAGCTCGGCCAGCGCGGTGACGACCGGCAGGCGACCCACCAACTCAGGAATCAACCCGTAGCGCACCAGGTCGTCCGGCTCCACCTGGGCAAACAGCTCGGTGACCGGGCGCTCGCGCTTGCTGCGCACCGCCGCGCCAAACCCGATGCCCGAGGCTTCGGTGCGCTGCTCGATGATCTTCTCCAACCCCGCAAAGGCGCCACCGCAGATGAACAGGATATTGGTCGTGTCCACCTGCAGCATGTCCTGGTTGGGATGCTTGCGACCGCCCTGGGGCGGCACGCTGGCCACCGTGCCCTCGATCAGCTTGAGCAACGCTTGCTGCACCCCCTCGCCCGAGACATCGCGCGTGATCGAGGGGTTTTCCGACTTGCGCGTGATTTTGTCGATCTCGTCGATGTAGACGATGCCGCGCTGGGCTTTTTGCACGTCGTAGTCACACGTCTGCAGCAGCTTGGCGATGATGTTTTCCACGTCCTCGCCCACGTAACCGGCCTCGGTCAGCGTGGTGGCGTCGGCCATCACGAACGGCACGTCGAGCTTGCGCGCCAGTGTGGACGCCAGCAGCGTCTTGCCCGAACCGGTGGGGCCGATGAGCAGAATGTTGCTTTTGGCCAGCTCGACGCCGCTCTTTTTCACTTCATCGTTGTGGCGCAACCGCTTGTAGTGGTTGTACACGGCCACCGCCAGCGTCTTTTTGGCGGCTTCCTGCCCGATCACATACTGGTCCAGGTGGGCCTTGATCTCGGCCGGCGTGGGCAGCGTGTCGGTGACGGTTGGCGCGCCCAGCTCGGTGCCGGCCGTCTCGTCGCGGATGATGTCGTTGCACAGGTCGATGCACTCGTCGCAGATGAAGACCGATGGCCCTGCGATGAGCTTTTTGACCTCGTGCTGGCTCTTGCCGCAAAACGAGCAATACAGGGTCTTGTCGCGGCTGCCTTTTTTCTCGGCCATGGGTGGTGCGTTGCCTTGCGTAGCGTTGGATGGGATGGCGGGGACGGCGGTATCAGGCGCGCTTGTCGATGACTTTGTCGACCAAGCCGTACTGCGCCGCTTCGGTCGCCGACATGAAGTAGTCACGCTCGGTGTCGCGCTCGATTTTCTCCAGCGGCTGGCCGGTGCGCTCGCTCAAGATACGGTTGAGGTCGGCACGCAGGCGCAGAATCTCGCGCGCGTGGATTTCGATGTCCGTCGCTTGGCCCTGCGCCCCGCCCAGCGGCTGGTGGATCATGACGCGCGAGTTGGGCAGGGCGAAGCGCTTGCCCTTGGCACCCGCCGCCAACAGGAACGCCCCCATGCTGGCCGCCATGCCGATGCACAGCGTCGAGACGTCGGGCTTGATGAAGTTCATGGTATCGAAGATCGCCATGCCGGCGCTGACCGAGCCGCCCGGCGAGTTGATGTAGAGCGAAATGTCCTTGTCGGGATTTTCGCTCTCCAAAAACAGCAACTGGGCGACCACCAGGTTGGCCGTTTGGTCGTTGACCGGGCCGACCAGAAAGACGACCCGCTCCTTCAGGAGGCGGGAGTAGATATCGTAGGCGCGCTCGCCCCGGCCCGATTGCTCGATGACCATCGGGACCAGGCCTAGGTTCTTTGCATCCAATGCGCTCATGCGTCGTTTCGCTCCGAGAAAGTCGAAGAGGGTGTTCGGGGTCTTACTGTAACCGCTCCCGGCACTTTGCGATGCGGACCCAACGAAAAGGGCGGACCGCGTCCGCCCTCCACCGCTATCGCCGCCCCCCCCACGAGGGGCGTGCGCCAGCACCGTCGACGCGTCAGCCTTGGCCCATCAGCTCGGCAAAGTCGATGCGTTTGGGCGTCACTTTGGCCTGGCTGAAGATATGGTCGGCCACGTTGTTTTCCAGCACGATGGCCTCGATCTCGGCCATGCGCTCGGGGTTGGACTGGTACCAACGCACGACCTCTTCCGGGTACTCGTAGGAGGCCGCCAGCTCGCGCAGGTGCGCGTCGATCTGCTCGGGCGTGGCGCGCAGATCGTTGGCCTTGATCAGCTCGGCCACCACCAGGCCCAGGCGCACACGGCGCTCGGCCTGCGACTGGAACAGCTCGCGCGGAATCGGGGCCTTGTCCGCATCTTTGATGCCGCGCTGCTTGAGGTCGTTGCGCGCGCCCTCGACCAGGCGGTCGATCTCGGCCTCGATCGCCGATTTGGGCAAATCCAGCTCAGCCGCGGCGGCCAGCGCGTCCAGCGCCGCCGTCTTGTTGCGCGCCTGTAGACGGAACCTGACCTCGCGCTCGAGGTTGCGGCGGATGTCGGCGCGCAGCGCCTCCATCGTGCCCTCTTCGATGCCGAGCGAGCGGATGAACGCCTCGTCGATCTCCGGCAACTGCTGCTGCTCGATACCCTTGACCGTGACCAGGAAGTCTGCGGTCTTGCCGGCGACTTCCTTGCCGTGGTAGTCGGCAGGGAACGCGAGCGGGAAGGTCTTGGACTCGCCCACCTTCATACCCAGCACGGCATCTTCGAACTCCTTGAGCATCTGGCCCTCGCCGAGCACGAAGCGGAAGTCGCTGGCCTTGCCGCCTTCGAACGGCTCGCCGTCGATCTTGCCCTCGAAGTCGATCGTCACGCGATCCCCATTCTGCGCGGCTTCGCCCTCGGCGCGCGGGGTGAACGTGCGGCGCTGCTTGCGCAAAATCTCCAGCGTGCGCTCGATCGCGGCCTCGTCTACCTCGGCCTCGAGCTTCTCGAGCTCGACCGCCGACAGGTCGCCGAGCTTGACTTCGGGAAACACCTCGAACACCGCCTCGAACGCCACCACCCCCTCGGGCGCGCCGTCCTTCTCGCTAATGCGGGGCTGACCCGCGACGCGCAGCTGCGCCTCGGCAATCGCGGCATTGAACGCCTGCCCGACCTGGTCGTTCATCACCTCGTACTGCACCGAGTAGCCGTAGCGCTGCGCCACCACCGACAACGGCACTTTGCCGGGCCGGAAACCATCCATCTTGACCTGGCGCTGCAGCCGCTTCAGACGGGCGTCCACCTCTTTCTGGATCGCCTCGAGCGGCAGCTCAAGCGTGATCTTGCGCTCGAGCTTGTCCAGGGTTTCGACATTGACTGCCATGATTGCTCCTGTGGTTCGAAAACGGGCCTGTCCGCCGGACAAATCCCAAAAGTCGGCGCTGCGCGAATCGGTCGATCCGGCTGCAGCGGGCAAACTTCACATTGTAGCGAAGCCCATCCGGGCCGCCAGCGCCTGCCAGCCCCACCACGCCAGCAAGCTGATGACGGTGGCGGGCACGCCGATGGCCGCATGTCGCCGCCAGTCGAGCGTGATGCCGTCGCGCTGCGCCAGATCGGCCACGATCAAATTGGCGATCGACCCCACCAACAGCAGGTTGCCTGCATAGGTGCTGACCAGCGCCAGCGTGACGCCCTGATCGTGCCCCTGCAGGTGCGGCAGCAGCAGCATGACCGCCGGCACGTTGGACACCAGGTTGGACAACGTCACACCCGCCACGGCCAGCACGAGCGGATCAGCCAGCGCGATGCCGCGCGCCGCCAAGGCAGCGACGGCCTGCGCCGCCAACCCCGTACCCTCGAAGCCGTGGTTGACGATGAACAGCCCGGCAAACAGCAGCAGCAACGGCCAGTCGACCAGCCCCATGACCTGCGCCGAGTGCAAACGGCGACTCAGCAGCAAGATGCCCGCGGCGACCAGCGCCGCCACCTCGTGGGGCCAGTCGGTGAACAAAAACACCATCAGCAGCACCCCTGCCACCAGCAGCCCTTTGGTGGATTGCCACCGGTCGAACGCTGGCGTATCGAGATCGACCCCAGCAGCCGCCCCCGTCAGCGGACGGAGTGGCACGGTCGGCGTGGCGCCGGTGCGCAACCGCCAGGCCATGAATGCCCACAGCCCGGCAAGCGCCAGCAGCACCGGTGGCAATGCCGCACGCACATAGGCGCCGAACGGAATTCCCATGACGGAGCCGATGAGCATATTCTGAGGATTGCCGATCAACGTGGCGGCCGAACCGATGTTGGCGGCACAAGCCACCGCCACCAGCCACGGCACCGGATCCCAGCCGCGCTGCCACGCCATGCGCACGACGACCGGTGTGACCGCCAGGCACACCACGTCGTTGGAAAACACGGCCGACAGCGCCGCCACCACCACCAGCAGCGCGCCCATGAGCGCCGTCGGCGCCAGCGGCCAGCTACCGACGGCCCGGGTGACGGCGGTGTAGAAGCCCCCGAGCCGCATCTGCGCCGACAGCACCATGAACGCGAACAGCAGCACCAGCGTCGGCAGGTCGATGGCCGCGGCGGCCTCCTCGACGGACCAGCCGTTGACCGCGATCATGGCGATGGCCCCAAGCACCGCCACCCCGGTGCGGTCCAGCTTGAGCCGCGGCAAGCCCCCCAGGAACATGCCGAGATAAACGATGGCGAACACGGCGACCGTGGCAACGGGGTGCCAATCGGGCGCTGGCACAAAGTCAATCATGCGGGCGTCAGACAGAGGGGGGATTGGGCCGTTGGTGCGCGGGGGGGGACTCGAACCCCCACGCCATCGCTGGCGTCAGGACCTAAACCTGGTGCGTCTACCAATTTCGCCACCCGCGCACGGCTTCGGGGCCCATCGGCGCCCGGTCGGAACAGGCCGCGATTGTAGCGCCAGGTTCAGAACAACTCGACGTCGCCACCCGCACCGCGATGCGTTTCGGGCTCGCCCGTCTGCACGTCGGTCTCGTAGCCGCGCACCTGGTTGCGCCCCTGCGCCTTGGCCAGATACACCGCACGGTCGGCGCGCTCGAAGGCGTCGGCCGGTGTATCGTGCTCGCGCACAGCGGTGTAGCCGATGCTGACCGTGATACGCCCCACCTGGGGGAAAGGGAAACCCTCGACGTTGCGTCGCAGCCGCTCGAAGGCGCTGGCCGCGGCAGTGGCATCGGCTGCGCGCGCCAGCACGACGAATTCCTCGCCACCGAACCGGTACAGACGGTCATCGTGCCGGAACGTGCTGCGCAGAATGCGCGCGATCAACAGCAACACTTCGTCGCCGATCAGGTGCCCGTAGCGGTCGTTGACCGATTTGAAGTGATCCACATCGATCACGGCCAGCCAATGCGCGCCACCGCTGCCGGGACGCCGCTGCCCGTGCGGCCCATCGGGCGCTTGGGGCGTCACCCGGGTGGCTTTGTAGAAGGCGTCGTCGAACGATTTGCGGTTCAGCAACCCAGTCAGCGTGTCGCGCTCGCTCGATTCGAGCACGTTGATGAAATTTTCGAAAATCCGCGCCATGCCCTCGGCGACCTGTACGCGATGGGGATCGGGCGCGCCGTCGAAATCCGCCTCGATGAGCAAACGCCGGTCGGACTCGGTCAGGATGGGGACCAACAGCCGTGCCGCGCCGTCGTCCGTCAAGAGGCGGGTCTGCCGCGACTGCCAGGCCTGCTCGCGCTGCGGATCGGCATCCACCCGGGGCAAATCCGCCAGCGTCATCCACGCCGGCGACGATTGCGGCACGGGCGCGCCCCGCTCCAGCCGGGCCCGGTTCAACAGCCGGTCACCGTCGGCATCGGGCACCGCCTCCCACAGCGTCACGGCCCGGGCATCGAGCAACGGCCGCATCACCTCCACCAGGGTCGCGTCCATGCTGTCACGATCCCTGCCCCGCGTCAGTCGCGCGAGCTGCTCGAGGTGTTGCAACACTTGGCGCATGGTTCCCTGGAGACTGGCTGCTGTTACTGTTGTACTGGTGAGAGCCGGCGCCGACCGCATGCACTGCTCGAGTGCGCGATAGCGACGCATCGAACGATCGTACCAGTTTCGGGGGCTTTTGAGCCCCCGGAAAAACACCGCGTCATGCGGCTGTGGCAACATCCGACCATGGCGTTTGCTTCGGCCGTCGATCATTATGAAAACTTCCCCGTCGCCTCGTTGCTGTGCCCGCCGCAGTGGCGTGAAGCGGTCGTGGCCATCTACCGCGTGGCTCGCTGGGCCGACGATGTGGCGGATGAGGGCGACGCCCCGCCCGCCGAACGGCTGGCCCAGTTGGCGGCGCTGCGGGACCTGTTGCAGCGCCTTTGGAGCGACGACGACACCGTCACGCGCCAAGCGGACTGGGCGCCCATGCTGGTACCGCTGCAAGCGGCCCGCCAACGCCACGGCCTGCCATTGGCACCCTTCCTGGATTTGCTCGACGCGTTCGAGCAGGACGTGCGCTGGACCGCCGACGGCCGCCGCTACCGCGACGACGCCGAGCTGCTGGACTACTGCCGCCGTTCCGCCAACCCGGTCGGGCGCTTGATGCTGCACCTGGCGGGTGTGCAGACCCCCACGGCACTGGCGCACAGCGACGCCATCTGCACCGGGCTGCAACTGGTCAATCTGTGGCAAGACTTGGGGCAGGATCGCGCCCGCGGGCGCTGGTATGTGCCCGATGCGTGGCTGAGGCACGCCGGCCTCGACCCCCACCGCCCCCTGGCCGACTGGACCGATGCCGAGCTGACCCCTGTCGTGCAGCGAGGTTGTCGGTTGGCGCTGCACCATTTGCGCGCCGGTTGGTCTTTGCCGCTCGCCATCGGCGGGCGCTTCGGCTGGGAATTGCGCCTCGTGCTGCAGGGCGCGTTGCGGGTGCTGCAGCATATCCAGGCGCTCGGCTGGCGCACGCTGCACCAACGCCCCACCCTGCGCGCACGCGACCTGCCGCTACTTATGTGGCGCGCGTGGCATCATCGACCCCCATCGAACCCCGCCCTTTGCGCATGACACGCCGCCCCCTATCCGCTCTGTGGTTGCTGCTGGCGTTGGCCGCCGCGCCCTCGCACGGCTCGCCCCCCACCTCGCCCGCCCCCACCGCGTCCCCGCCCGCGCCCTCGGCCACGCTCACCGTGCGCGCGCAGCCGCTGGCCGAGGTGGCGGTCTATCCGACGCGCAGCGTCAGCGCCCAGGTGGCACCACGCAACGAAGCGCGCATCGCGGCCGAGGTGGGTGGCGTGCTGCAGCGCTGGGAGGCCGATGTGGGCACGCGCGTGCGCGCCGGGCAGGTGCTGGCACGGCTCGATGAGACCGACCTAGCGCTGGCCGTGGAGCGCGCGCGCGCCGCACGCGATGCGGCACAGGCGCGCTTGGGCATGGCCCAGGCCCAGCTGGCACGCGCGCGCCAACTGCAGGCACAGGGTTTTCTGTCGCCCGAGGCGCTGACCCTGCGCGAAACCGAACTCACGGTGCAGCAAGCCGACCTGGCACAGACGGAAGCCGCGCTGCGCAGCGCCGAGCGTCAGCGGGCCAAAGCCGTGGTGCGCGCGCCCTTTGCCGGCACCATCACCCAACGGGTGGCTCAGCAAGGCGAGACGGTGGCCGCGGGCACCCCACTGTTCGTGCTGGCCCAAACGGAGGGCAGCGAGTTGCACGCGGCGCTGCCCCCCGCCGACGCGCAGACACTGCAGCGCGTGCGGGAACTGGTCTTCGAAGCCGAATCCGGCGTGCAGCGGCGCGCGCAAGTGCTGCGCGTGGTCGATGCCGTCTCGGCCGGCACGCGGCTGCAGACGGTGCGCCTGCGCCTACTGGGCGAACCCTTGCCGCCGGGCACCCCGGGCCTGCTGCGCTGGCAGACCAGCGACCCCCACGTGCCTGCCACGCTGTTGGTGCAGCGCGAGGGTCGGCTGGGCGTCTTCGTGGCCGAGGGCGAGGGCGCGGCAGCACGCGCGCGCTTCGTGCCTCTGACGCAAGCACAAGAGGGCCGGCCCGCACCGGCGACGGGGCTGCCCACGCAGGCGCGCCTCGTCACCCAGGGGCAGCAGGCGTTGCGCGATGGCCAACCCATCACGGTCGGCCCCTGAGGCACGCCCCCGGAGATGGTCCATGCGGCTGCTGCGCGCCCTCATCACCAACCACCCCCTGGCCAACATCGCGTTCGCGGTCGTCATGCTCCTGGGCCTGCTGGCCTATGTGCAAATGCCGCGCGAGCGCGACCCGGAGATCAACTTCAACTGGGTCAACGTCACCACGGTGCTGCCGGGCGCCAGTGCCGAGGAGGTCGAGCGGCTGGTCACCAACCCGCTGGAGGATGCCATCCAGGGCGTGGCCGACATTCGGTTCGTGAGCTCCAGCTCGCGCGAGAATGTCTCCAGTCTGCTGGTGCGCTTTGGCGACATCGACGAGCGTACCTTCGACAAGCGCATGAACGATCTGCGGCGCGAGATCCAAAACAAAGCGAGCGCCGAGCTGCCCGATGAGGCGCGCGAGCCGCGCGTGCTCGAGTTTTCCACCTCCAACGGCTTTCCCACCGCCATCATGCGGCTAACCGGGCCGGCCGACGACGAGGTGCTGCGGCGCGAGGGGCGGCGCATCCGCCAAGCCCTGGAGCGGCTGCGCGGCGTCGACCAGGTGTTCGCCTCTGGGCTGCGCGACCCGGAGCTGCTGGTGCGCCCCGATCCGGCGGCGCTGGCGGTGCGCGGGCTGACGGCCGCTGACGTGGCAGACGCGCTGCGCGCCCACTGGCGCGACACCGCGGCGGGCACACTCGCCACCCGGCAAGGCGTGTGGACGATCGCCGTCAGCGGCGTCGAGCTCGACCCGGAACGCCTGGCGCAACTGACCGTGACGTCCGCTGTGCGGCCCGGTGCGTTCGCCCGCTTGGGCGACGTGGCCCAAGTAACGTGGGCGCGCGCCAAACCGTCGCAGCTCGCGTCGATGGACGGGCAGCCTGCGATCTCGCTGGCGTTGACCAAAAAAGCCCGCGTCAACACCTTGAGGCTGCTCGACGATGTGCGCGCCTTCATCGAGCGCGAAAACGCCGTGCTGGCCACCCAGGGGCTGCAGCTGACGCTGACCGATGACCAGACCATCCCCACGCGCGAGGCGATCGACGTCATGCAAACCAACGCGCTCTATGGCGTCGTCTTGGTGCTGGCGGTCAGTTGGGTGTTTTTGGGCTGGCGCATCGGCGTGCTGGTCGCGCTCGGCATCCCGTTCTCGCTGCTAGGCACATTTGCCGTCTTGCAGGGGATGGACTACACCCTCAATATCTCCGTTTTACTGGGCGTGGTGATCGCGCTGGGTATGCTGGTGGACGACGCCGTGGTGGTGGTGGAGGCGATCTACTACCGCATCGAGCGCGGACAGGCCGCGCTGCCGGCCTGCCTGGACGGCATTGCCGAGGTGTGGAAACCCGTGTTGGCCTCGGTGGCGACGACGCTGGCCGCGTTTTTGCCCCTGATGCTGATGCCGGGGATCGTCGGCAAATTCATGTTCATCATCCCGTTCGTGGTGACGCTGGCGTTGCTGATCTCGCTCGTCGAGGCGTTTTGGATGATGCCGGTACACGTGGCCATGATGAAGGTGCGGCTGGACCAGCCGGGGCGCGTGCAACGCTGGCGCAACCGCTTCAACCGCGCGCTGCGCCTGCGCTACGGGCAGGCGCTGGTGGTGGTTCTGCGTCGGCCCTGGACCTTTTTGGGGCTGGGCGCGCTGGTGGTGGCGGGTGCCGCGGCGCTGCTGGCCACCGGCGTGGTGCGCGTGCAGTTTTTCGCCTTCGACCCGATCCGGGCGTTCTACGTCAACGTCGACATGCCCGCCAGCGCCTCACTGGAAGAAACGCTGGCCGAGACCGAGCGGGTGGAGCAAGTGGTGCGCCGCCACCTGCGCGGCGTGGGCGACGCCGCGCAGGGGCACGAAGCGCGCGCCGTCACCTCGACCGCGGGGCTGAAGTTCACCCAGACCGAACCGGTATACGGTGACGCCTACGGGCAGGTGTTCGTTTCGCTCAATCCACGCACGCCGGGCGCACGCGAGGTGCAAGAGGTGGTGGAGGCGATGCGGCGCGAGGTCGAAACGCTGCCCGGCCCCGGGCGCAAGAGCTTCACGCTGCTGTCGGGCGGGCCGCCGGCGGGCAAGCCCATCAGCGTCAAAGTGCGCGGCGACGACTTCGACCAGATCCAAGCCGCCGCCGACGCCTTGAAGGCCGTCATTGCCACCCTGCCCGGCACGCGCGACATCCAGGACGACAACATACCCGGGCGCGGCATGCTGCGCCTGACGCTCCAACCCGAGGCGCTGCGCGAGCTGGGCATCGGGCCCGCGCAGGCCACACGGCTGGTGCGGCTGGCGGTCGACGGCGAGGTGGTGGCCTTCACGCGCGAGGCGGGCGACAAGATCGAGCTGCGCGTGCGCCAGCGCCTGCTCGACGCACCACCGCCGGACCCCTCGGCGCTGTTGGCCACGCCGGTGACGCTGCCCAACGGCCAGGTGACGCAACTCGGGGCGCTGGTGCAGGCGGAACTCCAGCCCACGCGCGGCTTCATTCGCCACCACAACCTGCGCCGCGCCATCACGGTCGAGGCCGATCTCGACAAGGCCGTGCTCGACACCACCGAGGCCAACCGCCGCATCCAGGCCGCATGGGACACGCTGCGACTGCAGCACCCTGGCGTCGATCTGGACTTTTCGGGCGAGCTGGAAGACATCAACGAAAGCCTGGCCGCCATGCAGCAACTGTTCTTGCTCGGCGTCGGGTTGATCTACCTGATCCTGGCCGCCCAGTTTCGCAGCTACGGCCAGCCGCTGATGATCCTGGTCACGGTGCCGTTGGCCTTCGCCGGGGTGGCCATTGGCCTGGCCATCACGCGCCACCCGTTGTCGCTGTACACGCTGTACGGGGTCATCGCGCTCACCGGCATCGCGGTCAACTCGGCCATCGTGCTCATCGACGCCGCCAACGACCGGCTGCGCCAGGGACTGGGGTTGATGCACGCCATCGTCTGGGCGGCGCGGCGGCGCGTGGTGCCCATCCTCATCACCAGCACCACCACCATCGGTGGGCTCGTGTCGCTCGCGTTCGGGCTGGGGGGGCAAAGTCTGCTGTGGGGCCCAGTGGCCTCGGCCATCGTGTGGGGGTTGCTGGTCTCGACGGCGCTGACGCTGTTCATGGTGCCGTTGCTGTACGGCCTGTTCATGCGTCCGGTGGCTGCGCGCTGGGCGCGGGAGGCGGCGACATGACGCCCGAGCGGCTGGCGCAGGCCCAGGCCTATGCCCAGGAGCGCGCGGCGGCGTCGGGCAGCAGCTTTTATTACGCTTTTTTGTTTTTGCCCGCGCCGCGACGCGCCGCCATCACCGCGTTCTACGCCTTTTGCCGCGAGATCGACGACATCGTCGATGAAGTGCACGACCCCGCCGTGGCACAAGCCAAGTTGGCCTGGTGGCGCGAGCAGGTGCGGCGCACCTTCGCCGGTCAGACACCGGAACATCCGGCGCTCGTGGCCCTGCAGCCACACATCCAGCCCTACGGCCTGCACGTCGAGCCGCTGCTGCAGGTCATCGAGGGGTGCGAGTGGGACCTGCAGCAAAGCCGCTATCTGGACTTTGCGCAGCTACAGCGCTACTGCCACCTGGTCGCGGGCGTCGTCGGCGAGGTCGCGGCGCGCATATTTGGCCAGACCCAACCCGCCACCACCGACTACGCACATCGGCTGGGGCTGGCGTTTCAGCTCACCAACATCATCCGCGACGTGGGCGAAGACGCGCTGCGTGGTCGGCTGTACCTGCCCATTGCCGAGCTGCAGCGCTTCGACGTCAAGGCGCACGAGATCCTGCGCCGCGGTGTCGGGGCCAGCCCCGACTTTGCGTCACGCTTCGGCGCCCTAATGCGCTTTCAGATCGAGCGCGCGCTGGCCATCTATGAGGAGGCGATCGCACTGCTGCCGGCCCCCGACCGGCGTGCACAAAAACCAGGCTTGATGATGGCCAGCATCTACCGCACGCTACTGGACGAGATCGCCCAAGACCCGATGCTGGTGCTGACGCAACGCGTGGCGCTGACGCCGCTGCGCAAATTCTGGCTGGCCTGGAAGGTGCAGGCCCTGGGGCGGCTGTGACGCGAACGGTGGCCGTCGTGGGCGGCGGCTGGGCCGGCTTGGCCGCCGCCATCGCCGCGCAGGATGCTGGCTGGCACGTGACGTTGCTGGAGGCGTCCCCCTACTGGGGTGGCCGCGCGCGTACCGTGCCCGTGTTGGACGAGGCCGGCACGACATGGCCGCTGGACAACGGACAACACATCCTGATCGGCGCCTACACCGCCACGCTGGGCCTGATGCGACGCCTGGGCGTGCCGCTGGCCCAGACACTGCAGCGCCTGCCGCTGACCCTGCGCTACCCCGATGGCATGGGCCTGGTGCCGCCTGCTTGGGGCCCGCGCCTGCCACCCCGCTTGGCGCCGTTGGCGCTGGGCGCGGCCCTGCTGCGCGCACGTCCCTGGCCATGGCGGGCGCGGCTGGCGGCACTGCGCGCCCTGGCGGGGTGGCTGCGCCCCGTGGATGCCCGCAGCCCCGACACCCCGGTGGCCAACCTTTGCGCAGGGCTCCCAGATCCGGTGGTGCGCGACCTGATCGAGCCCCTGTGCGTCGCGGCGCTCAATACCCCCATCGAGCGGGCCAGCGCCTGGGTTTTCCGGCGCGTGCTGCGCGATGCGCTGCTGGGGCCTGCCCCCGCCCCCTGGGCGCCGAGCGACCTGTTGCTGCCCCGCGCCGACCTGGGCCAAGTGCTGCCCGAACCGGCCACCGCCACTCTGCGCGCGGGCGGTGCCGTGCTGCGCTCCGGCGCGCGGGTGGTGGGGCTGCAACGTGCGGCTGGCGTTGGCTGGCGGCTGCAGCTGGCCAGTGGCGATACGCTGCAGACCCAGGCCGTGGTGCTGGCCTGCCCGGTCGCGGCCACGGCCCGCCTGCTGGCCGCGTCTGGCCTGGACGCCGAGCCGACTGTCGCCGCCTGGTGCGCCACGGCAGCCGCCCTGCACCACCAACCCATCGCCACGGTCTACCTGCGCCCACCCCCGGACTGGCATTGGCCGGCGGCCGAGCCCATGCTCGCGCTGCACACCCACCCGGTCACCGCCCCCGCGCAATTCGTGTTTTGGCGCCGGCCGCTGGCCAACAGCGCACCGGTTCTCGCACTGGTGGCCAGCGCCCCGGCGCCAGCGCTGGCCACCGATCGCAGCGCGCTCTTGCGCGCCGTGCAAGAGCAATTGCAGCGCCAGCTGGGGCTAGACGGCTGTACGCTGCTTGCGACGGTGGTGGAAAAACGCGCCACCTTCGCCTGCACCCCCGGCCTGCGACGCCCCGGCATGCACGTGGCACCCGGCCTGCTGGCCGCGGGCGACGCCATCGACGGCCCCTACCCCGCGACCCTGGAGGGTGCGGTGCGCAGCGGGCTGGCCGCTGCCGCCGCGCTGTCAGCGCGCGCCTAGCCGGCGGCGCTGCTTTTTTGCGCCGCCTCTTTCTCTTTGAGCGCCCGATACGCCGGGCGTGCATGGCAGCGTTGCAGCCACTCGTGCACATGGGGGAAGGCATGCATCAGCTCGGGCGACGAACGCACCCAGTTGGCCACGCTGGCCACACACACGTCCGCCACCGTAAAGCGCTCCGCCGCCAGATGGGGCCAGCCACGTTGCGCCTGCACCTGCAAGTGCGCCTCTAGTACGGCCAGCGGCCCGCGCACGCGCTGCTCCGCGGCGGCCAGCCGGTCGGCGTCGCGCCGCTCGGGGGGCAGTCCGCGCCGGTGCATCAGCACGGTCAGTGCGTCGGCCTCCAACTCGGTCATGGCCCAGAAGGCCCAGCGCAGCGCCTCGGCATCCTCCGCCGGCGAGGCGGGCGCCAGGTCACTGCCGTCCCCGCGGCCGTGGTGGCGCGCCAAGTAGAGCGCGCACGCCATCGACTCCCATACCACCACGCGCCCCTCGGGCCGCTCGTCGATCAGCACGGGGATGTGGCCGTTGGGGTTGAGTGCCAAAAATTCCGGTGTGCGCGTCGCACCCCCTTGGTAGGGCGTGGGAATGTGCTGATAGTCGATGCCCAATTCCTGCGCCACCCATAGCGGGCGCACGGCGCGAGAGGCGAATATGCCATGGATCGTGATCATGTCGAGCCTTTCCAGGGGGAGTTGACAGGGACGACCGAGCGCACGGACGCCAGCCCCAACGCCTCGCACAACGCCGCCAGGTGGGGCACCTGCAGGTGGGGGCGCTCGTGCGGCGCCGCGGGTTCTGCCACTGCGGGCGTGGGGCCATGGGGCGGGGCAGCGAGCGCTGCGCGCCACTCACGCCCGGCGCGATCGACCCACGCTGCCTGCATGCCCGCACGCAGCGCGCCAAGCACGTCGTGATGGACATCGTCGCCCACGTGCAGCACATGCTCGGGCGCCACACCGACCAGGGCGGCGGCGGCGCGAAAAATTCGCGCGTCGGGCTTGGCCACCCCCGCCTCGCGCGCGCCCAGCCGGGCATGGAACCATTGGCCGATGCCGACGCGCTGCACATCGGCATTGCCGTTGGACAGCGCGACCACCGGATAGCGCGCGGCCAGCGCCTCCAGGGCCGGGCGCACATCTTCGAACAGCGTCACGCCCTGCCGTTCGGCAAAAAACACCTCGAACGCCGGCTCGGCCAGCGCGGGATCGTCGCCCGCCCGGCGCAGGGCGGCACGGATTGCCTCGCGGCGCAAAAAGCTCAGGTCGTGGCGGTGCTGGGAGTGTTGCCGCTCGACCTCGGCGCGGATGGCGCGCCGCATCGCCGGATCGTGCAACAAGGCAGCCGTCGCCGGCGCATGCGCGTGCAACCATTGCTGCAGCATCGCTTCGGCGCGCTCGATCGTCGGCCATACCGGCCACAGGGTGTCGTCCAGATCGAGGGTGATCGCGCGCACGCGTGCAGGGTCGAACATGTCTGCGCGAGAATACCGCATGACCATGCGCACCGAGCCCCCCTACACCCATGGCCAGGCGGCCCACACCGGTATCCTCTGGGTCAATCTGGGCACCCCCGAGGCGCCCACACCGGCCGCGCTGCGGCGCTACCTGGCCGAATTTCTGAGCGACCCGCGCGTGGTCGAGATCCCACGCCCCATCTGGTGGCCGATCCTGCACGGCATCATCCTCAACGTGCGGCCGCGCCAATCCGCCGCCAAATACGCCACCATCTGGACGCCGGAGGGCTCGCCGCTCAAAGTCTGGACCGAACGCCAGGCCAAATACCTGCAAGGCATGCTAGGAGAACGCGGCCACCGCGTCCAGGTGTGCTGGGCCATGCGCTACGGCCAACCCGCCGTGCGGCGCGAGCTCGACGCGCTCAAGGCCGCGGGCTGCAAGCGCATCCTCATCCTGCCCGCCTACCCCCAGTACTGCGCGGCGACCACCGCCAGCGTGTTCGACGAAGTCTATGCCTGGGCGGGCCGCTTGCGCTGGGTACCGGAGCTGCGCTTCGTCAACCACTACCACGACGACGCGGGCTACATCGCCGCGCTGGCCGAGCGGGTGCGCGCGCACTGGGCCCAGGTGGGCCAGCCCGAGCGGTTGGTGATGAGTTTTCACGGCATGCCTGCGCGCACGCTGCAGCGCGGCGACCCCTACCACTGCGAATGCCATAAGACGGGCCGCCTGCTGGCCGAGGCGCTGGGCCTGTCGCGCGACCAATACGTGATGACATTCCAGTCGCGCTTCGGCCGCGCCAAGTGGCTCGAGCCCTACACCGAACCCACGCTGGTGGCGCTGGCGCGCCAGGGCGTACGGCGGGTGGACGTGATCTGCCCGGGGTTTACCGGCGACTGCATCGAGACATTGGAAGAAATCGACCAGGAGGCACGCGAGGCGTTCCTGGCCGCGGGCGGCCAGACCTTTCACTACATCCCGTGCCTCAACGACGACCCGACGTGGCTGCGCGCGCTGGCCGACATCGCCCAGCGCCACTTGGCAGGCTGGCCCACGACGGTGCAGCCGTCGGACGCCGAACGCGCGGCCAGCCGCGAGCGGGCACTGGCGCTGGGAGCGGTGCAGTGACCGGTCAGGGGTGAGGAGCACGCCATGGCCCGCCACTCTCCGCCGACGCCAGACGACACCCCCGGCCGCGTGCGCCTGGACAAGTGGCTGTGGGCGGCGCGCTTTTACAAGACGCGCGCGCTGGCCGCCGAGATGATCGAACGCGGCCGTGTGCTCGTCAACGGGGCGCCCGCCAAGGCCAGCCGCGAACCCCGGCCGGGTGACGTCATTCGACTGCGCACTGGCGACGTGGAGCGCACGGTGGTCGTGCGCGCGCTTTCCGCCGTGCGCGGCCCGGCGAGCCAGGCCATGCTGCTGTACGAGGAAACGCCCGAATCCATCGCCGCGCGCGAACGCCACGCCGAGCTGCGCCGCCTGGCCCCGGAGCCGGCGGCCACGCTGACCCAAGGCCGCCCCACCAAACGCGACCGGCGACGCATCGACGCGCTGCGCACACCGCCGGCGTGGAACACACGCTGGAGCGCCTCGCTGGAAGAGTAAGCGCCCCATCCCCCTCGACCCATGGCCACACAGGAGCCCCGCATGAACCCCCGCTATCCACTGCCCGAGCTGACCGATCTGCCCGACGACATCCGTCAGCGCATCCTCGACGTGCAGGCCAAAGCCGGCTTCGTGCCGAACGTGTTTCTGATGCTGGCGCGCCGGCCGGCGGAGTGGCGCGCCTTCTTTGCCTACCACGACGCGCTGATGATGCCCGAGACCGTCGGCCGCACCTCCAACCTGACCAAGGGCGAGCGCGAAATGATTGTGGTCGCTACCAGCGCCGCCAACCAGTGCCTGTACTGCGTGGTCGCGCACGGAGCCATCCTGCGCATCTACGAAAAAAAGCCCCTGATCGCCGACCAGGTGGCCATCAACTACCGCAAGGCCGACATCAGCCCGCGCCAGCGCGCCATTCTGGACTTCGCGATGAAGGTCTGCCAGCAATCACACACCATCGACGACGCCGACTTCGTGGCGCTGCACGCGCACGGCCTGGACGACGAGGACATTTGGGACATCGCGGCCATCACCGCCTTCTTCGGCCTGTCGAACCGCATGGCGTCCTTCAGCGGCATGCAGCCCAACGACGAGTTCTATTTGCTCGGCCGCCTGCCCAAGGTCAAGTGACGCCCTCGGCCAGCCGCTGGCGCAGCGCCGCGGGCAATGGCACCGAGCGCTGCGCCGGAAAGTCCACCCACACCACCGTCGCGCCCCCGTTGGCATAGACGGTATCGCCGCCATCCGTGCGCAGCAGCTCGTGGAACATGTCGAACGAGCGCTGACCTAGCGCGCCCACATAACTGCGCACGATCACGTCGCCCGGGTACTCGAGCTGCCGCCAAAAATTGCAGAACGCGTTGGCGATCACTGGCCCGCAGCCGCGCGGGTTGGCGGGCATACCCCACTCGCCCATCCATTGCAGCCGGGCGCTTTCCATGTAGCGAAAGTACACGGTGTTGTTGACGTGCCCCATGGCATCCATGTCCCCCCAACGGATGGGAATCGTCATGGTGTGCACGAGGCGCTTGTCGGTCGGCAGGTCGATGCGCATGGGCGGTGGTCCATCTTGTCGGTGACTTGACAGCGATGGTAAGGCCATCGCCACTACAATGCGGCGCATGAAAACCCCGGCGCATTTGATCGAGCAGTTTGGCCCGCGCGAGGCCATGGAATACGACGTCGTCATCGTCGGCGCGGGCCCGGCAGGGCTGGCCACGGCCATCCGGCTCAAACAACTCGCCGCCCAAAAAGGCGCCGACGTCAGCGTCTGCGTGCTGGAAAAAGGCTCCGAGCCCGGCGCGCACATCCTGTCGGGGGCGGTCATGGACCCGCGCGCCATCACCGAGCTCTTTCCCGACTGGAAGGAGCGCGGCGCGCCGCTGAACCAGCCCGTCACCGGTGACGAGGTGCTGTTCCTGGAAGAAGACAGCGCCATGCGCACGCCGCACTGGCTACTGCCCGAGTGCTTTCACAACGAGGGCAACTACGTCATCAGCCTGGGTGCCGTGACCAAATGGATGGGCGAGCAGGCCGAGGCGCTGGGCGTGGAGATTTTCCCGGGCTTTACCGCCGCCGAGGTGCTCTACGATGAGCAGGGTCGCGTCGTGGGCGTGGCCACGGGACACCTGGGCCTGGGCAAGGACGGGCAGCCGACCGACGCCTTTCAGCTCGGCATGGAGCTGCGCGCCAAGTACACCGTCTTCGCCGAGGGGGCGCGCGGGCACCTGGGCAAGGAGTTGATCGCGCGCTTCCGGCTCGACGAGGGCAAGGACCCGCAAACCTACGGCATCGGCATCAAAGAGCTGTGGGAAATCCCACCTGAAAAAGCCAAGCCCGGGCTGGTGGTGCACACCGCCGGTTGGCCGCTGGACGAACACACCTACGGCGGCGGGTTTCTGTACCACCTCGAGGGCAACAAGGTCACGCTGGGCTTCGTGGTGGGGCTGGACTATCAAAACCCGTGGTTGAGCCCGTTCGAGGAGATGCAGCGCTGGAAGACGCACCCCGCCATCCGGGCGCACATCGAAGGCGGCAAGCGCATCGGCTATGGCGCGCGTGCCATCACGGCGGGGGGGTTGCTCAGCTTGCCCAAGCCCGTCTTTCCCGGCGGTGCGCTGGTGGGCTGCGACGCGGGCTACCTCAACGCCGCACGCATCAAAGGCAGCCACGCCGCCATCAAGACCGGCATGCTGTGCGCCGAGGCGGCATTCGAGGCGCTGCAAGCGGGGCGCCAACACGACGAGCTGGCGGCGTACCCGGCCGCCTTCGAGCAGAGCTGGCTCTATCAGGAATTGCACCGGGCACGCAACTTCAAGACGTGGTTCAAAAAGGGCAACACCATCGGGGCGCTGATGACCGGCATCGAGCACTGGCTGCTGCCCAAGCTGGGCATCCAGAGTCCGCCCTGGACCGTGCATCGCCACAGCCCCGACCACGCTCGCTTGCACGCGGCCAGTCAAGTCGAGCCCATCCGCTACCCCAAGCCCGATGGCGTGCTCACGTTCGACCGCTTAAGCAGCGTTTTCCTGTCCAACACCAACCACGAAGAAAACCAGCCCGCTCACCTCACGCTCAAGGATCCAACGGTGCCGATAGCGGTCAACCTGGCCCTCTACGGGGGACCGGAGAGCCGCTACTGCCCTGCCGGGGTGTACGAGTTCGTCGAGAAGGACGGCGGGCCACAGCTCGTCATCAACGCGCAAAACTGCGTGCATTGCAAAACCTGCGACATCAAAGACCCGACGCAAAACATCGTTTGGGTGACGCCGGAAGGCGGCGGCGGCCCGAATTACGCCGGCATGTGATGGGCGCCGACGTCGCGTTACAATGCGGCGCATCAGGAGAGCGCAGATGACGCCATGGCGTCGAACTGCCGCCGAAGGCGCAGGCCAACGCCGAACGCTCAGGCAAAAGGACTGATGCAACACCCCGCGGGGTGTTTGCCTGCTGGAGAGAGGCGTCGCCAGCGGCCCCAGTGCCAGGCGTCGCCCACCGAAGGAGCAAGCGGCGTGCGCGACCGCATGGGTGGCGCGGCGTCGGCGAATCTCTCAGGTAAAGCGGACAGCAGGTGTGCCCCGGTGCCTTCGGGCGCCGGTCGTGACCACCTGTTTGTCAGATCGACCATGTCCGCTGCCACCACCGAAGCGCTACTCCAGACCCCCCTGTACGACCTTCACCTGGCCCTCGGGGCGCGCATGGTGCCGTTTGCCGGCTACGCCATGCCCGTGCAATACCCGGACGGCCTGCTGCGCGAGCACCAGCACACGCGCCAGGCAGCCGGGCTGTTCGACGTCTCACACATGGGGCAAATCACGCTGCACGGCCCCGAGGCCGCCGCGGCGCTGGAGACGCTGCTGCCCATGGACGTGCTGGGGCTCGCCCCGCACCGCCAGCGCTACGGCCTGCTGCTGACCGACGACGGCGGCATTCTGGACGACCTGATGTTCGTCAACCGCGATCTGGCGCAAGGGGGCGACCTGACCCTCGTGGTCAATGGGGCGCGCAAGCACGCCGACCTGGCGCATCTGCAAGCGCGTATCGGGCAGCGCTGCGAGGTGCGCGCCCATTTCGAACGTGCGCTGCTGGCGCTGCAAGGGCCGCTGGCAGTGACGGCCCTGGCGCGCCTGCTGCCCGGCGTGCAGGATCTGGTCTTCATGACCGGCGGCGCCTTCACCTGGCACGGTGCGTCACTCTACGCCACCCGCAGCGGCTACACGGGCGAGGACGGCTTCGAGATCTCGCTGCCGGCCGACGCCGCCATCGATTTTGCACGCGCGCTGCTGGCACAGCCGGAGGTGCACCCGGTGGGCTTGGGGGCGCGCAACTCGCTGCGCTTGGAAGCGGGCCTGTGCCTGTATGGGCAGGATATCGACACCCACACCACCCCCATCGAGGCAGGCCTGGCATGGGCCATCCAGAAAGTGCGTCGGCGCGGCGGCGCGCGCGAAGGCGGCTTTCCCGGCGCCGAGCGCGTATTGGCGCAACTGGATGGCAGCCTGCCCCTGAGCCGCGTGCGCGTCGGTCTGCGCGCCCAGCAGCGTGTGCCGGTGCGCGAACCCGCCCCCTTGCACACCCCAGCGGGTTTGCCGGCGGGCCAGGTCACCAGCGGGCTGCTGTCGCCCACGCTGGACGTGCCGATCGCCATGGGCTACGTCCCGCCCGAGCACGCCAGCCCGGGCACGGTATTGCACGCCATCGTCCGCGGCAAGCCCGTGCCCATGGAAGTCGTGCCCCTGCCCTTCGTCGCGCCGCGCTATCACCGCGGCTGACCGCCCCCTTTCCTTCCCCACCGTTGGAGTCGATGATCATGACCATCAAGTACACCCCCGACCATGAATGGATCCGTGTCGATGGCGACACCGCCACCGTCGGCATCACCCACCACGCGCAAGATGCGCTGGGCGACGTCGTGTTCGTGGAGCTGCCCGAAGTGGGCAAAACGCTGCCGCAAAAAGCGGTGGCCGGCGTGGTCGAATCGGTCAAGGCCGCTGCCGACGTTTACATGCCGGTCAGCGGCGAGATCGTCGCCGTCAACGAGGCGTTGCGCGCCGACCCATCGCTGGCCAACCGCGACCCGCTGGGTGAGGGTTGGTTCTTCAAGGTGCGCCTGAGTCAGCCCGCCGAACTGGACGCGCTGCTGGACGAGACCGCCTACCGCCAACTGGCCCAGTGAACGGAGCCGCGCGATGACGCCCCCCACCCCCTTGTCTGCCCTGGAAAACCCCGCCGAATTCGTGGCGCGCCACATCGGCATCGGCCCCGACGATGAGCAGCGCATGCTCGCCGCCATCGGCGAAGACAGCCTGCAGGCCCTGGCCGACGGCATCGTGCCGCGCACGATCGCGCGCGTGCAAGCGATGGACCTGCCGCCACCCGTGACAGAAGCACAAGCGCTGGCCGAACTGAAAGCCATCGCGCAAAAAAACCGTGTGCTACGCAGCTTCATCGGGCAGGGCTACTACGGCACGCACACGCCCGGCGTCATCTTGCGCAACATCCTCGAAAACCCCGCCTGGTACACCGCGTACACACCCTATCAGGCCGAAATCTCGCAGGGCCGCCTGGAGGCGCTGGTCAATTTTCAGACCATGGTCACCGACCTGACGGGCATGGACATCGCCAACGCGTCCATGCTGGATGAGGCGACCGCCGCCGCCGAAGCGATGACCCTGGCGCGCCGCTCGGTCAAGGCCGAGGGTGCGGTCATCGTCGTCTCGGGCGACTGCCATCCGCAAACCCTCGAAGTGGTGCAGACGCGCGCACGCCCGCTGGGCCTGCACGTGGTGGTCACCCACAGCGCCGAGGCGTGGGCGCAAGCGCTGCAGCGCCACGATTACTTTGCCGTGCTCACCCAGTATCCCGCCACCACTGGCCGCATCGACGACTGGCGCGCCGACGTGGCACGGGTGCACGAACGGGGGGCGGCCTTCATCGTCGCCACCGACCTGCTGGCACTCACCTTGCTCATGCCGCCGGGCGAGTGGGGGGCCGACATCGTGGTCGGCAGCAGTCAGCGCTTTGGCATGCCCATGGGCGCGGGCGGCCCGCACGCCGCGTTCCTGGCCTGCCGCGATGCGTTCAAGCGCTCGCTGCCCGGGCGCTTGGTCGGCGTGAGCGTAGACGCCCATGGCCAGCCCGCGTACCGGCTGGCCCTGCAGACGCGCGAGCAGCACATCCGGCGCGAAAAGGCCACCTCCAACATCTGCACCGCGCAGGTGCTGCCAGCCGTGGTGGCCAGCATGTACGCTGTCTATCACGGCCCCGACGGGCTGCGGCGCATCGCCGAGCGCGTGGCGCGCTACACCGCCATCCTCGCGCGGGGCTTGAGCGAACTGGGCCACGCCCCGGCCAACGGCAGCGCCTTCGACACGCTGTGCCTGCACACCGGCGCAGCCACCCAGTCGCTGCTCAACCGTGCGCGCGAGCGCGGCATGAACCTGCGTGTCATGGGGCATGGCAACCTTGGCATTGCGCTCGACGAGACCACCACCCGCGACGACATCCAGGCGCTGTGGTCGGTGTTTGCCACGCCGGGCCAGCCACTGCCCGACTTCGACGCCTGTGCAGCGGCCACCGACACCCTCATCCCGGCCGGGTTGCGGCGCACCAGCCCGTATCTGACGCACCCCGTCTTTCACCGCTACCACAGCGAAACCGGCATGCTGCGCTACATCCGCAGCCTGTCGGACAAAGACCTGGCGCTGGACCGCACCATGATCCCGTTGGGCTCGTGCACGATGAAGCTCAACGCCAGCAGCGAGATGATCCCCATCACCTGGCCGGAATTTGCGCACGTGCACCCGTTTGCGCCTGCCGACCAGCTGGAGGGCTACCGGCTGCTGGATGCGCAATTGCGCGCCTGGCTATGCCAGGCCACGGGCTACGCCGCCATCAGCCTGCAGCCCAACGCGGGCTCGCAAGGCGAATATGCGGGCTTGCTCGCCATCCAGGCCTACCACGCCGCGCGGGGACAGCCGCAGCGCGACGTCTGCCTCATCCCCACGTCGGCGCACGGCACCAACCCGGCCAGCGCCCAGATGGCCGGGTTGCACGTCGTGCCCGTGGCGTGTGACCCGCAGGGGAATGTCGACCTGGACGACCTGCGCGCCAAGTGCGAGCAGTACAGCGAGCGCCTGTCGTGCATCATGATCACCTACCCCAGCACGCACGGCGTGTTCGAGACCGGCGTCAAGGCCCTGTGCGACCTGGTGCACCAACACGGCGGCAAAGTCTACATCGACGGCGCCAACATGAACGCGCTGGTCGGCCTGGCAGCCCCGGGGGCGTTCGGGGGCGACGTCAGCCACCTCAACCTGCACAAGACCTTTTGCATCCCCCACGGCGGCGGCGGCCCGGGCGTGGGCCCGGTGTGTGTGGTGGAGGAACTCGCGCCCTACCTGCCTGGCCACGCCACGGCGCTGGCCGCGGGCGCCTATGCGGGCGATGCGCGGGGCGACGCCACCGTCGGCGCCGTCTCGGCAGCGCCGCTGGGCAACGCGGCCGTGCTGCCCATTTCGTGGATGTACATCCGCATGATGGGGGCCGAGGGCCTGTTGCGCGCCACGCAGACGGCCATCCTGGCGGCCAACTACGTCAGCGCCCGCCTGCGCGCGCATTACCCCACGCTGTACGCCAGCGCCAACGGCCACGTCGCGCACGAATGCATCCTGGACTGCCGCGGCTTCAAAGACACGAGCGGCATCCTGGCCGAAGACATCGCCAAGCGGCTCATGGATTACGGCTTTCACGCGCCCACGTTGTCGTTTCCCGTGCCCAACACGCTGATGGTGGAACCCACCGAGAGCGAGACGCTGCAGGAGCTGGACCGCTTCATCGACGCCATGATCGCCATCCGGGAAGAGATCCGCGCCGTCGAGCTGGGCGTGTGGCCGCGCGAGGACAATCCGCTCAAAAATGCCCCGCACACCGCGCAGCGCTGCCTGGCCGAGGACTGGCCCCACCCCTACACGCGGGAACTGGGTGCCGCCTTGCCGTTTCACCGCGCGCACGGTCGCGCGGGCAGCAAATACTGGCCACCCGTCGGCCGGGTGGATAACGTGTACGGCGACCGCAACCTGTTTTGCAGCTGCGTGCCGATGACGGAGCTGGCCGACGCGTGATCGCTGCCACCCAACATCATCAGTGGGCGCGGCTCTAGCGACGAAACCAAGTGGGTGTCCTGAGTCGGGTCCCCTTTTCCATCCGCCCCATGGTCAGCTGATGGCATAACTGTCCATCGCCAGATACCGGTACTGGGCTTCGCGCGTGATCGCCCGCACCGTCGCTGCCCCCTCCCGGGGCCAGCGCGCCACTCCCAGGGCAAAGAACAACGGCAGCAGGTGCTCGTCGGTCGGGTGCGCGCGCTCCGCTTGCGGCGCCCGCACGCGCCACGCCAGCAGGGCATCCAGATCGCGGGCCTGCAAGGCATTCCAGACCCAGTCCGAAAACGCCACCACATAGGGATCGGGCGGATCCTGAATCGCCGGGCGCTGGCCGAAGAACTCCATCAGGTTGTGGGTAAGGCTGCCCGAGCCCACCATCAACACGCCATCCTCTCGCAGCGCAGCCAGTGCCACACCGATGGCGTACACCTGCGCCGGCCCTGCAGTAGCCGGGAGGGCCAGCTGCACCACCGGCCAGCGGGCCTGGGGCAACAGAAAGCGCAGCGGTGACCAAGCGCCATGGTCGCGCGGGCGCTGCGGGTCCTCGGCCGAAGCGATACCCGCTGCGCGCAAACGCTCGACGACCCTGCGCGCCAGCGCGGGATCACCAGGTGCAGGGTACTGCAGGCGGTACAACGCCGGCGGGAAGCCACCGAAGTCGTGCCATGTGGGCGGCTGAGGGTGACTGCCCACCGCAGCCACCTCGTCCATCCAGTGCGGCGACATGACGACCACTGCACGCAAGTCGTCGCGGGCAGCCAGCGACTGCCCCCAACGCTGCAAGGCGACACCGGCGGCGCCGGGCGCCAAGGCCATCATCGGCGAGCCATGCGAGACGAACAGAGCGGGCAAGGCGGACACGGCAAGCTCCAGGCGAACGACGGGTTGTATCGTAGCTGGTCCATGGACGACCACCCGTCAACGGTGTTGACGACCATATCCAAAACGCCGAAGCAACGACGCGAGGCTGCCATGCCCCTGGCTGGTGGCGGAGGGGCCGCCATCGGCGACAATCGCGCCATGGACCGCTACGCCGTCATCGGCCACCCCATCGGCCACAGCAAATCGCCGCTCATCCACACCTGGTTTGCCCAGGCAACCGGGCAGGCGCTCACCTACACCGCCATGGAGGCCCCGCTGGACGGTTTTGCCGCCACGGTGGATGCCTTTCGCGCGGCGGGCGGGCGCGGGGTCAACGTGACACTGCCGTTCAAGATCGAGGCGTGTGCCTATGCCGATGAGGTTAGCGAGCGCGCGCGGCTTGCCGGTGCGGCCAATGCCTTGGCGTTCGACGGCACGCGCTGCCGCGCCGAAAACTTCGACGGCGTGGGGTTGGCGCGCGACATCACGGTCAATCTGGGCCACCCCGTCGCTGGCCGCCGCGTGCTGATGCTGGGCGCCGGGGGCGCCGCGCGCGGGGCGCTGCAGCCGCTGCTGCAGGCCGCACCCACACTGCTGCTCGTGGCCAACCGCAGCGCCGACAAGGCGGCGGCACTCGTGGCGTCGTTTCACGCGCAGGGGTGGGGCCACGGGGTCTTGCGCGCCGCCGCGCTCGATGAACTGGTGGACGCCGGACGGTTCGACATCGTCGTCAACGCCACGTCCGCCAGCCTCGTCGATCAGGCGCTGCCGTTGCCGCCCCAGATCTTCGGCCCCGACACCCTGGCGTACGATATGGTTTATGGTCAGGGGCTGACGCCCTTCTTGCGCCAAGCCCAGCAGGCGGGCGCGGGTCGGCTCGCCGACGGCATCGGCATGCTGGTCGAACAGGCGGCCGAGGCGTTTGCCTGGTGGCGCGGCGTGCGCCCCGACACCGCGGCCGTCATCCAGCGTCTGGCCACGCCGCTGACCTAAACCCGCCCCGGCTTTCTTTCGCCTTCGCTGTCACACCGCATGAACCAGCTCGACGCCCTCAAGCGCCACACCACCGTGGTCGCCGACACCGGCGACTTTTTGCAGATCGCGCAGTACCAGCCCCGCGACGCCACCACCAACCCGTCGCTGATCCTGAAGTCCGTGCTCAAACCCGAGTACGCGCCGCTGCTCGACGACACCGTTACCCGCTACCGCGACCACCCCCTGGACGAAGTGGTCGACCGGCTGCTGGTGCGCTTCGGCGCCGAGATCCTGCGCATCGTCCCGGGCCGGGTATCGACCGAAGTCGACGCGCGCCTGAGCTTCGATACCCGCGCCACCATCCAGCGCGCTCGGCGCCTCATCGCGCTCTACGAGGCCGAGGGCGTGCCGCGCGCGCGCGTGCTGATCAAGATCGCTGCCACCTGGGAAGGCATCCGCGCCGCCGAAACCCTGGAGCGCGAGGGTATCCATACCAACCTGACGCTGCTGTTCGCCTTTTGCCAGGCGGTGGCGTGCGCGGACGCGGGCGTGCGCCTGATCTCGCCCTTCGTCGGCCGCATTGTCGACTGGCACAAGGCACGCGCCGGCGCCCAGTGGGACGAGGCGGCAATGGCAGGCACCCAAGACCCAGGCGTGCAATCCGTCACCCGCATCTGGCGGCACTATAAGCACTTCGGTATCGCCACCGAGGTCATGGGCGCGAGCTTTCGTCACACCGGGCAGATCCTGGCCCTGGCTGGCTGCGATCTGCTCACCATCAGCCCCGAGCTGCTGGCGCAACTGGCCGCCACCAAAGGCGACGTCCCGCGCCAGCTCGACCCCGCCGAAGCCGCCCAAGCCGACCTGCCGGAAATCCACTACCGTGCCGGCGACGAGGCCGCCTTTCGGCTCGCGCTCAACGACGACGCCATGGCCACCGAAAAATTGGCCGAAGGCATCCGGCTCTTTTGCGCCGATGCACAGCGGCTCGACGCTCTGATCCACTCACGCTGACCCACGGGAGTGCCCATGACGAGCTTGGTCGTTCATCACTTGGAACACTCGCGCTCGCAGCGCGTGCTGTGGCTGCTGGAAGAACTGGGCGTGCCCTACGAGCTGCGCCTGTACCGGCGCGACGCCCGCACGCGCCTAGCCCCGCCGGAACTCAAGGCCGTGCATCCCTTGGGCAAGTCGCCCGTCATTACCCATGGCGATGTGACGGTGGCCGAATCCGGCGCCATCCTGGAATACCTGGCCGAGACCTTTCCCCCCGCCCCACATAGCGAACTGGCCGGCTTGGTCCCCGCGCCGGGCACGGCCGCGCACCGCGACAACCGGTTTTGGATGCACGTTGCCGAAGGATCGTTGATGAACTGGGTGGTCATGAAGCTCGTATTCGTCAACATCCCCCAGCAGCGCATGCCGTTCTTTGCTCGGCCCATCGCGCGCGAGATCAGCCGGCAAGTGCTGCGGCGCTTCGTCGATCCCAACATCGACACCGCGCTCGAGCTGCTGGACCACACGCTGCGCGATCGCCCCTGGCTGACCGGCGAGCGGCTGGCACTGGCCGACTTTCAGATGAGCTTTGCCGTCGAGGCGGCGCTCGCGCTGGGCGGACCGCACGCTGCTGCGCGTCACCCCCACGTGGCGGCGTACCGCGAGCGCTACCGCAGCCGCCCGGCTTACCAGCGCGCGCTCGCCAAAGGCGGCCCCGAGATCATGGGCCTGTGACGGCGGTTGCGCTACATTAGTGGGCTGCCGACTTCGCTCCACCATGTGCTCTGCACCTGCGCTTCCCCCCATTCCTCCCAAGCGCTACTTCACCATTGGTGAGGTCAGCGAGCTGTGCGGGGTCAAACCCCACGTGCTGCGCTACTGGGAGCAAGAATTCACCCAACTGCGGCCCATGAAGCGCCGCGGCAACCGGCGCTACTACCAGCACCACGAAGTGCTGATGATCCGTCGCATCCGCGAACTGCTGTACGAGCAAGGGTTTACCATCCAGGGCGCACGCAACCGGCTGGCCGAATGGAGCCAGCAAGAGCGCGCCGCGCGCAAGGACCAGGAAGGGGATGGTGAACCCTCTACCCCCCCAGCATCCGCGGGTGAGATCTTGCCCACGAGCGTGGTGGACGCCATCGAGCCGCCGCCCGCCTGGGACGCGTCGCAGCGCCGTTCACTGCTGGCCGAGCTGCGCGCCATCCGCGCCCTGCTCGACCCCGCAGTCCGGAAAGCGCCTGAAAACACCGTATAATGGCGGCTTCGGCGTGTAGCGCAGCCTGGTAGCGCACTTGCATGGGGTGCAAGGGGTCGCGAGTTCGAATCCCGCCACGCCGACCAAACCCATCCAGGGCTGACGTGAGTGATCGCGTCAGCCCTTGTTCTTTCTTGGGTTTAGGGCAGACCCAGCGCTTCGTCACCGGCGCGGTGGAACGTCTATTGGCACGCCAAATGCTCGGCGTCAAACCCCACCACGCGACGCGACTCGCGGCTGAACTCGATGCCCACCAGGTGAATGGGCACGCCCGCCATGCGGTATTTGGCGGCGTAGTCGCGGGCCTTGAGTTGCGCCAAGGCCTTCCCTTCCGGCTCCAGCTCGACCACTTTGAACTCGAACAGGTAGATCCGCTCAGGCAGTTTGACCGTGAGGTCGATACGGCCTTGGCTCGTCACGTCTTCGGCGATCAAATCCAGCCCCAGCGCCGCGATGTGGCTGTAGAAGACGCTGGCCCAGTAGCCCTCGTACTGCGCGATCGGGTTGTTGCGGTACCAGTCGTGCGGGATGGCGGCGTAGAGGCTGTCGATATGGGTTCTGAGGCCCGATAGGTCACCCGCGTGCAGCACGTCGTAGAGCCGACTGATCGCCCGTCCCGCCGCCGACGGCGCACCCACCAGCGCCTTGACCAGCGCGTCGTTGAGGGCGCTTTCGACCTCCAGGTTGGGGTAGCCCAAGGTGTATTCGATGCGCGCACCGATGCGGCGCTGGCTGCGAAACGTCAGATAGCCGGTCTGCCACAGCAGCGCCTCGGTGGTCATGCCCTCGACATCGAAGCTGTTGAGCAGCTCGTCATCCGCCCGCAGCGACGCCAGCTCCGGGGTGAAGCAGCCGCGCTGCGTCAACACGTCGATGAGGAACGTCGGCGTGCCCGTCTCGAACCAGTAGGGGCGAAAGACACGTTCCTGAAAAAGCAGCAACAGATCGAAGGGGTTGTAGACCGAATCCCCCAACCAGTTGTAGCCGTTGTACCAGTCGCGGATCGCCTGGCGGTCGAGTCCTTCCAGTTCCGGCGCGAAGACGGTATCGACATCCGCTTCCGTATAGCCACAGATGGCCGAGTATTCCGCCGAGACGGTGATGTCGCGCAGGTTGTTGAGCCCCGAGAAGATCGAGACCTTGCTGAACTTGGAAACCCCGGTCAGAAACGCGAACCGGATGTGGGCGTCCTGATCCTTGATGACGGAGTACAGGTTGCGCAAGCCCTCGCGCATGGCGCGCGCCACCTCCGGCTCGGTTAGGTTGTCCAGGATGGGTTTGTCGTATTCATCGACCAGAACGACGGCGCGCTGGTCGAACCGCTTTTCCCCGGCCTGGATGAGGTTGGCAAAGCAGCCGGCGATGTCGTCCACATTGGGGCATGTGATGCCCAGCCGTTCGCGGTTTTGCTCCAGGTTCCAACGGGTGCGCTGATCGAGTTCTGCCCGACTCTGTACCCTCCCCCCGCCGAAGCTGATCCGAATGACGGGATGTTTCTTCCCCCAATCCCACTTGTCGTGGCAATAGAGCCCCCGAAAGAGCGGCTCGTTGCCGGCGAAGAGCTCAGCCAGCGTGTCCAGAAACAGGCTTTTGCCAAAGCGTCGCGGGCGTGACAGGAAGTAGTGCGAGCCCGATTCGATCAGCCGAAGCGCGTACGGCGTCTTGTCGACGTAGTAGTAATCGTCGCCGCGAATCTTGGCGAAGGTCTGGATGCCGATGGGCAGCTTCTTGCGCATCATGGGTCTGATTATGCGCCGCTGCACGCCTTGGGCGCGGGGGGACCTCCCCACGCCTGGGACACTCAGCTGCCCGCCACCTTCATGCGGTCGATCAGCACCGATCCCACGTTCTTGGCCCCCAGGTTATACACATCCGCCCCGATCGCCTGTATGCCGCGAAACATCTCCTTGAGGTTGCCGGCGACGGTGATCTCTTGCACCGGGTAGGCGATGACGCCATCCTCGACCCAAAAGCCCGCAGCGCCGCGCGAGTAGTCGCCCGTCACCGGATTGACGCCCTGCCCCATGAGTTCGGTGACGAACAGGCCGCGGCCGAGCTTGCGCAGCATGGCGGGTAGGTCGTCACCGGGTTCGGTCAGGCGGCTGGTCATGAGCAGGTTGTGCGAGCCACCCGCGTTGCCCGTGGTGCGCATGCCCAGCTTGCGCGCCGAATACGTGCTCAAAAAATACCCCTTGATGCATCCCGCGCCGACCACGGGGCGCGCCACCGTGCGCACGCCTTCGTCGTCGAACGGCGCGCTGCCCTTGGCGCCGATCAGGTGCGGATCTTCCCAAATGTCGATATGGGACGGGAACACCTGCCGCCCCAAGCTGTCGGGCAAAAAGGTGGTGCGCCGGTACAGCGCGCCGCCGCTGATGGCCTGCACGAAGGCCCCCAGCAGCCCGGCAGCCAGCGGGGCATCGAACAACACCGGGCATTCGGTGGTGGCGATCTTGCGTGGCCTCAGGCGCGCCAGGGCCCGCTCGGCCGCGTAGCGACCCACCGCCTCCGGGCTGGCCAGCTCGGCCGGGTTGCGCTGCGAGCTGTACCAATAGTCGCGCTGCATGCCGTTGCCTTTGCCAGCGATGGGGGAGACCGATAGGCTGTGGCGCGAGCTGGGGTAGCCACCGGCGAATATCCCCTGGCGGCCGCGCTCGCCACCGCGCATGTGCTCGGCCCAGAAGTGCGACTGCTGCGCCGACACCGAGGCGCCTTCGCTGTTGGTGATGCGCGGACTGACCGCAAACGCCGCCGCCTCGCAGCGCAGCGCCAGCTCGACCGCCAGTTCGGCCGTGATTGGCCAAGGATAGAACAGCTCCAGGTCGGGATAGTCGTTGGCGATGTCGATCTCGTCCGGCAAGCCAGCAGCCGGATCCTCGGCGGTGAAGCGGGCGATGTCGTACGCCGCCTGCACGGTGCGTCGGATGGCGTCGGGCGAAAAATCCGACGTGGACGCGTTGCCGCGCCGCTGGCCGAGATAGACGGTGATGCCAAGCGACTTGTCCCGGTTGCGCTCGACGTTTTCGAGCGCGCCACAGCGCACCGACACGCTCAGGCCGCTGCCCTCGGAGACCTCGACACCGGCGTCGGCCACGCCCAGCTGGCGCGCGTGTTTGAGGGCCAAGTCGGCCAACTCGCGAAACTGGTCTTGCGAAAACTGAAATCCCGCCAAGGGGCCGGATTCGGCGGCGGGCGCGGGGGAGGGGCGGGTTTTTTTCTTCATGTCGCTGGCTATGATACCGGTCATGCCACGCAAACCGACCAAGGGGTACTGGGTTCGGGGCCACTTCGTCGCCTATGGCAGCGAAGAGGACACCGAACTCAAACGCGCCGCCAAATGGGACGCAGACCTCAGCAAGACCGACTTGAAAAAACGCAGCGCCCATCTGCAGGCGGTGGGTGAGCAGCTGCTCACGCTGAAACCGTCGCTGCTGCAGGGCCTGGACCTGCCGCCATCGCTGCGGGAAGCGCTGGCCGAGGCCAAGCGCATCGATGACTTCGAGGGCCGGCGGCGCCAGCTGCAGTACGTGGGCAAGCTCATGCGCCAGCTCGACGATGCGTTGGTGGCCACCATCGAGGCGACGCTGGCCGAACAACACCGGGGCAGCGCCGCGCAGACCGAGCGCCTGCATGCAGCCGAGCAGTGGCGCGAGCGGCTGGTGGCCGACGATGCCGCCCTCGACGCCTGGCGCGAGCTGGAGCCCGACGCCGACTGGCAGCGCCTGCGCGCCCTCATCCGACAGGCGCGTAAAGACGCGCAGGTTCATCCCGATCCCGCACCCGGCCAGGCCCAGCGCAAGGGCCGCGCCTGGCGGGAGCTGTTTCAACACGTGCGCGCCGTCCTCGACGCGCACGAGAGTCCATCCACCGTTGCCCGCCCATGAACACCCACGACCCCGTCACCATCGGCATCGTCTCCGTCAGCGACCGCGCCAGCAGCGGCGTCTACGAGGACAAGGGCCTACCCGCGCTGCGCGACTGGCTGAACCGCGCGCTCAAAAACCCGGTCACCTTCGTCGAACGGCTCATCCCCGATGAGCGCGAGCGCATCAGCGCCACCCTGGTCGAGCTGGTCGATACCTGCGGCTGCTCGCTGGTGCTGACCACCGGCGGCACCGGGCCCGCGCCGCGCGACGTCACGCCGGAAGCAACGCTGGCCGTCGCCGACCGGGAGATGCCGGGCTTTGGCGAGCAGATGCGCCAGATCAGCCTGCGCTTCGTGCCCACGGCCATCCTGTCGCGCCAGGTGGCGGTCATCCGTGGCCGCAGCCTCATCATCAACCTGCCCGGGCAGCCCAAATCGATCGCCGAGACGCTGGAGGGCATGCGCGACGCCGACGGCAAACCCGTGGTGCATGGCATTTTTGCCGCCGTGCCCTACTGCATCGACCTCATCGGCGGCCCCTACCTGGAGACGAACGACGCGGTGTGTGCGGCGTTTCGGCCCAAGTCCGCCATTCGTGCTCCTCGTGCCTGAGCGGCCAGAGCGGCCACAGCGTCAACAACGCAGGCCGCTGCTTCACTTGCCGATCAGTTGGTTGAGGCGCTCGGCCTCGAAGTGCTCGGTCTTGGCGGCGTCCGAGGGCAGGCATTCGCCGCGCTGGGCGCAGGCCAGCTTTTCGATGGCCTGCCACAGCAGCGCGATCTGGTGCTCGTGGTTGGCCGCGTTGTCGATCAGTCCGCGCATCGCCAGGCTCAGCGGGTCGTCGTTTTGCGTCACGCCGTAAGCCGAAAACCCCATCCTGGCGGCCGCGGCCTCGCGCTTTTCGTCTGCGTCAGCCACGATGATGCGCGCTGGGTTGCCCACTGCGGTGGCACCGGCCGGCACGGGCTTGGTCACGACCGCGTTGCTGCCGATCTTGGCACCATCCCCCACGGTAAAGCCGCCCAGTACCTTGGCGCCCGCGCCGATGATGACGCCGCGCCCGAGCGTCGGGTGGCGCTTGGTGCCCTTGTACAGCGACGTGCCACCCAGCGTCACACCGTGGTAGATGGTGCAGTCGTCGCCCACCTCGGCCGTCTCGCCGATGACCACGCCCATGCCGTGGTCGATAAAGACGCGCTGCCCGATGCGCGCGCCGGGGTGGATTTCGATACCCGTCAGCCAGCGGTTCCAGTGCGAAATCCAGCGCCCCAGCCACTTCCAACCCCGACGCCAGCACGCATGCGCCACACGGTGCAGCCAGATGGCGTGCAAGCCGGGATAGCAGGTCAACACCTCCCAGCGCGAGCGCGCGGCGGGGTCGCGCTCGAGGATGGCGTCGATGTCGGCTTTGAGGCGCTGAAACATGGGGGACATGGTGCAATGTGGCGGGCCTGGCGAGCGCCCATGGGCCCCACAGTCTAGCGCCTGCCGCCGCGCGCGGCGTCGATCATGGCGCGCGCCACCCCGCGCAGGATGTGGACTTCCGACACCGTCGGGGCAGCGCGCAGCAGCAGGCGGCGCAGGCGCGGCATCAGCTTCTTGGGCGCCGCCGGGTCGAGGAAGCCGACCGCGGTGAGCGCCTCCTGCCAGTGGGCCAGCAGCCCGGAGAGCGCGGGCGCGTCCGCGGGCGGGTCGGGCGCAGGGCTGCGCGCCGTCAGCACCTGATGCTCGCTGGCAAATCCACCCAAGGCCAGCCGCCATTCGTAGGCGATGAGCTGGACCGCAGCGGCCAGATTCAGCGAACCATAGTCGGGCGCAGTGGGGATGCGCAGGCACACGTGGCAGCGGTAGACGTCCTCGTTGGCCAGCCCGTAGCGCTCGGGCCCGAACACGAAGGCCACGCCTCCCGTCTGCCCGGCCAGCGCGCGCGGTGCCAGCGCTGGCAAATACCCGCGCGGCTCGGCAGTCGGGGGGCCGAAATCGCGCGGGGTCATGGCCGTCGCACACAGGTGGCTCATGCCCTGCAGGGCGTCATCCAGCGTGGCAACGATGCGCGCGCGTTGCAGCAGATCGGCCGCGCCACTGGCGCGCTCGATCGCCTCGGGCCGCTCGAGCACATCGGGCCAGCGCGGGCGCACCAGCACCCAGTCGTCGAAGCCCATCACCTTGAGCGCGCGCGCCGCGGCGCCCACGTTGCCGGCGTGGCTGGGCTCGATCAGGACGAAACGGGTGGCAATCACGACAGGCGCGCTTGGGTCAACCCCGGGGGTACCGGTACAATGCCATTATCGCCGCTGCCATCGGGCAGTCCCTCTTGCGTTCTTGCCCACCATCCATGTCTGCTCACCTCCACCCCATGCTCAACGTGGCCATCAAGGCCGCACGCGCCGCTGGTGCCCTCATCAACCGGGCTTCGCTCGATCTCGACACGCTGCGGGTCGGGGCCAAGCAGACCAACGACTTCGTGACCGAAGTCGATCACGCCGCCGAAGCCGCGATCATCGAAACGCTGTTGGGGGCCTACCCCGAGCACGGCATCTGGGCCGAAGAGTCCGGCCGCCGCGAGGGCAAGGGCAAAGGCCGCGCCTACACCTGGATCATCGACCCGCTGGACGGCACGACCAACTTCATCCATGGCTTTCCGGTCTATTGCGTCAGCATCGCGCTCATGGTGGATGGCCGCCTCGATCAGGCCGTCATCTACGACCCCACGCGCAACGACCTGTTCACCGCCAGCAAGGGCCGTGGCGCGTACCTCAACGACCGGCGCATTCGCGTGGCCAAGCGCACCCAGCTGCGCGACTGCCTGCTGAGCACGGGCTTTCCGTTCCGGCCGGGCGACGCATTTCAGACCTACCTGCGCATGCTGGGCGACGTCATGCCGCGTGTCGCGGGCGTGCGCCGGCCCGGCTCGGCCGCGCTCGACCTGGCCTATGTCGCAGCGGGCTTCAGCGATGGGTTTTTCGAAATGGGATTGAGCCCGTGGGACGTGGCGGCGGGGGCACTGTTGGTCACCGAAGCCGGCGGCTTGGTCGGCAACTTTACCGGTGAGGCCGATTTCCTGGAAACCAAGGAATGCCTGGCGGCCAACCCGCGCATCTACGGACAGCTGGTGAGCGTGCTCAGCCCCTACAGCCGCTTGGCCTGCGCTCCCGCGGAGCCGACGCGCCCCGACGACCCGACCCCGTGACGATGACGACGCCCGACGCCGCGGACGCCCTCGCCTGCGGCGGCGCCCCCGCTGCGCCGCTGGAAGCCCACACGCCCATGATGCAGCAGTATCTGCGCATCAAGGCGCAGCACCCCCGCACGCTGGTGTTTTACCGCATGGGGGATTTTTACGAGCTGTTCTACGACGACGCGCACAAGGCCGCGCGACTGCTCGACATCACGCTCACCACGCGCGGGCAGTCTGCCGGCGCGCCGGTGGTGATGGCGGGGGTGCCCGTGCATTCGGTCGAGACCTATCTGGCCCGCCTCATCCGGCTGGGCGAGTCGGTGGCCATCTGCGAGCAAGTGGGCGACGTCGGGCAAACCAAGGGGCCCGTGGAGCGGCAGGTGGTGCGCATCGTCACCCCGGGCACCCTCACCGACAGCGAGCTGCTAGCCGACAAGGCCGACGCCGTGTTGCTGGCCGTCCACGTGGGCGCGCGTCGCCGCTGTGGGCTGGCCTGGATGGCCGTGACCGAGGGCACCATCCACCTGGCCGAATGCGACTGGCCGCAACTGCGCGCCTGGCTGACCCGCATCGCTGCGCAGGAGCTGCTGCTCAGCGCTGAGATCCCCCCCGCCGCCGAAGCCGAGCTTCGCGGCTGGTTGGAGCAGGTCGGCACCCCCTCGCACCCGGCGCTGACCGTGCGGCCCGCCTGGGCCTTCGACGCCGCGCTGGGCCAACGCAAGCTGTGCGCCCAGCTGCAGGTGGCGAGTTTGGCGGGCTGGGGCGCGCAGGACGTGGCCGACGCGCACGCGGCCGCCTCCGCTCTGCTGGACTATGCCGAGCACACCCAGGGCCGGGCACTGGGCCACGTGCATGCGCTGCGCGTGGTGCGGCCCGATGCGCTCATCGACCTGCCCGCCACCACGCGCCGCAACCTGGAACTCACGCACACCCTGCGCGGCGAACCCGCCCCCACCCTGCTGTCGCTGCTGGACACCTGCGCCACCGGCATGGGCAGCCGCCTGCTGCGTCGCTGGCTGCTCGAACCCCCGCGCGACCGCGCCATCGCCCGCGCCCGGCTAGCCGTGGTGGACGCGCTGCGCGCGCACGGCCCCGAGGCGCTGCGCCCGCGGCTGCGCGGCATGAGTGACGTGGAACGCTTGGCCGCGCGCATCGCACTGCGCCAGGCGCGCCCGCGCGAGCTCGCGGGACTGGCGCAGACGCTGCAGCGCAGCGCGCAACTGGCGCAGGCGGTGGCGGCGCTGGCCGACCAACACCCCGCCCCGCTGCTGGTCGAGCTGGCGCAGCACCTGCAGCCGCCCATGGCCGTGGCCGAGCTGCTGACGCGCGCCCTGCTGCCCGAGCCCGCCGCCCTGCTGCGCGACGGCGGCGTCATTGCCCACGGCTATGACGCCGAGCTCGACGAGCTGCGCGCGTTGCAGTCCAATGCCGACGCGTTTTTGCTCGACCTGGAAGCGCGCGAGCGCGAGCGCACCGGCATTTCCAACCTGCGCGTGCAGTACAACAAGGTGCACGGCTTCTACATCGAAGTCACCCAGGGCCAGCTCGACAAAGTACCCGACGACTATCGCCGACGCCAAACGCTGAAAAACGCCGAGCGCTTCATCACCCCCGAGCTCAAGGCCTTCGAGGACCGAGCGCTCAGCGCGCAAGAGCGCGCGCTCGCGCGCGAAAAATGGCTCTACGACCGCTTGCTCGACGAGCTGCAGCCCCACGTGGTGGCCCTTGGCACGCTGGCGCGGGCGCTGGCCACGCTGGACGTGCTGGCGACACTGGCCGAACGCTCGCTCACACTGGACTGGCACGCTCCCACTTTCGTGCCTGAGCCCCGCATCGACATTCGCCAGGGGCGCCATCCGGTGGTGGAAGCGCGCCTGATGGAAACCGGTGCCGGCCCCTTCGTGCCCAACGACACGGCGCTGGATGCACGCACGCGCATGCAGATCATCACCGGCCCCAATATGGGGGGCAAATCCACCTACATGCGGCAGGTCGCGCTGATCGTGCTGCTGGCCAGCGTCGGCAGCTACGTGCCAGCGCAACAGTGTCGCCTGGGGCCGATCGATGCCATCCACACCCGCATCGGCGCGGCGGACGACCTGGCCAACGCCCAGTCCACCTTCATGCTGGAGATGACCGAAGCCGCCCAAATCCTGCACCAAGCCACCGAACACAGCCTGGTGTTGATGGACGAAATCGGCCGCGGCACCTCCACCTACGACGGCCTGGCACTCGCGGGCGCCATCGCCACCCATCTGCACGACCGGGTGCGCGCGTTCACGCTCTTTGCGACGCACTACTTCGAGCTCACCGAATTCCCCGCGCGCCACCCCGGGGCGGTCAACGTGCACGTCAGCGCCGTCGAGGGCAAAGGGCGCGACATCGTCTTTTTGCACCAGATCGAGCCCGGGCCCGCCAGCCGCAGCTACGGCGTGCAGGTCGCGCGTCTGGCCGGGATACCCGCGGCCGTCATTCAGCAAGCGCGCCACACACTGGCCCAGCTCGAGGCGCACAGCGCGCAGGCGCAGCGCCAAATCGACCTGTTTGCCAGCGCGCCCGAGCCGCAGGCCACACCCAGCCCCGAACACCCCGTGTTGCAAGCGCTGGCCGAACTCGACCCCGACGCGATGAGCCCGCGTGACGCGCTCGATGCCCTGTATCGCCTGCGCGCGCAACTGGATCGCCCGGCTGGCGCGTGATGGCGTCGCATCGATAGGATCTGGGGCGCGCGTGCCCCAGTTCGGTAGAATGACGGCATTGGCCCGCTGAAGATACCTGCAGGAGTATGGCATGAGCGCCGCGACGTTCGACTTCGAAAAAGCCCGCTTCAACATGATCGAGCAGCAAATCCGTCCGTGGGAAGTGCTGGACGCGACGGTGCTGTCGTTGCTCGGCCAAATCAAGCGCGAAGCCTTCGTGCCACCCGCTTATCAAGCGCTGGCGCTGTCGGATCTGGAAATTCCACTGTCGCAGCCACCCGTCGAGGGCGAGTGCATGCTGGCACCCAAGGTCGAGGCCCGCATCCTGCAGGATCTGGCACTCAAGCCCACCGACAACGTGCTCGAGATCGGAGCCGGGTCGGGCTACATGGCGGCGCTCATGGGCCGCATGGCGCGCCAAGTGCTGACGTTGGAGATCAACCCGACGCTGGCCGACATGGCGCGCACCAACCTGGCCCGCGCCGGCATCGACAACGTGCGGGTCAAAACGGCCGACGCCGCCGCGGGGCGCTTCGCCCCTTGCGTCGATCAGGCCCCGTATGACGCCATCGTACTCAGCGGCTCGGTGGCCGAGGTGCCCACCGATTTGCTGGAACTGTTGCGCGTGGGCGGACGGCTGTTCGCCGTCGTGGGTGAAGACCCCATCATGCGCGCCACCCTGGTCGTGCGCGGCAGCGAAACCGGCTACCACAGCGAAGAACCGTGGGACATCGTGATTCCGCGGCTGCGCAATTTCCCTGAACCCGCGCGGTTCCGCTTCTGAAACCCACCCTCCACCATGGTGCCCCACATTCGCCCCGCCCAGTTGCCCCAGTGGCTGCAACAGTGCCGCGCGCAGGATGCGACGGCCCTGCCCATCGTGCTCGACGTGCGTGAACCGTGGGAGGTGCAGACCGCCAGCGTGCGCGCCGATGGCTTCGAGCTGCGCCACATGCCGATGGCCAGCATTCCCATGCGCTTGGCTGAGCTACCCAAAGACCGGCCCATCGCCTGCCTATGTCATCACGGTGGCCGCAGCGCCCAAGTCGCGCATTTCCTGCACCGGCAGGGTTTCGACGACGTGGTCAACATTGCTGGGGGCATCCACGCCTGGGCACACGAACTGGACCCCTCGGTCCCGCAGTACTGACGCGCGCGTGCAGGCGATGGCCGTTCTTCGTATACTCCCGACCGTATAGATTTTGATAGGGACCGTTTGCCATGCTGCCGCTCGCCCATCCCCCGGTCACATCCGCTCGCTCGCTCGCCGCACGGGTCCTGCGCCCCGCCTTCGCCGCCGCCTTGTTGGCCAGTGCCGCCGCAGGCGCACACGCGCAAAATCTGCAGACCCTGCTCGACGCTGCCCAGGCGTACGATGCCGCCTACCTGGCCGCCAAGGCGCAATTCGACGCCAGCCGCGCCCGCGCGGAGCAGGCGCGTGCGCGCGTGCTGCCAACCGTGGGGTTGTCGGCCGAGGCATTCGTCAATCGCCGTGACAGCTCGGTCAGCGCGCTGGACGACACGTTCAACAACCAGTCGGCCAAAATTGCCGCCAGCCATCCGCTGTACCGCCCCGGCAACCACCTCGAGGTCGAACAGGCCGAGCGCTCGCTGCAAGCTGCCCAGGCACAACTGCAAGCCGCCGAGCAAGACCTGATCGTGCGTCTGTCGCAGGCGTACTTCGACGTGCTCGGCGCCGAAGACACCTTGGCGTTCGTGCGCGCCCAAAAGGCCGCCGTCGAGCAGCAACTCGCCGCCGCCAAGCGCAACTTCGAGGTTGGTACCGCCACCATCACCGACACGCGCGAGGCGCAAGCGCGCTACGACCTGGTGCTGGCGCAGGAAATCGCCGCCGAGAACGACCTTCGCGTCAAGCGGCTGGCGCTGGACCAATTGGTCGGACGCAGCGACACCCAGCCATGGCGGCTGCCCGCAGCGGTGGCGCTGCCCCAACCCACCCCCGACGACGTGGCCGCGTGGGTGCAGCGGGCCACGGCCGAGCACCCCAACGTGCGCGCGGCGCAGGCGGCTCTCGACATCGCCCGGCTCGAGGTGCGCAAAGCCCAGGCCGCCAAAGGCCCGACGCTGGACGCCGTGGCCCAGTACCAGTGGGCACGCGCTCCTGGGCAGACGCCGCCCTTCCCCTACGTGCGTAACCAGACGGCCAGCATCGGCGTGCAGTTCAACCTGCCGCTCTACACCGGTGGCGCACTGGACAACCGCATCAAGGAGGCAGTGGCCCTGGAAGACAAGGCCCGCAACGACGTCGAAGGGGCGCTGCGTGCGGTCAGCCAAGCCACCCGCGCCGCGTTCTTTGGCGTGCAGTCGGGCTTGGGCCAGGTGCGCGCGCTGGAGGCGGCTGAGGCGTCGAGCCAGAGCGCGCTGGAGGCCAACCAGCTCGGCTATCAAGTGGGCGTGCGCATCAACATCGACGTGCTCAACGCCCAAAGCCAACTGTTCGAAACCAAGGCCCGCCTGGCCAAGGCGCGCTACGACGTGCTGGTCGGCAGCCTGCGGCTGCGGCAGGCGGCCGGCGTGCTCAAGACCGAGGACCTGCAGCCCCTCAACGCGCTGCTGCAGCCGCGCTGAGATCCCACCAGCGCAGCACGGCGTGCGCGCAGCGCTGCGCCGCGCCCGCGTGTTGCGACAGCAAAGCGCGGCAGCCCGCATGGGCCTGCTGCAGCGCGGCGGGATCGACGAGCAACGCCAGCGCCCGCTCGACGGCCGCGCCCATGTCCTCGACGCGCCACGCGGCGCCGGCCTCGATCGCCGCGCTGGCCGCTTGAGCGAAATTGAAGGTGTGCGGCCCCATCAACACGGGGCATTCGCACGCTGCGGCCTCGATCAGGTTTTGCCCCCCGAGCGGCGCAAAGCTCCCGCCCAGCAGCGCCACTTGCGCCAGCGCGTAGTACCACGGCATCTCGCCCAGGCTGTCACCCAGCAGCACATCGGCCTGCTGGTAAGCCGCTGGCCAGGCGGGCGTCTCGGTATCCAAGGCGCCCAACGCGCTGCGGCGCACCACGACCAGCCCCGCGCGCTGCAACAGCGCCTCCACCGCATCGACGCGCTGGGGGTGACGCGGCACCACGAGCCACAGCGGCGCTGCGCCTCGACCGAGACCACGCCGGGCGCGCCAGGCGTCGCACCACAGGGCCTCCTCCCCCTCCCGGCTGCTCGCCAGCATCAGCATCGGTCGGCCCTGCGGCCAGTCGGCGGAGCGGGTGGCGGCCTGCCAGGCGGTGCGCCAGCGCTGCCCCAGCGACCACGGATCCGGGTGCCACGGCACGTCGAACTTGACGTTGCCGATGATCTGGCCCCGTGGCGGATCGACCGGCGCGCCCAGGTCGCGCAAGCGCTGCGCATCGGCCGCCGTTTGTGCCAACACCCCCGACAGCCCCCGGTACGCCGGTCCAGCCAGCCAGGGCAGGCGCCGCGCACGCCGCCACGACCGTTCGTTGAGGCGGGCGTTGGCGAGCAACAGCGGCACCTGCGCGGCGCGACACCCCGCGACCAGCTGTGGCCAGACCTCGGTCTCCATCAACACTCCCAGGCGCGGCCGAAAATGCGCGAGAAACCGCTGCACCGGCCCCGGCGCATCCCAGGGCAGCCACGCCTGCGCATCACCCGGTTGCAGGTGGCGGCGCCCCTCGGCACGGCCGGTGGCAGTACCATGCGTCCACAGCACGCGAATGTCGGGGCGCTCGGCACGCAGCGCGCGCAACCACAGGGCGGCAGCGCGCGTCTCGCCCAGCGATACCGCATGCACCCACAGCCACCCGGACGAGGGCGGCCCCGCATAGTGGCCAAACCGTTCCTCGACGGCTTCGGCGTAGCCGGGCTCGCGCCGGGCACGGTGCGCGAGTTTGCGCCGCAGGATCGGCGACAGCGCGCCCATGACCCCACCGTAGAGTGCCAGCGCCCACCACTCGGGGGGGGATCGTGTCTCGCCCTCAACCACCGCGAAACAACCGTTCGTACACCGCGCCGATACCCGCGGCCTCGTGCGCGAGCGAAAACCGCTCCGCCACGCGCGCCCGCGCCGCCTGCCCCATGTGCTGCGCGGCTGCGGGGTCGGCCAGCACCCGGCGCACGGCCGCCGCCAAGCCGGCTGCGTCGCCGGTATCGACCAGCTCGCCCTGCACCCCCGGCTGCACCAGCTCCTCGAACGCGCCGGTGCGCGAACACACGAGGGCGCAGCCGCAGGCCGCGGCCTCGAATGGCGTCAGCCCAAACGGCTCGTAGCGCGGGCAGGCCACGCACACCAGACAGCGCTGGTACCAGCGGTGCACCTCGGCCGCCGGTACTTCACCCAGAAAGCAGATGCGCTCGCGCAAGCCCGCGGCATCGATGCGTGCCTGCAGCGAGCGCTGGTACGCCTCGTGCTGCGGCATGGCACGCCCGGCGATTACCGCCGTCACTTCCGGCAGGTGCGGCAGGGCAGCGATCATCGCGTCCACGAACACATCCGTGCCCTTGTCGGGCCGCACGCGGCCAAAGACACCGATCCCGTAGCGTCCGGGCAGGCCGCTGTCAGCCCAGGCGCTGGCCTTGTCGGGCGGGGGGCTGAAGCGCTGCAGGTCGACGCCGTGTGGCACCACCGCCGTGGTGTTGGGCACGAAGCTCGCAGCCTTGGGCGTGGTGGCGATGACCGCGTCCATGCGGCTGATGAGCCAACGCGGAAACCACCCGTGGCGGTGCTGCGCGGCCGAGGTGAACACGAGCCGGATGGGCAGCTGCAGCACGTCGCGCGCCCACAGGCCGGCGGCCATTTCGTGGTCGCGCCGCACATGCCAGATGCGAAACGGCCGCCCCACCGGCGCCCGCCGGGACAGGGCGATCGCCTGCCGCAGCGTCATGCCGGGCATGCCGTGCGGCAAGGGAGTGCCACAGTACGCCAGCCGCCACTGGCGCGCCTGCAATGGCACCAAGGCGTTGACCGTGGCCGACACCCCGGTGTAGCGGCGCTTGAGGTTGAAGACGATGACCTCGGGATCCGGGTCCGGGGACAACGCGATCTGGTGCACGGGCGCTGCGGTCATGGCGTGGCGGACGGTCAATGGGCGGCGTCACCCAGCACGGCGTCGGGCTTGACGCGGCGCAGCCACTGCAGCATGTCGGCCTGGATGCGCGCCAGTGCCTCGGGCGTGTGCCCCTCGAAGCGCAGCACCAGCACCGGCGTGGTGTTGGAGGCGCGGATCAGCCCAAACCCGTCGGGCCAGTCCACGCGCAGGCCGTCCACGGTGCTCACCTCCGCCGGCGCCTCGAAGCGCGCCACGCGCTGCAGCTCGGCCACCACGCGGTGCGGCTCGCCCTCGGCGCACGCCACGTTGAGCTCGGGCGTCGAGTGGCTATTGGGCAGCGCCTCGAGCACCGCGCCCGCATCGGGGTGGCGGCTCAGGATTTCCAGCAACCGGGCCGCCGCATAGCTGCCGTCGTCAAAGCCATACCAGCGCTCCTGAAAAAAGAGGTGGCCGCTCATCTCCCCCCCCAAGGGCGAGCCGACCTCGCGCATCTTGGCCTTGACGAGGGAGTGACCGGTGCGGTACATCAGCGGCACCCCACCCGCGGCGCGGATGGCGGGGGCGAGCCGCTGGCTGCATTTGACGTCGTACACGATGGTGCCCCCGGGCACCCGCGACAGCACGTCGGCAGCCAAGAGCATGAGCTGGCGATCCGGGTAGATATTCTGGCCACTGGGCGTGACCACACCCAGGCGGTCACCGTCGCCGTCGAACGCCAGGCCCAGCTCGGCCCCGGTGCGCTGCACCGCCTCGATGAGGTCACGCAGATTCTCGGGCTTGGACGGGTCGGGATGGTGATTGGGAAACGTGCCGTCTACTTCGCCATAGAGCACCGTCACCTCGCAGCCGAGCGCCCGCAGCAGCGCCGGCGCCGAGGCACCGGTGACGCCATTGCCGCAATCGACCACCACCCGCATGGGCCGTGCCAGCCGCACGTCGCGCACGATGCGCGCGAGGTACTCGTCCAGGATGTCCAGACGCCGCACCTGGCCCAGCGCGGCCGCAGAACCGGTGGGCTCGCCCGCCTCCATCGCCGTGCGCAGGGCTTGGATGTCGTCGCCGTAGATGGCGCGGCCTGCCAGCACCATCTTGAAGCCGTTGTGGTGTTTCGGGTTATGACTGCCCGTAACCTGGATGCCACTGCGGCAATGAACCGCCGCCGCGTAGTACAGCATCGGGGTCGTCGCCAGACCGATGTCGAGCACATCGACCCCGGCGGACGCCAAGCCGTCGATCAGGGCCGCGGCCAACTCCGGGCTGCTCAGGCGGCCGTCACGCCCGACCGCCACCACCGCTTCACCCATGGCGCGCGCGCGGGCTCCGAACGCCCGCCCGAGCGCGCGGGCAAATCCGGCATCGATGACCTCCGGCACGGTACCGCGGATGTCGTAGGCCTTGAAGGCATGGGCGGGCAAGGTCGGGCGGGCGGCAGCGGCAAGGGTCATGGCAAGCGGGCTTGGCGGTCGGGTGTGTGACAGGGCTCCGATTGTAGGTGCGGTTATCATGCGCACCTATGTCGCCCCGTCTCGCGGCCGAATTCGTCTTGTTGGCAGCCCTGTGGGGCGCGTCCTTTCTGTTCATGCGCCAGGCGGCGCTGGCCTTCGGGCCCGTGGCCACGGCTGGGCTGCGCGTGGCCATCGCTGGGGCGGTGTTGTTGCCGGTGCTGGTACTCAGTGGGCATTGGCGCGCATTTCGGGCGCACGCGGGGCGCATTTTGTTCGTTGGCCTACTCAACGCCGGCATTCCCTTTGGCCTGTTCGCCTACGCAGTGCTGTCCATCAGCACGGGGCTGACGGCCATCCTCAACGCCACCGTGCCGCTGTTTGGCGCGCTGGTGGCCTGGCTGTGGCTGGGCGACCGTCCGGGGCGCTGGCGCGCGCTGGGCCTGGCGCTGGGGTTTGCGGGCGTGGCCTTGTTGTCGTGGAACAAGGCGCACTTTGGCACGGGCGGCACCGGCTGGGCCGTGCTGGCCTGCCTGGGGGCGACGGTGCTGTACGCGATCGCGGCCAGCTACACCAAGAAATACCTGATGGGCATCCCCCCGATGGCCACGGCGGCCGGTAGCCAGTTCGGCGCCACGCTGGGGCTGCTGCTGCCTACGGTGTGGACATGGCCCACGCAGCCGGCTGGGGCCGATGCCTGGCTGGCCGTGGGGGCCGCCGGTGTGTTGTGCACGGCACTGGCCTATCTGCTCTACTTCCGGCTGATCGAAGCCGCTGGCCCCGCGCGCACGCTGACAGTGACGTTTTTGATCCCGGTGTTCGCCGTGGCCTATGGCGCGCTGCTGCTGGGCGAGACGATCACCCCGTGGATGGTGGGCTGCGGCGCCGTGATCTTGATCGGCGTGGCGCTCTCCAGCGGACTCATCGATCCGCGTCGCTGGCGTCTGGCGCGCCGACCTGCAGCGCTTCCTTGAGCTTGGGCGAGGCGTGGAAGGTCACCACGCGCCGCGCCTCGATCGGCACCAGCTCACCCGTGCGCGGGTTGCGCCCCGGGCGCGGTGGCTTGTCGCGCACCTGAAACTGGCCGAAGCCGGCGATGCGCACGTCCTCCCCCGCGATCAGGCGCTCGGCGATGAGGTCGAAAAACGCATCGACGATGTCTTTCGACTCGCGTTTGTTGAAGCCAATGCGGTCGAACAAGCGTTCGGCCAACTCGGCTTTGGTCAGGGTGACGCCGTCGTCGGCGTCTGCGGTGTGCGGTCGGGAGTTGCGCGTCGCCATGGCCGCAATCGTAGCAGGACCGGCGCGGCCAGGGCCAACCGCGCCCCTCGATGCGACCACTGTCAGGCGCGCAGGCGCGCGCCGATGCGCTGCTGCAGGGCCTGCAACACCGACTGCACCACGGCGTCGATCTCGTCGTCGGTCAGGTTGGCATCGTGCCGCTCCAGGGTCAGGCGCACGGCCAGGCTCTTTTCGCCCTCGGCCAGCCCCCCGGCACCGGCCACCTTGGGTCGGTAAACGTCGAACAGCACGGCGTCGCGCAACCACGGCTGCTGCGCGGCCACCTCGCCGATAGCGGCCATCAGCTCGGCGTGCGTGACCGCCTCGCGCACGACGACGGCGATGTCGCGCTGCACCGGGTGGTGGCGGCCAACGGGCTGCGCCGACGGCAACGGGCGCTGCAAGACGGCGTCCAAATCCAGCTCGAACAGCACCGGGGCCTGCAACCAACCCTCGGCCTGGCGCCAACGCGGATGCAACTCACCCACGAACCCGATATCACGGCCGTCGAGGCGCACGCGCGCGCAACGCCCGGGGTGCATGGCCGGATGCTGGGCCGGCTCGAAGACGGCGCGGCGCGGGGCCAGCAGCGCCTCCACATCGCCCTTGACGTCGTAGAAATCGACCGGCCGTGCGGGCACCCCCCATTGCAGCGCCGACTCGTCGCCCCACGCCAGCCCCGCCACGCGGCGCGGCTGGTCGATGCCGGCGACCGTGGTGTCGCTGTCCGGCACCGACGGGTCGCGCCGGAACACGCGGCCGACTTCGAACAGCCGCACGCGCGGCACCTTGCGGTCGGTGTTGTGCTTCAGCACGGCCAGCAAGCTGCCCAACAGGCTGGAGCGCATCACGCTCAAGTGGCTGGCGATCGGGTTGAGCAGCCGGATCGGGTCGGGGTTGCCCGCGTAGTCGCGCTCCCAGCGCTCCTCGACGAAGCTGAAGTTGATCGTTTCCTGATAGCCCAGTTGCGCGAGTTGGCGCCGCAGCGCGTGGATGGAGCGCTGCGACTCGGGCCGCACGCGCGGCTCGACGGGTGCCAGAGGCGGCGTGTCGGGCAGACGGTCGTAGCCGATCACGCGCGCCACTTCCTCGATCAGGTCTTCCTCGAGCTGCACATCGAACCGGTACGGCGGTGGAGTGACGGTCAGCGTGCCTTCGCCTTCGGTCACCGACAGTCCCAGCCGACGCAGCGGCTCGGCACACTCGGCCTGCGTCAGCGGCATGCCGATGACCTGTGCCGCGCGCGCCACGCGCAGCGTCACCGGCTGCGGTTGCGGCACGTTGATCACGTGATCGTCGATCGGCCCGGCCTCGCCGCCGCAAATGTCCAGGATGAGCTGCGTGATGCGCTCCACGTGCTCGCGCGTCGTGCTGGGGTCCACCCCGCGTTCGAAGCGGTGGGCGGCGTCGGTGCTGAAGTGAAAGCGTCGCGCGCGCCCCGCGATCGCACGCGGCCACCAGAACGCCGCCTCAACATACACGTTGCGCGTGGCGTTCGACACCGCGGTCGCCGCGCCGCCCATGATGCCCGCCAGCGATTCGACGCCTTGGTCGTCCGCGATCACCCCCACCGTCTCGTCCAGCGTCACCGTCTGGCCGTTGAGCAGCGTGAGTGTCTCCCCCGCACGCGCCCAGCGCACCTGCAGGCCGCCGTGAATGCGGTCGAGGTCGAAGATGTGCGACGGCCGCCCCAGCTCGAACATCACATAGTTGGAAATGTCCACCAGCGCCGAAATGCTGCGCTGGCCACAGCGCGCCAGCCGCTGCACCATCCACTCGGGCGTGCGCGCCGTGGGGTCGATGCCGCGGATGACCCGTCCCGTGAAACGCCCGCACAGATCGGGGGCTTGCACGCGCACCGGCAACACGTCGCCCAGGCGTGGCGCCACGGGCGCGAACGTGGGCGTTTGCAGCGGCGTGCCCGTCAGCGCCGCCACCTCGCGCGCCACGCCATAGACGCTCAAGCAATGCGCCAGGTTGGGCGTGAGCTTGAGGGTAAAAATCCGGTCGTCGAGTGCCAGCACCTCGCGAATGTCGCGCCCCACCGGTGCATCGGGCGCGAGTTCCAGCAGACCGCCATGGTCGTCGGACAGGCCCAGTTCGCGCGCCGAGCACAGCATGCCGTGGCTCTCCACCCCGCGCAGCTTGCCCACGCGGATCTGGAACGGCCGCCCATCATCGCCCGGCGGCAGCACCGCACCCACCCGCGCACAGGGCACGCGAATGCCGGCGCGCGCGTTGGGCGCGCCACACACGATGGCCAACGGCGCGCCCTGCCCCACGTCCACCCGGCACACACGCAGCCGGTCGGCGTTGGGGTGCGGCTCGGCGCTCAGAATCTCGCCCACCACGACACCGCTGAAGGGCGGGGCCACCGGCGCAAGCGACTCCACCTCCAAGCCCGCCATCGTCAACACGTCGGCCAGGCGGTCGCTGTCGAGTGCCGGGTTGCAAAAGGCACGCAGCCAAGATTCGGGAAATTGCATCGGGAAGCCTTTCTTTCCACCTCAACGGAACTGCGACAGGAAGCGCAAGTCGCCTTCGAAAAACAGGCGCAGGTCGTTGACACCGTAGCGCAACATCGTCAGCCGATCCGGCCCCATGCCAAACGCAAACCCCATGTAGTGCTCCGGGTCCAGCCCCATGTTGCGCACCACGTTGGGGTGCACCTGGCCCGAGCCGGCCACCTCCAGCCAACGCCCGGCCAGCGGGCCACTGGCAAACTGAATGTCGATCTCGGCGCTGGGTTCGGTAAACGGAAAGAAACTCGGCCGAAAGCGCAGCTTCAGATCGTCGCTCTCGAAAAATGCCCGACAAAACGCGGTGAAGACGACCTTGAGATCCTTGAAGCTCACGCGCCGCCCGATCCACAGCCCCTCGCACTGGTGAAACATGGGCGAGTGCGTCGCATCGCTGTCCACCCGGTACGTGCGCCCCGGCGCAATCACGCGGATCTCGGGCATGTCGCCAGCGAACAGGCCCTCACCCGTCACGCCTGCCGCCGCGCGCGCGCGCTTGACGTGCTGCACCGCATGCCGGATCTGCATCGGGCTGGTGTGCGTGCGCAGCAAATACGGCGCGGATTCGCTGCCGCCTTCGACGTAGAAGGTGTCATGCATCGAGCGCGCCGGATGGTCGGCGGGCGTGTTGAGCGCGGTGAAGTTGAACCAGTCGGACTCGATCTCGGGGCCGTCCGCCACCTCGAACCCCATGGAGGCAAAGATGGCCTCGATGCGCTCCAACGTCAGGCTCACTGGATGCAGCCCGCCCGCGCCGCGCTGGCGGCCCGGCAGCGTCACGTCCAGCGCCTCGGCTTGCAGCTGGCGCTGCAGCTCGGCCTCGGCCAGCGCCGCGCGGCGCGCTTGTAGCGCCGCCTCGATCGCCTGCTTGGCCTGGTTGATCGCTGCACCGGCGGCCTTGCGCTCATCGGGCGCGAGCGCCGCCAATCCCTTCATGCGCTCGGTGAGCGCGCCGCTCTTGCCCAGAAAACGCGCCTTGGCGTTTTCGAGTTCGCTGGGGGTGTGCGCTTGCGCAAACTGCTCGCACGCCAACTGCACCAGGGATTCGAGGTCGTTCATGCGGTATTCCAAGACAGGGCGGGAAGAGGGGAAGAGAGAAACCCCACAAAGACGAACGGGCCAGCGCGCGCGGCGACTGGCCCGTGGTCGGACGGATCGGCCACCCACACGGGCGGCCAGCTGCGTCAGGCAGCCGTCGCTGCCGCCGAACCTTGCAGCTGGGCCTTGACGCGCTCGACGATGGCGCCGAACGCCGCCTTGTCGTGGACGGCCATGTCGGCCAACACCTTGCGGTCGATCTCGATCGACGCCTTGCGCAGCCCGTTGGCAAACTGGCTGTAGGTCAAGCCCAACTCGCGCGCCGCGGCGTTGATGCGGGCGATCCAGAGCTGGCGGAAGACGCGCTTGCGGGCACGGCGGTCACGGTAGGCGTACTGACCCGCCTTCATCACCGCCTGCTTGGCGACGCGAAACACATTCTTGCGGCGGCCACGGAAACCCTTGGCCAGGGCGAGCACCTTCTTGTGGCGGGCGCGTGCGGTTACACCACGTTTGACGCGAGGCATGGATGGACTCCTGGTTCGTTACGGGGCGCCGCCTGTCACAGGCCGGCAAACGGCATCATCTGCGCGATGTGGCCCATGTTCGTCTCATGGACGTTGGCCGGGCCGCGCAGCTGGCGCTTGTTCTTGGTCGTCTTTTTGGTCAGGATGTGGCGCTTGTACGCCTGACCGCGTTTGACGGTGCCGCCGGGACGAACGCGAAAGCGCTTCTTCGCGCTGCTCTTGGTCTTCATCTTGGGCATGATGAGTCCTTGTCGTTGAGATTTGTGCTCGTGAGGCGCCCCGGCACACCCGCCAGGGACTTGTTGGCCCCGAGCCACTTGTGGTTGGCCCCCGCACCCGTGCACGGAAGCGGCTTCGCTCGCCGAGCCGACACCGTTTGAAGGCACGAGCCCGACCACGCGAAGCCGCTCATTATAGCAGGCGCTGCACGCCCCCGGCGCGCCGCCCGGCGCTGCGCTGAAATCAGGCTGCCGGCGCTGCCGGGGCGTCGGCCTTACTCGCCGACCCACCCTTTTTGCGCGAGGGCGCGATCATCATGATCATCTGCCGTCCCTCGAGCTTGGGGAACTGCTCGACGACGATGCTGTCGCCCAGTTCCTGGCGGATACGCTCCAGCAGCGCCAGACCCAGCTCCTGGTGCGTGATCTCGCGCCCACGAAAGCGCAGCGTGACCTTGCATTTGTCGCCTTCATCCAGGAAGCGCCGGATGTTGCGCATCTTGACCTGATAGTCCCCCTCGTCAGTCGCGGGACGGAACTTGACTTCCTTGACCTCGATAACCTTTTGCTTGGCCTTGGCCTCGGCCGCCTTCTTTTGCTCGGCGTATTTGAACTTGCCGTAGTCGATCAGGCGACACACGGGGGGCGTGGCCATCGGCGCGATCTCGACCAGATCGACGTCGAGCTCGCCTGCCATGCGCAGGGCCTCCTGGATCGGTACGACGCCGATCTGCTGGCCATCGGGGCCGGTGAGGCGGACTTCGGGGGCAGTGATCTCGCGGTTCAGGCGGTGCTGGCGCTCCTCGCGCTGGCGACGATCACGAAACGAACTGGGACGGGTGGTAGCGATGGTGGGTTTCCTCTTTCAATGTCTGGACGCGATGTCCGAACGCAGGCGTTGCACGAAGTCGGCCACGGGCAGGACACCGAGGTCCTGATTACCGCGCGCTCGCACGGCCACCGTGCCGGCCGCCTTTTCCTTGTCACCAACGACCAGGATGTAAGGCACCTTCTGCAAGGCCTGTTGCCGGATTTTATAGGTGATCTTGTCGTTGCCAAGATCCAGGACTACCCTAAAGCCTTGATCCTGCAGCGTCTTGGCAATTTCGCCACAGTATTCGGCCTGGGCGTCGGTGATATTGAGCACCGCCACCTGCACGGGCGACAGCCACACCGGCAGCGCCCCCGCGTGCTGCTCGATCAAAATGCCAATGAAGCGCTCGAGACTGCCCACGATGGCGCGGTGCAGGATGACGGGGCGCTGGCGGCTGCCGTCTTCGGCCACGTACTCGGCATCGAGCCGCTCGGCCAGGTTGAGGTCGACCTGGATGGTGCCGCACTGCCACTCGCGGCCAATAGCGTCCTTCAGGGTGTATTCGATTTTGGGGCCGTAGAAAGCGCCGTCGCCCTCGGAGATGACGAAGTCGCAGCCGGCGTGGCGCAGGCTATCCATGAGCGCCTGCTCGGCCTTGTCCCACAGCGCGTCCGAGCCGATGCGCGCCGCCGGGCGGGTCGAGACCTTGTACAGGATCTCGGTAAAGCCAAAATCGGCGTACACCTTCTTGAGCAGCCGCGTGAACGCGTCACACTCGGGCAGGATCTGATCTTCGGTGCAAAAGATGTGGCCGTCGTCTTGCGTGAAGCCGCGCACACGCATGATGCCGTGCAGACCACCGGAGGGTTCGTTGCGGTGGCATTGGCCGAACTCACCGTAGCGCAGCGGCAAGTCGCGGTAGCTCTTGATACCCTGCTTGAAAATCAGGATGTGGCCCGGGCAGTTCATCGGCTTGAGCGCGTAGTCGCGCTTTTCCGACTCGGTCACGAACATGTTTTCGCGGTACTTGTCCCAGTGCCCGGTCTTCTCCCACAGCGCCTTGTCCAGGATCTGCGGCCCCTTGACCTCAAGGTAGCCATTGTCGCGATACACCTGGCGCATGTACTGCTCGACCTGCTGCCACAGCGTCCAACCCTTGGGGTGCCAGAACACCAACCCCGGCGCGTGGTCGTCGATATGGAACAGGTCGAGCTCGCGACCGAGCTTGCGGTGGTCGCGCCGCTCGGCCTCCTCCAACATGGTCAGGTATTTTTGCAGATCTTCCTTGCTGGCCCAAGCGGTGCCGTAGATGCGCTGCAGCATCTCGTTGCGGTGGTCGCCACGCCAGTAGGCGCCGGCCACCTTCATCAGCTTGAAGTGCTTGAGCTTGCCGGTGGAGGGCACGTGTGGCCCCCGACACAAATCCTCGAAAGCGCCCTCGCGGTACAAACTCACCTCTTCACCGGGCGGGATGCTCTCGATGATCTCCGCCTTGTAATGTTCGCCCAGCCCTTTGAAGTAGGCGACCGCCTCATCCCGCGGCAGCACGCGGCGCACCACCGGCTCATCGCGGGCGGCCAGCTCGGACATCTTCTGCTCGATCGCCACCAGATCATCGGGCGTGAACGGGCGTTTGTACGAAAAGTCGTAGTAAAAGCCGTTGTCGACCACCGGCCCGATGGTGACTTGGGCGTCGGGGTACAGCTCTTTGACCGCGTAAGCCAACAAGTGTGCAGTCGAATGGCGAATGATCTCCAGCCCTTCCGGATCCTTGGCCGTGAGAATCCAAACGCGGGCATCTCGCTCCAGCCGGTACGACAAGTCCACCAGGCGCGGCTGCGCCTCACCCTCGAACTGCACCTTGCCCGCGATCGCGGCCTTGGCCAGGCCTGGGCCGATGGCAGCGGCAACATCGCCCACGGTCAGCGGGGCGTCGAAAGAGCGTTGGGAACCGTCGGGAAGGGTAATTTGAATCATGTATGGGCTCACTGGCAAGAACTGGTCGGGCCCCGCCTCGGCGCAGACCAGCGCATAACCCTCCATTTTCGCACAGCGTGCCCGCCCCAGCGGTCATCGTCCGCCGTCGCAGCGGCAAAAAAGCGGGCACGCTATCATCCCCGCCATGGTCGGGGCCACGGGGCCGCCACGAGCGGCGGTGGTCCCTCAGGATCCACCCATCCGGCATTTCCATCGTATGCAGATCACCACGGAACAACTGTTCGACCACGCCCGCACCCACAACGCTTGGTTGCCGCGGGAGGTCCCCGACGCGCTGCTGCAGCGGCTGTACGACCTGATGAAATGGGGGCCAACGTCGGCCAATTGCAGCCCGACGCGTATCGTGTTCGTCACGTCGCCGGCTGCCAAGGCAAGACTGCTGCCGTGCTTGATGGAGGGCAACCGTGCCAAGACCGAAGCGGCGCCGGTCACCGCCATCCTCGGCATGGACATGGCTTTCTACGAAAAACTGCCCCAGCTCTTTCCCCACAACCCCGAGGCACGCCGCTGGTTCGAGGGCAACCCCGAGCTGATCCAGACGACCGCCCTGCGCAACGGCAGCCTGCAAGGCGGCTATTTCATTCTGGCGGCGCGCGCATTGGGTCTGGATTGCGGACCCATGAGCGGCTTCGACGCCGCCGCGGTGGATGCCGCCTTTTGGGGCGGCACCACGGTACGCACCAATTTCTTGTGCAACCTGGGCTACGGCGACGCCAGCCAACTGTTCCCACGCGGGCCCCGGCTGCCCTTCGATGAGGCTTGCCGCATCGAGTGATCGGCGGCAGCCGGGGCACCCCCGGGGGTCAGTGGAACTGCTCTTCTTCGGTCGACCCGGCTAGCGCCTTGACGCTGGAGGAGCCGCCCTGGATGACGGTGGTCACGTCGTCGAAGTAGCCCGCGCCCACTTCCTGCTGGTGCGACACGAAGGTATAGCCCAGCTCGCGCGCCTTGAACTCGGGCTCTTGCACCATGTCCACATAGTGCTTCATGCCCTGGCCGCGCGCGTAGTGGTAGGCGAACATGAACGTGTTGTACCAGTTGATGTGGATGCCCGCCAGCGTGATGAACTGGTACTTGTAGCCCATCTCGGAGAGCTTGTCCTGGAACTCGGCGATCGTCTTGTCATCCAGGTTCTTCTTCCAGTTGAAGCTGGGCGAGCAGTTGTAGGCCAGCAGCTTGCCCGGGCACTTGGCATGCACCGCCTGCGCAAACTCGCGCGCAAAGCCCAGATCGGGCGTGCCGGTCTCACACCACACCAGATCGGCGTACGGCGCATAGGCCACACCGCGGCTGATGGCCTGCTCCAGGCCATTCTTGACGCGGAAAAAGCCTTCTTGCGTGCGTTCGCCGGTCAGGAACGGCCGGTCGTTGGCATCGTGGTCGCTGGTCAGCAGGTTGGCCGCCTCGGCGTCGGTGCGCGCCAGCACGATGGTCGGCACGCCCATGATGTCGGCCGCAAAACGCGCCGCCACCAGCTTCTCGATCGCCTCTTGCGTCGGCACCAGCACCTTGCCGCCCATGTGGCCGCACTTCTTGACCGCCGCCAGCTGGTCCTCGAAGTGCACGCCCGCCGCGCCCGCGGCGATCATGTTCTTCATCAGCTCGAACGCGTTGAGCACGCCGCCGAAGCCAGCCTCGGCGTCAGCCACGATGGGCAGGAAGTAATCCACATAGCCCGCGTCACCAGGGCCGATGCCACGGCTCCACTGGATTTCGTCGGCGCGCTTGAAGGTGTTGTTAATGCGGCGCACCATCGTCGGCACCGAGTCGTAGGCGTAGAGCGACTGGTCGGGGTACATCGTCTCGGAAGTGTTGGCATCGGCCGCCACCTGCCAGCCCGACAGATACACCGCCTCCAGACCCGCCTTGGCCTGTTGCATCGCCTGACCGGCGGTCACGGCGCCAAAGGCGTTGACGTAGCCCTTCTTGGCTTCGCCGTTGATCAGGCGCCAGAGCTTGTCGGCACCGCGCTTGGCCAGCGTGTGCTCGATTTGCACCGAACCACGCAGCCGCACGACGTCGGCCGCGGTGTAGTTGCGCTTGATGCCCTTCCAGCGCGGGTTTTCGGCCCAGTCTTTTTCGAGGGCGGCAATCTGTTGCTCGCGGGTGAGGTTTTGTGACATGTCGACACTCCTGTGGTGGATGGGATGAAACCGCTCGGGACCATTGCCAGTGGGCTGATGGATACCCTGACCTGTTGCCTACAGTATAAGTCTTATATAAGACACATCACTGGTCTTGTGTCTTATACAAGACATTTTTTGATCTTTTAGAATCAAAGACGTAGCGACGCTATGCCACAATACGAAACCTTATTTCCGTGATACGAAAACTTGCAAATGCGGCGCGCCTCCTTGCTTTCACGATGGCGCAGCAGAGTTTCACCATATGAAAGTAGGGCGATGTCTGGGGCGCCATCGCCTTTGACCGGCGATGGGCCCGCGCCAGAACCCCATCACCGCGCGGTCGGCGCCGCAGACGAGCGCTGCAACTCCCAGCGCGCCGCCAACCGACCCGCGAATATGATGTGTAGGTGGGCGCCATCGGCCTGGGTACTGAGGCGCACGCCCGGCTGCGGCACCGGCTCCACCGCCGCCACTTGCAGCAGCCCCGTCGGCCAGCGCACCTGCAGGTCGGCCTCCATCGGCAGGTAGCCATCCAGATAGCGGCGCATCAGCGGCCCGACGTGCAGCCGCCAGCGCCCATCTTCCAGCGCATCGAGCGCGCGCGAGCGCAGGTCGATGCACACCGTGCCGCCGCGCTGCACCCCGGCTAGCTCGACCCGGTGCCCGTCCACCCAGGCGCGCTCCACCCCTTCCGCGCGCACGATCTCGATGTGTTGCACGCGATCGCGGTTGAACAGCACGACGATGCGCGGGTTGGGGTCGAGTTGCCGGTGGCAGGTCTGCACGCGCACCACCCCATCGCGCAGGCTGGACTCTTCGATCTCGACGCGCGAGTCATAGCGGTACGCGCCCGCGTCAGGTCGCTCGGCCAAAAAGCGCAGCTCACCCTCGCGCGCCACGTCGTCGAGTTCGAGCGGACGTGCGGGCGCCGCCAACGCTGCCATGAGCGTGGCCAACCCGACCGCGCACCTGGTTACCCAACCTTTGCCATCACGCATCGCCATTCCCCGAGCCTCATCGACCTAACCCATTGTGGGCGGCACTTTTCGCCAGGTCTCGAGGGTGGCCAAAAGCCACGCCAGGGATGGGGTTGTCGGGCCAGGGTCAAGCGGCGCCGATGCCCGGCACCAGCGCCCCGGCCGGCTCCCCGCGCCGCAGCGCGGCGGTGAAGGCCAGCATGCGCTCGATCGGCTGCCGCGCGCGGGGAATCAGCGCGGGATCGACATGGATTTCGTTGAGGCCCGTTTCGAGCACCTCCAGCACGCCCCGCAGGCTGTTCATGGCCATCCAGGGACAGTGGGCGCAGCTCTTGCAGGTGGCGCTGTTGCCCGCCGTGGGCGCCTCGATGAAGCGCTTGCCCGGGTTGAGGGCGCGCAGCTTGTGCATCATGCCGTTGTCGGTGGCGACGATGAACACCTCGGCGTCGAGCTCGGCCGCGGCCTTGAGGATCTGCGACGTCGAGCCCACCACGTCGGCTTGCGCCACCACCTCGGCTGGGCTTTCGGGGTGCACCAGCACCTTGGCGCCCGGGTGGTCGCGGCGCAGCTGCTCCAGCTCGAAGGCCTTGAACTCGTCGTGCACCACACACGAGCCGCGCCACAGCACCATGTCGGCACCGGTTTCGCGCTGGATGTAAGCGCCCAGGTGTTTGTCAGGCGCCCACAGGATTTTGTGGCCCGCATCGCGCAGCGCGCGCACGATGTCGAGCGCGCAGCTGGAGGTGACCAACCAGTCCGCTTGCGCTTTGACCGCCGCGCTCGTGTTGGCGTAGACGACCACGGTGCGGTCCGGGTGCTGGGCACGAAACGCCGCAAAATCGTCCGCCGGACAACCCAAGTCGAGCGAGCAGGTCGCGTCCAGATCGGGCATGAGCACCGTCTTTTCGGGCGACAGGATCTTGGCCGTCTCGCCCATGAAGCGCACGCCCGAGACGACGAGCGTGCGCGCCGGATGGTCGCGGCCAAAGCGCGCCATCTCCAGGCTGTCGCTCACGATCCCGCCGGTCTCCTCGGCCAGATCCTGCAAGTCCGGGTGCACATAGTAGTGCGACACCATGACGGCGTTGCGCTCGCGCAGCAGCGTGCGGATGCGCGCTTTGAGCGCCTCGCGCTCGGCTGGCGAGGGCTCCTCGGGCACGCGCGCCCACGCGTGGCGCGTGGTGCAGGCGGGCTGTTCGACATCGACTTCGATCAGGGTAGCCATGGTGACATCAAATGGGGTATAGCCGCATCGACAGGTCGATGGCGCGAATGTCCTTGGTCAGGGCACCAACCGAGATGCGGTCGACGCCCGTCTCGGCCAGCGCGCGCACGGTCTGCAGGTTGACGCCTCCGGAAATCTCCAGCACGGCGCCGCCGTCGGGATGGGCGTCGTTGATGCGCACCGCCTCGCGCAGCGTGGCCAAATCCATATTGTCGAGCAAGACGACGCGCGCGCCCGCATCGAGCGCCTCGCGCAACTGCGCCAGCGTCTCGACCTCGATCTGCACGAACAGCGCCTGCGGCGCGAGCGCCTGCACGCGCTCGAGCGCCGCGCGCACACCGCCCGCAGCGGCGATGTGGTTTTCCTTGATGAGCACGGCGTCGTGCAGGCCCATGCGGTGGTTCAGACCGCCCCCCACACGCACCGCGTATTTCTGCGCCACACGCAGACCCGGCAGCGTCTTGCGCGTGTCGCAGATGCGCGCGCGCGTGCCCTGTACCGCTGCCACGAACTGCGCCGTCTGCGTCGCCACCGCCGACAGGGTTTGCAAAAAATTGAGCGCCGTGCGCTCGGCCGACAGCAGCGCGCGCGCCTGCGCCTGCACCTCGAACACCACCGCCCCGGCCGCGACGCGCTCGCCATCGCGCACGTGCCAGCGCCACTGCGCGCTGGGGTCGAGCGCCTGCACGGCGGCGCGCACCCACGGCTCGCCGCACACCACCGCCGGCTCGCGCGCGATCACCCGCGCCCCCATGCGCAAGTGGGCATCGACCAGCGCGGCCGTCGCGTCACCGGTGCCCACGTCTTCGGCCAGCGCGCGCGCCACGTCGGCGGCCGCCTGGGCAGCGATGTCGGGCAAGGGGGGCTGCAGGGACAGCGGATCGGGACGAGCGGAAGAAGCCATCGTGAAGTGCTACGAAAACGCCAGCCGCTAGCATAGCGGCATTGGCAAGGGCCCTGTATGGAATAGACTTGCGCGTCTCGTCGAGAAGCTGACCATGACCGATCCCACCGCCCGCACCCCCTACGGCACCCTGCCCTCGGCGTCGCCACTGCCGCCGCGCAAGCCCATCAGCCTGCCGCGCCTGCACGAGATGCGCGAGCGCGGCGAAAAAATCGCCATGCTCACCGCGTATGACGCGACGTTCGCCGCGGTGGCCGACCACGCGGGCGTGGATTGCTTGCTGATTGGCGACTCGCTGGGCATGGTGTGCCAGGGGCGACCCAGTACCGTGGGCGTATCCCTGTCCGAGATGGTCTACCACACCGAGTGCGTGGTGCGCGGCGTGCGTCGCGTGCAGGGCACGGTGTGGATCATCGCCGACCTGCCGTTTGGTAGCTACCAAGAATCACGCGAGCAGGCCATGCGCAGCGCCGCCGCCCTCATGCAAGCCGGCGCGCACATGGTCAAGCTCGAGGGTGGCGGCTGGACGGTGGAGACCGTGCGCTTTTTGGTCGAGCGCGGCATCCCCGTGTGCGCCCACCTGGGCCTGACCCCGCAGACCGTGCACGCCATCGGCGGCTATCGGGTGCAAGGCCGCAGCGACGCCGAGGCACAGCAACTGCGCCGCGACGCGCTGGCGCTGCAGGACGCGGGCGCGGCCATGCTGGTGTTGGAGATGGTGCCCGCGGCGCTGGCCGCCGAGATCACGCAGCAGCTGCCGCGCTGTCACACGATCGGCATTGGCTCAGGCTCGGGCACCGCGGGCCAGGTGCTGGTCATGCACGACATGCTGGGCGTGCACTTGGGCAAAACGCCAAAATTCGTGCGCAACTTCATGGACGGGGCGGCCAGCGTGCACGACGCCATGGCCGCCTACGTCGCCGCCGTCAAGAACGGCACCTTCCCCGACAACACCCTGCACGCGTGGTAAACGCCGCTGCCTCATGCAAGTCATCCACACCATCGCCGAACTGCGGCAAGCCCTGGCCCGCTACGACAGCCCCGCCTTCGTGCCCACCATGGGCAATTTGCACGACGGCCACCTGGCCCTGGTGCGGCGTGCGCGCACCCTGGGCGATGTCAGCGTCGTCAGCATCTTCGTCAACCGGCTGCAATTTTTGCCACACGAAGACTTCGACACCTACCCACGCACGCTGGACGCCGACTGTGCCCGGCTGGCCGAGGTCGGCTGCGACATCGTCTTTGCGCCCGCCGAGTCCGAGCTCTACCCGCAGCCGCAGACCTTCAAGGTGCAGCCGCCTGCGGCGCTGGCCGACCTGCTGGAAGGGCACTTCCGCCCGGGCTTTTTCACCGGTGTGTGCACGGTGGTGATGAAGCTGTTCCAGTGTGTGTTTGCCCAAGCCAAAGGCGAGCGCCACGCCGTCTTTGGCAAGAAGGACTACCAGCAGCTCATGATCATCCGGCAGATGGTGCAGCAGTTCGCGCTGCCCATCACCATCCACGGTGGCGAGATCGAGCGTGCCCCGGATGGATTGGCACTGAGCTCTCGCAACGGCTACCTGTCGCCACAGGAACGCGCCGAGGCGCCGCAATTGCTGCTGGCGCTGCGCACGCTGGCCGCGGGCGTGCTGGCGGGCGAGCACAACCTGGCCGCGCTCGAACACCATGCCATGCAGACCTTGGCCGCGCGCGGCTGGCAGCCCGACTACCTGACGGTGCGCCGCCGCGAAGACCTGCAGCCCCCCACCCAGCACGACCTGCAACCCGGTCGGCTGGTGGCCCTGGGGGCTGCGCGCTTGGGGCGCACGCGCTTGATCGACAACTGGGAATTTTGACGCCCGGCCCCGCCGGAGCGCTCATTCGGCCACCGAATCGCGCGCCATCAGGCGCGTGACCGCATCGCGGGGCTGCAAAGTCCCATCGAGCAGCGCCACCACGGCGCCGGTGATGGGCATGCGCACGCCCAGCGCGTGTGCACGTTGCGCCACGGTGCGCGCGCTGTAGACGCCCTCGGCCACGTGCCCCAGCGACGCCACCGCCTGCGCCAGGCTCATGCCCTGCGCCAGCAGCAGGCCGACCTGGCGGTTGCGGCTGAGGTCACCAGTGGCGGTGAGCACCAGATCGCCCAAGCCCGACAGTCCCATGAAGGTCTCGGCCCGTGCCCCCAGCGCCGTGCCCAGGCGCGTGATTTCGGCCAGCCCCCGGGTGATGAGCGCGGCGCGCGCATTGTGCCCCAGGCGCAGCCCGTCGCACAGGCCGGTGGCGATCGCCATCACGTTTTTCACTGCCCCGCCCACCTCGACCCCCACCAGGTCGTCGTTGGCATAAACGCGCAGGTGGCCGCCATGAAACGCCTGCACCAGCGTGGCGCGCACCCCCGCATCGGCACTGGCGGCCACCAACGCCGTGGGCAGGCCGGCCGCGACCTCCTGCGCAAAGCTGGGGCCACTGAGCACACCCACGCGCAGCGCCGGCGCGACACGGGCAGCGATCTCGTGTCCGAGCAGCCCTTCGGCGCTGCCCTCGGGCGGCCGCTCGAAGCCCTTGCACAGCCAGGTCACGGGCACCGCCGCGCGCCCCGCCTCGGGCAACATCCGGGCCAGCCACTGCAGCCACTGGCGCAGCCCGGCCATGGGGGTGGCGACGACGACCAAGTCGGTCTGCGTCAGCCACGGCAGCAGCCCCTCGGGGTCGCCGCCTGCGCACACCAACCCGGGCGGCAGCGGCACCCCGGGCAAATAGCGGGCGTTGACCCGCTCGGCGCGCAGGCGTTCGGCCTGCGCCGGGTCGCGCACCCACAAGTGCACCTGGTGGGTGACGCTGGCGGCCAAGGCCAGTGCCGTGCCCCAGGCACCGGCACCGATCACCGTGATGTGCATGGCGCGATCGCGTGACGCGCGGTCCTCGACGGTCGGTGTGCGCCTTTAGGCGTTGGCGGTCGCGCCGTTGGCCTGCTGGGCCTGCTGCTGCTCGTACATGGCCTGGAAGTTGATCTCGGCCATGTGCACGGGCGGAAAGCCCGCGCGGGTGATCAGGTCGGCCACGTTGGCGCGCAGATAGGGGTAGATGATCTGCGGGCAGGCAATGCCCAGGATGGGACCCATCTGCTCCTGCGGCAGATTACGGATCTCGAAAATGCCCGCCTGCTTGCACTCGACCAGAAAGACGGTGCGCTCGCCGATCTTGGTGTGCACGGTGGCCGTCACCCCCACCTCATACACACCGTCGGCCAACGCCTGCGCCTCGACGCCGAGCTGGATGTCGACGCTGGGCTGCTGCTGCTCCAGAAAGATGGCGGGCGAGTTGGGTTGCTCGAGCGACGACTCCTTCAGGTAGACGCGCTGGATTTGAAAAACCGGGGTTTGATCGTCGGACATGGTGACAGGCAGGTTGGGCGGGGACGCCACGGCATGTGGCCCCGCGGGTCGAAAACTCACGGGCGACGCGATCGTCACCCGTGACTGCGCCCGATTATGCCGGAGGATGAGACCGCAGCCCTCGCCCCGGGCGCGCCTACCATCATCGACCGACCGTCAGCGCCCCTGCAGCAAGGGCGTCAGACCGCCCGCCGCGTCCAGCGCGTGCAGGTCGTCGCAGCCGCCGATGTGGCGCCCGTCAATGAAGATCTGCGGCACGCTCGTGCGCCCAACCCGTCGCGCCATCGCCTCGCGCACGTCGGGCCGACCGTCGACGTTGATTTCCTCCCACTCGGTCACGCCGCGCGCGCGCAGCAGCGCCTTGGCACGGTGGCAATAGGGGCAATAGTCACTGCTGTAGATCTGTACGTGCGCCATCGGGGTGTCTCCAGATACGGCATCAGGCCTTTTGCACCGGCAGGCCTGCACTGCGCCAGGCGGCCATGCCCCCTGCCAGCGACACCGCGCGCTCGTAGCCCAATTTCTTGGCGATGGCCACCGCGCGCCGCGAGCGCATGCCCGAGGCACACACCAACACCAGCGGCGTGGCCTTGTTCTTGACCGCCTGGGGCAACTGCTGCTCCAGCGCGTCCAACGGAATGTTGCGCGCCCCCGCGATGTGCCCTCCTGCATACTCTGACGGCGAACAGACGTCGATCACCACCGCTTTTTCTCGGTTGATGAGCTGCACCGCTTGCGTGGGCGTCACCCCGCCCGCAGCGCCACCCGCCGCCGGCCACAACAGCAACACGGCCGAGCCCACGGCCACGGCCACCAAGATCCAGTTCTGCGCAATGAAATCCACGCCGTTTGCCTTCCATCATTGGGTTGAGGGCCCGCGGCCCAACACGGGTGGTATTCTAGAATGTCGCTTTGTCTGGCGCCCGCCGCCGCTCCATACCCCTGCCACCATGCACAAGCTCGTCCTCATCCGCCACGGCGAATCCACCTGGAACCTGGAAAACCGATTCACCGGCTGGACCGACGTCGACCTCACGCCCACCGGCGTGTCGCAGGCGATGTCGGCAGGGCGCCTGCTCAAGGCTGAGGGCTGGGACTTCGACCTGTGCTTTACCAGCGTGCTCAAGCGCGCCATCCACACCCTGTGGTACGCGCTGGACGAGATGGACCGCGCCTGGCTGCCCGTCATCAAAGACTGGCGGCTCAACGAGCGCCACTATGGCGCGCTGCAGGGCCTCAACAAGGCCGACATGGCGCGGCAGTACGGTGAGGAACAGGTGCTCGTGTGGCGCCGCAGCTACGACGTGCCGCCGCCCCCGCTGGATCCCAACGACCCGCGCAGCGAACGCCACGACCGCCGCTATGCGCACCTGCCTCCTGAGCGGATTCCGCTGACCGAGTGCCTCAAGGACACGGTGGCGCGCGTCGTGCCCTACTGGAACGACACCATCGCGCCCGCCATCCGGCGCGGCGAGCGCGTGCTCATCTCGGCGCACGGCAATTCGATCCGCGCGCTCATCAAGCACCTGGATGGTATCTCGGACGCTGACATCGTCGGGCTCAACATCCCCAACGGCATTCCGCTGGTGGTCGAGTTCGACGATGACCTGCGTCCGCTGCGCCGCTACTATCTGGGTGATGCGGCCGCGGCCGAGGCAGCAGCCGCCGCCGTGGCCCACCAAGCCAAGGCCTGACGAAAGCGCCCAATATCGCCAGGCCCGTCCGGAACCGGGCGAGCGCAGCGGCGCTCCAAGAGGTATATTGAGGCGTCGATTGACGAACGGGACTGTCATGGGGCACAAATTGAAGATTGCCGGTTGGATCGCGCTGGGGGCGCTGGCGGGCGCATTGACGACCGTGCAACTACAAGCCACGGCGCGCGCGTCGCTGGCGCCATTGCCGTTGGAAGAACTGCAGCAGCTCGCAGCGGTCTTCGGCATGATCAAGACCGACTACGTCGAGCCGGTCGATGACAAAAAGCTCATCACCGATGCCATCTCGGGCATGGTGTCGGCGCTCGACCCCCACTCGCAGTATTTCGACAAAAAGAGCTTCAAGGAATTTCGCGAGGGCACGTCGGGCCGCTTCGTGGGTGTCGGCATCGAGATCACGATGGAGGACGGCCTCGTCAAAGTCGTCTCGCCGATCGAGGACTCGCCCGCCTTCCGCGCCGGTCTCAAGGCGGGCGACCTGATCACCAAGATCGACGATACGCCCGTCAAAGGCCTGACCATCAACGACGCGGTCAAGCGCATGCGCGGTGAGCCCAACACCCGGGTCACGCTGACCATCTTTCGCCGCGACGAAAACCGCACCTTCCCGGTCACGATCACGCGGCAAGAAATCAAGACGGTGAGCGTGCGCGCCAAGGTGGTCGAGCCCGGTTACGCCTGGGTGCGCGTATCGCAGTTCCAAGAACGCACGCTAGAGGACTTTGCACGCAAGGTCGAAGAGATCGTGCGCGCGGAACCGCAGCTCAAGGGCTTGGTGCTCGACCTGCGCAACGACCCTGGCGGCCTGCTGGACGCGGCCATCGGACTGTCGGCGGCGTTTTTGCCGGACGACGCTGTGGTGGTCAAGACCGACGGCCAGCTCGAAGAAAGCAAAGCCACCTACCGGGCCCGCCCGCGTGACTACCTGCGCCGCGCCGGCAACGACCCGATCGCCCGCCTGACCGAGCAGACCAACGGCTTACTCAAGCGCATCCCGCTCGTGGTGCTGGTCAATGAAGGGTCAGCCTCGGCCAGCGAAATCGTCGCCGGTGCGCTGCAAGACCACAAGCGCGCGACCATCATGGGCAGCCAGACCTTCGGCAAGGGCTCGGTTCAAACCGTGCGCCCGCTGGGGCCCGATACGGCACTGAAACTCACCACCGCGCGTTACTACACACCCAGCGGCCGCTCCATCCAGGCCAAGGGCATCGTGCCCGACGTGTGGGTGGACGAAACGCCCGAAGGCAACCTGTTTGCCGCGCTGCGCACGCGCGAGGCGGATCTGGAAAAGCACTTGGCCGGCCCCGACGAGCGCCCCATGAACGAAGCCGAACGCGAAGCCGCACGCCAGCGCGAGCGCGAGCGCGAGGCGGCCCGCCAACGACTGGAAGAAGAACGGCGCAAAAACCCGGACGCCCGCCTGCTGCCCGAGTTTGGCTCGGACAAGGACTTCCAGCTGCAGCAAGCGCTCAACCAGCTCAAGGGTCTGCCGGTGGCGGTCAGCAAGACCGCCAGCGAGCGCCCAGCCAAAAACGACGGCGCGGCCAACTGACCAACCCAACGCCCTGCCCGCCCATGACCGACGAGCAACTGCTGCGCTACTCGCGCCACATCCTGCTCGACGACATCGGCATCGAAGGCCAAGAACGGCTGCTCGCCGCGCACGCGGTGGTGGTGGGCGCGGGGGGGCTGGGCTCACCTGTGGCCCTGTACCTGGCCAGTGCTGGCGTTGGCCGCATCACCCTCATCGACCCCGACACGGTGGACGCCACCAACCTACAGCGGCAAATCGCGCACGACCTGTCGCGCGTGGGCCTGCCCAAGGTGCAGTCGGCGCAAGTGGCCATGCACGCCATCAACCCCGAGGTGCGCATCGACGCGCTCCAGCAACGCGCCGATGACGCCCTGCTCGACCGCGTGCTGCCCGGCGCCGACGTGCTGCTGGACTGCACCGACAACTTCCGCACCCGGCACCTCATCAACCGCGCCAGCGTGCGCCTTGGCGTGCCGCTGGTGTCCGGTGCGGCCATCCGCTTCGACGGCCAGCTGTCGGTCTACGACCCCCGCCAGCCTGCGTCACCATGCTATGCCTGCCTGTTCCCCGACACCGACGCGCTGGAGGAAACCCGCTGCGCGACGATGGGGGTATTCGCACCGCTGGTCGGCATCATCGGCACGCTACAGGCGGCCGAGGCGCTCAAGCTCATCGTGGGCATGGGCTCACGCTTGGTGGGCCGGTTGTTGATGCTCGACGGCCGCGGGCTCGCTTTTAGCGAGGTGGCGTTTGCGCGTCAGCCGGACTGTCCGGTGTGCAGCCAGCGGTGACGATCCAGCCCTCCAGGGGGGCGAACGGCGGCAACCCCCAGCAGGGGTGACCGGCCTCGTGCTGCTGCAGACCCCACGCGGCCTGCAGCAGGCACAGCACAGCGTCCAGCGCATCGCCGCTGGCATCGGCCACCAGTGCCTCGGCCAACGCCGGGCTCACGCACAGGCGCAGACCGCTGCTCGCCAGCAGGGGCGCGCTGCCCTGCTCCAGCGCGCGCAGCAGGTCTGCCCGGGCGAGCCGGTGCGGCACACTCTGGCGCCGGCGGTCGTCGCTTTTATACGGACGACGGCCCAATACGCTGCGCGCCAGCAGCCCGGGGTAGGCCTCGAGCGCGACGCGGTCGCTGTCCTGCTCGGGCTCATGCAGCCCGGGCAGCGCCACCCCCGCCGCCAACAAGCGCGGCACCCCCGCGTGCAACATAAAGGCCACGGGCGGGTTGACCCATTTCATGCTCGGGCTCGACCCTGCCGACCCATCCGTGGCCCGGTGGGCAAGCTTGTGCCCTGCTGGCCGTGCGGCACAAAAAGCGGCGAAGGTGGCGCGGATCTGGGCACGCTCCAGCGCGGCGTAGTGCGTTATACAGTCACACCATTGCAGCGGCCAACCCAACGCCTGCACCAGCGCGCGCGGCAGCCCGAAGGGAAAATCGAAACCCCCGACCCACGGGCCGTCCTCGCGCAACGCCTGGCTCCAGACCGACAGGCTGTCGTACGGCCGCAACGCGTCGAGCACCACCTGCTGCGGCGCACCCATCGGCCCCAGCAAGCGGCCCACCGCATGCACGATCGGCTTGCGCCGCGTGGGCGCACTGGTGAAGTCGCACCCCAGCAGCCGCGGTCGCGTCGTCTGTGCGGCGGGCTCGCCTGCGCTGCCCTCGGCGCTCACACCCGGCCGATGATGCTGGCGGTGGCCATGAGCTCCTCCAGCAGCGCCAGCGACACCTTGCCCGAGACGCTGTAGGGGTCGAACTCCGGCCGCTCGGAGTATTTCAGCACGATGGACGTGTTGAGCTTGGTCAGGTTGACCTGCCCCATCGTCCAGCCGCCGAAGCGCCGCTCGGTAATTTCTTCGTACAGCAACAGCTCCACGTCGTGGTGGCGCGGGTCTTCGATGATCTGGCGGTACAGCCGGTTGACCGCATCGCGCCCGCCCTCGATGGCTTGCAGATAGATACCGCCGCCGTAACACAGAATGCCCGTGATGCCATTGTGCAAGTTATGGTGGCGCGCGGCGTGCAGAATGTCCTCGATGTCCTGCGCGGTATGCTCCGGCCGCGCCCGGCTGACGTACAAAAGCCTCACCAGCATGGCTTTCCCCCCTCAACGGGCGCCGTCTTGGCGCGGGATCAGCGACAAAAATTCGCGCCGCAGGTTGGCATCCTTCAAAAACACCCCGCGCATGACGGAGTTGATCATGCGGCTGTCCATGTCCTTGACGCCACGCCACGCCATGCAGTAGTGTGTCGCCTCCATCACGATGGCCAGTCCGTCGGGCTGGGTTTTTTCCTGGATCAAGTCGGCCAGCTGCACCACCGCCTCTTCCTGGATCTGGGGCCGGCCCATGATCCATTCGGCCAGGCGGGCGTACTTGCTCAGGCCGATTACGTTGGTGTGCTCGTTGGGCATGACGCCGATCCACACCTTGCCGATGACCGGGCAGAAGTGGTGGCTGCACGCGCTGCGCACGGTGATGGGCCCCACGATCATCAGCTCGTTCAAGTGCTCGGCGTTGGGGAACTCGGTGATCGTCGGCGCCTTGACATAGCGGCCCGCGAACACCTCTTTGAGGTACATCTTGGCCACTCGACGCGCGGTGTCTTCCGTATTGTGGTCGTTGGCGGTGTCGATGACCATCGCATCCAGCACCGCCTGCATCTTCTCAGCCACCTCGTCGAGCAGCTGCTCCAGCTCGCCGGGCTGGATGAAGTCGGCGATGTTGTCATTGGCGTGATAGCGCTTGCGCGCCGCTTTGATGCGCTCGCGGATGCGCACGGAAACGGGCACGCCTTCATCGGCGGTGGTGGCGTCGGTCATGGTCTCGGGGGCTTTCATCAGCATGCGTCCATCCTAACACCAGACCGTGAACCCCGCCATCAATACCGGTGCCCGGTGATGAACAGCACCGCGCGCATCACGGCAAACGCCACCCAGTCGCGCGCGCGCTCGTGCCACGGGCGGCGCTGCAGGGCGCTCAACTCCAGCGCCACGCCCGCGGTGTGCAGCAGGTGGTCCAGGCGCGCGCGCAACTGGCGCACGAAGCGCGCGTCCGTCGTCACCACGTTGGCCTCGCGCGCCAGCAGCAAGCTAATGGGGTCCAGATTGGTCGAGCCCACCGTCGCCCAGTGGGTATCGACCAGCGCCACCTTGGCGTGCAGCGCGCTGGGCGCGTATTCATGGATCTGGACGCCCCGGCGCAGCAGCCAGGCGTGCACCGGGCGCGGCGCGTGGTACTGCAAAAACCGCTCGTACTTGCCCTGCACCAGCAGCCGCACGCGCACGCCACGCGCCGCCGCTTGCGCCAGCGCATGCCGCAGCCGCCGACCCGGGATGAAATAAGCATTGGCGATGATCACCTCCCGGCGCGCGCCTTCGATCGCACTCAGGTACGCGCGCTCGATGTCGTGCCGGTGACGCACGTTGTCGCGCCAGAGAATCGCGGCACGCGCGCCCTGCACGACCGCAGCCGCCTCGTCCGCTGCGGTGGCTTGCCTGTGACGCAGCCAGCGGCGCCAACGGCGCGGCAGTCCCATCACCGCGCCGGACGACGACCGCCAGGCATTGCGCCACGCCGCGCGAAAAGCGTGCTCGCGCATCTGCCCCACCGCCTGCAGCCGCCACCACAGCCGCTCCATCGTCGCCAGCATCTCCGCCACCAGCGGGCCACTCACCTCCATCGCATAGTCCAGCCGTGGCTGCGCCAGCCGCCCCAGCACCACGTCGTCCAGGTCATCGATCAGGTTGATCCCGCCGCAAAACCCCACCACGCCATCGACGACGCACAGCTTGCGGTGCAGCCGACGCCAGCGGCTGGGGATGAGCAGCCCCAGCCGCCCCAGCGGGGCATAGGTGCGCCACTGCACACCGGCGTCGGCAAAGCGGCGCTGCCACTCGGGCGGAATCTCGGGCGTGCCCACCGCATCGACCACCAGCCGCACCTCCACGCCGCGCTGGGCGGCGCGCACCAACGCCTCGGCGACGGCCAGTGATGCGTTGGCGAACACGAAGATGTACGTCTCGACGTGGATCAGGCGGCGCGCGCGCTCCATGGCTTGCACCATGGCTGGGAACAAGGCGCGCCCTCCCTCCAGCAGGCGCAGGTGATGCCCTGGTTGCAGGGTAGCGGTCATGCCAACTCGACCTCCGCCACCAGCGGCAGGTGGTCGGACCAGCGCGCCCACTCCCCGCGCGGCGGCACGGCCACGGATTGCACCTGCGCCCCCCGCGCGTAGATGCGGTCCAACGGCAGCAGCGGCCAGCGCGACGGATACGTCGGCACGCGCGCTTGCGCAGCGGTATGCAGCCCCAGGGCCGCCAGCGGCGCGTGCAGCTGCTCGCCCCAGTCGTTGAAATCGCCCGCCACCAACAGCGGCGCCTGCGGCGGCACGTGCTGCGCCACATAGTTGCCCAGCGCGCGCACCTGCCGTTCGCGGCTGGCGTGGATCAGCCCCAGGTGCACCACGATCACGTGCAGGGCGCTATCCCCCGCGCGCGAGCGGGGGTAGGGCGTGTCGCCGACATCCTCTGGCAGCGCCAGCACCGCATGCAACAGGCCGCGTTGCTCGAAGCGGTGGTCGGACACATCGCAATGCCCGTGCGCCACGATGGGAAAGCGGCTCAACAGCGCATTGCCATGCTCACCATGGCGCGTGCGCGCATTGGTGCGGTACAGCACGTGGTAGCCGGGGGGTGCCAGAAAGCCCGCCTGATCCCCCGCTGGCCAGTGGGCAAAGCGCCGCTGCAACCGGTGGTGATACGCTCGCACCTCTTGCAGGCAAACGACATCGGCGCGCAGCTCGGCCACCGCGCGCGCCAGGTTGTGGATCTCCAGCCGCTTCAGCGGCCCCACGCCCTGCACACCCTTGTGGATGTTGTAGGTTGCCAAGCGCACGGTTCGCTGACGTCTCGTCATGGGTCTGTCTCGGTGGCCATCGCCAACGGCCGTTTGGCGTTGGAGCGATCAGCGCAGCCCCGCCGCTGGCGTGCGAGAAAACAATAGCAGCTTCACCATCTCATCAAGGTTGATGCGGGCACGCACCACCGATCCCGGCACGGACTCGGCCACCGCCAGCTCCGTGCGGCTGGTATCCACCAACTTGGGCGAGCCCAACGGCTCACCCGCGCGGTTGACCACGACCGCCGCCACCGGGGTCGCCGCCTTCGGCCCGGGCCGCAACACCAGCGCCAGCTCGCCCGACTGCAGCCGCACGAACGTGCCGGGCGGATACAGCCCCAGCAGCTGCACCAGGGCCGCACCCACCTCGTCTTGTTGCCCCCCGGTGCGGAAAAACACCGCCAGCCGCGCGGATTCGCGCGCGCCCCGGCCGGGGCGGCTGGCGCGCGGACTCATGGACGCAGTGTAGCGGTCCAGCACCTGGATGATGTGTGCCAGCGCCTCGCCGGGCGGGCGCGCCGCCAGCGGCACCCCTGGCGCCAGCGCGCTGTGGTGCAGCGTCACCGCCTGCAGCCAGACGGGGTCGTCCACCCCCGCCTGCCGCAGCAGGCGCGCGCCCTCCTGCGCGTGGGCATCGATCTGCGCCCGCTGCGCCGGCGACGGCGGCGCGGCCTGCGTCGCCAGCGCATCCTGCAACTGCAGCATCGCCACGTTCATGGTCGCGGTGGCCAGCACCAGGGTACGGGTGCGCGCCTCATCCAGCCCCAGGCGCGGTGCCAGCCGGCGCGCCAGCACCGCGCACTGCAGCGCGTGCAGCACGCTGTAGTCGCTGGGGCTGCTGCAGGCGCGGTACGTCAACACCAGTGTCGCCGACTCCATCGCCCCCGGCGTGCGCTCCCACTGCTGAATATCGGCCCACAGCGCCGCCAGGCGCTGGCGTGTCTCGTTCGGCCCCCAGGCGCCCTGCGCGATGTTGGCCAGCAAGCGCCGCAGGCGCGCCGTCACCTCGGCACACTGCTCGGGGAACGTCCCCCGCAGTGGCTCTCGGCCGGCTGCCTCGTCCTCCAGCGACACGTAGCGGTCCAGATCTTTGATGGCGGCCTTGTGGATCTCCGCGCGCAGCAGCCCCTGCATCAGCACCTTGACCGCCAGTTCCGATTCCTCGAACGGCACGAACACCCGCCGCCGCGCACGGATGCCCTCCAGCTGCGCCTCGTCCTCGATGCGCAGACCCTTGGCCAGCAGCACCTGCCCGGTCTCGTCCAGCAGGGTAAACGGCAGCGTCAAGCCCACCCGTAGCTGCTCCATGGGCAGCGGAACGGGCTGGAGCCGGTCGGGGGTAGTCATGGTGGAGACGGCTTGGACGCAATCACGGCGTGCTCGGGCAGGCTGTCGATTCTAGTGGCCCCGACTGGCCTCTGGGACCCGCAGCACTGTCCTGACGCCGCAGCCAGCGCCAACGATACGCACCGGAAGAAACCCTCAAGTTCGGGCCGACAGGGCCGATATAGCAGGCAACCGGTAGTTCAACGGACCACCAGCAGCGGGCACGGGGCCCAATGCGGTGCATCCACCGGGCTTACCCACAGGAGCGACCGTCATGAGCCTGTCCATCAACACCAACCCGATTTCGCTGAACGCCCAGCGCAACACCGTCAACAACATGCAGTCACTGCAAACGACGATGGCCCGCTTGTCGTCGGGACTGCGCGTCAACACCGCCAAGGACGACGCCGCTGGCTTAGCGATTGCAGAGCGGATGCAATCTCAGGTACGTGGGCTCGGCATGGCGCTTATCAATGCCGGCGACGGTCTTTCCATGGTAGAGGTTGCCGACGGGGCTTTGGGATCCGTCACCGACGTTTTACAGCGTATTCGGGAGCTTGCTATTCGTTCGCGGAACGGCTCGAACGACGACACATCGCGGGCGAACCTGCAGACAGAATTCACCCAGCTCCGCGCCGAAATCGGTCGCATCCGATCACAAACGAGCTTTAACAATCGGCAAATTCTTGGTGGTGGAGCCACATCGTATGCCTTCCAGGTAGGAGCCAGTCAAGGGCAGACAGTAACCGTATCGATGCGCAGCATTGGATCAATCTCTACCGCGTTGGGTGCTGGGACAATATCCACAGTAGCGGGCGCCAGCGCCATGTTGGCCACTATCAACACGGCCATCCAAAGCGTGGTGACGAACCGGGCACGCCTCGGCGCCGTGATGAGTCGATTTGAGAACATCATGAGCAACATTCGCATCGCAGCGGAGAAGCAGTCTGCCGCCCGCGGCCGCATCATGGACGCCGACTTCGCCGCCGAGACGGCCAACCTCAGCCGCACCCAGATCTTGCAGCAAGCCGGCACCGCCATGATCGCCCAGGCCAATCAGCTGCCGCAAAACGTCTTGGCCCTGCTGCGCTGATCACGGCGCCAACGCCACGCAACCAACGGCCTGACGCCTGCCGGCGTCAGGCTCGGTCGCTGGACAGTAAGGGTATCGCCCGCTTTTTCTCCTTGCGCCCAGACGCCTGTCGACGTATAACACGCCACTGTCGCAGGAGTAGACCATGGCCATCTCAGCCCCCGGCGTCGGCAGCGGACTCGACGTCAACGGTATCATCTCTCAGCTTGTCGCCCTCGAGCGCAAGCCGATCCAGCAGATCCAGTCCCAGATCGGCGGTCTGCAGAGCAGCATCTCGGCGTGGGGCCAAATCAAGTCTGGCCTGGCCAAGTTGCAGGATGCGGCTGCGAAGCTGCTCGACACGTCGCTGTGGCAACGCAATACGGCGACCTCCAGCAACGAAAACTCGTTATCAGTCCGCACCAGTGGCGGGGCCATGGCCGGCAGCTACCAGGTCAGCGTACAGGCGCTGGCACAAGCCCAGTCGGCGCGAACGGCCACTGGCTTTGCAGCTGGAACCCCTTTGGGATTGGAAGGCCGGCTGGAGTTCACGCGCGGCACCTGGAGCGGTGGCAGCTTCAGCGCCGGTGGCACCCCGGTCAGCGTCACTGTCACCGCGACGGACACCCTGAGCGACATTGCCACCAAAGTCAACCAAGCCAATGCCGGGGTCACGGCGGTGGTGGTGCGCAGCGGAGGCCAGGAGAATCTGGTCTTCAAAAGCAGCCAGACAGGGGCGTCCCAGGGCTTCGAGATCCGAGCCTATGACGCCAACGATGACCTGATCACCGACGGCACCACAGGCTTGGGGGCGTTGTCGTATTTCAACAACGGTGGGGGTATCGTCGGGTTGACGCTGAGCGCCGCCGCACAAGACGCCGTGCTCGAGATCGACGGTATCGCTGTCACATCGGCGTCCAACACCTTTAGCGATACGATTGCTGGCTTGACGCTGGAAGCCAAGAGCATCACGCCCTCCCCCGCCACGGTCAATGTGCGCAGCGATACCGCCGCCATGGCCGAAGCCGTCAAGGCGTTTCAGACGGCATTCAACGAACTGAGCAAAACCATCAAGGACCTGACGCGGGCCGACCCCACTGGCCAGGGCAACGGGCCGCTGCGCGGCGACCAGGCCGCGATCGGTATCCTGACCATGCTGCGGAATTACGCTGGTGCGGAAGTGGCTGGTGGTCCGCTCGCACGACTAAGCGACTTAGGACTTTCATTTGAGCGCGATGGATCTTTGTCCTTGAACACCTCCGCGTTAGAGGCAGCGCTCGCTGCCCCCGAAGCAGTGCAGAGAGTATTCGCTGATACTCCGGCGGGTGTGGCCCGGGGTATCCGCGACTTCACTCGCGATGCACTCGCAACCGAAGGGTCTGCCGCTTTGCGCGAGAAGTCACTCAAGGATACGGTGAACCGAAAAAGCGAAGAAATGCGTCGCATCGAAGAGCGAGCAGCCCGTAACGAGCAACGCCTGCGCGCCCAGTACACGGCACTGGACACCAAGATGGCCCAGTACAACAGCCTGAGTAACTACATCACACAGCAGCTTGGGAGCTGGTCTAAGCCCAAGTAAGCATTCCTTCGATTTGGACTGGCAAAGCCCCGCTTTTCGGGGCTTTAATGTTTTTGACCTTGCCGAAAATATGGCCATGGGCAGTCGGCACGTGTACACCCCGCAAGCGCCGCGCCTTCGTAGATACACCTCTTGCCGATGTGAAGGAGTCGAACCATGGCGCTGACCATCAACACCAACGTGATGTCGCTGAACGCCCAGCGCAACACCGTCAACAACATGCAGTCGCTGCAAACGACGATGGCCCGCCTGTCGTCGGGCCTGCGCGTCAACACCGCCAAGGACGACGCGGCAGGGCTGGCCATCGCCGAGCGGATGCAATCTCAAGTGCGCGGCTTGGGTATGGCCCTCATCAACGCTGGCGATGGGATTTCGCTGGCAGAAGTGGCGGATGGTGCCTTGTCCTCCCTTTCCGACGTGTTACAGCGAATTCGCGAATTAGCGATCCGTGCGCGCAACGGAACTAACGACGATACCGCCCGTGCCAATCTGCACACTGAATTTCTGCAGCTACGCCAGGAAGTCGGCCGAATTCGTGCCCAAACCAGCTTCAACAACCGACAGATCCTGGGGGCGAACGCTAGCGCTTACTCTTTTCAGGTGGGGGCGAGCCAAGGACAGGTTGTTACGGTAAATATCACGAGTATCGGTTCCATATCCACTGCGCTCAACGCCCTAACAATCTCTACTGCCGGGGGCGCTAGCGCCATGCTGGCAACGATCAACACAGCGCTACAAAGTGTCGTCACGCGCCGCGCCAATCTCGGGGCGATTATGAGCCGCTTCGAAAATATCATGAGCAACATTCGCATCGCAGCGGAGAAGCAGTCTGCCGCCCGTGGCCGCATCATGGACGCCGACTTCGCCGCCGAGACGGCCAACCTCAGCCGCACCCAGATCTTGCAGCAAGCCGGCACCGCCATGATCGCCCAGGCCAACCAGCTACCACAAAACGTGCTGCGTTTGCTGCAGGGCTGACGTCTCAGCCAAATGCCACAGCGAAAGCGGCACTCAGCCGCTTTCGCCACTGTGCCAGCGCAGCAAACAGTCTGCCATCGCCAGATCGAGCGGGGTGTCGATGTCCACAGAACGCTCTGGCGGCATCACGTAGGCGACGGTCTCGTCGGTCACAAACGAGCGCGTGCGGCGCAGCCAGTGGGTCTGGGCGACATACACCGCGCCATTAAGGGCGTACAAGGCTGGCGCGTCTTGGCGCCGCTGCGGCCGTTCCCCATCCGGCAAGAAGGATTGCAAACGCCCTTGGGCCGAGAGTCGAAACAGCCACCACGGCGGCATGTGCGCCTCGGTCACGCTGACGCAGGCTGGCGCACCCGTCGCCAGGCACTGTTCCACGGCAGCATCGATGTCCCGTGCCGACCGCAGCGGAGACGTCGGCTGCAGCAGCACCACCCATTCGGCATCCGGCAGGCACGCCAGGGCGTGCAGCACGACGTCGATGCCCGGAGTCTCGTCTCGGGCCAGCTCGGGCGGACGCACGAAGGGAACCTCAGCCCCCCACGCACGGGCAACGGCCAAAATCGCCTGGTCGTCGGAGGACACGACCACGCGATCGATACTGCGGGCTTGACGGGCCGCCTCGATGCTCCACGCGATCAGAGGTTTGCCCGCTACGTCCCGGATATTTTTACCGGGCACACCCTTGCTACCCCCGCGGGCGGGGATCAAGGCAAGGACACGCGAGCCGCGCTCAGCCACGGCCGATCACTTGCAAAATATCGCGCTGGGCGGCCTCGAAATCGCCCATGCGCCCAATGTCGAGCCAATACTCGTGCACGGGGAACATGCGTACCTCGTGCCCGGCTACGATCTGGCGCTTGAGCAAATCGGGCATGTCCAGGCGCACACGCGGCTCGATGGCATGCACGACTTGCGGCGCCAGTACGTAGATGCCCGCGCTCACGAAGAAGTGATGCACCGGCTTCTCGGTAATGTCAGTGATACGCTGTCCTTCGTGCGCGATGACGCCGTACGGCACCTGAAAATCGTACTGGCGCGTGCAGACGGTGGCCGCGGGCGTGTGGCGGTCGTGGTCTTGGAGCAGCGCCTCGTAATCGACGCGCGTCATGATGTCGCCATTGACCACGATCACTGGGCGCTGCACGGCTTCCTTGGGCAGCAGCCCTAGCGCCCCCGCCGTCCCCAGCGGCTCGTCCTCGTGAATGTACTGGACGGTCACGCCCCAGCGGCTGCCGTCCTGAAAGTGCTGGATGATCTGCTCGCGCAGATAGTGCACCGAAATATAGAACCGGTAGAACCCATAGTCGATGAGATCTTGCAGAATATGCTCGAGCATGGGTTTACCACCCACCGGCAGCATCGGCTTGGGGCAGCGATCGGTCAAAGGGCGCAGGCGAGTCCCAAACCCCCCCGCCATCAAAAATACCGGGTTTTCCAGCCGGGGGCGCTTGAGCAAGTCCGTCAACGTCTCCAGCCCGACGAGCACGCCGCTGTCGTCCACGATCGGCACCTGCAGCACTTGGGCACTGCCCAACAGTTGCAGCGCCTCCTCGCGCCGATACTGTGGCGGCAACACACGGGGCTGGGCGTTCATCACCTCGGCCACTGGCGCATCCAGGCTCAAATGGCGCAGAATGCCGCGACGGATGTCGCCATCGGTCACCGTGCCGATCAGCCGCCCGGCGTCGTCCGTCACCAGCGCGATGCGCTTGGCCCCGCGGTCGATCACCTCGATGGCGTGGCGAAGGGTGTCATGGCTGCGCAGACATAGGTTTTGCCAGTCGCTCGTCATGTCGGATCTCCCAGCCGCTTGAAGGGGTGCCCTGGAATATAGCGGTGCCGCGGCGGAACGTCGCATGTGACCGTGGCGCCAGCGGCCACCTCGGCGCCGTCGCCGATGACCACGCGCGGCAACACGACCGCGCCCGCCCCCACGAAGGCACCCGCGCCAACACGCACATCGCCGCACAGGACGGCACTGGGCGCGATGTGGGCACCCTCACCGATGACGGTATCGTGGTCGATGCGCGCCCCGGTGTTGATCAGTGCGTGCATGCCCAACGACACCCCAGGCTGCACGATTGCCCCGGCCATCACCTGCACGCCATCCGCCACGGCAGCCCGGCGGGACACAACGGCCGACGGGTGCACCAGCGCCGGGACGGGCAGCCCCAATTGGCGCAAGCGTGCGCACATCGCCTGACGCAGCCCCATGCGGCCCGGGACCGCCCCGATGCCAACCGCGTAGGCATACCCCGCTGCTTGCGCCGATGCGAGCCAGGCGTCGTCGCCCAACACCGGCACGCCATCCCATTCGGCCCCGACGGGCTGTTCGGGCGTCAGCACGCCCGCCACCGTGCGGCCCATGCACTGCAGCACATCCAGCACCACGCGGGCGTGGCCGCCACTGCCCAGAATCACGACCGGCTCATTCATCCAGCAATTCGCCCGGTTGGTAGTCACGCGAGGCGGCACGTCCCATCACGTCCCAGTACCGCACGGGGGGCATGCCCGTACCGGGGCGCATCACCGCCACCTGTTCGGGGCCCAACCGCTGCCCCGCGGCGATCGGCACACGCGCCACCAAGCTCTTGCGGGCCACGCCCGCGGTGGCAGCCTCGCCCGGCTGCGGCCGCTTGATGCCATCGCCCAGGCACGCCTCGATCGTGCGCACGCCGCGCACGAGCGCGGCCATCTCATCGGGCTCCAGTGATGCCGCGTTGTCTGGACCCGGCAGGGTTCGGTCGAGTGTCAGGTGCTTCTCGATAAGGCAGGCGCCGCGCGCCACCGCAGCCAGCGTCACTTCTATGCCCAGCGTATGATCCGAATAGCCCACCGGCAAACCGAATGCCGCCCGTAGCGTGTCCATGGCGCGCAGATTGACCTGCTCAGGAGCAGCCGGGTAGTCGCTCGTGCAGTGCAACAGCGTGACGCCCTGGCGCAAGGCGGCCTGTCCTTCGGGCGAGGCATAGGCATCCTGAAACGCCGCCAACCCAGGGCGCTCCTGCGCGCCCGCGACGCGACCAAAGGCAATCACGCCCAGGGCGAGCTCGACCTCGCTCAACGTCGCCATACCGGTGGAGACGATCAGCTCGGCCCCGGTGCGCGCGTGCTGCAGCAGAAACGGGGCATTCGTGAGCTCGCCCGACGGGATTTTGAGCAAGGACAGCCCCAGCTCGTCGACCAACAAGTGCAGGCTGGCTTCATCGAACGCGGTAGAGAGAAACCGCAAACCTTGCCGCTGCGCGTGGGCCATGAGTTCACGGTGCAGGGCGGCAGGCAACTCCAGCCGTTGCAGCATGGCGAGTTGCGACTCTTGCGCCCCGGTGGCGCGCTGCTGGTAGGCGGCCTTGGGCGCATCGGGCGTGACCAGGCTGGCGGCTTGGAAGGTTTGAAATTTGACGATGTCAGCCCCCGCGCGAGCAGCCGCCTCGACCAACGCGAAGGCCATCTCCGGCTGCCCGTTGTGATTGACACCGGCTTCGGCGATCACCACAACGCCGCTGCGATAGGGGCGGTCAAGCATGGGTCGGCACCATCACGTCGTAAAACCGTTTGTGCACCAGCGCAAGCGGATCGACCCGCCGCAAGACGGTCAGAATACGCTGCGCAACGGCGCCGTCACCGTAGGGATTTTGGACGTCGCTCAAACGAGCCCGAAAATCTGGGTCCAGCGCGCGCCGCAACGCAGCCTCGATCTCCGCTTTGCGAGGCGGGCAATCAATCACGCTGGCCGCGCGCAGCCGACCCCGTTGACGCTCGCCGATGTTGACCGTCGCACATTTGGCACTGGGCGCCTCGATCAGCCCGCTCGATGAGTTGCCGACGACGACATCCACCCAGCGCAGCAGGGACAAGTAACGCTGCTGTCCGAGTGACGCGAATAGCCGGCAGCGCTGCGCATGACGCTGCGCGTACGCTTGCAGCAACGCGATGATGCCCTGCCCTCCCGGATCCGCATTGGGCAAGGTCATGATGATGCGCGCCTGGGGAAACGCGTCCAGCGCAGCCAGCAGTTCACGGCACTGGTCTGCCGGGTCGTCAGCGTCGAGCGTCGCCGGATGGAACGTGACCAGAAACGCTTGATCACCCAGCGCGAAGTCGATTGCGCGCTCCACTTCGGAGCGCGACAACAGTGGCGTGCGCGTCAAATGCTCCAGCCCAGGAGCCCCCACGTTGTAGACTCGATCCGGCGGTTCGCCCATCTGGATGACGCGGCGGCGGTACGGCTCCGCTGCCGTGAAGTGCAGAGACGACAACTTGGTAATCGCGTGCCGAAAGCCATCGTCGAGCGCTCCTTCCGTGACTTCGCCACCATGTAAATGGGCGATCGGCCTGCGCTGCGCAAACGCCGCGGTGGCTGCCGCCAAGGCCTCGAACCGATCGCCGAGTATGACCACCAGCTCGGGATCCAGCTGCGCAAACGCATCGGCGAAGCCGGCCGTCCCGGTGCCGATGGCGCGCGCCAAGGCATGCGGCGTGTCAGCATCGATTTCCAAGTCCACTGTGGCAGCGATGGGAAAACCATCGCGCTCGACAACCTCGATGGTACGGCCAAACTGCGGCATCAGGTGCATGCCGGAGACGACCAATTGCAACTCGAAATCCGGCGCACGATGCAAGTCGTGTATCAACCAATACAACAACCCATAATCGGCCCGCGAGCCGGTCACGACGGCGATGCGGCGCGGTGCCATCTTAGACCGCGCCTCCTGACAAGGGCGAGCTGGGGACATTGACGACGGTATCCGCCAGCCGTTCGGTCACTGGCAGCGGTGCGCACAGGCAGCCGCCGTACATCGGCAGCCGATGCATCGGCGTCCACAGTGGCCGCGTCATCACACCGGCGTCGTTGGTGGCTTGCAAAAATGCATCTCTCTCCTGCGCATTGGACAAGCGCAGCGCATTGAGCCAGTAGTTACTGTACGCGCCCGCTGGCTCGCAAACGAATGTCCACCCAAGACGCTGCGCCGCTGCCTGATAAGCCGCTGCGACCTTGCGTTTACTGGCCAAGAGCTCGGGCAAGCGTTCCATCTGTGCCAAGCCAAACGCGGCGTTCAGGTTGGGCATACGATAGTTATATCCCACTTCGTCATGGTCGAACCGCCACACATGGGGCAGCTTGGCCGTCGTTATCAAATGCCGGGCGCGGCGCGCCAGCGCCTCGTCATCGGTCACGATCATGCCACCGCCGCCGGTCGTGACGATCTTGTTGCCATTGAAGCTGAATACCCCCAGCTTGCCGAAGGTTCCCGTGTGGCACCCGCCACGGGTGCTGCCCAGCGACTCGGCGGCGTCCTCCACCAGCAGCAAGCCCCAGCGCTCGCACACATCCGCGATCTCGTCGACCCGGGCGGGATGACCCAGGGTGTGCATCGGCACGCAGGCACGGATCGGTCGCCCCGATGCCCGCTCAACGCAGACCCCGGCCTGCATGGTGGCATGGTCTGACAACCACTCGCGGAGTACGTCCGGGTCCATCCCGAGCGTCGTCTCCTCCACATCGACGAAGACGGGCTGTGCCCCGCAGTAGTGGATGGCGTTGCACGTGGCCACGAACGTCAGCGCCTGCGTCAGCACCAAGTCGCCGGGTTGCACTCCTGCAACCCGCAGCGCCACGTGCAGCGCCGCCGTGCCGTTGACCGTCGCCACGGCGTGCCGGGCGCCCACGAAAGCCGCCACGCTGGCTTCGAACGCCGTCACGAAGGCCCCGACGCTGGACACATAGGTCGAATCGATCGCCTCGGCCACCAGTGCTTTCTCTCGCTCGCCCATGATCGGGGCGTGCAACGGTATCGGCCCATCGGGCCGTCCGTACAGCTCCCGCACGAAGCCGATGAAGGGGGCAACGTCAAACATTGTAGCGATCGACCTTGTAGCGGCGCAGGTTGTCGGGGTTGGTAAACCAATCGATGGTCCGTTGCAGACCCTCGCGCAGGCAGACCTGGGGCCGAAAGCCCGTCAATCGCTCGATCTTGCGGTTGTCGCACCACAAGCGAAATACCTCGGACTGGGGTGGCCGCAGCCGCTGCTCGTCCTGCGCCACCTCGATGTCGCTGCCCATGAGCTCGCGAATCAAGCGCACCGTATCGCCGATCGAGATCTCCGAGTTGGAGCCGATATTGACCACCTCGCCGACCGCCGCGGCGCACTCGGCCAACGCGAGAAAGCCGCGACAGGTGTCTTCGACGTAGTTGAAATCGCGCGTGGGCGTGAGGTCACCTAGCTCGATACGGCGCTTGCCGGCCGCGATTTGGCTGATGATGGTGGGAATGACCGCGCGCGCCGATTGGCGGGGACCGTAGGTGTTGAACGGCCGCGCCACCGTAAGAGGGAGGCCAAAACTGCTGTAAAAACTTTGCGCGATCGCATCAGCACCGATCTTGGAGGCACTGTACGGCGACTGCGGTTGCAGCGGATGGGCCTCGTCGATGGGCACGTAGCGGGCGGTACCATACACCTCGCTGGTGGAGGTGTGGACGACACGCCGCACGCCGGCCTCCAGCGCGGCCTGACAGACGTTGAGCGTGCCGCGTACATTGGTGTCGACGTAACTGTCTGGCGCGATATACGAATAGGGAATCGCAATCAGCGCGGCCAAGTGAAACACCACGTCGACCCCTTTGACCATGTGCCGGCAGAAATGGGGATCCCGGATGTCGCCGGTGAGCACCTCGACCTCGGGTAGGCACGGCAGTCCCTCCAGCCAGCCCCAGTGGTTGAAGCTGTTGTACTGCGCCAGTGCGCGCACCCGGTAGCCGCGCGCCACCAAGAGCTCCACCAAATGCGAACCGATGAACCCATCGGCACCCGTGACCAGACACAGCGGTGCGGAACCGGAAGCAAGCGTTTGCGGGGTTTCCATCGGCTTGATCGAGTAGATGGTGAGGAGTCTTACGCCCTATCATGCTAGCGCATCGAATCACTGCCAGAAGCCTGAGATGGACGCACAACACTCCCCAATCCCGCCCATCATCGCCGACGATGAGGCGCACCGCCCGCCACCGACGTGGCGGGTTAACCGCTTCGGCGATCGCGTGCTCGACGCCGTCAATGGCGAGGCATTCGACCGCTTGGGCGCCCGTCTGACGCTGGAGGAGGTGTTTCGTGACCAGCTGCTTCGGGAGGACACGCTCTACCTGATCGCGGGCAGTGACTCCGGGCACTTGCTCGAACACGTCAAGCGCCAAGCCCCGCCCGCAGGCACACGGTACCTGTTCGTCGACCTCCCCTCCGTCCACGACACCTTGCGCGCCGCCGGTCTGTTCGAGGACTTGCCGCCCCACATCCGATGCGCGCCAGCCGATACCTGGGCCGAAGCTGCCCAAGCCCTATCCTTGTCCGACTACCTCTACATCGACGGTGTGGAGGTGGTTGCCTCGCTAGCCGCCCAGTCACCGGATATCCCCGATTACGTCAGCCTGGCGTGGGAGCTACGTGAAGCGGCGGCGAGCCTGCGCTGGCGGACGGTGGCGGTGCGGGGCAGTGAAGCGTTCATCACCTGCCAGTTGGACAATGCAGCAGACAACGTGGTTCCAGCGGGCGTCTGGCGCGGCGCCCTGGCTGGACGAACCGGTGTGCTGTTGGCCGGAGGCCCCTCGCTTGACGATGCCCTCGATTGGGTCAAGGCCCACCGCGAGCGGCTCGTCGTGCTGGCCGTCTCGCGCATCAGTCGGCGCTTGTTGGACGTGGGGCTGGAACCCGATTTTTTGTTCTCGGTCGACCCCACCGAGATGAGCTATGAAATCAGCCGCGACATGCTGCGGTTCGGGGAGTCGGTCGCCTTCATCCACCAGTACCACGTCAACCCGCGCTTGCTCGCGCAATGGCCGCACCGCAGCTATTACCTGGGCAACGTGCTGCCGTGGACGTCGAAGCTCAATCCCTCAGAGCCGCTCTTGGGGGTAGGCCCCACGGTCACCAACACGGCACTGGCTTTCGCGGGTGCGCTAGGGTTGGCGCGGGTGATTCTTGCCGGTGTCGACCTGTGCTTCACGCCCGAAGGATACACCCATGCCCGAGGCAGCAATGAACGAGCGGTGGGCCCGCGTTTCGACCTGACGCCACTGACGGTCGACACCAACGCGGGCCAGCGGGCCTGCACCACGGCCGACTTTGCGGCCGCTGCGCAAACGCTCAGCCAACAGGCGCTGTACTGGCGCAGTCAGGGGCTGGAAATCTACAACCCAGCAACCGGGGCTGCGCGCATGGAAGGCGTCATGCACCTGCCTTTGGAACAAATCGCGTTGGAAGGAGCGGCACTGGCGAGGCCGTTGGCGCCCTCCCCTTCCGTGCAGGACACTGATGAAACCCGGCTCCTCCATGCGCAGCGGGTGGTGCGCGCCATGCAGCGTAAGTTGGATGAAATCAAGGCCCTGGAGGGCGAACTGCGCCACGCGCGCCGCGTCGTGGACAAGCTCTTTCAAGCCGACGGGTCGATACAAAACCGAAATCTGCGCAAGCGCCTGGACAAACTGGAGGCCAGCATCGATGTGCAGCACAGGGAAACGGCCAACCTGATCCGCCAGTGCAGCACACATGCCTTTTTGCGCGCCATGAGGACCACCCGCGATGTGGATAGCCTGGACGCCGCCGGCGTTCAGCAAGCCCTGGCCGCATACTACGATACCTACCTGGAAGGCGCCGAACGCCTGCGCACGCAAATCGAGCGCGGCCTGGATCGCGCGCGGCTGCGCGCTCAAGAGTACGCGCAAAATACCCCGCTGTCGGCGCTGGCACCGCGCTGGCTGACGTACCGCGAGCCTGGGCGCTGGCGCCGCTGGACGAATCGCCGCAACGCGTCCGACCTACCCCTGTCACCCGACGAGCAACGAGCACTGCAGACGTTGCAAGACGCGTGTCAGGCCGATCTGCAGTCTACCGGTGGAGCCCATCTCGCGCGTGCGCGCACTCATGCCGACTTGCGCGCGGCGCGCGTGCGCATGGAAGAGCTCTTCTCGCGCCGCGATGCCAAAGCGCTGCGTGACCTGATCGCGGGTCTGGAACAAGCCCAAGACGCCGATGCGGCCCGCAGCTACCAAGCGCTCGCGCAGGGGCTGCTGGCGGAGCTGGAAGAACGCGAGGACGACGCCTTGGCGCACTACGACGCGGTGCTGCAGAGCGAACAGCGTTCGCTTTGGCCACTGGCGCTGCTTCGCGTGGCCAACTGGGCGTTGCGCCACCAACACACCGAACACGCGCGCCAGGCACTGGAGTGCTTGGCCAGTCTGACGCCCCGGTACCTTTTGCCATATGCCGACGTGCTCGCAGCCATCGGGGATTTGTCAGGGGCCATCGGAGAGTACGAAAAATACCTCACCGATCACCCAGACGACATCCACGCGATGGCGCGCTTGGCGCGCTCGATGGCCCACGCCGGTCACAGTGACGCCGCTCGCGTGATGATCGAGCACATCGAACGCGTGGCGCCTGGGGTGGTGGGACGGCGAAACCTTCACGACTTGATCGACAGTCCAAAGTCCGCAATTAACCCCGAATAGCGTCCATCGGGCGGGGGTATATCGGGGCTTGCGGCGGGCATCGTCGGTCTCAAGAAGCACTCGGCGTGGACGATACAAAAGTCATCGAACATCGTTCGCAATCACGCGAGGGCCACCATGCTTGCTCTGACCCCCATGAAACACGCCAAGACCTACGGCCAGATGGCCGCCAGCACCCGCGCCACCACGGCCGACCCGCACGGGCTGATCGAGATGCTGTTCGACGCGATCGATGAGCAGATCGCGGTGGCGATGGGCGCCCTGGAGACACACGAGACGGAGAGGCGCGGCAAGGCGGTGAAGAAGGCCGTGATGCTGCTGCAAGAGGGCCTGCGCGGCGGACTGGACCTGGAAAAAGGTGGCGAGCTGGCCGAGCGGCTCGATGGCTTGTACGCCTATTGCGCCGCCCGCTTGGCGGAGGCGCACGCCAAGCGCGACCGTGCGCTGTTCGCAGAGGTACGCCAGCATCTGCGCACCGTCGCCGACGGCTGGAAAGCCATCCGCCCCCAGTAAGCAGCCGACTGCCGGAGGCCCGAATCATGAGCGCTACCCCCAAACCCAGCCCCAGCGTGATGGACGTCTATCAAGCCCTGGAAGACGCGAGCGCCCGCATGCTGCAAGCGGCGCAGGCCGACGACTGGGACCGCGTCGTGGAACTGGAAGGCGCCTGCGCGGTGTTGATCGAGCGCCTGCGCGAGCAGGGTGAGCACGCGCAGCTCACGCCCGCCGAGCGGGCAGAGAAGCACCGCATCATGTTGGCCATTTTGCGCCACGATGCGCAGATCCGCGCGCTGGCCGAGCCGTGGCTGGATGTGTGGGGCGACGTGCCCCCAGGCGAGCCGATCCGCAGCGCTTGGCTGCACTGATCCGGTGCCCGCGCGTCGCGGACACCGCTCTGTCCCACGTCGCGGGATGGTCAGGAATGAAGATCCGGGGAGGCAGGCTGAACGTCCCACCCCACCACATTGCGCGTGGCGCTGCTGAACTCCACGCCCAGCAGCCAAATGGGGCGGCCGTCGGCGCGGTATTTGTCGGCGTAGCCCCTCTGTCGCAGCTGGGCGATCGCCTCGCCCGTGGGTTGGTCGCCATCGATGCGCTTGAACTCCATGATGACGATGGCCTGCGGCAGTTTGAGCGTCAAGTCGATGCGGCCTTGGTTCGTGACGTCTTCCGGGGTGAGATCGAGCCCGAGGCTGGCGAGGTGCGAGTAAAAGACGCTGGCCCAGTAGCCCTCATAGTGCAGGACGGGATTCGCGCGGTACCAGTCGGCCGGGATGCCGGCAAAGAGCGACTCGAAGTGCGTGCGCAGGGCAGTCCAATCAAGCGCGAACCACTTCTTCAGAAGCGGCAGCGGCTGCGTGGGCACCTGCGGTGGCACCCAGGCGCGCAGCAGCGCCTGGTTGAAAGCGCTTTCCACCTCGCGGTTGGGATAGCCCAGTTGGTACTGCACGAGTCCCCCGAGCCGCTCCACGCCGGTGATGGTGAGATAGCCCGTCTGCCACAGCAGCGCTTCCGTGCCGATGTACTCGACATCGAACGCGCCCAGCAGCTGATCATCGGCCACCAGGGTGTCGAGCTGCGGGATAAACGTCTGGCGGCTGCGCAGCAAATCGACCAAGAAGGTGGGTGTGCCGGTCTCGAACCAGTACGCGCGAAAGGTGCGCTCTTGCAGCAGCAGCAGCACATCGAACGGGTTGTAGACCGACTCGCCCAGCCAGCGGTAGCCGTTGTACCAGCGGCGGATGTCGTCGCGATCGAGCCCCTCGAGCTCGGGGGCGAACACGGCATCGAGGTCGGCTTCGGTGTAGCCACAGATGGCCGAATACTCCGCCGAGACGGTGATGTCGCGCAGGTTGTTGAGCCCCGAGAAGATCGAGACCTTGCTGAACTTGGAAACCCCGGTCAGAAACGCGAATCGGATGTGGGCGTCTTGCCCCTTGATGACCGAGTAAAGGTTGCGCAAGCCCTCGCGCATGGCCCGCGCCACCTCCGGCTCGGTGAGGTTGTCGAGGATCGGTTTGTCGTATTCATCGACCAGGACGACGGCGCGTTGGCCGTATTTTTGCGTGGCCCGCTCGATGAGCTCGCCAAAGCAGCCCGGGATGGAGCGGTGCTCGCAGTGGATTCCAAGGGAGCGCTGGTGGTTGTCGAGCAGTTCGCGGATGCGCTCATCCAGTTGCTCTCGGCTCTCCAGCCGCCCTTCGGCGAAGCTGATCCGAATGACGGGATGCCGCTTGGACCAATCCCACTTGTCGTGGCAGTACAGCCCCCGAAAGAGCGGCTCGTTGCCGGCGAAGAGTTCGGCGAGCGTGTCCAGAAACAACGACTTGCCGAAGCGCCGCGGGCGCGAGAGGAAGTAGTGCGAACCCGATTCGATCAGCCGAAGCGCGTACGGCGTCTTGTCAACATAGTAATAATCGTCCCCACGGATCTTGGCGAAGGTCTGGATGCCGATGGGCAGCCGCTTGCGGTCGGTCATGGCAGGCAGTCGAGAGGATCTCACGGCGCGATTGTCGCCCAGGCCGCAGGGGGTGGCAACAACGACCGCACGAGGCGCGCTGGCCGGTCACACCTGCATGTTCATGACGTCGGTGTAGGCCTGCATCATGCGGTTGCGCACGTGCAGCGCGGCCTGAAAACCGATCTGTGCCTTTTGCATGGCAACCATCGTTTCTTCCAGGCTGACGCTGCGGTCGCCCAGCTGCACGCGGTTTTGCAGGGCGCTGGCGCGGTTTTGCGCCGCGCTGACGTCGTGCAGCGCGGTGCGCAGCGCCTCGCCAAAGCCGCGGGTGGGCGCAACGGCACCCGCCGTGCGGGGGGCGGTTGCCGAGGCCGACGCAGCGGCCCCCGACACGTCAGCGCCCGCGGCGGCTTTGGCCGCCAGCGCCTTTTGCGCGGCCCGTAGCGCGGCCGCTTGCGCAGGACTCATCGAAGCGGTGGTCATGGGGAGCAGGCGCAGGTCCATGGCAGGCTCCGATCCGGGTTGAACACGATGGCTGGGATGCTACCGGCCGAACAGCCGCTTGCATAAGCGCAAATAACCCGGACTGGAGGGGATTGTTTGGACTTTAGCCACGGCCAACGGTTCTGATAATGCGCGCCATGGCTACCTCGACCACCGCCGTTGCCGAATTGGACCCCTCCCTGCCTGCGCCCGCCGGCGAGCGGGCACCATCGCCGCTGCTAGCCGGCTGGCAGCGCCTGAGCCCGGGACGCAAACTGTCGTTGGGCGCCGGGCTGCTGGCCATGGTGGCGCTGCTGGCGATGGCGTTTTACCTGGCCAACCGACCGGACTACCGGGTGTTGTATGCCAACCTATCGGACAAAGACGGGGGCGCGATTTTGGCGGCACTGTCGCAAATGAACGTGCCGTATAAGCACGCAGACGGGGGCAACGCGATTCTGGTGCCGGCAGACCGTGTCAACGATGTGCGCATGAAACTGGCCAGCCAGGGCCTGCCCAAAGGGACGGTGGCGGGCTTTGAGCTGATGGACACCACGCGGCTGGGGATGACGCAGTTCCAGGAGCGGGTGAACTTTCAGCGCAGTTTGGAAGGTGAGCTTACGCGCACCATTTTGTCGCTGGCGTCGGTGGCGGATGCGCGCGTGCACCTGGCACTGCCCAACCAGAATGGGTTTTTTCGCGAACAGCAAAAGCCGTCCGCCAGCGTGGTACTGACCCTGCACCCGGGCCGCACGCTGGACCGCACGCAGGTAGCGGGCATCGTACACCTGGTGGCCAGCTCCGTGCCCGAGATGGACCCGAAGGCGGTCAGCGTGATCGACCAGAACGGCACGCTGCTGTCACAGCGGGCCGAGGCCGACAACGGTATCGACTCGCGCCAACTGGAATACGTGCGCACGCTAGAGCAGACCTATCAGCAGCGCATTCTGGATTTGCTGGAGCCGGTGGTGGGCCGCGACAACGTGCGCGCGACGGTGACGGCCAATGTGGACTTTTCGCTGACCGAGTCGACTACCGAGCAGCACCGCCCGAATCAGGGCACGGAGCCGGCCGCGGTACGGAGCTCGCAAACCGTGGAAGAGAACACGCCGGGGCTCAACACCCCGGCTGGGGTACCAGGCGCAGTCACCAACGTGGCCCCCGGTGCGACAGCCGCGCCCATCAACGGGCCCGGGGCACCGGTGGGGGTGGTGGGCGCGACGGGCACGAGCGATCAGCGCACCCGGCGCGAACAGGTGGTCAACTATGAAGTGGACAAAACCATCTCGGTCACGCGCAACGCCACCGGCACGGTGCGGCGCTTGAGTGCGGCGGTGGTCATCAACCACCTGCCCAACCCTGACGCCAAAAAGGGCCCCGCGACCGCGGCGCTGCCGCCCGAGCGGCTGGAACAGATTCAGGCCTTGGTGCGCGAGGCCATCGGCTACAACGCCGAGCGCGGGGACTCGGTCAACGTGGTCAACGCGCCGTTCAATCAGCCGAAGGTGGAGCCGGTGGAAATCCCGTGGTACCAAAACCCGGATATGCAAGACCTGCTGCGCAGTCTGGCCGGGCCGCTGGGCATGGTGGCGCTGGGGTTGATCGTGTTCTTGGGCTTGGTGCGCCCGGCGCTCAAGATGATGCAGCCGCCATCTGCACAAGCCACCGCTGGCGCCGCGGGGACGGCCGCCCTGCCCGCCCCGGGCAGCCAGGTCGAGGCGGTGGTGGGCGAAGTCGTCGAGCGCCCCGGTTTGCCCGAACCGGTGCACAATGAGCCCACCCCCGAAGAGCTGCGGCTGGCCGATGCGCGCCGACTGGCGAAAGAAAACCCGGTCGCCGTGGCCAATATCATCAAGGGCTGGATCAGCGGCGAGGGGGCGGCCGCCTGAACCAGCGGCAACGGGTGAACGCAGATGGCCGACACAGACGACGGACTGCAGGATGCCGCCATCTTCCTCATGTCTCTGGGGGAAGAGGAGGCGGCTGAGGTCTTCAAGCATTTCTCGCCCAAGGAAGTGCAGCGTTTGGGCGAGGCCATCGCGCGCATGCGCGCCGTGCCCAAAGAGAAGGTGGCGGCGGTCATCGAGCGCTTCACACACGAGGCACAATCGCAGAGTTTGCTGGTGTCGGACACCGACAACTACGTGCGCACGGTGCTCAAGCGGGCGCTCGGTGACGATAAGGCCGCGCTGCTGATCGACCGTATCTTGCAAGGCGGCGACGTCTCGGGCATCGAGAGCCTGAAGTGGATGGACCCCATCTCGGTGGCCGAGCTGCTGCGCAACGAACACCCGCAAATTCTGGCGGCGATTCTGGTTCACCTGGACCAGGACCACGCGGCCAACATCCTCAAACAATTCAGCGAGCGCACCCGCAACGAGGTGGTGCTGCGCATCGCCACGTTAGAAGGCATTCAGCCCACGGCGCTGAAGGACCTCAACGAAGCGCTCTACCAGGTACTGGCCGGCGGCGACAAGATCCGCAAGAGTTCGCTGGGCGGCATCAAGACGGCGGCCGAGATCATCAACCTGCTGGGCACCAGCCTGGAGGCCAGCGTGATCGACGCCATCCGCGAGCAGGACCCGGATCTGGCGCAGAAGATCATGGACAAGATGTTCACCTTCGAGGACTTGCTCAAGCTGGACAACAAGTCGCTGCAGATGGTGCTCAAGGAGGTGTCGTCCGACCAGTTGGTGGTGGCGCTCAAGGGCGCCTCGCAGGAGCTGCGCGACAAGATTTTGTCCAACATGTCCAGCCGGGCGGCCGAAGCGCTCAAGGAGGACCTGGAGTCGCGCGGGCCGGTGCGGCTGTCCGAGGTCGAGGCGCAGCAAAAGGAAATCCTGAAGATCGTGCGCCGTCTGGCCGACGAGGGCCAGATCGTGTTGGGTGGAGGCGGCGACGATGCCTTCGTCTAACCGCGGGGGACACCCCTATCAGCGCTTCATCCCGCGCGAGGAGGTGCAGGTGGTCACGGCCTGGGCCTTCGAGCCGGTGGACGAGCGCGAGCGCGCCGCTGCCGAACCGGCGCCAGAGCCAGCGATCACGCCGGAGGACCTCGAGCGGGCGCGCGCCGAGGCATTCGCACAGGGGTTCGAGCAGGGTCGCCAGACCGGCGCGCAGGAGGCGCGCGACGCGCTGACCGAGCCGCTGCGCCAGCAAGCGCAGGCACACGCCGAGCAGGTGATGGCGATTCTGGCCGCCGCGGACGCGGAGTTGGACGCGGTGCGCAGTCGGCTGGCCGACCAAGTGCTGTTGCTGGCCTGCGACATCGCGCGCCAGGTGGTGCGGCGCGAATTGGCGCAGCCGCTGGAACCGGTGCGCGCCGTGGTGGAGGAAGCACTGTCGTTGCTGACCGACGACGCCCGCCCAGCGGTGCTGCGCCTGCACCCACAGGATGCGGCGCGGCTGGGACCTCTCATGGAGGAGGCGCTGACCCGCCAGCAGGTGCGGCTGGTGCCGGATGCGCGCCTCACCCCGGGCGGCTGCGTGGTCGAAACGGCACATGGCAGTATCGACGGCACCATCGAGCGGCGCTGGGCGCGCGCGGTGGCCAACCTGGGACTGGATCTGCCCTGGAATCCCACCGAGGGGCATGAGCATGACTGACGTCACCACGCCCGACCTCGCCCCGTGGGAGCGCTTTCTGGCGGCGGCGCGCCAGGCTGCCAGCCAGCCCACGCCGCTGGAGACCAGCGGACGCCTGACCCGCCTGGCCGGTCTGGTGCTGGAAGCTCGCGGTATTCGCACCCCCGTCGGCTCGCAGTGCGTGATCGACCCCAACCCCGACCCACTCGCCCCCGCGCCGGACGCGGGCGCCACCGTGCTCGCTGAAGTGGTGGGATTTGCCGGCGACCGCGCCTTTTTGATGCCCGCCAGCGAAGTGATGGGGCTGGCTCCGGGCGCGCGCGTGCGCCCCCTGCCCCCGTATCGCCCGCAGCCGCGCTGGGGCGACGCGCCCCACCCCATCGTACCCAACGACCGTGGCGTGCTGCGCCTGCCGCTGGGTGACGGCCTGCTGGGCCGGGTGGTGGACGCCTACGGCCACCCGCTGGACGGCGGTGGCCCGTTGCACGGCGTGCAGGTGCAACCGCTGGAACGTCCACCCATCAACGCCATGCAGCGCGCCCCCGTGCGCGAGCCGCTGGACACCGGCGTGCGGGCCATCAACGCGCTGCTGACGGTAGGCCGCGGCCAACGGCTCGGTCTGTTCGCGGGCTCGGGCGTGGGCAAGAGCGTGCTGCTGGGCATGATGGCGCGCTACACGCAGGCCGACGTGATCGTGGTCGGCCTCATCGGCGAACGCGGCCGCGAGGTCAAGGAGTTCATCGACGACATCTTGGGCCCGCGCGACCGTGGGCGGGCCGTGGTGGTGGCCGCCCCGGCGGACGCCCCTCCCTTGGTGCGCTTGCAAGGCGCACACTACGCCACGGCCATCGCCGAGCGGTTTCGCGACGACGGCCGCCACGTGCTGCTGTTGATGGATTCGCTCACCCGCTACGCGATGGCGCAGCGCGAAATCGCCCTGGCGATCGGTGAGCCGCCGGCCACCAAGGGCTACCCGCCCAGCGCGTTTGCACGGCTGCCGCAGCTGGTCGAGCGCTCCGGCAATGGGCCAGAAGGCGGCGGCTCCATCACGGCCTTTTACACCGTGCTGTCGGAGGGTGACGACCAGCAAGACCCGGTGGCCGACGCCGCGCGCGCCATTTTGGACGGACACGTGGTGCTGTCGCGTACGCTGGCCGAGTCGGGCGTGTACCCCGCCATCGACATCGAAGCGTCGGCCTCGCGCGTCATGCACAACGTCGTGAGTGAGGAACATTGGGCGCTGGCGCGGCGCTTCCGGCAGCTGTATTCCCGCTACCAAAAGAGCCGCGACCTGATCCAGCTCGGCGCCTATGTGGCAGGCAGCGATCCGGAGACGGATCTGGCGATCCAGCTCTTCCCGGCCATGCAGGCGCTGGTGATGCAGGACATGCGCGAGTGCGCCCCGTTCGACGACAGCGTGCGCCAGTTGGCCGATGTGCTGGCACCAGCCCTTGCGCGCACCCAGCGTGATGCCCGCGGAGGTGCCGCATGAACAAACCGCGCGACCTGGGACTGTTGCTGGAGCTCGCGCAACGGCGGCGCGACGCGTGCGCGCAAGCGCTGGCGCAAGCGCGGCGCGAGCGGCAGCAAGCCGACGCCCAAATGGCCCAGCTGCACGCCTACACGCATGACGCCGACGCGCGCTGGCAACAGCGCGCCAGCGCGGGGGTGAGTCCCACCCTGCTGGCCACGCACCGGCAATTCATGGTCAAGCTGGAGGAAGCCATCGGCTACCAGACGCAGGTGCTGCAACAGTTGGACGCGCGCATCGCGCACCACGAGGCGCAACTGATCGACGCCGAGCGCGCGCTCGCCACGCTGCAGCGCGTGCAACAGCGCTGGCAGCACGATTGGCTGCGGCGTCAGCAGCGCCTGGAACAAAAAGCCTTCGACGAAATGGCGGCCACCGTGCACCGACGCCGCCATCCGCCGCCCCCGTGACCCTTGGCCCCGCCCACGACAGGAGCCCCGCCATGAAAACCGAAGCCGCCTCGCACGCGCACGCCACCCCAGCGACCCAGCGTGCGAACCGCCCAGCCGCGACCGCCGCCAGCGCCGCCGACCCGGCCCAAAACGACCCGTTCGCCCAGCTGCTGGCCGAGTTGTTTGCCGACGACCCTGGTGGTACCGCTGTTGACCGCATCACGGCCGATGCCACGACGGACGCGCAGGCCGAAAACGCAGCGGAGGACATCACACCAGAGACGAACGCCTTGCTACCCCAAACGGCCAGCACGCTCACGTCAGCGCCGGCAGAAAATCCGCTGAACGCTGCCCTGGCGACCAGTCTGTTGTCAGCGGCGCAAGGGATCGATACGTCGCCGACGGAGACCGACCCTCCAACACAAGCGCTCATTCCCGACCCTGCGGCAGCCACGGGCGACGGCAAGCGCCGCAGCAACCCGGTCGCCGACCTGGCCGGCGAGGGCGGCTTGGGCCACTCGGCGGGGCCAGCAGCCGACGCCGGCACGGCAGGCGCCCCCTTTGGTCAGTGGGTTTCGACACTGGCGCGCGCCAAGCAGCGCCCCACTGCGGGTACGCGCGCCACCGCTGCCGAGAGTGCCAATGCCTCGCCCGTCGCCGAGGATGCACGCGCCCGCAGTGATGCGGCCGGGCCCCACGACACCGCGGGCGCTGCGCGGCTGGATGCGCTGCTGGCCTCTGCCGCGCCTGCCGCCGCGCAGGCCCTGGCGGGGGCGGAACCCAACGGCCTGTCCGTGGCCGGCGACCGGCGCGAGGCCGCACGCACCACCGACGGGCCGACGACGGGCAACCCCAGCATCGGCGACCCGGGCAGCGCCCCCGCCGCGACGGAGGGAGCCGAGTCCGCCGACTTCGGCCTGCAGTTAGGCGCGGCACTGGCCGACACGTTCGAAGCCATCGGCGCCCAAGTGAGCCTGTGGGCCAGTGGCAAGACGCAGCGCGCCAGCTTCTCGGTGCGCGAGGGACTGGACGACCCCCTATCCGTGGACGTGACGCTCAATGACGGCGTGGCGCAACTACGCTTTCGCACCGACGACGCGGCCCTGCGCCAGTTGATTCAAGCGCAGGCACCGACCGCACTGGCCGATGCGCTGGCGCGCGCCGGCTTGGCACTGGGCGGCATGGAGGTGGGGGGGCAATCGGCCCAGGGCCAAGGCCAGGATTCGGGCACACCCGCCGCTGGCCGCGCGGTGCGCATGGGGTTGACGGCCCTGACCGGGACGGACGCCGCGGAACCCGTGTCCTCGGCGCGCTTGCAGCGAGACAGGGGCGGCGTCGGGCTCGACGTCTATGCCTGAGCGACACGGCCTGGGGGCAGCGACGTTCCCAGTCGCGCCACGGCGTGCGCGGGCAGTGGTGCCGCCAGCCTACCGAGCAACAGGACAAAGCACCCGGTTTTTGGGCTTTGGACAGCGTTCGAGAGGGCGCGACAATGCATTCGACGCTCCTCGTTGCGTGCGCGGCCAGCCGTGACACAATAGGCCACGTCGCGCCCGACGTCGTGTCGTCGGCGATCGGTTCATCCTTGGTATGCCTTTGACATCATGTCCGCCCCAGCAGCCGCCCCCGCCGAAAAACCCAAGAGCAAAAAGCTCCTGATCATCATCATCGCCCTCGTCGTCGTGCTCGCGGCAGCGGGGGGCGCCGCCTTCTTCCTCCTCAAAGGCGGGGGAGAAGAGCACGAAGCTGAGGCGCCCGCCAATCACGAGAAAGCCAAGCCCAAGCCGAAGAAGAAGGACGCAGCGGCCGCGCCCACTTTCATGCCGCTGGATGCCGTGGTGGTCAACCTGGCCGACCCAGGCACGACGCGCTACGCCCAAGTCGGATTGACCTTGCAGCTCGAAGATGCCAAGACGGCCGAGGAAGTCAAAAAATACATGCCCGCCATCCGCAGCGGCATCCTGATGCTGATCTCGCGCCGCACGGCCGACGAGCTGCTCAGCGCCGAAGGCAAGGCCAAGCTGGCCGAAGAAATCCTGGAGCTGGTGCAAAAGACCGCCGACATGGAACCTTACAAGGGCTACAGCCCGGTCGAGGCGGTATTGTTTTCCAGCATCATCGTGCAGTGAAGCAACAGGCACCTTGCACTTGACGCACTAGACGGACGACCATGAGCGACGCGTTTTTGTCCCAGGACGAGATCGACGCCCTGCTCGAGGGCGTCACCGGTGAGAGCCAGAAGCTGGCCAAGGAAGAGGTGCAGACCGGTGGCATCCGCACCTACGATCTGTCCAGCCAGGAACGCATCGTGCGTGGGCGCATGCCCACGATGGAGGTCATCAACGAGCGCTTCGCACGCAATTTGCGCGTGGGGTTGTTCAACTTCATCCGTCGCAGCCCAGAAATTTCGGTCGGCCCGGTGCAGGTACAAAAGTACAGCATGTTCCTGCGCGAGCTGGTGGTGCCAACCAACTTCAATATCATGGCTGTGCGCCCGCTGCGTGGCAGCGGCCTGGTGGTGTGCGAGCCGACCCTGCTGTTTGGCGTCATCGACAGCCTGTTCGGTGGCACGGGGAAGTTTCACACCCGCATCGAGGGGCGCGACTTCTCGCCCACCGAGCAGCGTGTCATCAACCGCATGGTCGACGTGATCGCCGAGGAATACAAAAAAGCGTGGAAGGGCGTGTACCCACTGGAGCTGGTCTACCAGCGCTCGGAGATGCAACCGCAGTTTGCCAACATCGCCACGCCCAGCGAAATCGTCGTCAGCACCAGCTTCACGCTCGAGATTGGGGACATCAGCGGTTCGCTGCATGTCTGCATCCCCTACTCGACGCTGGAGCCGATCCGCGACCTGCTGTATTCCAACACGCAGGGCGACTCGATGGAAGTCGACCGACGCTGGGTCAAACTGCTGAGCCACGAGATCCAGGCGGCCGAGGTCGAATTGGTGGCCGAACTGGCCACGGCGGAGGCCACGGTCGAGCAATTGCTGGCCATGAAGCCGGGCGATTTCATCGAGCTGGAACGACAGCGCATCATCCAGGCCAAAGTGGACGGCGTGCCCGTGCTCGAATGTGAATACGGCACCCACAACGGCAAGTACGCCCTGAAGGTGGTGCGCACCATCCGCAGCAGTGACCAGAGTTGGCACGCCCACGGAGGGATGAACTATGACAAATGAGAACGACAACCCGCCGGCCACCCCGGTGGACGAACAGGCCCTGGCCGACGAGTGGGCGCAAGCGCTGCAGGAGCAGGCCAGCACCGACCACGGCGGTGGCGGTGCATTTGCCAGCGCGCCAGCCTTCGACGGTACACCGCCAGCCCCGACGGGTAACAACGACATCAGCATGGTGCTGGACATCCCCGTCACGCTGTCGGTGGAGCTGGGCCGCACCAAGGTGCCAATCAAATACATCCTGCAATTGGCACAGGGCTCGATCGTCGAGCTCGATGCGCTGGCGGGCGAGCCGATGGACGTGTTGGTCAACGGCTACTTGATCGCGCAGGGTGAAGTGGTGGTGGTCAATGAGAAGTTCGGCATCCGCCTGACCGACATCGTGACACCATCGGAGCGCCTGCGGCGCCTGAGCAAGCATTGAGCGCGGGAACATGAGCGGCACCTGGGCATCGCTGGCCCCCGCCCTCGCCTTGCTGGCGATACTGGCGGGGCTGGCCTGGGGGGCACACTGGTGGCGCCGGCAACGGCAAGCCTCCAGCGGCGATACGGCCGCGCTGCGCGTGGTGTCGCAGCTGATGGTCGGCCCGCAGCAGCGCGTGGTGGTGGTGGAACTCGACGGCCCGGCGGGCCTGGTGCAGCTGACGCTGGGCGTCACGCCCCAGCACGTGCGCACGCTGCACGTGCAGCCGCTGGGGACCACCGCTCGGCGGGGCGCCGCCAGCCCTGCCCCGGCCAGCCCCGGGGCGCCGCCCACGCCCCGCTACGCGGACGTGGCGCGCGCGCTGCAAACCCATGAGCCACGACGGGAGCCCACGCCATGACGGCGAGGTGCCGCTGGCTGCAAGGGGCACTGGCGCTGGCGCTGGCCACGGGCAGCGCGGCGCTGTGGGCCCAGTCCACCCCGCCGGGACAACTGCCCCTGGTCATCGGACAGGGGCCGAGCGGCACCAGTTACTCGGTGCCGATCCAGACGCTGCTGTTTTTCACGGCGCTGTCGTTTTTGCCGGCCATTTTGCTCATGATGACGGCGTTTACCCGCATCGTCATCGTGCTGTCGCTGCTGCGCCAGGCGCTGGGCACGCAAGCGTCGCCGCCCAACCAGGTCATCATCGGCCTGTCGCTGTTTCTGACCTTCTTCGTCATGGGGCCGACGCTGGACAAGGTTTATGAGACGGCGTACCGTCCCTACAGCACGGGACAGGCCAGCTTCGAGCAGGCGGTCGCCGCTGCCGAAGCGCCCATGCGCGAGTTCATGAAGGGCCAGACGCGCCAAGCGGACTTCCAACTCTTCGTTAACCTGGCCAAGCTCCCGCCCGACACCCGCATTGACGACGCACCCCTGCGGGTGCTGGTGCCTGCCTTCGTCATCAGCGAGCTCAAGACGGCGTTTCAGATCGGGTTCATGGTGTTCATCCCGTTCCTGATCATCGACATGATCGTGGCCAGCGTGCTAATGTCGCTGGGCATGATGATGTTGTCGCCGGTGCTGGTGGCGCTGCCGTTCAAGCTCATGTTGTTCGTGCTGGCCGACGGCTGGAATCTGCTCATCGGCTCGCTGGCCGCCAGCTTTGCCACCCCATAAAGGAGCCCGCATGGAGCCGCAAGCCGTCCTCACCCTGGCCCAGCAAGCGATGTTCACGCTGTTGGCGGTGTCAGCGCCCGTTTTGGGCACGGTATTGGTGGTCGGGTTGGTGATCAGCCTGTTTCAGGCGCTCACGCAAATCAACGAGGCAACGCTGTCCTTCGTTCCCAAGCTGGTGGCGGCGGTGGCGGTCTTTGCAATCGCGGGCCCTTGGATGCTGACCACACTGGTCGAGTTCATCCGCCGGGTACTGCTGGCCATTCCGGAGTACGCGGTCTGAGCCACCCGCAGGCGCGACGGCTACCAGCGCCATGGACGGCGTCTTTTTGACCTTCACCGAGGCACAGCTGATGGGCTGGATCGCACCCATCTTCTGGCCGTTTTTGCGCATTCTGGGGGTATTTTCGGCGGCACCGCTGTTTTCGTCACGGTCGGTGCCGGTGCGCACGCGCATCGGGCTGGCGTTCGTGATCGCCGTGTGCATCCAGCCCGCCCTGCCCGCACCGCCCACGCTGTCGCTCAACAGCCCACACGCGCTCGGCGCGGTCGTGCAACAACTCGCCATCGGCCTGTCCATCGGGCTGGCGGCACGCATCGTCTTTGCCGCCATCGAAATGGCAGGCGAAATCATCGGCTTGCAAATGGGCCTGAACTTTGCCGGCTTCTTCGACCCGAGCACCGGCTCGCAGGCGAGCACCGTCGGGCGCTTCTACGGCAACGTCACCATGCTGCTGTTCATCGTGCTCAACGGGCACCTGTTGCTGATCCAGGCCGTGGCGGCGAGCTTCACGACGTTCCCGGTCGGCGACGACAGTTGGAGCGCGCTGCGGCAGATGCGGCTGTTCGAGTTGGGGGCAGTCATTTTCTCGCACGGGCTGTGGATCGCGCTGCCACTGATTGCCACGCTGCTGTTCGTCAACGTGGTGCTGGGCATCATCTCGCGCATCGCGCCGCAGATGAACGTGTTCGCGATCGGCTTTCCCCTCACGCTGTCGGTGGGGCTGATCGGCATCGCGGCGTCGCTGCCGCTGCTGGCCGAGCCAATGCGGCGCCTAATGCAGCTGCTGGCGGGGCTGGTCGGCGTATGAGCGCTCACACCAGCTTGTTGCGGATCGCGTAGACGGTGAGCTCGGCGTTGTTGCTCAACCCCAGCTTTTCCAGCACGCGCGCACGGTAGACGCTCACGGTCTTGGGGCTGATCATGAGCGCCTCGGCAATCTGCGACAGCTTCTTGCCCGAGGCAATCAGGCGCAGCGTCTGCAGCTCGCGCTCGGACAGGCTGTCGTGCAGCTCGCCGCTGTCGGGCGCTTGCAAGTGGTTGGCCAGCAGCTCGGCAATCTCGGGGGTGATGTACTTGCGCCCCTGCGCCACGGTGCGCACGGCGGCAATCAGCGCCTGCGGGTCACCGCCCTTGTTCAAATACCCCATGGCGCCCGCGCGCAGGCAGCGGATGGCGTACTGGTCCTCCGGGTACATGCTGACCATGACCGTGCGCACCGGGTTGCCCTCCTCTTGCAGCACGGCAAGGATCTCCAACCCGCTGCGGCCGGGCAAGTCCACATCCAGCAGCAGCACGTCGGGCTTTTCGCGTCGCAGGGCTTCGCGCAGCGCGGGGTAGCTGTCGGCTTCGGCCACCACCTGGATGTCCGTGGCTTCCATCAGCGTGTCGCGCACCCCGCGGCGCACCACGGCATGGTCGTCGCACAGCACCACACGAATCATGCGTCGTCCTCCTCATGCGTCGTCGATAACGCCTCGGCCAGCGGCACCGACAGGATCAAGGTCATGCCCTGGCCGGGGGCCGTGACCACGTCCAGCCAGCCGCCCACGGATTGGGCGCGCTCACGCAGGCCCAGCAGCCCAAACGAGCGCTCCTTGCCCAGCTCCTGCGCGCTCGCGCCGCGCCCGTCGTCGGCGATTTCGATCGTGAGGTGATCCTCCAGATCGCTGACGTCGATCGTGACCCGGCGCGCCTGCGCGTGTTTGAGCACGTTGGTGAGCGCCTCTTGTACTGTGCGGTATGCCACCATCTCGTGACGCGCGAGCAACGGCTGGCACAGCCTGCCGCGCAGCTGCACCTCCAGCCCCGTGCGCTCGGCAAACGTGCGCGTGAGCCATTGCAGCGCCGGCATCAGGCCCTGGTCGAGCACCGCAGGGCGCAGGTTGCGCATGAGGCGCTGGCTGGCTTCGAGCGCCTGTTCGGCCATCGCCAGCGCCGAGCGCACGTGCGCCAGCGCCTCCTCGTCCATCAAGCGGCGCGCCAGCCACGCCAAATCCAGCTTGACGGCCGCCAAAGCGCCGCCGATGTCGTCGTGGATCTCGCGCGCGATGTCGGCGCGCTCGCGGTCGATGCTGGTTTGTAGATGCTCGGTCAGCTCCAGCAGGCGCTGGCGCGAGGCGGCCAGCTCACGCGCCGCTTCGGCCTGCGCGCGCCGTGTCGCCGACAACTCCAGCGCCCGCAGCAGCACCCGCGGTAGGCGTGACAGTTGTGACTTGTCTACATAGTCGCTGACGCCGCGCACCATGGCGTCGGCCACGGTGGCCTCACCGATGGCACCGGAGACCAGAATGAACGGAAGATCGAGCCCTTGCGCCTGCAACCACTCCCACGCCTCCATGCCGCAGAACCCGGCCAGGTGGTAGTCGGCGAGCACGGCGTCGAAAGCCGGGGCAGCGCCGTCGGCCAGCGCAGCCTGAAACGCTGGCATCGCATCGACCAGCACCACGTCGGCCTCGACCTCCGCGCGGCGCAGCGCGCGCACCAGCAACCCGTGATCGACCGGGTTGTCTTCTAGATGCAAAAGACGCAAAACGTTCACGCGACGACGAACCGCAACAAGTCAAGGGGACACGGACGCGCTGGCCGCGGCTCAGTCGGCTTCACCGACGCGGCGCTGCACCCCGTCGGTCCCGATTGTGCGGGAAAGTGTGCCCCAAATCGCCCCAACATCGATTTTCGTCACGATCCGGAACAACCCCGGGTCGCACCGGCACCAGATGCCGGTATATTTACGGATACCGATCCTATCCGATCCCCTTTTGGGCTTTCCCATGGCAGATCCGGCATCCCCCGCCCCTCAACCCCAGCGCCGCCGTTGGCCGCGGGAAGAGGTGACCGTGATCGAGCCCCGACCCGCGCCGGCCGAGGCCGATGATGAACCCACCGTCGAGGTTCGCTTGGCCGTGGTGGCCGATTTGCAGGATTCGCTGCTGGTGGCGATGAACGACCTCAAGCGCCTGGAGGGGCTGCTGGATCACGCGACCAGCAACCTGTTGGACCGCTTCAACCGCGCCCTTGCCGCCGCAGATGCTCTGGGGCCGGCACACGATTCGCCCGCGCTGCAAGAGCTGCGCGAAACGCTGCGTAGCGCCGTGCTGGAGCTGCAATTCCACGACATGGCCACGCAACTGCTGGTTCATACGGGCAAAGTGCTGCGCGGCTGCGCATACACGCTGGCCGAGCAGGTCATGGAGCCCGAAGAGGACGAAGTGGGCATGGTGGTCACCCACCTGCCTCAGCGGCCCAATCCGGTCACCCAAAGTGAGATGGATGCTGGCTCCATCGAATTGTTTTGAACGTATCACTCCCACAAGGTTCGCCCATGCACTCGATCCTGGCCGTTGATGATTCCGCCTCCATGCGCAAAATGGTGTCGTTCACCCTGGTGGGCGCGGGCTTTCAGGTGGTGGAGGCCGTCGATGGCGTCGACGCCTACGAGAAAGCACAGAAACAGCGGTTCGACCTGGTGCTGACGGACCAGAACATGCCGCGGCTCGATGGCATCGGCCTGACGCGCAAGCTGCGCGAGCATCCCCAATACGCGCAGACGCCCATCCTGATCCTGACCACGGAGTCGAGCGACCAGATGAAGCAAGCGGGCCGGGCTGCCGGCGCCACCGGCTGGCTGGTCAAGCCGTTCGACCCAAACCGGCTGATCGAAGTGATCCGCAAGGTCATCCGCTGACCCCCACGTCCACCCGCCCCGAGACGACCGAGAGCCCCGCCATGGCAGACACCGCGAATGACGGCTTCGACCTGACCCAGTTCTACCAAATCTTCTTCGAAGAAGCGGGCGAGAACCTGGAGCAGATGGAGCAGCTGCTGCTCAACCTGGACCTGGACACGGTCGACGACGAGACGCTCAACGCGATCTTCCGCTGCGCGCACTCGATCAAAGGGGGCGCCGCGACTTTCGGCTTCGAGGACGTTGCCGAGCTCACGCACCAGATGGAGTCGCTGCTCGACAAGCTGCGCCGCCATGAACTGGTGCCGACCGCGCCCATGGTCGACGTACTGCTGGAGTCGAGCGACGCGCTCAAAGGGCTGCTGGCGCGGCACCAGGGCTTGGGCGGCGAGCCACCGGAGACCTCTGGCTTGGTCGCGCGCATCCGCCAGCTGGCCAGCGGGCAGGCCGCTGCCCCCGTCGCTCCACCCCCACCGCCCCCTCCGCCCCCACCACCGCCGCCCGCGACCGCCGCGCCAGCACCCATGGGGGCTGGCGGCATGCCGGCTGCCGCTCCGCCTGGCGTCCCTCGGCGCCTGCAAGCGCGTATCGGGCCACTGGCTCGGCTCGACCTGGCAGACCCCATCAAGGACTTGTTTCGTGACATTGCCGGGCTAGGCCACATCACCGCCGAGCGCGACGAGGGCGCGTACCGCATCTACGACATCGACACCAGCAGCACCGATGACGAGCTGCTGGATCTGTTCGCCTTCCACGTTGCGCGTGACCAGGTGACGTTGGTGCCGCTGACCGGGGCACCCGAACCCGCGGCATCCACGGCATCGCCGATGACGGCATCGGCCGTCGGGACCAGCGTGGAGCACAGCCGCGACGTCATCGAGGAGGGCTTCGGACTTTTCGCTGGCGCCCCCGGCAGCCCCGTGGCGGGTACCCAGCCGGATCCAGCGACCGGCGCGCCAGTGCCTGGCAAGGACGAAGTGCATGGCTACGGCCTCTTCGCTGGCGCACCGGGCAACCCCATCACGCCTGACGAACACGCCGCCAGCGTGCAGGCCGAGACCCAGGCACATTTACACCCCGCTCAGGGCGACGCCGGCGCGCCGAGCGCGGAAGCGCGCACGCGTGAATCGGCCGCCAAGGCCGCACGGCAGGCCTCGACGGCGCAGCTCGAGACCACGACGCTGCGCGTGTCGGTCAGCAAGATCGACCAGCTCATCAACCAAGTGGGCGAACTCGTCATCACCCAGGCTATGTTGGCGCAGTACAGCCGAGACCTGGACGCTACCCTGCACCAGCAGCTGCTGGCCGGCCTCGCCGATCTGGAGCGCAACACGCGTGACCTGCAGGAATCGGTCATGTCGATCCGCATGATCCCGATGTCGGTGGTGTTCAGCCGCTTCCCACGCATGCTGCGCGACCTGGCCAGCAAGCTCGGCAAGAAGGTGGAGCTGGTCACGCACGGTGAGGCGACCGAACTCGACAAGGGCCTAATCGAAAAGATCACCGATCCCCTGACCCACCTGATCCGCAACAGCTGCGACCATGGCATCGAGCTGCCCCATGAGCGCCTGGCCAAGGGCAAGCCCGAGGTGGGCACGATCACGCTGTCGGCGGCGCACCAAGGGGGCTCGATCCTCATCGAAGTGCGCGACGACGGCCGCGGCCTGTCGCGCGCCAAATTGCTGAAAAAGGCGCGGGAAAAAGGCATCCCCTGCTCGGACGACATGAGCGACAGTGAGGTCTGGCAGCTCATTTTTGCGCCGGGCTTCTCCACCGCGGATGTGGTCACCGATGTCTCGGGACGCGGCGTCGGGATGGATGTCGTGAAAAAGAACATTTCGGCGCTGGGCGGCTCGGTGGAGATCGACTCCGCAGAAGGCTATGGCATGAGCGTGCGGGTGCGCCTGCCGCTGACGCTGGCCATCATGGACGGCATGACCGTGCGCGTGGGCAAAGAGGTCTACATCCTGCCACTGTCATCGGTGGTCGAATCGTTCCAGGTACAGGCCAGCGACATCAACACCGTCGCCCAAAGTGCGCAGCTCATCAAGGTACGCGACGAATACATGCCGGTGGTGGAGCTCGACCGCTTGTTCCAGGTGCCCCGCGCGGGCAGCGATCCTTCGGCCAACAGCATCATGGTGGTCATCGAGTCCGATGGCGCGCGGGTGGCGCTCATGGTCGACGAACTGCTGGGCCAACAGCAGGTGGTGATCAAAAACCTCGAAGCCAACTACCGCAAGGTGCCCAACGTCTCCGGCGCCACCATCCTGGGTGACGGCAGCGTCTCACTGATCCTGGACACGTCGTCGCTGGTGCGCCGGGCGCGTCAATAACGGCGCGTTGCGCCCCTACACCACGATGATGGCCGACGCTTCCGCCACCCTGCAGTCCCGCGAGTTCGCATGGACGGTGGCGGATTTCGAGCGCATTCGCCAGCTCATCTACCGCTACGCCGGCATCAGCCTGCACGAGGGCAAGCAGGCCATGGTGTACAGCCGTATTTCGCGTCGGCTGCGCGAGACGGGCCACCAGAGCTTTCGCGCCTATTTGGATTGGCTCGAATCGCACCCGAACAGCGAGGAGTGGCAAGAGTTCGTCAACGCGCTGACCACCAATCTAACGTCGTTTTTTCGGGAGAATCATCACTTCGTCGAGCTGGCGCGCATGGTGCGCGAGGCACCGCCCACGCACGAGTGGAAGATCTGGTGCAGCGCTGCCTCCACCGGCGAAGAGCCCTACTCCATCGCCATCACGATGGCCGATGCATTGGGGCTGCAGGGCCGGTTTCGCATCTGGGCCAGTGACATCGACACGCGCGTGCTGGAGACGGCCACGCACGGCATCTACAAATTGGAGCAATTGAGCGCGGTATCGCCGGAGCAGCGGCGCAAATACTTTCTCAAGGGCAAGGGCGCCAACGAAGGCTTGGTACGTGTCAAGCCAGATCTGCAAAAACACGTCCAGTTCTTCACGCTCAATCTGGTGGAGGAGTCATGGCCGCTGCGCGAGGAGTTCGATGCGATCTTCTGCCGCAACGTCATGATCTATTTCGACCACGATACCCAACGGCAAGTGTTGCGCCGCCTGCACCGTCTGCTGCGACCGCACGGAACGCTGTTCGTCGGCCATGCCGAAAATTTCAGCGACGCCCGTGACCTGTTCCGCCTGCGCGGCAAAACGATTTACGAAAAATTATGACGGCGTCGGTGCGCACCCCCACCCATGTGCAACAGCTCAAGTCGCGCCCGCGCAAACCGGGTGAGGCTTCTTTTTTCTTCTTCGACCAGCATTTCAAATACGCCGCTGTCAAGGTACTGCCCGGCGAATACTACGTCAGCGATGAAGACATCGTCATCATGACGGTACTGGGCTCGTGCATTGCCGCGTGTATCTGGGACTCGCGACTGCGCATCGGCGGCATGAACCATTTCATGCTGCCCGAGGGGGGCGCCGACACCTCAGGCCGCTATGGCTCGTATGCCATGGAACTGTTGATCAACGAGTTGATCAAGCGCGGCTCGGCCCGCGAATACATGCAGGCCAAGGTCTTCGGTGGCGGCGCAGTCATCGCCGGCATGACCAGCATGAACGTGGGCGAACGCAACACCCAGTTCGTGCTCGACTACCTGGCCACCGAGCGCATCCCCGTCGTGTCCAAAGACGTGATGGATATATACCCCCGCAAGGTGGTGTTCTTTCCCGTGACGGGCAAGGCGATGGTCAAACGGTTGGCCCATGCCCACCCGGATACACTGGAAACCCACGAGCGCCAGGGCGTCGCAACCCGTCTGGCGCAAAGCAACGCCGGCGGTACCGTGGATCTGTTCTGAATCGTTTTCTTGCCCGCATGACGAACAAAATCAAGGTGGTGGTGGTCGACGACTCGGCCTTGGTGCGGTCGCTGTTGACCGAGATCATCAACAAACAACCGGACATGGTCTGCGTCGGTGCCGCCAGCGACCCGCTGATGGCGCGCGAAATCATCCGCGAACGCGACCCCGATGTCATCACGCTCGACGTCGAAATGCCCAAGATGGACGGGCTGGAGTTTTTGTCGCGGCTCATGCGGCTGCGCCCCACACCGGTGGTCATGGTCTCGACGCTGACCGAGCAGGGGGCCGAGACAACGTTGCGCGCGCTGGAATTGGGCGCCGTGGACTTCGTCGCCAAACCGCGCATCGGGGTGGCCAGCGGCCTGCAGCAGCTCGCCGACGATATCGTCGAGAAAATCCGCATTGCGGCGCGTGCGCGCGTGCGGCGCCTGAGCGCAGCCCCTGCGCCCACGCCGACTGGCTCGAGCAGCCCGGCGTTACGCGGCATCACGGGTCACACCGCTTCTTCGCCCCCAGCGGCCCCAGCCCCTGCCACAGCCCCCAGCGCGGTGCGCCTGTCCACCGAGAAGGTGATCTGCATCGGGGCCTCGACCGGCGGCACCGAGGCCATCAAGGAAATTTTGATGGAATTTCCCCCTGATGCGCCTGCCGTGGTCATCACCCAACACATGCCGCCGGGCTTTACCGCCAGCTTTGCGGCCCGCTTGGACAGTTTGTGCCGCATCCGGGTAGCCGAAGCGCGCGACGGCGAACGGATCTTGCCCGGTCACGCCTACATCGCCCCAGGAGGCAAACAGTTTTCCATCGCCCGCAGCGGGGCCAACTACGTCGCGGTGGTGGACGACTCCCCGCCCGTCAATCGCCACAAACCGTCGGTCGAGGTGCTGTTTCGCTCTTGCGCGCGGGTACTCGGGCCCAACGCCATCGGTGTGATGCTGACCGGCATGGGCGCCGACGGCGCGGAAGCGATGAAGGAGATGCGCGACGCGGGCGCTTACAACATCGCGCAAGACGAGGCGAGCTGCGTGGTCTTTGGTATGCCGAAGATGGCGATCCAGGCGGGTGCAGTGCACGAGGTGCTGCCGCTCAAACAAATCGCGCGCGCCATCATGGAGCGCGTCGCGGCCGCCGGCGTGCGACACCGGATCTGAGCACCACGCCCTTCACACCAGCCGATCGAGCTGGCTACCAGGGACCGGTCGAGACTCCCCTTGCGCGGCCTCACCATACGTCTGGGCCGCTTCGTCTGGCGGAAGGTTGGCCAGCGGCCGGGTATTGAGGCGCGCCTGCAATTCCTCCAGCCGCTGGGCGCGCTCTTGCGCGGCCTTGATAGCCTCCTCGCCAATCACCATGTCGACCGCCGCGCGGCTGGCCTTCCACGTGTTGGGCAACAGCTCCTTGATCTGGGTGTCGAGCCGCTCGAGCGCGGGATTCTTCACCTCCGGAAAATCCGCCTTGCCATCCGCCCGATTGGGGGTGCCCCCCCCACGGGCACCCTGCGCTCGGGCCGGGTCGGCCTGCGCCGCGCGCTGCTGCGCTTGTTCATCGAGGCGCCGCTGGGCTTGCGCGTCCTCAACCTCGCGGGTGCGACGCTCCTCCTCCGCTGCACGGACACGGGCGGCCAAACCGCCGCCCTCTGCCCCGGCAGCCACCCCGGACTCTTTGGCTGTCGGCGGCGGCAGCCCCGCCCGCTCGGGTGCCGCTGCATTGGCAAACCCGTCTGCGCGCTGCCCCTCTTGCGCTGGCGTGACGGGTGCCAGCACGGGCGGGGCCGCTTGCGCCTGGACACGCGCGGCCTCGCCCTGCGGTGCGACGGCACCGCCCGCAGCGTTCTCGCGCGCCACCGCGTTGCTCGGCCGCGCCGGTGTCACGGGCTGGGCCCGCACGGTCGGCGTCGACTGTGGCGCTGGCGCAACGGCAATCGATGAAATGGTCAACATGGTGCGTCCCTCACAACACCCCGCGCATGAGCTACACGCCCCGCGCTCATCCTCGTTATCGTCCAGCATGAGCCGAACTTTAGGGTGAAAAGTGCCGTTGATCAAACTTTTGTGGGCCGCTCGCGCCGTCACCTTGGCTTGCGGGTCGCCACGGCCGGTCACCGAGGCCGCCGCCCACGTAAAATGGACGCTCGTCACAGTCCGCCGCGCGTCTGACGGTCGCGCATCGCACCGCGCCGGCGCGTCTGCCTCTCAGTAAAGGATCTTTCGATGGCGACACCTCTTCCGCTGCACGACCGCGACGGCAAAATCTGGATGGATGGCGAACTGGTGGACTGGCGCGACGCCAAGGTCCACGTGCTAACCCACACCCTGCACTACGGCTGCGGGGCGTTCGAGGGCGTGCGTGCCTATGCCACCGAGCGGGGCACCGCGATCTTCCGGTTACAGGAACACACCGAGCGTCTGTTCAACAGCGCCAAGATCCTGCGCATGACCATCCCGTACTCGATGGACGAGGTCAACGAGGCGCAACGCACCGTAGTACGCGCCAATGGTCTGCAAAGCGGCTACATTCGCCCGCTGATCTGGATTGGGTCGGAGAAGCTGGGCGTCAGCCCCAAGGGCAACCGCGTGCACCTGATGGTCGCCGCCTGGGCCTGGGGGGCGTATCTGGGGGAGGAAGGCATGAAGCGCGGTATCCGCGTCAAGACCTCCAGCTACACCCGCCACCACGTCAACATCACTATGACGCAGGCGAAGACGGTGTCCAACTACACCAACTCGATCCTGGCCAACATGGAAGCCACCGACGACGGCTACGACGAAGCCTTGCTGCTGGATCCCAGCGGCTTCGTCTCGGAAGGGGCCGGGGAAAACATTTTCATCGTCAAGGGTGGAGTGATCTACACGCCTGACCTCTCCGCCGGGGCGCTCAACGGCATCACCCGCAACACGGTGCTGCACATCGCTCGTGATCTGGGGCTGGAAGTGGTGCAAAAACGCATCACGCGCGACGAGATCTACATCGCCGACGAAGCGTTCTTCACCGGCACCGCTGCCGAAGTCACCCCGATCCGGGAGCTCGACCGCGTCACCATCGGCGCTGGCATGCGCGGCCCTGTCACCGAAAAAATCCAGACCGCGTTCTTCGACATCGTCAACGGACGCAACCCGAAATACACCCACTGGCTGACCCTGGTATGACCATGCAAGCCACCACCGCACACGCCTCCCTGGTCGTCGAACTCGGCGCCGCCGACCTCAATGCCCACGGCGGCGTCCACTGCCCACACCCCAAAGCGGGGATGGAGCTCTGGAACAGCCACCCGCGCGTATTTCTGGACATAGCCAAAACCGGTGAAACCAAGTGCCCCTATTGCGGCACGGTGTATCGACTGCGAGCGGGTGAAGTGGTCAAGGGCGGGCATTGAGCGCGCCTCTATGCCTCTATTCATGGCAGATGCTCGGCCTCCGTCGGGCCACTGGCATGAGCGCGTCGTCGCCGGGCTAGTGACCGGCGCGGCGTTTGCCCTACCTGCTTTCAGCCTAGGTTTGCCCAGCGGCTACTCTTGGGGCGCGCTGATGCTCGTGCTGGCGGGCTTCGTCGCACTCTTTTCAGGTGGTGCGCGCACGTGTTGGCAGCTGTCGCATTGGCGGTGGTTTTCCATCGCCGTGGCGCTGATGGGTTTGGTTTGGCTGCTGCGCATCGACATCGATTGGGGGCGGCCGCTCACCATCGAAGCGTTTGGCCGCATCGCCAAATACGCGTTGGCACTGATCGCCATCACCGCCGTCTGCCGAAAGCCACCCCCAATCGGCTGGCTGAAGCTGGGCTGCTGGACCGGCGCCTGGTTTGCTGGTCTGACGGCCGCCTGGCAAATCCATGTCCAAGGCATGGAGCGCGCCTCTGGTTATACCAACGCCATTCAGTTTGGTGACATTGCCGTTCTGCTGACGGTGTGGAGCCTGCTCTGGTGGCGCCATGCGGGCGGTGTCGCGGTCAAGCTGTTTGCGGGTGGGGCCATCGTGGCGGGTGCATACGCCGCTTTGGCGTCCGGTACGCGCGGGGGATGGATCGTTGCTCCTGTGCTGCTGATGCTGGCTTGGTTGCTGGATGGCTCACGCCGCCGTTCATTACCATCGCTCAATAAGCAGACGTGGTTTTTATGGGTTTTTGCCGGAATTGCCAGCCTCATCGCGGCAGGAGTGATATCCCACCACACACCACAATGGGGAGCAAGACTCGCGCAGATTCCATTGGAGTGGAGTCTTTTCCGCGAGGGTGGAGTGAGCGAAACATCGATAGGCCATCGACTGGCCCACTGGCGGCTTGCTTGGGATATGGGTTGGGATCGGCCGATGCTGGGATGGAGCGAGGCAGGATACGACCGCGAAAAGCAATATCGTGTGATTTTAGGCGAGGCTCCACCCGTCGTTCTGCGGTTTGGCCATGCTCACCATGAATGGCTGGATTTGTGGGCGAAAGGGGGGCTAGCGGGCGTCGGCGCGCTCGCACTTTTTTTCGGGATTCCGCTGTTGATTTACATTCACTCACTACGCCAAAACGCCACATCGACTGGGCATGAGAGCGGGGAACTATGCACGGCTGCCGTTTGCGGTGCCGTGCTCGTTCTAGGTTTCTTTGGTTTCGGCATGACCCAGGTTCTGTTCGCCCATAACAGTGGAAATATGATGTACCTGTTCATGAACCTGCTCTGGATGGGCGCAACAGCTCCCCGGTCACACCGACAGGTATGACGGCCTCCCCATCGACAACCCAACCACAGTCGGATCGAAAGCGGCTGCGGGTTTTGCACTTCGTCACCGGGGGATTTTCCGGGGCCACCCAAGTGGCCATCGACCTGTGCGCGGCAACGGCCGATGACCAAGAAACGCTGTTGGTACTACGACGACGCGCCAACGATCCGACGGCACGGGTCGCGCAACTGCGTGCCCAAGGGCTGCGCGTTGAACTGGTGCCCCGTCGTCCTCATCTTCTGACTATTTGGCGATTGCGGCAACTGTGCTTGGTGTGGCAACCAGACATCCTGGTTGCGCATGGCTTCAGTGATCACCTCTGGGGACGATATGCTGGTTTGTTGGCAGGGGTTCCCCATTTGGTCCATGTCGAACACAATGTGCGTGAGCGGTACGGCTGGTGGCGGCGCCAACAGTCTCTGTGGTTGGCACGGCGTACCGATGCACTGGTTGCCGTCTCGGATGCCGTTCGTGAAGCGCTGGTTCGACTCGGCCACCCGCCGGAGCGCTGTATCACTATCCACAACGGCATCGACCTTGGCCGTTGGACTCAAGGTCTGCCTTGGAAGGACCGAGAGAATGCCGTGGTCATGGCCGCACGGTTTTCGCGTCAGAAAGATCACACCACTTTGATACGGGCCGTGCATCAAATGGTCAAGAACGGCAACCCCATTCCCGTCTATCTTGCAGGCGGCGGTAGCCATCGATGGCAAAAACGATCGCAGGCGCTGATTGCCGAACTGGGTGTTCAACCCTGGGTACGGCTTTTGGGTCCTACCGACGATTTGCCGGCACTGTATGGTCGAGTTCGGTATTGCGTCCTCAGCTCGCATTATGAAGGCTTACCACTGGCGTTGCTCGAGGGTATGGCCAGCGGCTGCTGCGCCATTGGTTCCGACGTGGAGGGTATCCGCGAGGTGGTAGAGCCGAATCGGACCGGAATCCTGGTGCGTCATGCCGATCCCGAGGACCTGGCCCGGGCGCTGGAATGGCTGACGCGGAACCCTGATCAGGCTAGCGAGCTCGCGGCGTCGGGGCAGCGTAAAGTAGCCCAGCAGTTTGGCCGGCAACAAATGATCGAACGCTACCGCACGCTTCTCAGGCGTTTGACCCAGCGTTTTTAATCGCGGGCTGAACCAGCTCGACGTCTCGCTACCACAATCCTTCAGACGGAATGGGAAGAACGTCATGAAACCGGAAAGGATTGACGGGCGCCATACCATGCGTTGCGCAGCGAATAATCTGCCTGCAGACTCCAACGGCGTAAACGCTCACCCCACCTCCGATGGGGACGCCCCCCTACCCAGATGCTGCTGTCTTCGGAGGAAGGGGCCATGGTGACGATCGAGGGCAGGACGCCATAAACGCGTAGGTCGCACTCCCACCAATATCGCACATCCACATCGACCGGGCGGGCGAAGGGAATGCGTCGATTCAGCAATTTTCGCGCACCTGCGCGACTGAGCACGTAGCCGTTGCTCATGCTCGGCACCCGCTGGTAAATGATCCAGTCCCAGTCGCCTGTGAGCGCTTGGCGCGCACGGGGCCGCTCGTCGGGACGGCTATAGAGTTTGATCAGGTCCCAACCCTCATTCCCAAGGTTTTGCAGCGCAGTGATGATCTCGCAAAATCTATCGGCGAGAGCAACATCGTCTTCCAACACGACGATGGCTGGCCAATCCGATGCAAGCAGATGCTCACACGCCCGCAAGTGACTGGCATAACAGCCCTTCTCGCCATCGACCAGCGGTCGAAAAAATTGTTTCGCATTCAACGAGGGCGAATACAGACGCACTTGTTCTTGGGGCGACAATTCCGACCACAATACCCCAGACAATCGCGAATAGGGAAATGGTAACCCAGACAGCAGCGCCTCCATGCGCTCGCGCCGTTGGACGTCACGGTCCAGGTTGATGTAAACCAGCGGCCACACAGTCGAACGCTGCCCCATGGGCATCCATCACGACACGATATACACCCCCGCCCCCGTCGCCAGCAGCTTGCCGTCGAGGGCGAGGAAGGCCATGCGCGTAGAGGCCACGCGCGAGCCCAGGCGCAGCACCTCCGCTTCCAACCGGAACCCCTCGCCGATACCGGGGCGCAGATAGTCGACGCGCAAGTCGATGGTGCCGAGTTTCGCAAAACGCTGCAGCCGCTGCGGCACGGGTTCATCCATGTGGCGCGCGCCGATGGCCGCCATCACGGCCAGGCCGCCCATCGCGTCCAGACTCGCGCTGATGACGCCGCCGTGGATGCGATGGTAGGCAAAGTGCCCCACCAGATCCGGGCGCATGTCGATGTGGGCGGTCACGCGCTGGGGCTCGATGGCATCGATGCGTAGGCCCAAGACGCGGTTGAAGACGATCTTTTGTTCGAAAATCTCGCGCACGCCGTCGATGAACTCGGCTTCGAACGGCGGCATCGGGGACGCAGCGGCAGCGGAGCGGCTCATGGTTGGCGCACACGAGTCGTCGAGTAAAAGGATGGCACTACACCCGGCTGAAGTCGGGCGTGCGCTTTTCGAGGAACGCCTGGAACGCTTCTTTGGCGGCGGGGCCGCGCAAGAGTTGCGCAAACACGGTGGCCTCGTCGTGGATGCACTGCACCACGGCGTTTTGCTGCGCGCCCTTCATGAGGCGCTTCGTCTCCATCAGCGACGCCAGGGGTTTGGCAGCGAGTTTACGGGCCACCCCTTGCGTGTAAGCGTTGGCCTCGGTGGGCGGCAGCACTTTGTTGACCAGGCCGACTTCCAGCGCGGCTTCGGCATAGATCGGTTCACCCAGCAGCAGCGCCTCGGCCGCGCGGTGGTAGCCCATCATGGCGGGCGCGAGCAAACTCGCGGCGCCTTCCACGCACAGCCCCAGGTTGACGAACGGCATAGAAAACGCCGCGTTGTCGCCCGCGTATACCAAGTCGCAGTGGAACAGCATCGTGGTGCCGATGCCCACCGCCGGTCCGCACACGGAGGCCAGCAGCGGCTTCGGGAACGTGGCGATGGCACGCAAAAAGCGCAGCACGGGGCTGTCCGCCCCCATCGGGGGCTGGTTCAAAAACTCCTCGATGTCGTTGCCCGCGCAAAACATCGATTCGCTGCCCTGGATGACCACGGCACGCACGGCCGAGTCGTCGACGGCCGTGGCCAGCGCATCGGCCAGCGTGGCGTACATGGCGCTGGTCAGCGAGTTTTTGCGCGCCGGGCGGTTGAGCGTGAGCGTGAGCACGCCCGCTTCGCGGTGTTGCAGGATATCGGACATGGCGTGCTCCATCATACCCGCTCAAAGATGCCGGCGGCGCCCTGCCCCATGCCCACGCACATGGTGACCATGCCGTAGCGCAGCTGGTGGCGGCGCAGGGCGTGCACGACGGTGGCGGAGCGGATGGCACCGGTGGCGCCCAGCGGGTGCCCCAGCGCGATGGCGCCGCCCATGGGGTTGACCTTGCCGGGGTCGAGCCCCAGTTGGTTCATGACCGCCAGCGACTGCGCGGCAAACGCTTCGTTGAGTTCGATCCAGTCGAGGTCGTCCTGCTTCAGGCCCGCGGCGCGCAGCGCGGCGGGGATGGCCTCGATGGGACCAATGCCCATGATGTGCGGCGGCACGCCGCGCGCGGCATAGCCGACGAACCGCGCCAACGGCTGCAGGCCGAATCGTTTGACCGCCTCCTCACTGGCGAGGATGAGCGCGCCGGCCCCGTCGGACGTCTGCGAGCTGTTGCCCGCGGTCACAGTGCCCAACCCGGTGGGGGTGAGATCCGCCCGGCGGGGGGTGGCGAACACGGGCTTGAGTTTGCCCAGCGCCTCCAGGTTGGTGTCGGCCCGCGGGCCTTCGTCCAGCGTGACGGTGCGCGTGCGGGTACGAACCTCACCACTGTCGAGGTCGAGCGTGCGCTCGACCACGTCCACGGGCGTGATTTCGTCGGCAAATTCGCCAGCCTGCTGGGCGCGGATGGCGCGCTGGTGCGACTGCAGCGCAAACGCATCTTGCGCCTCACGGCTGACCTTCCATTGCTGCGCGACCTTCTCTGCCGTCAGACCCATGCCGTAGGCGATGCCGTAGTCCTCGACATTGTCCAGGTTGGCAAAGATGCTGGGCGACAGGCTGGGCGTGTTGCCCATCATGGGCACCATGCTCATGCTCTCCACGCCGGCGGCGATCATGACGTCGGCCTCGCCGACGCGGATGCGGTCGGCGGCCATCTGCACGGCCGACAGGCCCGATGCGCAAAAGCGGTTGACGGTGATGCCACCCACGCTCTTGGGCAGACCGGCCAGCACGGCGCCCACGCGCGCGACGTTGAGGCCCTGCTGGGCCTCAGGAATCGCGCAACCGCAGATCACGTCTTCGATGGCAGCGGGGTCGAGGCCCGGCACTTGGGCGACGGCAGCGCGCAGCACGTGGGCCAGCAGGTCGTCGGGCCGGGTGTGGCGAAAGTAGCCCTTGTGGGATTTGCCGATCGGCGTGCGGGTGGCCGCGACGATATAGGCGTCTCGAAGGTGTTTCATGTCGGGTATCTCCGCATCGGGGTCAGTTGCGCAGCGGCTTGCCGGTATTGAGCAGCGCCATGATGCGTTCCTGGGTCTTGGGCTGGGTGATCAGGGCGCAGAAGGCCTCGCGCTCGAGCTTCATCAAGTACTCTTCGCTGACCAGGGTGCCCGGCTCGACGTCACCGCCGGTGACGACGTGGGCGATGCGGCTGGCGATCTCGAAGTCGTACGCGGTCATGAAGCCACCGTCGCGCATGTTGACCAGCGACCCCAGGATGGTGGCCTTGCCCGAACGCCCGGCGACGGGGAAGAGCCGCTTGAGCGGCGGGCGGTAGCCGGCCTCGGCCATGGCCTGCGCGGTGCGCAGCGCCACGAACAGCAGCTCGTCGCGGTGCGGCACGATCAGGTCGCTGTCCAGCAGGTAGCCCAGCTTTCGGCTCTCCAACGCGCTCGTGCCCACGGTGGCCATCGCCGCAGCCTTGAAGCCTTCGGTCAAGAAGGGCAGCAAGTCGGTGCCGGTCGACAGACGCGCGTTTTCCGCGGCGCGGCGGGCGATATAGGTCAGCCCGCCCGCGCCGGGAATGAGGCCCACACCCACTTCCACCAAGCCGATGTAGCTCTCCATGTGCGCGACACGGCGGGCACAGTGCACCGCCAGCTCGCAGCCGCCACCCAGCGCCATGCCGCGCACCGCAGCCACGGTCGGCACCAGCGCGTAGCGCAGGCGCAGCATAACGCGCTGCATCTCCGACTCCACCGACTCGATGGCCTGCACGCCCATGGCCGCAAACGCGGGCAGCGTGGCCTGCAGGTCGGCACCCACCGAAAACGGCTCGTCGCCCGACCACACGACCAGGCCGCCAAAGCGCGCCTCGGCCTCATCCACCGCGCGGTCCAGCCCCTCCACCACCGCCGGGCTGATGGCGTGCATTTTGGTCTTGAGGCTGGCGATTAGCACATCGTCCAGTCCGGGACGCGCCAGCGTCCACAGGCGGATCGCGTCGTCCTCATACACCGTGGTGCCATCGGTGCGCCAGTCGGGGCCGGTCTCACCGAACACGCGCTCGCGGTAGAGCTGGCGCGCGTGCACCGGCAGCGTGCGCGGCGGCTCGAACCGACCGGTGGCCGGGTTCCACGAACCTTCGGGCTGGTGCACCCCACCGCGCTCGGCCACCGGACCGTGGAACACCCACTCCGGCAGCGGCGTGCGGCACAGTGCGCGCCCAGCGTCGATATCTTCCTGCACCATGCGTGCCACGTCCAGCCAGCCCGCCTCTTGCCAAAGTTCGAACGGCCCCTGGCTCATGCCAAAGCCCCAGCGCATGGCCTGGTCCACGTCACGCGCGGTCTCGGCGATGGTTTGCAAGTGCACCGCGGCGTAGTGAAAACCGTTGCGCAGGATGGCCCACAGGAACTGCCCCTGCGGCCCCTCGGCGTGGCGCAGCAGCTTCAGCCGTTCGGCCGCGGGTTTTTTGAGCATACGGCCGTACACCTCGTCGGCCTTGGCGCCCGCGGGCACGTAATCGCCCTTGGCCAGGTCGAAGCGCAGCACATCACGCCCCGCCTTTTTGTAAAAGCCCGCCTTGGTCTTTTGGCCCAGGTGGCCTTTGTCGAGCAGTGCCTGCAGCACCGCCGGGGTGGCAAAGGTGTCGTAGAACGGGTCGGTCTCGGGGTTGAGCTGGGTTTGCATCGTGCGGATCACGTGCGCCAGCGTGTCCAGCCCCACCACGTCGGCGGTGCGGAAGGTGCCACTGGAGGCGCGCCCCAGGCGCTTGCCGGTGAGGTCATCGACGATGTCGAACGTCAGCCCGTAGCGCTCGGCTTCGCGCATGGTGGAGAGCATGCCCGCGATACCGATGCGGTTGGCCACGAAGTTGGGCGTATCTTTGGCGCGCACCACGTTCTTGCCCAGCGTGGTGGTGACAAACCCCTCCAGCGCATCCAGCACGTCGGCGCGCGTTTGCGCGGTGGCGATCAACTCCACCAGCGGCATGTAGCGCGGGGGGTTGAAGAAGTGGATGCCGCAAAAACGCGGGCGCAGCGCCTCGGGCAGCGGCTCGGCGAGCTGGCCAATCGACAGGCCCGAGGTGTTGGTGGCCAAAATGGCGTGCGGCGCCAGGTGCGGGGCGATGCGCGCGTAGAGCTGGTGTTTCCAGTCCATGCGCTCGGCGATCGCCTCGATCACGAGGTCACACTCGCCCAGCCGCCCGATGTGTTCGTCATAGTTGGCGGGCTCGATCAGGTCGGCCTCGTCGGCCACGCCCAACGGGCTGGGTTTGAGCTTTTTCAGGTTGGCGATGGCCTGACGGGCGATGGCGCTCTTGTCGGCACCGTCCTTGGGCAGGTCGAACAGAATCACGGGCACGCGCACGTTGACGAGATGGGCGGCGATTTGCGCGCCCATGACGCCCGCGCCCAGCACGGCCACGCGGCGAACTTGGAATCGAGACATGGATAGGGTTCCTCGCGGTCAGCGGGCGCGGCGCGTCACTGCGCGCGCACCCAGGTTTGGGTACGACCGATGAACAGCACCGAGCCGCGCACCTCCAGCTTGGCCCCGCCCTCGACGGGCGTCAGGCGCACGTTGTAGGTCTTGCCGGATTCGGGATCGAGGATGGTGCCGCCTTCCCAGACGTCCTTGCCCTCGACCTTGCGCACGCCGCGGATGATCTCCAACCCCACCATGGGCTGGTCTTTGCGGTCATCGGTGCAGGCGGTGCAGCGCCGGTTGGGGTCCGCCCCCTTGCGCAGCAGCTTTTCGATACGACCGGTCAGGACACCGTCTTTCTCGGTGATCACGACCTCGCTCTTGAGCTCCTTGGTCTGGTCGTCGATGGTGTGCCAACGGCCCACCGGGGTCATTTGCGCCCAGGCGGGCAGCACCAGGGCCGACAAGACAGTGACGAAGGTGGTACGGATGTTCATCGATCGTCTCCTCTGTGAGTGAAAAATGCCGTTCAAATACCCTCGACACCCAGGGCGGCGTCGGTGTTCATCAGCGACGCCACGCCCGCGCGCGCCTGGCGCGTGAGCGTCGCCGTCTCCGGGAAGAGGCGCGTGAAGTAAAAGCGCGCCGTTTGCAGTTTGCCCTGGTAGAAGGGGTCGGTGCTGCCCGCCGCGATCGCCTTGAGCGCCGCCGACGCCATGCGCGCGAAGAAGTAGGCAAACACCAGATGCCCCGCCACGCGCAGGTACGGCACGGCCGCAGCACCCGCCTCGTCGGGGTTTTGCAGCGCCTTGAAGCCCATTTCGGTGGTGAACTTGGTCATCTGCTCAGCCAGCTGCGCCAGCGGGTTGATGAATTCGCTCATCTTCTCGTTGACGCCCTCTTCCTCGATGAGCGCCTGCACCAGCTTGCCGAACTTCTTGAGCGTGGCGCCGTTGTTGGCCAGCACCTTGCGCCCCAGCAAGTCGAGCGACTGAATGGTGTTGGTACCCTCGTAGATCATGTTGATGCGGGCATCGCGCACGAACTGCTCCATGCCCCATTCTTTGATGTAACCGTGGCCGCCGAAGACCTGCAGGCACTCGTTGACCGCGATGAAGCCGTTGTCGGTCAGGAATGCCTTGGCGATCGGGGTCAGCAGCGCCAGCAGCTCGGCGCTGTCCTTGCGCACCTGTTCATCGGGGTGGTGCAGCTCCTTGTCCAGCAGCAGCGCACAGTAGATCAGCAGTGCACGGCCGCCCTCGGCGTAGGCCTTGGCGGTCAGCAGCATGCGGCGCACGTCCGGGTGCACGATGATGGGGTCGGCGGGCTTGTCCTTGGCCTTGGGGCCGGAGAGCGCGCGCATCTGGATGCGGTCCTTGGCATACGCCAGTGCGTTTTGGAACGCCACCTCGGTCAGGCCCACCGACTGGTTGCCCACGCCCAGGCGCGCGGCGTTCATCATCACGAACATCGCCTGCAGCCCCTTGTTCGGCTGGCCCACCAGCGTGCCCACGGCGCCATCCAGAATCATCTGGCACGTAGCGTTGCCGTGGATGCCCATCTTGTGCTCGATGCCGCCACAGTAGATGGCGTTGCGCTCGCCCAAGCTGCCGTCGGCGTTGACCTTGAACTTCGGCACCACGAACAGGCTGATGCCCTTGGTACCCGCGGGGGCATCGGGCAGGCGCGCCAGCACCAGGTGCACGATGTTTTCCGCCAGATCGTGCTCACCGGCCGAGATGAAGATCTTCTGCCCGGTCAGCTTATACGTGCCGTCGGGCTGGGGTTCGGCCTTGGTGCGCAACAGGCCCAAATCGGTGCCGCAGTGCGGCTCGGTCAGGCACATGGTCCCGGTCCACTCACCCGAGGTGAGCTTGGGCAGGTACAGACGCTTTTGCTCCTCGGTACCGTGCGCGTGTAGGCATTCATAGGCGCCGTGGCTCAAGCCGGGATACATCGTCCAGGCTTGGTTGGCGCTGTTGAGCATCTCGTAGAACGCCTGGTTGACCACGAACGGCAGGCCCTGGCCGCCGTACTGCGGATCGCAGCTCAGCGCCGGCCAGCCACCGGCCACGTACTGCGCATACGCCTCTTTGAAGCCGCTGGGCGTGGTCACGGTGTGCGTGGCCTTGTCCAGCCGGCAGCCCTCGGCGTCCCCGCTGATGTTGATGGGGAAGGCCACCTCGGCGGCAAACTTGCCGCCCTCCTCCAGCACGGCATTGATGGTGTCGGCATCCACCTCGGCGTGCGGCGGGCAGACCTTGAGTTCATCGACGACACGCAGCACTTCGTGCAGCACGAATTGCATGTCGCGCAGGGGCGGGGTGTACTGGGGCATGGGGAGTCTCCTTCCGAAAACGGGCAGACAGGGGTTGAAAGAAGCCCCGGCGCTTACGCGAGGTAGCGCGCCAGGATGTTGTCGAAACCGGTGCGGGCGCGCTGCAGGCCCTCGGCCGTACGCAGGAAGCGGGCTTCGTAGTGCAGCGCCAGGATCAGGCCGTGGATCTCGAAAGCGATCTGCGCCGGGTCGGCGTCGGTACGCAGGTGGCCTTCGTCGATAGCGAGCCGAATCGCGCGGCGCAGCGCGGCCTGCCAAGTCGTGACCGTCTCCACCAACGCGTCGCGCACGGGGCCAGGGCGGTCGTCGAACTCGACCGCGCCGCTGATATAGATGCAGCCGGAGTCGATCTCCAGCGAGGTCTGGCGCATCCAGTTGTCGAACAGCGCGCGCAGCCGCGGCAGCCCGCGGGGCTGCTCCAGCGCCGGACGAAAGACGTCGCGCTCGAAGCGCTCGTGGTATTCGCGCACCACCGAAATCTGCAGCTCTTCGCGCGAGCCAAAGTGCGCAAAGACGCCGGACTTGCTCATGCCCATGACCTCGGCGATGGCGCCGATGCTCAAACCCTCCAGCCCCACTTGCGACGCCAGCGACAGCGCGGCATCGATGATGGCAGCCTTGGTCTGCTGGCCTTTCTGGGCGGCCTTGGACAGCCGGGGCTGGCTGGCGCTGCGAGCGCGGCGCGCGGGTGTCGCGACGGTGGCGCTGCTCGACGGGCGAACGTCTGCGGTCATGCGGCCCTCTAAAATAAAACGAACGATCGTTCTATTTTAGAGGCCACTCGTGGGTTGTCAACCGAAATTTTTGCGACCGGTGCTGGGCAGCTGCCTTTGGGGCAGCAACCGCGCTCGGCGCGCCACTTCAGTGCGAGCGGATCATGGTGCCAAACGGCTGGTCACCAAGCACCTCGAGCAGTAGCGCATGCGGCACACGCCCGTCGATAATGTGCACCGCCTTGACGCCACTCTTGGCGGCATCCAGTGCACCGGCAATCTTCGGGATCATGCCACCGCTGATGGTGCCATCCGTCACCAGCTCGTCGATGCGCCGCGGCGTGAGCTCGGTCAACAGCTGGCCGTCTTTGTCCAGCACGCCGCGGATGTTGGTCAACATCAACAGCTTTTCGGCCTGCAGCACGGTGGCCAGCTTGGCCGCCACCACGTCGGCGTTGATGTTGTAGCTTTCGTTGTGCTCGCCAAAACCAATCGGACTGACCACCGGGATGAACTGATCCTCCTGCAACGCGCGCACGACCGAGGGATCGATGGAAACAATGTCGCCCACCTGGCCAACGTCGTGCTCCACGCTCGGATCGTTGACATCGACCATGCGCAGCTTGCGCGCGCGAATCATGGCGCCGTCGCGCCCGGTCAGGCCCACCGCCTTGCCGCCCGCGCGGTTGATGAGGCCGACGATGTCTTGCTGCACCTCGCCGGCCAGCACCCACTCGACGACCTCCATCGTCTCGGCGTCGGTCACGCGCATGCCCTGGATGAACTGACCCTGCTTGCCCAAGCGCTTGAGCAACCCCTCGATCTGCGGCCCACCGCCGTGCACCACGACGGGGTTGATGCCCACCAGTTTGAGCAGCACCACATCCTCGGCAAACGCGGCCTGCAAGAGCGGATCCGTCATCGCATTGCCGCCGTACTTGATGACCATCGTCTTGCCGTGGTAACGCCGGATGTAGGGCAGCGCTTGGCTCAGAATTTCGGCCCGGTCGGCTGGGGCCACGTGCGAAAGGTCGCGGGGAGGTTGGTTCATGGTGGCTAATGCGGCTACGATCGAACAAATGTCAGCATCGGAGGGCATTGTGCCGCAAGAAATCGAGCTCAAGTTTGCGCTTGCGGGCTGGCGCGCCGAACAGGCCCTGCAGCGGCTAAGCCAGCATCCGCTGCTGCGCCGGCGCAAGCGCCAGCAACAGCGCCTGATCAACCGTTACTACGACACGCCCGACGGCTGGCTGCGCCAGCAGCGCTGTGCGCTGCGCATCCGCGCCATCGAGCCGCTGCCTGGCGCGGCGGGCGTGCCGTCTGAAGCCGCTCGCCCGGTGCGCACCTACGAGCAGACCCTCAAAACCGCCGGCAGCGGCCACGGCGCTTTGAGTGTGCGCGGGGAGTGGACGGCCCCGCTGCGGCGACCCGCGCTGGATGAGGCCGCGTTACGCTCGACACCGCTGGCGCAGGATCCGGCATTCGACACACAGGTGCGGGCACTGCAACCCGTGCACGAGACCCGCTGCGTGCGCACCACCTGGGTCGTGCGTAGCCGCGACGGCAGTGTGGTCGAGGTCGCGCTCGATGCCGGCGACATCCGCGCGGCGGGACGACGCGCGCCGCTGCTGGAGCTCGAGCTGGAGCTCCTGCGGGGTGACGCCGATGCACTGATCGCCATGGCCGAGGCGCTGGCTCAGCACCTGCCGCTGTTGCCCGCGCGCATCAGCAAGGCCGAGCAGGCGCAACGCCTGGCCGATGGTACCCACGACGCCCCCATCACCGCCCGCGCGCTCGACTTGCCGCGCGCGGCGGACCCCGCTTGCGTGGCCCGCGCCGCTCTGGGCGACGCGCTGGGGCAGTTGTGCGACAACCTCGCGTTGGCCGCCCGCAGCGACGCGCCAGAGGCCATCCATCAGGCCCGTGTCGGTTGGCGGCGCTGGCGCAGCCTGTTGCGGCTGCTGCGCCCGTGGCTGCCTCCCCCGCCCGCGATGCAAGCGCTGCGCCCCCTGCTAGACACCCTGGGTACGGTGCGCGATCTGGACGTCGCGCGCACCGAAACCCTGGCCGAGTGGGGGCCGCTGTATGTCGAAGACGAGTCCGCCCACCCCGAGCGCGTGCGCGCCGTGGAGCGCGCCCAGCAGCAGCTGGCGCGCGGCGCGCACCAAGCCCGGCGCGCCCTGCGCGCGCAGCTGGGCGACCCCGCCATCACTGCCGCGCTGGTGGCGTGCGCCGCCTGGCTGCAGCAGCTGCCGGCGCAGGTGGACGCCGACCCCGACTGGGGTATCGAGCGCTTGGCGCGCTGGCACGCGCGGCTGCAGCGCCACCTGCGCACCGCAGACCCTGCCCAGCCCGGCGCTGCCGAGGCCCTGCACGAGGCGCGCCTGCTGGCCAAACGACTGCGCTACGGCTCGGAAGCGTTGTCGCCCACCCTGCCCGGGCGCGCCGCGCGGCGCCTGCAGCGCTGGCAGCGCGACGCCCGCGGCTGGCAAACCCGCATCGGCCGCTGGCGCGACCTGCTGCGCGCGGCGCAACTGCTCGAGGGGCCACGCGCCGCCCCGCCGTCGAGGGCACTGGCCGCGTTCCTGCGCGGGGCGGCCGTGGCCGGTCAACGCGCAGAAATCGCTGCCTGACCCCGGCCGCTGCGGAACCCGGCGGCGGCGGAAACGATCCCACGCGATAACCTTACTCTCTCCATGGTCATGAACACACACCCGCGCCCCGCTGCCACTGACACGCCCGCCGCCGACACCCCATGGCACGCGCTGCCCTGCGACGACGTGCTGCACCAATGGCAAAGCTCGGCGCGCGGCTTGGGCAGCGCGCAGGCGCAGGCGCGGCGCGAGCGCTACGGCCCCAACCGCCTGGCCGAAGCCCCGCCCACCCCGTTGTGGCGGCGGGTGCTGCGACAGTTCAACAACCTGCTCATCCTCATCCTGCTGGCGGCGGCCACCATCACGGCGCTGCTCGGGCATGGCATCGACGCCGGCGTCATCCTGGCGGTGGTATTGCTCAACGTCACCATCGGCCTGATCCAGGAGGGCAAGGCCGAGCGCGCCCTGGCCGCCATCCGCGCGCTGCTCACGCCTCACGCGCAGGTCTGGCGCGACGGGCGCTTGGTCGAGGTGGACGCGACCGAACTCGTCCCCGGCGACGTGGTGCAACTCAGTGCCGGCGACCGCCTGCCCGCCGACGTGCGCTGGCTGCGCACGCACGACGTGCAGGTGGACGAATCCATGCTGACCGGGGAGTCCGTGCCCGTCGGCAAAGACCCCGCCCCCGTCGACGCGCACGCTGCGCTCGGCGACCGGCGCAGCATGGGCTATGCCGGCACACTGGTCACGCGCGGCCAGGGCACCGCAGTCGTCGTGGCTACCGGCATGGCGACCGAGATGGGGCGCATCGGCCGCCTGCTACAAAGCGTGGGCGACACCGCCACGCCACTGGTGCGACAAATGGCGCAAATGGGGCGCTGGATCACGCTGGCGGTGCTGGCCGCCGCCGCGTTGTTGTTCGGCGTGGGCTGGGGGTTGCGCGGGCTGCCAGCACTGGATACCTTCATGGCAGCGGTGGGGCTGGCCGTGGCCGCCATCCCCGAGGGGCTGCCCGCGATTCTGTCGGTGACGCTGGCCATCGGCGTGCAGCGCATGGCGCGACAACGCGCCATCGTGCGCCAGTTGCCTGCGGTGGAGACGCTGGGCTGCGTCACCGTCATCTGCTCCGACAAGACCGGGACGCTGACGCGCAACGAAATGACGGCACAGACCGTCGTGCTCAGCGACGGTATCGTCACGGTGGAAGGCAGCGGCTACGCCCCTCAGGGCGCGCTGCTGCGCGACGGGCACCCACTGCAGGCGGCGGAGCTCTGGCGCGAAGCCCCCGCACTGTTGCTGCTGGCCGAAGGCGTGGCGCTGTGTAACGATGCCGCGCTGGTACAGGACGAGTCGGGCCAGTGGCAGCTCAGCGGCGACCCGACCGAGGGCGCCTTGCTGACACTGGCGATGAAAGCGGGGCTCGACCCCAACACCTTGCGCGAAGAGCGCCCGCGCGTCGCGCTGCTGCCGTTCGAGTCGGAGCGCCGCTACATGGCCACCGCGCACGCCGATGGCGACACACTGCGCGTGTGGGTCAAAGGGGCGCCGGAGGCGATTCTGGCGCGCTGCTCCCACGTGCTCGACGATCGGGGAAAGACCGTCGCACTCGACGCCGCCCCTTGGCAAGCCCAGGCCGACGCCCAAGCGGCCCAGGGCCGACGGGTACTGGCCGTGGCCACGGTGCGCGTGCCCGCGGGTAACGCGCTCACCCATGACACGGTGCGCGACGGGTTGACCCTGGTCGGCCTGGTCGGCATCATCGACCCGCCACGTGAGGAGGCCATCGAGGCCGTGGCGCAGTGCCGTGCCGCCGGCATCCGGGTCAAAATGATCACGGGTGACCACCTGGTCACCGCGCGGGCGATCGCCGCCCAACTCGGCTTGGGCGAGCACCTGCAGGCCATGGCGGGGCAGACGATCGACACCCTGGACGACGCGGCACTGCGGCGCGCCGTGCGCGAGGTCGACGTCTTTGCGCGCGCGGCGCCCGAGCACAAGCTGCGACTCGTGCGCGCGCTGCAGGCCAACGGCGAGGTGGTGGCCATGACGGGCGACGGCGTCAACGACGCCCCTGCGCTCAAAGCCGCCGACGTGGGCGTGGCCATGGGCCACAAGGGCACGGATGCCGCCAAGCAAGCCGCCGCCGTGGTGCTGACGGACGACAACTTCGCCACCATCGCGCGCGCCGTGCGCGAAGGCCGCACCGTCTACGACAATCTGCGCAAGGTCATCACGTTTTTGCTGCCCATCAATGGGGGCGAATCGGTGTCACTGCTGGTGGCGGTACTGTTCGGGCTGGCGCTGCCCATCGCACCGGTGCAAATCCTCTGGGTCAACATGGTCAGCTCCATCGCGTTGGCCATGGTGCTGGCGTTCGAGCCCACCGAACCCGACATCATGCGCCGCCCCCCACGCCCGCCGGGCGAACCGATCCTGACCCCCTTCGTGCTGTGGCGCATCGGTTTGGTCTCCACGCTGTTTGCGGCCGGCATCTTCGGCACCTACCAATGGGCGCTGGACGCCGGCTACCCCCAGGCCATGGCGCAGACGCTGGCCGTCAACACGCTGGTGGCGATGGAGATCTTCTACCTGTTCAGCGTGCGCTACCTCAAGGCCCCTTCTTTCACCTGGGTGGGCGTGCAGGGCACCCCGCGCGTGCTGGCCGCGGTGGGCGCCGCGTGCGCGCTGCAGGCGGGCTTTACCTACCTGCCCCTCATGCAAACGTGGTTTGGCAGTGCGCCGCTGCCGCTGCCGTGGATCGGCATCAGCGCCGCCATCGGCGTCGCCGTCCTGGGGGTGCTGGAGCTAGAAAAAGCGCTGCTGCGCGCGAGGCGCTAGACTAGCGGGCTTTCCCCGGTTCAGCCCCTGGCTCTACACCACGCACCGCTGACGCACCATGCCCAAAAAAGTCTACATCCGCACCTTCGGCTGCCAGATGAACGAGTACGACTCGGACAAGATGGCCGACGTCCTGGCCGCCGCCGACGGCTACGAGCCCACCGATGACCCCGAGCAGGCCGACCTGATCCTGTTCAACACCTGCTCCGTGCGCGAAAAGGCGCAGGAAAAGGTCTTCTCCGACCTGGGGCGCGTCAAACACCTGAAGAAAAAAGGCGTGCTCATCGGCGTGGGGGGCTGTGTGGCCAGCCAAGAGGGTGAAGCCATCATCCAGCGCGCGCCCTACGTGGACGTAGTGTTTGGCCCGCAGACGCTGCACCGCCTGCCCGAGCTGCTGCGCGAGCGCGAGCGCCAGGCGCGGCCGCAGGTGGACGTCAGCTTCCCCGAGATCGAAAAGTTCGACCACCTACCCCCCGCCCGCGTCGAGGGTGCCTCGGCGTTCGTCAGCATCATGGAAGGCTGCAGCAAGTACTGCAGCTACTGCGTCGTGCCTTACACGCGCGGAGAGGAAGTCTCGCGCCCGCTGGAGGACGTGCTGGTGGAGGTCGCCGGCCTGGCCGAACAGGGGGTCAAGGAAGTCACCCTGCTCGGCCAAAACGTCAACGCCTGGCGCGGTGGCGACGGCGAGGACTTCGCCCTGCTGCTCGAATGCGTGGCCGACATCCCGGGCATCGAGCGCATCCGCTACACCACCAGCCACCCCAACGAATTCACGCCGCGCCTGATCGAGGCCTACGCGCGTATCCCGAAGCTGGTCAGCCACCTGCACCTGCCCGTGCAGCACGGCAGCGACCGCATCCTGATGGCGATGAAGCGCGGCTACACCGTGATGGAGTACAAGAGCACCGTGCGCAAGCTGCGCGCCGTGCGACCCGACCTGAGCCTCTCGAGCGACTTCATCGTCGGCTTCCCAGGCGAGACGGAAGACGATTTCGCCAAACTCATGAAGCTGGTCGACGATATCGGCTTCGATGCGAGCTTCAGCTTTATTTTCAGCCCACGCCCCGGTACACCAGCGGCCAACCTGCCCGACGACACGCCCCACGACGTCAAGCTGCAACGACTGCAAACGCTGCAAAAGGCATTGGAAGGCCATGTCGCGCGCATCAGCGCCAGCCGTGTGGGCACCGTACAGCGCATCCTGGTCGAAGGCCCGTCCAAGAAAAACCCGCACGAACTCATGGGCCGCACCGCCTGCAACCGCATCGTCAACTTTGACGGCGGCCCACACGCCCAGCGCCTCATTGGGCAGATGATCGACGTCACCATCACCCAGGCGCTGCCGCACTCGCTGCGGGGGACGGTGGTGGTGCGCGAATGCCAAGCCCCACTCTCCGCCTGACGGCTGAACGCCACCGCTCGTCCACCCACCCGGCCCGCTCGTCGCGTCCGCGGCGGTGCGTTCTTGTTCGGCCGCGCCCGCATGGTTACAGTCGTTGACGACTGGACCATCACCACGTACCGAGAATGTCACAACGACCCTCTCCCCGGCACGGCGCCGGCGTCACCCTCATCGAGCTGCTTGTCGTCATCGCGCTCGCTTCGCTTCTGGCCGGTATCGCCGTACCGTCTTTTAACGACACGATTCGCCGCAACCGCATCGACACCGCCGCCAATACATTCCTGAATGCGCTTAATTACGCACGAACCGAAGCCATACGCCGAAACACCTATATCACCTTGCGTAAGTCCGGTGACGAATGGGAAAATGGCTACCAAGCCTTTGTCGACTCAAACGGCGATGGTAACATCAATACCAACGAAGTCATAATCCGAACATGGCAAGGACTGCCAGCTGGTTACACGCTGCGATCCAACCAGGCGAACTTCACCAACTTCGTCCGCTACAACGCCCGCGGAGAAGTCGACAACAATGCCATCGGCGGCCATTTTATAGTCTGCTATAAAAATCAACTGCAAGGCGCCAAGGCGGTCATCCTGACCCGCATGCGCCCCGTCTTAGCGGTCGACACCGATGGTAACGGCGTTCCTGAGAGTGACAGCGCTGACATTTCCTCCTGCGAAACGTAATTTGGCCTAGTACCCACAATCACATGCAACATGTCACTTCAACCACTGCCCCCTCCCTCAATGGAACCCCGACATCTCGCCAGATCAGCAGGCTTCAGCTTGATCGAAGTTCTCGTCGCGTTGGTGGTGCTGGCTTTCGGGCTGCTGGGTGTCGCGGCCATTCAGATCAATGCACTCAAAACCAACCACTCGGCTGCGCAACGCAGTCAGGCAACGATGTTGGCGTACCTCATGCTAGACGCGATGAGGGCCAACGACACCGCTGCCAAAGCTGGCGACTACAACCTCGAAAGATCCTGTGAAATCCCCTCAGTAACGGGAACCCTAGTCGCCAACGACAGGAAATACTGGATGGAGAAACTCCACGAACAACTGGGTGAAGGCACTTGCGGCACCATCAACTGCGCAAGCAATGGCGTCTGCACCGTCGAAATCGAATGGAACGACAGCCGCGCGCGTGGCGACGAAAATCAAACCTTCGTGTTGACGACCCGTCTATGAACACTCACCGCCGCGCCACTCATCAATCGGGGCTCACACTGGTCGAAATGTTGGTCGCCCTGACCATTGGCCTCGTCGTCCTCACTGGGGTCGTCGGCGTTTTGATAGCCAATCGCCAAACGTATCGGACGAGTGAAGCACTCGCGCGCATGCAGGAAAATGCCCGCTTTTCCTTCGAAATTCTGGGGCGCTCGATACGCGCCGCTGGTGGTAATCCCTGCGGTGCATACAAAGTTGCCAATGTGCTCAACAACCGTTCCAGCGCATGGTGGGCGGATTGGAGCAATGCCATACGCGGTTTTGAAGGGGGCAACGCTGATCACGATTCCCAATTTCCTCAGGCGACCGGGAGCGGCCCGGCTGCCCGTATTGCCGGGACAGACGCTTTGATTACCTTGACCGGCTCCTTGGATACAGGGCTCCCCATCATCGACCATAATCCTAGCGCCGCCCAATTAAAAATCAATACGAACGCACATGGATTAAAGGATGGTGATATTGTTATCGCATGTGATACCCAACAGTCCGCCATCTTTCAAATTACCAACGCCAGCCCATCTAACAACGTCATTGTGCACAACACTGGAACCGGGAGCCCCGGCAATTGCAGCAAATATCTTGGCTATCCGACACCACCCAACTGTGGAGCGCCCGGCCCTAACAATGACCCGCCCCCCTATTCGTTTGAAAGCCGAGGATATTTGAATCGACTGAGTGCGCATGCGTGGTACATCGGCAATAACCCACGGGGCACCCGATCATTATATCGGATAAACCTATCGGGATCGTCTACTCAGATCGAAGAGGTCACACCGGATGTGTATGATTTACAACTCGACTACCTTGCTCAAGGCAGCAACAGCTATGTCAACGCGTCATCCATTACTGACTGGAATCAGGTGATTGCAGTACGCCTCGAGATCACGACCCAAGACCCCTTTGTCCGTGACAACAACGGTAATCCGCTGACGAGAAAGTGGTACACGATTTTTCGCGCGCGCAACATGCAGCCATGAAAACATGTCTTCTAAAGCCAACGCCACTGCCGCCTAGCCACTCACAACGCGGAGTTGCTCTCGCGGTCAGCCTTATCCTGCTGATTATTGTCACATTGCTTGCACTAAGCAATTTACAATCTGTCACGCTCGAAGAAAAAATGACTGCTGCGACGTATGATCGGCAGCTTGCGTTCCAGGCCGCTGAGGCGGCGCTACGCGAGGGTGAACAGTACGTTACTAACAATAAGCCAACACCTCAATACACGGATGCCGATAACACCTGCCCCAAAACCGCTATCAACAATTGTGCGGACGGGGTCTGCCCCGTTCCAGACAAGGATTGTCCACCCAGATGGCTGACATCAAGCGGATTTACCCAGTGGAAAAATGCGACGACGACAGTAAATGAACTAACGCCACAATATTTTATCGAGTTCATGAAAAATAATGCGGATTGCACAGACGGTGGGGTATCGGATCCCAAAAACTGCAAACTCTATCGCATAACCGGACGCGCCGGTGTTGTCACCGGTCGATCTACCGTCGTGTTGCAGTCACTGTACCGAACCGAATAGGAGCAGACGATGCAAAAGAACCATATCCTCCGATTCGCCTTACCGACTGCAGGGGCAGTGTTACTTTTTTCAGCTACATTGCACGCGCAACTGAGTATACCCAATCTACCACTAACTACGCCAACGAACGCGAAGCCCATGACGATGATTGTCGCGTCCAAAGATCATCGTCTTTTCTATGAAGCACACAATGATGCCAGCGATATAGACGGCGACGGTGTACTCGACATCCGATTCAAGCCAAATATTATTTATTTCGGACTTTTCGATTCAAACCTCTGCTACACATATAGTGGGTCCGGCCCCTCCGGTTTGTTTACCCCTGCGAATACGGCCACGAACGGAAAGTGTCCCGGACAATGGTCCGGCAACTGGCTCAACGACGTCGCCACCAGCAGGGTCGATGCGCTACGCAAGGTCTTATATGGCGGACATCGCGAGGTCGATACGGCGGATCAAACCATTTTACGTCGCGCCTACATACCGCAAGACGCACACTCGTGGGCCAAGGAATATACGAGTGCAAACGTGGATGGATATCGTATTTCTGATTATACCCCCTCGGGTGAACCCGACCCCGGAAAGCGTCATTTTTTTGGCCATTTGACTGCCAATGCGAATGTCAATTGCGCAACACTCAATCACTGCAGTGATCTTCCCCCTCTACTTTCTGTGGTGACGAACAGCACCAAACGGGTTTGGGAATGGGCAGCCTCGGAAAGGCCTGTACTGGATGGCTCACACGGCGGAACACGAACTAACTACACGGTTCGTGTCGAGGTATGTACAACATCTTTTCATGACGACTGCACGCAATATCCCTGCGGAAAATGGAAACCCGTTGGAGTACTGCATGACTACGGCGAAAACGATGCCATGTTATTTGGCTTAATTACTGGCAGTTACGATCGCAACATGGCGGGAGGACGACTGCGCAAAGTCGTCTCTTCATTCAAAAGTGAAATCAACCCATACGATGGGACGTTCAGCCCCAATGCAACCATCGTGCGTACATTCGATCGCCTGAGGATACGTGACTTCAATAATGGACGCACTGACACAGCCTATAGATCAGGTTGGGTGGCAACTCGACCACCTGACTCTGGAGAGTTCGTTGATTGGGGCGCTCCGTTTGGCGACATGATGTATGAAGCGGTTCGATACTTCGCAGGTAAGAAGAAAGCCACGCCAGAATTAGCCGGATCGACAACGATCGATGATCACGTTGGATTACTGTCCGCTGCCTGGGATGACCCGTACGACACACTCGCAAGTGCAGTGAAGGCACCTTACTGTGCCCGCGCGAATATGCTTGTCATATCCGACATCAACGTCTCATTCGATTCCGATCAACTTCCTGGCGTCGCACCGGAGTTTGGCAGTGGTGTTGGGGACGCTCTGGCATCCTTCAATGCGAGCGCCGAAGCAACCTATATTTCCAGCCATGAATCCGGTGTCGCCGGTCTCCGGTTTATTGGACAGGTTGGCACGAATTTCGACTCGATGCCTTCTCCAAAAAGCGTCACCTCGCTTGCAACCATTCGCGGTCTAGCACCCGAGGAGCCCACCAAACAGGGAATCGACTATTCCACGTCTGTCGCCGCATTCGCCAAACGCGGCGACTTGCGTTCTGATTTACCTACCCGCCAGTCCATTGATACCTTCATCGTCGCTCTTGCTTCACCACTACCGCGGATCGAAGTTCCTCTCAACGGCGGCCGACGCATCACACGCGTGCCATTCGCAAAATCTGTTAATACCTGGGTAACACCTTCCCGTGCAGCGACGGCGGGGCCAGTGACCCCAACAACTGCAAACGCTACCGCATCACCGCACGCAGCAATCCCGGCGCCGGGCGGGCGAGCGTGATGCTGCAGTCGATTTATTGGACGGAATGGGGAGAGTAAGATGTTTTGTCGTCAGCTTTTAAACTCCATTTTGCTAGCTGTTTTCGTTTGTATTTCAGGGATACCTGAGGCAAAGGCAGTAAGCATCCCAAACTATCCTTTGTTTATCGTGACCGGGAAGCCGAACGTATTGCTAATTCTGGATAATTCGAACAGTATGGACGAGGCGCCCAACGGCGAGGCCAGGGGCTCAAATAGTCCGGAAAGCAAATCAGAAATCGCGCGTCAAGTCGCTCGCAGTCTCCTCGACACCTATTTGAATCGCATCAACCTGGGTTTAATGGCTTATCGCCAAAACGAACCAACTGCTTCGTTTCTACACAACTCGCCCTACGATGTCAGCTATGATCCAGCCAATTACAATCCCAGCTACGCCGGCCCCCGCAGATCTTTGACAAAGCGTTTCCGTACTCCCAATCCGACTGATCCGGGCGGATTTATCTACTACAACGTCGCGCTTCCTTTTTATGCCAATTCAAACTACGGCAATGGCTTTTGTTATTCTCCAACTGCCGACTTTGATAATGGCGCAGAGACTTATCCGGGAGGCCCGTGGGATACGTATCGGTGTTTCCGCGTGAAAATCGGTACCAGCGATGGGGTCGTTTCCCCTTTGCCCAGCGGCGGTATCAGACCCGGGGAAGCGGCTCTCGGTTACGGTGTGCTGATAGGAAATTTTACGTTTTGGCCGACCGATAGTGACTTGGCCCAAGGCATTTTGGATTTCGGCAGATTGAATGCATGGACATTCGTCGGCAGAACCTGGTTTCGCAATGATTCGCCTGGGCGCGGTTTTTTACATGTTCCGATCAGTCCGTTGGATGCTGCGCACAGGGCATCCTTACTTGCCAAATTGAGATGCAATGTTCCTGGGCAGCCTTTGCCATGCAACGAAACTGGGATTCGCAATGCCGGCCTTACACCAATCGAGGGAACGTTGCTGACCGCGCGCGACTATTTCAGAGGGACTTGGACGAATACTGCTGAAGGTTACACTGCTTCCTGTTATCCTCTGCCGCAATCGTGCGGCAGGAATTTTGTTATTTTGCTCACCGATGGGTTGCCCTCTACTGATAGGAATGGTAACCCTGTGAGCAACCCAGCTACTGCGATTACGCAGGCTGCGTCTGCTGCTGCAGCATTGAGGGCAGAGGGGGTGGAAACGTATGTTATCGGCTTTGCTTTGCCATTTGGCGTAAATCCGACGACGTTGGACGCGATTGCTGCTGCGGGGGGCACTTCGAGGGCATATTCGGCAAGCGATTCAGCTTCGCTGAACGCGGTATTCGATTCGATTTTTCTGGATATCCTCAAAAAAGTTGGATCCGCGTCTTCAGTGACGGCCAACTCGACCTCGATTTCCTCAGATTCAGCAGTTTATCAAGCACTGTTCAATAGCCAAGAATGGTCTGGCGATCTCAAAGCCTATCCGGTAACTTCCTCCGGTGCGGGAGATACTCCCCTCTGGAAAGCCTCAGAGCATGTTCCTACGCCAGCCAGCCGCAAGATTTTTACCCGCTCCGGCGGCAGTGCGGTAGCATTTACTTGGACGAATCTTTCATCGAGTGACCAATCGGCGCTGGGCGGCGCTGACGTGGTGGACTACCTGCGCGGCGTGCGCAGCAAGGAACTGCAAAACGGCGGCAGCTTCCGCAATCGGCCAAAAAGCCCAGACAACGTGCTGGGTGACATCGTCCATTCCTCCCCGTTCTATGTGAAGGACACCAACACCGTCTATGTCGGCGCCAATGACGGGATGCTGCACGCCTTCAACGCGACGAACGGCCAGGAACTCTTCGCCTACATCCCGAGCGCGATGATGCCCAAGCTCAGGAACCTCTCAATGCCCACTTACACCCACGACTACTTCGTCGATGGCGACATCGCGGTCTCCAGCCAAAGCGACACCGGCGGCAAAAATTACCTCGTCGCCACCCTGGGTCGTGGCGGCAAAGGCTTGTTCGGGCTCGATGTCACCACGCCGGGCTCTTTTGCGACGACTCATGTCAAGTGGGAGTGCTTTGCCACGGGTGGTACGGTCAGCGCCTGCAACGGCGACAATGACTTGGGCTTCATGCTCGGCCGGCCGGTGATCGCCAAGATGAACGATGGCAACTGGGCGGTGATCGTCGGCAATGGCTACAATTCATCGAGCAGCAAAGCCGTGCTCTATATTTTCAAGCTCGACGATGGCACGTTGCTGAAGAAGATCGACACCGGCGTTGCCGGCGATAACGGCCTGGCCAGCCCGGGCGTCTTCGATAGCAACGGCGATGGCAAAATCGACTTCATCTACGCGGGCGACCTCAAAGGCAACGTCTGGAAGTTCGATGTCAGTCACTCCAACAAGAATCAGTGGGATGTCGCATTCAAGTCGGGTTCTACGCCGCAACCTTTCTTTACGGCAAAGGATGGGTCGGGAAATGCGCAGCCGATCACCGCGCAGATCACCGTCGCGGTCAATGATGTGACTGGCGACCCCAACTACGGCAAGCGCTATCTTTTTTTCGGTTCCGGCAGCTATTTCCGAAGCGGCGATCCGTCCGACACCCAGTTGCAGAGCTGGTATGGCCTGATCGACGAAGGCAGCCAGATTACCGGTCGCACGCAACTGAAACAGCGCAGTATCCAGCAAGAAGGCGTCTTCGATGGCAAAACGGTGCGCGTGTTTTCAGAAGCAACAGCCAATGATATGGCGGGCAAAAAGGGTTGGTATCTCGACTTTACGACGCGTACCGGCGAGCGGATCGTCACCGCTTCGAAACTCTATCGTCTGGTGAAGCCGACGCTGATCGCCAGCTCAATCATCCCCGTCGTCGATCCGTGCGTCCCCGGCGGGAACGGTTTTATCAATGCGATCGACCCCTTCAGCGGCGCACGCGTCAGTTTGCCGATTCTTGATGTCAATAACAATGGCGACTTCACGGATGATAAGCTCAATGGCAATTACATCGGCGGCTTCGATCCGAATGTCGGCATGCCCTCTGAACCGACGCTGGTGGGCGATCGGCTGGTCGCGGGCGGCTCCAGCGGGAGCGTTGCATCGATCAAGGTGAATTACGGCACGAAACGAACCGGGCGGATTTCATGGCGCGAGATCGTTCTTAATTGACGGGGGCACAATGAAAGCGAATCGACAACTGGGTTTCACATTAATCGAACTGATGATCGTGGTTGCCATTGTTGGTATTTTGGCGGCCATCTCTTACCCCTCTTACAAACAGCATGTCTTGAAGACGCACAGACGTGCTGCGCAGGCTTGCTTACTGGAACTGGCACAATGGATGGAACGTTACTACACTAACCATATAACCTATGCGGGCGCGACGCTACCGAACACGACGTGTCGCAATGACCTAGCAACCCGTTACACGTTCTCATTCAGTGGCACGCCGGATGCGAACTCCTACACGATTCAAGCCGTGCGCGTCACCCCTGGACCCCAGGCATCGGACGCGTGTGGCACGCTAACCGTCAATCACACCGGGGCACGATCGCCCACGACGGCTGGCTGCTGGGATTGAGACCCATGCACCTCGCCACCTGGAATGTGAACTCACTCGCCGTGCGCCTGCCGCACGTGCTCGACTGGCTGGCGGCGCACCCGGTGGACATACTAGCGCTGCAGGAGCTCAAACTCAGCGACGACCAATTTCCCGTGCAAGCGCTGCAGCAGGCGGGATACACAGCCGCGTGGTTCGGCCAAAAAACGTACAACGGCGTGGCGCTGCTGGTGCGCCGACCGGGCGCGCTGGCGGACGTGCAGCGTAACATCCCCGGCTTTGACGACGAACAGGCACGGATGATCGCGGCCACCGTGCAGCCGGCCACGGGGGCCGCGCCGCTGCGCGTGATTGGGGCTTACGTCCCCAACGGGCAGGCGCCGGGAAGCGACAAGTTTGCCTATAAGATGCGTTGGCTCGAAGCGCTGCGTGGCTGGATCGCTCAAGAGCTGGCACGCCACCCGCGGCTCGTGCTGATGGGGGACTTCAATATCACGGTGGACGACGCCGACGTGTGGGACCCCGAGGCGCTGCGCGACACCATCCATTGCACACGCGAGGAGCGCGCGCACCTGCAGGCACTCAAAGATTTGGGCCTGCACGACGCGTTTCGACTCTTTCCTCAGCCACCCAAAAGTTATTCGTGGTGGGATTACCGGCAGCTCGCTTTCCCCAAAAACCGCGGCCTGCGCATCGACCACATCTTCATCAGCGATGCGCTGCGCCCGCTGGCGCGCGCCTGCACCATCGACCGCGCACCGCGCAAATGGAAGCAGCCCAGCGACCATGCGCCCGTGGTGCTGGAACTGGCAGACGGATGACGCGCCCCATCACTCCAGCCCCAGCTCCTGAATTTTTCGCGTGATGGTGTTGCGACCGATGCCCAGGCGCTGGGCGGCTTCGATGCGCCGCCCGCGCGTGGCCTGCAGCGCGGCTTGAATCAGCCGCGTCTCGACGCGGCGCAGCAGCGCGTCCCACACGTCTGGCCGCCCGTGCGCCAGCATCGACAACACCTCGGTCTGCAACGCCGCTTCCCAGTCGGCACCCTGAGCCGGGACCGGCGCGGCGCGGTTCATGCCCCCGGTAGGCGCCCAAACCGGCCATTCGGTGCCCCGCTGCAGGCCCTCGGGCACCGCAGGGCCATCGGCGCGCGGCGTTGGGGCAGGCGCCGCATCGCGCTCTGACAGCGCGGCCAGTACTTCTGGCGGCAGGTCTTTGACCTCGACCACCTGCGCCGGGGCCATGACGGTGAGCCAATGGCAGAGGTTTTCCAACTGGCGCACATTGCCGGGAAAATCAAACGCCACCAATGCGGCCAGCGCCTGGTCGGATAAGCGCTTGGGCTCGACGGCCAACTGGCGCGCGCTTTGCTGCAGAAAAAACCGCGCCAGCAGCGGGATGTCCTCGCGCCGCTCGCGCAGCGGCGGCAGCCGCAGGCGAATGACGTTGAGGCGGTGGTACAGGTCTTCGCGAAACGCGCCTTCTTTGACCCGCTGCTCCAGATTCTGGTGCGTAGCGGCGATCACGCGCACGTTGGCCTTGATGGCACTGTGCCCTCCAACGCGGTAGTAGTGTCCATCCGACAACACGCGCAGCAGCCGCGTCTGCAGCTCGAAAGGCATGTCGCCGATCTCGTCGAGAAACAGCGTGCCCCCTTCTGCCTGCTCGAAGCGGCCGCGCCGAAGTGTCTGCGCCCCTGTGAACGCGCCACGCTCGTGACCGAACAGCTCGGACTCCAGCAGATCCTTGGGAATGGCCGCGGTGTTGATGGCGACGAACGGCCCGCGTGCACGGGGCGAGTGCTTGTGTAGCGCGCGCGCAACCAGCTCCTTGCCCGTCCCCGACTCGCCGGTGATGAGCACCGTGACGTGGCTTTGGCTCAAGCGGCCAATGGCGCGAAAGACGTCCTGCATCGCGCTGGCCTGGCCCAGGATCTCCGGCGCTGCCTCCAACGCCTCCTGTGCCACTTCCTCGCGCTGGCTTTCGGCCACCGCGCGCCGGATGAGCTCCACTGCCTTGGGCAAATCGAACGGCTTGGGTAAATACTCGAACGCACCACCCTGAAAGGCCGCCACCGCGCTGTCGAGATCCGAATACGCGGTCATGATGATGACCGGCAGCGTCGGGTGCTGGCGCCGGACTTTTTCCAACAACTCCAGGCCCGAGCCGCCCGGCATGCGGATGTCGCTGACCAGCACCTGCGGCCCTTCGTCGGCACCGTCGGCCAGCGCGTCGAGCACCGCTTTGGGGCTGTCGAAGCTGCGCGTGGGCAGGCCCTCGCGCGCCAGCGCCTTTTCCAGCACGAAGCGGATGGAGGGGTCGTCGTCAGCAATCCAGATCGGTTTCATGCGCGGCACTGCTCACTGTGTCCCCGGCCGCGGCCCCCCGTCAGGGCAGCGGGATGAGGATCTTGAAATCGGTGTGTCCCGGTCGGCTGTCGCATTCGATCAGGCCTTGGTGCTGCTGCACGAAGGTCTGTGCCAGCGTCAGGCCCAGACCCGAGCCGCCATCCCGACCCGACACCAGCGGGTAGAAGATGCGGTCCTTGATCTCCTCCGGCACGCCGGGACCGTTGTCGATGACATGCAATTCCAGTGCCAGCCGAAAGCGCCGCTTGCCAAACGTGACTTGCCGCTGCACACGGGTGCGAAACGTCAGCCGCGCGTCGCCCGCGGCGATGCGTTCCTTGAGCGCATGGGCCGCGTTGTGCGCCAGGTTCAACACGGCCTGGATGAGCAGCTCGCGGTCGCCGCGAAATTCAGGGATGGACGTGTCGTAGTCGCGCACCACCTGCAGCCCGCGTGGAAACTCGGCCAGGATGATGGCGCGCACACGCTCGCACACCTCGTGGATGTTGACGTCGGCCATGACCGGCGCCCGGCGATGCGGGGCCAACAGCCGGTCGACCAGCGACTGCAGCCGATCCGCCTCGTGCACGATGACGGTGGTGTACTCGACCAGATCGTCGCGGTCGGCCAGCTCCAGCTGCAGCAACTGGGCCGCGCCACGGATACCGCCGAGCGGGTTTTTGATCTCGTGCGCCAGGTTGCGGATCAGCTCTTTGTTGGCCTGGGCCTGCTCCAGCAGCCGCTCCTCGCGCTCTTGCCGGGTTTGCTGCTCCAGCGGCAGCATTTCCACCACGCGGTGTCCCGGCCACTCGGTCGTCGCCAACACCAGGTGCACCGGCAGCGGCTCGCGCAACAGTCGCTTGAGGTGGGTGTCATAGCGGATGACCGCATATTCGTTGCCGCGCGCGCCCTGCAGCGCGTTCTGCAGCAACTCGGGCTGGGTCAACCATTCGGATAGGGGCACACCTGCGAGCGTGCGGCGCGACAGACCGACCGCGTCCTCCAGCGCGTGGTTGGCGTAGCGGATATGCCCGCCATCATCGACCACGGCCACCAGCGTGGCCAGCAGGTCCAGCGCGGCCAGGTGCTGCGGGTCGACGCCACCGTCCGAGGGCGAGGATCGGCGCACCATTCCACCCTCAGCGCCCGCCGCCCAGGCGGTCGATCTCGCGCCGAATGGCCGCCACGTCCGCCTGCGCCCGCTCCACGCGCGTGCGCAGCTCCTCCACTCGCGCTTGGTAGCGGGGCGAGTCGGTGCGCTCATCGGCCAAGCGCGGCGGCTTGCCGTCGGCGTAATCGGCGCGCGCCTGCGCCAGCCGCTCCTCGGCGCGGCGCAACTCCTGCTCCAGAATGCGGCGCGCCTCGGCGTCGCGCGCACGTTGCTGGTCGGGGTCGACGCGCTCCGCCGGGGTGCGGGCGCCATTGGCCGTGGCACCGCTGCCACCCGCGCCGCCGCTGGATGCGTTGGTCGAGGCGGGCGCCGGCGCTGCCGGGCGCGCGCCCTCGACGATGGTCAGATTGGCGCCCTGCACCTCGCGACAGCCACGCGCGGCCGGGTTGGGGCCGGGGTTGTTGGTGTATTCGTTGCCGCAGCGCCAGATGGTCGAGCCGCCCTGTGCCCACACCGGCGTTGCCACCGCCCACGCCAGCGTAGCGGCCAGCACCCCACCCGCCATCCCTCGAAACGTCTCGTCACGGGTCCACGCCATATCGTCCTCACTTGCTCACACACGGGCCACAGTATCGGACAAAACACGCGGGGCGGCACCTGGCCGCCCCTTTGTTCGCTCATTGGCCCCGGCTGCAAGCGGGGCCAATCCGCACGCTTACAGGCTGAAGTACATGTCGTACTCGGTCGGGGTAACCTCGACGCGGGCGCGGGTGACTTCCTGCATCTTGAGCTCGATGTAGGCGTCGATCATGGAGTCGGTGAACACACCGCCCTTGGTCAGGAAGGCGCGGTCCTTGTCCAGGTAGTCCAGCGCTTGATCCAGGCTGTGGCAGACGGTCGGCACCAACTTGTCCTCTTCCGGCGGCAGGTGGTACAGGTCCTTGGTCGCGGCCTCGCCCGGGTGGATCTTGTTCTCGACACCGTCCAGCCCCGCCATCAGCAGCGCGGCAAAGCACAGGTACGGGTTGGCCATCGGGTCGGGGAAGCGCGCTTCGACGCGACGCGCCTTCGGGTTGGCCACGTACGGGATACGGATGGAGGCCGAGCGGTTCTTGGCCGAGTACGCGAGCTTGACCGGCGCCTCGAAGTGCGGCACCAGGCGCTTGTAGCTGTTGGTCGTCGGGTTGGTGATGGCGTTGAGCGCGCGCGCGTGCTTGATGATGCCGCCGATGTAGTACAGCGCAAAATCGCTCAGCCCCGCGTAACCGTCGCCGGCGAACAGGTTTTTGCCGTCCTTCCAGACCGACTGGTGCACGTGCATGCCGCTGCCATTGTCACCGTGGTAGGGCTTGGGCATGAAGGTCGCCGTCTTGCCGTAGCTGTTGGCCACGTTCCAGATCACGTACTTGAGCACCTGCGTCCAGTCGGCACGCTCGACCAGGGTGCTGAACTTGGTGCCGATCTCGCACTGGCCGGCACCCGCCACCTCATGGTGGAATACCTCGACCGGGATGCCCAGCGACTCCAGGATCAACACCATCTCGGCGCGCATGTCGTGCGTGCTGTCCACCGGCGGCACGGGGAAGTAGCCACCCTTGGTACGCGGCCGGTGGCCGCGGTTGCCATTCTCGAACTTCGCGCCGGTATTCCAGGGTGCTTCGTACTCCTCGATCTCGTAGAAGCAGTGCCCGGGCTGGGTGCTCCAGCGCACGCCGTCGAACAGGAAAAACTCGGGCTCGGGGCCAAAGTAGGCGGTGTCGCCCAGGCCGGAGGCCTTCAGGTATGCCTCGGCGCGCTTCGCGATGGAGCGCGGGTCGCGGTCGTAGGCCTTGCCGTCGCTGGGCTCGATGACATCACACTGCAAAAAGAGCGTGGTTTCTTCGAAGAACGGGTCGATGTTGGCGGTGTTGGGGTCGGGCATGAGCAGCATGTCCGACGCTTCGATGCCCTTCCAGCCCGCGATGGACGAACCGTCGAACGCGTGGCCCGAGGTGAACTTGTCTTCGTTGAAGGCGGAGATGGGCACGGTCACGTGCTGCTCTTTGCCGCGGGTATCGGTGAAGCGAAAGTCGACGAATTTGACGTCGTTTTCTTTCACCATGTTCATCACGTCAGCGACGGTCTTGGCCATCAGAATGCTCCTACTAAAGGGTCGGGTCGAAGAAAAACGGTCGCGGGGGAAATGCAGTTTCCATGCCAGCGCTCACCGGCCATGCTCACCATGAGAGCGGTCATTCACTTTGGCACTATTTTGGTGCGGAAGACCCATCATGGTGCATCCCCACCGCGCACCAATTCGGGGCCCAGCCGCGCCGACTGGGCAAGCAACGCACCGCGCATCGCATCATACGCCGCCGCCACGGCCGCTGGCTCGCCTTTGACGCCCAGCTCGATGTGGCGCCCATATTCGGGGTGGTCGACACTGGGCAGGCTAAAGACCTTGACACCCGGGTAGTCGGCCTCGATACGCTCCATCAACGGCGTCAAGGCGGCCTCCATAGCGCCATAGACGATGACCGAGCGCTCGGCCTGCGCCGCCCGCCCGTGGCAGGCGGGGTATTGGGTGTCGAGCACCCATTCGATCATCGGCCACGCCATGACCGGAAAGCCCGGCACGAAGTGAACCGTGCCACCCCCAGGCCCATCGCACGAGAAGCCCGGAATGCGGTTGTACGGATTGGGAATAAGGCGCGCGCCCACCGGGAAAACACCCATGTTGAGCCGGTGCACGTTGTCGGGGCGATCGGGTTCGTAGGGCACGCCCTGCTCGGCCGCCACCTCGCGCATGCGCTGCTCGATCAGTTCCTTGGCCTGCGGGTGCAGCACCGCCTGTACGCCCAGCGCGGCAGCGGCTGCTTGGCGCGTGTGGTCGTCCGGCGTGGCGCCGATGCCACCGGTAGAAAACACGACATCCGCGCTGGCAAACGCCTGCCGCAGCACATCGGTGATGGCGGCGCGATCGTCGCCCACGTAGCGCGCCCACGACAGCGCCAGTCCGCGTGCCCCTAGCAGCTCGATCACCTTGGACAGGTGTTTATCCTGCCGTTTGCCAGACAGGATTTCGTCCCCGATGACGATGAGACCGAAGCGCGGCACACGCACCGGCACGGCAGAGTCTTTCATGACGCAGGAGGGTTGGGGGCCGAGGCGGGAGGGGGTGCTGGCAAGGGGCGTGCCGGCACGTCGATGACCGCACCGTCGGCCGCAGCCGGATCCGACGATGCTACCGTGGACGGCGCCGGGTTGGCGCGGCGCAACTCGGCCAGGGCCTGCAGCAGGTAATGGGCGAACCACAGCGAGCCAAACGCAAACACCAGCGCGTAGATCCAGATGGCCAGCGGGATGAGCAACGGTGCCAGCGCGATGAACATCGCGCCTGACGCCCACAACAGGCTGGGTGCCGCGCCCAGCAAGCCGACCAGCACGCCCATGACCAACAGCGGCACGCGGTGCGCGGTCAAGAGGGCACGTCGCTCGTCGGCCGAAGCGTGCTCCGCCAGCGCATCGTAGGCAAAAACGCGGTAGGTCAGCCAGCCCCAGATGAGCGGTGGCAGTACCAGCACCAACGGTGGAATCAGCCAAAAGGGCAATGACAGCACCAGCATCAGCAGCGCCAGCAGGGTAGACCACAGCGACCACCCCAGGCTGCCCCAAAAGCCCCCGCCGCGCTTGCGTTGCAGGTCCGGGAAACGCCGCTGCGCGACCAGCTCGACCATGGCCGGTGTCATCAAAAACGCCACCAGCAACAGGGACGCGACGACGATGAGGGGCGTGGCCAGCACCAGCACCACCAGCGGCGCCACCACGGTGCGCAACGCGCCCAGACCGACGCTGTCCAGCCAGCCCAGCACGAACTCGACCAGTGCCCAACTCTCCAGCCAGGCCAGCACGGCATCGACGGCCCGATCCCAGAACAGGTAGCCCAGCGCGAAGGCCCCCGCCACCATCAACACCAGCGGCAGCAACGACAGCCCAATCACCCGCGGGTGTAGGCAATAGGCCACCGAGCGCCAGAAAGAACCGAGCAAGACGCGCATACCGCAAGCATAACCGCACGACGTCACGACCGCGCCGCGCCTTGCAGCGCCGCCACTTCGTCCGCACCGAGCCAGCGCCACTGCCCCGGGGCCAGGTCGGGCGGCAGTGTCAGCGGGCCGACGGCGCTGCGGTGCAGCACCTCGACGCGGTTGCCCACGGCGGCCACCATGCGCTTGACCTGGTGGTAGCGGCCCTCGGTCAAGGTCAGCCGCAGTCGATGGGCATCGATCGGCTCGACGCCGACCGGCACGGCCGGCCGCGGATCGTCGTGCAGCACCACGCCCGCGCGCAGGCGCTGCAGCTGCGTGTCGTCGAGCGCGTGCTTACAGGTGACGACGTACACCTTGGGCACGTGGTGACGCGGCGAGGTCATCCGGTGGATGAAGGCACCGTCATCGGACAGCAACAGCAGGCCGGTGGTGTCCTGATCCAGCCGTCCAATCGGCTGCACCCCTGCCGCCGCGCCACCGGGGCGCTGGCGCAACGGCGCAGGCAGCAGAGTGAGCACCGACGGCCAGGCCGACGGGCGGCGCGAGCACTCGTAACCCGCGGGTTTGTGCAGCATCAGGTACGCGCGTGGCTGGTAGGGCCAGCGCTGGCCGTCCACCCAAAACACCCAGCCAGCCCCCGCTTGCTCGGGCGGCAGCGGCGCATCGGGATCGGTCACGGGGCGCCGCTCGTCACCGACCTCGACTAGGCCCGCCCGCACCAGCGCCCGACAGGCGCGGCGCGTGCCGAAACCCTGCGAATACAACACATCTTCCCATCGCATCATGGGGCATGAGCATAACGGGCGATGACCCGCTGAACCAGCGACGGCGGAATCGGTCAAAATCGCGTCATCGACACACGACCCTCCATGAAAGACCTCGTCCTGTCCCTGCTGCCCAGCCGCGAACGGTTGCACAGCATGCGCTGGTTGCGCTGGCTGTCACCCTATCTGCACCATCCGCGGCTGTGGCATCTCAACCGCAAAGGGCTGGCACTCGGGCTGGCACTGGGGGTCTTTTTTGGATTGCTGATCCCAGTGGCCCAGATCCCGGCATCGGCCACGTTGGCCGTGCTGCTGCGGGCCAACCTGCCGGCGGCAGTCGCCAGCACGTTGGTCACCAACCCGGTGACGTTCGGGCCGGTGTACTACGGAGCCTATAAGCTGGGGGCGTGGGTTTTGCAAAGCGAGCCCGGCCCGGGGGTGACGACGGGCCCGGAAGGCATTATCCTGGCCACCCCCGGCGCGTCCATGGAGAGTACCGTTGACGATGGGGCAAACCGGCCTTGGTGGGCGTGGGCTGCCGATCTCTGGCATTGGGTTTCCGGCATCGGCAAGCCGCTTGCCGTGGGGCTGGCGATCGTGGCCAGTGTGACCGGGATCGTGGTCTATGGTCTCGTCAATGCTCTGTGGGTGTGGAGGGTGCGGCTGGCGCGCCGTCAACGCCTGCGTCGGCGCGAAACGGCGGCCAAATAGCCACTGCCCGGCCGCCGCCTACTCTCAACCCTGCGCCGCGCGTTTCCACGCGTCGCGTGCCGCTGCCTCGTCCCCGCGCTCCTCGGCGAGTTCGGCCAAGGCGCACCAGCACCGGCGGCGCAGCTCGGGCTCGTCCAGGCGCGGGGCCACCTGTTGCAGCAACGTCTGCGCCTTGCCCCACAGGCCCCGGGCGCGGTAGGCCTGCCCTGCCAGATACTGCAACCCCACATCGGCGGGCAGGCGCCGCTGGGCCTCCTCCAGCCTGGGCAACCAAGCGGCGTCCAGGCGCGGCAGCCACGGCTCCACGAGGCCGGCGGCGCGCAGCCGCTCGCTCGCCGACAGCGTGTCGTACCCCGCCCAGGCGACGCGGATGGCCTCGTCGACCGCGCGCGGCAGCGGCCCTTCCGGCGCCAACTGTCCCTGCCCTCGCATACGCTGGGCGTGCGCGAGTAGCGCCAGCGCACGCGCGGGGTCGCGGCGCTCGTCGCCCTGCTGGTTGCGCCAAACGGCCTCGAGCCCTTCCTCATCGCGCACGTCACGTAGGGCTTCCGTCCACAGGCCGCGCAGCACGGTGCGCACGGCCTCGGCCGAAAACGCCCGGTGCTTGGCCAGCAAGCGCGCCATGTCGAGTGCCGCCCGGTTGTCACGCCGCAATTGGGCCAGCCGCAGCCGCAGCCGCACCGCCTGGATGCGCCGCGCCGCGCCCTGGGGCAACTCCGCCAGCCAGCGCGCGGCGGCTTCGGCGTCGCGGGCGTCGAGCGCCCACTCGGCGGCCCGCAGCAGGGCCCCCTCGCGGGCCTCGGGTGCCCCTCGCGAACGCGTGGGGTCGATGGCCGCGGCCAGCCACGCGTCACGCTGCTCGCGCTGGCTGAGCTGGTGCGCGCTCTCGGCGGCGGTCAGGTGCGCCAGCACCCACATGGCGTCGGTGTACGGCAAGGCATCGCGGTCGGTGCTGCGCAGGCGCGCCATCGCCTCGCGCGCCGCGTTTTGCGCACGCACGAACCGCCCCCCGAGCTGATAGCCCCAGGCCTGCAGCAACAGGCCAACCGTGGCGCGCTCCTGCTGCAGGGCGCGCCAGCGGCTCGCGCGGCGCGGCAACTCGCGCAGCAACGCGACGCCGCGCAGCGCCCCATAGACGACGACGAACCCCACCACCAGGGCGATGACGACCAGGTTGAACGAGACATCGACGCGCCAGGGCGGCCAAAAGAGGGTCACGGTGGCGGGGTTGTCGCCCATCAGCAGCGCCGCGACGACCGCCAGCGCCGCGATAAACAACAGGCCAAAGATGCCCCTCACGGTCGACCTCCGTCGGCCCCATGGACTGCAAGGGCGCTGACTCGCACGTCAGCGCCCTCCGGCAGCGGCGGCCAGCGCGGCCAGCGTCTCGTCGGGACGCGGCAGCGTTTCGTGGCGCAGATCGCGCTCCAGCTCGGCCAGCGTCTGCAGCGCCTGGCGCACGCGCGCCGAGTCGGTGTCGAAATAGCGGCGCAGGTGGCGCTCGACGGCACGCACGTCGGCACGCGCGCTGTCGAACTGGCGCGCCAGCACGCCGAGCCGGGCGTTGACCAGGCTCAAGCGGACGTTCTCGCGCAAGAAGTAAGCCTGCTCCGGCGCCAGCAGCACGGCCTCGGGCTGGTCGATGCGGCGAATGCGCACCAGGTCGCGCGCGGCGGCGCGCAAACGCGCCCAGCCCGCCTCGACCCAAGGCTGTACCGCCGCCCGCCAGCGCGCCCACCGATCGTCGGCAGCCTTGGCCGGCGCAGCCGCCGGTTCGGGCTCGTGTGGCGTCTCGCGCTCGGCGGCGACGGGCTCGGGCGTGCCGACGGGTTCGTCCAACGGCGGCCCGGCGCGCAGCGGCCACTCGTCCACCGCGCGAGCCAGCTCATCCAGGCGCGTCACGAGGGCAGGCACGTCCAGCAACGACGCCGCGCGGATACGCTCGAGGTCGCGCGCGATGGCGCGCTGCACCGGGTTCAGGCGCGGCTGGGCGGCGCGCTCGATGCGCTGCTGCGCCCCCTGCAAAGCGACCACGATGGGCTGCACGCTGCCGGTGAGCTGGCTTTGCTGGATGGCCAAGCGTAACGCGGCCTCCAGGTCTTGCACCAGCGCATCGTCGCGCGAGCGCGACACCGACAGCATCAGCTCTTCCAGCTGCGAGCGCTGCAGCGACACCTCGGACAGCTTGAGCTCGGCCACGCCGATGCGGGCCTGCAACTCGGCCACGGTGGCCTGCGCCTGCTCGGCCAGGGCGCGCGTGGCGGCGGCGTCGGCCTGGGTATCGGCGCTGCGGCGGGCCAGCTCCTCCTGCACACGCGCCACCCGTTGCCAGAGCACGACGCTGGCCGCCAGCGACAGCCCCGCCACCAGCACCGCTGCGAGTGGCCACCCGCGCGCAGCACCACCCGCCATCGCAGCCGGGCGCGGCGGTACCGCCCCGCTCGGTGCCGCGGGTTCTGGGGAGAGCGTCACGGTATCGTTCACGCCAAGGATTCTAGGGCCTGCAGCACGTCGGGCAACGCAGGGCGGCAGGTGTGGACCCGACCCACCCCCAGGGCACGGGCGACGTCGGCGATACGGGGGTGCGTGGCGATGGCCTGGGTGTGACCCCACGGCGCTTGCGGCAGCAGTTGCGGCAGGTTGGCGATGGCCTCACTGCTGCTGAACAGCCACACCGCGCCCGGCCCCACGGCTAGCCGCGCCTGCTGCGCGCGATCGGCGTCCCACGTGGGCGGCACGCGCCGGTACACGACGCGCTCCACGACCTGCGCGCCGACCTCGCGGCAACGCTGCGCCAGCCAGTCGCGTCCGGTGCGCCCGTCGGGCGACGCCCCGCGCACGATCAGCACACGCGCGCCGGGGGCCAGTTGTTGCCGCACCAGCGGCCACAGCGCTTCGGAGTCCATCTGGGCAGAATCCCGCGGAGGGTGATCGATGCGCCCCGGATCGACCCCCCACGCCCGCCAGGCCTGGGCCGTGCCCTCGCCAGGTGCCCAGCAGCGCACGCCGTCGGGTGGCGCGGGCACACCGGCGGCGCGCAACACCTCGACCGACGCCGGGCTGACCGCCATCACCGCAGCCCAGCCGTGCCACGGCCCCATCATGGCGCGCAGCGTCGCCGCGTCCGCCACCGGGGCAATGTCGATCAGCGGTAGGGGCAGCACAGCCCAACCGGCCTGGCGCAGCGCCGCCACCCAGGGCGCCGCCTGCGCGGCCGGCCGGGTCACGACCACCGTGGGGCGCGGCGCGGCGACGGGTGACACGGCGCCCTACTCCGGCATGCGGATCCGGGCCCCGCGGTCGATCAGGGCTTGCGCCACGCGCGCGCCAGCGGCCTCGGCGCTGGCCAGATCGGTCACGTCGGCCTCGACGGCTGCCCGCAGCAGCAGCGATGCCGCCCCTTCGGCATCCCCCCAGGCGGCCTCGACACGCAACCGTGCCGCCTCACTCGGCGCTGGCGGCGGCGCCTCGACCCAGGTGGCGTGCGCGGCCAGAGGCACCGAACAACTACCCCCCAGCGCGCGCGAGACGGCGCGCTCCGCCGCCACCGCGGCCCACGTCGGCCAGTGGGCCAGCGGTGCCAGCGCGGTGGCGACGTCGTCACGCTCGATGCGGATTTCGATCCCCAGCGCCCCCTGCCCTGCCGCGGGCAGCATCTCGCGGGTCTCGAACACACGCCGGATGCGCGTCTCCAACCCCAGCCGGCGCAGGCCGGCGGCCGCCAGCACGATGGCGTGATAGCGGCCCTCGTCGAGCTTGCGCAGGCGGGTATCCAGGTTGCCGCGCAGCGGCTCGATGGAAACGTCCGACCGCCCCAGGCGCGCCAGCGCCTCGCGCAGCAACACCACCCGCCGCAGGCTGGACGTACCAATCACCGCCCCCGCGGGCAAGCCCTCGGGCCCGTCGCACACGGGCGACACCCAGGCATCGCGCGGGTCTTCGCGCGCCATCACGCAAGCCAGCCGAAACCCCGCGGGCAGCTCCATCGGCACGTCTTTGAGGGAATGCACCGCCAAATCCGCCCGGCCCTCGTCCATCGCCACTTCCAGCTCCTTGACGAACAGGCCCTTGCCGCCCACTTTAGACAGCGCCCGATCGAGGATCTGGTCGCCGCGCGTGGTCATGCCCAGCAGGCGCACCCGGTGCCCAAGGCGTTGCAGATGGTCGCGCACATGCTCGGCCTGCCACAGGGCCAAGCGGCTTTCGCGGGTGGCGATGGTCAGGTCGAGGGGGGGGAAAGCAGTGTCGGGCTGGGCGCACCCAGCCCCGGAGCGTGCAGAGGACGACATGCCGGCGATGCTAGCACGCCAGCCGCTCGCCCTGCAGCGCCTCGCGCACCACGGGCAGCTGGCGGCGCGAGACTTGCAGCCGTTCTTCCACCCCGTCCAGTCGCACCACCCAGCCATCGAACGATTCGTCGGCGCGCGCGCTGGGGCGTTCGTGCACGCGCTCCAGCGCGCGCACCCGGTCACGCGCTACCAACGCATTGCGGTGGATGCGCAGCCAGCGCTCGGGCTGCGCGCGCTCGAACTCGTGCAGCGAGCCATCGTAGATGTAGCTGCGCTCGCGCGTGCGCACCGTCACGTACTTGAGTTCGGCCTTGAGGTAGACGATATCGGCGATCGGCACGCGCTCGGTGCGCCCCCGCTCGTGGATGACCAGACTGCCCGCCCCGACACCCGCGTCCGCCACGGTGGGGGCGCCAGTGGCCGGGGCACTCGCCGCGCGCCAGCGCAGCGCTTTGTCTAGTGCCTGCTGCAGTCGCTCTAGCCGTACCGGCTTGGTCAGGTAGTCCAACGCATCCAGCTCGAACGCCCGCAACGCGTGCTCGGCGTGCGCAGTGACGAATATCAAGGCCGGCACCGACGGTCGCCCACGCAACAGCTCGGCCAGACCCAGCCCGTCCAGCCCCGGCATCTGCACGTCCAGCAACACCACATCCCAAGGTTCGCTGATCAGCCGGGCATAGGCGCTGCGCGCCTCCGGCGCCTCGTCCACCTCCAGTGCCAGGGGCAGCCGCCCCAGCAGATCGCGCAGGCGCTCGCGCGCCAAAGCCTCGTCATCGACCACCAGCACCCGAGTAACCATCGTGTCTACCTCCACCCCGTCGGCGCCCGTGCCGCCGGTACAATTTCTTCCTTCTCTTTATACGTCACCGCCTTTATAAACCGACGCTGCAGCTTCGTCCATCGGCGCGCCCGTCCTCTGACCTGCCATGTCGCACAACCAGCTCGATGCCAAATCCCAGGCCTGGTCGGCCTTGTTTTCCGAACCCATGAGCGAGCTGGTGCAACGCTACACCGCTAGCGTCTTTTTCGACCGGCGGCTGTGGAAGGCCGACATCCAGGGGTCGCTCGCGCACGCCGAGATGCTCGCCGCGCAGGGCATCATCAGCGCGCAAGACGGGGCCGACATCCAGCGCGGCCTGCAGCAGATCGCGCAAGAGATCGAAGCCGGCACTTTCGAGTGGAAACTGGCGCTGGAGGACGTGCACCTCAACATCGAAGCGCGCCTGACGCAGCTGGTGGGCGACGCCGGCAAGCGGCTGCACACTGGCCGCAGCCGCAACGACCAAGTGGCCACCGACGTGCGCCTGTGGCTGCGCGACGAGATCGACGGCCTGATCGCGCTGCTGCGCGAGCTGCAAGGCGCGCTGGTCGAGGTGGCCGAGCGCCATGTCGACGTCATCCTGCCGGGCTTCACCCACCTGCAGGTGGCGCAGCCGGTCAGCTTTGCGCACCACCTGCTGGCGTATGTCGAGATGTTCGCCCGCGACGAAGAGCGCCTGCGCGACGTGCGCCGACGCACCAACCGGCTGCCGCTGGGCAGCGCGGCGCTGGCCGGCACCACCTACCCGCTGGACCGCGAGCGCGTGGCACGCACGCTGGGCATGGTGGACGACGACGGCCAGCCGCAGCTGTGCCTCAACAGCCTGGACGCGGTCAGCGACCGCGACTTCGCGATCGAATTCACCGCCGCCGCCTCGCTCATCATGGTGCACATCAGCCGCCTGAGCGAAGAGCTCATTCTGTGGATGAGCCAGAACTTCGGCTTCGTGCGCCTGGCCGACCGCTTCACCACCGGCAGCTCCATCATGCCGCAGAAAAAAAACCCCGACGTGCCCGAGTTGGCGCGCGGCAAGACGGGGCGCGTGGTGGGCCACTTGATGGGCCTGATCACGCTCATGAAGGGCCAGCCGCTGGCGTACAACAAAGACAACCAGGAAGACAAAGAGCCGCTGTTCGACACCGTGGACACGGTGCGCGACACGCTGCGCATCTTCATCGACATGATCGGCGGCGAGCGCGACCCCGCCACGGGCGAGCGCTCGGGGGGCCTGACCGTAAACCGCGAGGCGATGGAGGCCGCCGCGCGCAAGGGCTTCGCCACCGCCACTGACTTGGCGGACTACCTGGTGCGCAAAGGCGTGCCGTTTCGCGACGCGCACGAGACCGTCGCGGCGGCGGTGCGACACGCAGCTGGGCTGGGCGTGGACTTGGCCGACCTGCCGCTGGCCGACCTGCAGCGCTTTCACCCCGCGATCGAAGCCGACGTGTTCCAGGCCCTGACCCTACAGGGCAGCGTGCAGGCGCGCAACACGGTGGGCGGCACCGCGCCAGAACAGGTGCGGCGCCAGATCGCGCGCCACCGCGCCCGGCTGGGCTGAAGCGGCGGGGCGGCTTACAGCGCCGCCTCGGCCAGCGCTGCACGCGCGGGGGCGGCCACCTCGGGCTGCACCAGACGACGGTAGTAAGTGGGCAGGGCAAAGAGGGCCGGGTGCACCTCGGCGTTGTAGTACTGCAGGTCGGGCAAGGCGTCCACCCGCGCCTGCAGCGTCGCGGCATCCAGCGCACGGGGTTGCAGCCGGTCGGACGCCACCGCAAAGCCCCAGTACGCGCCGTACAGCGGCACGTACAGCCCAAACGGGTGCACCTGCTCGAACACCGTGCGCAGCGCGGCGTTGATACGCTGAACCTGATCGGGCTCGAAGACAGGGGTCCCGGTGTGCAGCACCACCGCCCCGCCCGGGCGCAGGATGCGCCGCAGCGAGCGGAAAAACGCCTCGGTATAGAGCGACCCCGCGGGCGTCTCGGGATCGGTCAGGTCGAGCAAGATCAGGTCGAAGCGCTCGGCCGTCTCGGCCACGTACGCCAACCCGTCGCCGATCTTGACTTCCAGCCGCTGGTCGTCGAACACGCCGCGGTGCACGGCGCGCAGGTGCTCGCGCGCCAGCGCCACCACCTCGCCGTCGAGCTCGGCCATCACCACACGCTGCACGCTGCGGTGCTTGAGCACCTCCTCGGCGGCACCGCCATCGCCGCCGCCGATGATGAGCACGTCGCGCACGGCGCCGTGTGCGACCGCCGCCGGGTGCACCAGACATTCGTGGTAATAAAACTCCTCGCCCTCCGACGTCATGAAGTGCCCGTCGATGCGCATCGCCAACCCGAAGCGCGGCGTGCGCAGCAGCTCAATGGTCTGGTACGGGCTGCGCCGCGCCAGCACGCGCTCGCTGCTGACGAAGCCGTAGACGGCATCACCCGCGTCGTTGAGCGGCTCCAGAATCGTCTCGATCGGGGGGCGCTGCTCGCTGCCGCGCTGCAGGCGGTGGATTTCGCTGCGCTGCGGCTCGAATGCGGCCACGATCTCACGCAACAGCGCCTCGGCCTTGGCCGAGTTGTCGGTGGTGAAGTTGCAGACGTACACGTCCAGCGTGACGGCGCGCCGCTCGGGCCAGGTATGCACTGCCAGGTGCGACTCGGCCAGCAGCAACATCCCCGTCACCCCGCCGGGCTGCCCCTCGTAGGGCGGAAACGTGTGCCATTTTTCATCGACCAGGGTCAGCCCCACCCCGATCGTGTGGCGTCGGCACAACTCGGCCAATACCGCCGCATCGGTCATCAGACCGTCGGCCCCCCGGCAGTCGTACAGATCAGCCGTCAGATGAAGCCCTTGCATGGCTCGATCCCCCATCCAATCGTGTTGCACCACCAGGCACGCCGAGGCGGCCTGGGCGAAACCGGAGATTATACCAGCCCAGCACTAGGGTTTTCCCGTAGCCCAACCCGGCGTGGCGGCATGGGAATGCCCCAAACGACGACAGCCCCGCACGGGCGTGCGGGGCTGTCGCTGTCGTGGCGAGCGATGCAGTCAGCGGAAGCGCGGCTGCGGCTTGACCGTCAGTTCGCCCTTGATGGACGCCAGGTAGTTGGCCATTTGCTTGAGCTCGGCATTGCTGAACTGCTGGACGATGCCGCCCATGATCGCGTTGTTGCGACCGATGTACGGGTTTCCTTCGACTTTGTACGACTTGAGCGCCACGTACAGGTAGTCGGCGTGCTGGCCAGCGATCTTGGGGTAGCTGGGGTCGATCGGTTTGCTGAAATTGGCACCGTGGCAGGACACACAGGCGCCTTTCTCAAGCAAAGCCGCCACGGCGGCAGACGCCGCCTTGGGCTGTTCGGGCGCCGCAGCGGTCTGGTGGCTCGCATAGTATGCGGCCAGATCGGCGATATCCTGATCGGACAGCGAACCCGCGATACCGCGCATGGTGGGGTGCTTGCGGTCGCCCTTGCGGTAGGCTTGCAGGGCTGCGGCAATGTACGGCCCCGACTGACCCGAGATCATGGGCACTTTGTGGATCTCGGGGAAGCTGTTCTGGTAACCCGGGATGCCATGGCAGCCGATGCACATCGCGGCTTTGGCCTCACCGGCTTTGACGTCCCCCGCGGGTGTCTGGGCCTGTACAGCGGCAGCGGCGACGACGGTCGCGCCCGCGACAATGGTTTTGAGCAATGGAGTCAGCGTTCGATTCATGTTGCCAGCACAATGAGAGGGACGTTTGACAAAAATCAACGACCGATTATATAGACTCGTTCCACTTCACCACGGCAGACGAACTCATGGTTTTCACGGGTACCCCTTCTTACGTCGCCACGCCAGATCTGGTGCTGGCGGTCAACGCAGCCATCCGCCTGCAGCGGCCTCTGCTGCTCAAAGGCGAGCCCGGCACGGGCAAGACCATGCTCGCCGAGGAGGTGGCGCGCGCGCTCGACATGCCACTGCTGCAGTGGCACATCAAGTCCACCACCAAGGCCCAGCAGGGGCTCTATGAGTACGACGCGGTCAGCCGCCTGCGCGACAGCCAGCTCGGCGACGACCGGGTCAAGGACATCCGCCACTACATCGTCAAGGGCGTGCTGTGGCAGGCGTTCGAAGCCGATCGGCCCGTGGCGCTGCTGATCGACGAAATCGACAAGGCCGACATCGAATTTCCCAACGACCTGTTGCGCGAACTCGACCGCATGGAGTTTTACTGCTACGAGACGCGCGAGCTCATCCGCGCCCGGCACCGGCCGCTGGTCTTCATCACGTCGAACAACGAGAAAGACCTGCCCGACGCCTTTCTGCGCCGCTGCTTCTTCCACTACATCCGCTTCCCCGAGCCGGCCACGATGAAGCAGATCGTGGACGTGCACTTCCCTGGCCTGAAGGACGAGCTGGTCAGCGCCGCCATGCGCACGTTCTTCGACATCCGACAACTGCCGGGCCTGAAGAAAAAGCCCTCCACCTCGGAGCTGCTGGACTGGCTGCGGCTGCTGGCGGCCGAAGACATCGCCCCGAGCAGCCTGCAGTCCGCCGACGGCAAACTGACCGTGCCACCGCTGGTGGGGGCGCTGCTCAAGAACGAGCAGGACTTGGTGCTGTTCGAAAAGCTCGTCTTCATGAACCAGCGCAACCGTTGACCGCCCGATGCTGATCGACTTTTTCTACACCTTGCGCGCGGCGCGGTTGCCCGTGTCGGTCAAGGAGTACCTGACGCTGCTGGAGGCGCTGCAGGCGGGTGTGGTCGGCCCGCGCAACCCGCAGGCGTGCTCGATCGACGATTTTTACTACCTGGCGCGCACCACGTTGGTCAAGGACGAGCGGCACTACGACAAGTTCGATCGCGCCTTTGCGGCGTACTTTCGCGGCGTGGAGCAGATCGCGGACTTCACGCAGGAAATCCCCGCCGACTGGCTGCGCCAGACGCTGCAGCGCCTGTTGTCCGACGAGCAAAAGGCCAACGCCCCGCGGCTGGAGTGGGACGAACTGATGCAGGAGCTGCGCAAGCGGCTGGAGGAACAAAAGGAACGCCACGAAGGCGGCAACAAGTGGATCGGCACCGGCGGCACCAGCCCCTTCGGCCACGGCGGCTACAACCCGCAAGGCATCCGCATCGGCGGCAAGGGTGGCGGCAAGAGCGCCGTCAAGGTGTGGGACCAGCGCATCTACCGCGACTACGACGACACGCAGGCGCTGGGCACACGCAACATCCAGATGGCGCTGCGACGGCTGCGGCGCTTTGCGCGTGAAGGCTCGGCGCTGGAGCTCGATTTGCCCGACACCATCCGCGCCACCGCGGCCAACGCCGGCTACCTGGACCTCAAGATGGTGCCCGAGCGGCACAACCACGTCAAAGTCCTGCTGCTGATGGACGTCGGCGGCACGATGGACGAGCACGTCCAACGCGTCGAGGAACTCTTTTCGGCGGCACGGGCCGAATTCAAGCACCTGGAGTTTTATTACTTCCACAACTGCGTCTACGACTATCTGTGGAAAAACAACCGCCGCCGCTACGCCGAGAAGTTCCCGACCTGGGACGTGATCCGCCGCTACAACAAAGACTACAAGCTGATCTTCGTCGGCGACGCGACCATGAGCCCCTATGAGATTTTGCAACCCGGCGGCAGCGTCGAGTACAACAACGAGGAGCCAGGGGCCGAGTGGCTGCAGCGCCTCACCCACGCCTTTCCGCACCACGTCTGGATCAACCCCGAGCCGCAGGGTCTGTGGGCCTACCGCCAAAGCATCGCCATCATCCAGCAACTCATGGGCGGACGCATGTTTCCCCTCACCCTCAAGGGTCTGGAGGAGGCGATGCGGCTGCTGTCCAAATGAGTGCTGCCGAGCGGCACCCGCGGTCGCGGGTACCACCCAGCGTTCGACGGCCCATGGCGGCGCCCGCGCCAACGGTGACGCGCGGGTACTGGCCCACCGGTATGGACTGGTACCGGGCTGTATGGGCCGTTCTGTTGAGTGCCGCCTTGGCCGGTTGCGCGAGTGCCCCCAGCGCCGACGCCGCCCCCCTGAACCGAGCCCCAGCGCCTTCACGCTCGACATCGATGCCCCGCCTGCGCTGGCCGCGCTGCTGCAGCAACACCTCGACGCGCAGCGCTTGCGCGCCGTACCCGACCTCACCCGCAGCGAGTTACTGCGCATCGAAACGACACTGCCGACACAAGCGCGTGATTTGCTGGCCACCCAAGGCTATTTCAGTCCCCTGATCCAAGTGGTGCTCAGCCCGCCGGAGATACAGCCGCCGCGGCTGCACCTGCAGGTGCAGCCAGGACCGCGCACCACCATCGAGGCGGTGGACCTGCGACTGGACGGACCCGATCCTGAACGGACCGAACGCCTCGTGACCGAAGTACGCCGCCAGTGGCGCCTACCGGAGGGCGCATACTTCACTCAGGCAGCTTGGGATGAAGCCAAACGGGAAGCACTTCGGACTCTGCAGCAGCGCGACTTCGCGCGGGCCCGTCTGGTCGCCAGCCGCGCCGACATCGACCCCGAACGCGCTCGCGCCACGTTGCACCTGCATTGGGACAGCGGACCCGCCATCCGGCTTGGTCCGGCGCAGGTAGAAGGGGCACAGCGCTACCCCGACGAACAAGCGCTGCGCTGGGCCGAGCGCGCCGGGTTGCGTGCTGGCCTGCCCTACGATGAGACGCTGCTGCTGGCCGCCCAACGGCAACTCACGCAAAGTGGCCTGTACGACAGCGCCTTCGTCCTGTTGGCCGACGACGGTCCGCCCGATGCGCTGCCGGTGCGTGTACAGGTGCGCGAGGCGCCACGCCAGCGTCTGCAAATCGGACTGGGGCTGAGCACCGACAGCGGCGGGCGGCTGAGTGCCGAGTACACCCACCTTCGGCTGCCCGGCTTGGACTGGCGGCTGGATACGCGGCTGCGCTGGACGCAAAAGGACACGATCGTTGGCCTCGAAGGTGTCAGCCCGCTCGACGGCCAAGGGTGGCGCCAGCGTCTGGGCTGGCAAGCCGAAGCGCAACGCGACGAGTCGCACACGCGGACGCAGCAATGGCGCTGGACGCGCGAACAACCGGGCCTGCGGCTGGACCGTGCCCTATTCGTGCAGTGGGACACCTCGACCGAACGCCGTGCCGGTGCCGCCCCTGAACGTGCCAGTGGCCTGGGCGCGGGATGGACATGGACCCGTCGCGCATTCGACGATCTGGACGACCCCCGACACGGCTACGGCTTAGTGGCCGAACTGGGTGCCGGCTGGACCCGAACCCCCGAGCAACGCCCCTACGCGCGCGCACGAGCGCGCGCCCTGCTGCTGTGGTCGCCGGCAGACGACAGCCGGGGACAACGGCTGGCGTTGACGCTGGAGGGCGGCGCCGTGTGGGCAGCAGCCGGCGCCCGCGTGCCGGTCAGCCTGCGTTTTTGGGCCGGCGGCGACGGCAGTGTGCGCGGCTACGCCCCCCGCAGCATCGGCGCCCCCGGCGACGGCGGCGCGCCAAAGGCGGCCCGACTGCTGGCACTGGCCAGCCTGGAATGGCAGCGTCCCTGGCGCCACGACGGCGCCCTCACCCCGTGGGAACTGGCGCTGTTCGTGGACGGCGCGACGGCTGGCGATCGCTGGTCGGCGCGGGAGAGCGCATTGGGCGTGGGTGCCGGATTGCGTTATCGCAGCCCGGTGGGGCCACTGCGCGCCGACCTCGCCTACGCGGTACGGGATCGCCGCTGGCGGCTGCATCTGGGCGTCGGTTTCGTATTCTGATGATGCACATCACCGGTTCGACCCCGTCCGACGCCGCTGAGCCGATACCAGCGCGAAATGTCGATCCAGGCAACGCCCGCGGCCACTTTTGGATGCGCGGCCGCCTGCGCCGACTGGCAGTGGGGATACTGGCGGCTGCTGGCGCCTTGGCCGGACTGCTCCTGGCGCTGCTGATCGCCGCCCTGACCTGGCTGCGACAGGACACCTCACTACCACAGACCCTGACCTGGGGCCAACGCTGGCTGGGCCCCGAGTGGCAGTTGACCTGGAGCGGCGCACGGGGTCCCTTGGCGGTAGGCGGCGAGATCGACACGTTGCGTCTGGATGGCCCAAGCTTCAGCCTGCACGTGGAGGGCCTGCACTGGCGCTGGGCGGCCGACTTCTGGCCGCGCCTGTGGCGTGAGCGACGCGTGGCCTTGCAGACCCTAGGGGCCCGGATCGTCACTTTACGGCGCGAGCGCGTCCACCCTGATACCACTGGTTTGCCACCGCCGCCCGAGGCCCGCGCACTGCGGCTGCCCTGGCTCGCCGATCTCCAGGTTCCAATACACCTTACCCGGCTCGACAGCGACGGGGTCACCGTCGAGCAGCTGCAGGCCGAATATCGCTACGTCGGCAGCAACGGCGCTGCTGCCGACCCGACGCCCCCTGCTTCGGCGCACGCAGATGCCTCGTCCCTTGCGCCCACGGCGCAAAACCATGGCGCCGTGCGAGCAGCGAACGATGCCACCACGGTCAGCCACACCCTGGTCATCGAAACTGCGACGGTGCGCCTGACACACCCCAGCGGACAGTTGCGCTGGCGCGGCCATGCCACACTGGCGCTACAGGCAGGGTCACAGGTAACGGTCGCCTTCGATGCAAAGGGGCAGTGGTCCGGTCAACGCATCGGATGGCCTGCACAGGCTGGACCAATGCAGCTGCGCCTCGATGGCCCCCTGCGCACCGACGCGGCCTTGCGTGCGGCGCTGACCTGGCACGCCGAACGCAGCGGTAATGCCCCCGCCATGACGCTGAGTGCCGATCTGACCGTTGCGCCCTGGGCGGCGTGGCCGGTGCGCGCCTTGACACTCGATACGCAGGCGCTGGACCTGGCCCTACTGTGGCCGGGGGCACCACACACCCATCTGAGCGGCACCGCACGGTGGCAACCCGATGCCGACGCTGCCGACGGGACAAGCGGACGACTACGCGCCTCGCTGCGCAACGCCCGCCCAGCCCCCTGGAACCGTGGCGGACTGCCGCTGGACAGCGTCGACTTGATCCTGCGCCACGATGGTTCGACCCTCATTATCGAAGCGCTGCAAGCGCGCCTGGCCCAGGGCCAACTGACCGCGCGCGCCAACGCCGTCCCGCCAGCCGAGGGCAGGCTCACCGTGGACGCCGTCCATACCCTAAGCCTGACGCTACACGACCTCGACCCTGCGCGGGTGTGGGCAGGACTGGATCCCACCCCGTTACAAGCCGTGCTGCAATGGCAGCGAGGCAACACGGCACGGCATTCTGCGGCCGTCCCAGCGACATTCGACGCCTCGTTACGTTGGGGTGCAACGCTGCACGCACACGCGCGCGGCCGTTGGTACCCCGGCCAGCAGGTCACGGGCACGCTGGCGGCCACCGTGCCCGGCGCGCGGCTCGAGGCCGAGGGAGCGCTGCCCTTGGGCCAGCGCCTGCTCGCCTTGCCGCACGGGGGCCAGCTCGCGCTGCGCGGCGATGACCTTAGCCACCTGCGGCGCTGGCTGCAGGACGGTGCTGCGCGCGCGTCCGCCATCGCGCCGGAGCTGGCGCAACGCATCGCCCGCGCCGCCGATGCTGTGCCCGACGGCGATGTGATGGTGCAGGCGTACTGGGGTTCGCGGCTGCCGCTGCGCGACGCTCGCGGCGCCGACCCCTGGCGGCTGATGTTGAGCAGCCACCGACTGCAGTGGCCCCCTATGGGTGACACCCGCGACCGCCCGCTGCGTGTGCAAACGATGCGGTTCGAAGCCACCGGCGAGGGCCACCGCGCTCACCTCCGCGCCAGCGCCACGCTACCGCGGACGCCACGCACACTGCGGCTGGCGCTGCCCGACGCCACCGTTGCGTGGAGCGGCGAAAACCCGCACACGGCCCGCGTTTGGGCCAACGACGTGCCGCTGCTCGTGCATGCCGGCGACGCCTCGGCGCAGCTGAGGCTACAGCATCTGGTGTGGGAAGCCGGCGTGGTGCAGCTTGCGGGACAAACCGGCTCCCTGCCGCTGACCCCATGGCTGGCCGCCCTGGGGTTCGAACCACCCGCAGATGCCCCCCTGCAGCCCGATGCGTCCTTTGCCTTAGGGGCGCAATGGGACGTGACCCTGCCGCTGACCGCAGAGGCGGCACGACGGACCCGCCCGCATCTGGCCGTGACCTTGCAACGAAACCATGGGGATGTGTGGCTGCGCGCGCTGACCGAAGTCGAGCCGGCACCCGCGGCAGGCTTGCGCGAGGCCTTCGCGCACCTACGCTGGGACGGCGCCACAGCCCAGGCCCGGCTGCGCTGGGATAGCCGCCTGGGCGGTGACGCCGACATTCAGCTGACGCTGAACTGGCCTGCCTCCCACCAGGCGACGATGGCTACCCTGCCCTGGCTGCCGCCGCCTGATGCGGCCGTGCGCGGCACGGCACGCCTGCGCACACCGCCCCTGGCGGTATTGACCCCTTGGTTGCCCCCCGGCTGGCGTATCGATGGCCAGCTCCAAGCCAACGTCGCCATCAGCGGTAGCTGGAGCGAGCCCGAGTGGAGTGGCTCCCTCACCGGTGACGACATACGTCTGACCCAACGAGCCGAGGGCATCGACTGGCGTGTCAGCCCCCTGCGCGCCACTGTGGCCGACCACCGGTTGACCCTGCAGGCGCTGACGCTGCGCACGGCTGCCAACGACCCAGCCGATGATATCGGCGGCACGCTACAGCTCAGCGGCTGGGCGCAATGGGATGCCGAAACCCGTACACCGCGCGTTGCGCTGACCGCGCGCGCGGATCGCTGGCGCCCACTGGCGCGTGTCGACCGAAGAGTCGTTCTGAGCGGCATGCTCGACATGCGTGCGCAGCAACGTCGCCTCGACCTCGGTGGTCAGCTGCGGCTGGATACGCTGCGCTGGCTGCTACCGAACGAGGACACGCCGACATTGAGCGCCGACGTCGTGGTGCGCGGGCGCACGCCATCCGCCATGCCGTCCCTATGGCCCGCTGGATGGACCGGGTCCGTGGACCTCGGCATCGATCTCGGCGCCGATGCCCGTATCAGTGGCCGTGGGCTGGACACCGGTTTACGCGGAACGCTGCACTGGCGGCAGCGCGACGACCTGGCCCCACAACTGGTCGGTGAAGTGCGCACCGTGGACGGGCACTACCGCATCTACGGCCAGCGTTTGACCCTGACGCACGGGGTATTGCGTTTCAATGGCGCCATCGACAACCCCGCGCTGGACCTGTTGGCAACCCGAACCGTATCCCAGCAGACCGTGGGCATCACAGTCTCGGGTACGGCGCAGGCACCGCGTGTGCGCCTGTACGCCGATCCAGCCCTGCCCGAGACCGACATCCTGGCCTGGCTGATATTGGGCCGCCCCCTGAGTGGTGCCGGCGCCGAGGCCGCGCTCGTGCAGCGTGCCGCCTTGGCACTGCTGAGTGCCCGCCAGGGTGGAAGTCCCTCACTCCCAGCCCGCCTGGGGCTCGACGAGCTCAGCGTCGACACCGGTGGTCCCCAGGGTGATGGCAGCGTGCGCGCGGCATCGGTATCGCTGGGAAAACGCCTCTCCGATCGGCTTTACCTTGGCTACCAGCGCAGTGTTTTTGGTTTGGTGGGTACGGTGTCGGTGCTGTACGACCTCTCCCGCCATCTGACACTGCGCGCCCGCGCGGGCGACGAGCAAGCCGTGGAACTGCTCTACCAGCGCCGCTACGATTGAGTGCCGCCGTGAACGCAGCCCCCTGCGGGTGCATGGACCGCGACAACGGCCGCGCCTGTCACGGACAGCGGGTGGGTGATAATTCGGACTGCGTGACCCGCCGTAGTTCAACGGATAGAACGGCCGCCTCCTAAGCGGCAAATCCAGGTTCGATTCCTGGCGGGGGGACCATCGGGTGTGGTGCGCTGGCGTACACGCGCTCGCGGCTCACGTGGCACCGACCTCGCCGCGGCGCAGCGCGCGGCTGAGCAGCACCACCGGCAGCAACCCCACCAGCACCAGCGTCAACGCGGGCAACGCCGCCTCGCCCAGGCGCTCGTCGCGCGCCAACTGGTGGGCGACCACTGCCAGTGTGTCCATGTCGAACGGGCGCAACACCAACGTTGCTGGCAGCTCTTTCATCACATCGACGAACACCAGCAACGCTCCGGCCAGCACGGATCGGCGCAGCAGCGGCCAATGCACGCGCCACCATAGCGTCGCACCGGCGACACCGAGCGTCGTCGCCGCATCATCCCAACTGCGGGGAATGCGGCTGTAGCCGCTTTGCACCGATTGCAGCGCCACCGAGGTAAAGCGCACCAAATAGGCCCACACAATGCCCAAAACGGTGGTCGTGACCCAGTACGCCACATGGCTGTCCGGCCAGCGCGCCTGTGCCCAACCCACCGGCAGCAGCAGGCCCACCACCACCACGGCCCCGGGTACGGCATAGCCCAGGCCCACGATGCGCACCTGCATCCGCGTGAGCGCCCCGGGCAAGCGACGCGCCGCATGCGCCAGCGCCAAAGCGGCTGCCGTGGCCAGCGCGGCACTGCTTGCCGCGAGCACCAGACTGTTGCGCGCCCAGCCCCCAAAGGCGTGCCACGGCAGCTCGTCCCAGCCATGCCACAACGGCCGCAACATGAACAGCACCGGCAGCACGAACCCAAACATCACGGGCAGCGCACAGACCAACCACGCGGCCACCACCTGCCCCCCGCGCAAGCGCACTGGCTGCGCCTCCGCGCTGCCGCGCGCGACACGCTGGGTGGCAAAGCGCATCCGTCGCTGCGCGCGCTGCTCCACCCACAACAGCAACGCCACCCACGCCAGCAACATGATGGCCAACTGTGCCGCGGCGGTGCGGTCGTCCATCACCAGCCACGCCTTGTAGATGCCCGCGGTGAACGTCTGCACCCCAAAGTAGCTGACGACGCCAAAGTCCGCCAAGGTTTCCATGAGCGCAAGGGCCACACCGGCCGCGATCGCGGGGCGGGCCATCGGCAGCGCCACCTCGCGCAGCCGCCGGCCCAGCGGCGCGCCCAGCAGCCGCGCGGCTTCCAGCAACTGGGGGGCGCGCTCGCTCAGCGCGGTGCGCGCCAACAAATACACATACGGATAGAGCGTGAAGGTAAAGACCCAAGCCGCGCCCCAGGGGCTGCGGATCTCGGGCAACAACCGGCCTTGCCAGCCGGTCCACTCACGCAGCGCGGTTTGCAGCGGCCCCGAGTACTGCAAAAAGTCGGTGTAAGCGTAGGCGACCACGTAAGCGGGTACCGCCAGCGGCAGCAGCAGCAGCCACTCGGCCGTGCGCCGGCCCGGAAAGTCAAAGACCGTGACGGCCACGGCCGTTGCCGACCCCACGACGCCGACGGCGACGGCTACCACCGCGCACACCCACAGCGTGGTGCGCACATAGTCGGGCAGCACGGTGACCGCCATCTCGCGCAACACGGCGGTCGAGCCCGCATCCCAGGTGAGCGCTGCCAGCAGCAGCGCCAACACGGGCAGAGCGAGCCACAGCGAAAACAACGTCAAACCGATCCGCGCCAGGGCACGCGAGGGTGCCACCCCATGGGAGCGCCGCCGGGGGGGTACGGAAGGCACCGACGCAGCAAGATGGCTGACAGCAGTGGAGTGGACAGGTTTCATGGCGCAAGAAATGAGAATACGCATTATCTACAATGCGCGTATGGAACTGTCGATCACTCAGGCGACGGTGCGCTACCCTGGATCGGGTCAGCCTGCCGTCGATGGCGTCACGCTCGCGCTGCGTGCCGGGGATATCGGCGTGCTCATCGGACCGTCGGGCTGCGGCAAAACCACGCTACTGCGCGCGGTGGCAGGATTGGAGCACTTGAGCGGCGGCGCCATCGTGCTCGGCGGTCAGGAGGTGAGCGCCCCGGGCGTGCATGTGCCGCCCGAACACCGCCGCATCGGCATGGTGTTTCAGGACTATGCGCTCTTTCCCCATCTGAACGTCGAACGCAACATCGCCTTCGGGCTGGCTCACTTGCCTGCACCGCAACGCCGCGCGCGTGTGGCGGAGGTGCTCGAACTCGTCGGGCTGGCCGGCATGCAGGGGCGTTACCCGCACGAGCTCTCGGGTGGACAACAACAGCGAGTGGCGTTGGCGCGGGCATTGGCGCCACAGCCGCGACTGCTGCTGCTGGACGAGCCTTTTTCCAATCTGGACGTGGATTTGCGTGAGCGTCTGGCGCACGAAATCCGTGCCATCCTCAAAGCGGCCGGCCTGACCGCCCTATTCGTCACGCACGACCAGTTGGAAGCGTTTGCCATTGGTGACGTGATCGGCGTCATGCACCAGGGCCGACTGCACCAGTGGGACGACGCCTACACCCTCTACCACCGCCCCGCGACACGGTTCGTTGCCGAGTTCATCGGCCACGGGGTATTCGCGCCGGCCCGCATCCGCGCGCTGGGCGACGACGTCGTGGTCGAGACACCGCTGGGCGACCTGCGCGACGTGCAGGAATGTCCCTTGCCCACCGCCTATCCCGACGGGCTGTGCGATGTGCTGCTGCGCGCCGACGACATCGTGCACGACGACGCCGCCCCGGTCAAAGCGCAAATTGTGCGCAAGGCGTTTCGCGGCTCGGAGTTTCTGTACACCCTGCGGCTGGCCAGCGGCGAGACGGTGATGACGCACGTGCCGTCCCACCACGACCATGCAGTGGGCGAGTGGATCGGCATCCGCGTCGAGATGGATCATGTGGTCACGTTCGAGCGCGGCGCGGGGGCCGCATCGCCACCCGCCACCGCCCTCCGCCGTCCCGAGCGCGCCGCCGCCGAAGCAACGCTGCCCGGGTGAGCCGCGACATCGCAACGCACACCGATCCAATCGGGACCGAACCCGGTTCTCTCTCAGTGTTTGTGGCCGTGATCGTGAGACGGCTCCTGCCGGGCGCCCAGCGCCCGCACCGGCGCTTGCACCTGCTGCTCGATACGGCGCTTGTCCGCGGTCTCGAACACCAGGGTCAGCGGTACGGTTTGACCCGCAGACACGGGCTGCTTGAGGTCCATCAGCATCACGTGATAACCGCCCGGTTTGAGTTCGACCGTCTTGCCGGCGGGCAAGTCCAGCCCGGGAATCTGGCGCATCTTCATGACATTGTTGTCCATGGCCATTTCGTGGATTTCCACGACACCGGCCACCGGCGAGGCGGCTGCCACCAGGCGCACCGGCTGGTCGGCTTTCAGGCGCATGAAAGCGCCCGTGGCTTTTTGCTGTGCGACCGTCCCGCGCACCCACGGCTCCTCGACGGTAACGGTCTGTGACCATACGGCGCTGGCAACCAAGGCGGTGGCAGCGGCGGCAGTCAAGCGGGTCCAGGTTTTCATGGTTGGGCTCCTTGAGAAAAAACAAAAAGGCATCTACCCGCCGCTGGCGCTTTCGCGCAGCAGAGCAGCCACGTCATGGGCGTAATCCTCGGCCGACTGCTCGTGCTTGAGCACGATGCGCAGCCGCCCTTGCGGGTCGATGAGATAGGTTTGCGCGGAGTGATCCATGGTGTAGCTGCTACCGGTGGGGACCTTGGCGTAATACACCTTGAATTCGCGCGCCGCTGCGGCGATCTCGTCCGGCGTTCCGGTCAGCCCCAGAAAGCGAGGGTGAAACGCGGCCAGGTACTCGCGCAGCAGCGCGGGCGTGTCGCGCTCCGGGTCCACGGTGACGAACAGCAACTGCACCCGGTCGGCGTCGGGCCCCAGCCGCTGCATGACCTCCGCCGCGCGCGCCAGCGATGTCGGGCAAACGTCTGGGCACTGCACGAAGCCGAAGAACAGCATCACGACCTGGCCACGAAAATCGGCCAAGGTGCGTCGCTGCCCGAACTGGTCGGTCAGCTGTAACTCACGCCCATAGGGCGCGCCGGTGACGTCGATCCCCCGAAACGCGGGGGTGGGCGAGCGGTCGCAGGCGGCAAGTCCCGCTGCGACGATCATGCACGCGGCCGCAAGCCCAAGCACCCGGCGACGGCCCGGCGCGTGCGCATCGTTTGTCGATGCCATGGATCACTCCTGTCCAACGGCCCGCCATCTGGCGGACCTCTGCGTCAGGCCACTCCGACCCGCCACCTAGCGGGCCGAGGGTTGGCCGCCCAATCAGCGCAGAGACGGCGACAGGAGCGGTGGCGCGTGCGGCTGGGGACGCCACCAATGATCTTCGTCCAAAGCAGAAGCGATGGGCGCGTCGGCAAGGGTAATGGCTACCGCGAAGGCGACCGGCGCGACGTGCTCACCCGGTGGAACGTTCCACGCTCCCGCGTGCAACAGGCACCAGTCGCACGCCATGGCAGCCATCGCCGGCGCTGTAGGGGTACTGCCGACGTCCGCCGCACCGTCCGTCGGCGCACCGGCAGACACCCAGACGACACCGGTACTGGTGCAAATCTCGATGCGCTCGACCCTCTCGTCCACCCACACCCGTGCGAGTGCTGGGGACAGCGACGTCCACAGCACGGCAATGAGGGCCAGCCAATAGGGCCAGCGGTAGGCGGGTCGATGCATGGCTGATTTATTATAGGTCGGCATATTTTTGACCGCCATCCATCATGACCCCTGCCGAACAAGCCCTGCGCGACGCCGCACTCGAATACCACCGCACCCCCACCCGTGGCAAGATTTCGGTCACGCCAACCAAGGCGCTGTCCAACCAGCGCGACCTCAGCCTCGCCTACTCGCCCGGAGTGGCGTACCCTTGCCTGGAAATCGCCGCCGACCCCCACAAGGCCGCCGACTACACCAGCCGCGCGAACCTGGTGGGTGTGATCACCAACGGCACCGCGGTGCTGGGTTTGGGCGACATTGGCCCGCTGGCAGGCAAGCCGGTGATGGAGGGCAAGGGCTGCCTGTTCAAGAAATTCGCTGGCATCGATGTGTTCGACATCGAGCTGGCCGAGAAAGACCCCGACAAGCTCGTCGACATCATCGCCGCGCTGGAGCCGACGCTGGGCGGCATCAATCTGGAAGACATCAAGGCACCCGAGTGTTTTTATATCGAGCGGCGACTGCGTGAGCGCCTGCAAATCCCCGTCTTTCACGACGACCAACACGGCACGGCCATCATCTCCGCAGCGGCGCTGATCAACGCGCTGGAGCTGGTGAGCAAGCCCATCGACGCAGTGCGTATCGCGGTCTCGGGCGCGGGCGCGGCCGCGATCGCGGTGCTAGACCTCTTCGTCGCGCTCGGTGCCCAGGCGGACAACATCCTGGTGTGCGACTCCAAGGGCGTGATCCACGACCAGCGCGAGGACGCGCTCGCCGGGCGACTGGACGAATCCAAACGCCGCTACTGCCGCCGCACCGACGCGCGCACGCTGGCTGACGCCGTGCGCGGCGCGGACGTCTTTTTGGGTTGCTCCGCCCCTGGCGTGCTGAGCGCCGAGATGGTGCAAACCATGGCCGAGCGACCCATTATCTTGGCGCTGGCCAACCCCGAGCCCGAAATCCGTCCCGAGGTGGCCAAGGCCGCGCGGCCCGATTGCATCATCGCCACCGGGCGCTCGGACTATCCCAACCAGGTCAACAACGTCCTGTGCTTTCCGTACATCTTCCGCGGTGCGCTCGACTGCGGGGCCACGCGCATCACCGACGCGATGAAGCTGGCTTGCGTGCGCGAGATCGCTGCGCTGGCCAAGGCCGAAATCAGCGACGAGGTGGCTGCCGCCTACGCCGGGCAAGAACTGCAGTTCGGGCCGGACTACCTCATCCCCAAACCCTTCGACACGCGGCTCATTCTGCGCATCGCGCCGGCGGTGGCGCAAGCGGCAGCGGATTCGGGCGCGGCCACCCGCCCGATCGCTGACATCGAGGCCTACCGCGACAGCCTGCAGCGCTTCGTGTACCAAACCGGTATTTTGATGCGCCCGGTTTTCAGCGTGGCCAAAGCCGCCCAACCCAAGGCGCGCGTCGCCTACGCCGACGGCGAGGACGAGCGCGCGCTGCGCGCGGCCCAGTTGGCGCTGGAAGAAGGTATCGCCCAGCCGATCCTGATCGGGCGCCCCGCCGTGATCGAAGCCCGCATCCGCAAGGCCGGCCTGCACCTACGCCTGGGCGTGGACGTGGAGAACGTCAACCCCGAAGACGACCCGCGCTTTCGCCAGTACTGGGAAACCTACCACCATCTGCTCAAGCGAGACGGCGCCACGCCCGAGGTGGCCAAGGCCGCGGTTCGGCGCTCCAACACCATCATCGGCTCGCTCATGCTACGCCTGGGCGACGCCGATGCGCTCATCTGTGGACTGGTGGGTACCTACACCACCCATCTGGAGCGCATCGATGCCATCCTGGGGCGTCAGCCCGGTGCGTCGCTCTATGCCGCGCTCAACGCGGTCAACACCGACCGCGGCCCTATCTTTATCACCGACACCTACGTCAACGAAGACCCGAGCGCCGAGCAACTGGCCGAGATCGCCGCCATGGCGGTGCTAGAGGTGCAGCGCTTCGGCATCGTGCCCAAAGTGGCGTTTCTGTCGCACTCCACCTTTGGTTCGTCCAAACGCGCCAGCGCCCGCAAGATGCGCGCGGCGCGCGACCTGTTCGTGGCCGCCCACCCCGACATCGAATGCGACGGCGAGCTGCACGGCGACGCAGCGCTCGACCCCGGGATTCGGCAACGCTTCCTGACCGACTCCACGCTGTCGGGCAGCGCCAACCTGCTGGTGTGCCCCAATCTGGATGCGGCCAACATCCTCTACAACGTGATGAAAACCACGACCAGCGGCGGCGTCACGGTTGGCCCCATCCTGATGGGGGTGGCAGGCGCGGCCACCATCCTGACGCCTGCGGCGACGGTGCGGCGCGTGCTCAATATGACGGCGGTGGCCGCCGCGCGCGTGCGCTCGGCGCCCGCGCCGACCTGAGCGACGGGACGCCGGGTCGGTGCAAGGCCGCACCAGCGTGGTGCAGCGGTGCGGGTTTCCACGGGTTCCGGCAGCGCCCGTCTCGCGAACAATGCGGGGCATAGCGTCCGCCTGGCATCGGTTTTGCATGGGTGGGCTGTCTCAGCGCTGCCCTTAGCGGGCCGCCGTTCACCCTTGACCCGTTGGAGAGTCCCCATGCACAAGCGCCAGTTCCTCCGCACCGCAGCCGCCCTCGTGGCGGGCACGCTCGCCGTCGGTGTCGTCCACGCGCAAAACAAGCCCATCAAGTTCCAGCTCGACTGGCGCTTCGAAGGGCCCGCCGCGCTCTTTCTGCACCCGGTCAGCAAGGGTTATTTCCGGGATGCCGGCCTGGACGTGACGATCGATGCCGGCAGCGGGTCGGCGGGCACGGTCACACGCGTGGCCTCCGGCACCTACGACATGGGTCTGGCCGACATGGCGGCGCTGATGGAGTTCCATGCCAACAACCCCGACGCCCCCAACAAGCCAGTGGCCATCATGATGGTCTACAACAACACCCCCGCGGCGGTGTTGGCCTTGAAGTCGTCGGGCATTCGAAGCCCGAAGGACCTGACCGGCAAAAAACTGGGGGCACCCGTCTTTGACGCGGGACGCAAAGCCTGGCCGATTTTCGAAAAAGCCAACGGCGTGGGGCCGGTTTCCTGGACGTCGATGGACCCACCGCTGCGCGAAACCATGCTGGTGCGTGGTGACGTCGATGCGATCACGGGTTTTTCGTTCACGTCACTGCTCAACCTGGAGGCGCGCGGCGTCAAGACCGAGGACATCGTCGTGCTGCCGTATGCACAGTATGGGGTCAAGCTCTACGGCAACGCCATCATCGCCAGCCCCAAGCTGTTGCGCGAACATCCGGCCGCGGTGCGCGCCTTCTTGGCAGCCTTCGCCAAGGGGGCGGGCGAGGTCATGGCCAACCCCGCAACCGGCATCCAGGCGGTCAAGGCCCGCGACGGCATCATCAACACCGACCTGGAGCTGCGCCGGCTGCGGCTGGCCATCGACTCGGTCGTGGCCAGCCCCGACGCGCGCGCCGAAGGCTTCGGGCGCGTCAACCCTGGCCGCCTGTCGCTGATGGCCAGTCAGGTTTCGGACGCCTACCAAACCAAAACCCGGGTCGACGTCAGCAAAGTGTGGGATGGTTCATTCCTCCCCGATGCGCGCGTGCTCGACGTCCTGCCCAAGCGCTGAACCCCATGACGACAACCACTGCGCACGAAACCGACCCCTTCGTCGTCTTCGATGGCGTGTGGCTGGCGTACACCCCGGCGCTGCAGGCGCAGGGGGTGTACGCCGTAGAGGACATCCACCTGACGGTGCGCCGCGGCGAATTCATCGCCATCGTCGGCCCCTCGGGATGCGGCAAATCCACGTTCATGAAGCTGACCACGGGGCTCAAACGCCCGTCGCGCGGCACCATCTGCGTCGACGGTCGCCCTGTGGACGGGCCGCTCAAAATCTCCGGTATGGCGTTCCAGGCGCCGTCGCTGCTGCCCTGGCGCACCACGCTAGACAACGTGCTGCTGCCGCTGGAGATCGTCGAGCCCTACCGCAGTCAGTTCAAGGACCGCCGACGCGAGTTCGAAGAGCGCGCGCGGCGCCTGCTGGCCTCGGTGGGGCTGGAGGGCTACGAGCACAAATACCCGTGGGAACTCTCCGGTGGCATGCAGCAGCGCGCCAGCATCTGCCGCGCGCTCATTCACGAGCCCAAGATGCTGTTGCTCGACGAGCCCTTCGGGGCGCTGGACGCCTTCACGCGCGAGGAGCTGTGGTGCACGCTGCGCGATTTGTGGGAGGCGCAGCGCTTCAACGTCATTCTGGTCACGCACGACTTGCGCGAATCGGTCTTTTTGGCCGACACCGTCTATTGCATGAGCAAGAGCCCCGGTCGGTTCGTGGTGCGGCGCGACATCCCGATTCCGCGCACGCGCGATCTGGAGGTCACCTACTCGGCCGAATTTACCGACATCGTGCACGAGCTGCGCGGCCACATCGGCGCCATGCGCCGGCCCGGCGTGCCCCTGCAGCAGTGATGGCTTTTCCTTTCTTCCCACCCGCCACATGAACCGTCGCATCGTCGAGCGCCTGTCGCCCCTGCTGCTGCTGATTGCCCTCATCGTCGTCTGGGAGGGCATCACACGCGAGCTGCAAGTCTCGGAGTTCATCTTCCCCAGCCCCTCGCGCATCTGGGCGCAAACCCTGGAGCATCACACGGCCATCTTGGGGCATGCCTGGCGCACGTTTTGGGTCACGATGGCGGGCTTTGGCATCGCCATCGTGGTGGGCGTATTGCTGGGTTTTCTGTTGGGCTCGTCGCGCCTGGCCTATGCGGCGCTGTACCCCCTGATGACGGCGTTCAATGCGCTGCCCAAGGCGGCGTTCGTCCCCATCCTGGTGGTCTGGTTTGGCATCGGGGCGGGCCCGGCCATCCTGACCGCCTTCTTGATCAGCTTCTTTCCCATCATGGTCAACATCGCCACCGGCTTGGCGACGCTGGAGCCGGAGTTGGAAGACGTGCTGCGCGTGCTGGGGGCACGGCGCTGGGACGTGTTGACCAAAGTCGGCCTGCCGCGCTCGATGCCGTATTTCTTCGGCTCGCTCAAGGTGGCCATCACGCTGGCCTTCGTCGGCACCACCGTCTCCGAGATGACCGCTTCCAACGAAGGCATCGGCTACCTGCTCATTTCCGCCGGCTCGTCGATGCAGATGGGGCTGGCGTTTTCGGGGTTGATCGTCGTTGGCCTGATGGCGATGATCATGTACGAGCTGTTCAGCTGGCTGGAAAAGCGCATCACGGGCTGGGCACACCGCGGCAGTCAGGCGGCATGAACAAGGTCCGATGCGAGGCTGCCTCGGCGCGTGACGAGACGTTACACTGCCAGCTTTCGTGCTTTTGCGCGAACGATCCGCTGTCACCATGTCTGCTGACCCCTCCTTCCTTCTGCCCAGCCCATGGGGGCTGGTTGTCGCCGTTTTATTCGGCTTGGTCATCGGCAGCTTCCTCAACGTGGTCATCCACCGCCTGCCGCTGATGCTGCAGCGGCGCTGGGCGGACGAATGCGCGGCGCTGCAGGCCAGCGCCACGGAAGCACCCGCAGCACCACAAGGCGCGCCGTTCAACCTGTGGGTACCACGCTCGCACTGTCCGGCGTGTCAAACCCCCATCCGGTGGGTGCATAACATCCCATTGCTGGGCTGGCTGGTGCTGCGGGGGCGGTGTGCCGCGTGCGGCGCCGCCATTTCATGGCGCTATCCGCTGGTGGAACTGGTCACGGGGGTGGCTTTCGCGTTGGTCTTTGCCCGCTACGGCGCCACCGGAGCCACACTGGCCTGGTGGGGGTTCGTGGCTGCCGTGCTGGCGCTGGCCCTCATCGACTGGGACACGACGCTGTTGCCCGACGACATCACCTTGCCGCTGACCTGGGCCGGTCTGATCGCCGCCAGCCTGGGCTTCAGTGGCGTGACGCTCACCGACGCGCTGTGGGGCGCGGTTGCGGGCTATCTGTCACTATGGGCGGTGTATTGGGCATTCAAGCTGGTCACCGGCAAGGAAGGCATGGGCTACGGCGACTTCAAATTGCTGGCCGCCCTCGGCGCCTGGTTGGGCTGGCAAGCCCTCATCCCGCTGGTGCTGGTGGCCTCGGCCTTGGGGGCCGTGGTCGGACTGGCCATGAGGGCGCGCGACGCCCTGCGCGAGGGCCGCTACGTGCCGTTCGGGCCGTTTCTGGCGTTTGGCGGGCTGCTCGTGTGGGCGATGGGGCCGGGGGCGATTCTGGCAGTGTTGGGGTTGTGATGGGCGCTCCTTTGCGCATCGGTCTGACCGGCGGCATCGGCAGCGGCAAAAGCACGGTCGCCGCCATGCTGGCAGCGCTGGGTGCGACCGTGGTCGATGCGGATGCCATTTCACGTGCCTGCACCGCGCCCGGCGGGGCCGCGATCGAGCCCATTCGCGACACCTTCGGCAACGCCTTCATCGCGCCCGACGGCGCGCTCGACCGTGACCACATACGTGCGCTCGTCTTCCGCGACCCCGAGGCGAAAGCGCGGCTGGAGGCCATCATCCACCCGCTGGTGCGAGCGGAAATCGACCGCCGCATCGCGGCCTGCACGACCGACACGGTCGTGCTCGACCTGCCGCTGCTGGTCGAATCGCCCCGCTGGCGCGAGCGCTGTGACCGCGTCTGGGTGGTGGACTGCACGCCCGAGACGCAAATCGAGCGCGTCATGGCGCGCAGCGGCTGGCCACGCGAGCAGGTGCTGGCGGTGCTGGCGCTGCAAGCCAGCCGTGCACAACGGTTGGCGGCAGCGGATGTCGTGATCGACAACGACGGCGTCGATCTGGAGACCCTGCGCGCGCGCGTGCGCGCCGCGTGGGAGCGACGCCGATTGCCAGTATGATGCCCGCGTGATTCTGTACGAATACCCCTTCAACGAGCGCATCCGTACCTACCTGCGCCTGGAGCATCTGTTGCTGCGGCTCGGTGAGCTGCTGGCGCGTGCGCACCCACTGGATCACCACTTCGCGATCCAGACGCTGTTCGAGATCATGGAGGTGGGCGCGCGCGCCGACCTCAAATCCGAGATCCTGAAAGATCTGGACCGGCACAAGCAGGTCTTCGTGGGCTATCGCGGCAATCCCGCCATCTCGGAGGTGGCGCTGGAGCAACTGATCGCGCGCATCGACACCTGTTACGCCACGCTGCGCGACGACGAAGGCAAGGCAGGACATGCGCTGGCGGGTATCGAGTGGCTCAGCGCCGTGCGCAACCGCATCACCATTCCCGGCGGCACGTGCGCGTTCGACCTGCCGGCCTATCATGACTGGCAGCACCGGCCCGCGCCACAGCGCCAGGCCGATTTGGCGCGCTGGGCGGGCGAGATTGCCTGTCTGGCCGAGCCGATCCACCTGCTGCTGCAGCTGCTGCGCGAGTCGGCCGTCGCCCAAAAGGTCTTTGCGACGCAGGGGCACTATCAGCAAAGCCTGCCGCAAAGCCGCACCTTTCAGCTGCTGCGGGTGTGGCTCGACCCCGCACTCGGGCTGATCCCCGAAATCAGCGGCAATCGGCTGCTGTTTTCGGTGCGGCTGCTGCGGCGCACCGACGAAGGACGACTCGAACACGCCGCGGACGCCGAGGCCGAGTTCGAAGTGCATTTGTGCGTGTAACCGATGCGCTTGCGGCATCCCGATACCGTTCATGACGCAGCCGTTCACTCCCCGCACCGTCACCTGCCCCACCTGTAGCGGGCCGTCGCGCTACGCGCCGGACAACCCGTGGCGCCCGTTTTGCAGCGAGCGCTGCAAACGCATCGACCTGGGGGCTTGGGCCAGCGAGCAGTTTCGCGTGCCCGACCCCGCGCCACCGGTCCAAGACCCCAACGCCGACGATACCCGCCTGCACTAAAGCCGGCTCAGGCCCGGGCGGGCGGACGCGGCGGATCGGTCTCGAACCAGGCCAGCACCGGCACCGTGCCCGGCAAGAGCGGCCCCACACTCACGGGCAAGCGCTGCCAGGCGTGGGTCTGCCCTTCGCGCATGTGCAGCGTGCCGTGCCAGTCATAGACACGGCAAAAATGCAGCCGCACCAGCGCGTGGGGGTAGTCCACCACCTGTTCGCGCCACGGGTGGACGTCGCCCACGGTCACGCCGATTTCCTCCTGCAGCTCGCGGCGCAGGGCCTGCGCCACGGTCTCTCCGGGCTCGACCTTGCCGCCAGGAAACTCCCAGTAGCCGGCATACGCCTTGCCAGGCGGCCGCGTGGTCAACAAGAAGCGCCCTTCGGCATCGATCAACACGCCCACGGCCACCTCGGTCACGGACCGCGCGCTGGCGTGGCGCGGCTGCTGCGGGTCGGCCACCAGCACTTCGGTCATCGCACGACTCCCCGCCCCGTCAAGCCGACGCATCGGCCTGACGGCCCACATAGTCGCGCGCAAACTGGTAGGCCACGCGCCCACTGCGCGAGCCACGCTCCAGCGCCCACACCAGGGCCTGCGGGCGTGCCGCCTCGATCGCCGCTTCGTCCACACCGTAGTGCCGCAACCACTGGCGCACCACGGCCAGGTATTCGTCCTGGCTGAAGGGGTAGAAGCTCACCCACAGTCCGAAGCGCTCGGACAGCGAGATTTTTTCTTCCACCGCCTCGCCTGGGTGGACCTCACCGTCGTCGGTGTGGGTGACGGCGAGGTTCTCGCGCAGGTACTCCGGCAACAGGTGGCGCCGGTTGCTGGTGGCATAGATCAGCACGTTGGGGCTGGCCGCGGCCACCGACCCATCGAGCATCGATTTGAGCGCCTTGTAGCCCGACTCACCCTCCTCGAAACTGAGGTCGTCGCAAAAGACGATGAACCGCTCGGGCCGTGGCGCGACCACGTCGACGATGTCGGGCAAGTCGGTCAGGTCGGCCTTGTCCACCTCGATCAAGCGCAGCCCCTGGTCGGCGTAGGCGTTGAGGCAGGCCTTGATGAGCGAGCTCTTGCCCGTACCGCGCGCACCGGTCAGCAGTACGTTGTTGGCGGGCAGCCCGCGCACGAAGCGCTCGGTGTTGCGTTGGATCTTGGCTTTTTGCTCGTCGATCTGCTGCAGGTCCTCGAGCCGAATCGTTGCCACGTGCCGCACCGGCTCCAGCACCCCGTGCGCGCCGCGCTTGCGGTAGCGAAAGGCGATCGAGGCGCCCCAGTCGGGCGCGCCCAACGGCTGCGGCAGGATGGATTCGAGGCGGGCGATCAACGCCTCAGCCCGCATCAGCAGGCGCTCGATGGGCTCGTTCATGGCCTTTAGCTGCGGTAGTCGGCGTTGATGCTGACGTAGTCGTGGCTCAGGTCACAGGTCCAAACCGTCTCGGCCGCGGGGCCACGCCCCAGGTCCACGCGCACGGTGATTTCGCTCTGCTGCATCACGCGCGCGCCGTCTTCCTCGCGGTAGCCTGGGTGACGCCCCCCGCGCGTGACCACGTGCACGTCGTCCAAGAACAGCTCGATGCGGCTCTGGTCCAGGTCATCGATGCCGGCGTAGCCAACCGCGGCCAGGATCCGGCCCAGGTTGGGGTCGCTGGCAAAGAATGCCGTCTTGACCAGTGGCGAGTGCGCGATCGCATACGCCACCTTCAGGCACTCGTCGGCATCGCGCCCGCCTTCGACGCGCACCGTGATGAATTTGGTCGCGCCTTCGCCATCGCGCACGATGGCGTGCGCCAGTGTACGCGCCACGTCGGTCAGCGCCGCCAGCAGCGCCTGTCCGTTCGGGCTGTCCAGGGACACAACGGGCGGGTTGCCCGCACGCCCCGTGGCCATCACGATGAACGAGTCGTTGGTCGAGGTATCGCCATCGACCGTGATGCGATTGAACGATGCGTCGGCCACGCGCCGCGTCAGCTCCGGCACCAAGTCAGGGGCCACAGCCGCATCGGTGGCCACGAACCCCAGCATGGTGGCCATATTCGGCCGAATCATGCCCGCCCCTTTGGCGATACCCGTCACCGCCACCGGCACACCCGCGACGGTGGCCCGCGCGCTGGCCGCCTTGGGCACGGTGTCGGTGGTCATGATGCCCTCGGCCGCGCGCAGCCAGTGGGCGCCGTCGGCGGCCGCGTCGGCGATGGCCGCGCCCAGCCCATCGACGATGCGCTGCACCGGCAGCGGCTCCATGATCACGCCGGTGGAAAAGGGCAGGATCTCCTCGGGCGCCAGGTCGAGCTTTTGCGCCAGCGCGATGCACACGGTGCGCGCGTCGATCAGCCCTTGCTCCCCTGTGCCCGCGTTGGCGCAGCCGGTGTTGATGACCAGCGCACGGATGCCCACCCCTGCGGCCAGATGGTCACGGCACACCTGGACGGGCGCGGCGCAGTAACGGTTGCGGGTGAATACGCCGCCCACCGCGGTGCCGGGGTCGAGCAGCACGACCGTGAGGTCCTTGCGGTGGGCTTTGCGCACACCGGCTTCGGTCACCCCCAGGCGCACGCCCGCCACGGGCAGCAAGGTCTGGGGATCAGGGGCGGTCCAATTGACGGCCATGGGTCGACTCCTGCCACTCAGCTGAGCTTACCGTGGCAATGCTTGTACTTCTTGCCACTGCCACACGGGCAGGGGTCGTTGCGCCCGACACGCGGCACGGCGGGGGCCGCCGGCTGGCTCAGCAGGCCCTGGTCGGCGGTGGTCTCGGCTTCGCCGGTCTCGGTGGGCGCGGTGTAGGTCACGTTGCTCAGCCGCTCGGCGTGCTGCTCGAGCTGCTGCGCCGCGTCGCTGACCTGCTCGGGCGACTGCACTTTAACGTTCATCAGGATGCGCGTGACCTCGTCGCGCACCGCGTCGAGCATCTGGGCAAAGAGCTGGAACGCCTCGCGCTTGTACTCCTGCTTGGGCTGCTTTTGCGCGTAGCCGCGCAGGTGGATGCCCTGGCGCAGGTAGTCCAGCGCCGCCAGATGGTCGCGCCAGTGGCTGTCGAGGGTTTGCAGCAGCACGACACGCTCGAACGGTGTGAACGCCGCGCGCCCCGCCTGCGCCACCTTGGCCTCGTAGGCCGCGTGCGCAGCCTCGACCACGCGCCGCACGATGTCCTCGTCGTCCATCGCCTCGGCGCGCTGCAGCTCGCCCACCAAGTCCAGCGTCAGGCCGTAATCCTCGGCCAATGCGCGCTGCAGGCCGGGCAGGTCCCACTGCTCTTCCACGCTGCCGGCCGGCACGTACTGCCGCACCAGGTCGGTGAGACACCCTTCGCGCAGCGCGGCCACTTGGGCTGACAGGTCCACGGCGTCGATGATGTCGTTGCGCTGCTGGTAGATGACCTTGCGCTGGTCGTTGGCGACGTCGTCGTATTCCAGTAACTGCTTGCGGATGTCGAAGTTGCGCGCCTCGACCTTGCGCTGCGCACTTTCGATGCTGCGCGTGACGATGCCGGCCTCGATCGCCTCGCCCTCGGGCATCTTGAGGCGGTCCATGATCGCGCGCACCCGGTCGCCCGCGAAGATACGCATGAGCGGATCATCCAACGACAGGTAAAAGCGTGACGATCCGGGGTCGCCCTGGCGCCCGGCACGCCCGCGCAACTGGTTGTCGATGCGACGGCTCTCGTGGCGCTCGGTACCGATGATGCGCAACCCCCCCAGCGCCTTGACCTTCTCATGGTCGGCTTGCCACTGGGCGGTCAATTGCTCGATGCGCTGGCGCTTGGCCGCCTCGTCCAGCGCCGGGTCGGCCTCGACGGCGGCGATCATCTTCTCCAGGTTACCCCCGAGCACGATGTCGGTGCCGCGCCCAGCCATGTTGGTGGCGATGGTGATCGCACCCGGGCGGCCCGCCTGCGCGATGATTTCGGCCTCGCGCGCGTGCTGCTTGGCATTGAGCACCTCGTGTGGCAGGCCCTCGCGGCGCAGCATTTGCGACAGCAGCTCGGAGTTTTCGATCGAGGACGTGCCCACCAGCACCGGCTGGCCGCGTTGGTGGCACTCCCGGATGTCGGCGATGACGGCTTGGTACTTCTCCGCCACCGTCTTGTAGACCCGGTCTTGCTCGTCGCGCCGCTGGCTGGGCTTGTTGGGCGGGATGACCACCGTCTCTAGCCCATAAATCTCCTGAAACTCGTAGGCTTCGGTGTCGGCGGTGCCGGTCATGCCGGCCAGTTTCTCGTACAGGCGGAAATAGTTTTGGAACGTGATCGACGCCAGCGTCTGGTTTTCGGGCTGGATGGCCACGCCCTCCTTGGCCTCCACTGCCTGGTGCAGGCCATCGCTCCAGCGCCGACCCACCATCAGCCGGCCCGTGAACTCGTCGACGATCACCACCTCGCCGTTTTGCACCACGTAGTGCTGGTCGCGGTGGTACAGATGCTGCGCCTTGAGCGCCGTCACCAAATGGTGCAGCAGCGTGATATGGGACGGGTCGTACAGCGATGCCCCCGCGGGCAGCAGGCCAGCTTGTGTGAGCAATTCCTCGGCCCGCTCGTGGCCTTGCTCGGTCAGGTGGATTTGGTGCGACTTCTCATCGACCGTGAAGTCGCCCGGCTCGATCACGCCTTCGCCTGTGCGCGGGTCGGCCTCGCCGATCTGGCGCTTCAGGTGCGGCACCAGGGTTTTGATCTTTTGGTACAGCTCGGTGTGGTCCTCGGCCTGGCCGCTGATGATGAGCGGCGTGCGCGCCTCGTCGATCAGGATCGAATCCACCTCGTCCACGATGGCGTAGTGCAGCCCGCGCTGAACGCGGTCGCGCGCCTCATAGACCATGTTGTCGCGCAAGTAGTCGAAGCCGTATTCGTTGTTGGTGCCGTAGGTGATGTCGGCAGCGTAGGCGGCTTGCTTTTGCTCGCGCGACATCAACGGCAAATTGACCCCGACGCTCAGCCCCAACCACTGGTAGAGCTTGCCCATCCACTGCGCGTCGCGGTTGGCCAAGTAGTCGTTGACGGTGACCACATGCACGCCCTTGCCGGTCAGCGCGTTCAGGTACACCGGCAGTGTCGCCGTCAGCGTCTTGCCCTCACCGGTGCGCATCTCGGCGATCTTGCCCTGGTGCAACGCGATGCCGCCGATGAGCTGCACGTCGAAGTGGCGCATCTTCATGACGCGCTTGCTCGCCTCGCGCACGGTGGCGAATGCCTCTGGCAGCAGCGCATCGAGTGACTCGCCATTGGCCAGCCGCTGGCGGAACTCGGCCGTCTTGGCCTGCAGTTGCTCGTCCGTCAGCATGGCGTACGAGGCTTCCAGCGCATTGATGCGCTCGACCGTCTTGCGGTAGCTCTTGAGCAGCCGATCGTTGCGGCTGCCGAAAATCTTGGTCAGAAAAGGGATGGCCATACAAACCCCACCGCACGGCCCGCCAGGCGTGCGGCTCAAAGAAAACGATGACGAGGTCGCCACCCCGCCCACGGCGGCGCGCAACCGATACCGAGCCCGCGGCACAGCGGCGCCCCGGGTCAGTCATATGGCCATTGTAGCCCTGTAGCAAGTCGCACCGTGGAACCTGCCGGCGCCCTGCCGGCGCGGCTATGTCGATCGGCCCGCCACGCGCACCTGCAGCACCTGCACCTCGGCATTGGCCGCACGCGCCGCCGCCAGCAGCACAGGGGTGAGCTGGCGCACCTTGGCCGCCACCGATGGATTGGCCGCCAGCAGGCACCACACACCTTCCTCCAGCGGACCCGCCGTCACCAAGGGCCGCAGCGCCGGGGGCAAATGCACGGCCACGCGCTGTAACAGGCGGCGCGAGGCCCAGGCGCGCTCGGCCACATCGGCCAGCACCGGGTGCGCGCGCACCGCCTGTTGCAAGGTCAGGACATTTCGGGACATATCCACCAAGTGTACGCGCAGCGCCGCGTGTGGTCTCTAAGCCGGTCAGGGCGCTGGCAACAACCGCAGCAGCCGTCCGGCGCCTCCACGATGCGGTAGCCAAAGTGCAATCGGCCCTCGTGCCGTGGCCGCTGCCGAAAGATGACCTGCACCTCCTGCAAGCGGGTCGCATCGGGTGCCAGCACCGCGCGCGCCAGCGCGGTCGCGTTGCCCTCTCCGTCCGCGCCGGGCTCGGCAAAACAGAAATAGAGCCAGCCAAGCCAGCGCTCAGCGGCCCACGCCACGCCACGCACGGGCGTCTGCTGCCCAACCCAAAAAACGCCAGATCACTGCCATGGGCGCAGCGTCGCCGAATGGCGGTGGGGCGTCAAGCCCGGGCAGCGGCATTTCCCTGGCGGGATGTTGGGCATCGCGCCCATCGCTTGGGGAACTTGGACGACTGGCACTCGATCAAAGAGAGTGCTAATATGGAAACCCACAGGAGAGGAGATCCCATGTCCACGACGCTTGCCCTCGCCCCGGCCACCCAGACGCTGCCGGCCGCCTCGTGGTCGAGCCGCGCGCTCGTGTTGCCACCGCTGGGCAACCTGGATGCCTACATCCGCGCCGTCAACCAGATCCCCATGCTCAGCGCGGAGGAGGAGCGCGAATGCGCCCGGCGCTGGCGCGAGCAACAGGATTTGGAGGCCGCCGGCAAGCTGGTCATGTCGCACCTGCGGCTGGTGGTGGCGATTTCGCGCCAGTACCTGGGATACGGCCTGCCGCAGGCAGACCTGATCCAGGAGGGCAACATCGGCCTGATGAAGGCTGTCAAGCGCTTCGACCCCGCGCAGGGGGTGCGACTCGTCAGCTACGCGGTGCACTGGATCAAAGCGGAGATCCACGAGTTCATCCTGCGCAACTGGCGCATGGTCAAGGTGGCCACCACCAAAGCGCAGCGCAAGCTGTTTTTCAACCTGCGCTCGCTCAAGCGCGGCTTCAAGGCCGACGCCGATGACGATGCCGTGGGGCGCGAACGCCTGACGGAGGCCGAGATCGACACCGTCGCCCGCGAATTGAACGTGCGTCGCGAAGACGTGATCGAGATGGAAGCCCGCCTGTCGGGCACGGACGTCGCGCTCGACCCGCTGCCGCAGGATGACCAAGAAGACCACCACGCCCCCATCGCGTATCTGGCCGATCAGCGCCACGAGCCGACGGCGGTGCTGGAGGCGCGCGAACGCGAGCGCCTGAGCTCGGAAGGCATCGAGCACGCGCTGGCCCAGTTGGATGAGCGTTCGCGGCGCATCGTCACGGCGCGCTGGTTGCAGGTCAAAGACGATGGCAGCGGCGGCGCCACGCTGCACGAGCTGGCAGAGGAATTCGGCGTCAGCGCCGAACGTATCCGCCAGATCGAGGCCGCGGCGCTCAAGAAGCTGCGCAAGGCGTTGGAGGCGTACGCCTAAGCCCTGGCCGGCCCCTCACTCCTCGCGCCGCAGCGCGGGGAACAAAATCACGTCGCGGATGCTGGGGCTGTCGGTCAGCAGCATGACCAGGCGGTCGATGCCGATGCCACAGCCGCCTGCCGGCGGCATGCCGTACTCCAGCGCGCGGATGTAGTCGGCGTCGAAGTACATCGCCTCGTCGTCGCCCGCGTCCTTGTTGGCCACCTGGGCGTGAAAACGGGCGGCTTGGTCTTCGGGGTCGTTGAGCTCGGAAAAGCCGTTGCCCACCTCGCGCCCGGTGATGTAGAGCTCGAAGCGCTCGGTGATGCTAGGGTCGGTGTCGCTCGCCCGCGCCAGCGGCGAAATTTCGGTCGGATGGTTGCAGATAAACGTGGGCTGCCAGAGCTTGTCCTCGACCGTCTCCTCGAAGTACAACACCTGCAGCCCGGGCAGGCTGCGGCGATCGAGCCGCTCCTTGACGGGGTCGACCCCCAGGCGGCGCAACTGCTCGCGCAACCAATCCGGGTCGTCCACGCGCTCGCCCGCGTCGGTGTGGCGCAGGATGGCTTCGCGAATGGTCAGGCGCTCGAACGGGGCGTCGAGGTCCACGTCGCGCCCCTGGTAGACCAGCCGGCCGCTGCCGCACACGGTGTGCGCTACGTGCCGGATGAGCCGCTCGGTGAAGGCCATCATGTCCACGTGGTTCCAGTACGCCGCGTAGAACTCCATCATGGTGAACTCGGGGTTGTGGCGCACACTGATCCCCTCGTTGCGGAAGTTGCGGTTGATCTCGAACACGCGATCGAACCCGCCCACCAACAGCCGCTTCAAGTACAGCTCCGGCGCGATGCGCAGGTACATGTCCTGATCGAGCGCATTGTGGTGGGTGACGAACGGCTTGGCGTTGGCCCCGCCAGGAATGGGATGCAGCATGGGGGTCTCGACCTCCAGAAACCCGTGCTGCACCATGAAGTCGCGCACCGCGGTGACGGCCTGGCTGCGCGCCACGAAGCGCTGGCGAGCCGCGACGTCGGTCATCAGGTCGACGTAGCGCTGGCGGACCTTGAGCTCCGGGTCATGGACGCCATGGAACTTGTCCGGCAGCGGGCGCAGGCTTTTGACGATCAAGCGCAGGCGGTCGGCTTTGATCGAGAGCTCACCCGTACGGGTTTTGAACACCGTGCCTTCGGCGTACAGGATATCGCCGAGATCCCAGTGTTTGAAGCTTTCATAGGTGGCCTCGCCCAGTGCATCCTTGGTCAGGTAGAGCTGGATGCGCCCCCCGGTCGGGCCGAACGAGGCGTCCTGGATGGTGGCAAAACTGGCCTTTCCCATGACGCGCTTGAGCATCATGCGCCCAGCGACGCTCACGCGCGCCTGCAGGGGTTCGAGCAGCTCGTTGCTCATGTGGCCGTATTCGGCCTGCAACCCTTCGGCCGTGTGTTGCGGACGCACGTCGTTGGGGAACGCGGGCCCCGCCCCCTGCGCGGCGGCGGCGCGCAGCGCCTGCAGCTTTTCGCGGCGCTCGGCCATCAGCTGGTTTTCGCTGGCGCCGTCGGCGGGGGTTCGATGCTCGTGATCGGTCATGGCTGTGCACGAAAAGAAAGGGTCCTGCGGTGGGTACCGCAAAACCCTCGATTGTAGGCTCCGCCCGGGATCGACCCGCCGTCGGTGGGTGCCCAGCTGCGTAGCCCCGAGTGTCAGGCGATCGCGGCTTCGCCCAGGTACGCCGCGCGCACCTTGGGGTCGTCCAGCATGGCTTTGGCCTCACCGACCATGATGATCTCGCCCGAGTCCATGACGTAGCCCCGGTCAGCCACCTGCAGCGCGCGGCGAGCGTTTTGCTCCACCAACAGCACGGTCACGCCCTGCGCGTGCACGTCGCGCACCACCTCGAAGATTTTGTCCACCATGATGGGCGACAGGCCCATCGACGGCTCGTCGAGCAGCAGCAGCTTCGGCCGGCTCATGAGGGCGCGTGCCATGGCCAGCATCTGTTGCTCCCCGCCCGACATGGTGCCCGCGAGCTGGTCACGGCGCTCCTTCAGGCGCGGAAACAGCTCGAACATGCGGTCGATGTCACGCTGGATCTCGGCCTTGTCGTCGCGCACGTACGCGCCCATGAGCAGGTTTTCGGTGATGGTCATGCGCGTGAACACACCTCGCCCCTCGGGCACCATGGCCAGGCCGCGCTTGACCAAGTCCCACGAACCCATACCGCGAATGGGCTGGCCCTGGTAGGTGATATCACCGGCCTCGGCCAACAACATGCCGGTGATGGCCTTCATGGTCGTGGTCTTGCCCGCGCCGTTGGAGCCGATCAGGGTCACCAGCTCGCCCTCGCGCACCTCCAGATCGATACCCTTGACGGCCTTGATGCCGCCATACGAAACCTTCAGACCCGTGACTTTGAGCAGGGTATTGGCCATTTCAGTGTCCTCCGGTGCCCAGGTAGGCCTCGATGACCTTGGGATTGCGCTGCACCTCCGCCGGTGTGCCCTCGGCGAGCTGCTTGCCGTAGTCGAGCACGGTGACGCGGTCGCACAGCCCCATGACGAGCTTGACGTCGTGCTCGATGAGCAGGATCGTGCGGTTGTCGTGGCGGATGCGGTCGATCAGCTCGCGCAGCTGCACCTTTTCGGTGGCGTTCATGCCCGCGGCCGGTTCATCCAGCGCGATCAGCTTGGGGTCCGTCGCCAGCGCACGCGCGATCTCGAGGCGCCGCTGGTCGCCGTACGACAGCGTGCGCGCCTTGTAGTCGGCGTACTTGGCGATGCCCACGTACTCCAGCAGCTCCATGGCTCGCTCGGCGATGGCTTTTTCTTCGCCCTTGAAGCGCGGCGTGCGCAGGATGGCGTCGATGATGTTGGAGCGCGTGCGCACATGCCGGCCGACCATGACGTTTTCGAGCACGGTCATTTCGGCAAACAGGCGGATGTTTTGAAAGGTGCGCGCGATGCCCGCCTTGGCCACTTCATGCACCGCCGTCGGGGTGTACGGTTTGCCGTCGAGCTCGAAGGTGCCGCTGTCAGGCGTGTACAGCCCGGTCAGCACGTTGAAGAACGTCGTCTTGCCCGCGCCGTTGGGGCCGATCAGGCCATAGACCTGGCCGCGCTTGATTTCGATGCCGACGTCCGAGAGCGCCTGCAGACCGCCGAAGCGCTTGGAGACGCCGCTGACTTTGAGAATAGTGTCGGTCATGTCGGGCTCCTCACTTGCTCAGCGACTTGCCATGCTCGGGCGCGGGCCACAGGCCGCGCGGGCGCAGCAGCATGACGATGATCATGGCCAGCGCGATGAGCAGCTGACGCAGGATCTCCGGCGCGAGCCGCCCGTCGGTCAGATGGTGCAGCGGCCCCGCCATATGGCGCAGCAGCTCGGGCAAGCCCGCCAGCAACAGCGCACCCAAGATCACGCCCGGGATGTGGCCCAGTCCCCCCAGCACCACCATCGCGACGATCATCACCGACTCCATCAGGATGAACGACTCGGGATAGACCCCACGCATGAGCGAGGCAAACAGCACACCGGCCACGCCGCCGAAGGTGGCGCTAGTACCAAACGCCGCCAATTTCAGGTTGCGCGTGTTGATGCCCATCGCCTTAGCGGCGATTTCATCCTCGCGAATCGCCATCCAGGCGCGGCCGATGCGCGAATCCTGCAAGCGATACGCCACCACCACCGTCAGCACCACGAAGAACAGAATCAAGTAGTAATACATCGTGACCGACTGGAAAGTGAAGGTCCAATCGCCGAGCGACATCTGCAGCGGCTGCGCCATGTTGTGGCCGAACACCGTCACCGCATCGACGCCCGCGATACCCTTGGGCCCATTGGTGATGTTGATTGGGCGGTCCAGATTGAGCATGAAGATACGCACGATCTCGCCGAACCCCAGCGTCACGATCGCCAGATAGTCACCGCGCAGCTTGAGCACCGGGTAGCCCAACAGCAGGCCCGTCAAGCCCGCCAGTAGCGCTGCCAGGAAGATCACGATCCAGAAGCTGATGTGCAGCCCGTTGGGGAACATCGCGGCGATGGCGGGAAAGTTGTCCGCCAAGTGACTCGACGCGAGCAGGGCGTACAGGTAGGCGCCGACGGCGAAGAACGCGATGAAGCCCAGATCAAGCAGGCCGGCGAAGCCCACCACGATATTGAGGCCCAACGCCAGCATCACGTACAGCAGCGCCACGTCGACGATGCGCACCCACGAATTGCTGCCGGTGGCTTGCAACAGCAGCGGCAGCACCAGCAGGCCAACGGCCGCCAGCGCGAACACCATCAGCTTGGTAGAGGTTTTCGATTGACTCATGTTCATCTCCTTGCGTGCGGCCACGTCAGGCACGATCCGCCACGCGCTCGCCCAGCAGGCCGGAGGGGCGGAAGATCAGCACGATGGCCAGCACGATGAAGGCGAAAATGTCGGAGTACTGGCTGCCCAGAAAGCCGCCGGTCAGCGGCCCCAGATAGCCCGCCCCGAGCGACTCGATGAGGCCCAGCGAGATGCCGCCGACGACTGCCCCCGCCAAGTTGCCAATACCGCCAAAGACGGCCGCAACGAACGCCTTGAGGCCCGGCATGAAGCCCATGGAATGCTGCACCGTGCCATAGTTGGACGCCCACATGATGCCCGCAATGGCCGCGAGCATCGCACCGATGATGAAGGTGGCGGAGATCACCACGTCGGGCTTGATGCCCATGAGGCCAGCCACTCGCGGGTTTTCCGCCGTGGCACGCATCGCACGCCCCAGGTTGGTCCTGTTGACCACGAACATCAGCAGCGACAACACAATGGCCGTCGTGGCCAGAATCATCACCTGCGTCGGCGAGATCACCGCGCCGCCCAGATGGAAAGGTTCGCTCGGCAGCAGCGTCGGGTACGACTTGGGGTTGGGCTTCCAGATGATCATCGCCAGCGTCTGCAGCAAGATGCTCATACCGATGGCGGTGATCAGGGGCGCCAGCCGGGGGGAGTTGCGCAGCGGCTTGTACGCGAGCTTTTCGATCGAGAAGTTGAGCACCGCGCACACCACCATCGAAATGAGTGCGGCCAAGATCAGCAACGCCCAACCGGGCATGCCGGGCATGGCCTCGCGCGCCTGAACGATGATGGTCCAGCTGGTCAGCGCGCCAATCATGAGCACGTCACCATGGGCGAAATTGATCAGCCCGATGATGCCGTACACCATGGTGTAGCCCAGCGCCACCAGCGCGTACATGCTGCCCAGGACCAGACCATTGATGATCTGCTGTAGCAATACATCCATGAGAGCTCTCCGTGATGAGGAACCACCAACCCCAGCGGCGGCTGGCCACCCGGGCTAGCAAAAAACCCGCCAGTTCCGGCCGGGATCGGGCCTTGGGGCGGGTTCGGTGGGCGCGATTGTAGCCAAGGGCCCGTGGCGTACCGCTGCGTGTTTGCCCTAGGCTGCCCGTCAAAACCTAGGGTTTACCCTGCAAACTTCGGGCCGCCGACACCTGTTGTACGACTTTCATCAATACAAGTGACGGAACATTAGTCCGGCTTATTTAGCATCCTCCACCGGCGCCTGACCCGCCACGGCCTGCGCTTGACGCGCCCGCAGCTCGGCCAGTCGCTCGCCGATGCGGATCTCCAAACCACGAGGCACCGGTTGATAAAACGTGGCCGACACGCCGTCGGGGAAGTAGCGCTCGCCCGCGGCGAAGGCATCGGGTTCGTCGTGCGCATAGCGATAGCCTTCACCGTGACCCAGTGCCTTCATGAGCCGCGTGGGTGCATTGCGCAGGTGCAGCGGCACCGGCCGGGTGCCCTCGCGCGCCACGAAGGTGCGCGCCGTCTGATACGCCCGGTAGACGGCATTGCTCTTGGGCGCCACCGCCAGGTAAACCGTGGCCTCGGCGAGCGCCAACTCGCCTTCGGGACTGCCCAGGCGCTCATATACCTCCGCTGCGTCGAGCGCCAGGCGCAGCGCGCGCGGGTCGGCCAGCCCGATGTCCTCGGCGGCCATGCGGATCAGGCGCCGTGCCAGGTAGCGCGGATCGGCCCCACCGTCGAGCATGCGCACCAGCCAGTACAGCGCCGCATCCGGATCCGAGCCGCGCACGCTTTTGTGCAGCGCGCTGATGGTGTCGTAGAACTGGTCACCGCCCTTGTCGTAGCGGCGCAGGCGCTCGCCCAGCGTGCGCAGCAACCAGGCCTCATCCACCCCCGACAGGCCTTGGGCTCGCGCGGTCATGGCGACCGTCTCCAGCGTGTTCAGCAGTCGCCTGGCGTCGCCGTCGGCGTAAGCCACCAGCCGCTGGCGGGCCGCCGCGTCCAGCGCGGGCACTTCTGCCGTGGCCAGTGCGCGGTCGATCAAGGCTTGCAAGTCGGCATCGGCCAGCGGCTGCAGTACATACACGGTCGCGCGCGACAGCAGCGCCGCGTTGACTTCGAAACTGGGGTTTTCCGTCGTGGCACCGACGAAGGTGAACAGGCCGCTTTCCACGTGCGGCAAAAACGCGTCCTGCTGTGCTTTGTTGAAGCGGTGCACCTCGTCGACGAAAACGATGGTGGGCTGGGGATGCAGCCCGGCACGCGCGGCTTCGGCCCGCTCGACCGCATCCCGGATATCTTTCACGCCGCCCAGCACCGCACTGATGGCGATGAACTGCGCATCGAACGCGTCGGCCATCAAGCGCGCCAGCGTTGTCTTGCCCACGCCAGGCGGCCCCCACAGGATGCAGCTGTGCGGTCGGCCACTCTCGAAGGCCAGCCGCAGCGGCATGCCGTCGCCGAGCAGGTGGGCCTGACCGACGACCTCGCCCAGGCTGCGCGGGCGCAGCCGCTCGGCCAGCGGGACGTGCGTGACCGCGGTCACGGACGCAGTACCTCAGCCCCTGCGGGTGGTTGGAAGCGAAAGCTCGCTGCGGTCAAACCCGCTGCCCGCTCCAGCGGACCGAAGCGCATGACCGACCGCTGGCCAAAGCTGTCCAGAATATCGAGCACTTCGAGTTCGCCTTGCCGAAAGCCGATGCGGATGCGCTGCACCTGGCCATCGCGCGCCTTGGGCACCGCCTCCACCCAGCGCAGACCGTCTTGCGGCGGGGCTTCGGACAGCGTAAACGCCTGGCGCACCGAGCGCAGGTCGGCTGCCGCGGCCAACAGCGCCGCCGGCGTGTTGCCCAGCACCTCGGCCTGACGGCGCGCCGTGACCTGGTTGAGGTCCGGGTCGTACAGCCACAGCGTCTGCCCATCGGCCACGATGAGCTGCTCGAATGGCTGCGTGTAATGAAAACGGAAGCGGTCCGGGCGCAAAAAGGTGAACTCCCCCCGGCTGGTGCGGGTGCGGGCCACGGTTTCCCCATCGCGCAGCGGGGCCGTCACCGTTTGCGTAAACGTTGCCCGCCCCTGCTGTACACCAGCCAGGAATGCCTCCAACTCACGCAAGCCGTCAGCGGCGTGCGCGGGCCACGCGAGCCATCCCGCAGCGGCCAGTGAGGCGGTCAGGGTCGACAAAACACGGCGTCGGTTCATGGGTGTTGGAAGCTTTGAAGGGGGTGCGGGTTCCGATGAGCGTTGTCACGCGCTCACTCGGGCCGCGAACCCACCAGAATGTCGCGCTGGCCGCTGGCGGTCAACGCACTGACCAAGCCGGCTTTTTCCATATCCTCCAGCAGCCGCGCAGCCCGGTTGTAGCCGATCTTGAGCTTGCGCTGCACGTAGCTGATGCTGGCCTTGCGGTCCTGCAGCACGATGGCCACCGCCTGGTCGTACAGCGGGTCCTTTTCGCCTGCGGCATCGCCCTCGCCCGCCGCGTCCGGCCCGCCCAGGCCATCGCCGCCGGCGTGTTCCAGCACGTCGTCGATGTAGTCGGGCTCGCCGTAGCGTTCCTTCAAAAACGCCACCACGCGGTGCACCTCGTCGTCGCTGACGAAAGCGCCGTGCACCCGGGTCGGGAACCCCGTGCCGGCAGGCAGGTAGAGCATGTCGCCCATGCCGAGCAGAGCTTCGGCACCCATCTGGTCCAGGATGGTGCGGCTGTCGATGCGGCTGCTGACTTGGAAGCTGATGCGCGTCGGGATATTGGCCTTGATGAGGCCGGTGATGACGTCCACGCTGGGCCGCTGGGTGGCCAGAATGAGGTGGATGCCTGCGGCGCGCGCCTTTTGCGCCAGGCGGGCAATGAGCTCCTCGATCTTTTTGCCCACCACCATCATCAGGTCTGCCAGCTCGTCGATGACGACGACGAGGTAGGGCAAGCGCTGCAGCGGCTCGGGCGCTTCGGGCGTGAGGCTAAACGGGTTGGGAATGGATTCGCCGCGGGCCGCGGCGTCGTCGATCTTGGCGTTGTAGCCGGCCAGGTTGCGCACGCCCAGCTTGCTCATGAGGCGGTAGCGCTTTTCCATCTCGGCCACGCACCAGTTCAGGCCGTTGGCGGCCTGCTTCATGTCGGTCACCACGGGCGCGATCAGGTGCGGGATGCCTTCGTAGACGCTGAGCTCGAGCATCTTGGGGTCGATCAGCAACAGCCGCACATCTTTCGGCTCGGCCTTGTACAGCAGGCTCAGGATCATGGCATTGATGCCCACCGATTTGCCCGAGCCCGTGGTGCCCGCCACCAAGCAGTGCGGCATCTTGGCCAGATCGGCCACCACGGGGTGGCCCGCGATGTCCTTGCCCAGGCCCAGCGTGAGCAGGCTCTTGGCCTCGTGGTAGACCTGGGAGCCCAGAATCTCGCTCAAATGGATGGTCTGGCGGCGCGCGTTGGGCAACTCGAGCGCCATCAGGCTCTTGCCCGGAATCGTCTCGATCACGCGGATCGACACCAGCGACAGCGAACGCGCCAAATCCTTGGCCAGGTTGACGATCTGTGAGCCTTTGACGCCAGTGGCAGGCTCGATCTCGTAGCGCGTGATCACCGGGCCGGGCTGGGCCGCCACCACCCTCACCTCGACCCCGAAGTCGGCGAGCTTTTTCTCGATCAGGCGGCTGGTCATCTCCAGCGTCTCGGGCGCCACGGTCGTGGGCTGGCGCGCCGGCGGGTCGAGCAGATCCAACCGTGGCAGCGGCGATTCGCCCTCGGCGAATAGGGCTTGCTGGCGTTCCTTGACGACGCGCGCGCTGGGCTCGACGGCGGCAGCCGCGGGCTCGATCTGCAGCCGCGCGCTCTTGGGCGGTGTCGGGGGCGGTGCCTCGTCGCTCGTCGCCGACGCGGTGTCGGCATCGGACGTCGGCACAGCCGCGGCGTCCGGCGGCAGATGCGGTTCGTGCGCGGGGTGGGCCGCGCGCGCCGCGGCTTCTTCGCGGCCGCGCTCGCGCGCCGCCCGCTGGCCGATGCGCACATCCTCGTCACGCTCGCGGCGCTCGCGCCAGGCTTCGATCCCATGGTCGATCGCCGCGCCCACGCGCTCGGCCACCTGCGCCCACGAAAAGCGCAACACCACCGCCACCGACACCGCCCACACGCCAATCGCCACCAGGGCGGACCCCGTCTCGCCCAGCCAGCGCACCGCCACCGGCCCGGCCAGCGCACCGACCACGCCACCGGCGACATGGCCGGGCAACCACGCGTCCCAGTGATACAGCCGGCTCCACTCGATGACGCAGCTCGACAACATCAGCAACACCAGCGCCAGCGCGTAGCCCAGACCCCGCCACAGCGGCGTGCGCCACCACGGCACGGGTGCTTGGGGTGGCTGTGTCGGCGCCGCGCGCAGCCAGCGCGCCAGCCCGGCCAGCCATGCGCGCGCGGCGGCCAGCAACAGCCACCAAACCGACGCGCCGAAGACGTAGTACCCGATATCGGCCACCCAGGCCCCGAGCCGCCCTCCCCAGTTGCGCCACCCCACCCCCGTGCCCGAGGTGGACCATGCGGGATCGGCGGGATGGTGGCTGATCATCGCCAACCACCAAAACCCCAGCACCACGGCACCCAACAGCAAGGCGATCTCTTGCGCAAAACGCATCCAGCCCCGGCCGGGCGCGGCCAGATCGGCGTTGAGGGCATTGACGGATCGACTCATGGGGACAGACGAAGGTTGATGCGCACCCCGAAGCTTAACCCGGCTTGGCACCCGCCGACGACCACCCGTGCACCCATGGTCATGACCAGACCCATGCCCGGCGCGGCCGACGTCTCCGTACAATCGGGCGTATGACGACCCATGCCCACGTGCTCATTCTCGGCTCCGGCCCGGCCGGTTATACCGCCGCCATCTATGCGGCGCGCGCCAACCTGAAACCGGTGCTCATCACCGGGCTGGCGCAAGGCGGCCAACTCATGACCACCACCGAGGTGGACAACTGGCCTGCCGACGTGCACGGGGTGCAGGGGCCGGAGCTGATGCAGCGCTTCCAACAGCACGCCGAGCGCTTCGCCACCCAGATCGTTTTCGACCACATCCACACCGTGGACTTGTCGCGCCGCCCCTTCACCCTCACGGGCGACAGCGGCACCTACACGTGTGACGCCCTCATCGTCGCCACCGGCGCCTCGGCCAAATACCTGGGCCTGCCCTCCGAGCAGGCGTTCATGGGGAAAGGCGTCAGCGCCTGCGCCACCTGCGACGGCTTTTTCTACCGCGGCCAGGACGTGTGCGTGGTCGGCGGCGGCAACACCGCGGTCGAAGAAGCGCTGTACCTGTCCAACATCGCGCGCAAAGTCACGCTCATTCACCGCCGCGACACATTTCGCGCCGAGGCCATCATGGTCGACAAGCTGATGGAAAAGGTGCGCGAGGGAAAAATCGAACTCAAGCTGTGGCACGTGCTCGACGAGGTACTCGGGGACGCCAGCGGCGTGACCGGCGTGCGCATCCGCCACGTGCAGACCGACGCCACCGAAGAGCTGGCGCTGCAAGGCGTCTTCATCGCCATCGGGCACAGCCCCAACACGCAGATCTTCCAAGGCCAGCTCGAGATGAAAGACGGCTACATCGTCACCCGCGGCGGGCAAGAGGGCTTTGCCACCATGACCAGCGTACCAGGCGTGTTTGCCGCTGGCGACGTGGCCGACCACGTCTACCGCCAGGCCATCACCAGTGCCGGCACGGGCTGTATGGCGGCGCTGGACGCGCAGCGCTTTCTGGAACAGCAATCCGCCTGAGGCCGCCGCGCAGGACACCCACTGCGCGAGCCGTTATAATCTTGGGTTTGCTGCTGACTGGTGGCAGCAGACTGGTAGCAGCAATTGGGCCGCTTGCGAGCCGGAGCCGTCCACACGGCGTGAATCCTTTTCCAACAGGCACTCCACGTGTGGCAGGCGGCGCAACACAGGACGCAAGCGAGGTGCAGCCCTGGCCCACCAGGCCGGGGCGGCTTACATTTTTTCTGGAGTGGCCAACATGGCACGCGTGTGCGAAGTCACGGGCAAAAAGCCCATGGTGGGGAACAACGTCTCCCACGCCAACAACAAAACCAAGCGCCGGTTCCTGCCGAACCTGCAAACCCGCCGTTTCTGGGTCGAGAGCGAAAACCGCTGGGTGCGGCTGCGCGTCTCGGGCGCGGCGCTGCGCCTGATCGACAAAGTCGGCATCGATGCCGTGCTCGCCGACCTGCGTGCCCGCGGTCAGGCCTGATCACCACATAGGAGTCCATCATGGCTGCCAAAGGCGGACGCGAAAAAATCAAGCTGGAATCCACCGCGGGGACCGGCCACTTCTACACCACCACCAAGAACAAAAAGACGACGCCGGACAAGCTGTCGTTCATGAAGTTCGATCCGGTGGCGCGCAAGCACGTCGAGTACAAGGAAACCAAGCTCAAGTGAGCATCGGCCGGTCCCGGCCGGTGACGATCGTTTCCCACCCATAAAAAACCGCCAGCGCTGCTGGCGGTTTTTGTTTTTAGACGGCCACCGTGTTCATGCGGGCGAAGCCGTGTTCATGCGGGCGGCGCGCAGCCGTTGGGCAAAGTCACGCAGCGCCTGGATGCCACTGGCTTCGGCGCGCTGGATCCACGCCTGCAACTCGCGCGCCATTTGTTCGCGCGTGAGCGTGCTGTCACTCCAGAGTCGGCGCAGCTCCTCGCGCATGGCATGCATGGTGGCCAGCGTCGGCGCGGCGTGCAGCACCTGCTGCAGCCGCTCGCGCACCGGCGTGGGCACGTGATCGGTGTCGCGGTGCAGCCAACGCCGCGCCAACTTCAGCAGCGACTCGTCACCCACCTGAGCACGCAGCGACGCCCACTCCGCGCGCATGGCGGCACGCATCTCGCGCGCGTATCGGGCCATGACTTCGTAGCGGTTGGCCACGATGGCTTCCAGCGTCTGTTCATCCGGCACCGGCTTGACATCGCCAAACGCCAACTTGGGCGGCACCTTCTTCGGCGTGGCCAGCCCCAGTTTGGCCAGCGCCTGGATGTAGAGCCAGCCGATGTCGAACTCGTAGGGCTTGACGGAAAACTTGGCCGACGTCGGGAAGGTGTGGTGGTTGTTGTGCAGCTCCTCACCGCCGATGATCACCCCCCAGGGCGACACGTTGGTGCTGGCGTCGGGCGCCTCGAAGTTGCGATACCCCCAGTAGTGGCCGATGCCGTTGATGACGCCCGCCGCCCAGAACGGGATCCACACCATCTGCACCGCCCACACGGCCAGACCCGCAGCACCGAACAGCACCACATCCAGGATCAGCATCAGGCTCACGCCCAGGCGCGAATGGCGGGTGTACAGATGGCGCTCGATCCAGTCGTCGGGCGTGCCGTGCCCGTAGCGGCGCAGGGTGTCCGGGTTTTTCGCCTCGGCCCGGTACAGCTCGGCGCCTTCCCAGAACACCTTGCGGATGCCAAACACCTGCGGACTGTGTGGGTCGCCCTCTTGCTCGCACTTGGCGTGGTGCTTGCGGTGAATGGCCGCCCACTCCTTGGTAACCATGCCGGTGGTCAGCCACAGCCAGAAGCGGAAGAAGTGCGACACCACCGGGTGCAGATCCAGCGCGCGGTGCGCCTGGTGGCGGTGCAAAAACAGCGTGACGCTGACGATGGTGATGTGCGTCATCACCAGGGTGAACAGAACGATCTGCCACCACGAGGCTGCGGTCAGCCCCTGGGCCAGGAAGTCGATGAACGCGCTCCAGGCCGATTCCATTGCAAACATGCGATACCTTTGACAAACTCGACACGCCACTTGCCGCGCGGAGCTCAGCCCATGGTGAGCTGCCACCGCACCCAGTGACCAATCCATTGTAGGGGCAGACGGGCCGTTCACCAAGAGGGCGGGCCACCGTTGGGCGGATGGGGAAGCCCGTTGGGGCGCCTGCGCGGGTATCGACGGACAGCAGCCGCCCACGAGATACTGTTTTTATGTACAGTATCGGTATGCCGCTGCCGTTGCCTCGCCCCGACGTCTGGTGGGCCGACCAGCTCGCCCCCAGCGAACAGCCGACCACCCCGACCGGATGGTCGGCGCTCGATGCCGCCCTGCCGGGGCGCGGTTGGCCATTGGGCGCGTTGATCGAATGTGCCGTGGCCCCAGAGGCGCTGCCGTGGCGGCTGCTGCAGCCCGCGTTGCGAGCGGCCGCAGCACACGGCCCGATCGTCCTGATCGGCCTGCCGCTGGAGCCCCACGCCGCCGCCTGGGCGGCCCAGGGGGTGGAACCCTCACGGCTGCTGCGCGTGCACACGCACACCGATGCCGATGCCCTGTGGGCGGCCGAGCAGGTGCTGCGCTGCCCCGATGGCGCTGTGTGCTGGGTGCACGCCCGTCAGCCCACGGTGGCATGGATGCGGCGGCTGCAGCTAGCGGCTGCCGCGGCGCGGCGCGACACCACACGCCCCGGCGCCTGGCCCGCGCCACTGGTGTTGGCCAGCGTGGAGGACACGCGCGCCCTGCCTGCTTCGGCCGCCGCGCTGCGGCTGGTCGTCGAACCCGGCGATGCCGATGGCCTGCGGGTGCACGTCCGCAAGCGCCGCGGACCGCCCCTGTCCCATCCTATCTGGCTGGATGCGCCGCTGCCGCTGCGCCGCCTGTTGCCCGCGCCCGACGCCCTCTGTGCCAGCCCAAATACCCGCCATGTCGACCCCTGCCCTGTGGATCGCCTGCCTGCCCACCGGCCACTCGCCTGCGCCTGAACCCGCCGGTCCGTGGCTGGCGCACTATGGCCCCCAGCCCGCCGCACACGATGACGGTTGGGTGCTCGACGTGTCGGCCAGCATTCGCCTCTTCGGTGGCCGCGTGGCGCTGCTGCAACGCTTGCGGCGCGAGGGCCTGACGCATGGCTGGGGCCGCCTGGGTGCCGCCCCCACCGCGCTGGCCGCTCTGGCCTGCGCCCACCGCACTCCCGCCAACGGTGGGCTGCACGCTGCACTGGGGCCAGACTGGACGGCCCGCATCGACGCCCTGCCCATCGCGCACCTGAGCGCCACCCGCCCCCACGGCGCGGTGCTCGATGCCCTGGGCCTGCGCACCCTGGGGGCCCTGCGCGGCTGCCCGCGTCATGAATTGGCGCAGCGCACCTCGCCCGCGCTGCTGCAAGCGCTGGACGCGCTCTATGGCACGGCGGCGCTGGCCGTGCGCCCCTGGCAGCCGCCGCCCCGCTTTCGCCAGACCCTGGCGCTGCCCGCACCCAGCAGCGACGGCAGTGCACTCGCTTTTGCGGCCCAGCGCCTGTTGGTCCAGATGGCGCGCTGGCTGCACCGGCGGCAGGCGGGCGTGCTGCAATGGCGCCTGGGCTGGGTGGGCCAGCCGACCGACGCCGCGCTGCACTTTCGCCACCGTCGACCGTTGCGCGACCCGGCACAACTGCGACCGCTGCTGCACGAAGCGCTGGCGCGCACCGCGCTCAGCGCCCCGGTCGACGCCCTGTGGCTCGAGACGATCGACATCGCACCGTACCACGCCGAGGCAGCCAGCCTGCTGCCGGGGCGTCCCGCCGACGAGGCGCTCACCTGGAGCGCCGTGCTGGAGCGGCTGGTGGCCCGCCTAGGGCCCGAGCGGGTGCAAGCAGCGCAATTGGCCGCACACTGGGACCCGCTGCAGCGCCAAACCTGGCACCCGGCGCTGGCGCACGAACCACGCACCGCAGCGACGGGCTGTGTGCGCGCCCGTAGCGAGACTCGGTCGGCTGCGGTGCCAACGGCGCCAGCCGACACCCTCTGGGAACCCGCCTGGCGGCTGCCGCACCCTCGGCGCTTGGCCCTCGATGCGCGGGGGCGTCCACTGCTGCAGGGCCAACCCCTGCGCCGTCTGCTCGGCCCGCAGCGCATTGTCACCGGCTGGTGGAACATGCCCATCGCGCGGGATATTTACGTGGCCGCCACGCCCGACGGACGCTGTTGGTGGCTGTACCGGGTGCATGACGGCGCGGCCGAAGGCCCGCATTGGTTCTTGGCCGGGGTGTATGCATGACCCCATCGCCCCCATCCGCCGATGCGCCCGCCGCGCTGTATGCGCTGAGCCACTACAGCTTTTTGCGCGCAGCAGCCAGCCCGGACGCCCTGGTGCAACGGGCCCACGCGCTGGGCTATGCGGCGCTGGCGCTGACCGACGAGAACACGTTGGGCGGTGTGGTGCAGGCGCACCTCGCCGCCCGCGCCTGTAGGCTGCGGCTGCTGATTGGCGCCCACTGGCGGCTGCGCTGGCCGACACTCCCCGGGGGTGGATTCACCCTCGTCGCGTGGGCGGCCGACCGCAGCGGCTACGGACACCTGAGTGCCTGGATCAGCCAGCGGCGCCTGGGCCGCCACGACGCTGGCACCGCCCCCCACGACCCGCAGCGGCTGCCGCTGCACGCCCACGCCGATGAGGTGCCCGCGCTACCCGGCTGCCTGCTGATGGCCGTGCCCTGGGCCTGGGCGCTGCCGCTGGCCGACGATGCGATGTGGGACGCTGGGCTGCGCGCGCTCACCGGCTGGCTGCGCGAGCGTGGCCCCGAGCGCGGCTGGCTCGGCATCACGGCCGAGGGCCAGCTGCACGACGCGGCTTGGCAGCAACGGCTGCGGCAGGCCGCGCGCCAAGCCGGGCTGCCCGCGCTGGCCGCACCCGAGGTGCGCATGGCGCACCCCGATCAGCAGGCGCTGCTCGACACCCTGACCGCTATCCGGCTGCGGCGGCCCGTGGCCGACTGCGGGTTGGCGCTCAGCCCCCATGCCGAGGCGCACCTGTGGCCCGCGCCGCGCTGGGCGCGGCGCTTTGCCCCCGAGCTGATTGCCGAGACGCGCGCGGTGGTCGAGCGCTGCACCTTCGGCCTGGACGAGTTGCGCTACGAATACCCGGACGAAATCGTGCCCCAGGGGCTGACGGCCACGCAACACCTGCGCGCACTGGTGGAGGCAGGCGCGCGCCAGCGCTACCCGCATGGCATACCAGCCCCCGTGCAGGCGCAGCTCGAACACGAACTCGCCCTCATCGCCGAGCTGCGCTACGAGCCCTACTTTCTGACGGTCTACGACATCGTGCGCTTCGCACGCTCGCGCGACATCCTGTGCCAGGGCCGGGGATCGGCGGCCAACTCGGCCGTGTGCTACTGCCTGGGCATTACCGAGGTCGATCCGGCAAACCATTCCCTGCTGTTCGAGCGCTTCATCAGCCGCGCGCGGGCCGAGCCGCCCGACATCGACGTCGACTTCGAGCACCAGCGGCGCGAGGAAGTGATCCAATACCTCTACGCCAAGTATGGCCGCGAGCGCGCCGCCCTGGCCGCCAGCCTGATCCGCTGGCACGGCCGCAGCGCCATCCGCGACGTGGGCAAGGCCCTGGGGCAGGATGCGGCCACCATCGACGCGCTGGCGCGCCAGTGCGGCCACCGCGAACCGCAGGAGCTGGAGCCGGCCGCGCTGGCCGCCGCGGGCTTGTCCCCCGACGACCCCACCGTGCAGCGCTGGCTGGCGCTGGCGCAGGCGCTGGTCGGCGCGCCGCGCCACCGCTCGCAGCACACGGGCGGCTTCGTGCTCACGCGCGGCCCGCTCACCCACACCGTGCCGGTGGTGCCCGCCGCCATGCCGGGACGCACAGTGATCGAATGGGACAAGGACGACATCGACGCGCTGGGCTTGCTCAAGGTGGACGTGCTCGCGCTGGGTATGCTCAGTGCGCTGCACGGCGCGCTGCGCTTGGTGGGCCAGTGGCGCGGGCGACCCTTCACGCTGGCCGACCTGCCGCGCGAGGACACCGCCACCTACGCCATGATCCAACGCGCCGACACGGTGGGCGTGTTTCAGATCGAAAGCCGCGCCCAGATGAGCATGCTGCCGCGCCTGCAGCCCGCGTGTTTCTACGACCTGGTGGTACAGGTGGCCATCGTGCGCCCCGGGCCCATCCAGGGGGGTATGGTCCACCCCTACCTGGCCGCACGCGAGCGCCAGCGCCGGGGCGAGCCCGTATCATTGCCGCGACCCGAGCTGGCCCCCGCCTTGGCGCGCACGCTGGGTGTGCCCATTTTTCAGGAGCAGGTGATGCAAATCGCCATGCTGGCTGCGGGCTTTAGCGCCGAAGAAGCCGACGCCCTGCGCCGCGCCATGGGCGCGTGGCGCCGCCGTGGCGAGCTGGAGCGCTTCGAGCAGCGGCTGCTGGCCGGCATGGCCGAGCGTGGCTACGACGCGGACTTTGCCCAGGCCATCGTGCGCCAGATCCGCGGTTTTGGCAGCTATGGCTTCCCGGAGAGCCATGCCGCCAGCTTCGCGCTACTGGCTTATGCGAGTGCCTGGCTCAAGTGCCACGAGCCCGCCGCTTTTTTGGCCGCGCTGCTCAATGCCCAACCGATGGGCTTTTATGCCCCGGCCCAGCTGGTGCAAGACGCCCAGCGCCACGGGGTGGTCGTGCGCCCGGTGGACGTCTGCCACAGCGACTGGGACTGCACGCTGGAGGCGACGGCCGCCCCCGCTCAGTCGGATGCCGACCGGGGCGATCGAGCCCCCGCGGACCCCAGGGGCGCACCGGCCGTGCGGCTGGGTCTGCGGCTGGTCGACGGATTGGGCGAGGCCAGCGGCCAACGCATCGTGGCGGCGCGCCGCGCGCAACCTTTTGCCAGTGTCGAGGATCTGGCGCGCCGCGCCCGGCTGGACCGCGCGGCCCTGCACGCCCTGGCGCGCGCCGATGCGCTGTCCGGGCTGGCCGGGCACCGCCGCCAGCAGTGGTGGGCCGTCACGGGTTGGCACCCACCGCTGGCGCTGGAGCGTGCCGCGCCCCCCGAGCGCACGCCCGAACCCGACGCCGCTGGCGCCGCGCACGTGGCCGACGCCCGCGGCGCCCCCCCATGGCAGCCTCCCGCTGCCGAACTGGGCGAAGAAGTCTGGCAAGACTACGCCAGCCTGGGCCTGAGCCTGCGGGCGCACCCGCTGCGGCTGCTGCGACAGCGGCTACCCGCGCCGCGCTGGCTGACCGCGCAACAGCTGCGCGACCAGCCGGATCGGCGGCTGGTGGGCGTGTGCGGACTGGTCATCGCACGCCAAAAACCCGCCACCGCCCAGGGCGTGCTGTTTCTGACGCTGGAAGACGAAACCGGCACGGTCCAAGTCATCGCCTGGCGCAGCGTGCAGGCGCGCTTTGGGCCGGCGCTGCGGCACGGACGGTTGCTGGCCATCCGGGGCCAGTGGCAACGGCACGGCGATGGCGCGCACGCGGTGTGCCACCTGATCGCCGGTCATGTGCACGACTGCAGCGACTGGCTCGACGGCCTGACCGTGGCCAGCCGGGATTTTCACTGAGCCGCTGCGAGCAGCAGCCTACAGGGCGTCAATCCCAGCCGCGGTCGCGCAACAGACCGACCACGACCCCCTCGATGACGAACGCCTCGCCGGGCCGCACGATGCGATCCGGCACCTCCGGGTTGGCCGCCTGCAGCCGCCAGCCCGCGCCATCGCGCTGCAGGCGCTTGACCGTCACTTCGTCGCCCAGGCGGGCGACCACCGTTTGACCGGGGCGCGCCTCGCGCACCGCCTGCACGGCCAGCAGGTCGCCGTCGTGAATGCCAGCGTCGCGCATCGACCAGCCACGCACCCGCAGCAAGTAGTCGGGCCGGCGTGCAAACCAACGCGGATCGGCCGGATACACCGCCTCCACGTGCTCCTGCGCCAAAATCGGCGATCCGGCCGCGACCCGACCGACCAGCGGCAACTGCAACAACGGCGGCTCGTTGGCCGCAGCCGTCGCGCCATCCCTCGCCAACACGCGTATCCCGCGCGCGCTGCCGTCGAGCAGCGCGATGGCACCTTTGCGCACCAGCGCACGCAAATGCGCCTCGGCCGCGTTAGGCGAGCGAAACCCGAATGCTTGCGCGATCTCGGCCCGGGTCGGCGGCACCCCGCGCGTGCGCAGCGACGCGAGGATGAAGTCGAGCACCTCGCGTTGGCGCGGGGTCAAATCCCCATGGGCAGAATCGGCCATCGGCGGGCGCGTCGGCTGGGGGCGAGACGAAAGCGAGGCGGGCTGCATGAACCCGGACTGTAGCAGCGCCTTCAGCGGGGCGTATCCCCCGCCCGATCGTCGTCCCCGGCAGCCGGTGCGGCCGCCTGCGGGCGCGGTCGGCGCTGGGCACGTTGGGCCTGCCGCTCGGCCTCGGCCGCCTCGGCGGCAGCGCGCCACGTGGCAAACGCCTGCGGTGTCTCGAGTGTGATGCGCCCGATGGCACCGGCGCGAAAGTCGGCCAGTAGCGCCTCACCCGCCTTGTGCGGGTCAATGCGCCCACCAGGCAGCAGGGCCCCGCGTTTGCGGCCGATCGCCGCCAGCAGCTCATGGGCGGGCTCGGTGGCAATCTGCTCCACCGTCCCCCCCAAGCGATACCGGGCTGCCAGCAGCCCGGGGTAATCTGCCTGCAGCACACGCAGCAGGGCCAGCGCCACTTCCTCCTCATCGTAAGCGTTGCGGCCCACGGCCCCACTGGCGGCCAACCAGTCGCCACTCTCCGGCACCACGATCTTGGGCCACAGCATGCCCGGCGTGTCGACCAGGTACACGTCGTCGGCCAGCACCACACGCTGCTCTTGCTTGGTCACCCCCGGCTCGTCGGCGGCCTTGGCCGCGCGCTTGCCCACCAAGGTATTGATGAGGGTGGACTTGCCCACGTTGGGGATGCCCGCGATGAGCACCCGCAGCGGCTTGACCATGCCCCCGCGGTGCGGCGCGAGCCGCCGACATTCGGCCACCAGCGTGCGGGCCGGCCCCGGGACGTGCGCGTGCAGCGCGATCGCACGCGTGCGCGGCTGTGCGTTGTAGTGCGCCAACCACTGCTCGGTGCGCACGGGGTCGGCCAAATCGGCTTTGTTGAGCACTTTCAGCGTGGGGCGCGCCCCAATCAGCTCTGCCAGCAGCGGATTGGCGCTGGAGCCGGGCAAGCGGGCATCGAGCAACTCGATGACGACGTCGATGGCTTTGAGCCGCTCGCGCAGCGCCTTGAGCGTCGCGTGCATGTGACCGGGAAACCACTGGACACTCACCGCCAACTCCCCCTCGGTGGAAAAAGGCGTCGGCTGCGCTCACGCATGGTCACGCAGCCAACCATGCAACTCGGCCACCGTGTGCGCCACGAAGCGCGGTTGCAGCGCGCGCAGATCGTCGTGCGGATGGGCGCCATAGGTCACCGCCACCGCGTCGCAACCGGCTTGCTGCGCCATCAGCAAGTCATGAGTCGTGTCACCGATCATCAGGGTGCGCTCGGGCGGCACGTCCAGCTCGTCCATCAGCTCCAGCAACATCTGCGGATGCGGCTTGCTCGCGGTCTCATCCGCCGTGCGCGAGGCGTGAAAGACCCCGTGCAGCGCCACCGTTTGCAACGCGACGTCGAGCCCGCGCCGGCTTTTGCCCGTGGCCACCGCCAGCCAGTGGCCACGCGCGCGCAGATCGTGCAACAGCGGCAGCACGCCCTCGAACAGCGTCACCGCGTGTTGCTGCGCAAACCAATGGTGGCGGTAACGCTCGACCAGGAGTGGCTGGCGCTCGGGCGGCACATCGGGCGCCACGTGGGCCAACGCCTGCGCCAACCCCATGCCGATAACCCACGCCGCGCGCTCGCGCGACGGCGGCTCGCCGCCAACATCACGCACCGCCGCTTGGATGCAGCCGACGATGAGCGCGGTGGAGTCGAACAGCGTGCCATCCCAGTCGAAGGCGATCAGGTCATAGCGACGCGGCCGCGTAGCAGCTGCGAAACGGTTTGGTTCGGTCACGACCCATCCAGAAAGGCAAAGCGCCCCACAGGGGCGACCCTCAAAAAGACGAAAGGCGCTTGACCGGCGCCTTTCGTCGGCCATGGGTGGAAGATCCCTCAGGCGACGCGATAGTTCTCGATGTTGCCGCCCGCCGCCAGGATCTCCCGCACCCACGCGGGCTTGCGACCCGGTCCACCCGACCAGGTTTCGCCATTGGGGCCGCGATACTTGACTTCGCCTTTGCCCCGGCCTGCCTTGCCCTTGCGGCCAGCGGAACCCCCCAAATCTTGCACGGTGATGCCATATTCCGCCATGCGGGCGCGGATCTCGGCGATCACGGCGGCACGCTCTTGCTTGCGCAATTGTTCGGCCTGCGCCAGCAGGGCTTCTGCCTGCGCCTTGAGCTCTGCATAGGTTGCCATAACGACGTTGCTCCTGAATGTCAAAGAAATGTGGCGAACCACATGACTATTGTAATCACAAAAACCGTTGCACGTCACCCCATTGCGCCAATTCGGGCGGCAGTGGGGCCTGCAAGCTCAATTCTTCACCCCGCACGGGATGGCGAATCGACAGCCGCCAGGCATGCAAAAACATACGCCGCAGCCCGGAGCGTGACAGCCAACGGTTCCATTCGAAATCACCGTACTTGTCGTCGCCCGCGATGGGATGCCCGCAATGCGCCAGATGCACCCGAATCTGATGCGTGCGTCCGGTTTTGATCGTCACGGCCAGCAGGCTCATTGGCGGCGCATCGGGCGGCGCGTCCGGTGGCGGTTGCACGGTGCCGAGCACACGCACGAGCGAAATGGAGCGCTGTCCCTGTGGGTCGCGCGCATCGGTGACGCGCACCCGCCGCTCGCCATCGGGCAACAGGTATTTGTGCAGCGGCACATCGATCACCTTGCGCCCGGCGGGCCACACCCCGCGCACCAACGCCAAATAGGTTTTGCCCGTGCTGCGCTGCCGAAATTGATCCTGCAGGGCCTTGAGCGCACTGCGCTTCTTGGCCACCAGCAGCACCCCACTGGTGTCGCGGTCCAAGCGATGCACCAACTCCAGCAGCGGCGCCTGCGGATGCGCCCGGCGCAACTGCTCGATCACACCGAACGCCACCCCGCTGCCCCCATGCACCGCCACCCCGGCGGGTTTGTCCACCGCCAGCAGCACCTCGTCTTCGTACAGCACGGGGAAGGTGCGCGCCGGCACGGCGGGTGCGGCCTCGGGCGAACGCTGGGGCACGCGAACCGGGGGCAGCCGCACATCGTCACCCGGGTGCAAGCGCGTATCGGCACGCGCACGCGCCTTGTTCACGCGCACCTCACCACTGCGGATGATGCGGTAGATCAGTGGCTTGGGCACGCCCTTGAGCTCGCGCAGCAAAAAATTGTCGAGCCGCTGATCGGCGGACTCGGCATCGACGGTGAGGTGACGGACGGCAGGGACGGACATGAAAACGAGCCAAAGGGCCGGGCGGCACGCGGGCACGGTGGGCGGTCTATAATGCCCTTGCTTGTTCGTGCGCCGAAAGATGTTCGGGGTGCCACGAAGTGTACGGCACGCCCAGAGAGGGCGCAGGCAGGCAACCGTTGCCGAACCCCAGGCGGGGTGCCGCATTCGACCCCCGTTGGCCCGGGGCCCAAAGGCCCGCCAGCGGAAAGACGCGCACCGCCGGGATGAACCGACGTCCAGTCAGCGAACCCGAACCGGAATACCCCAAACGTGCAGCCCGCCACCTGTCTGATCTCGCGGCGTCGGTCTGCACGAGGACCCAGTGACCACCGAGACGCCCGCCCACCCGTGTCGTACGACGGCCCGTCATCCCTGTTCACCGTGATCCACGCGCCCATGCCCGGGAGCGTGTCCACACCCTGCCTGGCGCTGCGCCACGCAGGGTGACACGCCTTCCCGCAGCTCTCCGGCCATTCCTCCCTCGTTCGCTCGATCGGTCTGCGGTTTGCGGCATCCGCGCCCCACCGGGGGCGCTCGTACGAGACTGTGTTCGAGGAACGCACGATGAAACGCATGTTGATCAACGCCACGCAGGCCGAAGAGCGCCGCCTGGCGATCGTGGATGGGCAGAAACTGCTCGATTACGAAATCGAAATCGAAGGGCGTGAGCAGCGCAAGGGCAATATCTACAAGGCCGTCGTCACGCGCGTCGAGCCGTCGCTGGAAGCCTGCTTCGTCGACTACGGTGAGGAACGCCACGGCTTTTTGCCGTTCAAGGAAATCTCGCGCCAGTATTTCCAGGGTAACGTGCCACCGTCGCAGGCCCGCATCCAGGACGTCATCAAAGAAGGCCAGGACCTGCTGGTGCAGGTGGAAAAAGAGGAGCGAGGCAACAAGGGGGCAGCGCTGACCACTTTTATCAGCCTAGCCGGCCGCTATGTGGTGCTGATGCCCAACAATCCCCGCGGTGGCGGCGTGAGCCGGCGCATTGAGGGTGACGATCGCGCCGAATTGAAGGCCACGCTCGACAAGCTGGAATACCCCAGCGGCATGAGCATCATCGCGCGCACCGCCGGCATCGGGCGCGAAGCCGCGGAGCTGCAGTGGGACCTCAATTACCTGCTCAAGCTCTGGAGCGCGATCGAAGGCGCCGCCAAGTCGCTGACCAAGCCCGAGTTGATCTACCAGGAATCGACCCTGGTCATTCGCGCCATCCGCGACTATTTCAACAGCGACATCGGCGAGATCCTGATCGACACCGACGATATCTTCGAGCAGGCCAAGGGTTTCATGTCCCACGTCATGCCCGAGTATGTCAACCGGGTCAAGCGCTACCGCGACAACGCGCCGCTGTTTTCGCGCTTCCAAATCGAGCACCAGATCGAGACCGCCTACAGCCGCACCGTCACCCTGCCCTCGGGCGGTGCCATCGTGATCGACCAGACCGAGGCGTTGGTGGCCATCGACGTCAACTCGGCGCGCGCGATCAAGGGGGGTGACATCGAGGAGACCGCGCTGCGCACCAACCTCGAAGCGGCCGATGAAGTCGCGCGCCAGGCCCGCTTGCGCGACTTGGGCGGCCTGATCGTGATCGACTTCATCGACATGGAGGACAGCAAGAACCGGCGCGAGGTCGAAAACCGCCTGCGCGAAGCGCTGCGGCAAGACCGCGCGCGCGTGCAGTTCGCGCCCATCAGCAAGTTTGGGCTGCTCGAGATGAGCCGTCAGCGCCTGCGCCCGACGCTGTCCGAGGGTGCCTCCATCCCCTGCCCGCGCTGCGGCGGCTCGGGCCACATCCGCGACACCGAATCGTCGGCGCTGCAAATCCTGCGCGTCATCCAGGAAGAGTCACTCAAAGACAACACCGCCGCCGTGCTGGTGCAAGTGCCGGTCGAGGTCGCCAGTTTCTTGCTCAACGAAAAGCGCGTCGAGATCACCAAAATCGAGCTCAAGCAGCGCATCAGCGTGCTGCTGGTGCCCAACAAGTCGCTCGACACGCCCAACTACAAGCTCGAACGCCTCAAGCACGACGACCCGCGGCTGGACAACCTGGACGCCAGCTACAAGCTGGCCGACATCGCCGAAGACATCGCGCTGGTCACCCGCCGCAGTCAGGAACGCACCAACCGGCAAGAGCCGCTGATCAAGGGTGTGCTGCCCGACGGCCCGGCGCCGGTGGCCGCGCCCCGGCCCGAGGCAGCCGCGCCCTCGCCCCACCCCGGCGTGGTGGCGGCGCAGCCCTCTGCCCCCACTCCCGCCCCTGCCGCGCGTGCGGCGACCGCGGCGCCGGTGGCCGCCGAAACGGGCTTCATCGCCTGGCTCAAGCGGCTCTTTGGCTGGCAAGCCGTGCCAGCAGCGGCCACACCGGCACCGGCCGCGCCGGCTGCTACGCCGGCGACCGCGTCGCCCGCACAGCCTGGCGGCGACGAACCACGCCAGTGCCAGGGCCGCGGCGGCCGTGACCGCCCCCGCAACGACGCCCGCTCGCGCGCCGAGCGATCGGCCGAAGGCCCCTCCGCTGGTACCGGTGATGCCCGGGTATCGCGTGCCGAGGAAGGCGCCACCGAAGGACGCCGCGAGCGCGGAGAGCGGGCGGGCGAGCGCCGTCCACGCAGCGAGCGCCCGGCTCGCCCACCGCAAGCGGACGGTGCGCAACAGACACGGTCGGCATCCAACGCCGCACCCGTCGAGTCCGACGACGTGGCGGCCACCGCCCCGGCAGTGGCGGCGGCTGAGGCTGGCGAGGCCACGACCGACGCGCGCGAACGGGGTGGGCGCGGCGATCGGCGTCGGCGTGGCCGCCGCTCGCGCGGCGATACCGCAGCCGCCGAGACAGCCACCACGCCCGACGCAGCCGTCGTGCCCGACAGCATGACCACGGCTGCCCCCCGGCCGGAAACCGAGGGCGCAAACCCCGATGCAGCACCTGAGGCCGGCACACCCGCGCCGGGAGATGCAGCGGTCGCTACCGACGGCAACGAGTCGGCCCCGCGCGAGCGCCGCAGCCGCGACCGCTACGGGCGCGACCGTGCCCGCCGGGCGTCCACGCCAGCCACGTCGGATTCGGACGCGGTGCTCGACACCAGCGCGAGCACGCCGCAGCCCACCGCCGGGGACGGGGACGTGACAGTGGACACCCCGCGGCGCTCGTACTTTGCCCGGCCGCAGACGGCGCCGGCGGGCGAGGCCGAGGCCCGCGTCCAGCCGGCTCCGGCCCCGGTTCCCACAGCCGAAACCCCGCTGGCAGCGGACGTTCCCGCCGAGGCTACGGCACCCGCACCCGCCGCGGCGCCGATCGCCGCCAGCGGTGCCGACACTGCGCAACCATTCACCCTCCCCGTAGACGAGCTGGCGGCGCTGGCCCGTGCAGCGGGTCTGGAGTGGGTGCAGTCGGACGCGAACAAGGTCGCCGCTGCCCAAGCCGCGATCGCGGCCGAGCCCCCGCGCACACACACCCCGCGCGAGCCGCGGCCGGCACCCGCGGTCAGCGAAGGGCCGCTGGTGCTCATCGAGACCCGGCGTGATCTGCGCGACATGCGCTGGCCGTTCGACGCGTGAGCCTCCGCGCGCTTCGGGCCGGTGCGCCTTGACCTGCGTCAAGCCGCACGGCCCGCGTCCCCACTACCCTTGCGCGTCATGAGCACCGAGCCCTTTCCCGACATCCCGCCCCTGTACTGGAGCGACGCGCTCGCCACGGGTGACGCGCGCATGGACGAGACCCACGAGGAATTCGTGACCCAGCTCGCCGCGCTGCGCGCGCTGCCACACGACCAGCAGCTCGCACCCTACCGGGCGTTGGTCGCCCACACGCGGGAACACTTCGCGCGCGAGGAGCGCTGGATGGTCGCGGTTGGCTTTGCGCCCGACAACTGCCACGCCAGCCACCACCGGCAAATCCTCGACACCATGCGCGCGGTGGAGGAGCATTACCTGCAGGGCGACCACGAAATCATCGAGCGCATGGCCGCGGCGCTGGCCGAGTGGTTTCCCATGCACGCGCAGACCATGGACGCGGGGCTCGCGCAGCATATGCGCACGGTCGGCTTCGACTCGCGCAGCGAAACCCTGGCCGACCCCAGCCGCGTGCGCCCCGCCACCATGACGGGCTGCGGCAGCGTGCACTGCAGCTAAAACCCCTGCGCGCGTTTTTCTTCAAAGCGCGCCAGCCGCATTTCACGTGACGGGCTGGGGGCATCGGCGCTACGATGCGCGAAAAACGAGGAGACCCCATGCCCGTCATCACCTGCATCGACGACCTGCGCCGCCTGGCGCAGCGGCGCGTGCCGCGCATGTTCTACGACTACGCCGACAGCGGCTCGTGGACCGAGAGCACCTACCGCGCCAACGAATCGGACTTCCAGCCCATCCGCCTGCGCCAGCGCGTGGCCGTGCCGATGGAGCCGCGCAGCACGCGCACCACCATGGTCGGGCAGCCCGTGGCCATGCCCGTGGCGCTGGCGCCCACAGGGCTGACCGGCATGCAACACGCCGACGGCGAAATCCTCGCCGCTCGGGCGGCCAAGGCGTTTGGCGTGCCGTTCACGCTCTCCACCATGAGCATCTGCTCGATCGAAGACGTCGCCCAGCACGCCGGCGAGGGCTTTTGGTTTCAGCTCTACGTGATGCGTGACCGCGACTTCATCGCGCGCCTGATCGACCGCGCCAAGGCCGCCCGTTGTGGTGCGCTGGTGCTGACGCTGGACCTGCAGATCTTGGGGCAACGCCACAAAGACCTGAAAAACGGTCTGTCGGCACCGCCCAAACTGACCCTGCCCAACATCCTGAACATGATGACCAAGCCGCGTTGGTGCTGGGGCATGTTGCGCACGCCACGGCGGCAGTTCGGCAACATCGTGGGGCACGTCAAAGGCGTGGCCGACATGGGCAGCTTGTCGGCGTGGACGGCGCAGCAGTTCGACCCCACGCTCAACTGGGCCGACGTCGAGTGGATCAAAAAGCGCTGGGGCGGCAAGCTCATCCTCAAGGGCATCATGGACGTCGAGGATGCCAAGCTTGCCGCCAACTCGGGGGCGGACGCGATCATCGTCAGCAACCACGGGGGCCGCCAGCTCGACGGCGCCGAGTCCAGCATCCGCGCGCTGCCGCGCATCGTCGAGGCCGTCGGTTCGCAGATCGAGATCCACCTCGACAGCGGTATCCGCAGCGGGCAAGATGTGCTCAAAGCGCGCGCCCTCGGCGCACGGGGCACTTACATCGGCCGTGCCTTTCTGTACGGCCTGGGTGCGATGGGCGAGGCGGGCGTGACCAAGGCATTGGAGATCATCCACAAAGAACTCGACCTGACCATGGCCTTCACGGGCCACACGAACATCGAGACGGTGGACCGCTCGATCCTCATCCCCGGCACCTACCCCACGCCCTGACCGATTCGGGCGACCATCCCGGCCCGCACACCGTCTGCACACACCCGGCCCGCAAAAAAGCCCGCCGAGGCGGGCTTGGGGCGACGGCAGAAATCGCGAACGGCTTACGCTGCGATGCCGGGATTGCCGCCCACGTTGATGATCTTCGGTTGGTTGACCTTGACCGGCTTGATCACCTTCTTGTCGCGCAGATACGCTGAAACCACGTCCCAGATGGGGGTGCCGGTCACGCCTTCCTGCACCGACGCCCAACCCGCGACCTTGTACTTCTTGTCGGCCTCCAGCGGCTTGCCGCGCAGCGTCAAGTTCTGGATGCGCTGGCCCATGCGCGCCGTGGGGTCGATCGTGTACTGGATGCCGCCCACGCGCACCATGTCGCCGCCCTGCTGGTAGTACGGATCGGGGTTGAACAGGTTGTCGGCCACGTCCTCCATGATCTCCTTGATCTGGGCGCCAGTAAATTCGTTGAGCGTGGTGGCCGGATAGGTCATCGCCATCTGATCCATCATGCGCTCATAGGTGATGGCATCGCCCGGCAGCAAGCTGGTACCCCAGCGCACGCCTGGCGAGAAGGCGGCATCGGCGCCCTTGACCTCCATGAGCGCATCCAGGATCAACTGGTCCCAGGTGCCGTTGAAGTTACCGCGGCGGTACAGCAAGCCCTCGGTGACCGCGAGTTTTTCCTCCAGCTTGGCCTTGTACGGTGCGCGCACCTGTTCGATGAAGCGGGCCATCTCCGCGTCCGCCGGCAGCAGGTTGGAAAACACGGGCAGCAATCGATACTGGTAGCCGCGCACCTGGCCGTCGCGCACATCGAAGTCGAGCACGCCCAGAAACTTCCCGTTCGAGCCGGCATTGGTCACCAGCGTCTGACCGCCGGCATTTTTGACGATCACGGGCGCGGGCATCCCGTCGTGGGTGTGCCCGCCCAGGATGGCGTCCACCCCGCGCACCCGCGAGGCCATCTTGATGTCGACGTCCATGCCATTGTGCGACAGCACGACCACCACCTTCGCCCCTTTGGCGCGCACCTCGTCGACCATCTTTTGCAGGTGATCGTCGCGGATGCCGAACGTCCAGTCCGGCACCATCCAGCGCGGGTTGGCGATCGGCGTGTACGGGAACGCCTGCCCGATCACCGCCACGGGGATGCCGTTTTGCTCCTTGATAACGTAGGGCTCGAAGACCAGCTCCTCGAAGTCCGCCGTCTTGACGTTGTGGGCGACGAAGTCGATGTGACCCTTGAAGTCCTTCTCGACGATTTCCTTGACGCGCTGGGCACCGAACGTGAACTCCCAGTGCGGCGTCATGATGTTGACGCCGAGCAACTTGCAGGCGTCGACCATGTCTTGCGCATTGGTCCACAGCGACGTCGCCGAACCCTGCCAGGTATCGCCCCCGTCGCACAGCAGCGCGTGCGGTCGGCTCGCCTTGAGCATTTTGACCAGCGTGGCCAGGTGTGCAAACCCCCCTACCTTGCCATACGTCTTGGCCGCGCGCGTGAAATCCAGGTACGTGAAGGCATGCGCCTCGCGCGTGCCCGGACGGATGCCGAAATGCTTGAGCAGGTGCTCGCCCACCAGGTGGGGCGGGCGACCCTGGGCCTCGCCGAGACCCAGATTGACGCTGGGCTCACGAAAATAGATGGGGGTCAACTGCGCGTGGCAGTCGGTGAAGTGCAAAAAACTCACATTGCCGAACTTGGGCACATCGTAGAGCCGATTGGCAGCGCCCGGTTTGGCGGCCAACACGTCCTCGTGGGCGATGGTCATGCCAGACGCACTGGCGACGGCCAGCACCTGCAAAAACTCGCGGCGGCTAAAACTCATGGTGACGGTTCCTGTGGAAGCGGAGGTATCGGGGATGACAAAAAAGGCCAGCGGGCCGTGGGGTCCGCTGGCCCTCGGTGGACTGCGTCAGCGCAGCCCTGGGCGCTGGGGCGCTGCACGCTCAGGCGATGGCCGCCTCGTCGGTGCGCGACTCGCCCTTGTTGTCGGTCCACTTGACGACGACCTTGTCGCCCTTGGCCGCACCCTTGAACTTGAAGCTCAGAAACGGGTTTTGCGACACCGCCCCGCTCCACATCGCCTTGAGCACTTCTTTGCCATTGTGCGTGGCCACCACGTCCGTGATGTAGTGCGCCGGCACCAAGTTGCCCGACGCATCACGCCGCGTCCCTGGCTCCATCGGGTGGCTCATGAGCACCCGCACCGTCGTCACCCCACCGGCCTCGTTGGCCCGGATGCGCATCGGATCTGCCATGTCTGTTCTCCTTGTCTTTCCTTGCGTGGTGTCAGTTCAGCCGCCGCAGCCGCCGAGCGTCACCTTGGTTTCCTTGACCGCCGAGTACAGCTTGCCGTCGGCCTTGACCACCGCCAGCACGTTGGTGCTTTGCCCCATCTTCAGACGGGTCTGCACGTCGGCTTCCGTGCCCGCCGGAATCATGAACGCCGCCGCCAGCGGCGTCGGGTTCTTCTCCACCAGCAGGTAGATCTCGCTCGTGTTGGGGATCTTGCTGACCGCCCCCACCGGCACCACGGCACCGTTTTCGGCGATGTCGGGCGAAATGATTTGCACCTGGTCGCTCGTGGCCGGCTGCCCACCCACGGCCTTGAGCGCATCGGCCAGGCTCTTGGCCGCAAACGCGTCGCGGTTGGCCGCCAGCGCCTGCTCGGCCGTCACGATCCCCAGCGACACCAGCGTCGCCAGCGCTGTGCCGGTCTTGAGCACGGCACGTCGGTTCTGTTTCATGTTCAACTCCTTGTCAAACGAAGGTCCACGACGCGAATGCAACCGCATCACGTCACTTGTCGGGGGCACCCGCCAAAATCCACTCGGCGAGCAATTTCGCGTCATTGTCGCTCAAACCGGCTTGAGCCGGCATCGGCACCGGGCCCCACTTGCCCGCGCCGCCCTTCTTGATCGACGCCGCCAGTTCTTCGGGCTTCATGCCCTTGTACTTCTCGGCAATGGCCTTGTACGCCGGGCCGACCATTTTCTTGTCCACGGCATGGCAGCCCATGCACGCGCTCTTTTGGGCCAGCGCCTTGGCAGCGGCGGCGTCCATCGCGTGCGCGGGGACGGCCAACACCGCAACGGCGCCTGCGGCGATCGTCAGCAACGTCTGGATCTTCATCTCTCAGTCTCCTGGGTGGTGAATAGCCCGCTGCACGGGCCAGTGGGTTTGGATCGAAGGTTACAGGGTAGGTTCACTGTCTTTGCGTGAGGGGCTACTTGCGCGGTGGCTTGGTGGTGTCCCAGCCGCGCGTCGGACCAATCACTCGCTGTTGCTCGAACAGGTTACCGTGGGCATCGCGCATGTTCTCCGGCAACATCGACTTGATGTTGCCGTCGATCGGACAATCTTTCATGCATCGAGTATTGCGCACGTCGGGTTTGCCAGTGAAGGCATAGTTCGGCAACCACATCCCGTGCTCCAGCGTCATGCCGTTGCGGTTGGGCATGATCTTCTGGACTTCGGCGATATTCTGGTCGCTCAGCACGAAGTCCTCGGGCACAATGTCACCCAGGTGCAGGATGTAGGCCACGACGCCGTAGACGTCTTCGACCGACAGCGATTTGGGCGCGTTCCACGGCATGGCGCGGTTGATATAGTCCCACAGCGTCGAGATCGTGGGTACTTTCATCAGCGTGGTGCGCTGCGGGTAATGGGCCTCGGCGCGCAGATTGGCCACGCGGCCGGTTTCCATGTCTTTCTTGGTCGTGCCACCCACGATCGGCGTGAACACCTCGTTGGATTCGCCAAACTCGCCATGGCACGAGGCGCACTTGGTGTCCCACACTTCCTGCCCGTGGCGGACCGAACCCGACCCTTTGGGCAGACCCTTGAAGTCGGGGCGCACGTCGATATCCCAGGCTTTGATCTCCGCCGGTGTCGGGGCGCGCCCCAAGTTCGCCCAAGGTTGGTTGGCTTGCGCGGCACCGGCCATGCCCGCGCTCAGAAAGGCGGCCGCGATGGCCGCACGAAGGGGGGATGTCATGCGCTTCATCTTCAGTACACCTGCACGTTGGAGACTTCGCCGTTTTCCGCGACCAGCCAGCTCTGGATAGCGTTGTTGTGGTAGATCGACCGGGTACCGCGCACGGCACGCAACTGGTTGATCTTGGGCTGCACATAACCCGTGGAGTCGATCGCGCGGCTTTGCAAAATAGCCGGCTTGCCATCCCAGACCCAATCGAAGTTGAAGCGCGTGAACGCTTTGGGCAGGATGGGTTTTTCGAGCCGTGCAGGACGCCAGGTACGGCCACCATCGACCGATACGTCCACCGCTTTGATGGTGCCGCGCCCCGACCAGGCCAGCCCCGAGATGTTGTAGTAACCGCGATCCAGCAGCGTCTGACCGCCCGACGGGGTGGTGATGACGCTCTTGCATTCTTGGATACCGCTGTACTGGCGGTGCAGGCCGTTGGGCAGCAGGTCGATGTAGTGCACCGACTCGTCCTTGGTGCCCCAGGGCTTGTCGCCCACTTCGATGCGACGCAGGTATTTGACCGAGCTGACCGCCTGCACGCCCGGCACGATCAAGCGCAGCGGGTAGCCGTTCTCGGGGCGCAGCATCTCGCCGTTTTGCCCCCAAGCGACGATCACGTCGTCCATGGCGAGTTCGATGGGGATGGTGCGCGTCATCGACGAGCCGTCCGCCCCCTCGGCGAGCACATACTTGGCGCGCTTGCGGTCGATGCCGCACATGTCCAGCAGCGTCGACAGCAGCACCCCCGTCCATTCGGAGCAGCTGCACATGCCGTGCGTGTACTGCACCGTCGGCACGGCGACGTTGGCCCACTCCATCGCGGTGTTGGCGCCGCACTCCAGGAAGTGGATACGCGACACGCTGGGCAGGCGCATCAGCTCGTCCATCGTAAAGACACGCGGGCGCTTGATCAGGCCATCGTCGCCATGAATCATCAAGCGGTGACCTGAGGGGTCGATGTCCCACCAGCCTTGGTGGTGGCGCTCGAAGTGCAAGCCGCTGGGTGTGATGATGCCAAACAGCCCTTGCAACGGTGTGAAGCTAACCGACGCTTGCGACACGCGGGTCAGGCCCGGGCTCTCGCGGCGCTGCAGGTTGCTCTCCCACTTGCTGGGCATACCATAGCCTCGTGCCGCGACGGGCTGACCCAGACCCGTGGTGTGTTCGGGCAGCTTGAGGATGGCGTCCTCGCCCTCGGGAGCGGCAAGCGCTTTGCCCCCCACCACGGCCGAGGCTGCACCCGCCCCCATCGCCAACGCCTTGCCCATGAAGCTGCGTCGGGCCTTGCGGGCCTTCTCGAGCAGCTCCGGACTCAGATGATTCTCCGGCGCGGGCTGTACCCGGCCGATGACTTCACGGAGGTTGTCAGACACTGGCTTCTTCCTTTGATTCGACGGGGAATACCGACTCCAGCCCACCAGCGGTGCACCCCTGCCCCGAACCGGGGCGCACCTGCGCACGGCACACTTGCTGCGCGATCAGCCGACACAAGTCCCACTGCGGCGAGCGGGCAGCCCGGTAAAACACCCGACTGCCATCCCGACGACGCTCCAACAGACCCGCCTGGTGCAGTCGCGCCAGATGGCGCGATACATTGGGCTGCTCCAGACCCGTGATCTGCATGATGTCGTTGACGCAGCGCTCCTCGTCGCAGACCGCGTGCAGGATTCGCAACCGCGTCGGCTCCCCCAACAGACTGAAATAACGTGCGACCGACTCGTACATCGGCAGCAGCGCATCTGACGGAGAGGGCGACACCGAGGAATCCACGGCTGAAGTATATGATTGATTGCGAATATGGCGATTAGTGTAAACCCGAATGTTCGATGCCGATGAGCCGGTCTGCATCGGGACGCCAACGGTTCGACACCGTGTGCGCCCCGCGGCGCCCATCAGACGCCGTCGGTCAACCGCCCGGCGGTGAGCCGCAAGCGACGATCACAGCGCGCCGCCAGCTCCGCGTCGTGCGTCACCAGCACGAACGCCGTGCCCTGCGATCGCGCCAGTGACAACATTTGATCGAACACCGCGCTTGCCGTCTCGCGGTCCAGATTGCCCGTGGGTTCGTCGGCCAGCACGCACGCCGGCTGCGTGACCAGCGCACGCGCGATTGCCACGCGCTGGCGCTCGCCACCCGAGAGCTCGGCCGGCCGGTGCGCCAGCCGCTCGGCCAGGCCCACGCGCTCAAGCCACTGCGCCGCCTGGACGGCCGCGGCGCTGCGCGCCATGCGCCGTATCCACAGCGGCATGGCCACGTTGTCCTGGGCGCTGAACTCGGGCAACAGGTGGTGAAATTGATAAACGAACCCGAGGTGGCGATTACGCACCTGCCCCTGCCGTGCTGGCGACAGGCGGTGCAACGCCTCGCCCAGCAGGTGCACCTCGCCACTGGTGGGCGCATCCAACCCTCCCAGCAAATGCAGCAACGTGCTTTTGCCGGAACCCGAGGCCCCGACGATGGCCACCGTCTCGCCGGCGTGCACCGTCAAATCGACCCCGCGCAACACGGTCACGTCGAGCCGCCCCTCGCGAAAGCGCTTGCACACGCCGCGGGCCTGCAACACGATGGGGCGGGATTCACTCATAGCGCAGCGCCTCCGCGGGGTTGATGCGGCTGGCACGCCAGCTCGGGTAGAGCGTGGCAACGAACGCCAGCAGCAACGACACGATCGCCACCGGCACGATGTCGGCCGCCTGTGGGTCGCTCGGCATGCGGCTGATGAGGTAGATATCCTGTGGCAGGAAGTGCACCCCCAGCAGCCGCTCCAGTGCCGGGACTAGCGTGTCGATATGGAAGGCCACGCCCAGCCCCAGCGCCAGGCCGATCGCCGTGCCCACGATGCCAACCGCTGCGCCCTGCACGACGAAGATCGCCATCACGCTCGCCGGACTCGCCCCCAGCGTGCGCAAAATGGCGATATCGGCGCGCTTGTCGGTCACGGTCATGACCAGCGTCGAGACCAGATTGAACGCTGCCACGGCGATGATGAGCGTCAAGATGATGGCCATCATGCGCTTTTCGACCTGCACGGCGGCAAACCAGGTGCGGTTGGCACGCGTCCAGTCGCGCACGACGATACCTGCGCCGAGCTCCGCCGCCAAACGCGCCTCCAGTTCGATGGCCACCTCGCGCGCCACCTGCATATCGTCCAGCCGCACGCGCACGCCCGTGGGGCCCTCGACGCGAAACAGCCGCTGCGCGTCGGCCAAGTGCACCAGCGCCAGCGTGGCGTCGTACTCATAGTGGCCTGAATCGAACAACCCCACCACCGTCATCTGCCGCAAGCGCGGCACGACGCCAGCAGGCGTCAATTCGCCCGAGGGCACCACTAGCGTTACCGCGTCGCCGGGCACCACCCCCAGCGAGCGCGCCAGCGCCGCCCCCAGCACGATGCCGAAGCGCCCCGGCTGCAGCGCCCCGAATGCGTGGGTGGCCAGATCCGCCCCCAGCGCCGTCACCGATGGCTCGAGCGCCGGGTCGATGCCGCGGATCACGACGCCCCTCATGTCCTGGCCGCGCGCGAGCAGCCCCTGCGCGGCGACGAACGGTGCGGCCGCCTGCACGCGCGGGTGCGCACGCACCTGCGCCAGTACCGCGTCGGGGTCCGCCAGCGCGTCGCCCGAGGCGGACAGCACCTCCACATGGGACAGCACCCCCAACATGCGGTCGCGCACCTCTTTCTGAAAGCCGTTCATCACCGACAACACGATGATGAGTGCAGCCACCCCCAGCGCGATGCCCAGCATGGAGACGGCGCTGATGAAAGAGATGAAACCATTGCGGCGGGCTCCGCGGCCGGCGCGCGTGTAGCGCCAGCCGATCACCCATTCGTACGGTAGCGGCATGGGATGTTCCAAGATCAGCCCCGATTGTGCCGCAGCGCTTGCGCCACAATCGGGCCATGCCCGAGGTTCGTCACTGGATCATCGCCTACGCCGCCCCCCCCGACGGTACCGACACGCACATCCCGCCGCTGCCAGCGCTGCAGCGCTGGCTGGCGCGCGCCGTCCCGCACGCCTCTTACGACGGCGACCCCTGGAGCCTGACGCCCCCGCACGAACACGCGCTGGCGCGCGCGCTCGGCTGGTCCATCGAGGATGGACGCCTGCCTTGGGCCGCCTGGCACGCCGGGCGCGCGGGCGTCGCCTGCGCCTGGCTGTGGCCGTGTGCGTGGCAGGCGGGGCTCGACCATATCACCCTCATCCCGCCGCAGGCCCTCGATCTGCGTCCAGACGAAGCCGTGGCCCTGAAAGCGGCGTTTTCCCCCTACGCAGCGGAGGACGGCATCGCGCTCGACGATGACGGCAGCCCCGGGCGCTGGCTTGCCGAAGGCGACCTGTTCGACGGCTGGACGGGTGCCAGCCTGGACCGCGTGGCGCACCGCCGCGCCGATGTCTGGTGGCGCGACGCGGGCTCGCAACCCAGCGCACGGACGCTGCTGCGTCTGCTCAACGAGGCGCAAATGCTCTTTCACGACCACCCGGTGAATGCGGCGCGGGTGGCGCGCGGTGCGCTGCCGATCAACGGCCTGTGGATCAGTGGTGCTGGGCGCTGGCGTGGCGACGGACCGCGCCCCGCCGAGGCGAGCGTGCAGCTGATTGACGCGCTGGTCGAACCCGCCACGCGCGGCGATGCGCTGGGCTGGGCCGCCGGCTGGCAGGCGTTGGAGCCCGAGCTGGCGAATTGGATGGCCGCGGCCGACGCCGATGGGCAGCCGCGCTGGCTGACGCTGTGCGGCGAGCGCGGCTGGCGCACCTGGCGGCTGGACCCGGGCGCCGACCCCGCGCCGCGCCCGCGGCGGGGCTGGCGCGACTGGTGGCAGCGGCTGCGCGGTCGGCCAGCGACGCCGGCTGCGGCCGTGCTCGACTGGTGGAGCGGACTGTGAATATCCGGGCGCGCGACATTCCGCCACGGGCAGCCTGGGCACTGGAACAAGCGGGCACCCATCCATTGCTCGCGCGGCTGTTTGCGGCGCGCGGCGTGCAACAGCCCGAGGAGGTGGACGACGACCTGGCGCTGCTGCCCGCGCCCGATGCGCTATTGGGTGCGCGCGCCGCGGGCGAGCTGCTCGCCGATGCGCTGCAGCAGGGGCTCACCATCGGCATCGTGGCCGACTACGACTGCGACGGCGCCACCGCCTGCGCCACCGCATGGCGCGGCCTGCGCCTGCTGGGCGCGCCGCTGGGCTGGGACCGGGTACGCTATTTGGTGCCGGACCGCGTCCGCGATGGCTACGGACTGACCCCCACGCTGGCCGAGCGCGTGCGCGCGATGGGCGCCGACATCTTGCTGACCGTGGACAACGGCATCGCCAGCCTGGATGGCGTGGCGCACGCCCGGGCACTGGGGATGCAAGTTCTCATCACCGACCATCACCTGCCGCTGGTGGTGGACGGTGAGGTGCGCTTGCCGACGGATGCCGTCATCGTCAACCCCAACCAGCCGGGCTGCCCCTTCCCCAGCAAGGCGCTGGCGGGCGTGGGTGTGATGTTTTATGTGCTGTTGGCGCTGCGCGCCGAACTGCGCCGGCGCGGGGTTTTCGGTCCGCGTGACCAGCCGCGCCTCGACGGTCTGCTACCCCTGGTGGCGCTGGGCACGGTGGCCGACGTGGTACGGCTGGACGCGCACAACCGGCGCCTGGTGGCACAAGGGTTGCGCCGCATTCGCGCGGGCGCCCTACCACCCGGCATGGGCGCATTACTGGCCGCGGCCGGGCGCAGCGCCGCACGCGCCACCACCTTCGACCTGGGTTTTGCGCTGGCGCCGCGCCTCAACGCCGCCGGGCGTCTGAGCGACATGGGGCTGGGCATCGAATGCCTGATCACCGACGACCCGCAGCGCGCGCACGAGCTGGCGCGCACGCTGGATGGCATCAACCGCGAGCGACGCCAGGTCGAATCCGCCATGCGCGAGCAGGCGCTGCTGAGCATGGCCGAGCGCCACGGCGCCGACCTCGACCCCGACACCGCGCCGCCCGCGCTCACCGTCTTCGACCCCTCGTTTCACGAGGGGGTGGTTGGCATCGTCGCCGCGCGGCTGAAGGACCGGCTGCACCGACCGGTATTCGTTTTCGCTGCGGCGCAGAGCGACGACGGCCAGCCCTGTCTGAAAGGGTCCGGTCGCTCGATCCCGGGCTTTCACCTGCGCGACGCGCTGGACTGGATCGCCAAGCGCCAACCCGGACTGCTGCTGCGCTTTGGGGGCCACGCGATGGCGGCTGGCTGCACCCTCCCGGCGGACGGCCTGCCCGCATTCGAAGCCGCACTCCAGGCCGTGGCCCGCGACTGGCTTGACGCCGCGACACTGCAGCGCCAGCTCGACACCGACGGCCCCTTGCCCGCGGAGTGGCGACAGGTGGACACCGCCGACCTGCTCGACGCCCAAGTGTGGGGCCAGGGATTTGCCCCGCCGCTCTTCAGCGAAGAGGTCGAGGTACTCGGTCAGCGCCTCGTGGGCGAGCGGCACTTGTCGCTGCGACTGCGCATCGGTAGTGACATGATCGACGGCATCTGGTTCGGCCGCACCGACCCCCTGCCGCGCCAGGCGCTGTTGGCGTACCGGATCATCGCCGACGAGTGGCAGGGTCAGCGCCGCCTGCGCTGCGTCGTCGAGGGAGCGGCCGCTTGATCCTCGACGGCGTCCCGCTCGTGCACATCGACGACGACCTCGTGGTCGTGGACAAACCCGCCGGATTGCTGGCGGTGCCCGGCCGCGGCCCGGAGAAGGCCGATTGCGTGCTGCACCGGCTGCAGCGCCACCTGGGGCCGCTGGGCGTCGTGCATCGGCTCGACATGGACACTTCGGGCCTGATAGTGCTGGCGCGCACGGCAGCCGCGCAACGCACGCTGTCGATGGCCTTTGCCGCGCGCCGCGTGCACAAACGCTACGTGGCCGTCGTGGCCGGCATCCCCCTGCCACCGACCGCTCCCGACGGTTGGAGCGACATCCGCCTGCCCCTGATCGTGGACTGGCCGCGGCGCCCGCGCAGCAAGGTTTGTTTCAGCACCGGCAAACCCAGCCACACGCGCTGGTGCCTCTGCGGCACGGAACGCCACGGCCCCGCCTGGGCCGCGCGCGTTACGCTCGAGCCGATCACCGGCCGCTCGCACCAGCTTCGCCTGCACCTGGCGGCGCTCGGCCACCCCATTCTGGGCGACCCCCTGTACGCCCCACCTGCGCACGCGCGCGCCACGCCGCGCTTGCTGCTGCATGCCAGCGAACTCGCCCTACCCCACCCAGCCCACGGCCAGTGGATGGCATGGTGCAGCGCGTGTCCGTTTTGATCCCCTCCGCCCACGGGCAACGCCGTCACCACGCTGGCACCAGCCCGCCACACCGCTAGAGCGACGGATCGGCGACGCCGCTCCCCACGAGACCAAGACCGATCGCCTCGCGGAGGGCGCCCAGCGCCTGCTCGGCCGCTTTGCGCCCAGCGCCGATGGCCGGCGCCGCGCGGTGAAAATCCATCGCCGCGATGTCGGCCAGCATGGGGCGGATGACGACGTCGGCCGGCTCGCCCGCCAGGCGACTTTGGGTGATGCGCCACTGCACGATATTCATGCTGGTGACCATCACGTCCAACAACGAAGGCGCCTCGGGGCCTGTTTCGTCATCGCGGGCATCATCCGCCGAACGTCCGCGCAGTCGCCCCCACACCCCATCGAGCAGCCCGCGCGCGCGGCTGCGGCCGCGCCCCACCACCCGCTGGCGGCGGCGCATCAGGTCCCAGTTCAGGTCCACGGCGATGATGATCTCGGCCCCCATGGCGCGCGCCAGCGAGACCGGCACTGGGTTGACCAGACCACCGTCCACCAACAGCCGCCCCTGGGCGCGCGCTGGCGTGAATACCCCTGGGATGGCAATCGAGGCGCGCACCGCGTCGATCACCGGCCCTTGCTGCAACCACACCTCGCGCCCCGTGGCCAGGTCGGTTGCCACGCAGCCAAACGGTTTGGGCAAGGCTTCGATGCCGCCATCGACGAAGCGCTCGCGAAAAAACGCGACCAGCTTGCCGCCCTCGATCAGTCCGCCGCCCAGCTTGAGGTCGATCAGGCCCACCACCTGCTGCCAGCCCAGCGAGCGCACCCAGGGCTCGAGGCGGTCCAACTCGCCCGCCGCGTACGCCGCCCCCACCAGCGCGCCAATGGAGGTGCCGCAGACGATGTCGGGCTCGATGCCCACCTCTTGCAGCACGCGCAGCACGCCGATGTGCGCCCAGCCGCGGGCGGCGCCGCTACCCAGCGCCAGCCCGACGCGGGGACGGGCGCTGGCGGCCCCGGGGGCACGCACACGCGGGGCTTGCGAGCCGTCGGCCGGCACGGCGGTCACAGCAGCGGCACGCCCGTTTTGCTCTGGATGAACTCGCGCGTCACCCCCGGCGCCAGTTCCACCAGCTTCAGCCCCTCGGGCGTGACGTCCATCACACCCAGATCGGTGATGATCCGATCGACCACGCCCTTTCCGGTCAGCGGCAGCGTGCACTCGGGCAGGATCTTCAAATCCTCGGTGCCGTCCTTCTTACGCGCCACGTGCTCCATGAGCACGATCACGCGCTTGACGCCGGCCACCAGGTCCATGGCGCCGCCCATGCCCTTGACCATCTTGCCGGGGATCATCCAGTTGGCCAGGTCGCCCTTGTGCGTGACCTGCATCGCACCCAGGATCGACAGGTTGATCTTGCCCCCGCGAATCATGGCAAAGCTCTGGTCCGAGCTGAAGATGGACGAGCCGGGGATGCACGTCACCGTCTGCTTGCCGGCGTTGATCAGGTCGGGGTCCACCTCATCCTCGTAAGGGAAGGGGCCGATGCCCAGCATGCCGTTTTCGCTTTGCAGCCAGACCTCGATGTGGTCGGGCACGTGGTTGGCCACCAGCGTCGGGATGCCGATGCCGAGGTTGACATAGAAGCCGTCTTGCAATTCTTGCGCCGCGCGGGCGGCCATCTGGTCTTGGGTCCAAGGCATGGTCGGGCTCCTCACACTTTGCGGTCGCGGGTGGTGCGCTTCTCGATGCGCTTCTCGGGCGTGGGGTTGTGCACGATGCGGTGCACATAAATGCCGGGCAGGTGCACGTCGTCCGGGTCGATGGCGCCAGTGGGCACGATGCGCTCGACCTCGACGATGCAGATTTTGCCCGCCGTCGCCACCGCCGGGTTGAAGTTGCGCGCCGTGCGGCGAAAGCGCAGGTTGCCCGCCAAATCGGCCACGTCCGCCTTGACGAGCGATACGTCCGGAAACAGCGCCTGCTCCATGATGTACGTCTCGCCGTTGAAGGTGCGGTGCTCCTTGCCCTCGGCGACGATGGTGCCCACCCCGGTCTTGGTGAAAAACGCCGGAATGCCCGCGCCACCGGCGCGCAGCTTCTCGGCCAGCGTGCCCTGCGGCGTGAACTCGAGTTCCAGCTCGCCCGCCAGGTACTGCCGCTCGAACTCCTTGTTCTCGCCCACGTAGCTGGAGATCATCTTCTTGATCTGGCGCGTCTCCAGCAGCTTGCCCAGGCCGAAGCCATCGACGCCCGCGTTGTTGGAGATGACCGTCAGGTTCTTCACGCCGCTGTCGCGCAGCGCGTCGATGAGCGCCTCGGGGATGCCGCACAGGCCAAAGCCGCCGACCGCGATGAGCTGCCCATCGGCCACCACGCCCTCGAGGGCCGCAGCGGCGCTGGGGTAAACCTTGTTCATGCTCGCACGCTCCTGTCCATAAAGTGGATGAGAACCGTACGATACTACGTCATCGTGTACGTAGGATTGCCTACGGTCCAACCCCAAGCCGTGACCCCGCCCCTGCCCACCCTAGACGACTACCGACTCGCCTTCGAGCTGGCACCGGTTGGGCTGGCCCTGTCGCGCCACCGCATCATGGTCGACTGCAACCAGGCCATGTGCGACATCTTTGGCGCCAGCCGCGAACAGCTCGTGGGCCAGAGCTTTCGCCTCCTGTATCCCAGCGCCGACGAGTTCGAGCGCATCGGCGAGCGCATCGCCCCCATCCTCAACGCCCACGGGCAGTACAGCGACGAGCGCATCATGCGCCGCGTCGGCGGGCGCTTTGCCGGGCAGACGTTCTGGTGCCACGTCAGCGGCCGTGCGCTGGATCGTGCCGATCCACACGCCGCCGGCATCTGGAGTTTCGAAGACCTCTCGGCGCGCCGACCGGTCACGGTCGCGCTCACCCCTCGCGAGCGCGAGATCGCCGCACTCGTCATGAAAGGACTGACGGCCAAACAGGCGGCCAAGGTGCTGGGCATCAGCCCGCGCACGGTCGAAGTGCACCGCGCGCGCCTGATGCGCAAGGTGCAGGCGCGCAGCACGGTGGAGCTGGTGCAACGGCTGCTGACCGGATGAGCCGACCGCTTGTCCCCGCCGCCTGTGGGCGAGGCTGTGGACAAACCGCCGAACAAACCGGGAAAGCCCGCCGCGTCAAGGCCTGCATCAGACTGCCCGTTTTTTCAGCAACCCGCGCTCGCTGCGGATCACTGCCGCGCCGTGCGCGCGTGCGTCGGCAGCGGCTGCGGGTGGCTCGTGCGCCAGGGGTTGATGTCGAGCCCACCGCGGCGCGTGTAGCGCGCGAGCACACTCAGGCGAATGGGGCGGCAGCGCGTCCATATGTCCATGTAGATGCGCTCGACGCACTGCTCGTGGAACTCCTGGTGCTGACGAAAACTGACCAGGTAGCGCAGTAACCCCTCCTGGTCGATGGGCGCGCCGCTGTAGGCAATCTGGATGCTGCCCCAATCGGGCTGGCCGGTCACCAGGCAGTTGCTCTTGAGCAGGTCGCTCGTCAACACCTCTTGCACCGGGGGCTGGTCAGGGTCGGCACGCAACCACTCGGGCGCGGGCTGGTAGTCGGTGCAATCGACGTCGAGCCGATCCAGGCTCAAGCCGGGCAGGGTTTGCACCGTTTGCGCGCCCCACTCGTGCGGCAAGAGCAAGCGCACACCCACGCTGCCGGGCGCCTGGTCACTGCCGCGCCACAGCGCCTCGGCCAGATCGACGCGCAGGCGCTCGCGCACCGCCTCGGCACTCGCAAACGGCGTTTGGTGGTAGCTGTTGAGGTAGAGCTTGAAGGACTTGCTCTCGATCAGGTTGGGCGACTCGGCGGGGATGGTGAAGTGTGCGATGGCGACCTGCGGCTTGCCACGCGGGTTGAGCCAACTCAGCTCGAACGCCGTCCACAGATCCGCGCCGGTGAACGGCAGGGTGCCGGTGATGCCGATCTCGGCGCGCTTGGGCGCGCGCGGCAGTGGGCACAGCAAGGTAGGGTCGTAGTTGTCGATATACGTGCTGGCGCGGCCCAACGGGGCCTGCGCCAAGCCAGGCAAATCAGCCGCCGCGGCAGGGGGCGTCGCAGACAGGGACATCATCGGTTCAGGGAGTGAATTCGGACTCGCGCAGCCACTTGGTGGCCACCCATTTCTCGCCCTCCAGCACGGGCGCGCCGCCATGCAGCGTCAGCGTGGCGGGGTCGGGCTGGTCGTAGGCAAAAAAAACCGCATGCCCGCGCTGTGGCATCACCTCCAGCCCAACGTCTGGAAACGTGGTGCCACCGCCGCGCACCGGCTCGTTCAGGTAAATCACCAGCGTGGCCACGCGCTGCCCGCCACGCTCGGTGATGCGCGCGGTGCCAGGCGCATTGGGGTCGAAGTAGTCGTAGTGGGGTTTGTATTCCGCGCCTGGCCGGTAGCGCAGCACTTGCAACCCCTCGCCGTTTTCCACCGGCCAGTGCACCAGGCGGCTCAGGCGCGCCTCGATGCGCTGGATCAGCGGCGACTCGCCGCGACGAAAAAACATGCCATCGCTGGTGCGGTCGGCGTTGAGCTCCTCGCCACCGGTCTTGGTCTGCACGGTGCGCGAGCGCTTCAGGCGTGGCTCGGCGGCACGTATCAGCGCCGCGCATTCTTCATCCGACAAGACGTTGCCCAAAACCGCCAGCCGCGGCCGGCGCAGGCTCACGTGGACGGTGACGATACGGTCGCCCACGTCGATGGCGCGCGGCGATCCATCCAAGACCAGATGGGGCCGCACGGGTGCCGCGGGCGGCACCGGCTGCGGCAGCGTGCGCACGAACCCCTCCAGCGCGTCCTCCATGGCGTCGAGCGCCACGGCCTCCTCCCAACCGGCGGCGCGCATGGCCTGCAACACCGACTCCGGCGTGCAGCCGGCGCGTGCCTGTTGCACGATCCATGCCTTCAGCTCTGGGGTCACGTGCTGCGCCATGGCTGAATCTCCCGCGCCGCTCAGGCGGGACGCGCCTCGCGCCGGAACACCAACCGCTCGGGGGTGGAGACCTCGGGCGCGTAGCGGTAGCCCTCGCTGTCGAAGTCCTGCAAATCCTCGACACGGCTCGCGCGGTGCAACGCGGCCCAACGTGTCATGAGCCCACGCGCACGCTTGGCGGCAAAGCTGATGATTTTGTAGCCCGTACCGCGGCGCTCCTCGAAAACACAGGTCACCACGCGCGCCTGCAGTACGGCCAGGTCGACCGCCTTGAAGTACTCCTCGCTGGCCAGGTTGACGACGATACCATCGTCCTGTGCCACGCGCTCGTTGAGGTACTGCGCGATGCGGTCACCCCAAAATTGATAAAGATTGCGTCCGCGCGGCGTGGCCAGCCGGGTGCCCATCTCCAGCCGATAGGGCTGCATGCGATCCAGCGGCCGCAACACGCCGTACAGGCCGCTCAAGATGCACACATGCGCTTGCAGCCAGTCCAGGTCGTCTTCGCTCAACGAGCGCGCGTCGAGCCCCTCGTACACATCGCCGTTGAAGGCGAGCACCGCTGGGCGGCTGTTCTCGGGTGTGAAGACCGGCAGCCACGCCTGGTAGCGCGCCACGTTGAGCGCCGCGAGCGTATCGCTCAAATCCATCAGCTCCGCCACCTGCTGCGGCGAGAGGGTGCGCAGCACCTCGATGAGCTGCGCCGCCTCGGGGATGAACAACGGCTCGGTCGCGCGCTGCGTGGTCAGGGGCGATTCGTAATCCAGCGCCTTGGCGGGAGAGAGCAAAAAAATCATGCCCGTATCCTACCGCCAACGCGGCACCCCGCGCCAACGGCGTGCCCCCTCAATCGTTCAGGTCGCCAGCCAGGCTCGCCAGCGTCTCGGGCGGGATTTGCACGTGCGCCGGGTAGTGAGTGTGGTCGCACCCCAGCTTGACCGCCGCCCCCGCCTTGACCGCGGCGCGCATCGCGGGCGTGAGCTCGAAGCGCAAAAAGTGCACCGCCGAGGTCTTGTCCTCGGTTTCGCGGTCCAGGTCCTCGTCGGCGATGGCATAGACGCGACCGTGCCCCTCGATCTCGACGAACATGCGGTCCTCGATGCCGATCAGGCGCGCCAGCTCCCGACGCCGCTCGTGGACGTCGGGGTACTCGATCATGAGGGTCGCCTTCCAATTGGTGCCGTCGGGCACCAGTGGGGCATAAGCGTCGATCTCGTCCTGAATGCCCTCTTCCTCGAAGATTTTTTCGATGCGCAGCATCTCCTGGATCTGGTAGCGCATCGACAGCTCGCTCTCGAACTGCACACTCAAGTGCTCGCCCAGACGCACCGTGCGCAGCTTGCGGTGCGCGATCACCTCGGGCTTGTGCACCTTGCGCCACTTGGCATACGCTTCCAGTGGCATGAGCGTCTCGCGCGTGATCTTGCCGGTCAGTTGCATGGTGGTGATCATGGTCTCGCTCCAGTCGGATCGTCTCGGGCCTCGGACTCACTTCAACCCATACGCGGTGGCCAGCAGCGTCAGCGGATGCGCCAGCTGGGGGGTGCCCAACTGGTTGACCTCGAATCCCTGCGCGATGTGGTGCCCGCCCAGCGGGCAATCGGAGCTGATGTAATCCGGCGCACTGCCGTCCTTCCATTGCGCCATGGCCTTGAAAACGGGCTTGCCGATTTTCATCGCGACCGGGTGCGTCGCTTTCTTGACGCCATAGGTGCCGGCATGGCCCGAGCAGCGCTCGATCGTCTGCACCTGCGTGCCCGGAATGGACTTGAGCAGCTCCTCGGTGCGTCGGCCGATGTTTTGCACCCGGCCGTGACAGGGGATCTGATAACTGACCTTACCCAGTGGCCGCGGGAAGTCGGTTTTGAGCAGCCCGTCGCGCCGGCGCGCGGTCAGGTACTCGAAGGGATCCCACATGGCTTCCTTGACCGCCTGCACGTCGGGATCGTCCGGAAACATGAGCGGGATCTCTTGTTTGAACATCAGCGTGCAGCTCGGCACCGCGCTCAGGATCGCGTAGCCCTCACGCGCATAGCGCGCCAGCACCGGAATGTTGGCCTCCTTGGCCGCCGCCACGGACTGCAGATCGCCCAGCTCCAGCTTGGGCATGCCACAGCAGCGCTCTTTCTCGACCAGCGTGTACGCAATGCCGTTGTGCGCCAGCACCCGTAGCAGGTCCAGGCCGATGCCGGGTTCGTTGTAGTTGACGTAGCAGGTCGAAAATATCGCCACCTTGCCCGGCGTGCGCTCGCCGTCGATCGCCTGGGAGGTCGGTGACTCGGGCGCGGCGCGGCGGAAGGTCTTGGCGGCCAGCTCGGGCATCCACGCGTCGCGGTGCACGCCCAGGGCGTTCTCCATCAACGCCCGCGCGGGCTTGGTGCGGTTGACGGCGTTGACCGTCTGCACCACGATCGGGATGCCGGCCAGGCTGCCGTGCACGTCGGTGGAGGCCAGAAACTTCTCGGCCGCCTTGACCTTGCCCTGGCGAAACTTGATCGCCTTGGCGCGCAGCATGGTGTGCGGAAAGTCCAGGTTCCACTCGTGCGGCGGCGTATACGGACACTTGGTCATGTAGCACAGGTCGCACATGTAACACTGGTCGACCACTTTCCAGTAGTCGGCCTTGTCCACGCCGTCGAGCTCGCCCGTCTTGCCCTCGTCGATCAGGTCGAACAGGGTCGGAAAGGCCGCGCACAGGCTCACGCAGCGACGACAGCCGTGGCAAATGTCGAAGATGCGCTCCAGTTCGGCGAAGCACTTGTCCTCGTCGTAGAACTCGGGATTTTTCCAGTCCAGCGGGTGTCGGGTCGGGGGCTCGAGGTTGCCTTCGCGCGCCATGGCGGGTGTCTCCTGAAGGGGGCCGCCGTGGGTCCGGCGGCTCGTTGTGCAAAAACCGGCCCGCGGGGGATTGGCGCCTGCCACCCGCGGCGGATGGCGCACAGCGACGGCCCCGCGGGTTACCGGGGTGGCGGATCAGTCGACCAGTTCGGCCAGCGCCCTGGCATAGCGGTTGGCATGCGAGCGCTCGGCCTTCGCCAGCGTCTCGAACCAGTCCGCGATCTCGTCGAAGCCTTCCTCGCGCGCGATCTTGGCCATGCCGGGGTACATGTCGGTGTACTCGTGCGTCTCGCCGGCCACGGCGGACTCGAGGTTCTGGCGCGTGGTGCCGATCGGCATACCGGTGGCCGGGTCGCCCGATTGCTCCAAAAACTCCAGATGGCCATGGGCATGGCCCGTCTCGCCTTCGGCGGTGGAGCGGAACAGTGCGGCGATGTCGTTTTGACCCTCGACGTCGGCCTTGTTGGCGAAGTACAGGTAACGGCGGTTGGCCATCGATTCGCCCGCGAAGGCGTCTTTCAAGCACTGCTCGGTCTTGGAACCTTTGAGTTGCGGCATGGTTGTCTCTCCTGGTAAGGTGGTATCTCGAATGCGCCACCGACCACCACAGTCAGCGGCACGGAGCAAGCGTACCCTCAGGGCTCGCTGACGTCCAGCGGCTCGCGTCTATGCCGTTCATTGAGGGGATCAATCACGCCGTCATCCGTGCGTCACATCGACCCCGCCTTCTACAATCAGGGTTTTTGCCCCGCCGTGGGGCGCGCCCTCCCATCTGCCTTGTCGATCGCCATGTCCGATTCCGTTGCCCAACCCGGCCTGCAGAGCCTGTCCAAATCGTTCGACCCCGCCGCCGTGGAGCGCCGCTGGGGCCCCGAGTGGGAAGCGCGCGGCTACGGCCGTGCCGGCTGGCGCGGCACCGGGCAACCGCAGCCCGATGCGCCAGCGTTTGCCATCCAGCTGCCGCCACCCAACGTCACCGGCACGCTGCACATGGGGCATGCGTTCAACCAGACCATCATGGACAGCCTGACGCGCTACCACCGCATGCGCGGCGCGAACACGGTGTGGATTCCCGGCACCGACCACGCCGGCATCGCCACCCAGATCGTGGTCGAGCGGCAGCTGCAGGCGCAAGGGCTCACCCGGCACGACCTCGGGGCCACGCCGGAGGAGGCGCGCAAAAATTTCGTCGCGCGCGTGTGGGAGTGGAAAGAAAAGAGCGGCAACACCATCACTCAGCAGATGCGCCGGCTGGGCGACAGCGTGGACTGGAGCCGTGAATACTTCACGATGGACGAGCGGCTGTCGCGCGTGGTCACCGAGACCTTCGTGCGCCTGTACGAACAGGGGCTGATTTACCGCGGCAAGCGCCTGGTCAACTGGGACCCGGTGCTCATGAGCGCGGTGTCGGACCTGGAGGTCGAAAGCGAGGAGGAAGACGGCCACCTGTGGCACATCGCCTACCCGCTGGCCAGCGGCGAAGGCCAGCTCGTCGTGGCCACCACACGCCCCGAAACCCTGCTGGGCGACGTCGCCGTCATGGTGCATCCCGACGACGAGCGCTACGCCCACCTGGTGGGGCAGTACGTGAAGCTGCCGCTGTGCGGGCGCGAGATTCCCATCATCGCCGACGCCTATGTCGATCCCAGCTTCGGCACTGGCGTGGTCAAAGTCACGCCCGCGCACGACCCCAACGACTACGCGGTGGGCCAGCGCCACGCGTTGCCGCTCATCCCCATCTTCCACCTGGACGCCACGGTCAACGACAACGCCCCGGCCGCGTACCGGGGGCTGGATCGCTTCGAGGCGCGGCGGCGCGTGCTCGCCGACCTGCAAGCCGCCGGGCTGCTGGTGGCCACCCGCCCCCACCGCCTGATGGTGCCGCGCTGCGCGCGTACTGGCCAGATCGTCGAGCCGATGCTGACCGACCAGTGGTTCGTCGCCATGACGCGGATCAGCCCGCAGGATCCCAGCGGCAAGAGCATCGCGCAAAAGGCCATCGACGCCGTCGCCAGCGGGCAGGTGCGCTTCGTGCCTGAGAACTGGGTCAACACCTTCAACCAGTGGATGGCCAACATCCAGGATTGGTGTATCAGCCGCCAACTTTGGTGGGGCCACCAGATTCCGGCCTGGTACGACGCCGAAGGCAACGTCTATGTGGCGCGCAGCGAGGCCAACGCCCAGGCTCAGTTCGACGCCTACCTGGCACACCTGAGCCCCGCGCAGCGCGAGCCACTGCGCCAGGCGGGCCTGCGCCGCGACCCCGACGTGCTCGACACCTGGTACTCCAGCGCGCTGGTGCCGTTTTCCACGCTGGGCTGGCCCGACAGCCTCGACGATCCCCAACCGCTCAAGGACTACGACCTCTACCTGCCCAGCACGGTGCTGGTCACGGGCTACGACATCATCTTCTTTTGGGTGGCGCGCATGATCATGATGACCACCCACTTCACGGGGCGCGTGCCGTTTCGCCACGTCTACATCCATGGTCTGGTGCGCGACGCCCAGGGCCGCAAAATGAGCAAGAGCGAAGGCAACGTGCTCGACCCCGTGGACCTGATCGATGGCATCGACCTGCCGACGCTGCTCGAGAAGCGCACCACCGGCCTGCGCAAGCCAGAGACGGCACCGGCCATTCGCCGCGCCACCGAGAAAGAGTTCCCGCAGGGCATTCCCGCGTACGGCGCCGATGCACTGCGCTTTACCTTCGCCGCGTTGGCGTCGCTTGGGCGCAGCATCAACTTCGACAGCAAGCGCTGCGAGGGCTACCGCAACTTCTGCAACAAGCTCTGGAACGCGACGCGCTTCGTGCTCATGCACTGCGAGGGCCACGACTGCGGCCTGGCCGAGCACACGCCCGACCAGTGCGCGCCGGGCGGGCCGTTCCACGGCTATTTGAGCTTCTCCGCGGCCGATCGCTGGATCGTCTCGCGCCTGCAACGAGTGGAGGCCGCCGTCGCGCAGGGATTTGCCGACTACCGGCTCGACCTGGTGGCCAATGCCATCTACAGCTATGTCTGGGACGAGTTTTGCGACTGGTACCTGGAAATCGCCAAGGTGCAGCTGCAAACGGGCGACGCGGCGCAACAGCGTGCCACCCGTCGCACGCTCATCCGCACACTGGAGACCGTGCTGCGGCTCGCGCACCCCATCATCCCCTTCATCACCGAGGAGCTGTGGCAAAAGGTGGCGCCCGTCGCCGGACGCGCTGGCCCCTCGGTGAGCATCGCCCCCTACCCCGAGGCGCAGCCGCAGCGCATCGACGAGCACGCCGAGGCCGAGGTCGCCCGCCTGCAAGCGATGGTGGAGGCGTGCCGCCGCCTGCGCGGCGAGATGGGCGTCTCACCCGCGCAGCGGCTGCCGCTGTATGTCGTGGGCGAGAGCGCCTTCGTGCAGCGCTGGCAAGCCGTGCTGCAGGCGCTGGCCAAACTGAGCGAAGTGCGCCTCTTTGCCGATGAAGCAGCGTGGGCCGAGGCGGCACAGGCCGCCCCCGTGGCAGTCGTGGGCGAGGCCCGCCTGTGCCTGTTCATGGCCATCGACGTGGCGGCCGAGCGCGCCCGGCTGGACAAAGAAATCGCTCGCCTGCAAGGCGAAATCGCCAAGGCGCAGGGCAAATTGGCCAACGAATCGTTCGTCGCGCTCGCACCGGCTGCCGTCATCGAGCAGGAGCGCCAGCGCCTGGCCGACTTCAGCGCGACGCTGACCAAAGTGCAGGCGCAGCGCGCGCGTCTGGGCGACTAAAAGAACGCCTCAGCCGGTGGCGCGTTGCGCGCAGTGGAAAAAAGCAACGGCCCGTCCATGGGCCGTTTGACCGGAGGTACCAGCGGCTTCGGGGTGGAATACCCCGGCACAGCCATCAGGCACCGAACACTCAGCGACGCTTGAGGATCGACACGTAATCGGACCCGATCGTTTCCTGGTGCAGCAGCTCGTTGCCCGTTTGCTTGGCAAAGGCCTGAAAGTCGCGCACCGACCCGGCATCGGTGGCAATTACCTTGAGCACTTGACCGCTGGCCATCTCCGCCAGCGCTTTCTTGGCCTTGAGAATCGGCAGCGGACAGTTCAGCCCGCGCGCGTCCACTTCACGGTCGATATTCATCAATCGCAACTCCGTTTAGAGCCAGCCATTTTACGGTGGCACCCCGCGCCTTGCCGCCTCGACAGGAAAAACCCCATCAGGGATAACCCGTTCATGCCGGGAATACCCCGGTCGAGAGGTAGCGATCGCCGCGGTCGCACACCACGAAGACGATGGTGGCGTTGGCCTCGCGCTGGGCGATTTGTTGCGCCACCCAACACGCCCCAGCGGCCGAGACGCCGGCGAAGATCCCTTCCTCGCGCGCCAGGCGTCGGCACATCTCCTCCGCATCGGCCTGGCTGACGTACACCAGCTCATCGACGCCGGACGGGTCATAGATCTTGGGCAGATATTCCGGCGGCCACTTGCGAATGCCCGGGATGCGCGAGCCCTCAGCCGGTTGCGCCCCGATGATGCGAATGGCGGGGTTTTGCTCCTTCAGATAGCGCGACACGCCCGTAATCGTGCCTGTGGTGCCCATGGCGCTGACGAAATGCGTGATGCGCCCGCCCGTCTGCCTCCAGATCTCGGGGCCCGTCGTTTCGTAGTGGATGCGCGGGTTGTCGGGGTTGGCGAACTGGTCGAGGACTTTGCCCTTGCCCTCCTTCTCCAGCTTGTCGGCTAGATCGCGCGCATATTCCATGCCCCCGCTCTTGGGCGTGAGGATGAGCTCGGCGCCAAACGCCTTCATCGTCTGCGCGCGCTCGATCGACAAGTCTTCCGGCATGATGAGCACCATGCGGTAGCCGCGGATGGCCGCCGCCATGGCCAACGCGATGCCCGTGTTGCCGCTGGTCGCTTCGATCAGGGTGTCACCAGGGCGGATCTCGCCGCGCTCCTCGGCGCGCCGGATCATCGACAGCGCGGGGCGATCCTTGACCGAGCCGGCCGGGTTGTTGCCCTCGAGCTTACCCAGCACGACGTTGCCACGGGCGCGGTTGTCGGGCTCACCGATGCGCTGCAACGCCACCAGCGGGGTGTTGCCCACTGCATCCTCGATGGTGGGGTAGCGCCGCAGCGCACGGCGACGGGGCGCCGGTGAAGGGGTAGAACGATCGGTCGTCAACGGTGGGGCCATGGAACGCTTCGTATCGGATGGAGCTGACGCCCAGGCGGCGTCAACTGAGGGTTTGAACTGTGCCATAATTTTGGCCTTGTGCGCCGGAGTGGCGAAATAGGTAGACGCAGCAGATTCAAAATCTGCCGGTGGCGACACCGTGCCGGTTCGAGTCCGGCTTCCGGCACCAAACACCTCAGGCCGATCGTGAACCGATCGGCCTTTTCTATGGCGTGTCAGGCACCGACGAAACCCCAACCCTCCTGCACCGTGGGGTAGCGCAGCCGCAGCCCCAGCTCGCGCCCCATACGCTCGTTGCGCAACCGGCGGGATTCGCTCATGAACGACAACAGCATCAGCGGCAGCCGCTGCTCGGCGCCGTCGCGTGCCACACGCGGTGGGCGCGGCAGCCCAAACCCATCGGCCAACAAGTCGAAATAGTCGCCCATTTTGAGCTGCGTGTTGTCGCAGACGTTGATCACACGCTGGGGCCCACCCCGCCACAGCGCGCGCACGCAAGCACGCGCCAAGTCGTCGGCATGGATGTGGTTGGTGTAGACGTCGTCCTCGGGCCGCAGCACCGGGGTGCCTCGCTGCAGGCGCGGCAGCGGACCGTCGGGCCGGTTCGGCGCGTAAATGCCCGGGATGCGCAACAGCGTCACGCGTGCGCCCGTCATGCGCCCCCAAAACCGCCACTGGCGCTCTGCGTCCAACCGCCGCCACGCCCGCGGGGTGGCGGGTGCGGGCATGCGGGTTTCGCTCACCCACTGCCCACCACAGTCGCCATAGACACCGCTGGTCGATCCGTACACGAGCACGGCCGGCGGTTGGCGCAACGCCAGCGCCTGCGCGAGCGCACGCGAGCGGGGGTCGCGCCGCCAGTCAGCCAGTCCCTCGCTCGGCGGGGGCGCCAAATGCAGCACCCGGTGCGCCAAGCCCGCCAGCCGCTGCAGCGTTAGCGGATCGTCGAGATCCCCGCGCAGCGGTGTGATACCGGCAGCGCGCAACAGCGGCACGCGCTCGGGCGACGACGTCAATGCCAGCAACCGCACCCGCCCGGACAGCAGGCGCGCGCTGCGCAGCCCCACGTCGCCGCAGCCCACGATCAATACGCGCTGGCGCCGAAACCGCGCCGGCAGCGCTCCCCCGAATCCATGGAACATGCGCATCCTTTCCCCATGCGCCCCTGGGGCGCCATGGCATTTGCGACAATCGATGTTATCTCTCAGTCTCGTTGGGCCGCTACGGCCACCTTTCCAGTATGACCTTTACCATCACCGTCGAACCCAGTGGCCGCACCTTTGCGGCGACGGAAAGCGAAACCCTGCTGGCTGCCGCCATTCGCCAGGGTATCGGCCTGCCCTACGGCTGCAAGGACGGCGCCTGCGGCTCATGCAAATGCCGCAAGCTCGCCGGCACCGTCACGCACGGCCCGCACCAGTCCAAGGCGCTCAGCGCCGAAGAAGAAGCCGCCGGCCTGATCCTGACCTGCTGCGCCATCGCGCACAGCGACGTGGTGATCGAGTCGCGCCAAGTCACCGAAGCCGGCGCCTTCCCCGTCAAAAAGTTGCCAGTGCGCGTGCAACAACTCGAGCGCGCCGCCCCCGACGTGATGATCGTGCGCCTGCAGCTGCCCGCCAACGACACCTTTCAGTACCACGCCGGGCAGTACGTCGAATTTTTGCTGCGCGACGGCGCGCGCCGCGCCTACTCGATGGCCAACGCCCCGCACACCAGCCAAGCGGGCACGCCCTTCCTCGAGCTGCACATCCGGCACATGCCGGGCGGCAAGTTTACCGACCATGTATTCGGCGCACTCAAAGAAAAGGACATTCTGCGCATCGAGGGGCCGTTTGGCAGCTTTTATCTGCGCGAGGCATCGGACAAACCGATCATCCTGCTCGCGTCGGGCACGGGCTTCGCGCCCATCAAGGCCATCGTGCAGCACATGCAGCACAAAGGCATCGTGCGGCCCACGTGGCTGTACTGGGGGGGACGTCGCCCGCACGACTTGTACCAAGACGCCTGGATCCGCGAGGCAGCAGCCGCGCTGCCGAACCTGACCTACGTCCCCGTGGTATCCGACGCCCTGCCCGAGGACGGCTGGTCGGGTCGCACCGGCTTCGTGCACCAGGCGGTGTTGGCCGATCACCCAGACCTCTCGGGCTTCGAGGTCTATGCGTGCGGCGCGCCCATCGTGGTGGAATCGGCTCGGCGCGACTATGCGGCGGCCGGCCTGCCCGAGGACGCGTTCTACGCCGACGCCTTCACTTCCGAAGCCGACAAGGCGTCTGCCTGAGGGGCTGGCCGTGGCAGCGCCTCGCGGTGCGGTCAGCCCTCGGCCAGCAACCGTTTGACGTCATCGGCCAGCGCCTGCGCACCGCTGCCATAGCGGTGGTACAGGCGCAGGCGGCCCTGGGTATCGTAGACGTAGCTGCCGGCCGAGTGGTCCATGGTGTAGCTGGTCGGCGTCGAGCCCTCGACTTTTTTGTAGTACACCTTGAACGCCTTGGCCAGCGCGGACAGCTCCTGCGGCTCGGCCCGCAGCGCCAAAAACGTGGGGTCAAAACTGGCCATGTACGCGCGCATCAACTCGGGCGTGTCGCGTTCGGGGTCGACGCTGATGAAAATGCCCTGCAGGCGCGCCCCATCGGCACCGAGCAGCCGTTTGGCCTCGGCCAGCTCCGCCAGCGACGTCGGGCACACATCCGGGCACTGGGTGTAGCCAAAAAATACCACCACGACCTTGCCGCGAAAATCGGCCAGCGTGCGGCGCTGGCCATTTTGATCGGGCAAATCGAAGCCCTGGGCGTAGTCAGCCCCGGTGAGGTCGATACCGTGAAAGGCTGGGGGACGCTCGCCGCAGCCCCCGAGCCACGCCACCCCCAGTGCCAGCAACGCCCCCCCAGCGCCGCCAAGCAGGCGCGCAAGCGCACCACGCCGGGGCACGATGTGCGATTCTGATGGGGGGCGGGGATCCGCGCGTGTCGGTCGTGTCATGGGATCATGATCAGGTAATGGTCCACCAGCATGGCCGCAAACAGCAGCGACAGGTGGATAAGGGAAAAGCGGAACGTCTGGCGCGCCAGCGCGTCCGAGTAGTCGCGCCACAGGCGCCAGGCATGGAAAACGAACCCGGCATTGAGCACGACGGCGGCCACCAAATACAGCCACCCATTCATGCGCAGCAGATACGGCAGCAAGCAGGCGGCAAACAGGATCAGGGTGTAGAGCAGGATGTGCAGGCGCGTGAATTCGGACCCGTGCGTGACGGGCAGCATGGGCAGGCCAGAGCGGCGGTAGTCATCGACCCGGTACAGCGCCAGCGCCCAAAAGTGCGGCGGCGTCCACAGAAAAATGATGAGGAACAGCACCAGCGCCTCGGCCGTGACGGTGTTGGTCATCGCCGCCCACCCCAACACGGGGGGCATGGCGCCCGATGCACCACCGATGACGATATTTTGCGGCGTCAACGGCTTGAGGATGACGGTGTAGACGACGGCATAGCCGACGAAGGTGGCGAGCGTGAGCCACATCGTCAGCGGATTGACCGCGACGTACAGCAGCACCGAGCCCGCCGCGCACAACAGCGCCGAAAACACCAGCGCTTGGCGCTGGCTCAGCTCGCCCCGGGCCGTGGGCCGCCACGCGGTGCGGCGCATGCGCGCGTCGATGTGTTGCTCGATCAGGCAATTGAACGCCGCCGCCGCGCCCGAGACCATCCAGATCCCCACACAGGCCACGGCCATCGTGCCCCACTGCTGCGCGCTGGGCCAACCCGGCACCGCCAGCACCATACCGATCAGCGCGCAAAAGACGATCAGTTGGATGACGCGCGGCTTCATCAACACGTAGTACTGTCGCCAGGTCGACGGCAGTGGCGCCCCGGTGGCGGTGTGCGGCGTGCTCATGCCCGCCCCTCCTGCCACACCGAGGCTGTCATCGGCGCCGTGGCTGGTTTGGCACGAGCCGGATACGCCGCGGCCAGCCACCCCGCCAGCAGCGTGACCAACAGCGCCGCACCGCCCGTGTGGGCCACGGCCGCCACTAGCGGCCACTCCAGCACCACGTTGCTCAAGCCCGTCAACAGCTGCCATGCGCCCAACCCCCACAACCACGCGGCATGCCGGGTCAGGCCCGCGCGATGCAGCGCCCAGCCTACCCCCAATAGCACTGCCAACACCCCATAAGCGAACAACCGGTGTACGTAGTGGATGGCGGTCAGCGCGGCAAACGGCAGCGCGTCGCCGCTGCGCAATTCACCCAGTGGGCGCCAGAGCTCGAAGCCGCGCGCAAAATCCATTTCGGGCCACCAACTGCCCTGGCAGGTCGGAAAATCGCGGCACGCCAGCACCGCGTAATTGGTGCTGACCCACCCCCCCAGCGCCACCTGTAGCGCCACCAGCGCGAGCAGCCCCCACAACGCCAGCCGCAGGCCGGGGCCGAGCGCGCCTGCCTGCTGGGTCAGCGCGTCGGCCTGGCCGAAGCGCACCGTTTGCAGCCGCAGCAGGGCCAGCAGCGCCAACCCGCCCATCAGGTGCAACGTCACGATGGCCGGGAACAGCTTCATCGTCACCGTCAGCGCCCCGAATGCGCCCTGTATACACACCCACACCAGCGACACCCACGGCCACAGCGCGGGCACGGTCGGGTCGCGCCGACGCTCGATCAGGCTGGCCACGGCCATGACCAGAATGAGTACCCCTACCGAGGTGGCAAGATAGCGGTGGATCATCTCGATCCACGCCTTGGAAAACGTCACCGGCCCCGTCGGCATCGCGGCCTGCGCGGCGGCAATATCCGCGTGCGCGCCGATCGGCGACACTGCCCCGTAGCAGCCCGGCCAGTCTGGACACCCAAGGCCGGAGTCGGTGAGCCGGGTGAATGCCCCAAACAGCACCAAGTCGAACGTCAAAAACAGCGTCAGGGCGCTCAGCAGCCGCAGTCGTTGCCGCGTGCTGGCCCCGCGCGCGCGCAGCCACACCCACGCCAGTGGCCCGGCGGCGATCAACAGCCCCAGAATCATGAGCCGAAATACCGGCGTCCAGTCGGTCCACGTTTCCATACTCACCTCAGGGCCGCCCCGGCCGGTCCCACGAGCTCGACGCCCGCATCAGGCGCTCCAGGTCGCGCCGCATCTTCGACGGATCCGCGTTGGGCGGAAAGCGCATCATCCAGTTGCCCAGCGGATCGACCACGTACAAGTGATCGGCCAGCCGCGCCCCCGGCGCGGGCTGCAGCCACGTGGCCAGCTGCGCCTCGTCGACCCATAGCACGGTCGCCGTCTGCAGGGCGGCCCGCAGCCGCTCGGGGTACGCGCGGTCGCCGGTGCGCAGCCACACCCAATCCATGCGCTCCTTGTCCTTGCCCAAACCTTCGCGCAACTGCCGCTGCAGGTACAGGTGCCGCTCGCACTGCGCGTCACACGCGCTGTCGGCCACGCTGATGAACAGCCACTGGTGCATCAACGCCGTCAGTGGCACCTCGCGCCCCTGCGCGTCCACCGCCACGATAGGGGGCAGTGGCCGCTGCGGCTCGATCAGTTCGCCATAGTTACGCCGTCCTTCGGGGCGAATCACATAGTACGTGAAGTACGACGCGATGACGGGCGACGCGCTGACCAGAAACAGCAAAAACATCTTCCAGCGCCCACGGCGCGTCGCTGCCACGTCGCGGGCCAGACCGGCCCCGGGTGACGGCAAGCTGTGCACGGTCAGCGTCAGGGGCTGGTCGAGCGCACCAGCGGGTGCTGCGTCAACGCGCGCGGCGCCGGGGGGAGACGAATTGGAACCAGACATACAAAACGCCAATCAGGGCGGCAAGCCCAAACCACTGAACCGCGTACCCGACGTGCTTGGCGGGATCGACCGCCACCACCGTCCACTCACGCAGCAACGGCGTGCCATCCGCTGCCGACTCGGGCGGCGCGCTCTGCTGCACCGATGCGGGCACCAGCACCAAGCGCCACTGCTCGCCCCACGCGTCGATGTCGATATTCTGCCGGATCGGGCCAGCCGCATCGGGGCCCAGTTGAAATAGCCGCGAGGGAGGCGGGGCGAGCCGCCCCTCGACCGTCACCACGCCATCGGGTGTGCGCAACGGTGGCACGGCGGTGCGATCGTCCGCACGGCGAGGCACCCAGCCACGCTGCACCAGCAGCCCCGGCCCCCCGCCCTCGGGCATCAACGGCGTCACGACGATGAAGCCCGCGCGGCCTTGCATCGGCCGATTGTCCAGATACACCGTCGCCTCGGGCACCCAACGCCCGCGCAGCTGCACCGCTCGCCCGTGCCAGGCAGGCAGCTCCCCCGCCTCGAACGCCCGGTGCACGTCGCCCCAATCGGCGGCGGGCTGGCCGACTTGCGCCAACTGCTGCGCCAGCAGGGTGCGCTTTTGGTCGGCACGGCCGAGCTGCCACACGCCCAGCGACACCGTCAGCGCAAAGCCCACCACCGCTGCCAGGGTCACCCCCAGCGAACGCCCTGTCCGTACGCGTTTCATTCGATAATTCCAGCCATGAAATATTTGGTCGCCGTCGCTTTCGTGGGCATCGTGGGTGCGCTGGGTGCCGCGTTGGCGGCCATGATGAAGGGCGACTCCAGCAGCGGGGATGCGCAACGCTCGCGCCGCATGGCACGGGCGTTGACGGTGCGCATCGGCTTGTCCATCGTGCTGTTTCTGTTGATTTTGTTTAGCCATTGGATGGGCTGGATCCAACCCACCGGCTTGCCCACCACCCCGTGACGGTTCACCCGGATTCCCGGGCCATCCGCGCCACCGCACCCCCACACAAACGAAGAAAGCGCCCGCAGGCGCTTTCTTCATGGCTGCTGCGCCCGTGGGTCACATCCAGTACACCAAAACGTACAGGAACAGCCACACCACGTCGACGAAGTGCCAATACCACGCCGCGCCTTCGAAACCGAAATGGCGATCCTTGGTGAAATGGCCCTTTTGCAGCCGCAGCGTGATCACCAGCAGCATCAGCATGCCCACGAACACGTGAAAACCGTGGAAACCCGTGAGCATGAAGAACGTCGAACCGAAAATGCCCGAGCTGAGCTTGAGGTTCAGATCGGTGTAGGCGTGATAGTACTCGTAGCCCTGCACCAGCAAAAAGATCGCACCCAGCAGCACGGTAATCCACATGAAGGCGATGGTCTTGGTGCGGTTGCCGTCTTGCAGCGCGTGGTGCGCGATCGTCAGCGTCAAGCCCGAGGTGAGCAGCAGCGCCGTGTTGATAGTGGGTAGCCAAAACGGCCCCACGGTCTGGAACGGCTCGACGATACCCGCGGGCGACGCGGTGGCACCCGCCTGCACCGACGGCCAAATCGCCTGGAAGTCGGGCCAGATCAGGCTGTTTTCCAGATTGCCCAGCGCCGGCACCGAGTGCGCACGCGCCCACCACAGCGCGGTGAAAAAGGCGCCGAAAAACATCACCTCGCTGAAGATGAACCAGCTCATGCTCCAGCGGTACGAAATGTCGATCTTACGGCTGTACAAGCCGCCTTCGCTCTCGGCCACGGCGTCGCGGAACCACTGGTACAGCACCACCAGCCACCACGCCAGCCCGAAAGCCAACGACCATTTGCCCCACTCGACGCCGTTGATCCACTGACCGGCGCCAAGGATGACGAAAAACAGCCCGAAGGCCGCCATGGCGGGGTGCCGCGACAAACCCGGCACGTAGTAGTACGGCGTGTTGCCGTGTGTGGTTGCGGACATGCTCACTCCTCTTGGTATCGAATCGTTGGTCGTTGACAATCGACGTCTGGCGTCACGGCGAAACCACCCAGCGCACGATCGACATCAGCGCGATGATGAAGACCAGCGTCAGCACCACCGCCGTCACCATGACCGCGATGGGGTTGAGCCGCTGGACGTCCTGCTCGAAGTCGGACCGACGGCGCAAACCGATGAAGCTCCACAGCACCGCCTTGACGGTGCCCCACCAATCGATCGGTCGCCGATGCGCAGGGGTGCCCTTCACGACGCACCTCCCGTTGCCGTCGGCAGTGCCGCCGTGGGCGCCGCCGGGGTGGGTGTGCCGACTTCGAAGAAGGTGTACGAAAGCGTGATCGTCTTGACGTCTTTGGGCAGTTTGGGGTCGATGACGAACGCCACCGGCCACTCTCGCCGCTCACCCGGGGCCAGCGTGTACTGGTTGAAGCAAAAACACTCCAACTTGTTGAAGTGGTTGGCCGCCTGCCGTGGGGCGTAGCTGGGGATCGCTTGCGCCGCCATGGTGCGGTTTTGCACGTTTTGAAACTCGTACATCACCGTGGCCAGCTGCCCGGGATGAACCTCCATCGACCGGACCGCCGGCTTGAAGTGCCAAGGCCCACGCACGTTGGTGTCAAACTCGACCGTGATGGTGCGCGAGGTATCGACCTGGGTATTGACCGGATCGACGCGCGACTTGCCAGGCACCTGCTTCTCCCCGAGCGCCAGGATATTGATGCCGGTCACCTCGCAAATGGCGCGGTAGATCGGCACCAGCGCATAGCCGAAGGCAAACATGCCCACGGCAATGACGACCAGCTTGCCGGTCATGCGGAGGTTTTCCAGGTGACGGTTCATGGTGGTTGACGACGAGTCACGTCAGGCCAGCGGCATTCAGCCCCCGAGCAGCACGATCTTGGCCACGAAGCCCAGCGCGAACGCCAAGGCCACCGACGCCAGAATCCAGCCCAGTCGGACGTTTTGACGGCGCTGCTCAGGGGTGCTCATACCTCACTCCAGGGTTGGGTACTCACCCGACGATGCGGGTCGCGGTCGCGTCCAGCTTGGGCGGGGTTTCGAACGTGTGGTGCGGCGCCGGAGACGGCACTTCCCACTCCAGCCCTTCCGCGCCTTCCCACGGCTTTTGCGGAGCCTTCTGGCCCTGGCCACGCATCATGGGCAACACGACGAACAGGAAGAAATACACCTGTGCCAGACCGAAAGCGAACGCCCCGACCGACGCGATCGCGTTGAAGTCGGCGAACTGCATCGGATAGTCGGCATACCGACGGGGCATGCCGGCCAGACCCAGGAAGTGCATCGGGAAGAAGGTCACGTTGAACGAGATCATCGACCACCAGAAGTGGATCTTGCCGCGCGTCTCGTCATACATGACCCCGGTCCACTTCGGCGCCCAGTAGTAGTAGCCCGCAAACATCGCAAACAGCGAACCTGCCACCAGCACGTAGTGGAAGTGCGCCACCACGTAGTAGGTGTCCTGGAAGTTGATGTCCAGCGGCGCCATGGACAGCATCAGACCGGTAAAGCCGCCCATAGTGAAGACGAAGATGAAGCCCACGGCCCACAGCATCGGGGTCTCGAAGGTCATCGAACCCTTCCACATGGTCGCGATCCAGTTGAAGATCTTCACGCCGGTGGGCACCGCGATCAGCATGGTCGCGTACATGAAGAACAACTGACCCGTGACCGGCATGCCGGTGGTGAACATGTGGTGCGCCCACACGATGAACGACAGGATGGCGATCGACGCCGTGGCGTACACCATCGAGGTATAGCCGAACAGCTTCTTGCGTGCAAAAGCGGGCACGACCTGGCTGATGATGCCAAACGCCGGCAGGATCATGATGTAGACCTCGGGGTGGCCGAAGAACCAGAAGATGTGCTGGTACATCACCGGATCACCACCGCCCGCCGGGTTGAAAAAGCTCGTGCCCAAATGCCGGTCAGTCAGCGTCATCGTGATGGCGCCCGCAAGCACCGGCATCACGGCGATCAGCAGATAGGCCGTGATCAACCAGGTCCAGGCGAACATCGGCATCTTCATCAGCGTCATGCCGGGCGCGCGCATGTTCAGGATGGTCACGATGATGTTGATCGAGCCCATGATGGACGACGCGCCCAGGATGTGCATCGCGAAGATGGCCGCATCCATCGACGGGCCCATCTGCAGTGTCAGCGGGGCGTACAGCGTCCAGCCGGCGGCGGGCGCGCCACCAGGCATGAAGAACGAGCCGACCAGAATGATTGCCGCCGGCACCATCAGCCAAAAGCTGAAGTTGTTCATGCGCGCAAACGCCATGTCGGAGGCGCCGATCTGCAGCGGGATCATCCAGTTCGCGAAGCCGACGAAGGCCGGCATGATGGCCCCGAACACCATGATGATGCCGTGCATGGTCGTGAGCTGGTTGAACAGCTCGGGGTTGACCACCTGCAGCCCCGGCTGAAACAGCTCAGCGCGAATACCCAGCGCGAGTAGCCCACCGATCATCAACATCGCGAAGCTGAACAGCAGGTACATCGTCCCGATGTCTTTGTGGTTGGTCGCGAATACCCAGCGCCGCCACCCCGAGGGTGCGTGATGGGCATGGTCATGGTCGTGCGCGTGCGCGCCGTGATGATCCAGAACTGCACTCATGGCTCTTTCCTCGTCGCTTTAAAAGTAATCACTGACGCGCCGCCACCACTTCCTTGGGCTGCACGACTTGACCGGTGTTGTTCGACCAGCTGTTTTTGGCATAGGTCATGACCGCTGCCAGCTCGACGTCCGACAACTGCTTCCAGGCCGGCATGGCGCCGTTGCCCGCGCCGTTGAGCATGACCCGGATCATCTTGCCGTGGTCCGCGTCGGTGACGATGGTCGAGCCGTCGAGCGGTTTGATGGGTCCGGCACCCTTGCCATTGGCCTGGTGACAGGCCGCACAGTTGGCGGCGTAGACCGACTCGCCGCGCTTGACCAACTCGGCGAGCGTCCATTCCTTGTTGGGGTCGTCGGCGAGAGCCGCCATAGCCTGCTTTTTCTCGGCCACCCACTTGGCATACTCTTCTTGCGTCACGACCTTGACGTGAATGGGCATGAAGGCGTGCTCTTTGCCACACAGCTCGGCGCACTGGCCGTAGAAGTCGCCGGTCTTTTCGGCGCGGAACCAGGTGTCGCGCACGAAGCCCGGGATCGCGTCTTGCTTGACGCCAAACGCCGGCACCATCCACGCGTGGATCACATCGTTGGCGGTAGTGATGATGCGCACCTTCTTGCCCACCGGCACGACCAGCGGGTTGTCTACCTTGAGCAGGTAGTCGTCGGTCGGCGGCGGGTTACCCGAGTCGGCCCACAGGCGGTGCTGAGGGTCCAGTGTGGACAGGAATTGAATGCCCTCGCCCTCGCCCTTGAGGTACTCGTAGCCCCACTTCCATTGCATGCCCACGGCTTTGATCGTCAAGTCACTGTTGGTGGTGTCTTTCTGCGCGACCAGCACCTTCGTGGCCGGTAAGGCCATGCCGATGACGATGAGCAGGGGCACGATGGTCCAGCCCAGCTCGACCCACAACGGTTCGGGCAGCTCTTGCGCCTGGTGGCCCGCCGCCTTGCGGTGCTTGGCGATCGAGTAGAACATGATGCCGAACACCACCACAAAGATGGTGGCACAGATCGCCAGCATGAACCAGTGCAGCCAGTGCTGTTCTTCGGCGATGCGGGTGACGGGGGGATGGAAGTTGAGCTGGTTGACCGCTGGGCCACCGGGCAGGTCATTGACCGCAGCGTGGGCGGCATTCGAGACCCATACGGACAAACCCAGCAGGGCCGCGCCCGCCGCGTCTTTGGCGCCCGTCCAGACGCGGGCCCCATGGCCGCGCCGCACTTGACTGGATTGCTTCATCATGCTCACGTCGTTTGCCTCGAATATAAGCGTTGATTTATGTCAACACGAATTACACCAAACTTGTTCCTCATGCGGACTCCGGACAATCCCGAACCCGAGTGCGGCTCATGGTTTCGGTGACGCCCCCGGTGCCCCCATGGCCGTCACGGCTCGCAGCGCCCAGCGCAGCTCGCGCGCCAACTGCCGCCGCTGCTCCGGGCGCGCATGGCGCCCCACCCAGACCTGTCGCCCACCCGAGCGCAGGCCGATCAGCCCGCTACCGTGCGCTTCCTCCACCTTCAGCCACTGCCGCGCCAACTCACGTCGCTGCACGGCACCGGCCTCCTCGATCTCGACCAACAGCCGCTCGGCGTCGAGCACCAGGGTTTCGCGGTCCGTCGCATGGCGCGCGTACCACAGGAATCCCGCTCCCAGCGCCAGCGTCTCGAGCAGCGCAAATGGCAGCACGAGCCGGGCCCCCAGCAACCAAAAGAAACCCGACACCCCCATCGCCGCTGCAGCGGCCAGTGCGAACGCCCAGCCACACTGCGCCGGCGTGAGCGCGCAATTGCGCGCCAGCTGCCAGCGGATGCCATCGGCATCCACCCGGGCCAGCCGCAGCACGCCTGTGCGCGACGCATCCGCCATCTCAGGTGCCACCATCGCCCTCGAGGCCCGCAGGCCAATTACCAGAGTCATCGGCCGGCGCGTTGCGCCGATCGATTTGATCTATGTCAATTGTAGTGGGGTTTCAGCCCCTGCCACCGGCGGGGTCACGCCCAGCCCCAGCACTGCGCTGCAGCATCGCCCGCAGCTGCTCGAGGGGGACTGCCGTCGTCCCCCGGACCAAGGCACGCGGCGCCGGTCGCCACGCGTGGCCATAGACCACCTCGATCGTCAGGCTCAGTTGACCGTCGGGGGTGCGCGGCAAACCTTGCTCCACCGCCTGCAGCCAGCGCGCATACCAGCCGCGGCCGCGCAGGCCGGGAAAGCGATCGACACGCCAGTTGCGCCCCGACGCGCGCAAATCGACCAGCAGCCGCTCGGCGCTCGGGTAGGTCAGCGTCAGTCGCTCCATGTCCATCACCGGCTCGGCAAAGCCGGTCTCGACGAGCAGGTCGCCCCAATCGTGCATGTCCACGAAGGCGGGCGCCGGGTCGGGCCAGCCGTGGGTGGCGTGCAGGGCGCGCAATTCCCGCAAGGTATCGGGCCCCAACCCCGAGACCATCAAAAACCCATCCACCGCCAGCCAGTCGCGCCACTGGCGCAGCCGCGCCCGCGGCGCGACCTGGGTGTGCAGGGCCATATTCGCCCACACCATGTCCACCGGCGCGCTCGGAAAATCGCCCGGCGCCAGCACGCCGGCCAGCGCGCCCCAGGGGGACGCCGCTGCGTCGCGGTCGGCACGCCGACCCCAGCGTTGCCACCAACGCGGGGGCGCAGGCTGCCAGCGCTGCCAGGCCGCCGCAGCCCCCTCACCGGCCAGCCACACCGGGGCCTGCGGGTAGTGCTGCACCACCGCCTGGTGCGCTTGCTCGCCACCCAGCAGGGGCGACCAGTGGATCCACACGCGCGGCTGCGCCTTGATCCACGCCAGCCGCTGCGCCATGCGCGCGCCCACCGTCTCGTGCAGCCACGGACTGTTCGCGGGCGTGCGCGCGTGCCAGCGCGCCAGCGCCACCGGATCGAGTCCCGGCACGCGCTCGGCGTCGTCAGAGGGGGATGGAACAGCAGCCATGGGCGCCGCAGTATAGTGGCGGGCGCACGACGACGCGAAGTCCGCACGGGGAGGCTGGTCATGCCGCACTCGATCCACCACCGCTGGAGGCGCGCCTGGGACGCGCTGTGCCCGGCCGTGTGTGAAGTCTGTGGCCGCTGGCCCGACGGGCCGTTGTGCCCCGACTGCCAGCACGATCTGGCCCCCGTGCTGCCCCGCTGCCCGGGCTGCGCGTTGCCACTGGCGCCAGGGCTGACGCGCTGCGCGGACTGCGAGCGCTCGCCCCCGCCGTGGACGCGGGTGCTCGCGCGCGTGGACTACGGCTACCCGTGGGATGCGTGGATCCTGACACTCAAGTCCGGCACGCGCCCGGGTTTGGCGCGCCCTTTGGCCCAGTTGTGGCTCGACGACCCGGCGCTGCCCACGCTGCTGGCCGACGCCGACCTCTGGCTGCCCGTGGCACTGACGCCACAGCGGCTGGCCGAGCGGGGCTATAACCAGGCCTGGGCGTTGATGCGCGCGCTGGCCCGGCTGACCGCCACCCCGCGCGCGCTGCCGACGGCGCTGGAGCGCGCGGCCGATGCCCCGATCCTGCACCACCTGGGCCGACAGGAGCGGCTCGCGCAGGTCTCCCGGCTGTTCACGGTCGCGCCGCACGCGCGCGCCGCCCTCGCCGGGGGGCGTGTGTTGGTGGTCGATGACGTCATGACCACCGGCGCCACGCTGCGCGCGGCCACGCTCGCGCTGCTCGACGCGGGCGCCACCCGCGTCAGCGCCCTCGTCGTCGCCCGCACCCCACCCCGCGTGGAATAATGCGCGCCCCATGTTTCGCATCGTTTTGGTCGCGCCCGAGATCCCGCCCAACACCGGCAACGTGATCCGCCTGTGCGCAAATACCGGCTGCGCGCTGCACCTCATCGAGCCACTCGGCTTTTCGATGGACGACCGGCTGCTGCGGCGCGCGGGGCTGGACTATCACGAGTATGCCAACGTGCGCCGTCACGCCTCGTGGGGCGCGTTCGTCGCCGCCGAACGTCCCGACCCGCAGCGCTGCTTCGCCCTCACCACACGCGGCACGCGCACGCCCCACGAGGTGGCATTCGCGGCGGGTGACTGGTTGGTGTTCGGGGCCGAGTCGTGCGGGCTGCCACCGGCGGTGCTGGAGACTTTTGCGCCCGAACGGCGCCTGCGCCTGCCCATGCGGCCGGGGCAGCGCAGCCTGAATCTGTCCAACGCGGTGGCCGTGGTCGCGTACGAGGCCTGGCGGCAGCTGGGGTTTGCCGGCGCGGCCCCGCCTGCACCCACGGGCGGTGCCGCCAGCGCTCAAACGACGTAGCGCAACAGCAGCTCGGCCACGCAGGCGGGCTTGGGCTGCCCCTCGATCTCGACCGTGGCCAACCAGCACAGGTGCGCCCCGCCAGACGTCAACGGCTCGAACGACTGCAACTGCAGGCGCGCGCGCACACGCGCCCCCACCCGCACCGGGGCCGGAAAGCGCACGCGGTTGACGCCGTAGTTGATCACCAGGCGCACCCCACGCACGTCCACCGCCTCCGCCATCCATCGGGGCAGCAACGACAGCGTCAAAAAGCCGTGCGCGATGGTGCCGCCGAATGGCCCGTTTGCGGCTCGCTCGGCATCGACGTGGATCCACTGGTGATCGTCCGTTGCGTCGGCAAATCGGTTGACGCGTTCCTGGGTCATGGGCAGCCAGTCGGTGACCGCCACTTCGGTGCCGACGGCCGCTTGCAGCGCGTCGAGGGATTCGAAGACTTTCATGCCCGCCACTGTAGCCGCTTCGCGCGACGCCCCCGTGACGAACGCGCGACACGCGCGTGCACCGACACCACCTAACGCGCGTCCACCCAGTCCAGCAGCGGCTGCCACTGCGCCAGCTCGCGCTCGACCTGCGGCGGGCGCACGTCGAACAGCGTCAGGCCCTGCGCCGACAAGTGGCGATACACCTGCGCCTCGCGCACGAAACCCGCCACCGGCACCCCCAACCCGTCCAGATAGGCCCGCAGCTGCTGCGCCGAGCGCGTGCGCTCGTCCACGCGCATGCCCACCACCGCCACCCGCAAACCATCGCGGGCACGCTCGCGCACCACTTGCAAAAAATCGTGCGTGGCAAACATGTCGAACACCCCGGGCTGCAGCGGCACCAACAGGGTGTCGGCGCGGCGCAGCACCTCGCGCAGGCGTTGTCCGTGCAGGCCCGCAGGCGTGTCGAGCACCACGTGCGTCGTGCCGCGCGGGGGCTTGAGCGTCCCCCCCGCACTCGCATCCCACCCGGCAATGTGGCGCGCCGCCGCCGGCCGCAGCGCGAGCCAGCGCGCGCAACTTTGCTGGCGGTCCACGTCGCCCAGCATCACCCCGTGGCCACAACGGGCCCAATACCCGGCAATGTGGGTGGCCAGCGTCGTCTTTCCGACGCCGCCTTTGGGGTTGGCAATGGCAAGCACGGGCATGCGGGTCCTCTCCATGCCGTCCATGGAATGACGCCACATGGTAGCCGATGACGAGCGACAATCGCGGGATGTTCACGCCATCGCAAGCCGACGTGCGCCGTTTTTTTTGCGGTGCCTTTGCCAAAGGCCGCGCGGGCCAGCCGCTCGAGCCGATCGAGACGCTCGCCTACGAGTGGATGCTGCGCCACCCCGAGTACCACGCCGAGTTGGGTGACCTGGAAGGCGCCCTGCGCTCGATGGCCGAGGCCGACCCCGCGCGCGACAACCCGTTTTTGCACCTGTCGATGCACCTGAGCATCAGCGAGCAATGCTCGATCGACCAGCCGCCGGGCATCCGGCAGGCGGTCGAACTGCTGGCCGCGCGCCGCGGCTCGCTGCATGCCGCTCACCACGAGGTGATGGAGTGCCTGGGCCGCATGCTGTGGGAGAGCCAACAGAAAGGGCGAGCGCCCGACGGACACGCGTATCTGGCAGAGGTGCGCCGCCGCGCTACGGCCGACTGACGACACGCCGCCACCCTCGAGCGCGAGCACCCCAATCGAGATAGGGGCGGTCAGGATACCTGACCGGGCCCCTCCCACACCACCCGGCATGCGGGTCCGCACCGGGCGGTTCGAGAAGTTGAGGTCATGAGAGACGGGGAACGCCAAGTTTGTCGAAGTAGGCAATGGTCAGCACCCGGTTGAGCTCGCCCGCGCTATTCCGCCACCAGCAGCGGGAATTGCCTGCCACCCGCTTTGCCACGTGTTCGGACGCGCCTAGGTTGAGCAGTTCCCGGTAGATCGTGCTACCCCGCTTCCAGTGCTTGAGGTGGATCGCCCGTAGTCGGTGGCGCAGCCATTCGTCCAGCGATCGCCAGACGCCCGGTGTTTGCGCCAGCCCAAAGTAGGCTTTCCATCCCAACAGATAAGGTTTCAGTCGCTCAATGACCTCCGCCATGCTGCGTCCGCCTGAGCGCCGGGTCAGTTGCCTCACCCGCTGCTTGAACGTCGCCATCGGCTTGTCGGCCACCCTGCGCTTGACGCCCTCCTTGCCAAACCAGAAGCTGTAGCCCAAGAACTTCCTTCCCTTGACGCTGGCCACCGCACTCTTGGCTTCATTGATCTTGAGCCTCAGCTTGCCGTAACACTTGCGCAGCAGCGCCATGACCCGTTCGCCAGCTTTCCGACTACGGACATAGACGTTGCAGTCGTCGGCATAGCGCGCAAAGCAGTGGCCGTGCTTCTCCAGTACCTTATCCACTTCGTCCAGCATCACATTCGCCAGCAGCGGCGACAGCGGCCCACCTTGCGGCGTGCCTTGATACCGCTCAAACACTACGCCATCGCTCATGATGCCGCTGTTCAGGTACGCCCGTATCAGCCGAATGATTCCAGCATCGTCGATGCGTTTGCGTAGGCGGTCGATGAGGATGTCGTGATTGACTCGATCAAAGAATTTCTCCAGATCGACATCAACCACGATCTTCCGTCCGGACTGGATGTAGCCCTGCGCCGCCAGTATCGCGTCGTGGGCTCGTCGGCCCGGCCGGAAGCCGTAGCTGTACTCGCTGAATGTCGGGTCAAGTAGCGGTTGCAGCACTTGCAGCAGTGCTTGCTGGATCAGCCGATCCGTGACCGTCGGAATGCCGAGCTCGCGCTCGCCACCGTCCGGCTTCGGGATCGTTACCCGTCGTACCGGACTGGGCCGGTACCTCCCCTGCAGCAGTTGTTCCCGAATCAATGGCCACGCCGTCACCAGATGGCGGGCGGTCTGGTCAATGTCCAGCCCATCCACGCCGGCTGCGCCTTTGTTGGCTTTGACTCTCTTCCATGCTCGCCGCAGGTTCTCTCTCGCCAGAACCGCTTGCAGCAGTCCCGGCCCTGTGCTCTCGGTGTCCCGTCGCGGGCCGGCCGCTTCGTCGCTGACAGGTTCCCGCCCGGCTTCACCGTGCGCTACCCCCGCCCGCTCTGCTTGCGCAGACTTCTGACGCCTTGCTTCCAGCATCGACATGGTCTCAAGCACTCCTTCTCGTTCGGCCCTTCGCCCACGACTGGCAGCTACTATGGCCTCTGCTGACTTCTCGCTCCGTGTCACCACGTCGCCCTTTCAGGCATAAGGCGAGATCTCCCCGGGTAAGAACGCACTCCTTCACTGCACAACCGCCGGATTTACGCCGCTTCGCCTTGATCACGAGAGCTTCGCGGATTCATGCCCGCTCGCCCTGCTCGGCAGCGCCTTCTATCCGGTTCTTGTCCATCGGCTCGCAGTTTCGCTCCACGCTTCCTCCCCACACTCGGTCGCCCTCATGCAGTTGCGCTTCGCTTCGTTCGCTGTGATCAACTTACGGTGGGACTTTCACCCACAAGAGTGCGCCCGTGCCGGGCGCACACGAAAAGGCCCCGTCGGGCTGCACCCGTCGGGGCCTTGGCACGACCCAGTCGTGCCGGGCGAGGCAGCGCGGAGGGTCATGTCGCACGCTGCCGGAAGCAAGGGATTGCTCCCATCATGCTGGCCAGGCCTGGGCGTGACCACCCGGGCGGGCCCGTCGCTCCGGACGGGGCGGGATGCCCTGAGTAACCGGAGACGACGTCTGTACTGTACGGCAGTCGCGAGGCCCGCGCACGCCAATTTTTTTCATGGCTCACCGGCTGTTCATTGCCCCAGGAAAACCCCGATTCCCATCGCCGCCCTCCGCTTACTGCGCCGCAGAAAAACAATATTGGTTATAAAAAGCTGCTCTCTAAGTATTGACTTGGTATGTCGAGGGCCCTACCATCGCGCCCAACGACTAGGGTCAACCCTAGGTTGGGTGCGGCCATCGACCCCGCACCGCTGCCCCGACCGCCATGGCGAGTGGGGCCAATCGACCGCCGATGCCACGCATCGGCGCCATGGACGGCGTGTCCGCCCGCCACCCAACCGGGAGCGGCTGGCGCGGACCGCCGCGGACAACGAACAAGGAGTGTGTGCATGACGACGTGCATCGACACCCCGGGCGCTTTCGCCGCCGGCCCGCGGGCCGGGGCCAACCGCCCGACCCCCCCACATCGCGTGGGGCACCGATGGATGCGGCTCTGGCGCGCGGCGAGTCACGGCTTGGCGGCGCTGGGCGTGGGCGTCCTGGCCATCGTAGCGCTGCTGCTGGCGCAGCCCCAGCTGCGCGCCCAACTCGAACGCGGTATGGCCGACTGGCTGCTGGAACGGCACGCCGCGCTGACCCTCGGCGCCGAAATACCCGCCTCGGCGGCAGCCGACCACCCCGCGGCGATGGACCCCCAGGCACTGCCCCCCGAGCAGCAGCGTGTGGCCCAGTGGTTGGCGCGCAAATACCGTGTCGCCAGCGAACCGCTGGCTGCGCTGGTAGCCGAGGCGCACCAGGTGGGCCGTCAGTTGCGGCTCGATCCGGCGCTGATCCTGGCCGTCATGGCCATCGAGTCGCGTTTCAATCCCTTTGCCGCCAGTCCTTTCGGCGCCCATGGGCTGATGCAGGTCCACACCCGCGTACACGCCGACAAGTTCGATGACTTGGGCGGCACGCTGGCCGCCTTCGACCCGCTCAGCAACCTGCGGGTGGGTGCGCAAATCCTGCACGATGCCATCCGAACGGCAGGCTCCGTACCCGGCGGCCTGCGGCTGTACGTGGGCGCGGTCAGCGTCGATGCGCGCGACTACATCGTCAAGGTGATGGCGGAGCAGGAGCGGCTCAAACGCGTCGCCGCCGGCCAACAGGTGGGCTTCACCGCCTCGATGCCGCTGCCCCCGGGTCTGGTGGTGGACGCTGCGGCACAGGAAGAGACCAATGGCGCCCTGCCGTTGCGAATCGGAGGTGAGCCCACCCCAGACGACGCGCCACCGGCGAGGGGGACGCGACCGTCCTGATAGAATTTGCCGCGCGCGCGACTGGCGATAGGTCCGGCAGCGGCCTTTCCGGGAAGGCCGCCACGCCGCCAACCGACGTGGGGCTCACCACGGGGAAGCGCGCAGCCGCACGAACGCGTCTTCACGACGTGGCCAGCGCGGCGGTCTGCCGTTCGCCTGGGCAACCCGTGTGACAAACCGCCGCACCCGGGTGCAACGCCGCCGACAGGACTGCCCATGTTTGACCGCAATATCCTCATCGAACAGACCGACCCCGAGCTGTGGGCCGCCATCCAGGCCGAGAACGCCCGCCAGGAGGCCCACATCGAGCTGATCGCCAGCGAAAACTACGCCTCGCCCGCGGTGATGGCCGCGCAGGGCACGCAGCTGACCAACAAGTACGCCGAGGGCTACCCGGGCAAGCGCTACTACGGCGGCTGCGAGCACGTGGACGTGGCCGAGCAGCTGGCCATCGACCGCGTCAAGCGGCTGTTCGGCGCCGAGGCCGCCAACGTGCAGCCGCACTGCGGCGCCAGCGCCAACGAGGCGGTGTTCCTCGCCTTCCTCAAGCCCGGCGACACCATCATGGGCATGAGCCTGGCGGAGGGCGGGCACCTGACGCACGGCATGGCGCTGAACATGTCGGGCAAGTGGTTCAACGTCGTCTCCTACGGCCTGAACGACCGCGAGGAGATCGACTACGACGCGATGGAGCGAAAGGCGCACGAAACCCGGCCCAAGCTCATCATCGCCGGGGCCAGCGCCTACAGCCTGCGCATCGACTTCGAACGCTTCGCCCGTGTGGCCAAAGAAATCGGCGCCATCTTCATGGTGGACATGGCGCACTACGCCGGCCTGATCGCGGCCGGCGTCTACCCCAATCCCGTGCCGCACGCCGACGTGGTCACCTCCACCACGCACAAGAGCCTGCGTGGCCCGCGCGGCGGCATCATCCTGATGAAGGCCGAGCACGAAAAGGCCATCAACAGCGCCGTCTTCCCCGGCCTGCAAGGGGGGCCGCTGATGCACGTGATCGCTGCCAAGGCGGTGGCCTTCAAAGAAGCGCTGAGCCCCGCGTTCCGCGATTATCAACAGCAGGTGGTGCGCAACGCCCAAGCCATGGCCGAGGCACTGCAGGCGCGCGGCCTGCGCATCGTCAGCGGCCGCACCGAAAGCCACGTGATGCTGGTCGATTTGCGCGCCAAGGGCATCACCGGCAAAGAGGCCGAGGCCGTGCTGGGACAAGCGCACATCACGGTCAACAAAAACGCCATCCCCAACGACCCGCAAAAGCCCATGGTCACGAGCGGCATCCGTCTGGGCACACCCGCCATGACGACGCGCGGCTTCCGAGAGGCCGAGGCGCGGCTGACCGCCAACCTGATCGCCGACGTGCTCGACGATCCGCACAATCCGGCCACCGTCGAGCGCGTGCGCGCGCAGGTCGCCGAGCTGACGGCGCGCTTCCCCGTCTACGGCTGACGCGCCATGAAGTGCCCCTTCTGCGGACACGCCGACACCCAGGTGGTGGAGACGCGCGAGTCCGACGATGGGGTATTCGTGCGCCGCCGCCGCCGCTGCGCCGGCTGCGAGCGGCGCTTTACCACCTACGAACGCGCCGAGGTCACCTTTCCGCAAGTGGTCAAGAAAGACGGGCGGCGCGTCGACTACGACCCCGCCAAACTGCGCGCCAGCATGGCGCTGGCGCTGCGCAAGCGACCGGTGAGCACCGAACGGCTCGATGCCGCCGTCGCCCGCATCGAAGAAAAACTGCTGGCCGAGCCCACGCGCGAGGTGCCCGCGCAGCGCATTGGCGAATGGGTGATGGAGGAGCTGCGCCAGCTCGACCAAGTGGCGTACGTGCGCTTTGCCAGCGTCTACCGCAGCTTCGAGGACGTGGACGCCTTCAGGACACTGATCGACGAGGTGCGCGGCTGACAGGGTCGCGGGCGCGGATCGGCAGTCGCACCTGGGCCACGAACTCACCCTCGGACTCGTACACGCGCAGCCGCGCTTCGGCGTCGTACAGCAAGTCCAGCCGCTCGCGCAGATTGGCCAGCGCCAGCCCATTCCCCCGCGCGCCTGGTGGTGCCTGCGGCGGCGGGAGCGGGTTGCGCACGAACAGCACCAAATGGTCGTCGTCGCGAAACGCCTCGACAGTGACGCAGCCCCCCTCCTCGCGGGGTTCAATACCGTGGCGCACGGCATTCTCGACCAGCGGCTGCAGTGTCAGCGGCGGCAACAAGGCATCGTCGGGGGCGGTGTCGACCTGCCACGCCAGCCGCAGCCGATCACCCAGGCGCACCTGCTCCACCGCCAGGTAGGCACGCGCCAATGCCAGCTCCTCACGCAAGGGCACGAGAGCCCGGGGCTCGGTGAGAAGGGCACGGTAGAGGTCGGCCAGGTCCTCCAGCATCGCTTCGGCGCGCCCGGGATCGCGGCGGATCAGCGTCAACACGCCATTGAGGCTGTTGAACAGAAAGTGTGGCCGCATGCGCGACTGCAGCGCCAGCAACCGGGCCTCAGCCAGCGCGGGCGACAGGCGCTGGTGCCGCCAGTCGAAATAGCCCACCACGGCCAGCCACACGGCCAGCGTCGCCACTACCACCGTGGCCAGTGGCGGCACCGTCAGGCCCAGGCGCTGCAGCCCGAAACGCCACAGCAACGCCACCACCACCGCCAGCAACGCGGTCATCCAAAGAGCCCGCAGGGGCGGCAGACGGCGCAGCCACGGCGCCAACCATGCCAGTACACCCGTGACCGTCAGCAGCACGGGTTCGTACAGCGCGCCCTCCCTCCACCAGCCCGTCCACGCGTGCCCACGCATCGGGGCCTCGATCGCCCACCACAGCAGCCGCAACCCCTCGGCCAGCAGCAGCAGCCGCAGCAACACCCCCAGATTGCGAAAATCCGGTACCGTCAAACGCGCGGTGGGTCGCTGGCGCATGGTGTGGGGTCGACGCGATGTTGGCAGCATAGAAACTGGCCGCGTGCCACCGGGCACGCCGATCGCTGCCGCGCCGATGGTAACGCCGTCGCCCCGTTGCAGGTGCGTGTACGCCAACGAGGCGCTGTCGTACGTGCGGAAGCTGCGACAATCGGGGCCATGTTTACCGGCATCATCACGCACGTCGGGCGCATCGAGGCATTGCACCCGTTGGGCTGCGGCCCGGATCATGGCCTGCGGCTGCAGGTGGCGGCCACCCCGGACTACCTCGACGACGTCGGACTGGGCGACAGCATCGCGATCAACGGCGCGTGCATGACTGTCACCACGCTCGATCGGGCGGGGGGTGCCTTCACCGTGGACGTCTCGGCCGAGTCGCTGGCCCGCACCACGGGGCTGGACCAACCCGGGCCCGTCAACCTGGAAAAAGCGCTGCGCGCCACCGACCGGCTGGGTGGCCACATCGTCAGCGGCCACGTGGACGGGGTGGGTACCGTCACGCGGCTGGAGCCGGTGGGCGAGTCGTGGACACTGGGCGTGCTCGCACCGCCCGTGCTGGCCAAGTACTTGGCCTATAAGGGCTCGATCACGGTCAACGGCGTCAGCCTAACCATCAACCAGGTCACCGACCGCCCCGACGGGTGCGAAGTCACCATCAACCTCATCCCGCACACCGTGCAGCACACCACGCTGGGTACATTGGCGGCTGGATCGCGGGTCAATCTCGAGATCGATATGATGGCGCGTTACGTCGAACGCATGCTCTCGCTCGGCGCCACGCCGGCGTCGGCGTGACGGCGACGGCGCGATCTACCCTATGCACACCCCTGCTTGCGCCCCCTCTGCTGGCCCGGCCGAGGCCGTGGCCCCCATTTCACCGGTCGACGACATCGTCGCCGAGTTGCGCGCCGGGCGCATGGTCATCCTGGTCGATGAGGAAGACCGCGAAAACGAAGGCGACTTGGTGCTCGCCGCCGATCATGTCACGCCCGAAGCGATCAATTTCATGGCCAAGTACGGCCGCGGGCTGATCTGCCTGACGCTGACGCGCCAGCGCTGCGAGCAGCTGCAGCTGCCGCCCATGGTGCCGCGCAACGGCACCAAGATGGGCACGGCGTTTACCGTCTCCATCGAAGCGGCCGAAGGCGTGACCACCGGCATCTCGGCCGCGGACCGGGCGCACACCATTCGCGTCGCCGTCGCCCCCAACGCACGCCCCGACGATCTGGTGCAACCCGGGCACGTGTTCCCGCTGCAGGCGGTCGATGGCGGCGTGCTGATGCGCGCTGGCCACACCGAAGCCGGCTGCGACCTCGCCGCCATGGCGGGCTGCACGCCAGCCGCGGTGATCTGCGAGATCATGAACGACGACGGCACCATGGCGCGGCTGCCCGATCTGCAGCGCTTTGCGGCGCGGCATGGGCTCAAGATCGGCACCATCGCCGATCTGATCGAATACCGCAGCCGCACCGAAAGCCTGGTGCGCCGGGTCGGCAGCCGGCCGCTGCAGACGGCCTATGGCCCCTTCACCGCACACGCGTACCGCGACCAGACGGGCGGCGGTGTGCACCTGGCGCTGGTGGTGGGTCAGTGGGGGCCCGACGACGCGGTGCCGGTGCGCGTGCACGAGCCCCTGTCGCTGCTGGACGCGTTGGAAGTCGGCCGCCGCATGCACTCTTGGAGCCTGGAGGCCAGCCTGCGCCACCTGCAACAGGCGGGTCGTGGCGTGGCGGTGTTGCTCAATGCGGGCGAGAGCGCCGAGCAGCTGCTGGCGCAGTTCGACGGCACCGCCCGATCGTCACAAGCGCCCGAGCGCGGCCGCATGGATTTGCGCACGTACGGCATCGGCGCGCAGATATTGCGCGACTGCGGCATCCACCGCATGGCGCTGCTCGGCCCCCCCCGGCGTATGCCCAGCATGACCGGTTACGGGCTTGAAGTGGTCGGCTTTGTTCACCCCCAACCCCCGGAAGGAAACTCGACATGATGGGAGCGCACAAAGGGCAAGCTGCGGCGCTGGATGGCCGTGGCCTGCGCATCGGTATCGTGCAGGCGCGCTTCAACCAGGGCATCACCGACGCCCTGGCCAAAGCCTGCCGCGACGAGCTGCGCGCGCTGGGCGTGGCCGATGCCGACGTGGTGCTGGAGCAAGTACCCGGCGCGCTCGAGGTGCCGCTCGCCCTGCAGGCGATGGCGCAAAGCGGCCGCTTCGACGCCCTGATCGCGCTCGGCTGCGTGATTCGCGGCGAGACCTACCACTTCGAACTGGTGTGCAACGAGTCGGCAGCGGGCATCACGCGCGTGGGGCTGGATCACCACATCCCGATCGCCAACGCCATCCTCACCACCGAAAATCTGTCGCAGGCCGTCGCTCGGCAGGACGAAAAACCCCGTGACGCGGCCCGCGTGGCGGTGGAGATGGCCGCGCTGCTGCGGCGCTACCCGCTCGACTGACCCCCGTGGTCTGGGACAATAGCGCCCATGACCAAAGCACCCGAAAAATCTGCCCGCACCCGTGCGCGCGAATTCGCCCTGCAAGGGCTCTACCAGCACCTGGTCGGCCGCAACGAGGCAGCCGACATCGATGTCTTTACGCGCGACCTCAGCGGCTTTCACAAAGCGGATAGCGCGCACTACGACGCGCTGCTGCACGGCTGCATTGCGCAGGCCAGCGAATTGGACGCGCACCTGAGCCCGCTGCTCGACCGCCCGCTGGCGGAGCTGTCGCCCATCGAGCATGCCGTGCTGTGGATCGGCGCCTACGAGCTGCAGCACTGTCCCGACGTGCCCTGGCGCGTCGTTCTCAACGAATGCATCGAACTGGCCAAGACCTTTGGCGGCACCGACGGACACAAATTCGTCAACGGCGTGCTCAACCGCCTGGCCCCCCAGCTACGACCCGAGGAGGTGGCGCGTGATCCCGCCCGCCGCAGCTGAACCGTCGGCCGCCAGCGCCGCGCCGGGGCACACCTGGCCCGTGCGCATCTACTGGGAAGACACCGACGCGGGTGGCATCGTCTACTATGCCAACTACCTGAAGTTTTTCGAGCGTGCGCGCACCGAGTGGTTGCGCAGCCTGGGGCTGGGGCAGCAAGCGCTGCGCGAGCGCACCGGTGGCATGTTCGTCGTCGGTGCGATCGAGGTACGCTATCTGCGCCCGGCGCGGCTGGACGACGAACTGACGATCCACACACGTGTACGGGAACTCGGGCGCGCCACCGTGACACTGCAACAGCAGGCGTGGCGGACCGGCGACGGCAGCGGGCCGCTGTGCGAGGGCACGGTGCGCATCGGTTGGGTGCAAGCCGATGCGTTGCGCCCCGCCCGGCTGCCTGCCGAAGTGGCCGCTGCGCTGGCCGGCACCCTGCCCACCGACAGCCAAGGAACACGATCCGCATGACACATGAGTTTTCCGTCGTCGAGCTAATGCTCAACGCCTCCTGGGTGGTGCAGGCGGTGGTGTTGTTGCTCGTGGGGGTCTCCATCACCAGCTGGGCGGCCATCTTGCGCAAGGTCTTTGCGCTCAAGCGCGTGCGGCGCCTGACAGACGAGTTCGAGCGCGACTTCTGGTCCGGCGGCAACCTGCAGACGCTGTACGAGTCGTCGCTGCGCCGCGCGCCGGAAGGCAGCCCCATGGAGCGCATCTTCGCCAGCGGTATGCGCGAATTTCTCAAGCTGCGCGAGCGGCGCATCACCCAGCCCGACGCGCTGCTCGACGGCGCCCGGCGCGCCATGCGTGCGGCCTACCAGCGCGAGCTCGACGCGCTGGAGGTCAACCTGTCGTTCCTGGGCTCGGTCGGCTCGGTGTCGCCCTACGTGGGCTTGTTCGGCACCGTCTGGGGCATCATGCACGCCTTCACTGGCTTGGCTGCGCTGACGCAAGTGACGCTGGCCACCGTGGCGCCGGCCATCGCCGAAGCGCTGGTGGCCACCGCCATCGGGCTGTTCGCCGCCATTCCGGCCGTGGTGGCCTACAACCGCTTTGCGCACGACATCGACCGCCTGGCCAACCGGCTGGAGACCTTCATCGAAGAGTTTTCCAACATCCTGCACCGCCACGCGGGTGCCGCAGGACACTGAGCCACGGAGGCGCTCGCCATGCCCGCCATCGCCCCTCGTCGAAGCGGCCGCCGCGCGATCACCGAGATCAATATGGTGCCCTTCATCGACGTGATGCTGGTGCTGTTGATCATCTTCATGGTCACGGCGCCGCTCATCGTGCCGGGCCAGGTCGAGCTGCCCCGCGTCGGGCAGGCGGCGCGCCAGCCGGAGCGCTATGTGCAGATCATCGTCGAGCACGACGGCCGACTGCGGCTGCGCGACAGCGCCCGCACCAGCGGCGAGGGCGACGTGCTCACGCTGCGCGAGTTGCCCGCGCGCGTGCGGGCGCTGCAGGAGTCCGCCTCGACCCCGGTGCCCGTCATCATCAGCGCCGACAAGCGCGTCGCCTACGAACAGGTGGTGCAGGTGATGGACGCGCTGCAGCGTGCGGGCGTGGCCCGCATCGGCCTGGCCGTACAACCCGAAACCACGCGCCGCTAAGTTCCCCATGCACGCCATCGCCGACGAGCTGGACCTGAGCCCCCCGCCTGCGCGCGGTGGTTGGCTGCCGTGGACGCTCGCGGTGCTGGCACACGGCGTGCTGGCGCTGGCCCTGGCCTGGGGGCTGGCGTGGCAGCGCGAGGCACCGACCGTCGTCGCCAGCGCCGAGCTCTGGTCGGCCCTGCCGCAAGTCGCCGCGCCGCGCGCCCAAGAGCCGCCCCCCGCCCCGCCCGTGCCGGCGCCCCCCACCCCCACCCCCACCCCGCCCGCCACCGCCGACGCCCCGCGCGACGCCGACATCGCACTGCAACGCCAACGTGAGCAGCAGCGCCGCGCCGACGAGGCCCGCCGTCAAGCGGAGGAACGCCGTCTGGCCGAGGAACGCGCCGCACGCGAACGACGCGAGCGGGAGCAAGCAGAGAAAGTCCGCGCCGAGCGCGAGAAGGCCGAGCGTGAGAGGGCGGCACGCGAGCGGGCACAACGGGCGGAGCGCGAAAAGGCCGAGCAGGCGCTGCTCGAAGCCGAGCGCCAGCGCAACCTAGAGCGCATCCTGGGCCAGGCGGGCGCCAGCGGCGGCCCCAGCGCCCGCGGCAGCGCCGAGCGCGATGCCGGCCCATCGGCCAGCTACGCGGGCAAACTGGTCGCGCACATCCGTCCCCACATTGTCTTTACCGATACGGTGCCGGGCAACCCTCGCGCCGAGGTCGAAGTGCGCACCTTGCCCGATGGCACCATCCTGAGCGCGCGCCTGCTCAAATCCAGCGGCCATCGCGCCTGGGACGACGCCGTGCTGCGCGCCATCGAGCGCACCGCGCGCCTGCCGCGGGACGAAAACGGCCGCGTGCCATCCACGCTGATCCTGGGCTTTCGGCCCAACGAGTGAGCGCACTGGGGCTGACGCGTTCACTCGTACACCACTTCCGCGCGCTGCTCGTGCGCCTGCGCCATCCAGCGCGCCAGCGCCGCATCGGTGGGATAAAAGCTGGCCCGGTCATCGAGTTGCAACTCGCAGCGCGCGCTCGGGCGCCACACCTGCAGCCGCACCGGCAGCGCGCGCAGTAGCTCGCCATGCTCGGTCATCTCGCGCTGCGGCGGAAAATCCCGCACCAACGCCGCGATGTCCGGCACGCGGTCGCACACCACGGCGCGCAAATAGCGCCCGAAGCGGCAGCGCGCCGTCGGCAAATCCCACAGCTGCTGCACCTTCAAGCGCAACCCACCCGAAAACCGGTCCGGCTGCGCCAGCACTTGTGCCACCACCAGCTCGTCGTCGCGCAGCAGCGCGCGGTGCGCCTGGATCAGCGCTTCATCGGCGCTGGCTTCCAGCACGGCGGACTTGTCGTCGAGCTTGAAGATGGCCACCTTGCCCCGTTGGCCGTTGATGACGCGCAGCTCGCTGACGATGCCCGCCACCAGCCACGGCTCGCGGCTGTCGGCCACCTGCGCCAGTGGGGTCTTGGCAAACCGGCGCACCTCGGCCTCCACTTCGTCGAACAAATGGCCGGAAAAGTAAAACCCAAGCGCCGCCTTCTCGTGCGTGAGCCGCTCTTTCACGCCCCAGGGCATGGTCTCGACCAGCGGCGGCTCCTGCGCCGCTGAACCATGGCCGCTGTCGCCCAGCGCATCGAACAGCCCTCCTTGCTGGGCATTGGCCTCCTGCGCCGACGCCCACTCGAACGCCCGGTCCAGCGACGCCAGCAGTGCCGCGCGGTCCAGGTGCAGTCGGTCGAACGCCCCCGCCTTGATGAGCGCCTCCACCGTGCGTTTGTTGACACGGCTGCGATCGACCCGGCTGCAAAAGTCGAACAAGCTGGCAAACGGGCCTTCGACCGCGCCGCGCGGCCCGACGCCGTGGCCCTGGCGCGCCGCCACGATGGCCTCGATCGCCTGCTGCCCCGTGCCCTTGACCGCGCCCAAGCCGTAGCGGATGGTGTGGTCGTCGATGGGCTCGAAGCGGTATGTGCCCTCGTTGATGTCGGGCGGCGCGAACCGGATCCCGAACGTGCGCGCATCGTCGACGAGCACCTTCAATTTGTCGGTGTCGTCGATTTCGATCGTCATGTTGGCGCAAAAAAACTCCGCGGTGTAATGCACCTTGAGCCACGCCGTGTGGTACGCCAACAGGGAATACGCCGCCGCGTGCGATTTGTTGAACCCGTAGCCGGCGAACTTCTCCATCAAATCGAAGATTTCGTCCGCCTTGGTCTGATCGATGCCTTTTTTGGCCGCGCCCTCGCGAAAGATTTCGCGGTGTTTGGCCATTTCCTCGGGTTTCTTTTTGCCCATGGCCCGGCGCAGAAGGTCGGCACCGCCCAGTGTGTAGCCTCCCAACACCTGCGCCACCTGCATCACCTGCTCTTGGTAGACCATGATGCCGTAGGTCTCGGCCAGCACCGGCTCCACCAACGGGTGCGGATATTCCACCGGCTCGCGCCCGTGCTTGCGCGCCACGAAGCTCGGAATCAGGTCCATTGGCCCGGGACGGTACAGTGCGTTGAGCGCGATCAAGTCCTCCAGCCGCGTCGGCTTGGCCTCGCGCAGCATCGCCTGCATGCCGCGGGATTCGAACTGGAACACCGCCTCCGTGCGCCCTTCCTGGAATAGCCGGTATGTCTCAGCATCATCGAGCGGAATGCGCTCGAACGCAAAATCCCGCTGGCTAGGGTGTCGCGCCACGATGAATGCCTTGGCCAACTCCAAAATGGTCAGCGTCGCCAGACCCAGAAAGTCGAACTTGACCAGACCGACGGCCTCCACGTCGTCCTTGTCGAATTGGCTGACCGCCGCGTCGCTGCCGGGCTGTTGGTATAGCGGACAAAAATCGGTCAATTTGCCCGGGGCAATCAACACGCCCCCGGCGTGCATGCCCACGTTGCGCGTAAGGCCCTCCAGCTTTTGCGCCAGTTCGATCAACTGGCGCACCTCCTCTTCTTTTTGCACGCGCTCGGCCAGCAGCGGCTCCATTTCCAGCGCGTAGTGGTTTTTGTCGCCCTCCGGCTTGGGGTTGGGCGGGTATTGCAGCGTGACACTCATGCCCGGTTTGTTGGGCACCAGCTTCGAAATGCCGTCACAAAACCCGTAGGCAAAATCCAGCACCCGCCCCACGTCACGGATCGCCGCGCGCGCCGCCATGGTGCCAAAGGTGGCGATCTGGCTCACCGCCTCGCGCCCGTAGCGGGTTTTGACGTATTCGATGACGCGATCGCGGTTTTCTTGGCAGAAGTCGATGTCGAAGTCCGGCATCGACACCCGCTCGGGATTCAGGAAGCGCTCGAACAGCAGGTTGTAGCGCAGCGGATCCAGGTCCGTGATCTGCAGCGCATACGCCACCAGCGACCCCGCCCCCGACCCCCGCCCCGGCCCCACGGGGCAGCCATGGGTCTTGGCCCACTGAATGAAGTCGGACACGATCAAGAAATAGCCCGGAAACCCCATTTTTACGATGGTGTCGAGCTCGAATTCGAGCCGCTGCACATAGCGCGGGCGCTGCGCAGCACGCTCGGCTTCGTCGGGGTATAACTGCGCCAGGCGCTGCTCCAGCCCGTGCAGTGACACGTGGCGAAAGTAGGCTTCCGTGTCCATTTGCCGCCCATCCACCGCCGGAATCGGAAAGTCCGGCAGGCGCGGCTTGCCCAGCGTCAGCGTCAGGTTGCAGCGGCGCGCGATTTCCACCGTATTGGCCAGCGCCGCGGGCAGATCGGCAAAGCGCTGTGCCATCTCGGCCGCCGACAAAAAATACTGCTCGCGCGTGAAGCGCCGCACCCGGCGCGGGTTGGCCAAGATCTCGCCCTCGGCAATGCACACGCGCGCCTCGTGCGCCTCGTAATCGTCTGGCGCCAGAAACTGGATCGGGTGCGTGGCCACCACGGGCAGCCCCAGACGCGCGGCCAGCGGCACCGCCGCCTGCACATGGCGCTCGTCGTCGGCGCGGCCGGCGCGCTGCACCTCCAGATAAAACCGGTGCGCAAACACCTGCGCCAGCCGCAGCGCGACGTCGGCCGCCCGCGCCTCGTCACCCGCCAGCAGCGCCTGCCCCACCGGGCCCGCAGCCGCACCATCGAGCACGATCAGCCCCTCGTGCCGCTCCTGCAACCAGGCCCACTGCACATGCGCCTGCTCGCGCACCACGCCGCGCGTCCACGCGCGCGACAGCAGCTCGCACAGGTTCAGGTAGCCGCGCGCGTTTTGCACCAGCAGCAGCACGCGCGGCACCACCGGCTGCGGCCCCGCGCCGCCCGCCACGCGCGCGTCCACCCCCAGCCCATCCAGCCAGACCTCCGCGCCCAGAATCGGCTTGACGCCCGCTGAGCGCGCCGCCTTGTAGAACTTGATCGCGCCAAACAGGTTGCTCAGGTCCGTGATCGCCAACGCGGGCTGCCCATCGGCGGCCGCCCGCGCCACCGCATCGTCCACCCGGGTGGTGCCATCGACAATGGAAAACTCGGTGTGCAGGCGCAGGTGAACGAACATGGGCGAGGATTGTAGGCGGCAGGGTCGCGATAATGTCGCCATGTCTTCTTCCGCCCCGGCCACCCCCTCGGCCACGCATTGGTACCTGGTCCACACCAAGCCCCGGCAAGAGGCGCGCGCTGGACTACCTGCAGCGCGAAGTCCGGGTGGCCGTGCCGGTGGGTGCGCTGCGCAAGGGTTAGGCGCGGTTACAATCCTGCCCAAAAAAGGGGGGGTCGCCGTGCACAGGAAATGCACCGCGATCTGCGGTAGCCTGGGCGAAAGACGCCAGCCCCTTCCGTCGAACGACCAAGACGAGACATGAATCTTCTCCTCACCGGCGGCCTGGGCTACATTGGCAGTCACACCGCCGCCGTGTTGCAGCAGGCCGGCCATCACGTCGTGCTGCTCGACAACCTCTCCAACAGCAAGCTCGACGTCGCCGACCGCATCGCCCGCACCACCGGCACGCGCCCGGTGACCGAGGTGGGTGACGTGCTCGACACCATCCGCGTGCGCATGGCGCTGCGCCACTACCGCATCGACGCCGTGGTGCATTTCGCTGGGCTCAAGGCGGTGGGCGAATCGGTGGCGCAGCCCCTGGCCTACTACCACAACAACGTCGCCGGCACCGTCAGCCTGCTGCAGGCGATGGCGGCCGAGGGCGTGCGATCGTTGGTCTTTTCCAGCAGCGCCACCGTCTACGGGCAGCCGCAGTACCTCCCGCTGGACGAATCCCACCCCACCAGCGCCACGAATCCCTACGGCCGCACCAAGCTGCACATCGAGCAAATGCTGCACGATCTGGCCGCCAGCGACGCCACGTGGCGCATCGCCATCCTGCGCTACTTCAACCCAGTGGGGGCGCACGCGTCGGGCCTGCTCGGTGAGGACCCCAACGGCATCCCCAACAACCTCATGCCCTACATCGCGCGCGTGGCAGCAGGCCAACTGCCCCACCTCAACGTGTGGGGCAACGACTACCCCACGCCCGACGGCACCGGCATCCGCGACTACCTGCACGTCATGGACCTGGCCGAGGGTCACCGCGCCGCGCTCGAACACCTGCAGCGCACCACCACCCCGTGCGACGTGTTCAACCTCGGCACCGGGCGCGGCACCAGCGTGCTGGAGATGGTGCGCACCTTCGAGCAAGCCACGGGCCAGTCGGTGCCCTACCGCATCGCTCCGCGCCGCCCAGGCGACGTGGCCGAGTGCTGGGCCGACCCCACCAAAGCCCAGCGCGTGCTGGGCTGGCGCGCCGAGCGCGGCTTGCACGACATGTGCGCCAGCACCTGGGCCTTCACGGCCGGCCAGCGCAGCGCCTCTGCCCCGCATACCCTCGCCGTATGAACCCGTCCCTACCCTCCCACCACATCGCCGTCGTCGGCGCGGGCTATGTCGGCATGGCCAACGCGCTGCTGCTGGCGCAGCACCACACCGTCACCGTGGTGGACATCAACCCGCAGCGCGTGGCCCAACTGCAGGCACGCCAAAGCCCCGTGGCCGACGCGTTGGCCGACGAGTTTTTGCAGCGGCCCGATTTGCGCCTGCATGCGAGCACCGACGCGGCCGCAGCGCTGGCCGACGCCGACGTGGTCTTCATTGCCACCCCCACCGACTACGACCCTGCCACCAACGCTTTCGACACCCGCAGTGTCGAAGCGGTGGTGGCCCAAGCGCTGGCCGCGCACCCCAGCAGCACCCTGGTCATCAAATCCACTGTGCCGGTGGGCTTTACGCAGCGGCTGCGGCAACAGCACGGCACCGACCGCATCGTCTTTTCGCCGGAATTTTTGCGCGAGGGCCAGGCGCTGGCCGACAACCTGCGCCCCAGCCGCATCGTGGTGGGCGACCGCGGTGCGCGCGGCCAGCTCGTGGCCGACCTGTTGCGTCAAGGGGCGCACAAAGCCGACGTACCGGTGCTCTTGACCGACCCCACCGAGGCCGAGGCGATCAAGCTCTTTGCCAACACGTATCTCGCCATGCGCGTGGCGTTTTTCAACGAGCTCGACAGCTACGCCGCCGCCCACGGGCTGGATACGCGCCAGATCATCGACGGCGTGTGCCTGGACCCGCGCGTGGGCCGCGGCTACAACAACCCCAGCTTCGGCTACGGCGGCTACTGCCTGCCCAAAGACACCAAGCAGCTGCTGGCCAACTACCGCGACGTGCCGCAGAACCTGATCGCCGCCATCGTACAGGCCAACGCCACGCGCAAAGACTTCATCGCCGACGACGTACTGCGCCGCCTGCAGGTGCTCTGCGCCGATGGCGAGCCCGCACGCCACGGACGCGCCCCTACGGTGGGCGTGTACCGCCTGGTCATGAAGCAAGGCTCGGACAATTTCCGCGCCTCGGCCATCCAGGGCGTCATGAAGCGCATCAAGGCCAAAGGCGTGCCCATGATCGTCTACGAGCCCATGCTCGAGGGCGAGCACTTCTTTCACTCGCCACTCGTGCGCGACCTGTTGGCCTTCAAAGCGCAAGCCGACGTCATCCTGGCCAACCGCCTCCACCCGGATCTGGCAGACGTGGTGCACAAGGTTTACACGCGCGATTTGTTCGGGGCCGACGCATGAAAGTTTTCATCACCGGCACCGCCGGCTTTATCGGTTTTCACCTGGCGCGGCTGTTGTTGGCCGAGGGCCATACCGTCCACGGCTACGACGGCATGACCCCCTACTACGACGTGCGGTTGAAACAACGCCGCCACGCCATGCTGCGCGAATTTCCGGCCTTCGTCGCCACCGAGGCCATGCTGGAAGACCTGCCCGCGCTGCAGGCTGCCGTGCAAGCCGCGCAGCCCGACGTCATCGTGCACTTGGCCGCGCAGGCTGGCGTGCGCTACAGCCTGGAAAACCCCGCCGCCTACATCGACGCCAACCTGGTCGGCACCTTCCACCTGCTGCAGGCCGCCGTGCAGGCCCGCCCGCGCCATTTGCTGCTGGCCTCCACCAGCAGCGTCTACGGCGCCAACACCCACATGCCGTTTGCCGAAGGCGACAAGGCCGACACCCCGCTCACGCTCTACGCCGCCACCAAAAAGGCCAATGAGGCGATGAGCCACGCCTACAGCCACATCCACGGTGTGCCCACCACGGTGTTTCGCTTCTTCACCGTCTACGGGCCCTGGGGCCGGCCCGACATGGCGCTGTTCAAATTCACCAAGGGCATCTTGGACGGCACCCCGATCGAGATTTACAACCACGGCGACATGCAGCGCGACTTCACCTACGTCGACGACTTGGTGCGCGCCATCCGCTTGCTCATCGACGCCATCCCACCCGCGCCCGACGCCCGCACGCCCGCGCACGGCTGGCAGCCCACCGAGGGCGACACGCTCAGCCCCGCGGCGCCATGGCGCGTCGTCAACATCGGCAACAGCCAGCCCGTGCGGCTGCTCGACTTCGTCGATGCGATCGAGGCCGAAATCGGCCGCCCCGCCATCCGCCACTACCTGCCCATGCAGCTGGGCGACGTGCCCGCTACTTGGGCCGACGCCAGCCTACTGCAGCGCCTGACCGGCTACCGCCCCCAAACCCCCGTTCGCGAAGGCGTGCGTGCATTCGTGCAGTGGTACCGTACCTTTTACTCAGGATGACAACGGTCGGCACCGATGCTAGCATTGGCCAAGCCAGACCAAGACACTCAGCCCCATGCCTGCGATCAACATGCTCCAAGCAAAGTCGTCACTGTCTCGACTGGTCGAGGCCATCGAGACCGGGCGCGAGCGCGAAATCATCATCGCCCGCAACGGGCGCCCTGCCGCCAAGCTGGTCCCCATCGATGGCACGTCGCCGAGCCGACGCATCGGCGTGGCTAAGGGTTGTTTCCAGGTGCCTGACTCCATCGATACCCATAACGACGAAATTTCACGTCTGATGACCGGTGACGCAGCCGCCGCATGAACCTGCTACTGGATACGCACGTGGCACTGTGGGCCCTCATCGACAGCCCCAGACTGTCTGAGAAAGCGCGGGAGCTCATCTTGTCGCCACGCGCCACCGTATGGGTTAGCGCTGCCTCCGTTTGGGAGATTGCCATCAAGCACTCCCTGGGTCGCGGCGATATGCCAATTTCTGGCGCGGACGCGTTGAGCTATTTTCTCGAAGCTGGCTACCGCATACTACCCATCGAGGCCGAGCACGCAGCCGCCGTGGAAACCCTGCCGCCACACCATCAAGACCCCTTCGATCGCTTGCTGGTCGCGCAAGCTCTCGTCGAGCCGATGCGGTTACTGACACACGATGCCCAGGTGTTACGCTACAGCGACACGATCATCCGCGTCTGAAGCGAAGTACGCACCCATGACCCGTCGCCCACTGCCCATCGGCATCCAGACCTTCGCCAAGATCCGCGAAGGGGGCTACTACTACGTCGACAAAACCGCCTATGCGCTTCGGCTGATCGAATCGGGCTCGCACTACTTCCTCTCCCGCCCGCGGCGCTTTGGCAAGTCGCTCTTTCTGGACACACTCGCGGAACTCTTCGCCGGCAACGAGCCGCTCTTTCGTGGCCTGACCTGCCACGACCAGTGGGATTGGTCCAAGAAGCACCCCGTCATTCGGATCAGCTTCGGTGGGGGACGGCTAGACAACCGTGCTGGGCTGGAAGCCCACATCGCCGACGAGCTCGACGCCAACGCCCAACGCTTGGGGTTAGACGTACCCGCGGCCGGAGACAGCCACCTGCGCTTTCGCCATCTGATCCAGCAGGCGGTCCAACGCCACGGCCAGCGCGCCGTGGTGCTTGTCGATGAGTACGACAAACCCATCCTGGACAACCTGACCGACCCCGAGGTGGCGCGCGCCATGCGCGAGGGCTTGCGCAACCTGTACTCCGTCATCAAGGATCAGGACGCGCACATCCAGTTCGCGTTCCTGACCGGGGTTTCCAAGTTCAGCAAGGTCTCGATCTTCTCGGGCCTGAACAACCTGCGCGACATCACCGTCTCGGCGGAGTATTCGGCCATCTGCGGCTACACCGAAGCCGACCTCGACGCCGTTTTTGCCCCGGAGTTGGAAGGGCTCGACCGTGACGAGATCCGCCGCTGGTACAACGGCTACCGCTGGTTGGGCGAGTCGGTCTACAACCCGTTCGATGTGCTGCTGCTGCTGCAAGAGCGCACCTTTCGCGCTTACTGGTTCGAAACCGGCACGCCCACGTTCCTGGTCGATCTGCTGCGCAGCCGCCAGACGTTTACCCCGCAGCTCGATGCACTCTATGCCAGCGACCAGCTGCTCAACGCCTTCGACGTCGAGCACATCGGCACCGAAGCGCTGCTGTGGCAGACGGGCTATTTGACGATACAGGACGTGCGGCGGCGGGGCGCACGGGCCGACTACCGGCTGGGCTACCCCAACCAAGAGGTCGAGAGCGCCTTCAACGAGGCGCTGCTCCTGGCGCTCACCCCCAACCCCAGCACCACCAGCGCGCACATCAGCCGCTTGTACGACCTGCTGCAAACGCTGGACTGGCCCGCGCTGCGCGCGCACTTCGAGTCGCTCTTTGCCAGCATCCCCGCCGACTGGTACCGGGCGAATCCCGTGCTGCACTACGAGGGCTACTGGGCCAGTGTCTTTTACTCGCACCTCGCCAGCCTCGGGCTCGACCTGACGCCGGAAGACGTCACGAACCAAGGCCGCATCGACTTGACGCTGAGACTCCCGCAGGCCATCGTCATCATGGAGTTCAAGCGCATCGACGGCGACGCCCCCACGGGCGAGGCGATCGCCCAGCTGCGACAGAGGGGCTACGCCGACAAATACCGCGCCGACGGCCGCCCCATCTGGTTGCTGGGCGTGGAGTTCAGCAGCGCCACGCGCAATGTGGTGGGGTGGGAAGTGGAGGGTTTTACACCAAAGCCATCGGCGACGTAGAAACATAGCCACATCAGCATGGCAAAGGAGATCCCCATGGCCATTACAACCCTCTCCAGCCGAGAACTCAACCAAGACGTTACACGCGCCAAAACGGCGGCCAGCCGCGGTCCAGTCATCATCACCGTCCGTGGTAAACCCGCGCATGTGCTGCTAAGTTTCGAGGAATACCAGCGCCTCACCCACCAGCACCGCAGCATCGCCGACGCGCTGGCCATGCCGGACGTGACTGACATCGACTTTCAGCCGCCACGCATCGCCGGCTCTCTTCGTACGGCCGATTTGGCGTGATGTACCTGCTCGACACCAATGTCGCCCTGCGCTGTGCCCGGTTGCATGTACCCAACCCGCGGGGAGAACGTGACGCCCTGATCGCGGCTACTGCATTGGTGCATGGTATGGCGGTCGTCACGCGCAACGTCACCGACTTCACACCCACTGGCGTCCCGATCGTCAACCCCTGGCAACCCGCGACATGAACCTCATCGGACAACCCATCGCCGTCATCGGCCTCGGCTACGTCGGCCCGCCCTTGGCGGTCGAGTTTGGCAAACGCTACCCTGTCACCGGCTTTGACATCAAACCCGAGCGCATTGCCGAGCTGCAAGCGGGGCACGGCGGGCAGGTTGTAGGAACTTGAACGGACCGCTCCCCGGAAAACCATGATTCAGACCAGACCGGTCATTCTCTGCGGCGGCTCGGGCACCCGGTTGTGGCCGCTTTCTCGGTCGGGCTTTCCTAAGCAGTTCCTGTGTCTGACCGGCAAGGAAAGCCTATTCCAGCAGGCGACCAGGCGCTTGGTTGGCCTGGCGGGCGAAGATATCGATGTATGCGCTCCCTTCATCGTCACCAACGAAGAACATCGCTTCCTGGCACTCGAGCAAATGCGCGAAATCGGCGTGAACACGGCGTCGGTATTGCTCGAGCCCGTTGGCCGCAACACCGCGCCGGCGCTGACGCTGGCTGCCCTTGCCGCCCGAGAGGACGATCAGGATCCGATACTCATCGTCACCTCCGCCGATCAAGCTGTCGCTGATACTGCAGCCTTCACGGCTGCGATGCACACCGCCACCCGTCAGGCCGCCGAGGGCGCCATCGTCATCCTTGGCGTGCCACCCACAGCCCCCGAAACCGGCTACGGCTACATCAAGGTCGCTGCGGCCGCCCAACCGGGGCCTGTTTTCTCGGTGGAACGCTTCGTCGAGAAGCCCGATGCCGCCACCGCCTCCCGCTTTCTGGCCGAGGGCGGCTATTACTGGAATGCCGGCATGTTCGTGCTCACAGCCTCGGTTTGGCTGGAGGCGCTGGCGCAATTCCGGCCCGATATCCTGCACACCACGCGCGAAGCGTGGGAAAGACGCAGCATCGATGCCGCCTTCATCCGCCCAGCCAAAGCCGAATTTGGCGCCGTTCCTGCCGAATCCATCGACTATGCCGTCATGGAGCCGCTCAGCGCGACTCGGCACACCATAAAAATGGTTCCGCTCGACGCGGGTTGGAGCGATTAGGGCGCATGGGATGCCATTTGTCCATGAAGACCCCTAAGGAAGGTCTGCAAAACCTTCCTGCCAGACTGCCGGGATGGGACAATAGCGACATGAAGCAGATGAGTCTGGAGGCGCCGATGTATACGGGCTTTGAGCTGCGCGCCAAGCGCACCCGCAAGCGTGCGTTTTTGGAGCAGATGGACCGTGTGGTGCCGTGGGCAGAGTTGGTCGCACTCATCGAGCCGTATGCGCCGAAGGCGGGTCCCAAGGGTGGGCGGCCACCCTTTGCGGTAGAGAAGCTGCTGAGGATTCATTTTTTGCAGCAGTGGTTTGGTCTGTCGGACCCGGCGGTGGAGGAAGCCTTGTACGACACGCCGCTGCTGGCGAGCTTTGTTGGTCTGGACCTGGGGGTGGATGTCGTGCCGGATGAGAGCACCATCCTGCGCTTTCGCCACCTGCTGGAGCAACACGGCCTGAGCCAGCGTATCCTCGAGACGGTCAATCGCATCCTGACCGAGCGTGGCCTCATGCTCAAGAGCGGCACCATCGTGGATGCCACGCTCATTGCTGCTCCCAGCTCGACCAAGAACGCCCGCCGTGAGCGCGACCCTGAGATGCACCAGACGAAGAAGGGCAACCAGTGGTACTTCGGCATGAAAGCGCACGTTGGGGTCGACGCCGAGACAGGGCTGGTACACACGGTGGTGGCCACCGCTGCCAACGTCTCGGATGTGACGCAGGCGCATCGGCTCTTGCACGGGCAAGAGACCGACGTCTTTGCCGATGCGGGCTATCAGGGAGTGGACAAGCGAGCGGAAAACCAGGGCAAGCAAGTCGCTTGGCACGTGGCCATGCGGCCGGGCAAGCGCCGGGCATTGGACAAGCGCACTTTTCTTGGCCAGGTGATGGATGCCTTGGAACGCACCAAGGCGCGCATTCGTGCCAAGGGTGAGCATCCGTTTCGGGTACTCAAATGCCAGTTTGGCTACCGCAAGACGCCCTATCGAGGCTTGGCCAAGAACGGCGCGCAGCTCAACGTCCTGTTTGCGCTGGTCAATCTGTGGCTGGCGCGCAAAGCCTTGCTGGCTGCGACGGGATAAGTGCGCCCGCAGTGGGCTCACTGGGGCCGGATGGGGCTCCAGAGGGCCCATCAAGGGGCTTGCTGGAGCCAAAAGACGGCTCAGCATCTGCTTCGATCCCGTCCTACGAAACGATATTGACCCTCAACTCGTCGCCACGAACGAGTGGGCGGGGTAGTGCAGAGGTTCCCTAGTAATGTATTCTGAACCATGTGCGGCCTGACCGGTTTCTGGCAGCCCAAGGGCTGCGCCGCTGAGGAAGCGCAGCTTTTCATCCGCCGGACGGCGGACACCCTCATCCACCGTGGCCCCGATGATGCCGGGGTGTGGCTCGATGAGACAGCCGGTTTTGCCCTGGGCCACCGGCGGTTGGCGATTCTGGACTTGTCGCCCGCTGGGCATCAGCCGATGGTTTCGGTGCGTGCCCGGTTGGTCATCGCCTTCAACGGCGAGATTTACAACCACCTGGCTTTGTGGGACCGGGAGACCCGCACCCTGACGCTGGCGCGCGACCGCATGGGCGAAAAGCCACTCTACTACGGCTGGCAGGGCGGCGTCTTCCTCTTTGGGTCGGAGCTCAAGGCGCTGCGGGCGCATCCCGCCTTTGTGGGCGGCATCGACCGCGGGGCGTTGGCGCTATTCATGCGCTTGGGTTACGTGCCAGCGCCGAACTCGATCTATTGGGGTATTCATAAGCTGCCCCCAGGTACGTGGTTGACCGTTGGCGAAAAAAGACGCTCAGTCGTGCCACAACCCAGCGCCACAGACCTAGTCGCCCCTGAAATATTCATAACCTCATGATTTTTCTTGTGTTATTGTCTGTTTGCGAGTACAATTTCCCCCAGATTTGATGGTCTGATGCGCCGTTTTCTGGGAGTTTTGCGATGTTTGCCTGCCCTGCCACCGAGGACTTCTTCCGCGCCCGGCTCGATCAGATGATCGACCTGCGCCATCCGCTGGCGGTGTTGTCCTCACGCATGCCGTGGCAGGAGTTGGAAGCAAGGCTGTCGCACCTGTTCATGCGCAAAGCGCGCGCAGGTGTCGCGATGCCCGATCTGGACCTCTTTGGCGAATCTCCGGTGCGCGCAGCTCGGGCGTCCAACGCAGGCCGACCCCGCGTGCCGCTGCGCGTGATGATCGCGCTGCTGTATCTGAAGCACGCCTTCAACGAGTCGGACGAAGGGGTGGTCGAGCGCTGGGGCGAAACCCCCACATGGCAGTTCTTCTCGGGGCGGGCGTACTTTGAACATCGCCGGCCGTGCGACGCCACGACGCTGGTGAAGTTTCGCCGGCTGCTGGGCGAGGAGGGGGTGGAAGAACTCCTGGCGCAGACGATCAACGTGGCGGTGGAAACCGGACTCATCAAGCCGCAGGAACTCAAGCGCGTGGTGGTGGACACGACCGTGCAGCCCAAGGCGGTGGCCCATCCGACCGACAGCCGGTTGCTGCAGACCGCACGCACCAAGCTGGTGGAGGCGGCCAAGGCCGCCGGCATCGCCTTGAAGCAGACCTTTGCCAAGGAAGGCAAGGAGCTGGCCCGCAAGGCAGGACGCTATGCGCACGCGCGGCAGTTTGCGCGCATGCGCCGGGTCATCAAGCGTCAGCGCACGATCGTGGCCAGGCTGCAGCGCGAGATCGAGCGCAAGGCCAGCCGCCTGGGGCAGGCCATCCAGAGCGCTCTTGGCCACACCCTCAACAAGGCGGCGCGTCTGGTGGCGCAGACTGCCAACCGAAAGACCGCCGACGGGACTCGAAAGCTCTACGCCTGGCACGCGCCGGAGGTGGAGTGCATCAACAAGGGCAAGGCCCGCTGCCCTTACGAGTTCGGCGTCAAGGTCGGCATTGCCAGCACCCTGAAGCACAGCCTCATCGTCGGAGCCCGGGCCTTCCATGGCAACCCCTACGACGGGCACACGCTGCAAGCGCAGCTGGAGCAGGCCACGATCCTGATGCAGGACAGCGGCATCAAGCCCAACACGGCCTATGCCGACTTGGGCTACCGCGGGGTGGAGGCCGACATTGCGGATGTGCGCCTGGTGCACCGCGGCAAGATCAAGCGCCTGACGCACGAGGAGCGCAGACTGCTCAAGCGCCGCCAGGCCATCGAGCCGGTCATCGGGCACTTGAAGCAGGATCACCGCATGGACAGGTGCCACCTCAAGGGCGAGCAGGGTGACCGGCTGCACGCGGTGCTGTGCGCGGCGGGCTACAACATCCGCTGGCTGCTGCGCATGATCGCCAACAAGGGCGTGCCCTTCTTGAGGCGAGCTTTTTTGCGCCTCATTGCGGCCGTGCGCCTCATCGGCCGGTGGCTCGCCCAGCGGCGGCCAACCGAGACCAGTGGCGCCAACCCTGCCCAGCTGCGGCTAAGGGCGGCGTGAAAATGAATTTTTCAGGGACGACGACCTACTGGTCGGTACATCACGCGGTCCAGCACGGACGTGCGCACCCCTTTACAGGCAGCGACGCCGACGCCGCGCAAACGCTGGATGCGCTGCTGCGTCAAGCCATTGCCGGCCAGATGCTCACCGATGTGCCGCTGGATGGCTGGCTGCGCGGGCCGCTGCGCGAATGGGCTGAAAACCTGCTGTCACACGAACGACTAACGCGCGATGGTTTCTTTCTCCCCGCGCCAATTCGTGAAAAGTGGGACGAACACCTCTCTGGCCAGCGCAACTGGGCGTTTTATTTGTGGGATGTGTTGATGTTTCAGGCGTGGCTGGATGCGACAACGATGCCCAAGCGGCAGACGGTGCTATGAACGCAGCATCACAGACGCGCCAAATCACCCTCATCGGTCACGCGGCGGGGGCGACGCTCAACTTCCGCGCGCCGTTGATTGCCGATCTGGTGGCAGCGGGTTGGCAGGTCGAGGTGCTGGCACCCGACTGGACGCCAGACCAGCGGCAGCGTTTGCGGGCTTTGGGTGCCCAGGCGCGGACATTCCCTTTGTCCCGCACCGGGCTCAACCCCCTGCAGGACTTGCGCTCGCTGTGGGTGCTTTATCGCCATTTGCGCGACAGCCGACCAGATGCCGTGTTGACCTATGCCGCCAAAACCAATGTATGGGGAATGCTGGCGGCGGCATGGGCCCGGGTGCCGCGCCGGGTGGCCATGGTGGAAGGCATGGGCTTTGCCTTCACCGAAGGGCAGGACGGCCGCACCAGCAAGCAGCGCATGGTCGGCGCCGTACTTTCCGTGCTCTACCGCGTAGCGTTTCGACAGGCGCATCGGGTGATCGTACTCAACCCCGATGACGCCCGTGATCTGCAGCGTCAGTGCGGCCTGGAGCGGCAGAAAGCCATCGTACTGGGCGGCATCGGCGTGCCGCTTTCCGACTGGCCCTTTTGCCCTCCCCATACGACTCCCATCACGTTCACGCTGGTCGCCCGCCTGTTGCGCGAAAAAGGCGTGCTCGAGTTCGTGCAAGCGGCGCGGTTGATCAAAGAACGCCATCTGTCGACGCGCTTTCTGTTGTTGGGCGCACTCGACGACAATCCCGGGTCGCTGCGCGAGGCCGACGTCCAGCCTTGGGTGCAGGCTGGCATCATCGAATGGCCTGGGCAGGTAGACGTCAAGCCGTGGCTCGCGCAAACGAGTGTGTTCGTCCTGCCATCGTACCGCGAGGGCGTGCCCCGCAGCACACAAGAGGCCATGGCCATGGGTCGCGCGGTCATCACTACCGACGCACCCGGCTGCCGCGAGACGGTCGTCGATGGCGTCAACGGCTTTTTAGTACCGCCACGCGACGTGCCCGCACTGGCAGCCGCCATGCAGCGCTTCATCGACGAACCGGCGCTGATCGCGCGCATGGGGGCGGAGAGTCGTCGCCTGGCCGAGGAGCGTTTTGACGTCCGGCGGGCCAACGCCATCCTGATACAAACGGTCGATGTAAACCGAACAACGAAATGATTCAAAGACTGTGGGAGCAAACGATGCGGTATCCATTGCGTGGTGGCACCTTTCTCATCGGCGGGTGGGCCTGGGTGCTGATAACAGGTGTATTGTTGCAGTGGTGGGTGATCCCCGCGACACCATGGCATGCGGGATATGGCTTGCTGGCGGGCGGTGATTGGGTGATGTTTCACGAGCAAGCGCTGCGCCTGGCCGAGTCCATCGAACGCGAAGGCTGGTCAGCCTGGGTTTTGCGTTACGAGGGACAAGCACCGGCGAGTCTGGCAGCCGCTTTTTATGTGTTGTCCGGCATAAGGGAGCCGTGGGTATTGCTACCAATCAGTGGTATGCTGTACGCCGTGGCGTTAGTGGCTGCCGTATCGATAGGCCAGGCACTGGGTGTAAAAGACAATCTGACATGGTTGATCATCGTACCGTTTATTTTTCCATCGTCATTACTTATTTACGGGCAGTTGCAGAAAGACATTCTGTCTCTACCCGGAGTTTTGCTTTTTGCGTGGTCGTGGGTCATGACATTTGGTCGCCAGCCTCTGCAGTCGAGTCGCTCGTGGAAAATAGCGGCGGCAGCAACCGTTGGCGTTCTTCTGTCGTGGTGGGTTAGACCATATCAGGCTCAGCTGCTTGTTGCGATATCAGCTTTGTTGTGGATCTTTGCGCTGGGAATGGCCGCCCAGCAGCGACAGTGGTTTAGTTTGGGCGTCAAGGCTACGGTGGTATTTTTCTGCGTGGTCTCGGTTTATTTGTCCGCCGAAAAACTTACGAACCTAACAGCCCCGGCAGTCCCAGCAGCCCCGGCAGCCCCGCCGTGCGAAACCTGGAAGCCTGAGGTTGATTTACCGATCTTGGGTCGACCGATAGCGGCAATTTTTTGCTATCGCCATGGCTTCATCCGATTCTTGTCAGATGGAAATGCCAATATAGATCACGATCGCCCTCTGACCAACTACGTTGAAGCATTAGCCTACGTTCCTCGAGCCCTTCAGGTGGGAGTTTTAGCTCCCTTTCCAGTCCATTGGTGGGACGAGGCGTCATCGCCTGGCGGCCGCGTCAAGCGACTGATCAGTGGTCTAGAAATGGTATGGGTATATGGCACACTGGTAGGCTTGTTTTGGGTTTGGCGTTACCGGGGCATCGACAGCGCTTTCGTGTCACTATCAATCATCGCGATAATAGGCATACTCTTTTACGTCTACACGTCACCCAATGTGGGTGCATTATATCGATACCGATTGCCATTTCTTTTACTATTGTTGATCGCAGCAACCGCAGGATGGTCCAAGCGGATCAATACCCTTGACAAGACGAGGACCAATTAATGCAATCTTTTGTCGTTGCTTTTTCATTGACTTTTTTGGCCGTACTCCTTATCATTCGTTTCAATCATTGGCACCTGCATCTGAGTGCTGACGCCATATCGGGTGTCCAAAAATTCCACCGTGGCTCCGTACCGCGTATCGGCGGCGTGGCCATCGCCATTGGCTTGTGTGCCACCCTGGGCTGGAGCGCTTGGCGCGGGCTGATCGGTGCCGAAGCCATGTGGTTGTTGCTGGCCGCACTGCCCGCGTTTGCTGCCGGCTTGGCCGAGGATATGACCAAGCGCGTGGGCGTGTTGGCGCGCCTGGGCGCCACGATGGTGGCTGCAGGGCTGGCTGGCTGGCTGCTGGGCGCGTGGCTGCCGCGGCTGGGCGTGTGGGGGTGCTCGATGTGTGGCTGGCGACGTGGCCTGCGCTAGGTGTGATCGTGACGCTGGTGGCCGTGGCGGGCGTGGCCAACGCGGTCAACATCATCGATGGCTTCAATGGGCTGGCGGCGGCCACTACGATGTTGATGTTTGCCGCCCTGGGCTACGTGGCGTGGGCCGTGGGCGATACGCTGCTGCTGCAATTGTGCCTGGCCATGGCGGGCGCGCTGTTGGGGTTTTTGGTGTGGAACTACCCGCGCGGCTTGATTTTTTTGGGCGACGGCGGGGCGTATCTGGTAGGATTCGTGCTGGCGGAGGTGGCGGTGCTGCTGGTGGTACGACAGCCGCAGGTCTCGCCCTGGTTTGGCCTGCTGGTGTGTCTGTACCCGGTCACGGAGACGGTGTTTTCCATCTACCGCAAGCGGTTTTTGCGGGGCATCTCTCCAGGGGTGCCCGATGGTTTGCATTTGCACATGTTGGTTTATCGCCGCCTGGTGCGCTGGGCCGCGGGCCACGAGGCGGCACGGGACATCACCCTGCGCAACTCCGCCACCTCGCCCTATCTGTGGGGCTTGTCGACGTTGTCGATCGTGCCGGCCGTGCTGTTTTGGCGCCACGAGGCGCTGCTGATCGCCAGCGCCGTGGTGTTCGTGGCGGCCTATGTCTGGCTATACGCCAAGCTGGTGCGCTTTCGCTCGCCGCGCTGGCTGCGACGGCGAGTCTGAACGAGCAAACAGACTCGGCCAATGAACTATACTTCAAGGGTGAAGTTCGAATGGGACGAAGCCAAGAGCGACCAGTGTTACGCTGAGCGGGGTTTCGATTTCGCGTATGCGGCCAGGGCATTCTTCGATCCCAACCGGCTGATTCAGGCTGATACCCGCCACTGCTATGGCGAGGAAAGGTACCAGTTGATGGGGAAGATCGAGCAACGCCTGTTCGTCGTGGTTTACACCCCGCGAGGCAATGCCATTCGTATCATCTCGGCGCGCAAGGCCAACCGACGAGAGGTTCAGCACTATGAAGACCGTACGCGTGACGATTGACCCCGCCGTCCCGGCCACGTTGAGTGGCGGGCGCATCGACCCGGCCCGTGTGGACGGCACCACGGAAGCAGATCTTGCCCGACAAGCGGCGGCTGACGAGGCAGCGGCCTTGCAGGACGCAGCCAAATTCGCGCGCCGTGTGCGCAAGCGCCTGGGGTTGAGCCAAGCCGAGTTCTCAGAGCGTATCGACGTGCCCGTGGAGACGATCCGCAACTGGGAGCAGGGCAAACGTAGCCCCACGGGCGCAGCCAAGGCGCTGCTCAAGGTGCTCGACAAGGCACCAGAGGCGGCCTTGGCCGCCCTGCATTGAGCCTGTCGCGCTTTTCTCGAGACCCCCTCACCCCACCCACCGCGCCGCCACCTGCGCGATGCGCTGGCCGAACTGGCGGGCGGTCTCCAGGTCGCCGGGCAGCATTTCTTGCGCGCCGGCATCCGCCGGCGTGGTGGCCATGGCACCGGCCGACGAGCCGACGTAGTTGACGTCGTTGCGTTGCGCGGCCTTGGTGTTGGCGGGCATCATGCCCGTGCCCACCCACACGCCGCCGTGCTGCATCGCCAGCGTAAACAGGTAGTGCAGTGTGGAGAGTTTGTCGCCGTTCATGGTGGCGCTGTTGGTAAAGCCCGCGAACAGCTTGTCTTTCCACGCCTGCGTAAACCAGCGCTTGCTGGAGGCGTCGGCAAATTTTTTGAATTGCCAGCTGACGCTGCCCATGTAGGTGGGGCTGCCCATGACGATGGCATCGGCCGCGTCGAGCTGCTCCCAGCCGCCTTCGGGCAGGTTGCCGTCGGCGTCGATGGCCAGCAGCGCGGCACCCGCGCCGTCGGCGACGGCTTGCGCCATGCGCTGGGTATGGCCGTAGCCCGAGTGATAAACGACGATGATGTTGGGCATGTGGGACTCTCCTTTTGGTAGCGTGGTTTGGGCCCGGCTGGGCCACGGGAAGAACTCGGTTCCAACGGATGGGTATCAGGCAGGCACGGGCGTAGCCCCGTTGGGCGCCAGGTCGAACAACAGGACCTCGGCGTGCTCCGCGTCGCTGAGGGTGATCGCGGGCTCGTCGGCCACCATGGCCGCGTCACCCGCGCCTAGCCGCTGCCCGGCCAGGTGCACACTGCCGCGCACCACGTGCACGTAGGCGCAGCGCCCGGGCGCGATCGGATGCCGCACCGCTTGCGGCCCGTGCAACGTGGCCAAGTCCAACGCCGCGTCGGCGTGAATGGTCAAGGGGGCGTCCGGCGCGGCTGCGGCGTCCGATGACACCGACGACGCTGGCCGGGCGATCGGCCGCACGCCCGTGCCCACACTGGACGGCCGCAGCGCCCGTTGCTCGTAGCCAGGGTCGATGCCGCGCACAGCCGGTTCGATCCAGATTTGCAGCAGATGCACGGGGTCGGGGCCTTCGTTGACTTCGCTGTGCCGGATGCCGCGCCCGGCGCTCATGCGCTGCACATCGCCCGCGCGGATGACGGCCTGGTGGCCCAAGCTGTCGCGGTGGGTGAGCACGCCCGCCAGCACGATGGTGATGATTTCCATGTCGCGGTGGCCGTGCATGCCAAAGCCGGTGCCCGGGGCGATGCGGTCTTCGTTGAGCACGCGCAGGTTGCCCCAGCCTGTGTAGCGCGGGTCCCAATAGTCCGCAAACGAAAACGAATGGCGCGCCTGCAACCAGCCGTGATCGGCGTGGCCGCGGGCGTCGCTGGGGCGCAGGGTGATCATCGAGGAAGCCTCCTTGGGCAACGCAGTGCGATGGTCAGACTGTACGCGGTGCGCACGCCAGTCGGGATGCAGGCATTTGATGACCGCATTCAACGTTTTTGAATACCAGCTGCAGCTGCACACCGGTCAACGCCGCCCGGCCCTCCGCGGCGCGCGACGTGCCCACCAGTCGGGTGCAACGGTATATAATCTGCCCTGTCGGGCCGATAGCTCAGCTGGGAGAGCGCTGCGTTCGCAATGCAGAGGTCGGGAGTTCGATCCTCCTTCGGTCCACCAAATACCCGGGTTCTTAGCTCAGTTGGTAGAGCAGCGGACTCTTAATCCGTAGGTCGTAGGTTCGAATCCTACAGGACCCACCAATTTGACCCGCACCCATCGACAGATCAGGCTCAATGGCTGTCATGAGCGAAAACTGTCGACGCTGACCGGCGCACATAGCCCGGGACAACCCGCTCGCTGCCATCCGCGTGGATGAACTTCTCGAGGCAGCGGTCGGCCGACTCGCCGAGCATTCGTTGCTGGGTAGGTCTGGACAAATCCATGGCACAACAGGTCGCAGGGTAAGCGTCTCCTGGCTTATCTCGTCATCAACAGCTGCGCCGCCACGGCCGCGGCGATGACGGCGGGTTCTTTGCCCTGAATCCCCGGGATCCCGACAGGGCACGTCACGCGCGCCAGCGCCGATGCGTCGTGCCCGCGCGCGAGCAAGCGGTGCTGAAACGCGGCCCATTTGGTGCGGCTGCCGATGAGGCCGACGAACGGCAGGTCGTCCTGCTGGCGCAACCGCTGCAGACAGGCGTCCACCACGGCCAGGTCTTCAGCGTGGCTAAAGCTCATGACCAGCACGCGGCTGCCGGGTACCAAGTCGGCGACGGCGCGCTCGACGGGGTCGGAGTGCTCGGCGACCACGGTTGGTGGCAGGTCGGTGGGAAACATGCCGTCGCGGCTGTCGATCCAGGTGAGGGCGAACGGCAGCGGCCGCAGCGCGCGCTCGATGGCCTGCCCGACGTGCCCACCGCCGAACAGCGCCACCGGCACCCGCTCATCGACCCAGGCCGCGCGCAGCGCCGCCGCGTCGGCCGCCGTGACGCGCTGCAGCCGCAGGTGCACGACGCCACCGCAGCACTGCCCCAGGCTGGGGCCGAGTGCGCAGCGCAACGCCTGCCCTGCCCAGCCCGGTTGCCGCAGGCCCGCGCGCGCCTGCTGGATGGCGTGCCACTCGAGTTGCCCGCCACCGATGGTGCCCAGCATGCGCTGCGCGCCCACCAACATCCACGCGCCCGGCTCGCGCGGCGCCGACCCCTCGGTACGCTCGACCCACACCAACACGCCTGGCTCGGCGCGCAACCAGGCCAGCGCCGCATGCAGATCGCCCCCGCGCAAACAAACGGATTCCATGCCCCGCAGTATCGCCGGGGTTGAAAGGCCGGGCGCGTTGGCGCACAATCCGAGCCACATCGACTCCTCGGGCCCAACCGCCCCACCATCCGACGATGCCATCGACGACCGAAACTGGCGCACGTATGTCACCCGCCCCCACAGCCACCCCCCGTACACGGTTGGTCTGGAGCGTGGTGGTGACGACGCTGGCACTGCTGGCTGGCTGCGCCAGCCCGCCGCCCGCCGCGCCCCCGCGCGCCGTGGAAGCGCCGCCCGCCCCCGCCGAAACGGCCCCACCCGTGGTGGTGCAGCCCGCGCCCGCGCCCGAGCCACCCTTCAGTGGCAAGGTGTCTCTGGCAGCGTCGGAGCGGGACTACCGGCGCGACGGCGCGCAGCACCTGTATGAGCGCTACGGCGATCGCATCTTCCGTGGCAAGTTGCCGCCGCTGCTGCAGGCGGTGGGGGTGATGCGACTGGACATCGGCCCGCGGGGCGAGGTGCGGCGCTTCGAGTGGATGCGCGCGCCGGATCACGTGCCGCACGTCAAGGCCGAGATCGAGCGGCTGGTGATGGCGGCGGCGCCTTTCCCGGCCCCCCAAAAGTTGGGCACGGTCAGCTATACCGACACTTGGTTGTGGGACCGCAGCGGCACCTTCCAGCTCGACACCCTGACCGAAGGACAATTGGACCGCTACCCCGCCCCAGCGCCCAAGCGCGCCGCTGCGGCGCCCGAGCCTGCGGTCAGCCAGCCGAAAGCCACCACGGCCCGCGGCACCAATACCCGAACCGCCACGCGCAGCACGCGCAAGCCGCAGGCCAACGCTGACACGCAGGTGGCGCAAGGTCAAGACGGTGCGCCTCAGCTGCCGCGGTAAGTGGCGTAGCTCCACGGGCTGACCAACAGCGGCACGTGGTAGTGCGCCTGCGCGTCGGCCACGCCAAAGTCGATGGTGACGCAATCCAGAAACGGCGGCTGCGGCAGCGCCACACCGCGTGCGCGGAAGTAGTCGGCCACCTCGAACACCAGCCGGTAGGTACAGGCGGCCAGCTCGCCCGTGGCCAGCAGCGGCCCTTCGGGATTACGGCCATCGGCATTGAGCACGACCTGTTTGATGAGGCGTGGCCCCTCACCGGTGGCATACAACCGCACAGCCATACCCGCGGCCGGGCAGCCGTGCATGGTATCGAGAACGTGTGTGCTCAGGCCCATTTGTGTCTATGATGCCGCAAAACCGACTGCCTTGTCACCATGGCCCACGTTTACGACAGCACTGCACCTTATCCGCGTGATTTGATCGGCTACGGCCGCCAGCCGCCGCACCCACGCTGGCCGGGCGGGGCGCGCATCGCAGTGCAGTTCGTGCTCAACTATGAAGAAGGCGGCGAAAACTGCGTGCTGCATGGCGACGCGGCGAGCGAGACGTTCTTGTCGGAGCTGTTTGCGCCCACGGCGTACCCGGACCGCCACCTGAGCATGGAGGGCATTTACGAGTACGGCTCGCGCGTGGGCGTGTGGCGCATTTTGCGCGAATTCGAATCGCGCGGCCTGCCGTTGACGGTATTTGGCGTGGCCAGCGCGCTGCAGCGCCACCCGGAGGTGGCGCAGGCCTGTTTGGCCGCGGGGCACGAGATTGCCTGCCATGGCCTGAAGTGGATCCACTACCAACAGGTGGACGAAGCCACCGAGTGCGCCCACCTGCACGAGGCGGTGCGCATCCTGACCGAGTTGACCGGTGCCGCCCCGCTGGGCTGGTACACCGGGCGCGACAGCCCCCATACGCGCCGCTTGGTGGTGGACCACGGTGGCTTCGTCTATGACAGCGACTACTACGGCGACGACCTGCCCTTTTGGATGCGCGTGCGCCGCAGCGACGGGCAGGTGGTGCCGCACCTGGTGGTGCCGTACACGCTGGACGCCAACGACATGCGCTTTGCGCTGCCGCAAGGGTTCTCGCACGGGGATCCGTTTTTTGCCTACCTGCGCGACACCTTCGACGCCCTGTACGCCGAGGGTGACCCCAACGGCCTGAATCAGCCACGCATGATGAGCGTGGGCATGCACTGCCGCTTGCTGGGGCGGCCCGGGCGCATTGGGGCGCTGCAGCGGTTTTTGGACCACATCCAGCGCCACGACGGCGTGTGGGTGGCACGGCGCATCGACATCGCCCGCCATTGGCAGGCGGTGCATCCGTATCCGGGCGGCGACAACGGGTGCGCGGGAGCGGCGGCATGAGCACGGGCATCACGGCGCTGGACGCCCTCAACACCGCGCCGCTGGCGCAAGCGGCCGCGCTGCTGGATGGGCTGTACGAGCATTCGCCTTGGATCGTGGCGCAGGCGCTGCAGCGGCGCCCGTTTGCCAGCCCGGCGGCGCTGATCGCGGCGTGTGCCGACGTGGTGGCACAGGCGGGCGAGGAAGCGCAGTTGGCGCTCATCCGCGCCCACCCGGAGCTGGCGGGCAAGGCGGCGCTAGCAGGGACGCTGACGGCCGAATCCAGCGGCGAGCAAGGCCGCGCGGGACTGACCCACTGCACGCCCGAGGAATACGACACGCTGCAACGCCTCAACGCGGCGTACCGGGCACGCTTTGGCTGGCCGTTCATTCTGGCGGTGCGTGGCCCGCGCGGCACGGGGCTGACGCGCGCGCAGATCATCGCGCACTTCGAGCGACGCTTGCACGCCCACCCGGACGACGAGCGGCGCGAGTGCCTGCGCCAGATCCACCGCATCGCCGAGATCCGTCTACACGACAAGCTGGGCTGGGAGCCTGCCACCGGCCACGCGGTGTGGGACCGACTGGCGGCCTTGGCGCGCCACAGCGAAAGCGCCGATGGCCTGACGGCGACGTACCTGAGCCCGGCGCACCGCGCGTGCGCGGCCGAGCTGGCCGCGTGGATGCGCGAGGCGGGCTGCGACGAGGTGACGCACGACGCCGTGGGCAACGTGGTGGGCCGCTACCACGCGCAACGATCCGCGGCGCGCTGGCTGCTGACCGGCAGCCATTACGACACGGTGCGCAATGCAGGGCCGCACGATGGGCGCTTGGGCATCGGCGTGGCGCTGGCGGCGGTGCAGCGGCTGCACGCGCGCGGACAGCGGCTGCCGTTTGGGATCGAGATCGTCGCCTTTGCCGAGGAGGAAGGCCAGCGCTACCCCGCCACGTTTCTGGGCTCGGCGGCGTTGGTGGGCGCGTTCGACCCCGCCTGGCTGGCGTTGACCGACGCCGCGGGCATCCCGATGGCGCAAGCGATGCAGCAAGCGGGCCTGCCGGGCACGTGGGAGGCGATCGCCACCTGCCGCCGCGACCCGGCGCACTACCTGGGCTTTGTGGAGGTACACATCGAGCAAGGTCCGGTACTGGCGCGCGCCCACCGGCCGCTGGGGGTGGTCACTAGCATCAACGGCAGCCTACGGTGGCTGGGCGAGTACGGCGGCGTGGCCTGCCACGCCGGCACCACGCCCATGGGGCAGCGGCGCGACGCGGCAGCGGGCGCAGCCGAGCTAACGCTGGCCGTGGAGCGGCTGGCACAGCAGCGCCCGGGCACGGTGGCGACCGTGGGTATCCTGGAGGTGCCGCAGGGCTCCATCAACGTGGTGCCGGGGCGCTGCCGCTTCAGCCTGGATGTGCGCGCCCCCACCGACGCCGCGCGCGACGAGCTCGCGCAAGCGGTGCTGGCTGCGGCGCACGAGATTGCCGAGCGACGCGGGCTGACGCTGGCCCTGCGCGAGACGGTGCGTGCCAGCGCCGCCCCCAGCGATGCGGCATGGCAGGCGCGCTGGGAGCGCGCCGTGGCGGCGCTGGGCCTGCCGGTGCTGCACCTGCCCAGCGGCGCCGGGCACGACGCCATGATGATGCACCGCCTGCTGCCCCAAGCGATGCTGTTTGTACGCGGCGAGCACGACGGCATCAGCCACAACCCGCTGGAGTCGACCACCAGCGACGACATCGAATGCGCGGTGCAGGCGTTCGAGCGCCTGCTGCACGACCTGGCCGCCGAGACGGTGGCCTGACCCCCCTGCCCCGGCACTGCCCATGACCACCCCCGCCACCACTGACCCCACCCCCGACTACGCCGCCTTGGACGCCTGGATCGACGCGCACTTCGACGAGCAGGTACGCTTTTTGCAGACCCTGGTGCGCGTGCCCACCGACACCCCGCCCGGCGACAACGCCCGCCACGCCGAGATCACCGCTGCCGCGCTGGAAGCGATGGGTTGGGCAGTGGAGCGCCACCCGGTGCCCGCCGAGCAGGTGCAGGCCGCGGGGCTGGCGTCGATCACCAACCTGATCGTGCGCCGACCCTACGGCGCAGGCGAGCGGGCACGGCCGGTCATCGCGCTCAACGCCCATGGCGACGTGGTGCCCCCGGGGGAAGGCTGGACGCACGACCCGTATGGCGCCGAAATCGTGGACGGCAAACTGTACGGGCGCGCGGCCGCGGTGAGCAAAAGCGACTTTGCCACCTACACCTTTGCCGTGCGCGCGCTGGAAGCGGTGGCCCGCCCGCGGCGCGGCGCAGTGGAGCTGCACTTCACCTACGACGAGGAAATGGGCGGCGAGCTGGGCCCGGGCTGGCTGCTGGCGCAGGGCCTGACGCAGCCCGACTTGCTGCTGGCGGCGGGCTTTACCTACCAGGTGGTGACGGCGCACAACGGCTGCCTGCAGTTGGAAGTGACGGTGGAAGGCGAGATGGCGCACGCGGCCATCCCCGACACGGGCACGGACGCGCTGCAGGGGGCCGTCCACATCCTGCAGGCGCTCTACCGCCTCAACGCCGATTATTTGCAAGTGCGATCGGGGGTGGAGGGCATTACGCATCCGTACCTGAACGTGGGTCGTATCGACGGCGGCACACACACCAATGTCGTGCCAGGCAAAGTGGTGTTTCGGCTCGACCGGCGCATGATCCCCGAGGAAGACCCCGCCGAGGTGGAGGCACAGCTGCGCCGCGTGATCGCCGAGGCGGCAGCCGACTTTGCCCCCCCGCGCGGTGGGCGCGCGCTGCGCGTGCAGGTGCGTCGCACATTGCTGGCACACGCCATGCGCCCGCTGCCCGGGGCGCAGCCGTTGGTGCAGGCGCTGCAGCGCCACGCGCAGGCCGTGCTGGGCGAGGCCATCCCGGCTGTGGGCACGCCGCTGTACACCGACGTACGGCTGTACGTGGCGCGCGGCATTCCGGGCGTCATCTATGGCGCGGGGCCGCGCACCGTGCGCGAATCCAACGCCAAGCGCGCCGACGAACACCTGGTGCTGGAAGACCTGCGCCGCGCCACAAGGGTAGTGGCGCGCGCGCTGGCCGATCTGCTGGCCGGATGAGGCAGGTGGTGGCGACCACCGGCACTCACGTCGACGCTCGCCGCCGCTCGCGCACCGACGACACGACCGACGCGGCAATGAAGACGATGCCGATCAGCCCCGTGATGACCTCGGGCACGTGCACCACGGTGCCCACGATCATGATGGCCGCCAGCGCCCCGATGGCATAGTGTGCGCCGTGCTCCAGGTAGACATAGGCCTGCAGCGTGCCGCGTTTGACCAGATAGACCGTCATCGAGCGCACGAAAATGGCACCGATGGCCAGCCCCAGCATGATGATGACCACATCCTTGGTGATGGCGAAAGCGCCGATGACGCCGTCGAATGAAAACGACGCGTCGAGCACCTCGAGATAGAGAAAACTGGCAAAACCGCTGCGCTGCACGGTCGCCACGGCCGCTTCGCCAGCCTCTTCGGTTGAGAACAGCGCGCCCACCGCGTCCACTGCCAGGTACAGCACGATGCCCGCAATGCCCGCGACAAAGACGCGCATCTGCTCTGCCTCGGGCACCCACCAGCGCGTGGAAAACACCACCAGCAGCGCGATGAAGACGCTGATCTCGTCGAACTTGGCTGCACGCACGAGTGGCCGCTCCAGAGGGCCGAGCCAGTGTGTCTCTTTGTTGCGGTCGAACAAAAAGTTGAGAAACACCAGCAACAGGAAGACACCGCCGAACGCCGAGATGACCGGATACGCCTGCGTGAGCACGCGCGCGTATTCGTCGGGCTGTTGCAGGGCCAGACGCACCGTCTCGGCCCAGCCGATGTCCGCCGAGACGGCCACGATGACGATGGGAAACACCAGCCGCATGCCAAAGACGGCAATCAGGATGCCCACGGTCAGAAAGAGCTGACGCCACAGCGCACTCATGCCGCGCAGCACACTGGCGTTGACGACCGCGTTGTCGAACGACAAGCTGACTTCGAGCACCGCCAGCACCGCGGTCAGCCACAGCGCGGCCCACAGGCCCAGGGGCGACTGCACACCCCACCAGGCCGCCAGCCCCAGGCAGACGGCGGAAAACAACAGCGAAAAGCGAAAATCCTTGAGCACGAAAACGACTCCTGCGCCGCGGGCGGGGTGCAGCGGCATGGCTATGGGGAAAACCCGCGATTGTCGCGAAATTTCGGCGCTGGGTTTAGACGTTGGGCGGCGGCAGCCCGGCCAAGGTGGCCACGGCGCCACGCAAATCGCCAGCCCAGGTGCGCCGGTCGCGCCCATCGGCGCGCTGTGGCTCGCCCCAGTGCAGGTGGGCGCACAGGTCGGTCGCGGTCAGCACACGCCACAGGGACGCGATGAGCGTGTCGTCCCCCACGTAGACGGGCGCGTCGTGGCGCTGCAACGCCTCGGGGCTGGCGCCTGCAGGGCGGTAGGCGATGCCCAGCGGCAGCGCGGGACTGTCGGTCGCGAGCGCCGCCTGCAGCAGGTTGGCGTGAAACGGCAACACACCGCGCCCGTCACTGGTGGTGCCTTCCGGAAAGATCGCCAGCACGTCACCGGCATGCAGGCGCTCCGCCATCTGGTGCACCACGCGCAGCGCGTCGCGCCGGCTGGCGCGCTCGATGAACAGCGTGCCAGCCCCCGCGACCAGCCGCCCCAGCACGGGCCAGTGACGTACGTCGGCCTTGGAGACGAAACGACACGGGCGCACCGCGTTGACCACCAAAATGTCCAGCCACGAGATGTGATTGGCCACCACCAGCAGCGGCCCGCGGGCGGGTGGCGGGCCATGCACGAACCAGCGCACACCCAAAATGTCCAGTGCCTGCCGGGACCAGCGCTGCACGTGGGCGGCTCGGGCCGCGTCGTCGGCGCGCGGAAAGACCCGCCACAGCGTCCACAGCCCCTGCAGGACGTGCGCCAGCAGCCGCGCCGCGCGGCCCACGGCACGCACGCGGCACCCCCACGGCACGGCGGCGGTCGCCATGGCGCGGTCAGTCGGCGGCATCGAACGCGATGTGGCCACCCACGACCGTGGTGCGCACGCGCGCAGGCAGCGCGTGGCCCTCGAACGGCGTATGCCGGCCCTGGCTGCGCAGGCGTGATGGCTCCACGCGCCAGGTGGCTTGCGGGTCGAGCACGCACACGTCGGCCACCCCGCCCACGGCCAGCCGGCCGACGCTGGCCTGCAGCGTGCCCAACCGCGCCCCCAGCACGCGCGCCGGCCCGCTGGTGAGCACCTCTACTGCGCGCGCCACGGGCACGCCGTCTTGTTGCGCCCATTTGACGGCGAGGCCCGCGAGCAGCTCGATGGCGGTGGCGCCCGGCTCGGCCTGCGCGAATGGCACCGCCTTCGCGTCGGCCGAGACGGGCGTGTGGTCCGACACCAGCGCGTCGATCGTGCCGTCAGCCAGCCCGGCGCGCAGCGCGTCGCGGTCGCGCTGCTGGCGCACGGGTGGCTGCAGGCGCAGCCGGGTGTCGTAGTAGCCGATGTCGGTATCGGTGAGCAGCAGTTGGTGCACGCTAACGTCGGCCGTGACCGGCAAGCCTTCGGCCTTGGCTTGGCGCACCAAGTCGACGCCGGCGGCGGTGCTCAAGCGGCACAGGTGCAGGTGCACGGGCGGCGGCGCCCCCGGCGGCATGCCCGCCACGACGCTGCGCAGCAGCGCCAGCAGCGCGTGCAGCGCGATTACCTCGGACGCGGCGGGCACGCCCGACAGCCCGAGCCGCGTGGCCAGCGGCCCGCTGGCCATGACGCCTTTGGACAGCCACGGCTCCTCGGGCCGCAGCCACAGCGTGTAGCCAAAAGTGGCGGCGTACTGGAAGGCACGCTGCAGCACCTGGGTGTTGACGATGGGCACATCCGCCTGGCCAAAGCCCACGCAGCCGCGCTCGGCCAGTTGCACCATCTCGGCCAGCACCTCGCCCTGCAGCCCGCGCGTCAGCGCCCCCAGCGGAAACAGCCGCGTGCGGTGCAGCCGCTCGGCGCGCGCGCGCAGCATGTCGACCAGGCCCGGTTCGTCCAGCACGGGGTCGGTATCGGGCGGGCACACCAGGCTGGTCACGCCACCGGCGACGGCGGCAGCGGTTTCGCTCTCGAGCATGCCCGCATGCTCGTGGCCGGGCTCGCCCAGGCGGGCGCACAAGTCCACCAGTCCGGGCAATACCCAGCAGCCGCGGGCGTCGAGCACGCGGTTGGGGTGGAAGTCCGCAGGCACCTGACCGATGCCGATGATGCGCCCAGCAGCGATGGCCACGTCGGCCACCCGGTCGGTGCCGCTGGCGGGATCGATGACGCGGCCGTCTCGGATGAGGAGTTTCATGCTTCGTTCCCCGCGATGATGCCCATGACCGCCATGCGCACCGCCACGCCAAAGGTCACCTGCGGCAGCACCACGCTTTGCGCGCCATCGACGACGCTGGAGTCGATCTCGACCCCACGGTTGACCGGCCCCGGGTGCATGACGATGGCATCGGGCTTGGCCCAGCGCAGCCGCTCGGGCGTGAGGCCAAAGCGCTGGTGAAACTCTTGGCTGGAGGGCAGCAAAGCGCCGCTCATGCGCTCGTTTTGCAGCCGCAGCGCGATGACGACGTCACAGTCACGGATGCCCTCTTCCAGCGAATGGCACACGCGCACGCCCAGGTGCGCCAAGTCGCTGGGTACCAGCGTGCGCGGGCCCACCACACGCACGTCCGGGCAGCCCAGGGTGGTGAGCGCGTGGATGTCGGAGCGCGCCACGCGCGAGTGCAGCACGTCGCCCACGATGGCCACCGACAGACGGGTGAAGTCACCCTTGTAGTGGCGGATGGTGTACATGTCCAGCAGGCCCTGTGTGGGGTGGGCGTGGCGGCCATCACCGGCATTGATGACGTGCACGTGCGGTGCCACGTGCTGCGCGATCAGGTACGGCGCGCCCGACTCGCTGTGGCGCACGACGAAGATGTCAGCCGCCATCGCCGAGAGGTTGGCGATCGTGTCGAGCAGCGTCTCGCCCTTGGCGGTGGAGGAGCGCGCGATGTCGAGGTTGAACACGTCGGCCGACAGGCGGGTGGCCGCGATCTCGAACGTGGTGCGGGTGCGCGTGCTGTTTTCGAAAAAGAGGTTGAACACGCTCTTGCCGCGCAGCAGGGGGACTTTTTTGACCTCGCGGTCGTTGACGCTGACGAACTGCGCGGCCGTGTCCAGGATGTGCAGCAGGATGTCGCGCGGCAGCCCTTCGGTGGAGAGCAGATGGATGAGCTCGCCGTGGCGGTTGAGTTGGGGATTGCGCGTCATGGCGTGGGGGCTCCGGCAGATTTAGCCCAGGCGCGGCGGGGTGCGTTCGAGCAGGGCGAAGGAGAAGCGCCCGCCGCCGTCGCGCACCAGCTCGAACGACTGGTGCGCGGGCAGCGGCAGGCGCACGGCTGCGGCGTCGGCTGCCACCGGTAGCTCGCGCCCACCGCGGTCGACCAGCACCGCCAGCCGCACGCTGGCCGGGCGGCCATAGTCGAACAGCTCGTTGAGCACGGCGCGCAGCGTGCGGCCGGTGTAGAGCACGTCGTCGATGAGCAGCACGTGCGCACCTTCGACCTCGAACGGCAGGCGCGTCTGCGCGGTGCTGGCCGCCAGCCCGCGCTGCGCGTAGTCGTCGCGGTGCAGGGTGGCGACGATGACACCTGGCTCGCCGGGCAAGCCCAGCTCGCGGTGCAGCCGCTCGGCCAGCCATGCGCCGCCCGAGGCCACGCCCACCAGGTGGGTGGGTTGTGGCCCGGCGGCCAGCAAGGCCTGCACCGCGCGGCGCAACTCGGCATACAGGGCCTCGGCATCCAGCGGCAGCCGCCCGTCGGTCGGCGCGGCGTCCCGCCCCCCGTCGTGGGTCATGGCAGACTCCTCAAATACTGCTCCAAAATGATGCACGCGGCAGCGGCATCGGCGTCTTTGGCACCCAGCGCGTGGGCTTCGGTGCTGCTGTAGCGTTCGTCCACTTCCACCACGGGCAGACCGGTGCGGCCGTGCAACTGGCGCGCAAAGCGCTGCGCGCGCTGCGTGTGCGCGTGCGCCGCGCCGTCGGGATGGTACGGCACGCCCACCACCAGGGCGTCCGGCTGCCATTGGGCGATCGCCGCCAGCAGGCGCTGCCAGCGCGCGTCGCCCTGGGCGTCCACCGTGGGCAAGGGCGTGGCGGTGCGCGTGATGGCGTTGCCGCTGGCCATGCCGACGCGACGCTCGCCCCAGTCGAACGCCAAAAAACTCTGTGCGCCCGCGCGCACCACGCCCCAGGTCGTCATGCCCGCCCAGCGCCCGGTGCCAGCATCCACGGCTGCAGGCCCAGCAGGCCCATCGCCCGCTCGTAGCGCTGCTCGATGGGCACCTCGAACAGCAGCGCCGGGTCGGCCGGCACCGTCAGCCAGGCGTTGTCGCCCAATTCGGATTCGAGCTGCCCCTCGCCCCAGGACGAATATCCCAGCGCCACCAGCATCTGCCGCGGCCCGGCGCCGGCGGCGACGGCTTCGAGCACGTCGCGCGAGGTGGTCAGCTCCAGCCCTGCCCCGTCGATGCGCAGCGACGAGGCATAGGCACTAGCGCGTGGCGGCGGGGCCGCCGGGTCGCGGGCGGAAGATCCCGACACCTCGTCGGGCGCCTCGTCGGCTGCCCCCGCTGCCTGCAACAACGACGGCAAAGCCGACGTCGGCGCGGGCACGGCCTGCGTCGCAGGGGGGTTGACCGAGCCCACGGGCTCGGGCTCGCCCATGTGCTCGTGCAGCACGAAGCCACGCTCGGTCTGCAGCGGCCCGCCTCGCAGCACGGGCATGCCCGACCATTCGGGGCGGCCCAGGGGCAGTTCCAGCCGCTCGAACAGGTCGTCGAGCGTGATGCCCGTGGGTTTGTTGATGATGAGGCCCAGCGCGCCGCGCGGCGTATGCTCGCAGACATAGACGACACTGCGGCCGAACAGCTCATCGTTCAGCCCGGGCATGGCGATCAAGAAATGATGCGTCAGGTTGACGGGGGCAGAATCCGAGCTCATGGCATCGATTCTACGCGCGCACCCCCATGAACCCTGACCGCAAACCGTACGACCGTGGCCTGATGTGGTTTCGCCGTGACCTGCGCACGGCCGACAACGCGGCGCTGTGCCACGCCCTGCAACAATGCCGGCGCGTGTGGGCGGTGTTCGTCTTCGACACCGACATCCTGCAGCCGCTGCTGGAGCGAGGGCTGCACGCCGACCGGCGGGTGGAGTTTATCCATGAGAGCCTGATCGACCTGGACGAGCAGCTGCGCGCGCTCGGCCGCGCCAATGGCGTGGAGGGGGTCGGGCTGATCGTGCGGCATGGCCCGGCGCGGCAGGACATCCCGCGCCTGGCCGCCGAGCTGGGCGTGCAGGCGGTCTTTGCCAACCACGACGACGAGCCCTACGCCCGCACCCGCGACGCGCAGGTGCTGGGGGCGCTGGCGCACCAGGGGGTGGTGCTGCGCACGGTCAAAGATCACGTGATCTTCGAGCGGCGCGAGGTGTTGACCGCCAACGGGCAGCCTTTCACGGTCTTTACCCCGTACAAAAACGCGTGGTTCAAAGCGTTGACCGACGCGCACCTGCAGCCCCACCCGGTGGAACGCCACGCCGACGCGCTGGCCCCCTGCCCGCCCACACACCCGCCGGGCGTGCCCAGCCTGGCGTCGATTGGGTTTGTGCCCACCAACCTGCGCGCACTCAAGGTGCGCACCGGCAGCCGCGGTGCGCGCGCGCTGTGGGAGGATTTCCTGGAGCGCATCGACCACTACCACCAGGCGCGCGACTACCCCGCCATCAAGGGGCCCAGCTATCTGAGCGTGCATTTGCGCTTTGGCACGATCAGCATCCGCGAGGTGGCCGGCACCGCCTACCGCCTGCACCGGCAGGGCCGCGCCGGCGCCACCGCCTGGCTCAACGAGTTGATCTGGCGCGACTTCTATCACCAGATCCTGGCCAATTTTCCGCACGTCGGCGAGGGCAAGGCCTTCAAGCCCGCCTACGACGCCATCCACTGGGAGCGGGGCCGCCACGCCGAGGCACTGTTTGCCGCCTGGTGTGAGGGCCGCACCGGCTATCCGCTGGTGGACGCAGCCATGCACCAAATCAACCAGACCGGCTATATGCACAACCGGCTGCGCATGGTGGTGGCGAGCTTTCTGACCAAAGACCTGGGGCTGGACTGGCGCTGGGGCGAACGCTACTTCGCCGATCGTTTGATCGACTTCGACCTGGCCGCCAACAACGGCGGATGGCAGTGGGCCGCGTCCAGCGGGTGCGACGCGCAGCCGTACTTTCGCATCTTCAATCCCGTCGCCCAGAGCGAAAAGTTCGACCCGGACGGCAAATTCATCCGCCGCTACTTGCCGGTGTTGGCGGCGCTACCCACCCCAGCACTGCACGCACCCTGGCGCGCGAGTGCCGCCGATCTGGCGGCCGCCGGCGTGGTGATCGGGCGCGACTACCCGGCGCCGATCGTCGACCATGCGCAGGCGCGGCTGCGCACGCTGGAGCGCTACGCGGTGGTCAAATCGGAACCATCTCGAAATCTTCCTTACGCGCGCCGCACTCGGGACAGGTCCAGTTGACGGGCACGTCCTCCCAGCGGGTGCCGGGGGGGATGCCGTGCTCGGGGTCGCCTGCGGCCTCGTCGTAGATCCAGCCGCAGATCAAGCACATCCAGGTTCGGGTCGGGGTCGTCATGGCAGCGTCGGCACGAGGGGTCCAAGTAGAATGGAACCATTGTAGCCATGACCCCGGCGCGCTTTGCGACCTCGGTCGACCGACGTCCGATGCCCATGTCCCCAGAAACCCCCGCTGCTCGCGACACCCCGGCGCGGCCGCCGTGCGTGCTGTGCTTCAATGCCAGCGACCCCAGCGGCGCCGGCGGCCTGGGCGCCGATATCGGGGCGCTAGCCAGCGCCTCGTGTCACGTGCTGCCGGTGACCACCAGCGTCTGGCTGCGCGACACGCGCCACCTGCACGGCCACCACGCGCTAGACGCCGAATGGATCGACGACCAGGCGCGCGCCGTGCTGGAGGATATGCCGGTGGCAGCGATCAAGGTCGGCTTTGGTGGCAGCCCCGAAGGTCTGTCGGCCATCGGCAGCATCCTGAGCGACTACGACGACGTGCCCGTGGTGACCTACCTGCCCGAGCTGGCATGGCTGTCGGACGGCGAGCGCGAGGCCTATCTGGAAGCGTGCGAGGAGCTGGTGCTGCCCCAGACCGACGTGCTGGTGGGCAACCATCACACGCTGGCGCGCTGGCTGTTGCCTGACTGGGAGGACGAGCGAGCGCCGGGCGCGCGCGACATCGCCCGCGCCGCCGCCGCCCATGGCGTCAGCGTCACCCTGGTCACGGGCATGGTGCACGACGACGGCATCGACAACCACCTGGCGTCGCCCGAGGTCGTGCTGGCGCAGGCGCGCTTCGAGCGCATCGAGGCCACCTTCATTGGCGCGGGCGACACGCTGTCCGCCGCGCTGACCGCGCTGCTGGCGCACGGCAGCGACCTGTCGCAGGCCGGCGCGGAGGCGCTCACCTACCTGGACCAGACGTTGGCCAACGGCTTTCAGCCGGGCATGGGGCACGCCGTGCCCGACCGTCTGTTCTGGGCCGACGACGATACTGACAACCCCAACGACACCCCCGGAGAGCCATGACCGACCGCAACGCCACGCTGTTCGAGCGCGCCAAGACCGTCATCCCGGGCGGGGTCAATTCGCCCGTGCGCGCCTTCAAGGCCGTGGGCGGCACACCCCGCTTCATCACCCGCGCCCAGGGCGCCTACCTGTGGGACGCCAACGGCCAGCGCTACATCGACTACATCGGCTCGTGGGGCCCGATGATCCTGGGTCACGGCCACCCGGAGGTGGTGCAGGCGGTGGAGGCGGCGATCGCCGAAGGGTTTTCGTTCGGGGCCCCGACCGAGCGCGAGATCGAACTGGCCGAGGCCATCCGGCGCCTGCTGCCCAGCCTGGAAATGGTGCGGCTGGTCAGCTCCGGCACCGAAGCCGGCATGAGCGCCATTCGACTGGCGCGCGGTGCCACCGGCCGGCCCAAGATCATCAAATTCGAAGGCTGCTACCACGGCCACGCCGACGCGCTGCTGGTCAAGGCCGGCTCGGGGCTGGCCACCTTCGGTCACCCCACGAGCGCCGGCGTGCCGCCCGAGGTGGTGCAGCACACGCTGGTGCTGGAGTACAACAACATCGCGCAGCTGGAAGCGGCCTTTGCCGAGCACGGCGAGCAGATCGCGGCGCTGATGATCGAGCCGATCGCGGGCAACATGAACTTCGTGCGCGCCAGCGTCCCGTTCATGCGCCGCTGCCGCGAGCTGTGCACCGAGCACGGCGCACTGCTGGTGTTCGACGAAGTGATGACGGGCTTTCGCGTCGCGCTCGGCGGGGCGCAAAGCGTCTATGCACGCCACATCCCCGGCTTCGAGCCGGACATGACCGTCATGGGCAAGGTCATCGGCGGCGGTATGCCGCTGGCGGCCTTCGGCGGCAAGCGCGCGGTTATGGAACAGCTCGCCCCGCTGGGGCCGGTGTACCAGGCTGGCACGCTGTCGGGCAACCCGGTGGCCACCGCCTGCGGGCTGGCGACGCTGCGGCTGATCGAACAGCCGGGCTTTTTCGATCGGCTGGCCGCGCAAACACGGGCGCTGGTCGGCGGGCTGCGCGCCGAGGCCCAGCGCGCGGGCGTCCCGTTCAGCGCCGACAGCGAAGGCGGGATGTTTGGCTTTTTCTTCTTGCCCGAGCTGCCGCAGAACTACGCGCAGGTCATGGCCAGCGACGCCGCGCGCTTCAACCGCTTCTTCCACGGCATGCTCGAGCGCGGCGTCTATTTCGCCCCCGCGCTGTACGAGGCGGGCTTCGTCAGCGCTGCGCACAGCGACGCCGACATCGACGCCACGCTGCAGGCGGCGCGGGCGGTGTTGGCCCAGCTCTGACACCGGGGCTGCTGCCCCGCTGTCCGGCCATCACACCAGCCGCGCCAGCAACGCCCCGTCGGCGGGTGCGCCCAGCGGCACCCACACGCGCAGCGGGTTGCCCGCCGCCACCTCGATCGGCTGGCCGTTGCCATCCTGCATGGCCGACAGGGTCAACGTGCGGTTGCCCGCGGGGTGGATCACCTCCAGCCGGTCGCCGACGGCAAAGCGGTTTTTCGTCTCCACCTCGGCCCAACCGTCGGCGCGCACGCCGATCACATCCCCCACGTACTGCGCACGCGTGGGTGCGGAGTGGCCGCTGAGGTAGTTCTGGTAGTCCTGCGCCGGTCGGCGCTCGAGCAACCCGCTCGTGTAGCCACGGCTGGCCAGTCCCTCCAGCTCCCGCAGCAGCTCGGGGTTGAAAGGCCGACCCGCCACCGCGTCGTCGATGGCGCGCCGGTACACCTGGGCTGTGCGCGCCACGTAGTACACACTTTTGGTGCGGCCCTCGATCTTGAGCGAGTCCACCCCGATGCGCACCAGCCGCTCGACGTATTCGACCGCGCGCAGATCGCGGCTGTTGAGGATGTAGGTGCCGTGCTCGTCCTCCATGATGGGCATGAGCTCGCCCGGGCGCTGGCTCTCTTGCAGCAGCCACACCCGGTCGGCCAACGGGTGGCGCCGACCATCGCCGGTGGTGGCGGGCCGCGCTTCGGCGTCGGCCTGCTCGCGCGCCCAGTCGAAGTCCGTCCCCAGCGGTTGCGGGTCGGGCGCATCGCTGCCGCACCCGCTGCCACACCCGGCCCCGGTGGCCATCGCCTGTACGTCACCGGTCTCGGTCGGCTGCGCGGCGTGGGTGGTGTACGACCAGCGGCAGGCGTTGGTACAGGTGCCTTGGTTGGGATCGCGGCGGTTGAAATACCCCGACAGCAGGCAGCGCCCCGAGTAGGCAATGCACAGCGCGCCATGCACGAACACCTCCAGCTCCACGTCGGGGCAGGCGTCGCGAATCTGCGCCACCTCATCCAGACTGAGTTCGCGCGACAGAATGATGCGCGATACCCCCGCGCGCTGCCAAAACTTGACCGCCGCCCAGTTGGTGGTGTTGGCCTGCACCGACAGGTGGATGGGGATCTCTGGCCAGCGGCCGCGCTCCATCTCCTCGCGCACCAGCATGATCAGGCCCGCATCGGCCATGATGAGGGCGTGCGGCCGCAGCTCGACCACCGGCGCCAAATCGCGCAGGTAGGTGCGCACCTTGTCGTTGTGCGCAATCAGGTTGCTGGTGACGAAGAGTTTTTTGCCGCGCGCGTGGGCCTCGGCGATGCCCTGTGCGAGCTGCTCCAAGCGGAATTCGTTGTTGCGCGCGCGCAATGAGTAGCGTGGCTGGCCGGCGTAGACCGCGTCGGCCCCGAAGTCGAAGGCGGCCCGCAGATGGCGCAAGGAGCCCGCAGGCAAGAGCAATTCAGGGGCGTTCATAAGGCGTATTGTCGCCGCACGAGCCCCGCGACCTCGGCCGCTCGGTACACCATAGACAGAGGCTCATGGAATGAGCTCGACCGGCAGCCAGCCCCGCAGGTCGTTGATGAAAGCCAGCCCTTGGGCATGCGCCAGCTCGCTGCGTTGGACCACGCGTTCGACGACCTTCCCCTCACGCAACGCCACCGCACGCCCAACACCGCTGAGCAGGCCGCAGGAGGTCGGTGGGGTCACCCACTGACCGTTTATTCTTACGGCCACGTTACCGCGGGTAAACTCGGTCAACTCGCCCGCCTCGTTCCACAGTAAGGTGTCGAAAACATCGGGGTCGTCCGGCGCAAACGCGTCGTAGTGGCCTCGCCGAGTGGTCTTGAAGCGTACGAATTCGCTTCCGGCCGCCTCGAAAGGTTGCTCAGCGAGCCGTACCCGGGCGGGTAGTGACATTTCGGCAAGCTCGAAAGCCTCGGCCCGGCAAGCGCCATCCGCGCCAGCCAGCAACCTCACCCGCCACCGGCCGGTGGGATGTTCGTCAATCAAATGACGCAACACCTGCTGAGCCATCTGCGGCTGCCAAGCAAATCCAAAACGCTGGGCAGCGTTGGCCATGCGCGCCAAGTGCTCGCTGACGTGCCATAGGTAGCCGTTCTCCAGCCGCATCGTCTCTAACAGTTCGAACGGTGATTCGGCCCGCAGCAGGAAAGCTTGTTTGCTGCGCCATTCCGCCCATTCGCCAGCGGCAGTTGCATCAGCCGTGATACCGCTGCCAATACCGCAGCGGGCCGCGTCCGAGCGTACACGCACCGTGCGAATAGGCACATTGAACGTGGCCGAGCCGCCAGGCCGCACCACCCCTACCGCACCGCAATACACGCCGCGTGGACCTGTCTCGAGCTGAGCGATCCAATGCATCGCGCGCCGTTTGGGCGCGCCTGTGACCGATCCGCATGGAAAGAGCGCTCGAAAAATATCGGGCAGTCCGACGTGCGGGCGAGTAAGGGCAACCACATCCGACGTCATCTGCCATACCGTCGGCAGGGCCTCGACATGAAACAATCGGGGCACCTGCACGCTGTGTGGCTCGGCCACGCGTGACAGATCGTTGCGGACCAGATCCACGATCATGACATTTTCAGCGCGCTCTTTATCGCTCGTGCGTAAGTGGTTGGCGCGGCTCGCATCATCGGCCGGGTCCGGTGAGCGCGCTGCAGTCCCTTTCATCGGTCGCGACAACAACAACCCATCGCGCCAATCGAAAAACAGCTCCGGAGAGACCGAAAGCACTTGCTGCGATCCTGTGTCGATATAGGCCGCGTACCCACCAGGCTGTGCACGCAGCAACGCCTCAAACAGCGCCAGGGGGTCGCCCGAAAAGGGGCTTGACAATGGTGCCGTGAAGTTGATCTGATAGACCTCACCATCGGCGACGGCTCGGTGAATCTGGTCGATCGCCCGCTCGAAGTCGCGTCGGTCGAGACCGGCTCTCCAAGACAAAGGCGCGTAGGTGCCAGTTGGCAGCCTTGGCCATGGCCGCGCTTGATCGAAGACGGCGAACCAGGCCAGCTCACCGTCGGGCGGGTACGTCAGCAAGGCGGGATCGAATGCGGTTGCTGCCTCATAAGCGACGAAACCCACAGACCAGCGTCCGCGCTTGGCTTCGACCTCCACCTGCTGCAGCACCGACAACACCGCATCCAGCGTATCGGCACGCAGCACCTCGATCGGTTCGACGAAAGCCAGGCGCTCACGGAAAGCACCCTCGGTCGGTGCCGTGAAATCGATCAGTGCAATAGGGTTGGGGGTCGACACGATGAAAAGCAAGCAAAAACCGCCCCATCCGGGGCCGCCCGCGCGATCGGCTCCGCGCCGGTCACACCTCGACCGTCTTGGCCGTCTCGGCGTACTCTTCGATCTGGTCGAAGTTCATGTAGCGGTAGACCTCGCTCGCCTTCTGGTTGATGATGCCCATCTCGGCATGGTACTCCTCGACCGTGGGCAGGCGCCCCAGACGCGAGGCGATCGCCGCCAGCTCGGCCGAGGCCAGGAAGACGTTGGTGTTGCGCCCCAGCCGGTTGGGGAAGTTGCGCGTGCTGGTCGACACGACGGTCGCGCCCTCGCGCACCTGCGCCTGGTTGCCCATACACAGGCTGCAGCCCGGTATTTCGGTGCGCGCGCCCGCGGTGCCGAACGTGGCGTAGTAGCCTTCCTTGATGAGCTCGTTTTGGTCCATCTTGGTCGGCGGTGCCACCCACAGCCGCACGGGGATGTCGCGCTGACCGTGCAGCAGCTGGGCTGCGGCGCGGAAGTGCCCGATGTTGGTCATGCACGAGCCGATGAACGCCTCGTCGATCTTGGTGCCCGCCACTTCGGACAGCGGCCGCGCGTCGTCCGGGTCGTTCGGGCAGCACAGGATGGGCTCCTTGATCTCGTTGAGGTCGATCTCGATGACCGCGGCGTACTCGGCGTCGGGGTCGGCTTCGAGCAGCTGCGGGTTGGCCAGCCACGCCTCCATGGCCTTGATGCGGCGTGCCAGCGTGCGCGCGTCCTGGTAGCCGTCGGCGATCATGTTCTTGAGCAACACGATGTTCGACTTCAGGTACTCGATGATGGGTTCCTTGTCGAGCTTGATCGTGCAGCCCGCCGCCGAACGTTCGGCCGACGCGTCCGACAGCTCGAACGCCTGCTCCACTTTCAGATGCGGCAGGCCTTCGATCTCGAGGATGCGGCCGGAGAAGATATTTTTCTTGCCCTTCTTCTCGACCGTCAGCAGCCCTTGCTTGATGGCGTAATAGGGAATGGCGTGCACCAAATCACGCAGCGTGATGCCCGGCTGCATCTGGCCCTTGAAGCGCACCAGCACCGACTCGGGCATGTCCAGCGGCATGACGCCGGTGGCCGCGGCAAACGCCACCAGGCCCGAGCCGGCGGGGAAGCTGATGCCGATGGGGAAGCGCGTGTGCGAGTCGCCGCCCGTGCCCACGGTATCGGGCAGCAGCATGCGGTTGAGCCACGAGTGGATGACGCCGTCACCCGGGCGCAGGCTGACGCCGCCGCGGCTGCTGATGAAGGCGGGCAGCTCGCGGTGCATCTTGACGTCCACCGGCTTCGGGTAAGCCGCGGTGTGGCAGAACGACTGCATCACCAGATCGGCCGAGAAACCCAGGCACGCCAGGTCCTTGAGCTCGTCGCGCGTCATCGGGCCAGTGGTATCTTGGCTTCCGACGGTGGTCATGCGCGGCTCGCAGTAGGTACCCGGGCGGATGCCCTTGCCCTCGGGCAGCCCGCAGGCACGGCCGACCATCTTTTGCGCGAGCGTATAGCCCTTGCCGCTGTCTTGCGGCGCCTTGGGCAGGCGAAACACGGTCGAGGCGGGCAGGCCCAAGAACTCCCGCGCCTTGGCCGTCAGCCCGCGGCCGATGATGAGGTTGATGCGCCCGCCGGCGCGCACCTCATCGAGCAGCACCTCGCTCTTGAGCTGGAAGGTGGCGATGACGGTGCCGTTTTTCTCGATCTTGCCCTCGTAGGGGTAGATGTCGATGACGTCACCGAAGTCGATGCCGCTGACGTCGACCTCGATCGGCAGCGAGCCGGAGTCTTCTTGCGTGTTGAAGAAGATCGGCGCGATCTTGCCGCCCAGGGTGATGCCGCCATAGCGCTTGTTGGGCACGAACGGGATGTCGAAGCCCGTGTGCCAGATGACGCTGTTGGTGGCCGACTTGCGACTCGAGCCCGTGCCGACCACGTCCCCCACGTAGGCCACCAGATGGCCTTTTTGCTTGAGGCGCTCGATGACGCTGATGGGCCCACGCTTGCCGTCCTCGTCGGGCTCGAACGGCGCATCGGGCCGCTTGTTCTTGAGCATGGCCAACGCGTGCAGCGGAATGTCCGGGCGGCTCCAGGCGTCGGGCGCGGGCGACAGGTCGTCGGTATTGGTCTCACCCGGCACCTTGAACGCGGTCACCGTGATCTTGTGCGGCACTTCGGGGCGCGACAAGAACCACTCGGCATCGGCCCAGCTCTGCATCACGGCTTTGGCATGGGGGTTGCCCGCCTGCACCTTCTCCACCACGTCGTGGAAGGCGTCGAACATGAGCAGGGTTTTCTTCAGGCCCTCGGCGGCGATGGGCGCCACCTCGGCATCGTCGAGCAGGTCGATGAGCGGCTTGACGTTGTAGCCCCCCACCATCGTGCCCAGCAGCTCGGTGGCCTTGGCTTTGCTGATCAGGTCCACCGAAATGTCGCCGTGGGCGACGGCAGCGAGGAAACTGGCCTTGACCTTGGCCGCGTCGTCCACCCCGGGCGGCACGCGGTGCGTCAACAGGTCGACCAGGAACTGCGGGTCTTCCCCGGCGGGCGGGTTTTTGATGAGCTCGATCAGGTCGGCGGTCTGCTGCGCGTTGAGCGGCAGCGGCGGGATGCCCAGCGCCGCGCGCTCGGCCACATGGTCACGGTAGGCTTGCAACATGGTGAGTGCTCCGAAGAAAAGGTGTCAAGAAAAGTAGCCGCGCACCGACTCGGGCAGCGGCACGCCGGTGGCGTGGGCGCGCTCGAGCACCTGCCAAAAGTAACGGAAAGACGCGCGGTCGTGCAAATGCCCTTGATGCGATATCGGCGCCCAGTCGGCCGCCGCCGCCTGCTCGATGATCTCGGCCGCGGTGGCGACCGCTTGCTCGCTGGGCTGGAAGGCCTGCACGATGGGCTCGATCTGGTCGGGGTGGATGCTCCACATGCGGGTGTAGCCGAACTCGCGCGCCGCGCGCCGCGCCGCCTCGCGCACCGCGTCGCGGTCGCGAAACTCGGTCACCACGCAGTGCGACGGCACCTTGCCGTGCGCATGCGCGGCGCTGGCGATCTCGAGCTTGGCCCGCCGCACCAGCGGGTGCTCGAACTGCCCGGGCAGCGCCATCGCCTCGGCTGGGATGGCCCCGCCATGCGCCGAGACGAAGTCCATCAACCCGAAGCTCAGCGACACGACGCGCGGGTGTGCCGCGATGTCGAACGCCCGATGCACGGCCGCGGGCGACTCGATGAGCACGTGCAGCGCCAGCGCGGGCGCGCCCGCAGCGTCCAGCGCGGCCGCGGCGCGCTGGACGTCGGCCACCGACTCGACCTTGGGGCACATCACGTGCGTGAGCCGATCCCCCACGGCACCGACGATGGTCGCCACGTCTGCCTCGAAGGCCGGATGATCCACCGGGTGCACCCGCACGCCGACGCGCGGCCGCACCGGGGCCGACCAGTCCAACCCCTGCACCAGCGCCACCACCAGCGCCGCGTGCTCGGCTTCGCCGCCCACCGGCGCGCCGTCCTCGCAATCCAGCGTCACGTCGAACGGGCACGCGCCGCGCTCGGCAGCCCACTGCGCCTGCAGCGCCAGGCTCTTGCGCATGCGCGCCTCGACCCCGGCGTAGTGATCGCACACGGGCAACGCCACCGCCCCCGCCTGCGCCCCCAGCAGCACGTCGCGCGGGTGCGGTGCTTTCGTGGCTCGGGCGTGGGTCATGGGGCGGCTGCGCATGCAGTGGAGGGGTCAGATCAGGTGCGCGACACCCTGGCGCTCTTCCTCCAGCTCGGCCAGGGTCTTGTTCAGGCACTGCTGGCTGAACTCGTCGATGGGCAGGCCCTCGACGACGGTGTATTCACCGTTGGCGCAGGTGACGGGGAAGCCGAACATGACCTCCTTCGGGATGCCATACCAGCCCTGCGACGGGATGCCCATGGTCACCCACTTGCCGTTGGTGCCCAGCGCCCAGTCGCGCATGTGGTCGATGGCGGCGTTGGCCGCCGACGCGGCCGACGACAGGCCGCGCGCCTCGATGATGGCCGCGCCGCGCTTGCCAACAGTGGGCAGGAACACGTTGCGGTTCCAATCCTCATCGTTGATCATGTCCTTGACCGACTGCCCCTCGATGGTGGCGAAGCGGTAGTCAGCGTACATGGTGGGCGAGTGGTTGCCCCAGACGCACAGCTTTTCGATGCTGGAGACCGGTTTGCCGGTCTTGGCTGCGATCTGCGACAGCGCCCGGTTGTGGTCCAGGCGCAGCATGGCGGTGAAGTTCTTGGCCGGCAGATCGGGGGCCGACTTCATAGCGATGTAGGCGTTGGTGTTGGCCGGGTTGCCCACCACCAGCACCTTGACGTTGCGGCTGGCCGACTCGTTGAGCGCGCGCCCCTGGGCGGTGAAGATTTGCGCGTTGGCCGACAGCAGGTCCTTGCGCTCCATGCCGGGGCCGCGCGGACGCGCGCCCACCAGCAGCGCGTAGTCGGTGTCCTTGAACGCGGTGCGCGCATCGCTGTGCGCCTCCATGCCGGCCAGCAGCGGGAACGCGCAGTCCTCCAGCTCCATCATCACGCCTTTGAGGGCCTTTTGGGCCTTCTCGTCCGGGATCTCCAGCAGCTGCAGGATGACCGGCTGGTCCTTGCCAAGCATCTCGCCAGAGGCGATGCGAAACAGCAGGGCGTAACCGATTTGGCCGGCAGCACCGGTGACGGCGACGCGGACGGGCTTTTTGCTCATGGGGTTCTCCATAGGGGGAAGTGACGAGGAATAGGCCCGAGTGTACTCTGGTAAACCCGCAGCGTCAATTTGTCTTATGTCTTATATAAGATATGATTGCATCCATGAAACCCGATGGTCAGACCGTCAAGCCCATGGCGCCACCCGCCCCTGCGGAGGGTGCGTCCGCTGCTGCACCACTGGCCACATCACCCACGCCGGCGTTCAGCCCGCTCTACCAGCAAATCAAGGCGCTGATCCTGCAGAGCCTGCAAGCCGGCGAATGGAAACCGGGTGACCTCATCCCCAGCGAGGTCGAGCTCGCCACGCGCTTCAAGGTCAGCCAAGGCACGGTGCGCAAGGCGATCGACGAGCTGGCGGCAGACAACCTGCTGCTGCGCCGCCAGGGCAAGGGCACGTTCGTGGCCACCCATGCTGAGCAGCACATCCAGTACCGCTTTTTGCGCTTGCACCCCGATGAGGGCACGGTCGAGAGCGTTGGCCCCGCCACGCGCGACATACTCGGCTGCCGCCGCGTGCGCGCCAACGCCGAGGTAGCGGCGGCGTTGCAGCTACGCAGCGGCGACCCCGTCGTCCAAGTCAGCCGCGTGCTGTCGTTTCAGGGCACCCCCACCATCCTCGAGGATCTGTGGCTGCCGGGCACCGCTTTCCGTGGCCTGACCCTGGAGACCCTGGTCGCCCACGCCGGCCCCATGTACGCCTTGTTCGAGACCCAATTCGGCGTGCGCATGGTGCGCGCCGAAGAACGCATCAAAGCCGTCGCCGCCAGCGACACCGCGGCCGAGCGCTTGCAGGTCGCGCCTGGCACCCCGCTGCTGAGCGTGGAGCGGCTGGCCTACACCTACAACGGCGTGCCGATGGAGCTGCGCCGAGGCCTGTACCGAACCGACCGACACCACTACCGCAACGAGCTCAGCTGAGCAACCCCCAACCCCAAAGACCCTGATCGATGCTGCATTGCAATAGAATGTGACAGTTCCTCGTCAGTGATCGGATCCATCATCGAGCACTCGCCGCCCGCCCACGGCCATCACGGCGGCGACGGTGGAACCCCAAGACTCCCAGGAGAACCCCCCCATGACGCCCCTGCGCACTGCACGGCCCGAGTTCCGCAACATCAACGCCTTCAAGGACCTCACGACCTACCGACTCCCGGCCGCGGGCTGGGTGTCGATCCTGCACCGCGTCAGCGGCGCGCTGATGTTCCTGCTGCTGCCGTTCGTGGTCTGGATGATGGACACCTCGCTGTCGTCCGAGCTGTCGTACGGCACGTTCACGGCCGCCTTCGCGGCGGGGATCGGCTTCGTGCCCGGCTGGTTCGTCAAGCTGGTCGCGCTGGCCCTGATCTGGGCCTACCTGCACCACTTCTGCGCCGGTGTACGCCACCTCATCATGGACGCCACCCACAAGGTGGACAAAGCCTACGGCCGCTCCTCGGCCATCGTCACGCTGGTGCTCAGCCTGGGCCTGACGGCCATCCTCGGCGCCAAGCTGTTCGGCCTGTACTGATCGTTTTCGACGGAGTAATCACAATGGCAGTCAACTACGGCTCCAAGCGCGTCGTCACCGGCGCCCACTACGGCCTGCGCGATTGGCTCGTGCAGCGCGCTACGGCGGTGCTGATGGCGCTCTTTACGGTCATCCTGCTGGCGCAAGTCATCTTCACCCCCGGCCCCATCGGTTACGAGGCATGGGCGGGCATCTTCGCCGCGCCGTGGATGAAATTCCTCACCTTCTCGGTGGTGGTGGCCCTGGCCTGGCACGCCTGGATTGGCGTGCGCGACATCTGGATGGACTACATCAAACCCGTGGGCCTGCGTCTGGCCCTGCATGGGTTGACCCTCGTCTGGCTGGTCGGTTGCACGGGCTGGGCGTTTCAAGTGCTCTGGAGGCTGTAAGCCATGACCCTGACCGCAAACCTTCCCCGTCGGCGCTTCGACGTCATCATCGTCGGCGCTGGTGGCTCCGGCATGCGCGCTTCGCTGCAACTGGCGCGCGCCGGCCTCAACGTCGCCGTGCTGTCCAAGGTGTTCCCGACCCGCTCGCACACCGTGGCCGCGCAAGGCGGCATCGGTGCCTCGCTGGGCAACATGTCCGAAGACAACTGGCACTACCACTTCTACGACACGGTCAAGGGCTCGGACTGGCTCGGTGACCAGGACGCGATCGAGTTCATGTGCCGCGAAGCGCCCAAGGTGGTGTACGAGCTCGAGCACATGGGCATGCCGTTCGACCGCAACCCCGACGGCACCATCTACCAGCGCCCGTTCGGCGGCCACACCGCCAACTATGGCGAAAAGCCCGTGCAGCGCGCCTGTGCCGCGGCCGACCGCACCGGCCACGCCATGCTGCACACGCTGTACCAGCAAAACGTCGCCGCGCGCACCACGTTCTTCGTCGAATGGATGGCGCTCGACTTGATCCGTGACGCCGACGGCGACGTCATCGGCGTGACCGCGCTGGAGATGGAGACGGGCGACGTCTACATCCTGGAAGCCAAGGCCACGCTGCTGGCCACGGGCGGCGCCGGGCGCATCTATGCGGCCAGCACCAACGCCTTCATCAACACCGGCGACGGCCTGGGCATGGCCGCGCGCGCCGGCATCCCGTTGCAGGACATGGAATTCTGGCAGTTCCACCCGACCGGCGTGGCCGGCGCCGGTGTGCTGCTGACCGAGGGCTGCCGCGGTGAAGGCGCCATCCTGCTCAACAGCAACGGCGAGCGCTTCATGGAACGCTACGCCCCCACGCTCAAAGACCTGGCGCCGCGCGACTTCGTCAGCCGCTGCATGGACCAAGAGATCAAGGAAGGACGCGGCTGCGGGCCAAACAAGGACTACATCCTGCTCAAGCTCGACCACCTGGGCCCGGAGACCATCCACAAGCGCCTGCCGTCGGTGTACGAAATCGGCATCAACTTCGCCAATGTTGACATCACGAAGGAGCCGATCCCCGTCGTGCCCACCATCCACTACCAGATGGGTGGCATCCCGACCAACATCAACGGTCAGGTCGTGGTACCGGACGGCAACGGTGGCCAAAAGGTCGTCAACGGTCTGTACGCGGTGGGTGAGTGCTCGTGCGTGTCGGTGCACGGCGCCAACCGTCTGGGCACCAACTCGCTGCTGGACCTGCTGGTCTTTGGCCGCGCGGCGGGCAACCATATCGTCAGCCATCTGGACCGTGGGCGCGAGCACAAGCCGCTGCCCAAGGATGCCGCCGACCGCACGCTGGAGCGCCTGAGCCGCCTGGAATCGCGCACCGACGGCGAGTACGCACAGTCCGTGGCCAACGACATCCGCCAGACCATGCAGCAGCACGCGGGCGTCTTCCGTACCCAAGCCAGCATGGACGAAGGCGTGCGCAAGATCAACGCGCTGCGCGAACGTGTCGCTGCCATCGGGCTCAAGGACAAGTCCAAGGTATTCAACACCGCGCGCATCGAAGCGCTGGAGGTGGAAAACCTGATCGAGGCCGCGCAAGCCACCATGACCTCGGCCGCCGCGCGCAAAGAATGCCGCGGCGCGCACACGGTCAAGGACTACGAGCGCGGCCCCGATGACCCCGAATGCCCGCTGGGCCGCAATGACAAAGAGTGGATGAAGCACACCCTGTGGTGGAGCGAGACCAACAGCCTGACCTACAAGCCGGTCAACCTCAAGCCGTTGACGGTCGAGTCCATCCCGCCCAAGGTCCGCACGTTCTGACGCCGCTTTGCCCGGAGGATCCCACCATGGCCAAACGCACCTTCAAGATCTACCGCTACGACCCGGACAAAGACGCCAAGCCCTACATGCAGACGCTCGAGGTCGAGCTGACCACCGAGCGCATGCTGCTCGACGCGCTGATCAAGCTCAAGGAGCTCGACCCGACGCTGTCGTTTCGCCGCTCGTGCCGCGAGGGCGTCTGCGGCTCGGACGCGATGAACATCAACGGCAAGAACGGGCTGGCGTGCCTGACCAACCTGCGCACGCTGCCCGACACCATCGTGCTCAAGCCGCTGCCCGGGTTGCCCGTGGTGCGCGACCTGATCGTGGACATGACGCTGTTTTTCAAGCAGTACCACTCGATCAAGCCGTACCTGATCAACGAGACGCAACCGCCCGAAAAGGAGCGCCTGCAGTCGCCCGAGGAGCGTGAGGAACTCAACGGCCTGTACGAGTGCATCCTGTGCGCGAGCTGCAGCACCTCGTGCCCCAGCTTTTGGTGGAACCCGGACAAGTTTGTTGGCCCGGCTGGCTTGCTGCAAGCGTACCGCTTCATCGCGGACAGCCGCGACCATGCCACCGCCGAGCGGCTGGACAACCTGGAAGACCCGTACCGGCTGTTCCGCTGCCACACCATCATGAACTGCGTCGATGTCTGCCCCAAGGGACTCAACCCGACCAAGGCCATCGGCAAGATCAAGGAATTGATGGTGCGTCGCGCCGTCTGACGGCCCGCTGCCCTGTCCTGCCCCACCGTGACCATGGACGACGGCGACCGGCTCGACGAACACCAGCTCGGCAAGCTGCGCTGGCGCTGCCGCCGTGGGCTGCTCGAAAACGATTTGTTCATCGAGCGCTTCTTCGCGCGCCATGGTGCCACGCTCACGGCACGCCAGGCGCGCGGGCTGCAAGCGTTGATGGACTTGAGTGATAACGACCTGCTCGACCTGCTGCTGCGCCGCCGCGAGCCCGACGGCGCGCTGGCCTGTCCGGAAGTCATCGAGGTGCTGGCGCTGCTGCGCACGCCGCCGCGCGCCGACGCGCCGCCTCCGGCGTCTTTCGCCCCCTAGACCCCCAAGGACCCCCGCGTATGAAACTCCAAGCCCATAAAGCCACGCTGTCGTTCTCCAATGGCGCGCCCAGCGTCGAGTTGCCGATCTACTCCGGCACCATCGGCCCGGATGTGATCGACATTCGCAAGCTTTACGCCCAGACGGGGATGTTCACCTACGACCCGGGGTTCCTGTCCACGGCGTCGTGCCAGTCGGCCATCACCTACATCGACGGCGACAAGGGTGAACTGCTCTACCGCGGCTACCCGATCGAGCAGCTGGCCACCCAGTGTGACTATCTGGAAACCTGCTACCTGCTGCTGTACGGCGAGCTGCCCAATACCGCGCAGAAAGCCGACTTCACGCGCCGCGTCACGCTGCACACCATGGTGCACGAGCAGATGCAGTTCTTCTTGCGCGGCTTCCGGCGCGATGCGCACCCGATGGCGGTGCTCACCGGCTTGGTGGGCGCGATGTCGGCCTTCTACCACGACAGCACCGACATCAACAACCCCGAGCACCGGGAAATCGCGGCCATCCGTCTGATCGCCAAGATGCCCACGCTGGTGGCCATGGCCTACAAATACGGCATCGGCCAGCCCTTCATCTACCCGCGCAACGATCTGAGCTACGCCGGCAACTTCCTGCGCATGATGTTTGGCACCCCGTGCGAGGAGTACCGCGTCAGCCCCGTGCTCGAGCGCGCGATGGATCGCATCTTCATCCTGCACGCGGACCACGAGCAAAACGCCTCGACCTCGACCGTGCGCCTGTGTGGCAGCTCGGGCACCAACCCGTTTGCGGCCATCGCCGCCGGCGTGGCCTGCCTGTGGGGCCCCGCGCACGGGGGCGCCAACGAGGCGTGCCTGAATATGCTGGAAGAAATCCAGGCCATGGGCGGCGTGGACAAGATCGGCGAATTCATCGCCAAGGTCAAGGACAAGAACTCGGGCGTGCGCCTGATGGGCTTTGGCCACCGCGTCTACAAGAACTACGACCCGCGCGCCAAGCTGATGCAGGAAACCTGCAACGAGGTGCTGGGCGAGCTGGGGCTGGAGAACGACCCGCTGTTCAAACTGGCCAAGACGCTGGAGCGAATCGCGCTGGAGGACGACTACTTCGTGCAGCGCAAGCTGTACCCCAACGTCGACTTCTACTCGGGCATCGTGCAGCGCGCCATCGGCATCCCGGTCAATCTGTTCACCGGTATCTTCGCGCTGGCGCGCACCGTGGGCTGGATCGCCCAGCTCAACGAGATGATTTCCGATCCGGAGTATAAGATTGGGCGTCCGCGACAACTCTTTACTGGCTCGCCCAAGCGCGACGTCAAGCCCATCGACCAACGCTGATATGGGTCGCACGCTCTACGATAAGATCTGGGACGAACACGTCGTCCACACCGAGGAGGATGGCACCGCCATCCTCTACATCGACCGCCACCTGGTGCACGAGGTGACCAGCCCGCAGGCCTTCGAGGGCCTGCGCGTGGCGGGTCGCAAGCCGTGGCGGGTGTCGTCCATCGTCGCCACCGCCGACCACAACACCCCCACCACGGGATGGGAGCGCGGCTACGACGGCATCACGGACCCGATCAGCCGCGAGCAAATCGTCACGCTCGACGCCAATATCCGGGAGTTCGGCGCGGCGGCGTACTTTCCGTTCCTGAGCAAGCGCCAGGGCATCGTGCACGTCATCGGCCCGGAAAACGGCGCCACGTTGCCAGGCATGACGGTGGTTTGCGGCGACAGCCACACCAGCACGCATGGCGCTTTCGGTGCGCTGGCGCATGGGATCGGCACGTCCGAAGTCGAACACGTGTTGGCCACGCAAACGCTGCTGGCCAAGAAGGCCAAAAACATGCTCATCCGCGTGGAGGGCGAGCTGCCGCGCGGCTGCACCGCCAAGGACATCGTGCTGGCCATCATCGGCCGCATTGGCACGGCCGGCGGCACCGGCTACACCATCGAGTTCGCCGGCAGCGCCATCCGCGCGCTCTCGATGGAAGGTCGCATGACCGTGTGCAACATGGCCATCGAGGCCGGTGCGCGCGCCGGGCTGGTGGCGGTGGACGACAAGACCATCGAATACGTGCGCGGCCGGCCCATGGCACCGACGGGTGTGGAGTGGGACCAGGCCGTGGCCTACTGGCGCACGCTGCACTCCGACCCGGATGCACACTGGGACGCGGTGGTCGAACTCGACGCCAGCCAGATCCTGCCGCAGGTTACCTGGGGCACGTCACCCGAGATGGTGCTGCCCGTCACCGAGCGCGTGCCCGACCCGGACAAAGAAAAAGACCCGGTCAAGCGCGCCGCCATGGAGCGCGCCCTCCAGTACATGGGGCTGCAGCCCGGCAAACCGCTGACCGACATCACGGTCGACAAAGTATTCATCGGCTCGTGCACCAACAGCCGCATCGAAGACATCCGCGAAGCCGCCGCCGTGGTGCGCAAGCTGGGCCAGCGCGTGGCGCGCAATGTCAAGCTCGCCATGGTGGTGCCGGGCTCGGGCCTCGTCAAAGAGCAAGCCGAGCGCGAAGGGCTCCACGAAATCTTTCGGGCTGCTGGCTTCGAGTGGCGCGAGCCCGGCTGCTCGATGTGTCTGGCGATGAACGCCGACCGGCTCGAACCCGGTGAGCGCTGCGCCAGCACCAGCAACCGCAACTTCGAAGGCCGCCAGGGTGCCGGCGGGCGCACGCATCTGGTCAGCCCGGCAATGGCCGCCGCCGCGGCCATCCACGGCCATTTCGTCGATATACGGTCCTTTGCCTGACGTTGTCATGTCGTCGTTCACGGAGACTGCCATGAACCGCGTTCTTTGCTGCACCCTCGCTGCACTCGGCCTGCTGCTGGCGGGCTGCAACACCGTGGCTGGCTTGGGCAAGGACATCCAGAAAGGAGGCCAAGTCCTGCAGGACGCGGCCAAGAAATAAATGGAACGCTTCACCGTGCACCGGGGGATCGTCGCCCCGATCGACCGCGAAAACGTCGACACCGACGCCATCATCCCCAAACAATTCCTGAAGTCGATCCGACGCACCGGCTTTGGCCCCAACCTGTTCGACGAGTGGCGTTACCTGGACCAGCCCGGACAGCCCGGCGTACCCGAGAGCCAGCGGCGGCCCAACCCCGACTTCGTGCTCAACCAGCCGCGCTACCAGGGCGCCTCGATTTTGCTGGCGCGCAAGAACTTCGGCTGCGGCTCTAGCCGCGAGCACGCGCCGTGGGCCATCCAGCAGTACGGGTTTCGCGCGCTGATCGCCCCGAGCTTTGCCGACATCTTTTTCAACAACTGCTTCAAAAACGGGCTGCTGCCGATCGTGCTGCCGGAGCCGGTGGTCGATACGCTCTTTCATGAGGTGTACGCCTTCCCCGGCTATGAGCTCACGATCGATCTCGAACGCCAGGTGGTGGTCAAACCCGACGGCAGCGAAATCGCGTTCGAGGTGCAGCCGTTTCGCAAGTACTGCCTGCTCAACGGACTCGACGATATCGGCCTGACGCTGCGCCACGCGGACAAGATCCGCGCCTTCGAGGCCGAGCGCCTGGCGCGCTACCCTTGGTTGGCACGCACCTTTGCGGGCTGAGCCGCTGCCTGGCCCCACTCCTTTCGTTGATCGGTTTGCCCCATGAAGATTGCCATTTTGCCCGGTGACGGCATCGGCCCCGAGATCATCGCCGAAGCGGTCAAGGTCCTGCGCGCGCTGGCGCTGCCGCTGGAGATGGAAACCGCCCCCGTGGGCGGTGCCGCCTATGCCGAGAGTGGCCACCCGCTGCCCGAGGCCACGCTGCGCCTAGCACAGCAGGCCGACGCCGTGCTGTTTGGCGCCGTGGGCGACTGGAAATACGACGATCTGCCGCGGCCGTTGCGCCCCGAACAAGCCATCCTGGGCTTGCGCAAGCACCTGGGGCTGTTTGCCAACCTGCGGCCGGCCATCTGCTACCCCGAGCTCACGCACGCCTCCAGCCTCAAGCCCGAACTGGTCGCGGGGCTCGACATCCTGATCGTGCGCGAACTCACGGGCGACATTTACTTCGGTCAGCCGCGCGGGCGGCGCACGGCGCCGGACGGCCCGTTTGCGGGCGCCGACGAGGCCTTCGACACCATGCGCTACAGCCGTCCCGAGATCGAGCGCATCGCGCGCGTGGCGTTCGAAGCGGCGCGCCGGCGCCACGGCGGCCGCGGCGGCAAGGTGACCAGCGTGGACAAGGCCAACGTGCTGGAAACCTTCCAGTTCTGGAAGGAAGTCGTCACCGACGTGCACCACGACTACCCCGACGTGACGCTGGAACACCTGTACGTGGACAATGCCGCCATGCAGCTCGTCAAGGCGCCCAAGGCGTTCGACGTCATCGTCACGGGCAACATGTTCGGCGACATCCTGTCGGACGAGGCGGCCATGCTGACCGGCTCGATCGGCATGCTGCCCTCGGCCAGCCTGAACGAACACGGCCGCGGTCTGTACGAACCCAGCCATGGCAGCGCCCCCGACATCGCGGGCAAAGGCATCGCCAACCCGCTGGCCACCATCTTGTCGGCAGCGATGATGCTGCGCTACTCGCTCGGGCAGCCCGAAGCCGCCACGCGCATCGAGGCTGCGGTGCAGCGCGTGCTGGCCGACGGCCTGCGCACGCCCGACATCCACAGCGCCGGCACCACACGCGTGGGCACCGCCGAGATGGGCGACGCGGTGGTGCGCGCGCTGCTGACATAGACCGGTTTTTCTCCTTCATCCCCCAAAAGGCACACGCAATGAGCACTGTTGGCAATCGGGTCGGCCTCGTCGGCTGGCGCGGCATGGTCGGCTCGGTCTTGATGGACCGCATGGTCGCCGAGGGCGACTTCGACCTCATCGAGCCGGTTTTCTTCTCCACTTCCAACGCGGGCGGTGCCGCCCCCGCGCAGGCCAAGGCCCACCGCACGCTGCAAGATGCGCACGACATCGAGGCGCTGTCGCGCTGCGACATCATCCTCACCTGCCAGGGCGGCGACTACACCAAGGACGTCTTTCCGCGCCTGCGCGCCGCCGGCTGGCAGGGGCACTGGATCGACGCGGCCAGCGCGCTGCGCATGGAGCCCGACGCCGTCATCGTGCTCGACCCGGTCAACGACCATGTGATCCGCCGCGCGCTGGCCAATGGCGGCAAGAACTGGATCGGCGGTAACTGCACCAACTCGATCCTGCTCATGGGCCTCAACGGCCTGTTCCGCGAAGACCTGGTCGAGTGGGTCAGCTCCATGACCTATCAGGCCGCCAGCGGCGCCGGCGCCAACAACATGCGCGAGCTGCTGCAAGGCATGGGCGTCATCCATGCCGCGGTGGCCGACGATCTGGCCAACCCGGCGTCGGCCATTCTGGACATCGACCGCAAGGTGGCGAAAGCCATCCGCGAGGACGTGCCAACCGAATACTTTGGCGCGCCGCTGGCAGGCAGCCTCATTCCCTGGATCGACGTGCAACTGCCCAACGGCCAGTCGAAGGAAGAATGGAAAGGCCAGGCCGAAGTCAACAAGATCTTGGGCACCACGCAGACGATCCCCGTCGACGGCCTGTGCGTGCGCATCGGGGCCATGCGCTGTCACAGCCTGGCGCTGACCCTCAAGCTCAAGCTCGACGTGCCGCTGGATGAACTCGAGACCATCATCCGCAGCGGTAACCCGTGGGTCAAGTGGGTGCCCAACGAGCGCGCCATCACCGTGCGCGAGCTCACCCCCGCGTCCATCACGGGCACGCTGCAGGTGGGCGTGGGCCGGGTGCGCAAGCTCAACATGGGCCCCGAGTACGTCTCGGCCTTCGTGATCGGCGACCAACTGCTGTGGGGCGCGGCCGAGCCGCTGCGCCGCATGCTGCGCATCCTGCTGCGCGCGTGAGGCGCGCATTCGCGGTCTGACGGCGGTATAGTCGGGTCTGAAGCACCAAACGTGCCGGCGCTGGCCGCGCAGCGTTGTACCGCTGCAACGCGCGGCGGGCCGTCACGCGATAGATGGCATCCGGCGGCGTGCTCGGCAACACGTGAGCTTGTCGCGGTAACGCATTGATGCTATGGTGTTTCGACGTCATCGACCCGATGCCTGAAAAAAGGACCTCTGTGCCGAACCTCCGCCCGCCTCTGCGCTCGCTGCCGCCCGCGCCCGACGGCGCCATCGACCGCCCCCACCGCGGGGGAGTGCGGCCATGGCGTGGCGTGGCCATCGCGGCGGCGTTGTCTTGCGCCTTGGCTGGCAACGCCTGGGCGCTGGCATTGGGGCGGGTGTCGGTGCAATCGCTGCTGGGTGAGCCCCTGCGTGCCGAGATCGACGTGCCAGGGCTCACCGACGCCGAGGCGGCCAGCCTGCAAATCGGGCTGGCACCGCCCGAGCGTTTTCGCGCGGCCAATCTGGACTTCAACCCCCTGCTGCAGGACGTGTCGCTGACGCTGGAGCGCCGCCCCGACGGGCGCGCCGTGATCGTCTTGCGCAGCAACCGCCCGGTGGCCGAGCCGTTCCTGGACGTGGTGGTGCAAGCCCGCTGGGCGGGCGGTGAGCTGCTGCGCGGCTATACGCTGTTGTTCGACCCGCCGAACTTGCGCCCTGTGGCGCCGGTGGCGCCCGCCGTCAGCGCCCCCCCAGCAGTGCCCGCCGTTCCCGCCAGCCCGCCTGCCCCGCTGGTGACCGACGTGCGGCCCGCGCAGCCGGTGCCGGCAGCCGTCCCCTCCCCCCGCGCGGCCGTGGCGGGTGCCCCTGGCGAGCGGACGCAGCGCATCACCGTGCGGCCCGGCGACACCGCCGGCCGCATCGCCGCCGCACACAAGCCCGCCGACGTCACGTTGGAGCAGATGCTGGTCGCGCTGCTGCGCGCCAACCCCAACGCCTTCATCCGCGGCAACGTCCACTTGCTGCGCGCAGGGGCTGTCATCGACCTACCCGAGGGCGCCAGCGCCGCTCCGGTCGATGCGCAGGAGGCTCGCCGCATCGTGGCCGCGCAAACGCGCGACTTCAACGAATACCGGCGCCGACTGGCCCAGGCCGCACCTGCACAGGAGGCGCCCGCGGCCACCCGCACCGCCACCGGCGGCGTGCAGGCCGCCGTGGCCGAAGACAAACCCCAAGCCAGCGCACAGGATCGCCTCACGCTGAGCAAGCCCGGTGCCACCGCCCCCGCCGAGGCGCGCATCGCCCAGGAGCGCCAGCGCAACGAAAGCGAGCAACGCGTCGCCGAACTCAACCGCAACCTGCAGGAACTAGAGCAACTGCGGCAAGCGGCCGCCGCACCGACACCAGCGCCCGAAGCGGCACCCGCGGCCCCGCCTGCCGCGGCGCCTGTGGCGGCTGCGCCTGGCCTGGAGGTGGCGGCCACCCCCCCCGCGGCTGCCGCACCCAGCGCACCCGCCGAGCCGGCAGCGGCTCCTGCCCCTGTCCCGGAGCCGGCGGCACCCGCGGCCCCGCCCGCACCTCCACCGGCACCCGCGCCGGCCCCCGAACCGTCGGCGCTGACGGCGCTGCTTGGCCATCCGCTCGTCATCCCTGCCGCCGGGGGAGTGGCGGTGCTGCTGGCGGTGCTCGCGTGGTGGCGTCTGCGGCAACGCCGGCGCAATGCCGAGCCAGCAGCGGCGAAGGAACCCGACATCGACGCCGTTGGCCAGACCGTGGACACCGACGAACCGGCGCCGGCATCGTCGATGATGTATTCGCCCAGCCAGCTCGATGCCGGTGGCGACGTGGATCCGGTGGCCGAGGCAGACGTCTATCTGGCCTACGGTCGTGAACAACAGGCCGAGGAGATCCTGCTGGAGGCGTTGCGCCTGCACCCGGACCGCCTGCCCGTGCGACTCAAGCTGCTGGAAATCTACGCCCAGCGGCCCGACGCGGCCCGCTTCGAAGCCGCGGCACGCGAGCTGCACGCCCTCACCCAAGGCCAGGGGCCGGAATGGGCACGAGCCTGCGAGCTCGGCCAGACCCTCGACCCCGACAACCCGCTGTACCGCCCAGCGACGGGTCAGGCGGGTGGGATGGCGGGCGCAGCCGCTGCGGCCATGGCCGCTGGCAGCGTAGCTGGCGCCAGCAATCTGCCCGAGCTCGACCTCTCCGCCGTGGCCGCCAGCGCGCCGTCCATGGCGGCAGACACGCCTGCCCCCCCCGCGGCCGAAGCGGCCGATCTCGACTTCGACCTCGACCTAACGACGGCCCTCGACGCCGCGCAGGCCCCAGCACCCGCCGCCGCGCCCACCCCGGCGGACGAGGGCCTCGACTTCGACTGGGATCTGCCCCCCGCCGATGGCACCGCACGCGCGGACGACCCCGCTGCGGCGGCGGCCGATGCGCCCAGTCTGCCGCCCGAGCTGGCCGAGTTGTCGCTCGATCTGCCGGGCGACGATTCCCCGGCCACTGCCGAGGGTGCACCCGCCCCGGCCGAGGCCAGCGAGACGGCCGAGGGCGACGTCCCCATCGACGACCTGTCCAGCCTGGAAGTCGCCGAAGACTTGGCCGAGGCCGACCCGCTGGAGACCAAACTGTCGCTGGCGCGAGAGTTCGAAGCCATCGGCGACATCGACGGCGCGCGCACGCTGGCCGAGGAGGTGGTGGCCGAAGCGACCGGCAAGCTACAGGAGCGCGCGCGCGCCTTCCTCGCCCAGTTGGCCTGAAACCCAGCCTGAGCGGCTGCGATGGCGACGGGTGCATCGATGCGCGTGGCGTTGGGTGTGAGCTACCTGGGCACCGCCTACCAGGGCTGGCAGAGCCAGCCCAGCGGCCAAACGGTGCAAGACCAGCTCGAGCGCGCGTTGTGCGCGTTTGCCGACGTGCCCGCGATCACCACGCTGTGCGCGGGCCGCACCGACGCCGGTGTGCACGGCCTCAACCAGGTGGTGCACTTCGATGCGCCGGTGCAGCGCCCCATGGCAGCCTGGGTGCGCGGCACCAACCGGTTTTTGCCGCCAGACATCGCGGTGCAGTGGGCGCGCGCGGTGCCCGCGACCTTTCACGCCCGCAACAGCGCCCGCGCGCGCCGCTACGCCTACGTACTGCTGGAGTCGCCCGTGCGGCCCAGCGTCGAGGCCGGGCGCGTCGGTTGGGTCTTTCGCCCGCTGGCACTGGCACCCATGCAGGCGGCGGCGCAACACCTCATCGGTCAGCACGATTTCAGCGCCTTTCGCGCCGCGCAGTGTCAGGCGCGCTCGCCCATCAAGCATGTGCAGCGACTCGACATCCGCCGCCGCGGGCCCTACTGGCGCTTCGACTTCGAGGCCGACGCCTTTTTGCACCACATGATCCGCAACATCATGGGCTGCCTGATCGCCATCGGCCATGGCCTGCGCCCGCCCGAGTGGATGGCCGCCGTGCGTGACGCCCGGCGGCGCGACATCGCCGCACCCACCTTCGCGCCCGATGGCCTGTACTTTTTGGGGCCGCGCTACGATGAGGCGCTCGGCCTGCCCGAACGGACGGCCGCGTTCGACTGGCTGCCGCTGTAGCTGGCGTTGCTCATCGTGCGCCTCGACATCGATCCTCCTTCCCCAGTCATCCCATGCGACGCACCCGCATCAAAATCTGTGGCCTCACGCGCGAGGCCGATGTCGAGCATGCCGCGGCTGCCGGTGCCGATGCCGTCGGCTTCGTGCTCTACCCCGGCAGTCCCCGCTGCGTGAGTGCCCGACGCGCGGGCGAGCTGGCGCGCAGACTGCCCCCCTTCGTCACGCCCGTGCTGCTGTTCGTCAACGCCAGCGCCGATGAGGTGCGCGCCGCGTTGGACGCCGTGCCGAGCGCGCTGCTGCAATTCCATGGCGACGAGTCCCCCGAGCAATGCGCGGCACTGGCGGGCGCACGCCCGTGGCTGCGCGCCGCGCGCGTGCCAGTGGGTGCTGGCGCCGCGGGCTTCGATCTCCTAGAATACGCCGATCGTTATTCCGCCGCGCAGGCCGTGCTGGTCGATGCCCACGTGCCCGGCTACGGCGGAGGCGGACACGCTTTCGACTGGACAGCCCTTCCGTGGTCAGACCCTCGACTCCACGCCGCCCATCGGGTCGTTTTGTCTGGTGGACTCACACCCGCAAATGTGACCGATGGCGTGCTTCTCGTACGCCCTTGGGGTGTTGACGTCTCCTCTGGCGTCGAAGCCGCCAAGGGCATCAAAGACCCGGCCCGGGTCGAGGCGTTCATCGCCGCGGTGCGCCGCGCCGACGCGATCCTGGCCGATTCCCCCGCCTCCTGACGCGCCCCGCCGTGCCTGGCACGCTGGCCGTCACCCTCCATCGGATGCTCCCCATGTCTGCCCACGCTTACGCCTTTCCCGACGCCCGCGGCCATTTCGGGCCCTACGGCGGTAGCTTCGTCAGCGAAACGCTGACCCACGCCATCGCTGAGTTGCGCGCCGCCTACGAACACTGGCGCCACGACCCGGACTTCCAGCGCGAGTTCCACTCGGAGCTCAAACACTTCGTCGGCCGCCCCTCGCCCGTCTACCACGCCGCACGCCTGAGCCGCGAGCTGGGCGGCGCGCAAATCCTGCTCAAGCGCGAAGACCTCAACCACACCGGCGCGCACAAGATCAACAACGTCATCGGCCAAGCCATGCTCGCGCGCCGCATGGGCAAGCCGCGCATCATCGCCGAGACCGGCGCCGGCCAGCACGGCGTGGCCACCGCCACCATCTGTGCGCGCTACGGGCTGGAGTGCGTGGTCTACATGGGGGCCGAGGATGTCAAGCGCCAAAGCCCCAACGTCTATCGCATGAAGCTGCTGGGCGCCACCGTCGTGCCCGTCGAGTCGGGCAGCCAGACGCTCAAGGACGCGCTCAACGAAGCGCTGCGCGACTGGGTGACGAATGTCGAGAACACCTTCTACATCATCGGCACCGTGGCCGGCCCCCACCCCTACCCGATGATGGTGCGCGACTTTCAGAGCGTCATCGGCCAAGAGTGCCTGCAGCAAATGCCCGAGCGGCTGGCCGAGCTGGGCCTGCCGGGCAATGGCGCGCCGGGCCTGCCGGATGCCGTGATCGCCTGCGTGGGCGGCGGCAGCAACGCGATGGGCATTTTCTACCCCTACATTCCCCACGCAGGGGTGCGCCTGATCGGCGTGGAAGCCGCGGGCAATGGGCTCGACAGCGGACGCCACGCCGCGTCGCTGCAGCGCGGCGTGCCTGGCGTACTGCACGGCAACCGCACCTACGTGCTGCAAAACGACGACGGCCAGGTCACCGAGACGCACAGCATCAGCGCCGGGCTGGACTACCCCGGCGTCGGGCCCGAGCACGCCTGGCTCAAGGACAGCGGCCGCGCCGAGTACGTGGGCGTGACCGATGCCGAGGCGCTGGAGGCCTTCCATCGCCTGTGCCGCACCGAGGGCATCATCCCCGCGCTGGAGTCCAGCCACGCGATCGCCTATGCCATGAAGCTCGCGCCGACGCTGCGGCCCGATCAAAGCCTGCTGGTCAACCTCTCGGGCCGGGGCGACAAGGACATCGGTACCGTGGCCGACCTGTCCGGCGCCGACTTCTATTGCCGCCCCAGCTGCCGCGGCCAAAGCGTCAAGACCGCCGCGCCGATCCACCTGACCCCAGGAGCCGTGCAATGAGTGCCCCCCGCTTGGCCGCCACGTTCGAGCGCCTGCGCGCGAGCGGTCGCCGCGCGCTCATCCCCTTCGTCACCGCGGGCTTTCCGCAGCCCGACGTCACGGTGGACCTGCTGCACGCCATGGTGGCCGCCGGCGCCGACGTGATCGAGCTGGGCGTGCCGTTTTCTGACCCGATGGCCGACGGCCCGGTGATCCAGCGTGCCGGCGAGCGCGCACTGGCCGCGGGCATCGGCCTGGCGCAGGTGCTGCAGATGGTGCGCGACTTCCGCGCCCGCGACACGGCGACACCGGTGGTGCTCATGGGCTACGCCAACCCCATCGAAGCGTGGGAACATCGCCACGGCGCGGGCAGCTTCGCGCGCGCCGCCGCTGAAGTTGGCGTCGATGGCGTGCTGGTGGTGGACTACCCCCCCGAGGAATGCGAAGCCTTCGCAGCCACGCTGCGCGCGCACGGGCTGGATCTGATCTTTCTGCTGGCCCCCACCAGCACCGACGAGCGCATCGCGCTCGTGGGCCAGCTGGCCAGCGGGTATGTCTACTACGTCTCGCTCAAGGGCGTCACCGGCGCGGCGCACCTGGATACGGCGTCGGTGGAGGCGATGCTGCCGCGCATCCGCGCCCATGTAAAAGTGCCCGTCGGCGTGGGGTTTGGCATCCGGGATGCGGCCAGCGCCCAGGCCGTGGCGCGCAGCGCCGACGCCGTCGTCATCGGCACCCGGCTCATCCAGTTGCTCGACAACGAACCGCGCGAGCGCGCCCCCGCCGTGGCGGCGGCGTTCGTACGCGACATCCGCACCGCGCTCGACGCGCTACCCAAGGCCGCCGCGGCTGGCGCATAATCGCGCGCACACCGGCGCCGCGCGCCCCGCCACGCCTCGGCCTGCGCGTCACGGGCGGCGCTGCCATCGCAAGGAGTTGCCATGTCCTGGCTGGAAAAACTGCTGCCCCCCAAGATTGCCTCCGCTGGTGGCCAGCGGCGCAGCATCCCCGAGGGTCTGTGGGTCAAGTGTCCGAGCTGCGACGCCGTCCTGTACAAGACCGACCTGGAAAAAAACCTCAACGTCTGCCCGCACTGCGCGCACCACCACCGCATCGGGGCGCGCGCGCGGCTGGACGCCTTTCTCGACCCCGAGGGCCGCTACGAGATCGGGCAGGAGGTGCTTCCGGTCGATCCCCTCAAGTTCAAGGACAGCCGCAAGTACCCCGAACGTCTGAAAGAGGCGCTCGAAGCCACGGGCGAGACCGACGCCCTCATCGTCATGGGGGGCGCGGTGCACACCCTGCCCGTGGTCGTGGCGTGCTTCGAGTTCGACTTCATGGGCGGCTCCATGGGCTCGGTGGTCGGTGAGCGCTTCGTGCGCGGCGTGGAAAACGCCATCGAGCAAAAAGTGCCCTTCATCTGCTTTACCGCCACCGGCGGCGCGCGCATGCAAGAAGGGCTGCTGTCACTCATGCAAATGGCCAAGACCAACGCGGCGCTCACCCGCCTGGCCAAGCAGCGCCTGCCCTACATCAGCATCCTGACCGACCCCACCATGGGCGGCGTGTCGGCGGGCTTCGCCTTCATGGGCGACGTGGTGATCGCCGAGCCCAAGGCGCTCATCGGCTTTGCTGGCCCGCGTGTGATCGAAAACACCGTGCGCGTCAAGCTGCCGGAGGGCTTTCAGCGCGCCGAGTTTTTGCTGCAAAAAGGCGGCATCGACATGATCTGCGACCGGCGCGAGCTGCGCAGCACCGTGGCCAACGTGCTGGCCATGCTCACGCGCCAAAGCGCCGACGCGGTCGCTTGAAGCGGCGGCACATGGGGCCGGAACAGGTGGCGCTGCTGGCGGCCGTGGCGCGGCATGGCAGTCTGGCGGCCGCCGCGCGGGCGCTCGGCCTGGTGCCCAGTGCGCTGACCTACCGGGTGCGGCAGATGGAGCAGGCGCTCGACGTGCTGCTGCTGGACCGGCGCTCGCGCCGCGCCCGGCTGACCCCGGCCGGGCAAGAACTGCTGCGGGCTGGGGACGCGTTACTGCGCGAATGGGACGCGTTGGCGCAGCGCGTACGGCGCATCGCCACCGGCTGGGAAGCCGAACTCACCATCGCGGCCGATGCCGTCATCTGCCCGCGCACGCTGCTCGAGCTGTGCGAGGCCTTCTACGCCCTGGGGGCGCCCACCCGGCTGCGGCTGCGGGGCGAGACCCTCTCCGGCACCCTGGAAGCGCTGCTCAGCGGCCAGGCCGATCTGGCTCTAGGGGTAACACTGGAGCGGACGCCGACCGCAGAAATCGGCTTGCAACCCCTGGGCAACGTCCCGTTTTGCTTTGCGGTGGCGCCACACCACCCGCTGGCCAGAGCGGCTGAACCGCTGACCCCGGCAGACATCCGCACCCATCGCATCGTGGCGGTGGCCGACACCGCGCCGCAGGGCGGGCTGACGGTGGGCCCGCAGCCGGGCCAGGATGTGCTGACCGTGCCCAGCATGGCCATGAAACTGCAGGCCCAGCTGCGTGGACTGGGCTGCGGCTGGTTGCCGCAGCCGCTGGCGCAGCCTCACGTGAACGCCGGGCACCTGGTGCTCAAGGCCACGACGTTGCCAGCCCGCGTCGTGCCCACCGCCTACGCCTGGCGCCAGACGGCGCGGCCCGTCGGCAGTGGCGCCCCGCGCACGGGACCGGCGCTGCACTGGTGGCTGCAACGGCTAGCCGATCCGCTGACGCGCGACGCCCTGTTGATGAAGCGCCCGGGGCATGATGCGCCGCTGGCGTGAGTCGCGTGGCGGCTGCGCTACCATCGGCGGGTCATCCCATCGGTGTTTCCTCCTTCCCACCGAAAGTTCGCCCCATGCCGCGCCGCCGATCTGCCCCCACCCCGCTGCCTCCGAAGCGCCCTCGGCGCAGACCGGCGGCCGAACCGTCCATCGCGCCACCCACGCCCCGGCGGGTGGCGGTAGTGGGCGCTGGCATCGCCGGCATCACCGCGGCGCGCACCCTCGCGCAGGCAGGCTGGCACGTCACCGTGTTCGAAAAGAGCCGGGGCGCCGGTGGCCGCATGGCCACGCGCCGCACGGATTGGGGCGACTTCGACCACGGGGCGCAGTTTTTTACGGTGCGCGACACGCGCTTCGAGCTCGCCCTGCGCGCCACGCAGGCCCCGATCGCCGCATGGGATGCGACCTGGGTGCGCGTGCTCGACGCCACCGCATCCCGGCTGGCCGTCGCCCCTGCCCCCACAGAGACGCGCTGGGTCGCTACGCCGGGCATGAGCGCGCTCGTCAAGCATTGGGCACAACCGTTGGCCGATGGCACGCTCGGGCAGTGCCACTGGGTCACGCGCGTGGTGCGGCTGGAACCCGACGCCATCGCGCCCACGCGCTGGCAACTCCGCCTGGAGGGCGCGCCGGACGCGGCCGACGCACCGGCGGTGATGGGCGGCTTCGATGCGGTGCTGCTCGCCATCCCGCATCCGCAGGCACGGGAGCTGCTGGCCGCCAGCGCCCTGGCACCCACGTGGCAACAGCGCTTGGACGAAGAGGTAGCGGTCGCCCCCTGCTGGACGCTGATGGCCGCCTGGCCACACGCCGTGGCGGGCCCGAGCCAGCGCTTGGGGCCGCATTGGGACGCCGCCCGCAGCGACCACCATCGCCTGGCCTGGGTGGCGCGCGAGCCCAGCAAACCCGGACGCGGCCCGGTAGAGCGCTGGGTCGCGCAAGCCAGCCCCGCGTGGTCGGCCGAACACCTGGAGGACGACCCCGAGCGCGTGCTGGCCAAGCTGCTCAAGGGCTTCGCCGAGGTCACCGGCATCCGTGCCACCCCCGCGCACGCCACCGTGCACCGCTGGCGCTATGCGCAGACGCAGCGACCGCTCGGCGAGCCGTACCTGTGGGACGCGCAGCGCGGCCTGGGGCTGTGCGGTGACTGGTGCCTGGGGCATCGGGTCGAGCACGCCTTCCTGTCGGGGTTGGAGCTGGCGCTGGCCATGCTGGAGGGCTGATGGCCGCAGCGGCAACGGCCTATCGGGGCCGCTTCGCCCCGTCGCCCACCGGTTGGCTGCATGCGGGGTCGCTGGTGGCGGCCCTGGCCAGTTGGCTGGACGCGCGCGCGCACCGCGGCCAGTGGCTGGTGCGCATCGAAGACGTGGACCGCCCGCGCTGCATGCCCGGCGCGGCCGAGGGAATCCTGGCGCAATTGCGCGCCTGCGGCCTGTGGCCAGATGAGCCGCCGTGGTGGCAGTCGCAGCGCGAAGCGGCCTACCAGGCCGCGCTGCAGCACCTCATCGACGCGGGCTGGGCCTATCCGTGCCACTGCACCCGGCAAGCGATCGAAGCCGCGTGGCGGGCACGCGGGGTGCAGCGCACACGCCACGCGGCCCTTCCCTACCCTGGCACCTGCCGCCCGGAGCGGAGCGGGCCGAACCAGTCCGACGGTCGCGCGGCGCGCGCCTGGCGCCTGCACGTCGACCGGGTGCTGGCCGACCTGGGCCTGCCCACGCCGCTGACGTGGCATGACCGGCGCCTGGGGGCCCAGGCGCAAGATGTCTCGGCCGCGGTGGGCGACTTCGTGCTACGGCGCGCCGACGGTTGCTGGGCCTACCAGTTGGCCGTGGTGGTGGACGATGGCGCGCAGGGCATCACCGACGTGGTACGCGGCGAGGATCTGGCCGACAACACCCCGCGGCAGATCGTGCTGCAACGCGCCCTGGGACTGCCGACGCCGCGCTACCTGCACACCCCGCTGGTGTGCGCCCCCAATGGCGAGAAGCTCTCCAAACAAACCGGTGCGGCCCCGCTGAAGCTTGACGACCGACAGGCGGCCCTATCGGCCCTGGCCGCCGCCGCTGCGGTGCTCGATTTGCCGGCACCCGCCCCGGGCGCGGCGGAAGTGGAGACGGCGCTGGCCGCGTGGACCCGCCTGTGGCAGCAACGCTGGGCGTGAGCGGGATCTCTACAATCCCACCCGTGAGCGACCACCTGCCTGAATCTGCTTCGGCCGCCCCTACTGGCGTGCCCCACCCCAAAACCATCCGCAGCTATGTGCTGCGCGCCGGCCGCACCACGAGCGGCCAGGCCAAGGCCCTGCAAACGCTCGGGCCGCGCTTCGTGCTGCCCTACGCACCCGTGCCGCTGATCCCGGAAGCGGTCTTTGGCCGACGCGCGCCGCTCATCCTGGAAATCGGCTTTGGGATGGGCGATGCCACGGCGCACATCGCACGCTTGCGGCCCGACGACGACTTTCTGGGCTGCGAAGTGCACGAGCCCGGTGTAGGCGCGCTGCTCAAGCGCATCGGCGAGCTGGGGCTGACCAACCTGCGCATCATCCAGCACGATGCGGTCGAGGTGCTCACCCACATGCTGGCCGAGGGCTCGCTCGACGGCGTTCACATCTTTTTTCCCGACCCGTGGCACAAAAAGCGCCACCACAAGCGCCGCCTGATCCAGCCGCCGTTCGTGGCGCTGCTGGCCAGCCGACTCAAGCCTGGCGGCTACGTGCACTGTGCCACGGACTGGCAGCCCTACGCCGAACAAATGCTGCAGGTGCTGGGGGCCGAGCCACGGCTGCGCAACGCCAGCACCGACCCCAGCCTGGGCGGCTATGCGCCGCGGCCCGCCTACCGGCCGATGACCAAGTTCGAGCAACGTGGCCTGCGCCTGGGCCACGGCGTGTGGGACCTGGTATTCGAACGCCGCCATGACGACGCCTGACCCGCTGGACGCGCGCGCCTGGGAGGGGCTGCTCCCGCTGGCCGAGCAGGCCATCGGCCTGTCCGACCCCAACCCGCGCGTGGCGTGCCGGCTGCTCCTGCGTGACGGCCGGGTGTTCGAGGGCCACACCCAGGCCGCAGGGCAGGCGCACGCCGAGGTGATGGCCCTGCGCGCCGCGCAGGCGGCTGGCGCGGACGTGCGCGGCGCCACCGCCTTCGTCACGCTGGAGCCGTGTAGCCACCATGGACGCACCCCTCCGTGCTGCGATGCGCTCGTTGCCGCCGGCGTCGCCCGCGTCGTCGTCGCCACCGAGGATCCGAACCCGCGCGTCAGCGGGCAAGGCCTGGCACGGCTGCGGCAGGCGGGCGTGCAGGTGACCGTGTTGCCCCCGGATCATCCCGTCGCCGTGGCGACGCGCGAGCTCAACATCGGCTTTTGGCAGCGCATGCGCCACGGTCGCCCGTGGGTGCGCATGAAGGTGGCCGCCTCGCTCGACGGCGTCACGGCGCTGCCCAATGGCGTCAGCCAGTGGATCACCAGCCCCGAGGCGCGCACCGACGGCCACGCCTGGCGCCGCCGCGCGGGCGCCGTACTCACGGGCATCGGCACCGTGCGCCAGGACGACCCGCGCCTGGACGTGCGGCTGGTGCCCACGGCGCGCCAGCCGCTGCGCGTGGTGCTCGACTCGGCCCTGGAGATCGACCCGGACGCGCGCATCCTGCAGCCGCCAGGCGAAGTGTTGCTCTACACCGCCAGCGACCCGGCTGCCACCGCACGCCAGCGCGCCGCACTGCACGCACTGGGCGTGACCATCATCGACCAGCCCGGGCCCCCCAAAACCCCTGGCGGGTCCCCCAAGGTCGATCTGGCCGCCGTGCTGGCCGACCTGGCCGCGCGCGAGGTCAACGAGCTGCACATCGAAGCGGGCGCTGCGCTCAACGCCTCGTGGTGGCGCGCCGGGCTGGTGGACGAGCTGCTGCTGTACCTCGCGCCCCGCCTGTTGGGCCAAGGCTTGGGACTGACCACACTGGGGCCACTCGACCGGCTGGACGACGGCTGCGCGCTCGCCTTCGTCGCGGTCGACCCCGTCGGGCCGGACCTGCGCGTGCGCGCCCGCGTGCCGGGGCGCACGCCCTACTGACCCCCGGCGACCATGGCCCATCTGCCCAAAAACGGAGCCTTGCCCCTGCGCGATGGCGTCTCGCCCAGTTGCGTGGCTCTACCCCGCCTGCGCCAGTGCCCATGGCCCACGCTGCTGGACTACCTGGCCGCGCGCTTGCCGCGCATCCCGCGCGCCGAATGGCAGGCGCGGCTGCGCGCTGGCCATGTGGTGGACGACGACGGGCGCGCGCTGGATGAATACACCCCCTACTTGCACGGCCAACGCGTCTATTACTGGCGCACATTGGCCGATGAGGCGCCTGTGCCGTTTCAGGAGACCGTGCTCTACCGCGATGCGCACCTGGTGGTGGCGGACAAGCCGCACTTTCTGCCCGTCACGCCCGGGGGGCGCTACGTGCGCGAGACGCTGCTCGTGCGCCTCAAGCGCGTGCTCGACCTGCCCGATCTGAGCCCGCTGCACCGCATCGACCGCGAAACCGTCGGGCTCGTCGTCTTTAGCGTACAGGCGCACGAACGCGACGCCTACCAGCGCCTGTTTCGCGAGCGGCGGGTGGACAAAACGTATGAAGCGATCGCCCCGTGGCGCGACGGACTGCGCTGGCCGCTGCGCCGCACCAGCCACCTGCGCGAGGATGAAAAGGCATTTTTTCGCATGCGCGAAGCCGCGCCCGAGGAGGGGCTGCCCGCCAACAGCGAGACCTGGATCGAACCGCTGGAACGCCTGGACCCCCAGGCAGAATACGCGCGCTACCGCCTGCGCCCGGTGACCGGCAAGCGCCACCAGCTGCGCGTGCACATGGCTGCACTCGGCTTGCCCATCGTGGGCGACCAGTTTTACCCCGTGGTGCGCCGTGGCCCGGACGAACCCGAGGACTACACGCAGCCGCTGCAACTGTTGGCGCGCGCCATCGCTTTCGATGACCCCATCACCGGCGAGCGCCGCGTGTTCGAGAGCCTGCGAAGCCTCTCTCCGTCATGTTTGCAGGCCATCTCATGACACGCACCTGATGCTAACCGTCTCGAAGCCGTGATCGATCAAGTCGTCAAACACGCCGATGTCACGGTCATCGCACGCCGGGACGCGCCTGATGCGGTAGTGATGTCGCTCGACACCTTCAACAGCCTCATGGAGACCGTTCATCTGCTGCGCTCGCCTGCCAACGCCGCGCACCTGGCCCGCTCCACCGCGCAGTACCACCAAGGAAAGGTCAAGCAGCAGGATCTGGTCGATGGCGATTGAGGACTAACCGCTCAAGCGCACCTGGACCCTGGCTGCCTGGGAGGACGACGAATACTGGCAAGGCCAGGACCAGAAAACCCAGCGTCTCCTTTGGGAAGTCGCTCACTTCAACACCTTCTCGATCCAATCCCAGCGCCTGTCCTTGACCATCACGAACCGGCAACGGCCTTCCGACAGCTTGGCCCACAGGTCGCCGATCAAGCGGTCATCCTCAGCGCCGTTCCAGCGATCCGCGCCCTTGTATTCAACCGCCAGAATCGGCCCGGGTTGGTCGGCTGAGCCTGGCAACTGGCACAGGAAATCCGGGTAGAAACGGCCATCGGCTTTCTGCAGAAAGAAGGAACAACCTTCGCGCCGAACCAAGTTGCGCACCCAGAACCGGATGCGGCCTTGTTGCGCCCACATATCCAACTGGCAGGCACACTCAAACTCCTCCTTGCTGTCGAAGTCGCCGATGCGCCCGTAGAAATGCTTGCGGAAGTCGAAGTGCCCAAAGCGCCCGTCGTAGTCGCGGCTGGGCGCATAAGCCTGCGGATGAAACTCGTAGGCATATTGATCCGTCACCGCCACGCGCGTGGCCGCATCGTCACCAAACAGTGCCTGCTGGTAGGCCTTGCCGACCGCCTGCTGGCGCAGTTCACGAATGCGCGCCTCGAGCAGATTGCGGATCAGGAATTTCTGCAAGTTGGCGCGCGCCAGCGTGAAGCCGTCCCGGCGCAGTAAATCGGTGAGCCATGCAGCGACGAATGCCCGCTTGCTGGCGTGGGTCAGCGACGGCTCCGGCAGGTTGCGGCACAGCCAGGTGGCCAGGCGCACCTCATCCCAGTTTTCGGGTTGGTAAACGAGGCCCAGATCGCGCTGTAGCTCGGGCAAAAAGCGCGACACCACGTGGCCGCCATCATCGATGTCGATCTCGCCGCCTGCGTACACCTTCAGCGCAGCATGCAAAGCCGTCAGGTCGTCGGCGGTCGGTGCCGCATCGTGGGGCGAGAGGTCCCACGGATAGTCGAGCACTTCTGGGTCATCGAACAGTTGCAACTCGCCCTGCACACGCAAGGCCAGTTGCGGCACGCGCAAGCGCTCGCCCAATTCGGCGGGCGTCTGGAAAAACTCGATCGCCGTGGTGCGGCTGACTTCGGCGGCTTGCACAATCGCCGCCGCGGCAGTTTCGGAAGTCACCGAAACCTTGAGCATTTCGGCTTCATCTTCGGTAAGCGGCGTGCTGATCGTCAGCGTGCCCCGCTTGCCGTCCCAGCTCACCTTGTCGCGCACCGGCTTGGGCACACGCTTCAGGTCGGGCTTTTCGGACAAGGTAATCGCCACGGGCCGGACAATGACGCGCCCGGCGTGCCCATCCAGATCCAGCCGGGCTTGCTCTGCCTTCGCTGCAGTGACGAACTCGGCCACCTCGCGCCGCTCGAACCCCGCGCCCACCACCAGCCGGTCGCGTAGGGCGCTGGCGGTTTCGGCAAAACTGCGCGACACCACAAAGGCATAAGACTGGTTGAGCGCCTTGGCCTGCCGATGGGCCGCACCCGGCTGGCGCAAAATGCGCCCGAGCAACTGCTCCACCGCCGTCGCGGATCGAAGCTCCGCCATGCTTACCAGAATGTAGGCAAACGGGCAGTCCCAGCCTTCGGCCAGCGCCTTCTGGGTGATGACGAACTTTACCGGGCAGGCGGGGTCGGACAGCCCTAGCTTGTAGTCCGCATCGATCTGCTCCAGCCCTTTTTCCTCGCCGGTGGCGACGACGATTTCGCTGGCCGGGATACCGTGGTGGGTGATCAGTTCGTTCTTCACCTTCTCGACATCCAGCGTCTCCACCCCCGCACGGCGCGGCTCTGCCTGGATCAACACCAAGGGACGCAGATACGGGGCGCCCGCGCGTCGCTCCTCGTCCGCCAGCTTGTGCAGCGCATCGCGGCGGGCGATGGCATCGGCCAGGCACTGCTGCCAGTTCGGTTCCGTTTCCAGCACGACGGGCAGCTTGATCATTTCCTCCGCCTTGAGTTCTGCGGCGGACACGCTGTGCAGCACGTTGCTCGGCGTGCGTTCCAGGTCGGGCGTGGCGGTCAGCTCCATCACGCCGCTGGGGCGAAAGCGCGCCAGCATGTCGAAGGCCAGTTCGGTGCGGCTGTTGTGCGCCTCATCGACGATCACGAAGGGTCGGCGCAGGCGCAGCACGTTGGCGAGCGAATACGGCGTCGTGGCATCCGGCCCTTCGCCCTCCTTCAGCAAAGCGTCGCGCTGCGCGGGCGAGAGGTGCTCGAAGTGATGCATCAGCGCACCGCTGGACTGATACACCTTGCGGCACTCTTCCTCTTCCACCTGAAACGCCTGCCGCGTGGCAACGATCACCGTCGTCGAGGTGTCCAGCGTGGCGCGGGTGACGCTCTTGGCCTCTTCCAGATCCAGCACCGTCACCGGGCCCGCCTCGCGCAGCGCCGCATGGTAGGGGTGATGACGATCCCTGAGTGCCTTGAGCGTCTGCTCACGAATCGGCTTGCTGGGCACCAGCCACAGAATCACGCTGTGCTCGCTGCGCAGCAGATGGGTATTGACGAGCGCCACGCTTTTGGCCGCCAGCCAGGTCTTGCCGCCGCCGGTGGGCACGCGCAGACAGAAATACGGCATGTCGGCCGGGAAGCCCGACAGCGGGTTATACGGATTGCCCCGCCCCCACAGGCGTTCGGTGGTGGCGGTGAAGGCAATCGAGGGTGACGGCAGTTCATGGCAGGCCTTGAAATAGGCCTCGATACTGTCGAGCACCTGCTGCTGATAGACCTTCGGAGCGAAGCTGTTCATCGCGTGTCCCCACAAGGCGGGATGGTTTCTTGTGCCGTCGGCGCAAGCTCCGGCTGCGGCGGAAGGTACTCGATCACCCCTTGGCGACAGACCACGATTGCGGTGCCCGTCTGCTGCGCCAATTCACGGGCGCGCTGCGCCGCACGCCGAAGCGCCGAATAGGTCAGCCGCAAATCCGCGTCACGCGCTTGTTCGATGGGTCTTTGGCTCATGGTTTCTCACTCCAATCCAGCAGCACGGGTTGCTCGCCGGAGTTGTCGTAGCGCACCCAGGCATCGACACGCGGCGCATACAGCCGTTCAAAATTGACAAGGCCCGCGGCAAACCGACGCCGGATCACGGCCTCTGGCACATCGTGCCCGCCCTGTTTGACGCGCAGCGCGACCCGTGCAATGGCCTCTTCGGCGCTGGCGAGTTGCAGAAAAATGATTTTCACCCGATAGCCGGCTGCCTGCCATTGTTCGATCAGGTGCAAATAGGTGCGTCCGGACAGCGTGGTCTCAAAGGCAAAGCTCTCGCGCGCCCCAAAATGCCGCTGCAATTCCTGCAACATCAGCCGTCCGGCATGAAGCGCGGCGGTTTCCGGCGCAAAAGGCGCCAAGCCGGCCGCGATCAGATCGGCATTGACGAACACGGGGCAAGCGGCCTCATGGGGCAGAAACTCGCGGGCAAAGGTGGTTTTCCCCGCGCCATTGGGACCCGCGATGATGATGACACGCCGGTTTCCAGCCATCGCTCACACCTCCAGCGCGTAAGGCGTCTGCTTGAAAGTGATGCCCTCCCGCGCGGTGCGGGCGCCCATGCGGTTGGCGGCGGCGTAGATGACTTTCGGGCCGTCGAACTTCGGCAGCGCATCGAACACCGGGCCGGTGAGCACGTTGCCACCGCCGACCGAGCGGTCTTTCAGGATGCCGTTGTAGAGCAGATAGATGGCGCGGCCCTCAAACACGCCCAGCAGCGGCGAATCGGCGGTGCCAGTGAAGCCGGTGCCGGTTTCGGCAAACCAGACAAACTCGGCCAGTTGCGCGAACGTCACGTCGCTGCGGATCTGGCCGTTGGCGTCGAACAGCGGCTCGCGGGACAGGCGGCAGAACTGGAAGCCGCCACCCAGCCCCGGCACGGCTTGGCCTTTGGCGTTGGTGTAGCCCTCGGCGACGCGCTTGACCCGCTCGCGGGTGACGTTTTGCGCGATGTTCTCATCCATCTCGACGAGGATGAAGCGGCGGTTGCCGCCATCCTCGGCGTTTTGCTTGAGCACCGCGTGGGCCGTGGTGCCGGAGCCGGCGAAGCTGTCGAGAATTAAGTCACCGGGGTTAGTTGAGATTTGAATAACGCGCTGGATTAGTCGCACTGGTTTTGGAGTGGTATCAAATGGACTTGCTCCGCCGAAAATGGACATCAATTCTTTAGTTGCCTCGTCGGTATTACCAACCTCATCGTGAGGCCACCAAGTCCAAGGCACTACCCCCTCCACTTCGGAGAGGTACCGAATTATGTTAGGCTGTGAGTTCCCTTTTTTCCCGAAATAAATCCGCCCTTCCGCTCGAAGCTTTTCAAACGTTGCTTCCGACAACCCCCAACACCTGCCTGCTGGTGGCTTGAACTTTTTCCCCGATGGCGCTGTTATTTCGTAGAACTGATCAGGGGTTGCATGACCAGCTTGCGCAGTCATTGGGATGGGCCGCCATCTACCTTTGGGGTCGTTATTTGGGTTGCGGTAAACCTTGGCTTGCTTTTCATCAATCGGCACCTTATTGCGACTCTCCTTGAACTTCGCCGGATTCATTGCGTAGACAAGCAAATATTCGTGCACATCCCCAATGGCCTCCCGATTCTCGCGGGAGTAGCGTTTCTGCCAAACGTTGCAGGCAATAAACCTTCCGGCACCGAAAATTTCATCCATTAACAGGCGCGCCAGATTGACCGCGGCGTCATCAATGGAAATCCAAATAACGCCGTTATCCTCGCGCAAAAACTGCTTCAGCAGCACCAGCCGCGGATACATCATGCACAACCAGCGGTCGTGCCGGTCCAGCGTCTCGCCTTCCTTGCCGACTACTTCGCCCAGCCACTTGCGAATCTCCGGGCTGTTGACGTTGTCGTTGTACACCCAGCCCTCGTTGCCGGTGTTGTACGGCGGGTCGATGTAGATGCACTTCACCTGGCCGGCATAACGCGGCAGCAGGGCTTTGAGCGCGTGCAGGTTGTCGCCCTGCACGATGAGGTTGCCGCTATCCGCCGGGCCGCAGGAGAGTTCCGGCACCGGCTCCAGCAGGCGGAACGGCACTTCTTTGTGGTGTTTGACGACGGCTTCTTTGCCGATCCAGTTCAATGTTGGCATGGGCGCCCATCCCCTCAAGCGTTGCGCGACGGCGGCTGGCCATCGCGGCGTTGTTCTTCGTCCGCCCCCCGGGCGCGCACGCCGTCATCCACCTCAGAGTCCAGGAACTTCCACAGCCGCCCAACCCAGTCGGCAGGGATGGATTGACAGACGTCCTTCAAAAGCAACAGCAGTTGCTGCTCACGCAATGGCGAGGCGATGAATCCGAACCGGGTGTAGAACCTCGCCGCTTCTTCATCGATGGGGTGAGTCAGCATCGCCCGAATGCCGGCCTGCTCGGCAATCAGCACCGACCGCCGAATGGCATCCTGCAACAGACCAAAGCCAATGCCGCGCCCCTGATCCTGCTGCGACACGGCCAGCCTTGCCAGGATCACGACCGGAACCGGATATTGACTCACCCCTTTGCGGATGCGCTCCGGCGCCTCCAGCGTGTCGACTTGGCCGACGGTCAAACTGAAATAGCCCGCCACACGGCCATCATCCTCGGCAACCACGAAGGTCTTGGCCGATCCACTGCCTTGCGCTTGCCGAGCGTGGCGCAGCAGCCAGTCGTTGAGCGCGGGCTTGCCGCAATCAAAATCTTCGAGCCGATGCTGCGCGGCCAGAGGCTCCGGTGAGCGCAACGTCACTTCGTATCCCAGGGTGCCTTGCGGGCAAACAAATCACGCAAACCGTCGTTGGCCTGTTCGGGGCGATCCAGCAGATCCATCAGCGCCTGGTACTGGCTGCCCGAGACCATGAACAGGCGCTGATCCAGCAGAGTTTGCTCGGCGGCCAGGCAGGCGCTGTCAAGGATGAAGTCGGTCAGCGATTTGTGAGCGACCTCGGCGGCACGGCGCAGTACGGCCTCTTGCTCGGGCGTGGCGCGCAGCCCGAGGCGGGCAGACTTTGCGGAAGGCGACGATGCAACGGCAGTCATGGCAGCACCTGTTTGGTTAGGTCAGTTGCCGCAATGTTAGTACAAATGACACACACTGTCGAGTTGCTGTATGAGTCCAGTACCTTTGGCACTCGGGTTGATGTTGCAAGAGGAAGGACAGCGGGGAACGCTGGCCGAGGGTGTGGTGCGGACGCTGAAGCGTTGTAGAAGACGAGCCAGTCGGCGAGCTTGCGGTTGAAGAGAGCGAGGTCGGTGAAGAGCAACTCCTCCAGCAGGGTTTCACTGTCCCTGCCCCAGCGCGTAGCCGCGCTCGCCGTCGAAGGTGCATAGATTTTCGGTCTTGATCACGTCCACGCCGCGCGCGGTCAGGGCCTGCAGCAAGCCAATGATGTCGGCGTGCGTGACGGTCTGCCCGTCTGGCGCGACGAAGCGGCAGCGCCAGTGGTCGGTGCAGAAGGTCTCGGGGAATCCTCCCGGCCAGACCTTGACCCCGCGGTTGGTGATCATCTGCAGGGTAAACGGCGGGGTCACCAGCGCGCTGAGCTGCCCGGCCAGAAAGTCCGCGCTGATGCCCGCGCCGTGCACGAACACGTCCACGCCCACCATGGCCTTGGCGGCGCGCCCACTGGGCCGCGGCGCCAGCGCCGGCGCGGCCGCAGCCCCGGTCGACGCGGGCGCCTCGTGCGCATAGCGCACGGCGGGCAGCTTTTCGGGCACCTGGCCCAAGCGGTCGATCACCGCGTCGGCAAAGTCCATGCTGCCAAAGGGCCGGCCAATGCTCAGCGACCCGTGCAGCTCGGCCGTGTGCACGCCGTCTTCGATCGTGCGCAGCCACGCGTTGTGGATGGTCTCGGCCACGGCGGGCTGGCCGATGTGCACCAGCATCAACACGGCCGCCAGCAGCAAGCCCGAGGGGTTGGCGACGCCTTTGCCCGCGATGTCCGGCGCGCTGCCGTGGATGGCTTCGAACATCGCCACGTGGTCACCGATATTGGCGCTGGGTGCCAGCCCCACCGAACCGGTGAGCTCCGCCGCGATGTCGGAGAGAATGTCACCGTACAGATTGGGCGTGACGATGACGTCGAAGCGCTCGGGCCGGGTGGCCAGCCGTGCCGCGCCGATGTCGATGATCAGGTGCTCGGTCTCGATGTCCGGGTACTCACGCGCCACTTCGTCGAAGACGCGATGGAACAGGCCATCGGTCATCTTCATGATGTTGTCCTTGGTCATGCATGTGACCTTCTTGCGCCCATGGCGGCGCGCGTAATCGAAGGCGTAGCGCACGATTTTTTCGCAGCCCGGGCGCGTGATGAGCTTGAGACACTGAAACACCTCGTCGGTCTGCCGGTGCTCGATGCCAGCGTAAAGGTCTTCCTCGTTCTCACGCACGATCACCAGGTTCATCTTGGGGTGGAGCGTGCGCACGAAGGGCGCGTAGCTCACGCACGGGCGCACATTGGCGTACAGCCCCAAGGTCTTGCGGATGGTGACGTTGAGACTCTTGAACCCGCCCCCTTGCGGCGTGGTGATCGGTGCCTTCAGGAACACCTTGGTGCGGCGCAGGCTCTCCCACGCCTGCGGCGGAATACCCGAGCTGTGCCCGGCCAGGTACTGCTGCTCGCCGATGTCGATGAACTCGGGCGCGATGCGCGCGCCTGCTGCTTGCAGCACGCGCAGCGTCGCGTCCATGATTTCGGGGCCGATGCCGTCGCCGCGAGCGACCGTGATGGGGGTCAGTTCCGTCATGTCGATGCCTGATGGGGTGTTGACGATGACGCGAGTCTGGCGCATCATGGCATCGATTTCAAATCATCAATTCTGATTTTTTACATCGATTTATTTCTATGAATAAGATCCGCCCGCCGCGCGCCACCTTTCACCAACTGCGCACGCTGGAAGCCGTGGTGCGCCTGGGCTCCATCACCCGCGCCGCGCAGGAGCTGCACCTAACCCAGCCCACGGTATCGTCGCAAATCCACGAACTGCAGTCGGCGCTCGACACCCCGCTGGTGGAGCCGGTGGGCCGTGGCATCCGCCCCACCGAAGCCGCCCGGCTGCTGCACGACGCCGCGCTCGACATCTTTGCGCGCTGGACGCGGTTCGAGGAAGACTTGGCGGCGCTGCACGGTCTGGAGCGCGGCCTGCTGCGCATCGCGGGCGTGACCACGACCGAATATTTCATCGCCCAGTGGCTGCGCCGCTACACCGACCGCCATCCGGGCGTCGACATCGAGCTGGCGGTGGACAACCGCGACGCCGTGGTGCGCCGCCTGCGCGAGGACGACACCGAGCTGGCCGTGATGATGATGCCGCCCGACGACCTGCCGCTGCACAGCATGCCGCTGATGCGCAACCCGCTGGTGCTCATCAGCGCGCTCGACCACCCCTGGACGCGCGCGCGGCGGGTGCCGCGCCGCTGGCTGGACGGCCAACCCCTGCTGCTGCGCGAGCCGGGCTCCGGCACCCGGCTGGCCACCGAAGCCTATCTGCGCGCGCACGGCTTGACCCCCACCCGGCGCGCCACGCTGGGCAGCAACGAGGCGATCAAACACGCCGTGGCCGCCGGGCTGGGGTTGGCGGTGCTGTCGCGCCATGCGCTGGCCGACGACCCGGCGCGCGACGGCGTGGCCGTGCTGCCGGTGGCGGGCTTTCCCATCGAACGCCGCTGGCTGCTGGTGTGGCGCCGCGACCGGCGGCTGTCGCTGGCTGCGCAGCGCTTCATCGAGCATGTGCAGGCGCACCCACCCGACGAGGCACCCACGCCCGCGGGCGGCACGGGGGCGGGCTGACCCCCGGCGCCAGCGCGATCAGGCGCGTGCGGCCACCCAGGCCGCTACGCTGCCCAGCGCCTCGCCCAGCCGGCTGGCGTCGTTGCCCCCAGCCATGGCCAAGTCGGGCTTGCCGCCGCCCTTGCCGCCGACTTGCTGCGCCACGGCGTTGACCAGCTCGCCGGCCTTGAGGCCGCGCGCGACCGCATCCGGGGTCACGCCCGCGCACAGCTGCACCTTGCTCCCCTCCACGCTGGCCAGCACCACGACGGCGCGCCCCAGCTTGTCCTTGAGCCGATCCACGGTTTCGCGCAGCGTCTTGGCGTCGGCCCCGTCGAGGCGCGCCGCCAGCACGCGCAGCCCCTGCACGTCCACGGCTTGTGCGGCCAGTTCGTCGCCTTTGGCCGACGCGAGCTTGGCCTTGAGGCCGTCGAGCTCCCGCTCCAGCTCGCGCACGCGCTGCTGCGTCTGCTCGATGCGGCCGACCAGCTCGGGCAGGGGGGCCTTGAGGGCCGCGGCGGCCGCCTGCACCTGGGCTTCCAGCCCCTGCAGGTAAGCCAGCGCCCCCTCACCGGTGACGGCCTCCACGCGCCGCACGCCCGCGGCCACGCCGCCCTCGGCCACGATCTTGAACAGGCCGATATCCCCGGTGCGCGCCACGTGCGTGCCGCCGCACAGCTCGCGGCTGCTGCCGATGTCGAGCACGCGCACCGTCTCGCCGTACTTTTCGCCGAACAGCATCATCGCGCCGCTGGCCTTGGCGGCCTCCAGGTCCATCACGCGCGCCTGCGTCGGGGTGTTGGCCAGGATCTCGGCGTTGACGCGCGCCTCGATGGCGCGAATCTGCTCCGGCGTGAGCGGCGCGGGGTGCGCGAAGTCGAAGCGCGTGCGCTCGGCATCGACCAGCGACCCCTTTTGCTGGACATGCTCGCCCAGCACCTCGCGCAGCGCCTTGTGCATCAGGTGCGTGGCCGAGTGGTTGCGCATGGTGGCCGCACGCCGGGCACCATCGACCTGCGCGCTGACGTGGTCGCCGACCGCGATCACGCCCTGCGCCACCACCCCGTGATGGCCGTGCACCTGAGCCTTGATCTTTTGCGTGTCGTGCACCTCGAAGCGCGACGAGCCGCTGATCAACACCCCGCTATCGCCCACTTGGCCACCGCTTTCGGCATAGAACGGGGTTTCGTCGAGCACCACGATGCCCGCCTGCCCCGCCTTGAGCTCGGCCACCGGCGTGCCTTCGTGGTAGAGCGCCACCACCTTGGCCTGCGCCTGCAGGTGCTCGTAGCCCACGAAGCGGTTATCCGGCCCCGCGTAGTCCAGCACGCGGTCCATCTTGAACTTGCCCGCTGCGCGCGCCTGCGTCTTTTGCCGCTCCATCGCGGCCTCGAAGCCCGCCACATCGACGCCCACGCCACGCTCGCGGCACACGTCGTGGGTCAAATCGAGCGGAAAGCCGTAGGTGTCGTGCAGTTTGAACGCCACGTCGCCCGGCAGCGTCGTCTGGCCCTCGGCCAGCGCCGCTTCCAAAATCTCCATACCGTGGCCCAGCGTCTCGAAAAAGCGCTCCTCCTCGGCCTGCAGCACGTCCATGACGCGTTGCGCGTTGGCCGCCAGGTGGGGGTAGGCCTCGCCCATCTGCGTCACCAGGTCGGGCACCAGCCGGTGGAAAAACGGCGCCTTGCGGCCCAGCTTGTAGCCGTGGCGGATGGCGCGGCGGATGATGCGCCGCTGCACGTAGCCGCGCCCCTCGTTGCTGGGGATGACGCCATCGGCCACCAAGAAGGCCGTGGCGCGAATGTGGTCGGCGATCACACGCAGGCTGGGGCTGCCCAGATCGGTGGCCCCCGTCTCACGCGCCGCCGCCCGGATGAGGGCCTGGAACAGGTCGATATCGTAGTTGCTATGCACCCCTTGCAGAATGGCCGCGATACGCTCCAACCCCATGCCGGTGTCCACGCAGGGCGCGGGCAGCGGCCGCACCGATCCGTCGGGCTGCATGTCGAACTGCATGAACACGTTGTTCCAGATTTCGATGTAGCGGTCGCCGTCGGCATCGGGGCTGCCGGGCGGCCCGCCCGCCACCTCGGGCCCGTGGTCGTAGAAGATCTCGGAACACGGGCCGCACGGGCCGGTGTCGGCCATCATCCAGAAGTTGTCGCTCTGGTACTTGCCGCCCTTGTTGTCGCCGATGCGCACCACGCGCTCGGGCGGCAGGCCGATTTCCTTGGTCCAGATGTCGTAGGCCTCGTCGTCCTCGTGGTACACCGTGGCCCATAGGCGATCGGCGGGCAGCCGGTACACCTCGGTCAACAGCTCCCAGGCCCAGCGCAGCGACTCGCGCTTGAAATAGTCGCCAAACGACCAGTTGCCCAGCATCTCGAAAAACGTGTGGTGGCGCGCGGTGTAGCCCACGTTTTCCAGATCGTTGTGCTTGCCCCCGGCGCGCAGGCACGCCTGCACCGACGCCGCGCGCACATAGGGCCGCTTGTCCGTGCCCAAAAAGACATCCTTGAACTGCACCATGCCCGAGTTGGTGAACATCAGCGTCGGGTCGTTGGCAGGCACCAGGGGGCTGGAGGGCACCACCGTGTGGCCACGCTGGGCAAAGAAGTCCAGAAACGTGCGCCGGATGTCAGCCACGGAAAAGAAAGGTCGGTCGGCGGCTTGGCTCATGTCGATCGAAAATGTTGGGGTAACCCTTCATTTTACGGGGCAACCATCCACCGCGCGGTATGCTTCGCGTGCTATGCGCTTGAACCTCATTTACGCCCGCGCGGCCAACGGCGTCATCGGCTGCACGCGCGACGGCCAGCCCGCCATGCCCTGGCACCTGCCGGAAGACTTGGCACATTTTCGCCGCTGCACCCAGGGCTGCCCCGTGATCATGGGGCGCACCACGTGGCAGTCGCTGCCGCCGCGCTTTCGGCCGCTGCCAGGGCGCGTCAACGTGGTCCTCACGCGCGACCCCGCACAGGCGCAGGCGCTGCGCACTGCCGGGGCCGTGCCGCAATCCAGCCTGGAGGCTGCGCTGGCCTACTGCCAAACGCTGCCCGGCGCCGACGGCGGCCCACCGGCCGAGGTCTGGGTCATCGGCGGTGCGCAGGTGTACGCACAGGCGGAACCGCTCGCTGCGCGCGCCGTGGTCACCGAGATCGACGCCGCCTTCGAAGGCAACGCCGTCGCACCCACGCTGGGCCCAGATTGGCGCGAAACCGCACGCGAGCCCCACGTCAGCACGAGCGGCCTGCGCTTTGCCTTCGTCACCTACGAGCGCAACAGCGCGCCCAGCCAGTCTTGCATCAGCGCTCGGTAGGCGGGCAGCGCCGCAAAAATCTCGTCGGCCAAGGCCTCGTTATAGGTGTGCGACGTAAGGTTCCGATGGTCCACCATCGCCAGCGCAAGCCGCGCTTGTTCTTCGGTCAGCAAACCGTTTTCCATGGCTGCACGCACGACGGCTTTGGGTGACGCCACATCGACGCCATAGCGGTCGGCCAACACCGCTTTGGCTGCTTTCCAGACCGCCTCCACCGTATATTCGAAGCGTTGGATGGACGCATCCCTTACGACGGTCGAATAGGGCTCCGACACGAGCGCAACAAGCGACGTCAGCGCCCGCTGGGCCACCTCCAGGCGTTGTGCTAGACGCTCCATTCGATGCCCTCCCGATCGATCGACTGCCGCAGCCCAGCCGGTGCGCGCGCATAGTCCACGAGATCCACCCGAAACGGGATGCAGGAATCCTCCAACGCCTCACGGGCCAACGCCAGCTCGTCGAGGGGGATCGGCTGCGCGCCGACGAGCGCGATATCGATATCAGAAGCACGACGCGCATCCCCACGGGCCCGCGACCCGAACAGGCACAGGCGCGCCCGATGGCGTCGCGCCAGCGGCGCCAGCAGATGCACGATCGCTTCGCGGTCACGAGGGTCGACGAGAGTGGACATGGAAACGGGAATAGAACTACCCGACGTTCGCATTCTAGAGCGCCGATCATTCAAAGCGCACCGCAACGCTCCCGACACCCACTCCGACGCCACGACGCGCTATGAGCCCCCCGGCGGGCGCAGGTAGCGCTCGTCCGACCAGGTGGCCAGCCACTGCGGCGCAAAGGCCACGAACACCGCGGCGAACAACCCCGTCAGAAACGCGTCGCCCCACGCCATCAACCAGCGCGCTACCAGCGCCTCGTGCATGGTGACGCCGCCCATCAAATGGTGGATGCCCTCGTACAGCACGCCGGAGGCAAAGATCGCCAGCGCCGTGCCCAAAAACCCACGCCCCAGGGTATAGATGAACGGGTTGGGTGGTAGCCAGCGGCGCAGCGCCCAGCCGATGCCCAGCGCCAGTGTTGCCGGCACCAGTCCCACCCACACCCACTGCGACAGCGCCGCCTGCCAGTCCCCCTGCCCCAGCAGCCACACGGCCAGCGCGACCACGGCCAGCACCGGCACCGCCAGCGGCCAGCCCAGCATCAGCACCAACAGGCACGCGCCGGAAAACTGCACCGCCATGCCAGCGGGCAGTTTTTGCGGCAGCAGCCAGAACCACGGCAACAGTACCAGCGCGGCCAGCGTGGGCGACAGCAGCGGCCCGCGCAGCAGCCGCCAGGGCCGCACGCTCAGTGCGGCGGCCAAGCCCAGCGCGGTCAACAACCATTCCAACATCAGCATCGTGGCGGCATCTTACGCCCGCGGCCGTCGGCAGGCCCTTGCGTTGCATCAAACCCCTGCCGCCGTGCCACAATCACAGCATGCGACTGTCCGCTCACGACACCCAGTGCATTCGCGATACCGTCGGTGCGGTGTTCGGCCCCGAGGCGCACGTGTGGTTGTTCGGTTCGCGCACAGACCCCAGCGCGCGCGGCGGCGACATCGACCTGCTGGTCAGCGTGCCGCACCCCGTGGAGCGACCCGCTCTGCTGGCCACGCAACTGGCCGCGCGGCTGCAAATGGCGCTGGGCGAGCAGCACATCGACATCGTGCTGGAAGCACCCAACCTGCAGCCCCTGCCCATCCACCGCGTGGCCCGCGAGCAAGGAGTACGGCTGTGACCGACGGCTTGCGCGAGCGCTTGTGGCAGCTTTGTGAGCTGGTCGAGTGGGAAATGCAACACCTTCAGGCCACCGACCAGCGTCTGTTCGAGCGACCGTTCGATGCGCAACGGGCGGCATCCCTGGCGCACGACGACGCGTTGGCCGAGCGGGTCGATGCCTTCGTGGCCCGATTTGGGCGGCTGCAGGACACCCTTGGCGACAAACTCATGCCTGCCTTGCTGCGCTGGCTGGGACAGCCGCCCGCCCCGGTGCTGGACAATCTGCGCTCCCTCGAACAATGGGGCTGGCTGGCCAACGCCGAGGCGTGGCTGGAGGCCCGTGCGCTGCGCAACCGACTGATACACGAATACCAGAAAGACCCAGCCCTGCTCGCCGACGCCTTGAACCTGGCTCACGAACGGGTCGGCCTACTGGTGGCGACCGCTCAGCGCTTGATCACCGAAACGCGGCGCCGCCTGCCATCAGCCCCGTGACGCAAAACGCGCCCGCGCCAGCCTCACAGCCCCGGCAGCCCGCCGGGCAGCCCCTTCATGCCGCCTAGGCGCTTCATCATCTTCATCAGGCCGCCGCCTTTCATCTTTTTCATCATCGCCTGCATCTGCTCGAACTCCTTGAGCAGGCGGTTGACCTCCTGCACGGGTACCCCGGCACCGGCGGCGATGCGGCGCTTGCGGCTGGCCTTGATGATCTCCGGGTGGCGGCGCTCGTGCGGCGTCATCGCGCAGATGATGCCTTCCTTGCGGCGGATGTCTTTTTCCGCGCGCTGCAAGTCGGCCTCGCCCGCCTTGGCGGCCAGTTGGGTGGGCAGCTTGTCCAGCAGGCTGCTCAAGCCGCCCATTTTTTTCATCTGGCGGATCTGCTCCAAAAAATCCTCCAGGTCAAAGCCGCCACTCTTGACCTTGGCCGCCAGCTTTTGCGCCTGCTGCAAGTCCACGCCCGCGGTAACCTGCTCCACCAGCGCCACGATGTCGCCCATGCCCAGCACACGGCCGGCGTGGCGCTCGGCGTCGAACAGCTCCAGGCCGTCGATCTTTTCGCTCACACCGGCAAACTTGATGGGCGCGCCCGTGATGGCCCGCACCGACAGCGCCGCGCCGCCGCGCGAGTCGCCATCGAGCTTGGTCAGCACGATACCCGTCAGCGGCAACGCCTCGGCAAACGCCTTGGCGGTGTTGACCGCATCCTGCCCCTGCATGGCATCGACCACGAACAGTGTCTCCACTGGCTTGAGCAGCCCATGCAACGCCTGGATCTCGCGCATCATCGCCTCGTCGATGGCCAGCCGCCCGGCGGTGTCCACGATCAGCACATCGAAGTAGTGCTTGCGCGCGTGGTCCAGCGCCGCACGCGCGATGTCCAGCGGGTTTTGGTCCGGACGACTCGGAAACCACTCCGCCCCGGCCTGGCGAGTCACGGTCTTGAGCTGCTCGATGGCCGCCGGCCGGTACACGTCACCGCTGACGGTGAGCACCTTTTTCTTGCGCCGCTCGATCAACCACTTGGCCAGCTTGGCGGTGGTGGTTGTCTTGCCCGCGCCCTGCAGACCGGCCATCAAAATCACCACCGGCGGCTGCGCGGCCAGATTCAGGTCGGCCACCCCCGCGCCCATGGTGGCCGCCAGCTCTTTGTGGATGATGCCCACCAGCGCCTGCCCGGGCGTGAGCGAGCCCACCACCTCCTGCCCCAGCGCCTTGTCCTTGACGCGGGCGATGAAGTCGCGCACCACCGGCAAGGCGACGTCGGCCTCCAGCAGCGCCAGGCGCACCTCGCGCAGCATGTCTTGCACGTTGCTTTCGGTGATGCGGGCCTGGCCGCGCAGTTCTTTGACCAGGCGCGACAGTTTTTCGGTCAGGGCAGAGGCCATGGCAGGGCAGCCTTCGTTACACTAGGCGAATGATTGTAACGGTCGGTCCCTGGTGGACGGTGGCGCCCGCGCTCGGTGCTGCCGTCGGTTACGCGGCCCTCGCGGCGGGCGCGGCCAGCCTCGGTCGGCGCGCCACGACCGGGATCATGCTGGCCACCCTGGTGCTGCATGGGCTGGCGCTGGCCGTGGCGTTTGGCACCACGCCCGTTCGCTTTGGCTTTGCCCCTACGCTGTCGGTCACCGCCTGGCTGGTGCTGGCCATCTACGCGGTGGAGACGCGCCTGTACCCGCAACTCGGCACGCGCTGGACGCTGGCCGGGCTGGGCGTGCCCGCCGTTCTGCTGGCGTTGCTGTTTCCTGGCACCGCTTACCCCACGCTCGCGTCGCCGTGGCTGCCGCTGCACTGGGCGCTGGGCTTTGCCTCCTACGGGCTGCTGGGGGCCGCCGTGGCGCATGCCTGGATGATACAGCGCTCCGAGGCCGCTATCCGCCGCGGTGCCACCCAGCCCTCCGCGCTGCCCCTGCTGGCGCTGGAGCGGCTGACGTTTCGCTTCGTGACCGGTGCCTTCGTGCTGCTGACGCTCACCCTGGCGGCGGGGTGGACCTTCACCCGACTGCTGCAACCCACGGCGGGCTGGATCACGCACAAAACGGTCTTTACCGCGCTGTCGTGGGCGGTACTGGCCGTGCTGCTCTGGGGCCGCTGGCGCTGGGGCTGGCGCGGCCGCACCGCCGTGCGCATGCTGTATGTGGCCGGTGCCTTGCTGCTGCTGGGCTACGTCGGCTCGCACTTCGTGCTCGAGGTGATTTTGCGCCGCGGCGCCTGACGCCCATCCGGAAAGTCCCCATGTTCAAGTGGTTGCTGGTCATCGCCGTCGTCGTGCTAGGCTACGTGTGGTGGCGGCACCAGCGCCAGATCAGCCCGCGCGAGCGCGCGGCGCAGCGCCCCCCGTCGGCGCCCGCGTCGGGGCCAGCTACGCCGGCAGCGATGGTGCGCTGCCGTCACTGCGGCGTGCACCTGCCGGCCAGCGATGCCGTGCGCGGTGCGCTGGGCCCATACTGTGGCGATGAACACCGCCGACTCGCCGAAGGCTGACGCCGCGGGCGCCTCGGGCTTTGCGCCCTCGTGGTATGCCCCTGCCGGGGCGGAGACAGCCCCGCACGGGCTCGACCCCGACACCGCTCGGGCCAGTGCCGAGACGGATGACGCCGTCTCGCCACGGCTGTGGCGGCTGCTCATGGGCGCGCGGCTGCTGGTGGCGCTGGCACTGCTGGCAATGCTGGCCACCGCGTGGTGGAACGGCAACGCCCCCGGCTGGATGGTCGGGCTGTGCGGCGCACTGGTCGCCGTCAGCGCGCTGGCAATCGCCTGGCCTGGGCTGGGCCGCCGCCGTGGCGGCCCCGGGGCGGCGCGCTGGCTGCTCACGGTCTGGGCCGACCTGGGCACCTTTGCGCTGCTGCAGGCCTACGCGCCGGGCAACATCAACTTCACCCCGCTGTTCGTGTGGCCGGTGCTGCTGGCCGCCGTCGCGGGCCCCCGGCTGCTGGCGCTGGGCAGCGCCGCCGCGGGCACCCTGGCACTGTTGGCAATCGCCTGGGCCCGCAGCCCCGGGTCAGCCGATACCCAGGCGTGGCTGCAGGCCGCGGTCACCGGCAGCGGGCTGTTCATCGTGGCCCTGCTGGCCAACCACCTGAGCACACGGCTAGCACGAGAGCAAAGCGCCGCCCGCCGCAGCCGGCAATTGGCCACCCTGCACAACCGCGTCAACCAACTCATCGCCACTGGCCTGGACGAAGGCATCGTCGTCCTGGACGAGCGCGGCGCCGTTTGGTATGCCAACCCGGCCGCGGCACGCATGCTGGGCGCCGACACCACCCACCCACTGCGCCACACGCCCGCATGGCCGCTGCTCGCCGGCTGGGCCCGCGGTAGCCTACGCGCACAGGCGCTGGCCCGTCCGCCCGCGGCCGATGGCGGCGCGGGTACCGAGCAGGACCTCGTCCTACCCCTGCCCGATGGCAGCCAACGGCGCGTTCGGGTACGGCTGCGTACCGCCCAGGTAGCGGACCTTCCGGCGGCGGCCGTGCTGTTTTTGGCCGACGTGCATGAGCTCGAACAGCGCGTGCACACCGAAAAACTGGCTGCCATGGGCCGCGTATCGGCCGCCGTCGCCCACGAAATCCGCAACCCGCTGGCGGCCATCGCCCAAGCCAGCGCGCTGCTGGCCGAAGACGACGCCACCCCCGCCCAACGCCACCTCATCGGGTTGATCGAGCAAAACGTCCGTCGGCTCGGGCGCACCGTGGACGATATCTTGGAAGTCGCGCGGCCTCCCAGCCCCGACGAGCCGCGGGCCGCCCCCGCGCTGCCGCTGGACGAGGCGGTGGACGCGGTGCTGGCCGACTGGCTGCGCCAGCACCCGCAGGGCCCACGCCTTCTGCGGCACGCCGCGGGTGCCGACGCCCGCATCGCCTTCGACCCCGAGCACCTGCGACGTGTGCTGGTCAACCTGCTGGACAACGCCGACCGGCACGCGCCACCCACTCCCGGCACCATCCGGGTCGAAACCAAAGGCGGCACCGACCACGCCTCGATCACCGTCTGGAGCGAAGGGCCCGAGCTGCCCCCCCACGTGCGCGCGCACCTGTTCGAGCCGTTTACCACCTCGCGCAGCCGCTCCAGCGGACTGGGGCTGTATCTGTCGCGCCAACTCTGCCAGCGCTATCATGCCAACCTGAGCTACGAGCGCAGCGCGCGCGACGGACGCGAGGGACATGCGTTTTGCGTGCGGATGGCGCGCCGGTAAGCCCAGAGACAAGGCATGACCCTTCGTGACGATCCCCCCCTACTCATCGTCGAAGACGAACCCGACCTGCGCCAGCTCTATGAACTGGCGTTGGTCAAGATCGGGCTGGCGGTGGAAGCCGTGGGCGACGTGGCCAGTGCGCGCCAGCGGCTGGCACAGCAGCGCTATCGTGTCGTCGTCACCGACATGCGGCTGCCCGACGCGCCGCGAGGCGCAGGGCGGCCTGCCTCAAGCACTCTTCCAGCGGTATCATGTCGGCGTCGATCAAGAGCGTCGCAAGCGAGACCGAGAGCCGCCATGCACCCTGTCATCGAGCGTCATCGCGCCGAACTCAAAGCGCTGGCACGGCGCCACGGCATCGTGTCCATCAGCGTATTTGGATCCATGGCACGCGGGGATGCCGACGAAGACAGCGATGTCGATCTGCTGGTGGAGACCGCACCGCAAACCAGCGGATTCGCGTTGGGGGCGCTGCTCATGGACGCGCAGGACATTTTGGGTCGGCCCGTCGATGTCGTCACGGTCTCGTCGCTGCATCCCCTGTTGCGAGAACGCATTCTGCGCGAAGCACGCCCATTGTGATTGACGGATCATGAAGCCCGGCCCCGAATCCGATGCGGTCTACATCTCACACATGTTGGAGTGTATCGACCGGGTGCAGGAGTATGCCCAAGGCGATGCTGCACGCTTCCGAACCACCCGCATGGTGCAGGATGCCGTCATACGCAATCTCCAATTGATGGCTGAATCCAGCCAGCGCATTTCGGACGGGTGCAAGGCAACCGCGCCCGAAATCCCGTGGCGGGCCATTGCAGGGTTTCGCAATGTGCTGGTGCATGACTACCTTGCCATCGATATCGAAGCCGTCTGGCAGGTCGTTGAACATGAGCTTCCTCCGCTCAAATTGGCCTTGCTTCGGATGCAGCGTGAGCTACCGTGACCCCATCCCCCCTGCTCATCGTCGAAGACGAACCCGACCTGCGCCAGCTCTATGAGCTGGCGTTGGTCAAGATCGGGCTGACGGTGGAGGCCGTGGGCGACGTGGCCAGTGCGCGCCAGCGGCTGGCGCAGCAGCGCTATCGTGTCGTCGTCACCGACATGCGGCTGCCCGACGGCACGGGGCTGGACCTGCTGCGCGAGCTGGCGCGCGACGGCCGCAGCGAGCGCACCATCGTCATCACCGCCTACGGCTCGGCCGACAACGCGGTCGAGGCGCTCAAGGCCGGCGCGTTCGACTACCTGACCAAGCCCGTCACCCCCGCACGGCTGCGGCAGGCCATCGCCACCGCGCTGGCGGCCGCGCACCCCCAGGGTGCCCCCGTGCCCGCCGCGCCACGGGCTGGCGACACCCCGCCGCCCGCGCCGGACGCCCCCCGCCCCCCCTGCCGCCCTGCAACGGCTGGTGGGCGACTCGCCCGCCATGCACGCCGTGCGCCAGACCATCCAGCGCGTGGCGCGCACCATGGCCCCGGTGCTCATCACCGGCGAGTCCGGCACCGGCAAAGAACTCATTGCGCGCGCGCTGCACGCCTGCAGCCACCGCGCCAGCGGCCCCTTCGTCGCCGTCAACTGCGGGGCCATCCCCGCCGAACTGCTGGAAAGCGAACTGTTCGGCCACCGCCGCGGCGCCTTCACCGGCGCCCACGGCGACAAACCGGGGCTCTTTCAAGCGGCCGCCGGCGGCACACTGTTTTTGGACGAAGTGGCCGACCTGCCGCTGCCGATGCAGGTCAAGCTGCTGCGCGCGCTGCAAGAGCGCGCCGTGCGGCCGGTGGGCGCCACCGCCGAGGAAGCGGTGGACGTGCGCATCGTCAGCGCCACCCACAAAGACCTCGCCCGCCTGGTGCAAAGCGGCCACTTCCGGCACGACCTGTACTACCGGCTCAACGTCATCCCCATCCACGCGCCGGCCCTGCGCGCACACATCGAAGACCTGCCCGCGATCGCCGCCGCCATCCTGCAACAGTTGGCACGGCGCGATGGCTGGGCCAGCGCCCCCACCCTCACCGCCGCCGCCGTGCAACGGCTGCAACGCCACCCCTTCCCCGGCAACGTGCGCGAACTGGAAAACCTGCTGGAGCGCGCGCTCGCCCTGCACCCCGGCCCGGCGCTGGACGCCGACGCGTTCGACCTGCCAGCCAGCCTGGCCACGCCCGCCAGTGGCGCGCCGGCCCACCACGGCCCATTCCCCGCTGCCAGCGGCGCAGCCACCGCCAGCCCGCACACGCAGGCGGCGACCCCAGGCCATGCCGCCCAAACGGGCGCAGGCGGCAGCGCCGAGCCAGCAGCGCCCGACACACCCGGCGTCAGCGATGCGGCCACCGCGCCGCTGCCGCGCGCGCAGCTCGAAGCCCTGCTGCAGCGCAACCGCTGGAACCAGTCCCGCACCGCACGCGAACTGGGCTGGACCCTGGCCAAACTGCGCTACTGGATGCAGCGCCTGGGATTGGGGTGAGGACCTTGGGGGCAGCCGTCAACACCCTTCGCATCAAGATTTGACGTTAACATTGGCTGTGCTTGGTGGCGGCCGGGCGAGGTCAACGCACCGCGGCGGCACGGCGCGCCCGCGCCCGCCACCGCAACGGAGCCGGCCAGCGATGATGGCACGCCTTTTGCTTATTATGAGCCGACCACGATGCCCTCGCGGTCATCCCCACGCAACCCTTGACTGGATGGAGGTTTTTCATGAAACGACTCTTACAACAGGGCTTCACGCTCATCGAGCTGATGATCGTCGTCGCCATCATCGGCATCCTGGCCGCGGTGGCGCTGCCCGCGTATCAAGACTATTCGGTGCGCGCCAAGGTCTCCGAGCTGATTTTGGCCGCGAGCTCTGTGCGTACGTGCCTGACCGAGACGTACCAGGCAAACGGCAGCTTTCCTCCGCTGGCATCAGTCTCGGCAGCCTGCTCGATCACACCCTATGGGAAGGTATCGGCTGGAGGCGTATCCTCGGTAGGGGCCAGCGCAGTCGCAGTCACCGTTGCCGGCGCATCAAGTGCTCTAGGTGCTCCAAGCGACGTGAGTATCACGATGACTGGCTCGGCGCCCGCTGCAGGTCAAACGTTGACTTGGCGTTGCAGCGGAACGCCGGCGAAGTACATGCCCGGCAGCTGTCGCGGTTGATGTGTCGTGGTGCGGAGTGGGCACCGTGGCGTCCACTCCGCAGGCGTTTGGATCACTGGCGCGCGCCGCAGCGTCTACAGGTCGCCGCGGCGCCCGGTATATCTGCCGCTTTGTCCGGCGCGCCCCTGGGTTTTGATGGACGGTAGCACCTTCCCCCATCCACCCGTTTACCCTTCCACTTCGAGGCAACGCATGGCTTGGTGGTCCTTTGACACCGAATGGTCGCTGGCACAGCGCATCGTCGATTACATCCAGCACACGCTGCCCGCCGCGCTGTTGACGGCGCCAGCCGGGGTGGTATCGGCGAACAAAATCACGCGGACCATCGAGCACGCCTGCGCGCTGGCGTTGCAGGCGCAGCAGGGCAAACGTATCGGATATCTGGGCAAGGTCGCTTTGCTGTATCGCTTGCGCGCGCGCTTGGCCGACTTCGGCTACCCCGAGTCCTTCATTCGCATCGCCACCGAAGCCTTACTCGTGGAACTGAGCCGCCGGCGCACGGGCGCTCCTGCCAAAACGCAATGATGGCGCAGACGTCATTTTGGGAGCGCCTGCGCCGCCTTCTGCAACGCCCCTCTGGGCTGCAGCGCGCTCGGGCAGCGCTGCAGGCGCGCGACTTTCGCACCGCTATCGCGTACCTGCAGAAATACCTGCGCCGCCACCCCGATGATGCGGCCGCTCGCTGTGACCTGGGCGTGTGCTGGGCCCAGATCGGCGACAAGGCGCGGGCGGCGCAGCAATTCGAATTGGCGTTGGCACTGGACGATACGTTTGCCCCCGCGCTCATCAACCAAGCCAGTATTCTGGCCGAAGCACATCGCAGCGATGATGCTTGGCAGCTGATTCGGCGGATGCCGCTGTTGGACCCGCATTTTCCCGGTTTGGACCAGGTGCTGGCCACGCTGCTGCACAGCCGCGGGGACGTTGAAAAAGCGCGCCAAGCGGGACTGCGTGCGTGGCTGAAGGCATTCGACAACCCGTTGCAGGCCGAAGCCTGGCTGTTTGACAGCGCATACGCCGAGATACCCGAATCGACCCTGACCGCCGAACACCATTTTTGGGCACAAACCTTGCCACCCTTGGCCGCTGATCCAGCCGTGCCCGCGCGCCCTGCGAAAGCGCGGCGCCGCGCCGATCGGCGCCTGCGCGTCGGTTACTGGTCGCCCGATTTTCGCAACCATTCCGTCTTTTATTTTGTTTATCCACTGCTGAAGCACCACGACCGCCAGCGTTTTGAAATTTATGCGTACCATGATTTCACCACCAGCGACGAACTGACGAACGTCATTCGCGCTTGCGTCGAGCATTTTCACGCGGTCGGCGAAATGGGCGATCAGCAGTTGCTCAGTCTCATCGCTTCGCACGACCTCGATATCCTGGTCGAGCTCGCGGGCCACACCTCGACCAATCGCCTGCATTTGTTACAGAACCGCCTGGCGCGCATTCAATTGACCGGCCTGGGCTACCCACCGACCACTGGCCTGACCAGCATCGACGGTAAATTCAGCGATCGCCACATCACGCCCGGCCCGTATTTCGATCAATTCTACACTGAGGCGCCTTTTTGTTTACCGGAATCATTCTGGTGCTTCGATCCATATTGGCCTGTCACGCAACGCCGCACGCAGCCGCCGTGCGACGCCGGCCAGACGTTCACCTTTGCGTCGGTGGGCAACATATCCAAAGTCACCACCACCATCCTATCGGTATGGGCCGACATTTTACGTCAGTGCCCCGACGCACGGCTGCTGGTGCGCTCGCCTAATTTCACCGATCCGGCGGCACAGCGGGCTTTTCTCGGTCGGGCGCAGCACGCTGGGCTCGATACCAACCGCTTGCAACTGGTTGGCCCAGTACCAAGTAATGAGTTTCTCGCTTCATTCAACGAAATCGATGTGCTGCTCGACACCTACCCATTCAACGGCGGCACCACCAGCGCGTTTGCGCTGTACATGGGCGTTGCGATGGTCAGCCGGTATGGTGACGGACTGCGCTCCCGCATGGGCTTGTCCATGTTGCGCAACGTCGGGCTGCCGCAGTGCGCGGTCGCCGACTGGGATACTTATGTCGAGCGTGCCGTGGCGCTATACCGGGAGCGCACCACCGTGCGTCGCTTCCGCGCGGAAGCCGCGCAACGCTTTACCGCCACGGCGCTCGGCGATGGCGAGCGTTACTGCCGCCAGGTTGAAACCGCTTATCGCGAATGGTGGCAGGCGGCCGCCAGCGGTGCACCATCGCGCCCGGCATTGCCCTCGCCGCACCTGCCCGTCAAGGAAATCACGCGGCGTGCCTATCAAGCCTGGGGACACGGGCAAAGTGACGTGGCGCGCCGCATCATCGACTACGCACTGCGCCTCGATCCACAGTATTTACCAGCGCGCCTGCTGCCGATTTTGCAACGCGAACTCGACGGCGATTATGTCGGCATTCTGCGCGAAACCCAGGCGCTGCTCGAAACGACGACCGCAGCGCAAGACACAGCCGCCGCTTTGATTGCGCTGCTGCGCGCCGCTTTGGCGCTGGATGCGCGCGCCACCTTGGCCGCGTGGCGCCCGCGCGTCGCGCCCGAAGACACGTCCGATTCGATCGATCGTACCTATCTCACCTGGCTTGCGCGCTGGATCGATGCGATGATGGGCGCCGGCGGGGAGCAAACGTTTTCGGAACCTGCGGCACCGTCACGTTGGGCCATCGTGATCGAAGCGCGCGATCACGACCGCTTTGACGAGTGCCGACGGCAATGGCAAACGGCGCTGGACAAGCAGGCCTCCCACGTACTTTTTTTCCCCTGCTACACGGCCACGCTGCCCTGGGATTTCGACCGCGTATTGCATGACCTGAACGAAACGCCGGTGGACTTCGTGCTGTTCGCCAGCGCTGGCGTGCGCATCGTGGCCGCCAACGCCTTGCTTGCCTGCGAAGAAGCGCTGCGCCACGGCGACGTGGTCTCTTTCGGCGGCGCCCGCCAGTGGAATCGTTTACACTGGCGCCGTGCGGCGTTTGACGACAAGGTCTCCTGCTACGCGGTTGCCGCCCAGATGGGTCGCGCGACGCTCGAACTGCGCAAAAGCGGGGCGTCGCTGCAGGCCGTCGACAGCGGATGGGCCATCCTAGATGGGCGTTGGCTGGCGATGAGCAAGGCCTCCTTGCTGGCACTGCCGCGCGACGCCGTGGCGCTCGACTGGCATTTGGTGGGTATTCCCAGTCTGCCGTGGGAGGAATGGGTCTATCGGCTGGGACGCGAGCAACGGCTGCGCTTGACAACCGCGCAGAATTTGGAACTTATCATCGATGAAACCGACGACACACCATGGTCGCATACCGCCGACGCCTCTGCACATCTAATCGAACGCTATGGATTCGATGCGGCGGCCGACTTGGAAAGTGACGACACCATTATGTCGATACCTGTAAAGGACGCCAATCAACTGCTCCTGGTTCGAACACTTTTTGACAGAGGTTTTTCGCATGATACCATTGCCTCCGCTGCCTCAACCCCCTGTCGATGAGCTCAAGATTTTTCAGACGTCCGTCTCCTGGGGTATTACCGATCCTGAACGCTTCCATGCCCTATTGGATGAAGCCCGCCAGTTGGTAGCCCCCGGCTATTACATCGGTGATAATCTATTTACCTGGTGCCGCAATATTTCGCCACTCGAGGATCCGACCTTCGTCAAGTCCTGGCAAGAAAACGCCATTAATGATTCCGATGAGGCGATCCTTTGGCGACGCTATATTCTGGCCTGCGCCGCCGCGCATGCCATCCACCTCGAAGGCGATTTCGTCGAGTGTGGCGTTTATGCCGGCACTGGCGTCAAAACCGTCATTGACTACCTGGGCGGCCCGCAATTCCCCAAAACATTTTGGGGTTATGATACATTCGATTATAACCCTGTAGAAGGTCACGCCTTCCCCGGACAGGCACCAGGATTTTTTCACGCCATCTGCGAGCGCTTCCAGGCCTATCCACGGGTGCGCTTGATACAAGGCCTGCTGCCCGACTCCTTTCAGCAGGGCGCGCCGCAGCGCATTGCGTACCTGCACATCGACCTCAACCACGCCGAGGCTGAGATCGCAGTGCTGGACGCCCTATTCGATCGCGTGGTACCGGGCGGCATGATCATCCTGGATGATTACGAATGGTCAGGCGTGTACCGGGCACAAAAACTGGCCGAAGATCAGTGGTTTCAAAGCCGAAACTATCGCGTGATGCCACTGCCCACGGGACAAGGCTTGGTATTCAAACGATAGCGAGGCGTGCGTGGCAGTAATCGCCCTGTCACGGCGCCTGCGGTTGTCGCAGCCCGCACCGACCTTCTGCGACGAACGCCGGCTGCTCGGCGCGTCACGGCCAGCGACTGCAGCGCCGGCGCGGCGCTTACTGTGCCAGAATCGGCATCATGCGGCTAGCTCCCCATCACGCGCAGCGCATCGTCGATGAGGCGCGGGCCCTCTTCGGCCCGCAGGTTCAGGTGCGCCTGTTCGGCTCGCGGGTGGACGACGGCGCACGGGGCGGCGATATCGATTTGCTCGTCACCGTCGCCCAGCCCATCGCGCACCCCGCCCTGCTGGCCAGCCGTTTGGGCGCGCGGCTGCAGGCGGCGATGAGCGAGCAGCGCATCGACGTCGTGCGGGAAGCGCCCAACCTGCCGCCGCTGCCCATCCGCCGCGTTGCACACGAACAGGGGGTATTGCCGTGACCAGCCTGGACGGCCGCCTGGTGGTGGCCATTTCTTCGCGCGCCTTGTTCGATTTCGAGGCGGAAAACCGTGTCTTCGAGCAGGGCGACGACCGCGCGTACATGCAGTTGCAGCTGCAGCGGCTGGACGAGCCGGCGGGCCCCGGGGTGGCGTTTTCGTTGGTGCACAAGCTGCTGCGCTTCAACGACGCGCAGGCGCAGCGGGTGGAGGTGGTGATTCTGTCGCGCAACGACCCGGTGTCGGGCCTGCGCGTATTTCGCTCGGCAGCGCACTACGGGCTGCCCATCTTGCGCGGGGTATTCACGCGCGGGGCGCCGCCTTGGCGCTATCTGCGGCCGTTGCGTGCCAACCTATTCCTGTCGGCCAATCTGGACGATGTACGCGCCGCGCTGCAAGCCGGCTTTCCCGCGGCGCAGGTGTACCCGCACGCCCAGCGCGCCTCGGACGCGCACCCGCACGAGGTGCGCATCGCCTTCGACGGCGACGCGGTGCTGTTTTCCGACGAGGCCGAGCGCGTCTTTCAGGCCGAGGGGCTGGATGCCTTTCAGGCGCACGAAGCCAGCAAGATCACGCAGCCGCTGCCGGGCGGCCCGTTCAAGCCGCTGCTGCAGGCGCTGCACCGCTTGCAGCAGGAGGGGACGGAGGCCATGCGCATCCGCACCGCGCTGGTGACGGCGCGCAGCGCACCGGCCCACGAACGTGCCATCCGCACGCTGATGGACTGGCGCATCGAGGTGGACGAAGCACTGTTTCTGGGTGGACTGCCCAAGGGCGAGTTTTTGCGCGAATTCGAGCCGGACTTCTTTTTCGACGACCAGACGCGCCACGTCGACAGCGCCGCCAAGCATGTGCCCGCCGGCCACGTGGCGGCCGGGGTGGTGGGTGGCTGACGACGGGGCCCGCGACAGCGGCGCTGGGGCGCAGCCCGCGCGAGCGGCACCCAGCGGCGCGACCCGGGCACTGCATGGGACACCGGCCGCCGCCGGAGCACCGGCCGCAGCGGGCGGGGATGCGTGGCGCGACGCCGCGCAAGCGGGCGATAGTTGCCCCATGATGTCGTCGATACTTGCCGTGGCCAGCGGTGCGGCCGTCGGCGCCTTGCTGCGCTGGTGGCTGGGGTTGGCGCTCAATGCCGTGCTGCCCCATTTGCCGCTGGGCACGCTGGCCGCCAACTGGATGGGCGGCTACGCAATCGGCGTCGTCGTGGCCGTGCTGCTGCACCACCCCGAGGTGGCGCCGGCGTGGCGACTGTTTTTGGTGACCGGCCTGCTGGGCGGGCTGACGACGTTTTCCAGTTTTTCGGTGGAGGTGGTCAGCCTCCTGCAACAAGGCCGTCTGGGCTGGGCCCTGCTGGCGATGGGCCTGCACGTGGGCGGGTCGCTGGCGCTGACGGCCTTGGGGTTTGCCACCTGGGCCTGGCTGCGCGCCTGAGTGCGACGACCCGCGGCTCCTGCAGCGCTGGGCGGGCCCATGGCAGCCACAGCACCCGGCAGGTCCAACGCCTGCGCAGCACCGCCCGGGGCGCGGCGCGATGCGCTCCTACAATCGGGGCCCAACGCTTGGTTTGCCACCTGCCTTCGTCGATGTCATCTGCCCACTCCGCCCCCGAGTCCGACGCGCTGGCGCAGCGCTTCGTGCAGTTTGCCCTGGACGCTGGGGTGCTGCGCTTTGGCGCTTTCAAGACCAAGGCGGGGCGCCTGAGCCCCTATTTTTTCAACGCCGGGGGCTTCGACGACGGTGCCAAGCTGGGCCAGCTGGCGCAGTGCTACGCCGAGCGCATTTTGCACAGCGGCATCGCCTTCGATATGCTGTTTGGCCCGGCGTACAAGGGTATTCCGCTGGTGGCGGCGGTGGCGGTGGAACTGGCGCGGCGCGGCCACAATGCGCCCTTTGCCTTCAACCGCAAAGAGGCCAAGGACCACGGCGAAGGGGGCCTGCTGGTGGGCGCGCCGCTGCGCGGGCGGGTGCTCATCATCGACGACGTGATGAGTGCGGGCACCGCGGCGCGCGAGTCGATCGCGCTCATCCGTGGCGCCGGCGCCACGCCGCACGCGATGGCGATTGCCCTGGACCGGCAGGAGATGGCCACCGAAGTCGGCCCCGACGGCACGGTGCGCGACGTGCCGTATAGCGCGGTGCAGTATGTGCAGCGCGAGCTGGGCCTGGCCGTGTGTGCCATTGCCAAATTGGACGACTTGCTGCACTATCTGGAGCAACAAGCCGATTCGGAGCTGGCGCCATACAAGGCCCAGGTGTGGGCCTATCGCGCCCGCTACGGGGTGGCGTAAGGGGGGGCACACACACCGCAGGCGGCCGGGCGTCCCTCGTGGCCTGCGTCGGACGGTATCGTGTCGCACCATACATCGCCCATGTGCCTGCCTCGGACCCCCCTGGCCATCGTGACCTGCCGCCGCGCCCGATTGTTGGCGGGCGTTGCCGTCGTTGCGGTCACGGCGTTGCACGCTGCCGCTGCGGGCGCGCAAACGACCCCCTCGACCCGCGGCATTTATACCTGCATCGATGCGCAAGGGCGACTGCTGTCGTCCGACCGGCCGATACCCGAGTGCAGTGACCGCGAGCAGCGCGAACTGGGACCAACGGGCACCGTGCGCCGCGTGATCACCCCGCCGCCCACGGCGGAGGAACGCGAACGCGCCGCAGCTCGCCAGCGGCAGCAAGCCGAGGCCGCAGCGCGTGAGGCGGACGAGCGCCGGCGCGAGTCGCTGTTACTGCAGCGCTACCCGGAGCCCGCCGCCCACCAGCGTGCGCACGAGGCGGCCCTGCAGCAAGTCCAATCGACCCTGGAAGCCGCCCAGGCCTACGCGCAAGCGCTGGAGCACGAGCGCGAGCGCATCGACGAGGAGCTGGCGTTTTACCGACGCGATCCGGCCAGGGCTCCGGCGGCGCTGAAGCAGCGCTTGGCGCAAAACGCCCAGCAGCGCCTGCAGCAGGCGCAGTTCATTGCCGACCTGCAGCGAGAGCGCCGCCGCATCGACGAGCGCTTCGAGGCCGAGCGGCACACCTTGGAGCGGCTGTGGAGCGCTGCGGCGACGAACGCCGGCAACGACACCGCCCAGCAGCGGCGCTAGGCGCGCCCGGCTGTGCCTCCGGCGCCGCGCTCAGCCGCCGAGCGCACGGCGCAACAGTTCGTTGACCTGCTGCGGGTTGGCCTTGCCCTGGGTGGCTTTCATCACCTGGCCGACCAGCGCATTGAGGGCTTTTTCTTTGCCGGCACGGTATTCGGCCACGTTTTTCTCGTTGGCGGCAATCACCTGCGCCACGATGGCTTGCAGGGCGCCGGTGTCGTTCATTTGCCTGAGACCCTTGGCCTCGATGAGGGCATCGACGCGCGCCGCCTGGGCCGCGGGGTCGGCGGCCGGCCCCTCAGCCCACAGGGCATCGAACACCTGTTTGGCCGCGGCATGGCTGATGGTGCCGTCGGCCACGCGGCCCAGCAGCACCGCCAGCGCCTGCGGGATCACCGGGCAGGCCTCGATGCCCAGGTCGGCGGCGTTGAGGCGCCGGGCCAGCTCCACCATGATCCAGTTGCTGGCCGCCTTGGGCGCGGCGCCGGCGGCCACGGTGGCCTCGAAGTAGGCCGCCATGGCTGGGGACTGCGTGAGAAGGGCGGCATCATACTCGGGCAAGCCGTACTGTTGCACGAAACGCTGGGCCATGGCGCGCGGCAGCTCTGGCAGCTCGGCGCGTACGCGCTGCACCCAGTCGGCCGCGATCACCAGCGGCGGCAGGTCGGGGTCGGGGAAGTAGCGGTAGTCGGCCGCGTCTTCCTTGCTACGCATGGCGCGCGTCTCGCCTGTGTCGGGGTCGAACAGCACCGTGGCCTGCTCGATGGCGCGGCCGTCTTCCAACTGCTCGATCTGCCAGCGCACCTCGTAGTCGATGGCCTGCTGCATGAAGCGGAACGAGTTCAGGTTCTTGATCTCGCGCCGCGTGCCCAACGGCTGCCCCGGCTTGCGCACGCTGACGTTGGCGTCACAGCGGAAGGAGCCTTCCTGCATGTTGCCGTCGCAGATGCCGATCCAGGTGACGAGCTTGTGCAGTTCCTTGGCGTAGGCCACCGCCTCGGCGCTGGAGCGGATGTCGGGCTCGGTGACGATTTCCAGCAGCGGGGTGCCGGCGCGGTTGAGGTCGATGCCGCTCATGCCGTGGAAGTCTTCGTGCAGGCTCTTGCCGGCGTCTTCTTCCAGATGCGCGCGCACCAGGCGCACGGTACGCCGCTCCTGGCCCAGGTAGAACTCGATGGCGCCGCCTTGCACCACGGGGATTTCGTACTGGCTGATCTGATAGCCCTTGGGCAGGTCGGGGTAGAAGTAATTTTTGCGCGCGAAAACGCTGCGCGGGGCGATGTGGGCCCCGACCGCGAGGCCGAAGCGAATCGCGCACTCGACCGCAGCGCGGTTCATGACGGGCAATGTGCCCGGCAGCGCCAGATCGACCGCACACGCCTGCGTGTTGGGCTCGGCGCCAAAGGCGGTGGCCGCGCGGCTAAAGATCTTGCTGCGCGTGGACAGTTGGGCGTGCGTCTCGAAGCCGATGACGACTTCGTAGCCCTGAACGAGAAACGATGAACGGGTCATGGGTCAAGCCTGACGCGAGAGGGTGTCGCCCGCCGGGGCGCGGGTGTGCCAGTCGGTGGCGCACTGGAACTGGTGCGCGGCGTGCAGCAGGCGCGCCTCGGCCAGGTGCGGGCCGATGAGCTGCAGGCCCACCGGCAGCCCACCCGCGCCGAAGCCCGCCGGCACACTCATGCCGGGCAAGCCAGCGAGCGACGCGGGCAGCGTGTAAATGTCGGCCAGGTACGCCGCGAGTGGGTCATCGGCCTTGTCGCCAATCGCCCAGGCCACGGTGGGCGCCACCGGCCCCGCGATCAGGTCGCACTGCTCGAAAGCCTGCAAAAAATCCTGCGCGATCAGGCGCCGGATTTGCTGTGCCTTCAGATAGTAGGCATCGTAGTATCCGTGCGACAGCACGTAGGTGCCGATGAGGATGCGGCGCTGCACCTCGGCACCGAACCCCTCGCTGCGGCTACGGCGGTACATGTCGAGCAAGTCGGTGTACTCGGCGGCCCGGTGGCCGTAGCGCACGCCGTCGTAGCGGCTGAGGTTGGAGCTGGCCTCGGCCGGCGCGATGATGTAGTAGGCGGGGATGGCGAGCTGCGTGCGCGGCAGGTGCACGTCCACCAGCGTGGCACCCAGGCGCTCGAACTCGGCCAGTGCCGATCGCACGGCGGCCAGCACGTCGGCGCTACAGCCGTCACCCAAAAACTCCACCGGCAATCCGATGCGCAGGCCCTGCAGCGGCCGCGCGGCGCTGGCGCCGGGCAGCGGCTCGTCCAGCCCGCGCGTGTAGTCCTCGGCCGGGCGGTCCAGGCTGGTGGAGTCGCGGTCCGGGTCGGGGCCGGCCATGGCCGACAGCAGCAGCGCGCAGTCCCACGCCGAGCGGGCGATCGGGCCGGCCTGGTCCAGGCTGGAGGCATAGGCGACCATGCCGTACCGCGAGCAGCGGCCGTAGGTGGGTTTGATGCCGGTGACACCGCAAAACGCCGCCGGCTGGCGGATGGAGCCGCCGGTGTCGGTGCCCGTGGCCGCAGGCACGAGCCGCGCCGCCACCGCCGCTGCCGAGCCGCCGGAGGAGCCGCCGGGCACGCGCGTGGGGTCCCACGGGTTGCGCGCGGGGCCGTAGGCCGAGTTGTCGTTGCCCGAGCCCATGGCAAATTCGTCGCAATTGAGCTTGCCCAGCGTCACGGCGCCCGCGCCGGGGTGGCCGTCGGCGCCGTGCCCGAGGCGCGCCACCACGGTGGCGTCGAACGGGCTGCGGTAGCCAGCCAGCATACGGCTGCCGGCGGTGGTCGGCCAATCGCGCGTGACGAACACGTCCTTGTGCGCGATCGGCACGCCCAGCAGCGGCGTGTGCTCGCCGCGTGCGCGCCGCTCGTCGGCCGCGCGGGCCTGCGCGAGACTCGCTTCCTCGTTCAGCGCCAAAAAGGCGCCCAGCGCCTCGTGCGCGCGTACGCGCTGCAGCAGTGCCTGCGTCGCTTCGACGCTAGAGACGCGCCGCTGCTCGAGCGCCGCCGCCAGCTCGGCCACGCCCATGTGGTGCAGTTCGGTACTCATTCGATCACCCGCGGCACGAGGTACAAGCCGCCTTCGACGGCCGGGGCACTGGCCTGATTGGCCTCGCGCTGGTTCGGTTCGGTCACGACGTCGTCGCGCAGGCGCAGACGCACCGGCTCGAAGACCTCGGCCGGATGCGCCAGCGGCTCGACACCGGTGGTGTCGACGGCGCGCATTTGCTCGACGATGTCGAAAAACGCATTGAGCTGGCCCAGCATGCGCTCGGCGGTGGGGCGGTCGAGCGCCAGCCGCGCCAGATGCGCGAGGCGATCGACATCCTGTAGGGTCAGTGCCATGGTGTGTAACGAATGAAAACGCCGCGTGTCGAGACCGTGGACAGAGGTCGATGCGGTATTATCCCGGGTTTCGCGATATGGCCTGCCCGCGGCCAGACGCCCACCCCTTGCTGGCAGGCTGCACAGGACTCCACACACCATGTTCGAATCTCTGCGTCGGCACTTCTCGACCGACCTCGCCATCGACCTGGGCACGGCCAACACGCTCATTTACGTGCGCGGCAAAGGCATCGTGCTCGACGAGCCGTCGGTCGTCGCCATCCGCCACGAGGGCGGCCCCACCGGGAAAAAAACCATCCAGGCCGTCGGCCACGCGGCCAAGGCCATGCTGGGCAAGGTGCCCGGCAACATCGAAGCGATCCGGCCCATGAAGGACGGCGTGATCGCCGACTTCACCGTCACCGAGCAAATGCTCAAGCAGTTCATCAAGATGGTGCACCCGCGCTCGATGCTGCGCCCGAGCCCGCGCATCATCATTTGCGTGCCGTGCGGCTCCACGCAGGTGGAGCGGCGCGCCATCCGCGAATCGGCTCTCGGTGCTGGCGCGTCCGAGGTGTTTCTGATCGAAGAGCCGATGGCCGCGGCGATCGGTGCCGGCCTACCCGTGTCCGAGGCCGCCGGCTCGATGGTGGTGGACATCGGCGGCGGTACCACCGAGGTGGGCGTCATCAGCCTGGGTGGCATGGTCTACAAGGGCAGCGTGCGCGTTGGCGGCGACAAGTTCGACGAGGCCATCATCAACTACATCCGCCGCAACTACGGCATGTTGATCGGCGAGCCCACCGCGGAGCTGATCAAAAAGACGATCGGCAGCGCCTTTCCCGGCTCCGAAGTTAAGGAGATGGAGGTCAAGGGCCGCAACCTCTCCGAAGGCGTGCCGCGCAGCTTCACCATCAGCTCCAACGAGGTGCTGGAGGCGCTGACGGACCCGATCAACAACATCGTCAGCGCGGTCAAGACGGCGCTGGAACAAACCCCCCCGGAGCTGGGCGCCGACATCGCCGACCGCGGCATGATGCTGACCGGCGGTGGCGCGCTGCTGCGCGACCTGGACCGGCTGCTCAACGAGGAAACCGGTCTGCCGGTGTTCGTGGCCGAAGACCCGCTGACCTGCGTGGTGCGCGGTTGCGGCACGGCGCTGGAGCAGATGGACCGGCTGGGTCACGGCATCTTCACCAACGAGTGAGGCACGTGGGCGGCCCCGTCGCCGACGGCCCGATCGCCATCGCCGCACCATGCCGCTGGGCACCCTCGACCGCACACCGCCGCCCTTTTTCAAGCAGGGCACGCCCGCGCTGAGCAAGATGCTGGTGCTCAGCGCACTGGCCGTGGTGCTGATGGTGGTCGATGCCCGCCTACACTGGGCGGCGCCGTTGCGCACCGCCGTGGCCACGGTGCTGATGCCGGTGCAGTGGCTGGCGCTGCAGCCGGTGCACGCAGTGCGGTGGGTGGGGGCGCACTTGGCGTCGCTGGAGGCGGCGCAGCGCGACGCCCGCGAAGCCCGCGAGCAATTGGCCCAGCAAGCGCAGCGCGCCGGGCTGGTGGAGCACCTGGCGCAAGAAAACCGCGAACTGCGTCGGCTGCTCGGCCTGCGCGAGCGGGTATCGCCCGCCGCGCAGGGTGCGGAAATCCTGTATGCGTTACCCGATCCCTACGTGCCTGGGGTGGTGATCGACCGGGGCGCACTGCAGGGGGTACGGCTGGGCGCCCCGGTGATGGACGGCTACGGCGTGCTGGGGCAGGTGACGCGCGTGCACCCGGCCACGAGCGAGGTCACGCTGCTGGTACACCGCAAAATGGCGGTACCGGTGCTCAATACCCGCACCGGGGAGCGCTATTTGGCCTATGGCACCGGCAGCCGCGACGAGCCCGAACTGAGCCTGCGCTTCGTTCCCGTGCAGACTGCCACGCGCGCCGGTGACGTGCTGGTGACCAGCGGCATCGACGGGTTGTACCCCACGGGCCTGCCCGTGGCCACGGTGCGCCGGGTATCGGCCGAGGGCGGTGAAGGCTTTGCCGAGGTGCTGGCGGAGCCCGCAGCGCGCGTGCGCGACGCCCTGCACGTGCTGGTGCTGGAGCCGATGTCCAGCGCCCCCGCTGCCCGGGAGGATCGGCCATGATCATGCCGCGCGGCCAGGCGCTGCTGTTGCCGGCCAACCCCACCTTCGTTTGGGTGACACTGGCCGCGGCCTTCGTGTTGCAGGTCTTGCAAGGGCTGCTCAGCCCCGCCGCTTGGCTGCCGGACTGGATGGCGCTGGTGCTGGTCTTTTGGATCGTCCACCAGCCACTGCGCGTCGGCGTGGGGGTGGCATTCGTGGCCGGGTTGGGGCTGGACGTGCACCAGGGTGTCTTGCTGGGGCAACACGCCCTGGCCTACACGGTGATGGGGTACCTGGCAGTGACGCTGCACCGGCGTGTGCTGTGGTTCGACTGGCTGGGCCAGACGCTGCACGTGCTGCCGCTGTTGGCGGTGGCCTTTGGCGTACAGGTGCTGGTTCGCGCCGTCGCTGGGCATGGCGCGCCGCCCGCATGGGCCTGGGTGTCGCCGTTGCTGACCGCAGCGCTGTGGGTGCCGGCGACCGGCCTGTTGCTCGCACCGCAGCGCCGCGCACCCGACCCCGACGAGACGCGGCCCCTGTGATCGCGGGGCATGTCCTTCCCTCGGCCGCGAGACCCGCCCAACCCCGCGATGACTGCCTACACCGACGCCGACGCCCACATCGCGCAGCTGCGCTGGCGCGCCTGGATCGCGCTGGTGGCTGTGGTGTGTGCGTTTGGCCTGGTGGCCTTGCGGGCCTGGCACCTGCAAATCCGTGAACACGAGCGCTACGCGGCACAGGCCGAAGGCAATCGCACCGCCGTGCTGCCGATCGTACCGCCGCGTGGGCGTATCGTGGACCGCAACGGCATCGTGCTGGCCGAAAACCTGCCCGTGTACACCCTGGAGATCGTCCCCGCGCGCACGCCCGATTTGGACGCCACCCTGGAGCGGCTGGGTGAGTTGGTCACGCTCACGCCACGCGATCTGCAGCGCTTTCGGCGACTGCTGGCCGATTCCAAGCGCATCGACTCGGTGCCGCTCAAAACCCGGCTGAGCGAGGCCGAGATGGCGCGCGTCGCCACCCACCTGTGGTCGTTGCCTGGCGTGGACATCCAAGCGCGCCAATTGCGGCGCTACCCGCTGGGCCCCACCGCCGCGCACGTCGTGGGCTACATCGGGCGCATCAGCCCGCGCGACCGCGAGGCGATGGAAGACTGGCCCGAGGAAAAAGTCGCCAATTACCGCGGCACCACCCACATCGGCAAGCTGGGGGTGGAGCAAGCGCAAGAGGAACACCTGCACGGACGCACGGGTTTCGAACGCGTCGAAACCTCGGCCACCGGGCGTGCCGTGCGTCGACTGGAGGCGACGCCCCCGCAGCCCGGCGAGACGGTGCGCCTGTCGATCGACGTGCGGCTGCAGCACCTGATCGAGCGCCTGTACGGCGAGCGGCGCGGGGCGTTGGTCGCGCTCGACCCGCGCACGGGCGAGGTATTGGCGCTGGTGAGCATGCCCAGCTTCGACCCCAACCTGTTCGTCGACGGCATCGACGTGGACAACTGGCGTGCGCTCAACGAATCGCTGGACCGCCCACTGCTCAACCGCGCGCTGCGCGGCACCTACCCGCCCGGGTCGACCTACAAGCCGTTCATGGCACTGGCCGCTCTTGAGCTGGGGCTGCGCACGCCGCAGACGGTGATTAACGACCCGGGTTACTGGACACTGGGCAACCATCGCTTCCGCAGCCACGGCGAACATGCGCTCGGTGCAGTCGACCTCAGGCGCAGCATCGTGATGTCGAGCAACGTGTACTACTACACCCTGGCACACGAGATGGGTGTACAGGCCATCCACGACTTCATGGCCCCGCTGGGATTTGGGCAGCTCACGGGGATCGACCTACCGGGCGAGGCGCGCGGGATTCTGCCCAGCCCCGCGTGGAAGCGGGCCACCTACAAGCGAGCCGAGCAGCAGCGCTGGCACCCGGGCGAGACGATCTCGCTGGGCATCGGCCAGGGCTACAACAGCTTCACGATGCTACAGCTGGCCACCGCGATGGCGACGCTGGCCAACGGCGGCCAGCGCCAGACGCCACACGTCGTGCTAGAGACGCTTGCCCCTGGTCCGCAAGGCGAAGTCACCTCGACCCGGGTGCAGCCAGCGCCACTGGCGCTGGGCTACCGGCCACAGCACGTGCAGACCGTGCTCGAAGCGATGGCGGCCGTGACCACCGAGGGGACGGCTGCGCGCGTGTTTGCAGGCGCCCCCTACCGCAGCGGCGGCAAGACCGGCACCGCGCAGGCGGTCACCATCGGCCAGCGCGACAAGTACGACGCCCGCCGCTTGGCCGAATTCCAGCGCGACCACTCGCTCTACGTGGCGTTCGCGCCGCTGGAATCCCCGCGCGTGGCGCTGGCCGTGATCGTGGAAAACGCCGGTTTTGGTGCCGCCCACGCGGCCCCGATTGCGCGCCGGGTGTTCGATTACCTGCTGCTGGGCCAGTACCCGAGCGAAGAGGACATCGCCGCCACGCAAAAAGGCCAAACCGCCGCGCCCATTGGCACGCCGCGGCGCGTCGAAGACATCCCGTGGCCGCCGCCTCAGGGCAGCGCGCCGTAAGCGTCCCAGGCGGTCTTGGCAATGAGTGCCGCGACCACGATCAGGAACACGCCACGCACGAAGCCGGCACCGTGTTGGAGTGCCAGCCTCGTGCCCAGCAGGCTGCCGGCGACGTTGGCCAGCGCCATCGCCAGCCCGTAATGCCACCAGACGTGGCCCTTCCAGGCAAACAGAGCCACCGCCGCGACGTTGGACGTGGTGTTGAGCAGCTTGGCCGCCGCGCTCGCGCCCAAAAAGTCGTACCCCAGCCAGCGCACGAAGGCAAACACGAAAAAGCTACCCGTGCCCGGCCCGAAGAAGCCGTCATAAAACCCGATCGTGCCCCCCACCGCGCACGTCGCCAGCACCTCGGCGCGGCCCGCATAGCGGGGCTGATGGGTGCGGCCCAGGTCTTTGCGCGCCAGGGTGTAGAGCAGCACCGCCGCCAGCACGAACGGCAGTGCGCGCCGCAGCGCCTCGGGCGACACCACCGTCACCACCCACGCCCCCAGCCATGCCGCCAGCGCACACACCCCCGCTGCGGGCAGCAACGCCGACCAGCGCAGGGGCACGCGCCGGGCATAGCGCCACGTGGCGGTCGCCGTACCCCACATCGAAGCGCTTTTGTTGGTGCCCAGCAAGGTGGCGGGCGGCGCATGCGGAAAGGCCGCAAACAGCGCCGGCACCAGAATCAGGCCGCCGCCGCCCACGATCGAATCCACGAACCCCGCCAGCAACGAAGCCGCTGTCAAAACCAGCCATTCCATCCCCCCGATTGTGGCGCCTGCCGCCCACCCAGGCGGCCGCGTCGCGTCGCCCGTTTGACGACCCCCTGCCCGACTGGCGGTCACGCTGGTTGAAAAAAGGCCCGGGTGCTTGGCGCAACCCGGGCCACGAGCCCTAGGAGAGACGCGAGGCAGATGAAGCCGTGGCGTCGTCAGCGGTTGTAGGCCGACTCGCCGTGGTAGGTGATGTCCAGACCCTCGCGCTCTTCCTCTTCGGTCACGCGCAGACCGATGACCATGTCCACGATCTTGTAGGCGATGAAGGCCACCACCGACGACCACACCATGGTGATGACGACACCCTCGGCCTGAACCAGGAGCTGGCTGGCGATGCTGAAGTCCTCGGCACCCGTGCCGCCCAGCCCCGGCGCGGCAAACACCCCTGTCAGCAGCGCACCGACGATGCCGCCGACCCCGTGCACACCGAACACGTCCAGCGAATCATCGGCACCGAGCATCTTCTTGAGGCCCGTCACGCCCCACAGGCACACGAAGCCCGCCACCAAACCGATGACGATGGAACCCATGGGCCCGACCGAACCGCACGCCGGGGTAATGGCCACCAACCCCGCCACCGCCCCAGATGCCGCGCCCAGCATGGACGCCTTGCCCTTGTGCAGCGCCTCGCCGATCGACCAGGCCAGCACGGCCGCTGCGGTGGCCAGCAGCGTGTTGAGGAACGCCAGCGCGGCACCGGCGGTGGACTCCAGGTTGGAGCCCGCGTTGAACCCAAACCAGCCCACCCACAGCAGCGAAGCGCCCACCATCGTCAGCGTCAGGCTGTGCGGGGGCATGGCCTCGCGACCATAGCCGATACGCTTGCCCAGCAGATAGGCGCCGACCAGACCCGCCATGGCGGCATTGATGTGCACCACGGTGCCACCGGCAAAATCCAGCGCACCCTTGTCCAACAAATAACCGCCAGGCCCCCACACCATGTGCGCGATCGGCAGGTAGCTGAACGTGAACCACAGCGCGCTAAACAGCAGCACCGCGCTGAACTTGATGCGCTCGGCAAACGAGCCGACGATGAGCGCACAGGTGATGCCCGCGAAAGTGGCCTGGAATGCAACGAAGATCAGCTCCGGTAACTTGACGTTTTCGGTGAAGGTATCCGCCAATGACGCCGTGGTCACCCCCGCCAGAAAGACCTTGTCCAAGCTGCCGATGATGGCCCCCTCGCCCCCAAACGCCAGGCTGTAGCCGTAAATGGCCCACAGCACCGTGATGAGCGAAAACACCATCATCACCTGCATCAGCACCGACAGCATGTTCTTGCTACGCACCAGCCCGCCGTAGAACAGCGCCAGCCCAGGCAGCACCATCAGGACGACCAGCAGCGTGGCGGTCATCATCCAGGCCACGTCGCCCTTGTCGACCGTGACCGCCGCCGCAGCGGCAGCAGCGGGCTCGGCCGCCGCCGGTTCGGTCGCGGCGGGGGCGGGAGTAGGCGCCGCGGTCTCGGCCGCCGCGGGCGCGTCTTTGGGAGGCTCGGCACTCTGGGCCAGCGCGGCGCCAGCCCATACCAGCCCGATACCCAGGCACAGACTCAAGAGCAGTTTTTTCATGGGAATCCCCTCACGGTGATGGGTGTTGGATGGATGGGCGCGGCGTCAGAGCGCGTCGGCGCCCGTCTCGCCAGTGCGGATGCGGATCACTTGCTCGAGCGGGAAGACGAAGATCTTGCCGTCGCCGATCTTGCCGGTGCGGGCCGCAGACTCGATCGCCTCGATGACACGCTCGACCAGCCCGTCGGCCACGGCCGCCTCGACCTTGACCTTGGGCAGAAAATCGACGACGTACTCCGCGCCCCGGTAGAGCTCGGTATGGCCCTTCTGGCGCCCAAAGCCCTTGACTTCGGTGACCGTGATGCCCTGCACGCCGATGGCCGACAGCGCTTCGCGCACCTCGTCGAGCTTGAAGGGTTTGATGATGGCGGTGACCAGTTTCATGGCAGTCCTTTCCTTGGGGTTGCTCACCTTTCCATTAGGCTCACCCATCCAAAGCACGACGCGTGCCAGCCTGCGCCGATGCCGCGCGCGGCCAGCACGCTCGCCGACCGGCTCGCCACCCATGGCATCATTGGCACCGAGCCATTCGCACGAGCGAGAGGGAGGGCGACAGGTCATGGGTCTATGCGTGGTGCACAGCCGTACCCTCGTGGGGTTGACGGCGCATCCGGTGCACGTCGAGGTGCACCTGGCCAACGGTTTACCCAGCTTCACGCTGGTTGGACTGGCCGATACCGAAGTCAAGGAAGCGCGCGAGCGCGTGCGCTCGGCGATCCAGAACAGTGGGCTGGAGTGGCCCTCGTCCAAGCGCATCACGGTCAACCTGGCGCCCGCCGATTTACCCAAGGAATCGGGTCGGCTCGACCTGCCCATCGCGCTGGGCATCCTGGCCGCCAGCGGCCAGCTCGATGCACAAGCCCTGCAGGGGTACGAATACGCGGGCGAACTCTCGCTCAGCGGCGCCTTGCGCCCCGTGCGCGGCGCGCTGCCCATGGCACTGGCCCTGCGCACCGAACACGCGCAGCGCCCGGCGGCCCCCACCCTGGTGCTGCCCGCGGGCAGCGCCGAGGAAGCCGCCCTCGTGCCCGGGGTCACGGTGGTGCGCGTGGCGCACCTGCGGGACGTGGTGCAGCGCTTCGCAGCGGGCGAGGGTCAGGCTGCCGACGACGCGGGTGGCTGGCAATTGGTGCGTGCTAGCACCACGTTGGTGCATACCGCACCCAGCGGCCCCGATCTGGCTGACGTCAAGGGGCAGGCGGCCGCGCGGCGGGCGCTGGAGGTCGCGGCAGCTGGCGGGCACAGCCTGCTGCTGTCGGGGCCGCCGGGTTCGGGCAAATCGATGCTGGCGCAGCGGCTGGCCGGACTGTTGCCCCCGTTGAGCGACGACGAGGCGCTGGAGGCGGCAGCCATCGCCTCGCTGGTCGGGCGCTTCGACCCACAGCGCTGGCGCCAGCGCCCCACCGCCGCCCCACACCACACGGCCAGTGCGGCGGCGCTGGTGGGCGGCGGCTCGCCACCACGCCCAGGGGAGATTTCGCTCGCCCACCACGGCGTGCTGTTTCTGGACGAGCTGCCCGAATATTCCCGTGCCGCGCTGGAGGCGCTGCGTGAGCCGCTCGAGACCGGCACGGTGCGCCTGTCGCGTGCAGCGCGGCAGGTCGAGTACCCGGCACGCTTTCAGCTCGTCGCGGCCATGAACCCCTGCCCGTGCGGCTACCTGGGGGCGACGACGCGCGCCTGCCGCTGCACACCCGAGCAGATCCAGCGCTACCGCAGCCGCCTCAGCGGCCCGCTGCTGGACCGCATCGACCTGCAGGTCGAGGTGCCGGCGCTGCCGCCCGAGGTGCTGCTGACATCGACCCCGGGCGAGTCATCCGCCGTGGTACGTGAGCGGGTATGGGCCGCGCGGGCACGCGCCGAGGCACGCCAGGGCTGCCCCAACCACGCCTTGCAAGGGGACGCGCTGCTGGCCCACGCCGCCGCCGACGATGCCGCACAGCGCCTACTGCAGCAGGCGGCGGCACGGCTGGGCTGGTCGGGGCGGGCCACGCACCGGGCGCTGCGCGTGGCGCGCACCATCGCCGACTTGGCGGGCAGCGAGCGCGTGCAGGCCATTCATGTGGCGGAAGCGCTGCAGTACCGCCCCACGCCGGGCCCGATGCCGCCATAATGGCGCGCAGCGCCACGCCCTTGCCCTCCATGAACACTGCGACGCCCGCTTTTCGAGCCTCAGCGTTTCCGGACGACGCCGCCCTGCCACCGCTGCGTTGGCCCACGCCTCCTTACCTGGCGTACGGCGCGGAGCAACAATTGGACGGCCCACAGCCGTGCGAGGTCGAGGGAGTCAACGGCCAGACCCGCTCGTGCCTGCTCGTCAGTCTGGACATGGAGCGGCGGCTCGCGCACATCCAGGTGCCGCCGTCGCGCACCGTGATGCCGTTGCGGTTCGACATGTTCCGACGGCTCTCGCTGACCGAGCCGCTGGCGCCACTGGCACTCACCGACACCCAGCCACCCGACAGCACGTTCGAGGCCTTGGTGCGCCACCGCCCGCGCCTGCCGTACCGGCTGACGCTGGCCGACGGCAGCGTGCGCGAGGGCACGACCATCGGACACGTGACCGGCGAGGCGGGTGCCTTTCTGTACGAGCCCCTCGACGACGACGACCGCGTGCGACGGTTGTTTTTCCCGCGCGAGGCGTACCGGGATCTTCACGTCGGCGAGGCGATCGGCCGGGTGCTGGTGGAGCAGCAGGCCCTGACCGCCGACCAAGTCGAACTGGCCGCGCGCGAGCAAGAAGCGATGCGCCAGCGCAAGCTGGGCGACTACTTGGTGGGCAAGGAGATCGTCAAACCCGAGCAGCTGCTCGCGGCGCTGGAAGAGCAGCACCGCATGCCGCTGGTGCGCATTGGCGAGGCGCTGACAGCGCTGGGGTTCATCACCGAAGCGCAACTGCAAGAGGCGCTGGAGCGCCAAAAATCCGAGCGCAGCGTGCCGTTGGGGGAGCTGTTGGTGCAAAGCGGTCAGCTCACGCGCGAGCAGCTGCGGGTGGCGCTGGCGCGCAAGATGGGCTACCCCGTGGTCGATCTGGCGCAGTTTCCGGTCGATGCCGACGCCCTGCGGCGGGTCCCGCTGGCCACTGCACGCAAACTGCGCATCGTGCCGCTGCTGTGGCGCGCCGGCACGCTCATCATCGCCGCCGAAGACCCCTCGCGGCGGGCGATGATCGACGAGCTGGAGTTTTTGCTGCAATGCAAGGTGGTGCCGACACTCAGCAGCCAGCCGCTCGATGCCCGCGTCGTCACCGACGTCTATGCCCGCTTCGGGCTCGATGCCGGTGCGCCCCCCGTCGCCGAGGCACCGGGCGGTGCCGAGACCAGCAGCTGCTCGAGTCGCTGGAGCTCAGCGCCGAGGACGCCGACGACGGCGCCCCACCGGTCGAGCAATCCGACAACTCGCTGGTCCGGTTGATCAACACCATCATCGTCGAGGCCTACCAGCAAGGCGCCTCGGACATCCACATCGAGACGCACCCGAGCAAGCGCAAGGTGCGCATCCGTCTGCGCAAGGACGGGCGGCTGCGCCCCTACATGGAGCTGCCGCACACGTACCGCGCGGCGCTCGTCGCGCGCATCAAGATCATGTGCGAGCTCGACATTTCCGAGCGCCGCAAGCCGCAGGACGGCAAGATCGACTTCGCGAAGTTCTCGCCGCAGCACCGCCTGGAACTGCGCGTGGCCACCATCCCCACGCACGGCGGCGCGGAGGACGTGGTGCTGCGCATCCTGACCTCCGCCAAGCCCCTGGCCGTCGAGGAGCTGGGACTGACGCCGGAGAACCACGACCAGCTGCTGCAGGCGGTGCAGCGCCCGCACGGCATGGTGCTGTGCGTCGGGCCCACCGGATCGGGCAAGACGACCACGCTGCACTCGCTGCTGCAGCACATCAACACGCCCGATCGCAAGATCTGGACGGCCGAAGACCCGATCGAGATCGCCAACCCCGATCTGCGCCAGATCCAGATCAATCCGCGCATCGACTGGACGTTCGGCAAGGCGCTGCGCGCCCTGCTGCGGGCCGACCCCGATGTCATCATGGTCGGCGAGATCCGCGACACCGAGACCGCGCAGATGGCCATCGAGGCGTCGCTGACCGGCCACCTGGTGCTGTCCACCCTGCACACCAACAGCGCAGCCGAGACGGTGGTGCGCCTGCTCGACATGGGGATGGACCCGTTCAACTTCGCGGACTCGCTGGTGGGGGTGTTGGCCCAGCGCCTGGTGCGCCGTCTGTGCCCCAACTGTGTGCACACCTCGCCGGCCGATGCCGCATTCGTGGACGAGCTGCTGGCCGACTACCTGCACGCCTTCCCGGACGACCTGCGCCCCGGAGCCGATGCCCTGCGCTCGCAATGGCAGGCGCGCTTCGGACGCGAGGGGGGCGGGCTCACCCGGTCGGAATCGGCCGGCTGCCCGCTGTGCGACCACACCGGCTACAAGGGCCGGCTCGGCATCCACGAACTGCTGCTGGTGGACGGCCCCCTGCGCCGGCTCATCCAGACCAAGGCCCCGCCGGAGGTGCTGGAACACTCGGCGATGGCCACCGGCCACTTCCGCACCCTGCGGCAGGACGGGATCCTGAAGGTGCTGCAGGGCCTGACGACGATTGACGAGATCCGCGCCAGCACGGCACACTGAGCACCACCGGGACGCCTGCCGTCAGCGCGCGACCAAGGGTGCCCCGGAAGGCGTCCAGCCGCCGCCCAGGGCCTTGAAGACGTCCACCGTCGCCGCGAGCTGCGCACGGCGGTTGGACAGTGTCTGCAGTTGCGCGGCGTTGGCGGTGCGTTCGGCGTCGAGCAGCTCCAGATAACCGGCGTAGCCGGCGTCGTAACGCCGGCGCGCCAGCACCAGCGCCTGGCGCGCCGCGCCCTCGGCCGCAAGCACCTCGGGCTCGGACGCGCGCGCAGCGCGCAGGTTGGCCAGCGCGTCCGAGACATCCTTGAACGCCGCCTGCACCGCCCCCTGATAAGCCGCCAGTGCTTCGCGCTGCCGCGCCTCGGCCTGTTCGACCCGCGCGCGCCGCAGCCCCGCGTCGAAGATCGGCAGATCGACCCCCAGCCCCAACGTCCAGATCCGCGACCCGCCGCGCAGCAGCTCGGACAGCTCCGCGCTCTCGCCACCCGCCAGCCCCGTCAGCGCGATGGACGGAAACAGCGCGGCCCGGGCGACGCCGATCTGGGCCTGGGCCGAAACGAGCGCCTGCTCCGCCTGGCGCACGTCCGGCCGCCGCTCCAGCAGCACGGAGGGCAGACCCGCGGGCGGCACGGGCGGCCGCGGCAGATCGCGCACGCGCCCTTCGGCCAGCACGAGTCCCGGCTCGCCCACCAGCAGCGCCAACTGGGCGTGCACCCCGGCGCGCTGCCGCTCCAGTTCGAGCAGTTGCACGGCGGCCTCGGCGCGCAGCCCCTCGGCCTGCGCCACCTCCAGCCGGCTGCCCAGGCCGTTATCCAGCCGCAGCCGCAGCAACCGCAACGCCTCCTCGCGGGTGCGCAGGGTCTCGCGCGTCAGGGCGATCTGCTCGTCCAGCGTGCGCAGGCCGAAGTCCCCCTGCACCACCAGGCCGGCCACGGTCTGGCGCACCACCTCCTGCGCGTACCGGGTGGCCAGGGCCTGGGCCCGGGCGGCTTCCGAGGCGCGGCGCAACCGCCCCCAGAAGTCCAGCTCGAATCCGGTGGACAGCGCCAGGCGGTAGCGATCGGTGGTGGCGCCGCCGCCGGCCTGTCCGGTGGTCGCGCTGGAGCGGCTGCGCGCGGCGCTGCCCTGCCCGTCGACACCGGGCCAGCGCGCGGCATCGGCCTGCGCCAGCAGGGCCTCGGCCTGCTCCACGCGGGCCACCGCCTGCCGCACGTCGGCGTTGTGGGCCAGCGCGCGCTGCACGAGCGCCGTCAGCCGCTCGTCCCCGAACTGCGTCCACCAGTCGGGTGCCACCGTGGCCTGCGCCAGCGCGGCCTCACCCCCTTCCCCCGGAAACTGCGCCGGCAGCGCGACCTCCGGGCGCCGGTAGTCGGGACCGACGGCGCAGCCGGCGAGCACCGCTGCGGCCAACAACAGGGCCGCGCGGGCCGTCGCACGGGTGAAGGGGATCGAAGGGGGAATCACGGTCATCATACCGGCAGCTCCTCGGTCTCGGCCGGGGTGTGGGTGTGCTGCGGTCGCGGCTTGCGCGCCAGCAGCGCAAAGAACAGGGGCACGAAGATCGGCGCGACGAAGGTGGCCACCAGCATCCCGCCGAACACCCCGGTGCCCATGGACTGCCGCGCGGCGGCACCGGCCCCCGTGGCCAGCACCAGCGGCACCACGCCCAGCACGAAGGCCAGCGACGTCATCAGAATGGGCCGGAACCGCAGCCGGGCCGCCTCCAGCGCCGCATCGGCCGCCTTCTTGCCGTGCTCCATGCCCTGCATCGCGAACTCGGCGATCAGGATGGCGTTCTTGGCCGCCAGGCCGATCAACACCACCAGGCCGATCTGGAAATAGATGTCGTTCTGCATGCCGCGCAGCCACACGGCGAGCAACGCGCCGGTGACCGCGAACGGCACCGCGAGCACCACCGCGAACGGCACGCCCCAGCGCTCGTACAGCGCCGAGAGAATGAGGTACACCATCACGAGCGCGAAGCCGAACGCGAACACCGACGCACTGCCGGTGCGCTTTTCCTGGAAGGCCTGACCTGTCCATTCGTAGCTGTAGCCCGGCGGCAGCGCCTGGCGCGCCACGGCCTCGACCGCGGCGATCGCTTCGCCGGAGCTGTAGCCCGGCTTGGCGTTGCCCATCACCTTGGCCGCGATGTACGAGTTGTACCGCTCGATCTGCTCGGCCCCGACGACGGCGTCCACCTGGATCAGCGCCTTGAGCGGGATCATCTGCCCGGTGGTCTGCGAACGCACGTACAGGCGCCCCAGGTCGTCCGGCTTCGCGCGGTACGGTGCATCGGCCTGCATCGTGACGCGGTAGATGCGACCGGAGCGGTTGAAGTCATTGACGTAGAGCGAACCCATCTGCGCCTGCAGCGCGGCGAACACCTCGTTGACCGGCACGCCCAGCGCAAGCGCCTTCTCGCGGTCCACCTCCACGCGCAGCTGCGGCACGGTGGGGCGGAAGAACGTCTGCGCCTGCGCAAGCACCGGGTGCTGGTTGAGCGCGGCGATGAAGTCCTGCGTCACCTGCGCCAGGCGCTGCGGGTCGCTCTCGCCGCGCCCCTGCACATACACCTCGAAGCCGCCGGCCTGCCCCAGCCCCTGGATGCCCGGCGGGTTGAAGGCGAAGGCCAGCCCGTCCTTCAGCGCGAGCCCCATGCCGCTGACCTGCTGCGCGAGCTGCTGCGTGGTCTGCTCGCGTTCCTCCCAGCCCTTCATCGGGATGAAGATGGTCGCCGCATTGCTCTTGGCGCCTCCGCCGATCAGGTCGAAGCCGTTGATGATGAAGAAGCTGTCGATCGCGGGGTTCTGCGCATTCATCAGGCGCAGCTGCTCGGTCGTGCGCGCGGTGCGCTCGAGCGTCGCGCCGTCGGGCAGCACCACGGCGGCGATGATGTAACCCTGGTCCTCCTCCGGCACGAAGCTGCCCGGCACACGGGCGAACAGCCACGTCGCCCCGCCGAGCATCAGCGCAAAGCCCAGCAGCGCCAGGATGCGGCGCTTGAGCGCCAGATCCACCGCCCCCAGAAAGCGGTGCGTCAACCAGTCGAAGCCGCGGTTGAAGGGTGCAAAGACCTGCTGCAGCCGCGTGCGGCCGTCGAAGTGCGGCTTGAGCAGCAGCGCGCACAGCGCCGGCGTCAGCGTCAGCGCCACGACGCCCGACAGCACCACCGCAATGGCCACCGTGACCGCGAACTGCCGGTACAACTGCCCCGCGATGCCGCCCATGAACGCCACCGGGATGAACACCGCGCACAGCACCAGCACGATGCCCACCACCGCGCCCGAGACCTCGCGCATCGCCTCGATGGCGGCGGCCATCGGGCTCATCTTCTCCTCGCGCATCAGCCGCTCGACGTTTTCCAGCACCACGATGGCGTCGTCGACCACGATGCCGATGGCCAGCACCATCGCGAACAGGGTCAGCGTGTTGATCGAAAAGCCGAACAGCCACAGCCCCGCGAAGGTGCCGATCAGCGACACCGGCACGGCGAGCATCGGAATCAGCGTGGCGCGCCAGGTCTGCAAAAAGACGAACACCACGATCAGCACGATCGCCGCCGCCTCGAGCACCGTCTTGACCACCTCGTGGATGGAGGCTGAGACGAAGCGCGTGGTGTCGTAGGGGATCAGGTAGTCCACGTCCTGCGGAAAGCGCTCGCGCTTGAGCTCGACCATGCGCGACTTGACGGCATCGCCCACGTCGAGCGCGTTGGCACCCGACTGCAGGAACACGCCGATCGCAATGGCCGGCATGCCGTTGACCGTGCTGGACTGGTCGTAACTCTGCGCCCCCAGCTCGATGCGCGCCACGTCCTTCAGGCGCAGCACGCCGTTCGGGCCGGCCGCGCGCACGACGATCTCGCCGAACTCCTCGGGCTGCACCAGCCGCCCCCGTGCGGTGACGGTGTAGACCAGCTCCTGCCCCTTCGGCGCGGGCTCGGCGCCGATCTTGCCCGCCGCGTACTGCGCGTTCTGCGCGTTGACCGCGGCCGCGATGTCGGCCGTCGTCACGCCCAGCTGCGCCATGCGGTCCGGCTGCAGCCAGATACGCATCGAGTAGTCGCGCGCACCGAAGACCAACACGTCGGCCGTGCCGGGGATGCGCTTCAACTCGTCGAGGATGTTCTGCGTCGCGTAGTTGGACAGGAACAGCTCGTCATGGGTGCGCTTCGGCGAATTGAGCGCGATCACGAGCAGGAAGTTCTCGGAACGCTTGGCCACCACCACGCCGTTGCGACGCACCTCGTCGGGCAGCCGTGGCGTGGCCAGCTGCACGCGGTTGTTGACGTTGAACGTCGCCTTGTCGATGTCGGTGCCGACCTCGAAGGTGGCGGTGATGGTCACCGTGCCGTTGGACGACGAAGTGGAGTTGAAATAGAGCAGGTTCTCCACGCCCGAGAGCTGCTCCTCGATCGGCGCGGCCACCGTGCGCGCCAGCGTCTCGGCCGAGGCGCCCGGGTAAGCGGCCGTGATGGTCACCGTCGGGGGCGCGATCTCCGGGTATTGCGCGATCGGCAGGATGCGCAACGCCACCAGCCCGGCCAGCACGATGATGATCGACAGCACGGCCGCGAAGACCGGCCGCTCGATGAAAAATTTGGACGACATGCGCGGCTCCCGTTCAGTTGGCCGCCGCGGCCTTGGGCGCCTCGGTCGCCGGTGCCGCCGTGGGAGCGGCGACGGCCGGCTGGGGCGCGACCGGCGCCCCCGGGCGCAGCTTCATCAGGTTGTCCACGATCACCTGGTCCCCATCGGCCAGGCCGCGGTAGATGACCCAGTCCCGGTCCAGCCACGGCCCGGTCTCCACCGGCGCAGGGGCCGCCTTGCCATCGCGCACCACCCACACCATGCGGCCCTGCTCGGTTTGCATGACGGCCGACTGCGGCACCTTGAACGCGTCCACCTGCCCCGCCACGACCTGCGCACGCACGAACTGCCCCGGCAGCACCGCCAGCTCGGGGTTGGCAAACTCGGCCCGCAACTGCACCGTACCCAGACGGGGATCGACGGTGGAGGCCGCGAAATTCAACCGCCCCCCGGTGAGCATGGGCCGGCCATCCGGACCCAGCAAGCGCACGTCGGCACGCCGGGCCTGGCGCAGCCGCGCCAGCTCCCCCTCGGAAAAGGCAAACCGCACCCAGATGGGGTCGGTCTGCGCCACCGTGGTCAGCAGGCTGTCGGTCCCGGCACTGACCAGCGCGCCGGTGGATTTCTGCGCCCGCCCCGTGACCCCCGTGATCGGCGCGGTCACCGTCGTGTAAGACAGGTTCAGCTCGGCCTCGCGCACGGTGGCCTGGGCCGCGGCCACGGCGGCCTCGGCCAAGCGCAGGGCCGAGACCGCGTCGTCGTACTCGCGCGGGGCAATGGCGCGCTGCTCGGCCAGCGGGGCCAGCCGCTGCGCCTCGCGCCGGGCCTGCTCCAGTTGCGCCTGCCGCTGGGCCAGGTTGGCCCGCGCCTGCTGCAGCGCGATCTCGAACGGGGCGCGCTCGATCTGGAACAGCGGCGCTCCGGCACGCACCCGCTCGCCCTCCTGGTACAGCCGCCGCTCGAGCAGCCCCGAGACCCGGGCGCGGACCTCCACCTCCTGGGAACCTTCGGCCTGCCCCACCGCCTCCACGGTGACCGGGACCGGCTCACGCCGCGCCACCCGCACGGTGACCGGCATGGCGGGCATCTCGGCCCCCGATCCGGCGGCCTGGGCCCCGGGAGACGCGCCGCGCTCCCCGCACGCGGACAACAGAACCGCGCCGGCCAGCGCGGCCAGGATCGACAAGACGAAACGATGGGGATGGGCCATGATGCAACCGTTGAGGAAAACGACGGAATCTCGCCCGGATCCAGCGGAATCCGGACGGACGATGGGGAACCAGGACGGTGTGGGCGGTATCATACATACATTCCTGCATGTATGTTTGACATCTCACCGACCCCGCCATGGCCCGCCGCACCAAAGAGGAAGCCGAACAGACCCGCGCCCAGATCCTGGCCGCCGCGCGGCGGGTGTTCCACGAGCGCGGCGTCGGCCAGACCTCGCTCGAGCACATCGCCCAGGCGGCGGGTGTGACGCGCGGCGCCATCTACTGGCACTTCGCGAACAAGGGCGAACTGCTGCAGGCCATGTGCGACGAGGTGGCCATCCCCTTCATCGACCGGCTGGACTACACCCTGCTGCAGGACACCCGTGCCGATGCCCTGAGCCGCGTGCGCAACTTCCTGCTGCAGGTGACCGGCTCCATCGACGCCGATCCCCAGTTGCGCGCGATCATGCAGGTGCTGGAGTTCAAGTGCGAGTTCGTGGGTGAGCGCGCCCGCGACCTGGACGACTGGGTCCGGCACAACGAGGAGTGTTTCGCGAAGCTGGAGCGCACCTACGCCGCCGCCCGGCGGGAGGGCAGGCTGCGTCCCGACCTGACGCCATCCCTGGCCGCCCTGGAGACGCAGTGCTTCCTGGCGGGGCTGATCCGCCTGCGGCTGCTCGGGCAGCCCGCCATGCAGGCCCCCGCGACCATCCCCGCCCTGATCGAGGCCCACGTGCGCAGCCGCGCCTGCCCGCCAGCCGAGGCGCAGGCCCCGCGGCAGACGCTGGCGGCCTGAGCGCCGCCGTCACAGGTTCGGCGCCAACCAGCGCGCCAGCTCGTCCACCGGCAGACCGCGGCGCGCGGCCATGTCTTCCAGCTGGTCGCGGCCGATCTTGCCGACGTTGAAATAGGTGCTGTCGGGGTGCGCCAGGTAAAAGCCGCTGACGCTGGCCGCCGGCGTCATGGCCAAGCTCTCGGTCAAGCCCATGCCGATCTCGTCACAGCGCAGCAGCGCGAACAGGTCGCGCTTGACCGTGTGGTCCGGGCAGGCCGGATAGCCTGGCGCGGGCCGGATGCCCTGGTAGCGCTCGGCGATCAGCGCCTCGTTGCTCAGGCGCTCGTGCGGCGCATAGCCCCACAGCTCGGTGCGCACGCGCTCGTGCAGGCGTTCGGCCAGCGCCTCGGCCAGCCGGTCGGCCAGCGCCTTGAGCATGATGGCCGAGTAGTCGTCGTGCGCCGCCATGAAGCGCGCCTCGTGCGCCTCGACCCCGATGCCCGCAGTCACCGCGAAGGCCCCCACATAGTCGGGCACACCGCTGGCCAGCGGCGCCACGAAGTCCGCCAGGCAGCGGCTCGGGCGCATCACACCGTCGATGGCCTGCTTCTCGGTCTGCTGGCGCAGGTTGTACCAGGTCAGCACTGGCAGCGTGCGCGACTCGTCGGCGTAGAGCACGATATCGTCCCCCTCACCGCTGGCGGGCCAAAAGCCCAGCACGGCGTTTGCGGTCAACCAGCGGCCGTTGACGATGCGCTCGAGCATCGCCTGCGCGTCGGCAAATACCTTGCGGGCCTGCTCGCCGACCACCTCGTCATCCAGAATGGCCGGATAAGGCCCGGCCAGATCCCAGGTCTGAAAAAACGGCCCCCAGTCGATGTAGCGCGCGATCTCGGCCAGGTCGTAGTGCAGGAACACCCGCCGCCCCAAAAAACTCGGGCGCACGGGCTGCCAGCGGCCCCAGTCGATGGGCGTGCGGTTGGCGCGCGCCTTGGCCAGCGGCCACAGCGTGACGGGTTTTTTGGCGGCGTGCTGGGCACGCACGCGCTCGTAGTCGGCGCGCAGCTCGGCCACGAAAGCGTCGCGCTGCTCGCCCAGCAGCGCCTGTGCCACCCCCACCGCGCGCGACGCATCAGGCACGTACACCACCGGGCCGCGGTAGCACGGCGCAATCTTGACCGCCGTGTGCACGCGGCTGGTGGTGGCACCCCCAATCAGCAGCGGCACGCCCCGCTCGGCAAACCAGGGGTCCTTGTCCATCTCGGCGGCGACGAACTGCATCTCCTCCAAGCTCGGGGTGATCAAGCCCGACAGGCCCACCGCGTCCGCGCCCACCTCTTTGGCTTTGGCCAGGATGTCGTGGCACGGCACCATGACGCCCATGTTGACCACCTCGAAATTGTTGCACTGCAACACAACGGTGACGATGTTCTTGCCGATGTCGTGCACGTCGCCTTTGACGGTGGCGATGACGATCTTGCCTTTGGGCTTGGCGTCGCCACCGGCGGCTTGGAGCTGGCGCTTTTCCTCCTCGATGTAGGGCACCAGGTGTGCCACGGCCTGCTTCATCACGCGCGCACTCTTGACCACCTGGGGCAGGAACATCTTGCCCGCGCCGAAGAGATCGCCCACGATGTTCATGCCGGCCATCAGCGGGCCTTCGATCACGTGCAGCGGACGACCGCCTTGCGCCTGGATCTTCTGCCACGCCTCTTCGGTGTCCTCGACGATGAAGTCCGTGATGCCGTGCACGAGCGCGTGGCTCAGGCGCTCCTCGACCGGCAGCGCGCGCCAGGCCAGCTTGGCGCTGTCGTCTTTGGCCGCGCCCTTGACCTGTTCGGCGATCGCCAGCAGCCGCTCGGTCGCGTCGGGGCGGCGGTTGAGCACCACGTCCTCCACGCGCTCGCGCAGCTCGGGGTCGAGCTCGTCATAGACGCCGATCTGACCGGCGTTGACGATGCCCATGTCCATGCCGGCGCGGATGGCGTGGTACAGGAAGACCGTGTGAATGGCCTCGCGCACTGGCTCGTTACCGCGGAAGCTGAAGCTCACGTTGCTCACGCCGCCCGACACCTTGGCGCCCGGCAGGTGCTGCTTGATCCAGCGCGTGGCTTCGATGAAGTCGACCGCGTAGTTGTCGTGCTCCTCGATGCCGGTGGCGATCGCGAAGATGTTGGGGTCGAAGATGATGTCCTCGGGCGGGAAGTCCACCTCGTCGACCAGGATGCGGTAGGCCCGCTCGCAGATCTCGATCTTGCGCTGGAAGGTGTCGGCCTGGCCCTGTTCGTCGAAGGCCATCACCACGGTGGCCGCGCCGTAACGCCGGATCAGCCGCGCCTGGCGCTTGAACTCGGCCTCGCCCTCCTTGAGGCTGATGGAGTTGACGACGCCCTTGCCCTGGATGCATTTGAGCCCCGCCTCGATTACCTCCCACTTGGACGAGTCGATCATGATCGGCACGCGCGCGATCTCGGGCTCGGACGCGATGAGGTTGAGGAAGCGCACCATCGCGGCCTTGCTGTCGAGCATGGCCTCGTCCATGTTGACGTCGATGATTTGTGCGCCGTTTTCCACCTGCTGGCGCGCCACGGCCAGCGCGTCCTCGAAGCGCCCCTCCAGAATCATGCGGGCAAACGCCTTGGAGCCGGTGACGTTGGTGCGCTCGCCGATGTTGACGAACAGGCTGCCCTCGCCGATGACGAGCGGCTCCAAGCCCGACAACAGCATGGGCGGAATGCGGCGCTCGGCAGCGGACCCCATCGAATCTGGCTCAGACATTGAAGAGGAAGTGGATCACGTCCCCGTCTTGGACGACGTAGTCCTTGCCCTCGGCGCGCATCTTGCCCGCCTCCTTGGCGCCTTGCTCGCCCCGAAAGCGGATGAAATCCTCGAAGGCGATCGTCTGCGCGCGGATGAAGCCGCGCTCGAAGTCGGAGTGGATCACGCCCGCCGCCTGCGGGGCGGTGGCGCCGATCGGTATCGTCCAGGCGCGCACTTCTTTTTCGCCCGCGGTGAAGTAGGTCTGCAGCCCTAACAACTGGTAGGCCGCGCGGATGAGGCGGTTCAGGCCCGGCTCCTGCAGCCCCAGCTCGCGCAAAAACTCGGCGCGGTCGGCGTCGTCCATGTCGGCCAGCTCGGCCTCGATCTTGGCGCAGATGGCCACCACCGGCGCGCCCTGGCGCTGGGCATAGTCGCGCAGCTGGTCCAGGAAAGGGTTGTTCTCGAAGCCGTCCTCGGCCACATTGCCGACGAACATCGCGGGTTTGGCCGTGATCAGGCACAGCGGCTTGAGCAGCGCCCGCTCTTCGTCGGTCAAGTCCATCACGCGCACAGGGCGGCCTTCGTCCAATACGGCGCGCGCACGGCCCAGCACGGCCACCATCTTGGCCGCCTCCTTGTCGTTGCCACTCTTGGCGGCCTTTTGGTAGCGCTGCAGGGCTTTGTCCACCGTGCCCAGGTCGGCCAGGCACAGCTCGGTTTGGATGACCTCGATATCGGCGATCGGGTCCACCCGGCCGGCCACGTGCACGATGTTGGGGTCATCGAAGCAGCGTACCACGTTGATGATGGCGTCCGTCTCCCGGATGTGCGACAGGAACTGGTTGCCCAGCCCCTCGCCCTGGCTGGCACCGGCGACCAAGCCCGCGATGTCCACGAATTCGACGATCGCGGGCACCACACGCTGGGGCTTGACGATGGCGGCGAGCTGCTGCAGGCGCGGGTCGGGCACCTCGACCACGCCCACGTTGGGCTCGATGGTGCAAAACGGATAGTTCTCGGCCGCGATGCCCGCTTTGGTCAGGGCGTTGAACAGGGTGGACTTGCCAACGTTGGGCAGGCCCACGATGCCGCATTGGAGGCTCATGGCAAAAAGCGAAAGGGTGACGGGCAGGACGGCGCTTGGGCGCCGACAAAGGGTGGCATTCTACCGGCGACGCCGCTTCACCAGGCCCCCCAGTGGCCATTGGCACGCATGCCTTCGTGCAGCATCTGCCCGACGCCCCGGCGCACGATGGCGTTCATGCCGAAGGTGACCGCGCCCATCAGCCGCCGATCCTGCCGGTAGGTGTGCAGCACCGGGCTCAGACGCCCGTCCGGCACGCCGGTGGCCGGATCGACGTCGGGGATGCTGCAGCGCGCACACGGCTTGACGAGTTGCAGCGTCGCCAGCGGCGCGCCGACCGGGACGCCGTCGGCCGAGAAATCGATGCGCTCGATGCGATCCTCGTCATGCGGATACACGCCACCGATCACCAGATTGGCGCGCAGGCGCTCGATGCCCACGGGCGGCTCGCCGCGCGCGGCCAGACGCTCGTTCAAATCGTCCAGCGACGCCTGCGACACCACCAGCAGCGGGTAGCCGTCACTGAAGGTGTTGGGCGCCTCGATGCCCCCCGTCCAGCGGTAGGACGACAGGCGCCGCTCGTCGGGGTCGAAGCGCACCAGCCGCAGCGGCCCCATCCCGGGCGGCAGATCGTCGCCCAGGAAATCCGTGAACCACTGTGCCGCAGCATCGCCCATGTCGAACGCGTCCACCGTGTCATCCCAGACGCGCACGCGGCACGGCGCTTCGGCCGCATCCAGCGCCACGTGCAGGGACAGCATGCCGGGCGCGCGCAGCTCCAGCCGCCCCAGGCGCAGCCGCGGCTGCACCAGCGCCATGCGCGGCAGCTCGCGTTGCGAGACGAACTCGCCGTCCGCGTCCACCACCATCCAGGTGCGGTCCCACTCCAAGCCGGTGTCGAGCAGCTCGACCGTGCGCAGGCGAATCCCGGCGCACGACTTGACCGGATAGATCCAGATTTGCTCCAGCGTCAGCGGCAGGGTGGTGGTGGCGGCATTCATGGGACGGCGGGGCTCGCGAAACAGGGTCAAACCCCATTGTGCCCAAGGTCGGCGCGGACGGCACGCAGCGGCAGTGCGCGCCTACAATGACCCCATGACCAAAACCTATGACGTCGCGATCCTGGGGGGCGGCATCGTCGGCCGCACGCTGGCACTGCTGCTGGCCCGTGAGCGGCTGCGGGTGGCGCTGGTCGAGCGCGCGCCCCCAGCGGGCGGCGCCACCCCCGACATCCGAGCCTACGCGCTCAACGCCGCCTCGCGCGCTTTGCTCGAGTCGGTGCGCGCGTGGCCGACCGACGAGCGCGCCGCCACGCCAGTGCACCACATGTGGGTGGCCGACGCCGATGCGCCGCCGCTCGTGCCCGTTACCGATGCAGCGGCGGCCGTGCGCTTCGACACCGACGGCGGCGCACCACTGGCCTGGATCGTGGACGTGCCGGTGCTGGAGGAGACGCTGGCGCAGGCGCTGGCGTATCAGCCGGGCATCGAGCGGCTCGTCGGCGACGGCAGCCAGCGGCCGCGCGCGGCGTTGACCGTGATCTGCGAGGGCCGACGCAGCGCCACCCGCGCGGCCGAAGGCTTCGCCTACGACACGCGCCCGTATCCGCACACCGCGATCGCCGCCCGGCTGCGCTGCGAGCGCCCGCACGGGGCCGTGGCGCGGCAGTGGTTTCGCGACGATGAGATCCTGGCGCTGCTGCCGCTGGACGGGACGCAGGGGCACACCGTCGCCCTGGTGTGGTCGGTGCCGCACGCGCGTGCGGCCGAGCGGCTGGCCTGGCCCGCCGAGGCACTGGCGCAGGCGGTGCAAGACGCCTGCGGCGGCGCGCTGGGTGCGATGCAGCTCGAAGGCCAGCCCGCGGGCTGGGCGCTGGAGCTGTCCATCGCCCGCCCTTGGGTACGCCCGGGCCTGGCGCTGGCAGGCGACGCCGCCCACGCCATGCACCCATTGGCCGGGCAGGGCCTCAACGTCGGGCTGGGCGACGTGGCCGAGCTGGCGCGCGTGCTGCGCGAGCGCGAGTACTGGCGCTCCCTGGGTGACTGGCGGCTGCTGCGGCGCTACGAGCGTGCACGCGCCGCGCCCGTGGCGGCCATGCTGCTGGCCACCGACACGCTGTACGGCCTGTTCGGCCACCCCGACGAGCGGCTGGCCACGCTGCGCCGCTGGGGCCTGCGCGCGGTGGACCGGCTGGAACCGATCAAACGCTGGTTCATCCAACAGGCAGCGGGGCAACCCGTCGCCCCCCACCCCTGAACGGCGCCCAGTATTCGCGCCCTCCTCCGAGAACGTCCACATGATCCGTCTTTCGTCTCTTGCGTCGCCCCCCGTTTTGGCTGCCGGGCTGCTGGGCATCGCGCTGCTGGCCCCGGCCGCGCACGCCAACGAGGCCCTCATCCGCAAAAACCTGAGCGAGCGTCTGCCCAACCTGCCCCGCATCGACGAAGTGCGCCCCACCCCGATGCGCGGTCTGTTCGAGGTCCGGCTCAACGGCACCGACCTGCTCTACACCGACGCCGAGGGCAACTACCTGATCCAGGGCGTGCTCATCGACACCCGCGCCCGCGTCAACCTGACCGAGGAGCGGCTGGACAAGCTCACCGCCATCGCCTTCGACGACCTGCCGCTCAAGGACGCGTTCACGGTCGTGCGCGGCAACGGCCAGCGCAAACTGGCCGTCTTTGCCGACCCCAACTGCGGCTTCTGCAAGCGCTTCGAGCGCGACCTGGCCAAGCTCGACAACGTCACCATCCACACCTTTCTGTACCCGGTGCTGGGCAAGGATTCCGAGCAAAAGTCGCGTGCCATCTGGTGCGCCAAAGACCGCGCCAAGGCTTGGGACGACTGGATGCAGCGCAGCGTGGTGCCCCCCGAGCCCAAGGCGGACGCCAAGTGTGACACGACGGCCCTGGAACGCAATCTCGCCTTTGGGCAAAAATACCGCATCACCGGCACGCCCACCACCATCCTGGCCAACGGCACGCGCGTGCCCGGCGCGGTGGGGCTGGACCGCCTGGAACCCCTGCTGGCGCAAGCCAGCGCTGCCGGCAAATGAGCCGCGACGCCGCGCGCACGGCAGCCGCCCTCCGCTACACGGTGGAAGTGGCCGACGCCCACGCCCACCTGTGGCGTGTGACGTTGGTAGTCGACCACCCCGCGCCGTGCCAGCGTGTGAGCCTGCCGGTGTGGATCCCGGGCAGCTATTTGGTGCGCGAATTCGCCCAACACCTGCTGTCCCTGCGCGCCACCGCGGACGGTCGGCCCGTTGCCCTGCGCGCTCTGGACAAAAACACCTGGCAGGCCGAGTTGGACGACGGCGCAGCGACGCTGGAGCTGACGGCCGAGGTCTATGCTTTCGACCCCTCGGTGCGCACCGCGTACCTGGACGCGCAGCGCGGCTTCTTCAACCCCACCAGCCTGTGCCTGCGCGTGCATGGCCGCGAAGACGAGCCGCACACGCTGACGCTGCGGCCCAACCGCTGGACACGCGGCTGGCGCGTGGCCACGGCGCTGCGGCCGCTGCCCAGCGGCCGCACCCGGCACGCGGCCTCCGCCCGCTGGCGCTGGGCCGAGGGCGATGGGTTCGGCCCCTACTGGGCCGCCGGCTACGACGAACTGGCCGACAGCCCGGTGGCGATGGGCGACTTCTGGTGCGGCGACTTCACGGTGCGCGGCGTACCGCACCGATTCGTGGTCAGCGGCGCACCCGCCGGGTTCGACGGCGAGCGGCTGCTGCGCGACACCGCCCATATCTGCGAGGCCGCCATGACTTTGTGGCATGGCCCGCGCGGCACTCCGCCCATCGACCGTTACGTTTTCCTGCTGCAGGCCACGCACGACGGCTACGGCGGCCTGGAACACCGCCACAGCACCGCGTTGGTGTGTGCACGCACCGACCTGCCCCTGCAGCCGCTGCCCGATCAGCCTGCCTCGACCGCGCTGCGCGCCAGCGACGGCTACACCACGCTACTGGGACTGATCAGCCACGAATACTTTCACACCTGGAACGTCAAGCGGCTGCGCCCGCGCGAGTTCACCCGCTACGACTACGACCGCGAAAACCACACCGAGCTGCTGTGGTTTTTCGAAGGCTTCACGAGCTACTACGACGACCTGTTGCTGCTGCGCGCGGGCCTCATCGACGCCCCGACCCACCTGCAGCTGCTGGCCAAGACGATCAACCAAGTGCTGCAAACCCCCGGCCGCCACGTGCAAAGCGTGGCGCAGGCCAGTTGGGACGCCTGGATCAAATACTACCGCGTGCAGGAAAACACACCCAACGCCACCGTCAGCTACTACACCAAGGGGGCCCTGGTGGCGCTGTGTCTGGACCTGACGCTGCGCGCCGAGGGCCGCGCCACGTTGGACGACGTGATGCGCGCGCTGTGGCAGCGTTGTGACGGCGGCCCCATGCGCGAAGCTGACCTGCGCACCGTGCTGCGCCAACTGGCCGCACGCCGCCTGGACGCCGAACTGGACGCCTGGGTCCACGGCACCGACGAGCTGCCGCTGCGGCCACTGCTGGAGCGTGGCGGCATACGCTGGCAGGAAGAACCCGCCCCACTCGCCCAGCAACTGGGCGTGCGTGTGGACGAGAGCCAGGGCGTGCGGCTGCGCAACGTGCTGCGTGGCAGTGCCGCCGAAGCGGCGGGCATGGCCGCCGGCGACGAGTGGCTGGCCGTCGAGCGCGCCCGGGAGGTCTGGCGCGTGCGCCGGCTCGACGACGTCGCGCTGCACGCCCGCGGATTGACCGCCGGTGAGCCGCTGACGGCCTGGGTGGTGCGCGATGGCCGCGTGCTGCGCTGCACGCTGAGTTGGCCACCACCGGCCGTGGCGGTGCAGCTGCTGCCCGGCGCCGATAGCCGCCACCCCCTCATGGGGCCGGGCACGCGACCGCCTGCCGCTGCGCGGCCTACTCGCCGCGGAACTGCGGCGCGCGCTTCTGCAAGAAAGCGGTGACACCCTCCACGTAATCGTGCGTGCGACCGAGCGCCGACTGAAGGTCGCGCTCGACCTCGAGCTGCTGCTCGAACGAGCGCTGCAGCGCGCCGCGCAGCAAATGGCGCGTGGCCACCAGCGCGCGCGTGGGCATGGCCGCCAGCCGCTCGGCCAGCGCCAGCGCCGCCGCCAGCGGGTCGTCGGCCACGTCCCAAATCAAACCCCAGTCTTTGGCTTGCTGGGCGGACAACTTGTCCCCCAGCAAGGCCAGACCCATGGCACGCGCCAAGCCCAGGCGCTCCACGGTCAGCCAACTGCCCCCCGCATCCGGAATCAGCCCGATTTTGCTGAACGCCTGTACGAAGCTGGCGTGCGGCGCGGCAATCGTGAGGTCGCAGGTCAGCGCCAGCGACACCCCCGCCCCTGCGGCCACGCCGTTGACCGCGGCCACCGTCGGCACGCGCAGGTTCATCAGCGCGCGCGCGCTGGGATTGAAACATTCGTCGATCACCGGCCCCGGGTTGGCGCGCTCCATCTGTTCGGGGCCAGGCGTGAAGTCCAGCTCCGATAAGTCCAGCCCGGCGCAAAAGCCACGCCCCGCGCCGGTGAGCACCAGCGCGCGCAGGCTGCGGTCGGCCTCGACCTCGGCCAGCGCCTGCTGAAACGCGCGGTGCATGGAACGGGTGAAGCTGTTGAGTGCCTGCGGGCGATTCAGCGTGAGCAGCGCGACCGCGCCGCGGCGCTCGAAGCGGATCTCGTCGGCCGGGGGCGTCTCGGCAAGCGTCGTGGTCATCCATCGTCTCCTCTGGTTAGGGGGCAAGCACGGCGGGCAGCTTGCGCTACAGTCGCTGCGTCACACCCCATCTCGATTTCGTTTTCCATTGTGCCACCCCGTCCCGAGGACTCCCACATGAGCGAGACCACCCCCACCTACGAAACCCTGCTGATCCACACCGAAGGCCCGGTCGGCGTCATCACGCTCAACCGGCCCAAGCAGCTCAACGCGCTCAACGACCAGCTCATGACCGAGTTGGGCCAGGCGCTCAAGGCGTTCGACGCCGACGACGCCATCGGCTGCATCGTGCTGACCGGCAGCGAAAAGGCCTTCGCCGCCGGCGCCGACATTGCCGCCATGGCGCGCTACACCTTCTCGGACGTCTACGGCAGCGAGTACATCACCCGCAACTGGGAGGCGCTGCGCCACGTGCGCAAGCCGGTCATCGCAGCCGTCGCCGGCTTCGCCCTGGGTGGCGGCTGTGAGGTCGCCATGATGTGCGACATCATCATCGCTGCCGACAACGCGCGCTTTGGCCAGCCCGAGGTCAAGATCGGCGTCATCCCGGGCGCCGGCGGCACGCAGCGGCTGCCGCGCGCGATCGGCAAGTCCAAGGCCATGGAGCTGGCGCTGACGGGCCGCATGATGGATGCCGCTGAAGCCGAGCGTGCCGGGCTGGTGAGCCGCGTCGTGCCGCTGGACAAGCTGATGGACGAGGCGATGGCGATGGCGCTGTCGATCGCGGCCATGCCCCGGCTGGCCGTGCTGGCGGCCAAGGAAGCCATCAACCGCGCCTTCGAGGGGTCGCTGGCCGACGGCTTGGCGTTCGAGCGCCGCATGTTCCACGCCATGTTCGCCACCGAAGACCAAAAAGAAGGCATGGCCGCCTTCCTGGAGAAGCGCACGCCGCAGTTCCGCCACCGCTGACGGCCACGGCAGCCGGTTGGTTTTTCGCTATAATGCGGCCCTCGTTGGCGCTTTAGCTCAGCCGGTTAGAGCGACGGAATCATAATCCGCAGGTCCGGGGTTCGAATCCCTGAAGCGCCACCAAGAATGCTCCCAAGCCCGCCCGAGTGCGGGCTTTTTTGTTGCCCCGCGCAGCCCCCCTTGAAAACACGTCGCCAAGGCCCTATCATTAGCACTCGTCAGCGGTGAGTGCTAACACACGGCATCCGCCGCTCGCTCTTCCTCTTCTACTTCCTCTCATCGTCCTTTCGACAGGAGATCGCATGAAACTTCGTCCTCTCGCCGATCGCGTGATCGTCAAGCGTCTAGAAAACGAGACCAAGACCGCCTCGGGCATCGTGATCCCGGACAACGCGGCCGAGAAGCCCGATCAAGGCGAAGTGCTGGCCGTCGGTCCCGGCAAGACCAACGACAAGGGCGAGACCAAGCCCCTGAGCGTCAAGGTCGGTGACCGCGTGCTGTTCGGCAAGTACAGCGGCCAAACCGTCAAGGTCGACGGCGAAGAGCTGCTGGTCATGAAGGAAGACGACCTGTTTGCCGTCATCGAGAAGTGATCCCGACCCCCGTGGTCTGACGTCCATCACTCACTCATTTGCAAAGGAATCTGAACTATGGCAGCCAAAGACGTGGTTTTCGGCGCTGATGCGCGCCATCGCATGGTCGAGGGTGTGAACATCCTGGCCAACGCCGTCAAAGTGACCCTGGGCCCCAAGGGCCGCAACGTGGTGCTCGAGCGCTCGTTCGGCGCCCCCACCGTGACCAAGGACGGTGTGTCGGTCGCCAAGGAAATCGAGCTCAAGGACAAGCTGCAGAACATGGGCGCCCAGATGGTCAAGGAAGTGGCGTCCAAGACCAGCGACAACGCTGGTGACGGCACCACCACCGCGACCGTGCTGGCCCAGGCCATCGTGCGTGAGGGCATGAAGTACGTCGCCGCTGGCATGAACCCGATGGACCTCAAGCGCGGCATCGACAAGGCCGTCGAGGCGCTGGTGGCCGAGCTCAAGAAGATCAGCAAGCCCACCACCACCAGCAAGGAAATCGCCCAGGTCGGCGCCATCTCGGCCAACAGCGACGAGTCGATCGGCCAGATCATCGCCGATGCGATGGACAAGGTCGGCAAGGAAGGCGTGATCACCGTCGAAGACGGCAAGAGCCTGCAAAACGAGCTGGATGTCGTCGAAGGCATGCAGTTCGACCGCGGCTATCTGTCGCCCTACTTCATCAACAACCCGGACAAGCAGGTCTGCGTGCTGGAGAACCCGTACGTCCTGCTGCACGACAAGAAGATCAGCAACATTCGCGACCTGCTGCCCGCGCTGGAGCAAGTGGCCAAGGCCGGCCGTCCGCTGCTGATCATTGCCGAGGACGTCGAAGGCGAGGCGCTGGCCACGCTGGTGGTCAACACCATCCGCGGCATCCTGAAGGTGTGCGCGGTCAAGGCCCCGGGCTTCGGCGATCGCCGCAAGGCCATGCTGGAGGACATCGCCATCCTGACCGGCGGCAAGGTCATCGCCGAAGAAGTTGGCCTCACGCTCGAGAAAGTCACGCTGGCTGACCTGGGTCAGGCCAAGCGCGTCGAAGTGGCCAAGGAAAACACCACCATCATCGACGGCGCGGGCAAGGCCGAGGACATCGAGGCGCGCGTCAAGCAGATCCGCGTGCAGATCGAAGAAGCCACCAGCGATTACGACCGCGAGAAGCTGCAAGAGCGCGTGGCCAAGCTGGCCGGCGGTGTGGCGGTGATCAAGGTGGGGGCGGCCACCGAGGTCGAAATGAAGGAGAAGAAGGCCCGTGTCGAAGACGCGCTGCACGCCACCCGTGCCGCAGTCGAAGAGGGCATCGTGCCCGGCGGTGGCGTGGCGCTGCTGCGCGCCCGTCAGGCCGTGGGTGAGCTCAAGGGCGCCAACCCCGATCAAGACGCGGGTATCAAACTGGTGATGAAGGCCGTCGAAGCGCCCCTGCGCGAGATCGTGGCCAACGCCGGTGGCGAGCCCTCGGTCGTGATCAACAAAGTGCTCGAAGGCAAGGGCAACTTCGGCTTCAACGCCGCCAACGACACCTATGGCGACATGATCGAGATGGGTATTCTGGACCCGACCAAGGTGACCCGCACCGCGCTGCAAAACGCGGCGTCGGTGGCTGGCCTGATGCTGACCACCGAGTGCATGGTTGCCGAAACGCCCAAGGCCGAAACCCCGGCGCCGGCTGGCGGCGGCATGGGCGGCATGGGTATGGACATGTGAGCAGCCGACCACGGCACATCACATCCTGACCACTCGCGGGGGCGATGCCCCCGGCGAGTCGGCAAAAAACCCGCTGGGGACGTTTCCGCCTCAGCGGGTTTTTTCATGGCCGGCTGGCGACACCGATCGCGCGGTCATCGATACCGCGGTCGTTCAACAGGGCCCGGACCTCGCGCTCATACGCCTGCAACCGGGACACGGCGCGGGCGCGTTGCTCGGGTGTGGCCTGCCGCTCGTGCCAATCGGCCAACCAGCGGCACCCTGCACGCCACAGTGCATCCTGGTAGGCGGCGAGTTCGGGATCGGGCGAGCGCCAGGTGCGCGCCCACAGCACGCGCACCAGCGGCGTTGCGCGGCATCCAGCCGGGCATGCCAGTGGCCAGTCCTTGCCATCGTTGCAGCAGTTCCACGATCGCGGGCAGTTGCTCCGCCCGATACCATGCATGCCAGCGACGCCGCCCCCCAAGGGCACAGGCCAACGCCAGCGCCCTCGCGAACGGGTTGACTTCGGGGTCGCGGCGATACGCATGGCAGGTGGATCGTCCCACGACAGCCGGGTTTCCGGCGCTTCGGACCGGTGCGCTCACCCCCGCGCCTCACGCTCGCGGCTGAGGGCCATGAAGCGCGCCAAGTGGTGATCTTCGTCGCCGTATTCGTGGTCGATCATGACCAGGCGTTTGGCGTAGTGCGCCAGCGGCAGCTCCCAGGTCATGCCCATGCCACCGTGGAGTTGGATGCTCTCCTCGGCCAACTGAATCCCGCTGCGCCCGATGGTGACCTTCGCGGCAGCGATGCGTCGGTCGCGTTCATGCGTATCGCCATCATCGAGCGCGGCTGCCGCGTTGATGACGGCCGAGCGCGCTTGCTGCACCGCCATCCACAGATCCACCGCCCGGTGCTGCAGGGCTTGAAAGCTGCCGATGGGGCGCCCGAATTGACGGCGCGTTTGCAAATACTCGCGCGTCATGGCAAAGGCCGCCTCCATGGCACCCAGCCCCTCGGCGCACAAAGCCAGGGTGCCACACGCCAGCCCGTGGGCCAGCACGGGCGCGGCGTGCGCGGGCCCCACCACCCGCGCATCGATGGGCAGCGGCACGGCCGACAGCACCAGATCAGCGGCGGCTCCACCATCGACGCGCCGATAGGCTCGCACCGTCACGCCGGGCGCGCTGCGGGGCACCCAAAACAGTGCCAGCCCCTCGGCGTCCCGCGCCCCACCACCGAGTCGCGCCGAGACCAGCCAACCGCTGGCCTGCCCGCCATGGGGCACCACGGCTTTGTGGCCATCGAGCACCCAGCCGCCGGCATCGCGCTGCGCCGTGGTGGCGATGGCGGTCGGCTCGACGGGCCCATCGGGCTCGTGGTGCGCCAGCGCCACCACCGCGCCCTGGGCGATATCCACCAGCAGCGGGTCTCTGAGCGCTGACGCATCGGCGTGGGCCAGCATCTGCCCCACCACCAGCGAACCCAGCAACGGCTCGACCACCAAGGCTCGCCCGACGCACTCAAAGACCGTCATGATGTCGAAGCCCCCGCCGCCCAGCCCGTCCACCTCAGGTGGCAACAGCGCCGCCACCGCGCCCAGCTCCACCAAGTCGCGCCACACCTGCGCGTCGTACCCCAGCGGCGATGCGGACGCGGCGTGCCGACGTGCCAAAGGATAGCGCTGCGCGAGGTAGCGTTGCAGCGAATCGGCCAGCATACGCTGGTCATCGGTCAGCGAAAAATCCATGTCGCACCCCCGTCAAAGCCCCAGCACCGCCTTGGCGATGATGTTTTTTTGAATCTCGTTGGAGCCGCCGAAGATCGACAGCTTGCGCAGGTTGAAATATTGCGTCGCGGCACTGGCCGCCCCGGGCGGCCCGACCGCCTGATCGGCCCCCTCCAGCGTCAGCGCCTCGTCGATCCAGGGCAGGGCATACACCCCGACGGCGCGGCGCATGAGGCTCTGGATCTCCTGCCGGATCTGCGTACCCAAAATCTTGAGCAACGAACTCTCCGGCCCCGGCGCCCCACCGCCAGCCACTGCGGCCAGCACCCGCAATTGGGTGGTCTGGAGGTTATCCAAGTCGATCTCGACCCGCGCCAGGCGCGCCGCGAACAGCGGGTCTTCGATCAGGGGCCTGCCCCCCTTGTGCACCGCCCGCGCGATGACCTTGAGCCGCTGCAGCGCGGCCAGCGACAACCCCACACCAGCGATGTTGGTGCGCTCGTAGGTCAGCAAGTATTTGGCGATCGTCCAGCCCTGGTTTTCGGCGCCGACCAGCCGATCCAGCGGCACGCGCACGTTGCTCAGAAATACCTCGTTGACCTCGTGCTCGCCGTCCAGCGTCAGGATGGGCCGCACCTCTACGCCCGGGCTGTCCAGATCCAGCAGCAAGAAGCTGATGCCCTCCTGCGGCTTGGCCTGGCGGTCGGTGCGCACCAGACAGAACATGCGGTTCGCGTAGTGCCCGAGCGTGGTCCACGTTTTTTGCCCGTTGACGATGTAATGGTCGCCCTCGCGCGCCGCGGTCGTCTGCAGCGATGCCAAATCCGACCCCGCCCCCGGCTCGGAATAGCCCTGGCACCACCAGTCACTGCCGTCCAGAATGCGCGGCAGCCAGTGGCGCTTCTGGGCCTCGGTCCCGTAGCGGATCAGCACCGGCCCCAGCATGTTGACGCCAAACGGCACGATGCGCGGCGCACCCGCGAGCGCGCATTCGTTTTCGAAGATGAAACGCTGCACCGGACCCCAGCCCGGCCCACCCCACTCGCGCGGCCAGTGGCTGGCCAACCAGCCCCGCGCGTGCAAAATCGCATGCCAGCGCGCCATGTCGTCGCGCGTCAAGCGCAGCCCCTGGCGCACCTTGGTGGCCAGCTCGGGCGGTAAGTTGGCACGCAAAAACGCGCGCACCTCATCGCGAAACGCGACCTCTTCGGGGGTGAATCGCAGATCCATACCTACTCCAGATACGCCGGCGTCCATCGGTGGGACCACTCGCGGCAGGCGATGCGCCATTGTGCGAGGCCACGCACGTCTGTGCCATGCCTGGCTGTCGTGCCGGTGACGTGCGCGGCACGCGTCAGAGCCACGCGAATTTCTCGATATAATCCCGGCTTTGCCGATCCCCGATAGCTCAGTCGGTAGAGCGCCGGACTGTTAATCCGTAGGTCCCTGGTTCGAGCCCAGGTCGGGGAGCCAGCCATGCCACCTGCCCCTGCCGCTCAGGCCAGCATAATTGGGGCCATGAAGCGCAAGAAGCTGCCCATCGGCATCCAGACCTTCGCCAAGATTCGCGGCGACGATTACTACTACGTCGACAAAACACCGCTGGCGCTGCGGCTGATCGAATCCGGCTCGCATTACTTCCTCTCCCGCCCGCGGCGCTTTGGCAAGTCGTTGTTTTTGGACACGCTGGCTGAACTCTTCGCGGGCAACGAGCCCCTCTTTCGGGGGCTGTACTGCCACGACAAGTGGGATTGGGGGAAGAAACATCCCGTCATTCGGATCAGCTTCGGTGGGGGGCGGCTCGCCAGCCGCGAAGGGTTGGAAGCCCACATCGCCGACGAGCTCGACGCCAACGCCCAACGCTTGGGGCTAGACATACTCGCAGCCGCTGACAACCACCTGCGCTTTCGCCACCTGATTCAACAGGCCGTCAAGCGCCACGGCCAGCGCGCCGTCGTCTTGGTCGATGAATACGACAAACCGATCCTGGACAACCTGACCGAGCCCGACGTCGCCCGCGCCATGCGCGAGGGCTTGCGCAACCTGTACTCCGTCATCAAGGATCAGGACGCCCACATCCAGTTCGCGTTCCTGACCGGGGTTTCCAAGTTCAGCAAGGTCTCGATCTTCTCGGGCCTGAACAACCTCAACGACATCACGGTCGATGCGGCCTACTCGGCCATCTGTGGCTACACGGAAGCGGACGTCGATACCGTCTTCGCCCCGGAGCTCGAGGGGCTCGATCGCGACGATATCCGCCGCTGGTACAACGGCTACAACTGGCTGGGTGAGTCGGTCTACAACCCTTTCGATTTGTTGCTGCTGTTTGACAAGCGCGACTTTCGTCCCTACTGGTTCGAGACGGGCACACCGACGTTTCTGATCCACGTGTTGACGCGGCGGGGTTACTTTTCCCCCGCACTGTCGCGCCAGCACACGAGCCTGGAGCTGCTCTCGGCTTTCGATGTCGATGTCATGGAGCCGACGGCCCTGTTGTTTCAGACGGGCTACCTGACGATTCATGGCGTGCAGGAATACCTGCCGGGCCAGCACCTGTACGAGCTGGGCTACCCCAACCGCGAGGTGATGACCAGCCTCAACAGCGCGTTGCTGCCCGGCTTGGGGCTCGACGCGCAGCGCGCGTTTACCCACCGCTTGAACCTGCTGGCCCTGTTGCGCGCGGCCGATGTATCGGCCCTCAAGGCCCATGTCGAGGCGCTCTTTGCCGCCATCCCGCACGACTGGTACCGCAACAACCCCATCGCGCAGTACGAGGGCTACTGGGCCAGCGTCTTCTACAGCCACATCGCAGCGCTCGGGCTGGATTTGATCGCCGAAGACGTCACGAGCCAGGGCCGCATCGATCTGACGGTGAAGCTCCCGGAGCGCATCTACCTGTTCGAGTTCAAAGTGGTCGAGCTCGAACCGGAAGGCAAGGCGCTCGCGCAACTGAAAGCCAAAGACTACGCCGCCAAATACCGCGCCGCGGGCGTGCCCATCCACTTGGTGGGCATCGAGTTCAGCCGGGACAGCCGCCGCGTGGTGGGGTTCGAGGCCGAGACCTTGGGTTGAGCGCCCCCTCGGCCTTTGGTGCTCCACCCACTCACCCCCACGATCGCGCCTGCGCCAGCGTACGCAGCAGCGCGGTGTTGACGGTTTCGAGCGCAAAGCCCACCTCTTGGCACAGCAGCGACAGTGCCTGGGACTGTGCCGGGTCGGCCAGGCGCTGCGCCAGCGACAGGTAGGGTGCGTAGGGGCCGGCGCCCTCGACCAAGGCGTCGCGCACGGCATCGGACAGCGGCACGCGCTCGGCCAGCTGCGCCATCGGCACGCGCAACCACTGGTCCAACGTGGCAAACAGCCCGGTGAGCAGCACGTCGTTGGCCAGGGTTTGTTGTGCGCCGGCGTCCATCAGTTGCCCCATGAGGCGCGCCCGCAGCGCCAGCGTGTGGCGGGCCGGCAGCAGCTCGGTGTCGGCGACGGCCAGCCCCAGCAAGCGCGTCAAGGCATCACGCAAGCGGCGCTCGCCCAACAGCCCGATGGCCTGGCGCACGGACGGCAACACACGGCCACGGCCGAACGCGTCGCTGTTGAGCAGTTGCAGCAAGCGATAGGTCAGCACCGCGTCGCTGTGGATGAGGACCAGCACGCGCTCGGTGGAGGCGTCGCGCAGCAGCGCCTGCTGCACGCGCAGCAGGGTGCCTTTGTCGATGCCGATGGAGCCCCGCGGGTGGCGCGCCAGCGCGTCGGCGATGGGCCAATCCACCACACCCCAAGCGTGCGCGGCATCCAGACAGTGCGCGGCCAGCGCGACTTGACCGATGCCCTCGTAGATCTGCCCCGGCAGCAGGCCGGCCTCGATAGTCGGGGCCGGAACCACAGCCAGCGCCTGCGACGCCTGCTCGGGCCACAGGTGTAGCACGTAGCGCAGGCTGTCGTCCTCGCCCAGCGGCGTGGGGCGTGGGGCGCGCGCCAGCGGCAGGCGCTGCACCAGCCGGTGGCCCAGGCGCCGCGCCTGGCTTTCCAGGTGCCGCCAGTCGGCAGGGGCGCGCTGGGCGGCATCCGGCAGCTCGATCCACAGGTGCTCGGGCGCCGACGCCACCAGCGCCTGTCGCACCGCGCGCGGCTCGGCCAACGCCACCAGCAGCCGCGGCGACCCCGCCGACCACCAGTCGTCGATCGCGTGCAGCAGGTGCGGGACGTTGACCTCGTCATCCAGCAGCCGCACGTGCAGGCGCACGCCGACCAGCTGGCGGCTGCGGCCCCAGATGGGTTGGTAGGTAAAAACGGCTCGGTCGAGCAGACTCAGGCGCATCACCCCGCCACTGTAGCCGAAGGCGCGCCAGCCCCGTCAGCCCATTAGGCCAGGTACTGGAACAGGGACAGTCGCTGCACCTGTGCGTAGGAGGACAGCCCAGCCTGGTAGCCCAGCTGCTGCGTCTGGAAGCGCGAGATGGCTTCCACCATGTCCAAGTCCGTCAGTTCGGACGCCTGTTCGATGTGGTAGTCCTCACGGCTGCGCATGGCGGCTTTCATGGAGTCCGCACGGTTGAGCCAGTCGCCCAGCTGCGCCCGGGCGGTCATCACGGCGTCGAGCCGTGTGGCCAAGTTGCTATTGGCCTGTCCCAGCTCGGTGCTCAGTTGGCCCGGGGTCAGCGTATTGTTGCGCAGCGCGTAGATGGCGCGGTCCAGCGTTTCCCAAATACTGTCGTTACCTTGGGTATAGGTGGTGCCGTCGTAGGAAAAGCCAAAGATGACCCGCCCATCCAGCCCGGTGGGCAGCGACGTCTCGGTGGGTGGCTCTTGCCCCGCTACGCCATAAGCCCGTACGGCCCGGTCGTCGGCGCCATAGAGTGGCAGCGGCGCGCCGGTGACTGCCTCGAACGGGCGCGTCTGGGGGTCCTCGACGCCCAACCCCATAAACAGGGGCCGCCCAAGCGTGTCTTTGGTATTGGCCAGCGCCAAGATACGCTCGCGGATGCCGTCGAGCTCCTCGGCGATCACCTGCCGGTCCGAGGCATTGAGCGCGCCGTTGCCGCCCTGCACGATAAGCTCTTTGGCACGGTGGTACAGGTCGGTGACCGTGGCCAAGGTGCTCTCCGCCAGCTCGAGGCTGCGGCGCGACGCCTCCAGTGCGCGCTGGTCGGCCTGCACACGCTGCATGCGCGCCTGCTCGCGCTCGGCCAGCGCCGCAGCCGCTGGGTCGTCGCTGATGGTGCGCACCCGCTTGCCCGACGAGAGCTTGTCCTGCTGCTCGGCCAGTTCCGCCTGGCGCCGTTGCAGGCGCGCGATGGTGTTGTCGTAGCTATAGGCGGTGGCAACACGAAACGTGCTCATGATGGGACCCCGGTTTTTAGCGGAAGGTGCTCAGCAGCGTGTCGAAGATAGACTGCACCGTCTGCAAGTATTTGGCGCTGGCCTGATAGGCCTGCTGGAATTGCAGCAGCCGAGCGGCCTCCTCGTCCAGGTTGACGCCGGCCTCGTTGGCGCGGCGCTGCTCGGCGTCGCGCGCCTGCGCCTGCGAAAATTCACTCGACGTCTTGGCCTGGTTGACCCGCGAGGCCACCCGAGAAAACGCCGCGACATAGCCGTCGGACAAGGGCGTAACACCGTCGAACAACAGTTTATCGCGCAGCTTCATGATGGCCCGGGCGTTGCTGCCGTCGAATTGGACATTGCCCACGGGCGGGTTGGACGCCGCGGCGAGTTTGACCGGATCGTCGATGGCAAGCGCAATGGTGCCCAGCGCCGTGGCTGCTGGCCGCAGCGCGTAGCGGTCGCCCACCGTACCGCCCGAAAGGGTCAGCGTCAAGCCTTCGAACACGCCGGGGCCGACCGGGACAGCACTCGCTGCACTGGGCACCCAACCCGTGCCGTCCCAGTAGTGGCCGTCGCTGGAGCGCTGGATGGTCACGGTGGTGGCGCTGACGAACGTCAACCAGTAGTCGTCGGGCCGTAACGCCCCCGCATCGTTGACGTTGGCCACGGTGGCGGTGACGGTCGCGCTGCCGCTGTTGGTGACCGCGCCCACGCCGCTGAACGGCCCCGATCCCAACAGCAGTGGCGTGCCCAAGTTGCCTTGCAGATCCCGCCCGTTTTGGTGCTGCTCGTTGAGTGCGACCGCCATCGCCAGTGCCACCCGGCCCAGCTCGGCCTGGGTGCGCGTGATGTCGTCGTTGATGAAGTCCACCAACCCTTTGAGCGAGCCACCCCCGATGAACGCCTGTGGGATGTCGGCCACGCTGTTGCCTTGCTTGAACTGCAACTGCACGCGCCGGTCGCCGTCGAGATCCGCACGCACCACCTGCAGCTGCGCGGCCTGGTTGCCCAGCACCAGGGGCTGGCTGCCCGCCACGAACACCGACACCGTGCCGTCGTCGGCTTCGAGCGTGGTGACCTGGATTTTTTCGCCCAGCTGGGCGATCAGGCGGTCGCGCTGGTCCAGCAGATCGTTGGGCTGGCCGGTGCCCGTGCCGCGCACCCGTGCGATCGAGGCGTTGATATCGGCGATCGCCTGCGCCAAGCGGTTGACGGTATTGGCCTCCTCGACCGCCTGCAGGCGCGCGCCCTGGCTGATGTCGTCGAGCCGCGCCGAGGTATCACGCAGCCGTGCGGTCAGCGCATCGAAACGGTCCAGCACCACCTGGCGGGCTGCGGTATCATTGGGCGCGCTGGCGACGTCGCCCCAGGCGTTGAGCGCATCGTTGAGCAGTTTGCCCAGCCCGCCTTCGCCCAGCGGAAAAAGGCTTTCGACCGACTGCAGGTAGCGGTAGCGTACCGCGTCTGCGGCCGCCATGCTGCTGGTGCTGGTGGCCTCGCGCGTCAAAAAGGCGTTGTAGCCCTCGCGCACCACGTTGTCGATCTGCACGCCCTTGCCAAAATAGGCCCCCCCGAGAAACTGCCCGGCCACCGCCTGCAGCTCGACGCGCTGGCGTGTGTAGCCCTCGGTGTTGGCATTGGCAATGTTGTGGCCAATGACCTGTAGCACCGCCTGGTTGGTGGTGAGCGCGCGGGTGGCGATGTTGAGGCTGCTCATGGCGTCTTACCCATCAGGCCAGGGCGCGCTGCAGGTGCAGCGTGGTGTTGATGACGCGGCTGAGCTTGGCCGCGTACTGCGGGTCGGTGGCGTAGCCGGCCTGCTGCAAATGCTGCGCAAACGCTTGCGCCGAATGCAGGTTGCGCATGACCGCCTGATAGCGCGGACTTTGGCTGATCAGGCGCGCGTAGTCACGGAACGCCTCGGCGTAGCTGTCGTAGGCGCGAAAGCGCTGCACCAACTTACGCGGCTGGCCGTCGATGTATTCGGTGGTGGTGACCTCCGCCACCTTGCCCTGCCAGCCGGGGCCAGCCTTGATGCCAAACAGGTTGTGCGCGTTGCGTCCGTCGGCCATGCGGATTTCGCTGCGCCCCCAACCTGTTTCGTGCGCCGCCTGCCCGATCATGAACGCCGCCGGGATGCCCGTTTCGCGCGCCACTTGCAGGGCCGCCTCGCGGTGGCGGGCAACGAACGCGGCCTGAGTCGGCGTGGGGCGCGGCACCGCCCCTGCGACCCCGTCAACGTCGGCCGCTGCGGAGGAGGAAACGGCAGGTGCCTGCGCCGCGGCGCCGCGCGGGCTGGAATCGCGCCCCGCACTCATCTGCTGACGCAGCTGGCGCTCGATCATCTCGCTCAAGCCCCCGGGCAGGCCCGTCATTTTCAGCGCCAACTGCTCGTCGAGCAGCTCGGTACCCATTTCCGTGCCCTCGTTGTCCACCAGACCGCTTTTCATCGTCGCTTCGCGCATGGACTTGAGCAGCTCGCGCATGAACAGCGCCTCGAACTGACGAGCGGTCTCTTTGAGCGCCGCCTGCGGATCGCGGCCCGCCGCGTGGCGCAGACCGTCGAGTGCCTGCGCATCGACCGCCAGCCCGCGCGCCGCGCTCGCGGGCACAGCCGTCGGGGACAAGGGTTGCAGCGCCATATCAGAGCACCTCCAACTCAGCCTGTAAGGCGCCGGCGGCCTTGAGCGCTTGCAGGATAGCCAGCAAGTCCTGCGGGTTGGCGCCCAGTTTGTTGAGCGCGCGCACCACGTCCGCCAGTTGCGCCGAGGCCTCTACTTCTAGCAACTTGCCGCCTTCTTGCTGGACTTGGATGTCGGCCTTCTCGGTCACCACCGTCTGCGCGCCCGGCGGGGCAAACGGCGGCGGCTGGCTGACCTGCGGCGTGGACGTGATGGTGATGGACAGATTGCCGTGCGCAATGGCGGCCGGCGACAGTTTGACCGCCTGATTGAGGACCACCGAACCGGTGCGCGGGTTGAACACCACGCGCGCGCGCGGCGCGCTGGTCTCGATGGGCAAGTCCTCCAGGCTGGCCAAAAACGCCACGCGCTCGTTGGGGTCACGCGGGGCACGCACCTGTACCGTGCGCCCGTCCAGCGCTTGCGCCGTGCCGTCGCCGATGGCGCGGTTGATGGCCGCTGCCACCCGTGTAGCAGTCTGAAAATCGTCGGAGCGGATGCTCAGCGTCACCGCGTCGCCTAGCAACAGCGGCGTGGGCACGGTGCGCTCCACCAGCGCGCCATTGGGGATGCGTCCGGCGTTGAGGTGGTTGACGGTAACGCTGCTGCCGCCAGCCGAGGCACCCGCCCCGGCGATCACCAGATTGCCCTGCGCCAGGGCATAGACTTGGCCGTCGGCGCCGCGCAGCGGGGTCTGGATCAGCGTGCCGCCGCGCAGCGATTTGGCGCTGCCCACCGACGACACGGTGACATCGATCGTCTGCCCTGGCCGGGCAAACGCGGGCAATTCAGCCGTCACCAGCACCGCGGCCACGTTTTTCGGCTGCACCCTGGTGCCCGGCGGCAGGCTGATGCCCATTTGCTGCATGAAGTTGGACAGGCTGCGCGCGGTATAGACGTTGTTGCCGTCGCCCGTGCCGTCCAGCCCCACGACCAGGCCATAGCCCACGAGCTGATTGCTGCGCACGCCCTGCACGCTGGCCACGTCCTTGATGCGGCCGCTGGCCTGGGCACTGACCGTGAGCGCCGCCACCGCCAGGCCTGTCGCCACGGCGGCGGTGCGCAAGAGTCGGGTCCATCGGTTCATCGCTCGTCACCTCGTGAACCGATTGTCGAAAAACTTTAGAACGGCAAAAGCGTCAAAAAGAAGCGCGCCAACCAGCCAAATGTCTGCGCATCGGCCGGCGCGCCCCGCCCGCGCGAGAGCACGCGCACGTTGGCCACCTGGGTCGAAGGCACCACGTTGCCGGGCTGGATGGCGCGCGGGTCCACCGTCCCGCTGAACTGCAGCACGTCCACCGCCTGGTTGACGCCGATCTGCTTCTCGCCGATAACGACCAGGTGTCCGTTGGGTAGTACCTCGGTGACGACGGCGGTGATGGTGCCGCGGAAGGTATTGACCGCCTCCGTCTTGCCGTCGCCCTTGAAGGTGTTGCTGGACTTCGCACCGGCGTTCAAGTCTGCCAGTGTGGATGCCCCCAGAAATGGAAACGCGCTCACGCCCGCGCTCAGGCCGCTGTCGCGCTTGACGTCGGTCTTGGCACTCTGGCTGGCCGAGAGCGACTCGGTGATCTGGATCGTCACAACGTCGCCAGGCAGGCGCGCGCGGTGGTCTTCGAATCCGGGGCGATAGGCCTGCGTGGCGTACAGCGACCCGCTGGGCGGCTGCGCCGGATCGGCGGCCACGCGTGGGTAGCGAATGCCATCCTCGGGCGGTTTGGCCAAGTCGACATCTGGGATTTGCGACAGGGCGGCACAGCCGCCCAGCGTCCAGGCCGCCAGTACCGATACGAAGCTCGATCCGTAGCGCGCGATCATGATCATGCTCCTGCACAGAGGCCCGACATCACAGCTGCGTGAGCCGCTGCAACATTTGGTCGGAGGTAGTCACGGCCTTGGAGTTAAGCTCGTAGGCGCGCTGCGTCTGGATCATGTTGACTAGCTCCTGCACCACGTTGACGTTGGAGCTCTCCAAAAACCCCTGCATCACCTGCCCGAAGCCCTCGGCACCCGGCGTGCCCTCGTTGGGAGCCCCCGACGCCTGGGATTCCATGAACAGGTTTTGCCCCATGGGCTCCAGCCCGGCGGGATTGATGAAGTTGGCCAGCGTGATCTGCCCGATGACCTGCGGCTGGGCCTGCCCCGGCACCAACACGGTAATTTGGCCATCCTTGCCGATGGTCAGCGAGCGAGCGTTTTCGGGCACGGTGGGCGAGTCCACCAGCAGGTAGCCCTGGTTGGTGACGATTTGCCCCTGGTTGTTGAGCTTGAAGCTGCCATCGCGCGTGTAGGCCACGCTGCCGTCGGGCAACTGAATCCGGAAAAAACCGTTGCCGTTGATGGCGACGTCCAGGTTGTTGTCGGTCTGCTGCAGGTTGCCCTGGCTGTAGGTACGGGCGGTGGCGACGGTGCGCACGCCCAGACCGATGTGCAGGCCGGTGGGCAGCTGGGCGTTGTCGGCGGTATTGCCGCCTACCTGACGCAGGTTTTGGTAGATCAGGTCCTCGAACAGCGCGGTGCCGCGCTTGAAGCCGGCGGTGGCGACGTTGGCCAGGTTGTGCGAGATGACGTCGAGCTGGGTCTGCTGGGCCGTCATGCCGGTCTTGGCGATCTGCAGCGAATTGATCATGTCGGTTCTCCGTTAGCCGCCCTGCAACCCCAGCAACTGGGCGGCGGTCTGGTCATTCTTCTCGGCGTTTTGCAGCATGCGCATCTGCAGCTCGTACTGGCGGGTGGCGGCGATCATGTCCACCATCGCCGCGATCGGGTCCACGTTGGAGCCCTCCAACATGCCGTCGGCGAGCTGGGCCGCGTCGTCGGCCGGCAGCGGCTGCCCATCAGGGGCGCGAAACAGCCCGTCATTGCCCCGCACCAAGCGCTGCCCCTCGGGCGGCGTCACCAGCTTGAGGCGGCCGATCACCTGCGGGGCTTCGTTGCCCACCTTGGCGCTGACCGTGCCGTCGCGCCCGATGCCGACCTGGGCACCCGGTGGCACCTGGATCGGCGCACCGCCCGCGTCCAGCATGGGTAAGCCGTTGAAGCCAACCAGCGTGCCTTGGGCATTGACTTGCAGCGCGCCGGCGCGGGTGTAGGCTTCAGTGCCATCCAGCGCCTGGATGGCAAAGAAGGCGTTGCCTTCCGCCGCCACGTCCAACGGCCGCCCGGTGTGCTGCATCGCGCCCGGCTTGTCCAAATACCCGGCGGTAGCCTCCAGCGCGTGCACGCGCGTCGTGGCGCCCTCGCCGCGCAGCGGCACGGCACGAAAGGTGGACAGCTCGGCCCGAAACCCGGTCGTGGTGACGTTGGCCAGGTTGTGCGCGATGACCTGGTGCCGGTGCATGGCGGCCTTGGCCCCGGACGCGGCAGTGTAGAGAATGCGGTCCATGATTCACGCTCCGCGGGTTTCGGGCACTGATCAACGCAAGTTGACCAGCGTTTGCTGCACCTGGTCCTGTGTTTTGATGGTCTGCGCGTTGGCCTGGTAGTGGCGCTGCGCGACGATCATATTCACGAGCTCCTGCGTCAGGTCGACGTTGGATTCTTCGAGCGCGCCGGAACGGATCAGGCCAAATCGGCCCGACAACGGCTGGCCAATGATGGGGTCTCCGGACGCCTGCGTTTTTTGCCAGTAGCCGCCATTGATCGGCTGCAACCCCTGCACATTGCGAAACCGGGTCAGCATGACTTGCCCGTTGGCCTGACTGACCCCGTTGGAGTAGCGGGCCGTGATCACGCCGTCCTCTCCGACGGCGATCGACGTCAGCTCACCCGAAGGGTAGCCGTCCTGGGACACCTCATAGACGGCGAATTTGGAGCCAAACTGGGTGACGGTGGCCAGCGCGGGGTTGGCCGGATCGCCGAAATTCAACGCGACATCGATATCGTCCGCCGGCAAGCCGGGGGCGATGGCATCGGTAGCCACCTGGATATTCGTCAGCGAAAGCGGTAGGTTGGGACGCCCAGTCGTCGGATTGAAGTTGATCGTTCCGAGATTGGTTTCGACGGCCGGACCAGGCGGATCGACCGGCTGGTAGACCGACACGGCGTCCCATGCATTGGCCGCCGTCTTGATGAAGTAGATCTGCACCGGAACCGCATTACCCAGTGTGTCGTACAGATTGAGGGAAGTGCCGTACTGCTTGTTCTCGGGCGTCAGCGGCGCGCCGACCGTATCGACCTCGGCCCGCGCGTCCAGGTTCATGGTGAGCTTGAGCTCGGTCGATTCCTTGGGGTCGATATTCTTCCCGGTGGGCAGATTGAGCGGCACGGGTTCGACGGAAGTGGGCCGACCGGTCGTGTCGGTGGCATAACCCAGCAACTTGGCGCCGTTGTTGGTGATGATGTTGCCGTCGCGGTCGAGCTTGAACTCGCCATTGCGGGTGTAGGCGATCGAGCCATCGGTCAGCTCGACCGAGAAAAACCCCTCGCCATTGATCGCCATGTCCAGGTTGTTGCCGGTGATCTTGATATTGCCCTGCGTGAACATCTGGGCGACGGTGGCCACGCTCACGCCGATCCCGCCGTTGCTGCCGCCCGCCGCACCCAGCGAGGCGGCGTACATCTCGGCGAACTCGGCGCGCCCGGCCTTCATGCCCGTGGTATTGGCGTTGGCGATGTTGTGGCCGATGACGTCGAGGTTTTTGCTGGCAGCGTTCAGGCCTGAGAGTCCGGTGCCAAAGCTCATGGTGTGCTCCTGCGGGTAATCGAAAGAAAAAACGGCGATTCAAAGGAAGGCAAGGATTTGGTCGTAGCCCAGCGTCCCGCCATCGGTACGCAGGCGCAGGTTGCCCTCGACCAGACCGACCGACTGCACGCGGTGCAGCGCCAGCGGGGTGGCCGACACCGCCTGGCCACCTTGGGTGGCGACCACGCGCAGGCTGCGCACCCGGTCGGCCTCCACGTCGCCCAGGGGCCACTCGAAGGTCTGCAGCCCCGCGCCGCGCCCCCCGAGGGCGGTGGTGCCCAGCACCTCGCCCGCCGCGCCCAGGATCTCGACGGTGACGTTGTCGGCCGGGCCGGACAGCGTGAAGGCGCCGCGCGCCACCCCGTCGCTGACGACCAGGCCGTTGCCCTCGCTGGCCACCTGACGGCCCACCAGTTGCGCGCCCTGGATGGAGCCGACCATGTTGAACTGCGCCGCCAGCCCTTTGAGGGTTTCGTTGACCTGCTGCAGACCGACCACCTGGTTGATCTGCGCCATTTGGGTGGTCATCTGCGCGTTGTCCAGCGGGTTGAGCGGGTCTTGGTTGTTGAGCTGCGCGACGAACAACTTGAGGAAGCGCTCCTGCGCGGCCTTCGGGTCCATCGAGTCGGCCTGCGCGCCGCCGCGCGCGTTGTAGGCGTCGATCGCGCTCGAGCTCAAGGGGGTCATGAACATGGCGGTCACCTCACGCGGGCATCACTGGCCCATCTGCAGGGTCTTGAGCAGCAGCGTCTTGGCCGTGTTCATGACCTCGACGTTATTCTGATACGAGCGCGCCGTGGCGATCATGTGCACCATTTCCTCCACCGGGTTGACGTTGGAGTAGGTGACATAGCCTTGCGCGTCGGCGCTGGGGTGGTGTGGGTTGAAGACGCGCCGGTTGGGCGCATCGCTCTCGACGATGGTGCGCACCTTGACGCCGGCAGACGCCGGTTCGCCCATCGGCACCGTTTGAAACACGACTTGCCGCGCCTTGTACGCCTGGCCGTCCGGGCCCGCGACCGCATCCGCATTGGCCAGGTTGGACGCCACCGTATTGAGGCGCTGCGCCTGCGCGCTGATGGCGCTGCCCGAGACGTCGAAAATGCGAAACATCGACATGGCGATCTCCCGTCATTGCCCTTGGATGGCCGCCAGCATCGTCTTGACGTGGCCGTTGATGAACCGCAGCGTCGTCTCGTACTGCACGGCGTTGTCCACGAAGTTGGCGCGCTGCTGGTCCAGATCGACCGTGTTTTGGTCCAGCGACGGCTGGGTGCGCACGGTGTAGGCGGGGCGCGCGGCGTCAGTGACGCCGGCCGCGGCAGCGGTGCGCAAGTGACGCGGATCGCTGCCCGCCAGCCCCTGCAACGCCGACGGCACCGCTGCACTGGCCGTCGATAGGGTGGCACCGCGCTCGCGTGCCTGGGCCTGCAGCAGCGCAGTGCGAAAGTCGAAGTCGCGCGCCACGTAGCCGGGGGTCTCGGCATTGGCGATGTTGCTGGCGATGACCTGCTGCCGGTACGCGCGCAGCTGCAGGGCTTGCCCCAGCAAGTCCATGCGCTCGGTCCATCGGTTGAACATATCGGCCTCTACCCGTCGTCGGATGGTGGTGCGCGGTCCGCAGACCGCCTCGTTGCCTGCATTGTCAAAAACTTGAGGGCACGCAAAGCGCCGATAAGGCGAGGGCGCGGCTGGCATTTCCGGGTTTTGCCCGCCACGCGCTGCGCCTACAGTGCAGGGGTGAATATGGCAACCCCACTCCCCCTTGGCTGGCGACACGCCGTGCGGGCGTGGCTGTGCGCGGCAGCCGCGGCCGCCCTGTGGCTGGCCACCGCCCCAGGTTGGGCGGGCGAGGCGTCGGCGCCGGTCGGATCGAGCCCTTGGCGTGAACAGATGGGGCGCTGGCTCGACGGCGAAGTCGCACAGCAGCTCCAGGGCGCGACGGCGGATTTGCCCCTGCGCGCCGAGATCGAAGTGGGCACGCTCGACCCGCGCCTGCAACTGGCCCCGTGCCGGCGCGTGGAGCCCTACTTGCCTGCTGGTACCCGCCTGTGGGGGCGCAGCCGCATCGGGCTGCGCTGCGCCGAAGGCCCCACGCCGTGGAACGTCTTTTTACCGATTTATGTGCGCGTTTGGGGTCCCGGCTGGGTGCTGCGGCGCCCGGTGGCGCCCGGCGAGACGCTGGGCCCTGAACACGCCGAAGCTGCCGAGGTTGACTGGACCGCGTATCGCGAGGCCGTCTTGGTGCGCCCGCAGGATTGGCAGGGCTTGCAGGCCGTGCGTGGACTGGGAGCAGGGCAAGTGTTGCGCACCGGTGTGGTGCGTGCACCGCAGGTTTTCGAGCCCGGCAGCACCGTGCGTCTGCGCCTGGAGGGGCCCGGCTTCGTGGTGATGGCCACCGGCGAGGCGCTGGGCCACGGCCGTATCGGCGAGCCCGTGCGGGTGCGCCTGCCCAACCGCCGCATCCTGGTGGGCACGGTGCTTGATGCCCAAACGGTGGTACTGACCCTCTAATCCACACAAAATCTCGAAAAAGGGGTAAAGTCCGGGCTCGTCCCGCCGATAAAGCTCTCGAGCGTCCCCTCTACCCGGGGAGCGGAGAGTGCCATGAAAGTCAACAACTCGCCTGAATCCAAGTTCGGTTTGCCGACTCCGGTGACGCAGCGCACCGGGGAGGGGGTGAGTTCGTCCGCACGCGGCGCGCCTGCTTCCCCCGCCGAAGCGGTCAGCGCCACGGTCAAGTTTTCGCCCGTCACGCAGGCCATGACGAATGGCATCGCGCGCTCGGGAACGGACAGCTTCGATGCCGCCAAGGTCGAGGCCATGCGGACGGCCATCCAGAATGGCAGTTTCTCGGTCAACGCCGAGGTCATCGCCGACAAACTGCTGGGCAGCGCGCGCGAGCTGCTGGGCGTGGCGGCAGCGGGCCCGCGCCGCTCCGCTTGATGCACATGACCACCCGCTGCGGTGACCCCCTGACCCTGTTGCGCGAGGCGCACGAACAACTCGGCCATGTGCTGCAGTTGGCGTCGCGCCATGCGGCGGGTGAAGTGGACACCGATCAGTGGGTGGCCGCGTGCGCGGCGCTGGCGCAAGCGTTCGTGGCCGTGCGCGACGCGTGGGGCCGCAGCGCCCCGGGCCAAGCGGCCGCGCCCGAGGCCGCCCGGCTGCTGGAGGACATCGGCAGCCGGCTGCAGCAATTGCAGGAATTGCAAGCGCGCCTGTCGGGTAGCACCCGCATGGCACTGGCGCAGTTGCTGCCGCAGGATGCGCTGCAGGCGTACTCCCAGCTCGGGCGCTCACGCCCGACCACGGGGCGCGGCGGCTACGGCTGAATACGGGGTGTCTGCGCTTGCCCCGTCGGTGGGACGGGTTCAGTGCTCGCGCAGACGCGCTCGCAAGCGCGCGATCGCCTGTGAATGCAGCTGGCTCACGCGAGACTCGGTGACGCCTAGCACGGCCGCGATCTCCTTGAGATTCATGTCGTGCTCGTAGTACATGCTCATGACGTACTGCTCGCGCTCGGGCAGCTTGCCGATCGCCTCGACCAAGGCGGCGCGCATGCGCTGGTCCGCCAAAATGGCCTCGGGGCTGCGGTCGGCATCGTCGGGCAAGTGGCGATCCAGAAACCCGTCGTCGTCTTCGCTGCGCGAACCCAGGTCTTCCAGATAGACCAGCTGCGTGCCCCGCATGCGCGACAGGGTTTCGTGGTACTCCGCGAGCGACATGCCCAGCTCTTGCGCGATCTCGGACTCGCGAGGGGCGCGCTGCAGGCGCTGCTCCAGCCGGTGGATCGCGCCCTCGATGTCCTTTTGCAGTTTGCGTGAGCCGCGCGACATCCAATCGGCATCGCGCAGCTCGTCGAGCATGGCCCCGCGGATGCGCTGGCTGGCGAAGGTTTCGAACTGCACCCCCATCGACGGCTCATAGCGCGCCAGCGCCTCGGTCAGCCCGATCATGCCAACCTGGATCAAATCGTCGAGCTCGACGCTGGCGGGCAGACGTGCAATCATCAGGTGCGCCAGCCGGTGCACCAGCGGCGCATACTGGCGCAACTGCGCGTCTCGGTCGAGCGTGCCCTTGGGCGTGTACATCGAAAACTCCGGCGGTCGGATCGGCCGCGGTATCGGCACCGGACTGGACGTCAGCATGGCCGCCGTTGCTCCCCCGCAAAAGCCGGTGCTTCCAACACCCAAGCCGCATCCAGGATTCTGCCCAACACGGCCTGGGTTTCGGGTGTGACCGATCCCCGCGCATCATACCCCAGCGCCCAGACCATCGGAGCGACGCCCAGGTGGCTGTCGCAGGTGCGGCGCAGCGCCGACAGGGCTGCCTGCAGCGGCCCTGGCGCGGGCGCCTCGCCACCCCTCGCGACGTCGGGTACCGGATGGTCGCTGGGCTCAGGTAAGGCGATCACCACAGGTCGCAGGCCCATGCCGTGCAGGCGCTTGAGATCCTGGTAGGCCGCCACGAGCGCCGCCGGCTCGGCCGTCAACGCCACCAATGGCCGCCCACCATCGGTGGGCCACCAGCGCAACACCTCGTTGGCTGGCGCGTGCCACAGCCACGCGCCGCCGCTCGGCAGGTCCTCCGGCCAGTGGCCGGGTTCGCCCTCGACCACGGCGCACGGCATGCCCAACGCCTGACACCCCTGGTGCAGCCGCCACAACAACTCCAACGACGCCGAGCCGCGGGCGGCCGCGATCACGGCCAGCACGCGCGTCGGTGGCTGCAGGTGCCACGCCAGCAAGCCTGCCGCTTGGTCGCGGATCGGCTCAAGCATGGGCGGCCCCCTCGGGCTGCCAGCCCGACTGCACCGGATCGGTGAAGAAAAACGGCAATTCGGCGCTGGTGGGGTCGAACGCCGACTTGCCCCGCCCCCCCATCGACAGACGCACCAGCGCGGCGGCGTCGGGACGCTGCCAGTCCTCGGGCACACGCTGGCCGGTGGTCAGCCCGCGCAGCACGGCTTGGTGCCGGATGAGCGCGTCCACCGCCGGCCCCAGTTTGGCGGCCTCGTCGACCTTGGACAGGATCACGCCATGCAAGGGCGTGTCACGGTAGGCCTGAAAGACTTCGTCGAGCGTGTCACCGTGGCTGCCGGCGTTGACCACCAGCAGCTTGCGAATCTGTGGTGCTTGCAACAGCGCCATCATGTCCTGGATGCGCGGGTCTTTTTGCCCCAGGCCTGCGGTGTCGATGATGACCATGCGTTTGTTGGCCAACAGCTCCAGCAAGTCTTGCAGCGCGGCCCGGTCGTGGGCCTGGTGGGCCACCACGCCCAGCATGCGTCCGTAGGCGCGCAGCTGCTCGTAGCCGGCCACGCGGTAGGTGTCAAGCGAGATCAGGCCCACGCTGTTGGCGCCATAGGCCTTGACGCATTGCGCGGCCAGTTTGGCGGCCGTGGTGGTCTTGCCCACCCCAGTCGAGCCAATGAGCGCAAAGACGCCACCCTCGTCGCACAAGTGCCCTGGCTCGCGCGCGACGCGCAGATTGCGCGCCAACACTTCCAGCGTCCAACGCCAGGCATCCGCCGCGCCCAAGTGGGCCGGCAGGCGCTCGAGAACGGCACGTGCCACCGTGGGCGAATATCCGGCCCGGATGAACTTGAGCATCAATGGCGACTGGATCGGATTGAGGCGCGACTGCCCCAGCCATGCCAGGGTCTGGAAGCGCTCCTCCATCATGGCCTGCATGGCGGCCAGCTGTGCCTCGAGCCGGCTGGCGCGGGCCGCGTCATCGGCGGGCACGCGGCGCGGCGTGGCCGCCGCCTGTGGCGCGGACGCAGCGGGCGCACTGCGGCCAAAGGGCAGCACCATCGCGTCGTCGTCGCGCGGCGCCGGCGCTGCGGGCGCGCGCGCCGCGGTGGGGGCGGGCGCCGCCCGCGGAGGCACGGCGGGCCGCGCGGCGCCCGCCGACTCGGGCGCACGGCCCTGCAACGCCTCGCGCCGTTTGCGCAACATGCGCTCGCGCACATATTCCTGGAACGACAGCGTGCTCATGGCCAGCGTCTCGCTGTCTTGGGCCACCGTGCTGTCAGGCGACACCGGGGGCAGCTGCGCTGCCGCCCGCTGTTGCAGGCCGAGTGTGGCGCGTGCCGAGCGTGGCGTCGGTGTCTCCGGTAACGTGGCACGGCTCGCCTGCGCCGCCGGCGTAGCCACCTGCGCGGCGATGGCGGAGAGCTGCTCCTCCGAGGTTGCCACGACCTCGAAACCAGCGTCGGTGGATCGGCTCGACAGGATCACGGCGTGATCGCCAAAAGCGGCGCGCGCCAGCGCCATGGCCTCGCGCGAGTTGGGGGCGACGAATCGTTGCGCGTTCATGCGGGCTCTCCAATGATCGGGCCGATGCGAATGGTGTGGGTATCAGGGATTTCGCTGTGGGCCAACACCTGCAGCCGGGGGGCGGCGCGCTTGAGCAGCCGGGCGATGGCCTGCCGGATGGCGTCGGGCACCAGCAGCACGGCGGGCACGCCGCTTTCCTCTTGCCGCGCCGCCACCTTGGCGGCCGACTGCGTGAGCATGTCGGCGATGCCAGGGTCGAGCGCGCTCATGCCTTGCCCACCGAGCGCCTGGGTCAACAGGCGCTCCAGGCCCGGCTCGATGGCAATGACTTCCAGCTCCTGCACCGGGCCATAGATCTGCTGCACGATGGCCGGCGACAGCGCCTGGCGCACCCGCCGCGTGAGCTCGATCGGGTCTTGCGTCTGGCCGGCGTGCTCGGCCAGCGTCTCGACGATGGTACGGATATCGCGGATGTGCACGCCTTCCTCCAGCAGTAACTGCAGCACTTTCTGGAACACGCCGATGGGCACCATGGCCGGAATCACTTCTTCGATCAGTTTGGGCGCCAGCTTGCGCACGTGCTCGACCAGTTCCTGTACCTCGGTGCGGCTGAGCAGCTTGGCGGCGTGGACCTGCATCAAGTGTGACAAATGCGTGGCCAACACGGTCTCGGCATCAACCACGGTGTAGCCCGCCATTTGCGCGCTTTCACGCTGACGCTCGTCGATCCAGGTGGCCGGCAGGCCAAATGCGGGGTCGCTGGTGGCCTGGCCGATGAGCGGCGTGCGGATGTGCCCTGGATTGATCGCCAGATACTGGCCCGGAAACACCTCGCCTTCACCCACCACCACGCCGCGCAGCGTGATGCGGTAGCCGCTGGGCTTGAGCTCCAGGTTGTCGCGCACGTGCACCGGTGGAGGCAAAAAGCCCACCTCTTGCGCGAATTTTTTGCGTACCCCCTTGATACGGGTCAGCAAGTCGCCCCGCCGGTTGCGGTCCACCAGGGCGATCAGCCGGTAGCCCAGCTCCAGCCCCAACAGATCCACGGGCTGCAAGTCGTCCCAGGTGGCCTCGGTCTCGGCAGGCGCTTGCGCGGCCTGCTGGGCCGCCAGCTCCTGCGGCGAGGGCTGGCGGCGTTGGCGTGCCAACCAGTAAGCCACCGAACCGATCACCGTGGCAAAGAAGAGGAACACACCATTGGGCATCCCCGGCACGATGCCCAGCAACCCCAGAACCCCGGCCGTCACGCCCAGCACCTTGGGCGAGTCGAAGAGCTGGGTCACGATCTGCTCGCCCAGATCCTCTTCCTTGCCCACGCGCGAGACCACCATGGCTGCTGCCACGGAAATGAGCAGACCCGGCACCTGTGCCACCAGCGCGTCGCCGACCGACAGCGTGATGTAGGTGTGCGCCGCCTGCTGCAGCGACAGGTCGTGCTGCAGCATGCCGATGGCAAAGCCACCGACGATGTTGATGAGCAGGATCAAGATCCCGGCGATCGCATCGCCGCGCACGAACTTGGACGCACCGTCCATATTGCCGAAGAAGTCCGCCTCCTCGGCGACCTCGGCACGCCGGCGCTTGGCTTCGGCCTGATCGATCAGCCCGGCGTTGAGGTCGGCGTCGATGGCCATCTGCTTGCCGGGCATCGCATCCAACGTGAAGCGCGCGCCCACTTCGGCGATGCGCTCGGCACCCTTGGTGATGACGATGAAGTTGATCACCACCAAAATCAGAAAGACGATCAGACCGACCGCGAAGTTGCTGCCGATCAAAAAGGTCCCGAAGGCCTCGATCACCGCCCCCGCGGCCCCGGGCCCGGTGTGCCCCTCCATCAGCACGACACGGGTGGACGCCACGTTGAGCGACAGCCGCAACAGCGTCGTGATCAGCAACACGGTCGGGAACACCGCAAAGTCCAGCGCGCGCCGCATGTAGGCCGCCACCATCATCACGGTCAGCGCAATCGCGATATTGAGCGTGAAAAACGTATCCAACAGCCACGGTGGCAGCGGCAACACCAGCATGGCCAGCACCAGCATCACCAGCACCGGCGCGGCCAGCGCCTGACCGTGCCCGCGCAGCGGGCCCAGCGACTGTTGCAGCGATTGCAAAACGGCGTTCATGGTGGGATGGGTTCAGACCAGGATCAGGGGGTGGCGCGGCCGTGCAGCGGGTCCAGTTCGACCGGCACCTGCGGCTGCGGCGGCTTGGGCATGGGGCCCTGACCGCGCAACGCGGCGCGCAACCGATAGACGTAGGCCAGCACCTGGGCCACCGCGGTGTAGAGCGCCGCGGGCACGGGTTGATCCAGCTCGGTGTGGGCGTAGAGGGCGCGCGCCAGCATGGGCGACTCCAGCACCGGCACCTTGGCGTCACGGGCGACGTCGCGGATGCGCAGCGCCAACAGATCGGCCCCTTTGGCGATCACGTGCGGCGCCCCCATGGTGCGCTCGTCGTAACGCAGTGCCACTGCGTAGTGGGTCGGGTTCATGACCACCACGTCGGCCTCGGGCACGCGCCGGATGCTCTGGCCATACGCGATCTCGCGCGCGCGCTCACGGCGCTTGCTCTTGACTTGCGGGTTGCCCTCGGTCTCCTTGTGCTCGTCCTTGACCTCTTGCAGCGACATGCGCAGACGGTGGCGGTAGAGGTATTGCTGCAACGGGACGTCCACCAACGCCACCAGCAACACCACCGTCAACAGCCAGGCGACCCCGACCATGAACCATTCGCCGGTCTGTACCAGCGCCGACTCCAGCGGACGCAACAGCAGGGTGGCGAACGCCTGCAGGTGCGATTCGACGTACAGCGCCCCGATCAGACCGATGAGCGCCGTGATCGCCAGCAGCTTGATCACCTCCACCATCTGCTGGCGCGAAAACAGGCGCTGCAGACCGCTGATCAGACCGATCTTGGACCACTGGGGCAGCAGCGGCTTGGCGCTCAGGGCGTAGGAGCCCGCCGCGACCAGCGCCAGCACGACCAGCGCCACCAGCGCCAGCCCCAGCGGCAGGTAGTAGCCCAGCGCCAATTGCAGACCGTCGGCCAGGCGCTCCAACATCAGGCGCGGCTCGCGCACGCTGGCCCCGTCGAAGCGCAGCCCCTCGCGCATCGCGCCACGCAGCCGCTCGTAAGCCCACGGCAGCGTCACCCACAGCAACACCAAGCCACCGCCCAACACCACCAGGTGCGTCAGATCCCGCGAACGCGGCACCTGCCCCTCCTCGCGCGCCTTTTGCAAGCGACGCGGGGTGGCGGGTTGGTTTTTGTCTTGGGTCGATTCCATGGCGGCCGAGCGGTGGCTGTCGGCCGCATTGTCCGGGGCGGGATCGGATTTCTAAAGCGCCAAAAGGCGCGAGAAACCCGCCACTTCCCGGCTTGTCCGCCGTGCGGGGCGGGCAGACGTCAAAAACCGAGGCTGGCCAGCAGGTCGTCCACCTGCGCCTGGCTGGTCACGACGTCCGAGCGCCCTTCCGGGTTGACGACCGGACCCGATAGCTCGGGGTGGCGCGCCGACTCGGGCGCGGCGGGCGTGTTGGCGGATTCGCTGCCCGCCGAGGGTGCCGTCTCGATCAACAATTGCAGCAGCTGCTGCTCCAGCGTTCCGGCCAGCGCCACCACTTTTTTGATCACCTGGCCCGTCAGGTCGTGGAAGTCCTGCGCCATCATGATCTCGGTCAGGTGGTGGTCGGTGCGCTCGGCCGCTGCTTGAATCTCGCTCGACCACTGCAGCAACTCGGGCATGGCCCACTTCAGCCCCGGCACCGCGCCGATGGTCTCGACCAACTGACGGCTGCTGTCGATGACCTTTTGCTGCTCGGCCTTGGCTTCGTCCACCCGGTTGAGCACCTTTTCTGCCGCCTCGCCCGTCAGGCGCGCGATGTACTCCAGGCGGCTGCGCGCGTCCGGCAATTCGCCGACCGCGTCTTTGAGCGCGGGCATGTAGCCGAGTGCCTTGAGCGCCTCGTGCAGCTCGCGGGTGATCTCGCCCAGACGCTGATAAATGTCACCCTTGCCGTCGGCCTTGGGCGCATGGGATGCGGTGTCGGTCATGCCCTCCCCTCCGGATACCGTGTTCACGCCCAGCCCATCTTGCGGAAGATGTTGGTGAGCTTTTCTTCGAGTGTCGCTTTGGTAAAGGGCTTGACGATGTAGCCCGCCGCCCCGCCCTGTGCCGCTGCGATGATGTCTTCCTTGCGCGCCTCGGCGGTCACCATCAGCACGGGGATGTGCTTGAGCTTGTCATCACTCTTGATCTGGGTGAGCAGCTCGAAGCCGTTCATGTTCGGCATGTTGATGTCGGTGATCACCATGTCGAACTTGCCGTTGCGCAGCTTGTGCAGGGCAACCGAGCCGTCTTCGGCCTCGTCGGCGTCGGCATGGCCCAGCTCCTTGAGCAGGTTGCGCACGATACGCCGCATCGTGGAAAAGTCGTCGACAATCAAAAAACGCACATCGGCCATGAAAGACTCCGTCCCGGACAGGCCTTAGTTTAAGGGCATGGGCCGCCCACCGGCAGCCGGTGTTTTCGCGGGGGTCGCGCTCGCTGCCCCCTGCACCGCGGCGCGGGCAGCGTCTTCGTCCTCGACCGCCGGGGCCGCCTCCAGTGACTTGGACATACGCTCCTCCGCCTCGCGCGTCAGCACCAAGATGCTGATGCGGCGGTTGCGCGGATCATACGGGTTGTCGGGGAACAGCAGCTGCTTGTCGGCCATGCCGACCACACGCGCGAGCTTGCCCTCTGGCAGGCCGGCGGCCACCAGCTCGCGCCGGCTGGCATTCGCCCGATCGGCCGATAGCTCCCAGTTGCTATACGCCCGCTCCCCGCTGCCATACGGCGTGGCGTCCGTGTGCCCCGAGAGCGAAATGCGGTTGTCGACTTCCATCAGCGCCTGCGCAATGGCACGCAAGATGTCGCGCATGTAGGGCTTGACCAGGGCACTGCCGGTGTCGAACATGGCGCGCTTCTGGTCGTCGACGATCTGGATGTTGAGCCCGTCTTGCACCATCTCCAGCCGGATTTGATTTTTGAACTCGGCCAGCTGCGGGTTGGCGTTGATGATGTTCTCGAGTTTTTCGCGCAGCGTCGCGATGCGCTGCTTGTCCTGGCGAATCGCCTCGGCGCGCGCGAGCTGCGCCCCGATTTCGCGCACCTTGTCCTCGATATTGCCGCTGGCGTCCTCACCCACGCTCTTGGTCAGGTCGTCGCCGCCACCGTCCAGAATGCTGGTGGCGCCGCCCGAGCCGGGGCCGCCAAACAGCATAACCTTCAGCGGCTGGTTGAAATAATCCGCAATGCCCTTGCGGTCGCCCTCGGTGGTCGAGCCGAGCAGCCACATCAGCAGGAAAAAAGCCATCATCGCCGTCACGAAGTCGGCGTAAGCGATCTTCCAGGCGCCGCCGTGTGCGCCATGCCCGCCTTTCTTGACGCGCTTGACGATGATGGGTTGCAGCGGCTTGCCGGACGAGGCCATGATGGACGCGATGCGAGGTCAGGGCGATGGGCGGAATCTCACCGTCATTTTTTCTTGACGTGCGCCTCTAGCTCACTAAAAGTCGGGCGTTGGTCGGAAAACAGCACCTTGCGGCCAAACTCGATCGCCGTCATGGGAGCGTAGCCCTGCATGCTGGCCAACAGGGTGGTTTTGATGCACTGGAATTCCTTGCTGGATTCCTCCACCTTTTGTTCCAACAGGCTGGCCAGCGGCTCGGCGAACGCATACGCCAGCAAGATGCCGAGGAACGTACCCACCAGCGCCGAGCCGATCATCCCTCCCAGCACGGCCGGGGGCTGCCCGACCGAGCCCATCGTATTGACCACGCCCAACACCGCAGCCACGATACCGAACGCAGGCAACGCGCCGGCGAGCCGCTGCAGCGCCGCCACCGCCGCGTGCTCTTCGGCGTGGTGGGTGTCGAGTTCCGCATCCATGATGGACTCGATCTCATGCGCGTTGAGGTTGCCTGAAACCATCAAACGCAGGTAGTCGGTGATGAACTCGACCGTGTGATGGTCGCTGGCAATCGTCGGGTATTTCTGGAACAGCGGCGAGGCATCCGGATTTTCCACATCGCCCTCGATGGCCATCAACCCTTCTTTGCGCGCTTTTTGCAGGATGTCGAACAGCAAGCCCAACAGGTCCATGAAGCGCGCCTTGGTGTACTTGGACCCTTTGAAGCACGCCCCCAGCCCGCGCCCGACGCCCTTGAGCACCTTCATCAGGTTACCGGCGATGAACGCGCCGATCGCTGCCCCGAAAATGGTGGCCATCTCGAACGGCAGCGCTTTCAGGATGACCCCGATGTTGCCACCGTGGATGATGAAGACACCGAAGATGCAGATCAGGACGATCAGCCAGCCGACGATGACGAACATAGGCGCTATCCTGCCTCAGGAAAGTGACGGACGATTCTAGCGTGAGACCGGGTGGGGTATCTCCACCGCGCTCAGGAAGAGCGCGCCCCGGTGGGCTGGCGTGGCCCCCGTTCCGCCCCCCGCCATAGCGGCGACAGGCGCTCGCGCAACGGAGCCCAGCGCTGCCACAAGCGCCAACCGCGCCACACCAGCCACGCCCCGCGCCATACCGCCCTGGGACGGCGCCACACCAGCACCGCCGCAGCCACCAGCGCCACCCACGGGTGCGCCTGCAGCCAGCGCCAGCCCTCGCGTGCCTGATCGGCCCAGCCGAAGGCCGGCTGCAGCGCCCGGCCCTGCAGCGCCAAGCGTTCGCGCAGCTCACCCGAGCGCTGCAGCAGCGCCTGGCGGCGCGCAGCCAACCGAGTGCGGCGGTCAGTTCCGGCCACGCAAGCGCTCCACGTCACGGTCCAGCTCGGACATGCTCGCCGCAAACCAGCGTATCCCCAGCAGACGCCGACGGGCCCAAAGCAGCGCGACAACGCCCAAGGTCAGAAATACCGCGCTAAACAAAGCCAGCGCCAGCAGCCGGTGCGACTCCCACAGTAACACCGTCAGTAGCACCGCCAGAAAGCCCAAGCCGAGTACCAGCAACAGGGCTGCGGCGACGGTTGCCGCCAGCCCCTCGGCCACATCGAGCGCATGCTCGCGCGCCTCGACGCCCAGCAGCGCAAGGCGCACCCCCAGCAGCTCGCCAGCGTCGTGGAACCATCCGCGCGTGGCGCTCCACAGCGACTGCGGCGCCGCAGCGGACGGGGGTCGATCCTCCTGGCCCATGGGAATCGGTGAGGGGGAGGGCATGCGCCCTCCCCCGTCGGCTTTAGCGACGGCCGATCAGCAGACCCACCAGCAGGCCGAAGCCCGCTGCCACCCCGATCGCTTTCCAGGGGTGCTCGTGCACATAATGGTCGGTGGCACGGGCCACTTCTCGCGTGCGCTCGCGCAGCGCCGCTTCGGCGTCGGCCAACCGATAGCGGGCGGTGCGCAGGTTTTCACCCAAACGCTCGCGCAGCTCGGCCACTTTTTCGCCCGTCGATTGGGCGGTGGCCGCCAGCAAGTCTTCGGCATCGGCGACCACGGTCTTGAGGTCGGCCACCAGTTTGTCCTTCGGTTGCAGGGTGTTGTCGGTCATGGCACGCTCCTTGTGTGATGGAAAAATTGATGATCCACTGTATCACGCAGGCTGCTGGTTGCGCAGGCGGATGTGCAGTTCGCGCAACTGTTTTTCGTCCACCGGGCTGGGCGCGTGGGTCAGCAGGCACTGGGCGCGCTGCGTCTTGGGGAAGGCGATCACGTCACGGATCGACTCGGCACCGGTCATGAGCGTGACCAACCGATCCAGCCCAAACGCCAGCCCGCCATGCGGCGGCGCGCCGTATTGCAGCGCGTCGAGCAGGAAGCCGAACTTGGCGCGCGCCTCCTCCGGCCCGATCTTGAGCGCGGCAAACACCTTGTTTTGCACGTCGGCGCGGTGGATGCGCACCGATCCGCCCCCTAGCTCCCAGCCGTTGAGCACCATGTCGTAGGCCTTGGCCAGACAGGCGCCGGGGTTGGTGTCCATCAGGTCCTCGTGGCCGTCCTTGGGCGCGGTGAACGGGTGGTGCACCGCCACCCAGCGCTGCTCTTCGTCGTCGTACTCGAACATCGGGAAGTCCACCACCCACAGCGGCGCCCAACGGTCCTCGAACAGCCCGTTGGCCTTGCCGAAGGCGCTGTGCCCGATCTTGACGCGCAGCGCACCGATCGCGTCGTTGACGACCTTGGCCTTGTCGGCACCGAAAAACAGCAAGTCGCCATTTTGCGCCCCGGTGCGCTGCAGGATCGCCTGCAGGGCCGCGTCGTGCAGGTTTTTGACGATGGGCGACTGCAGTCCGTCGCGCCCCGCGGCGACGTCGTTGACCTTGATCCAGGCCAGCCCCTTGGCCCCATAGATCTTGACGAACTCGGTGTATCCGTCGATGTCGCTGCGCGACAGCGCCGCGCCACCGGGCACGCGCAGCGCCACGACGCGGCCGCCGGTCATGTTGGCCGGCCCCGAAAAGACCTTGAACTCCACGTCCTTCATGACGTCGGTCAGCTCGGTAAACTCGAGCCGCACGCGCAGGTCGGGCTTGTCCGACCCGAAGCGCGCCATCGCCTCGGCATACGGCATGACGGGGAAGTCGCCCAGATCGACCCCAATGGTCTGGGCAAAGACCTGGCGGATCATCTCTTGGAACAGGTCGCGAATTTCCTGCTCCGTCATGAACGAGGTCTCGATATCGATCTGCGTGAACTCAGGCTGGCGGTCGGCGCGCAGATCCTCGTCACGGAAGCACTTGGTGATCTGGTAGTAGCGGTCGAACCCCGACACCATGAGCAGCTGCTTGAACAACTGCGGCGACTGCGGCAGCGCGTAGAACATACCGTCGTGCACGCGGCTGGGCACCAGGTAGTCGCGCGCCCCTTCGGGCGTGCTCTTGGTCAGCATCGGGGTTTCGATGTCGATGAAGCCGTGCGCGTCCAGAAAACGGCGCACCGCCATCGCCACGCGGTAGCGCAGCATGAGGTTGCGCTGCATCACGGGGCGACGCAGGTCCAGCACGCGGTGCGTCAGGCGCGTGGTTTCGGACAGGTTGTCGTCGTCGAGCTGAAACGGCGGCGTGACGCTGGGGTTGAGCACCACGATCTCGTGGCACAAGACCTCGACGCGGCCACTGCGGATGGCCTCGTTGACCGTGCCCTCGGGGCGCGCGCGCACCACACCCTTGACCTGCACGCAGTATTCGTTGCGCAGCCCTTCGGCGGTGGCAAACATCTCGGGCCGGTCGGGGTCGCACACCACCTGCACCGTGCCCTCCCGGTCGCGCAGGTCGACGAAGATGACGCCGCCGTGGTCGCGCCGCCGGTTGACCCAGCCACACAGGGTGACGGTCTGGCCCATCAGGGCCTCGGTGACCTGCCCGCAGTAGGTGGTGCGCATGTGCATGAAAACCTCTCGACTCATCGTGCGTGTGAAGGTAAAACGGTCAGCGATCGTGCAAACGTCAAGCCGGGCCCGAGGGCGCCGCCACCCCGGGCGGCAGCGCGCTCTTGCGACCGCCGGGCACGATCACCCCCATGGAAATGACGTAGGTCAGCGCCTCGTCCACCGTCATGGCCAACGGCACCACGTCGCGCCGGTGCACCATGACGAAATAGCCCCCCGTCGGGTTGGGCGTGGTGGGCACATAGACACTCAAATAATCTTGCGGCGGCAGGTGCCGGGCCACGTCGCCGCCGGGTGCGCCAGTCAGAAAGGCGATCGTCCACATGCCCTCGCGCGGCCACTGGACCAACAGCGCCTGCCGGAAGGCGTTGCCTTTTTCGGACAGCAGCGTGTCGGACACCTGCTTGACGCCCGAATAGATCGAGCGCACCACGGGGATGCGCTGCAGCAGCGCGTGCCACCACGCGATGAGCTGGTTGCCAACGTAGTTGGACGCCAGCGCCCCGATGCCCAGCACGATGGACAGCGCCAGCAGCACCCCCAGACCCGGGATGCGCGTGCCGATCCAGCGCTCCGGCTGCCAGGCGTCGGGCAGGATGTTGAGGGTCTGATCCAGCGTCGAAATCACCCAATCGAGCACCCACAGGGTGACGATGAGCGGCACCAGGACCAGCAAGCCCGCTAGCAACCAGCGGCGCAGCGCGCCGACGATGCGCCCTCGGTCAATGACAGGCACAGGACGCCCCGCACGGCGTGGAAGACGCACCCCCCTCGGACGCCGCCGCCGCACCAGAGGCGGCCGCTCCGGCCGCCGCTGCGCCCGCCTTGTCGCCCGCGCTGGCCGCCGACGCGCCACTGCCGTTGTTGCGGAAATCGGTCACGTACCAGCCGGTGCCCTTGAGCTGGAAACCGGCGGCGGTGAGCTGCTTGCGAAACGTGGGTGCCCCGCACGCCGGGCACGTGGTCAGCGGCTCGTCGGACACTTTTTGCAACACGTCCTTGGCGTGGCCACAGGACTCGCATTTGTACGCGTAGATGGGCATGGCTGCACCTGCAAGGAAGTCTCGTTGAAACCCAAAATCCGGGAAAACCCTTCATTATAGGTGGGGCGGCGCGCCCGGGATTTCAAGCCCGCCGTCACCACAGCCGCAGGCGCAGCCACCACTGCATGGCCATGAGGCCGGCCACGAAGCCAAACAGCACGTAGATCACCATCATCAGCAGCCGCTGCGTGCGGCGCTGCTCCTGCACCAAGCGGTCGATCTCGTGCCGCAAGTCGGTGGGGCGCTGGCGCAAATAATCGTGCAGCAGACGCGGCAGCTCGGGGATCAGCTTCGCGTAGTGCGGGGCCTCGGCCTTGAGCTGGTTCCAGAACTTCTTCGGCCCCACCTGCTCCAGCATCCAGCGCTCCAGGAAGGGCTTGGCCGTGCTCCAGAGGTCCAGATCGGGATCGAGCTCGCGCCCCAGCCCCTCGATGTTGAGCAGCGTCTTTTGCAGCAACACCAGCTGCGGCTGGATCTCGACGTTGAAGCGGCGCGAGGTCTGAAACAGGCGCATGAGCACCAGGCCGAGGGAGATCTCTTTGAGCGGGCGATCGAAATACGGCTCGCACACGGCGCGGATCGCGGCCTCGAGTTCGTCCACGCGCGTGTCCGCCGGCACCCAGCCCGACTCGATGTGCAGCTCGGCCACGCGCTTGTAGTCGCGCCGAAAAAACGCGGTGAAGTTTTGCGCCAGATATTCCTTATCGAACTGGGTGAGGGTGCCAACGATGCCGAAGTCGAGCGAGATGTAGCGCCCAAACGTCTCCGGGGCGATCGAGACCTGGATGTTGCCCGGGTGCATGTCGGCGTGAAAAAACCCGTCGCGAAACACCTGGGTGAAGAAGATGGTCACGCCGTCGCGCGCGAGCTGCCGGATGTCCACGCCCGCCTCGCGCAAACGCTGCACCTGGCTGATGGGCACACCGTGCATGCGCTCCATCACCAGCACCTCGGGGCGACAGTAGTCCCAGTACATCTCGGGGATGAGCACCAGGTTCAGCCCCGCCATGTTGCGCCGCAGCTGGGCCGCGTTGGACGCCTCGCGCATCAGGTCGAGCTCGTCGTGCAGGTATTTGTCGAACTCGGCCACCACCTCGCGCGGCTTGAGGCGGCGCCCGTCGCGCGATAGCCGCTCCACCCAGCGCGCTATGGTGCGCATGAGGGCGAGGTCATTTTCGATCACGGGCAGCATGTTGGGCCGCAGCACCTTGACCGCGACCTCGCGCCCGTCGTGCAGCCGGGCGAAGTGCACCTGGGCGATGGAGGCGCTGGCCACCGGCTCGCGCTCGAAGTGCGCGAACACCGCGTGCAAGGGCTGCCCGAAGGCGCGCTCGATGGTGGCAATGGCCACCTCCGCCGGAAACGGGGGCACGCGGTCCTGCAGCCGGGCCAGCTCGTCGGCGATGTCCGGCGGCAGCAGATCGCGCCGGGTGGACAGCACCTGCCCAAATTTCACGAAGATTGGCCCCAGCCGCTCCAATGCCTCGCGCAGGCGCTGGCCGCGCGGCGCACTCAGATTGCGGCCGACCGAAATCAGCCGCCGCAGCCGCACCAACAGCGGGTGCCGAAAGCCAGAGAGCACCAGCTCGTCGAGGCCATAGCGAAAAACGACCCAGGCGATCACCCAGCTGCGCAGCCATTGCCTCATGGCGCGCCTCCGCCGCCATCGGTCTGCGCGGCACCCGCCATCCGCGCGCGCAGCGTCTGTGCACGCTCGCGCGCCGCTTGCACCGCAGGCGCCAAGCCCGTGCGCAGCAGGGCCACCGCTTGGCGGCCCACCTGCACCAGCGTATGCGCTGCCGCGTCGCCCAGCAGGCGCGAGAGATCTTCCTCCAGGTCCCAGCGCACGTTGTCCACCAGCCACGCCACCTCGGCCGCGAGCTGCACGTCGCCCTCGATGCCCACCGTCGGCTTGTCGCCACTGGCCAGCTTGCCCGCCAGCGTGAACGCGGAGGGCTCGTCCAGGGTCAGCACCAGGTCGGCCGGGGCGTCAGCGCGGGCCTGCGCCAACAAGCCGGCGGGGGTGATGTGCAGCGCCAGCGCCCCCGGTAGCACGCGCGCCAGCGCCGCGTGCGGCCAACGCAACTGGATCGTCTTGCCTGCCTGCCGACGCAGGCGCTGCATCGCCTCGGGCTCTTGCTGCAGCACGTGGTTGAGCAGCAGCACGACGCGGTTGCGCGCCTCGTCGAGCAGCCACGGTGGCGGGGAAAAAGAAATCGGGGGCATGGTCATGCCCCCGATTCTGCCGGATTGGCGATCGGGCCGTCACTGCAGGGCTTGGACCCCGGCGACCAGCCAGCCGCCGCGCCCGTTCTTGGGGCGCGTGATGTTCCACACTTCGCGGAATGGGGCGGGTCCTTCGGCCGGATTTTCCCGGATCAGGCCCGAGAACTCGACGCTGGCCATGTATTCGTCGTCGCGCTCCTCGATACCCAACAACTGGGCGTCCAGCGTCACGACCTCCGTCTGGTTGGGCACGCCGCCCGAGTGCCGCTCGCGCTCGGCGAGCTGGGCCTGGATCTGCTCGACCATCTCGTCGGTCATCATCGCGCGCAGGGCGGGGATGTCACCGCGATCCCAGGCGTCTTGCAGCTGGATGAAGTTGGCCTTGGACGCGCGGAGAAACCCTTCCGTGTCAAAGCCCGCGGGAATACCCCAAGCCTGGGGACCGTTCAGGGCCGCACCGATTCGGCTGCCCGGTTGACCGGCAGGTTCGGCCGTGCCAAAGGTGCTGTGACTGCGCTCCCACGGCCGGGCCGACGCGTCGTTGCCGACATGGGCTGGCTGGTAGCCGCGCAGCGTGACGGGTGCCACCCCCCCTGCCCCGGCGCCTTGGTGCGCCAGGGCGGAGCGGCCCGCCGCCCGACTGCGCATGACCCATGCGATCACCGCCGCCACGACCATGGCGAGCAGCAGGATGAGCAGGAACTGCGCAAACGCTTCGCCGAAGCCGAGCGCGCTGGCCAGCCAGGCCAGCCCCAGCCCCGCGGCCAGGCCACCCAGCATCGCCCCCCAGGGACGCTGCGGCTTGGCGGCAGCCCCAGCGGCCGCGCCGGCGGGGGCCGTGGGCGCCGCGGCTTGGTTCGGCGTCTGCGCCGGCGCCGGTTGGGCGGGCGCCTGCGGTGCGGCTTGGCGTTGCGTCACGTTGCTGGACTGCTTGCCCATCGATCCACCACCGCCCAAGCGCTTGGCCCAGACGTCGGCCGACGACAAGGCCATCGCCGCCACCAGCATCCACGTTCCCAGTTTCGTCACCACGGTCTCTCTCCTAGCAAGGGCCACGATCACAGGCCCGGATTCATGTCTTGATGCCCACGTGCAAGGCGACGACGCCGGCGGTCAGGTTGTGCACATCGACGTGGCCGAAGCCCGCCTCCTGCACCATCCCGCGCAACGTCTGCTGATCAGGGTGCATGCGGATCGACTCGGCCAGATAGCGATAACTGGCCTCGTCCCCCGCCACCCAGCGCCCCAGCCGCGGCAGCACATGAAAGCTGTACCAGTCGTAGGCTTTTTGCAGCGGGGGCGCGACTTTCGAAAACTCGAGCACCAGCAGCTTGCCGCCGACCCTGAGTACTCGATTCATTTCGCGCAGCGCAAGTTCCTTGTGCGTCATGTTGCGCAGACCAAACGCCACCGTGACGAGGTCGAAGTGGCCATCGGGAAACGGCAGTTGCTCGGCGTCGCACACCACGGTAGGCAGCGCCAGCCCATGGTCGAGCAGCCGGTCGCGCCCCTCCCGCAGCATGGATTCGTTGATGTCGGTGTGCACCACCATGCCGCCCGGTTGTACCTTGGGCGCAATGGCCAGCGCCATGTCGCCGGTGCCCCCGGCGATGTCGAGCACGCGCTGGCCAGGCTGGGGGTTGGCGACCATGACGGTGTACGCCTTCCAGCAGCGGTGCAGGCCGGCGGACATGAGGTCATTCATGAGGTCGTAGCGCGGCGCGACCGAGTCGAAGACGGCACGCACGCGCCGGGCCTTTTCGCGTTCGTCGACGGTCTGGAAACCGAAATGGGTAGAGCTCATGGCCGTATCGTAGCCGCTGCAGGGCGTGGGCGGGGCATCAATGGTGCCCGCAACCGGGCGCGGCCGCACTCGGCATGGGCGCGTCCCGGTCGAGGCCGGCTTCGGCCAGCCGGCGCTCGTAGTCGGCCCACAGCGCGTCCTGCTGCGAGCCGAGGAAGTACAGATACTCCCAGGTGAAGATGCCGCTGTCGTGCCCGTCGGAGAAGGTGGGCTGCACCGCGTAGTGGCCCACGGGCTCCAGCGCCACGATGTCGACGTGGCGCTTGCCGGTCTGCAGCACCGCCTGCCCCGGCCCGTGGCCCTGCACCTCGGCCGACGGGGAGTAAACGCGCATCAGCTCGAACGGGATGCGAAAGTGCGCGCCATCGGCAAAGCGAATTTCGAAGATGCGCGATGCGTTGTGCACGGTAATCGATTCGGGTGCGGGGGTGGTAGCGGACATGGGCGACCTCCGGTGAAGTGGGTTGGGATCGAGGCGATCACGCGAGGGGCGACGGCGCCAGCGCCGCCACGATGGCTGCATCGCAGTCGGGCAGCGCTGCCCGCACGGCGGCCAGTTGCTGCGCATCGCCCGTGCGCCGCTCGGCATCCCAGATCGGGGCGGGGAACCGACTGTCCCACTCGAAGCGGGCGATGACGTGCCAGTGCAGGTGCGGCACGACGTTGCCCAGCGATGCCAGGTTGACCTTGGTCGGCTGCAGACAGGCGCGCAACACGCGCTCGACCGCCGTCACGAGGCGCATCCCTGCCGCCTGCTGGAACGCATCGAGATCCGACCATTCGGCCACGTGGTCCGTGGCGATGACGCGGTACCACGCTGGCGCCGATGACACCTCGGCGCCGACCGCACGCACCACGCGCCAGCCTTGCCCGCGCCAGAGCAGCACGCCGCCGTCTTCGCGGCACAAAGGGCAGGCGGCGGCAGGCGGAGCGCTCACACCAGCACCCGTTCGATGCCGCCGGCATTGGCGCGCGCCACATAGTCCGGCAGCCAGTTCTCACCCAAGATCTGGCGCGCGATTTCGACCACGATGTAGTCGGCCTCCAGCAGTCCGTTGCTGAGATCCTCGCCGTAGCGGCTCAGGCCCTGCAGGCAGCTCGGGCACGAGGTCAGGATCTTGGTGCGCCCGGGCGTCAGCGACGCACCGTTGCGCTCGGCCAAGGCCGCCAACTGCTGCTCGTTCTTGCGCAACTCTTGCTCTTTGCGGAAGCGCACCTGCGTCGAAATATCGGGCCGCGTGACGCCGAGCGTGCCCGACTCGCCGCAGCAGCGGTCGCTGGCCACGACGGTGTCGCCCACCAGCGCCTTGACGGTCTTCATCGGGTCTTGCTGCTTCATCGGGCTGTGGCACGGATCGTGGTAGAGGTACGCGCCCTTGCCCTCCAGTTTGACGCCCTTTTCCAGCAGGTATTCGTGGATGTCGACGATGCGGCAGCCGGGGAAGATCTTGTCGAACTGATAGCCCTGCAGCTGGTCGTAGCAGGTACCGCAGCTCACCACCACCGTCTTGATGTCCAGGTAGTTGAGCGTGTTGGCCACGCGGTGGAACAGCACCCGATTGTCGGTGATGATTTTTTCCGCCTTGTCGAACTGACCCGAGCCGCGCTGCGGATAGCCGCAGCACAGATAGCCAGGCGGCAACACCGTCTGCACGCCAACGTGCCACAGCATGGCCTGCGTGGCCAGCCCCACTTGACTGAACAGCCGCTCCGAGCCGCAGCCGGGGAAGTAGAAGACCGCCTCCGCGTCGGCGCTGGTGCGCTGCGGGTCGCGGATGATGGGCACGTAGTTTTTGTCCTCGATGTCGAGCAAGGCGCGCGCCGTCTTCTTGGGCAGGTTGCCCGGCATCTTCTTGTTGATGAAGTGGATGACCTGCTCTTTGACCGGCGCGGGCCCCACCGTGGCGGGCGGCGCCGCCGTCTGCTTGCGCGCCAGGCCCTTGAGCAGATCGTGCGCCCAGCGCTGCGCGCGAAAGCCGACGTCGACCATGGCGGTGCGCATGAGCTTGATCGTCTCCGGCTGGGTGGCATTGAGGAAGGTCATCGCCAGCGCGTTACCCGGGCGGAAGGACTTGCGACCCATCTTGCGCAGCAGGTTGCGCATGTTCATCGACACGTCGCCGAAGTCGATCTTCACCGGGCAGGGCGACAAGCACTTGTGGCACACCGTGCAGTGGTCGGCCACGTCCTCGAACTCCTCCCAGTGCTGGATGGAGACGCCACGGCGCGTCTGCTCCTCGTACAGGAAAGCCTCGATCAGCAAGCTGGTGGCCAGGATCTTGTTGCGCGGGCTGTACAGCAGGTTGGCGCGCGGCACGTGGGTCGAGCACACGGGCTTGCACTTGCCGCAGCGCAGGCAGTCCTTGATGCTGTCGGCAATGGCGCCGATGTCGCTTTGCTGCATGATGAGCGACTCGTACCCCATGAGGCCAAAGCTCGGCGTGTACGCCTGGCTCAGATCGGCCGGGTGCACGTCGGGGCCCAACGCACTCGCCGTGCGCAACAGCTTGCCGCGGTTGAAACGCCCGTGCGGATCGATGCGGCGCTTGTACTCGGCAAACGGGGCCAGCTCGTCGTCGCTGAGGTACTCCAGCTTGGTGATGCCGATGCCGTGCTCACCCGAGATCACGCCGTCGAGGCGGCGCGCCAGCGCCATGATGCGATCGACCGCCTCGTGCGCGGTCTGCAGCATCTCGTAGTCGTCGCTGTTGACCGGGATGTTGGTGTGCACGTTGCCGTCGCCCGCGTGCATGTGCAGCGCCACCCAGACGCGCCCTTTGAGCACGCGCCGGTGGATGGCATCGCACTCGGCCAGCACGGGCGCAAACACCGCGCCCGTGAAGAGCTCGCGCAGCGGCGCGCGCAGCTGGGTTTTCCAGCTCGCGCGCAGGGTGTGGTCCTGCAGCTGCTCGAACAGCGTGCGCTCGCCCGGCGCGGCCGGCGCGTCCAGTCCGTCGTGCCAAGCCTGCCACTGCGCGCGCACGCGGCGGATGAGCGCGCGCGCCTGCTCGGTGCGCTCGGCCAGCAACTCGGCACTGGGCATGTCATGGGGGTCTTCGGCCTTGCCCAGCGGCAACGCCCCGCGCCCGAAAAACGCCTCCAGCTCGTCGCACAGGCGGATCTTGTTGCGCAGGCTGAGTTCGATGTTGATGCGCTCGATGCCCAGCGTGTACTCACCCATACGCTCCAGCGGGATCACCACGTCCTCGTTGATCTTGAAGGCGTTGGTGTGACGGCTGATCGCGGCGGTGCGTTTGCGGTCGGCCCAGAATTTTTTGCGTGCCTCGGGGCTGACGGCGACGAACCCCTCGCCGGCGCGGGCGTTGGCCAGCCGCACCACCTCGCTGGCGGCGCGCGCCACGGCGTCCGGGTCGTCACCCACGATGTCGCCGATGAGCACCATCTTGGGCAGGGTGCCGCGCTTGCTCTTGGTGGTGTAGCCCACCGCCTTCAGGTAGCGGTCATCCAAATGTTCCAGACCCGCGAGCAGCGTGCCGGACAGCCTTTGCTCGGCGAACAGATAGTCCTTGATCTCGACGATCGAGGGCACCGCGTCCTTGGGGTTGCCGAAAAACTCCAGGCATACGGTGCGCGTGTGCGCGGGCATGCGGTGCACCACCCAGCGCGCGCTGGTGATGATGCCGTCGCAGCCCTCTTTTTGCACGCCAGGCAGGCCACTCAGAAACTTGTCCGTGACGTCCTTGCCCAGCCCCGCCTTGCGAAACGCCGCGCCAGGGATGTCGAGCCGCTCGGTGCGGCGCAGTGTCTTGCCGTCGGGGCCAAAGTAGCGCAGCTCGAAGGACGCCACCTCGGCGTCGTGGATCTTGCCCCGGTTGTGGCCGATGCGGTGCACCTCGAGCCACTCGGCGTCGGGCGTGACCATGCGCCACGACGCCAGGTTGTCCAGCGCCGTGCCCCACAGCACCGCCTTCTTACCACCGGCGTTCATGGCGATGTTGCCGCCGATGCACGACGCCTCGGCCGAAGTGGGATCGACCGCGAACACGAAGCCCGCGCGCTCGGCGGCATCCGCCACGCGCTGGGTGACGACGCCCGCCTCGGTCCAGATCGTGGGCACGGGCGCGTCCAGCCCGGGCAAGGTCACCATCTCGACCTCGGTCATCGCCTCCAGCTTTTCGGTGTTGATGACCGCGCTCTTCCATGTCAGCGGCACCGCACCACCCGTGTAGCCCGTTCCGCCGCCGCGCGGGATGATGGTCAACCCCAGCTCGACGCAGCCCTGCACCAGCCCCACGATTTCGGCCTCGGTGTCGGGGGTGAGCACGACGAACGGATACTCGACGCGCCAGTCGGTGGCGTCCGTGACGTGGCTGACGCGGCTCAGGCCATCGAATTTGATGTTGTCGCGCGCCGTGTGCCGACGCAACACCTTGACCGCGCGCTGGCGCAGCGCAGCCATGTCCTCGAACGCCTGGGCGAATGCCTGCACGGCACGGCGCGCATGGTCCAGCAGCTCGCCCACCAACACGTCGCGCTGCGGGTCGTCTTGCGGGCGGCGGCGTTTTTCGATTTCGCCCAAGCGGTGGTGCAAGGCCTCGATGAGCGCGGCGCGACGCTTGGGGTTGGCCAGCAGATCGTCCTGCAAGTACGGGTTGCGCTGCACCACCCAGATGTCGCCCAGCACCTCGTAGAGCATGCGCGCCGAGCGGCCGGTGGCGCGCTCGCGGCGCAGTTGCTCGATGATGTCCCACGCGCGTGCGCCCAACAGGCGCAGCACGATCTCGCGATCCGAAAACGACGTGTAGTTGTACGGAATCTCGCGCAATCGCGGCGTGTCGGACTCGGCCGTGAGCAGTGCGTTCAGGGGCGTCGGTGCGTTCATGGGCAAGGAGCGGCGAGCAAGCCACGCGGCAGCGCGGCCCGCAGGATCGGCACGGCAGCCGGGGCAGGACCGACGATGTTACCGCAGCGCAGCACGGCACCACTGACAGCAGGGTTGCGCCGGACGGACCCTGCCTTCAGGCGCGCCGCGCATCGCGCCAGGCGGCCACCCCCCCAAGGACCACCACCAGCAGGGCATAGGTCACCATGCGGCCATCACGCCCCAGCCACGGTAATGCCGCCGCCAGCACCGCCGACCCCGCCAGACCCAGCCACACGCAGTGGCCCCACCACCGCCGCCAAAACGGCTGCCGCGCCCGCGCGCGCCACGCCAGCGCGACGGCGAGCAGCGCCCCGACGCCCCAGGCCGGTGCCACGAGGTTGAGCAGGTGGTTGAGCAGGGGCAGGACGTCCACGAAGGACAAAATTTTATAATCCGCAATCATGGCAGTCTGGGCGCTCGGCATCAACCACCACACCGCTCCGCTCGATGTGCGCGGGCGGTTTGCATTCGCGCTCGACCAGGTGCCGGACGCCTTGCGGCGCTTTCGCGCCGCGTTGGTCAGGCAGCCCGAGGCCACGCTGTTGTCCACCTGCAACCGCACCGAGCTGTACTGCGCCAGCGACGAACCCTTGATCGAGCCGACGGCGCGCTGGCTGGCCGACACCGCCGGGGTGGCGCCCGAGTTGCTGCTGCAGCACGCCTACGTGCTGCGCGACGATGCCGCGGCACGCCACGCATTTCGCGTCGCCAGCGGGCTGGACAGCATGGTGCTGGGTGAGGCGCAGATCCTGGGCCAGCTCAAAGACGCGGTGCGCGTGGCCGACGAGGTGGGCACACTGGGCACCACGCTGCATCAGCTGTTCCAACGCTCGTTCGCGGTGGCCAAGCAAGTGCGCAGCAGCACCGCCATCGGTGCGCATTCCATCAGCATGGCGGCGGCCGCGGTGCGGCTGGCCAGCCAGCTGTTCGAAGACCTGCGCGACATCCGCGTGCTGTTCGTGGGCGCGGGCGAGATGATCGAACTGACCGCCACGCACTTCGCCGCACGCCAGCCGCGCGCGATGGCGGTCGCCAACCGCACCCTGGAGCGCGGCGAAAAGCTCGCCGCCCGCTTTGGGGCCGAGGCGATGCGGCTGTCGGACCTGCCCGCCCGGCTGCACGAGTTCGACGCCGTGATCAGCTGCACCGCCAGCACGCTGCCGCTGATCGGCCTGGGCATGGTCGAGAGCGCCTTGCGCCGCCGCCGCCACCGACCGATGTTCATGGTCGATCTGGCCGTGCCGCGCGACATCGAGGCCGAGGTGCGCGAGCTCGACGACGTCTATCTGTACACGGTGGATGATCTCGCCTCCGTGGTGCAGGCGGGCAAGGACAGCCGACAGGCCGCGGTGGCGCAGGCCGAAGCCATCATCGACGCCGGTGTGCAGAGCTTCATGCACTGGCTGCGCCAGCGTGACCCCAACGCGGGGGTGGTGGCGTTGATCCGTGACCTGCAGACGCAGGCCGACGCGTGGCGGGCGGCCGAGATCGCACGCGCCAAACGGCTGCTGGCGCGGGGGGAATCGGTCGATGCGGCGCTCGAAGCGCTGGCGCGCGGCCTGACGCAAAAAATGCTGCACGGCGCGCTGGCCGAGCTGCACAGCGGCGACGAGGCGGCCCGGCAGCACACGGCCGAGGTGGTATCACGGCTATTTCTGCGCGGCCGGCCCGATGCGGCGGCGCCCCGCCGTGCCAGCGACGACGGACGGCCACCACGCCCATGAAGCCCTTCATCCGCGAGACGCTCGAGCGCTTGCGCCTACGGCTGCACGAGCTCGATGCCCAACTGTCCGCGCCCGATGCGACGGCAGACTTGGAGCGCTTTCGCGCGTTGACGCGCGAGCACGCCGAAACCGACACCATCGTCCAGCCCTACCTGCGCTACCTGCAGTGCGAGGCGCAACGACACGAGGCCGAGCAGCTCGCCACTGAAGCCGCCGCCAGCGGCGACGAGGCGCTGGCGGCCATGGTGGCGGATGAGGTGGCCGCCGCACAAGCCGAGCTCGAACGGCTCGAGGCCGAGCTGCACGCCCTGCTGCTGCCGCGCGACCCCGACGACGAGCGCAACGCCTTCGTCGAGATCCGCGCCGGCACGGGCGGCGAGGAAGCCGCTCTGTTTGCCGCGGAGCTGGCGCGCATGTACATCCGTGATGCCGAGCGGCAAGGCTGGCGCGCCGAGGTCATCAGCGAATCCCCCAGCGAGCTGGGTGGCGCCAAGGAAGTGGTGCTGCGCATCGTCGGCCCGGGTGCGTACGGGCGACTGCGCTTCGAATCAGGCGGCCACCGGGTGCAGCGGGTACCGGTGACGGAGTCGCAGGGGCGCATTCACACCAGCGCCTGCACCGTGGCGGTGCTGCCCGAGCCCGACGAGGCGCAGGCGGTGCAGATCAACCCGGCGGAGCTGCGCATCGACACCTTCCGTGCCAGCGGCGCGGGCGGCCAGCACATCAACAAAACCGACTCGGCGGTGCGCATCACGCACCTGCCCACGGGCATCGTGGCCGAATGCCAAGACGACCGCAGCCAGCACCGCAACCGGGCCAAGGCGCTGCAAGTGCTGCTGGCGCGCCTGCAAGAGCGCGAGCGGCGCGAGCGCGAAGCGCGCGAGGCGGCAGCCCGCAAGGGCCTCATCGGCAGCGGCGACCGCAGCGACCGCATCCGCACCTACAACTTTCCGCAGGGCCGCGTCACCGACCACCGCATCAACCTGACCCTGTACAAGCTGCCGGCGGTGCTCGAAGGCGACTTGGACGACCTCATCCGTCCGTTGCAGCTGGCACGCGGTGCAGAGCTGATGGCCGAGCTCGAAGCGCGTGCTGGCAGCTGAGCCCATGTCCTGCCCTCCCACGCCGACACCACCGCCGCTGCATACACGGCGCGCTGCCTTGCAGTGGGCGCGAGCGATGGGGCTGGACTGGCTCGATGCGCAATGGCTGCTGCTGCACGCCCTGGGGCGCTCGGCAAGCGAGCGAGCGTGGCTGCTGGCCCACGACGACGAGCCGCTGCCGCCCGCGGCGGCGACGCGCTATGCCGACCTGTGCCAACGACGGCTCGACCGCGTCCCGCTGGCCTACCTCACGGGCGAACGCGGTTTTCACGGTTTGATACTGAAGGTCGACGCGCGTGTGCTGGACCCACGCCCCGATACCGAGACGCTGGTGGAGTGGGCGCTGGCGCTGCTGCCACCCGACGGCAGCGCCCACGTCCTCGACCTGGGCACGGGCAGCGGCGCGATCGCGCTGGCCATCCAGCACGCACGGCCACGGGCCGCCGTCTGGGGGCTGGATGCGAGCGCCGACGCCCTGGCCGTGGCGGCTGCCAACGGTCAAACCCTGCGCCTGCCGGTGCGCTGGCTGCGGGGCCATTGGTGGGACGGCTGGCGCCCCTGGCCGACCGACGCCCACACCAGCGACACGGCATCCCCACCGTGGCCGGCGCGCTTCGACCTTGTCGTGGCCAACCCCCCGTACTTGCGCGCCGATGACCCCCATCTGCCGACGCTGCGCCACGAACCGCGCGACGCCCTGGTCGCGGGCGCCGACGGACTGCGCGACCTGCGGGCCATCGTGGCGGGCGCCCCGGCCCACCTGACACCCGGCGGCTGGCTGCTGCTCGAGCACGGCTGGGACCAGGCCGACGCGGTGGCCGACCTGCTGCGCGCGCGCGGCTTCTTCGACATCGACCACCGGCGCGACCTGGGCGGACACCGGCGCTGCACCGGCGGGCGCTGGGGTGGTGAACCCAGCGGCGCTGCGGCCATCGACGGCACTGGCGCCACGCCGCGCGCCGACGGGCGATAATCGGCGCATCGAGGCTTTCATCGACAGACCACCCATGAGCGACGTCCAGCAACGCATCGACCAATTGGTCAAAAACCACGACATCGTGCTGTTCATGAAGGGCACGGCCAGCTTCCCGATGTGTGGCTTCTCCGGCCGCGCGGTGCAGATCCTCAAGGCCTGCGGCGTGGACCCGAAAGACGTGGTCACCGTCAACGTGCTGGAAGATCCCGAGATTCGCCAGGGCATCAAGGAGTACAGCAACTGGCCGACCATCCCGCAGCTGTACGTGCGGGGTGAGTTCATCGGCGGCTCCGACATCATGATGGAGATGTACGAATCCGGAGAACTGCAGCGGCTGCTGGCGACTCCAACCGCATAAGACCGGGCCTGCGGGGCCGACGCGCCATCCGGATTCTCCCGGGTTGTTCGCGTGGCACGAAACATGCTTCAATGACCGCAGGACTGGTCGTCGAAGGAGAGCGTGCCATGGAAACCACCCATCCCCTCCCCGCCACGGTAGCGCCGCGCAGCCTGCCCATCGCGCGCGTGCGCGACGTCTTCAGCCCCGAGGACGTCGAGCAGCGGCTGCGCCGCCTCAAAGCGCAGGGCAACGAGCGCGAGCAAGCCACGCTGTGCCAGACCTATGAGCGCATGCTCGAACGCGGACCGCAGCGCTTTGCGGTCAAACCCTCGGGCGTGCCGGATGTGGAGCCGCTGTACGAGCAGCTGCCCAACTTCCGCGAGGTGCTCGACGACGTGCGGCGCCACATCGCGCTGGCGCAGGAAAGCAGCGACAGCCTCGAGATCACGCCCTTGCTGTTGCTCGGCCCGCCAGGCGTGGGCAAGACGCATTTTGCGCACCAACTGGCCGAGCTGCTGGCCACCACCATGACGCTGGTGCCGATGAGCTCGATGACCGCGGGCTGGCTGCTGTCGGGCTCGTCGTCGCAATGGAAAGGCGCCAAGCCGGGCAAAGTGTTCGAGGCGTTGGTGGAGGGCAACTATGCCAACCCGGTCATCGTGGTCGACGAAATCGACAAGGCCAGCGACGCGCAGTACGACCCGCTGGGGGCGTTGTACAGCCTGCTGGAGCCCCAGACCGCGCAGCGCTTCGTCGACGAATTTGCCGAGGTGCCGATCGACGCCAGCCAAGTGATCTGGATCACCACCGCCAACGACGAGCGCGCGATTCCCGACCCGATCCTCAACCGCATGAACGTGTTCGAGATCGCGCCCCCCACGCGGGACGAGGCGCGGCGCATCGCGCGCCAGCTCTACCAGCGCTTGCGCGCCGCGCACGACTGGGGACGGCTGTTCGACGAGGAGCCCGGTGACGACGTGCTCGATCAATTGGCGGGCATGGCGCCGCGCGAGATGCGCCGGGCGCTCATGACCGGCTTTGGCAACGCACGGCTGGACCGGCGCGACCGCATCGAGACGCGGGACCTGCCCGCGGCTGCCGGCGGACGCGCGCGCATCGGCTTCCTGCAGTGAGGGCCGGGGACGAGGTCAGAACCACCAGCGAAACAGGTGCTCCACCCCCTGCCACAGCGTGACCAGGTAGGCGATCGCCCCCGCCCCGATGGCCCCGGACACCAGCAAGGCCAGCCCGTCGCGGAACATCCAGCCCAGGCTCAGCGCGATCAGGCTGAGGCTGGGCAGTACGTTGCCGAACGGCAGCGGCAGGAAGATGATGCCTGCCATCAGCGCGATCCACAGGCCCCACCACAGACGCAGGCGTGGGTGGACGAGGGCGGGCCAGCGCGGACGCATCCAGCGCGCGGCGGTTTCGTAGGTCATGGCCAGCAGCTCCAGGCCGCGCGTCGCCCAGGTGCCGCGCAGCGTCACGGCGCCGACGCGGCGCGGCAGCACGATGGCGTCACGTCCCGCCATCCAGGCCAGCGCCAGCGCCCACAGGCCGAAGCTCAGGACCGTGCCGGCACCGGCCACCGGCAGCACGGTCAGCAGCGCCATCACCATCAGCAGCACGGCCCCCGAGCCGTGGCCATGCAGATCGACGACCTCGCCCAGACTCAGCGCGACCGGGGCACCGCCCGGCGGCGGGGAATCGGCCATCTCGCCCAGCCGGGCCGCCGCCTCGCGCAGCGCGCGCGCCAACTCAACGGCCATGGGGTCCCCGCACCGACGCCGCCAGGCTGCCCCACTGGCGCCCCAGGCGACCACTGACCACGTGCAGCACCACGGCCAGCGCCAGCAGACCGAAGGCGACCACCGCCCACGCCACCCAGGCCAGCGGCACCAGCCAGCCGGCGATCGTGGCGAAGGCCGGCAGCACCGCCGTCAGCCAGGCCCACGACTGCGTCAGCGCGGCGGCGAGCTGCTGCAGCCAGGCCGGATCCACCCACAGCACCAGCCATGCCGGCCAGGGAAAGTGCTGGACCGCCTGCGTCACCGCGGCGGCGTCCTGTCCGGACGACAGCAGCCCCGCCGCCCAGCCCAGGAGCTGGGTGCCGACGAACACCACGGCCGTCCACAGCACCATCGCAAGCGCAAACACCACCCAGATCAGCCAACGCATGGACATCTCCTCACCGACCGGACGCCCGCCGCCGGGCATCACGTGATCACGCATCAGAGGCCGGATTCGGCCGGAAGTTCGGTCGCCGTGCGGATCGGCCCTCACGCCAGCCGCCAGCGGCGCTCGGCCGCGAACACCGCGTTCGGGTAGGGGGCGCGTCCGCGGCTGCCGTTGTAGCGCCCCAGGGCCAGGAACAGGTCGCCGCGCTCGCGCTGCAGGTAGTGGCGCAGGATGACGCAGCCATAGCGCAGATTGGTTTGCAGATGGAACAGCTTGTCCGGATCCCCATCGCCGATGACCCGCGTCCAGAACGGCATCACCTGCATGTAGCCGCGCGCGCCGGCCCGCGAGATCGCGTACTTGCGAAAGGCGCTCTCGACCTCGATCAGGCCCAGCACCAGCGCCGTGTCCAGTCCGGCGCGCCGGCTTTCGTACCAGACCGTTTGCAGAAAATCGACGCGCGCCTGGGGTTCGGGCTTGCGGCGCCGCAACTGCCAGCTCGCCCGGCTCAGCCAGCGCAGGTAGGCCAGCCGCTCCTCGGCCGTCAGAAACTCGGGCTCCGGCGGATCGAGCTGCTCGACGGCCGCCTGCAGCGCGTGGCGGACCGCGTCGGACAGCGGCTCCTCGATCTGGGCACCGGCCTGCGCCGGGGCGGCGGCCGCCCACGCCCAGGCCCCCGCGATGGGCACGAGGCTCCGCCCCGCCAGCACCGGTGCGGCCAACCCCGCCAGCCGCCCCAGACAGCGGCGCCGGTCGAGGCCTGGCCCGGGGGCCGTATCCATGGTCACACCGCGATGCGGCCGCGCAGCCAGTCCACGATGTCGGCCAGCGGCACCGGCGTGGCCGCGGTGTCGCGCCGGTGCTGGTACTCGACCAGGCCGTCCTTGAGGCCGCGGTCGCCGACGGTGACGCGGTGGGGCACGCCGATCAGCTCCCAGTCGGCGAACATGGCGCCCGGCCGCTCGCCGCGGTCGTCCAGGATGACGTCCACCCCGTGCGCTGCCAGTTCGTCGTGCAGGCGCTCGGCGGCCTCGCGCACGGCGGGGCTGCGGTCCATGCCGATCGGGCAAATGACCACCGTGAAGGGGGCGATGGCGTCGGGCCAGATGATGCCGCGCTCGTCGTGGTTTTGCTCGATGGCAGCCGCTGGCAACCGCGTGATGCCGATGCCGTAGCAGCCCATCTCGAACGGCTTGGGCTTGCCGTCCTCGTCCAGAAACGTCGCGTTCATCGCCCGGCTGTATTTGGTGCCCAGGTAGAACACGTGCCCGACCTCGATGCCGCGCTCGATCGCCAACACTCCCTTGCCGTCCGGCGACGGGTCGCCCGCGACGACGTTGCGGATGTCGGCCACCAGGTCCGGCTCGGGCAGGTCGCGGCCCCAGTTGACCCCGGTCAGGTGGTGATCGACCTCGTTGGCGCCGCAGATCCAGTCGGCCATGACGGCGACTTCGCGGTCCGCGACCACGGTAACCGGGCGCTTCAGGCCCACCGGGCCCAGATAGCCGGGTCGGCACCCGAAGTGCGCGACGATCTCGGCCTCGGTCGCAAACCGGAAGCCCAGCGCCAAGCCGGGCAGCTTGCCGACTTTGACCTCGTTCATGTCGTGGTCGCCGCGCAGCAGCAGCAGCCACAGGCGCGTAGCCACGACCTCGTCGCGCTCGTTGATCTCGTCGGTGGCCAGCACGATCGACTTGACCGTGGTCGCCAGCGGCACGCCCAGCAGCGCGGCCACGTCGGCACAGGTGCTGCGCCCCGGCGTGGGAGTTTTGACCATGGGTTGGGCAGGCGCCGGGCGCGGCTCCTGCGGCGCCAGCGCCTCAGCCTTTTCGATATTGGCGGCATAGTCGCTGGTCGGGCAGTAGACGATGGCATCCTCGCCCGTGGCGGCAATCACCTGGAATTCCTCGCTCAGGTCGCCGCCGATGGCGCCGCTGTCGGCGGCCACGGCGCGGTACGTCAGCCCGAAGCGGTCGAAAATGCGGCGATACGCCTGCGCCATGATGGCGTAGCTGCGCTGGGCGCCTTCGGCGTCACGGTCGAAGCTGTAGGCGTCCTTCATGATGAACTCACGCCCGCGCATCAGGCCAAAGCGCGGCCGCCGTTCGTCGCGAAACTTGGTCTGGATCTGATAGAAGTTTTTGGGCAGCTGCTTGTAGCTGCGCAGCTCCTGGCGCGCGATGTCGGTCACCACCTCTTCGCTGGTGGGCTGGATGACGAAGTCACGCTCGTGCCGGTCCTTGATGCGCAGCAGCTCCGGGCCCATTTTGTCGAAGCGCCCGGTCTCTTGCCACAGCTCGGCGGGCTGCACGATGGGCATGGTCAGCTCGATGGCGCCGGCACGGTCCATCTCCTCGCGCACGATGCGCTCGACCTTGCGGATGACGCGCAGCCCCATGGGCATGTAGGTGTAGATGCCGGCCGAGAGCTTTTTGATCATGCCGGCACGCAGCATCAGGCGGTGGCTGACGACCTCGGCATCGGCCGGGGCTTCCTTGAGGGTGGCGATGTGGAACTGGGAGGCTTTCATATCAACACAAATCCCGACCCGCGTTGCATAATCGGGACAGTTTCAAGAATTGGGGTCGATTATGCTTGACAGAGACGGCTTCAGGCCCAATGTCGGCATCATCTTGCTCAACCACAAGAACCAGGTGTTCTGGGGCAAGCGCATCCGCACCCACTCCTGGCAGTTTCCGCAAGGCGGCATCGACCGCGGCGAGACCCCGGAACAGGCCATGTACCGGGAACTGCATGAGGAGATCGGACTGCGCCCGGAGCACGTGGCCGTCATCGCGCGCACGCGCGACTGGTTGCGCTACGAGGTGCCGGACCGCTACATCCGCCGCGAATCGCGCGGCCACTACCGGGGACAGAAGCAAATCTGGTTTTTGCTGCGGCTCGTCAGCGGCGACTGGAACCTGAACCTGCGCGCCACCGATCACCCCGAGTTCGACGCCTGGCGCTGGAACGACTACTGGGTGCCGCTGGACAGCGTCATCGAGTTCAAGCGCGACGTCTATCAGCGCGCGCTACAGGAACTGGCGCGTTACCTGCCACCACCGGGGCCGATCGGGGCCGATCCGCGCGGCCCCCGCAACCGCTACCTGCGCTCCAATGCGCGCCCCCGGGCCGGGCCCGCGCCCAAGGGTGCCGATGGCGCGCGCCGCCCGCGGGCGCTGCCGCCCCAGCTGGCCATGCCCACGCATCTGGAACTGCCCCCGGGTGCCAGTTTCGACCCGCAACCGGCGGCCGCCGATGCGGGAGATTCGGTTCCCGCTCCGTTCCCGAGCGCGCCCTCGCGGCGCTGACCACCACGCCCTTCCCTGACACCGTGCGCTTACTCCCTCGATCCCCGCATCCGCGCTTCGCTTCTGCGCCTGGCTCGCTACGCCGCTGGCTGGCCGTGCTGGTTGGGCTCGCCACCTGCGGCAGCGCGGCAGCGCAATGGCTCAGCGACGTCCACCGTGACTGGCGCGAGGCCGACACGCCGCCACCGCCACCGCTGCGCACCGAGGGGCTGGTGCCGTTCGAGGTTTCGGTCAACAGCCAATTGCGCTTCGGCGTCGATCCCGCATCGGTCACGCTGGGCCCGGACGGCGTCATCCGCTATGTGATCGTGGCGCAAAACGCCAGCGGCGCCCTCAACGCCTGGTATGAGGGGCTACGCTGCGCCAGCGCCCAGGTCAAGACGTATGCGCACTGGAACCCCGGGCCGCCCGCCGAGTGGCGCACCAACCCGGGCGCCGAGTGGCGCAACCTAGGGGGTGAGTTTGCCTCGCGCCCGGCGGTGGCGCTGGCGCGCGGTGGCTTTTGCGATGGCACCACGCCCAACGGGCGTCCGGCCGACATGCTGCGCGCGCTGCGTCACGGCAAGCCCGAGCGCTGACGGACGGCTGCCGCACCAGCGCGGCGCGGAACCAGCGCGGCGCGGATTTAGCGCGCGGTGACCACCAAGTTGTCGCGGTGGATCATCTCCGGCTCAGCCGCGTAACCGAGCAGGCGATCGAACTCCGCCGACGAACGACGGCAGAGCAGCCGCGCCTCGGCGGCCGCGTAGTTGGCCAGCCCGCGCGCGATCTCGCGTCCGTCGGGCGCGCGCACCGCGATCACGTCTCCGCGGTGGAAGTCGCCCTCCACCGCCGTCATGCCGATCGGCAACAGGCTCTTGCCTTCGTGCACCAGCTTGGCCACCGCACCGGCATCGACCGTGACGGCGCCGCGCAGTTGCAAATGATCGGCCATCCACTGCTTGCGCGCTTGCTGCTTGGGCATGTCGGCGACCAGACAGGTGCCGATCGGCTCGCCCGCCGTCAGCCGCAGCAGCACGTCGGGCTCGCGTCCCCAGGCAATCACGGTCGACGCGCCCGAACCCGCCGCACGCTTGGCGGCCAGAATCTTGGTGATCATGCCGCCCGTGCCCACGCGGCTGCCCGCACCACCGGCCATGGCTTCCAGCGCGGGGTCGCCCGCCCGCGCCACGTCCACAAACGCCGCCGTTGGGTCCTTGCGCGGGTCGGCGGTGTACAGCCCACGCTGATCGGTCAGGATGATGAGCAGATCAGCCTCGACCAGGTTGGCCACCAGCGCGCCCAGCGTGTCGTTGTCGCCAAACTTGATTTCGTCGTTGACGACGGTGTCGTTTTCGTTGATGACCGGCACCACCCCCAGCCGCAGCAGCGTCAGCAGCGTCGAGCGGGCGTTCAGGTACCGCTCGCGGTCGGCCAAGTCGGCGTGCGTCAGCAGCACCTGCGCGCTGCCCACGCCGTGGGCGCGCAGCTGCGTCTCGTACATCTGGGCCAGCCCCATCTGCCCTACCGCGGCCGCCGCCTGCAGCTCGTGCACTTCTTTGGGGCGCGTGGCCCAGCCCAGGCGCTTCATGCCCTCGGCGATCGCCCCGCTGCTGACCATGATGACCTCGCGGCCGTCGCGCACCAGGGCCGCGAGCTGGCGGCACCACTGGCCGATGGCCTGCGCGTCCAGGCCACGCCCCTCGTTGGTGACCAGGCTGGAGCCCACCTTGACGACGATGCGGCGGGCCGCGCGCAGCACCTCCTGTGGGGCCCGCTGCGGCAGCGCGAGCCCCATGGTGGCCGAGTGCGCCTGCGGCGAGTTCGGGCTGGCGTGGGAAACGGACACGGCTTCGGCGGTGGGGGCGGTCGGCATCATCGGGGCGGGCAAACGCGGGCAAACGGTGAGGCAGCAGTGAACGATCCGTGGAGAGAGTACGACGGCAACCTCAGGCGCGAAAACGCGGGTCGTCGCCGTGCGCCGGGGTCGGCTCGGCGTCCTGGCGATGGGCGTCGAAGCGCGGATCGACCTCGACCGGCGGCGCCTGCGCTTCGCGCTGCGCGGCCAGATACTCGTACACCTTGAGCATGAGATGCTCGCAGCCTTCGCGCGTGAGCGCCGAGATGGTAAACACCGGGCCACGGAAGCGCAAGCGGCGCACGAAGTCGCGCACGCGCGCCTCGCGCTCCTCCGGCGGCACCATGTCGAGCTTGTTGAGCACCAGCCAGCGCGGCTTGGCCGCCAGTTGGGGGTCGTACTTTTTGAGTTCCGCGACGATGGCGCGCGCCTGCGCCACCGGGTCGACCGTGTCGTCGAACGGCGCCAGGTCGACGATGTGCAACAGCAGCCGGGTGCGCTGCAGGTGGCGCAAGAACTGATGCCCCAGCCCCGCGCCTTCGGCCGCGCCCTCGATCAGCCCGGGCACGTCGGCGATGACGAAGCTCTTTTCGGGCCCGACGCGCACCACACCCAGGTTCGGGTGCAGGGTGGTGAAGGGGTAGTCGGCGATCTTGGGCCGCGCGTTGGAGACGGCCGCGATCAGGGTCGATTTGCCCGCATTGGGCATGCCCAGCAGTCCGACGTCAGCCAACACCTTGAGCTCGAGCTTGAGGCTGCGGCGCTCGCCGGGCCGCCCCAGCGTCTTCTGACGCGGCGCGCGATTCGTGGAACTCTTGAAGTGCAGGTTGCCAAAGCCGCCGTCACCACCCTTGGCCAGCAGCACCTTCTGCCCCGGCTGCAGCAGCTCGAACAACACCTCGCCGGTCTCGGCATCGCTGATGACGGTGCCGACCGGCATGCGCAGCACGATGTCCTCGCCCTTGGCGCCAAACATGTCCGAGCCTTTGCCGTGCTCGCCGCGCTGCGCCTCGAAGCGGCGCGTGTAGCGGTAGTCGACCAGGGTGTTGAGGTTTTCGTCGGCCACGGCCCAGACATGGCCGCCGCGGCCGCCGTCGCCGCCGTCGGGGCCGCCGAATTCCTTGAACTTCTCGTGGCGAAACGACGCGCAGCCGTTGCCACCGTCGCCAGCGGCGACGTCGATCGTGGCTTCATCGACGAATTTCATGACGACTCCTGCGCCGACCGCGAAACGACAAGGGCCCGCAACCGCGGGCCCGTGCCGGAACATGACCTGAGGCCCGCCGTGGCCCGCAGGGCGTGCGCCCTAAAGCCACGCTGGCACGTCAGGCGGGAATGACGTTGACCACCTTGCGGTTGAGCGCGCCCTTGACGGCGAACTCGACCTTGCCCGCCACGGTGGCGTAGATGGTGTGGTCTTTGCCGATACCGGTGCCGGTGCCGGGATGGAACTGGGTGCCGCGCTGGCGCACGATGATCGCACCGGCGCTGACGTCCTGGCCGCCATACACCTTCACGCCCAGCATCTTGGGCTTGGAGTCGCGGCCGTTACGGGTGGAGCCGCCGCCTTTTTTCTGTGCCATGGTGGGTCACCTCGTCAGACGTTGATCGAGCCGATTTGCAGCTCGGTGAAGTTTTGCCGGTGGCCTTGGCGCTTTTGGTAGTGCTTGCGGCGACGCAGCTTGAAGATGCGCACCTTCTCACCCCGACCATGCGACACGACCGTGGCCGTGACCGTTGCGCCGCTGACCAAGGGGGTGCCCACCCGGATGTCCGCGCCGTTGCCCACGGCCAACACCTGGTCGATCACGATCTCTTGGCCTACGTCCGCAGCGATCTGTTCTACTTTGATTTTTTCGCCGGCAGCCACGCGATACTGCTTGCCGCCGGTTTTTATGACCGCGTACATAGGTTACCTCTTTGCTGAAAACGCCCCGCAACGCCCCGGATTCGCCCCGGGCAACGAGGACAGATACACTCGACGCCAAAGCGCCGAACCCGCAATTGTACAGAATCCCATCGTTTGCTGCCAAGCCCCCTTCCCCACGACTGCCCCACACTGCCATCGACATGTCCCTTGTGTCCCCGGCTTCGGCCGCGTCACCGTCACCACGCGGGCTGATCGCGATTTTCGGTTCCACCTTTTTCGAGCTGGTGGGCTATTTCATGCTCACGCCGTGGCTGATTCTGCGCCTGAGCGAGCAGCAAGCCCCCACGGCGCTCATCGGCCTGTTCGCGGCCAGCGCCTGGGTGGGCATTTTGCTGGTGACGCCGTTTGCCTCGGCGCTGACGCGCGCACTTGGGCGGCGGCGTGCGCTGTGGCTGTCGGGCGCCGTGCCAGTGGTGGCGGGCATCGGCTACGGGTTGCCGCTGGAGGGCTCGGCAGCGCTGGCGTTGTGGTTTGGCCTCAAGATGCTCGCAGGCATGGCGTCCGGGCTGCGCTGGGTGTTGGCCGAAGCGCTGGTGGCCGAGTTCGCCCCGCCTCACCTGCGCGGGCGAGCGGTGGGCCTGTTCGAGACCATGGTGGGGGCGACCTTCGTCATCGGGCCTTTGCTGCTGGCCGCCGTCGGGCCGTCCAGCCCGCAGGCGCTGTGGTTGTCGGTGGCGCTGCTGGCCGTGGGGCTGGGCTGGGCGCTGCGGGTGCCCCCGCTGCCGCCCGAGCCCGACGCGCACGACGCCCACGTGGGCTGGCGTGGCGTGTGGGCGGCGCTGCGGGCGCACCCCGTCATCATGGCGGCGGGTTTTTGCGGCGGTTTTTTCGAAAGCGGGCTGACCTCGATCCTGCCCCTGTACGGCGTGGCGCTGGGGCTGGGGGCGGCCGCGGCGGCGCTGCTGGTGTCTGCCAGTGGACTCGGCAGCGCGATGTGGATGCTGCCCGCCGGGGCACTGGCCGACCGGATGGGGCGTAGGCCCGGGCGGCGCGGCGGCGCGGGCGGTGCCCGGCTGCAGCTGATGCGGGTGTGCGCGGCCGTCACGCTGGTGGCCACCCTGATCATCCCCTGGGTGGCGGGCACGCCTTGGCTGGCGTGGCCGGTAGCCTTTCTATGGGGCGGCGCTGGGGGTTGCTTGTACACGCTGGCCATGATCGACATCGGCGCGCGCGAACGCGGCGTCACACTGGTCAACAGCACCGCCGTGCTGGTCATGGCCTACACGCTGGGCGGGGTGCTGGCGCCGTCGCTGGCGGGCGCAGCCCTGCAGTGGGCGCCGCGCGTGGGCTTTCCGGCGCTGCTCACCGCGGTGGCACTGGTGTGTCTGGTGCTGCTGGCGCGGGCGCGCACGTCAGGGCGCGCGGGCTAGGTCGCCCAAAGCACCGGCGGTGGGCATCATCTCCCGGGGCTGGGGACGGTCGATCAGGCGATCGGCGATTCCGCCCCCAACCCACATGCCGAGGAGCGTCAACCAGGCCGTCAGGGCAAAGATCGATCCGCCCGTCATGCCCGCGCCGACCGCACAGCCACCGGCCAGCATGGAGCCAAAGCCCATCAGCACCGCGCCGACGATGTAGCGCGGCATGGTATAGGCGCCGCCGAAGCCCTCCAACTTCCACTCACGCCCGACCAGCGCCCCGGCCAGCGAACCCAGAAAGACGCCCGGCATCAGCCCCAGCCCGAAGGTCCAGGGTTTGTTGGGCTCGGCCAACACGCGCATCAGCCATTCGGCCGATGGGCCGCTGAAGGTCATGCCCTGGATCTGCACCGGCTCGAACGAGTGCGTCATGACCTGGTAGCTAAAAACCCAGGCCAGCGCGACCATCAGGCCCGTGGCGGCCCCACCGAACCACTTCCAGAACCCCCAGCCGCTGCGCACGGCAAAAAACAAGGCGGCAGCCGCCCACACCAACCCGAGTAGCAACCCCAACCAGGGCCCGCCACCCAACCAAGCCAGCACATCGCGTGATGGCCCGCCCTCGACGACCCACCAACTGCCGACGGCCTCGCGCCACGGGGCCAGCACCCCGCCCAGCGAGGCCTGCGCGGTGACCGCGAAGATCAATCCCGACAGCAAGGCGCGCAAGTTGCCGTTGGCCGACAGCACGAGCAAGCGGCTGGCGCAGCCGCGCGTCATCACCATGCCCAGCCCGAACCCCCGGCGGCCACCCAAAGTGCTCCACTTATGGCCACCCAAATTGCTCCACCTGACCAGTGGTGACCTGATGCATTGAGCTTGGCATGTTGGTCGCCCGCTGGCCGACAGGCAGGACGTTACTTTCACCCCCTCACCAACGAGGGGACCACCGGAGTGAACGTCTTGAAGCCACACTTGCAAACCACCATATGGACGCTGCTGGAGGCCAACGCCAGCCAGCGAGAGATCGAGCGGGTCACAGGTATCTCCCGTCACACCATCCGCGCCTACCGGCAACGCTTTGCGGCCGAACGGGCAAACTGCCCCGGGGTGGCCACCGGCTCTGAGGCGGTGGCCAGTCAAACTGCCCCACCCCGGCCACCGGCTCCTGCTGTTGCCCCTGCGCCACTGGCCTCCTCCCTGTGCGAACCCCACCGTGAGTTCATCCAGGCGCAGTTGCGTCTCAAGCGCAACGCCATGGCCATCTTCCAGGACCTGGTCGACCAGCACGGCTTTGCCGGCCAGTACAACTCCGTCAAACGCTTCGTGGCCCGACTGCGCCAGAAGGAGCCCGAGCAGTTCGACCGCCTGAGCTTCCTGCCCGGCGAGGAGATGCAGGTCGACTACGGCGAAGGCGCTCCCACCCGGGTGCCGGGTTCTGATCGGTACCGCAAACCCCGCCTGTTCGTGGCCACGCTGCGCTACTCGCGGGCAAGCTTTCGCTGCGTGGTCTGGAAGTCCAGCCACCAGATCTGGGCCGAGCTGCACGAGCGGGCCTTTCGCTTCTTTGGTGGTTGCCCCCAGTACGTGGTGCTGGACAACCTCAAGGAAGGCGTCATCACGCCCGACCTGTACGAACCCGAACTCAACAAGGTCTACGCTGCCACCCTGGCGCACTACCATGTGGTGGCCGACCCAGCCCGGGTACGCGACCCCAACCGCAAGGGCACGGTCGAGCACGCTATCGGCCACACCCAGGCCACGGCCTTGAAGGGCCGGCGCTTCGAGTCCATCGAGGCCCACAACGAGTTCCTGGCGCACTGGGAGAAGAACTGGGCGGCCAAGCGCATCCACGGCACCGAGCGGCGCCAGGTGCAGGCCATGTTCGAGGAAGAACGCGCCTACCTCAAGGCGCTGCCGCTGTTGGGCATGCAGTATTTCAGCGAGGTCGAGCGCACGGTGTGCGATGACAGTTGCGTGCGCGTCGCGCACAGCAGCTACGCCGCGCGCCCGGCGGCCATCGGATCGAAGGTGCTGGTGCGCATCTACGCCCAGCGCATCGAGATCCGTGAGGCCAGCACGGGCGATCTGCTGCGCACCCACCCCAAGGCCGAGCGTCCTGGCTCTGTCGTGCTGCCCCAGGACGAGCGGGTGTTCAACCCCTCGCGCGAGACCCGCTACATCCTGCGCCAGGCCAGCGAGATCGGCGAACATGCGGCCCGTCTGTGTGAGCTGCTCTTTGCCATCGAGGGGCGGGTCGGGCAGCGCAAGCTCTGGGGCATCGTGGCTCTGGTGCGGCGCTACCCGGCCCACTGCGTCAACGCCGCCTGTGCCCAGGCCCTGGAGCAGGGCATCTACAGCTACAAGCGCGTGCTGGCTTTGAGCGAGGGTCTTTTTGCCCAGGCGCTCGCCGCCATTGAAGCCCATGCCAGCGGTGACAACGGCGCGGTGCTCACCACCCCAGAGCTGACCCAGCAGCACGGGCTCATCCGCGATGTCGATGAGTACGGTGATCTCTTCGCGCACGCCGCAGCCACGGCCACGGCAACCGTATCCAGTACCACCGCTGCCACCACCACCGCACCGGGGAGCCTGGCATGAACCTGGCCGAGATCGAACGCGCGCTGCGCGAATTGCGCCTCTCGGGCATTGCCGAGACCCTGTCGACCCGCGTGATGCAGGCCCAGGCCAGCCAGGAGCCGTTCCTGGAGACCTTCGCCGCCATGCTGCAAGACGAGCTGGACCGGCGCCGAACGCGCCTGATGGAGCGCCGCTACAAGCGCTCGGGGCTGGATGAGAAGGTCACGCTGGCCGACTTTGACTGGCGCTTCAACCCCAAGCTGCCCAGATCGGCCTGCTTTGAGCTGCACACGCTCAAGTTCATCGCAGAGGGCGCCAATGCACTGATCGTGGGCAAGCCCGGCACGGGCAAGAGCCACTTGGCCAAGGCGGTGGCCTACCAGGCCACGCTGGCCGGTCACGATGTGCGCTATCTGGAGGCGGACACCGAGTTTGGCCGCTACGCGCTGGGCAATGCCACCGAGCGGGGCTCACTGCTCAAGGAGTGGGTGCAGCCCGACCTGCTGGTCCTGGATGACCTGTTCCTGGCGCGGCGCATCAGCGAGCACGCCGCCGAGGTGTTGCAGGCCATCGTGCACCAGCGCTACAAGTTGCGCAGGTCGATCGTGGTGACCTCCAACCGGGTGGTGCAGGACTGGGGTAAGTATCTGGGCGACGCCACCATGGCCACCACCATCCTGGACCGCCTGATGCACCGCTGCGCGATGCTGGAATTCGAGGGCAAGAGCTACCGCCTCAAGGAGGCCGCCGCGCGCATCGCCATCAGCCCTGAAGCCTCATAATTCGACCGTCCTGCCTGGAGCAGTTTGACCGGCCACAAGTGGGGCAGTTTGGGGTGGCCATCGGGGCCCGAACAGCAGGCCGCCAATGACCGCACCCGACAGGCTGCCACGGGTGGCCAGCTGGCGCGCGCTGCTGACGTCCAGCCAGCCCAGCAGCACGGCGGACTGCACCGCCACGACGGCCGTCGAAAACGCCAGTAACCACACCGCCAACTTGTCACCAAAGCGCCGATGCCAAAACTCGATGACCGCTGCGCGCAGGCAAAACTTGGAGCGCTGCCCGAAAAACCCAAACCCCAAGCCCAGCACCAAGCCCCCAGCGGCCAATATCCCCGCCTCGCCCCAGCGCTCGATCCACGCGGTCCAGTCGATCATGATGACACCATCGATCCATTCGAATCTTCGAATGGTGCGCGCACGCCGGGACCCGTGGCTTGACGCGGATCAACTCGGGGACGGGTTTTCGACCGCGGCGTCGCAGTCGCACCCGCTGCCCGCGGCGATCCAGCGCGCCAGCCATGGCTGCGCGCGCGCCGTCAGCCAGCGCCCGATACGTCCGTCCCCCCAGCCCAGCAACGCACCCGGGTCGTGCAGCACCCCGCAGCGGTAGCGCCGCTCGGTCGCCACCCAGCGCAGCGCCACGCACGCTCCGCACCGGCGGCGACTCAGCACGATGCCGACCGGACACGGCTCGAGCAGACAGCACACACCGCAGCCGTTACAGGGCTGGCCCCAGGCGGGTTTGGGTGGCGCGTCGGGTTCGATCCACACCACGCGCGCCGGCGTGGCCGCGGTTGGCTTCACGTATCCCCCCGTGCCAGCACGGCGGCCAGCGCCTGCCCCGTGTGCGTGCCTTGGCACACCAAGTCCTCGGGGGTACCCTCGCCCACCACACGGCCGCCACCCGCCCCGCCCTCGGGACCCAGGTCGATGACCCAATCCGCCTCCGCGATCAGGTCCAGGTCGTGCTCGATGACGACGACGCTATGCCCGCCATCGACCAGCCGGTGCAGCACCCGGATGAGCTTGTCCACGTCGGCCATGTGCAGGCCCACGGTCGGCTCGTCCAGCACGTATAGCGTGTGCGGCGCTTTTTGCCCGCGCCGGCCAACGTCATCGCGCACCTTGCTCAGCTCCGTCACCAGCTTGATGCGCTGCGCCTCGCCACCGGACAGCGTCGGGCTCGGCTGCCCGAGCGTCAAATAACCCAGTCCCACGTCTTGTAGCAGGTGCAGCGGGTGCGCGATCGCGGGCATGGAGGCAAAGAAGTCCACCGCCTCGTCCACGGACATGGCCAGCACCTCGCCGATGGACCGGCCGCGCCAGGTCACGGCCAGCGTCTCGGGGTTGAAGCGCGCCCCGCCGCAGGCCTCGCACGGCACCTTGACGTCGGGCAGGAAGCTCATTTCGATCGTGCGCACCCCCTGCCCCTCGCACACCGGGCAGCGGCCATCGCCGGTGTTGAAGGAAAAGCGCCCGGGACCATAGCCACGGGCCTTGGCCTCCAGCGTTTCGGCATAGAGCTTGCGAATCGCATCCCAAAAACCGACGTAGGTGGCCGGACACGAGCGCGGCGTTTTGCCGATCGGGGTCTGGTCCACCTCCAGCACGCGGTCGATGACCTGCACACCATCGATGCGCGCACAGCCGCTCCAGCGCAGCGCGCGGCTGCGCCGGGGCGCGGCCAGCGCCGCCGCCACGTTGGCCAGCAGCACGTCGCGCGCCAGCGTGGATTTGCCCGAGCCGCTCACGCCGGTGACGGCCACCAGCCGGTGCAGCGGCACGCGCACGTCGATCCCCTGCAGATTGTGGCGCTGTGCCCGGCGCACCCACAGCGCAGGGGCGTCGTCGGTCACGGGGCGGCGCGGCTGCAGCGGGTGGCGCATCGCCTGCGCCAAATAGCGGCCGGTCTGCGACTCGGGCGTGCGCATCAGGTCGTCGACGCCGCCTTGTGCCACCACCCGCCCCCCGCGGCGCCCGGCACCGGGGCCGATGTCGATCAGGTGATCGGCGCGGCGGATCGTGTCCTCGTCGTGCTCCACCACCACCAGCGTGTTGCCATGCTGACGCAAGGCGTGCAACGCGTCGAGCAGGATGCGGTTGTCGCGCGGATGCAGCCCAATGGTGGGTTCGTCGAGCACGTAGCACACGCCCTGCAGGTTGGAGCCCAGCTGCGCCGCCAGCCGGATGCGCTGCGCCTCGCCACCCGACAACGTGGGCGCGCCACGGTCGAGGGTCAGATAGCCCAGCCCCACCTGCTGCAAAAAGCGCAGGCGGCTTTCGATTTCGGGCAACAGATCGCGGGCGATGTCGGCCTCGCGCCCGCTGAGGGCGTCGGGCGCGCGCAGTGTACGCACCCAGGCCAACACCTCATCGACGCTCCAGCGCGCGATGTCGGTGATGGGGCGATCGCGGAAGCGCACCGCGCGCGCGATGGGGTTGAGGCGGGTACCACCGCAGGTGGCGCACGGCTCGTCGCCCAGATCGTCCAGCTCGGGCTCGGCAAAGGTGTGCTCGCGCCCGCGCGCGTCGTCGCGCGTGCGGTCGTCGAGCGCGCGGCGCTGCTCGCGCGTGAGCTGCACCCCGGTACCCACGCAATCCGGGCACCAACCATGCGGGCTGTTGTACGAAAACAAGCGCGGGTCCAGCTCTGGGTAGCTGGTGCCACACACCGGGCAGGCGCGCTGGGTAGAGTACACCGCGGCCTCGGCATCCCCTTCGGCCAGGGCGTGCACCACCCCCTTGCCATGCTGTAGCGCCTGCGCAAGGGCCTGGCGGAGATCCGCCTCCGCCGCCGGTGTCACGCGCAGCGTCGCCACCGGCAGCTCCAGCGTGTGCTCTTTGTAGCGGTCCAGGCGCGGAAAGCCCTGTGTGGGCAGCATCTGTCCATCGACGCGCAACTGTGGGTAGCCACGCTGCGCGGCCCACTCCGCCCATTCGGTGTACACCCCTTTGCGGTGGACGACCAGTGGTGCCAGCACGCTGAGGGTGCGCCCCCGATAGCGCTGCAGCCACTGGGCGACGATGCGCTCGGGCGTCTGCGGCTGCACCGGCGCACCATCGTGCACGCAGTGCTGCACCCCCAGCTTGACATACAGCAGCCGCAGATAGTGCCAGACCTCGGTCACCGTGCCGACGGTGGACTTGCGCCCCCCGCGCGAGAGACGCTGCTCGATCGCCACCGTGGGAGGGATGCCCCAGACGGCGTCCACCTCCGGGCGGCCCGCCGGTTGCACGATGCTGCGCGCATAGGCGTTGAGGCTCTCCAGGTAGCGGCGCTGCCCCTCGTTGAACAGAATGTCGAACGCCAACGTCGATTTGCCCGAACCACTGACGCCGGTGATGACGGTGAAGCGCCCGTGCGGAATGTCCACCGACAGGTCGCGCAGGTTGTGTTCGCGCGCGTGCACGATGCGGATCGCATCGGGCGGCGCCGCGGGGCGCGCCACGGGGGCCGCAGCGGCGGGACGCGGCTCACCCGCGGCCGCCGCCTCGCCGATGGCCTGGGCGTACTCGCGCAACGCGGCCGCGGTGTGGCTGCTGGGGTGCTGGCGCAGCTCCTCGGGCGTACCGGCGAACACGACCGTGCCCCCTTCATCACCGCCTTCCGGCCCCAAGTCGATGACCCAGTCGGCCGCCCGGATCACGTCCAGGTTGTGCTCGATGACCACCAGCGAATGCCCGGCCTCCAGCAGCTTGCGCAGCGCGCGCATCAGTTTGGCGATATCGTCGAAGTGCAGACCCGTGGTCGGCTCGTCGAACAAAAACAGCATGCCGCGCGCGCGCCCCGTCTTGTCCGCCCAGGGAGCGCCGGGGTCGCCGACCGGCACGCCGCGGCGCGCGCCGCGCTTGGGCGCCTGGGGTGTCGCAGCGGCCAGATGGCCTGCGAGCTTGAGGCGCTGCGCCTCGCCGCCCGAGAGCGTCGGCACCGGCTGGCCCAGGCGCAGGTACTCCAGCCCCACGTCCAGCAGTGGCTGCAACACCCGTATCACCTCGCGGTCGGCGGCGAAACACTGCACCGCTTCGGCCACGGTCAGCTCCAGCACGTCGGCCACGCTCAGCCAGCGCCCACCGCGCTCGATGGTCACCTCCAGCACTTCGGGGCGGTAGCGCCGCCCGTGACAGTCAGGGCAGCGCAGGTACACGTCAGACAGAAATTGCATCTCCACGTGCTCGAAGCCCGAGCCGCCGCAAGTCGGGCAACGCCCGTCGCCGCTGTTGAAGCTGAATTTGGCCGCCGTGTAGCCGCGCTGCTGCGCCAGCGGCGTCTGCGCGAACAGGGTGCGGATGGCGTCCCACGCGCCCACATAGCTGACCGGGTTGGAGCGCGCCGTTTTGCCGATCGGCGTCTGGTCGACGAAAACCACGCCCTCCAGATGGTCGGCACCGAGCAGTCGCTCGTGCGCGCCAGGGGCCTCGGTGGGCTGGCCGAAGTGACGCAGCAGCGCCGGTGCCAGGATGTCTTGCACCAGCGTCGACTTGCCCGAGCCGCTGACCCCCGTGACCACGACCAGCCGTTGCAAGGGGAACGCGACGTCGATGCCGCGCAGGTTGTGCTCGCGCGCGCCTTCGACGATCAGGCGCGGGGTCGATTCGGTGACGCGGCGCTTGACGCCGAAGCCGATCTGGCGCCGCCCCGACAAGTACTGCCCAGTGAGCGTATCGGCACGGCGCAGCGCATCCGGCGGGCCGTCGAAGACGATGCGCCCGCCGCGCTCGCCGGGGCCGGGCCCCATGTCCAGGATGCGGTCGGCGGCCAGCATGACCGCTGGGTCGTGCTCCACCACCACCAGCGTGTTGCCCGCGTCGCGCAGCCGCGCCATCGCCTGGTTGATGCGCGCCATGTCGCGCGGGTGCAAGCCGATCGAGGGTTCATCGAGCACGAACAGCGTGTTGACCAGCGAGGTACCCAGCGCCGTGGTGAGGTTGATGCGCTGCACCTCGCCGCCCGAGAGCGTGCGACTTTGCCGATCCAACGTCAGGTAGCCCAGCCCCACTTCGCACAGGTAGCGCAACCGGGTCGCGATCTCGTCGAGCAGCAGCCCTTGCGCCTGGCGTTCGCCCGCGGGCAGTTCGGCCACGCGCGCCCGCAACCGCTCGACGAACTGGCGCAGCCGCGTCAGCGGCAGCCGCATCAGGTCGTGCAGGCACAACCCAGGCAGCACCTGCAGCTGCGCATCCGTCCATGCCACGCCGCGGGGGCGAAAGCGCTGCTCGGGGGGCAACACGGCGTCGGCGTCTTCCCGCGTGCCCAGCCGCCACAACAGGCTCTCGGTTTTGAGTCGTGCGCCACCACAATCCGGGCATTCGGTGTAGCTGCGGTATTTGGACAGCAGCACCCGGATGTGCATCTTGTACGCCTTGCTCTCCAGATAGTCGAAGAAGCGGCGGATGCCGTACCACTGGCGCTGCCAGTCACCCGACCAATGCGGCGAGCCCTCCAGCACCCACTGCTGCTGCGCGGGCGACAACTGATACCACGGGGTGTCGCGCGGGATGCCCGCTGCCTCTGCGTGGCGCAACAGATCGTCCTGACACTCCCGAAACGCGGGGGTCTGGATCGGCTTGATGGCACCGGCGCGCAGTGTCAGCTTGGGGTCGGGAATCACCAGCCCCCAGTCCACGCCAATGACGCGCCCAAAGCCGCGACAGGTGTCGCAGGCGCCCGCCGGCGAGTTGAACGAAAACAGCGACGGCCGCGGATCGGCGTAGCGGATGTCGCTCTCCGGGCAGTGCAGGCCGGTGGAATACCGCCACAGGGCCGGTTCAGCCTCGCCCTCGGCCAACGCATACACCGTCACGCGACCGCCGCCGCGGCGCAGGGCAACCTCCACCGCCTCGGCCACGCGCGCGGGGTCGGCACTGCCCAGGCGAAAGCGGTCCGCCACCACATCCAGCCGCCGCCGCTCGCCCACCACCTGCTGCGCCTGCACGCGCGTGTAGCCACTGGCCGAGAGCCACTGCTGCACGTCCTCATCCGACGTGCTGGCCGGGAGTTCGACGGCAAACGTCACCACCAGCCGCGGATCGCCCGCCGCCGCCGCGCGCGCCCGCAGGTCGGCCACGATCGTCTCCACCGTGTCGTGGCGCACGGGCAGCGCCGTCACCCGGTCGAACAACTGGGCCGCGCGCGCAAACAGCAGTTTCAGGTGGTCGTTGAGCTCGGTCATCGTCCCGACCGTGGAGCGCGACGAGCGCACCGGGTTGGTCTGGTCGATGGCGATCGCTGGCGGCACGCCGTCGATGTGGTCCACCGCCGGACGGTCCATGCGGTCCAAAAACTGCCGCGCGTAGGCCGAGAACGTCTCCACGTAGCGGCGCTGCCCTTCGGCAAACAGCGTGTCGAACACCAGGCTGGATTTGCCCGAGCCGCTGGGGCCGGTCACCACCGTCAGCTCACCGGTGCGGATGTCCAGGTCGAGGTTGCGCAGATTGTGCTGTCGCGCGCCGCGGATGCGGATGACGCCCGCTGGCGTGGTTGCCTCGGCATCGACTGCGCTAGCGTCTGCACCTGCCACGACTTTCATCGACCACGGCCCTCGGGATGGATGGAGAGCCCTGCATTGTAGGGAGAGAGCCCGACGCCAGCCGACCGCGGGTTTTACACACCCGAGGTGCACTCACACGGCTCCCAGAGGAGCCGCTGCCTCAATCCCCACCCTTGCCAAGACCGGGCACCATCACATCGACGCACTCTCTCCCACCCAGCCAACAAACCCGCCCTGTGCTAACCCCGACGAGCTTTGCTGAACTCGAGTACTTCTCCAAGAAGACGCCCACCCCGCGCGAGCGCTTTCTGGCCGAGATCGAAGCCGTAGGGCTTTGGGCTGTGAATCAGGGAATCGAGGACGCGGTGTACGACAGGCAGGCCATCCGCCGCTTTGTCAGCATCGACCTGACGCGCGAGGACACGCCCCCGATGCCACTGCACACATAATCAGGGCCGAGGGCGCTCAGAAGAGGCAGAAATCGACCGCTTTCTACCCCTCATGACCACATCCCCGCCGCCGCCTGCGGCCCCACCTCTGTGCAACCCGCCGGCGCGGCTGCGCTCGAGACGAGCAGGCGGGGTTCGTTTAGCGGTTCCTTAGATTACCATCGTTACCACCGAAACGACACAAGGAGCAACACCGATGGCTGCCATCCCACCCGTTTGCGACTTTGGCTGGAAAGCCCCTGGCTTCGACCTGCCCGCCACCGACGGACGCCGCTACCGTTACGAGGACATCCGCGGCCCCAAAGGGACGCTGGTGATGTTCATCTGCAACCACTGCCCATACGTACAGGCGATTCTGCCGCGGCTGGTGCCCGTGACGCGCACGCTGCTCGACATGGGCATCGGGGTGGCTGCGATCTCGTCCAACGACCCCGCGGCTTACCCCGAGGATTCGTTCGAACACATGCAGCGCGTTGCGCAGGAGCGGGGCTTTCCGTTCCCCTACCTGTACGACGAGACGCAGGAGGTGGCGCGCGCTTGGGGCGCAGTCTGCACGCCGGACTTCTTTGGCTTCAACGCCCAGGACGAGCTGCAATACCGGGGTCGCTTCGACGCGTCGCGCAAGGAGGCCGCGCCGCCCGGCACGCCGTGCGATCTGTTGGATGCAATGCGCCTGATCGCACAGACCGGCCAGGGGCCGCGCGATCAGGTGGCCAGCATCGGCTGCTCGATCAAGTGGCGCTCGGTTTGACGATCAGCACCGGCACCTTGGCGTACGTGAGCACTTTCTGGGCTACGCTGCCCAGAATGAGCGCCTGCACGCCCTTGCGGCCGTGCGAGCCCATGACGATCAGGTCGCAGCCCTCGGCCTCTGCGGTTTCCAGTATCCCTTCGTAGGTGACGTTGCGCTCGATGGTGTCGCCGGCAAACGGCACGCCGCGCTCGGCACAGACTTGCTTGAGGTCGTCCAGCGCCCGCGTGGCGGCGGCCTGCGCCTCGGCCAGATACGCCTGCAGCCCAATGGCCGATGCGTCACCGATACCGATGTAGGGGAACGGGTCGATCACATACACGCCCACGATCTCGGCGCCGTGCTGCTTGGCCAAATCGGCCGCCAGCGTGCCCGCGGCGTGCGACAGGGCCGAGCCATCGACGGGAACGAGGATTTTCTTGAACATGGATCATGCCTCCTGCGAAGTGACGGTCATGACATCTTAGCCGACGCCGGTGGCCTGCCGCGCCTCGATGGCCTGCCAGATGCGCCGGCGAGTGACATCGTCGCTCGTACCCCAGCCAGCGATCTCGTCGAGCGTGCGCCAGCAGCCGGCACACCAACCGGTGGCCTCGTCGATGCGGCAGACCCCAATACAAGGCGACGGCACCGGCGCCCCCGGGGGCTGGCGGCGCAGGGCGTCGGCCAACGACAGGCGCGGCCGAGGCGGGGTCGATGCGCTCATGAGCACCCCCGCGCCCGCAGCGCCCGCCCCGCGCGCGACGCCGTGGGACGGCCCAAGCGCTCGCTGATCCAGGCCCCGGTCTCGGCCAGCGCGCCCAGATCGATGCCAGTCTCGATGCCCAGCCCGTGCAGCAGGTACACCACGTCCTCGGTGGCGACGTTGCCAGTCGCACCAGGCGCGTACGGGCAGCCGCCCAGCCCCGCCACCGATGTCTGAAAATTCCACACCCCCATTTGCAGCGCTGCCAGCGTGTTGGCCAACGCCTGTCCATAGGTGTCGTGGAAGTGGCCGCTGATGTGGTCGATGTCGTAGTGCGCCAGCGCCGCCTCGATCGCGCGTTGCACCTTCAACGGCGTGCCCACCCCAATGGTGTCGGCCACGTCCACCCGTTGCACGCCGATGGCCTTCATCCGCGCGGCCAACTCGCCCACCCGCTGCGGGGGGATGTCGCCCTCGTAGGGGCAGCCCACGGTGCAGCTCATGGCCCCGCGCACGGCAATGCCGGCATTGCGCGCGGCCTCGACCACAGGGGCAAAACGCTCGATGCTCTCGGCAATGCTGCAGTTGATGTTGCGGCGGCTGAACGCCTCGCTGGCAGCACCAAACACCACAATCTCATCGGGCCGATCCCGTAGCGCCGCTTCCAACCCTTTGAGGTTGGGCGTGAGCACCGAGTAGCGCACCCCGGGCTGGCGCTGGATGCCTTGCATGACGGCGTGGTTGTCCGCCATCTGCGGCACCCACTTCGGGCTAACGTAGCTGGTGACTTCGATCTCGCGCAGCCCCGCGGCCTGCAGGCGGTGCACGAGCTCGACTTTGACCTCGGTGGGCACGGGTTGGGCTTCGTTTTGCAGGCCGTCGCGCGGGCCGACGTCGATCAGACGCACGCGGCTGGGGTAGTTGGTCGTGCTCATGGTGTGCGCATCCGCAACAAGTCGGCTCCCTCGGCCACTTGGTCACCCGGAGCGTACAGCAACGCCTCGACCACGCCGTCAGCAGGGGCGGCAATGGTGTGCTCCATTTTCATGGCTTCCAGCACCGCCAGTGGCTGGCCCCGCTTGACCGCCTCGCCCGGCTGCACCGCAAAGCGCACCACCTTACCTGGCATGGGTGCGGTCAGCCGCCCGCCTTCGCTGGCCGCGTCACCCGCGTGCGCCAACCGATCGACCGCCACCAGCGCCACCGCACCGTCGGGCGTGAACACGTGCACACGTTCGCCATCGGCGTACACGGTGGCGCGCCACGCGTGCCCAGCCCACTGCACGCCCAGCGCCCAGTCGCCACCGGGGTTGGGCTGCCAGCGCAGCGGGCCTTCCAGGGCGGCTTCACCGTCCCCGATGCGAAGCACGCACCCAACCCCGCGCGGCCACGACAGTCGCACGTCCAGCGACTCGTCGCCCCAGCGGAACGTCAGGGTGCGCGTGCGCACGCCGTGGCTGGCAAAGCCATCGCCCGCGCTCCACGGATCAGCATCGGCCTGCGCTTGCCAAGCCTGCAGCGTGTGGGCGGCTGCAATGGCGACCGCCGCTTCGCGCGACAGGGCCGACACGCCAAACAACACCGCTTGCTCGCGCTCGATGAGCGCGGTGTCCAGATGCGCCTGCGCAAACGACGCGCTGCGCACCACCCGGCGCAAGAACGCCACGTTGTTGGCCACGCCCACGATGTGCAGGCGCGCCAGCGCCTCGTCCAACCGCGCCAGCGCCTGTGCGCGCGACTCCCCGCGCACGATCAGCTTGGCGATCATCGAGTCGTAGTGCGGGCTGATGGTGTCGCCCTCGGCCACGCCATCGTCGATGCGCACGTCCGCCACCGTGAAGGCGCTGCACGCCGGTTTGCGGTAGACGGCCAGGCGCCCCGTCGCGGGCAAAAACTGGTTGTCGGGGTTTTCGGCGCAGATGCGCGCCTCGATGGCATGCCCACGCAGGGTCAGCGCCTCTTGGGTCAGCGGCAACGGCTCGCCGGCGGCCACGCGCAGCTGCCACTCCACCAGGTCCAGCCCTGTGATCGCCTCGGTCACCGGGTGCTCCACCTGCAGCCGCGTGTTCATCTCCATGAAGTAAAAGCGCATCGCCTCGGGGTGGTCGTAGCCCAGCGGTTGCTCGACGATGAATTCGACCGTTCCCGCACCCACATAGCCCACCGCGCGCGCCGCGGCCACTGCCGCTAGCCCCATTTGCTGGCGCAGCGCGGGCGCGAGCCCTGGCGCCGGGGCCTCCTCCAACACCTTCTGGTGGCGACGCTGCACCGAGCAGTCGCGCTCGAACAGGTACACCGCGTTGCCGTGCGTGTCGGCAAACACCTGAATCTCAATGTGGCGTGGGCGCTGCACGTACTTTTCGATCAGCACCGCGGCGTTGCCGAAGCTGGCGAGCGCCTCGCGCTGGCAGGCGGCCAGTGCCTCGTCGAACGCCTCGGGCGCCTCCACGCGCCGCATGCCTTTGCCGCCGCCGCCGGCGCTGGCCTTGATGAGCACGGGGTAGCCGATGCGGTCCGCCTCGGCCTTGAGCACGCGGGCGTCTTGCTCGCTGCCGTGGTAGCCCGGCACCAGGGGCACGCCCGCCGCCTCCATCAAGCGCTTGGACTCGGCCTTCAGCCCCATGGCGGCGATCGCCGACGGGGGCGGGCCGATGAACACCAGCCCCGCGTCGGCGCACGCCTGCGCGAAGCGGTCGTTTTCACTGAGGAAGCCGTAGCCCGGGTGGATGGCCTGGGCACCGGTGGCGAGTGCGGCGGCGATGATGCGCTCGCCACGCAGGTAGCTGTCGGCAGGGGCCGCGCCGCCGATGCACACCGCCTCGTCGCAGGCCGCCACGTGGCGCGCCTGCGCGTCCGCTTCGGAGTACACGGCGACGGTGCGGATGCCCAGGCGGCGCGCCGTGGCCGCGACGCGGCAGGCGATCTCCCCACGGTTGGCGATCAGAATTTTTTGGAACATGAGAACAACCACTCCGTCACACCAGCCACTGGGGCTTGCGCTTGTGCAAAAACGACTGGACGCCCTCGCGCCCCTCGGCGCTGGCACGGATGTCGGCGATGGCCTCGACGGTGCGGGCCACCAGCGCGTCATCCAGCGGTGCCTCGGCCACCTCGTGCACGAGCCGCTTGGCCGCCGCCAGCGCGCACGGCCCCGCGCTGCACAGCGAGCGCACGAGGGCGTCCACACGCGCATCCAGAGCATCGGGCGGCACCACCTCGTGCACGAAGCCGATGCGCAGCGCCTCGGCAGCGTCGAAGCGTTCGGCGGTCAAAAAATAGCGTTGCGCCGCCCGCACACCCATCGCACGCACGACGTAAGGGCCAATGGTGGCCGGGATCAGCCCCAGCTTGACCTCACTCAGGCAAAAACCCGCCGTCTCCACCGCCAGTGCGATGTCGCACACCGCCACCAGCCCGACGCCGCCGGCATAGGCATCGCCCTGCACCCGTGCCACGGTCGGCTTGGGGCAGTCGTGGATGGTGCGCAGCATGGCGGCCAAGCGGCGGGCGTCGGCCAGATTCTCCTCCCGGCTGTAGTCGGCCATGCGGCGCATCCAGTTCAGGTCCGCCCCGGCGCAAAACGCTGGGCCCTCGGCCGCCAACACGATGGCGCGCACGTCCGCGCGCGCGCCCAACGTTTGAAACGCCGTGGTCAACTCGGCGATCACGTCGTCGTTGAAGGCATTGCGCACATCGGGCCGGGTCAGGGTGACGGTGGCGCGCGGGCCGTCGACGGTGATGGTCACGTTGGCCATGGTTGCCCCCTCACATGCGGAACACGCCAAAGCGTGTATCGGGAATCGGCGCATTCATCGCCGCCGACAGGCCCAGTGCCAGCACGCGACGCGTGTCGGCCGGGTCGATGACGCCGTCATCCCACAAGCGCGCGGTAGCGTAGTAAGGGTGGCCTTGGCGCTCGTACTGCGCGCGGATCGGCACCTTGAACGCTTCTTCCTCCTCGGCGCTCCAGGTGCCACCCTTGGCTTCGATGCCGTCGCGCTTGACCGTGGCCAGCACGCTGGCCGCTTGCTCGCCCCCCATGACGCTGATGCGCGCGTTGGGCCACATCCACAGGAAGCGCGGCGAGTACGCGCGCCCGCACATGCCGTAGTTGCCAGCGCCGAAGCTGCCGCCGATGATGACGGTGAACTTGGGCACCTGCGCGCACGCCACCGCCGTCACCATCTTGGCGCCCGCACGCGCGATGCCGGCGTTCTCGTACTTGCGGCCGACCATGAAGCCGGTGATGTTCTGCAGGAACACCAGCGGCACCTTGCGCTGGCAGCACAGTTCGATGAAGTGCGCGCCCTTGTCGGCGCTTTCGGCAAACAAAATGCCGTTGTTGGCGACGATGCCCACCGGCATGCCTTCGAGGTGCGCAAAGCCGCACACCAGCGTCGTGCCGTAGCGCGCCTTGAACTCGTGGAACTCCGAGCCGTCCACGAGGCGCGCGATGATCTCGCGCACGTCGAACGGCTTGCGCGCATCGGTCGGGATGACGCCGTAGAGCTCCTCGGCCGGGTACAGCGGCGCGCGCGGCTCGCGGCGCGCCACCGGCCAGTCCTTGCGGCGGTTCAGCCGCGCCACCGCCTCGCGCGCCAGCGCCAGCGCGTGCAGGTCGTTCTCGGCCAGGTGGTCGGCCACGCCCGACAGGCGCGTGTGCACGTCGCCGCCGCCCAGATCCTCGGCGCTGACGACCTCGCCGGTGGCGGCCTTCACCAGCGGCGGGCCGCCCAGGAAGATCGTGCCCTGGTTCTTGACGATGATCGTCTCGTCGCTCATCGCCGGCACGTAGGCCCCGCCCGCCGTGCACGAGCCCATCACCACCGCGATCTGCGCGATGCCCTGCGCGCTCATGTTGGCCTGGTTGTAAAAGATGCGGCCGAAGTGGTCGCGGTCCGGGAACACCTCGTCCTGGTTGGGCAGGTTGGCGCCGCCCGAGTCCACCAGGTAGATGCACGGCAGCCGGTTCTGCTGCGCGATCTCCTGCGCGCGCAGGTGTTTCTTCACCGTCATCGGGTAATAGGTGCCGCCCTTGACGGTGGCGTCGTTGCAGACGATGACGCACTCCACGCCCGACACGCGGCCGATGCCCGCGATCAGCCCGGCTGCCGGGGCGTCGTTCTGGTACATGTCCAGCGCCGCCAGCGGGGCGATTTCCAGAAACGGCGTGCCGAGGTCGAGCAGCATTTCGACCCGCTCGCGCGGCAGCAGCTTGCCGCGCGCGGTGTGCTTGGCGCGGGCGGCCTCGCCGCCGCCCTGCGCCACCTGGGCGATGCGGGCGTGCAGGTCATCGACCAGCGCGCGCATGGCGGCGGCATTGGCCTGGAAATCGGCCGAACGGGGGTTGAGTTGGGTGGCAATGGCGCTCATGGTGGCGCGATTGTCCCGCCGCACGGGCGCGCCGGCCAGCGGGCAAACCCGCCCGAATGGTTGCAGAATGCGCCAATGGCGTCGCGATTTCGCTCCCCTTCCCCCGCACCATCCCGGCCGGCGCCGGTGGCCGCTACGCCGGCTGCTTTCGCGCAGGCCATCGTGGCTGCGTATGGCCGCCGCGGACAGTCGGCCGCGGCGGCGCTGGCAGCGGCGGGGCTGGACGAGGCCGCGCTGGCCGCCCCGGACGCCCGCCTCACCAGCCTGCCCTTCGAGCGCCTGAGCGCCCACGCCATGCGCGAACTGGACGACGAGGCGCTGGGCTGGTTCTCGCGCCGGCTGCCCTGGGGCAGCTACGGCATGCTGGCGCGGGCCTCGCTGACCGCACCCGATCTGGGACTGGCGCTGGCGCGCTGGTGCCGCCACCACCGCCTGCTGACCGATGACGTGACGCTGACGCTGGAGCGCACCGGCGACACCGCCACACTGCGTCTGACCGAACAGCGCGCGCCGGGCGCGGACATCGCCGATGCCACGGAACGCGCCACCACCCGCGAGTTCGCCCACGTCTCGCTGCTGCGCAACGCGCTCGGCCTGGCGGCCTGGTTCATCGACTCACGCATCGGGTTGCGCGAGGCGGCCTTCGCCTACCCCGCACCGCGGCATGCCGACGCCTACGCGGTGCTGTTCCCCGGCGCGCACGTGGGCTTTGACGCCACGCAGACGGTCGTCACCTTTGACGCGGCCTACCTGGACCAGCCGCTGCGGCGCGACGAGGCCGCCCTGCGCGCGATGCTGCAGCGGGCTGTGGCGCTGATGGTGCACCCGGACCGCCGCGACCGCCTGCTGGTCGAACGCGCGCGCACCTGGCTGCGCAGCCACCCGGACGGCGCCAGCGCTAAGCGGCTGGCCGATGCGCTGCACGTCTCGGTGCGCACGCTGCAGCGGCAGTTGCACGAGGCCGGCACGAGCGTGCAGGACCTGAAGGATCAGGTGCGGCGCGACCTGGCCACCGAGCACCTCCTGCGCACGCGCTGGCCCGTCAAGCGCATCGCTGCCCACGTGGGCTTCGACAACGAAAAAAGCTTCATCCGCGCCTTCAAGGCCTGGACCGGGCTGACGCCGGCGGCGTTCCGACAGGCGGCGGGGCCTCAGCGCACGTCGCCGTCCACGTAGAACCAGCGCCCGCCCTCGCGCACGAAGCGGCTGACCTCGTGCAGGCGCTGGCCGCGGCCCGCCACGCGCGAGCGAGCCACGAACTCCACCTCGGCGCGGTCGGCGTCGAGAGCGCGGTGGCGTCTGACCTCCAGCCCGAGCCACGTCACCGCGGGCTCCAGCGTCAGCTCCGCGGGCCGCGTGCTCGCGTGCCAGGTGGCCAGCAGGTGCGCCACATCCCCGCGCACGAAGGCCGTGTAGCGCGAACACATCAGCGCCTCGGCGTCGGGGGCCGGCACCGCGGCGCCGGGCTCGCGGTGGGGACCGCAACACGCGGCGTACGAACGGGCGCGGCCGCGGGCGTCGAGGCGTGCGCAGGGACAGGGATCGACCGGGCGGGGCGACGGAGACGGCATGGCGGCGGCATTGTGGGGGAAGATGGTCCGCCTCGAAAGATCAATTGGTTATTTATAAATAGAAATATATTGGTTCCATTTATTTTAAAAAGCCAGCAACATGCCGTCCGAGGACATTTCAAGGAGTTGCCGACATGCACCGCCGCCAACTGCTCCCGATCCTGGCGCTGCTGCCGGGCATCGGTGCGACCCTTCCCGCGCTGGCCCAGCCCCGCCCCCCGATCATCCTGCTCAACGTCTCGTACGACCCCACGCGCGAGCTGTACGTCGACCTCAACGCCGCCTTCGCTCGTGGTTGGAAGGCACAGACGGGTCAGGACGTCGCCATCCGGCAGTCGCACGGCGGCTCCGGCAAGCAGGCGCGCTCCATCATCGACGGGCTGGAGGCAGACGTGGCCACCCTGGCGCTGGCCGGCGACATCGACGCGCTGAACGAGCACGGGCAGCTCATCCCCAAGGACTGGCAAAAGCGCCTGCCGCACAACTCAGCGCCGTACACATCGACCATCGTGCTGGTGGTGCGCCAGGGCAACCCCAAGGGCATCAAGGACTGGGATGACCTGATCCGGCCCGACGTGAAGGTGATCACGCCCAACCCCAAGACATCGGGGGGCGCGCGCTGGAACTACCTGGCCGCCTGGGAGTACGCCAAGCGCAAGTACGGCAGTGACGCCAAGGCCCGCGAATTCGTTGCCAAACTGTATGGCAACGTCCCGGTGCTGGACACCGGCGCACGGGGCTCGACCATCACCTTCGCGCAACGCCAGCAGGGCGATGTGCTGATCGCCTGGGAGAACGAAGCCTACCTGCTGGAAAAGGAATTCGGCACCCGCTTCGACATTGTCGTTCCGTCGCTGAGCATCCTGGCCGAGCCACCTGTCACGGTCGTGGACAAGATCGTGGACCGCAAAGGCACGCGCAAGGTTGCCGAGGCCTACCTGCGCTTCCTGTACACCGACGAAGCCCAGGACATCATCGGCCGCCACTTCTACCGACCGCGCTCGCAGCAGGCGCTGGCCAAACACGCCCAGCAGTTCCCGCGTCTGCCGCTGTTCACTATCGACGAGGCCTTTGGCGGCTGGGCCCAAGCCACGCGCACGCACTTCGCCGACGGCGCCTCGTTCGATCAGATCTACACGAAGCGCTGACCATGATCGAACTGCGGGGTATCCACCATTGGTACGACAGCGCCGGCGGACGCGTCCATGCCCTGCGCGGCGTGAACCTGACGGTGCAGCCGGGCGAGGTGTTCGGCATCATCGGCCGCAGCGGCGCGGGCAAGAGCTCGCTGGTGCGCACAATCAACCTGCTCAACCGCCCCACCGAAGGCACGGTCACCGTGGCCGGCCAGGCGTTGACGCAACTGGACGCGGCGGCGCTGCGCGCCGCCCGGCGGGAGATCGGCATGATCTTCCAGCACTTCAACCTGCTGTCGTCGCGCACGGTGTACGACAACGTCGCCCTGCCGCTGGAGCTGGCCGGGCTGTCGCGCGAGGCGATCCGCGCCCGCGTCATGCCGCTGCTGGAGCTGGTCGGACTGGCGGGGCTGGCGCAGCGCTACCCGGCGCAGATCAGCGGCGGGCAGAAGCAGCGCGTGGGCATCGCCCGGGCGCTCGCCAATCAGCCCAAGGTGCTGCTGTCGGACGAGGCCACCTCGGCGCTGGATCCCGAGACCACGCGCGCCATCCTGGGCCTGCTGCGCGAGATCAACCGCGAGCTGGGCCTGACCATCGTGCTGATCACACACCAGATGCAGGTGATCAAGCAGGTGGCGCACCGGCTGGCGGTGATGGAAGCAGGCGAGATCGTGGAGCAGGGCGACACGCTGGCGGTGTTCAGCCAGCCGGGGCATGACGTGACACGGCGCCTGCTGGACGAGGTGATGCCCAGCGAGCTGCCGCCGGCGGTGCTGGCGCGCGTGCGCGCACTGATCCGGGCGGACGGGGCCGGAACCCGGCTGTGGCGCGTGAGCTTTGCCGGCGAATCGTCAGACCGGCCCCTGATCGCAGACCTGGTGCGGCGCTTCGGCCTGGACCTCCACATCGTGCACGGGCAGATCGACGAGGTGCAGGGGCGGCCCTTCGGCAACCTGGCGGTGCTGGCCCGCGGCGCGCAGGAATCGCTGCAGGCTGCGGTGCGCCACCTGCAGGGTGCCGGCCTGCGCGTGCAGGAGGTGGCCCATGGCTGAGTGGCTCTCGACCCACTTTCCCCCTGCGCTGATCGAGCTGTTTGTCGATTCGCTGGGCGAGACGCTGGTGATGGTCGGCCTGTCGGGCCTGGCCGGTGCCGTGCTCGGCATTCCGCTGGGCGTGCTGCTGCGCCTGACGGATCGGGGCGGCGTGATGGAAAACGCGGCCTTCAACCGCACCGTCGGCGCACTGGTCAATGCCGTGCGCTCCACGCCGTTCATCATCCTGCTGGTGGCGATCATCCCGCTGACGCGGCTGCTGACGGGTTCCTCGATCGGCACGGCCGCGGCTGTCGTGCCCCTGACCGTGGCGGCGGCCCCCTTCATCGCGCGGCTGGTGGAGGCCTCGCTGCGCGAGGTGGACGCCGGCCTGATCGAGGCGGCGCAGGCGATGGGGGCCACCCATACGCAGATCGTCTTCAAGGTGCTGCTGCCCGAGGCCGTGCCCGGCATTGTGGCCGGCCTGACGATCACGCTGGTGAGCCTGACGGGCTATTCCGCAATGGCCGGCGCCATCGGCGGTGGCGGCCTGGGTGACCTGGGCATCCGCTACGGCTACCAGCGCTTCATGCCCGAGGTGATGGCTGCCGTGGTGCTGGTGCTGATCGTGTTCGTGCAGGCGGTTCAGAGCGCAGGCGACTGGCTGGTGCGGCGCCTGAGCCACCGCTGAGCTGGATTTTTCACCCTTCTTTTTTCCGACAAGAGGTCATTCATGCAAAAACGTCACTTGCTTCAATCCGCCGTCGCCCTGGCCGTGGCATGGTCCGTGGGCGGCCCCGCGCTGGCGCAGGACAAGCCCCTCAAGATCGGCGTGACGGCCGGGCCGCACGCGCAGATCTTCGAGCAGGTCAAGAAGGTCGCCGAGAAAGACGGCCTGAAGATCCAGATCATCGAGTTCAGCGACTACGTGCAGCCCAATGCCGCGCTGGCGGCGGGCGACCTGGACGCCAACAGCTATCAGCACAAGCCCTACTTGGACCAGCAGATCCAGGACCGCGGCTACAAGTTTGTCCCGGTGGGCTACACGGTCAACTTCCCGATAGGCATTTACTCCAAGAAGGTCAAGCGACTGGAGGATCTAAAGGAGGGCGCGCGCTTCGGCATCCCGAACGACCCGACCAACGGCGGGCGGGTGCTGCTGGTGCTGCAGGACAAGGGGTTGATCAAGCTGCGGCCGGAGGCGGGTCTGAAAGCCACCCCACTGGATGTGGTGAGCAATCCCAAGAAGCTGCGCTTTGTCGAACTGGATGCCGCCCAACTGGCGCGCTCGCTGGACGATCTGGACGCCTCTGCGGTCAACACCAACTACGCCCTGCCCGCCGGCCTGCACCCGGGGCGCGATGCCATCGCCCAGGAGAGCGCCAAGAGCCCCTACGTGAACCTGATCGCCGTGCGCGAGCAGGACAAGGACAAGCCGTGGGTGTCCAAGCTCGTCAAGGCCTATCAGTCGGAGCCGGTGCGGCAGTTCATCCTCACCGAGTTCAAGGGCGCCGTGTTGCCTGGGTTCTGACACCGGCCGCAGCGCCAGCCGATCCGGTCAATCATCCGGCGTATCGGGCAGCCCCGGAAACAGCACGTCCACATAGCCCAGTTGCGTGAGGTCCGTCATGCGCGTCGGGTACAGCCGCCCGATCAGGTGGTCGCATTCGTGCTGCACCACCCGGGCGTGGAAGCCCTCGACCTCGCGTTCGAGCGGGCGGCCGTGTGCGTCAAAGCCGCGGTAGCGGATGCGCCGGAACCGCGGCACCCGGCCGCGCAGGCCCGGCACCGAGAGGCAGCCCTCCCAGTCCGTCTCCTGTTCATCGCCCAGCGGCTCGATCACCGGATTGATGAGCACGGTGGGCGGCACGGGCGGGGCTTCGGGGTAGCGCGGGTTGGGCCGGCCCGTGCCAAAGATCACCACCTGCCAGTCCTCCCCGATCTGCGGGGCCGCCAGACCGGCGCCGTTGGCGGCGGCCATGGTGTCGCGCAGATCCTGCAGCAGCGCCGGCAGGAAGGGGGCGCCAAAGTCGGTGACGGGCCGGGCGACACGCAGCAGGCGCGGGTCACCCATCTTGAGGATGGGACGGACGCTCATGGGAACGGATGCACGTGGGCGGATGGTGGATGATTGTGGCGGTTTTCCTGCACACCCGGACGTGCGCCCGGCACATCCACAAGGCCCCGCGCTGCCCTACACTGGCGCCATGAGCACCATCGCCGATCTGCGCCGCATCCTTGCGAGCTGCCGCACCCTGGCCGTGGTCGGCCTGTCGCCGCAGTGGCACCGGCCGAGCTTCTTCGCCGCCAAGTACATGCAGGCGCACGGCTATCGCATCGTGCCTGTCAACCCCGGAGCGACCGAAATCCTGGGCGAACGCTGCTACCCCAGCGTGACGGCCGCTGCACAGGCCCTGGCCGAGCGCGGCGAGCGCATCGACATGGTGGACTGCTTCCGCCGCAGCGACGACATCCCGCCGATTGCCGAGGAGGCCATCGCCATTGGCGCACGCTGCCTGTGGCTGCAGCTCGGCGTGGTGAACGAGGCCGCCGCCGCCCGGGCCCGCGCCGCCGGGCTGGACGTGGTGATGGACCGCTGCGTCAAGATCGAGCACGCCCGCCTGTTCGGCGGACTCAACTGGGCGGGGGTGAACACCCGCGTGATCTCGGCCAAGCGGCCCCACCAGCTGCCCTACTGAGGCCCCCTGACGCGCCGACCCGGCGCACGCGACGAGACGACCCCATGGCAGACCACGACTTCGGCTTCGGCACCCGCGCCATCCACGCCGGCGCCATCCCCGACCCGGTGACCGGCGCGCGCGCCACCCCCATCCACCAGACGACGAGCTTCGTGTTCGACAGCGCGGAGCACGCCGCCAGCCTGTTCAACCTGCAGACCTTCGGCAACGTCTACAGCCGCATCTCCAACCCCACCGTGGCGGTGCTGGAGGAGCGCGTCGCCGCGCTGGAAGGCGGTCGGGCGGCGCTGGCCTGCGCCAGCGGCATGGCCGCGCAGATGACGGCGCTGCTGGCCATTCTCAAGGCCGGGGACCACATCGTCGCCGCCTCCACGCTGTACGGTGGCACCGTGGGCCAGTTGGGCGTGGGCTTCCGGCGGCTGGGTATCGAGACCACCTTCGTCGACCCGTCTGACCCGGAGAACTTCCGCCGCGCGATCCGGCCCCAGACTCGCGCCCTCTATGGCGAGACGATCGGCAACCCACGCCTGAACGTGCTCGACATCGCCGCGGTAGCCCGCGTGGCGCACGAGCACGGCCTGCCGCTGGTGATCGACAACACCGTGGCCAGCCCCTACCTGTGCAACCCGTTCCAGTTCGGGGCGGACATCGTGGTGCACAGCGCCACCAAGTACCTCGGCGGGCACGGCACCACCATGGGCGGGCTCGTGGTGGAGTCGGGCCGCTTCGACTGGGGGGCGCCCGGCACGCGCGAGAAGTTCCCCGAGATGCTGGAGCCCAGCGCCGCCTACCACGGCGTGAAGTTCTACGAGACCTTCGGCGACTTCGGCTACACCATGAAGGCGCGCATGGAAGTCAACCGCACCTTCGGCGGCTGCCTGTCGCCACTGAACGCGTGGCTGCTGCTGCAGGGCATCGAGACCCTGCACCTGCGCATGCAGGCCCACTGCCGCAATGCGCTGCGGGTGGCGCAGCACCTGGCCGAGCACCCGCGCGTGGCCTGGGTCAACTACCCCGGCCTGCCCGACTCGCCCGACCACGCGCTGGCCCGCCAGCAGTTCCGCGCCATCGACGGCGCGCCCGGCTGCTCGGGCATCCTCAGCTTCGGCATCCGCGCCGACGACCCGGCCCGTGCGGGCGAGCACTTCATCGACGCCTGCGAGTTCCTGAGCCACCTGGCCAACATCGGCGACGCCAAGACCCTGGTCATCCACCCGGCGTCGACCACGCACCGCCAGCTCAGCGCCGCCGAACTGGCCGCGGCCGGCGTCGGCCCGGACATGATCCGGCTGTCGGTGGGCATCGAGGACGTCGAGGACATCCTCTGGGACATCGACCAGGCGCTGGACCAGGCGGTGGGCTGAGCCGCGGCGAAGTCGCCCGGTCGCGGCGACAATTGGGGCATGGAGACCCTGACCGCCTGGGCACGGGCATGGCGACGCGGCCTGGCCGCCGCCGGCCTGTGCCTCCTGACCACCGCCCACGCCGCTCCGCCTCCCGCCCGCCCCTTCGAGGACACGCTGGCGCAGCGCCTTCAGGCCTGCACGGTCTGCCACGGCGCCGAGGGCCGTGCCGCCCCCGACGGCTACTACCCCCGCATCGCCGGCAAGCCGGCCGGCTACCTCTACCACCAGTTGCTCAACTTCCGCGAAGGGCGCCGGCACTACCGGCTCATGGTGCAGATGGTGGATCCGCTCGATGACGCCTACCTCTGGACCATCGCCGAGCACTTTGCCGGGCTGAACCTGCCCTACCCGCCGCCGACGGCCGTGCGCCAGACGCCGGCGGAGCGCGCCCGCGGCGAACGGCTGGCCCGCCAGGGCGATGCGGCGCTGGGCGTGCCGGCCTGCATCCAGTGCCACGGCGCCCGCCTGACCGGGCGGCAGCCCCACGTGCCCGGCCTGCTCGGCCTGCCACGCGACTATCTGACGGCGCAAGTGGGCGCCTGGCGCACTGGCCTGCGCCGGGCCCACGCACCGGACTGCATGCACACCATCGCCGAGCGGCTGGGCCCGGAGGACGTGGCCGCCGTGGCGGGCTGGCTGGCCAGCCAGCCGCTGCCCGCCGACACCCGGCCCGACACCCCGGGCGGCCCACTGCCCATGGCCTGCGGCCCGCTGCGCACGCCGGCCACCGCGGCGGCAGGAGGGGGGCGATGAGCCGATCCCTGCACCGCTGGAACACCCGGGCCAGGGCCGCGCTGGCCGCTTCGGCCAGCCTGCTGGTGCTGGCGGCGGCCTGGCTGCTGTGGCCCGCCCGCCCGGTCGAGGTGTCGCGCCCCGACCCGCCCGCCACCGATGCCGCGACGGTGGAACGCGGGCGCTACCTGGCCACCCTGGGCAACTGCCAGACCTGTCACACCGCCCGGGGCGGTACGCCCTACGCCGGGGGCCGCGCCATTCCCACGCCGTTCGGTCTGGTCTACAGCAGCAACCTGACGCCGGGCGCGGGCGGCCTGCAGGGCTGGACCGCCGCCGACTTCTGGCGCGCGCTGCACCACGGGCAATCACGCGACGGGCGCTGGCTCACGCCGGCCTTTCCGTACAACAACACCACGCACATCACCCGGGCTGACAGCGACGCCCTATTCGCCTACCTGATGAGCCTGCCGCCTGTCGACGGGGCGCCACCCGACCATGCGCTGCGCTGGCCCTACGGCACGCAGGCGGCGCTGAAGGTGTGGCGGGCGCTCTACTTCCGCCCCGCCGAGGCGGCCTCCACCGCCACCGCGCCGGTGGGCGTCACCGCCGAGCGCGGCGCCTACCTGGTGCGCGGCCTGGGCCACTGCAGCGCCTGCCACGCCACGCGCGGCACCCTGGGCGGCAGCAACGACATGCTGGGCCTGGCGGGCGGCCTGATCCCGGTGCAGAACTGGTACGCCCCCTCGCTCAACGACCCGGCCGAGGCGGGCGTGCAGGACTGGACGGTGGACGAGGTGGTGCGCCTGTTCCGCGACGGCCGCGCGCGCGACGCCGCGGTGCATGGCCCCATGGCCGAGGTGGTGCTGCACAGCACCCAGCACTGGCGCGACGAGGACCTGCGCGCCATGGCGCTTCATCTGCAAGCGCTGCCGCGCCAGCCGGCCCCGGCGGCGAGCGCGGAGCCCACCCTGCTGCGCGCCGACGGCGCTGCCGTGTACCGACAGTACTGCGCCCAGTGCCACGGCGAACAGGGCGAAGGCATGCGCGGCGCGGACGGCGGCTGGGCCTACCCCCCCCTGGCCGGCAACCGCGCCGTCACCCTGGGCAACCCGGCCAACCTGGTGCAGATGGTGCTCAACGGCGGCTTCGGCGTCGCCACGCGGGGCCACCCGCAGCCCTTCGGCATGCCACCCTACGTGCTGGAACTGAACGACGCTCAGATGGCTGCTGTGATCACCCATATCCGCGCGCGCTGGGGCAACCAGGCGCCGCCCGTGAGCGAGCTCGACGTGCGCGAGTTGCGCGGTTCGTCGCTGCGTTGACGGGCCGGTGGCACGGCCCTTGCATGCCGGCAGGCATGGCCGTTGCCGCCTCCCTCCCGCCGCCGCCCGCTGCCGCGCCTGCGCCGCACGCGTGGTACGAGCGCCTGGGCCTGCTGCTCGAGTCGACCGGCGAGGGCATCTTCGGCATCGATCTGGACGGCGCCTGCGTCTTCATCAACCAGGCCGGCACCCGCCTGCTCGGTTTTGACACGCCGCAGCAGGTGCTGGGCCTGAACATGCACGACCTGACGCACCATTCCGATGCGTCGGGACACCCCTACCCGGTCGATCGCTGTCCCATCTTCAACGCATTCCGGCAGGGGCTGCCCTGCCGCATCGACACCGAGGTGTTCTGGCGCCGCGACGGCAGCGCCTTCCCGGTGGAATACACCAGCTACCCGATCCAGGACGGCACGCTGATCCGGGGGGCCGTCATCACCTTTGTCGACATCACGGCGCGCAAGCAGGCCGAGGCTGCGCTGCATGACGCCAAGGCGCAGTTGGAGGCGCGCGTGCGCGAACGCACCGCCGAGTTGCAGACCGCCCTGCAGCAGTTGCGGGAGCTGGCCATCCACTCCGAACGCGTGCGGGAGGAGGAGCGCACCCGCATCGCGCGCGAGATCCACGACGAACTGGGCAGCCTGCTGGTGGCGCTGAAGATGGACGTCAACTGGATGGACAAGCGCCTGTCGGAACAGGGAGCGCGCCAGCCCGACGAGGCCGAGCGCATGCGCGAGCGGCTGCGCTGCAAGTGCCAGAACATGAGCCGGCTGATCGAGTCCGCCGTGGACAACGTGGGGCGGCTGATCAACGACCTGCGGCCCAGCATCCTGGACCACCAGGGCCTGTGGGCCGCGCTGGAGTGGCAGGCGCAGGAATTTGCCGCCACGGCGGAGCTGGCCCTGGACTGGAGCATGGACGTGGCAACGGAGGCCGATCCGCCCGAGGCGGCGGCGATGGCGGTGTTCCGCATCTTTCAGGAGATGCTGAGCAACGTGGGGCGCCATGCCCAGGCGCGCACCCTGCAGGTGCGCATCGGCTTCGGCGACGCCGGCCTGCACCTGCAGGTCCGCGACGACGGCCGCGGGGCCGATCCGCGCGTGTTCGAGTCGCCGCAGGCCTACGGCATCCTGGGCATGCGCGAGCGCGCCCGGCACCTGGGCGGCCGACTGTTCCTGCACAGCGCACCCGGGCAGGGCTGCACGCTGACCCTGGAGGTACCCGCGGCGGCGCTGCGCCCCTCGGCGTCCACGGAGGCAGACGCATGAACCACCCGAGGACGCTGCGCGTGCTGATCGGCGACGACCACCGCATCGTGCGCGAGGGCCTGAAGCAGGTGCTGGCCGAGGCCGAAGACATCGCCGTGGTGGCCGAGTTGACCGCACGCACACTGCGCTGGCCCGACGCGACGCTGGAAAGCCTGCGCCGCGCGGCGTTGTCGATGAACGTCGGCATGGCGCGCCTGCACGACGACCTGGCTCGGCAGGAGGCCCCGCTCAACCCCGACCAGCGCCACGCGGTGCTGGCCCACCCCGAGCGTGGGGAGGGGCTGCTGCGACGCCTGGGCGTCAGCGACGCGCTGTGGCTGGCCCTGGTGCGTGACCATCACGAGGTCAGCGGCGGCGGCGGCTACCCGCATGGCGTGACCGAGGTCGCCGAGCCGGCGCAGCTGCTGCGCCTGGTGGATGTCTACGCGGCGCGACTGAGCCCACGCCTGCATCGCCCCGGGCTGCCCGCGCCGCGGGCGGCGCGCGACGTCTGCTTCGATGCCAGTGGCATGCCCACGCCGCTGGGCGCGGCCCTGGTCAGGACGCTGGGGCTGTACGTGCCGGGCAGCTACGTCGAGCTGGCCAGCGGCGAGCTGGCCGTGGTGGCGCGACGTGGCCGGCGCACCACCGCGCCGCTGGTGTTTGCGCTGACCGGCCGCGACGGGCTGCCGCGCGGCGAGCCGCCGCTGCGCGACACGTCGGAGCCGTCCTACGAGGTACGCCGCAGCGTGGCACCGCACGAAGTGCGGGTGCGCCTCGACCCGAACCGGCTGCTGGCGCGGCTGTGAGCAGCCGGTGGCGTCGCCACCGCGACGGTGGCGGCCGGGCTTGGCACAGCGATGGTGCAGGTGTGCTTGCCGCCGGGGGGCGCGTGAACCAAATCAGGGATTCCCCCGATATGGAGGCAGACCGGTGCTCGGTCGGGAATCTGTCTTGGACAGGGAGGTGACCTTGCCAGCCATGAGTGGCATGGCGTTTGCTTGGTCAAGGGGCCATCGTCCACAGGAGCGTCCCCATGACCCCGTATTTCGATCCCTACGACGCCGACCGTCCCCTGATGCTCAAGTGCAGCTGCGGCCGTGATCACACCGTGGCCGATCATCAGCGGGAGGAAGCCCAAGCGCGTGAACGCGCTGCCGCCACCCTGCGCCAGCGCAGCGAATCGCCGGACTTCGTCGAGTACGCCAACCAGTTCATCGAGGCCGCGCTGGTCAAGGCCCTGTTCCCGCAGGACGCGGTGCGGCGCCGCTTCCTGCGTGCCGTCGGCAAGGGCACGGCAATGGCCGCCATCGCCAGCGTCGTGCCGATCGCCAGCCTGCAGGCGATGGCGCAGGAAAAAGGCGCGCTGGAGAAGAAGGATCTCAAGATCGGCTTCATTCCGATCACCTGCGCCACGCCGCTGATCATGGCGCACCCGCTGGGCTTTTACCAGAAGCATGGTCTCAACGTCGAGATCGTCAAGACCGCCGGCTGGGCCCTGATCCGCGACAAGATGCTCAACAAGGAATACGACGCGACTCACTTCCTGTCGCCGATGCCGCTGGCCATCAGCCTGGGGCTGGGTTCGAATGCCACGCCCATGAACGTGGCCACGATCCAGAACACCAACGGGCAGGCCATCACGCTGGCGCTCAAGCACAAGGACAAGCGCGACCCGAAGGACTGGAAGGGCTTCAAGTTCGCGGTGCCCTTCGAGTACTCGATGCACAACTTCCTGTTGCGCTATTACGTGGCGGAGGCCGGTCTCGATCCGGACAAGGACATCCAGATCCGCGTGGTGCCGCCGCCGGAGATGGTCGCCAACCTGCGCGCGGGCAACATCGACGGCTTCCTTGGGCCCGATCCGTTCAACCAGCGTGCCGTGTTCGAGGAGGTTGGCTTCATCCACCTGTTGACCAAGGAGCTCTGGAACGGACACCCCTGCTGCGCCTTCGGCACCAGCTCGGAGTTCATCCAACAGAACCCCAACACCTTCGCGGCGCTGTTCCGCGCGGTGCTGACGGCCGCCGCGATGGCGCGCGAGGCCAAGAACCGCGAACTCATCGCCAAGGTGATCGCGCCCACCCAGTACCTGAACCAGCCCGAGATCGTGCTTCAGCAAGTGCTGACCGGGCGCTTTGCCGATGGTCTGGGCAAGGTGCACAACGTGCCCGACCGCGCCGACTTCGACCCCATGCCGTGGCAGAGCATGGCGGTGTGGATGCTGACCCAGATGAAGCGCTGGGGCTACATCAAGGGCGACGTCAACTACCGGCAGATCGCCGAGCGCGTCTTCCTGCTGACCGATGCCCGCAAGCACATGAAGGAGCTGCGCATGCCGGTCACCGAGGGGCCCGGCTACCGCAAGCACACCATCATGGGCAAGGAGTTCGACCCCGCCAAGCCGGACGAGTACCTGCGCGGCTTCGCGATCCGGAGGACCTGAGCCATGCGGTCGACCTACCCGAACCTGCGCGCGGCGCTGGTGTCGCTGCTGCTGCTCGTCGCTGTGCTGGGCATGTGGCAGCTGGCCACGGGGGGCGGTGCCGGCACCCCGGCCGCCGCCACCGCCAACCTGTCGGCGGAGGAGCTGGAGTACCTGCGCATGATGGGCAAGGACCCGGAGACACAGGCGCAGAAGAGCGGCGGCTTCCCGAGTCCGATGGCGGTGGCCGAAGCCTCGTGGCGGCACCTGTCCGACCCGTTCTTCGACCGTGGGCCCAACAACAAGGGCATCGGCCTGCAGCTGCTGCACTCGCTGGGGCGCGTGGCCATGGGCTTCGGGCTGGCGGTGCTGGTGGCGCTGCCGCTGGGCTTCGTCATCGGCATGTCGCCGCTGATGCGCAAGGCACTCGACCCCTTCATCCAGGTGCTCAAGCCCATCAGCCCGTTGGCGTGGATGCCGCTGGCGCTCTACACGCTCAAGGACTCCAACGTCAGTGGCGTGTTCGTGATCTTCATCTGCTCGGTCTGGCCGATGCTGATCAACACCGCCTTCGGCGTCGCCTCGGTCAAGCGCGACTGGCTCAACGTGGCGGCCACGCTGGAGGTGTCGCCGCTGCGCAAGGCCTTCCGCGTGATCCTGCCGGCGGCGGCGCCCACCATCCTGACCGGCATGCGCATCAGCATGGGCATCGCCTGGCTGGTGATTGTCGCGGCCGAAATGCTGGTCGGCGGCACGGGCATCGGTTACTTCGTCTGGAACGAGTGGAACAACCTCAGCCTGCCGAACGTGATCTTCGCCATCCTGACCATCGGCGTGGTCGGCATGCTGCTCGACCAGATGTTCGGTCTGCTGCAGAAGGCGGTAACCTATGTGGAGTAAGTCATGATCCCTTTCCTGCAGATTGAGGGCCTGAGCAAGGCCTACCACCCGGCCCGGCCGGTGTTCGCGGACGTGTCGTTCGGCCTGGAGCGGGGCGAGTTCGTCTGCATCATCGGCCACTCCGGCTGCGGCAAGACGACCATCCTGAACGTGCTGGCCGGGCTGGACACGGCCACCGCGGGCCACGTCTTCATGGACGGGCGCGAGGTGGTCGGCCCCAGCCTGGAGCGTGGCGTGGTGTTCCAGGGCCACGCGCTGATGCCCTGGCTCACGGTGCGTAAGAACATCGCCTTCGCCGTGGAGTCGCGCTGGCCAGACTGGAAAGCCGCTCAGGTGAACGAACACGTCGAAAAGTACGTGGCCCTGGTGGGCCTGAGCCACGCGATCGACAAGAAGCCCAGCCAGCTCTCGGGCGGCATGAAGCAGCGCGTCGGCATCGCCCGGGCCTTTGCCATCCAGCCCAAGATGCTGCTGCTGGATGAGCCCTTCGGCGCGCTCGATGCGCTGACGCGCGGCACGATCCAGGACGAGCTGATGGCCATCGTGCGCCAGACGCAGCAGACGGTGTTCATGATCACCCACGACGTGGACGAGGCCATCCTGCTGGCCGACCGCATCCTGCTCATGAGCAACGGCGCCGACACGCCCGCGGGCTACCGGCCCGGCGGCATCACCGAGGTGGTGGCCAACCCGCTGCCGCGCGATCGGACCCGCGCCGGGCTGCACCACCTGCCCGGCTACTACGAGCTGCGCAACCACATCGTCGATTTCCTCGTCTCGCGCGCCAAGGCGCACTGACCCCACCCACCCTGCAAGGAGCCTCGCATGAACCGCAATGACGTCACCGAAAAGATCATCTCCACCAAGGTCGCCAAGGGCCTGAAGTGGGAGGACGTGGCCAAGAAGGTTGGCCAGTCCAAGGAATGGACCACGGCGCTGTGCCTGGGCCAGATGACCGCCACGCCCGAGCAGGCCAAGGCCCTGGGCAAGATCTTCGGCCTGACCGCCGAGGAGCAGAAGTGGCTGCAGGTCGTGCCCTACAAGGGCTCGCTGCCGACCCAGGTGCCGACCGACCCGCTGATCTACCGCTGGTACGAGATCGTGAGCGTGTACGGCACGACGATCAAGGAGCTGATCCACGAGGAATTCGGCGACGGCATCATGAGCGCGATCGACTTCAGCATGGACATCACGCGCGAGCCCGATCCCAAGGGCGACCGCGTGCACGTCGTGCTGTCGGGCAAGTTCCTGCCCTACAAGCAGTACTGACCGCCGCCGGCGATCGGGCATGATCGCGGTATGTCCCCGCGCGACCGTGCCCGCGAGTGCCTTGCCATCGCCCTGCTGTTCCTGCGCCTGGGCCTGACCAGCTTTGGCGGTCCGGTGGCGCACCTGGAGGTCTTCCGGCGCGAATTCGTGCAGCGCCGCGCCTGGCTGGATGCACACGCCTACGGTGATCTGGTCGCGCTGTGTCAGGTGCTGCCCGGGCCCGCCAGCAGCCAGGTGGGCATGGCGCTGGGGCTGCTGCGGCAGGGCTACGCCGGGGCGCTGGCGGCGTGGATCGGCTTCACGCTGCCCTCGGCCATCGCAATGGCCGCGCTGGCGCTGTGGCTGGCGGGCCCAGCCCCCGGCGCGCGCGTGCCCCCGGGTCTGCTGCAGGGCCTGATGCTGGCCGCCGTCGCCGTGGTGGCCCATGCCGTTTGGGGCATGGCACGCAGCTACGCCCCCGGCGGCCGGCGGTTGGCCTGGGCCGCGACCGTGGGCGTTGCCGCCTGGGTGTGGCCCAGCGCCTGGGCCCAGCCGGTGCTGATCGCCCTCAGCGCCGGCTTTGGCGCGTGGGCCTTCCGCCAGGGATGGGCACCCCCTGCCAGCCCCTTGGCCGTGGACATCGGGCGCCGGGCGGGCGCCGTCTGGCTGGGCCTGTTCGGCGCGGGCCTGGCCGTTCTGCCCATGCTGGCGGCTTGGGCCCCTGGCGGGTGGTGGCCCGTGGCTGATGCGTTCTACCGCATCGGGGCGCTCATCTTCGGCGGGGGTCATGTGGTGCTGCCGCTGATCCAGGCGGAAGTGGTGGGCCCTGGCTGGATCGGCGCAGAGACCTTTCTGGCCGGCTATGGCGCGGTACAAGCCATGCCGGGACCCATGCTGACCATCGCCAGCTATGTGGGCGCCGCCCTGACGCCACCCCTGGGCGGCTGGACCGGCGCCACCGTGGCCCTGCTGGCCATCTACGCCCCGGCTTTTCTGGTGCTCGCCGGCACCCTGCCCGGCTGGACCCGTTGGTGCCAGTCTCCGCGGCTGCGGCCCATGCTGGAGGGCGTGCACGCGGGCGTGGCCGGGCTGCTGGCCGCCGCCCTCGCCCACGCGGCCCACGCCGCCATCCATGGGGTCGCGACGGCCGTGGCCGCAGCCGCCGCCCTGGCGCTGCTGCGCAGCGGCCGGGTGCCGGTGTGGGCGCTGGTGGGGGTGTACGCGGCGGGCGGTTGGATGCTGGGCGGGCACTGATCCCCTCACCGCCGCCAAAACGCCCGCGTGAACAGCACCAGCACGCTCAGCAGCTCCAGCCGCCCGAGCAGCATCGCAAAGCTCAGCACCCACAACTGAAACGGCGACAACCCGCCGTAGTTGCCGGCGGGGCCGACCTCGCCCAGGCCGGGGCCGATGTTGTTGACCGTCGCCACCACGGCCGAGAAGGCCGTCACCAGATCCAGCCCCGACAGCAGCAGCAAAAACGTCAGCCCCATGGTTGCGGCACCGTAGAAGAGCATGAAGCCCAGCACCGCCGCCATCACCTGCGCCGGCACGGCCTGCCCCCCCAGCGTGACCGGATTGACCACATGCGGGTGGATGATGCGCACCAGCTCGCGCCGCGCCTGCTTGACCAGCAGCACCATGCGCACCATCTTGATCCCGCCGCCGGTGGACCCGGCGCACGACACGAAGGCCCCCAAAAACAACAGGAACACGGGGATGAACACCGGCCACTGCATATAGTCCGTCGTGGCGTAGCCGGTGGTCGTGGCCAGCGACAGCACATGGAAGGCCGCCTGCCGCACGGCCGTCGGCCCGTCGGCGTACACCCCTTCGGCCAGCAGCATCAGCGTCACCAGCGCGATGGAGGCTGCCAGCACGATGGCGTAGGTGCGGATTTCGTGGTCGTTCCACAGCGGGCGCAGCGTCATCCCGCGCAGGACCATGAAGTAACGCAGAAAGCTGATGCCCGCCAGCGCCATGAACACCACGGCCACCCACTCCACCGCGGCGGACTGGAAGTGGCCGATGCTGGCGTCGTAGGACGAAAACCCCGCCAAGCCCATGGTCGAGCACATGTGCATGAAGGCATCGGCCCAGCCCATGCCGGCCCAGCGGTAGGCCAGCAGGCACAGCACCGAAAAACCGAAGTACACCCCCCACAGTCCGCGCGCGGTCTCGGCGATGCGGGGGGTCAGACGGGCATCCTTCATGGGGCCGGGCGTCTCGGCCTTGTAGAGCTGCATGCCCCCCAGGCCCAGCATGGGCAGCACCGCCACCACCAGCAGCATCACGCCCAGTCCGCCCACGTACTGCAAAAAGCAACGCCAGATGTTGATCGACACTGGCAAGCGCTCCAGCCCGGACAGCGCCGTGGCGCCGGTGGCGGTCAGCGCGCTCATGGCCTCGAAATAGGCGTGGTGCCAAGTGATGCCGGGCACCATCAGCATCAGCGGCACGGCGGAGTACGCCGGCAGCACCAGCCACACCAGATTGACCAGCAAAAAGCCGTCGCGCGGCATCAGCTCGCGCCGGCGCGAGCGCGTGATCAGCCACAGCACCGCGCCGCTGGCCAAGGTCAGCCCCGCGCACGCGGCCCACTGCAGCTCGTGCGTCAGATCGTCGTGGAACCAGGCCCACGCCATCGGCACCCCGAAAGCCACGGCAAAGGCCATCAGCACATGCGAAAAGACGTAGAGCGCGGGGCTGAGGGATTGCATGCGTGCGGATGAGCGGTGCGGGCCGCGGGCGTCAGCCGAAGAAGGTCGCCCCGACCTGGAACAGCTTTTCCACCTCGCGCACCAGGCGCTTGTGGGGGATGAAGATGACGATGTGGTCGTCGGTGCGGATCAGCGTGTCGTGGTGCGGCATCAGCACCTCGGCATCGCGCCCCTCGCCGCGCACGATGGCGCCGATGCGCGCGCCCTTGGGCAGGCGGATTTCCTCCACCCGCCGGCCGACCAGCCGGGACGTCTTGACGTCGCCGCGTGCCACGCCCTCCAGCGCCTCGGCGGCGCCGCGGCGCAGGCTGTGCACCGCCACCACGTCGCCGCGGCGCACATGCGCCAGCAGCTCGCCGATCACCGTCTGCGCGGGCGACACCGCGATGTCGATGGCGCTGCCCTGCATCATCTCGGCATACGCGCGGCGGTTGATCAGGGCCATCACCCGGCGCGCGCCCAGCCGCTTGGCCAGCATGGCCGACATGATGTTGTCCTCGTCGTCGTTGGTCAGCGCGAGGAAGAGGTCCATGTCGGCGACGTTTTCCTCTTCCAGCAGCGCTTCGTCCACGCTGTCGCCCTGCAACACCAGCGTGCTGGAGGGCAGTTGGCTGGCCAGGTACTCGCAGCGCCGGGGGTTGCTCTCGATGATCTTGACCTCGCACTGCCCGACCAGGGAGCGGGCCAGCCGCAGCCCGACCTTGCCGCCGCCAGCGATCATGAGCCGCTGCACCGGCTTGTCGCGCGCGTGCAGCGCCTGCAGCACGAGCCGGATTTTGTCACCCGCCGCCAGGATGAACACTTCGTCGCCCGGCAGGATGCGGGTATGCGGCTCCGGGTCCATCTCGGCGTCGAGCCGGTACAGCGCGACCACGCGCATTTCGGCATGCGGGAACAAGGCCCGAAACTCGCCGATGGTGTGCCCGACCAAAGCACTGCCCGCCGTGGCCCGCACCGCGATCAGGCTCGCGCGGCCATCGGCAAACTCCAGCACCTGCAACGCCTCGGGGTAGTCGATGAGCTGGTGGATATAGCGCATCACCGACTCTTCGGGGCAGATGACGTGGTCCACCGCAAAGCCGCTTTTGCCCAACAAGTCGCTGCCTTCTTCGAACTCGGGCGAGCGCAAGCGCGCGATCGTCGTGGGCACTTGGAAGACGTCGTGCGCGATCTTGCACACGACCAGGTTCGATTCGTCCTGCGCCGCGCAAGCGATGAGCATGTCGGCGTCTTTGGCGCCCGCTTCGGCCAACACCGACGGCTGGATACCGTTGCCGACCACGCCCCGCAGGTCGAGTCGCTCCTCCAACGCACGCACGCGCGCTGGGTCCTGGTCGATGACGGTGATGTCGTTTTGCTCGGACACCAGGCTTTCGGCGACGCTCTCGCCCACCCGGCCCGCCCCGAAGATGATGATGTTCACCGCATCATGATACGACGAACGATGGAGCGATCTTCGGCTGCCGCACCGGCGCGCCAACCCCGCCCGAGGCGCGCCCGTCAGCCCTCGGCCGCCAGCGCGCGTTGGATCAGGATTTTCTGCACGTCGCTCGTGCCCTCGTAGATCTGGCAGACACGCACGTCGCGCCAGATGCGCTCGACCGGGAAGTCGCTCACGTAGCCATAGCCGCCCAGCGTCTGGATGGCAGCGGAGCACACCCACTCGGCGGTTTCGCTCGCGATCAGCTTGGCCATCGCGGCTTCTTTGAGGCAGGGCTGACCTGCATCCCGCATGGCTGCCGCGTGCCACGTCAGTTGGCGCGCCGCCTCCAGCCTCGCTGCTGCTTCGGCGAGGCGAAAGCCCACGGCCTGGTGGTTGAAGATCGGCTGGCCGAAGCTCTCGCGTTCCTTGGCGTAGGCAATCGCCACCTCAAGCGCGCTGCGCGCCATGCCGATGCTTTGCGCCGCGATACCGATGCGCCCGCCCTCGAGCGCCGACAGTGCGATTTTGTAGCCTTCGCCCTCGTCGCCAATACGGTACTCGGCGGGGATGCGGCACTGGTCCAAGCGGATCTGCGCCGTGTCGCTGGAGTGCTGGCCGACCTTGTCTTCGAGACGAGCCACGACGTAGCCCGGCGTGTCGATGGGCACCAAAAAGGCGCTCATCCCGCGTTTGCCCGCCGCTTTGTCGGTGACGGCGATGACGATGGCCACTTGCCCGTTCTTGCCGCTGGTGATGAACTGCTTGACCCCGTCGAGCACGTACGTGTCGCCCTCGCGCCGTGCCGTGGTGCGCAAGGCCGCAGCGTCCGAGCCGACATGCGGCTCGGTCAAGCAAAACGCGCCCAGCATCTGCCCCTGCGCCAGGGGCACCAGCCAGCGCTGCTTTTGCGCCTCGCTGCCGTAGCGCAGCAAAATGGCGCACACCGGGCAGTTGTTGACGCTGATGGCGGTGCTGGTGCCGCCGTCGCCGGCGGCGATTTCCTCCAACACCAGCGCCAGGCTCACGTAGTCCAGCCCCGCGCCGCCGTAGTCCGTGGGCACGCATACGCCGTAGCAGCCCAGCTCAGCAAGGCCCCGGTGCGCTTCGCGCGGGAACGTGTGCTCGCGGTCCCAGCGCGCCGCGTGGGGCCAGAGTTGCTCGCGTGCGTAGGCGCGCACCGCGTCGCGGATCAGGCGTTGGTCTTCGGTCAACAGCATGGGGGCTCCGGCAGTGGGTGCGTGTCAGCCCAGGGGCCGTCACACGGCCCCGGCAGCGGTCACAGCATTTCGATCGCGATCGCGGTGGCCTCGCCCCCGCCGATGCACAGCGTGGCCACGCCGCGCTTCAGGCCGCGCGCCCGCAGGGCGTGCATCAGCGTGACCATGATGCGCGCACCGCTGGCGCCGATCGGGTGGCCCAACGCGCACGCACCGCCATTGACGTTGACGATGTCGTGCGAGATGCCCAGCTCGGTCATGAGCGCCATCGGCACCACGGCAAAGGCCTCGTTGACCTCCCACAGCCGCACGTCGGAGACCTGCCAGCCGATCTTGGCCAGCAGCTTACGCGTGGCCCCCACGGGGGCGGTGGTGAACCAGTTGGGCTCTTGCGCGTGCATGGCGTGGCCCACGATGCGCGCCAGCGGCTGACAGCCACGCTGGGCCGCGGTCGAGGCGCGCATCAGCACCAGCGCTGCCGCCCCATCGTTGATGGACGAGCTCGACGCCGCGGTGATGGTGCCGTCCTTCTTGAACGCTGGCTTGAGCTGGGGAATTTTGTCGAGCTTGATCTTGCCTGGCCCCTCGTCGCTGGCAACCACGCGCTCGCCCGTGCGGTCCTTGACCGTCACCGGCGTGATTTCGGCGGCGAAGCTGCCGTCGGCCACGGCACGCTGGGCGCGGCGCACGCTCTCGGTGGCAAAGGCGTCCTGCTGCTCACGCGTGAACTGGTACTTGGCCGCGCACTCCTCGCCGAAGGTGCCCATGCTGCGCCCGGGCTCGTACGCGTCCTCCAGGCCGTCGAGCATCATGTGGTCGAACACACGGTCGTGTCCCATGCGGTAGCCGCCACGGCCCTTGAGCAGCAGGTACGGCGCGTTGGTCATGCTCTCCATGCCGCCCGCCACCATCACGTCCGCGGTACCCGCGGCCAGCATGTCGTGCGCGAACATGGCGGCGCGCATGCCCGAGCCGCACATCTTGGACAGTGTGACGGCCCCCGCGCTCTTGGGCAGTCCGGCCTTGAGCGCGGCTTGGCGTGCAGGCGCTTGGCCCTGCCCAGCCATCAGGCAGTTGCCCATCAGCACCTCGTCCACGGCGTCCGGGGCGATACCCGCGCGCTCGACGGCAGCACGGATGGCGGCAGCCCCCAAGTCGTGCGCGGCGAGCGCTGAAAAATCACCCTGGAAGCTGCCCATGGGGGTGCGCGCGGCACCGACGATGACGATCGGATCGGCTTGGCTCATGCTGAGACTCCTGACAGTGGGGAACGAGAAACCACGTCCTAGGCAGCCGCCTCGGCCGTGGGCGACAGAGGCACGCGGCGCTGCGCGCTGAAACGGCGCTCGCGCTCGTAGGGGAAGACGTCGTGCACGTGGCCGGCGAGGATGCGCTCCTTGTGCGCCTGCCAGTAGGCGGGGTCGAGCAAGTCCGCGTGGTGGCGCATGAAAATCTCGCGCACCATCGGGTTGCCGAGCAGAAACGGCCCAAACGTCTCGGGAAAGACGTCGCGCGGACCGACGCTGTACCACACCTCGCCGCTCATCTCGTCGTCTTCGTCGCGCGGGGGCGGCACACGGCGGAAGTTGCAGTCGGTGAGGTATTCGATCTCGTCGTAGTCGTAGAAGACGACCTTGCCATGGCGCGTGATACCAAAATTCTTCCACAGCATGTCGCCAGGAAAGATGTTGGCCGCCACCAGGTCTTTGATCGCGTTGCCGTACTCGATGACCGCGTGCTCGAGCTGCTGGCGCACCGCCGTGTTGCCCGGGTCTTTCTGCAGGGTGTCGAAGCATTCCTGCAGGTAGATGTTGAGCGGGATCATGCGCCGCTCGATATAGACGTGCTTGAGCACGACTTCGATGTTGCCATCCCCGTTGCGGTCACCGATCTCGATCTGGCTGGGCGCGAATTTCTGGATCTCGGCGATCAGCTCGTCGCTGAAGCGTGCGCGCGGAAACCCCACCTCGGAAAACTCCAACGTATCGGCCATGCGGCCCACGCGGTCGTGCTGTTTGACGAGCTGGTATTTGGCGCGGATCTGCTCACGCGTGGTGTCCTTCTGCGGCGGAAAGTAGTCCTTGATGACCTTGAACACGAACGGAAAGCTCGGCAGGTCGAACACCAGCATCACCATGCCCTTAATTCCGGGCGCGATGCGAAACTGGTCGGTGCTGTGCCGCAGGTGGTAGAGAAAGTCGCGGTAGAAAAGCGTCTTGCCCTGCTTGGCCAAGCCGAGCGCGTTGTAGAACTCCGCCCGTGGTTTGCGCGGCATCATGCTGCGCAAAAACTGCACGTAGGCGCTGGGCACTTCCATGTCGACCATGAAGTAGGCCCGCGCGAAGCTGAACACCATCAGCAAATCGTCTTCGCCGTGCAGCAACGCGTCGATGACGAGTTGACCGCGCTCGTTGTGCAGGATGGGCAGGGCGAACGGCAGCTCTTGAAAGCCGTTGATGAGCTTGCCCACCGCGTACGCGCCCTTGTTGCGGTAGAACAGGCTGTCGAGCACCTGGATCTGAAAATTGGCACGCAGCCGGCGGTGGTCGAACAGCGGCAGCATGGCCTCGTGCACGTAGCCGATGTCGCGCGCCAGATCCTCGAACGGCACGCGCAGGCCGAAGTCTTCCACCATGCGCTGCAGTGTGGGCTGGAGATCTTCCAGCCGCTGGGGGTAGTAGCAGCGGTAGGTGGTGTGGCTGTGAGGGTCTTCCGGCTCGATGTACTCCGTGCTGATGGCGGGACGCACGAAGATGAAGTCGTTCTGGAAGTAGCTGCGGTGCAGGATCTTGGTCGTGACGGAGTTGAAGAACGTCTCCGCGAGTTCCGGCTGACGATGATCGACCAGCATGCCGATGTAGAGCAGCTTGACCTGCTGCCACACCTCCATCGGCTGCTGCGAGGCATGGAATTCGCGCTCCAGGCGCGTCACGCACTCCTTGACGCGCATGTCGTAGAACTCGATGCGCTCGCGCTGCGCGCGCTGCTGCCCCACCCAGTCGGCCGTCTCGAACCGGTGCTTGGCACGCGCCGACTCGGCCCGGAACAGCCGGTAGTGGCGGTTGAAGCCATCGATCATCGCTTTGGCGATGTCGTAGGCCAGGGACGAGTCGAGGCGTTGCGGCAGCATGGCGGGGGATCCGGCGGAGGCAGTGTCACCCCGAATCATGACAGATCCGGGGCGTCACATCGTCTGCGCAAACAGCTCGCGCCCGATGAGCATGCGGCGGATCTCGCTGGTGCCAGCGCCGATTTCATACAGCTTCGCGTCGCGCCACAGCCGACCCATCGGGTAGTCGTTGATGTAGCCGTTGCCGCCAAAGATCTGGATGCCCTCGCCCGCCATCCAGGTGGCTTTTTCCGCGCACCACAGGATGACGCTCGCGCAGTCCTTGCGCACCTGGCGCACGTGGTCGCTGCCCAAGCGGTCCAGGTTCTTGCCCACGGTGTACAAAAAAGCGCGCGCCGCCTGCAGGGTGGTGTACATGTCGGCTACCTTGCCCTGGATGAGCTGGAACTCACCGATGGGCTGGCCGAACTGCTTGCGGTCGTGGATGTAGGGCACCACGTTGTCCATCACGGCCTGCATGATGCCCACGGGGCCGGCGGCCAGCACGGCGCGTTCGTAGTCCAGCCCGCTCATCAGCACCTGGACGCCGCCGTTGACCGCTCCCAGGACATTCTCGGCCGGCACCTCGACGTTGTCGAACACCAGCTCGCCCGTGTGGCTGCCGCGCATGCCCAGCTTGTCGAGCTTTTGCGCCACCGAAAAGCCCTTCATGCCTTTTTCGACGATGAAGGCGGTGATGCCACGTGCGCCCGCCTCGGGCTCGGTCTTGGCGTACACGACCAGGGTGTCGGCGTCCGGCCCGTTGGTGATCCACATTTTGCTGCCGTTGAGCACGTAGTAGCCACCCTTGTCCTCGGCGCGCAGTTTCATGCTCACCACGTCGGAGCCGGCGCCCGGCTCGCTCATGGCCAGCGCGCCCACGTGCTCGCCACTGATCAGCTGGGGCAGGTAGCGGCGCTTTTGCGCCTCGGTGCCGTTGCGGCGGATCTGGTTGACGCACAGGTTGGAGTGCGCCCCGTACGACAGCCCGACTGACGCGCTGGCGCGGCTGATCTCCTCCATCGCGATCATGTGCGCGAGGTAGCCCATGGCCGCGCCGCCGTACTCCTCCTCGACCGTGATGCCGAGCACGCCCAGCTCGCCCATTTTGCGCCACAGGTCCATCGGAAACTGGTCGGTGCGGTCGATCTCGGCCGCGCGCGGGGCGATCTCGGCCTGGGCGAAGGCGCGCACCGCGTCGCGCAGCGCGTCGATGTCTTCGCCGAGCTGAAAGTCGAGGCCGGGCAAGTCGGTCATGGTTCGTCTCCTGTGCTGATTGACGTTTACGTAAACGTCAATTATGCCGCCTTTTCCGGCGCCGCCAACCCGTCATCCAAGCGGGCCAGCAGCGCGCGGGCTTCTTTCTCATGCACCTTGATCTCATCCAGCGTGGCCTGCAGATCGGCCATTTGGTCCTCGATCTGGCGCCGGTGCGCCGCGAGCACCTGCAAAAACTTTCGCAGCTGTGGTCCGGTGTCGCGCGGGCTGTCATACATGTCGATCAGCTCTTTGGCCTCGGACAGGCTCAGCCCCAGGCGTTTGGCGCGCAGCACGAGCTTGAGCCGCGTGCGGTCGCGCGCCGAGTACACCCGGCTACGCCCACCCGGCCCGGTGCGCTTGGGCTGCAGCAGCCCCATGTCCTCGTAGAAGCGGATGGCGCGTGTGGTCAGGTCGAACTCGCGCGCCAAGTCACTGATGGTGTAGGTGGTGTGGCTGGCCATGGCAGGGGATCGGGGTGACGCTGGGCGTCGATTGACGTTGACGTAAACGTCAATGACAACCCCGATCTTACTGCCACTGCCGCTTCCGCGCCACCCCCCCCCCGCCTAGACCCGACCAACACGCCCGCGATACCCCGACCGACGGACGCTATAGTCGAGGGCATGTCCTTGGCCGCAGCCGACCCCCCTTTGACGTGGCACGCCGCATGGCGGTTGAGCCGCCCCGGCTTTCTGTGGGTAACGGTAGCGGCCGTGGCATTGGGGCTGGCCATGGCCGCCGCCTGCGGCTGCGGATTCGACCCGTGGCGCGCCGGGCTCACGATCACCCTGGCGGTGCTGGCCCACGCCGCAGCCAACGCTTGGAACGACTATCACGACGCGCTCAGCGGGGCGGACGCGATCAACCCCGCGCCGTTGTCGCCCTTCACGGGCGGCTCGCGCGCCATCCAGACCGGCACGGCCACCCCGGCGGCGGCCCGGCGCTTGGCCTTGGGCCTGTCGGGCCTGGTGGTGCTGGGTGGGCTGTGGCTGGCACTCGCCGCCGGGGGCGGGCTGATCGCCATCGGCATCGCCGGGCTGGTACTGGCGTGGGCGTATTCCGCCCCGCCGCTGCGCTTGATGGCCCGCGGCCTGGGCGAAGTCACGGTCGCACTGGCGTGGTGGCTGATCGTGCTGGGCGCGTACTATAGCCAGCGCGGCGCATGGCTGATCGTGCCCATGGTGACGGCGGTGCCGTTTGCGGTGCTGGTGGCGAACATCCTGCTCATCAACGGGCTGCCCGACGCGCCGTGGGATGCGCAGGCGGGCAAACGCACGCTGGCGGTGCGCCTGGGACCCACGGGCGTGGCTGCAGCCTACACCGGGCTGGCGCTGCTGGCCCACGGGGGGTTGGCGGCGGCAGTCCTGGCGTCGATCGCCCCTACCGCGGCGTGGTGGGGACTGCTGTCTCTGCCGCTGTCGCTGGCGGCCGCAGGGCTGCTGTGGCGACACGTCGCCACCGGTCAACCGGTACCCGCGCTGCGCCCCGCGATTGGGCTGACCATCGGTGCCGCTTTGGTACACGCGCTGGCGCTGACGGTGGCGCTGGGGGTCATGGCGGCCCGGCTGTGACCCGGCAGTGCGGCGCGCGAGCGCGCGGCGCATTCAGCCCAACGCATAGCGCCGCAGCGCGGCGCGCCGCTCGGCGTAGTCTGGCAGTACGCCCGCGACCAAGGCCCAAAACGCGGGGCCGTGGTGCATTTCGCGCAGGTGCGCCAGCTCGTGCACGACGACATAATCCACCAGCCCCAGCGGCAGACACACCAACCGCCAGTTGAGCGACACGGTGCCGCGCGTACTGGCGCTGCCCCAGCGTGTGCGCGCCGACGACACGCGCAAGGTGGTGGGTTGCACGCCGAGCCGCGGCGCGAAAAGCGCCACGCGTTGCTGAAACAGTCGCCGAGCCTGCTCGCGCAGCGCCGGTGACGGCTCGGGCCACACGGGCCGCGGAGCAGCCGCTTGCCGGTGTAGCTGGGCCAACACCCAGTCCGCCTTGTGGCGCAGAAAACCCTCCACCTGCGACCAATCGGCCCAGCGCGGGGCGCGCACGCTCAAGCCCTGGGGGCCGACGTACAGCCCAATGGTGCGCCGCGCGCTGCGCCGACATTCGTACGCGACCGTCACGCCCTGCAACTCGATCATTCGGTTGGCCTGCGGATGCCGCCAGTGCGTGCCCTCGGCGGTGGGACTGTCCGCCGCCTTCGGTACCGGCACTGCCATCGGCTCAAGCGGCGGCGGTGGCACGCGGCTCCTCACGATAGGCGTCGGGGTCGAGCCGACGCATCTCGGCCTCGATCCACGCCTCCACCTCGCGCATGAGGTCGTCCGGATCGCGCCCGACGCTCGCCATCGGCCGGCCGATCGAAAACACCACCGTACCCGGGCGCTTGACGATGGCGCGCGCCGGCCAGCAACGGCCCGACGTCACCGCGATCGGGATGACCGGCACACCGGTCTGCACCGCCAGCCGCGCGCCCCCCGTCTTGTACTGCCCGCGCGCCCCGCGCGCCACGCGCGTGCCTTCGGGAAACATGATGACCCAGATACCGCGCGCCAGCAGGCGCCGCCCTTGCTCCACCACGCGCTGAAACGCCTGGGCACGCTTGGCGCGGTCGATGTGGATCATGTCCAGCCGACCCAGCGCCCAGCCAAAGAAAGGGATGTAGAGCAACTCGCGTTTGAAGACGAACGCCAGCGGATGGGGCATCATCGCCGGCAGGCAAAACGTCTCCCAGGTGGATTGATGCTTGGGCAACAGGATGGCCGGCGCATGCTGGCCGACGGGCAGGTTCTCCCAGCCGATGACTTCGTTGCGGATGCCCAACATCCAGCGCGCCGCCCAGATCTGCAGGCGCACCCAGCGGATGCAAAACCAATACAGCCGATCCGACGACACCAGCGGCGCCATGAGCACCGCGGCCGTCGCCCACGGCACCACCGTCACCCCCATGAACAACAGGTGCAGCCACGAGCGCAATGCGTTCATGCACGGCCTCCAGACGGACGCACCGAAGTCTCGCGCGCGATCAACGCATCGGCAAACGCCAGTAAATCGTCGTGGACGGTGACCCCCTCGGGCAACCCGGGCGGGCGCGTACCATCGCGGTGCGCAGCCGACTGACCGGTGAGCACGAGGTGCGTGTCGCATCCCGCCGCCACACCGGCACAGGCATCACGCACCGAATCACCAACCGCGACCAACTGCGTCGGCGGCACCCCATAGCGTTGCGCGATTTGCAAAAACAGACCCGGCAACGGTTTGCGACACTCGCACGCCTCCTCGGGAGCGTGGGGGCAGAAAAACACCGCGTCCACGCGCGCGCCCGCCTGCGCCAGCGCCTTGTGCATGCGCGCGTGCACCGCGTTGAGCGTGGCCACGTCGAACAGTCCCCGCCCCAGACCCGACTGGTTGGACGCGATGACCACCCGCCAGCCCGCTTCGTTCAGGCGCGCCACGGCCTCCAGCGCCCCGGGCAGCGGCTCCCAGTCGTCGGGGCCGTGAAGGTAGTCCTCGGGGTCTCGGTTCAGGGTGCCATCGCGGTCGATGACGACGAGTTTGAGGTCGCGGGCAGGCATGGGGAGACGGCGCGATCAAGCAGCGAGTCGCGACAGGTCGGCCACGCGATTCATGGCCTGGTGCAGCCGCGCGAGCAACCCCAGGCGGTTGGCGCGCAGGTCGGGGTCGTCGGCGTTGACCATCACGCTCTCGAAAAACGCGTCCACCGGCGCCTTGAGCGCCGCCAGCCGCTGCAGGCTGGCGGTGTAGTCCCCCGCCTCGTAGGCCGCGTCGGCCAGCGGCTGCACCGCGAGCAGTGCCTGATGCAGCGCCTGCTCGGCGGGCTCTTGCAGGCGGGCGGGGTCGACCACCGGGGGCACCGGCCCCTGCACCTTGCGCAGGATATTGGTCACGCGCTTGTTGGCTGCAGCCAGCGCCGCCGCCTCGGGCAAGGCAGCAAAGGCGCGCACCGCCGCCAGGCGCCGGGGTACTTCGTGCAGCAACGGCGGCCGCAGCGCCAGCACCGCGTCCACCTCCTGCGCCGAGTAGCCCTGCTCCCGCAGGTTGACGGCCAGGCGGTCATAGATAAAGTCGAGCAGCGCCGCCCGCGGATCGCGGATACGATCACCAAAGATGGGAACCGCCAGATCGATCAACGCGGGCAGCGCCAGCGGCAGTTCGCGCTCGATGAGCATGCGCACCACCCCCAGCGCGTGGCGGCGCAAGGCATAGGGGTCTTTGTCGCCACTGGGCAAGGCTCCGATGCCGAACAGCCCCACCAGCGTCTCGAGCTTGTCGGCCAGCGCCACGCACAGCCCGACGGGGTTGCGCGGCAGCTCGTCGCCCGCGAAGCGGGGTTTGTAGTGGTCTTCGATGGCCTCGGCCACGGCGGAGTCCAGGCCATCGTGCAAGGCGTAGTAGCGCCCCATGATGCCTTGCAGCTCGGGGAATTCACCCACCATGTCGGTCAGCAAGTCGGCCTTGGCCAGCTGCGCGGCTTGGCCGGCGCGCTGCGCGAGGGCGTCGTCGCCCCACTGCGCGGCGATCGCTTGCGCCAGCACCTGTAGGCGCTGCACGCGCTCGCCCTGGGTGCCCAGCTGTTGGTGGTACACCACCTTGGCCAGGCCCGGCACCCGCGCCGCCAGCGGGCGTTTGCGGTCCTGGTCAAAGAAAAACTTCGCATCCGCCAGCCGCGGGCGCACCACGCGCTCGTTACCGGTGATGACGGCGCTTGCATCGTCGGGCGTGATGTTGCTCACCACCAGGAAGCGGTGCGTCAGCCGTCCCTGCGCGTCGAGCAGTGGAAAATACTTTTGGTTGGCCTTCATCGTCAGAATCAGGCACTCGGGCGGTACCTCCAGGAAGGCCTCGTCGAACTGGCACAGCACCACGTTGGGCCGCTCGACCAGCGCGGTCACCTCGTCGAGCAGCGCGTCGTCGGCCACCGGCTGGCAGCCGCCGCCAACGCGCGCGGCCGCCGCCTGCAATTGGCGCTCGATCTCGGCGCGGCGCTCGCCAAAGCTGGCCACCACGGCGCCATCGCGCCGTAACATGTCGGCATAGGCGTCGGCGTGCGGAATGTCGATGGGGTCGATACGCGCCTCGAAGCGGTGGCCGTGGGTCTGGCGCCCCGCCTGCAAGCCCAGCACTTGCACGGGCACCACCGCGTCGCCGTGCAGCGCCACCAGCGCATGGGCCGGACGCACGAAGTGCACGCTTTGCCAGCCGTCGGCCAACTGGTAGGTCATGACCTTGGGAATGGGCAAGCGGCGCAGGGCGTCCTCCAGCGCCGCCTGCAAGCCCGCCGCCAGGGTGGCGCCGGTGACCACGCTGTCCCAGTAGAGCACCTCGGCCTTGCCGTCTTGGGCTCGGCGCAGGCGCGCCAGCAGCGCCGCGTCGTCGCTGGCCTCCGCGCCGAGGGCGGCCAATTTTTTGCGCAGCGCGGCCGTCGGCTGTCCATTGGCGTCCAGCCCCACGGAGACGGGCATGAGCTTGAGCTGCACGGCGCGATCGGGCGCCTGTGCGCGCACCGCATCGATGTGCACCGCCAGCCGCCGCGGCGTGGCATAGGGGGTGACAGTGGCGCCGTCTTCCAGCAGCCCCTCGCGACGCAGCCCCTCGGCCACGCCGTGCGCGAAGGCGTCCCCCAGCGCGCGCAGCGCCTTGGGCGGCAGCTCCTCGACGAACAATTCCACCAGCAGGGCAGCGACGGCGGCACTCATGCGGCGGCCTCCTGCGGGGCGCGCCAGCGCGCCAACACTTCCTCGGCCCACGGGCGCGGCGCCATCGGAAAGCCCAGCCGCGCCCGGCTGTCCAGGTAGCTCTGCGCCACGCTGCGCGCCAGGTGGCGAATGCGGCCAATGTAGCCGGCGCGCTCGGTCACGCTGATGGCACCGCGCGCGTCCAGCAGGTTGAAGGTGTGGGCCGCCTTGAGCACTTGCTCGTAGGCCGGCAGGGCGAGTTGCTGCTGCATCAGGTATTGGGCCTGCCGCTCATGGGCGGCAAAGGCGGTGAACAAAAAGTCGGTGTCGGCGTGTTCGAAGTTGTAGGCCGACTGTTCCACCTCGTTTTGGTGGAACACGTCGCCATAGGTCAGCCCTGGCGCATAGGTCAGGTCGTAGACGTTTTCCACGCCCTGCAGATACATGGCCAAGCGCTCCAGCCCGTAGGTGATTTCGCCGGTGATGGGACGGCAGTCGATCCCCCCCACCTGCTGGAAGTAGGTGAACTGCGTGACCTCCATGCCGTTGAGCCAGACCTCCCAGCCCAGGCCCCAGGCGCCCAGCGTGGGGTTTTCCCAGTCGTCCTCGACGAAGCGGATGTCGTTCTTCTTCAGGTCGAATCCCAGCGCCTGCAAGCTCCCCAGATAAAGATCGAGGATGTTGCTGGGTGCAGGCTTGAGCACCACCTGGTACTGGTAGTAGTGCTGCAAGCGGTTGGGGTTATCACCGTAGCGGCCGTCCTTGGGGCGGCGGCTAGGCTGCACGTAGGCGGCTTTCCACGGCTCGGGGCCCAGCGCGCGCAAAAAGGTCGCGGTATGGCTGGTGCCAGCGCCCACCTCCATGTCGTAGGGCTGCAACAGGGCGCAGCCCTGCGCGTCCCAGTACGACTGGAGCTTGAGAATGATCTGTTGGAAGGTCAGCATAAGCGCCACATTCTACGGCGCGCGGCTGCGGCGGCGCGGGCTCGCGGCCCACGCCGCCCACACCAGCACCAGCAGGCACCCCGCCACCAGCGGCGCGTGGCCCCAGCGGCTGGCCCACGCGGCGTACGGGGTCAGGCCACGGCGTCCCTCCACGGTCGCGTCGAGCACCCCGCGCTGCCAGCGCGGCAGCTCCGCCTGCACCCGGCCGCGGTGGTCGATCACCGCGGTCGAGCCGGTGTTGGTGGCGCGCACCATGGGCCGCCCCAGCTCCAGCGCGCGCATGCGCGAGATGTGGCGGTGCTGGTCGATCGCCACCGTATCCCCAAACCACGCGATGTTGCTGACATTGACCAGCACCGTGGGGGCCTGCACCGGGTCGCGAAAACCCGCCGCCAGCTCTTCACCGAACAGGTCTTCGTAGCAGATATTGGGCGCGATGCGCTGCCCCGCCCACACGAACGGCGGCTGTACCAACGGGCCGCGCTCGAAGTACCCGCCCGGGTTGAACATCAGCTCGGTAAACCAGCGAAACCCAGGCGGCACGAATTCGCCAAAGGGCACCAAGTGGTGTTTATCGTAGCGGTAGCGGCTGTGGTGGGTGAACGGATCGACACCCGGCTCGGGTGCCGGACCACCCGGCACCCAGCCCACCACCGAGTTCGCGTAGCCGTCGGCAAAGCCACCCAGCGGCACGCCCAACAACACGGCGGCGTGGCCGGTGCGCACCGCCGCCCCCAGGGCGCGCCAGTAATCGGGGTCGATGTCCTGCGGCAACAGCGGAATGGCCGTCTCCGGCGCCACCACCAGGCCGCCCGCCAGCGCCGGGTCGGCACTGGCCTGCACGATCTGCTGCCCGTACCAGCGCAGCGCCAGCGGGATGCCGGCCTCGGCGTCGAACTTCACGTCCTGCGCGATCGCGCCCTGCAGCAGGCGCACCGGCAGTGTGCCGGCCGACTGCGTGTGCTCGGGCAAGCGCGCCGCCAGCCACGGCCCCGCAGCCGGCACCAGCCACAGCCCCAGCGCCACGCCCAGCGCCGCCCAGCGCCACACCCCGGGCGCCAGCACGACCGCCGCCGCCAGCAGCGCCGCCACCGCCCCCACCCCGTACACCCCGACCCAGGGCGCCAGCCAACCCAGGGCGTCGATCTGGGCGTACCCGCCCACACCCCACGGAAACCCGGTCCACAACACACCGCGAGCCACCTCGGCCAACGTCCAGCAGGCTGCGAAGACCCACACCGCTGCCCCGCGACCCAGGCGGCGCAGCCAGTGCCACCACAGAGCGGCGGCGAGCGCATAGTACAGCGCCAGAAAGGCCGCTAACGCCCCCACCGCGAAGGCGGACAAGGGCGCGGCCACCCCGCCGACCGTGTGCAGGGAAATGAACAGCCACCAAAACGTCGCCACCAGCCATGCCGTGGCGTACACGCCAGCACGCGCAGCAGCGGCCCCGGCCGATGGCGCACGCACCAGCGCCGCCACCAACACGGCCAGGCTGAGGCCGTGCAGACCGGCCACCGGCTCGCCCGGGCGCAGCCAGGGCTCGAGCGCGACCGCAAACGGCCACGCCAGCGCGGCTGCATGCCACGCCCCGGCCAGCAGCAGTAGCAGCCAGACCGCCCATGCGGCCCCTTTCTCCCGCGCCCTTCCCGCGCGCAGGTCGGCCGTCATGGCGCCTCGGGGGTGGGGCGCGTCACCTTGAACCAACGCACCGCGCCCGCCCGGGCATGCTGCACCTGAAACACCAACCCCGCGAGCTCGACAGACTCGCCGCGGCGCGGCACCCGCCCCATTTCGTGCGCGACATAGCCGCCAATGGTGTCGAATTCGTCCTCGGGGAGCGCCACTTGGAACCACTCGTTGACGCGCTCGATCGGCGTGTCGCCGCTGACGCGCCACGTGCCATCGGCCAGGGCAAAGATGTCGCCCTCGTCCTCCTGAACATCGAACTCGTCCTCGATCTCGCCGACGATTTCTTCCAGCACGTCTTCGATCGTGATGAGACCCGCGACGCGGCCAAACTCGTCGATGACGACGGCCAGGTGGTTGCGGTTGCCCCGAAACTCTCGCAGCAGGTCGTTGAGCGCCTTGCTCTCGGGCACGAACACCACCGGACGCAACAGGGTGCGCACGTTGAGCTCGGGCGCGCGCTGCAGCTTGAGCAGGTCCTTGGCCATGAGGATGCCGATGATGTTGTCGCGCTCGCCCTCATAGACCGGAAAGCGGGAGTGACCGGTGTCGATGACGGTGTTGAGCAGCTCGGCGTACGGCGCGTCGATGTCGAGCACGTCCATGCGCGGGGCGGCCACCATCACGTCCCCAGCGGTCATGTCGGCGATGCGGATCACGCCTTCCAGCATCGCGCGCGACTGGGCATCGATGACGTCGTTGTCTTCGGCGTCGGCCAGCGCCTCGATGAGCTCGTCCTTGGAGTCGGGCCCGGGGTGCAGAAACTCCACGAGGCGCTGCAAGAAGGTGCGTTTGTCTTCGTGCCGCGTACCCGGCATCGGCTGCGGAGAATAGGAGGGATCGGCCACGGGGGTGGTCAGTGGTTGCGACAGACCCTAGCATACAACAGGGCCATCGCATGGGACAGCGTCGCCTGGCAGACCCCGCCTGGCGTGCCCCGCCATCCGGCCCTCAGCGGCCCGGGCGGCTCCAGCTGCGTGGGTTCAGCCAGCGCAGCACGCGAGCCCCCCAGCGGCGCAACGCCTTGGCAAGGTAGTTGGTGCGCGCCACCTCTTCGTCGATCAGCTCGCTGACATGCGACGCAAAATCGGCGGGAGGCAGCTCCAGGTGGCATTCACTCTCGCCTGCGTGCTGCACGACGGTCGCCCCCGCCCCGCGAGCGATGCGCAGCATGGGGGTGTTCTCGCTCAACGCGTGAATGTACAAATACTGCACGCCATGGTTGCGCGCGTGCATCACCGCGCGGTCGAACAGCAGCCGGCCGTAGCCGCGTCCGCGCGCATGCGCGCTCACGCTCACACCGAACTCGGCACTGTCGCTGCCGCGCCCCGGCGTGACCATATAGGCCAGGTGTGCCATGGCAATCAGCTCCAAACGCCAATTGAAAATACCGAAGACCTCGTCCAAACCGAAGCGTAACCCATCCACGTAGCGGCGGATTTGGTCATCCTGCGCCGCGTAGCCGAACCTCAGGTAACGGTCGCGCTCGCCCAGGGCCAACAGGTGGCGCAGAATCGCCTCGCGGTGCGAGGCGTCGAGCATGCGGATCGGCGCGCGCGCGTGCGCCCGCGGCGCCCGCGGCTCGGTGGCCAGCGGCAGATCACGCACTGGCACGCGCGGCCCGCGATCGGGTGCGCTCAGCGGCGATGGTGACGTGGCGGTTGTCGGCATGATGGCCTCGACTATACGCCGATGCGCCGGATTTGTCAGGGTTTTCCCTAATATTCCACACTTTCGGCATGTCTCAACCGGCCCAGGCTGTGCCTTGCGCGACAGCTTGTCAGGGCAACCCCTGAGGCGCCCTACGCTGCGTGGCGGCCACAATGGTCAGCCCCCTGATCAATGGACCGCTATGGAACGAATCTGGCTATCGAGCTACCCGCCCGGCGTGCCCGCCGACATCGACCCCACACAGTACGAGTCGCTGGCCGCGCTGCTGGAGCAGGCGTTCCGGCGCCACCCGCAGGACCCCGTTTCGGTCTGCATGGATCGCTGGATGACCTACGGCCAGCTCGACCGGTACAGCGCCGCCCTGGGTGCGTATCTGCAATCGCTCGGCCTGGCACCGGGCGCGCGCGTGGCCATCATGCTGCCCAACCTGCCACAATTTCTGGTCACCATGGCAGGCGTGTTACGCGCGGGCTACACCTGTGTCAATGTCAATCCCCTCTACACGGCACGCGAGCTGGAGCACCAGCTCAAGGACTCGGGCGCCGAGGCCATCGTCATCCTGGAAAACTTTGCCCATACGCTGGAGGAGGTGATCGACCACAGCCCCGTGCGCCACGTGGTCGTGGCCAGCTTTGGCGACCTGCTGGGGCCTTGGTATGGCCGCTGGATGACGTTTCTGGTGCGGCACGTGGCCAAGCTGGTGCCGGCCTTCAAGCTTCCACTGCAAGGCCCCGCGGGGCCGCGTACCATCGTTCCGTTTCGTCGGGCGCTGGAGGTAGGCTCGACCCAGACCCTCAAGCCCGCGACCATTGGCCGCCAGGATATCGCCTTCCTGCAGTACACCGGCGGCACCACCGGCCTGTCCAAGGGCGCGGTCCTCACCCACGGCAACGTCATTGCCGCCATCCTGCAGGCCGAGGCCTGGTTTACCCCAGCGCTCAACAAAGTGGGAGATCCGCGGCGCACCAACCACATCATGGCGCTGCCGCTGTACCACATCTTCGCGCTCACGCTGATGCTGCTGGTGATGCGGCAAGGCGCGCACGCCACCCTCATCCCCAACCCGCGCGACATCCCCAAGTTCGTCGAGGTGCTCAAGAGTCGACCGTTTCACGTGCTGCCGGCGGTCAACACGCTCTTCAACGGGCTGCTGGCCAACGCACGCTTTCGGCAGCTGGATTTTTCGTCGCTGGTGCTGTCGCAAGCCGGCGGCATGGCCGCGTCGGAGGGCACGGCACGCCAGTGGCAAAAGGTCACCGGCTGCGCCATGATCGAAGGCTGGGGCATGAGCGAGACCTGCGCGATTGGCACCAACAACCCGGTGACCAACACCCATTTCACGGGCACGATTGGCTTGCCGCTGCCCAGCGTCGAGATCGCCATCAAGGACGACGACGGACGCGACCTGCCGCCGGGCAGCACGGGCGAGATCTGCATCCGTGGCCCCAACGTCATGGTTGGCTACTACAACAAACCCGATGAGACGGCCAAGGTCTTCACCGAAGACGGCTACATGCGCACGGGCGACATTGGCATCATGGACGAACGCGGCTACATCCGCATCGTGGACCGCAAGAAGGACATGATCATCGTCTCGGGCTTCAACGTGTACCCGACCGAGATCGACAACGTCGTGTCCACCTGCCCGGGCGTGCTGGAGTGCGCCGCCGTCGGCGTGCCCGACCCGCATTCCGGGGAGGCGGTCAAACTCTACGTGGTGCGCAGCGACCCCACGCTAACCGAGGAACAGGTCATGCGCTTTTGCCACGACAACCTCACGGGCTACAAACGCCCCAAGTACATCGAGTTCCGCGACGAGCTGCCCAAGAGCAACGTCGGCAAAATCCTGCGGCGCGAGCTGCGCGGTAAGGCATAGGTCGGAGCGCGCCCATGCCTGCCCTGCTGCCAGCTGGCGTGCACGTCTGGGAGCGGGGTTGGCTGTCGTCCAACAATGTCTTGCTGCTCACGCCGTCCGAGGCGGCCTTGATCGATTCGGGCTACGCCACCCACGCCGATCAGACGCTGGCGCTGCTGCAGCGGGAACTGCACGGGCGCCCCTTGTGCTGGCTGCTCAACACCCACCTGCACAGCGACCACTGCGGCGGCAACGCTGCCATCCAGACGCAACACCCAGGCGTGCGTACCCTCATCCCGCCCGGGTCGGCCGATGCGGTGCGCGCGTGGGACGAGGCGCGGCTGAGCTACCGGGCCACCGGGCAGCGCTGCCCGCGCTTTGCGTTCGACGGCTTGTTGCCCCCCGGCTCGGCGTTTGTGTTCGGCGCGCTGACGTGGGAGATCCACGCCGCCCCCGGCCACGACCCGGATGCCGTGATGCTGTTCGAGCCCGCCACGCGCACCCTCATCAGCGGGGACGCGCTGTGGCAACACGGCTTTGGCGTGGTATTCCCTGAGTTGGACGGCGAGCCTGGCTTCGACGCCGTGGCCGCCACGCTCGACCACATCGAGCGCTTGGCGCCGCGCGTCGTCATCCCCGGCCACGGCAGCCCGTTCGGTGATCCCGCCCACGATGACGGCGCGCGCCCGTCGGCACCCGTCGCCGCGGCGCTGGCCACGGCGCGTCAGCGTCTGGCCCATTGGCAGGCGCACCCCGCCAAACACCGACAACACGCGCTCAAAGTACTGCTCAAATTCAAACTGCTCGAGTGGCAGCGCCAGCCGATCGCGGGCATCCATGCCTGGGCGCGCGAGGTGCCTTATCTGCGGCATATCTACGCCCAGCACCACGCCGACCAGCCGTTCGAAGCATGGCTGGATGACCTCATCGACGCCCTGTGCGCCAGCCGTGCGGCGAGACGACAAGGAGATGACCTCATCGACGCTGGCTGACGCCGAATACCCCGCCCCAATGACCGACGAACGGTGTGGAATTCACGGCGGTTTTGGGCTAAAAAATCGATATGAACATCGGCTCGACAACACTCATCGGCCAGGTCGCCACGCAAGGGGTGGAGGCCGGGGATGCCGCGCAGATTTTGGCGCTGCGCAAGGCCCTGCAGCTGCAGCAGCAACAGGCGCAGGCCATGCTCCAAGCCGTCCCGCAGCCACCGCGCGCCGAGCTGCCCTTGGCCACTGAAGGGCCCTTGGGCACCCGGCTCAACGTACTGGCCTGAGCACGGTCACACCCCCAGCATCAGCCGCAGGTTTTGCACGGCGGCGCCACTGGCGCCCTTGCCCAGGTTGTCCAGGCGCGCCACCAGCACGGCGTGGCGGTGGTCTTCGTTGCCAAAGACGCGCAGCTCCAGCCGGTCGCTGCCCGCCAACGCCACCGCATCGAGCTTGCCATCGGCCGTCGGCGGCTCCACCGACACCCAAGCGCTGCCCGCATAGTGCGCAGCGAGCGCCTCGTGCAGGTCCTGCGCGCGCACCCGGCCCGGCAAGGTGTCCAGGTGCAGCGGCAACTGCACCAGCATCCCCTGCGGAAAATTCCCCACCGACGGCACGAACAGCGGGCGCCGTTGCAGGCCGGTATAGGCCATGATCTCGGGCAGGTGCTTGTGGTTGAGCCCCAGTGCATAGAGCTCGAACGCGGGCGCCTGGCCGGATTCATACGCCTCGATCATTGCGCGCCCACCGCCGGTGTAGCCGCTGACGCTGGGTAGGCACAACGGATGATCCGGCGGGATGAGGCCCGCGTCGACCAACGGCCGGATGAGGGCGATGGCCCCGGTGGCGTAGCAGCCTGGGTTGGCCACCCGTTCGGCGCTGCGGATGGCCTGCGCCTGCCCCGGTGCGAGCTCGGCGAAACCGTACACCCAACCCGGCGCCACGCGGTGCGCGGTGGACGCATCGATGATGCGCGGCGCGTGCCCGGTCTCGGCGCGCAGCGCGTCGATCATGGCCACCGATTCCCGCGCGGCATCGTCGTGCAGGCACAAGATGGTCAGGTCGGCCTGCGCGAGCAGTTCACGCTTGGCAGCCGGGTCTTTGCGGCGCGCCGGGTCGATGGACAGAAGGGTCAGCCCCGCCATGCCTTGCAGGCGCTGGCGGATTTGGAGCCCGGTGGTGCCGGCTTCGCCGTCGATGAATACCGTCTTCATGAGAATACCCTTAGGGGTTTTTACCGATTGACGCTGCACCGCAAACGGATGACTTGGTGTCAGCTTGGATCAAGCTAGCGGCAGTGGCCGCATGATACAGTTCGCGCTGTCCCGCGCTGGCCCGCCAGCTGCGGCGCTGCGTTTGGGCGGCGCCGCGCACTCGTGCAGGCGGCCGTTCGGCGACGCAATCGTCGCACCCGAGCTGCCGCCCGGCGGACCTCCCGTCAGACGCCACTTCAGACAGGAACCACATGAAGATCCACGAGTACCAAGGCAAGGAAATCTTGCGTCAGTTCGGCGTGCCGGTGCCGCGCGGCATCCCGGCCTTCACGGTGCAAGAAGCGGTGGAAGCCGCGCAAAAGCTCGGCGGCCCGGTCTGGGTCGTCAAGGCGCAGATCCACGCCGGTGGCCGCGGCAAGGGCGGCGGCGTCAAGTTGGCGCGCAGCATCGACGAGGTACGTGAACTCGCGGGCCGCATGCTGGGCATGCAACTGGTCACCCACCAGACCGGCCCACAGGGCCAGAAGGTGCGGCGCCTGTACATCGAAGAAGGTGCCGACATCGGCAAAGAGTTCTACGTCTCGGTCGTGACCGACCGCGCCACGCAAAAAGTGGCCCTCATCGCCTCCAGCGAAGGCGGCATGGACATCGAGGAAGTCGCCGCCCACACGCCAGAGAAGATCGTCAAGATCTTCGTTGACCCGCTGGTGGGCCTGACCGAGGCCCAGGCGCGCGAGCTGGCCGAGGGCATCGGGATGAGCGGCCACACCGTCGATGAAGCAGTCACACTGTTTCAGAACCTGTACCGCTGTTACATGGAGACCGACGCCTCGCTGCTCGAGATCAACCCGCTCAACCGCGACTCCAAGGGCCACCTGATCGCGCTGGACGCCAAGTTCAATTTCGACAGCAACGCGCTGTTCCGCCACCCCGAGATCGTGGCCCTGCGCGATTTGGACGAAGAAGACCCGGCCGAAATCGAAGCGAGCAAATACGACCTCGCCTACATCAGCCTGGATGGCAACATCGGCTGCCTGGTCAACGGGGCGGGTCTGGCTATGGCCACCATGGACACCATCAAACTCTTCGGTGGTGAGCCGGCCAACTTCCTCGACGTCGGCGGCGGCGCCACGGCCGAGAAGGTGACCGAGGCGTTCAAGATCATGCTCAAAAACCCGAACGTCAAGGCCATCCTGGTCAACATTTTCGGCGGCATCATGCGCTGCGACGTGATCGCCACCGGCGTCATCACCGCCTGCCGCGCGGTCAATTTGAACGTGCCGCTGGTGGTGCGTATGAAAGGCACCAACGAAGACCTGGGCAAACAGATGTTGGCCGACTCTGGCCTGCCCATCATCAGCGCCGACACCATGGCCGAGGCTGCCCAGAAGGTGGTGGCCGCCGTCGCCGGTCGCTAACGCCGTCCGTGGCCGAGAGGAAAGCACACCATGTCCATCCTGATCAACAAAGACACCAAGGTCATCACCCAGGGCATCACCGGCAAGACGGGCCAGTTCCACACCGAAAAGTGCCAGGAATACGCCAACGGCAAAAACTGCTTCGTGGCCGGCGTCAACCCGAAGAAGGCCGGTGAGAAGATTTTCGACATCCCCATCTATGCCAGCGTGCGCGAGGCCAAGGAGGCCACGGGCGCCACGGTCAGCGTCATCTACGTGCCGCCCGCAGGCGCGGCCGATGCCATCTGGGAGGCTGTCGAGGCCGACCTCGACCTGGTGATCTGCATCACCGAGGGCATCCCCGTGCGTGACATGCTGATGGTGCGCAACAAGATGAAGCGCAAGGTCGCCGAAGGCGGCAAGGAAACCCTGCTGCTGGGCCCGAACTGCCCGGGCCTGATCACGCCCGGCGAGATCAAGATCGGCATCATGCCGGGCCACATCCATCGCAAGGGGCGCGTCGGTGTGGTCTCGCGCTCGGGCACGCTCACCTACGAAGCGGTGGCGCAACTGACCGAGCTGGGTCTGGGCCAGAGCTCGGCGGTCGGCATCGGTGGCGACCCGATCAACGGTCTCAAGCACATCGACGTCATGAAGATGTTCAATGACGACCCCGACACCGACGCCGTGATCATGATCGGCGAAATCGGGGGGCCGGACGAGGCCGAGGCCGCGCGCTGGTGCAAGGAGCACATGAAAAAGCCCGTCGTCGGCTTCATCGCTGGCGTCACCGCGCCGCCGGGCAAGCGCATGGGCCATGCGGGCGCACTCATCTCGGGCGGGGCCGACACGGCCGAGGCCAAGCTCGCCATCATGGAAGAGTGCGGCTTCAAGGTCACGCGCAACCCGTCTGAGATGGGCAAGCTGCTCAAGAGCCTGCTCTGACCGCACGGGCGGCGCTACACTGGCTGGGCGTGCCACCTCGCCCTGCCCCATGTCCATCCAATTCGCCGCTGCCACCGACGTGGGGCGCCTGCGCCCCAACAACGAAGATACCGTCCTCATCGACACCACACTGGGGGTGGGCGTGCTGGCCGACGGCATGGGCGGCTACAACGCCGGCGAGGTGGCCAGTCGCCTGTGCTGCGAGACGGTCGTGCAGTCGCTGCGCGAGCACGCCGCACTGTGGCACGACGATCCACACCGCGCGCTGCTGCAGGCCATCCGCCAGGCCAACCGGCGCGTCTACGAAGAAGCACGCACCCACCCCGCGCTGCGCGGCATGGCCACGACGGTCGTGGTGGCGGGCTGGCGCGACGGCCAATTGATCGTCGCGCATGTCGGCGACTCGCGCCTGTACCGGCTGCGACAGGGGCTGCTCGCGCAACTGACACGCGACCACACCCTGGTACAGGACCACGTGGACGCCGGGCTACTGCCGGCCAGCGGCGCGCGCCTGACCGGCTACCGCAACCTGGTCACACGCGCCATCGGCGTGGCGCCGTGGGTGGACATCGACCTGGCCGAGCATGCGGTGCAAGCGGGCGACACTTACCTGCTGTGCTCCGACGGCCTGACCGACATGTTGACGGATGCCGAGATCGCCCGCATCCTGCGCCACACGGGCGCCTCGGACGCCGCCGCCCGGGCGTTGGTCGCCGCCGCCAATGCCGCGGGCGGCCGTGACAACATCACCGTCGCCCTGATCCACTGCCCCCCTCGAGCCGAGTCCGGAGCGTAGACCATGCCCATGCTCACCATCAGTCTGGACGGGCGCGAACTGCAACGCGTGCCGCTGACCCAGATCCGCACCACAGTTGGGCGTCGCCCGTACAACGACCTCGTGATCGAACACCTCGGCGTCAGCGGCGAACATGCCGTCTTCGTGCTGCAACCCGACGGCCGCGTGCAGGTGCTGGACCTCAACAGCACCAACGGCACCTACGTCAATGGGCGCGCCGTGGTGTCCGCCGACGTCGGGCCGGATGACGTCGTGGAAATCGCCCGCTACCAATTGCGGGTGATTTCCGGCGAGGGTGACGCACCGCCCGCCACCCCCGCGGCTCCCTCCCCCCCGACCACCATATCCGCGCCCCCCGTGACGGCGACACCCGCCCGGCTGGAGGTACTCGAAGGCCCGGCGCAAGGACGCACGCTGGTGCTGATCAAACCCGTCACCACCATCGGCAAGCCCGGCGTGGCCGTGGCAAGCATCGTGCGCGAAGGCACCACCTACACGCTGCGCCAGACCGTTGGCGCCCAGTCCGTCACCCTCAACGACCAGCCCCTGCGACCCGAGGGCGCCCGCTTGAACGACGGCGACGTCATCGCACTGGCAGGGACGCGCGTTCGCTTCATTCGGGAATGAGCTCGATTATTTGCGTGTAGGGAGGCGCAGCTGATGACCGACGGCAAACCGATCGCTCACGCTTGCCGGACAGCAGACGGTACCTGGCGGGAACCGCATGACCTTGCTGAGCATTTGGTCTGCGTGGCAGCGCTGGCGGCCGGCCATGCGCGACGATTCGGCGGGGAGGAGTGGGCGAGGCTGGCCGGACTGTGGCACGACTTGGGTAAATATCGGCCCCGCTTCCAGCGCTACATCGGTCAAGCGAGCGGCTTCGAGGTAGACGCGCACATCGAGGGCGGCAGCGGTCGGGTGACCCATTCCAGTGCTGGCGCCTTGTTAGCCTGTGACCGATTCAAAGAAGCCGGCCGCGTGCTGGCTTATCTGATTGCCGGTCACCATGCCGGCCTGGACGATTGGCATGGCGGACTGGAAGTTAGACTGGCCAGTCAACAGGCCAGGGACGAGTTGAACGAAGCCTTGGCCGCTCAACCACCCGACAACATCCTTAATCACGGGGCTTTCATGCCGGATTTGCGTACCGTCCCTGGTGGCAGCGCCGGATTCGCCTTGTGGTTGCGCCTGCTCTTCTCCTGCCTAGTGGATGCCGATTTCCTCGACACCGAGTCCTATATGGACACTGAAAAGGCCCACCAGCGAAGCGGATGGCCAACCATAGCCGAATTGCTGGATTGCTTCGATCGCCACATGGCCGATCTGGCGGGCAGCGCTGAACACACCCCGGTCAACAGCCTGCGTGCAGCGATCCTGGCCGAATGTCGGGCCAAGGCCGCCGAGGCGCCGGGCCTTTTTTCATTGACCGTCCCTACCGGGGGCGGCAAGACTCTCTCCAGCATGGCCTTTGCTCTGGAGCACGCCAAGCGCCACGGCAAACGTCGGGTAATCTACGCCATCCCCTACACCAGCATCATCGAGCAGACGGCCGACATCTTCCGCGCCATCTTTGGCGATGCAGTCATCGAGCACCACAGCAACGCCGAGGTCGATCCCGACCAAGAAAGTGCCCGCAGCCGTCTGGCTTGCGAGAACTGGGACGCGCCTATAGTCGTGACCACCAACGTCCAGTTCTTCGAATCCCTGTTTGCCGCGAAACCCTCACGTTGCCGGAAGCTGCACAACATTGTGGACAGCGTGGTGGTGCTCGACGAGGCCCAGCTCCTGCCGCCCGAATTCCTGCAACCCATTTTGGATGTGCTCAACCTGCTGAGCCGCCACTACGGCGTGAGCGTGGTCCTGTCCACGGCCACCCAACCCGCCCTTTCCACACGCGAATATTTCGACACGTGCCAGAACCTGCGCGGGTTGGACAACGTGCGCGAGATCATCGCCGACCCGGGCGCGCTGTATCGCCAGCTCAAGCGCGTGGCGGTGCACCTACCCAACGACTGGAACATGCCCACCACTTGGCCGGAGCTGGCCGAGCGACTGGCGCGGCACGACAGTGTGCTTGCCATTGTCAATACGCGTCTACAGGCTCGCGAGCTGCATGGACAGATGCCCGAAGGCACCCTGCACCTCTCCGCGCTGATGTGCGGCGCACACCGTGCGCAGGTCATCCGCGACGTCAAAACCCGGCTGCAGCATGGCATCCATACCCGCGTGGTTAGCACTCAACTGGTAGAGGCAGGGGTGGACATCGATTTTCCCGTGGTCTATCGCGCAGTGGCTGGGCTCGATTCCATTGCCCAGGCGGCTGGGCGATGCAACCGTGAGGGCCGATTGGCCTCGGGCGAGGTGTGGGTGTTTGTGCCGCCTGCAGCCCGATTGCCTGATCTCATCCGCAAAGGCGTGGATGCCACCATCAGCACTCTGCACGGCCACTGCGGCGATCCACTGGATCGCCATCGATTTTCTTCATACTTCGAGCGACTCTACCACGCTTGCGACCTGGATGCCAAAGGAATCGCGGATCTGCTCAAGGTGGACGGCCGCAGCCTCGCTGTTAACTTCCGCACCGCTGCGGAGCGCTTTCGGCTCATCGACGATGAGGACAGCGTGCCGATCATCGTTCTCTACCGAGGGCTAGATGGCGCAGACACGACGGTTGACCGCCTGATCAGTAGCCTCCGCACCAACGGCCCGGAACGCTGGCTGATGCGCAAACTGCAACGCTACACCGTCCGCATTCACCGGCGGGCAGCGCTACAATTACTCAAACAAAGCGTCGTCGAGGAAATCTTGCCTTGCCTGTTTTTGCAGACGAGCGACTGGATATATCATCCGGTGTTAGGTCTCATGCTCGACGATCCTTCGCCTGCCGCAGGCCAAACTATCGTATAAGGGATGGCCATGAAACGCTATTGCCTTGAACTCTCCGGCCCCTGGGCCTGCTTCACTCGCCCCGAGATGAAAGTTGAGCGCGTCAGCTACGACGTGATGACCCCTTCCGCCGCCCGGGCCTGCTTCGAGGCCATCCTGTGGAAACCGGCTATCCGTTGGCACATCCGCAAGATCGAAGTGCTGAAGCCCATCCGCTGGATCAACCTGCGCCGAAACGAAGTCGCGTCGATCGTTTCCACCCGCAACGTGGAAACCGCCATGAAAAGCGGCACGGGCAACCTCGCGCTCTTCATTGAGGACGACCGCCAGCAACGCGCCGGCCTCTTTCTGCGCGACGTCGCCTACCGCGTACATGCCGAGATGGAATTCATACCGGAGCGCGATCCCGAGGCCAGCTGCACCAAATATCACGAGATGTTTGAACGCCGGGCCGGCAAGGGGCAATGCGTAAACCAGCCTTATCTGGGCTGCCGCGAGTTTGCCGCCGCTTTCCGGCTGGTGACCGACTTGTCGGTCGAACCACCCCCCATTCCGGAGACGCGCGACCTTGGTTTCATGCTCTACGACCTGGACTTCAGCAAACCCTATGACCCGCAGCCCCGCATCTTCCGCGCAAAGCTACAAAACGGCGTCATCGAAGTGCCGGCCTGGGACAGCGAGGAGGTGCGGGGATGATTCTGCAAGCGCTGAGCCGCTATTACGAGCGTTCCGAAGATATGCCCCGCGAAGGCTGGGTGCGACGTGGTGTCGACTACGTCCTGGTATTGGATGACCAGGGCCAGTGCATCAATATCGAATCCATCGGCGAACTGAAGAAAGGCAAGACCGTCCCCCGTGACTTGCTCGTGCCAGCCATCGGCAAGCAAGCGATGAAACATACCAACAGCGGTGTCGATGCCAACCTTCTTTGGGACAATGCCAGCTTCGTTCTCGGTACGGGCAACAAGGGCCAAGGGAAATTGGCCAGCTTCATTGCTACCCTTCGCGACTGGCTGGGAACAGTCCACGATCAGGGTATTCAAGCCGTCTTGCAATTCTGTGGCCACATCCAAAGCAACCCTGATTCCGTAACCGCCCTCATCGAACGTTTCCAACTCCAGGAAGCCTTCGAGAAGCGCGACCCGGTCCTGGTTTTCCGTCTTGTCTCCGACATCGAATACGTTCATGCCCGGCCCGCAGTGAGAGCGGCCTATGAAGCTGCGCTATCCAAAGCACGCTCTGGCAGCCCGCTGCGAGGCACCTGCCTAGTAACCGGCAGCACCAACGTGCCGCTGGCGCCGAATGAATCCGTCATCAAAGGCGTATGGGGTGGGCAACCGGCCGGATGCAACATCGTTTCCTTCAATGCACGGGCATTCGAGTCATATGGCAAACGCGAACGCAATGGGGAGAATGCACCCATCAGTCAAAGCGCATCCTTCGCCTACACAACCGCACTGAATTACCTATTTGTAGGGTTCCGGACGATTGCATAGATCCTTCGCGTCGTGCACTCTTCGTTAGTCGCGCAGTGATGCGAGAGCTGATCGACAACCTCCGGAGCGCTCAACCATGATTATTCGCCTACACAAAAACGCCACCACAACCCCCGCCACCCGCGCCTACATCCAGTCCTCGTCCTTGTCGGTTGCGGCCTTGGCAGCCGAGTTGGGCGTATCCGAAGACACCATCCGCCGCTGGAAGCGTCGGGACTTTGTGGAAGATCGCCCGCATACCGCGCATCGTTTGCAGACGACGCTCACCCCGGCGCAGGAGCTTTTGGTGGTGGAGCTGCGCAAGACCCTCCAGCTACCCCTTGACGATCTGCTGGTGGTCACACGGGAGTTCATCAACCCCCGGGCCTCACGTTCTGGGCTGTATCGTCTGCTCAAGCGCCATGGCCTATCCCAACTGCCCAGTGAAGCCAAGGATGCGCCTGCTTCCAAGCCATTCAAGACCTACATGCCGGGCTACCTGCACATCGACGTCAAGTACCTGCCGCAGATGCCCGACGAACATCAGAGGCGTTATCTCTTCGTCGCCATTGACCGCGCCACCCGTTGGGTCTTCATCCAGATTAAGCCAAACAAGACCGCAGCCGCGGCCAGAAGCTTCCTGAAGGCCTTGCACAAGACCTGCCCGGTCAGAATCACGCACATCCTCACCGACAACGGCAAGGAGTTCACGGATCGCCTCTTCGCCTCAGGCGCGCGCGCACCGTCCGGGAAGCACGAGTTCGATCAGCTCTGCCAGGCCCTTGGCATCGAGCATCGCCTCACCAAGCCCAGACACCCTCAGACCAATGGCATGGTCGAACGCTTCAACGGCCGTATTGCCGAGGTCCTTGCCACCCATCACTTCAACAGCGCCGAGGACCTCGAGACTACCTTGACCCGTTATGTTTGGCTGTACAACCATCATTTACCCCAGAAGGCAATCGGACACATAACACCTCTGGAGGCCTTGAAAAAGTGGTACGCTCAACGCCCCGATCTTTTCATCTTCAAACCACGTAATCGTCCGGGACCTGACACCTATTGACCTCCAAACAGCGGGTTCAGGTTGGCGACACTTCGACCGTCTTCTGGGCCGAAGAACCTCACGATCTGGAATCAGCCCTGCCGGATTTGTTCGGCGAACCCCCTAGGGACGACCCAAACCGTGGCACGGACGCCTTGAAAGCCCTCTATGCCGCCGTACAAACGGGCAAGTTCACGCTTGGCGATGCTCAGGCCCGCTTCCATGTCCTGGGCCTGGCGCCCAATGCCGCGCGCATCGCCATTCGGTTTTGGGAAACAGCGCCGGCCATGGATCTGGCCCAACGCATCCAACAGCATTTCGAGGACCTCCGCATCGCCCATGCCGCGCGTGAGCCGGAGCATCTATCGCTGTTTCGCCTGCTTGCAGCCTGTGCCGTGCAGGGCAAGGCCGACAACATCCCACCCAACCTCGGCGGTGAGATCATGCGCGCCATCCTGGAGGGGCTACCCTACCCCGCCTCCTGGCTCAACGCCGCCGTGCAGCGCTGCCGGGCTGAGCAAGAAGTCACCTACCCCCGCGCCGCGGCGATCAAGGCGAGTCTCAACCGCATGATCCGCCATTGCAACCGAATCCAGCCCCATCAGGAAAGGGAGTTCCTAGCTATGCTCGATACCGCCAATCCCAACCCGGCCTATCGCCTGGGGCGGCTGTTCGCCGTCCTGGAGAAGATTCAGGAGGAATCCAGTCCGGGCGTCAATGCGACCATCCGCGACCGCTATTACGGCGCAGCCTCCAGCACGCCGGTGTCGGTGTTCACGACTTTGCTTCGCCTCAAGAACCATCACCTCGGCAAGCTCCACAAAGGCCGCGCCGTGCAGATGGAGAGGCTGATCGGCGAGATCATGGAAGGTCTGGCCGACTTTCCTCGACAGCTTGGCCTGCGCGATCAAGGTCGCTTTGCGATCGGTTACTACCACCAGCGCCAAGCCCTCTACACCAAACCCGAAACCGCCACGGAAACCGCTGACTGATAAGGAGACCTTGCCATGAGCCTGAACCACCGCTACGACTTCGTTCTTTTGTTTGATGTGCGCGACGGCAACCCCAACGGCGACCCCGACGCCGGCAACCTGCCCCGACTGGACGCTGAAACCGGCCATGGCCTCGTCACCGATGTGGCCCTGAAACGCAAGGTGCGAAACTTCGTCGGACTGGTGAAAGGGGAGACGCCGCCTTACGAGATCTACGTGAAGGAGAAAGCCATCCTCAACAACCAGCACAAACGCGCTTACGTTGGCATCGGGCGCGAAGACCTGCTGGCCGGCGACGACAAAAAGCGCAAAGGCGGTGAGGCCGTGGACGACGCCCGCGCCTGGATGTGCCGCAATTTTTACGACGTGCGCACCTTTGGCGCGGTCATGTCCACCGGCGTCAACTGCGGCCAGGTACGCGGGCCGGTGCAACTGACCTTCGCCCGCTCCATCGATCCGATCATCACCCAGGAGCATTCCATCACCCGTATGGCTGTCGCCACCGAAGCCTTGGCCGAGAAACAGGACGGTGACAATCGCACGATGGGCCGCAAGCACACGGTCCCCTACGGCCTTTACATGGCCCATGGCTTTGTGTCAGCCTTCCTTGCCAAACAAACCGGTTTCTCCGACGACGACCTGAACCTGCTCTGGCAGGCCCTCGGCCAGATGTTCGAACACGACCGCTCTGCCGCCCGCGGCGAGATGGCCACACGCGGCCTTTTTGTGTTCAAGCACGAAAGCGCGCTGGGCAATGCGCCCGCCCACGCCCTGTTCGAGCGGATCCAGATCAAGCGCAAGGATGGCGTCGAAGTCGCGCGCGATTTCATGGACTACGAGGTGCAGGTGAACGAGACAGACATGCCTCCCGGCGTTACACTGCTGCGCAAGGTTTGACCGGAGCCCAGCCCATGACCGAAATCCACTTCATCGTCGAAGAAGCCCCCGAAGGCGGTTTCATTGCCCGCGCCGTGGGTGCGGACATTTACACCGAGGCGGACAGCATCGAGGACTTGCACGCCCAGGTGCGGGATGCCGTGCGATGCCACTTCGATGAGGGCCAGCTGCCCACATTGATCCGTCTGCACATCACCCGCGAGGAAGTGCTGGCGGCATGAGGATTCCGCGTGATCTGTCTGGCGCGGACTTGGTCAAGCGACTCGGCCGACTCGGCTACGAGATCACGCGCCAAAGCGGCAGCCACATCCGCCTGACCAGCCGGGTCCGTGGCGAGCATCACCTCACCATCCCCAACCACGACCCGCTGCGCATCGGCACCCTCGCGGCGATCCTCGAAGGCGTGGCGGCGCATCACGGCATGACGCGCGACGAGTTGCTGCAGCGCCTGCTCGGCTGACGAGCGGTGAAAGCCACGGACGACCCCATCCCCCTCTCCGCCCTGCAGCACTGGGCCTACTGCCCGCGCCAGTGCGGCCTAATCCATCTGGAGCAAGTCTTCGAGGACAACCTCCATACCGCCCGTGGCCAAGCGGTGCATCATCTGGTGGACGAGCCCGGCGATGAGATGAAGGCCGGCGTGAAGGTGGAACGCGCCCTGCCCTTATGGTCGGATCGCTTGAACCTCATTGGCAAGGCCGACCTGGTGGAATTCCACCCGGACGGCACCGTCTTCCCGGTGGAGTTCAAGCACGGCCGCAAGCGCCAAAAGATCCACGACGACATCCAGCTCGCCGCCCAAGCGATGTGCCTTGAAGAAATGCTCGGCCGCCCGGTGCCCAAAGGGGCCATTTATCACGCCAGCAGCCGCCGGCGGCGAGAGGTGACCGTGACCCCCGAACTGCGCCGACGGGTGGAGGAAACCGCCACCGCCATCCGCGCCATGCTGGCCTCGGCTCGACTGCCCGCGCCAGCTAACGACGCGCGTTGCCGGGAATGCTCGCTGAAGGAAATCTGCCAACCCGAGGCCCTGGCCAACACGGACCGGCAGCAGCGCCAGCGCCAGGACCTGTTTCGGGTGGAGGACTAACCTTGTATACCCTGCTCAACACCCTCTATGTGATGACGCCGCAGTCCTATGTGCACTTGGAAAACGGGACCGTGCGCATCGACGTGGAACGGGAGAAGCGCCTCCAAGTGCCGCTGCACCACCTCGCGGGCTTGGTCACGTTCGGCAACGTGATGATCTCCCCCGCCCTGATGCACCGGCTTGGCGACGAAGGCAAGAGCTTGGTCCTGCTGGACGAACACGGCCGTTTCAAAGCCCGCCTCGAAGGCCCCGTGTCTGGCAACATCCTGCTGCGGCAGGCCCAGCACCGGGCCGCCAATGATTCAAAGGCCACCCTGGAACTTGCCCGCGCCTGTGTGGCCGGCAAGTTGAAAAACAGCCGTACCATCCTGCAACGGGGCGCACGGGAATCCGCCGACCCGGACGAAGCCGCTCCGCTCACCCGCGCCGCCGACAACCTAGCGGCGTCGCTCCGTGCCGCTGCCGGTGCCACCAGCCTGGACGAACTGCGGGGCATCGAGGGCGAAGCAGCGCGCGGCTATTTCGCCGCATTGAACCTTGTCGTCAAACCCCAGGCGCGGCAGACTTTCACCCTCAATGGTCGCACCCGGCGCCCACCCCTGGACCGCTTCAACGCCCTGCTCTCCTTCCTCTACGCCCTGCTCATGAACGACTGCCGCTCGGCCTTGGAGAGCGTGGGCCTCGACCCACAATTGGGCTACCTGCATGCCGTCCGGCCTGGACGGGCCGCCCTGGCCCTGGACTTGCAGGAAGAATTCCGCGCCTTTCTGGCCGACCGACTCGCCCTCACCCTCATCAACCGGGGGCAATTGAATGCGGACGACTTTGAAACTCGAGAAGGTGGCGCGGTTTTGCTGGGAGACAGGGGGCGCCGGCTGGTCGTCGCCGCTTGGCAGGAGCGCAAAAAGGAAGAGGTCACGCACCCACTACTTGACGCAAAGATGCCAATCGGTCTCCTACCCCTCGTTCAGGCCAGGCTGCTCGCGCGCGCCATCCGAGGGGATATGCCTGGTTACCTGCCTTACCTGACGAAGTAGACATAGCCATGCTTATCATCGTCACGTACGACGTCTCCACCGAAACCGCCGCCGGCCGCAGGCGTCTGCGCCGGGTCGCCAAGGTCTGCGAGAGCATGGGCCAACGGGTACAGAAATCGGTCTTTGAGTGCCAGGTCAACGACATACAATACGAGGCGCTGGAGCGCGCCCTGCTGGCCGAGATTGACGAGCAGCAAGACAACCTGCGCTTCTACCGCATCACCGAACCGGTGGAGGTGCGGGTCAAAGAGTACGGCGTATACCGTTCCGTGGATTTTGAAGGGCCCCTGGTCGTATGACGCGCGTACCGCCAGTGACGGACAAAGCTCGGCAGCTTCGCGCACGCCGTAAGTCCTTGTTCTATAAAAACATGGACACCAAGATAAGCTATTGGAGCAGAGGAGGATCTGTGCGAAAGTCCTGCTTCGCGCAGACTGCGTTTTCTCCTCAATCAAAACAACAGGTTGCGATTGCGGAGTATCGCCCGGCCCAACGGCCGGGCGCGGATTGAAACAAGCCTGCGGCCACCACGAGCTACCGCATCCGCATGTATCGCCCGGCCCAACGGCCGGGCGCGGATTGAAACTATGCCAAGACCGAGCCCACGCCCCTGGGCAAGGGGCGTATCGCCCGGCCCAACGGCCGGGCGCGGATTGAAACATCGCTCATCCAGCCGAGCCGCCATGCCGCACCTCTGGTATCGCCCGGCCCAACGGCCGGGCGCGGATTGAAACATGGAGCCGGTGTTCCGCGACTGGCTGCAGATGGCGTATCGCCCGGCCCAACGGCCGGGCGCGGATTGAAACCAGTGTAGCCTGGCGCTGCCGCGATTTGCACCAGCGCACTGACGGTATCGCCCGGCCCAACGGCCGGGCGCGGATTGAAACCAGTGTAGCGCCGTCAACCCGGCGCCGTCGCCCAGTATCGCCCGGCCCAACGGCCGGGCGCGGATTGAAACAAGGTGGAGCGCGCCGAGCAGCTGCGCGGCATCCCGTGTATCGCCCGGCCCAACGGCCGGGCGCGGATTGAAACCCGTCTCGCTGCCCTTGATGGTGGCATCGCCCACGTATCGCCCGGCCCAACGGCCGGGCGCGGATTGAAACCGCTCGCACCTGGTGGCCGACTACGCCGCCGACAGTATCGCCCGGCCCAACGGCCGGGCGCGGATTGAAACTTCGCGCGCATGGCGCGCACTGTCGCCGGCGCAGCGGTATCGCCCGGCCCAACGGCCGGGCGCGGATTGAAACGGATTCCGAAGCGCAACCCACCCCCATCTCTGAGGTATCGCCCGGCCCAACGGCCGGGCGCGGATTGAAACGTATTCCTGCCCCGCGCTTCGGCGCGGGGCATCGGTATCGCCCGGCCCAACGGCCGGGCGCGGATTGAAACATCGAGGTGCTGCGCAACGCCATGGTGCTGCCGAGTATCGCCCGGCCCAACGGCCGGGCGCGGATTGAAACTCCATACGGAATCTTGCAGTGTTCGCACAACACCGTATCGCCCGGCCCAACGGCCGGGCGCGGATTGAAACCCGTTACTCGTGAACTGATCGATTCGGTCGAGCGAGTATCGCCCGGCCCAACGGCCGGGCGCGGATTGAAACCGCCAAGTTCGGTGAAACTCACGCGGCTGCGCTGGTATCGCCCGGCCCAACGGCCGGGCGCGGATTGAAACAAAACAACCCGCCTAAGGTCGGCCAATGGGTGTTGAGTATCGCCCGGCCCAACGGCCGGGCGCGGATTGAAACGCTTGATGCTGCCAGCAGGTGATGCTGCCAGCAGGGTATCGCCCGGCCCAACGGCCGGGCGCGGATTGAAACATGCCCACTCGCGGGTGGTTTGCCGACAAGCTTTACCGTATCGCCCGGCCCAACGGCCGGGCGCGGATTGAAACAAAATTTCCGTGCCCGAAGAATCTGCTTGGTCGAGTATCGCCCGGCCCAACGGCCGGGCGCGGATTGAAACAAAAACCTGGTCTTCAAAGCGTCCATATCGATCGTATCGCCCGGCCCAACGGCCGGGCGCGGATTGAAACCGCTGCTGTTCTGCACTGCCACCCAATCACCAGCAGGTATCGCCCGGCCCAACGGCCGGGCGCGGATTGAAACACGATCACCGGCTACGACCCGGATCTCTTCGCGCAGTATCGCCCGGCCCAACGGCCGGGCGCGGATTGAAACCGCGTGGATCTGACGCGCGCGCAGATCGTGGCCGCGTATCGCCCGGCCCAACGGCCGGGCGCGGATTGAAACGACTTCACGCCGCCGGCGCCGGCCGAGCGCGTGAGTATCGCCCGGCCCAACGGCCGGGCGCGGATTGAAACTGGGTGGCAAACTCGCCTTCGACCGCCGTCGCTGGTATCGCCCGGCCATCGGGCATGAATACTTCGGTGCCCCTGCCCCAATCACACCCACAGCGCCGCCCGCGTGCGCTCGGCCTCGGCTCGCGCCGCCGTGGCAAAGTCGTCGCCTGTGCTGGCGTACAGGATAGCGCGCGACGAATTGACGATCACTGGCCCGGTGGTGTGGCCTGCAGCGTCACCGCGCCAGCCTGCGCGCACGGTGGTGGCGGCGTCGCCCCCCTGGGCGCCGACGCCGGGGATGAGCAGCGGCACCGTGGGGGCGATGGCGCGCACGCGCTCGATCTCTTGCGGGTAGGTGGCGCCCACCACCAACCCCATCTGACCGTGGCGGTTCCACGGCCCCTGCGCCAGCGCCGCGATGTGCTCATACAACAGCGGCTGCCCAGGCACGTCGGCCAAGCGGCGCGCCTGCAAATCGTCGCCACCGGGATTGCTGGTGCGGCACAGCAGAAACACGCCTTTGCCCGGGTATTGCAAGTAGGGCTCGACCGAATCGAACCCCATGAACGGCGACAGCGTGACGGCATCGGCCCCGTAACGCTCGAAGGCCTCCTTGGCGTACTGCTGGGCGGTGCTGCCGATGTCGCCCCGTTTGGCGTCCAGGATGATGGGCACGTCGGGCGCCACGACGCGGATGTGGGCCATCAGACGCTCGAGCTGATCCTCGGCCCCGTGCGCGGCGAAGTAGGCGATCTGCGGCTTGTAGGCGCACACCAAATCGGCGGTGGCATCGACGATGGCCGCGCAAAAATCGTACAAATGCTCGACGCGCCCCGCCCAGCGCCCAGGCAACCGAGTCGGGTCCGGGTCCAACCCGACGCACAAGCGCGATCGATGCGCCCGTTCGGCGCGCAGCAGCATCTCGGTGAAGTTCATGGCGGCATTGTAGAAGGCGCTGCGACGCCCGCTGGCGCGGGCTCTGCGGCCCGAGCGGGGCTCGACGCCGTAGTCATCGCGCTTATCGGTTCACTGAGCGCGGCGCTGCGCGGCAGCCAGCAAGATCCACCCGATTCCGACGCCGACGGCGTCCGCGATCCAGTCAGCGACATCACCGTGGCGCCAGCCACTGGCGGCTTGGGCCAGCTCGATGGCCGCCCCCTGCAGCAACAGGCCAACCCACAGCGAGTTTCCAGGTGCAGCCGGGTACGCCAGCCGCGCGGTGATGGTCAATAGCGCAAAGCCCAGCGCGTGCTGCGCTTTATCCCACCAATCGAACACCTGCGGCGGCAAGTGCTCCACGGGCGTCAGCGACAGCACCGTGATCGCCGTCGCCAATGCCCAGAATGCCCAGCGAGCCAACTGGTGGCGACTCATGCCCGCGCCGCAGCGCCCACCGCGTCCTGCAGCGCATCGACGAAGCGTCCGGCGACGTCGTAACCCGTCTGCTGGGTGATTTCCTGAAAGCACGTCGGGCTGGTGACATTGATTTCCGTGATCCACTCCCCGATCACGTCCAGCCCCACCAGCAGCAGACCGCGCGCGGCCAGCGTGGGGCCGACGGCGCGGGCAATGGCCCAGTCGGCGTCGCTCAGCGGCCGCGCCTCACCGCGGCCACCGGCGGCCAGGTTGCCGCGCACCTCGCCGGCTTGCGGGATGCGCGCCAAGCAGTAGGGCACGGGCTCGCCACCGATGAGCAAGATGCGCTTGTCCCCGTGCGCGATCTGCGGCAGGTAGCGCTGCACCATGATGGTGGTGTGGCCGTGTGCCGTCAGCGTCTCGACCACCACCCCCAGGTTCATGCCATCCGGCCCGACACGAAAGATGCCACGCCCTCCCATGCCATCGAGGGGCTTGAGGATGATGTCGCGATGCTCGGCATGGAAAGCGCGGATGGCCTCGGCACTGCGCGTCACCAGCGTGGACGGCGCCCACGGGGCAAACTCCATGACGGCCAGCTTTTCCGGGTGGTCGCGCAGCGCGGCGGGCCGGTTGAAGACGCGCGCGCCCTCGCGCTCGGCCTGCTGCAGCAGGTGGGTGGCGTAAAAATACTCGGCGTCGAACGGCGGGTCTTTGCGCATCAGCACGGCGTCGAACGCGTGCAGCGGCTCGCGCCCTTGGCGCCGTACCGCAAACCAAGCGTGCGGATCGTCGGTCAGCGTCACTTCACGCACCCAGGCGGTGACGGGTTCGCCGCTGCGCCAGTGCAGGTGCGCCGGCTCGCACGCGGCCAGCGCCACACCGCGGCGCGCCAACTCGCGCATCATCGCGTACGTGCTGTCTTTGTAGGTAACGAAGGTGTGCAGCGGGTCGGCCACCACCAACACCCGCCGCAGGGAAGGCTTCGCTGGCGCCTCAGTCATACTGCTCGGCCTCGGGGTCGGTGGCTTCGAGCTCGTAGGCGGCGGCCAGCATGGCCAGCCGCGCCACCACGCCGTACATGTAAAAACGGTTGGGCACGCTCGCCCCCGGCGGCGAGCCGGGCTGTGGTTGCAGGGCGCTTTTCTCGAACGCCAATGGTACGAAGCTGGCGCCCGGGGCATTGAGGTTTTCATCCACCCCACGCTCGGCGTGCACGCGATAAAAGCCCCCGACCACGTAGCGGTCCATCATGTACACCACGGGCTCGGCCACGGCGTCGTTGATCTGCTCGTGGGTCATCACCCCCTCTTGGATGATGACGTCGCTGACCTGCTGGCCGTCCTTGATGACGTTCATCTTGTTTTTGGTGCGCCGGTTCAGGCTCGCCAGCTCGGCGGCATCGCGCACCATCATCACGCCCATGCCGTAGGTGCCGTTGTCGGCCTTGACCACGACGAACGGCCGCTCTTGGATGCCGTACTCCTTGTATTTGCGGCGAATTTTGGTCAGTAGGGCGTCGACGTTGCCCTGCAGGCACTCGAAGCCGGAGCCTTCGGCAAAATTGACCTGCCCGCATTGCGCGAACATGGGGTTGATCAGCCAGGGGTCGATACCCACGAGCTTGCCGAAGCGCTTGGCCACCTCCTCGTAGCAGCGGAAGTGGTTGCTCTTGCGCCGCACGTGCCAGCCTGCATGCAGCGGCGGTAGCACGTACTGCTCATGCAAGTCCTCCAAAATACCCGGTACGCCCGCGCTCAAGTCGTTGTTGAGCAGGATGGTGCAGGGGTCGAAGTGCTTCAAGCCGATGCGCCGTCCCTCGCGCACGATGGGCTCGAGCAGCAGCCGCTCGCCATTGGGCAGCGGGAGCTCGGTGGGTTCTTTGATTTCCGGGTTGAGCGAACCGATGCGCACGTTGAGCCCTGCCGAATAGAAAATGCGCTGCAACTGCGCCACGTTCATCAAGTAAAACGTGTTGCGCGTGTGGTTTTCAGGCACCAGCAGCAGGTTTTTGGCCTCGGGGCAGATTTTTTCGATCGCCGCCATCGCGGCCTGCACGGCCAGCGGCAGCATCTCGTTGGTCAGGTTGTTCCACCCCCCCGGGAACAAATTGGTATCCACCGGCGCCAGCTTGAAGCCCGCGTTGCGAATGTCCACCGAGGTGTAGAACGGCGGCGTGTGTTCCATCCACTCGAGCCGGAACCAGCGCTCGATGACGGGAGTGGACTCGAGGATGCGCTGCTCCAGCTCGTTGATCGGGCCAGTGAGTGCGGTGACGAGGTGGGGAACCATGGCTTACCCAAGAAAAGAAAGGGACGCAGCGGGGCCCCATCATGGGCATCCGCGCCAGCGGCGATGCTGCGATTGTAGAAAGTCGCGCGCGCCGCCCACAACCCGAGACCGGATCCGTTATAACCCAGTTCCATGAACCGTCACCTGTGGTTGCTGGCCATCGCGCAAGGCTTGTTCCTGACCAACAACGTCGTCTTCATCGCCATCAACGGGCTGGTGGGCCTGAGCCTGGCCCCCGTGGGCTGGATGGCGACGCTGCCCGTGATGGGCTATGTGGTAGGGGGGGCGCTGTCGACCGGGCTGGTGGCGCGCTCGCAGGCGCGCTGGGGACGGCAGATGGCGTTTCAAATGGGGCTGGCGGTGGCCTTCGCCTCGGCACTGCTGGCCGCGTGGGCGGTGGCGCACGGGAACTTCTGGTTATTGGTCGCGGCGACGGTCGTCGCGGGCTACTACAGCGCCAACGGCCAGCTCTACCGTTTTGCCGCCGGAGAACTGGCCGCCCCGGCCGAGCGCGAAAAAGCCGTCTCACTGGTGCTCGCTGGCGGCTTATTGGGGGCGATCGCCGGCCCCAATCTGGCCAATCACGCGCGCGATTGGTTGGCCACCCCGTTCCTGGGGGCGTATCTGGCCCTGGCCGCGGTGGCGCTGGTCTCGATGGTGGTCATGGCGGGCATCCGCTTTCCAGCCGATCCGCCACCGGCGCCCGGGACGGCCCGCGCTGGCCGCTCCGTGCTCGAATTGCTGCGCCAACCGACGTTTGCCGTCGCCTTCGTCGGCGCAGCCTTGGGCTATGGCGTGATGAACCTGCTCATGGCCGCCACGCCACTGGCCATGCAGACCTGCGGCATGCCGTTTGCCGACGCCGCTTTCGTGCTGGAGTGGCACGTGATCGGCATGTTCGCACCTGGCTTTTTCACCGGGCATCTGATCCGACGCTTTGGTGCCATCACGATCATGGGGGTGGGCGTGTTGCTCAACGCCGCGTGCATTGCAATCGCCCTGTCTGGGCAAGACCTGCACCACTTTACCGTCGCGTTATTTCTGTTGGGGGTGGGCTGGAACTTTCTGTTCACCGGCAGCACGACGCTGGCCATGCAGGCCTATCGGCCCGAAGAAAAAGACCGCGCGCAGGCGGTCATCAATTTCGGTGTCTTCGCCACGATGGCGGTGACGGCGTTCGCCTCGGGGGCGCTCGTGACCACACAGGGCTGGTGGTGGCTCAACGTGGGCTCGCTGGTTCCGGTATCGATCACGGCATTGTCATTGCTGGCGCTGGCCGCTCGGCAACGGGTGCGCGCCAGCGAGCCGGCACAAGGCGCATGACCCGTGTGCATCAAGGCAGGCGTGCGATCACCTCGGCCACCGCCGCCGTCAGCCGCCGCGCATAGGGAACGTGCAAAAATTCATTGGGGCCGTGTGCGTTACTCTGCGGCCCCAAAACCCCGCACACCATCATCTGCGCCCGCGGAAAACCCGCGCTGAGCATGTTCATGAGCGGAATGGTGCCGCCCTGGCCGATGGTGCCACAGGGCGCGCCGAAGTGCGCCTGGCTGGCGGCATGCAGCGCCTGCTCGAACCAAGGCGCGGTGGCCGGGGCGTTCCAGCCGTTGGCGGCCCCTTCGGGCTCGAAGGTCACGCGCGCCTGGTAGGGCGCATTGTCTTCCAGCAGCGCCTTGAGCTGCTGCACCGCCTGTGCGGCGTCCACCAGCGGGGGCAGGCGCAGGCTAAGCTTGAACGCGGTATACGGCCGCAGCACATTGCCCGCGTCACGCAGCGCCGGCAGCCCTTCGGCCCCGGTCACCGACAGGGTGGGACGCCAGGTGCGGTTGAGCAGTGCCTCCACGGGGTCGGTGGTGGTGGGCAGGGCAAAGACGGTGCTGCCGCCACAGTCGTGGTGTGCCCAGGGGAAGCGCTTCCACACCGCGTCGCCCAGGATGGCCGCCGTCTCGCGCGCCTGCGCGATGCGCTCGGCCGGGATCTCGCAGTGGAACACGGCGGGCAGCAGGCGACCCGTGGCGCTGTCTTCCAGTCGGTCCAGCACATGGCGCAGGATGCGAAAGCTCGACGGCACCACACCCGACGCATCGCCAGAGTGCACGCCTTCGGTCAAGATCTCGGCCCTGAGCACACCGCTGATCATGCCGCGCAGGCTGGTGGTCAGCCAGAGCTGATCGTAATTGCCCGCGCCGCTGTCCAGGCAGATCACCAGACCCACATCGCCCAGGCGCGACCGCAGCGCATCGATGGTGGGCAGCAGGTCGGGCGAGCCGCTTTCTTCGCCGGTTTCGATCAGCCCCACGATGCGCGGATGCGCCCGGCCCGACGCCTGCAGCGCCTCGATCGCCGCCAGTGCGGCATACACCGCATAACCGTCGTCGGCGCCCCCGCGGCCGTAGAGGCGGTCATCGATCAGGCGTGGAGTCCACGGCCCCAGACCAGTGCGCCAACCGCTGAACTCGGGCTGCTTGTCCAAGTGACCATACATCAGCACCGTCTGTCCGCTGGCCGGTGCGGGCGTGCCGCCGACGCCAGCGCGCGCGGGCACCTCGAACAGCAGCACCGGGGTGCGGGGACTGCCGTCGGGGCGTTGCAGACGCACGATCTCGAGCGTCAACCCCTGCACCGGCTGGCGGGTCACCCATTCGGCGGCCTGGCGCAGCACGGTCTCCAGATGGCCATGGACGGCCCACTCCGGGTCGAACATCGGCGACTTGGCGGGCACCTCGATGTAGCGCTGCAGCGCGGGCAGGATGTCGTGCTGCCAGCGCGCATCGACGCGTTGACGCACGGCCACGGGGTCGAGCAGCGGGGTCGGGTCGGGCAGGCGGGCGTTCATGGTGTGGGTGTGTCTCACAAAGCGGTGGGCCGACCGAAATGGTAGCCCTGAAAGAGCCGACAGCCCATGGCGCGCAGCGTCTCGAACTGGGCCACCGTCTCCACACCCTCCGCCACGACGCTGAGCTCCAGGCTGTTGGCCAGTTGCAAAATGGTGCGTGCGATCGCCGCGTCGTTGGGGTCGTCCAGGATGTCGCGCACGAAGGTGCGGTCGATCTTGAGCTGGTCCAGCGGCAGGCGCTTGAGGTACGCCAGCGACGAGTACCCAGTGCCAAAGTCGTCGAGCGCAAACTGCACCCCCATGGCGCTGAGCGCTGCCATTTTGACGATGGTGTCTTCCACATCGTGCAGCAGCAGGCTCTCGGTCAGCTCCAGCTTCAGGCGGCTGGGGTTGGCGCCCGTCTCGGCCAGCGCGGTCTGCACGGACTGCACGAAGTCGGGCTGGCGTAACTGGCGCGCACTCAGGTTGACCGCCATCGTCCAGTGCGCGCGTTGCGGATCGCGTGCCCACGCCGCCAGGTGCGCGCAGGCCTGTCGCAGCACCCACTGACCCATGGGCAAAATCAAGCCGCTTTGCTCGGCCACCGGAATGAACTCCGCTGGCGACACCATGCCGCGCAGGGGGTGTTGCCAGCGCAACAGAGCCTCGTAACCCACGACCTGGGCTTTGTCATCGACGATCGGCTGCCCATACAGGCGCAGCTCGCCATCGCGCAGGCCGTGGCGCAACTCGCGCTGCAGGGTGGCGCGGGCCAGCACCGCCTCTTGCATCGCCGGATCGAAGAAGCGCACCGCATTGCGTCCGGCAGCTTTCGAGTGGTACATCGCCAAGTCGGCGCGGCCCAGGATGTCCTCCACCGCGTCGCTGCGGCCACGAAATACCGTGATGCCGATGCTGGGCGTGGACTGCACCTCGTGTCCGTCCAACATCACCGGACGCTCGAGCGCGACGCGAATTTTTTCGGCCACGTGTTGGGCGCGCCACGCCGCTTGCTCCTCCTCGCGGTCCAAATCCTCCAGCAGCACGACGAATTCGTCGCCGCCCAGGCGTGCGATCGTATCTTCCTCGCGCACCGCCTCGCGCAGGCGCTTGGCCACCGTCTGCAGCAACTGGTCGCCCACCCCATGCCCAAAGGCGTCGTTGATGTCTTTGAAATTGTCCAGATCGATGAAGCACAGCGCCGCCCACTGGCCGCTGCGCGCGCTGGCCGCTTGCGCCTGGGTCAGCTTGTCCTGAAACGAGCGGCGGTTGTACAGGCCGGTCAGGCTGTCGTAGAAGGCGAGGCGCTCGATGGTGGCTTGGTCCGCCTTGCGCCGCGTGACGTCGCGCCCGACGCCACGGTAGCCGGCAAAGCGACCTTGCGCGTCGTAGACCGGCATGCCGCTGATGGAAAACCACACCACGCGCCCGTCCTGCAAGCGGCGCTGGATCTCGAAGCGGCGAAACACCCGGCGCTGCTCGAACGCCTCGATGAGCGGACGCCATTCGCGCGCCGTGGGGCGGTTGAGCGCGGGCACATCCCAGGCGCAGCGGCCCAGAAACATCTCGGCGGTCGAGGTTTCTCGAATCAGTCGCCCCTCCAACCGCGTATAACGCCCCTCGGCATCCCACTCCCAGTACCAGTCGGCGGACAGCTCGGTCAGGCTGCGGAAGCGCTCCTCACTCTCGCGCAAGAAGTTCGCGGCCTGCGCGTGCCGCGTCACGTCCACATAAGTGCGCACCCAACCGCCACCAGGCACAGCGATCGTCGTGCCCTGCAACGTACGACCACCGGCGGTGGTGTAGGTGTAGATGTGGGGCTGCCCCGTCTCTTGCACGCGGCGCAGGTGGTACCAGACCCGCTCCACCAACCGCTGCGCATCGCCGCGCAGGTCACCTCGCTTGATCTGCCAGCGCACCACGTCGTCGATGAGCGGCTGCTTCTGCAGCAGCGTCAGCGGCAGCTCCAGCATCTCTCGTGCGCAATGGTTGTGGCCCACGACGCGCCCCTCGACGTCCAGCACCACCAGCGCGTGCTGCAAATGGTCCAGCAGCGCCGCGACCGACAGGCGGCCACTGGCCACCGGGTCTGCCGAGGGCAAACCCGATAGACCGGGCAGCGTGCTGGAGAAGTCGATCATGGCAACTGCTCTATGGAAACCGCTTTGGGCGATAGGGATTTCATCAGGCCAGCGTGCGGCATGGGTTATTCAAGCGACGGGCATCCTGGCGGAAACGAGGCGTGCAGCCGCGTGTTCAAAAGCTCTCCCACTCCCCTTCGGCGTCGGACGCTGGCTTGGACGGCGCGGGCGCGGGGCGCGGGCTGGTCAGCGCGGCCGGGGTGGGTTTGGCGCTGGGTGCTGCTGCAGGTTTGGAGGCTGTCTTGCGCGCGCTGGCAGCAGGCGCCACAGCACCCGCGGGCTTGGCTGCCGCAGCAGCGCTGGGCGCGGCCAGCCGCGGCTCGCGCCGCGCGGCCAGGGCGGGAGCGGGCGCGGGCGGGACGGCCGCCCGCGGCGTGGGTGCCGGTGCCAACACCATCCCATCGCCCTGCCCGGTGCGGAACTGACTGACCACCTGCTGCAGCTCGGCCGCTTGCTGGCGCAGGCTCTGGGCGGCAGCCGCCGCCTCTTCGACGAGGGCGGCGTTTTGCTGTGTGGTTTGATCGAGTTGTCCCAACGCCGCGTTGACTTGCGCGATGCTGTCGCTTTGCTCGTTGGCGGCCGCCGTGACTTCAGCAATCATGTCGGCCACGCGCTGGATGGATTGCACGATTTGCTCCATCGTCTGGCCCGCGCTGTCGACTTGCGTGCTGCCGGTGCGCACAGTGGCGACACTCTCGTCGATCAGGGCTTTGATTTGCTTGGCTGCCTCGGCGCTGCGTTGCGCCAGCGAGCGCACTTCACCGGCGACCACGGCAAAGCCGCGGCCCGCCTCACCGGCACGCGCGGCCTCCACCGCCGCGTTGAGCGCGAGGATATTGGTCTGAAACGCAATGCCGTCGATGACGTTGGTGATGTCGGCGATTTTTTGGCTGCTCGACTCGATGGCTTTCATCGACTGCACCGCTTGCGCCACGGTCTGCCCGCCGTCGCGCGCGACTTGCGCGGCTTGCGCGGCGAGTTGGTTGGCGGTGCGGGCGGCTTCGGCACTGTGGCGCACGGTCTCGGTCAGGTGCTGGGTGCTGGCGGTGGTTTGCTCCAGGCTCGCGGCCGCACTTTCGGTGCGCGCCGAGAGGTCCTGGTTGCCCTGCGCGATTTCGGCGCTGGCGCTGGCCACTTGATCGGCACTCGTGCGGATGCGTTGGATGGCCGTGACCAGGGCGTGCTGCATGGCCGACAGTGCCTTGAGCAGCTGCCCCACTTCGTCGCCACGCGCACCCGGGATGCGGCGCGCGAGGTCGCCCTGGGCGATGGCCTGGGCCACATCAATGGCCTCGGCGAGCGGACGGGTGATACCGCGCGTGAGCGCCACAGCCACCCCAACGCCCACGGCCAGCGCCGCCAAGACCACCCCCAGCATGACCCACTGCACTCGTTGGGCGATCACTTGAGCCTGCGCGTTGAGCCGATCGGCCAGCGCCACCAGCGTATCGGTCAAGCGCTGTTGCGCGTCGATGTAGGTCTGCGCGCCCGCCTTGTAGCGGCCCTCGAGGAGCTCTTTCGCCCGGGCCATGTCGCCGGCTTTGACGGCAGCGAGCGCTTCGTCGCGTGCCGCAATCTGCGCCTGGCGCAACGTCGCCACGCGCTCGAGTTGCTGCGAAACCTCGGCGTCGTCGAGCTCCTTGACCCGCCCCGACAGGGTTTTTTCGATTTCATCGACCTGCGCCCGCGTGGCTTGGATTTGCTGCTGAAAGTAATTGAGGATCTCAGGATTGTCACCAAAACGAATGGCAGCCTCGGTACGGTTGATTTGGGTACGGGTGATAGCCGACCATTTCTCCGCCGAAAGCGCCACTTTTCCCGCAAACATCGCGCGCTCCGTATGAGTCAGCACTGCTCGCTCACTCCACTGCGCAGCGGCCCAGACGGCCACCAGCAGTGCCAACACGACGCCAAAGCCCGCGCCCAAGCGAACACCAATTTTCCAGTCACGCACGCTCATGAGATTCTCCGGTGCAAAGATGGGTTTTCAGTGGGTGGGTAAATCGAAAGCAAGGGGGCGGGCTGAACGTCCCACCCCACCACATGGCGCGTGGCGCTGCTGAACGCCACGCCCAGCCACCAGATGGGGCGGCCGTCGGCGCGGTATTGGTCGGCGTAGCCTCGCTGTCGCAACTGCGCCATCGCCTCGCCTGTGGGTTGGTCGCCGTCGATGCGCTTGAACTCGATGATGACCCGAAGCGCCGCGGACGCGAGAGAAAGTCGTACTTGCCCGTGGCGGCCAGCCGGTGCGCAAACGCGGTCTTGTCGACGTCGTAGTAGCCCCCTTCGCGGATGTCGCGGAAGGTCTGGATGCCGATGGGCCGTTTGCGACGGGGGCTGCGGGCGTACATCCGGCCAGACCTCTCAAGCCACGGGCACGCGAGGCGTGCGGCGCCGCTCCGGCCCCTGATAGCTGCTCGGGTCACCCTGGCCGCGCACGGCAGCCGGCTGCAGCGGTGGGTGCTCGCCCGCAGCGTCGCCCGCCAGACGAAAACCCGCCACCATCTCGCGCAGCCGGTGCGCCTGCTCACGCAGGCGCTGTGCCGCCTGGGCGCTATCGCCCACCAGCTGGGCGTTTTGCTGCGCCATGCCGTCGAGCTGCACGATGGCGTCGTTGACCTGTACCAGTGCCTGGGTCTGCTCCTGCGTGGCGTGCGTGATGTCGCGCACGAACGTCGATACCTGCTCGGCGTGCGCGACGATGTCGCGCAGCGTGGCCCCTGCCTGATGGACGAGCTGGGTGCCGGCGGCAACCTTTTCGGTGCTGTCACCAATGAGCGCCTTGATCTCGCGCGCGGCCTGCCCCGAACGCTGGGCGAGTGCCCGCACCTCGCCCGCCACGACGGCAAAACCACGCCCGGCCTCGCCCGCTCGCGCGGCTTCCACCGCCGCGTTGAGCGCGAGGATATTGGTCTGAAACGCGATGCTGTCGATGACGGTGGTGATGTCGTGGATGCGCTGGCTGGCGGCCTGGATGGCGTCCATGGTGGCCACGACGTTTTGCACTTCCGTGCCGCCGCGCTCGGCCACTTCGGCGTTGCGCCGGGCCAGCTCGATGGCGGCGCGCGCGGCGTCGTTGGACGACTGCACCGCCGCGGTGATTTCTTCGAGGCTGGCAGCGGTTTGTTGCAGGTGTCCGGCGGTGTCCTCCGTGCGCTGGCGCAGGTCGGCACTGCCGCTGGCCACGCCATCGCTGGTGTGCTGGATGCGCTGCGCGGTGTCGCGCACCGCGCCCACCGTGCGCGCCAGGGCGTCCTGCATGTCGTGCAGGCTGCGCAGCAGTTGCGTCAGCTCGTCGGCGCCAGTGGTGTCGGTGCGGGTGGCCAGGTCACCGCGGGCGATCGCCACCGCCAGCGCTTCGGCCTGCTGCACCGGTTGCACGATGCTGCGCAGGTTGGCCAGCGTGGTGGGCACGACGATGAGCAGTGACACCCCCAGCGCGATGCCCACGGCCCACAGCGCCTGGCGGCGGATGTGCTCGCCGTGGTCGGTGAGCTGAATCATCTGTTGCGCAAACGCCTCGTTGGCGTCTTGCGCGTTTTGCGCAGCCACCGTCCAAGCCAGCGTCAGCGCCTCGTGCTGGGCGATTTGCATGTGGTGCACCGCCCATACACCCACCGCGGCCATACCCAGCAGCAGCGCGAGTACCACGCCGATCGCGCCCAGCATCCGGGTGCGCACCCGCCACGCCCGCATGAAGTATTGCAAAAAGTCGAGCATGAGAGATTCCCGGGAAAACGGCGACGACGGGCCGATGTCAGGCGTCGGTCAGCCCCATGTCGGGGTGCGTGACCAGCGCCTCGATGTCCATGACGATGAGCATGCGCTCGTTGACGGTGGCAATGCCGGTGATGAAGGCGGTGTCCACGGTGCCAGAGGCCATCTCGGGGGCGGAGCGGATCTGCTCGCGCGCGAGTTCGATCACGTCGGAGACCGAGTCCACCACCACGCCCACCACGCGCCCTTTGACGTTGAGCACGATGACCACGGTGAGGTTGTTGTAGTCGACCCGCTCGCAGCCGAGCTTGATGCGCAGATCGACCACCGGCACGATGACGCCGCGCAGATTGACCACACCCAGGATGTGCGAGGGGGCGTTGGCGATGCGGGTGGGTGGCTCGAAGGAACGGATTTCCTGCACACGCAGGATGTCGATACCGTACTCTTCCGCCCCCAAGCGGAAGGTCAGAAACTCGGCATGGGTGCGTGCCGACGCATCGACACCGGCAGCAGTCGGAGTGGCAACAGCGGACATGAGGACTCCTCACGGACAGGGAGACGGCCCACCCGGGCGCGCCGCGCACACGCCCGTGACCCGTCCCGGAAAAAGGATGGCAGGCGCACAGTATCGGCCAAAAATGCCCTGTTTGGCCATCGGAAAAACGCGCAAAGGCACGCCACGTGGTGCAAACACCCGAAAAGCCGACACAATGCCGCACTGGCGCATGCCCCGGGCCCACCCGTTCGCGTACGAACCGTCCATCGTCCACCGCCCATGCCACCCTCACCACCACGCCCTGCCCGCCGCGCGCCCGCCGCGCCTAGCCCTGACCCTGCTGCGGTGGGCAGCTGGTCATCGTGGTGGCGGCGCTGGTGGGACCGCGCCACCGGCCGCAGTCGTGCCCGGGCCGAACCCGCCCACGCCCCGCGGCGTGACCCGCCCAGCGCCGATGGCGACGCCGCCGCGGCAGCGTCCCGCCTGCGCCGGCGCCAGCGGGAACGGGTGGCGCTGCTGGTGCGCGAGGTGATGCTGCGGCACGGCGTGCTGTCCGGCCGCTACCGCGTGCGCGTGTTGTCGCTGGACCGCGAAGGCCAACAGCACCTGGTCTTGATCGACTGGCTGCCTCAGCCGGCCAGCATGGCGGCAGGACCGGCACCGCACCCGACGCGCCTGGAAGCGCAGGTCCGTGACGATGCCCTGCAGCTGCTCGGGCTGCAGGTGCGCGCGGTGTACTGGCGTGGCGACCCACCTGCCACCCAGCGCCCGCGACCCGACGCCCGCCGGCCCGATGGGGAGCACAGCGGGGCGTGAGCGCGGTTCAGTGCCCCTCGAAGCTGACCAGCGTGAACAGCGGCAGTCCGGCGGCCTGTAGGCGCTCGAGGCCGCCCAGCTCGGGCAGAGCGACGATGGCCGCCCCTTCCATCACGGTGGCACCGAGTTTTTCGAGCAGTTTTTTGCCCGCCATCATGGTGCCGCCGGTGGCGATCAGGTCGTCGATCAGCAGCACCCGGTCGCCCGCGCGCACGGCGTCGGTGTGCAGCTCGACGGTGGCGCTGCCGTACTCCAGCTCGTACGTTTCTTCGACGGTGGTGAAGGGCAGCTTGCCTTTTTTTCGGATTGGCACGAAGCCCACGCCCAGCTCGTAGGCCAGCACCGAGCCGATGATGAAGCCACGCGCATCGAGCCCGGCCACCACGTCGGGGCGCAGGTGCCGGTCCATATAGCGGTGCACGAAGGTGTCGATGAGCACGCGAAAGACTTTGGGATCCTGCAGCAGCGGCGTGATGTCGCGAAACTGCACGCCGGGCGCCGGCCAGTCGGGGACGGTGCGGATGTGGGCTTTGAGGTAGGCGGAGGTATCCATGGCAGCGCGATTATCCCGCCAGTAGCTTGGCTTCGGCCAGCGTCAGCGGCTCGGGCGGCCCGTACAGCACGATGGCGTCGCCGCCCTGCAGGAGCAGGCCGTCGTCCGGTGCGACGCGGCGGCCGTCGGCACGACGTACGCTCACCACGGTCACGCCCATGGCGTGTAGCCCCAAGTCGCCCAGTGCGCGCCCGATGGTGGGGCCGCCCGCGGGCAGCACCACGGTACGCAGGCGCGCTTGCTGGCGCTCGTCCTCGGTCTCGTCGTCGTCGCCGCCGTGAAAGTAACCGCGCAACAGGTCGTAGCGCGCGGCGCGTTGCTCCTGCACCAGCCGCACCACGCGCCGCAGCGGCACGCCCACCAGCGCCAGTGCATGGCTGGCCAGCATCAGGCTGGCCTCCAACGTCTCGGGCACCACTTCAGTGGCACCCGCGGCACGCAGGCGGGCCAGATCGGCGTCGTCCACGGTGCGCACCACCACCGGCACCGCCGGGGCGTGTTCGCGCACGTGGTGCAGCACCTTGAGCGCGCTGGGCGTGTCCAGATAAGTCACGGCCACCGCGCAGGCACGCGCCAGCCCAGCGGCCATGAGCGCTTCCAGCCGCGCGGCGTCGCCAAACACCACCGAGTGGCCGGCAGCTGCCGCCTGGCGCACGCGGTCCGGGTCCAGGTCCAGCGCCATGTAGGGGATGCCCTCCTGCTCCAGCAGCCGTGCCAGGTTTTGCCCGCAGCGCCCGTAGCCGCAGATGATGACGTGCTGGTCCGCCGCGATGGCTTTGCGAGCGATCTGCGTCATCTGTACCGACTGCATCAGCCAGTCGCTGCCCACCAGACGGCCGACGATGGCGTTGCTGTGCTCGATGATGAACGGCGTCAGCAGCATCGAGATGACCATCGACGCCAGCGTGGGGTTGAACAGCGCCGGCGGAATGAGCCCGTTTTGGTTGGCCAACTGCAGCAGCACCAGGCCAAATTCGCCCGCCTGCATCAAATACAGACCCACGCGCAGCGCGGTGCCCGCCGGGGCGCCAAACGCGCGCGTCAGTAGCGTGATGAGCCCGAGCTTGAAGACCAGCGACAGGCTCAGCAGCAACAGCACCAGCGGCCAGCGCTCGACGACGATGCGCCAGTCCAGCATCATGCCGATGGTGATGAAAAACAGCCCCAGCAACACGTCGTGGAAAGGGCGGATGTCGGACTCGACCTGGTGGCGGTATTCGGTCTCCGCGATCAGCATGCCCGCCACGAACGCCCCCAGCGCCAGCGACAGCCCGGCGTGCTCGGTCAGCCAGGCCATGCCCAGCGTGATCAGCAGCAGGTTGAGCACGAAGAGTTCCTGGCTCTTGCGGCGCGCCACCAGCGTCAGCCACCAGCGCATCAGGCGCTGCCCGCCGGTCAGCAGCAGGGCCAACAGGGCGGCCGCCTTGGCCAATGCGATCAGCAGCGCGCCCGCCAGGTCTTCGCTGGGTGCGGCCAGCGCCGGGATGAGCACCAGCAGCGGCACCACCGCCAGGTCTTGAAACAGCAAGATACCGACCACGCGACGGCCGTGCTCGGACTCCAGCTCGAGCCGGTCGGCCATGAGCTTGACGACGATGGCCGTGCTGCTCATGGCCATGATGCCCCCCATGGCGAGCGCCGTCTGCCATTCGAACGCCCACCAGTCGCCCAGCAGCCAGCCCAGTGCCAACGACGCGCCGGTGGTCAATACCACCGTCAGCACCACCTGCGCCGTGCCCAGCCCGAAGACGAAGCGCTTCATCGCGCGCAGCTTGGGCAAGCTGAACTCCAGCCCGATGGCAAACATCAGAAACACCACCCCGAACTCGGCCAGATAGCGCAATCCGGCCGAGTTTTGTGCCAGCGCCAGCGCATGGGGTCCGATGACCACCCCCACGGCCAAGTAGCCGATCATCGCAGGCAGCCGCAGCAACCGGCACACCACCACCCCCAGCACAGCGGCCAGCAGGTACAGCAGGGTGAGGTCGAGCGCGTTCATGGCCCGATCTTAAGGGCGCAAGGGGTGGCGGCGTTGCCGGATAATCGCACGCATGACCGCCAACGCGACGACTGCCCCCGCAGACCTCGACGGTGCCGCGCTGCTGGCGCTGGCGCGTGCGGCGCTGCAGACCGAAATCGACGGCCTGCAAGCCATGGCCGCGCGGCTGGACGAGCGCTTCGTGCAGGCCGTGACCACGCTGCTGCGTTGCCGTGGGCGCGTGGTCGTCACTGGCATGGGCAAGAGCGGCCATGTGGGCCGCAAGATCGCGGCGACACTGGCGTCGACGGGAACGCCCGCCATGTTCGTGCACCCGGCCGAGGCCAGCCACGGCGACCTGGGCATGATCACGCCCACCGATGCGGTATTGGCCATCAGCAACTCCGGCGAAAGCGATGAGCTCACCGCCATCTTGCCACTGATCAAACGCATGGGGGTGCCGTTGGTGGCCATGACCGGACGGGCCGACTCCAGCCTGGGACGGCACGCGGACGTCATCCTGGACACGGGCGTGGCGCGCGAGGCGTGCCCGCACAACCTGGCCCCCACCGCCAGCACCACGGCGCAAATGGCCATGGGCGACGCGCTGGCCGTGGCGTTGCTGAGCGCGCGCGGGTTTCAGCCGGACGACTTTGCCCGCTCGCACCCGGGCGGCGCGCTCGGGCGCCGCCTGCTGACGCTGGTGCGCGACGTCATGCGGCCGCTGGAGGCGACACCGCGCGTGCCGCCCAGCGCCACCCTGATCGAGACCATGCGCGCGATGAGCGCGGGCGGGCTGGGCGCGACCGCCGTCGTGGACGAGCATGGCGTGGCGATCGGCATCTTCACCGACGGTGACCTGCGCCGCCTGATCGAGCGGCGCGAGAGCGCCGACCTGCGCAGCCTGCGGGTGGGTGACGTCATGCACCCGCAGCCGCGTACCGTACGGCCGCAGATGCTGGCCGTGGAAGCGGCCGAGCTGATGGAAACCCACCGCATCACCAGCGTGCTGGTGGTTGACGAGGCAGGACGACTGGTGGGCGCCTTGAACCACCACGACCTGATGCGCGCCAAGGTGATCTGATGACACGACCGGTGCTGACCTTTGCACCCGAGATCCTGCTGCGCGCGCAGGACGTGCGGGTGGCGTTCTTCGACGTCGATGGCGTACTGACCGACGGTGGCCTGTACTACGACGCCGAGGGTGAGGTGCTCAAGCGCTTCTCCAGCCTGGACGGCCATGGTCTGAAGCTGCTGCGCCGCGCCGGCATCGAGCCTGCCGTCGTCACCGGGCGCGACTCGCCCGCCTTGCGCAAGCGGCTGGACGCGCTGGGCGTGCGCCACGTGCGCTACGGCACCGAAGACAAAGGACCCGCGGCACAAGCGATACTGGAGGAACTGGGGCTGACCTGGTCGCAAGCGGCCGCCATTGGCGATGACTGGCCCGATTTGCCGGTACTGACACGCTGTGCCTTTGCCGCCGCGCCCCCCACGGCGCACGCGGAGGTGCGCGCGCGCGTGCACCACGTCACCGGAGCTGCGGCCGGGCATGGGGCCGCGCGTGAGTTTTGTGACCTGCTGCTGGTGGCCACGGGCCACTACGCAAGCTTGTTGGCCGAAACCCTGCCATGACCCCACGGTCGGCATCGCCCCCGCTGCAGGCCCCGCGTTGGCATGGCGTCTGGGATCGCCTGTCGCTGTACCTGCCCGTCGCGTTGATGGGTGCCCTGGCCGTGATCACCTATGGCGTGGTGCGGCAATTGCCGCCACCCACCGCCCTGGGAGAGACGCCACTGGCGGCTGGCCAGCCCGACTACCGGTTGGAACACTTCACCCTGCGCCGCTACACCGCCGACGGCACACTGGAGACCGTACTGCGCGGCACCACGTTGGAACACGTCCCCGCCGCCCAAACCCTCACGGTCAAGCAGGCGCAACTGGAGCGACTCTCGCGCGAAGAGGGCACCCGTCTGCACGCCAGTGCCCACATGCTGCAAACCGACGACGACCGCACCCGCTATTTTTTGCAGGGAGACGTGCGTGTGGTGCGCGAACCGTGGCGGGACCCCGTGGGCACGGGCGCCAAACGAAATGCCACGCCGCGCCTGACCCTGGAGGGCCAGACGCTGACGTGGCATACCCAGCAACGGCTGCTGGAATCCGATCAACCGGTGCTCGTCACACGAAGCACTGCGCGCGGCACCGACGTCCTGCGGGGCGACCGGATGCGCTACGACGAGCGCGCCGGCGTGGCCGAGCTGGACGGCCAAGTGCGCGCCACGCTGGCGGCGCACACTGGCAGCAGCGGTCAGTAGCCGCCGCGATCGTCTCGGCGGCGCGGGCCACCGTAGGGGCTGCGGAACTGGCCATCGCCACCGCCGTAGCCGCCCCCATCCCGGCGGCCGCCGCCGAAGCCGCCGCTGCGCGGGGGACGCGCCTCCATCGGGCGCGCCTCGTTGACGACGAGGTTGCGACCGCCCATGGACTGCCCGTTCATGCCAGAGATGGCCGCTTGCGCCTCGGCATCGCTGCCCATCTCGACGAAGCCAAACCCCTTGGAGCGGCCGGTGTCGCGCTCCATCATGACCTTGGCGCTGGCCACCTGACCGTACTGGCTGAAGGCTTGCTCGAGATCGCCGTCGCGCACGGAATACGGAAGATTGCCGACGTACAACTTGTTGCCCATTTGAGGGACTCCTGAGAACACACTGAGAGAGAACGAAAAGCGACGGAGCCCCGACGGCACACAAGACAACTGCAGCACGCGAAACCAACCGATCACCCGACTGGCGAGCGTCGCGGACACTCGCCACCCCCATTATGCGCTGTGTCAAGGGTTTTGGGGCGGGTTTTCGACGATCGGCGACCTCCAACACCGCGTCGATGCGCCAGAAACAACACCTCAACCACGCACGGCAACCCATGGTTGCCGCTATACTGCGCGCTGCGCCGATTTGAGTCCCGCTTGCGGGCGCGTAACAAATACCGCTAAAGAGGAAGGTCCGGCCGCCGCGCCGGGCCCGCAAGCCCTCGGTCACGGCGCAACAACCGGAATCCAGACCGTGATCGTTACCCCCCAACGCCACACGTTTACCGAGCCGCTCGCGCTGCGCAGTGGCGCTGTGCTGCCGTCGTTCGAGCTCGCCTACGAGACCTATGGCACCCTGTCGCCAGACCGCGACAACGCGGTACTGATTTGCCACGCACTCAACGCCAGCCACCACGTGGCCGGCCAGTACGCCGACGAGCACGGACAACCCATCCCAAAGAGCGAAGGCTGGTGGCACAACATGGTGGGGCCGGGCAAGCCAGTGGACACCGACCGGTTTTTCGTCATCGGGGTCAACAACATCGGCTCGTGCTTCGGCTCCACCGGCCCCACGCACGTCAACCCTACCACGGGGCAGCCGTGGGGAGCCGACTTTCCCGTCGTCACCGTGGAGGACTGGGTCGACGCCCAGGCACGGCTGCTGGATGCGCTGGGCATCGACCGGCTGGCCGCCGTCATGGGCGGCAGCCTGGGCGGCATGCAGGCGCTGTCGTGGACGCTGCAATACCCGGAGCGGGTGCGCCACGCCATCATCGTCGCCAGCGCCCCCAACCTGACGGCCGAAAACATCGCCTTCAACGAGGTGGCGCGGCGCGCCATCGTCACCGACCCCGATTTCCACGGCGGTCACTACCTGCGCCACGGCACCAAACCGCGGCGCGGCCTGCGCATCGCGCGCATGATCGGGCACATCACGTACCTCAGCGACGACCTCATGAACGAGAAGTTCGGCCGCCGCCTGCGCCCACTGGCCGAGGCGCTGCGCGCGGGTGACGTGGAGGCGGCGCAGCGGCTGGCCTACCGCTACACCACGCAGGAGGTGGAGTTCGAGATCGAAAGCTACCTGCGCTACCAGGGCGACAAGTTCAGCGAATACTTTGACGCCAACACCTATCTGCTGATCACGCGCGCGCTGGACTACTTCGACCCGGCACGCGACTTCGAGGGCGACTTGAGTGCGGCACTGGCGCGCGCGCGCGCCGACTTTTTGCTGGTGTCATTCAGCACCGACTGGCGCTTTTCCCCCGCGCGCAGCCGCGAGATCGTCAAGGCGCTGCTGGACAACCGGCGACCGGTGAGCTACGCCGAAATCGACGCGCCCCACGGACACGACGCCTTTTTGCTGGATGACGCGCGCTACCACGCTGCCGTGCGGGCGTATTTTCAGCACCGCGTGGACAGTCGCCGTGCCGCCGCGGGAGTCTGAGCCATGAGCGATCGACTGACCCAAGACCTCATCGCCAGCCTGGTGCCACCGGGGGCGCGCGTGCTCGACCTCGGCTGCGGCAACGGCGCGCTGTTGGCCCATTTGCGCGAGACGCGCGGCTGCACGGGCTACGGCATCGAAATCGACGATGCGCACGTGCTGGCCTGTCTCAAGCGCGGGCTGGACGTGCTGCAGTTCAACCTGGAAGAAGGGCTGTCGACGTTCGCCGACGACAGCTTCGACGTGGTGCTGCAGATCGACACGCTGCCACACCTGCGCAACGTCGAAACCATGCTGCGCGAAACCGCACGCGTGGGGCGCAGCGCGATCGTGGCCTTTCCCAACTTTGCGCACTGGCCCAACCGGTTGCGCGTGCTGGCCGGGCGCATGCCGGTGACCAAGCGCCTGCCCTACGAGTGGTACGACACACCCAACATTCGCGTCGGCACCTTTGCCGACTTCGAGGTGTTGGCACGCCGCCTGGGCCTGCACATCGAGGACGCCTTCGGCCTGGAAGACGGGCGGGTGGTGCGCACCCTGCCCAACCTGTTGGCCAGCACGGCCGTCTTCAAGCTGACCAAGCGCTGAGGGGGTGCCCGATAAAACCGGGCGCCAGGCAGCGGCCGCGCCCGCCGCGGTTCAGGCTAGCTCGCGCAGCGTCTCGCCCAGCGCATCGATCAGGCGCTGGATCTCCGCCTCGGTGCTGATGAACGGCGGCGCGAGCTGCACGGTATCGCCGCCATAGCGCACGTAAAAGCCTTTGGCCCACATGCGCATGGCGACCTCGAACGGGCGCTTGAGCGGCTCGCCCGGCACCGGCGCCAGCGTCAGACCGGCGGCGAGCCCCACGTTGCGGATGTCGGTCAGATGCAGACTGGCCCCGCGCAGGCTGTGCACGGCTTCCTCGAACACCGAGGCGAGCGCCCGCACCCGCGCCAGTGCCTCGTCGCGCTCGAGCAGGTGCAGCGACGCCAAGCCGGCCGCGCACGCCACCGGGTGCGCCGAATAGGTGTAGCCGTGTGGAAATTCGAGCGCGTACTCGGGCCCACCCGCGGCCATGAAGGTGTCGTAAATGTCTTGCCGCACCACCACGCCACCGAGCGGCTGCACGCCGTTGGTGACCTGCTTGGCGAAGTTGAGGATATCGGGCGTAACGCCGAAGGCCTCGGCGCCGGTCCAGGCGCCGCAGCGGCCAAAGCCGGTGATGACCTCATCGAAAATCAGCAAAATGTCGTGCGCGGTGCAAATCTCGCGCAGGCGCTGCAGATAGCCCTGCGGTGGCACCACCACCCCGGCCGAGCCCGAAAACGGCTCGACGATCACCGCGGCGATGGTGGAGGCGTCGTGCAACTCGATCAGGCGCAGCAACTCGTCGGCCAGCGCCGCGCCGGGATAGCGCCCACCGCCGTCTGCGGGCGGCTGCCCGCGAAAGAAACTGCCTGCGGGCGGCTGCGTGTGCGGCAGGTGGTCCGCCTCCACCCCTTGACCGAACAGCTTGCGGTTGCCCACGATGCCGCCGACCGAAATGCCGCCGAAGTTGACGCCGTGGTAGCCCTTGGCCCGGCCGATCAAGCGCGTTTTGCTGGCCTGCCTGCGGGCGCGCCAGTAGGCACGCGCGATCTTGAGCGAGGTGTCGGCCGACTCCGACCCCGAACCGGTGAAAAACACCCGGTTCAGCCCCGCGGGCATGTGCGCGACGATGCGATGGGCCAGCTCGAACGACAGCGGATGCCCGAACTGAAACGCGGGCGAGTAGTCCAGCGTCGCGACCTGACGGCTGACGGCCTGCACGATCTCGCGCCGCCCATGGCCCAGCCCCGTGCACCACAGGCCCGACAGGCCATCGAACACGCGCCGCCCGTCGGTATCGATCAGGTAGGCGCCTTCGGCGGCGACGATGAGGCGCGGGTCGGCCTTGAACTGGCGGTTGCCGGTAAACGGCATCCAGTGCGCGGCCATCCAGTCGGCCCCTCCTGGGCGCACCTCAGCGCTGGTGGGGATGGTGTCGGCATCGATGGTGCCGAGGTACGGCGGCGGGGTCAAATCCATGGCAGGCTCCAGCAACGTCAGACTGTGCCATTATGCGCGCCATGCAGCCCATCACGGAACCATTGCGCATCACGCCGGGCGCACCACCCGCCCAGGGGCTGATCGTGCTCGCGCACGGCGCGCGCGACCCCGCCTGGGCAGCGCCGTTCGAGCGCGTCGCGGCTCTGGTGCGCCAGGCGCGGCCGCAGTGGGCGGTGACCCTGGCCTACCTGGAGTTCATGGCGCCCGACCTGCTGGGCGCGGGCGCGCAAATGGCCGCCGCCGGTTGTCGGCACGTCACCATCCTGCCCGCCTTTCTGGGCGCCGGCGGCCACGTGCGCAAGGACGTGCCGCGCCTGCTGGCCGAACTGCATACCCACCACCCCCAGGTGCAATGGCACTTGGCTGCGGCCGTGGGCGAGCACCCGCTGCTGGTGCAGGCGATGGCAGAGATTGCCTTGGGCCATGGCACACTCAGCCAGACGCACCATGATGGGGCGATCCCACCGCCGGCAGGCGTATGGGGCGTCAAGGAACATCCGGTATGAGGCGCGAAACGGTAACCCGACTGCTGGCGCAAGCCAAACCCGAACTCCAGCGACGCTTCGGGGTGACGCGACTGACACTGTTTGGCTCGACGGCGCGCGACAGCGCTCGGACAGACAGTGACGTGGATGTGCTCGTCTCGTTCGATGGGCCAGCGACGGCTCAACGGTTTTTCGGCGTGCAGTTTTTTTTGGAAGACCTGCTCGGGTGCGCAGTGGATCTGGTGACGGACAAGGCGCTGCGCCCGGAGCTCAAACCCTTCATCGAGGACGAGGCGATCGATGTCTGAGCGATCCTGGCACTTTTACTTGGATGACATGATCTGCTTCGCCACGAAAGTGCTGACGTATACCGAAGGGCTCGATCAGGCAGCCTTCACGACCAACGCACTCCATTACGATGCTGATCCACCCACGGGACCGCGCTGGCGACCCTGCGCTATATGCGCTCTGGTTATAGACATCAAACGATGTTTTCGTTTGTTCTTTCATAACCTCGCGGCAGAATGATGGCATCGACGAACCCGTGATGCCCGTTCATGTACCGCTACAGCGACTTCGACCGCCACTTCATCCGCCAGCGTGCCGCGCAGTTTCGGGACCAGCTCGAACGCCACCTGCGCGGCGAGCTCAGCGACGACGATTTCCGCCCCCTGCGGCTGCAAAACGGCTGGTACATCCAGCGCCACGCGCCCATGCTGCGCGTGGCCATTCCCTATGGCGAGGTCAGCAGCCGCCAGCTGCGCACACTGGCGCGCGTGGCGCGCGAGTTCGACCGCGTGACGACGGGCCCGTTTGCCGGGCAGGGCGGTGTGGGCCATTTCACCACGCGGCAAAACATCCAGTTCAACTGGATCCCGCTGGCGCGTGCCGCCGACGTGATGGACGCGCTGGCCGAGGCCGACTTGCACGGCATCCAGACCAGCGGCAACTGCATCCGCAACATCACCACCGACGCGCTGGCCGGGATCGCCCCCGACGAGGAAGTGGATCCGCGCCCCTACTGCGAGCTGCTGCGCCAGTGGAGCACGTTGCACCCGGAGTTCGCGTTTTTGCCGCGCAAGTTCAAGATCGCCGTCACCGGGGCGCCCAACGACCGCGCCGCGATCGCGTGGCACGACATCGGCTTGCAGCTGCACCGCAATGCGCAGGGGCAGGTGGGTTTTCGCGTGCGCGTAGGCGGCGGCATGGGCCGAACGCCGATGATCGGCCCGGTCATCGCCGACTTCGTGCCGTGGTCCGAGATCGTGCGCTACCTGGAAGCCATCGTGCGCGTCTACAACGCCTACGGCCGGCGCGACAACCTGTACAAAGCGCGCATCAAAATCCTGGTCAAGGCACAAGGGCAGGCGTTCATCGATGCGGTACAGGCCGAGTTCGAGGCCCTGCAGCGCGACGACACGCTGGGGGCGGCGCTGCGCCTGTCCGACGCCGCACTGGCGCGCGTACAAGCGATGTTCGAGCCGCCCCGCGAGTGGTTGGCGACTGCCGCGCACACGGACGCGACGCCTCCCCCGACCGATACGGCCTGGCGGCGCTGGCGCGATCGTCAGGTGCAGGCCACCCGCTGGCCCGGCGTGGTGGCAGTGACGCTGTCGCTCAAGCGCCCGGGGCAAGCCCCCGGCGACGTGACGGACGCGCAACTGGACGCCGCAGCCGACCTGGCCGAACGCTTCAGCGCGGGCGAAGCGCGCGTGACACACGAGCAAAACCTGCTGCTGCCCTGGGTGCGGGAAGTCGACCTACCTGCGCTGTGGCAGGCCGCACGCGCGGCCGGCATGGCGTCGCCCAACCGCGGCACTCTGGCAGACCTGATCGCCTGCCCTGGCGGTGACCTGTGCGCACTGGCCAACGCGCGCACCACGCCACTGGCGCTGCAGGTGCTGCAGCGCTACCAGGACCCGGAAGAACTGGAGGCGCTGGGCGATCTGGCGCTGCATGTCAGCGGCTGCATGAACTCGTGCGGGCACCACCACAGCGGGCACATCGGCGTGCTGGGCGTGGACAAGGACGGCAGCGAGTGGTACCAGCTCACGCTGGGCGGCTCGGATGGCCAGACCGCCCACGGGCCGGCGCGCCCCGGCCGTGTGGTCGGGCCCGCGTTCGCTGCGGACGAGATCGGCGACGCGCTGCAGGCGGTGCTCGACACCTACCTGGAGGCGCGACAGCCCGGCGAGCGCTTCATCGACACCTTGCAACGCGTGGGGCTCGCGCCATTTCGCGCGGCGACTGACGCGGTGCGCCGCAGCACTGCCATCGAATCCGTGGAGGCTTGATCATGCCCACCGACGCCCGATTGCACATCGTCGACCCTGCACACGACCCGTGGCGCGTAGCAGACCCAAGCGAGACAGCCCCGGCCCCGCAACCTGGGTTGCTGCTCAGCGGCGAGCAATGGCTGGCAGTGCGCCAGCACTGGCCCGCGGAGCTGCCCGTGGGCGTGCGCTGGCCCAACGACCAGCCCGTGGACGTGCTGGTGCCCGATCTGCCGCGGTTGGATCTGATCGCGCTGCACTTTCCGAAGTGGACCGATGGGCGCGCCTACACCCAGGCCCGCCTGCTGCGTGCGCGCTGGGGCTACCGTGGAACGCTGCGCGCCACCGGCGACGTCACGCCCGACCAGGCCTTGCTGCTGTGGCGCTGCGGTTTTTGCTCGCTACAGCTACGCCCTGGCTTGCCGCCCGAGGCCGCCCAGCGCGCGCTCGCCTGGTTCGACGCGTTTTATCAGCCCGATGTGCGGCATCCCCAGTCGGAGCTGGCCCATGGCTGAGCGGCGTATCCCGGAAATCGTCATCGAGCCACCGCTGCCTGGGCGGGCCATCAGCCTGTACGCCCGCGCCCGCGCCGAGTATCCGGCGTTGGTAGAAGCGACCGTACAGCGCCTGCGCGAGGCGGCAGCCGACCACCCGGGGCGTATCGCGCAGGCCACCAGCCTGGGCGCCGAGGACATGGTGCTGACCGACCTCATCGCGCGGCACGGCATCGCGATCGATGTCGCGATGATCGACACCGGCCGCCTGCACCCCGAGACGCTGGCGTTGCGCGCCCGCGCTGAGGCGCACTGGGGCATACGCATCGCCGTCTTCGGCCCCGAGCCAGCGAAGGTGGCGGACTTCGAGCGCCAGCACGGACCGTGGCCGATGTACGACAGCGTCGCCCTGCGCCACACCTGCTGCGGGTTGCGCAAGGTCGAGCCCTTGCAACGGCTGCTGGCCGGGCGCAGCGCCTGGGTCACCGGCCTGCGGCGCGCGCAATCCGCCCACCGCGCCGACGTGCCCCTGCGCGCCCCGGACGAGGCCGGCCGTGTGAAATACAACCCGTTGGCAGACTGGCAATGGGCCGACGTCTGGCACCACATCGCCACCCATGGCGTGCCCTACAACCCGCTGCACGACGCATTCATGCCCAGCATTGGCTGTGCGCCGTGCACGCGCCCCATCGCCGTGGGCGAAGACTTCCGCGCCGGCCGTTGGTGGTGGGAAGACGACACCCGCCGCGAGTGTGGCCTGCACGTCCCCACGGCCAACACCCCTTCCCGCTCGACCTCCTTGAGCCCGATCCAACCATGACCGCAGCCCTGCCCCCCCAAACCCACTTGCCCGATATCGACTGGCGGCATCTCGACGCGCTGGAGGAAGAGTCGATCTTCATCCTGCGCGAAGCGGTGGGCGCGTTCGAGCGCCCTGCGCTGCTGTTTTCTGGTGGCAAAGACTCGTGCGTGGTATTGCACCTGGCGCGCAAGGCCTTCCAGCAGCGGCAGACCGATGGCTCGTGGAGCGGACGGCTGCCCCTGCCACTGCTGCACATCGACACCGGCCACAACTTTCCGGAAGTGATCGCGTTTCGCGATGAACTGGTGCAGCGCCACGGCGACGCCTTGATCGTCGGTCACGTGGAGGACTCCATCCGCCGCGGCACGGTGCGCCTGAGCGATCCGCTGGCGTCGCGCAACGCGGCGCAGAGTGTCACGCTGCTGGAGACGATCGAGGCGCACCGCTTCGACGTGCTCATCGGCGGTGCGCGCCGCGACGAGGAAAAGGCGCGCGCCAAGGAGCGTATCTTCTCGCACCGCGACAGCTTTGGTCAGTGGCAGCCCAAGGCGCAGCGGCCCGAGCTGTGGACGCTGTTCAATACCCGCCTGCAGCCGGGTGAACACATGCGCGCGTTCCCGATCAGCAACTGGACCGAGCTCGACGTGTGGGCCTACATCGCGCGCGAGGGCATCGCGCTGCCGGCGCTGTACTGGGCGCACGAGCGCCCGGTGGTGCGCCGCCAGGGCCTGCTGGTGCCGGTCACGCCGGTCACGCCGCCGCGTGCGGGCGAGGCGGTGGAGACCGTGCGCGTGCGCTTCCGCACCGTGGGCGACATGACCTGCACTTGCCCGGTCGAGAGCACGGCCGCCAGCGCCGAGGCCATCGTGGCCGAGACGCTGCGCGCCGAGATCAGCGAACGCGGCGCCACCCGGGTGGACGACCGCACCAGCGAAGCCGCGATGGAGCGGCGCAAGCGCGAGGGGTACTTCTGAGATGGACGACGCAATCGCAACCCGCCACGCCACGGCCCGCCACGCGGCGCTGCGCTTCCTGACCGCCGGCAGCGTGGACGACGGCAAGAGCACCCTGATCGGCCGCCTGCTCTACGACAGCCGGGCGCTGCTGGCCGACCAGGTGGACGCCCTGCGGCGGCACGGCCGCGGCGGCGGTGCGCTGGACCTGTCGCTGCTGACCGACGGCCTGGAGGCCGAACGCGAGCAGGGCATCACCATCGACGTGGCCTACCGCTATTTCGCCACGCCGCGGCGCAAGTTCATCATCGCCGACGCGCCCGGACACGAGCAGTACACGCGCAACATGGTGACGGCGGCCGCCGGCAGCCACGCAGCCGTGGTGCTGGTGGACGTGACCAAACTCGACCTCACGCGCCACCCGGTGAGCCTGCTGCCCCAGACCCGGCGCCATGCGCTGCTGGCGCACCGGCTGGGTGTGCCGCATTTGGTGTTCGCGGTCAACAAGATCGACGCCGTGTCGGACGCCGGCGCCGCGTACGCCGCCGTGCGTGCGGCACTGGAGACCTTTGCGCAACGCGCTGGGCTCTCCCCCGTCGGTATCGTGCCGGTGTCGGCGCTGCGGGGCGACAACGTCATCTCACCCGCGCCGGTGGGTGGCTATGACGGACCGACGCTGCTGGCGTTGCTGGAATCGCTGCCCGTGCCGATACCCGCCGCCGAGGCACCGTGGCGCCTGCCCGTGCAATGGGTAGCGCGCAGCGGGGACGGCACCGGACACCAACCCCGCGTGTACTGGGGGCGGCTGGCCACCGGCACGGTGCGCGTCGGCGATGCGGTGACGGTCTTTCCGTCCGGCGAGACGGCCCGGGTCACGGACATCCGGCACCACGCCGGTGCCGCCATCGCCGTGGGCGAGGCCGGTCAGTCGATTGGCCTGGTGCTGGATCGCGCGCTCGACATCTCGCGCGGGGATTGGCTGGGCGCACCGTCGGCCCTGCAGGGGCAGCGGCGCTTCCACGCCACCGCAGCGTGGCTGGACACCGATCCCACCGCCATCGGGCGCCGCTACTGGCTGCGCCACGGCCACCGTTGGGTGCAAGGCCGCATCGCGGCCATCGAGCACCGACTCGACATCGATACGCTGGAGCCGGTGGATGCCGCGCAGCTGGGCGTCAACGACCTGGGCCGCGTGGTGGTCGAGGTGGCCGAACCCTTGCCACTGTCGCCGTTCGGCGACAGTGTGCAGACCGGCGCGTTGATCGTGGTCGATCCGGCCACGCACCGCACCAGCGGCGCGCTGTTGGTGGATTGACATGGCAACCGTCGCCTTCATCGGCGCCGGACCGGGCGCGGCCGATCTGATCACCGTGCGCGGCGCGCGCCTGCTGGCCGAGGCCGAGGTGGTGCTGGCCGACGCGCTGACCGACCCCACCCTGCGCGAATGGGCGCCACGGGCGCGCTGGATCGACGTCGGCAAGCGCGGCTTCGACCGCGCCACCGGACAGGAGGTGATCCACGCTCTGCTGCTGCACCACGCCGCGACGAGCCGACGCGTGGTGCGCCTCAAGGGCGGCGATCCGAGCGTCTTCGGGCGGCTGGAGGAGGAGCTGGCCGCCGTGCGTGCGGCCGGCCACACGGCCGTGGTGGTGCCCGGCGTGACCGCAGCACTGGCCGCCGCTGCCGACGCGCAACGCCCGCTGACCCGGCGCGGGCGCGGGCGCAGCGTGGCGCTGACCACGGCCATGACGCGCGAGCACGACCTGGCCGCCGGCCGCCACGCCGACACCGAGGTGTTCTACATGGCGGGCAGACAGCTGGCGGGCCTGGCGCGGCAGCTGGCGGCCGCGGGCTGGCCGGCGACGACGCCGGTGGCGGTGGTTTCGCGCGCCGGCTGGCCGGACGCGATCCACAGCCAGCACACCCTGGAGACCTTGCCGCGGGCCAGCGTGCTGCACAGCGGGCGGCCAACCGTCGTGCTGGTCGGGGTGGGGGCGGACGATCCTGCCGCCACCTCCGCCTCAATGGGCCGTCCAGCCGCCGTCGATGGGGATGGCGGCCCCGGTCAGGTCGGCGGCCGCAGCCGGGCGCGCAGCTCGGTCTTGAGCACCTTGCCGTAGTGGTTCTTGGGCAGGGCCTCGACGAACACGTAGCGCTTGGGCCGCTTGAAGCGCGCGATGTGCGCCAGGCAGTGCACGTCCAGGGTCTCGGCGCTCACCGCGGCGCCGGGCCGGGGGACGACGAACGCAACCACCACCTCGCCCCACTCCGGGTCCGGGGCGCCGACCACCGCGACCTCGGCCACGCCGGGGGCGGTCAGCAGCACCTCTTCGACTTCGCGCGGGTAGATGTTGGAGCCACCGCTGATGAGCAGGTCCTTGCTGCGGTCCTTCAGCGTCAGGAAGCCGTCGGCATCCAGTGCCCCGATGTCGCCGGTCCACAGCCAGCCGTCGCGCAGCGCCGCGGCGGTCGCCGCGGGGTTGCGCCAGTAGCCGGCCATCACCGTGTCGCCGCGCACCAGCACCTCGCCCGGCTCGCCCCAGGGCAGGTCGCGGCCCTGCGCGTCGGCCACGCGCACCTGCACCGGCGTCTGCGCCACCCCCACCGACGCCAACCGCTCGCGGTAGCGCGGGTGCGCCGTGTCGGTCAGGTGCCGCCGCGACAAGGCCGTGGCCACCATGGGCGTCTCGCCCTGCCCGTAGATCTGCACGAAACGCGGCCCCATGATGCGCAGCGCGTGCTCGATATCGGCCACGTACATCGGCGCGCCGCCGTAGACGATGGTCTTGAAGGCGACCGCGCAGTCCTCGGGCGTCAGCCCTGCGGCCTGCGCGTGGTCCACCAGGCGCTTGACGATGGTGGGAGCCGCGAACGTCGACAGCGGCCCCAGCGCCCGGCCCAGCGCGAACAGCTCGGCGGGGTCGACACCGCCCGAGGCGGGCACCACGTGGCGCGCGCCGGCCATCACATGCGGGATCGCATATAACCCGCACCCGTGCGACATCGGCGCGGCGTAGACGATGGCGTCGCCGGCATCCACCGCATCGACGTCGACGAAGTACGTCAATCCCATCGTCATCAGGTTGCGCTGCGTCAGCATCACCCCCTTGGGCCGCCCCGTCGTCCCGCTGGTGTAGAACAGCCAGGCCAAATCGTCGGGCGCGCGCTCCACCGGCGGGTGCGCCGTCCAGTCATCCAGGGGCGCGAGCAGGTCGTCCGCCTCGGGCGACTCGATGTCCACCTGCCGCTCCAGACCGCGCAGCGCGGTCGGTGCCACGTCCGCCGTGACGAAGCCCCAGCGGGTGCGGGCGTCGTCGGCGATCCACTCGACCTCGCTCGGGTGCAGCTTGGCGTTGACCGGCACCACGGCCAGCCCCGCCCACCAGGCGCCCCAAAGGACTTCGAGGTAGCGCGGATGGTTGCGCATGAAGACCAGCACGCGCTCGCCCGGCTGCAGGCCGCCCTGGCGCAGGCGGTGGGCCAGTCCCGCGGCGCGGGCGGCCCACTCGGCGTGGCAGGCCCAGGGGTGGGGGCCGTGGAAGATGGCGGGGCGGTCACCGGCCACGCGAGCCTGGCGGACCAGCAGTTGCGCAAGGTGCATTGGAGGTCTCCTGGAACAGGGCCGCGCCACCGACGTGCGGCGCAGTCGACGTCGGACGTGACCTTAGTGCCGGCCCCGGTGGCTGACAATACGGTATGAATACCGTGTGCCCGTCATGCCCTCCTGTGCCGATGTCCCGTCGGCGGAGGGCTTCGACTGGTCGCCGGTCGCGCTGTGCGTGACACGGCGGCACGTCGTCGTGGCTTGCAACCGCGCGTTCGCCGAGCTGTTCGGCTACGACCCGCAGGCCCTGATCGGCCACTCCATCGCCATGCTCTACCCGTCGCGCCCGCAATTCCGGCGCATCGGCAGCGGGGCTGCCCGACCCTGCGACAGGGACGCCACTGCGCCAACGAGCGGCTCACGCGGCGCGGTGATCGCGCAGCCGGCGGCCGGCCGCACCAGCAAGGAGAATCAGACGGGCGCGGGCGAGGCCTCATCGGTGCGCAGGAACACGCGCGCGGTGCGGGGCGCCACGCGCACGGTGTCGCCCTCGCGCAGACCCAACGCGGCCCAGCGTTCGGCCGGCAGATGCGCCTCCAGCACCGTGGGCGCGGCGCCGCCGGCGGGGGCCAGCGGGCGCAGCTCCAGCCGCGCCAGCGGCCCCACCACCAGGGCGCGCTCCACCCGCGCCGGCAAACCCGTGCCGCCGGCCAGCGGCGCGACATCGAGCTCGTGCGGACGAACGTAGGCCAGCGCCTGCGCGTCGCGCGCGTCGGCGTGCTCGGGCACCTCCAGTGCCACGCCCTCGCCCAGGTGTACCCGGCCCTCGTGGGCACGGGCGTGGAACAGGTTGACGTCGCCCAGGAAGCCGACCACGAAGGGGCTGGCCGGCTGCTCCCAGACCTGCTGCGGACTGCCCACCTGCTCGATGCGGCCGTGGTTCATCAGCACCACGCGGTCGGCCACCTCCAGCGCCTCCTCCTGGTCGTGGGTGACGAAGATGCTCGTCACGTGCAGCTCGTCGTGCAGCCGGCGCAGCCAGCGGCGCAGTTCCTTGCGCACCTTGGCGTCCAGCGCGCCGAAGGGCTCGTCCAACAACAGCACCTTGGGCTCGACCGCCAGCGCGCGCGCGAGCGCGATGCGCTGGCGCTGCCCACCCGAGAGCTGCGCCGGGTAGCGGTCCGCCAGCCAGTCCAGCTGCACCAGCTGCAGCAGCGACATCACCTTGTCGCGGATCTGGCGCTCCGAGGGGCGCTGGCTGCGCGGCTTCATGCGCAGGCCGAAGGCGACGTTGTCGAACACCGACATGTGGCGAAACAGCGCGTAGTGCTGGAACACGAAGCCCACGTTGCGCTCGCGCACGTGGCGGTCGGTGGCGTCCTCGCCCTCGAAACGGATGGCACCGGCATCGGGCGACTCCAGCCCGGCGATGATGCGCAGCAGCGTCGTCTTGCCGCAGCCCGACGGGCCCAGCAGGGCGACGAGCTCGCCCGAATCGATGTGGAGGCTGACGTCGTCGAGCGCGACGAAATGGCCGAAACGCTTGCTGATGCGCTGGACTTCGATGCTCATGCGCGGACTCCGGAGAACGGGGAGGACACGGGGACCGGGGCGGCCGTCGTCGCGGCACGCCAGGCGCCGGGGCGGGTCTGCGGCCCCGCGCTGGGTCGCTCGGGCGGCAGTTCGGCCAGCGCGCGCAGCTCGCGCTGCATGCGCCACTCGGCCACGGTCTTGATGACCAGCGTGACGAGCGCCAGCAGGGCCAGCAGCGACGCCACGGCGAAGGCCGCCACCGACTGGTACTCGTTGTAGAGGATCTCGACGTGCAGGGGCACCGTGTTGGTCAGCCCGCGGATGTGGCCGGAGACGACCGACACCGCGCCGAACTCGCCCATGGCGCGCGCGTTGCACAGGATGACACCGTACAGCAGGCCCCAGCGGATGTTGGGCAGCGTGACGTGCCAGAAGGTCTGCCAGCCGCTGGCGCCCAGCACCAGGGCCGCCTGCTCCTCCTCGTTGCCCTGCGCCTGCATCAGGGGGATCAGCTCGCGCGCGACGAAGGGGAAGGTCACGAACACGGTGGCCAGCACGATGCCGGGCACGGCGAAGATGATCTGGATACCATGCGAGGCCAGCCACGGCCCCAGCCAGCCCTGGGCGCCGAACACCAGCACATAGATCAGCCCCGCCACCACCGGCGAGACCGAGAACGGCAGGTCGATCAGCGTGGTCAACAGGGCCTTGCCGCGGAACTCGAACTTGGCGATCGCCCACGCCGCGGCGACGCCGAACACCAGGTTGAGCGGGACCGCAATCGCAGCCGTCAGCAGCGTCAGCCGCACGGCAGCCCAGGCGTCGGGCTCCTGCAAGGCGCTCCAGTAGGCATCCCAGCCCTTGCGCAGCGCCTCGGCAAACACGGCCAGCAGCGGCAGCACCAGGAACAGGGCCATGAAGCCCAGCGCCAGCACCGTCAGCGTCCAGCGCACCCAGGGCGCCTCGGTGGTCTGGGGGCCGCGCGCCCCGACGCGAGTGGAGGTCGGGATTCCCATGTCAGCTCCCCGCACGACGGCGCTGCCAGGCCTGCAGCGCATTGATGACAAGCAGCAGCGCAAACGACGCCAACAGCATCACAGTCGCCACCGCCGTGGCCCCGGCGAAGTCGTACTGCTCCAGCTTGCCGATGATGATCAGCGGCACGATCTCCGACACCATCGGCACGTTGCCGGCGATGAAGATCACCGAGCCGTACTCGCCCACCGCGCGGGCGAAGGCGAGCGCAAACCCCGTCAGCAGCGCCGGCAGGATGGTCGGGAAGATCACGTGGCGGAAGGTCTGCCAGCGCGTCGCGCCCAGGCACTGCGCGGCCTCCTCCAGCTCGCGCTCGGCGTCCTCCAGCACCGGCTGCACCGTGCGCACCACGAACGGCAGCCCGATGAAGATGAGCGCGATCACCACGCCAGCGGGCTGGAAGGCGAGCTGGATGCCCCACGGCTCCAGCCACTGCCCGATCCAGCCGTTGCCGGCCAGCAGCGCCGCCAGCGAGATGCCGGCCACCGCGGTGGGCAACGCAAACGGCAGGTCCACCAGCGCGTCGACCAGCCGCTTGCCCGGAAACCGGTAGCGCACCAGCACCCAGGCCACCAGCAGACCGGCCACCGCGTTGGCCATCGCCGCCAGCAGCGACGCACCAAAGGTCAGGCGAAACGCGGCCAGCACGCGCGGCGCCGTCACCGCGTCCCAGAACTCCGTCCAGCCGAGCGTCAGCGTCTTGGCCACCAGCGCCGTCAGCGGAATCAGCACCACGAGGCTCAGGTAGATGACGGTGTAGCCCAGCGTCAGCCCGAAGCCCGGCAGCACCCGCCGCCCGGTGCTGCGCGGGACGGCCGGCCCCGTCGCGACAAGCGTGATCGCGGTCATGGCCTCAGCGCCCCGCGGTGTAGAGCTGGTCGAACTGGCCGCCGTCGTTGAAGTGCACCCGCTGCGCCTCGGCCAGGCTGCCGAAGTACTGCTGCACCGTGAACAGCTTGAGCGGCTTGAAGGTGGCGGCGTACTTGCGCAGCACCGCCTCATTGCGGGGGCGGATGGCGTGGCGCGCCGCGATTTCCTGCGCCTCCTCGGTGTACAGGAAGTCCAGGTAGGCCTTGGCCAGATCGCGCGTGCCCTTCTTCTGCACGGTGCGCTCGACGATCGCCACCGGGTTCTCGGCCACGATGCTGACCGACGGGTGCACCACGTCGACCTTGCCGGCGCCAAACTCGCGGTCCACCGACACCACCTCGGACTCGAAGGTGATCAGCACATCGCCAATGCCGCGCTGCAGAAACACGCCCGTGGCATCCCGGCCGCCGCGCGCCAGCACCGGCACGTTGCGGTAGAGCCGCCGCACAAAGTCGGCCGCCTGCTCGGGCGTGCCGCCGCGCGCCAGCACCTGCCCCCAGGCGGCCAGGTAGGCCATGCGGCCATTTCCGCCCGTCTTGGGGTTGACCACCACCACCTGCACGCCCGGCTTGACCAGGTCGTCCCAGTCGCGGATGTTCTTGGGGTTGCCCTGGCGCACCAGGAACAACATGGTGGAGGTGGTGGGCGCCGCCCCGTGCGGGAAGCGCTGTGCCCAGTCCTTGGCGACGACGCCACGCTCGGCCAGGAAGTCGATGTCCGTGGTCGTGTTCATGGTCACGACGTCGGCATCCAGCCCGTCGGCCACCGCACGCGCCTGGGCGCTCGAGCCGCCGTGCGACTGCTGCACCGTGACGTCACGGCCGCTGGTCTTCTTGAGATGCGCGACGAAGGCGGCGTTGATGTCCTTGTAGAACTCGCGCGCCACGTCGTAGGACGCGTTGAGCAGGGTGGCCGGCTGGGCGTGGGCCGGTGCGCTGGCGATCAGGCCGGCGCCCAGCGCCAGGGCAGCCAGGGGGGTGGCCCACAGGCCACGGTTGAATGAACGGCGTCGCATCGGGGATTCCTCCGGCGGATCGGGTGGGATGCTGGGAATTCTGGGCGGCGCCCTTCAAAACACAAACAATTATTTTCTAATTTCTTTATTACAAGAAAATATAACTTAGCCCCGAATCATCAGGGAAGACCATGCGCCGCCGCGCCCTCCAGCAACTCGACCGCCGCGCGCTCCAGCCCGGCCGCATCCAGCGCCGGCAGCGGGAGAGTCCGCCACGGCGGCACACCGGTCCGTTCCTGCGAGCGGCGGTAGAGCGGATCGTAGTGGTGCGTCATCAGCTCCGCGAACAGCTCGGTCAGCCGCCCCGCCAGCGCCCAGGTCTGCCACCGCGCCAGCGTCTCGTTGGACTGCAGGCCGCGCAAGGCCTGCAGCCGCTGGGCGAGCGCCTGGGGGTCGCGCCCCAGCCAGGCGTAGTCCTCCAGCACCAGCGCCAGCCGCGCCGCAAACGGCACCTCCACCTGCACGCGCGGGGCGCGCTGCAGCGCCGCCGTCATCGCCTCGGGCAACTGCACGGCGCCGATCTTGCGGCTCTCGGCCTCCACCCACACCGGCCGCGCGGGGTCGAAGCGCCGCAACGCATCGACCAGCGCGGTGTCGAAGGCCTTCTGGCTGGGCTGCAGCTGCCCGTCGGGCCACGCGCCCAGGATGGAGCCGCGGTGGCGCGCCAGCGCCTCCAGATCCAGCACCTGCGCCCCGCGGGCGGCCAGGGCCTGCAGCAGCCGCGTCTTGCCACTGCCGGTCGGACCGGCGATCACCCGCCAGTCCAGCGTCGGCGGCAGGGCGTCGAGCTGCTCCACGACCCAGCGCCGGTAGCCCTTGTACCCCCCCTGCAACTGCGCCGCGGCCCAGCCGATCTGGCGCAGCCATAGGGCAAACGCGCCGCTGCGCTGCCCGCCACGCCAGCAGTACACCAGCGGGCGCCAGCCGGCCGGCCGGTCCTGCATGACGGCCTCGATGTGGCGGGCGATGTTGCGCGCCACCCAGGCGCCGCCGATGCGCCGCGCCTCGAAAGCGCCGGTCTGTTTGTACAGCGTGCCGACGATGCGGCGCTCCTCGTCGTCGAGCACCGGCAGGTTGATCGCGCCGGGCAGGTGGTCGAGCGCAAACTCCGCCGGGCTGCGAGCGTCGATCAGCGTGTCGAACGCGTCGATCTGATCCAGCGTGACAATATCCGGTTTAGCGGCCATGGCAAGGCTGCGTGAGCTGTGAAGGGAACGAGAATGGACACCGAAATGCGCGACCCGAACCGACTGACCGCTTGGGCCCACGGCGGCGGCTGCGGCTGCAAAATCGCCCCCGCGGTGCTGCGGCGGCTATTGGCGCAAGTCCCCCCGCACCTCGCGCCGCCCGAACTGCTGGTGGGCACGGCGACCAGCGACGACGCCGCAGTCTACCGCCTGCGCGACGACTTGGCGCTGGTGGCCACCACCGACTTCTTCACGCCCGTGGTGGATGACCCCTACGACTTCGGTGCCATCGCCGCCACCAACGCGCTGTCGGACGTGTACGCCATGGGCGGCCAGCCGCTGCTGGCACTGGCACTGGTGGGCATGCCGATCAACCAGCTGCCCGAGTCGGTCATCGGCCGCGTGCTCGAAGGCGGGGCCGCTGCCTGCCGCGACGCCGGGGTGGCACTGGCCGGCGGCCACTCGATCGACACGGTCGAGCCGATCTACGGGCTGGCGGTCATTGGCACCGTGCACCCGCAGCGCGTCAAGACGAATGCGGGCGCCCGCCCTGGCGACGTGCTCGTGCTGGGCAAGCCGCTGGGCGTGGGTATTTTGTCCGCAGCGCTCAAAAAGGGACGGCTGGACACAGACGGCTACCAGCAGATGCGGCGCTGGACGACGCTGCTCAACCGCGCCGGCGCTGCGCTGGGCGAGCTGCCCGGCGTACATGCGATGACCGATGTCACCGGCTTTGGCCTAGCGGGCCACCTGCTGGAAATGTGCCGCCCGGCCGGCTTGCGCGCCTGCGTGGACAGCACCGCGCTGCCGGTGCTCGAGGTCAGCCACGCGCTGCTGGCGCAGGGCATCGCCACTGGCGCCTCTGGCCGCAACTGGGCCAGCTACGGCGACGCGGTGGACCTGTCGGCGCTGGCGCCCGATGCGCGCGCCCTGTGGCAGTCGCTGATCACCGACCCACAGACCAGCGGTGGCCTGTTGGTCGCCTGTGCTCCCGACACACTGGCAGCGGTGCAGGAAGCGTTCACCGCCGCCCAGGGCCAACCCGGCTGGGTGATCGGCCGCCTGGAGGCCGTGGCCCCTGGCGAGCCGCCACAGGTGCGCGTGCAGCCGTGAGGCTAGGCCGCCGACCGTCATCGGCCTGTCGGCTTGCCCCCGATCAAGGACGCCCCTGAATCGCCTCGACCATGGCGCGCGTGTTGTGGCGCATCAGACTCACGTAGTCCGGCGCGGGCCCACCGGGTGGGGACAGGGCATCCGAGTACAGGGGAACCGGTGAGGGGGTGACCCCCGCTTCCTGCGCCACGCGTTGCACGAGTCGCGGGTCGGTTAGCCGTTCCACGAAAACCGCGCGCACGCCCTCGGCACGGATCTGCCGGATGAGGCGCGCCACCCCAGCCGCCGATGGTTCACTGCTGGTGCTGACGCCCTGCGCGGGTAAGAACTGCACCCCGTAGGCGTGGCCGTAATAGCGGAACGCGTCGTGCGATGTCACCACCTTGCGCTGTTGCGGGGGAATCGGTGCCCACGCGGCGCGGATCTCGGCATCGAGCGCCCGCAGCGTCTGGGTGTAGGTCTGGGCCCGCTGGCGGTAGTGGTCGCAGCCCGGTGCATCCTCGCGGCACAGCGCCTCGGCAATCCGTTGCGTGTAGTGGATGACGTGGCGCACGTCTTGCCAGGCGTGCGGGTCGTGCTCGCCGTGGTCATGACCGTGCTCATGTCGGTGCCCTGCTTTTGCGCCGTGGTCATGGCTGTCCCGCGCCGGTAACGGCTCGATGCCATCGGCCACGCGCACCAGCTCACCGCGGTAGTTGGCGTTGCGCAGCAGGCGCTCCAGCCAACCCTCATAACCCAGGCCGTTGACCACCAGCAACCGCGCCGCGGCCACCGAGCGCGCGTCAGCGGGCTTGGGCTGGAAGACGTGCGCGTCCGCCTCCGGGCCGACGAGGGTGCGCACCTGCACCCGCTCGCCACCCACCTGCTGCACGAGGTCGCCCAAGATGCTGAAGCTGGCCACGACGGGCACCGGTGCCGGGGCTTGCGCCTGCACGACGGGTGCCGCCCCGAAAGCGAGCGCACACGCCGCCACCACCTTCTTGCGCCACCCGCGCCATGACGCGGAGCGTTGCCATACGCGTTGCTGCATGAATGCCTCCGTTGTTTCCTTCTCGACACGCCGGCGCCACCCCGCCCCCCGCGCCGAGGAGAGCACTCGGGCCAGACCACCGGCTCTCTTCAACGTAGCACACACGTCAAGCGTCGCCCTACTCCACCGTCACGCTCTTGGCCAGGTTGCGGGGCTTGTCCACGTCGGTGCCGCGCAGGCACGCCGTGTGGTAGGCCAGCAGTTGCAGCGGCACCACGTGCAGAATGGGGCTCAGCGCCCCGTAGTGCTCCGGCAACCGGATCACATGCACCCCGTCGCCGCCGGCGATGTGGGTGTCGGCGTCCGCCAGTACGTACAACACCCCGCCGCGCGCGCGCACCTCTTGCATGTTGCTCTTGAGCTTCTCCAGCAGGGCGTCGTTGGGGGCTACCGTCACCACGGGCATGGCGCTGGTCACCAGCGCCAGCGGGCCGTGCTTGAGTTCGCCCGCCGGGTACGCCTCGGCGTGGATGTAGCTGATTTCCTTGAGCTTGAGCGCGCCTTCGAGCGCGATCGGATAATGCAGCCCGCGGCCCAGGAACAGCGCGTGCTCTTTGGCGGCGAAATCTTCGGCCCAGCGGATGACCTGTGGCTCTAGCGCCAGCACAGCCTGCAGCGCCAGCGGCAAGTGGCGCATGGCGCGCAGGTGGCGGGCTTCGTCCTCAGGGGTCAGGCGCCCTTTGGCCTGCGCCAGCGCCAGTGTCAGCAGAAACAGCGCCGCCAATTGCGTGGTGAACGCCTTGGTGCTGGCCACCCCAATCTCCACCCCGGCGCGCGTCACATAGGCCAGCTCGCACTCGCGCACCATGGCGCTGGTGGCGACGTTGCAGATGGTCAGCGTATTCGTCATGCCCTGCTGCTGCGCATGGCGCAGCGCTGCCAGCGTGTCGGCCGTCTCGCCGCTTTGGCTGATGGTCACCACCAGCGTGCGCGCATCCGGCACGGCGTCGCGGTAGCGGTATTCGCTGGCGATCTCGACCGTGGTGGGGATGCGCGCGATCGACTCCAGCCAATGGCGCGCCACGCAACCGGCGTAGTAGCTGGTGCCGCAGGCCAGGATCAGCACGCGGTCGATCTCACGAAACACGCGCCACGCCGCCCGACTGCGGATACCGTGGTCCTCGAACAGCTCGGGCACGATGCCTTCCACGCCCTCGAGCGTGTCGGCCAGCGCGCGCGGCTGCTCGAAGATCTCTTTTTGCATGTAGTGCTGGTAGGGCCCGAGCGCCACGTCTTGGCTGCCCACGTGCACCGTCTTGACGGGGCGTGCGGCCGCGTCCAGCGTGCGCCCGTCGGCACCGACGACGCGATAGCGCCCGAGCGCGACGTCCACCACGTCGCCCTCGGCCAGAAAGACGATGCGGTCCGTCACGCCCGCCAGCGCCAGTGCGTCGCTGGCCAAGTAGTGCGGCGCTGGCCCCTGCACCGCGGCGCCGATACCCAGCACGAGCGGCGAGCCGACGCGCGCCCCCACCAGGCGCTGCGGCTCGTCGTGGTGCAGCACGGCGATCGCATACGCCCCCCGCAGCTGGGCGGTCGCAGCCTGCACCGCCGCCAGCAAATCACCGTCGTAGTGGCTGTCGATGAGGTGGGCGATGACCTCGGTGTCGGTCTGACTCTCGAACACGTAGCCGCGCGCCTGCAACGCTGCACGCAGGGATTCGTGGTTTTCGATGATGCCGTTGTGCACCAGCGCCACACGCGGCGCGCGCTCGCCGGGCCGCACACCCGGGCCGTGACTGACGTGCGGGTGCGCGTTGTGCACGGCAGGCGCGCCGTGCGTGGCCCAGCGCGTGTGCGCGATACCCGTGGCTGCTTGCAGCCGCTCGGCCTGCACCTGCGCCTGCAGCTCGGCCACGCGGGCGGTGCTGCGCGCGCGCACCAAGCCACGCCGTCCGGCATCGGCCGCCACTGCACCGGCCAGCGGCGCTCCCTGGTGCACCGCCAACCCACACGAGTCATATCCACGGTACTCCAGCCGCTGCAGTCCCTGGATCAGCACCCCCACCACATCGGTCGTTGCGACCGCTGCCACGATTCCACACATGGGTCAATCCCCCGCTCTGGCTCGACAACAGCGCAAAGGTACGACAACCCACGAATGTGGAAACTTCTTTTTTTCTCTATTTTTGAAATAATCGTTCACTTCCCACCATGTGCGCGCAACGATTCCATTATCAATAGTTTTATGAACGATTTTTACATCGATGAGCTGGACCTCACCCTACTCGACCGGCTGCAAACCGACGCCGGCACCTCCTTGGCCGCGCTGGCGGCCCAATGCGGGGTGTCGGCACCCACGGTGTTGCGGCGCGTGCGGCGGCTGGAAGCCGCGGGCCTGATCGAGCGGCGCGTGGCCATCCTGCAGCCGCAGCGTGTGGCGGCGCTGCTGGGGCCTTGCCTGACCGCGATCGTGGAAATCGGCCTGGAACGCCAGGGCGACGAACACCTACGCGCCTTCGAAGCGCGCGCCGTGGCCGAGCCCGCCGTCCAGCAGTGCTACCGGGTGAGCGCGGGCCCCGACTTCGTGCTGGTCGTCACCGTGCGCGATATGGACGACTACCACGCGCTAGCCCAGCGGCTGTGGACCGAACACGGCAACGTGCGCCAAGTCAAAGCGTACTTCAGCGTGCACCGCGCCAAATTCGATCCACGGCTGCCGCTGCGGCGTCCCGGCCCAGCGCCGGCCTGACCCGAGCGAGCCCCCTGGCGTATCATTTGGCGGATATCCTTGGCACGAAAGGAGTCGCCGCATGGTCCCCATCCACCGCGCCATCGCGCGCACTTGGGCGCTGGCACTGGCCGCCCTGGCGCTGGGCGCACAGGCGCAAGAACTCGTCAGCGTGCGCAGCTCCGTCGTCAACCTGCGCGCCGCACCCGCGCCCGACGCCGACGTGCAATGGCAACTCAAACGGGGTTACCCCTTGTTGGTCCTGCAGCGCCAGGGCGACTGGCTGCGCGTGCGCGATTTCGAGGGCGACGAAGGCTGGATCGCAGCGCGCGTCACCGGCCCAGAGCGGTACCACGTGGTGCGCACGCGCACGCTCAACCTGCGCAGTGGCCCTGGCCTAGAGTGGCAGGTGGTGGGTCGCGCCCGCTATGGGGACGTGCTGGCCACCGTGCGCCGCCAAGGAGACTGGGTGCAGCTACGCGCCCCGGACGGCAACGGCACGGTTTGGGCGGCCAGCGAACACCTGTGGGGCTGGTGAGCGCGGACCGCCCTCAACGCGCTTTGCGCGGGCGTTGCCAATTCGGCACCGTGACCGGTTTGGCGCGCGCCACCGTGAGCGCACCAGGGGGCGTGTCCTTGGTGACGGTGCTGCCGGCGCCGATCGTGCCGCCCGCCCCCAGTGTCACGGGGGCCACCAGCACGCAGTTGCTGCCGACGTGCACGTCGGCCTCGATCACGGTGCGGTGCTTGGAGGCGCCGTCGTAGTTGGCGGTGATGCTGCCCGCCCCGTAGTTGACGCGCTCGCCCACGGTCGCGTCCCCCAGATAGGCCAAATGGTTGGCCTTGGCCCCGGCCGCCAGCGTGCTGTTTTTGACTTCCACGAAGTTACCGATGTGCACCTCCGGCCCCAGCCGGGTGCCGGGCCGCAGGCGCGCAAAAGGCCCTACCCGGGCATGCGCCCCCACGGTGACACCCGAGCGCTCGCCGTCGATGTGGGTGAAGGGCTCGATGACGGCACCGGCCTCGATGCGTGCGTTGGCGATCACGCAGTGCGCCCCGATGCGCACGCCATCCCCCAGTTCGACCCGCCCCTCGAACACACAGTTGACGTCGATTTCCACGTCCTGGCCGCACACGAGCTCGCCCCGCACGTCCAGACGGGCGGGGTCGGCCAGCCGCACCCCCTGCGCCAGCAACGCATCGGCCACGCGGCGCTGAAGCGCACGCTCCAGCGCCGCCAGCTGCGCGGGACTGTTGACACCGGCCACCTCCAGCGCGTCATCGATGCGGTGCGCCACCACCGGCACACCATCGGCCACCGCGTGCCGCACCACGTCGGTCAGGTAGAACTCGCCCTGCGCGTTGTGATTGTCGAGTCGCGACAACCACGCACGCAGGCGGCGAGTCGGCGCGGCCAGAATGCCGCTGTAGACCTCGGTCAGCGCGCGCTCGGCGTCCGTGGCGTCCTTTTCCTCCACGATGCGCTGCACCTCACCGTCGGCGCCGCGCACGAGGCGCCCGTACCCGTGGGGCTCAGCCATCGTGACGGTCAGCAGCGCCAACGCATCCGGGCCCGCACTCGCCTGGGCCGACAGCAACGCGGCCAGCGTCTCGGGGCGCGTCAGCGGGACGTCGCCCGACAGTACCAGGGTCACACCCTCGTCGTCCAGGCACGGCATGGCCTGCTGTACCGCGTGACCGGTGCCCCACTGCGGCTGCTGGCGCACCGCCTGCCAGGGCAGATCGGCGGCCAGCGCGGGCAGCGCGGCCTCCACCTGCTCGGCACCGTGGCCGGTGACCACCACCGCGCGTCGCGCCGCCAGACCGCGCGCCGTGTCCAGCACGTGGCCCAGCAGCGGGCGGCCCGCCAGCCGCTGCAACACCTTGGGCAGCGCGCTCTTCATGCGCGTGCCTTTGCCGGCGGCCAGTATCACGACGTCCACGGTGTGGGACATGGGCTTTCCTCCAAAATTGCCTGCGCGGGTGCCGCGGCACCCGCGAGTCGCGATTATCCCGCGCTCACATGGGGGGAGTCGCGCGCGCCGTCCGACCGAGAGCGACGAGACAAAACAGCGACAATTCGCTCCATGCAAGACACGTTCGTTCTCACCCTGTCCTGTCAGGACAAGCCCGGCATCGTGCACGCCGTCTCGGGCTTTTTGCTGGAACTCGGCGGCAATATCGAAGAAGCCGCCCAATTCAACGACCGCGACAGCGGGCGCTTCTTCATGCGCGTGCAGTTCACTTGCCCCGGCCATGACACCAGCGCCCTGCGCGAGGCAGCCAGTGCGTTTGGCGCTCGCCACGGCATGGCGTGCCGCCTGCACCCGTGGCACGAGCCCATGCGCACCGTCATCTTCGTCAGCCAGCAGGGGCACTGCTTGAACGACTTGCTGTTTCGCTGGAAAAGCGGCCTGCTGCGGCTGGACGTGCGCGCCATCATCAGCAACCACCGGGATTTTTACCAACTGGCGGCCAGCTACAACATCCCCTTCCACCACATCCCGGTCACTCCGTCGACCAAAGCCCAGGCCGAGGCACGCCAACTCGAGATCATCGAGCAAGAAGGTGCCGAACTCGTGGTGCTGGCGCGCTACATGCAAATCCTGTCTGACGACCTGTGCGAGCGGCTGGCGGGGCGCGCGATCAACATCCACCACAGCTTTTTGCCCAGCTTCAAGGGCGCCAAGCCCTACCATCAGGCGCACGAGCGCGGCGTCAAGCTCATCGGCGCCACCGCGCACTACGTGACCGCCGATCTGGACGAGGGCCCCATCATCGAACAAGACGTGGCGCGCGTGGACCACAGCATGACGGTGGAGGACTTGACCGCGATCGGCCGCGACACCGAGAGCCAAGTGCTGGCGCGCGCGGTCAAATGGCACAGCGAACACCGCGTGCTGCTCAACGGGCAGCGCACGGTGGTGTTTCGCTGACACCGGGAGCCCCCATGGCCGCCCCGCGCATCCCGCCCATCCAGTGCCTGCTGACCTTCGAGGCGCTGGCGCGCCTGCGCAGCGTGACGCAGACCGCCGACGAGTTGTGCGTCACCCCCAGCGCGGTCAGCCACCGCATCCGTCAGCTGGAGGAGCAGCTCGGCGTCAAGCTGTTCGGGCGTGCCGACTTCTCGCTCACCACCGAGGGCAGTGAATACCTGGCCCAGGTGCGCGAGGGCCTGGCGGCGCTGCAGCGCTTTCCCAGCCGCCACGCCACGCCCGGGCGGCGCAAACTGCGGCTGGCGGTCACGCCCACCTTCGCGCGCTCGATCCTGATGCCGCGGCTCAAGCACTTCTCCGAGGCCTACCCGGAAATCGACCTCACGCTGCAGGTCAGCATCCCGCTGCTGGACGTGGTCGCCGAGGACGCGGACTTGACGATCCGGTTCGGCACCGGGCGCTACCAGGACGTGGAGTTCGCCTGCATCCTCAAGGACGAGGTCACGCCGCTGGCCTCGCCCGCCTTTGCACGGGAACACGGGCCGTTCGAGCGGCCCGAGGACCTGGAAGGCTTGCCCCTGCTGCGCAGCCCGCTGGAGCCGTGGCGCACCTGGTTTGCCGCGCACGACCTGGACTGGCCCGAACCCGTCGAGGGTTCGCAGTTCAACGACATCGGCCTGATGTGTGACGGCGCGGCCGCCGGCATGGGCGTGGCGCTGGTGCGCCTCAAACTGGGCGCGCCGTGGCTGGAAAACGGCACCTTGGTGCGACTGTACCCGCGCAGCGTGCCCAGCCCGCACGCGCATTATTTGTGCTGGCGGGCGGGCACGATGGAACGCTGGGAATGCGCGACTTTCGCAGCCTGGCTGCGGCAGGCCATCGGCTGACGGCCTGCGCGCCGCGCAGCATCACTCGATACGGATGCGCTTGCCGACCACCGCGGCCTTCTTGGGCAGCACCAGCGTCAGCACGCCGTTTTCGTACTTGGCGCTGGCTTGCGTCTCGTCGACGTCACCCGGCAGCGCCAGCGTGCGGGAGACCGCACCGAAGTAACGCTCGCTGTGCAGCACCTTGTCGCCGTCGCGCTTGACGTCCTCTTGCTTGACTTCGGCACCGATCGTCACGACGTTGTTTTCCACCGTCACCTGGATCGCGTCCTTGGACACGCCAGGGATCTCGGCGGTGATGGTGTAAGCGTTGTCGGACTCGCTGACGTCGAGCTTGATTTGCTGCGGCAGCGGCTCGCCGTGCAGCGGCCGGATGTAGAAGCCCGGCGCCAGATCGCGGAAGAACTCGTCGAACAGGCTCATACGGCGGGGAATCAGGTTGCTCATGAAAATCTCCTTCGAATCAGAGGGTTCGTGGAGGATGTCCCTCCGGATGGCTGGCCCTCCACCACACCGGCCATCCGCCTTGCTTGGTTTCCTAGATGGGGACCTGCGCACCGGTTTCAAGACCCCAAGCCTGATGGGGTCGAACCCACTGCCGTCCGAGACAACGCGACGCCGCCTCGCCCTGCGCGCCTGCGCTCACACCCCATTGAAGGATTTTTCAGCCCTGTTTGGCCTGGCTGGCCTACACTGCAGGCCAGCCGCGCGTGCATGCGCCCGCACCGAAAGGACTCGCTGCCATGACCACCCACGACCGCCAAGAATCCAACGCCGTGTTGCGCGCCGAGCGACAGGCCGAAGTGGTGCGCGCGCTGGCCGCGGTGCTGCCTGATCACGCCCTGCTCTACACCGCGGAGGACACCACGCCCTACGAGTGCGACGGCCTGACCGCCTACCGCCAGCGCCCACTGGCCGTGGCGCTGCCCGAGACCGAGGACCAGGTGCAGGCCGTGTTGCGCACCTGCCACGCGCTTCAGGTGCCGGTGGTGGCACGCGGTGCGGGCACCGGGCTGTCGGGAGGTGCCATGCCGCACCCGCTGGGCGTGACGTTGTCGCTGGCCAAGTTCAACCGCATCGTCTCCATCGACCCACTGGCACAGACCGCCGTCGTGCAAGCAGGCGTGCGCAACCTGGCCATCAGCGAAGCCGCCGCACCCTTCGGTCTGTACTACGCGCCCGACCCGAGCAGCCAGATCGCCTGCACCATCGGCGGCAACGTGGCCGAGAACTCTGGTGGCGTGCACTGCCTCAAGTATGGGCTGACGCTGCACAACGTGCTCAAAGTGCGCGGCTACACGGTCGAAGGCGAGCCGGTCACGTTCGGGGCCGACGCGCTCGACGCCCCAGGACTCGATCTTTTGCCGCTGGTGGTGGGCTCGGAAGGGATGCTCGCGGTGGTGTTGGAAGTGACGGTGCGCCTCGTCCCCAAACCGCAACTGGCGCGCTGCATCATGGCCAGCTTCGACGACGTGCGCCGCGCCGGCGAGGCGGTGGCCGCGGTGATTGCCGCCGGCATCATCCCTGCGGGACTCGAAATGATGGACAAGCCCATGACGGCGGCAGTGGAGGCTTTCGTACAAGCCGGCTACGACCTGGAAGCCGAGGCGATTCTGCTGTGCGAAAGCGACGGCACGCCCGAGGAAGTGGCGGAGGAGATCGAGCGCATGAGTGCGGTGCTGCGCAGCGCCGGCGCCACGCGCATCGCCGTCAGCCGCGACGAAGCGGAACGGCTGCGCTTTTGGAGCGGACGCAAAAACGCGTTCCCCGCCAGCGGTCGCATCAGCCCAGACTACATGTGCATGGACTCGACCATCCCGCGCAAGCGGCTGGCCGATATCCTGCAGGCCATCCAGCGCATGGAGCAGACTTATGGGCTGCGCTGCGTCAACGTTTTCCATGCGGGCGACGGCAACCTGCACCCACTCATCCTGTTCGACGCCAACGACCCCGACCAGCTCCAGCGCGCCGAGCGCTTCGGCGCCGACATCCTGGAGACGAGTGTCGCCATGGGCGGCACCATCACCGGCGAGCACGGCGTGGGGGTGGAAAAGCTCAACAGCATGTGCGTTCAATTCAGCCCGGCCGAGCGCGAGCAGATGATGGCCATCAAACGCGCCTTCGACCCCCGGGGGCTGCTCAACCCGGGCAAGGTCATCCCCACGCTGCAGCGCTGCGCCGAGTACGGCAAGATGCTGGTGCGCGGCGGGCGCCTGCCCCATCCCGACCTTCCGCGCTTTTGATTCCGCGCGGCCCACGCGGGCCATATCGAGGCTGCCGCGGCTTGCGCTACAGTTGCCAGCATGCAGCCGCTGCCCCGCGACCCCTGGCCCTCGCACCTGCCGCCGTCGTTTTTTGCCGCCCTGTCGGCCGAGGGCGATGACCAGCCCAGCGACACGGCGGCGGTGGATGCCACGGCGACCCTGCAGCGCCTGCTGTTGGCGCTGCCCGATGGGGTGCTGAGCCTGGATGCGCACTGGCGCTGCCGCCACGCCAACCCCGCCGCGCAGCCGCTGCTGCGCCCCTCCCTGTCGTGGGAGCACGTCGCTGGGCAATCCTGGCACGAGGTGCTGGACGACGAGTGGATCGAGGCGCTGTTGCCCTGGATGGCCACCGTGATGCGCGGCGAGGCCGGGCAATTCACGCTGCAACGCGGCCACGATGACCAGGCCCACCACTGGAGGGTGAGCCTGCTGCCCGAGCGCAGCGGCGACGACGTGGTGGGCGCCTTCGTGCTGTTGCGAGACGAAACGGCGATGCAGCAGCAACAGGCCGCGTGGCACGCACAGCAACGTGATCTGCAACAGCGCTTGCAGCACCAGGACGCGCACCTGGCCGAGCAGCAGGCGCGCTGGCAAGCCCTCTCCGGCAGCCTGCGCGACGCCGCGATCTTTTTTTTGGACACCCACGGCGCGATCCAGGACTGGCCCAGCAGCGCCGAGCGCCTGCTGGGCTACGCGGCACCGGCTGTGCTGGGCACCACCGGTCCCGACACCCCCGAGCACCCCCACCCGCTACCGGCCGACACCGCGCTGGCGCTGGAGCGCGCCGCGCTGCTGGGACAAGCCGAATCGACCGGCTGGCTGCGCCGCGCCAATGGCGATCGGCTGTGGGCGCATTGGGTGTTTGCCACGCTCACCGGCCCCCAGGGCGAGCCTCTGGGCACCGCCTGCCTGGTGCGCGACATGACCGAGGCGCGCCGCCTGGAAGCGCTGCTGCGCGAGTGGAACCAGGCGCTCGAGCGCGAGGTGGACGAACGCACCCGCCAGCTGCAGGCAGCGATCGCGGATTTGGAAGCGTTCTCTTACTCCGTCTCGCACGACCTGCGTGCGCCGCTGCGCCACATCACCAGCTACGTGCAGCTGCTGCGCGAGGATTTGGGCGCCGCACCGTCGGCCGACGTCGCCGAGGACCTGCGCATCATCGACGAAGCCGCTACCCGCATGGGCCAGTTGATCGACGGCTTGCTCGCGTTCGCGCGGCTGGGTCGCACCGACCTGCGACGCCAGCCGGTGGACATGCTCGACCTGCTACGCAGCAGCCTCAACCGCGTCCAGCACGACCCCAGCCTGCGCCGGGCCGATGGTGAGGTTGAACTGCACTTGCCCGCCGGTTTACCTGCGGTGGAGGGCGACCCCCTGCTGCTGTCCCAGGTCTGGGACAACCTGCTGGGCAATGCGTTCAAATACAGCCGCCCGCGCCAGCCCGCCATCATCACGGCAGGGGGCGAGGTACGCGATGCGTCCGATGGCACTCGCGAAGCCGTATTCTGGGTGCGCGACAACGGCGTCGGCTTCGACCCCGCGCGGGCCGAGCGCTTGTTCGGTGTCTTTCAGCGCCTGCACCGCCCGCAGGACTTCGAAGGCACGGGTATCGGCCTGGCGCTGTGCCGCCGCATCATCGAGCGCCACGGCGGCCGCATCTGGGCGGAGAGCCAGCCCGAGCAGGGTGCCACGTTCGCGTTCACCCTGCCGTTGGCGGCGCCGTCGGGTCACGCCACCACCGCGCCGGATGCCACCCACCCCAGCCCATGACATCACCCGTTTGGCTCGACCCGCGCGCCACGGCCGACGCCTTGCCCTATCCCAGCTTGGCGGACACCATCGAGGCCGTGCTGCGCGACGCTCGCGTCACCGTTCCGCCGCGCCAGGTGCTGACACTCGCGGCAGGCGGTAGTCTGTTCGTGATGCCGGCGTTCGATGAGACGGTCGCCATCACCAAACTCATCACGTTCGTCGCCGACAACCCCTCGCGCGGGCTGGCCACGATCCAAGGCGACGTCCTGGTGTTCGATGCGCGCGATGGCCGCCGACGCCTGGTGCTGGACGGCCCCACCGTCACCGCACGGCGCACGGCGGCGGTATCGCTGTTGGCGGCGCGTCGGCTCGCGCCCAAGCCGCAGGGCCCGCTACTGATCGTGGGAGCCGGGGTACAAGGCCGCGCCCACCTCGAGGCGTTTGCCGTTGGCTTGGGCGTGCGTGAAGCGCACATTGCCTCCCGCAGCGCCGCCAGTGCGGACGCCTTGGTGCGTCATGCCCGGTCCTTGGGACTGCAAGCGCGGCACGTGGACGATGCCAACGCCGCATTGGCGGACTGCCCACTGGTTGTTAGCTGTACGCCCGCCCACACGGTCGTGCTGCACACCGCGCCCCGGCCCGACGCCTTTGTGGTGGCAGTGGGGGCTTTCACCCCCCGCATGGTGGAATGGGCACCAACGGTTTGTCGGCACGTGGCCGCGACAGGCACCCTGTTGGTGGACACCCGCGACGCGGACCACGAGGCCGGCGATCTGCTGCAGGCAGGAATCGACGTCACTGCATTGCCCACACTGGCCGATGTGGTGTGCGAAACCCCCGCCTGGCAGCGGGTGGCATGTCACGATGGCCCCATTTTTTTCAAGAGCTGCGGCTGGGCCGGCTGGGACTTGGCCGCGGCTCGATGCGCGCTGGCGGCGCAGACCCGGCGTGCCAGCCCCGGTTCAACCCCTCCCTGATGAAGGATTCAACCATGGTGCAACGCTTCGACGTCGGACCGCGCTTGTCCGAGATGGCCATCCACCACGGCACGGTTTATTTGGCGGGGCAGGTGCCCGACGATCCGACCCAAGACATCGAAGGCCAGACGCGCCAGGTATTAGGCATGATCGACGCCTTGCTGGCGCGCGCGGGCACCGACAAAACGCGGCTGCTGATGGTGCAGATTTTTCTGGCCGACCTGGCGGACTACGACGGCATGAACCGCGCCTGGGACGCGTGGGTGCCCACGGGGCACACGCCGCCGCGCGCCACGGTGCAAGCGCGCCTAGCGCGGCCCGAGTGGAAGATCGAGATCGTCGCCACCGCGGCCCTGTAGCGACCGGCGCCGCTGGGCTGCACCGACGCCCTCAACGGTACGTGCGCAGGTGGATGCTGGTCTCGGTGCTGTGGATGCCCTTGATCAGCCGGATGCGCTCGAGGATGTCTGACAGCTCGTGCATGGACAGCGCCTCCAGCTCGGCCAGCAAGTCCCAGCGACCGTTGGTGTCGTGCAATTTCACCACCCCCGGCTCGCCCAGCAGGCTGGCGATCACCGCACGCGTCTGGTTGCCCTCGACCAGCACGCTCATCCAGGCGCGGATGCGCTCGGGCTCGGCCTCGGGGCGCAGGCGCACCGTGTAGCCGAGGATGACGCCCGCGTCTTCCAGCTTGCGCATGCGGTTGGTCACGGTGCCGCGCGAGACGTTCAGTTTGTAGGCCAAATCGGCGACGCTCAGACGAGCGTTGCGGCGCAGCAGCGCGATGAGGGCTTGGTCGATCTCGTCCATCGTGCTCGCATTCTGACATATTGACAATCGATCTTTGGCATTTCGTCAACCTACCAACGAAACGTCAACGTTTTGACGTTTTACTTTGACAGGCGTCTGGCGCACACTGCGGGGTACACGCAGCGCTCCCGCTCCCGAGGAGCCGCACACCGACACGACTGGAGACCCGCATGACCACCCCTTTCCCGCTGACGCCCCGCATCGCCACCCGCTACATCAGCGCACCGACCATGGTGCGGCTGGTGCAGACGGTTGGCGTGGCGCAGAGCATTCGTGACATCGCCCAGCGCGTCCGCGCCGATTTTTGCCGGTGGAGCGACTTCGACAAAACGGCGCGCGTGGCCAACCATTCGGACGTCGGCGTCATCGAACTGATGCCGATCGCCGACACCGTGCGCTACAGCTTCAAATACGTCAATGGCCACCCCAAAAACACGCGCGACGGGCTGCCCACGGTGATGGCATTCGGCGTACTGGCCGACGTGCGCACCGGCGCGCCACTGCTGCTGAGCGAACTAACGCTGACCACCGCGCTGCGCACCGCGGCCATGTCGGCGCTCGCCGCGCAAGCCCTGGCGCGCCCCGACAGCCGGGTGATGGCGCTGATCGGCAACGGTGCGCAGGCCGAGTTTCAGGCGCTGGCGTTCCAGCACCTGCTCGGCATCACCGAGCTGCGCCTGTTCGACACCGACCCCGCCGCCACCGACAAACTCGTGGCCAACCTGCACGACAGCGGCCTGGTGCTGACGCGCTGTACCAGCACGGCCGAAGCGGTGCGGGGCGCAGACATCGTCACCACCGTCACCGCCGACAAGACCAACGCCACCATCCTGACACCAGAAATGATCGAGCCCGGCATGCACATCAACGCGGTCGGCGGGGACTGCCCGGGCAAGACCGAGCTTCACGCCGATGTGTTGCGCATGGGCCGCGTGTTCGTCGAGTACGCCCCCCAGACCCGCATCGAGGGGGACATCCAGCAACTGCCGCCCGATTTTCCGGTCACCGAGCTGTGGGAAGTGCTGACCCAGCGCGCCCCGGGACGCCAAAGCGCGCAGGACGTGACCGTGTTCGATTCGGTCGGCTTCGCGCTGGAGGATTATTCGGCCTTGTGCTTCGTGTACGAGACCGCGCAGCGCCTGGGACTGGGCGAGACGTTGGATTTGATCCCCACCCTCGACGACCCGAAAGACCTGTTCGGCACGCTGCGCGCGCGCCGGGCCGCGCTGCGCCGCGCGGCTTGAGGGCACCCGTACCCACCGCGCCTACCGCAACAGCGGGAGGCGGTGGGTATGTTTCACCTCCTCCATGACGGCATAGGTGCGCGTCTCGCGCACGCCGGGCAGCTGCCACAGCACGTCGCCCGCAAAGCGGCGGTAGTCGGCCATATCGGCCACGCGCGTCTTGACCAGGTAGTCGAAGCCACCCGCCACCATGTGGCACTCCAGCACCTGGGGGGCCGCTTGCACCGCAGCCTTGAACTGTTCGAACACGTTGGGGGTGGTGCGATCGAGCAGCACCTCCACGAACACCAACAGCCCGGCACCGAGCTTTGCCGGGTCGAGCCGCGCCTCGTACCCCAGGATGTAGCCCTCGCGCGTCAGGCGCTGCACCCGTGCCAGGACCGCCGTCGGCGATAACGCCACCGCCTCGGCCAACTTCAGATTCGTGATGCGCCCGTCGCGCTGCAGTACATCCAGGATGCGCAGGTCGATGCGGTCGAGCTCGTGCAGGGGTCGAGCGGCGCCCGTCACTTCCGACATTTTCACTACTCCATCGCCAAAAAAAGAAATCCTATTCGGAATTATCGGCTGCAAACTTTCGCAATATTAGCCTCGGAAGCCGAACCATGAACGCGCACCGCGAATCTTTGTCACCCGTACCCGACTGGGTGCAGCCGCCCTTTGCGCCCCCCACGTGGCCGCGCGCCGACACCATGCGCGCGCTGCCGCCACGCCACCGGGCAGCCGAGACCGCGTTGCTGCCCGCCCTGCTGGAGCTGGCCCACCTGCCCGATGCGCAGCGCGAGCGGGTCGCCGCCCTGGCCCAACGGCTCGCCGGTGCGCTGCGCGCCCGGGCACCCCAGGCGGGACGGGAGGGGCTGGTGCAAGCGCTGCTGCAGGAGTACGCGCTGTCCTCCCAGGAAGGCGTGGCCCTGATGTGTCTGGCCGAGGCCCTGCTGCGCATCCCGGACGCCGCCACGCGCGACGCGCTCATCCGCGACAAGATCGGCCGCGGCGATTGGCGTGCGCACCTGGGCCGCAGCCCATCGCTGTTCGTCAACGCCGCCACCTGGGGCCTGCTGCTGACGGGCAAACTCACCGCCACCCACAGCGAAGATGGGCTGGGCAGCGCGCTGGCGCGGCTGCTGCGCCGTGGTGGTGAGCCGCTGGTGCGCCAAGGGGTGGATCTGGCCATGCGCCTGATGGGCGAACAATTCGTCATGGGCGAGACGATCGAAGGCGCCCTGCGCCGTGCGCAGCGGCGCGAGGCGCAGGGCTTTCGCTACTCCTACGACATGCTGGGTGAAGCGGCGTTGACCGCCGACGACGCACAGCGCTATTTCGAGGCCTACCGCCACGCGACCGACGCGATCGGCGCGGCCAACGCGGGCCGAGGCGTCATCGACGGCCCCGGCGTGTCGATCAAGCTGTCGGCCTTGCACCCGCGCTACAGCCGCGCGCAATATGCTCGCGTCATGGAGGAGCTCTACCCGCGCCTGCTGGCGCTGGCGCAGGCCGCGCGTGCCGTGGATATCGGCCTGCACATCGACGCCGAGGAAAGCGAGCGGCTCGAACTCTCGCTCGACCTGCTCGAGCGCCTGTGCCACGAGCCGACCCTGGCGGGCTGGAACGGTATCGGCTTCGTCATCCAGGCCTATCAGAAGCGTGCCCCGGCGGTGGTGGACCATGTCATCGCGCTGGCGCGACGCAGCGGCCACCGGCTGCTGGTGCGCTTGGTCAAGGGCGCGTATTGGGACAGCGAAATCAAGCGCGCGCAACTCGACGGCCTGGACTACCCGGTCTATACCCGCAAAGCGTACACGGACGTGTCCTACCTGGCGTGCGCACGCCGGCTGCTGGCGGCACCCGACGCGGTGTTTCCGCAGTTTGCCACCCACAACGCGCACACGCTCGCCGCCATCCACGAGATGGCCGATCCCTCGACGTGGCACCCGCAGCAGTACGAGTTTCAGTGCCTGCATGGCATGGGCGAGCCGCTGTACGAGCAGGTCGTCGCGCCGCCCAGCGCGGGCGGTCTGGGACGGCCGTGCCGCATCTACGCGCCGGTGGGTACCCACGAGACGCTGCTGGCCTATTTGGTGCGGCGGCTGCTGGAAAACGGCGCCAACACCTCGTTCGTGCACCGCGTCGCCGACCCGGCCATTCCGTTGGAGGCACTGACCGAAGATCCGGTGGCCACCGTGCAGGCGTGGGCCGCGGCCGAGGGGCAAGTCGGCCGACCGCACCCCCACATTCCCGCCCCGGCGGCACTCTACGGCGGCGCGCGGGCCAACAGCGCCGGGCTGGATCTGGCCGACGAGGCCGCACTGGCCATGCTGCAACAAGCGCTCACCGACAGCCGCCGTGCGCCGCTGCAGGCGCAGGCGCTGCTGGCCGATGGGGCCACCCCCAGCGGCCCCGCGCGCACGGTGCGCAACCCCGCGCGCCACGCCGACGTCGTCGGGGTGGTCCACGAAGCCAGCGCGGACGATGCGCGCACGGCCCTGCACGCCGCCGCGCGGGCCGCGGCCACCTGGGCCCACACGCCGCCCGCGCAGCGTGCGGCGGTGTTGCGCGCCGCCGCCGACCGGCTGCAAGCCGATCTGCCGGGCTGCGTGGCCCTGCTGATGCGCGAAGCGGGCAAGACCGCCGCCAACGCCGTGGCCGAGGTCCGCGAGGCGATCGACTTCTTGCGCTACTACGCCGCCCAAATCACCGACGCCCATTGGCCAGCCGACGCGCCCGTCCTCGGCCCCGTGGTCTGCATCAGCCCGTGGAACTTTCCGCTGGCGATCTTCACCGGCCAGATTGCGGCCGCACTGGCCGCGGGCAACCCCGTGGTGGCCAAACCGGCGGAGCAAACGCCCCTGATCGCCGCGCGCATGACCGCGTGGCTGCACGACGCAGGGGTGCCGCGCGACGTGTTGCAACTGCTGCCGGGCGCGGGCGAGACGGTGGGCGCGGCGCTGGTGGCCGACCCGGCGACGGCGGGCGTGCTGTTCACCGGCTCCACCGAGGTCGCGCGGCTGCTGCAGCGCTCGCTGGCCCAGCGGGTGGCGCGCGACCCGGACGGCCGCGTGCGACCCGTGCCGCTGGTGGCCGAGACGGGCGGCCAAAACGCCATGGTGGTCGACACCTCGGCCCTGCCGGAGCAGGTGGTGCAAGACGTCCTCACCTCCGCCTTCGACAGCGCGGGGCAGCGCTGCTCGGCCCTACGCGTGCTGTGCGTGCAAGAGGAGGCGGCCGACCGCATCCTGACCATGCTGCGCGGCGCGATGGCCGAGCTGCGCGTGGACGACCCGGGGCGGCTGGCCACCGATGTCGGGCCGGTCATCGACGCGGCAGCGCGCGACGGCATCCTGCGCCATATCGAGGCGATGCGCGCGCGCGGCTACCCGGTGTGGCAAGTCCCGCTGCCACCGCAGGCAGGGGCCGGGACCTTCGTGCCGCCCACCGTGATCGAGCTGCCTGGACTCACGTTGCCCACGCGCGAGGTCTTCGGCCCCGTGCTGCACGTGGTGCGCTGGCGACGCGAGCAACTGGGCGAGCTCGTCGAGGCCATCCACGCCACCGGCTACGGACTGACGTTTGGCGTGCACAGCCGCATCGACGAGACCATCGAGCACCTGACCCACACCGTGCGCGCGGGCAATCACTACGTCAACCGCAACATGGTGGGCGCCGTGGTGGGCGTGCAACCATTCGGCGGCGAGGGGCTGTCGGGCACCGGACCGAAGGCAGGCGGCCCCCTGTATCTGTACCGGCTGCTGGCACGCGCCCCCGCGGATGCCGTGACACGCGCCCTGGCGTTTGCGGGCGCGCCACAACCCGAGGACTGGCGCACGCCGCTGCTGCTGCGTGGCCCCACTGGGCAGCGCGACGAATACCGGCTGCTGCCCCGCCAGCGCGTGCTGTGCGTGGCCAGCGACGCCAGCGTGCGCCAAGCCATGCAAGCGCGGGTGCGCGCCACGGGTGGGGAGCCGACCGAGGACGGGGCCAGCGACTTCGACGCCGTGCTGTTCGACGGGGATGCGAGCGCGCTGATCGACGTGCAGCAGCGGATCGCAGTCCGTGTCGGCCCGGTCATCCCGGTTCAGGCGTGGCAAGGAGCGGACACCCTGCCGCCCGGGTTGCTTGCCGAGCGCAGCGTCAGCACCAACACCGCCGCGGCGGGCGGCAATGCGAGTCTGATGACGCTGACCTGATCACGCCACGCGGGGGCGGTACGCGATCCCGAGCTCCCGCATTACCGCGGCTCGGTGGGCGGCGGTCGGCGACCGAAGATGGCACTGCCGACCCGCACCATCGTGCTGCCTTCGGAGATGGCGGCCTCCAGATCGTCGCTCATCCCCATCGAGAGGGTGTCGAACCCGTCTGGGTTGCCCAGGCCCGCACGAACCTCGGCAAACAGCGCTGCCACGCGCGCAAAGACCGCCCGCATCGCGGTGGGCGTGGGTTGCGGGTCGGGGATGGCCATCAGGCCACGCAGCCGCAAGCGCGGCAGCGCCACCACCGCGCGCGCCAGCGCCAGCGCCTCGTGCGACGCCACGCCGGCTTTCGTGGCCGCCCCATCGACGTTGACCTGCAGGCACACCTGCAGCGGCGGCCGGTGCGCCGGGCGCTGCTCGCTCAGGCGCTGGGCAATCTTGAGCCGATCGATTGACTGCACCCAATCGAACGACTCGGCCACGAGCCGCGTCTTGTTGCTCTGCAGCGGCCCGATGCAGTGCCACTCCAGCCCCTCGATGCCGCGCGCACGCACGGCATCGATCTTGGCCACCCCCTCTTGCACATAGTTTTCGCCGAAGGCGCGCTGTCCGGCCGCGTGGGCCTCGGCAACGGCGTCGGGACCAAACGTCTTGGAGACGGCCAGCAGCCGCACCGACGCCGGATCGCGCCCATGGCGCAGGCAGGCCTGTTGGATGCGCGCACGCACGGCTTGGAGGTTGGCGGCGATCGTTGCCATAATCGGAACAAATGGATGTGACACAACTGCTGGCCTTCGCGGTCAAAAACAAGGCATCGGACTTGCATCTGTCGGCGGGCCTGCCGCCGATGATACGGGTGCACGGCGACGTGCGGCGCATCAATGTCGAGCCGCTGGACCACAAACAGGTGCACGGCATGGTGTACGACATCATGACCGATGCCCAGCGCAAGGCGTACGAGGAGTTCCTGGAATGCGACTTCTCGTTCGAGATCGCGGGGCTGTCGCGCTTTCGGGTCAATGCGTTCAACCAGCACCGCGGCGCCGCTGCCGTGTTTCGCACCATTCCCTCCAAGGTGTTGACGCTGGAGGACTTGAACTGCCCGCGCATCTTCGCCGACCTGGCCATGAAGCCGCGCGGGCTGGTGCTGGTCACCGGGCCCACCGGCTCGGGCAAATCGACCACGCTGGCGGCCATGGTCAACCACCGCAACGAAAACGACGCCGGGCACATCCTGACGATCGAGGATCCGATCGAATTCGTGCACGAACCCAAGAAGTGCCTGATCAACCAGCGCGAGGTCGGGCCGATGACCCACTCGTTCTCGGCTGCGCTGCGCTCGGCGCTGCGCGAAGACCCGGACGTGATCCTGGTGGGCGAAATGCGTGACCTGGAGACCATCCGGCTGGCGATGACCGCCGCCGAAACCGGTCACCTCGTCTTCGGCACCCTGCACACGTCGAGCGCGGCCAAAACCATCGACCGTATCGTGGACGTGTTCCCGGCCGAAGAAAAGGACATGATCCGCACCATGCTGTCCGAGTCGCTGGTGGCGGTGATCTCGCAGACCCTGCTCAAGACGGCCGATGGCAAAGGCCGGGTGGCCGCGCACGAGATCATGGTGGGCACGCCCGCCATCCGCAACCTGATCCGGGAAAACAAGGTGGCGCAGATGTACTCGGCCATCCAGACCGGGCAGCAGCACGGCATGCAGACGCTGGACCAGGCACTCATCGAACTGGTGCGGCGCAACGTGGTGACGGCCCAGGAAGCGCGCAGCAAAGCCAAGATCCCGGACAATTTCCCCGTCTGACGGCCTGCCGGCCAGGAGCGCGCCATGGAACGCGATCAAGCAAGCAACTTCATCCACGAACTGCTGCGGCTGCTGGTCAGCCGCAACGGCAGCGACCTGTTTCTGACGGCCGACTTCCCACCGGCGATCAAGGTCGACGGGGCCATCACGCGCGTGTCGCCGCAGCCACTGACCGGCCAACACACACAGGCGCTGGCGCGCGCCATCATGAACGACAAGCAGGCGGCCGAGTTCGAGCGCACCAAGGAGTGCAACTTCGCCATCGCGCCGGCCGGCATCGGGCGTTTTCGCGTCAACGCCTTCGTGCAAATGGGCAAGGTGGGGCTGGTGTTGCGCACCATCCGGTCGCGCATCCCGACCATCGACGAACTCGGCCTGCCGCAGGTCCTCAAGCAGCTGGCGCTGGCCAAGCGCGGCATCTGCATCGTTGTCGGCGGCACGGGCACCGGCAAATCCACCACACTGGCGGCGATGGTCGATTGGCGCAACGAGCACACGCACGAGCACATCGTCACCATCGAGGATCCGGTGGAGTTCGTCCACACCCACAAAAACTGTATCGTCACCCAGCGCGAGATCGGCATCGACACCGACAACTGGGAAATCGCGCTCAAGAACTCGCTGCGGCAGGCACCCAACGTCATCCTCATGGGCGAGATCCGCGACCGCGAAACCATGGAGCACGCGATCGCGTTTTCCGAAACCGGCCACCTGTGCCTGGCCACGCTGCACGCCAACAGCGCCAACCAGGCGATGGAGCGCATCATCAACTTCTTCCCGCAGGACCGTCACGCGCAATTGCTCAAGGACGTCTCGCTCAACCTACGCGGCATGGTGGCACAGCGACTGCTGCCACGCGAGGATGGCAAGGGGCGCGTGGCCATCGTCGAAGTGCTGCTCAACAGCGCCCTGATCGCCGACCTCATCATGAAGGGCGAGATCCACGAGATCAAGGAAGTGATGAAGCGCAGCACCGAGGTCGGGATGCAAACCTTCGACCAAGCGCTGTTCGATGCTTTCGAGGCGCGCCAGATTTCCTACGAAGACGCGGTGCGCAACGCCGACTCGCAAAACGACATCAAGCTGCGCATCAAGCTGGAGAGCCAGCGCGCCCGCAACAGCGACCTGGCGGCCGGCACCGAACACTTGCAAATCGTCTGACCCCCACCCCATGTCCCCGACCGTTCAACCCAAACCCAGCTACGAACCCATCGCCTCGCATCGTGTCGCCTTTTTGGGACTGGGCGTCATGGGCTACCCGATGGCGGCGCACCTGGCGCTGGCCGGCCACCGCGTGACGGTCTACAACCGCACGGCGTCCAAGGCCGAGGCATTCGTTCAGGCCTTCCGACACCTGGGTGTCGCCGCAGCAGCGACGCCGCGCGAGGCCGCCGCCGGGGCCGAGCTGGTCTTTGCCTGCGTCGGCAACGACGACGATCTGCGCCAGGTCACGCTGGGTGAGCACGGCGCCTTCGCCGGCATGGCGCCCGAGGCGATCTTCGTCGATCACACGACGGCGTCGGCCGAAGTGGCGCGCGAACTCGACGCGCAAGCGCGCGCGCGGGGCTTGCACTTCATCGACGCGCCCGTCTCCGGCGGTCAGGCAGGGGCCGAAAATGGCGTGCTCACCGTCATGTGCGGCGGCGATGTGCAGGCGTTCGAGCGCGCCCGCCCGGTCATCGCTGCCTACGCACGCGCGGTCACGCGCATCGGCGACAGCGGTGCCGGCCAGTTGGCCAAGATGGTGAATCAGATTTGCATCGCGGGTCTGGTGCAGGGACTGGCCGAAGCCATCGCCTTCGGGCAGCGCGCTGGCTTGGACATGCCACTGGTGCTGGACGTGATCGGCAAGGGCGCCGCCCAGAGCTGGCAGATGGACAACCGGGGCAAGACCATGGTCGAGGACCGCTTCGACTTTGGTTTTGCCGTGGACTGGATGCGCAAAGACCTCGCGCTCGTGCTGCAGGAGGCGCGCCGCAACGGCGCGCGTCTGCCCGTGACGGCGCTGGTGGACCAGTTTTACGGCGATATCCAGCAAATGGGTGGCGGCCGCTGGGACACGTCCAGCCTGATCCGGCGCCTGCGCTGAAACCCACCGATCCGCCCGCCGGGCGTCACTGGGGCGGCGTGGCCGGGGTGTTTTGCGGGGGCGGGGGCGGCTGCAACCGCGCCAGCTCGGCCTCGCTGATGATTTCGAACACCCGCACGACGCGCTGCACACCGGGCACGGTGCGCACCACCTCGGCGGCGCGGTTGGCCTCGCGCTGCGTGACCAGCCCCATCAGATAGACGGTGCCGCGCTCGGTCACGACCTTGAACGCGTTGGCCTGCAGGTCCTTGGCGTCGAGCAGCGCGGCCTTGACCCGTGCCGTCACCAGCGCATCGGCGGAACGCGCGCTCAGCGACGGCGACCCCATGACCGCCAACTCATCGACCACGGCCACGACATTTTCAACGCCCTGCACGACGCGCAGCACCGTCTGGCGATCGGCCTCGCTGGCAATCTCGCCAGTCAGCAGCACGCGCCGGTTGAAGCTGGTGACGTTGATGCGGCCACGCTCGCCGAGCTGCTCGCGCAGCCGGTTGGCGGCCTTGAGCTCAATGGCCTGATCTTCGAGCTGGGCACCACTGGTGCGGCGATCGGTGGCCACCAGCACCGTGCCGCCCACGGCGGCACTCACCACCAACGGGGCACAGCCCGACAACGGTGCCAGCAGCGCTGCCGCGGACAACGCGGTCAGCGCAAACCGCCAAGCCAAGGGTCTGCCAAGCGTGAAGGCGTGTTTCATGGTTCGAGGATCTCCGCTTCGGTTTCTTCACCCAACAATTGCACGTCGATGGCGTCGCCGATGGCATGCAGCGCTACCAGGTGTGCCTCGTGCACGCGCGCCGGTCGCTCGGTCGGCACTGCGACCAAGACGTCGGTCGGCCGCAGCACATCGGCCAGCACACCGGGCCGCGCACTGGCCAGCAGCACCACGGTCATCTCGCGCTCGTGCGCGGCTTCGATCGCCGCCAGCGCATCGGGCGCGTCGGGGACGGCCGAAATGACCAAAAGGGTATCACCGGGCAGGCCCAACGCGCGCAACTGACGCACGATGGGCGAGGCGCCGGGCGGTGCACCCATGGGCACCGAGGTCGTGAGGGCCGGATCGACCCCCAGCGCCAGTGCCGCCAGCTCGGGGCGCTCGCGCTCGAAACGCCCCACCATCTGGGCGACGAACGACTGTGCCAGTGCGGCCGACACGCCCGTACCCCACACCAGCACCTTACCGCCCGCGGTCAGGCTGGCCAGCAGGGCGCCCACCGCCGCCTCCAGCGCCGGGCCCACGGCCTGCGCGCACTGGTACTGCAAATCGGCGCCGTCGACGAGGTGTTGCTGGATGCGGTGCAAAAGCATGGGGGGCAATCTTATCGGGTTGCGGCGTCAGTCCCAGCCAGTGGCATCGAAAGCGCCGCGCAACCATTCGATGCGAGGCGGCTCGGGCCCCTCCAGTTCCCCGTCGATCACCACGACGTCGAACCGGCACCGCGGCACGTGTGACAAGCGGGCCAAAAAATGGCGCGCGGCAAAAACGATGCGACGCTGCTTGACCCAGCCGACACTGGCCGCCGCCCCGCCGTGATCGGCGCGCGTGCGCTGACGCACCTCGACGAACACCAGCGTGCCGTCAGCCTCGGCCATAATGAGATCGACCTCGCCGCCGCCGCGGCCCGGGCTGCGCACGTTGCGTTGTACCAACCGCAGCCCATGCGCCTGCAGGTACTGCAGGGCCCGCGCTTCGGCGGCGTCGCCGCGCGCCTTGCCGCCCGGGCGGACCGGCGCCGATCGTCGATTGTCGTGAGTCGCCATCGTGAATACCCTCGCCGTGCCTGCCGCCACGCCTGCCATCGACCCCTCGCCGGGGGATACCCTCGGACGGCTGGCCGCATCCCAGCATTATCCCGTCGGCACCTTGTACGTCGTGGCCACGCCGATCGGCAACTTGGCCGACATCACCCTGCGCGCCCTGCACGTGCTGCGCCTGGTCGATGCCGTGGCCTGCGAGGACACGCGCCACTCGGCACGGCTGCTGCAGGCATACGGTCTGCAAGCGCCATTGCTGGCGGTGCACGAACACAACGAGGCGCGCGCGGCCGAGACCATCGTCGCGCGGCTGCAGCGGGGCGAGCGCATCGCCTACGTCAGCGACGCGGGCACCCCGGGCTTGAGCGACCCCGGGGCGCGCCTGTGCGCCGCGGTGCGCCGGGCCGGGCTGCGCACCGTGCCCGTGCCCGGTGCCAGCAGCGTCACCGCATTGCTCAGTGTGGCGGGCATCGCGGCGGGCACCGTCACCGTGGTGGGTTTTTTGCCCCCCAAAGGCGCGGCGCGCGCGCGTGCCTGGCAGCGCTGGCGCCACAGCGATACGGGCCTGGTGTTGCTGGAGGCACCGCACCGCATCGATACGCTGGCGGCCGAACTGGCCGAACTGGGCGAGCGCCCCGTCACCGTCGGGCGCGAGCTGACCAAACAGTTCGAAGACATCGTGACCCTGCCGTGCGCGGCGGTGCGCCAGTGGCTCGCGGCCGACCCCCAGCGGCGACGCGGCGAGTTCACGCTCGTCGTGCACCCGCTGGACGAGACGCCCCCCCGCGGCGAGGACGCGCTCGATGCGCAGGCCACGCGCGCGCTCGAGGTGCTGCTGCAAGAGCTGCCCCTCAAAACCGCGGCGCGGCTGGCCAGCACCCTCACCGGCGCGTCCCGGCACGCGCTGTACCAATGGGCTCTGTCGCGGCGCGCCGATGCGTCGCCCGACTGACACATATCCGTGCTACACCCGGCTGCGATGAAACGTCTGTCCCAATACTTTCTGCGGGGTCTGCTCGCCCTGCTGCCGATTGGCATCACGCTGTACCTGCTGACCGCGCTGGTGGTGTGGTCGGAGCAGCTCGCGCTGTCGCTGCTGCGCCCGGTGATCGGCGACTTCTATGTGCCCGGGCTGGGCCTGCTGCTGACCGCTGCGCTGGTGCTCGTGGTCGGCTTTCTGGTCTCGACACAAGCCACGGCCCGGCTGCTGGACTGGGTAGAGCTGCCCTTTACCAACCTGCCGGTGGTCAAGAGCATTTATGCCTCGCTCAAGACGTTTGCCGACTATTTTTCCCCGCAACGCCGCGAATCCGCGGCGCAGCAGGTCGTGATCCTGCGCCCCCCAGGCGCCGAATGGGAGGTGGTAGGCCTGGTCACGCGCCACCATCTGCAGGGGCTGCCGAGCGGCTTTCTGCCCGGCGACCGGGTGGCGGTGTACCTGCCCATGGGCTACATGATCGGGGGCTACACCCTGTTCGTGCCGCGCAGCTGGATCACTCCCATCGAGATGTCCGTCGAGGAGGCCATGCGCTCGGCGCTGATCGCCTGGATGACCAGCCCCGCCCGTACCGATGCCAACCCACCCGGGCGCCCCGCGCCTACCCATACCCCGCCTGCGCCATGAGCATTCGCAACCTCGATTTTCTGTTTTCACCGCGCCGGGTCGCGGTCTTTGGCGCCTCCGACCGCCCGGGGAGCGTCGGTGGCACCGTCTGGCGCAACCTGGCGCGTGGCTTCCAGGGGGTGCTCTTCGCCGTCAACCCGCGCCAGCCCGCGCTGGGTGTGCCCGTGGCGCGCGACCTAGACGACCTGCCCTGTGCGCCCGACCTGGCCGTCATCTGCACCCCGCCCGCCACCGTACCCGGGCTGATCGCGCGCCTGGGCGCGCGCGGCACGCGCGCCGCGGTGGTCGTGACCGCTGGCCTGGACGCGCGTCAGAAACAGGCCATGCTCGACGCCGCGCGCCGCCACACGCTGCGCATCCTGGGGCCCAACTGCATCGGTATGCTGGTGCCCCACCTTGGGCTCAACGCCAGCTTTGCGCATGCGGACGCTCAGCCGGGCCAGATTGCGTTCGTCTCGCAGTCGGGGGCGTTGGTGACGGCCGTACTCGACTGGGCCAACGACCGTGGCATCGGGTTTTCGCACTTCGTCTCGCTCGGTGAGCACGCGGACGTGGACTTCGGCGACATGCTCGACTACCTGGGCAGCGACGCGCGCACGCGCGCCATCCTGATGTACGTCGAGTCGATCACGGCGCCGCGCAAATTCATGTCGGCCGCGCGCGCCGCGGCGCGCAACAAGCCCGTCATCCTGGTCAAGGCCGGGCGCTCGGCGCAGGGCAGCCGCGCCGCGGCCTCGCACACGGGCGCGCTGGCCGGGTCGGATGACGTGTTCGACGCCGCCATCTCGCGCGCGGGCATGCTGCGCGTCAACACGTTGCATCAGTTGTTTCTGGCCGTGGAGCTGCTGGCGCGCTTCCGCGACAACCGCAGCGAGCGGCTGCTCATCTTGACCAACGGCGGTGGCGCGGGGGTGATGGCCGCCGACGCCGCCGCACACATGGGCGTGGAGCTCGCCACCCTGACCCCAGAAATGGTGGCGCGGCTCGACGCCGTGCTGCCCGGCAACTGGTCGCGCGCCAATCCGGTCGACATCATCGGCGACGCCCCTGCGCAGCGCTACGTGGATGCCCTGCGCATCCTGCGCGACGACCGCGACAGCGCCATTTTGTTCATCCAGGCCCCCACCGCCATCGTGCCCAGCGACGAGATCGCCCAAGCGGTGCTGCCGCTGGTGGCCGAGCGGCCGCCGCGCGTGCTGGGCTGCTGGTTGGGCCACGGCGCGGTGGCCGAGGCGCGGGCACGCTTTCGTGCCGCGGGTATCCCCGACTACCCCACGCCAGAAGAGGCGGTGCGCGCCTTTTCGTTCCTGCGCCAGTACCACCGGCACCAGGCAGAGCTGATGGAAACGCCGCCCGCGCTGCCTGCAGGGCTCGCGCTCGATCTGGAGGGCATTCGCCGCCTGGTGCGCCAAGCGCTGGACGACGGGCAGACCTGGCTCACGGAACCCCAGGCCAAGGAGCTGCTGCGCCTGGCGGGCATTCCCGTGCCCCCCATCCGCACGGTCGGCGCCGACCCGCAAGCGGCCGTCGATGCGGCCGAGGCGCTGGGCTACCCGGTCGTGCTCAAGATTCTGTCGGCCGACATCACGCACAAATCCGACGTGGGCGGCGTGCGGCTGGATCTGCACAACGCACAAGAAGTGCGCGAAGCCGCCGCCGCCATGCTGGCGCGCGTCGCGCAACGACGCCCCGATGCGCGCATCGACGGCTTTACCGTGCAGCCCATGGTGCGGCGCCGCGGCGCGCACGAGCTCATCGTCGGCGCCAGCATCGACCCGCTGTTTGGCCCCGTCATCCTGTTCGGGCAGGGTGGCACGGCGGTCGAGGTGGTGGCGGACCGGGCGCTGGCGCTGCCACCGCTGAACGTGGCGCTGGCCGAGTCGCTCATCGAGCGCACGCGCGTCGCTCGCCTGCTGCGCGGCTGGCGCGACGTGCCGCCGGCGCACCGCCCATCGATCCACACCGCGCTGCTGGCGGTCTCACAGTTGCTGGCCGACGTGCCCGAGATCGCGGAAATCGACATCAACCCGCTGCTCGTCGATGCCCAGGAGGCGATCGCCCTTGATGCGCGCGTGCGCGTCAGCCGCGACCGCCCTGGGGGCGCGGCGCACTTTGCCATCCGCCCCTACCCGCAGGAGCTGATCGAGACCCTCGACTGGCATGGCGAGACGCTGACGCTGCGCCCGATCCGCCCGGAGGACGAGGCACAGCACCTGGCCTTCCTGCAAAAGATGGATCCCGAGGACATCCGCCTGCGCATCTTCTACAGCCGCCGCAGCATCGAGCACAGCGAACTGGCGCGCCTGACACAAATCGACTACGACCGCGAGATGGCGTTCATCGCCACCCGCACCGGCCCCGACGGCCAACCGGAGACGATCGGCGTGGTGCGCGGCATCTGCGACCCGGACAACGAGACGGCCGAATACGGCATCCTGGTGCGCTCCGACCTCAAGGGCCGCGGGCTGGGGCGGCTGCTGATGGACAAACTCATCCGCTACCTGCGTGCGCACGGTACGCGCCGCATCGTGGGCACCGTGCTGCGCGAAAACAAAGGCATGCTGGCCTTGCTGGAAAAGCTGGGCTTCGCCATCACGCCCCACCCGGAAGACCCGGACCTGCGGCACGTCGAGCTGCCGCTGCAGCCCACGCACTGAACCCGCCGCGGCGCGTTCTTGCTACCGTGCCTCGACCGTTCGTCGGATTTTTGTTGCGGCGCAACAAAATGACTTGCGAATGTCACACAAATCCCTATACTTGGGCTCATGTTGCAGCGCAGCATGAACGGTCGGTGATCGAACCGGAACAGGGGAAACCACCAGGGAGGTTGCGCGCAATGGTCCTGTCGTCCATCCACCCATCCGCTCTCAAAGGAGTCTCACCATGATGACCGTCGAACAAATCCTCTCTCTGCACAAAAAGAACGTCGCCACCGCGTTCGATTTGGGTGAAAAAGCCCTGGCCGGTGTCGAAAAGCTCGCCGAGCTGAACCTGCAAACCGCCAAGACCCTGCTGGCTGAAAGCGCCGAGCACACCCAAGCCATGCTGTCCATCAAGGACATGCAAGACCTGGTCGCGCTGCAAAACGCGATGCTGCAGCCCATGGGCGAGAAGGCCGCGGCCTACAGCCGCCACCTGTATGACATCGCCTCCAGCCTGAGCGCCGAATTCGCCAAAGTGGCCGAAGGTCAGGCCGCCGAGGCGCAAAAGCAGTTCGTCAGCGCCCTCGACACAGCTGTCAAGAACGCCCCGCAGGGCACCGAGCCGGCCGTGGCCGCGATGAAAAACGCCGTCTCGACCGCCGCCGCTGCCATGGAGTCGGTGCAAAAAGCCGTCAAGCAAGCCACCGAGCTGGCCGAGGCCAACCTGAAGGCCGTCGCCACCACCGCGGTCAATGCCACCAAGGCCCCGCGCAGCACCGCTGCCAAGGCCTGAACGACCCCGTGCCGGCCTCCCGCACAGCGGGGGGCTTGACGCGACCGAGACACCCCGCCCCCCTAGGTGGCGGGGTGTCGCCTTTTGGGGGCCCCGCATAATCGGGGCTGTTCCCTTCACCCCCATTCGCCTCGAGGAGTTTTTGACATGGGTATCGACACCATCGGCATCATTGGCGCCGGCACCATGGGCAACGGCATCGCCCAGGTGTGCGCCACCAGCGGCCTGTCCGTCGTGATGGTCGACATCAGCGACGCCGCCGTGCAAAAGGGCTTGGCCACCATCCAGGGCAGCCTGGATCGCCTGCTCAAGAAAGAAAAGATTTCCGCTGCCGACAAAGACGCCGCCCTCGCGCGCATCCGCCCCTCGACGCGCTACGAAGACCTGCAGGGCGCGCAGCTCGTCGTGGAAGCCGCTACCGAAAACCTCGAACTCAAGATCAAGATCCTGCGCCAGCTCGACCAGCTGCTCGCGCCAGAGGTGATCGTGGCCACCAACACGAGCTCGATCAGCATCACGCAGCTGGCCGCTGTCACCGGCCGTGCCGAGCGCTTCATCGGCATGCACTTTTTCAACCCGGTGCCGGTGATGGCGCTGGTGGAGATCATCCGTGGCCTGCAAACCAGCGACGCCACGCACGATGCGGTACGCGAACTGGCGCTGCGCCTGGGCAAGACGCCCATCACGGTCAAGAACTCGCCCGGCTTCGTGGTCAACCGCATCCTGGTGCCGATGATCAACGAGGCCTTCTTCGTGCTGGCCGAGGGCCTGGCCAGCCCCGAGGACATCGACGCCGGCATGAAGCTGGGCTGCAACCACCCCATTGGCCCGCTGGCGCTGGCCGACATGATCGGGCTAGATGTCTGTCTGGCGGTGATGAACGTGTACTTCGCCGAGTTCAACGACAGCAAATACCGGCCCTGCCCGCTGCTCAAGGAAATGGTAGCCGCCGGCTACCTGGGTCGCAAGACCGGCCGCGGGGTCTACACCTACGCCTGAGCGGTCGGCGCAGGGGCATCGGAGACGAAGTGTCCCGACTTGCCCCCGCGCTTTTCGAGCAGGCGCACGTCAGTGATCGACATGCCGCGGTCGGCGGCCTTGCACATGTCGTAGATCGTCAGCAGGGCCACTTGCACCGCGGTCAGCGCCTCCATCTCCACCCCCGTCTGGCCCACGGTCTCGGCCGTGGCCTGCACGCGCACGGCGGGCCCCTCGGGCTCGAGGCCAAACTCGAGCGCCACCCGCGTCAGTGCGATCGGGTGGCACAAGGGAATCAAGTCGCTGGTACGCTTGGCGGCCATGATGCCCGCGATGCGCGCCACGCCCAGTACGTCGCCCTTCTTCGCGTGACCCTGCGCGATCAGCGCCAGCGTGCTGGGTAGCATGCGGATGCGCCCCTCGGCCACCGCCACGCGGTGGGTGGCGGCCTTGGCGCCCACATCCACCATGTGCGCTTGACCCTGGGGGTCGAAGTGTGTCAGCGGCGACGGTGCAACCGTCGAGTCGGCAATCGGGGCTTGGGACATGGCGAGCAGGGAATTCGAAACCGAGACGCGGCATCATACGAGGATGCGCCCCATGTTGCCCACTGGCTCTGACGCCGAACCGCTGCCCGGCCCGCGGCTGCGCCCAGCGTGCTGCCGCCGACGTGACTGGCTCGCCGCCGTGCTGCGCGGCGCCTTTGCCGGGGCCAGCGCGACGGCGCTGCTGCCGTGGCTGACGGCCGCAGGTGGCTCGGCGGCCCCTGGCGTCGCACACGCGCAGTCGCCCCTGCCCGCGCTGGGCGACGGCGGCGACATGACCCTGTCCGAAGAGCGTCGCCTGGGCGACCAGATTGCGCGCGCGATCTACCGCGACCCGGCCTACCTGGACGACGCGCCGCTGCACGACCATTTGCAGCGGCTTTGGCAACCCCTTTTTACCGCGGCCCGCCAGCGCGGCGAGCTGCCGGACGAGCTGGCCGAGCGCTACGCCTGGCGGCTGCTGCTGGCGCGCGACCGCACGGTCAACGCGTTTGCGCTGCCCGGAGGCTACCTGGGCATCCACCTCGGCCTCATCGGCGTAACGGGCAGCGCGGACGAGCTGGCCTCGGTGCTCGCGCACGAGCTCAGCCACGTCTCGCAGCGCCACATCGCACGGCTGCTGACGCGCCAGAGCCAGCAAGCCCCCTTGGTGCTGGCCGCCATGATTTTGGGGGCGCTGGCCGCCAGTGCCGCGCGCAATGCGGACATCGCCGGCGCCGCCATCGCCGGCGGACAAGCAGTGGCCGCACAGAGCCAGCTCAATTTCTCGCGCGACATGGAGCGCGAAGCCGACCGCATCGGGCTCGCCGTGCTGCAAGCCGCGGGCTTCGATGGGCAGGGCTTCCTCGGCATGTTCGACCGGCTGCAGCAGGCCGCGCGCCTCAACGACGACGGCAGTTTTCCGTACCTGCGCAGCCACCCCCTGACCACCGAGCGCATCGCCGATCTGCGCGCGCGCCTGCCCCTGCAGGCCCCGCCGGGCGCGCGGCCCGACGGCGCGAGTGGCATCTCCGCCACCGCGCACGCCTTCATGGCCGCGCGTGCCCGCGTGCTGGCCGACCCAACACCGGACCGGCTGCAGGCGCATGCCACGCTGCCCGCCGATATCCGCGAGCCAGACCGGCTGTACGCCGCGGTGCTGGCCCGCGCCTGGCGACGCGACAGCGTCGGCACCGTGCAAGCGCTGCCTGCCCTGCGCGCAGCAGCCGCCCGAGAAGCCGACGCCAAGCGCAGCGCCTCCCTCTTGGAGTTGGAAGTGCTGCTGATGCTGCACGACGATCCCCAACTGCCCGACGCCCAGCGCCGGGCGCTGCCCGAGCGGGTCGCCTGGGCGTTGGAAATGGGGCAACGGGCTGGCCTGCTGCTGGCCGCGCAGGCCGCGCCACGCGTCCCGGCTGACTTGCGCCAAGCGATCGACCGACGGTTGCAGGCGTGGTGTGTGCAGCACCCGCACGACGCCGGCGCATGGAGCGCCTGGGCGGCCGTCCTGCACGCGCAGGCGCAGCCGGTGCGCGCCACCCGCGCCGAGGGCGAGGCGCGCCTGGCATTGCTCGACCCTGCCGGCGCGCTGGACCGTTTCCGCGCTGCGCAGCGGCTGGCGCGCGAACAGGGCGCAACCGACCTGCTGGAGCTGTCGGTGCTGGACAGCCGCGCCCGGCATGCCGAAACCTTGCTGCGTGAGCAGTTGGCCGAAGCCACCCAACGCCGCTGACCCGACCGAGCCGCTAAGATCACGCCCCTCTTCCCCTCCGCACGAGTCGCATGGCAGGCATTCACATCACCGACATCGAGGCGGCGATCAACCACTGGCGCGCACGCCTCCCCTCCCCCGACGGCATCACGCTCGCGCCGCCGCTACGCGCGCTGGCCGAGGTCTACGCGCTGATGGTGTATTTCCACGAGGACGAGGCCGACGAACACACCATGCCGCGCGCGGCCTACGAGGCCTGGCGCGCCTGGTACGACACCACGCCCGACACTCCCTGCATCGCCATTTGCTCCACCAACCAAGGCGACGCGGTGTGCAAAGGCTGTGGCCGCACCCACGACGAGGTGACGCGCTGGCCCGAGATGACACCAGGCGAAAAGCGCGCCGTCTGGCGCCGCATCACCTTGGAGGATAGCGCCTGGCGCTTCAACGTCTATGCCGAGCGCGCGGTGGAAAACGCCGCTCAGACGCGGCGCGCGAGCCGCGACGCCAGCCCCGTGTAATCGGCAGGGGTCAGGGCCAGCAAGCGCTGCTTGTCCGCGTCGGGGATCTCCAGCGTCGCAATCAGCGCATGCAACGCCTCGGCCGTCACGCGCTGCCCGCGCGTGGCGGCCTTGAGCTTTTCGTAAGCGCCGGGCACGCCGTGCAGCCGCATGACGGTCTGGATCGGCTCGGCCAGCACCTCCCAGGCGTCATTCAAGTCGGCAGCCAGCGTCGGCGCATCGAGCTCGAGCTTGCCTAGCCCCGTCAGCAGCGACTGGTGCGCCAACACCGCATACCCTAGCGCCACGCCCATGTTGCGCAGCACGGTGGAGTCGGTCAGGTCGCGCTGCCAGCGGCTGATGGGCAGCTTGTCGGACAGATGGCGCAACAGCGCGTTGGCCAGCCCCAGGTTGCCCTCGGCATTTTCGAAGTCGATCGGGTTGACCTTGTGCGGCATGGTGCTCGAGCCGATCTCACCCGCCTTGAGCTTTTGCCGGAAGTAGCCCAGGCTGATGTAGCCCCAAATGTCGCGCGCCAAATCGATGAGGATGGTGTTACTGCGTGCCACCGCGTCGAACAGCTCGGCCATGTAGTCGTGCGGCTCGATCTGGATGCTGTAGGGCTGAAAGGCCAACCCCAGCCCGATCGGCGCCTCGGGCGGGGTATCGGGGCCCGGCGCCGGTGTCTCGACGACGCGGCGCGCAAACGCCTCCCAATCCACCTCGGGGCAGGCAGCCACGTGCGCGTTGTAGTTACCCACGGCCCCGTTCATCTTGGCCAGCAAGCGCACCTGGGCGATGCGCTCGCGCGCAGCTTGCAGGCGCACCACCACGTTGGCCAGCTCTTTGCCCACCGTGGTGGGGCTGGCGGTCTGGCCGTGCGTGCGGCTCAGCATCGGCTGCTCGGCCCAAGCGTGGGCAAACTCGCGCAGGCGGTCGATGATCGCGTCCAGCCCCTGCAGCAGCACGGCGCGGCCGGCTTGCAATTGCAGCGCATGGCTGGTGTTGTTGATGTCCTCGCTGGTGCAGGCAAAGTGCACGAACTCGCCCACCCGCTGCAGCTCGGGCCAGCCGGCAAACACCCCGGGCACCCCCAACTCGGCGTGGCCGCGGATCCAGTACTCGACCGCTTTGACGTCGTGGTTGGTGGTTTTTTCGATGACCTTGATGGCGGCGGCGTCGGCGGGAGAGAAGTCGCGCACCACGCGGCGCAGGTGCGCGCGCGCCGCAGGCGACAATGGCAGAAACTGCGGCAGCCCCAGGTCGCTCAGGCACTCGAACCACGTCAGCTCCACCTGCACGCGCCGGTGCATGAAGCCGTATTCGCTGAAAATCGGGCGCAGGGCGGCCAGCTTGGGCGCGTAGCGGCCATCCAGGGGCGACAGCGCCGTCAGCGCGGCGTGCCCTGCAAGTGAATCGTCAGGGTGGGCTTGCATAGTGGCCCGATTGTAGGCGCGCCCACTGCCACACCCTTGGCAGCGCACTCAGCAACCCGGTCGCCAAATCCCTACAATCGGCTCCCCACCCAGTGTCAACCCAACGACGTCATGAAGCTCAAACTCATCGGCAGCCTCACCAGCCCCTACGTGCGCAAGGTCCGCATCGTCATGGCCGAGAAAAAGCTCGACTGCCAGTTCGAGCTGGCCGACCCGTGGGCCCCGGACACCACGGTCACGGACGCCAATCCCCTGGGCAAGGTGCCGTGCCTGGTCATGGAAGGCGGCGAGGCGGTGTTCGACTCGCGCGTGATCGTCGAGTATCTGGATACTCTGTCGCCGGTGGGCAAGCTCATCCCCGCCACGGGGCGCGAGCGCGCCGAGGTCAAGACTTGGGAGGCCCTGGCTGACGGGTTGCTGGACGCTGCCATCACCGCGCGCATGGAGCAGGTCTGGCCGCAACGCGCCGACCACCAGCGCTGTCAGGCCTGGATCGACCGCCAGCTGGAGAAAATCCAGCGCGCACTCAAAGCCATGAGCCTGGGGCTGGGTGACCGCCCCCACTGCCACGGCATCCACTTGAGTCTGGCCGACATCGCCGTCGGCGTCGCACTGGGGTATCTGGACTTTCGCTTCCCCGCCATCGACTGGCGCAGCGCGTACCCCAACTTGGCACGCTTGCACGAAAAGCTGCAACAGCGGCCCAGTTTTGCGGACACGCTACCGCCGACTTAAGGTCAATAAAAAGGTACCGCGAAGCACCCGCCGAGCCAACAGGAGGAGGAGGGAGGAGGAGAACCGCCTCGGCAGGCTGTCCAGCCAGTCCGGGCAACCACCAGACCGACCGGGCTTCGCGGTACGTGCAACTCTGCCACCAACCACTGCTGTGAATGGCACAGGGGCCAAAAAGTTCCCTTCAGCCCTGCGGCAGCCACAACTCGGCGCGCAACCCACCGAGTTCTGACTCCAGCAGACGAAGCTCTCCGCCATAGAGCGCAGCCGTCTCGCGCACGATATCCAGGCCGAGTCCGCTGCCGGGTACACGCTCATCGGCCCGTATCCCGCGGGCCAGCACCGCCTCGCGCAGCTCAGGCGCGATGCCTGGCCCGTCGTCCTCGATCGCGAGCACGATCCGCCCACCATCACCCTGCACCGAGATCCGCACGGCTCGCCGGGCCCATTTGCACGCGTTGTCCATGAGGTTGCCGGCCATTTCTTGCAGATCCTGGGTCTCACCCGCAAAGTAGACGGGCGGCTGCGGCCATCGCAGCTCCCATCGCACCGGCGGCTCCCCCTCACGGCGGGCATGAACCTTATCCATCACCCTCAACAACCCCTGTAGCACCGGCACGACCGCCGTGCGCCGCGCAGCCCCGGCGGCCCCGGCCGCTCGGGCACGGCGCAGGTGCCAGTCCACCTGGTCGCGCACCGCCTGCACCTGCTCTTGCCATTGGCGACGCGCGTCCTCGCCGGGCCAGGTGGCCTCTTCCGCCAACGCCACCATGGCCGCTAGCGGCGTTTTGATGGCATGCGCCAGATTCCCGGTCAGACGCCGGGCTCGCTCCACCACCTGTTCGTCGTAGGCAAGGGTGCGGTTGAAATCCTGCACCAAGGGCAGCACCTCGGTCGGGAAGGAACCCTCCAGGCGTGTGACTTGTCCCTGGTGCACCCGCTGCAGCGCGGCCTGCAAGGCACGCAGGGGTTTCAGGCCTATGTTCACCTGTATCCCGAGCGCAGCCATCAACACCGCACCAACCACGCCGAGCGCCAACGCCAGGCTTTCGCGAAACGCGTCCATCGCGTCCAGCAGCTCGCGCTGATCCGCGGCCACGGCCACCCGCCAGCGACCCCCGGTATCCGACCATTGAACGGTGCGCTCCATGACGCGCAACGCCTGCCCTCCCGGGCCAACCAGATCGTGCCAGTGCACCGTGCCATCGGCCAACTCGTCAACGGGAAGCGACAGCCGCTCGTCCCACAGCGAGCGCGACCGCAACCACGGCTCCGGCTGCACGTCGCCGGCGCGCTGCACCTGAAAATACAACCCGCCGTACTGACGGGACCAGCGCGGATCGGCCAATTTCCCATCCAACTGTGGCGAGCCGGCCTCGTCGGGATGTAACGAAGCCAGGACGTCGATCCAGTGATCCTGCAGCCTGGCCTCGAACTGTGCGCGCACATGACGCTCGAACAGATGGACCACGACCCAGCCCGCCGACGCCAGCGTCAGCCCCAACACCAGCAGCGACAGCAGCCACAGGCGCCAACGCAAGGACCGCAGCACACCGCCCCCGTCAATCGCGGACGGCGCGCGGCGCGGATACCGCCGTCGCGGTGGTATCGATCAAACGGTACCCCACGCCCCGCACCGTTTCGATGGCACCCGGCGGCAGCTTACGCCGCAGCCGCGCCACGAATACCTCAATCGTGTTGGAGTCCGGCTCCTCATCCCCGCCGTACAAACTCTCGAGCAACACGGCACGCGAAACGACCTGAGAAGCACGCAACATCAGTTGCTCCAGCACCCGCCATTCCTGCACCGTCAGCGGCAACGGGTCATCGCCGATGTAGGCCCGGTGGTGGCGCGTGTCGAGGGTCACCCGACCGCAGCGCAAAATGGGGCTGGACACCCCATTGGACCTGCGAATCAGGGCACGCAGCCGGGCCAGCAACTCCTCGGTGTGGAATGGCTTGACCAAATAGTCATCGGCCCCTGCATCGATACCGGCCACCTTGTCATGCCACGAGTCACGGGCGGTCAAAATCAGCACGGGCGCGCCCACCCCTTCGTGGCGCCAACGCTGCAGCACGGTCAGCCCGTCGAGCTGCGGCAACCCCAAGTCCAGCACGATGACGTCATAACGCTCGACGCCACCCTGAAACCACGCCGTCTTGCCATCGGCCACCCAATCGACGCGCATGCGCGCTTGCTCGAGCGCACGACGCAGCCGATCGGCAAGCACGGGATCGTCCTCGACCAACAAGACCCTCATCGCCGCCTCTTTTGAGCCTTTTCCTTGAGTAGAACCAGCTGTCCGTCGCGCGCATCGACATGGTACTCGTGCAAACGCCCGTCGACCCGCAGCACCTTGAACTCGTAGACCCAGCGGCCATCTTCGCGCTCGAGCTCGATTTCGATGATCTCACCGTCCAGTCGCGGCTGGACCCGGACCAAGATCACATGCAAAGGCAGGATCTCCCCCGCCAACATGGCGCGGCGGGCGCGTTCGTGGTCCGGGCCATCGCTCGCCTGCACCGCCGACATGGTGCAGCCGACCAGGGTGACCGCCAGCAGCCCTGCCCTGCATCGCGAAGCAGACAGACGCAACGCACGGTAGTCGTGGAACCGAATCATGCGTCGATGGTACCGGTATCGCCTGAACGAGACCTGAATCTTGGATCGACATCGACTTCAGCCCACGTTCATGTGGTGACGCGCAAACTTCGCGGCGTGGGCCATGGCTCACCTTCCGTACCCAACCTGTATCAAGGAGCTTTGATCATGCGAACCGTCACGATGCTCATGACGACCGTCCTGCTGGGATTTGCCAGCACCGCCTTCGCTGGCCCCAAGTGCAGCGCCCCCAAGGACCAATGGATGAAGGAAAGCGATTTTCGCGCCATGGTTGAAAAAAAGGGCTATCAGATCAATAAGTTCAAAGTCAGTTCTGGCCAGTGTTATGAAATCTATGGCCGGGATGCCAACGGCAAAAAGGTCGAAATCTATTTCGACCCGGCCACCGGCAATGAAGTGAAGCGCAAAGATTGATCCGGCACGGAGGGCTCATCATGCAACGACCTGCCACCGTCTACGTCTGGGACCCCTTCGTTCGCCTCTTTCACTGGTCACTGGTGACCGCCGTGGTGCTCAACCAGTTCGTTTGGGAGGAAGGCGACACCGCCCACGAGTGGACCGGCTACACCGCGGCGTTGTTGGTGGCCCTCCGGCTGCTGTGGGGTCTGATTGGCACTCGCCATGCTCGGTTTTCTGACTGGTGGCCCACCCCTAGCCGCCTGCGCGCGCACGCGCAAGGACTGCTGACCGGGCACCCGGAGGAGTCCGTGGGGCACAACCCCCTAGGCGCACTCATGATGCTGACGCTCATGGCACTCGTGCTGGCGCTGGCGCTGACGGGCTGGCTGCAGACCGTGAACGCCTTCGAGGACGCGGCAGAGTGGGCAGAGGAGCTGCACGAGGCGCTGGCAAATGCACTGCTGGCGCTGGCGGCGGTTCACGCGTTGGCCGCCGTCATCATCGGACGGTGGCAACGTGTAACCCTGGTGCGCGCCATGGTCACGGGCTTCAAGCGCTTTTATTGACGCGGTGCGTGCGAGCGCCCGCCTCGTACCAACCCTTGGTGCGGTTGACCAACGCCACCACCGCCAGCATGACGGGCACCTCGATCAGCACACCGACCACGGTGGCCAGCGCCGCGCCGGAGTCGAAGCCGAACAAGCTGATGGCCGCGGCCACCGCCAGCTCGAAGAAATTGGACGCGCCGATCAGCGCCGAGGGACACGCCACCGCGTGTGACTCGCCCACCACCCGGTTGAGCCAGTAAGCCAGCGAAGCGTTCAGCGCGACCTGGATCAGGATCGGAACGGCCAGCAACGCGATGACTAATGGCTGGCGCAGGATCTGTTCGCCCTGAAAGGCAAACAGCAGCACCAACGTCAGCAGCAGCGCCGCGATCGACCACGGGCCGATGCGCTGCAACGTGCGCTCCAACGCCTGGGGTCCACGCGCCAGCAACCGCCGGCGCCACACCTGCGCCACGATGACGGGGATGACGATATACAGCCCCACCGACACCAACAGGGTCTGCCACGGCACGGTGATGGCCGACAGGCCGAGCAGAAACGCCACGATGGGGGCAAACGCGACCACCATGATGGCGTCGTTGAGCGCCACCTGGGTCAGGGTGAACAACGGGTCGCCGTTGCTCAGGCGACTCCAGACGAACACCATGGCCGTGCAGGGCGCGGCAGCCAGCAGAATCAACCCCGCCACGTAGCCGTCGATCTGATCCGCCGGCAGCCAGGGGGCAAAGAGCTCGCGCACGAACAGCCACGCCAGCAGCGCCATCGAAAACGGCTTGACCATCCAGTTGACGAACAGCGTCACGCCAATGCCGCGCGCGTGCTGGCGCACCTGGGCCAGCGCGCCGAAATCGACCTTGAGCAGCATGGGAATGATCATCACCCAGATGAGGACGCCCACCGGCAGATTGACCTGCGCCACCTCCAGCCGCGCGACGGCCTGAAACACGCCCGGCAACCATTGCCCCAACGCAATGCCCACCACGATGCACAGCGCCACCCAGACCGTGAGATAGCGCTCGAACACGCTCATCGGCGCGCCAGCGGCACGCTTGGCCGTCACCTCGCACTGGGCGCTCATGGCTGGCTCCTGTCGGTGGCGTGCGAGGCCTCGTCGTCGGCCACCTGCTGCGCCCAGCGTTGCAAGGCCTCAGCTCCCTGCCCCCACGGCCAACCCTGCAACAGCCGCTGCAGCCGCTGCGACAGGCGGTCGCGCACCGCGCGAAACGCCTGCAGCTTGACGGCATCCGGCGCATCACCCGCCGACGGATCAGGGTAGCCCCAGTGCACGCGCGCCGGGTGCCCGGGCCATACCGGGCAGACCTCGCCCGCGGCACTGTCGCACACGGTGATGATGAGGTCCATCACCGGCGCACCGGGGGCCGCGAACGCATCCCAGCGCTTGCTCGACAGGCCGTCGGTGGGCACGCCGCGCTCGGCCAGCACCTGCAGCGCCAGCGGGTGGGGCTGCTGCCCGGGACGCGGGCTGCTGCCCGCGGAGTAGGCGCGCACGCGGCCATCGGCGAGATGGTTGAGCAGCGCCTCGGCCAGGATACTGCGCGCCGAGTTGTGGGTACACAAAAAGAGTACGTTGGCGCAATGATTCATCACTCCCCCCTGTCAACACAACAGCTGGTCGACGGGGCATGGCCCACGGGCGGGGTCGCACAGCACGCCGCCGCAGGCTCGCACGCCGCTTCGCGAAACACTGGAATATTCTCCAGGGTGTGGAAATGCTCCCACGCCACACCCTGCGGATCGGTCACCCAGTGCTTTTGACTGCGCGCGTAGCAACAAGTGGTCTCTCCCTCATCTAGCAAGGCCATTTCGGCCGCACGTGCACGGGCTTTCAGGGCATCCAATTCCGACGCGTCGTCGACCTGCAGGCCCAGATGATCGACCCCAGGTGACGCCCCTCGGGTGGAAATGGCGAAATTCAGCCGCGGGTCTTCGATCACCCACTTGGCATAATCGCGCTCGACCCGTGCCGGCTGAGCATCAAACAGTTTCGAGTAAAAGGCAATGCTCTCGTCGAGATCCTTGACGTGCAGGTGAACGTGGAACCGTTTCATGTGTTTCTCCGATCAAACGGGGGTCGAGGAAGGAAGATCAGTCACCGCACAGCGCCGAGACGGGCACCGCTGGACAGACGCCGCCCGCACAGCAGTTCTCTGTGAGATAGGCGAGCACATCTCGCATGGTGTCGAATGCCGCCCGGTAAATCAGGTGGCGCCCGCGGCGCTCCTGCGTCACCAAACCAGCATGCAACAGCTCCTTGAGGTGAAATGACAGGGCACTCGGCGAGACCTCCAGCGCTTGCGCCAGGGTTCCGGGTGTCACCCCCTCGGGACCAGCGACCACCAGTGCGCGAAAGAGGCGCAAGCGGACCGGCTGGGCCAAAGCCATCAACGCCTGCAGCACTTGAGTTTCCGTCAACATATTTCAGTGATACATTATTTATCGAAATATTGTATAGAAAAAGTTGCCATCGCTCTGGACACAGCCCGAACGGGCGCACCTGCAGCCGGCGTTTTCAACGCGTGCGCGCCTGCCGCACCGCATGTTCCCACTCGGCCATGCGCGCGGCGGCCTGCCCGCGATCCATCATGGGCTCGAACACCCGCTCCGCCCGCCACAGGGCGGTCAGATCGTCCAGCCCCGTATACACCCCGGCCTGCAACCCGGCCAGATAGGCCGCGCCCAGCGCCGTGGTCTCGATCACGGCGGGCCGCACCACCGGAATGCCCAACAAATCGGCCTGAAACTGCATCAGCAGATCATTGGCCGCAGCCCCGCCGTCGACACGCAGCTCCGCCAAGGGCCGGCCACCGCTGTCGATCGCATCCTGACTCATTGCCTGCAGCAGCGCCGCACTTTGAAAAGCAATGCTCTCCAGCGCCGCGCGCGCGATGTGCGCCATGGTGGTGCCGCGCGTCAGCCCGGTGATGATGCCGCGGCAGTCCGGATCCCAGTACGGCGCGCCCAGGCCCGTGAACGCCGGCACCAGCACCACGCCACCGGCATCGGGCACGCTCTCGGCCAGCGCCTGCACCTCGCGGCTGGCGCGGATGGCGTGCAGGCCATCGCGCAGCCACTGCACCACCGCGCCGCCGATGAAGACGCTGCCCTCCAGCGCGTACTGTGCTGGCCCGGCCAACTGCGCCGCTGCCGTCGTAATGAGGCCGTGGCGGCTCGCATGAAAGCGCGTGCCATTGTGCATCAGCATGAAACAGCCGGTGCCGTAGGTGTTCTTGGCCATACCCGGCCCGAAGCAGGCCTGCCCAAACAAGGCGCTTTGCTGGTCGCCAGCGACCCCGCCGATGCGCACCGGACCGCCCAGCCACTGCGGGTGCACCTCGCCAAACTCCGCGCTCGACGGCAACACGCGCGGCAGCATCGCCACAGGAATGTCCAGCGCTGCCAGCAGCTCATCGTCCCAGCGTTGCGTGTGCACGTTGAACAGCATCGTGCGCGAGGCATTGCTGACATCGGTCACATGCGCCGCGCCACCGGTGAGCTGCCAGATCAGCCAGGTATCGACGGTGCCAAAAGCCAGCTCTCCGGCTTCGGCCTGCGCGCGCGCACCCGGCACGTGCGTCAGGATCCACTGCAGCTTGGTCGCCGAGAAATACGCATCGATGCGCAGGCCCGTCTTGTGCAGGATGGTGTCGGCCAGCCCACGTTCGCGCAGCGCGGCGCACAGCGGCTCGGAGCGGCGATCCTGCCAGACGATGGCGTTGGTCACCGGCTCGCCCGTGCGGCGGTTCCACACCACCGTCGTCTCGCGCTGGTTGGTGATGCCCACCGCGCGGATGTCGCCAGCCGTCAACCCCGCGCGCGCCAGGGCCTCGCGCGCCGTCTCCAGCTGCGTCGTCCACAGGTCGCGCGGGTCGTGCTCCACCCACCCGGGCTGCGGGTAGATCTGGCGAAACTCACGCTGGGCCATCGCCACCACCCGGCCCGCTGGGTCGAACACGATACTGCGCGAACTGGAAGTGCCCTGGTCCAGGGCCAGCAGGTAGCTCATCGAAACGTCCCTCGCTCCGCGATGGTGCCCAACGGCGGCAGCCATGGGTCACACGCTCGGTCGGCGTCATCGTAACGCCCGACACGCATCAGCGCCAACCTGATCGATGATATCGGTACACAAACGAACAGTTTCGAACGATAAAATATCAGGAACACGCAATTCCAGCCCTAACGACCCCTCACCATGACCCGCACACAACGACTCCAAACGCTGCTCCAAGGGTCCCCCTACGACCTCGTGGTCATCGGCGGCGGGGCCACGGGCCTCGGCGTCGCGCTCGATGCAGCGTTGCGCGGCTTTCGCGTGGCGCTGTTGGAGTCGCACGACTTTGCCAGCGGCACCTCGTCGCGCTCGACCAAGCTGCTGCACGGAGGGGTGCGCTACTTGGCACAGGGCGACCTTCGCCTGGTGCGCGAGGCGTTGACCGAGCGCGCCACCGTGTTGCGCAACGCCCCGCACCTGGCACACGCGCTGTCGTTCGTCATGCCCGCTTACCGATGGTGGGAGGTGCCGTTCTACGGCATGGGGCTCAAAATCTATGACCGGCTGGCGGGTCGCGCCAGCCTCGGGCGCACCGAGTGGCTCTCGCGCGACGAGACCCTGGCCGCGCTGCCGGGCATTCGCGCCAGCGGCCTGGCGGGAGGCGTGCGGTACTGGGACGCGCAGTTCGACGACGCCCGGCTTGCGCTGGCGCTGGCGCGCAGTGCCGAAGCGGTCGGCGCCGTGGTGGTCAATTACACCCCCGCGGGTCAGATTCGGCGCGACGCAGGCCGCGAAACGGCACCCTTCGAGGTGACGCTACTCGACGCCCGCAGCGGCACACCCCACCAGGTCTACGCACGCTGCGTTGTCAACGCCACCGGGGTGTGGGTTGATCAAGTGCGCGCCAGCGCGGCCGAAGGCGCGCGCGTGGAGCGCATGGTGACCCCGAGCCAAGGTGTACACGTGGTGGTCGACCGCACGCACCTGCCGGGCGAACAAGCGCTGCTGATCCCACGCACGCGCGATGAGCGCGTGCTGTTCGCGGTACCGTGGTTGGGCAAGCTCATTCTGGGCACCACCGACACGCCACGCGAGGATCTGCCGCGCGAGCCCGAGGCGTTCGATCACGAGCTGGCGTTCATCTTGAACGAGGCCAGCCAGGTATTGGGGCGCCCGGTTGGACCGGCGGATATCCGCAGTGTGTGGGTGGGGCTGCGTCCACTCGTCGCGCCGCCGTCGAGCGGGCCACGCGACACCAAAACGCTCTCACGTGAGCACACCATCGTCACCGACCCCAACGGCCTGGTAAGCGTGACCGGCGGCAAATGGACCACCTACCGGGTCATGGCGCAGGATGTGCTGGCGCACTGCTTTGAACACGGGCTGCTGCCCCTGCGCCCCGGCGGCCTCACCGCAGATCACCGTCTGTGCGGCGCCCCCGACCCCAACGTTGCTGCCGTGCCGCTGCATGCGCCGCCGGGCTTGCACCTCTACGGCACCGAGGCCGCGCGCGTGCGGCAGCTCCCGGGTGCCGACCGGGTGCTCGGCTTGGGACTGACCGAAGCCATGGTGCGCCACGCGGTACGGCACGAGTACGCGCAAACGGTCGAAGACGTGCTCGCGCGCCGCTGGCGCGCCCTATTCCTGGACGCTGCCCAGGCCGCCGCCATGGCACCGGCCGTCGCCGCCATCTTGCGCGAGGAAGGCATCGCGGACCCCGAAATGGAGGCATTCATCCAGCTCTGCCACGCCTACCTCCCCGCACTGCACACCGGGGACAAGCGCGCGCAAACACGCCACACCGCTCAACCCTCGATCTGAATATGGCGCCGGCGTGCCAGACCCCGCCCGGGCGACTGCTGCGTCTATTGCTCGTACGGAACCTCGCCCTGCCCGCCGGTACAGGCAAGCGGGCGCACCGGGTGCTGCGGCGGCTGATGCGTGCCCGTATGGGGAAGCGGCTCGCCCCCTTTCAGCGCATTACACATCGATATTGACCGCACGCAGCGCATTGGCTTCGATGAAAGCGCGGCGCGGCTCGACCTCGTCGCCCATCAGCATCGAAAACACCTTGTCGGCTTCGATCGCGTCCTCGATGCGCACCTGCAGCAGGCGGCGCACCGCTGGGTCCATGGTCGTCTCCCACAGCTGCTCGGGGTTCATCTCGCCCAAGCCCTTGTAGCGCTGGCGGGTGGTGGTGCGCTCGGCTTCGGCCAGCAGCCAGCGCATCGCGGCGCGAAAGCTCTCCACCGGCATCTCACGCGTTCGCTCGCCTTCGCCGCGCACCACTTTGGCACCCTCGCCCAGCAGGCCCTGGAAGGTGCGCGCGGCCTCGGCCAACACAGCGTAGTCGGCCCCATGCACGAAGTCCTGCGTGATGACGCTGGCGCGCACATTGCCATGGTGGCGGCGGCTGATGCGCAGCAGCGGCTTGTCGGCGCGCACGTCGAACTCGGCGCTCACCTCGGCAGGAACGGCCGCGCCGTCGCCCGCGCGCAGGGCCACCTGCAGCGCCGCGGCACTGGCCGCGGCGGCCTCCATGTCGTCCAGATTCAGGGCAACGCCATCGGCGATGGCGCGCAGTGCCTGCGCGTCCATGAACGCCGACAGGCGCGCGATCACACCCTCGGCCATCTGGTGCAGGCGCGCAAGCTCCGCCAGCGTATCGCCGCTGAGCACGGCCCCGTCGGGGCCGCCCGTGTGCAGCCGCGCGTCCTTGAGGGCGATGCGCAGCAGGAAGGCCTCCAGCGCCGCGTCGTCCTTCAGGTACAGCTCCTCTTTGCCCGCCTTGACCTTGTACAACGGCGGCTGCGCGATGTAGATGTGGCCGCGCTCGACCAACTCGGGCATCTGGCGATAGAAAAACGTCAGCAGCAGGGTACGGATATGCGCGCCGTCCACGTCCGCGTCGGTCATGATGATGATGCGGTGGTAGCGCAGCTTGCCGATGTCGAAGTCGTCGGCGCCGTTCTTGCCCTTGGCGCCGTCGTCCTCACTGGCACGACCGATGCCGGTGCCCAGCGCCGTGATCAGGGTGAGGATTTCGTTGCTGGAGAGCAGCTTTTCGTAACGCGCTTTCTCGACGTTGAGGATCTTGCCGCGCAGCGGCAGGATGGCCTGAAACTTGCGATCGCGCCCCTGCTTGGCGCTGCCGCCGGCCGAGTCGCCCTCGACGATATAAATCTCGGACAGCGCGGGGTCTTTCTCCTGGCAGTCGGCCAGCTTGCCGGGCAGTCCCAGTCCGTCGAGCACACCCTTGCGGCGCGTCATCTCGCGCGCCTTGCGCGCCGCCTCCCGCGCGCGCGCGGCCTCCACGATCTTGCCGCAAATGATCTTGGCATCGTTGGGGCGTTCTTCCAAGTACTCCGTCAGCGCTTTGGCCACGATGTCTTCCACCGGCGCGCGCACCTCGGACGACACCAGCTTGTCCTTGGTCTGGCTGCTGAACTTGGGCTCGGGCACCTTGACCGACAGCACGCAGCACAGCCCCTCGCGCATGTCGTCGCCCGTGACCTCGACCTTGGCCTTTTTGGCCAGTTCGTTTTGCTCGATGTACTTGCCAATCACGCGCGTCATCGCCGCACGCAACCCGGTCAGGTGCGTGCCGCCGTCACGCTGCGGGATGTTGTTGGTAAAGCACAGCACCTGCTCGCTGTAGCCATCATTCCACTGCATGGCCACCTCGACGCCGATTTCGGTGCCCGGGATGCCGCCATAGCTCTCGGCCGGGCGCGACCCCGTGGCGTGGAACACCGTCGGGTGCAGCACCTTTTTGCCCGCGTTGATGAACTCGACGAAGCCGCGCACACCGCCCGCGCCCGAAAAGTCGTCCGACTTGCCCGTGCGCTCGTCGATCAAGCGGATGCGCACGCCATTGTTCAAAAAGCTCAGCTCGCGCAGCCGCTTGGACAGGATTTCGTAGTGGAAGTCGTGGTTTTCCCGAAAGATCTCGGTGTCGGGCAAAAAATGCACCTCGGTGCCGCGCTTGTCGGTGGCACCGATGACACGCATCGGCGAGACCTCGACCGCCTGCCCGTCGGGGCCAACCTGGGTCTCGACCAGGCGGTTTTGCACCACGCCGCGCGCAAACTCCAGCAGGTGCACTTTGCCGTCGCGGCGCACGGTCAAGCGCAGCCAGCGCGACAGCGCGTTGACGCAGCTCACCCCCACCCCGTGCAGACCGCCGGAGACCTTGTAGCTGTTCTGGTTGAACTTGCCGCCGGCGTGCAGCTCGGTCAGGGCGATCTCGGCCGCGCTGCGCTTGGGCTCGTGCTTGTCGTCCCACTTGATGCCGGTGGGGATGCCGCGCCCGTTGTCCACCACGCTGATCGAATTGTCGGTGTGGATGGTGACGACAATGTCGTCGCAGTGGCCGGCCAGCGCCTCGTCGATGGAGTTGTCCACCACCTCGAACACCAGGTGGTGCAGGCCGGTGCCGTCGGAGGTGTCACCGATGTACATGCCGGGGCGCTTGCGCACCGCCTCCAGGCCTTCGAGGATCTGGATGGCGTCGGCGCCGTAGCCCGTGCCGGGCGCTTGAGGGGTCTGGGATTCGCTCATGGAGACTTTCAGATGCGCATCGGCATGACGACGTACTTGAAGCGGTCGTCGTCGGGGATCGTGACCAGGGCCGAGGAGTTGCCGTCCTGCAGCTCGATGCGCACCAGGTCCTGCCCCATGTTGGCCAACGCCTCGATCAGGTAGCTGACGTTGAAGCCGATGTCGATGACGTCGCCGCTGTACTCGATGTCCAGCTCGTCGACCGCCTCCTCCTGATCGGCGTTGTTGGCCGCCACCTGCAGCAGCCCGGGCTCCAGGTGCAGGCGCACGCCCTTGAATTTGTCGCTGGTCATGATGGCGGCGCGCTGCAGGCTGGCCAGCAGCGGCGCGCGGCCCAGCACGATCACATTGCGGTGCGCGCGCGGGATCACGCGGTTGTAGTCGGGGAACTTGCCCTCCACCAGCTTGGTGACGAACTCCATGCCGCCGAAGCTGAACTTGGCTTGGTTGGCGGCAAAGCGCATCTCGATCGCGCCGTCCTGGTCCGACAGCAGCCGCTGCAGCTCCAGCACCGTCTTGCGCGGCAGGATCACCTCCTGCTTGGGCACGTCCACATCCAGCGCGGCGCTGGCCAGCGCCAGCCGGTGGCCGTCGGTGGCCACGAGGGTGAGCTGGCGCCCCTCGGCGACGAACAGAATGCCGTTGAGGTAGTAGCGAATGTCCTGCACCGCCATGGCGAACGACACCTGCCCCAGCAGCGCCTTGAGCACCTTTTGCGGCACCGAGAACGCCGGGCCAAAGGTGGGCGACTCCTGCACCAGCGGAAAGTCCTCGGCCGGCAGCGTCTGCAGGGTGAAGCGGCTCTTGCCCGCTTTGAGCAGCAGCCGCCCCCCGGCGGACTCCAGCGTCACCTTCTGGTCCGCGGGCAGCGTGCGCAGAATGTCGATCAGCTTGCGCGCCCCGACCGTGGTGGCGAACTGGCCGTCGTCGCCGCCCAGATCGGCCGTGGTGCGGATCTGGATTTCCAGGTCGGAGGTGGTGAGCTGGGTCGCGGCCCCCGCGTGGTGAATCAGCACATTGGCGAGCACGGGCAGGGTGTGGCGGCGCTCGACGATGCCAGCCACGGCCTGCAGGGCCGCGAGCAGCCGTTCCTGGGTCGCTTGCAAGACGATCATGCGTATCAGCCTTTCAGGGTCTGCTCCAACACGTGGAGTTGCTGGTTGAGTTCGGGCTGGGTCTGGCGCTCGGCGGCGATCTTGCGCACCGCGTGCAGCACCGTGGTGTGGTCACGTCCACCGAAGAGCTCGCCGATCTCGGGCAGGCTCTTTTGTGTGAGCTCCTTGGCCAGATACATGGCGATCTGGCGCGGCCGCGCAATGTTGGCGGGACGCTTTTTGGAGTACATGTCGGCGACCTTGATCTTGTAGAAGTCGGCCACCGTCTTTTGGATGTTCTCGACGCTGATCTGGCGGTTTTGGATGCTCAGCAAATCCTTGAGCGCCTCGCGCGCCAGCGCAATCGAAATTTCCTTGTGGTTGAAGCGCGAATAGGCCAGGATCTTGCGCAGCGCACCCTCGAGCTCGCGCACATTGGAGCGCACGTTCTTGGCGACGAAAAACGCCACGTCCTCCGGCAGTGCGACGCCTTCGGCCTGCGCCTTGCTGATCAGGATCGCCACGCGCATCTCCAGCTCCGGCGGCTCGATGGCCACCGTCAGCCCCGAGTCGAAGCGAGAGACCAGTCGCTCGTGGATGTCCGTCAACCCTTTGGGGTAGGTGTCGCTGGTCATCACGATGTGGCTCTTCTTCGCCAGCAGCGCCTCGAAGGCGTTGAAAAACTCCTCCTGTGTGCGGTCTTTGTTGGCGAAGAACTGCACATCGTCGATCAGCAGCAGGTCCAGGCTGTGGTAGCGCTGCTTGAAGGCGTCGAACGTCTTGCGCTGGTAGGACTTGACCACGTCCGAGACGAACTGCTCGGCGTGGATATAGAGCACCTTGGCCTCGGGCCGCTCGGCCAGCAACTGGTTGCCGATGGCGTGCACCAAGTGCGTCTTGCCCAGGCCCACACCGCCGTAGATGAACAGCGGGTTGTAGAGCTGGCCCGGGCTGGCGGCCACGTGCATGGCCGCGGCGCGCGCCATGCGGTTGGCCGACCCCTCCACCAGCGTCGCAAACGTCAGCGCCGGGTTGAGCCGGTGCCCTGGATCGGGCGGCGCGGGCTCGGTGGCCGGCTCGGGTGGCAGCTCGGGCAGCGCCGCGTCCGTGCGGGTGACACTGGCGGCGGCCGCCCCGCCGTGGCGGGCGGGCGCTGCGGGCGCACGCACCACCGTCGGCCCCTCGCGCGGCGCCAAAACCAGCTCGACCGCGACCGGATGCCCCGCGATCGCCTGCAGCGCGGCGCCGATCTTGCCCACATACTGGGCGCGCACCCAATCCATCTTGAAGCGGTTGGCCACCGCCAGCGTGACGCGCGCGCCATCGTCAGACACCCGTGCGACCAAGGGTCGAATCCAGGTGTTGACCTGTTGCACGGGCAGCTCCTGGCTGAGCCGCTCGACGCACGCCGTCCACAAGTCGGGCGCGGCGCAGGCAGCCGCCCGCGGGGCGGCGGCGTTCGCATCGGTGAGGGAACGCGGTGAGCTCATGGGTGCCAGACAAAGCCCCCATTGTAGCCGTCCGCGGCCAGTTATCCACACGCCAGCGCCGGGCCTGGTGCCCGCCTGTGCACGGCCAAGCCCACACCCCCGATCGCCGATCCGCCTGGCGGCCATTGGCAATCCAGCCGGTTTTTGCCATAATTTAGGGTTTTGTCGAGCCAGTTGGCTTGTCGGACTACTTTTGGGCCCGTCACCATGAAACGCACCTATCAACCCTCCAAAATCCGTCGCGCACGTACCCATGGCTTTCTGGTTCGCATGAAGACCCGTGGCGGCCGTGCCGTCATCAACGCGCGCCGCGCCAAGGGTCGCAAGCGCCTGGCCGTCTGACGCGATCGGCACGCCGGTGCCCGCATCACCCGTGCCGATGACGCCACGGGGCTTGCCGACGCAGCGCATTCGGCGGCGCGCCCAGTTTCAGGCCGTGCTCGGCACCCCAGCCGTGGTGCAGTCCGCGCACTTCGCGCTGCACGGCGTGCCCACCGCCGGGTTGGCGGACGCGCACGGAAGACCGCTCTTCCCGGGCGAATCGGCATGGCTGGGCGTCGTCATCCCAAAGCGCTGGGCGCGGCGCGCGGTCACGCGCAACGCCCTCAAGCGTCAAGTGGTCGCCGCCGAGCGCGAACTGCCGCTGCCGCCGGGGGCCTGGGTGGTGCGACTCAAACGCGCGTTTGCCCCCACCGACTTCCCCAGCGCGACGTCGGCGGCGCTGCGCCGTGCGGCGCGGCTGGAGCTTCGACAACTGCTCGGCCCACGCCTGCGCCAGCGGCTCGCGGCGCTCGGCCACGCCTCGGCACCCCGTTCATGACGACTCGGCCCACGTCTGCCCGTCCAACCGCTGCGTGGCGGCGCGTGCTGCAGGGCTGCGCGGCGCTGCCGCAGCGCGTGCTCGTCGGGCTCGTGCTAGGCTATCGGCTGTTGCTCAGTCCCTGGCTGGGCTCGAGCTGCCGCTTCACGCCCAGCTGCTCGGCCTATGCGTTGGAGGCGCTGCAGCGCCACGGTGCTGCAGCCGGCAGCTATTTGGCGGCGCGCCGCTTGCTGCGCTGTCACCCCTGGTGCGCGGGTGGGCACGATCCGGTACCGGATGCCCGCCCCCGTTTGTTCGGTTTTCTTCGACACCCCCCTGCCTCATGAGCGACATTCGGCGATCCATCCTGTGGGTGATTTTTGGTTTCTCGATGATTCTGCTGTGGGACCGCTGGCAGATCTACAACGGGCAGCCCGCCACGTTCTTCCCCGGCAGCCAGCCGACCGCCACGGCACGCCCTGCGCAGCCCCCCACCGACACGGGGGTACCCACCCCAACCGCTACCGCCGCCCCCACCGATGGTCCGGCGGCCGTGGCCGCACCGGCACCCATCCCGCGTGAGCGCCACACGGTGCGCACCGACGTCTTCGAGCTGACCATCGACAGCGAAGGCGCCTCGCTGGTGGGCGCACGGCTGCTGCGCCACGCCACCGAAACGGGGCGCGCGCTGCAAAAATCCTTCACCCCGCTGACGCTGCTCACAACCGAGGGTGGCCGCACCTACGTGGCCCAGACCGGACTGGTGGGGCAGGCGGGCCTGCCCACGCACAAGACGCCGATGCGGCTGGTCGAGCCGTCGCCTGACGCGCTGGCGCTGGCCGACGGACAAGACCGGCTGGTGCTGCGCTTCGAGTCCGATCCTCATGGGGGCGTGGTGCTGGCCAAGACGTACACGCTGCAGCGCGGCAGCTACCTGATCGACGTGCAGCACGAGGTGCGTAACGTGGGTACGGCGCCGGCAGCCGTGCGCGTCTATCAACAACTGGTGCGCGACGGGCGCAAAGCGGACAGCGAAACGCCGTTCTACACCACCTTCACCGGCCCCGCGGTGTACAGCGACGCCGCGAAGTACCAAAAGGTCGAATTCGCCAACATCGACAAGGGCAAAATCGACATCCAGCGCCAGGCCAGCGATGGTTACGTGGCCATGGTGCAACACTACTTTTTCAGCGCATGGCTGCTGCCTTCGGGCACCGAGCGCGAAAACTTCGTGCGCAAAGTCGACGCCCTGTACGCCGTGGGCCAGATTGGGCCCACGCTGACGGTGCCCCCTGGCGCGGCGCAAACCCTCCCGGCGCAACTCTACGTCGGTCCGCAAGAGGAAAAAGTGCTCGAGCGCATCGCGCCTGGCCTGGAGCTGGTGAAAGACTACGGCTGGCTGACCATACTGGCCAAACCGCTGTACTGGCTGCTGGAAAAAATCCACGGCCTGGTCGGCAACTGGGGCTGGGCCATCGTGCTGCTGGTGGTGCTGATCAAGGCGGCGTTTTATTGGCTCAACGCCAGCGCCTACCGCAGCATGGCCAAGATGAAGGCCATCAACCCGCGCATCATGGAGATGCGCGAGCGCCTCAAGGATAACCCGCAGCTCATGCAGCAAGAGATGATGCGGCTGTACCGCGAGGAAAAGGTCAACCCGCTGGGCGGCTGCTTGCCCATCCTGGTGCAGATCCCCGTCTTCATCGCGCTGTACTGGGTGCTGCTGGCCAGCGTGGAGATGCGCAACGCGCCCTGGGTGGGCTGGATCGTCGACTTGTCTTCGCCCGACCCGTACTACGTGCTGCCGCTGGTGATGACGCTGACCACCGTCATCCAAACCGCGCTCAACCCGCTGCCGCCAGATCCACTGCAAGCCAAGCTGATGTGGCTCATGCCGTTGGTATTCAGCGTGATGTTCTTCTTCTTCCCGGCCGGTCTGGTGTTGTACTGGATCGTCAACAACGTGCTGACCATCGCGCAACAGGCGTACATCAACCACCGCATGGGCGTGCCGCTGCGGCTGCACCTGCCCAACTTCAAGTCGGCCCAATAAACCGGGCGGCGCGCTCCCCATGCTGCCGCGGCACCACGAGCCCATCGTCGCCGTCGCCACCGCACCGGGGCGGGGTGCGGTGGGTATCGTGCGCCTGTCCGGGCGCGGCTTGCAGGCGCTGCACCAGCCCCTGTGTGGCCGCCCCTTGAAGCCGCGCCATGCCCATTACGGGCCGTTTTTGGATGCCGACGGCCAAGCGCTGGACCACGGCATCGCGCTGTGGTTTCCGGCTCCCCACTCCTACACCGGCGAGGATGTGTTGGAGCTGCAGGCCCACGGTGGCCCCGTGCTGCTGCAGCTGCTTCTACAGCGCTGCTTGCAAGCCGCCGCCGAAGCCGACCCCGCGCATGGTGCCGCTCGCTTGCCGGGCCTGCGCGTGGCGCAACCGGGTGAATTTACGGAGCGCGCCTTCCTCAATGGCAAGCTCGACCTGGCCCAGGCCGAGGCGGTGGCCGACCTGATCGACGCCAGCACGGAGGCAGCGGCCCGCAGCGCCGCACGCTCGCTGGACGGAGCGTTTTCGCGGGCGGTGCACGCACTGCGCGACGACCTGGTGCACCTGCGCATGGGGGTGGAAGCGACACTCGACTTCCCGGAAGAAGAGATCGATTTCATCCGGCAAGCCGACGTTGCAGGCCAACTGGCACGCCTGCAGGCACGCCTGGCTGACGTGCTGTCCCACACCCGGCAAGGCGCGCTGCTGCGCGAGGGGCTGCACGTGGTCATCGCGGGCCAGCCCAACGCGGGCAAAAGCTCACTGCTCAACGCGCTGGCGCAAGCCGAGGTGGCCATCGTCACCCCTATCGCCGGCACCACGCGTGACGTCTTGCAACAAGCGATCCAGATCGAGGGCGTGCCGCTGCACGTGATCGACACCGCCGGCCTGCGCGAGGGCGACGCGGTGGACGACGTGGAGCGTATCGGCATCGCGCGCGCGTGGAATCGGATCGAGCGCGCCGACGCGGTGCTGTTCGTGCACGACCTGACCCGGGCCACCGACCCTGCGTACGCACAGGCCGATGCCGCCATCGCCGCGCGCCTGCCTGCCCGTGTGCCTGTACTCCACGTCTGGAACAAGGCCGACGTGGCCCCCCTGCCCCCCGGGGCGGAGGGTGTGGCGGTCTCCGCCCGCTCGGGCCTGGGACTGGACACCCTGCGGCAGCGCTTGCTGCACGCGGTGGGCTACTCCGCCCAGACGGCCGAAGGGCTGTTCAGTGCCCGGCAGCGCCACGTGCAGGCATTGCAGGACGTCGGTGCGCACCTGCGCACGGCGCAGCAGCTGCTGGATGGCCCTGCACCCGCGCTGGAATTGCTGGCCGAGGAATTGCGCCTGGCGCAAGAGGCGCTGGGCCGTATCACCGGCGCCTTCGGCGCCGACGACCTGCTGGGCGAGATTTTTGCGCGCTTTTGCATCGGCAAATGAACATGATCGCGTGCTTGCGCCACGACACCCTGACCCCGCGCCCCATGCCACTGTCATCCGTGAATCCTCCCCGCCCCAGCGCGCGCGCCCAGGCCGTGGCCCCGTTTCTGGTGATGCAGGTGGCCGAGGAGGCCGCCGCGCTGGCGGCCCGGCTGCCCGCGGGATCACCGCGCCTGTTGCATCTCAACATCGGCGAGCCCGACTTCGTGGCGCCCGAGCCGGTGCGCGCCGCGGCCGAACGCGCGCTGCGCGACGGGCGCACGCAATACACGCCCGCGCTCGGGCTGCCCGCGCTGCGGGAGCGGCTGTCCGATTGGGTCGCGCAGCACTTTGGCGTCGACGTGCCGGCGCGGCGCATTGCCATCACGGCGGGTGCTTCGGCTGGCTTACAACTCGCAGTGCTCGCATTGTTCGACACGGGCGACGAGGTACTGCTGCCCGACCCGTGCTACCCGTGCAACCGGCAGATCCTGGCCAGCCTGGGCGTGACCCCGCGGGGGCTGGCCACCGACGCTGCCCACCGCTTCCAGCCCACGGCCGCGGCGCTGGCCCGGGCCTGGGGGCCGCGCACGCGCGGCGTCATGCTGGCCACCCCGGCCAACCCCACCGGCACCTCGATCGAACCCGCGGAACTGCAAGCAGTGCTGGACCTCGTGCGCCAGCGCCACGGGGCGCTGGTGGTCGATGAAATCTACCTGGGCCTGTCGTTCGATCCCCGCTACCGCCAGACGGCGTTGGCATGGGGCGACGATGTCATCAGCGTCAACAGCTTTTCCAAATACTTTGGCATGACCGGCTGGCGCCTGGGCTGGCTGGTGCTGCCCGAGGCGCTGGTGCCGGTGGTGGAGCGGCTGGCGCAAAACCACTACATCTGCGCCAACGCGGTGGCGCAACACGCGGCGCTGGCGTGCTTCGAGCCCGAGGTGCTGCAGGAATACGAGCGCCGCCGCGCGGCGTACGCACAGCGGCGCGACGCCGTCGTGCCCGCGCTGCAAGCGATGGGCTGGGGTGTACCGGTATGGCCCGACGGGGCGTTTTACGTCTGGGCCGATGGCAGCGCCTGGCTGGCCCGCGCCGGCGTGCCCGACAGCCAAGCCTTGGTGCGCGCGATGCTGACCCACACCCAAGTGGTGGCCACGCCCAGTGCCGATTTCGGGCAGGCCGACGGTGGGCGCTTCGTGCGCTTTTCGCTGGCCACCGCCCCGGCCGATCTGGAAGAAGCCCTGGATCGACTGCGGCGTTGGCTGGGGTAACGCTTCGCGCTCACCCCGCGCGGTTCAAAACGTCTCCCACTCGTCGTCGGCCGCCGCAGGCGCCGCGGACTTGGGGCCAGGCGCCGCTGCCTTCGCGGCTTTCGGGGTCGCCGGCGCAGCGGCTGCCGCGGGTGCCGCCAGCCGGGCCACGGCCTGACCCGCGCGTTGGGTCTGGAGCGCGGCGGACTTGGCCGCACCCTGCACCGCGGCTTTGAGCTTTTGCAGCGTATCGACCACGGCGCGCCCGGCGCGGATGAAGGGGGACTCGCCCTGCAACAGCCGGTTGGCCTCGTCCATCTTGCCGGCGTTGACCAACTCGGCGATGCGCCCGGTCTCCAGATGGAATTGTTTGTGCTGTTCGACGAGCGTGGAAAATAGCGGCAACTGTCCGTACTGGCGGCCACCACCACCGTAGATCCACTTGCCCACCGCACAACAGTCGTCGCGCCGGATGGTGGCAACGTCGAGCTTCTCCCCCTTGAGAATGGCATTGCGCAGCTTGATGCGCCATTGCTGGTGCGCCTTGATGGCAGCGTCGAAGTCCAGATGGTCGACGTCCAACCGGGCGGCGGCCGCTTTGCGCAGCTGGGTCGCGTCCTCGTGCACCAGCAGCTTGTCCTTGGGCGTGAGGCGGAAGACCCGGATCGTACCGTGCACGGTTTGCACCTGCTCGTCCAACGATATGGCCGCTGCCGCCAGTTCCTCGACCATGGCGGCGTTTTGCTGCGTGATCGAATCCAGATTGGCCAACGCCTCCGCGATCTGACCCACGCCGGCAGACTGCTCGCGTGCCGAGTGGTGGATATCTTCCAGCACACGCGCCACGCGCTCGACCGCTTGCTGCACCTGCTGCACGTTGGCGGCCGCCTCGGCCGCACGCGCATCGCCGGCGAGCACCCGCTCGCGCGACTCGGTGATGAGCTGGCGGATCTGCTTGGCCGCCTCGCCGGTGCGCTGCGCGAGCGCGCGCACCTCGCTGGCCACGACGGCAAAGCCACGCCCGGCCTCGCCGGCACGCGCGGCTTCTACCGCGGCGTTGAGCGCCAGGATGTTGGTCTGGAATGCCACGCCCTCGATGACCTGGATGATATCGGTGATGCGCTGCGACGACTCGGTGATGCCACGCATCGTGTCGGCCATGCTGCCGACTGCCGTAGCCCCCTGGGCCGCGAGCACCTGCGTCTGCTGCACCAGTTGCACACCCTCACCGGCCAGACGCGCCGTCTCCTGCGTGGTCCCGTTGATTTCCTCCATCGAGGCAGCGGTGCGCTCCAAGCTGGAGGCCGCGTTTTCGGTGCGGTGCGACAGGTCTTGGTTGCCCGCCGCGATCTCTTGCGTGCCACCGCGCAGGTTGGCGACCTCGTGCCGAATGTCGCGTACCACGGTACGCACGCCAACCTCGACCTGCTGCAGCGACAGTTGGATGCGACGCATCTCGTCGCGCGTATCGACGACCACCGGCTCGACCAGGTCACCGGCGGCCAGGTGCTCGGCCTGGCGCGCGATGCGGCGCAGGGGCTGCACGAACTCGATGCGCACGAGCGCGGCCACGGCACCGATCAAAGCGACCGCCAGCGCGCCTGCCCAACCCGCCGCCTGCGCGACGGGCATGCCACCCGCCGCCAGCCAGACAAGCAAGGCCAAGGGCATCGTGGCGCAGACGGCGCTGCCCCACACGACCCGCCCTGCCAGCCCCGGGCGCAAGGTGCGCCACGCTTTCGCCCACCAGGCATTGCGCACGACTTCGCCGTTTTGCAGCCGGTAGGTCAACGGCCGCCCCGCCTCTTCCTCTGCACGCATGCGGGCGTAGAGCGCCTGCGCAGCCTCGATCTCGGCCTCCGTGGGCTTGGTGCGCACGGACAGAAAGCCCACGATCTGCTCGCCCTCGCGCACCGGCGTGGCGTTGGCACGCACCCAGTAGTGGTCGCCATTCTTGCGCCGATTTTTGACGATGGCGGTCCACGGGCGTCCCTCGTTCAGGATGGTCTGCCACATGTCCCGGTATGCCTCCATCGGCATGTCCGGGTGGCGCACGATGTTGTGCGGCTGGCCCAGCAGCTCGTCGCGCGTGAAACCGCTGACGGCGACGAAATTGTTGTTGGCGTAAGTGATGCGGCCTTTGACGTCCGTGACCGAAATCAGCGTCTGGTCAGGCGGAAAGTCGAAGCGATTTTGGGTGACGGGCAGATTGACGCGCATGGCAGTGACCTGAGTGATCCGGGGATCGTCTCCGTCGGCCGCGCCATAAACCGAAACGGGTGACGGCGCGCGGCGACGAACCCTGTGGATGAAAGGATAGCCGATTCCGATGACGGTCGACAGCCGGGGGCGGTCGCTTCAGTGCCCTTCGTCGCCAGCCGTGGCCTGGCCCACCACCCCCGGCACGACGCGCCGCACCACGTCGCTCGCAAAGCCGCGCGCCGCCAAAAAGCGCATCTGGCGCGCGCGCTCAGCAGCATCCGCGGGCGGCGCGCCGAACCGGCGCTGCCAGACGGCGAGCGCGCGCTCCGCCTCGGTGGCGCGCAGGGCGTCGCTGGCGGCCTGCAGTGTGTCGTCACTCACGCCGCGGGCGCGCAGCTCGGCCTGTACCCGCGCAGCGCCCCATTGCCCGGCGCGGCGCCGCAGGTGTGACTCGGCGGCGCGCTGCTCGTCCAGCCAGCCGCGCGCCTCGCATTCGTCGAGCAGCGCGTCCAGCGCGGCCGACCCCGGTGCATGAGGGGCCAGCCGCTGCGCCAGCTCGGCGCGGGTATAGTCGCGCCGAGCCAGCAGGCGCAAGGCACGCGCTTTCAGGCTCGGGCCAGCGGCGGGCGCAGACCCCTCATCGCCGCCCACGTCACGCTTCGTCGAACGCCACATCGGGATCGATGGCCTCGTCCACATCCACGCTGGGCAGTGCGGCCACGCCCACCGCAGCGCGGATTTTGTTTTCGATTTCGCGCGCCAGGTCTGGGTTTTCCTTCAAAAACTCGCGCGCGTTCTCGCGACCCTGGCCGATTTTTTCGCCGTTGTAGGCATACCAGGCGCCGGATTTTTCGATCACCTTGTGCTGCACGCCCAGATCGACGATCTCGCCCTCGCGGCTGATGCCCTCGCCGTAGAGGATGTCGAAATCGGCGGTCTTGAACGGCGGCGCCACTTTGTTTTTGACCACTTTGACCTTGGTCTCGCTGCCAATGACCTCTTCGCCCTTTTTGATGGAGCCGGTGCGGCGGATATCGATGCGCACCGAGGCGTAGAACTTGAGCGCGTTGCCGCCCGTCGTCGTCTCGGGGCTGCCGAACATGACGCCGATCTTCATGCGGATCTGGTTGATGAAGATGACCATGCAGTTGGTCTTCTTGATGGTGGCCGTCAGCTTGCGCAGCGCCTGGCTCATCAGGCGCGCCTGCAGGCCCGGCAGGCTGTCGCCCATGTCGCCCTCGATTTCGGCCTTGGGCGTGAGCGCCGCCACCGAGTCCACCACGATCAGATCGACCGCGCCGGAGCGCACCAGGCTGTCGACGATCTCCAGCGCCTGCTCGCCCGTGTCGGGCTGGCTGATCAGCAGGTTGGACAGATCGACGCCGAGCTTTTGTGCGTACTGCACGTCCAGCGCGTGCTCGGCATCGACGAAGGCGCAGATGCCACCTTGCTTTTGCATCTGGGCGATGACTTGCAGCGTCAGCGTCGTCTTGCCCGACGACTCGGGACCGTAGATCTCGATGACGCGCCCGCGCGGCAGGCCGCCCACGCCCAGCGCCAAATCGAGCCCCAGCGAGCCGGTGGACACCACCTGGATGTCTTCGACCTTCTCGCCCTCGGCCAGGCGCATGATGGTGCCCTTGCCGAACTGTTTTTCGATTTGGGCCAGCGCGGCTTGCAGGGCCTTGGCCTTGTCGGGATCGGGGGTACGGGTGGCAGCGTTCATGGGAACTCCTCGAGAGGGTGTGACAGGGGTGGAAACCGCACCGCCCTCCCTACCGTCAGATCGTCTGACAGCGTGTGCGGTCGGTGCATGGACGCCAGTGTAGCGGGGCAATCCCAAGTTTTTCTCGATTTTTTGGTCAGTTTACGTTACTATTTGCGACGTGTCCTCGAAGCCTTCTTTCGGCCCCGACGAGCGCTGGCGCGTCACCCACTTGGGCCGCCTGCTCGGCCACGCGCTGCGCCGCTTCGACGAGCGTGTGCTGTGGCTGATGGCGCACTCGCCGCAAGCGCCGCTGGCGCTGTCGAACCTGGCGGCGCGTGCCCAGATCGGCGCGGCCATCATCCACATCACGCGCCACCTGCCGCTGGGCGGCGCCCGGCTGACCCAATTGGCCGACAGCGCCGGCATGACCAAGCAGGCCATGGGCGACTTGGTCGACCAATGCGAGGCCTGGGGCCTGGTGCGCCGCGAGCCCGACCCACTGGACGGACGCGCGCGCCGCATCGTCTTTACCCCGACGGGGCTGGATTGGCTGCACGCGTTTCGGCGCGCGGTCGAGCAAGCCGAAGCCGAATTTCGCGCCGCCGTCGGCGACCCGGTGGCCGCCGTCGTGGCCCTGGGGCTGGAGGCGTATGCCGAAGGGGATGGACGTGCGCCCGAGGCAGCCTACAATCGTTTGCCGCGAGAGCGCTCGCCCTGACCCCCCACCTCCGTTGCACCCCAGGGAGACCCGCCATGCGCATCCTCATCGCCGAAGACGACCAGGTGTTGGCCGACGGCCTGCTGCGCACGCTGCGCGCGGCCGGCGCCGCGGTGGATCACGTCGCCAGCGGCGACGAGGCCGACGCCGCGCTCTTGATGCACGACGGCTTCGATCTGTTGATTCTGGACCTGGGGCTGCCCGGAATGGGTGGCCTGGACGTGCTCAAGCGGCTGCGCGCGCGCGGCTCGCGCCTGCCCGTGCTGATCCTGACGGCAGCCGACAGCGTGGAGGACCGCGTGAGGGGCCTAGACTTGGGTGCCGACGACTACATGGCCAAGCCGTTTGCGCTGGCGGAGCTGGAGGCGCGCGTGCGCGCGCTGGTGCGGCGCGGCAACGGCGGCGCCTCGAGCATCATCCAGCACGGCCCGCTGACCTTCGACCAGGCGGGGCGGGTGGCCAGCATCGATGGCAAGATGATCGAACTGTCGGCGCGTGAGCTGAGCCTGCTGGAGGTGCTGCTGCAGCGCGCCGGGCGGCTGGTGAGCAAAGAGCAACTCGTCGAACGCCTGTGCGAGTGGGGCGACGAGGTCAGCAACAACGCCATCGAGGTCTACATCCACCGCCTGCGCAAAAAAATCGAACGCGGCCCGATCCGCATCGCCACCGTGCGCGGGCTGGGGTACTGCCTTGAAAAGATCCCCCAGTGAGGCCCGGCCCGACCTCGATACGCCGCCTGTGGCGCAGGCGGCCGCGGCACCAGCGCGTCCGGCTAGCCCCACTCGGCCGTGGCGCGGCTTGTTCCAGCGCGAGCAACATAGCCTGTTCGGCGAGATCCTCGATTGGATGCTCACGCCGCTGCTGCTGCTGTGGCCGCTGTCGCTGGGGCTGACGTGGTTCGTGGCGCAGGGCATCGCCAACCGGCCTTACGACCGGGCGCTGGAGTTCAACCTGCAGGCGCTCACGCAGTTCGTCACGGTCGAGGGCGGTCGCGCCGAGTTCGCCCTCACCCCGCAGGCGCGCGACCTGCTGCGCGCCGACGACACCGATCTGGTCTTCTATCAAGTGCTCGATCGCGACGGGCGTCTGGTCAGTGGCGACCCGGCTTTTCCGCCGCCCCCCGAGACGGACACCCCTCGGCCAGGCGACATTCGGCTGCGCGACGACGTGATCCGCGACGAGGACGTGCGCGTGGCCTACACCTGGCTCGCGCGCGGTCCGGCGCGCGACCATATCGTGCTGATGCAGGTGGCCGAGACGCGCGGCAAGCGCTCCAAGCTGGCGACCGAAATCATCAAAGGCGTGATGGTGCCGCAGTTCATCATCCTGCCACTGGCGGTGCTGCTGGTGTGGTTGGCACTGGTACACGGCATCCGGCCCTTGAGCGAGCTGGAGCGCCGCATCCGTGCGCGCCGCCCGGACGACCTGAGTCCGATCGACGACGAGCACGTACCGCAGGAGGTGGCGCCGCTGGTGTCGTCGATCAACGACTTGCTGCAGCGCCTCAAGGTCACGTTATCGAACCAGAAACGCTTTCTGGCCGACGCCGCGCACCAGCTCAAAACGCCGCTGGCGGGCCTGCGCATGCAGGCCGAGATGGCGCAAAAGCTCCTGCCCGCCGGGGTGGGCGATGATGTCGAGCGCTCGCTGCGGCAGATCGCCACCTCCAGCGTGCGCGCCACGCACACGGTCAACCAGTTGCTGGCATTGGCGCGGGCCGAAGCCGCGGGGCGCGCGTTGCCGCGCGAGCCGGTCGATCTGGCGGCGGTCGCGCGCGAGGTGGTGGAAGAACTCGTGCCGCTGGCGATGGACAAGGCGATCGACCTGGGCTTCGAGACGTTGCCCGCCGAGCCCACCGCCAGCCTGCCCCCGGTGCGCCTGTGGGGCAACCCGACGCTGCTGGCCGAGCTGGTGCGCAACCTGGCCGACAACGCCCTGCGCTACACACCGCGCGCCGGCGTGGTGACCGTGCGCGTACTGACCGACCCCTTCAGCGGGGTGCAGATTCTACAGGTAGAAGACAGCGGCCCCGGCATCCCACCGGCGGAGCGCGAGCGGGTATTGGCACCGTTTTACCGGACGCTGGGCACCAACGTGGACGGATCGGGCCTGGGGTTGGCCATCGTGCACGAGATCGTGCGCCAACACGGCGCCACCCTCGAGATGGACGACGCCGACCCGAGCCGCCCGCAAACGCGCGGCCTGCGGGTATCGGTGCGGTTTCAGGCAGCCGTGGGCCGGTAAACGTTGAGCTGTAACCGCTCGCGCTCGATGACGCGCGCCACCGCCGGCAAGGCCGCCAACGCCTGCGACAGCGCCCAGGTCTGCGGCAGCGTGGTGGGGTCGATGCCCGCAAACCCGCCCCAGCGCAGCAGGGTCAACGCATAGGCGTCGAGCACACCAGGCTGGGCGCCGCCCAGCCACGGCTCGCTACGCGCAGCCACCAGCGCCTCGAGCTCCTGCAGCAGCGCCTGATACGCCCCCAGCGCGCGCGCCTTGACGGCGGCCTGCGCGGCCGCGTCGTCGGCAAACTTGTGCGGCATGAACACGTGCGTGAAGGTCGGATGCACGGTGTTGTTCATCCACGCCAGCGTCTCGATCGCGCGCGTGCGCGCCAGCCCCTGCAGCGGCAACAGGCCCGCCTGTGGAAAGCGTGCTTCCAGATACAGCGCGATCGCGATGATTTGCGTCACCACCGCCTCGCCATCGACCAGCACCGGCACCTGACCGCGCGGGTTGAGGGCGAGGAATTCGGGCGTCTGGTGCTCGCCCTTGTGCAGCTTGACGAGCACGGGTTCGTAGGCGGCACCGGCCAGCTCCAGCGCGGCGTGCGGCACGAACGAGCAGGCACCGGGGGCGTAATACAGTTTCAGGCTCATGGGCAGGTCTCCTACCGTGGGGTGGATCAGCGTTTGGGGGCAGTGCGGCGGGTGGCCGTGGCGCGAGCGCCGGTGCGCGTACCGGCACGGCGAGCCGATGCACGGCCGCCCTCGCGTGGCTCGAAGGCGAAGTTCACCTTCCCCGCCTCGGCGTCCCACACCAGCGCCGCCTTGAACGGGCGGCGCGTGCGGTTCGAGACGAACCCTTCCAGCCAGTCGGTGCGGCCGGTGGCCAGCAGCTTGGCCATTTGCTCGCGCGCGATGGGCTGCTGCAAGATGGTGGTGGCGCTCTTGAAGTCGCAGCTGGGGGTTGGCTGCTCGGGCGTCGGCACCGCGCGGCTGCAGACGTACTGGCTGCCATGTTCCACCACGGGACTGCCACACTTGGGACAGGGCCCCAGCGCCTCGCGGCCCGCCAGATCGACCAGTTCGCCGTCGTCGCCGTTGTCCTCGTCACCGAAGTCGAACTCCAGCTTCCACTGGCCGCTGGCGTCGGGCACCACGGTCAGCTCGGCGCTGAAGGGCCAGCCCGCTTTGGAGCGAAAGCCCTCCAGTGGCCCGATGCGGTGCTCGCGCAGCAGGGTCTCGACTTCCTCGGGCGCCAAGACGCGCCCGCCCGGCGCTTTGGGTAGCGAAAACCCGCAGCCCGGCCCCTGGCCGTCGGCACCCGTGCAGGCATAGCGGCGGTAGTTTTCCTTCACCACGCCGCCGCACTGCGGACACGGCGAGCGCAGCGTGGCGTAGTCGCCGGGCACGGAGTCGCGGTCGTATTCTTTGGCCTTGCGCACGATGCGCTCGGTCATGGCGGCGATCTCGCGCATGAAGGCCTCGCGGCTGAGCTGACCGCGCTCCATGAGCGAGAGTTTGTGCTCCCATTCCCCCGTCAGCTCGGGGCGCGAGAGCTCCTCCACACCCAGCCCGCGCAGCAGAGTCATGAGCTGGAACGCTTTCGGCGTCGGCACCAGCTCGCGCCCTTCGCGCAGCAGGTATTTCTCGGCCAGCAGCCCCTCGATGATGGCCGCACGCGTCGCGGGCGTACCCAGCCCCTTGTCGGCCATGGCGGCGCGCAGCTCCTCGTCGTCCACCATCTTGCCCGCACCCTCCATGGCGGCCAGCAGCGTGGCTTCGGTGTAGCGTGCCGGTGGTCGGGTCTGGCGGGCGTCGATGCGCGCGTCTTCGGTGCGCACGGTCTCACCTGGCTGCACCGGCACCAGCGGCTGGCCCTTGTCACCGGCGCGCGCACCCTCGACGTCTTCGGCCGCCTCTTTGCCGTAAACCGCCATCCAGCCCGGTTTGACCAGCACCTTGCCCTCGGTCTTGAAGTGGTGCGTGGCCCCCTCTACGGGCACCTGGGTGATGCGGGTCGTGACCAAAAACTCGGCCGGCGGATAAAACACCGCGATGAAGCGCCGCACCACCAGGTCGTAGAGCTTTTGCTCGGCTTCGCTCAAGCCCTGCGGCACCTGCGGCGTGGGAATGATGGCGAAGTGGTCGCTGACCTTGGTGTTGTCGAACACGCGCTTGGTCGGCCGCACATAGCCCTGCTGCAACGCAGTGCGCGCGTGCGGCGCCAGATGCGCCAAGGGACTGTCGGCCAGCACTTCCAGCGTGTGGCGGACCGTGCCCAGATAATCCTCGGGCAGCGCGCGCGAGTCGGTACGGGGGTAGGTCAGCGCCTTGTGTTTCTCGTACAAGCTCTGCGCCAGCGCGAGCGCGGTCTTGGCGGAAAAGCCGAAGCGCCCGTTGGCTTCGCGCTGCAGGCTGGTCAAGTCGTACAGCAGGCCGCAGGCCTGGGTGGTGGGCTTGGACTCCTCGCTGACCTGCGCGGGGCGGCCGCGCACCGCGTCGGCGATGGCGCGCGCTTCGGCCTCGGTCCACAGCCGTTCGGGCTTGCGCTCAGGGTCGGCGGCATCGCCCTGCGGCTTGCGGAACGCCGGGTCGAACCAGCGCCCCGGGTAGGTGCCGGCTTGCGCGGCAAACGTGGCGTGCACCTCCCAATAATCGCGCGCCACGAAGCGGCGGATCTGCTCCTCGCGCTCGACCACGATGGCCAGCGTCGGCGTCTGCACCCGACCCACCGTGGTCAGGAAAAACCCGCCGTCGCGCGAGTTGAACGCCGTCATGGCGCGCGTGCCGTTGATGCCGACCAACCAATCGGCCTCGGAGCGGCTGCGAGCCGCGTCGGCGAGGGGCCGCATTTGCTCGTCGCTGCGCAATTGCTCGAAACCCTCGCGGATGGCCTGTGGCGTCATCGACTGCAGCCACAGGCGCTGCACGGGCTTGCCCAGCGGCTTGGGGTTGCCGGCCTTGTCGGTGCCTCCGGCGTACTGCTCGATGAGCCGAAAGATGAGCTCGCCCTCGCGCCCCGCGTCGCAAGCATTGACCAGCGTGGTGACGTCCTTGCGCCGCGCCAGCTTGACCACGGCGTTGAGGCGCGCTTTGGTCTTGTCGATGGGCTTGAGCTCGAAATGCGGCGGGATCACCGGCAGGTGCGCAAAGCTCCACTTGCCGCGCTTGACGTCGTACGCCTCGGGCGCGGCGATCTCCAGCAGGTGGCCCACTGCCGAGGTGACGATGTAGCGGTCGTTTTCGTAGTAATCCTCGTGCTTGTCGAATTTGCCACTGACAGGGGTGAGGGCGCGCACGATGTCGAGCGCGACGGAGGGCTTTTCGGCAATGACGAGCGTCTTGCCGGTAGCGGCAGCGGAAGGGTTGGCGGTTGGGCTCATGTCTCTACAATGCGTTCGGGCGTGCCGTGCCGCGCGGCGGAGGACCTTAGGGGGCCCTGCGCCTCGCGCGCGCACGCATGCGCGCCCACACAGCTACCTTAGCAAACTTTCGCCCCGAACCAGCCCGGCCCAACCGCACGCGCCCACCCACACTCGCCATGCCCACCCCGACACCCGCGCCCGATGCCCCGGCCACTGCCGCCGCGCTCGCCCGCTTGGAGGGCGGGGCGCAAGCCCTGTGGCAGTCCCTCGCGCCCTGGTGGCCCGGGCTGGCGGTCGAGGTCGTGCCGACGATCGACTCCACCAATGCCGAGCTGATGCGCCGCGCGCGCGCCGGCCAGACCGACCCGGTGGTGTTGGCCGCCGCATCGCAGAGCGCCGGTCGCGGCCGCTTGGGCCGGTCCTGGGTCACGGTGCCGGGCGCATCGCTGGCACTGTCCATCGGGCTGCCGCTGGCGCCTGCCGACTGGGCGGGGCTGTCGCTGGCGGTGGGGGTGGCCGTCGCCGAGGCGCTCGACCCCGCCGTGCAGCTCAAATGGCCCAACGACCTGTGCTGGCAAGGGCGCAAACTGGGCGGCATTCTGATCGAAACCGCCCCCATCGACCCGGCGCGGCCCGCGTCGCGCTACGCCGTCATCGGCATCGGTCTCAACCTGGCCACGCCGCGGCTGCCGCCCGATGCCCCCGCAGACGCGCTGCCCCCGATCGGCCTGGAGGCGCTGCCGCGCGAAGGCGGGCACCCGGCGCACGACATCGGCCATTGGCTGGCCCGTGTCGGGGCAGCCACGCTGCAGGCGGTGCAGGACTTCGAGCGCGCGGGGTTTGCGCCGCTACAGTCGCGCTACGCGGCGCGCGATGCACTGCGCGGCCAGCGCGTGCGCACGAGCGACGGTGGCGAGGGCATCGCCGACGGCGTGGATGCCGACGGCGCGCTGCGCCTGCGCACCCCAGATGGCGTGCGTCGCGTGCAACAGGGAGAGGTGAGCGTGCGGCCATGCTGAGGTTGCTGGTTTTGGTGCTGCTGCTGGCCAATGCCGCCCTGTGGGGCTGGCGCCACGGCGAGTGGGGCGACGCGCCGGAACGCGCCGGGACGTCGGATCGCCAGCGCCTGGCGCAACAGGTGGAGCCCGAGCGGCTGCGGCTGCTCAATCCCCCTGGCAGCCCCGCTCACACGCTGACAGACCCATCGGTGTCGGACGACCCCGACGCGTCGGCCCCCACTGTGCAGGACGAAGAAGACGGACCACCCCCACCCGCGGAGCCTGCGGCAACTGCGACACGCCCGGCAGCCGTGCGGCGCTGCTGGCAATTGGCGGCCCTGCCGCCGGCGCAAGCCGAGGCACTGCAGCGCAGCGCCGAGACCACCGCCGGCCTGCGCGGACGCCACACCGAACAAACAGCGACGCTGCCCGAGCGCTGGATCGTCTATGTGGGCAAGTTTCCGACTGCCGAGGCGCTGCAGCGCCGCCGCGCCGAGCTGCGCCAGGCGGGCGTCGAGTATCGCGACGTCAACGCCCCCGCGCTGGCGCCGGGGCTGGCGCTGGGCACCTACTCCAGCGAAGAGGCCGCGCGTAAGGCGCTGCTGGACGTGCAACGACAAGGCGTGCGCGACGCCCGTGTGGTGCAGGAGCGCCCCGCCACGCGCGTGCTGACGTTGCGCTGGCCCGATTTGACCGAAGCCGAGCGCGAGCAGCTGCAGGCGGCGCTGGGCCCGGCGGGAAGCTCGCTGACCGCGTGCCCGTAAGGCCCTATTGATCCGGCACCATGAAAATTGAACGTTTCGAGCCCATCCGCGTCGACCGTATACGGACAAGGAAGACGCTCGTTACCAGAAGCTTGAGCAACTTCACGAACGGCGCAAGCAAGTCGTTCGGCTGCACCGAAAGGGCTACGGCGTGATGGCCATCGTGGAACTCACAGGGCTGAGCTACCCGGCGGTGCGCCGCACGATCCTGCGACAAGCGCCCCGAGCAGCTGTGCGGGCTCAAGCTGTCGGTGCGCGCGGCGGGCAGTCACCAACCAGGGCCGCGCCAACTGGATGATCATCGACGGGGCCTTCAACCACGAGCGGCTCGTCGAGTTCTTCGAGGCACTCGTCCGCGATGGCCGCAGGCTGGGTAAGAAGGTCTTCCTCATCCTGGACAACCTGGGCGTGCATCACTGCAAGCCCGTCAAGGCGTGGCTGGCCGAGCACGTGGCCGACATCGAGGTGTTTGACCTGCCCAGCTACAGCCCCGAGCTCAACCCGGACGAGCGGCTCAACGCCGACCTGAAGCACGCCATCGGCACCAAGGTGCCCGCGCGCACCAGACCCAAGCTGCGCGCCGCCGCCGAGCAGCACATGCAGTTCATCGAGGCCAACCCGCAGCGCGTTCGGGCCTACTTCCAAGACCCCATCGTGCAATATGCGGCTTGAAGACATATTCGTGCCGGATCAATAAACGCGCCCGCAACAGCGGGGCACTGGCGTCGTGCGCCAAATAAGCCCCATGGGGTTCGGCTCGACGGCGCTGGACTTTGAACGACGCCCCCGCGGCACTGCGCGGTCGGCGCTACCATTGCGGCGTCACCACCGCGGAGCGCTTACGCATGGGCATGGACGTCATCGACTACGAGATTCGTGGCGCCGAGATGCAGTTCGTCGAGATCGAGCTCGATCCCGGCGAAGCCGCCATTGGCGAAGCCGGCAGCCTCATGTTCATGGACGAGGGCATCGTCATGGACACGGTCTTTGGCGATGGCAGCGCCCAACAGGGCGGGCTGTTTGCCAAACTGCTGGGAGCGGGCAAGCGGCTGGTCACGGGCGAGTCGCTGTTCACCACGGTATATAGCAACACGGCCAACGGTAAACGGCGTGTCGCTTTCGCCGCGCCGTTTCCCGGCAAGATATTGCCCATCGACCTGCGCACGCTCGGTGGCACGCTCGTGTGCCAGAAAGACAGCTTTTTGTGTGCGGCGCGCGGCGTCAGCCTCGGCATCGCCTTTCAGCGACGGCTGTCGGTCGGCTTTTTCGGGGGCGAGGGCTTCATCATGCAACGCCTGGACGGCGACGGGCTGGCCTTCGTGCACGCCGGCGGCACGGTGGTGCGACGCGAACTGGCCGCGGGCCAATCGCTACGCGTGGATACTGGCTGCGTGGTGGCATACACCGCCGAGGTGGACTTTGACATTGAGTACGTCGGCCGCATCAAGACCGCGCTGTTCGGCGGCGAAGGGCTGTTTTTGGCCCGCCTCAGCGGGCCGGGCAGCGTCTGGTTGCAGAGCCTGCCATTCTCCCGCCTGGCGTCCCGTGTATTTGCCGCCGCACCGCAGCTGGGGGGCCGACGCGAGGAGGGATCGATACTGGGTGGCTTTGCGGCGGGGGGCTTGTTGGGCGGCGTCATCGGCGGTGACGGCAGCCACGACTGAGGGGCGCTGGGCGAGCGCTCAATGGCGCGCCACCTCGAAGCCCGCCGCAAGCAACGCCTGCATCACCTGTTCCACGTGCGCCGGGCCGCGCGTCTGAAGGACCAGCTCGATCTCGACGCTTTGCGCCGCCAGCAAAGTAAAAGCACGCTGGTGGTGCACTTGGTCGATGTTGGCGCCGGCCTCGGCCACCACAGCGGCGATGCGCGCGAGCTGCCCTGGCAGGTCACGCGTGCTCACCACCAGCCGCACCAACCGCCCTGCGCGCACCATGCCGCGTTCGATGATCGAGGCCAGCAACAGCGGGTCGATATTGCCGCCACACAGCACCAATCCCACCTGGCGCCCGGCAAAGCGGACTGGGTGCCGCAGCACCGCTGCCAGGCCCGCCGCACCGGCCCCCTCGACCAGGGTCTTTTCGATTTCGAGCAGCAGCACGATGGCCTGCTCGATGTCCTCCTCGTCCACCAGCAGCCAATCGTCCACGTAGCGCTGCGCCAGCTCGAGCGTGCGCTCACCTGGCGCACCCACCGCGATGCCCTCGGCAATGGTGTTGGCCCCTTGTGGCCAGTGGCTACCAGTGACGGCGTTGACCATGGCCGGGAAGCGCCGCGTCTGCACACCGATGATCTCGATATCCGGCTTGATGGCCTTGGCCGCCGCCGCCACGCCCCCGATCAGCCCGCCACCGCCCACGGCAATCGCCAACACGTCGAGCTCGGGCTGGGCGCGCAGCATCTCCAGCCCCACCGTACCCTGCCCGGCGATGATGGCATCGTCATCGTAGGGGTGCACGAAGGTCAAGCCCTGTTCGGCCGCCAGGGTACGCGCGTGCGCGCGCGCCTCCTCCAGCGTGTCGCCGTGCAGCACCACCTCGGCGCCAAAGCCGCGCGTGCGCTCGACCTTCACCCCTGGCGTGAAGCGCGGCATGACGATGACAGCGCGCAGGCCCAGGCGCTGCGCATGGTAGGCCACGCCTTGCGCGTGGTTGCCGGCCGACATGGCGATCACGCCGCGTGCCCGCTCTTCGGGTGTGAGCTGTGCCAATTTGTTGAACGCCCCGCGCTCCTTGAACGAGGCGGTGTACTGCAGGTTCTCGAACTTCAAGTAGACCTGCGCCCCCGTGATCTGCGACAGCGTGCGCGACTCCAGACACGGGGTTTGCAGCACCTGCCCAGCCAGGCGGGCGGCTGCCGCTTCGATATCTGACAAACCGATCATGGTTGATCCTTTTCAGCAAAACAGGATGCCCAACATTGTCACTGGGAATGATGCTCACTAATGGCGCTTCGCCGGTACCCTCGGCTGGCACCACCGCGGGTACGTATTCGTCGCATACTGATGCGCCATTCGGATCCGATTTCCGCGCCATGAACGACGACCACCAACGCATCCACCGCTGGCTCGACGAGCACCGCATCACCGAGGTCGAGTGCCTCATCCCCGACATGACGGGCCAGGCACGCGGCAAGATCGTGCCGCGCCACAAGTACGACCCCGCCGCGGGCCTGCGCCTGCCCGAGGCGGTGCTGACCATGACCGTCACCGGCGACTATCCCGAGCAGGACTTCACGCCCGTGGCCGACCCCGACATGCGGCTCGCGCCCGACTCGACCACGCTGCGCATCGTCCCCTGGGCCAAAGAGCCGACCGCCCAAATCATCCATGACTGCCAGCGTTTCGACGGCTCGTGGATCGAGCTGGCGCCGCGTAACGTGCTGCGCCGCATCCTGTCGTATTACGAACGCGATGGCCTGCAGCCCATCGTCGCGCCGGAAATCGAGTTCTACCTCGTCGAGGTCGAGCCCGACGAGGACATCCCGCTCAAGCCCCCGATCGGCCGCACCAAGCGCACCGAGGCCGGCATGCAGAGCTTCTCCATCGACGCGGTCAACGAATACGACGATATCTTCGACGTCATCTACGGCTGGTGCGAGGCGCAAGGGCTGCAACTCGATACGCTCATTCACGAGATGGGCACCGCGCAAATGGAGATCAACCTGGACCACGGCGAGCCGCTAGCGCTGGCCGACCAGGTTTTTCTGTTCAAACGCACGGTACGCGAGGCTGCCATCCGCCACGGCATGTACGCGACCTTCATGGCCAAGCCGATGCAGGGGCAACCCGGCAGCGCCATGCACATCCACCAGAGCGTGCTCGAGCGCGCCAGTGGGCGCAACATCTTTAGCCAGCCCGACGGCACACCGTCGGAGGCGTTTTTCCACTTCATCGGCGGGCTGCAGACCTACCTGCCCGCGGCGATGGCGTTCTTTGCCCCTTACGTCAACAGCTACCGGCGCCTGTCGCGCTACACGGCGGCACCCATCAACTTGAGCTGGGGCTACGACAACCGCACCTGCGGCCTGCGCGTGCCGCACTCCCCGGCCGAGGCGCGCCGTGTCGAAAACCGCCTGGCGGGGGTCGACGTCAACCCTTACCTGGCCATCGCCGCCAGCTTGGCCTGTGGCTACCTGGGCATGCGCGAGCGCCTGCAGCCCACCCCGCCGTTGACCGGCAGCGCCTACGAGCAGCCGCACCAACTGCCGCGCCACCTGGACGACGCTGTCGAGCGCCTGCTGGCGTGTACACCGCTGGCCGAGCTGTTCGGCGAGCATTTTTTGCGCACCTATGCCGCGATCAAGGAGGCCGAGTACCGCGAGTACTTCGAAGTCGTCAGCCCCTGGGAGCGGCGTTTCTTGTTACTCAGCGTGTGACCCCGGTAGCGCATCCTGGCCTCGTGCACGGCGCAACCGCATCCAAGAGCTTCTCCTCGGTAAACGCACCCCAGTGGTTCGCCACTCAGTACAGATCGCTGCGCTGGGCGAGCTTGAGCGCTTTCTTATCCTTCAGCCCAAAGCGGTAATCGACGCCGGCGCCCAGTGCCGCCTCGCGCGCGCCGATCAGCCAGGCCGCCTCCGACAGATTCACCACCGGCCGTGCCAACATGCGCCGCATCGCTGCGGCCCCACTTCACGCTCGAAGGCCGGTCTGACCTTACTCATGGGAGTCTCGGTCACCCAAGACCGTCGGTATGTATCGACGTTCGAAACCGTGCTGCTGTGACTTTTCCAAAGCGATCTTCGTCAAAGAAAGCACGGACACCGATTCCAGGAGTTGCCCATGCCAGCGCCCATCGACGCCTTCGAGTCCCGTCTTGCGGCAGCGCTGCAAGACAGCCCCGAACCGCCCAACGGCCTGACCCCCGTCTTGCACCGCGCCCGCGCCCGCTTGGCCGTGCGCAACGTGCTGGGGCTAGTGCTGGGGCGTATCTGGTTGGCCTTGGCAAGGCTTCTCGCACCGGCTGTGGCACGGCTGCATCGGGCGTCTGTTCACCGCTGATCACGAAGGAGCTTATCTATGGACCACATCCGAACCGCCCTTGCCTGGGCTTCCGACCCTCTGGTGGCGCTCTACAACCGCCTGGCCATGCTGGCGCCCAACTTGCTGGGCGCGCTCGTCTTGCTGCTGTTCGGCTATCTGCTGGGCAAGCTGCTGGGGGCCGTGACACGGCGCCTACTGGCCAAACTGGGCATCGACGAGCTGGCCAAACGCTCGGGGCTGCAAGGCTTCTTGCAGCAGTGGGGTATGCAGCGTGAGATTTCCGCGCTGCTTGGGACCATCGCCTTCGCCTTCGTGTTGCTGGCCTTTGCCATCTCGGCAGCCGACAGTCTGGGACTGGCTGCGGCAGGGCAGACGGTCGCGCAAGTCATGCTCTTTCTGCCCAAGTTCGTGGCTGCCGTGGTCGTACTCGTGCTGGGGCTGATGGCGGCCAGTTGGCTGGCGGGCCTGGTGCGCCGTGCTGCTGACTCGGCGGGGGTGGACTACGCACCCACGCTCGCGCGGCTGACCATGGGCGTGCTGGCGGCGCTGGTGGTGCTGATGGCGGTCGACCAGCTCGATATCCGCATCGTGTTGCTGCAAGAAGTCATTGGCATTGCCCTGGCCGCCATCGGTGTGGCGGTGGCCCTGTCTTTGGGGTTGGGCACGCGCGGGCTGGCCGGTGAAATCGTCGCCGGTGTCTATCTGCGCGATCTGCTCAAAGAAGGCGATCGCATCGAGTGGAATGGTATCGCCGCCACCGTGCGCGAGGTCGGCACCATCAAGACGGTACTCGTGCTCGCCGATGGCCGTTTGCTGACCGTGGCCAATTCGCGGCTCAGTGCCGATGCGGTCACCGTCTCCCGTTGACCATCATGACCTGCACGGCGATGCGGTGCCCCATCTGGCAGACGACGCCGCGCTGGTCGCTCGGGCGCGCGCTGAACTGCCCTACCGGACGGGTGCCTTTGAAGCGCTGATGCGCCGCCATGGCAGCCGCATTCGCGCGCTCACCCGGCGTTTTACCGCCTGCGCCGCCGATGCCGAAGATCTGGCCCAGGAGGTCATGCTCAAGGTGTTCTTCGAACTGCCGCGCTTTCGCGGCGAATCGGCCTTCAGCACCTGGCTGTGGCGCATCACGGCCAATGTGTGCATCGACCATCGGCGCAAGGCGCAGGCGTGGCCATCCACGGTTTCGTTGCATGACCCAGAAACTCGCGAGGACGCGCACGCCGTGGCCGACTCGAAGGATGCCATTGCCGCCACCGAAGCCCGCCTGGATGCCGAGTCCTTGCTGGCGCGGCTGGCGCCCGACGATCGCATGCTGGTACTACTGCGCCTGCTCGTGGGCCTCGAGTTCGCTGAAATCGCTGAGGCGATGGGTTTGGGGCTGTCGGCAACGAAGATGCGTTATGCCCGTGCCTTGCAGCGCTTGAAAGAGGGGGGCTGAATGCGTTGGCTCTGTACCTGCCAAGCAAGCACGATGGCCAACCGGTCGCGGCGACGCAGGTGCAAGTCACTGATCCCAAAGACCATTTGCGTGTGCTTGCGGGAAGAGGTTGGCGCCGGTTTCGAGAGAAGAGAGGGCAAGAAAGAGTCGAACTGGGCGACTTTCGGGCGATGTGGCTTCACCGCGTGGCGCACGCAGATCGGCGCCGAACCCCGCGTGGTATCGCGGATACCCACAAATCGGGATAGGGGCGGTCAGGATACCTGACCGGGCCCCTCCCACACCACCCGGCATGCGGGTCCGCACCGGGCGGTTCGAGAAGTTGAGGTCATGAGAGACGGGGAACGCCAAGTTTGTCGAAGTAGGCAATGGTCAGCACCCGGTTGAGCTCGCCCGCGCTATTCCGCCACCAGCAGCGGGAATTGCCTGCCACCCGCTTTGCCACGTGTTCGGACGCGCCTAGGTTGAGCAGTTCCCGGTAGATCGTGCTACCCCGCTTCCAGTGCTTGAGGTGGATCGCCCGTAGTCGGTGGCGCAGCCATTCGTCCAGCGATCGCCAGACGCCCGGTGTTTGCGCCAGCCCAAAGTAGGCTTTCCATCCCAACAGATAAGGTTTCAGTCGCTCAATGACCTCCGCCATGCTGCGTCCGCCTGAGCGCCGGGTCAGTTGCCTCACCCGCTGCTTGAACGTCGCCATCGGCTTGTCGGCCACCCTGCGCTTGACGCCCTCCTTGCCAAACCAGAAGCTGTAGCCCAAGAACTTCCTTCCCTTGACGCTGGCCACCGCACTCTTGGCTTCATTGATCTTGAGCCTCAGCTTGCCGTAACACTTGCGCAGCAGCGCCATGACCCGTTCGCCAGCTTTCCGACTACGGACATAGACGTTGCAGTCGTCGGCATAGCGCGCAAAGCAGTGGCCGTGCTTCTCCAGTACCTTATCCACTTCGTCCAGCATCACATTCGCCAGCAGCGGCGACAGCGGCCCACCTTGCGGCGTGCCTTGATACCGCTCAAACACTACGCCATCGCTCATGATGCCGCTGTTCAGGTACGCCCGTATCAGCCGAATGATTCCAGCATCGTCGATGCGTTTGCGTAGGCGGTCGATGAGGATGTCGTGATTGACTCGATCAAAGAATTTCTCCAGATCGACATCAACCACGATCTTCCGTCCGGACTGGATGTAGCTGTCAGGTCCCGGACGATTACGTGGTTTGAAGATGAAAAGATCGGGGCGTTGAGGGTACCACTTTTTCAAGGCCTCCAGAGGTGTTATGTGTCCGATTGCCTTCTGGGGTAAATGATGGTTGTACAGCCAAACATAACGGGTCAAGGTAGTCTCGAGGTCCTCGGCGCTGTTGAAGTGATGGGTGGCAAGGACCTCGGCAATACGGCCGTTGAAGCGTTCGACCATGCCATTGGTCTGAGGGTGTCTGGGCTTGGTGAGGCGATGCTCGATGCCAAGGGCCTGGCAGAGCTGATCGAACTCGTGCTTCCCGGACGGTGCGCGCGCGCCTGAGGCGAAGAGGCGATCCGTGAACTCCTTGCCGTTGTCGGTGAGGATGTGCGTGATTCTGACCGGGCAGGTCTTGTGCAAGGCCTTCAGGAAGCTTCTGGCCGCGGCTGCGGTCTTGTTTGGCTTAATCTGGATGAAGACCCAACGGGTGGCGCGGTCAATGGCGACGAAGAGATAACGCCTCTGATGTTCGTCGGGCATCTGCGGCAGGTACTTGACGTCGATGTGCAGGTAGCCCGGCATGTAGGTCTTGAATGGCTTGGAAGCAGGCGCATCCTTGGCTTCACTGGGCAGTTGGGATAGGCCATGGCGCTTGAGCAGACGATACAGCCCAGAACGTGAGGCCCGGGGGTTGATGAACTCCCGTGTGACCACCAGCAGATCGTCAAGGGGTAGCTGGAGGGTCTTGCGCAGCTCCACCACCAAAAGCTCCTGCGCCGGGGTGAGCGTCGTCTGCAAACGATGCGCGGTATGCGGGCGATCTTCCACAAAGTCCCGACGCTTCCAGCGGCGGATGGTGTCTTCGGATACGCCCAACTCGGCTGCCAAGGCCGCAACCGACAAGGACGAGGACTGGATGTAGGCGCGGGTGGCGGGGGTTGTGGTGGCGTTTTTGTGTAGGCGAATAATCATGGTTGAGCGCTCCGGAGGTTGTCGATCAGCTCTCGCATCACTGCGCGACTAACGAAGAGTGCACGACGCGAAGGATCTATGCAATCGTCCGGAACCCTACAGGCGCATTGTCCCAGCAGTTCCCCTTGCGACTCATCGAGCTGCGCATGCCGTAGCCGGTCAGCGCCTTCTGGAAGTCGGCACTGCAGTATTGGCTGCCGCGATCGCTGTGGCATATCAGTCCCGGCGGCGGATGGCGGCGGAACCAGGCCATGTGCAACGCGTCAATCACCAGCTCGCGCCGCATGTGCGGCTGCATCGACCAGCCCACGACCTGGCGGCTGAACAGGTCGATGATCACCGCCAGGTACAGCCAGCCCTCGTCGGTGGCCACATACGTGATGTCGCTCGTCCACACGGCGTTCGGCGTGGCCGGCTTGAACTGCCGATCCACAAGGTTCGGCGCCACCGGCAGCTTGTGGTTGCTGTCGGTCGTAGCCTTGAACTTGCGCTTGCCTCGGGCGCGGATGCCGTGCAGGCTCATGAGCTTGCGAACGCGCTCCTTACCCACCCGAATGCCGCGTGCCAGCAGTTCCTTCCAGATCCGCGGCCAGCCGTACTCGCCACGCGTTTCGGCATGGATCGCTCGGATATGAACCAGCAGAGCATCGTTGCTGATCCCACGTCGTGGTCGTGCCTGGCGCACACGGTGGTCGTGGTACCCACTGGGGCTCACCCCCAGAACTGCGCACGCCACCGACACGGGCCAGCGCTTGCGGTTACGCTCGATCCAGGCGTACTTCACCCCCGCTCCTTCGCGAAGTACGCCGTCGCTTTTCCCAGGATGTCGCGCTCCATCTTGACCCGCGCCAGCTCCGCGCGCAGCCTGGCGATCTCCATCTGCTCTGGGCTCACCGGCTTGCTTCCAGCCCCCGCCAGACGACCGTCTCGGTCCGCACGGATCCAGTTGTGCAGCGTCTGTTGCGCAATGCCCAGGATCTTCGCCGTCGCCGCCATGCTCTGGCCAGCCTTGACCAGCCTGACCGCTTCCAGCTTGAACTCCAGCGTGTAGCGCGCTCTCGTTGCCTTCGTCACTTCCGTTCTCCTTGCCTGTATTCAACCACTCAGCAAGGGATCCGGTTTCCAGGGGCAAGGTCAGTGGTGCAGACGCGACCGGAATCCAACCCACTCTCTCAACGATTGAGCAATCCCGGGCAATCCTGCGGGTTGTTGTGGACGCAATGGCCCCGGCAATGAACGCCGGTCAGTCAGTGCAGGGCGGACTCTCACCTTGTGCGGCGCCGATTGACCGGTAGCGTCGCAGCCTACCATCGAGTGGTTAGCCCCAGCTATGACCGATGGCCCGCCAGCGCGTGTTGGTCAACGAGTTGGCCCGACATCCGCTGGCGTGCAGTTCACGAATTGAATCGAGTAGTCAAGGAACCTCTGCACTACCCCGCCCACTCGTTCGTGGCGACGAGTTGAGGGTCAATATCGTTTCACATGACGGGATCGAAGCAGATGCTGAGCCGTCTTTTGGCTCCAGCAAGCCCCTTGATGGGCCCTCTGGAGCCCCATCCGGCCCCAGTGAGCCCACTGCGGGCGCACTTATCCCGTCGCAGCCAGCAAGGCTTTGCGCGCCAGCCACAGATTGACCAGCGCAAACAGGACGTTGAGCTGCGCGCCGTTCTTGGCCAAGCCTCGATAGGGCGTCTTGCGGTAGCCAAACTGGCATTTGAGTACCCGAAACGGATGCTCACCCTTGGCACGAATGCGCGCCTTGGTGCGTTCCAAGGCATCCATCACCTGGCCAAGAAAAGTGCGCTTGTCCAATGCCCGGCGCTTGCCCGGCCGCATGGCCACGTGCCAAGCGACTTGCTTGCCCTGGTTTTCCGCTCGCTTGTCCACTCCCTGATAGCCCGCATCGGCAAAGACGTCGGTCTCTTGCCCGTGCAAGAGCCGATGCGCCTGCGTCACATCCGAGACGTTGGCAGCGGTGGCCACCACCGTGTGTACCAGCCCTGTCTCGGCGTCGACCCCAACGTGCGCTTTCATGCCGAAGTACCACTGGTTGCCCTTCTTCGTCTGGTGCATCTCAGGGTCGCGCTCACGGCGGGCGTTCTTGGTCGAGCTGGGAGCAGCAATGAGCGTGGCATCCACGATGGTGCCGCTCTTGAGCATGAGGCCACGCTCGGTCAGGATGCGATTGACCGTCTCGAGGATACGCTGGCTCAGGCCGTGTTGCTCCAGCAGGTGGCGAAAGCGCAGGATGGTGCTCTCATCCGGCACGACATCCACCCCCAGGTCCAGACCAACAAAGCTCGCCAGCAGCGGCGTGTCGTACAAGGCTTCCTCCACCGCCGGGTCCGACAGACCAAACCACTGCTGCAAAAAATGAATCCTCAGCAGCTTCTCTACCGCAAAGGGTGGCCGCCCACCCTTGGGACCCGCCTTCGGCGCATACGGCTCGATGAGTGCGACCAACTCTGCCCACGGCACCACACGGTCCATCTGCTCCAAAAACGCACGCTTGCGGGTGCGCTTGGCGCGCAGCTCAAAGCCCGTATACATCGGCGCCTCCAGACTCATCTGCTTCATGTCGCTATTGTCCCATCCCGGCAGTCTGGCAGGAAGGTTTTGCAGACCTTCCTCAATGGTTGGAATGACCCTTACGGAGAAGAAAATCGAGTCGAGCGACCTCGTTGCCGTTGGCTGTAATCTTCTGGCCATCGACCGTTTCGAGCGATTGCCCCTCTTTCAGGTGGATAGCCCGTCCGAACTTGTCTTCCAGCGCCATCTTGCCGTCCTCGAATACATACAGGGTTCCACCGTCCTTGAGGAGGAACATTTTCTTGGCGCTGGCCGCTGCCGCGTCACCAGCGAACGATGGGGTTACGATGGCGCTCAGCACGGTGGCGGCGACAACAGCGGTAATCCTGGCTTTCATCTCTACATGTAGGGTTCCGGACGATTGCATAGATCCTTCGCGTCGTGCACTCTTCGTTAGTCGCGCAGTGATGCGAGAGCTGATCGACAACCTCCGGAGCGCTCAACCATGATTATTCGCCTACACAAAAACGCCACCACAACCCCCGCCACCCGCGCCTACATCCAGTCCTCGTCCTTGTCGGTTGCGGCCTTGGCAGCCGAGTTGGGCGTATCCGAAGACACCATCCGCCGCTGGAAGCGTCGGGACTTTGTGGAAGATCGCCCGCATACCGCGCATCGTTTGCAGACGACGCTCACCCCGGCGCAGGAGCTTTTGGTGGTGGAGCTGCGCAAGACCCTCCAGCTACCCCTTGACGATCTGCTGGTGGTCACACGGGAGTTCATCAACCCCCGGGCCTCACGTTCTGGGCTGTATCGTCTGCTCAAGCGCCATGGCCTATCCCAACTGCCCAGTGAAGCCAAGGATGCGCCTGCTTCCAAGCCATTCAAGACCTACATGCCGGGCTACCTGCACATCGACGTCAAGTACCTGCCGCAGATGCCCGACGAACATCAGAGGCGTTATCTCTTCGTCGCCATTGACCGCGCCACCCGTTGGGTCTTCATCCAGATTAAGCCAAACAAGACCGCAGCCGCGGCCAGAAGCTTCCTGAAGGCCTTGCACAAGACCTGCCCGGTCAGAATCACGCACATCCTCACCGACAACGGCAAGGAGTTCACGGATCGCCTCTTCGCCTCAGGCGCGCGCGCACCGTCCGGGAAGCACGAGTTCGATCAGCTCTGCCAGGCCCTTGGCATCGAGCATCGCCTCACCAAGCCCAGACACCCTCAGACCAATGGCATGGTCGAACGCTTCAACGGCCGTATTGCCGAGGTCCTTGCCACCCATCACTTCAACAGCGCCGAGGACCTCGAGACTACCTTGACCCGTTATGTTTGGCTGTACAACCATCATTTACCCCAGAAGGCAATCGGACACATAACACCTCTGGAGGCCTTGAAAAAGTGGTACCCTCAACGCCCCGATCTTTTCATCTTCAAACCACGTAATCGTCCGGGACCTGACATCTACACTCCTTTCAATCAAACGTGAAGGCATTTCTGTCAATGCCTTGTGCGACTGCACAGTATGTATTCTGCGAAGCCACCGCTGACGGGAAGATGAGACGGCCGTTACGTATATGTCAGATTCCATTCGGGATGGGATCGGGATTAATTGTCGTGTGCCAATCTCAATGCATTCCTGCTCACCGAGGCGGGGCGCGGACTCATCGCCACATCGGTGCAAGTGCTTATGGCGATGCCGACTGGGCGCCAAGTGCGGTATCGGTGTGAGGCGGCTCAGGTGCCGTGGTCGAGAGCATTCCAGGCCTCGATAGGGATCAGGTGTCCAACGTCGGGTGGCAACCGATACGACAGACCCAGCGATCTGGGAGTGCAACCAGCACCCACCACGGCACGCGCGACGATCCTCGTGTTCAGACAAGACGGACGCCGCGCAAACGCAGCGCATTGCCGATCACCGATGCGGAGCTGAGACTCATTGCCAGGGCGGCGATCAACGGTGAAAGCAGCCAACCGGTGAGCGGATACAGCACGCCGGCCGCAATGGGAATGCCCAGTGCGTTGTAGAGACTGTTGGACGGATTCATCCGGGCCAGCCTGGTGGGGCTGCCCTTCCTGCTGGCGGCGGTGGCCGTGGGTGCCTGGCTCATCACGCGCACCGGGCTGGCGCCGTTGCTGCGCTTTCGGCGGCAGGCGGCATCGATCGGGGCGCGGTCCCTCGGGCGTCGCATCACCGAGGCGAACCTGCCGTCGGAACTGCAGGAGCTGGCGCGGGAGCTGAATGCGATGCTGGAGCGCATCGACGCCGGCTACCGAAGGCTGCAGGAGTTCTCCGCCGACCTGGCGCACGAGCTGCGCACTCCCATCGCCACGCTCCTCGGGCGCAGCCAGGTGGCCCTGTCGCAGCCGCGCCGCCCCGAGGAGCTGCGCGACGTGCTGGAAGGCAACATCGAGGAGCTGGAACGGCTCTCCCGCCTCATCGCCGACATGCTGTTCATTGTCCAGGCGGACCATGGCCAGGCGCTGGCGTGCCACGAACGCGTGCACTTGCACGAGGAGTCGAACCGGGTCACCGAGTACCTGGGCCTGGTCGCGGAGGAAAAGGGCGTGACGGTCAACGTGGCAGGGGAGGCGACCATCGACGGCGACCCGCTGTTGATCCAGCGCGCGGTGACCAACCTGCTCTCCAATGCGGTGCGCCACGCTCGCGCCCACTCGGTGGTCGATGTCTCGATCCAACAGGACGCAGACGGGGCAGCCTCGCTGGCCGTGAGCAACGTCGGCGATCCGATCGCGCCCGAGCAGCTGGCACGGCTGTTCGACCGCTTCTACCGTGCGGACGCCTCGCGCGCCCGGTGGAGCGGTGGCACCGGGCTGGGGTTGGCCATCGTGCGCTCGATCATGCACGCGCACGGCGGCGAGGTGCAGGCCGCCAGCGATGCGGCGGGCGGCCGCAACACCTTCACCCTGCACTTTCCGGGCGCAGGCCCGCAGCGACATCACTCGGCGGCAGCGTAAGCGTCCCTCGCCGCGGAAGCCGCGTTCGGTGTGCGCGCAGCGCGTCTGAGCTCCCATTCCTTCACCAGCGCGTAGATCGCCGGGATGACGCCCAGGGTGAGCACGGTCGAGGAGATCATGCCGCCTACCATGGGGGCGGCGATGCGGCTCATGATCTCCGAGCCTGTACCGGTGCCCCACATGATCGGCAGGAGGCCGGCCATGATCGCGACGACCGTCATCATCTTCGGACGCACGCGTTCGACGGCACCTTCCATGATGGCGGCGTAGAGGTCGGCCGCCTGCGGACGTCGGCCTTCCCGTTCACACCGTCGGCGCGCCTCGTCCCAGGCGTGATCGAGGTAGATCAGCATCACGACGCCCGTCTCCGCGGCCACGCCGGCCAGCGCGATGAAGCCCACCGCCACCGCCACGGAGAGGTTGTATCCGAGCATCCACAGCAGCCAGACGCCGCCGACCAGCGCGAAGGGAACCGACAGCATCACGATGAGCGTTTCCGTCAGGCGGCGGAAGTTCAGGTACAGCAGCAGGAAGATCGTCAGCAGGGTCACCGGAATGACGATCTTCATGCGGTCGATGGCGCGCTCCATGTACTCGAACTGGCCGCTCCAGGTGGCGTAGTAGCCGGGCGGGAACTTCACCTGCTCGGCCACGGCCTTGCGCGCCTCGGCCACGTAGGAGCCGATGTCGCGGTTGCGGATGTCGACGAAGATGTACGCCGACAGCAACCCGTTCTCCGTCCGGATGCCGGGCGTCCCGCGGGCCACCTGCACCTTCGCGACCTGGCCGAGCGGGACCATCGTGCGGCCCTCCATCGTCGGCACCAGCACCTCGCGCTCGATCAACTGAGGGTTGGCCCGCAGCTCGCGCGGATAGCGCACCGTCACGCCATAACGCTCCCGTCCTTCGACCGTCGTGGTGACGATCTCGCCGCCCAGCGCGGTCGAGATCACATCCATCAGCTCCCCGACCGAGAGCCCGTAGCGCGCAAGCTGCGCGCGGTCCGGTTCAATGTTGAGATAGAAGCCGCCCGTGATGCGCTCGGCGAAGGCCGAGGTCGTGCCGGGGACCTTCTTGACGACGGCCTCGATCTCCTTGGCCAGCCGCTCCATCTCCAGCAGGTCCTTGCCGAACACCTTGATGCCGATGGGCGTGCGGATGCCCGTGGAGAGCATGTCGATGCGGGCCTTGATCGGCATGGTCCAGGCGTTGGATACACCGGGGAACTGGAGGGCCTGGTCCATCTCGGCGATGAGCTTGTCCACCGTCATCCCCTCGCGCCATTCGGATTCGGGCTTGAGGTTGATGACGGTCTCGAACATCTCCAGCGGGGCCGGGTCGGTGGCGGTGTTCGCGCGGCCCGCCTTGCCGTAGACCGAAGCCACCTCGGGGAAGCTCTTGATGATCTTGTTCTGCGTCTGAAGCAGCTCGGCAGCCTTGGTGATCGACATGCCCGGCAGGGATGCAGGCATGTACAGCAGGGTGCCCTCGTTGAGCGTGGGCATGAACTCGGTGCCGAGCCGGCTCGCGGGGTACAAGGTGGCCAGCAAGACGATCACCGAGGCGAGGATGGTCGTCTTCTTCCAGCGCATCACGCCGGCGATCATCGGGCGGTAGGCCCAGATCAGGAAGCGGTTCACCGGGTTCTTCGCCTCCGGCAGGATGCGTCCGCGGATGAACAGCATCATCAGCACCGGCACGAGCGTCACCGACAGCAGCGCGGCGCCCGCCATCGAGAAGGTCTTCGTGTAGGCCAGCGGCGAGAACAGCCGCCCCTCTTGCGACTCCAGCGTGAACACCGGCAGGAACGACACGGTGATGATGAGCAGCGAGAAGAAGAGCGCGGGCCCCACCTCCTTGCAGGCGTCGAGTATCGCGGCGGCCCGCTCGGCCGTGGTGTGCCCTGCCGGCAAGCGCTCCAGGTGCTTGTGGGCGTTCTCGATCATCACGATCGCCGCGTCCACCATGGCCCCGATGGCGATGGCAATGCCGCCCAGACTCATGATGTTGGAGTTCATCCCGAGCAGGCGCATCGCGATGAAGGCGATGAGCACCCCCACCGGCAGCATCAGGATCGCGACCAGGGCCGAGCGCACGTGCAGCAGGAAGATGACGCACACCGCTGCGACGATCAGGCTTTCCTCGATCAGCGTCCGCGTGAGCGTGTCGATGGCACGGTGGATCAGCTCGGACCGGTCGTAGACCGACTCGATCGAAACACCGGCGGGAAGCCCGGACGCGATCTCGGCGATCTTGAGCTTGAGGTTGTCGATCACCTCCAGCGCATTCTGACCATAGCGGGCCATCGCGATGCCCGACACCACTTCGCCTTCGCCGTTGAGCTCCGAAAGCCCCCGGCGCTCGTCGGGTACGAGCTCCACCCGCGCGATGTCGCGGATGAGGACCGGCGTGCCGCCGTCGCTCTTGACCGCGAGGGTCTCCAGGTCCGCCGGCCCGCGCAGGTAGCCCCTGCCGCGCACCATGTACTCGGTTTCCGCCATTTCGACGACGCGTCCGCCCACGTCGCGGTTGGAGTCGCGGATGACCTGCGAGACCTTCGACAGCGGAATGCCGTAGGAACGCAGCTTGGCCGGGTCCACGGTGACCTGGTAGGTCTGGACGAACCCGCCCAGGGAGGCGACCTCGGCCACGCCAGGGGCCTTCGTGAGTTGGTAGCGCACGTACCAGTCCTGGATGCTGCGCAGCTCGGCGAGCGTGCGGTCCTTGGCGAGCAGCACGTACTGGTACACCCAGCCCACGCCCGTGGCGTCGGGCCCGAGCTGCGGGCTCACGCCTTTCGGCAGGCGGCCGGCCGCGGAGTTCAGGTACTCCAGTACCCGGCTGCGCGCCCAGTAGATGTCGGTGCCGTCCTCGAAGATCACGTAGACGAAGGAGGCCCCGAAGAACGAGAAGCCCCGCACGACCTTCGACTTGGGCACCGCCAGCATGGCGGTGGTCAGCGGGTAGGTGACCTGGTCCTCGACGACCTGGGGCGCCTGCCCCGGGTACTCCGTGTACACGATGACCTGGACGTCGGACAGGTCCGGCAGCGCATCCAGCGGCGTCTTCAGCACGGCATAGAGGCCGCCGACGACGACGAACAAGGTGGCGAGCAGGACGACGAAGGGATTGCGGCCGGACCAGTCGATGATCTTGGTAAGCATCGCCGCTCCTTACATCCGGGAAACGGACGTGATGACCCATTCGCCCGGTTCGCGCTCGACGAACTCGAACCTGACCTTGGTACCAGGCTTCAAGTCGCGCAGCAGGCTTTCGTTGGCCACCTTGAACTCCATGGTCATGGCCGGCCAGCCCAAGGTGGGAACGGGGCCATGGTTGATGCTCAGCGAGCCGGTCTTTGCGTCCACGTCCTCCACGATGCCCTCGGCCCGGTGCCCCACCGAGGCGGGCGCGCCGGCGGCGGGCGGGGGAGCGGCATGGCCGGCATGGCCGGCATGGGCCGCAGCGCCGGTGGCCGCAGGGCCCGAGGCTGGCACCGCCGAGGGGCCGGGAGCGGCATGGCCGGCATGGGCCGCCAGCGCGCCAACGGCGGCTTTGAGGTTGCTCTCGGCGTCGATCAGGAAGTTCGCGGCCACCACGACCTGCTCGCCCTCACGCACGCCCTCCAGCACCTGGACGTGGGTGTCGCTGCGCGCGCCCGTCTTCACCTCCCGCGGCTCGAAGCGGCCCTCGCCGACTTGCACCAGGACGATGCGTCGCGTTCCGCTGTCGATGACGGCCGAATCGGGCACGGCCAGGACCGGCCTCGTGTCGGCGGCGGCCAGCTCCACCTGGGCGAACATGGCCGGCTTGAGCAGGTGCCCCGGATTGGCGAGTTCGAGCCGCACGGGGATCGTCCTCGTCTGCGCGTTCAGCGTGGGATACACGTAAGTCACCGTGCCGCTGAAGGTCCTTTCCGGGTACGCATCGATGCGCACCGTGGCCCGCGCACCGCGCTTGAGCGAGCCGATGTCCTGCTCGAAGACATCAGCGATCACCCAGACGGCGCCGAGGTCCGTCACCTGGTACAGCGTTTCGCCCGGCATGAACCGCATGCCCTGGACGGCTTTCTTCTCGGTCACGATGCCGCTGACCGGCGAGCGGAACGTCACGGTGCGGCGGATTTCGCCGGTGCGGGCGAGCGCTTCCACCTGATCAGGCGGGATGTCCCAGTTGCGCAGGCGCAGCAGGCTCGATTCCGCCAGCTGGCGCATGCCGGCGGCGGCGTCGCCCCCCGCTCCCGCCAGCGCTCGCACCCCCTGAGCCGCGATGGCGTACTCGCGCTGGGCCGAGACCAGCTCCGGGCTGTACACCTCGAACAGCGCCTGGCCGCGTGCGACCGGCTGCCCCGTTGCGTTCACATGGAGGCGCTCCACGTACCCTTCGAACTTGGCCGTCACGGCATAGACGCGGCGCTCGTCGGGCTCCACACGTCCGCTCGCGCGCACGACGCGTCCCAACGGACGCAGGGCGGCGGCTTCCGTTCGCACACCCATCTTCTGCACCTTCTCGGCGCTGATACGGACCTGCGGCGCGCCGCTCGTGCTTTCGGGCTCCTCGCCTTCGTACACGGGGATGTAGTCCATCCCCATCGGATCCTTCTTGGGTGTGGGCGAGGTGTCCGGCAACCCCATCGGGTTGCGGTAGTAGAGGATCCTGCGCGCCGCAGGCCCGGCCTTCGCGGTCTCGGCACTGGTGGGGGTTGCCGTGGCGGCGGAGTGCTGGCGGCTGCTCCACCATTGGCCGGCCACGACACCGGCTGCGGCCACGGTCACGGTGAGCAGGGCCACGAACGAGTTCTTCACAGCGCGTCTCCCAGGATGCGTTCGATCTCCGCGGCGCGCATCTGCGCGTCGACCTGTGTTTTGAGCAGGTCCAGGCGGGCCCTGCGGGTCTGGCGTAGTGCTTCCAGCAGGCTGGTGAAGTCCACCTTGCCCGTCTCGTAACCGGCCAGCGCGGATTGCAGGCTCAACTCGGCCTGCGGCAGTTGGCGCGTTCGGATCAGCTCTTCGCCGTGGCGCGCCGCCTCCAGCGCCGACAGCTGCTCTTCGAGCTCGGCGGCGGCCTGGGTGGCAGCGGCCTCGGCGCGTGCACGCGCCGCTTCGACCATGGCCGCGGCCTCGCGCTCCTGCGACCGACGGCTGGCTTGCTGGAGCGGGATGTTGAACTCCACCATCAGCGTCCACTCCGTCACGCGCGACCTCATCTGCGTGGGAGTGATCCCGATGTTGAAGTCGGGATAGCGGTTGCGCCACGTGAGGTCGCGGTTCGATTGCGCGGCCTCGAGCCGGGCTGCCTCCGCCCGCACCAGGGGGTTGGCCTCGCGCACGCGAGCCAACAGTTCGGTTGCGGGCAATGCTGCCGTGGCGGGCAGGGCCGGCAGGTCTTGCGGTTCCGCCAGCGGCGCGCCCGGGCCGCGCCCGAGCAGCGCGTTCAGCCGCGCCTGCAACTGGCGCTTGTCGTTGGCCGCCGCGATCAGCTCCGAGCGCATGGCGGTTTGCTCCAACTGGGCGCGAAGCACGTCCTGCTGCGCCGCCAGGCCGCCGGCATAGCGGGTCTGGGCCACCTGCTCCATGCGGGTGACGAGGTCCAGGAGTTCGCGGGTGATGCGTTCGTTGCGGCTGGCCAGGAAGTACTGCGCATAGGCCACGCGGATGCGCGCGGCCTGCTCCGCCCAGAGGACCGCGGCCCGCGCCTGGGCCTGCCGGGCCTCCGCTTCCGCGGCCTGGCGGCGCAGCTCGCGCTTGCCCCAGGCGGGGAACTGCTGCATCAACGTGTACTTCGTCTGGGCCACCTTCGACGGCAGCAAGCTGGGGCCGGCGCTGTTGCCGTAGTTGTTGAAGTTCTCGAGCTCGACGCGCAGCACCGGGTCGGGCAAGGCTGCGGCCGGCTGCACGCGCTGTGCCGCGGCAGCGGCTTCGTGCTGCATCGAGGCGAGCTCGGGGTTGTTCTGGCGGGCGTAGTCGAGAAGAGATGCGAGGTCGCTGCCCAGTGCGGCCTGCTGCGCGGCTGCCCACAGGGGCAACGCCAACAGGACGGCACCGGCGCCAGCACGTACCCCTGCAAGGGACCAATGGCGGGCCATGTCGCGGGCGAGGAAGCCGAGGAACGGCATCAGCGCCGGGTCGTCGCTGTCGCCGGGGGCCGCGCGCGTGAGCACGACCTCACCGTTCGGGCGGATGGTGTAGTGGATCTTGTCGCGCTTGCCCAGGCGCAGCGCGCGGCGCACGGTTTCCGGCACGGTCGTCTGATAGCGATCGGTCAGCGTTGATTCGGCTTCGAGGGTGGCAGGCATGGCGGTTCTCCGGCTGCAATCGGGACGAGTGCAATGCAACTGCGCCAGCTATGACCGATGACCCGCCAGCGCGTGTTGGTCAACGAGTTGGCCCGACATCCGCTGGCGTGCAGTTCACGAATTGAATCGAGTAGTCAATGGTTGGAATGACCCTTACGGAGAAGAAAATCGAGTCGAGCGACCTCGTTGCCGTTGGCTGTAATCTTCTGGCCATCGACCGTTTCGAGCGATTGCCCCTCTTTCAGGTGGATAGCCCGTCCGAACTTGTCTTCCAGCGCCATCTTGCCGTCCTCGAATACATACAGGGTTCCACCGTCCTTGAGGAGGAACATTTTCTTGGCGCTGGCCGCTGCCGCGTCACCAGCGAACGATGGGGTTACGATGGCGCTCAGCACGGTGGCGGCGACAACAGCGGTAATCCTGGCTTTCATCTCTACACTCCTTTCAATCAAACGTGAAGGCATTTCTGTCAATGCCTTGTGCGACTGCACAGTATGTATTCTACAAAGCCACCGCTAACGAGAAGATAACACGGCCGTTACGTATATATCAGATTCCATTCGGGATGGAATCGGGATTAATCGTGTGCCAATCTCAATGCATTCCTGCTCACCGAGGCGGGGCGCGGACTCATCGCCACATCGGTGCAAGTGCTTATGGCGATGCCGACTAGGCGCCAAGTGCGGTATCGGTGTGAGGCGGCTCAGGTGCCGTGGTCGAGAGCATTCCAGGCCTCGATAGGGATCAGGTGTCCAACGTCGGGTGGCAACCGATACGACAGACCCAGCGATCTGGGAGTGCAACCAGCACCCACCACGGCACGCGCGACGATCCTCGTGTTCAGACAAGACGGACGCCACGCAAACGCAGCGCATTGCCGATCACCGATGCGGAGCTCAAACTCATCGCCAGGGCGGCGATCAACGGTGAAAGCAGCCAACCGGTGAGCGGATACAGCACGCCGGCCGCAATGGGAATGCCCAGTGCGTTGTAGAGAAAGGCGAACATCAGGTTCTGCTTCATGTTGCGGACCGTGGCCACTGACAAGGCGCGCGCCACCGCAATACCGCGCAGGTCACCCTTGACGAGCGTGATCTGTGCGCTGTTCATCGCCACGTCGGTGCCGGTGCCCATGGCGATACCGACGTCGGCCTTTGCCAAGGCCGGGGCATCATTGATGCCGTCACCAGCCATCGCAACGATACGCCCCTCGCGCTGCAGCCGCTCCACCAGTTGCAGTTTGTCGGCGGGCTTGACCTCGCCATGCACCTCATCGATGCCCAAGCGCGCCGCCACGGCCTTGGCCGTGGTCAGACCGTCGCCCGTGGCCATGACGATGCGCAAGCCCTCCGCGCGCAGCGACGCCAGCGCTTGCGGTGTGGTCTTCTTCACCGGGTCGGCGACGGCCAGGACTGCGGCGAGCACGCCATCGACGGCCAGATACATGACGCTGGCCCCCTCGGTGCGCAGCGCCTCCGCCCGCTCGGCCAATGGCCGCACGTCCACACCGAGCTGTTCCATCAGCGCGGTGTTGCCCAGTGCCACGGCATGTCCATCGACGCGCCCGCGCACGCCGATGCCTGAGTGCGAGTCGAACTCCTCGGCGCGTGAGAGCACCAGGCCCTGCTCGCGCGCGGCCGTGACGATGGCTTCCGCCAGCGGGTGCTCGCTGCCCTGGTCGAGGCTGGCAGCCAGTCGCAAGGCTTCGCCGGCGGTGAAGCCTTCGGCTGCGATCGTCGTCTGATAGCGCGGCCGGCCCTCGGTCAATGTGCCGGTCTTGTCGACGATCAGGGTATCGACCTGGCGCATTTTCTCGATCGCGGCGGCATCGCGAAACAGCACCCCCTGCGTAGCCCCTCGCCCGGTCGCCACCATGATCGACATGGGCGTGGCCAAGCCCAGCGCGCAGGGGCAGGCGATGATCAGCACAGCCACGGCGTTGATGAGGCCAAAAACCCAACGCGGTTCCGGCCCGAACAGGCCCCAGGCAAAAAAGGTCAGCACGGCGATGGACACCGTCGCGACCACGAAATAGCCCGCCACGACATCGGCCATGCGCTGCATCGGCGCCTTGGACCGCTGCGCCTGCGCCACCATCTGCACAATCTGGGACAGCATGGTCGCCGAGCCGACACGTTCGGCGACCATGACGAGCGCGCCACTGGTATTGAGCGTCGCACCGATGACCTTGTCGCCCACCCGCTTGGTCACGGGCAGGGACTCCCCCGTCAGCATCGATTCGTCCACAGCGCTGCTGCCCTCGATTACCGTACCATCTACCGGAACCTTTTCGCCGGGTCGAATGCGCAGCCGATCGCCGACATGGATGTGCGTCAGGGGCACGTCCTCTTCCGTGCCATCGTCGCGAAGGCGCCGGGCGGTCTTGGGGGCCAGTCCGAGCAAGGACTTGATGGCGGCCGAGGTCTGCGAACGCGCCTTGAGTTCCAGTACCTGCCCCAGCAGGGTCAGGGAAATGATCACCGCCGCCGCCTCGAAGTACACCGCGACCCGTCCCATGGACACGAACGAGTCCGGGAACAGTTGTGGGGCCACGGTCGCCGCCACGCTGTAGACGAACGCCGCCCCGGTGCCCAGCCCGATCAGGGTCCACATGTTCGGGCTGCGATGGACCACGGACTGCCAGCCGCGCACGAAGAACGGCCAGCCCGCCCACAGGACGATGGGCAGGGACAAAACGAGTTCGATCCAGGTCTGTGTGCGCGCCTCGAACCAATGCAACTGGTGGCCGAACATGGCCAGCACAGTGACCATGACGGTCAGCGGCAGGGTGTACCAGAAGCGGCGCTGGAAATCGCGCAGCTCGGGACTCTCTTCTTCTTGGAGATCGGGCAGCACCGGCTCCAGCGCCATGCCGCACTTCGGACAATAGCCGGGGTGATCCTGCCGGATCTCGGGGTGCATGGGGCAGGTGTAGATGGTTCCTGCGGCCAGCGCCGGCGCTTCGACAGACGAAGGCTCATGGCCGCTGTAGGCATAGCGCGCCGGCTCGGCGACGAACTTCGCCCGGCACTTGGCGCTGCAGAAGTAAAAGAGTCGGCCTGCGTGCTCGACGTGGTGCTCGGACTGCGCGGTCACGTCCATGCCGCAGACAGGGTCCTTCAGACCTTCGGCCCGCTGCTGTGCGCTCGGGTGGTCGTGGGTGTGTCGGCGGTGGTCGTGCGCAGATCGCAGGTCCATGGCTTCAGGCCTCTTTGTCGGGGCGGTTGTCGGGCAGTGCGCCATGCCTGCCGTGGCCATGCAGCAGGTGCATCAGCGGGCACGCTAGCAGCAACAGGTACACCCAATTGCCTGCGACATGGCTCCAGTGCTCGCGCAGCAGGTAGAAGCCGCCGATGAGGGCCACCATCAGCAACGCGATCCTGACACGCCGGCTCAGGCCGGACGAGCCACGCGTGTCGGGGTGGTGATCATGATGCGTCGCGCTCATCGCCGGGTGAGGGGTTTCTTCATGGATGGGAACTGAACACTTGTGCCGACCCGTCTTTCCCAACCAGCAAGACCTGGTAGGCATCACGTCGGCCGCCATACACCGGCCCGTCCATGCCGGGTGAACCAATGGGCATGCCCGGCACCGCCAAGCCCAGGGCTTGGGGCTTTTCCTTGAGCAGCCGCTGGATGTCCGTGGCGGGTACGTGGCCTTCGATCACATAGCCCTGGATCAGGGCCGTATGGCAGGAACCGAATTTCTGCGGCATCCCGAGGCGAGCGCGGGCCGCGCCGTTGCCCTGGTCGACGGCATTCACGCGGAATCCGCTTTTCTCCAGGTGGGCAATCCAGTCCTTGCAACACCCACAGTTCGGGTCCTTCCACACCTGCACGGCAAGCGTCTGCGGTGCGGCGGCTGGTGCCAGGGAGGGAAGACTCAGCGCAAGCACCGCCAGCAGCAGCCTGCGCCGCCGGGGGAACGGTTGATCAACGGTTTGGTGCATGACAAGGACCCCCGGTGACGCTGCTTATTCGACGACGATCTTGCCCACCATGCCCGCTTCCATATGGCCGGGGATGAGGCAGGCGAAGTCCACCGTACCGGGCCGATCGAACTGCCAAACCAGCCCGCCGCGCTGGCCGGGCTGCAGCGTCACCATGTTCGGCTCGGCATGCTGCATGTGCGGCATCTTGCGCATCATCTCAGCGTGTTCTTTGAGCTCCTGCAAGGAGCCGACCACCATTTCATGCGGCACCTTGCCCGCGTTTTTGACAAAGAAGCGGATCGTCTCGCCCTTTTTGACCGTGATGGTGGCGGGCGTGAACCGCATCGAGTCGTCCATGACCACCTCGATGGTGCGGTCGACCTTGGCGGGATCGCCTGGTTTGCCGACGTTGGAGTGTGATGCGCCACCGTGCATCGAACCGTGCATGCCTTGCATGTCGTGCCCGGCCATGCCATGGCCGCCCTGATGATTGCCGGCGGCCAGCGCCAACACAGGCAACGCGCTCAGCGCCAAAACGCTCAAGGTTTTCTTCATCATCGGTTTCTCCTTAGGGTTGGTGAATAAGATCGGAGTTGCGCGTGGCGGCTTCTAGAACCACAGCCGCACACCCGCCACATAACGCGTTTCCCGGGTACGCTGTCCTTCGGCGCGCGCAAAATCGGCGGTCTGTCCGAACTTGCGAGCCCATTCGACGCCGACGTAGGGCGCGAACTGGCGCGAGAATTCGTAACGCAGGCGCAGCCCTATGGTGGCATCGGCCAGCCCGCTGCCCAGGCCACGCGCTTCATCGCGCCGGCCATACAGATTGACTTCCATGCGGGGCTGCAGAATCAGGCGCTGGGTGAGCAGGAGTTCGTACTCGCCCGACAGGCGCAGTGCCGTGCGTCCCGAGCTGCCGACGTAGGCGGTGGCATCGACGTCGAACCAGTACGGGGCGAGCCCTTGGATGCCCACAGCGAGCCAAGTCCGGTCAGGCCCCGTGCCGCTGTCCAGCCGCACCCCGAGTTGGGTGTCCCAGTACGAGGCGATCGCATGGCCCCACAGGACCTCCGTGCGTGCCTCCTCCAGTTTGCCTTTGGCGACGTCACCCTCGGCCTTGAGGACCAGGCGGTCGTAGGTGCCGCCGAACCAGGCTTGCGCCTCATAGGCGGTGGCGTTGCCGTCCTTCGTGTCGACGCGCTCCAGGCGATCGAGGAGCACGCTGCCGAACGCATGTTCATCGGACAGCCGCAGTTGCCGTGGCCCAGGAAATGCGTACGGGCCCGACTCCAAGGTCAAGCCATTGGCATACGCGTGCGGATCGCGGGCATCGGCGGGGGCGGGGCCGCCTTGCATGCGCATGCTGCCGTGGTCCATGGTGGCGTTCGCGGACGATGGGGCGCGCGTTGGGGCGGCAGCCGCGCCCGAGTGCGCGGCATGGGCGCCGCCTTCCATCGTTGTTTGCGCCCAGACGGGCGCCGCACCGAGCAGCACCAGCGCCGCAGTGAAGAGAGAGCAGGGTTTCATGGCGAATCTACTTGGGATGAGTTTCATGACACGACCACCACGCGGAACATGCCCATGTCCATGTGCAACATCAGGTGGCAGTGCCAGGCCCAGCGACCCAGGGCGTCGGCGGTCACGAGGAAGCTGACGCGCTGCGCGGGTTGAACCGGGACGGTGTGGCGACGCACCAGGAACTGCCCGTCGGGCGTTTCCACCTCGCTCCACAGCCCATGCAAATGCATCGGGTGCGTCATCATCGTGTCGTTGTGCAGGATGACGCGCACCCGCTCGCCGTACTTCAGATGCACCGGCGTGCTCTTGCCGAACTCGAGGCCGTCGAGCGACCAGGTATAGCGCTCCATGTTGCCGGTGAGGTGCAGCTCGATCTCGCGCTCGGCCCCGCGAGGATCGAGAGGGCCGCCGATCGTTTTGAGGTCGGCCAGCGTCAGCACGCGCCGGCCGTTGTTGCGCAGGCCAATGCCCGGATCGTCAAGATTGGTGCGCGGCATGTCCACCCGCATATCCGTGCTTGGGCCGTATTCCGTGCGTGCGTGACGGACCGTGGCGCTGGGCTTGGCCATCGCGCCGCCTGTCATGCCATGCATCGCGTGCTGGCCGTGATCCATGGCCATCGCGCCATGGTTCATGCCGGACATGTCGTGCTTCATGCCCGGCATGTCGTGGCCCATCGCGCCGTGGTCCATCGCGCCCATGGCCGAGCCGCCATGCCCCATCGCGCCGTGGTCCATCGCGCCCATCATGTCGGCCATGGTGAGCCATTCGACGGGATCGAGAGCAGGCACGGCGGCGTTCAAGCCCTCGCGCACCGCGAGCGTGCCGCGGGCGAAGCCGGTTCGATCCATCGATTGCGCGAAGATCGTGTAGGCGTCCTCTCGGGGCGTGACGATCACGTCGTAGGTCTCGCCCGGCCCGAAGCGGAACTCATCGACGGTGACGGGCTCGACGTTCTGCCCGTCGCTTTGCACCACCGTCATCTTGAGCCCCGGGATGCGCACGTCGTAGAAGGTGTTGGCCGCGCCGTTGATGAACCGCAGACGCACGCGCTCGCCCGGCCGGAACAGGCCAGTCCAATTGCCGGCAGGGGTGACGCCGTTCATCAGGTAGGTCAATGTCGCCCCCGAGAGATCGGCGAGATCGGTCGGGTTCATCCGCATCTGGTTCCACATCGCACGCTTGTCGAGTGCACGAGAAAGCCCCATCTCGGCGACGTCGCGAAAAAAGTCGATGGCCGTCGGCTGATTGAAGTTGTAGTAGTCGCTTTGCGCCTTGAGCTTGGCGAGCACCCGCATGGGGTCTTCGTCGGTCCAGTCGGACAGCAGCACGACATGGTCGCGGTCGGCGCGGATGGGGTCTGCCTCACGCGGCTCGACGATCAAGGCCCCGTACATGCCGGTCTGCTCCTGCGTGCCGGAGTGCGAGTGATACCAGTAGGTGCCGGTTTGTTCGAGGCGAAACTGGTAGGTGAAGGTTTCGCCAGGGGCGATGCCCGGGAAACTGACCCCAGGCACCCCGTCCATCTGGTAGGGCAGGATGATCCCGTGCCAGTGGATCGAGGTGGCCTCGCGCAGGCGGTTGGTGACGCGGATGGTGACCGTGTCGCCTTCCCGAAGTTTGAGCGTTGGCGCCGGGATGGAGCCGTTGATGGTGGTCGCCATCCTTGGCCTGCCGGTGAAGTTGACCGGCGACTCGGCAACCACCAGGTCGATGTTCGTGCCGCTGAGCACGGGCGCCGCACCCGTGCGCGTGTCGGCCAGCCCCTGCGCCGCAGCACGCACCCAGGGTGACAGGCCGACCATCACGCCGCCGGCGACCAAGCCGCGCACGAAACGCCGCCGCGAGGGCATCAACGGCAATGGCAAATGAAACGGACTCAAAGATGACATGGGCTTCTCGCGATGAGTTACTGAAGTCGTGGGTGAGATGCTATGGAGCCAACCTGTCAGGATGCTGTTCGTCAGATTACATTTTTGTTATCTTCATGTCAGGTGCACCCAAAATCGTCACACTAGCGGCTATTCGATATGGCCGAGCACCCTCATGAAGATACTGATCGTTGAAGATGAGCCCAAAACGGGCGACTACCTGCGTCAAGGCTTGAGCGAAGCGGGTTTCGTGGTCGATCTGGCGCAAGACGGCGCCGACGGTCTGCACCTGGCCTTGCAGGGCGAGTACGACCTGGTCATCCTGGATGTGATGCTGCCCGGCCTCGACGGCTGGCAGGTACTGCAGTCCTTGCGCCATCGCGGCCTGCAGATGCCGGTGCTGTTCCTGACCGCACGCGATCAGGTGGAAGACCGGGTCAAAGGCCTTGAACTCGGTGCGGACGACTATCTGGTCAAGCCTTTCTCCTTTGCCGAATTGCTGGCCCGCGTGCGCACGATCCTGCGCCGGGGGCGCAGTGGCAACGAGAGCACCGTGCTGCGCGTGGCCGATCTCGAACTGGACCTGCTGCGCCGACGCGTTTCACGCGGCGGGCGACGAATCAGCCTGACGGCCAAAGAGTTCGGCTTGCTGGAACTGCTGATGCGCCGTCATGGCGAGGTTCTGCCCCGCTCGCTGATCGCCTCGCAGGTCTGGGATATGAATTTCGACAGCGACACCAATGTGATCGAGGTGGCCATCCGGCGCTTGCGCGCGAAGATTGATGAGGGTCATGAGGTCAAGCTGATCCACACCGTACGTGGCATGGGTTACGTATTGGAAGCACCGGAGGAGCGCTGAATGTTTCGCTCCCTGTCACTGACGACCCGGCTCACCCTCTTCTTTACGTTGGCGGCTGGGGCTGTGGTGTTTGGATTGGCCTTGTTGGTCATCGCTGCATCCGAGCGGCATTTCATCGAGCTGGATCACATGGCGCTGCAGGACAAGCAGCACCTGATCGAGGATATTTTGGCGCGATCCAATTCGACCGAGGACGCCAAGTGGCTGCTGCGTGAGGCATTGAGCCACCATCACGGGCTGTACGTCAGCGTCCACGATTCGAAAGGTGAAACGCTCTTCCAGTCCGAAGGATTTCGCCTCCCGCGCGAACTGTCACCGGCGGATGAAGGCAACGGCAACGACGCGCTGAAGAATTGGGCCGACGAAGGGCAGGCGTTTCGCGGGATGCTTGTCCGGGTTATTCCAGCCTATGACGCAACGACGCGGCTGGACATCCTCGTTGCCATGGACACGGCGCATCACACACGGTTCATGCTGGAGTTGCGGCGCACCCTGATGACCTATGCCGTCGTGACGATCGTCATCTGTGGCTTGCTGAGCTGGTTTGCCGCGTACAAGGGGCTGGCGCCATTGCGTGCCATGAAATCCAGAGCCACCACGCTCACGAGCCAGCGGCTGCACCAGCGCATGCCCGTCGAGGCGGTACCCATCGAAATGGCCGATCTGGCTCACGAACTCAACAAGATGCTGGACCGGCTGGAAGACGCGTTCACGCGACTGTCGGAGTTCTCGTCGAATCTGGCGCATGAGCTGCGCACCCCCCTGAGCAACCTGCTGACCCAGACCCAGGTCGCGTTGGCTACCCGGCGGGATGCCGATACCTACCGGGAGATCCTGGCTTCCAATGCCGAGGAACTGCAGTGTCTGGGCCGCATGGTGTCCGATATGCTGTTCCTGGCCAAGGCCGAACGCGGGATGATGCTGCCGAACCGGGAACGTTTCTCGGCAGCCGAGGAAACGCACGCCCTGATCGAGTTCTATGAGGCGGTCGCCGAGGAGAAGGGCGTCAGACTGGCTCAGCGTGGTGAGGGCGAGATCGTCGGTGATCGCTTGATGTTCCGCCGTGCCCTGAGCAATCTGCTTTCGAACGCGCTGCGCCACACCCCGCCACATGGCGAGGTCACGATCGAGATCAGCCAGTCTTCCCAAGCCACCCGGGTGAGCGTCGAGAACACCGGCGAGGACATCGAGCCGAAGATCTTGCCGCGCCTGTTCGATCGGTTTTACCGTGCTGACCCATCGCGGTCACATCCGGAAACCGACGGCGCAGGGCTGGGATTGGCGATTACCCGCGCCATTATGCAAACCCATGGAGGATCGATCAGCGTGACGTCCGCGCAGGGCAGGACCCGGTTCTGCCTGGAGTTCCCAGGCGGAACCTGATGAGGTGAAGCAGTTGGGGCGAGCCAGCCCAAGTGCCTTTGGGGCACTTCTCGAAACCTCCCTAAGGAAGGTCTGCAAAACCTTCCTGCCAGACTGCCGGGATGGGACAATAGCGACATGAAGCAGATGAGTCTGGAGGCGCCGATGTATACGGGCTTTGAGCTGCGCGCCAAGCGCACCCGCAAGCGTGCGTTTTTGGAGCAGATGGACCGTGTGGTGCCGTGGGCAGAGTTGGTCGCACTCATCGAGCCGTATGCGCCGAAGGCGGGTCCCAAGGGTGGGCGGCCACCCTTTGCGGTAGAGAAGCTGCTGAGGATTCATTTTTTGCAGCAGTGGTTTGGTCTGTCGGACCCGGCGGTGGAGGAAGCCTTGTACGACACGCCGCTGCTGGCGAGCTTTGTTGGTCTGGACCTGGGGGTGGATGTCGTGCCGGATGAGAGCACCATCCTGCGCTTTCGCCACCTGCTGGAGCAACACGGCCTGAGCCAGCGTATCCTCGAGACGGTCAATCGCATCCTGACCGAGCGTGGCCTCATGCTCAAGAGCGGCACCATCGTGGATGCCACGCTCATTGCTGCTCCCAGCTCGACCAAGAACGCCCGCCGTGAGCGCGACCCTGAGATGCACCAGACGAAGAAGGGCAACCAGTGGTACTTCGGCATGAAAGCGCACGTTGGGGTCGACGCCGAGACAGGGCTGGTACACACGGTGGTGGCCACCGCTGCCAACGTCTCGGATGTGACGCAGGCGCATCGGCTCTTGCACGGGCAAGAGACCGACGTCTTTGCCGATGCGGGCTATCAGGGAGTGGACAAGCGAGCGGAAAACCAGGGCAAGCAAGTCGCTTGGCACGTGGCCATGCGGCCGGGCAAGCGCCGGGCATTGGACAAGCGCACTTTTCTTGGCCAGGTGATGGATGCCTTGGAACGCACCAAGGCGCGCATTCGTGCCAAGGGTGAGCATCCGTTTCGGGTACTCAAATGCCAGTTTGGCTACCGCAAGACGCCCTATCGAGGCTTGGCCAAGAACGGCGCGCAGCTCAACGTCCTGTTTGCGCTGGTCAATCTGTGGCTGGCGCGCAAAGCCTTGCTGGCTGCGACGGGATAAGTGCGCCCGCAGTGGGCTCACTGGGGCCGGATGAGGCTGCAGAGGGCCCACGAAGGGGCTTGCTGGAGCCCAAGAACCGTTCAGCATCTGTTTCGATCCCATCCTACGAAACGATATTGACCCTGAACTCGTCGCCACGAACGAGTGGGCGGGGTAGTGCAGAGGTTCCCTAGCCTTGCCTTCGTCCCGCTCCCCTTCGCTGGCGCGCCAGGTTTTGATGGTGCTGGGCGGCACGGCGGTGCTGACCGCGTCGTCGTACATCAGCATCCCGCTGCAGCCGGTGCCGGTGTCGATGCAGACCTTGGCGGTGCTGATGATCGGCGCGCTCTACGGCTGGCGCCTGGGCGGCATCACGGTGCTGGCCTGGCTGATGGAGGCGCTGGCGGGCCTGCCGGTGCTGGCCGGCGGCGCCGGGGGACTGGCGCCCTTCATGGGCAAGACGGCGGGGTATCTGTTCGCCTTTCCGCTGGGCGCGATGCTCATGGGCTGGCTGGCCGCCCGTGGCTGGGATGGTGCAAAACCGGTGCGCGCCTTCCTGGCGATGTTCCTGTGCACCACGCTGATCCTGCTGGCGGGCGGCACCTGGCTGGGCATGCTGATCGGCATGGACAAGGGCTGGCAGTTCGGCGTGCTGCCCTTCCTGCTGGGTGATGTGCTCAAGTCCGCTCTGGGCGCCGCCACGCTGGCGCTGTGGCACGGGGTGCGCCGCCGCGGCGCGTGACCATCACCCTGCGCGCGCACCATCTGCTGTGCGTGCTGACCTATTCGGGCAAGGGCTACAGCCCGGCGTTCGTTCGCAATTTCGATAGCGTTGTCCGCAGGCTGGACAAGCGCGAGGGGCTTGAACTGGTATCAGGGCCAGATACCCTCTGCGCGCCGCTGTGCGCAGAAGAGGGGGATTGCGCCCACTGCCACGGCATGAGCGTGCAGGAGCGCGACCGGCGCGCGCTGCGGGACCTGGCCCCTTTGCTGGGAGACATTGCCAGCGGCAGCCGCCTGGTGCTGGATGCGGCGCGGGTCGCGCGCATGCGCTGCGCCTTTGCCCAGGGCGCCATCCGCGGCGCCTGCACCGATTGCCCCTGGCACGCGATGTGCACCCATGTGGCCGCGAGCGACTATGCCGGGGCGCGGCTGCACCAGCGGCTTTCAACATAGCTGCCCGTTTTTGAATCCCTGCCGGCACTCGCCTGAGCGGGCATGAAGCGGTCGTGGCCACGTTCCCGGGGCCCGCGCCACCCCGCTCACCTCCAGAACCAGGCGGTCTGTTTCGAGGCCGCCCGCACCATTGCTGCGCTGCAGCAGTTGCAATATTGCGAATCAAAGTCGCAGTTTTGGTATTTACGCTCTGTTTTTGACCTAGAATAATAGTCGACAGGCAAGTGAGGTGTTCGGTATTCCCACTGGATGAAGCGCTTGTCCCGGCATTGGATGCCGGAATAAAACCCAGGAGACAAAATGAGCAAGAAATTCATTGAATTGCATGGACTATGGTCTGATGCCCAAAAGGCAGCGGCAGCCGAGGTATTGCAACAGATCGAAAAGGCGGGCCTGCAGATGGTGCGCCTGTCCTGGCCGGATCAATATGGCCTGCTGCGCGGAAAAATGCTGTCGGTCGCCGCGCTCAAGTCGGCATTCGCCAGCGGCTCGGAGATCACGATGGCGCCGTTCTTTTTCGATACAGCCAGCGCCATCGTATTCAACCCTTTCTCTGCCGACGGGGGCCTCGGCAGCGCCGAACTGGCCGGCAGCCCGAACGTCGTGATGGTCCCGGACCCCACCACGTTTCGCATCCTGCCCTGGGCGGATCGCACCGGCTGGATGCTGGCCGACCTTTACATGACCAGTGGGCGCCCGTTCGCGTTGAGTCCGCGCGCCATCCTGAAAAAGGCGCTGACCGAGATGCAGGACCTGGGCTACGACTACCAGGCCGGCCTCGAGGTCGAGTGGTATCTGACGCGCATCGTCGATCCCTGCCTGGAGCCCGAAACCCTTGGCGGCCCCGGAACGCCTGCGGCGCCTCCCAAGGTGATGCCGGTGGCCAAAGGGTATTCGTACCTGCTGGAGAACCACCTGGACGAGGTCGAGCCCATCATGGCCGAGGTGCGCCAGCACCTGCTGGCCCTGGGAATGCCTCTGCGCAGCATCGAGGACGAGTGGGCACCAAGCCAGATGGAAACCACCTTCGACGTCATGCCCGGCCTGGACGTCGCGGACACGATGGTGCTGTTCCGCAACGCGGTCAAGCAGATCTGCCGCCGTCGAGGCTATCTCGCGAGCTTCATGTGCAAGCCGGCCATCCAAGGCTTTTATGCCTCCGGCTGGCACCTCCACCAGTCACTCACGGCGCGGGACTCGGGCGCCAACGCCTTCATTCCGCAGCCGGGCGAGGCGCTCTCGGCGCTGGGGCGCTCCTACGTCGGCGGGCTGCTCGAGCATGCCTGCGCAGCGTCGAGCTTCACCACGCCGACGATCAACGGCTACCGCCGTCGCCGCCCGTATTCGCTGGCGCCAGATCGCGTGACCTGGGCCAAGGACAACCGCGCCGCGATGGTGCGTGTCATCTCCGCGCCGGGCGACTCGGCCAGCCGGGTGGAGAACCGCGTCGGCGAGCCGGCCGCCAACCCCTATCTGTACCTCGCGTCGCAGGTGTTTTCCGGGATCGACGGCATCCGCCGCCAACTCGATCCGGGGCCGCTGCAGGAAACACCCTATGCGGCGGACGTCACCATCCTGCCTCGTAACCTGTCCGAGGCGCTGGATGTTCTGGAAACCTCGAAATTCTTCCGTGAGGCATTCGGCGAGGAATTCATCCGTTATTGGATGCATTTGCGGCGCAGCGAATGGAAAAGGTTTGTTGACGCCGAAGGGCAGGTTGATTTCTCGGGTGATCCGGTTACCAACTGGGAGCATCGTGAATATTTCGAGCTTTTCTGATGACTGTCATGAAGAAGTACGCAGTTATATGGTGCTCGGATGCATCGGGCGACCTGGATTTGCAGGAAAAAATGATCTCGGCCTTTGGCCGGGAAAATGAAGAATGGGAGATTTTCTGATGACTGCCATGAAGAAGTACGCAGTTATATGGTGCTCGGATGCATCGGGTGACTTGGAGTTGCAGGAAAAAATAATCTCGGCCTTTGGCCGGGAAAATGAAGAATGGGAGATTATCCAGCCTGTTGAAAATGATTTTCTCGAGAAGGCATTCGATTATTCAGGGCATGTCATCAGCGGTAGCCCCAAGTCGGTGATCGATGACGCGCAGACGCCCCTGGTGAGCAACCTGCTGGCGTTCCTGCGAGGTGCGGCGCAGCGTGGCGAGGGGCCGGTGGTCGGGCTTTGCTTCGGCGCCCAGGCCATCGCGGCCGCATTGGGCGGGCAGGTCGGGAGAAATCCGTCCGGTCGCTTCAAGCTGGGTGTGGACCGGCTGGAATGGAGCAACGAGGCCCAGGTGCTGTTTGGCCCTCAGGTCGGCGCAGGCCCCACCGTGCTGGTGCAAAGCCACGGCGAATGCGTGACCACCCTGCCGCCGGGCGGCGTTCAGCTGGCGTCCTCGCAGACGATCCCGCACGAAGTTTTCCTGGTGAATGGGCAGTTCCTGGGTATCCAGGGGCACCCGGAAGTGGATCGGCAGTTCCTGCAGCAGAAGTTCATGGCCTACCACCGTGCGTTGTTCGACGACGACGAATGGGTCCGCGTGCAGCAGGAATCGCAGCAGGCCCTGTATCCGGAGCGCGTGATCGCGTTGGGGCGGCGCCTGCTCGACGCGGGGCGCCTTCCCGCGACACCGCAGGACATTTCGGCCTTGCCGGCCTAAGGCCATAGGCAATCGAAGAGGAACAAGGAAACCCCCATGACAAACACCGCCAAGATATCCGTCCTTCCACGGACGCCCGCCGCCCAGGGCGACTGGGATGATCTGGTCCAGGAAGATCGGGTGCATCGTCGCCTCTATACCGACGAAGCCATCTTCGCCCGCGAGATGAACAACATCTTCGCGGCCACTTGGGTCTATCTGGCCCACGAGAGCGAAATCCCCGAGCCCAACGATTTCAAGCAAGCCTGGATCGGCGTGCGCGAGGTCATCGTCGCGCGTGATGAAGCAGGCGTCATCCGCGTCTTTTCCAACCGCTGTTCGCACCGCGGCGCCAGTGTCTGCCGTGAACATCGGGGCAACGCCGCCGGCTTCACCTGCCCCTACCACGGCTGGCGTTTCGACAACCGAGGCCAGTTGTTCGGCATCCCGGGCAAGAACGCCTACGGTCCGACCTTCAAGTCCCGCGACATGCACCTGGCGCGGCCGGCGCAGGTGGATTCGTACAAGGGCTTCGTGTTTGCCACGCTGAACCCCGACGCGCCACCGCTCTTGGACCACCTCGGCAACGCGGCGCGCTACCTCGACGCCTGGATCGATCACAACGGCGGGGCCTCGAACCTGCGCCTGGCAGGGGTGCAGCGCTTTCACCTGGCCTGCAACTGGAAGCTGATCTGGGACAACGCCGGCGACGGCTACCACGTCCCCTTCTCGCACCAGTCGCTGCTGGTCATGACGAACGCGCGCTATGGCGGCGGCGACATGGCCTACTTCGCCGATGCCGATCGCTCCAAGATGACCAACAGCGCGCTGGACAACGGCCACACCGTGATCGACCAGCGCCCGGAGATGCACGGCGAATCGGCCTGGCGCCAGCAGCGCCCGCAGCCGGGGCGCGAGCCTTATGAAGACCATGTGGCTGCAACCTATGGCGAGCAGGCGCAGCGCGTGCTCGACACCACCGTCGGCGCGGGGATGAACCTCAACATCTTTCCCAACCTGGCCTTGATCGGCAACCAGGTGCAGGTGATCCAGCCGCTGGCCGTCGCCTCCACGGTGGTGCACTGGTACGCGACGCAACGCCGCGACGCCGATGCGCAGGTGAACACCATGCGCCTGCGTACCCAGGAAGATTTTCCGGTGATGGGCGAGATGGACGATGCGGCCAACTTCGAGGAATGCCAGCGCGGCCTGACCAACAGCCCCGAGGATGAATGGGTGGACATGAGCCGGCACCACGAGACGGGCAGGGACGTGCCGGCCGAGGATGGCATCGTCCGTGGACCGGTGACCACCGATCTGCACATGCGCAACTATTACGCGCAGTGGAAGCGCCTGATGAAGGCCGAACCCACGCTGCGCATGGACAAGGGGAGGCTGGCATGAGCAGCACGGCACCTTCCACCGCGATTCCGGCACAGGGCGCGCGCGCGTATCGCCACCAGCCGCCGTCGCTCTACGTCGTGCCCTCGTTCTACGACTGGCTGGTGGAGACATCGGCCGATCTGGCCGCACCCGCGGTGCGCGAGCCCGGCACCGTCGAGGCGGCGCGTGAGGCTGAGATTGCCCGGCTGCTGACGCTCGAGGCGCGTCTGTTGGATCAGGGTGCACTGGCGCAAGAGGCGTACGTGCGCTGGCTGGCGCTGTTTGCCGAGGAGTGCGTCTACTGGATTCCGGCCAGCGCGCCCGCAGCCGATCCGCGCCAGGCGGTCACGCTGGAATTCCACGACCGCCGCCGGCTGCTGGATCGCGTCGCGCGGCTGGGCACGGGCCTTGCGTTCTCGCAGGTCCCGGCCTCGCGCACGGCGCGGCAGTACAGCGGCCTGGAGGTCTGGCCCAGCCCGGACCGCACCGACGAGTGGCGAGCGCGCTGCAGCTTTTTGCTGGCCGAGTCGCGTGAGGGCCATGGCCGCCTGCTTGCAGGCTGGAACGGTTTCGTGCTGCGCGCAACGCCTGAGGGTTTGCGCATCGTGCTCAAGCAGGTCAACTTGATCGATTGCGATCAGCCGCAGGGCAACAACTCCTTTTTTCTCTGAAAACGACGGCATGGCCACGCGAGCGCAATCACTCACCATCACCGACGTCACGGCCCAGGGGAGCGACGCCATCCTGCTCAGCCTGCGCGTGGACGATGAGCAGCAGCCGAAGTTCACGTTCCAGCCGGGCCAGTACCTGACGCTGGCGGTCGAAGTGCAGGGCGAAGAGCACTGGCGCTGCTACTCGATCACCAGCGAGCCCGTGACAGGGCAGCCGATCAGCGTGCTGGTGCGCCGCGTTGCCGGCGGCCGCGTCTCGAACTGGCTGTGCGACAACGCCCGGCCGGGCCTGCAGTTGAAGGTTCTTCCCCCCGCCGGGCGCTTCACCCTGGCACGGCCAGGGCGGCCGGCGTTGTTTTACGCAGGCGGAAGCGGCATTGCGCCGGTGTTCGCGCTGGCGCGCGAGGCGCTCAAGCAAGGTGCGTCCCGCGTGCGGCTTTTTTACGCCAACCGCGACCGTGCCAGTGCCATGCTGCTGGCCGAGCTGCAGGCGCTGCAAGACGCCAGCGCAGGCCGGTTGGAGATCGAACATTGGTATGACGCCGAGCAGGGTCTGCCGACACAGGCCGGGCTGGAGCGGCAGACGCATGGGCTGGAGCAGGCGGATGCTTATCTGTGCGGCCCCGAGCCTTTCATGCGCGCCGCCGCCACCGCTCTGGCGGCTTGCGGGTTCGACGCCGCCCGCGTGCACCGGGAGGACTTTGGCGCTGCGGTGCAGGGCGCGCGGGAGGATGCCGCCGATGGTCCGGCGGCGACCCTTACGGTGCAGATCAAGGGCCAGACCCACACCATCGCGGTGCAGCCCGGCGAACTGCTGCTGACCGCCATGCTGCGCGCCGGACTGCCTGCGCCGCATGCCTGCCAAGTCGGCGAATGCGCATCCTGCATGTGCCGGCTGGAGGCGGGCGAGGTGCAGCGGCTGGACAACTCGGTGCTGGACGAGGACGATGTGGCCGCGGGCTGGTTGCTCGCTTGCCGCACCCGTGCCGCCAGCCCTGCGCTGCAGGTGCGATTTTCCTGACCTGCGAACCACGGACCACGTCACCATGACCCGAGACGGCGCCGCTACACCGCCCTGGGACCTGATCCGGTGTTTCCTGGCGCTGGAGCGCCACGGCAGCTATGAAGTGGCCGCGGAACTGGAGGGCATCGACGACTCCACGCTGCGCCGGCGCATCCGCCAGCTGGAGCAGCACTTTGGCCGCGCCCTGTTCGTGCGGTCGGAAAGCGGCTGGCGCGCCTCGGCTGACTTGCACGCGCTCGTATCGGCGGCGCAGCGCATGGAAGTCGCCGCGCGCAGCTTCTTCCAGGATCACCAGGCCGACGCCGGCACCATCCGCATCAGCGTGATGGATGTGTTCGCGCAGCGCTTCGCGCCAGTGTTCGCGACGCTGAGCGAGAAATACCCCCGGCTGGTGCTCGACATCACCACCGAGGCGCATTTCGTCAACCTGGAGCAGGATCAGGTGGACATCGCCGTGCGCCTGGCGCGCCCGGTGCGCAACAGCAACTCGCTGCGTGTGCGCAAGCTCGGCAACGTCGCGGTCGGTGCCTATGCCAGCCGTGCCTATCTGGCGCAGGAACACCGGGAGCACCAATTGCTGGCGATGAACCTGCAGTTCTTTCACCAGGACCACGATTTCATCTACGCCCAGCAGGACTGGTCCCGCTTCGGCCTGGCCGGGCGGGTGCGGCTGCAGTCCGATAGCTTCGCGCAATTGGCACGGTGGTGCGCGCTCGGCCAGGGCCTGGCACTGCTGCCCCGGTTTCTCGCGGACGAGCACCCGCAACTGGTGGCCAACCCGGCGGACGTCTTCATCGATACGGAGCTGTGGTTGGTCAGCCGTTTCGACATGCATGCTGTCTGGCAGCGTGACCTGGCCGACCTGCTGCAGGCCGAGCTGGCGCGCTGGTCGCAGTGAGCAGGGTTTGGTCGCCGGGCCCTGGAGCATGCTATATATTAAGTAGCTATTAGCGCTTTGAAGTAAAGAGTTACATGCCTTTTTGACCTGAAAAAACGGCTGGCATGGGAGGTGCCTCGGCACGCGCGTCCGGCTTGAAACCGCTCGGAATTGCCCTATCTGAAGGACCATTCGGAGGTTCCATGCGACTCGACAAACTCACCACCAAATTTCAGCAAGCCCTGGCCGACGCCCAATCGCTCGCGCTCGGGCACGACAACGCCTATATCCAGCCCGAGCACCTGCTCGCGGCCATGCTGCAGCAGGAGGATGGCCCCAAGTCGCTGCTGGCGCGCGCCGGAGTGAACGTGGCGCGCCTGGCGCAGGAGGCCAGTGCCGCGATCAAACGCCTGCCCGGCGTGCAGGGGCAGGAACAGGTGCAGCCCGGCCCCGACCTGCTCAAGCTCTTGGAAAGGTCTGCAAAACCTCCTCTCAGCCCCTCATGATGAGACAATAGCGACATGAAGCAGATGAGTCTGGAGGCGCCGATGTATACGGGCTTTGAGCTGCGCGCCAAGCGCACCCGCAAGCGTGCGTTTTTGGAGCAGATGGACCGTGTGGTGCCGTGGGCAGAGTTGGTCGCACTCATCGAGCCGTATGCGCCGAAGGCGGGTCCCAAGGGTGGGCGGCCACCCTTTGCGGTAGAGAAGCTGCTGAGGATTCATTTTTTGCAGCAGTGGTTTGGTCTGTCGGACCCGGCGGTGGAGGAAGCCTTGTACGACACGCCGCTGCTGGCGAGCTTTGTTGGTCTGGACCTGGGGGTGGATGTCGTGCCGGATGAGAGCACCATCCTGCGCTTTCGCCACCTGCTGGAGCAACACGGCCTGAGCCAGCGTATCCTCGAGACGGTCAATCGCATCCTGACCGAGCGTGGCCTCATGCTCAAGAGCGGCACCATCGTGGATGCCACGCTCATTGCTGCTCCCAGCTCGACCAAGAACGCCCGCCGTGAGCGCGACCCTGAGATGCACCAGACGAAGAAGGGCAACCAGTGGTACTTCGGCATGAAAGCGCACGTTGGGGTCGACGCCGAGACAGGGCTGGTACACACGGTGGTGGCCACCGCTGCCAACGTCTCGGATGTGACGCAGGCGCATCGGCTCTTGCACGGGCAAGAGACCGACGTCTTTGCCGATGCGGGCTATCAGGGAGTGGACAAGCGAGCGGAAAACCAGGGCAAGCAAGTCGCTTGGCACGTGGCCATGCGGCCGGGCAAGCGCCGGGCATTGGACAAGCGCACTTTTCTTGGCCAGGTGATGGATGCCTTGGAACGCACCAAGGCGCGCATTCGTGCCAAGGGTGAGCATCCGTTTCGGGTACTCAAATGCCAGTTTGGCTACCGCAAGACGCCCTATCGAGGCTTGGCCAAGAACGGCGCGCAGCTCAACGTCCTGTTTGCGCTGGTCAATCTGTGGCTGGCGCGCAAAGCCTTGCTGGCTGCGACGGGATAAGTGCGCCCGCAGTGGGCTCACTGGGGCCGGATGAGGCTGCAGAGGGCCCACGAAGGGGCTTGCTGGAGCCCAAGAACCGGAGGGTGTCAGGATTTTTGTGTGGGGGGCCTACCATGACGATGTTCAGGAGCCCCCATGCCACGCAAGAAGACCACCCCCGCCGCGAAGCCGGACGCCATTCTTCCCGACGAGCTGCTTGAGAAGCTGATCCCCGGCCCGATGGACGCCGCCGGCGTCGAGGCCGTGTTCCAGAAGCTGAAGAAGGCCGTGATCGAGCGCGCCTTGGGGGCTGAGCTGGGCGTGCACTTGGCCAGCCCCGAGGGCGGCTGCGGGAACCATCGCAACGGCCGCAGCGGCAAGACCGTGCTGACCGACGGCGGGCCGCTGCGGATCGAGGTGCCCCGCGACCGGGCCGGCAGCTTCGAACCGCAGCTGATCCCGAAGCATGAGCGCCGGTTTGCCGGCTTTGACGACCGGATCATCTCGATGTATGCCCGCGGCATGTCGGTGCGCGAGATTCAGGGCCATCTGGCCGAGATGTACGCCATCGAGGTGTCAGCGGAGTTCATCAGCGCCGTCACCGACGCGGTGATGGCCGAGGTGGGGGCCTGGCAGGCCCGGCCGCTGGAGCCGATGTACCCGGTGGTGTTCTTCGATGCCCTGCGGGTGAAGATCCGCGAGGACGGCGTGGTGCGCAACAAGGCGGTGTATCTGGCCTTGGGCGTGCTGCCGGACGGGACCCGCGACATTCTGGGGCTTTGGATCGAGAACACCGAAGGCGCGAAGTTCTGGATGAAGGTGTTCAACGATCTCAAGACCCGCGGGGTCACGGACCTGCTGATCGGCGTGGCCGACGGCCTGAAGGGCCTGCCGGAGGCACTGGAGGCGGTGTTTCCGGCCACGACCCTGCAGACCTGCATCGTGCACCTGATCCGCAACAGCCTCGACTATGCGAGCTGGAAGGACCGTAAGGCGCTGGCCGCGGCGATCAAGCCGATCTACACCGCACCGAGCGCGGAGGCCGCCGAGCGCGCGCTGGACGCGTTCGAGGCAGGGCCGTGGGGCCAGCGCTTCCCGACCGTGGTCGCGGCCTGGCGGCGGGCGTGGAGCCGGGTGATCCCGTTCTTCGCGTTCCCGCCCGAAGTGCGGCGGATCATCTACACCACCAACGCCATCGAGAGCGTGCATTCGCGGTTACGCAAGATCATCAAGAGCCGCGGGCACTTCCCAAGCGACGAGGCGGCCACCAAGCTGATCTGGCTGGCCTTGCGCAACATCACCGCGGACTGGAAGCGGGCGAGCAAGGAGTGGAAATCGGCGATGAACCAGTTCGCGATACTATACGGCGACCGCTTCACCCTCGCACCACGCTGAACGACACGAGGACAGATTCAGAAACCGCCCCACACACAAAAAACAGGACATCCCCTCGCCGGCCTGCGGTCGGTCAGGCAAGACCAAGTGCTCGTATCCCTGCCTGACGGCCTGGTCTCGGATCGCGTGCACCCGGGAAACGGCATCTACGAACTCCTGCTCGGTCAGCTTGTGAATGCGATCTGGTGCCAGTAACTCGCGCAGCTCAGACGACTACTCCTGAAGGCAACGACAGCAGAGCGGCCCGCTCGCGCCCGGTCAGTGCGCGAGCGGGCGCGCCAGCGCCTCACGCCAGGCCAGCACCAGCGGCGACGGCGGACGGCCCTTCAGTTCCACGCGCCACAGGAGCCGGACCAGCTTGGGTGCGCCTGATAGCTTGAGGGCAGCCACTTCACGCAGCGCCAGCAGCTCGCGCACCACGCGCATCGGCAGCAGTGCCACCCCCAGGCCGGCCGCGACGGCGCGGGCGATGCCTTCGTTGCTGCCGATCTCTATGCATCGCTGTGGCCGGATCGCGAGTTCGTGCAGCAGCCGGTCGGCCACGTCGCGGGTGCCGGAGCCCGGCTCGCGCAGCAGCCAGATCTCGCTGCTCAGTGTGGCGGCGGTGAGGCGTCGGCTGCGCGCCAGCGGCGAGTGCACGCCAGCGACGACGCACAGCGGCTCCTCGCGCCACGTGTGCGCTGCAAGACGCGGGTCGTGCACATCGCCCTCGACCAGACCGATGTCGATGCGGCAGTCGAGCAGGGCCTCGCAGACCATCTGCGTGTTGCCCTGAACCACTTGCACATCGACGGCTGGATGGCGATGCACAAAGTCCGCCAGCAGTTGGGGCAGCCAGTAGGCACCCACGGTGGTGCTGGCCCCCACCCGCAGGCGACCGCGCTGCAGCCCCACGCGCGCCTGCACGTCTTCGATCGCGGCCCGCTCCAGCGCAAAGATGCCCCGTGCATGCTCGAACACCGCCGCACCGTCCGGCGTCAGTTGCACGCCCCGGGCGCTCTTGGGGCCGCCCGCGCCACGTTCGAGCAAGGGTAGGCCGATCTGGCATTCCAGCTCGCGCACGGCTTTGGAGACAGCGGGCTGGCTGATGAACAGGGCCTCGGCCGCGCGCGAGAAGCTTCGCAGCTCAGCCACAGTGAAGAACACGCGCAGCAGGTGAAGATTCAGTCGCATAACTTAAAGTTACGTTTTCTTGAAAAGAATGTATTGGACTCATGGTACCAGATGCAGGAAACTGACGTGCATCGCGGCGCTCATAGCGGTCTCTAAGCGCCAGCCAACGTTTTCCGTGAAGGAGTCCGACCATGTCCACCTCGTTGTCCGCCACGACCTCTGCGCCTCCGACCTGGAGGACGCGTGCCTGGTGGCAAGGCCTGGCGCTGGCGGGGCTACTTGCCGCCGCCGCCATGGTGGCGGCGCAGACGCCTTGGGCGGGGCGCTGGGGCCTGTCGGCGCTGACGCTGGCCATCGTGCTGGGCATCGTGGCCGGCAACACGTTCTTTCCGGCCATCGCCGCGCACACGGCTGCCGGGGTCGATTTCTCCAAGAACCGGCTGCTGCGCGCGGGCATCGTGCTGTACGGTTTTCGCATCACCTTCCAGCAGATCGGCGCCATCGGCTGGGCCGGCGTGGTGATCGATGCGCTGATGGTGGCGCTGACCTTTGTTCTCGCGCTGCAGCTGGGCACGCGCGTGTTCAAGCTGGACCGGCAGACCTCGATGCTGATCGGCGCGGGCAGCGCGATCTGCGGCGCCGCCGCCGTGATGGCCGCCGAGCCGGTGGTGCGCGCGCAGGCGCACAAGGTGTCGGTGGCCGTGGCCACGGTGGTCGTGTTCGGCACGCTGGCGATGTTCGCCTACCCGCTGCTGTACCCGTACCTGCACCTGTCCGAGCAGGCCTATGGCGTGTACGCGGGCTCGACGATCCACGAGGTGGCGCAGGTGGTGGCCGCCGGGCGCAGCGTCAGCGAGCCGGCCGCCGCCACGGCCGTCATCGTCAAGATGCTGCGCGTGATGATGCTTGCGCCGTTCCTGCTGGCGCTGTCAAGGGCCGACCGGGCCGACGGACAGGGTGGCGCGGCCCGCATCACCATTCCCTGGTTCGCGCTGGTGTTCATCGCCGCCGCCGGCGTGAATTCGCTGGGGTGGCTGCCGCCGCAATGGGTCGCGGCCCTGGTGCAGCTCGACACCGTGCTGCTGGCCATGGCGATGGCCGCGCTCGGGCTGCGTACCCACGTGGGAGCCATCCGCCAAGCGGGCCTTAAGCCCTTGCTGCTGGCGGCCACGCTGTTCGGTTTTCTGATGGTCGGCGGCTATGGTGTGAACCGGGCCGTCAGCCACTGGCTGGGGTGAAGCATGCCGCGATGAGGCGATGAGTTTTGCGCCCAGGCGGGAATAAACCGGCCGACGCTCCCGTATACCTCAATGTCAACCTCATTTCTTCCACCCACGTACTAAGGACTACCGAGTGTGCATGGACATGAGCGCAGCCTACGCCAAGGGCGTGGCGCTGGCGCTGCCCGAGGCGCAGATCAGCTACGACCGCTTCCACGTCGTCTCGATGGCCATCGAGGCGATGGACCAGGTGCGCCGCGCGGAGATGGCCACCGACGCGCAGGCGGTGGGAGCCGCGCTGGGCGCTGGCGGCCGCAAGACGCTCAGGCAGCTGCTGTGGGGCATGCGGCGCAACCCCAGCAGCTGGAGCGCCCGCCAGATCCAGGCGATGCACTGGCTGCAGCGCTCGACGCTCAAAAGCGCGCGGGCGTGGCGGCTGAAGATGGCGCTGCGCGCGGTGTACGCACGGGCCACAGCGCACAACAGCATCGAACAGGCCGCATCCGACCTCAGGGCCTGGCTGAGCTGGGCGCGGCGCTGTCGGCTCGAGCCGTTCAAGAAGCTGGCCGCCACGCTCAAGGAGCGGTTCGACGCGGTGGTGCGCGGCATGGTCGATCACCGCAGCAACGCCTTCGTCGAAACGATGAACGGGCTGCTGCAGCAGGCCAAGCGCGCCGCGCGCGGCTTCAGGACGAGCCAGAACTTCATCGCCATCGCCTACCTGCGCATGTCCAAGCTCAAGCACCTGCCGGCCAGTCCGTTCGCGCCGGCGATGCCCCAGTGACAGTGTTGCTTTCCACACGAAACGACATGGAGCCGTTTATGCTGCATGACATGGAGTTCAACCCTTGTCGGCATTGAGGTTCGCTTTGCAGCTCGAGGATGATCGCAAGGGGGTGGTGCCTGAGCGGGATCGGCATCGCCGCCGGGCTTGGCGCGGGGGCCCGCTGATCCCCGGCGGCCTGGACGCGGCCGCGGGCTGCTGGCGGACCGGCAGCGAGCCGTGGTTCCCGGCGCGCCCGGCGGCCCTGGGGGGCGGGTGCTTGGTGCTGGCCGTGACCGTACTGGCGCCGCCTGCGATGGCCGCGTGGCGGAGGCGCCATGCGGCTTGAGCCCTTCGTGTCCTTCGCGGGCCATGCCTTTTCGCTCACGCCGGCCGAGCTGCTCGCCCGCCACGGTCCGCCGATGCGGCAGGGGCGCAACGAGATCGGCCTGAATGAATACGACTACGGCGACGTGGTGCTGCGCTTCCAGGAGGGCGGGCGCCTTGAGGAGATCACCGCGCAGGCCCCGGTGCTGTACCTGGGGGCCTTGGCCATCCCGTTCGGCCATCTGGCCTCTTTCGTGCGCCGACAGGATGCGCAGGCGTTCCAGCGCATGCGCTTCTGGGTGAGCCCGGCCCTGGGCCTGGCGTTCGACCCGCACGAACCCGGCTGGGTCACGGCGCTTGCGCGGCACTGCCTGCCCGAGTGGGAAAAACTCTGAACCTCGAACACGCCATGTCTCCCGACATTCATGTGGCCTGCCTGTGCGCGGCCTGGTGCAGGTTGTGCGAAGAATATGCCGCCGTCATCGACACAGTGGTCGCCTCGTTCCAGGCGGAGGGTGTTTCCCTGCAGGTGCACTGGGTCGACATCGAAGACGAAGCGGATTTCGTCGGTGAGGTGGAGGTGGAGACGTTCCCGACGATCATCATCGTCACTGGAAATGTGGTGCGGTTTGCCGGGCCTGTGACCCCGCAGGCATCAACCCTGAACCGCCTGCTCCGCGCGACGGCGCTGGGCGTTTCCGCCAACGCTCCCGTCGCGGCGGTTGCGCCCGAGATTCAGGCCTTCGCCGACCGGCTGGCGCGGCGTGTCGATTCCGGCCACGCCCGTTCGTCGTCCTGAAGTCAGCCACTCACTTCAAGGAGATTCATCATGCCGACCGGAACCGTTCGCCAGCCACCTGTTTCCGTTGAAGGAGTCCGACCATGCCCACCTCGATGTCTGCCGGCGCCGATGCCGTGCCTCTGCCTTGGAGTACACGCGCGTGGTGGCTGGGTGTGGCCTTGGCGGGCGGCCTGGCCGCAGCCGCGATGGCCGCCGCGCAAACGCACTGGGCCGGGCAGTGGGGCCTGTCGGCGCTGACGCTGGCCATCGTGCTGGGCATCGTGGCGGGCAACACCTTCTTTCCGGCGATCGCGACACACACCGCTGCCGGGGTGGACTTCTCGAAGAATCGGCTGCTGCGGGTGGGCATCGTGCTGTACGGCTTTCGCATCACCTTCCAGCAGATCGCCGCCGTCGGCTGGGCGGCCATGGTGATCGACGTTGCCATCGTGACGTTGACCTTTGTGCTGGCGGTGCAACTGGGCACGCGAGTGTTCAAGCTGGACCGGCAGACCTCGATGCTGATCGGCGCGGGCAGCGCGATCTGCGGCGCCGCCGCCGTGATGGCCGCCGAGCCGGTGGTGCGCGCGCAGGCGCACAAGGTGTCGGTGGCCGTGGCGACCGTGGTCGTCTTCGGCACCCTGGCGATGTTCGCGTACCCGCTGCTGTACCCGTACCTGCATCTGTCGGAGCAGGCTTACGGTGTGTATGCGGGCTCGACCATCCACGAGGTGGCGCAGGTGGTGGCGGCCGGGCGCAGCGTCAGCGAGTCAGCGGCGGCCACTGCAGTCATCGTCAAGATGCTGCGCGTGATGATGCTGGCGCCCTTTCTGCTGGTGCTGTCGCGTGCCGACCGCGCCGAAGGACAGGGTGCTGTCGCCCGCATCACGATTCCCTGGTTCGCGCTGCTGTTCATCGCTGCCGCAGGCATCAACTCGATGCAGTGGCTGCCGCCGCAGTGGGTCGCCCGTCTGGTGCAACTGGACACGGTGCTGTTGGCGATGGCCATGGCCGCGCTCGGGCTGCGCACCCATGTGGGCGCCATCCGCCAGGCGGGGCTCAGGCCGCTGCTGCTGGCGGCGGTGCTGTTCGGCTTTCTGGTGATCGGCGGCTACGGCGTGAACAGAGCCGTCACCCATGGACTGGGGTGACTCGCGCCGGAGCAAAGTTGCGTTGCGCGGGAATAAACAGGCCCGCGCCCCCGTATACCTCATGCGAGCCCAATTTCTTCAACCCTTCGACAAGGACCACCGACCATGAAGCCACTCACCGCAACAGCCTTTGCCCTCGTGACCCTATTCAGCAGCACGGCGTTCGCCGGACCCGCCGACGACGCCCGCACGCACTTCCAGGCCATCGGCTCGGGCGATCTGGCCGCGCTGATGCGGGGCTACGCCGACAACGCCCACCTCACCTGGGTCGGTGGTCCGCTGGATGGCAGCTACGCGGGCGCTGACGCGATCCGCGGGGTCTGGGAGAAGTTCACCAAGTCGCAAGGGACTCTGAAGGTGTCGATCGACAAGGTGGAGGAATCGGCCAACCCCAAGGGCGCCACCGTGACGGCCAACGTGCAGTTCGAGGGCAAGCAGCCGATCAAGGTGCGCTACGTTCTGACCTATCGCGACGCCAAGATCGTCAACGAAACCTGGCAGATCGATCCGAAACTGTCAGTGGCCAGTTACTGAGCAGCCACGGGCGACGGCAGCGAACGGCGTCGGTGCGCGATGAAGGCCCAGGACGTGGCGTTGACCGAGGCGGGCGCGCTGATGGTGGCGGCCCTGCCGCGCCTGCGGCGCTACGCTCGCGCGCTGGTCGGCGACCGCGCCGCTGCCGACGACCTGGTACAGGACACCCTGGAGCGGGCCTGGGCGCGCATCGACAGTTGGCGGCCGGACGGCGACATGCGCGCCTGGCTGTTTAGCATCCTGCACAACCTGCATGTGGACCAGCGCCGCCGGCCCGCCGTGGTAGCCGTGCCGCTGGACGAAGAAGCGCTGGCGTCGCCGGTCAGGGCTTCACAGACCGACGGCCTCGAAATGAGAGATCTCGAAATTGCACTGCGGCAGCTCCCGCCCGAGCAGCGCGAGGTGCTGCTGCTGGTGGCGCTGGAGGACATGAGCTACGACGAGATCGCGCGCACGCTCGGTGTGCCGCTGGGCACCGTGATGTCGCGGCTGTCGCGTGGCCGCGCGCGCCTGCGCGGCGTGATGGAGGGACGCATCCAACCCACGGCATTGAAGGTGGTGAAATGAACCCGTTGCCCATCACTGAAGCGGATCTGCATGCCTTTGTCGACGGCCTGTTGCCCGAATCCCGGCGCGCCGAGATCGAAACCTACCTGGCCGAGCGCCCGCAGGAGGCGCAGCGCTTGCAGGCCTACCGGCAAGACAAGCAGGCGATCAAGGCGCTGTACGGGTCGCTGCTGGATGAACCCGTTCCCGACGTATTGCTGCAGGCTGCCCGTGCGCCGCGCACGCGCTCCGCTGCACCCCACGCGGGAACGCGCCTGTCGCGCTGGTCGCTCGAACGCGTGGCGGCAGGCTTTGCGTTGGTGTTCTTCGGCGCAGGCGCCGGCTGGCTGGGGCGAGGCGCCTTGCAACCGCCAGAGATGCTCGCCCGATCGACCCGTGGACCGGCGGCCATCATCAACGCGGCGGCCGGCAGCCTGCCGCGGCAAGCGGCCATCGCGCACGTGGTCTACAGCCCCGACGTGCGGCGACCGGTGGAGATCGGCGCCGACCAGGAAGACCAGTTGGTCGCCTGGCTGTCCAAGCGCTTGGGCGCGAAGATCCGCCCCCCGAAGCTGGGTGCACTGGGCTACGAACTGATCGGCGGGCGCCTGTTGCCCGGATCGAGCGGCCCGGTGGCGCAGTTCATGTACCACGACACCACGGGGCAGCGCCTGACGCTGTACGTCACGAACGAGCAAGCATCCAATCAGGATACCGGCTTCCGCTTCGCGCAGGACGGGCCGGTCAATGTGTTCTATTGGATCGACGGCAAGTTCGGTTACGCCTTATCGGCCGGCATCGACAAAGGCGAGCTGGCGCGCATCGCCACGGCCGTCTACGCCCAACTTCAACCGAGCTGATCCATGCAGCCTCTCGCTTTCAAGATGACATCACCGAGACCCGCCCGCCAGTGGGCGATGGCGGCGCTGGCCATGCTGGCGAGCCTGCCGGCCCTGGCGCAGCATGCTCATTCCCCAGCGGCCGAAGCGCAGACACCGCCCCCGCCGAGCTTCGTGGCCAGCACCGCCAAGTCCTTCGCCCAGTTGATGGACGACGCGATGGCGGTCATGGACCACGGCATGCGTACCGCCCCGATGAACGGCAACCCCGACCACGACTTCGTCGTGATGATGATCCCGCACCATCAAGGCGCCATCGACATGGCCAAGGCTGTGCTGCTGTCCACCAAGGACCCGGAACTGCGCAACCTTGCACTGTCCATCATTGTCGAGCAGCGCAACGAGATTCGACTGATGCAGGCCTGGCTTGCACGGCATGCCGACGATGCCGCCGCCAAGGCCGCAGCGGCGCACCCATCCCACTCAACCGAAACGACACAAGGAACCCGATGATGAAACGACTCTTCCTCGCCCTGCAACTGGTGATGTGCAGCGGCATCGCGCTGGCCGCGCCGGCCCCCGCTGATCGCGTCTACACCGCCGATCAGAACACCAACACGGTGTCGGTGATCGATCCTTCGTCCAACACGCTGCTGGGTCAGATTCGCCTCGGCAACGTGCGGCCGGACGTGCTGTCGCCGCTGTACAAGGGTGAGCTCAACGTCCACGGCCTGGGGTTCTCGCCCGACCACAAGACGCTGATCGCGATCTCCAACGGCTCCAACTCGGTGGCCTTCATCGACACCGCCACCAACCAGGTCAAAGGCATCGCCTACATCGGCCGCTCGCCGCACGAAGCCTTCTTCACGCCGGACGGCAAGCACGTGTGGGCGGTCGTGCGCGGCGAGAACTACGTGTCCGTGATCGATGCCGCGACCTTCAAGGAAGTCGGCCGCATCGAAACCGCGCCCGGGCCGGGCATGGTGCTGTTCCATCCGCAGAAGAACATCGCCTTCGTGGTGCACAGCTTCACGCCGGAGGTGGACGTGATCGACGTGCCCACGCGCAAGGTGATCAAGCGCATCCCGGTGGTCAGCCCGTTCTCGCCCTTCCTGCAGTTAACCCCGGACTTCAAGGAAGTGTGGATGACGCACAAGGACGTGGGCAAGGTGACCCGCATCGACACCGATACGCTTCAGGTCAAGGGCGTGATCGAGACCGGATTCATCACCAACCACCTCGGGTTCGCCAAGACCGCACGCGGCACGCTGGCCTACGTGACCATCGGCGGCGAGAACGTGGTGAAGGTCTACACCACCGACGCCACGCCCAAGCTGCTGGCCACCATCCCGGTGGGCGCGCTACCGCACGGCATCTGGCCATCCGACGATGGCACGCGCATGTACGTGGGGCTGGAAAACGGTGACGCGGTGGACGTGATCGACACCGCCACCGACCGGGTGATCGCTCGCGTACCCGTGGGGCAGGCCCCGCAGGCGCTGGTCTATGTGTCGAACGCCGTGCCCAGCGGCACGGGCACAGCCCACCTCGTGCCCCGCGTCAACGACGAGCCAGTCAACATTACGCTCAAAGCCACGCAGGGAGAGGCCCGCGGCTTCGTCGTGGCGCGCAACCTGGGGCTGGTGGACGCTCTGGAAGTCTTCCTCTTCAAGCTCAAGCCGGAAACGGTGTACAACGTGTATGTGAGCAGCCAGCGTTCGCCGATCGCGAGTTTCAAGACCAACCCCGCCGGGGCGGCCAACGGCACGGTGATCGGCCCGCTGCGAGACGCGGTGACCACCATGTCGTCGAAAACGCCTTCCGTCGCGCAGATTCTCGTGGTCGAAGGTGATGCGGCGGCGCAGGCGTCGAATGCAGTTCTGGTGAGCGCCCGATAGGGCGCGGTTTCCCATCTACTCGAAGAAGGAGACAAACATGGAGCGTGACGACACCCCCCCCTGGCCTGCGCGCCGCCGTGTGCTGAAGACCTTGGGCGCCATCGGCGCCGGTGCCGGCCTGATGGGTCCGACCGCCGAGGCGCTTGCGGCGACTGCGGGTCGCGTCGTGTTGCCGTTCGACAATGGCGAGCGCGAGTTGGTGGCCTTTCCGCAGAAGCGCCCGCTGATCCTGCTGACCAGCCGGCCGCCGCAGCTGGAGACGCCGTTTTCGGTCTTCAACGAAGGCGTCATCACGCCCAACGACGCGTTCTTCGTGCGCTACCACTGGAGCGGCATTCCCACCTCGATCGATCCGCAAAGCTATCGGCTGCGCGTGGGCGGCAAGGTCAACACGCCGCTGGAGCTGTCGCTGGACGACCTGAAGCGTCTGGCCGACCCGGTGGAGCTGGTGGCGGTCAACCAGTGCTCCGGCAACAGCCGCGGGCATTTCACGCCGCGCGCCAACGGCGGCCAGCTGTCCAATGGCGCGATGGGCAACGCACGCTGGACAGGGGTGCCGCTGAAGAAAGTGTTGGAGAAGGCCGGCGTGCAGGCCGGTGCCGTGCAGGTGAGCTTCAATGGCCTGGACCATCCGCCGCTGCAAGGCGAGAGCCCGGACTTCGTCAAGGCGCTCGCGGTCGACCACGCGCTCGACGGCGAGGTGATGCTGGCCTGGGCGATGAATGGCGAGGACCTGCCGATGCTCAACGGCTATCCGGTCCGGCTGATCGTTCCCGGCCATTACGGCACCTACTGGGTCAAGCACCTGTCCGACATTCAAGTGCTGGACAAGGCGTTCGACGGGTTCTGGATGAGTACGGCCTACCGCATTCCCGACAACGCCTGCGCCTGCGTGGAGCCGGGCAAGGCGCCAGCCAAGACCGTGCCTATCAACCGGTTCAACGTGCGCTCGTTCATCACCAGCCTGCGCGACGGCGACAAGGTGCGCGTTGGGCGCGAGACGGTGGTGCGCGGCATTGCCTTCGACGGCGGCTTCGGCATCACCGAAGTCGCCTTCTCCGCCGATGGTGGACACACCTGGACGGAAGCCCGGCTCGGCAAGGATTTGGGCAAGTATTCCTTCCGCGAGTGGAGTGTGGCCTTCAAGCCGAGCAAGCGAGGCGCTCATGAACTGAAGGTGCGCGCGGTCAACCGCATCGGTCAAAGCCAGCCGCTGTCCGCGTTGTGGAACCCGGCCGGCTACATGCGCAACGTCGTCGAGACCACGCGCGTCGTCGCGGCATGAGGAGAACAGGCATGAGCACAAAACAACGTTACTGCCTGCGCGTTCTCGTGGGGATCATATCGGCGACGGCCGCGCTGCCTGCCGCTTTCGCGCTGGACATCACGCTGCCCGCTGAGACGGCCGCATACAAGCCCAGCGAGCTGCCGGGCTACCGGCTGGTGCAGCAGAACTGCATGACCTGTCATTCGGCGCAATATGTGCAGTACCAGCCGTCCACCTCCCCGCGCAGCTACTGGGAAGCCACGGTGAAGAAGATGAAACACCCGTTCGGTGCGCCCTTCTCCGACGAGGACATTCCGGCAATGGTCGACTACCTCGTCAAGACCTACGGCGCCGAGCAGACCACCGCTGCCACACCGGCACCCGCCATGGTGGCCGCCGCGCCGCCCCCGAAGACCGCTGCACCGGCAACCCCCACTACCGCTGCGTCGCTGCAGCCCGAAGCGCTGCTGAAGGCCAACAATTGCACCGCTTGTCACGCCGTCGAGCAGAAGGTCGTGGGCCCTGCGTTCAAGGAGGTCGCGGCGAAATACGCCGGCAAGGCCGATGCGCTGCAGCAGGTGGCCGCCAACATCCGCGCGGGCGGCGCCGGCAAGTGGGGCACGGTGCCGATGCCGCCGTACCCGGGACTGACGCCGGCCGAGCTGGATACGCTGGCGAAGTGGGTGCTGAGCCGCTGACGCCGGTCCGCGTTCCTCATCCCGCCGCCAGGCGTTCGCGCACGCGAGCCAGCCGCGCCGCGGCGTCATCGGCCACCTCGCGCACCTGTGGGTTGCCGCTCAACGCGACCATGGTTTGCGGATCGATGAACGCGACGGTGCTCAGCCCCGGCGTGTCCTCCCGCACCACCACGTTGCAGGGCCTGCCCAACCGGGCGTTGTTCCTGGATCGGCTCAAGCAAGCGCTGGCGAGCGCCCAGCGCCACGGACAGCGGGTGGCGCTTCTGTTTTTGGATCTCGACCGCTTCAAGGAGATCAACGACACCCAGGGGCACGCCATCGGCGACCGGGCGCTCATCGAGATCGCCCGGCGGTTTCAGGCCGCATTGCGAGAGGAGGAAACCCTGGCGCGCCTGGCAGGCGACGAGTTCGTCGTGATTGCAATGGGGGCCAACCAGTCGGCCGCGGCCCTCATCGCCGAACGTATCCAAAAAGCGCTCGCCGAACCTCTCGCAATCAATGGACGGTTTTTTGCGCTCAAGGCAAGTATCGGCATTGCTTTCTATCCAGAAGATGGACGCTCGGCCGAGGAGCTGCTCAAACACGCCGACATCGCCATGTACCGGGCCAAGGCCAGCGGCGGGGGCTATCGCTTCTACCGTTCGGAGATGGGTACGGATTTGGCGAGGAAGCTGGAAATCGTCCATCGCCTGGAAACCGCGCTTGCCGCCGGACGGTTGCAACTCCACTATGGAAGGTCTGCAAAACCTTCCTGCCAGACTGCCGGGATGGGACAATAGCGACATGAAGCAGATGAGTCTGGAGGCGACGATGTATACGGGCTTTGAGCTGCGCACCAAGCGCACCCGCAAGCGTGCGTTTTTGGAGCAGATGGACCGTGTGGTGCCGTGGGCAGAGTTGGTCGCACTCATCGAGCCGTATGCGCCGAAGGCGGGTCCCAAGGGTGGGCGGCCACCCTTTGCGGTAGAGAAGCTGCTGAGGATTCATTTTTTGCAGCAGTGGTTTGGTCTGTCGGACCCGGCGGTGGAGGAAGCCTTGTACGACACGCCGCTGCTGGCGAGCTTTGTTGGTCTGGACCTGGGGGTGGATGTCGTGCCGGATGAGAGCACCATCCTGCGCTTTCGCCACCTGCTGGAGCAACACGGCCTGAGCCAGCGTATCCTCGAGACGGTCAATCGCATCCTGACCGAGCGTGGCCTCATGCTCAAGAGCGGCACCATCGTGGATGCCACGCTCATTGCTGCTCCCAGCTCGACCAAGAACGCCCGCCGTGAGCGCGACCCTGAGATGCACCAGACGAAGAAGGGCAACCAGTGGTACTTCGGCATGAAAGCGCACGTTGGGGTCGACGCCGAGACAGGGCTGGTACACACGGTGGTGGCCACCGCTGCCAACGTCTCGGATGTGACGCAGGCGCATCGGCTCTTGCACGGGCAAGAGACCGACGTCTTTGCCGATGCGGGCTATCAGGGAGTGGACAAGCGAGCGGAAAACCAGGGCAAGCAAGTCGCTTGGCACGTGGCCATGCGGCCGGGCAAGCGCCGGGCATTGGACAAGCGCACTTTTCTTGGCCAGGTGATGGATGCCTTGGAACGCACCAAGGCGCGCATTCGTGCCAAGGGTGAGCATCCGTTTCGGGTACTCAAATGCCAGTTTGGCTACCGCAAGACGCCCTATCGAGGCTTGGCCAAGAACGGCGCGCAGCTCAACGTCCTGTTTGCGCTGGTCAATCTGTGGCTGGCGCGCAAAGCCTTGCTGGCTGCGACGGGATAAGTGCGCCCGCAGTGGGCTCACTGGGGCCGGATGAGGCTGCAGAGGGCCCACGAAGGGGCTTGCTGGAGCCCAAGAACCGTTCAGCATCTGTTTCGATCCCATCCTACGAAACGATATTGACCCTGAACTCGTCGCCACGAACGAGTGGGCGGGGTAGTGCAGAGGTTCCTGAGCAGTGAGCCCCGCTCGGTGGCATTGCCCAGCGCGTAGCGGCCAAACTCGGTGTCCGCCTCCAGATAGCGCACATCGTGACCGGCCAGCGTGGCCTGGTAGGCCACCGCCTTGGCCAAGTGGCTCTTGCCCGTGCCGGGCTTGCCCACGATCAGTGCATTGGCGCCCTCTGCGATGAACTTGAGCGTGTGCAGCTCAAAGCAGGCCGATCTGGGCAGCTTGGGGTTGAAGCGCCAGTCAAAGTCGGCCAGCGTGACCTTCTCATCCAGCCCCGAGCGCTTGTAGCGGCGCTCCATCAGGCGCGTTCGGCGCCGGTCCAGCTCGTCTTGCAGCATGGCGGCGAAGGTCTCCAGGAACGGCTCCTGGCTGGCCTGGGCCTGCATCACGCGGGTCGACAGGGTCTCGGCAATGCCCGAGAGGCGCAATTCGCGCAGCGCGCGTTCGATCTCGGCCAGGTTCATGCCAGGCTCCCCGGTGCGGTGGTGGTGGCAGCGGTGGTACTGGATACGGTTGCCGTGGCCGTGGCTGCGGCGTGCGCGAAGAGATCACCGTACTCATCGACATCGCGGATGAGCCCGTGCTGCTGGGTCAGCTCTGGGGTGGTGAGCACCGCGCCGTTGTCACCGCTGGCATGGGCTTCAATGGCGGCGAGCGCCTGGGCAAAAAGACCCTCGCTCAAAGCCAGCACGCGCTTGTAGCTGTAGATGCCCTGCTCCAGGGCCTGGGCACAGGCGGCGTTGACGCAGTGGGCCGGGTAGCGCCGCACCAGAGCCACGATGCCCCAGAGCTTGCGCTGCCCGACCCGCCCCTCGATGGCAAAGAGCAGCTCACACAGACGGGCCGCATGTTCGCCGATCTCGCTGGCCTGGCGCAGGATGTAGCGGGTCTCGCGCGAGGGGTTGAACACCCGCTCGTCCTGGGGCAGCACGACAGAGCCAGGACGCTCGGCCTTGGGGTGGGTGCGCAGCAGATCGCCCGTGCTGGCCTCACGGATCTCGATGCGCTGGGCGTAGATGCGCACCAGCACCTTCGATCCGATGGCCGCCGGGCGCGCGGCGTAGCTGCTGTGCGCGACGCGCACGCAACTGTCATCGCACACCGTGCGCTCGACCTCGCTGAAATACTGCATGCCCAACAGCGGCAGCGCCTTGAGGTAGGCGCGTTCTTCCTCGAACATGGCCTGCACCTGGCGCCGCTCGGTGCCGTGGATGCGCTTGGCCGCCCAGTTCTTCTCCCAGTGCGCCAGGAACTCGTTGTGGGCCTCGATGGACTCGAAGCGCCGGCCCTTCAAGGCCGTGGCCTGGGTGTGGCCGATAGCGTGCTCGACCGTGCCCTTGCGGTTGGGGTCGCGTACCCGGGCTGGGTCGGCCACCACATGGTAGTGCGCCAGGGTGGCAGCGTAGACCTTGTTGAGTTCGGGTTCGTACAGGTCGGGCGTGATGACGCCTTCCTTGAGGTTGTCCAGCACCACGTACTGGGGGCAACCACCAAAGAAGCGAAAGGCCCGCTCGTGCAGCTCGGCCCAGATCTGGTGGCTGGACTTCCAGACCACGCAGCGAAAGCTTGCCCGCGAGTAGCGCAGCGTGGCCACGAACAGGCGGGGTTTGCGGTACCGATCAGAACCCGGCACCCGGGTGGGAGCGCCTTCGCCGTAGTCGACCTGCATCTCCTCGCCGGGCAGGAAGCTCAGGCGGTCGAACTGCTCGGGCTCCTTCTGGCGCAGTCGGGCCACGAAGCGTTTGACGGAGTTGTACTGGCCGGCAAAGCCGTGCTGGTCGACCAGGTCCTGGAAGATGGCCATGGCGTTGCGCTTGAGACGCAACTGCGCCTGGATGAACTCACGGTGGGGTTCGCACAGGGAGGAAGCCAGTGGCGCAGGGGCAACAGCAGGAGCCGGTGGCCGGGGTGGGGCAGTTTGACTGGCCACCGCCTCAGAGCCGGTGGCCACCCCGGGGCAGTTTGCCCGTTCGGCCGCAAAGCGTTGCCGGTAGGCGCGGATGGTGTGACGGGAGATACCTGTGACCCGCTCGATCTCTCGCTGGCTGGCGTTGGCCTCCAGCAGCGTCCATATGGTGGTTTGCAAGTGTGGCTTCAAGACGTTCACTCCGGTGGTCCCCTCGTTGGTGAGGGGGTGAAAGTAACGTCCTGCCTGTCGGCCAGCGGGCGACCAACATGCCAAGCTCAATGCATCAGGTCACCACTGGTCAGGTGGAGCAATTTGGGTGGCCATAAGTGGAGCACTTTGGGTGGCCGCCGGGGAAGGCATTCTTCCTCAAGAATGCTTGCCACTGAGTCTGCTTCTGCCGATCCTGCGCGAATTCGTCGCTCAATCCGAAAGGGACGCCATCCGGCAGCGGTGTCCTGCGGCGCTCGAAGGTGGCGTGGATCGCCTTGCACAGGAGCGCGCCGTCGAAGTCGGTGTAGCGCGACAAGATCCAGAGATCGAAGTAATCCTTCATGCGGCTGTTGGCGATGCCGAGCGACACCAGTGCCTCCAGCTTCTCGGCGACAACCGTGTAGCGGGGGTAGGCGCGCAGCTTCGGGGCTGGCATGTCCGGCAGCATTACCGGGTAGTCGACGGCCTCGGGGCCGGGCGTCACGGCGTCGCCGAAACCCACGTCGACCTGCACGTGGCATCGGGCACCGTCCAACAGGCCGATCAGCGTGACCCGGACACCGGAGTAGTTGGCTTCCTTGCGGATCTCCTCCGCGTGTACCGAGTCAGGCTGGAAGCGTATGCCGTCGTCCAGTTCCACCGTACAGATGTCCCGAAACGCCGCCTCGACATGCGGGATCTCGGCCGAGCCGAAGCCCAGCAGATCGGCGTCGCGTGTCGGACGATGCGGGATGTCGAACCACAAGTCGAACAGCAGCGCACCTTTCAGCAGGAACTGGTCGGCGTGGGGGGAGATGCTGAGCCGGTAAAGCAGGCGCTCAAGCGCATAGCGGGTCAAGATCAGATTGAAGTCTTGCCGGGTCTCGCGGGCGCGGTTGAGCAGGCGGGCGCGCACCGAGGCGGCCATGTTGCGCTGGTTCATGACAGGCTTTCCATGTAGGGGCGCATCACATTGGCCACACGGCACAGCGCAGCAAAACGCCAAAGTTCATCCATGCTGACGCGCTTGGCACGCCAGGACTCCTGTAGCGCCTCCAGCGCGACATCGAGGCCGATCTTGTTGCGGAACTTGAAGCAGTCAGCCACGGTCCGGGCGACGTTGGTCACGCGCACCGGCACACCATCGATGAGGTGCTCCTCGACCCCCTCCGTCAGCGCGGCGCCAGAGAAGCGCACGATGCGCAGCGGGGGATAGTCCATCTTTGGCGCGCGTGCCTTGTTGGGAATTGCCAGCCAGACCTCGAACGGCGACTGTGTGGTGAGTTCATGTAGGCGCAGTGCCGACAGCAGGCAGACGATGGCTTGCGGGTGCTTGCGTGCCACCTCGGAGAGTGCGCCGTGTTCCGAGACGGCCCGGTCCGGAATTGCGTACAGGCCCCGTCCCACGCGCTGGAGCAGCCCTTGCCGCACCAGCCGCGTGAGGGCGATCGTGGGCAGCCCACGCTCATTGAGATCGCGTGGGCGAATAAGGCCGCGCTGGGCGGCAAGATCCAGAATGCTCTGGTGCGAACTGTCCATGTCGTCATAATGTTGCGAAACGTCGGTAGTTGTCAAGAACTACCGACAAAACACAACGGCCATGGTTTCCTTTGCCTGCCGATGCCGCAATCCAACCGTTTGATTCGTCAGCACGTAACCCATTGATCTGTATAGGTCCACGTTGCAGCCTCTGCGGACTTCGGCCCTTAGCCGGCGAGCGAGGCTGGAGAGAAGAATGGCCAGGAGAGAGCGAAATGGGGCCGAGATGGGCGAGACGACCGGAGGAAGGAAGTCCGCAGGAATCCGCAGGAGTCCCCGCGAACACGCGGGAGCGCGCAATCGGGATAGGGGCGGTCAGGATACCTGACCGGGCCCCTCCCACACCACCCGGCATGCGGGTCCGCACCGGGCGGTTCGAGAAGTTGAGGTCATGAGAGACGGGGAACGCCAAGTTTGTCGAAGTAGGCAATGGTCAGCACCCGGTTGAGCTCGCCCGCGCTATTCCGCCACCAGCAGCGGGAATTGCCTGCCACCCGCTTTGCCACGTGTTCGGACGCGCCTAGGTTGAGCAGTTCCCGGTAGATCGTGCTACCCCGCTTCCAGTGCTTGAGGTGGATCGCCCGTAGTCGGTGGCGCAGCCATTCGTCCAGCGATCGCCAGACGCCCGGTGTTTGCGCCAGCCCAAAGTAGGCTTTCCATCCCAACAGATAAGGTTTCAGTCGCTCAATGACCTCCGCCATGCTGCGTCCGCCTGAGCGCCGGGTCAGTTGCCTCACCCGCTGCTTGAACGTCGCCATCGGCTTGTCGGCCACCCTGCGCTTGACGCCCTCCTTGCCAAACCAGAAGCTGTAGCCCAAGAACTTCCTTCCCTTGACGCTGGCCACCGCACTCTTGGCTTCATTGACCTTGAGCCTCAGCTTGCCGTAACACTTGCGCAGCAGCGCCATGACCCGTTCGCCAGCTTTCCGACTACGGACATAGACGTTGCAGTCGTCGGCATAGCGCGCAAAGCAGTGGCCGTGCTTCTCCAGTACCTTATCCACTTCGTCCAGCATCACATTCGCCAGCAGCGGCGACAGCGGCCCACCTTGCGGCGTGCCTTGATACCGCTCAAACACTACGCCATCGCTCATGATGCCGCTGTTCAGGTACGCCCGTATCAGCCGAATGATTCCAGCATCGTCGATGCGTTTGCGTAGGCGGTCGATGAGGATGTCGTGATTGACTCGATCAAAGAATTTCTCCAGATCGACATCAACCACGATCTTCCGTCCGGACTGGATGTAGCCCTGCGCCGCCAGTATCGCGTCGTGGGCTCGTCGGCCCGGCCGGAAGCCGTAGCTGTACTCGCTGAATGTCGGGTCAAGTAGCGGTTGCAGCACTTGCAGCAGTGCTTGCTGGATCAGCCGATCCGTGACCGTCGGAATGCCGAGCTCGCGCTCGCCACCGTCCGGCTTCGGGATCGTTACCCGTCGTACCGGACTGGGCCGGTACCTCCCCTGCAGCAGTTGTTCCCGAATCAATGGCCACGCCGTCACCAGATGGCGGGCGGTCTGGTCAATGTCCAGCCCATCCACGCCGGCTGCGCCTTTGTTGGCTTTGACTCTCTTCCATGCTCGCCGCAGGTTCTCTCTCGCCAGAACCGCTTGCAGCAGTCCCGGCCCTGTGCTCTCGGTGTCCCGTCGCGGGCCGGCCGCTTCGTCGCTGACAGGTTCCCGCCCGGCTTCACCGTGCGCTACCCCCGCCCGCTCTGCTTGCGCAGACTTCTGACGCCTTGCTTCCAGCATCGACATGGTCTCAAGCACTCCTTCTCGTTCGGCCCTTCGCCCACGACTGGCAGCTACTATGGCCTCTGCTGACTTCTCGCTCCGTGTCACCACGTCGCCCTTTCAGGCATAAGGCGAGATCTCCCCGGGTAAGAACGCACTCCTTCACTGCACAACCGCCGGATTTACGCCGCTTCGCCTTGATCACGAGAGCTTCGCGGATTCATGCCCGCTCGCCCTGCTCGGCAGCGCCTTCTATCCGGTTCTTGTCCATCGGCTCGCAGTTTCGCTCCACGCTTCCTCCCCACACTCGGTCGCCCTCATGCAGTTGCGCTTCGCTTCGTTCGCTGTGATCAACTTACGGTGGGACTTTCACCCACAAGAGTGCGCCCGTGCCGGGCGCACACGAAAAGGCCCAACCGGAGAGGGTTGGGCGCTGAATGGTGGTGGCCTGGGGCGGAATCGAACCACCGACACGCGGATTTTCAGTCCGCTGCTCTACCAACTGAGCTACCGGGCCGTCTAAGTGCTCATTGTAACACAAGCAGGGACGCGACTTCAGGCTGCGCAACGTTTGGCACGCGACAGGTCGACGCCCAGCTGTTTGAGTTTGCGGTACAGGTGCGTGCGCTCCAGCCCGCTTTTTTCGGCCACACGGGTCATGGAGCCGTTTTCCTTGGCCAGATGGAACTCGAAGTACGCCTTCTCGAAGGCGTCGCGTGCTTCGCGTAGGGGGGCATCCAGGTCCAGCGTCTGCCAGCCCAGTCCTGCCACGGGAACCGCCACCCCACAAGCCTTCGGTACCATCCCGTTTAGGGTGTCTCCTTCGTCGGCCGCACCTGCTGGGCGATCGACCAGCCGCACCCCCCCGTCACCCACCGCACTCGGGCTGCCACCGGCGGCCAAGGCAGCGCGTACCGGGGCACCGTTCGCCGGCGGCACCGGCGAGATGCCCCCGTTGCCCGGTTGTGAGCGCGCGGGCCCGCCCATGGCACCGCGGGTCAACCCTTTGTCGACCGCCTGCAGCAGCTTTTGCAGTGTGATGGGTTTCTCGAGGAAGGCCATGGCCCCGATGCGGGTGGCCTCGACCGCAGTATCGATCGTGGCATGGCCGCTCATCATGATGACGGGCATCGTCAACAACCCAGACGCCGCCCACTCCTTGAGCAAGGTGACGCCGTCGGTGTCGGGCATCCAGATATCTAGCAACACCAGGTCGGGGCAGGCACGCTGGCGAAACTGTCGCGCCTGCGCAGCGTTTTCGGCCAACTCGACGGTGTGTCCCTCGTCGTTCAGGATCTCGGACAGCAGTTCACGGATACCCAGCTCGTCGTCGACGACCAGAATGTTTGCCATCGTCTGCACTCACCCCTGGATGGGAGCCCCCTGTTGCCAGTGTTGCGTATTTGCAACCCTGAATGATAGCGACACTTCCGCGCCGACGATAGTGTCGCCCTCGCGCCGGTTGACCAGTTCGACCCGGCCACCGTGCTCGTCCATGATCTTTTTCACCACCGCCAACCCCAGACCCGTGCCCTTGGCCTTGGTGGTGACGTAGGGCTCGAAGGCGCGCTGCAGGATCGTCTGTGCAAATCCTGGCCCGTCGTCGATGACCGACAGCCGCACCCATGTGCCGCTGCCGGAGCGCCGCGTGCGTAGCGTGATCACTCCCTGACTGGCAGCCGTGGCGCTCGCGTCCTGCGCGTTTTGCACCAGGTTGTGCACCACCTGTCGCACCTGTTGGGCATCGGCCAGCACCGGCGGGCAGTCAGGATCGAGATCCAGCCGCACCGGCACGGCAGACGACTCGTACAGGGTGACGATGTCCTGCAACAAGGCGTTGAGGTCCACAGGGGCGAGCTGGGCCGCGGGCAGCCGAGCGTAGTCGCGGAATTCGTTGACCAGCCGCTTCATCGCCTCGACTTGATCGACGATCGTCTTGACCGACTTGTGCAGCATGGCCAAGTCGGTGCCCTGCAGTCGGGGTTCGAGCTTGAGGGCGAGTCTCTCGGCCGACAGCTGAATCGGTGTGAGGGGATTTTTGATTTCGTGCGCCAGGCGCCGCGCGACCTCGCCCCACGCCTGGGCCCGCTGCGCCGAGATGAGGTCGCTGACGTCGTCGAGCACGAGCAGGTAGTCGCCACCGGGCAGCAAGGCGCCGCGCACGACCAAGGTGCGAACCGCGCCCCCAGCGGGTGTGTCAGTATCGGGCTGCAGCTCGTAGGGTTGCTGCCAATGCGCGCCCTCGCCTGTCGGTTCACCGTCGGCGACGAAACGGGCGAACTGCGTCCGTACCCAGGCACCGAAAGGCTGCAGCCCTGGCACAGCGTCCAGCGGCAGGCCCAGGTAGTCGTCCAGTGGTACGCGCAGGATGCGCGCCGCACCGGGGTTGGCGCTGCGCAGCCGACCGTCGGGCGCCATGACGATGACCCCCGCCGTGAGGTTGTCCAGCAGCGTTTGCAGGCTGGCGCGCGCCGCATCGACTTGTTGCATGGACGATTGCACCGCCTGGCGCGCGTCGGCCAGCTCCTGCGTCATGTGGGCAAAGGTACGTGTCAAGCCCGCGAGTTCGTCGCGAGCGGGCAAGGCCACCTTGGGCCCCAAGTCGCCGCGGGCGACGTCACGCATCCCCTCGGCCAGCAGCAGCAGCGGCCGCACGAGCTGGTTACCCAGCAGCACGGCCAGCAACACGGCACCAAAAACCGACAGAAACAGCGCCAGCGTGAGTGTGCCCAGGTACATGCTGCGCAGACCGTCGCGCACCAGCGCGCGTTCCTGATATTCGCGGTTGGCCGCCTGTACCGCCAGCGCGTTGGCCACCAATGCCGCCGGCATGGGTGCGGTCACGTCCAGGTACCGAGACTCCACACCGAACGAGAGGCTGCCAGTGGGCACATAGGCCAACACACGCACGCGCGGCAGTGCCTCGGCCGGCAACCCCAACACCTCGCGCGGGTCGCGCAGGCTCTCCAGCTCCTCCAGGCCCTCGATCCAGGTGACCACCCGCTCGGCGCGGGCCCGGCGCATCAGCGTCGACGATGGGCGCTCCGGCGCCAGCCGAAAGCGCGACGCACCCGCGCTGGCCACCGCGCGCCCTTGGGTGTTCCACAGCACCACGTCGGTGGCGCCCAGTTGCTCGCGCCACCCCTCGAGCATCACACCAGCGGCGCCGTCAGAGCTGTTGGCGATTGCGCCCGCCAGCGTGCGCGTCTTGGCCGCCCAGTCGGCACTCACGGTATCGAGCGCGGTGCGCCCGAGTTCGAGACCGGCGCGCAAGGCCGTCTCTACCCGGGCATCGAACCAGGTTTCGATGGCCCGGTTGACGAACTGGTACGACACCAGGTAGATCAGTGCACCCGGCACCACGCCGACCAAGCCAAAGATGGCCGCGAGTTTGAGCAGCAGCACGCTGCCAAAGCGCCGTCGGCGCAAGCGTATCAGCAGGCGCAGTGCCAGCCAGACGAGCACGCCCGCCAACACGGCGGCCACCCCCAGGTTGAGCACCAGCAAATGCGTGTACGTCTGGGGCCGGACGGCGCGGTGGTCGGTGGCCAGCGTCAGCAGGTAAAACAACACCAGGCCCACGCCCAGGATAAATACCAGCGCCAGCGCCAAAAACCAGCGCAGATGGCGCGCGCGCTGGAGGTCGCGCTGGCGCGCCTCGCTCATGGGCGCGCCTCCGACGTCTCGGCAGATTCGACGTCACCCGGTGCCGGCACGGCCAGCACGGTGCGCCAGACGGGTGCTTCGACAGACCCGCCGGGCAGGATCTGCAAGGGCCGCGGCAGTTGGCGGACATCGAGGCGAAATTCCACCTCCAACCGTTCGTCGCCTTTGAGCCCTTCGGACGGTGCGACACGCCAGCGCTGCACGCGGCGCACGAGCGCTAGCGCCTCGTCCAGGCTGTCCAGGTTGCGGTGCAGCGCCGTGAGAGCGGCGGTGTCCCCTTCGGGTGCGTCACTCTCTTGCACGCTCAGGCGCCAGCGCTGGGTCAGCGGCTGAAAGACCAGGCGGACCGTGCGCACCGCCCGCGCCAGGTGGCGGTCGGTCCAGTACCAGCGTGGACGGCGCAGCTCGGCGCGCCAGACAAAGTGCAGCGGCACCCCGCGTTGCAGCGCATCGAGCAAGGTTATGGGCAATTCCAGCGGGATGCGCGCGTCCAAATACAGGCCATCGGCACCGCGCTCGAGCTGCCAGACTGCGCCGTCGCGCTGGGCCGATGTCGCCACGACAGGCAAGGCCGCCAGACTGGCCACGACCAGCCCCCCGGCTGCGCGCAGCAGTGCGCGGCGGTACAGCGCGGGCGCTTGTGCGCCACGCGGCTCAGGCTTTGGCCCACAAGGCGTAGAAAAATCCGTCCATGCCACGGCGCGCATTGTCGCCCATGGCAGGGCCGAATACGAAGCCCGGCGTTGCATCGGCCGCATCGGCCACCACGCGGCCCGGCAAGAGATGCCCTGGTGCGGGCAGTGCACGCGCATCGGCATGGCGCGCGGCAAAGTCGGCCGCCACGTCGGCGCCCTCGGCCCGAAAGACCGAACAGGTGGCATACAACAGCCGCCCGCCACGCGCCAAGAGCGGCCACAGCGCGTCCAGCAACCGGCGCTGCTGCGCCGCGAGCCGATCGACGTCGTCGGGCTGGCGCAGCCAGCGCACATCCGGGTGGCGGCGCACGATGCCCGAGGCACTGCACGGCGCATCCAACAAAATCGCATCGAACGGCCGCCCATCCCACCAGTCGGCGACGCTGCCCGCGTCGGCCGCGCGCACCGTCACGGTCGAGCCTGCCGCGGGCAAGCGCAGCCGTTCGAGCGTTTCGCGGACGCGCTCGATGCGCGCCGCATCGGCATCCAGCGCCCACAGCTCGATGTCGGCCCGCTCCAGCAGGTGCGCGCTCTTGCCGCCGGGGGCAGCGCAAGCGTCCAGGACCCGCGCCCCCGCGGGCAACCCCGCCCCCAACAGCAGTGGGGCGGCGAGCTGCGCGGCCCCGTCCTGCACCGACACGGCACCTTCGGCCCAACCGGGTAGCCGCTCCACCGGCACGGCTTCGGCCAAAACCAAGCCGTCCTCGCCTATCGGCTCGGCCGCCCAGTCCAGGGCCGCCAGCTGGGCGAGGTAGGCGTCGCGGCTGCCGTGCCGCCGGTTGACACGCAGCACCATCGGCGCGGGCTGATCGTCCGCCTCCAAGATGGCGCGCCAGCGCTGCGGGTGGTCCCGCTGCAGCCGCTCGACCCACCATGGGGGGTGATTCCATCGACCCAGCGGGGTGGCACGGGCTTGCGCGAGCAACGCCTCACGCTCGCGCAAGAAGCGACGCAGGCAAGCGTTGACGAAGCCCGCCAACGCCGGCTGGCGCAGCGGCGTCAGGGCGCGCACGGCTTGATCGACCACCGTGTGCGGGGCGTACCCTGTCCCATCGACAAGCAGGGCCAGCGCCGCCTCCAACAACCCAGCCACCGGCGCGGGTGGCGCCCGCTTGGCCAGCAAGCCCAGCAGCACCTGTGTTTCGCCCCCGCGGCGCAACGCCCCAAACACCAGCGCCTGCACCCCTGGCCGCAGGGGTGCAGGCACCTGAGGCAAAACGGCCGCGAGCGAGCGCCCCTGCCGCACCGCGGCGATCGCGCGCGCCACCACGGCCAACTGGGCCGACAAAGGGACCGATGTCGGCACCACTGACTGGGCCGACCGCACGGCCCGCCCAGCCTTACTCGGTGGCGGCATCCGCATCCAGCGGCGACGCGGACAGCGCGTCCGCCTCGGCGATGGCGCGGCGCTCTTCCTCGTCCATGCGCTCCTTGGCGCGGCGCGCCTCGTGGAACGCCATGCCGGTGCCGGCCGGGATCAGGCGGCCGACGATGACGTTCTCCTTCAGGCCGCGCAGCTCGTCCTTCTTGCCCATGATGGCGGCTTCGGTGAGCACGCGCGTCGTCTCCTGGAACGATGCGGCCGAGATGAACGAGTCGGTCGACAGCGAGGCCTTGGTGATGCCCAGCAGCAGGTTGCGGAAGGTCGCCGGCGTCTTGCCCTCGGCGCGCAGTGCGTCGTTGGTGTTGAGGATCTCGGAGCGCTCGACCTGCTCGCCGGCGATGTAGTGGCTGTCGCCGGGGTTGTCCACCTCGACGCGGCGCAGCATCTGCCGCACGATCACTTCGATGTGCTTGTCGTTGATCTTCACGCCCTGCAGGCGGTAGACGTCCTGCACCTCATCGACGATGTAGCGCGACAGCTCCTCGATGCCCAGCAGGCGCAGGATGTCCTGCGGGTCGGCCGGGCCGTCGACGATGAGCTCGCCCTTGTTGACCACCTGGCCTTCGTGCACGAGGATGCTCTTTTCCTTGGGCACCAGCTCCTCCCAGACCTTGCCATCCGGGTCGGTGATCTGCAGGCGCACCTTGCCCTTGGTCTCCTTGCCGAACGACACCGTGCCGGTGATCTCGGCGAGGATCCCCTTGTCCTTCGGCGAGCGCGCCTCGAACAGCTCGGCCACGCGCGGCAGACCGCCGGTGATGTCGCGCGTCTTCTGCCCTTCGACCGGGATGCGCGCCAGCACCTCGCCGGGGTGGATGCTCTGGCCGTCGCGCACCTGGATCAGCGCGCCCACGGGGAAGGTCACCGTCACCGCGTGGTCGGTGCCCGGGATCTTGACCTCCTTGCCCTCGGCGTCGATGAGCTTGACCTGCGGCCGCACGACCTTGGTGGCCCCGCGCCGCTTCGGGTCGATGACCACCAGCGTCGACAAGCCTGTGACCTCATCGACCTGCTTGGCCACGGTCAGGCCTTCTTCGACGTTTTCGAACTTCACCACACCGGCGAATTCGGTGATGATGGGGCGCGTCAGCGGATCCCAGTTGGCTAGGATGGTGCCGGCCGTGATGCGCTGGTCGGCCTTGACGGCCAGCGTCGCGCCATACGGCACTTTGTGGCGCTCGCGCTCGCGGCCGTTGTCGTCGTGGATGATGATTTCACCCGAGCGCGCGATCACCACCTGCTCGCCCTTGGCGTTGGTGACGTAGCGCATGGTCGGGTTGAAGCCGACCACGCCGTTGGACTTGGCTTCCACGCTGGAGGCCACCGCCGCGCGCGACGCCGCGCCCCCGATGTGGAAGGTGCGCATCGTCAGCTGCGTGCCCGGCTCGCCGATCGACTGCGCCGCGATGACACCGATGGCCTCACCCACGTTGACCAAACCGCCGCGGCCCAGGTCACGCCCGTAGCACTTGGCGCACACGCCGTAGCGCGTGTCACAGGTCAGCACGGTGCGCACCCGTACCTCGTCGATGCCAGCCTGCTCGATCAGGTCCACCGCGTCCTCGTCCAGCATCTGGCCCGCCGCCACCAGCACGCGCTGCGTCTCGGGGTCGACGATGTCTTCGGCCGTGGTGCGGCCCAAGATGCGCTCGCGCAGGCTCTCGATGACCTCGCCACCCTCGACGATGGCGCGCATGAGCGTGCCGTTGGTAGTGCCGCAGTCCTCCTCGGTCACCACCAGGTCCTGCGTCACGTCCACCAGACGGCGCGTGAGGTAGCCCGAGTTGGCAGTCTTGAGCGCCGTGTCGGCCAGACCTTTACGCGCGCCGTGCGTCGAGATGAAGTACTGCAACACGTTCAACCCCTCGCGGAAGTTGGCCGTGATGGGCGTCTCGATGATGCTGCCATCGGGCTTGGCCATGAGGCCACGCATGCCGGCGAGCTGGCGAATCTGCGCCGCCGAACCCCGTGCGCCCGAGTCGGCCATCATATAGATCGAGTTGAACGACTCTTGCTCGACCACGTTGCCGTGGCGGTCGACGACCTTCTCCTTCTTGAGGTGCTCCATCATCACCTTGGAGATCTCGTCGCCGGCCTTGCCCCAGATATCGACCACCTTGTTGTAGCGCTCGCCTGCCGTCACCAAGCCCGAGGCGTACTGCTGCGCGATCTCCTTGACCTCGGCCTCGGCCCGCTCGATGATGGCTTGCTTCTCGGCCGGCACCAACATGTCATCGATGCAAATCGAGATGCCGGCTTGCGTCGCCAGCCGGAAGCCGTTTTGGAGCAGCTTGTCGGCAAACACCACCGTCTCTTTCAGGCCGCACTTGCGGAACGAGGCATTGATGAGCTTGGAGATCTCTTTTTTCTTGAGCGGCTTGTCGATGAGCTCGAACGGCAACCCCTTGGGCAGGATTTGCGACAGCAGCGCACGACCCACCGTCGTGTCGCGCAGCTTGGTCACCGGCTCCAGTTCGCCGGTTTCCTTGTTTTTGAGCCACTCGGTCAGGCGCACGCTGACCCGGCTGGTCAGCTCCACCACACCGGCGTCCAACGCGCGCTGCACCTCGGCCACGTCGGCAAAGACCATGCCCTCACCCTTGCCGTTGATGCGCTCGCGCGTGGCGTAGTACAGCCCCAGCACCACGTCCTGCGACGGCACGATGGAGGGCTCGCCGTTGGCAGGGAAGAGCACGTTGTTGGACGACAGCATCAGCACGCGCGCTTCCATCTGCGCTTCCAGCGACAGCGGCACGTGCACCGCCATCTGGTCGCCGTCGAAGTCCGCGTTGAACGCCGCGCACACCAGCGGGTGCAGCTGGATCGCCTTGCCTTCGATCAGCACCGGCTCGAACGCCTGGATGCCCAAGCGGTGCAACGTCGGCGCACGGTTGAGCAGCACCGGGTGCTCTTTGATGACGTCTTCCAGGATGTCCCAGACGATGGGGGTGCCCGCCTCGACCTCTTTTTTGGCCGCCTTGATGGTGGTGGCGATGCCCATTTGCTCCAGCCGCGCGAAGATGAACGGCTTGAACAATTCGAGTGCCATCAGCTTGGGCAAACCGCACTGGTGCAGCTTGAGCGTCGGGCCCACCACGATGACCGAGCGGCCCGAGTAGTCGACGCGCTTGCCCAGCAGGTTCTGGCGGAAGCGGCCACTCTTGCCCTTGATCATGTCAGCCAGCGACTTCAGGGCACGCTTGTTGGCGCCCGTCATGGCCTTGCCGCGGCGGCCGTTGTCCAGCAGGCTGTCCACGGCTTCCTGCAGCATGCGCTTTTCGTTGCGCGCGATGATCTCCGGCGCCTTGAGCTCCAGCAGGCGCTTGAGCCGGCTGTTGCGGTTGATGACGCGGCGGTACAGGTCGTTGAGGTCGGACGTCGCAAAGCGCCCGCCATCGAGCGGCACCAGCGGGCGCAGGTCCGGCGGCAACACCGGCAGCACCTCCAGGATCATCCACTCGGGCTTGATGCCCGACTTCTTGAACGCCTCCAGCACCTTCAGGCGCTTGGCGTTCTTCTTGACCTTCATCTCGGAGCCGGTCAGGTCGTTGCGCAGTTTCTCGATTTCGGCGTCCAAATCGATGGCCTGCAGCAGCTCTTTGATGCCTTCGGCGCCCATCTTGGCGACGAACTCGTCACCGTACTCGCGGCGCTTGGCGTCGTAGTCGTCCTCGGACATGATGCTGAACTTCTTCAGCGGCGTCATACCCGGGTCGACCACCACGTAGGCCTCGAAATACAGCACGCGCTCGATGTCGCGCAGCGTCATATCGAGCACCAGGCCCAGCCGCGACGGCAGGCTCTTGAGGAACCAGATGTGCGCGCACGGCGCGGCCAGCTCGATGTGGCCCATGCGCTCGCGGCGCACCTTGGTCTGGGTCACTTCGACGCCGCACTTCTCGCAAATGACGCCGCGGTGCTTGAGGCGCTTGTACTTGCCACACAAGCACTCGTAATCTTTGATGGGGCCAAAGATCTTGGCACAGAACAGACCGTCGCGCTCCGGCTTGAAGGTGCGGTAGTTGATGGTCTCGGGCTTTTTCACCTCACCGAACGACCAAGAGCGGATTTTTTCCGGCGAGGCCAGACCGATCTTGATGGCATCGAAGTGCTCGTCGGGCGTGAACTGCTTGAACAGGTCGAGCAAGGATTTCATGGCGTGCGTCCTCGGGTGGGGGCTCTATTCAGTTGCGTTCCAGCTCGATGTCGATACCGAGCGAGCGGATTTCCTTGACCAGCACGTTGAACGATTCGGGCATGCCCGCATCGATCGCGTGCTCGCCCTTGACGATGCTTTCGTACACCTTGGTGCGGCCCTGCACGTCGTCGGACTTGACGGTGAGCATCTCCTGCAGCACGTACGACGCGCCGTAGGCTTCCAGCGCCCACACTTCCATCTCGCCGAAGCGCTGGCCACCGAACTGCGCCTTGCCACCCAGCGGCTGCTGCGTAACCAGCGAGTACGGGCCGGTGGAGCGCGCGTGCATCTTGTCGTCCACCAAGTGGTGCAGCTTCAGGTAGTGCATGTAGCCCACCGTGGTCTTGCGCTCCAGCGGGTCGCCGGTGCGGCCGTCGTACAGCTGCGCCTGCGTGCGCGACTCGGTCAGGCCCTTGGCCTTGGCCACCTCATCGGGGTAGGCGAGCTGCAGCATGGCGCGAATCTGCTCTTCGCTGGCGCCGTCGAACACGGGCGAGGCAAACGGCACCCCCTTGGTCAGCTCGCGCGCCATGGCGACGATTTCGTCGTCCGACAGCTCGTCGAGGTTCTCCTTGCGGCCCGTGGAGTTGTAGATCTTGTCCAGGAAGGCGCGGATCTCGGCCACCGCCGCTTGCCGTTGCAGCAGCTCGCCGATGCGCTCGCCCAGCCCCTTGGCCGCCCAGCCCAGGTGCACCTCCAGCACCTGCCCGATGTTCATGCGCGAGGGCACCCCCAGCGGGTTGAGCACGATATCCACCGGCGTGCCGTCGGCCATGTAGGGCATGTCTTCCACCGGCACGATCTTCGACACCACCCCCTTGTTGCCGTGGCGGCCGGCCATCTTGTCGCCGGGCTGCAGTCGGCGCTTGACGGCCAGGTAAACCTTGACCATCTTCAGCACCCCCGCGGGCAGCTCGTCGCCCTGGGTGAGCTTGCGGCGCTTCTCTTCAAAGGCCTGGTCGAAGCCGTGGCGCGTGGCCTCCAGCGCGTTCTTGATCGACTCCATCTGCGCGGCCACGTCGTCGTCGGCCACGCGGATGTCGAACCAGTGGTGTTTGTCGACCTCGGCCAGGTACTCGCGTGTGATGACGGTGCCCTTGGCCAGCTTCTTCGGGCCGCCATTGGCCTTTTTGCCCACCAGCAGCTTCTCCAGCCGGTCGTAGGCGTCGGCCTCGACGATGCGCAACTGGTCGTTGAGGTCGAGGCGGTAGCGCTTGAGCTCGTCGTCGATGATCTGCTGCGCCCGCTTGTCACGCTGGATGCCCTCGCGCGTGAAGACCTGCACGTCGATGACGGTGCCCTGCGAGCCCTGCTCCACGCGCAGCGAGGTGTCCTTGACGTCGGACGCTTTCTCGCCAAAGATCGCGCGCAGCAGCTTTTCCTCGGGCGTGAGCGTCGTCTCGCCCTTGGGCGTGACTTTACCCACCAGCACGTCACCGGGCTGCACCTCGGCGCCGACGTAGATGATGCCCGACTCGTCCAGCCGGTTGAGCTGCTGCTCGGACAGATTCGGAATGTCGCGCGTGATTTCCTCCGGCCCCAGTTTGGTGTCGCGCGCCATGACCACCAGCTCCTCGATGTGGATGCTGGTGTAGCGCTCCTCGGCCACCACCTTCTCGGAGATCAGGATCGAGTCCTCGAAGTTGTAGCCGTTCCAGGGCATGAAGGCGATCAGCATGTTCTGGCCGATCGAAATTTCGCCCAGATCGGTGGAAGCGCCATCCGCGATCACCGCGCCCTTGTGGATGCGCTCGCCCTTCTTGACGATGGGGCGCTGGTGGATGTTGGTGTTCTGGTTGGAGCGCTGGTACTTGATCAGGTTGTAGATGTCCACGCCCACTTCGCCCGCCACCGCCTCGTCGTCGTTGACGCGGATGACGATACGGGTGGCGTCGACGTAGTCCACCACGCCGCCGCGCTTGGCGGTGACGACGGTGCCCGAGTCGATCGCGGCCACACGCTCGATGCCCGTGCCAACCAAGGGCTTCTCGGGCCGCAGCACCGGCACCGCCTGGCGCGACATGTTGGCGCCCATGAGCGCGCGGTTGGCGTCGTCGTGCTCCAGGAACGGCACGAGCGAGGCCGCCACCGAGACGATCTGCGCGGGCGAGACGTCCATGTACTGCACGCGATCCGGCGTGGTCAGCACCGATTCGCCCTTCTCGCGTGCCGACACCAGCTCACCGACCAGGCGGCCTTCTTCGTCCAGCTCGGCGTTGGCCTGGGCGATGATGTACTTGCCCTCCTCGATGGCCGACAGATAGTCGATCTGGTCGGTCACCTTGCCGTCCACCACGCGGCGATACGGCGTCTCGATGAAGCCGTACTCGTTCAGCCGCGCGTACAGCGCCAGCGAGTTGATCAGGCCGATGTTGGGGCCTTCGGGGGTCTCGATCGGGCACACGCGACCGTAGTGCGTGACGTGCACGTCGCGCACCTCGAAGCCGGCGCGCTCGCGCGTCAGACCACCCGGGCCCAGGGCCGAGACGCGCCGCTTGTGCGTGATCTCGGCCAGCGGGTTGGTCTGGTCCATGAACTGCGACAGCTGGCTGGCGCCGAAAAACTCCTTGAGCGCGGCCGAGATCGGCTTGGAGTTGATCAGGTCGTGCGGCATCAGCGGCTCTTGTTCCGCTTGGCCCAGCCGCTCCTTGACCGCCTTTTCGATGCGCGCCAGCCCGGTGCGGAACTGGTTTTCGGCCAGTTCGCCCACGCAGCGTACGCGGCGGTTGCCCAGGTGGTCGATGTCATCCACCTCGCCCTTGCCGTTGCGCAGGTCCACCAGGATCTTGACCACGGCCATGATGTCCTCGTTGGTCAGGACCATCGGGCCTTCGGACGACTCACGGCCGACGCGGGCGTTGAACTTCATGCGCCCCACGCGCGACAGGTCGTACGTCTCCGGGTTGTAGAACAGGCGGTGGAACAGGGCCTGCACCGCGTCCTCGGTCGGCGGCTCGCCGGGGCGCATCATGCGGTAGATCGCCACCCGGGCAGCAAATTCGTCGGCCGTTTCATCGATGCGCAGCGTCTGGCTGATGTAGGGCCCTTGGTCCAGCTCGTTGGTGTAGATGCAGGGCAGCTCCTGGATGCCGGCCGAGCGCAGCTTCTTGAGCAGGGTTTCGGTCAGCTCGTCGTTGGCGCGCGCGATGATCTCACCGGTGTCGGGGTCGACGATATTTTTGGCCACCACCCGACCGATGAGGTAGTCCTCGGGCACGCTGATGTGGGTGGTGCCCGCCTGCTCCAGCTCACGCACGTGGCGCGCCGTGATGCGCTTGTCTTTGGCGACCACGACGCGGCCGTTGGCGTCGGTGATGTCGAAGCGCGCCACTTCGCCCTTGAGCCGCTCGGGCACGAAGGCCATCAACGCCCCGCTGTCCATCAGACGGAAGTGGTCGTTGACGTAGAAATTGGCCAGGATCGCCTCCGGCGTCAGGCCGATGGCCTTGAGCAGAATAGTCACCGGCATCTTGCGCCGGCGGTCGACGCGGAAGTACAGCAGATCCTTCGGGTCGAACTCGAAATCCAGCCACGAGCCGCGGTAGGGAATGATGCGGGCCGAGAACAGCAGCTTGCCCGAGCTGTGCGTCTTGCCCTTGTCGTGCTCGAAAAACACCCCCGGCGAACGGTGCAACTGGCTGACGATGACGCGCTCGGTGCCGTTGATGATGAAAGAGCCCTTGTCGGTCATCAGGGGCACCTCGCCCATGTAGACCTCTTGCTCCTTGACCTCTTTGACCACCTTGGACTGTGGCGTGGAGGCCTCGCGGTCGTAGATGATGAGCTGCACGCGCGCACGCACCGCCGACGCATACGTCAGGCCGCGCGTTTGGCATTCACGCACGTCGAACACCGGCTTGCCCAGCGTGTATTCGACGAACTTCATCTCGACATAGCCGTTGTGCGACACGATCGGAAACGCCGACTCGAACGCGGCTTGCAGGCCGACCGATTTGCGCTCGCGCGGCGGCACGTCGGCTTGCAGAAACGCCGTGTAGGCGTCCTTTTGCATCTGCAGCAGGTAGGGGATTTCCAACACGCTGTCGCGGCTGCCAAAGCTCTTGCGGATGCGCTTGCGTTCGGTGTAGGAGTATTGAGCCATGAGATCTCCGGGCTTGAGGTCTGCGGCGACTGACGGCGCACGGCGGGTGCGCGCCTGGGGGTTCTTGGCGACCGGCCCCTACCGGTCTCTGGGCAGACGGCCCACGCGCGGCGCGCAGGCCCGAACCAAGCGGTCTTGCTGCAGTCGGGGTCAGAAGACACGGCAAAGCGGTCGGCCATGTGACCGTTTTGCCGTGTGCTCTGCAAGCGGCAAAGGCTGGAGGCCCGCACAGGCACTCCAGCCCTTGGATGAAGAGCCAATTACTTGAGTTCGGCCTTCGCGCCGGCTTCTTCCAGCTTCTTCTTGGCGGCCTCGGCGTCGGCCTTGGGCATCGCTTCCTTGACGGTCTTGGGCGCGCCATCGACCAGGTCCTTGGCTTCCTTCAGACCCAGGCCGGTGATCTCGCGCACGGCCTTGATCACGCCCACCTTGTTCGAACCGGCTTCCTTGAGGATCAGGTCGAACTCGGTCTTTTCTTCGGCGGCCGGGGCGGCAGCGCCCGCAGCGGCAGCGGGGGCGGCCATGGCCGCGGCGCTCACGCCAAACTTCTCTTCGATCGCCTTGACCAGATCGTTGAGCTCCATCACCGTCATGGTGTCCAGAGCGGCCAGGAATGCGTCTTTGTCGAATGCCATGATGATTTCCTAAAAAACGGGTTGATTGGGAACGACCGAATTAGGCGGGCTGCGCCTCGCCCTTTTTCTCGGCCAGGGCCGCCACGACGCGCGCCAGGCGCGACACCGGCGACTGCATGAGGCCCAGCAACTGCGACAGCAGCACCTCCTTGGAGGGGATGCTCGCCAGCGACTTCACGCCGTTGACATCCAGCGGCTTGCCGGCGTAGACCCCACCGCGCAGGACCATCTTGTCGTTGGTCTTGGCGAACTCGACCACCACTTTCGCGGCGGCGACAGCGTCTTCCGAAAAGCCGTAGATGAGCGGACCGGTCATCTGGTCGGCGGCGACCTCGAAGGGCGTGCCAGCCAGGGCACGGCGCGCCAACGTGTTTTTCAGCACATTGACGGTCGCACCGGCCTTGCGGGCCTCGACACGCAACTTCGTGAGGTCGGCCACCGTGATGCCACGGTACTCGGCCATCACCAGCGTCTGCGCCTTCGCGGCCAGTGCCGACACTTGGTCGACGACGGCCTGCTTCTCACTGCGGTTCAGACTCAAGGTTGACTCCTTTGAGAACCCCTCCCGGCGAGGAGGGGGTTTCCCGATCACGCGACCCCGACCCCGGAGCCACGCACCTGTTGCAGCGATCAACCGTTTTCAGGAAACCGCACCGGCTCGACCCGGTACCCGATTCCATCCCGCGGCGGGATCGCCATCTGCGCTGGCTGTCGACCCGATCGTCGACACTTAAGTGAGCCGATGGCCCACACCAGCGGTCTCGGATGGCTTCGCCACACCTGGGCAGACGCGGCGAACCCACCACACACTCGCGCCATGCGCACAGCAGCCACTGCACGCGTGACGCGGATTCCATTCAGCCCGCAGCCGTCACCGTCTGCGGATCGACCCGCACGCCCACGCCCATGGTCGACGACACGGCGATCTTGCGCAGGTACTGACCCTTGGCCGCAGCCGGCTTGGCCTTGTTGAGCGCTTCGATCAACGCCGCCAGGTTGCCCTGCAGCTTCTCGGTGTCGAACGACCGACGGCCGATGGTGGTATGCACGATGCCCGCCTTGTCGACGCGGAACTGCACCTGACCCGCCTTGGCATTGCGCACCGCGGTGGCCACGTCCGGCGTCACGGTGCCCACCTTGGGGTTGGGCATCAGGCCACGCGGACCCAGAATCTGACCCAGCGTGCCGACGACGCGCATCGCGTCGGGGGCAGCGATCACGACGTCGAAATCGATGTTGCCGGCCTTGACCTGTGCCGCCAGGTCGTCGAAACCGACGACGTCGGCACCGGCAGCCTTGGCCTCTTCCGCTTTGGCGCCCTGAGCAAACACCGCGACCCGCTTGGTCTTGCCGGTACCATTGGGCAGCACCACGGCGCCACGCACGACTTGGTCCGACTTGCGGGGATCGACGCCGAGTTGCACGGCGACGTCGACCGATTCATCGAATTTGGCGGTGGCGCATTCCTTGACGATGGCCAGCGCCTCGGGCAGCGGATACAGCTTGGTCGAGTCGACCTTGCCTTGCAGGGCCTTTTGCTTTTTGGTCAGTTTCGCCATCTCACAGCCCCTCCACGATCACACCCATCGAACGCGCCGAACCAGCGATCGTGCGCACGGCGGCATCCAGATCGGCAGCGGTCATGTCCTTCATCTTGGTCTTGGCGATTTCCTCGAGCTGCGCGCGCGTGATCTTGCCGACCTTCTGCGCATGCGGCTTGGACGAGCCCTTGTCCAACTTGATCGCCTTCTTGATCAGCGTGGTCGCCGGCGGCGTCTTGATGATGAAGGTGAAGCTCTTGTCCGCGTAGGCGGTGATGACCACCGGCAGCGGCAGACCGGGCTCCATGCCCTGGGTCTGGGCGTTGAACGCCTTGCAGAACTCCATGATGTTGAGGCCGCGCTGACCCAGCGCCGGACCGATCGGGGGAGAGGGGTTGGCTTTACCCGCTGGCACCTGCAGCTTGATGAAGCCGACGATTTTTTTGGCCATGAGTGATACGCTCCTGCGAGTGCTGTCGGCATCGCGCGCCCCAAGGGACGCTCGTCACCTCCTCGCACCAAGACCCGGATATCTCTTTCGGCCGCACTGGGCAGCCGCCGCACCGTCGCCGAGCCGACCCCGACAGCACGAAGCCCGCGCACGGCTGCGCAGGCTGAAGAACTTGGCATTATAGCGCGTTTTCGGAAATGCGCTAGGCGCTGCGGCAAGCGCCGACGCGCTTCAGGTCTTCTCCACCTGATTGAAGTCGAGCTCGACCGGGGTCGCGCGACCAAAGATCGTGACCGACACGCGCAGCTTGTTCTTCTCGTAGTTGACTTCTTCGACGGAGCCGTTGAAGTCGGCGAAGGGTCCTTCCTTGACGCGCACCAGCTCGCCCACCTGGAACTCGACCTTGTGGCGAGGACGGTCCGCCCCCTCCTGCATCTGGCCAATGATCTTTTGCACTTCCTCTTCGGAAATCGGCGAGGGTCGGTTGCGCGCGCCGCCGACGAAACCCGTCACCTTGCTGGTGTTCTTGACCAAGTGCCAAGTGTCGTCGTCCATCACCATTTCCACCAGCACGTAGCCGGGGAAAAACTTGCGCTCGGTGGTGCGCTTGACACCGTTTTTGATCTCGACGACCTCTTCGGTCGGCACCAGGATGCGACCGAACTTGTGTTGCATGCCCGCGCGCTGCACGCGCTCGAGGATATTGCGCTCGGCCGCCTTTTCCATCCCGGAATACGCATGCACGACATACCAGCGCATGCCTTCGGCGGGCGTCGCGCTCATCGGGGGCGTTGCGTTCGCTTCGCTCATATTCACCTCCAACCCAGGATGAGGCCGTAGAGCACCCACTCCAGCAGCTTGTCCGTCAGCCACAGAAACAACGCCATGACCACGACGAACGCAAAGACGTAGGCGGTCATCTGCGTGGCCTCCTTGCGGGTCGGCCAGACGACCTTTTTGACTTCCTTGATGGCATCACGCCCGAAGGCGATGAGCCGCTGCCCCGGCGTGGCGGTAGCGCCGATACCCAGCGCGACACCGATCGCCACCAGCAGCACGGCCCACTGCACCCAAGCCCCTTGGGCCTTGAGCCAATAAAAACCCACGAATCCGAGCAGCACACACAGCGCGACGGCGGCCAGTTTGGCCTTGTCCGCGCTGCTGCTGACGGTTTCGATTTCCGTAGAGGCCATCGCCCACACCTTCATTGACTGAAACCACGCGCCAGACGCCGCGCACCAGAAACACAAGCCCGCTGCGGTCCGGGGACACGGGCGGGCTTGGACGATGCAACCAGTGACGTGGCGCGCATCACCGGGTGGCAGGGGCAGAGGGAATCGAACCCCCAACCTTCGGTTTTGGAGACCGACGCTCTGCCAATTGAGCTATGCCCCTTCAGCGACTGGCCACGGATCGCGGCCAGCCACGCCTATGCTATCACTCGATGATCTTGGACACCACGCCGGCGCCGACGGTGCGGCCGCCTTCGCGGATCGCAAAGCGCAGGCCCTCTTCCATCGCGATCGGGGCGATCAGCTTGACCGTGATGGTCACGTTGTCGCCCGGCATCACCATCTCTTTGTCCTTGGGCAGCTCGATGGCACCCGTCACATCGGTGGTGCGGAAGTAGAACTGCGGCCGGTAGTTGTTGAAAAACGGCGTGTGGCGGCCGCCTTCTTCCTTGGACAGCACGTAGACTTCGCCCACGAAGTGGGTGTGCGGCGTGATGGAGCCGGGCTTGGCCAGCACTTGGCCGCGCTCGACTTCTTCGCGCTTGGTGCCGCGCAGCAGAATGCCAACGTTGTCGCCCGCCTGGCCCTGGTCGAGCAGCTTGCGGAACATCTCCACGCCGGTGCAGGTGGTCTTGGTCGTCGGGCGCAGACCCACGATCTCGATTTCGTCACCGACTTTGATGATGCCGCGCTCGACACGCCCGGTCACCACGGTGCCGCGACCGGAGATCGAGAACACGTCTTCGATGGGCATCAGGAACGGCTGGTCCACCGCGCGCTCGGGCGTGGGGATGTAGGTGTCCAGCGCCTCGGCGAGTTTCAGGATGGCTTGCTCGCCCAGCTCGCCTTTGTCGCCTTCGAGCGCCAGCTTCGCCGAGCCCTTGACGATGGGGATGTCGTCGCCGGGGAACTCGTACTTGGAGAGCAGCTCGCGCACTTCCATCTCGACGAGCTCGAGCAGCTCGGCGTCGTCGACCATGTCGCACTTGTTGAGGAAGACGATGATGTAGGGCACTCCAACCTGGCGCGCCAGCAGGATGTGCTCGCGGGTTTGCGGCATGGGGCCGTCGGCGGCCGACACGACCAGGATGGCGCCGTCCATCTGGGCGGCACCCGTGATCATGTTCTTGACGTAGTCAGCGTGGCCGGGGCAGTCGACGTGCGCGTAGTGGCGGTTGGCGGTTTCGTATTCGACGTGCGCGGTGTTGATGGTGATGCCGCGCGCCTTTTCTTCGGGCGCCGCGTCGATTTCGTCGTACTTCTTGGCTTGGCCGCCGAACTTGGACGCCAGCACCGTCGTGATCGCCGCCGTCAGCGTCGTCTTGCCGTGGTCCACGTGACCAATCGTGCCCACGTTGACGTGCGGCTTGGTCCGCTCGAATTTCTCTTTTGCCATCGTTACCGCTCCGAATGGATGTTTGCCGAACTCACTCACACGCCCCTGCGTGGGGCGAAGACATTTGTGCTGGTGCCCATGGGCAGGATCGAACTGCCGACCTCTCCCTTACCAAGGGAGTGCTCTACCACTGAGCCACATGGGCTTGCGACCGCCTCGCGACGACCACAAAAAACCTTCGCGAAACCCAGTCACCGGCGCGTCGCTGGAGCGGGAGACGGGAATCGAACCCGCGTCATCAGCTTGGAAGGCTGAGGTTCTACCATTGAACTACTCCCGCGGACCATTTCCAAGCCAACCCGCAAGATTCGGACACGGGCCGCCACCGCCTTCACTCTGGCCAACACAACCGGCATCGCTGGTGGAGGGGGTTGGATTCGAACCAACGTAGGCGTAAGCCAACAGATTTACAGTCTGCCCCCTTTAGCCACTCGGGCACCCCTCCGGCGAGAGCCCCAGATTATGCCACGTTTTGTTGGCCGTTTTCGGCCTGGGCTGAAAATTGTTGAACGACCGACGCCGCCCACAGGGCGATGCGGCCAGCCGTATCGGCCGCGCCGCGGATGCCGTTGATGCTGCGCTGGCTCAAGTGGCGCTCGCAGGCCACCGCCGCGCGCAGCCGGCCGTCGGCGCGCAGCGCGCGCACCGCTTCGTGCGCCTGCACACCGCACGCCACCACCCATTGCAAGCCGGCCAGCTCGCGGGCCAGGCGCTCCAGGTTGTCGGGCTGCAGCACCTCGGCCACGGTCGGCACCGAGCGCCCCGTCAAGTCGGGATATTCGACCCGTGGCCAGGCGTTGGTCACCACGTAGTCCACGCGCTGCGCCGACGCGAACCGATGCGGGTCGAGCCGCTGCAGTGCGACGAGCGCACGCGCCAGGTTGGCGCCCGTGCCCGCCGCGCAGGGGTAGCCGCGCTGGGCTTCGAACCGGCCTGGACAGATGAAGACGAAACCGGTGCGCGCCCCCGGACACGGCTGGTGGTGCGGCGTCGCCCCAGACGCCAGCGGCAGCGGCGCGCTCATGCCGGATCGAACAGTTGGGCCAGCGCCAAGCCGGGGTCGGGCGCACGCATGAACGCCTCGCCCACCAAGAAGGCGTGCACGCCCGCATCGCGCAACCGCCGCACGTCGTCGCGCTGCACGATGCCGCTTTCGGTGACCAGCAGGCGATCGGCGGACACGCGCGGCAGCAGGTTCAGCGTCGTCTCCAGCGAGACCTCGAAGGTGCGCAGGTCGCGGTTGTTGACACCGATGAGCGGGGTGCGCAAGCGCAGCGCGCGGTCGAGCTCGGCGGCGTCGTGCACTTCCACCAGCACCGCCATGCCCAGTTCGTGCGCGATGGCCTCGAAGTCGGCCATCTGCGCATCGTCCAGACACGCCGCGATGAGCAAAATGGCGTCGGCACCCCACGCACGCGCCTGCCAGACCTGGTAGGCGTCGACGATAAAGTCCTTGCGCAGCGCGGGCAGCGCCGCCGCCTCGCGCGCCTGGCGCAGGTAGGCCGGGTGGCCCTGGAAATAGGGCTGGTCGGTCAGCACCGACAGGCAGGCGGCACCGAAGCGGGCGTAGCTGGCCGCGATCGCGGCGGGGTCGAAGTCGGCGCGCAGCACGCCCTTGGAGGGGCTGGCTTTCTTGACCTCGGCGATGACGGCGGCGCGGCCCGCGGCGACCTTGGCGCGCAGCGCGCCGACGAAATCACGCGGCGGATCGTCGCGCCGTGCGGCTTCGGCGCGCCCGCGCAGCGTGGGCAGCGGTTCGGCGGCACGGGCGGTGGCGACCTCCTCGCGCTTGGTGGCGCAGATGCGCTGCAGGATGTCGCTCATGCGGCAGCCTCCGCGCCCAGGCGGTGCGCCGTGGTGACGAGTTGCTCGAGCTTGGCTTTGGCCGCGCCACTGGTGAGCGCCGCGCGGGCACGCTCGATGCCAGCGGCGATGGAATCCACCACGTCGGCAGCGTAGAGCGCAACCCCGGCATTGAAGACGACGATGTCGGCGGCCGGCCCCGACTCGCCGTCGAGCACCGCCAGCAGCCGCGCGCGCGACTCCTCGGGCGTGGCGACCTGGAATGCCCGGTGGCTGGCCATCGCCAGGCCAAAATCCTCGGGGTGGATGTCGTACTCGACGATCTCGCCGTCCTTGAGCTCGCCGACCAAGGTGGCGGCACCGAGGCTGACCTCGTCCATGCCGTCGCGGCCATGCACGACCAGCGCATGCCGCGCCCCCAGGCGCTGCAACACGCGCACCTGGATGCCCACCAGATCCGGGTGGAACACGCCCATCAGGATATGGGGCGCACCCGCCGGATTGGTCAATGGCCCGAGGATGTTGAACAGCGTTTTGACCCCCATCTCGCGCCGCACCGGGGCCACGTTTTTCATGGCCGGGTGGTGGTTGGGCGCGAACATGAAGCCGATGCCCACCTCCTCGATGCAGCGTGCGATCGCCGCAGGCGGCAGCTGGATGTTGACGCCCAGGCTCTCGAGCACGTCGGCGCTGCCGGATTTGCTGCTGACGCTGCGCCCGCCATGCTTGCTGACCCGCGCACCCGCGGCGGCGGCCACGAACATGGCACAGGTCGAGATGTTGAAGGTGTGCGCGCCGTCCCCACCCGTGCCCACGATATCGACCAGGTGCGTCGTGTCCGGCACGTGCACCGGGGTGGCGAATTCGCGCATCACCTGCGCTGCGGCGGTGATCTCGCCGATCGTCTCCTTCTTGACACGCAAGCCGGTGAGGATGGCCGCAATCATGAGCGGCGAGACCTCGCCGGCCATGATCAGCCGCATCAGGTGCAGCATCTCATCGTGAAAAATCTCGCGGTGCTCGATGACGCGCTGCAGCGCTTCCTGGGGCGTGATGTGGTGGCGATGGGACATGAAAGACCTCCGAGGGGACGGGAATCGAGGCGCACGCTAGGTGGACGGCCCAGCGCGGCCGCCGGATTCAGGGGGCCAGCAGAAAATTTCGCAACAGCGCGTGGCCGTGTTCGGACAGCACGCTTTCGGGGTGGAACTGTACCCCGTGCACCGGCAGCTCGCGGTGCTGCACGCCCATGATCTCGCCGTCGTCGCACCAAGCGGTGATGGTCAATACCGCGGGCAGCGTGGCGCGGTCGATGGCCAGCGAGTGGTAACGGTTGACGGTGAACTGGCGCGGCAACCCGGCAAAGAGCCCGCTTTGCGTGGTGGTGATGACACTCGTCTTGCCGTGCATGAGCTCGCGCGCGCGCACGATGGTGCCGCCGAACGCCGCACCAATGCTTTGGTGCCCCAGACACACGCCCAGGATGGGTACGCGCCCGGCGAAGTGGCGAATCGCCGCCACCGAGATGCCGGCTTCCGCCGGCGAGCACGGCCCCGGCGAAATCACCAGCCGATCGGGCGCGCGCGCGGCGATGCCCTCTAGCGTGATCTCGTCGTTGCGAAACACCTCCACCTCGGCCCCGAGCTCGCCGAAGTACTGCACCAAGTTGTAGGTGAACGAGTCGTAGTTGTCGATCATCAATAACCGAAGGCTCATACCCGCCCCTCCTCGACGAGTTCGGCCGCGCGCAACAACGCGCGCGCCTTGTGTTCGGTCTCCTGCCACTCGAGCGCGGGCACCGAGTCGGCGACCACGCCAGCCGCGGCCTGCACGTACAGCGTGCCGTCGTGCACGACACCGGTGCGAATCGCGATCGCCAGGTCCATGTCGCCTGCATAGCTCAAGTAGCCCACTGCGCCACCATAGATGCCGCGCTTGGTCGGCTCGAGCCGGTCGATCAGCTCCATGGCGTGTACCTTGGGTGCACCGGTCAGCGTGCCAGCAGGGAAGGTCGCGCGCAGCACGTCCATGTTGTCGAGGCCCGGGCGCAGCACGCCTTCGACGTTGCTGACGATGTGCATCACATGGCTGTAGCGCTCGACGGCGAATGCCTCGGTGACGCGCACGCTGCCGATCTCGGCGATGCGCCCGATGTCGTTGCGCGCCAGGTCGATGAGCATGACGTGCTCGGCACGCTCCTTCGGGTCGGCGAGCAACTCCTGCTCGGCGGCCTTGTCCAGCTCGGGCGTGGCGCCGCGCGGGCGGGTGCCCGCCAGCGGGCGGATGGTGACCTTGACGCCCTGCGGCGTGCGCTCTTGCCGCACCAGGATTTCGGGCGAGGCGCCGATGACGTGCAAATCACTGCCGCGCGCGTCCGCCCCCGCCAGGTTGTAGTAGTACATGTAGGGGCTGGGGTTGAGGGAGCGCAGCGCGCGGTACAGGCTCAGCGGCGGATGGGCAAACGGCTTGTGCATGCGCTGGCCGATCACGATCTGCATGAAATCGCCCTGCTGGATCAGCGCCTTGGCCTGCTCCACCGCGGCCATGAAATCGGCCTGGGTGCGCTCGTGCGTCGCGGCCACGGGAGCGGCGGGCTCGAGCGTCGGCACGCCGACCGGCGCGCGCAGGCGCTCGGCCAACACCTGCAGCCGCTGCTGGGCGTGCGCGTAGGCGTCGGGCTCAGCCGGGTCTGCATAGACGATCAGATACAGACGGCCGGATAGGTTGTCGATGACGGCCAGCTCCTCGGTTTGCAGCAGCACGATGTCGGGCAACCCCAGCGGGTCGGGCGGGCAGGTGCCGACCAGCTTGGGCTCGATGTGGCGCACCGTGTCGTAGCCGAAATAGCCCGCCAGGCCGCCGCAAAACCGCGGCAATCCCGACAGGGGCGCGACGCGAAAGCGCCGCTGATACGCCGCGATGGCGTCGAGCGGGTTGCCGCCAATTGTCTCGATGACGGCGCCGTCGCGCACCACCTCGGTGCGGGCGGCATCACCAAAACCGCTGCTGCGCAGCCAGGTGCGCGCGGGCAGACCGATGATGCTGTAGCGGCCGAAGCGCTCGCCACCGACGACCGATTCGAGCAAAAAGCTGTTGCGCCCGCCGTCGCTGGCATGGGCGAGCTTGAGGTAGAGCGACAGGGGCGTGTCGAGGTCGGCCAGCGCCTCGGCGACGAGCGGGATGCGGTGGTGGCCGAGGTCGGCCAAGCGGCGGAATTCCTGTTCGGTGATCACGGCAATCGGGCTCCGGGCGGGGGGCGGCCGGCGATCCACTGCGGGCGGTCGGCGCGGCCGGTGAAGATCCTACGGGGCCGGTCGGGACAACCGGCGAGGCGGCTCGAACATCCCACTGCCAGGGGGCAGGAGCCCGGCCGCACGAGAGGGGCTCGAGGGAATCAGACGCGCGTCGTTGGCTGACGCCAAGGCCAAGCCTCCCGGCGGCCGGTCTTGAGGGCGGCCGCCCGGCGAGCGTCGAACAGGCTGCGCGCAGCGAACATGCGCACAGTGTAGCAAAGGCGTGCCAGGCCTGGCCATGCGCCGACAGCCGGGACGGCCCTATGATGGTGGGTTGCCCGGCTTTGGCCTTGATCACTCCAACGCATGACCCCGCTGCCCGTCTCGCCCCCGCCAGCCCCGCCCGAGCGCTACATCCGCGTGCGCGGCGCACGCACGCACAACCTGCGCAACCTGGACCTGGACATCCCGAAGGATGCGCTGGTCGTGATCACCGGCCTGTCGGGCTCGGGCAAGTCGAGCCTGGCCTTCGACACGCTGTACGCCGAGGGGCAACGCCGCTACGTCGAGAGCCTGTCGGCCTACGCGCGGCAGTTTCTGGAGCGTATGGACAAGCCCGACGTGGACCTGATCGAGGGACTGAGCCCCGCCATCGCCATCGAACAGAAGGCCACCAGCCACAACCCACGCTCGACGGTCGGCACGGTCACCGAGATCCACGACTACCTGCGCCTGCTGTTCGCACGCGCTGGGGTGCCCTATTGCCCGCACCACGATCTGCCCCTGCAAGCCCAGACCGTGAGTCAGATGGTCGATGCGCTGCTGGCACTGCCGCCCGAGGCGCGGCTGATGCTGCTGGCCCCGGTGGTGGCACCCGATGCAGACGGGGCGGCGGCCGCGTTGCGCGGCCTGCAGGCGCAGGGATTCGTGCGTTTTCGCATCGATGGCGACGTGGTCGAGGGCGACGAAGCGCACCAACGCCTGCGCCCCGGCGCGGCGCTGGAAGTGGTGGTCGACCGCTTGAAGGTGCGGCCCGACGCACGCCAACGCCTCGCCGACAGCCTCGAGGCCGCGCTGCGCGTGGGTGGCGGCAAGGCGCGCGCACTCGAACTGGAGACGCAAACGCTACACGCGTGGTCGGCGCGCCCCGCGTGCCCGGTGTGCGACCACACGCAAGCGCCGCCCGAGCCGCGGCTGTTTTCCTTCAACGCCCCACAGGGCGCCTGCCCGCGCTGCGACGGGCTGGGACACGTCGAGCTGTTCGACGCCACGCGCGTGGTGGCCTTCCCCGAGCTCAGCCTGGCCAGCGGCGCCATCAAAGGCTGGGACCGGCGCAACGCACACGCTTTCGCCCTCATCGAAAGCCTGGCGGCCCACTACGGCTTCGACCCCGAAACGCCATGGAACGCGCTGCCCGAGTCGGTGCGGCACGTGCTGCTGCACGGCAGCGGCAACGAGACGATCGCCTTTCACTACACCGCCGACGGCGGGCGGCGCGTAACCCAGCGCCACCCCTTCGAGGGCATCCTGCCCAACTTCGAGCGCCGCTGGCGCGACACCGACTCGGTCGCCGTGCGCGAGGAACTGGGCCGATACCGCAGCACCCATGCCTGCCCCGCATGCGGCGGGACCCGGTTGCGCCCCGAGGCGCTGCAGGTCTATCTGGGCGAGGGCGAGCAGCGGCGCCACATCCACGCCATCACCCAGATGACGCTGGCCGAGGCGCTGGCGTACTTCGACGGTCTGCGGCTGCACGGGGCGCGCGCCGAGATCGCCAGCAAAGTGGTGCGCGAAATCCAGGCGCGGCTGCGCTTCCTCAACGACGTGGGGCTGCCGTACCTGACCCTGGCGCGCAGCGCAGACACGCTCTCCGGCGGCGAGGCGCAGCGCATCCGACTGGCCAGCCAGATCGGCTCGGGCCTCAGCGGCGTGATGTATGTGCTCGATGAGCCCAGCATCGGCCTGCACCAGCGCGACAACGACCGCCTGATCGCCACGCTGCTGCGCCTGCGCGATCTGGGCAATACGGTCATCGTGGTCGAACATGACGAAGACATCATGCGCGCCGCCGACCACCTGATCGACCTGGGCCCCGGCGCGGGCGTGCACGGCGGCCAGGTGCTCGCGCAAGGCCACTGGACGGCGGTGGCGGCCGAGCCGTCATCGGTCACGGGCCAGTACCTGTCCGGGCGGCGTCGTATTCCGGTGCCCGAGCGACGCTTGGCCTGGGTGCCCAACCCCTCGGCACCGGCGGCCGCGCCGTCCCCTGCGCGGCGCGGCGGCTGGCCCACGCAGGCCACTCGTGCCAGCGCTGATCGGCCAGCGCTCGACACCCCGCCGCCCACGGGCGCGGCGCTGCGGCTGGTGGGAGCGCGCGGGCACAACCTGCGCAACGTCACGGTGGCGTTTCCGGTCGGGCGCTTCATCTGCGTCACGGGGGTGAGCGGCTCGGGCAAATCCACGCTGGTCAACGACACGCTGCTGCGCGCCGTGGCACGCCACCTCTACCGCAGCCACGATGAGCCCGAGCCCTTCGAAGCGATCGAAGGGCTGGAGCACTTCGACAAGGTGATCGCGGTGGACCAAAGCCCGATCGGGCGCACCCCGCGCTCCAACCCGGCTACCTACACGGGGCTGTTCACCACCATCCGTGAGCTGCTCGCCGAGACCCCAGCCGCCCGCGAGCGCGGCTGGGGGCCGGGGCGCTTTAGCTTCAATGTGGCGGGCGGCCGCTGCGAAGCCTGCCAGGGCGACGGCGTGGTGAAGGTGGAAATGCACTTCCTGCCCGACGTGTACGTGCCCTGCGACGTCTGTGGCGGCCGCCGCTACAACCGCGAGACGCTCGAAGTGCGCTACAAGGGGCGCCACATCGCCGAGATCCTCGACCTCACGGTCGAGCAGGCGCACGCCTTCTTTGCGGCCGTGCCGACCCTGCAGCGCAAGCTACAGACCCTGCTCGACGTCGGGCTGGGTTACCTGCGCCTGGGCCAGAGCGCCACCACGCTGTCGGGTGGGGAAGCGCAGCGCGTCAAGCTGGCGCAAGAGCTGTCCAAGCGCGACACCGGCCGCACGCTCTATATCCTGGACGAGCCCACGACCGGTCTGCACTTCGCCGACATCGAGCTGCTGCTGCAGGTGCTGCATCGGCTGCGCGACGCGGGCAACACCATTGTCGTCATCGAGCACAACCTCGACGTCATCAAGACGGCCGACTGGATCATCGACATGGGGCCCGAAGGTGGCGCGGGCGGTGGGACGGTCGTGACCTGCGGCACGCCGGAAGCCGTGGCGGCACACCCCGACAGCCACACGGGCCGCTACTTGGCTCGGGTGCTGGCGCGAGGGTGACCCCCCTCACAGCCCCGCCAGATCCTCGATCGCATCGACCACGATCGCCGTGCCGATCGCGATCAGCAGGATGTCGGCCGCGACCCGGACGAAACGGTATCCCGGGGGAGGATCGCCAAGGCGGCGCTGCAGCTCCTTTGGCAAGGGGTAGGTCACGACGCCGGGCGGCAGCGGCTTGCCGAGTGCCCACGCCTTGGCCAACCCTGGCGGGCGGCAGCCGTTGTTTTTCTTCGCCAGCCCCGGCGGGCAGTGCCCTTGGGCGATCTGGGATCCGAACACCAGGCGCACCGCCTCGCGTTGGCGGTCACCAAAGTAGCCGCCGATTGCGATCGACAGCGCGTCGTTGCCGCTGGTGGCAGCCACCGCGCCGCGTGGTGCGTCGTGCGTGGGCGCTGCCGGGTGGGTGGCATGCGCCGGTTTGCCGTGGCCGGCCCACTCGGGCTTGGCCGCCCAGGCCCCAGGGGCGGCCGCGCAGACCCATGAGACCGCCAGCGCCAGCCCCACGCGTCGTAGATGCCCATGATCCGCCAGGATGTCCATCGCCATTGCTCCTTTGCTGGCATCATAGACCGCTCGGGCCAGGCCGACGGCAACCGTTTGGCAACGCCTGCAAACAACCGTAACAGCCCATCTCACATCCCACCCCCATGAGCGGTTTCGACTTCGACCTCTTCGTCATCGGTGGCGGCAGCGGCGGCGTGCGCGCCGCGCGCCTGGCCGCCCAGCGCGGCGCCCGCGTCGCCCTGGCCGAAGCGCGCGGCCTGGAAGGCCTCGGCGGCACGTGCGTGACGCTGGGGTGCATCCCCAAGAAACTCTACCACTACGCGGCTCACTACGCGCATGGATTCGACGAGGCACGCGGCTATGGCTGGCACGTTGACCCGCCGCGCCTGGACTGGGCGACGCTCAAACGCCGCCGCGCCGCCGAGATCGCGCGCCTCAATGGCGTGTACGAACGGCTGCTGCAAGGCAGCGGCGTGACCGTGCTGCACGGCTGGGCCCGATTGGCCGATCCGCATACCGTGGAGCTGCACACCCCGCGCCCCGATGGCAGCACCGGCACGCAGCGCTGGCGTGCCGAGCGCATCCTGATCGCCACCGGCGGCACACCGCACGTGCCGCACTTTCAGGGCCGCGAGCACGTCATCACCTCGGACCAGGTGTTCGACCTGGAGCCCTTCCCGCAGCGCTTGCTGGTCGTGGGTGGGGGCTACATCGCGTGCGAATTCGCCTCCATCTTTTTGGGGCTGGGCGCGCGCGTCACGCAGTTGTACCGCGGCGAGCAAATCCTGCGCGGCTTCGACGACGAGGTGCGGCACTTCTTGGCCGATGAGATGCGCAAAAAGGGGCTGGACCTGCGCCTCGCCACCAGTGTGGTCGCCGTGCGGCGCGCCGCCGACGGCCTGCACGCCGTGCTCGACGACGGCGGCCACGTGGTGGCCGACGCCATCCTCTACGCCACCGGGCGCGTGCCCAACGTGCACGGCCTGGGCCTGGAGGCGCTGGGTGTGGCGCAGGGCGCGCAAGGCGCCATCGTGGTCGACGACCACTTCTGCACCAACGTCCCCAGCGTATACGCAGTGGGCGACGTGGTGGCGCGTGCGGCACTGACCCCGGTCGCGCTGGCCGAAGCCATGGCCGTGGTGGACCACCTGTTCGGGCCCGCCCCCGGCCAGTCGGCGCGTAAGGCGCGCTACGACCTCATCCCCACCGCCGTCTTCACCTTGCCCAGCGTCGGCACGGTGGGCCTGACCGAGGCGCAAGCCCGCGCCGAAGGCCGGCGCTTGCGCATCTACCGCAGCGCCTTTAAGCCGCTGCGCCACACGCTCAGCGGCCACGACGAGCGCGCGCTGGTCAAACTGGTGGTCGATGACGCGAGCGACCGGGTGCTCGGCCTGCACATGGTAGGCCCAGACGCGGGCGAGATCGTGCAAGGCTTTGCCGTCGCCCTGCGCTGCGGCGCAACCAAGGCGCAGTTCGACGCCACACTGGGCATCCACCCCACCCTGGCCGAAGAATTCGTCACGATGCGCGAGCCGGTGACTACCGGCTAACCAGGCCCGTGCAGCCCTCTATCGCCTTCACCATGAACCATCGTTCAGAACCCCATCCCACCGACGGTGTGCCGCCCTTGCGCACGCCCCCCTTCGTCGCACCGCAGTCCTTCACCGATGCCGATGCTGCCGTGGCCCATGTGCGGCAGCTCTACGACGCCGCCGTCGGCTTCTTGCAGGCCGAGCTGCACGCGTATGTGCGCACGCCGCTCGATCCTGACATGGGGCTGGCGCGCGTGCGCGCGACCTACCCCTTCGTGCGCCTGCGCACGCAGCGTGCCACCCGCCTGCCGCAGGCCCGGGTGGCGGGACGACTGAGCTATGGCTTCGTCGCTGGCCCGGGGCGCTACGAAACCACCCTCACCCGGCCCGATCTGTTCGCCGACTATTGGCGCGAGCAGTTTCGCCTGCTGTTGGACAACCACGGCGAACCGCTCGACATCGGCCTCAGCAACGAGCCCATCCCGGTGCACTTCGCGCTGGGCGAGGACGCGCATTTCGAAGGAGAGCTCGACACCCTGCACCGCGCCCGCTTGGCCGACGTGTTCGACCTGCCCGACCTGTCCGCGATGGACGACGGTATTGCCAACGGCACCCACACGCCCCCGCCGAGCGCGCCGCAGCCGCTGGCGCTGTTCACCGGTGCGCGCATCGACTACTCGCTGCAGCGGCTGCGCCACTACAGCGGCACCTCGCCCGCGTGGTTTCAAAACTTCGTGCTCTTTACCAACTATGGCTTCTACGTCGACGAGTTCGTCCGGCTGGCCCAGCAGGAGATGACCCGCCCCGACAGCGAGTACGTCGCCTTCGTCGAGCCGGGCAACGTGGTCTCCTGGCGCGCCGGGCTGACGGCGGCCGAGCGCTGCGCGCTGACCGGCCCCACCGGCAGCCCCCCACCGCGCCTGCCGCAAATGCCGGCCTACCACCTGGTGCGCGCGGATCGCAGCGGCATCACGCTGGTCAACATCGGGGTGGGGCCCAGCAACGCCAAGACGGCCACCGACCACATTGCCGTGCTGCGCCCCCATGCGTGGCTGATGCTGGGCCACTGTGCCGGGCTGCGCACCAGCCAGCAACTCGGCGACTACGTGCTGGCGCACGCCTATGTGCGAGAGGACCACGTGCTCGACGAAGAGCTGCCGCTGTGGGTACCCATCCCCGCGTTGGCCGAAATCCAGCAAGCGCTGGAAGCGGCCGTGGCCGACGTGACCGGACTGGAGGGCGCCGCGCTCAAGGGCGTGCTGCGCACCGGGACGGTGGCCAGCACCGACAACCGCAACTGGGAGCTGCTGCCCGACAACCTGCCCCAGCGGCGCTTTTCGCAATCGCGCGCGGTGGCGCTGGACATGGAGTCCGCCACCATCGCCGCCAACGGTTTTCGCTTCCGCGTGCCCTACGGCACACTGCTGTGCGTGAGCGACAAACCGCTGCACGGCGCCATCAAACTGCCCGGCATGGCCGACCGGTTCTACCGCGAGCGCGTCGACCAACACCTGCGCATCGGGCTGCGCGCCATCGAGCGGCTGCGCGCGGCGGGCGTCGATCAACTGCACAGCCGCAAGCTGCGCAGTTTTGCCGAAGTCGCGTTTCAGTGACCCGCGGCGCTGGGCGCCGTCAGGCCCAGCGGCCCATCGGCTCGCCCATGCGCACCGGGCGGCCCGGTACCCAGTCAGGGTTCAGGGCCGCCACGCCTGGCGGTAGCAGCACGATCACCGTCGAGCCCAACAAAAAGCGGCCCATCTCCACCCCCCGCGCCAGGGTAATGTCGCGGTCGCCGTAGTCCCAGCGGCGCACGATGCCGGGCCGCGGCGGGTTGACCACCCCGTGCCAAATGGTGGCCATGCTGCCCACGATGGTGGCCCCCACCAGCACCAGCACGAACGGAAAGCGCTGGCCATCGCGCTCGCCTTCGAACACACAGATCACGCGCTCGTTGCGCGCGAACAGCCCCGGCACCCCGCGCGCCGTCGTCGGATTCACCGAAAACAAATCCCCCGGCACATGCACCATCTGGCGCAGCCGCCCCGTACACGGCATGTGGATGCGGTGGTAGTCGCGCGGGCTCAGGTACAGCGTGGCAAACGTCCCGTCGGTGAACGCGGCGGCCAGCGCGGTGTCGCCGCCCAGCAGCGCGCCGACGGTGTAGTCGTGGCCTTTGGCCTGCAGCATGCGGTCCCGCTGGATGGCGCCGCACTGACTGATCGCGCCATCCACCGGACACACCAGATCGGCCGCGGCCAACGGGCGCGCATCGGCGCGCAGCGCGCGCGTGAAAAAGTCGTTGAACGTGGCGTAGGCGGCCGGATCGGGCTGGGCCGCTTCGGCCATGTCCACCGCATAGCGCCGGATGAAGCGCCGGATGGCCACTTGCGTCACCGGCCCGAGCGGCCGGCGCGCCAACGCGCCCGCCAGCGCCGTCAGCACCTGCTTGGGCAAAAGGTATTGCAGCGCCACCGCTGCGCGTTCCGAAACCTGCATGGGGCGCCGATCGTAGCACCAAGCCCGTGGCGCGGGCGACCCGCGAACAGCCAGAGCACCATGCACAATGCGGCTCATGACATCCCCGTTGTTCGAAATCGACGGCTTGGTCAAGCACTATGCCGGGCGGCCCGTGGTGCAGGACCTGTCGTTTGCCATCGCGCCGGGCGAGTGCCTGGGACTGCTCGGCCCCAACGGGGCGGGCAAGACGACCACACTGCGCATGGCGCTGGGGCTGGTGGTGCCCGATGCCGGGTGCGTGCGCATCCTGGGGCTGGACATGCCCGCGCACGCGCAGGCCGTCAAGGCCCGGCTGGGCGTGGTGGCGCAGTTCGACACGCTGGACCCGGACTTCACGTGCGCCGAGAACCTGCTCGTCTACGGGCGCTATTTTGGGCTGACGGCGCGCGAACTGCGCCCACGGATCGCCGAGTTGCTGGACTTTGCCGCGCTGGCGCACAAGGCCGACGCGCGCCCGGGTGAACTGTCGGGGGGCATGCGCCGACGCCTGAGCCTGGCGCGCGCGTTGGTGAACGACCCGGCGCTGCTGCTGCTCGACGAGCCGACCACGGGGCTCGACCCCCAGGCGCGCCACCTGATGTGGGAGCGGCTGCAGCGCCTGCTGCAGCAGGGTAAGAGCATTTTGCTGACCACGCACTTCATGGACGAGGCCGAGCGGCTATGCCACCGGCTGGTCATCGTCGACCACGGCCGCAAGATTGCCGAAGGCCGCCCCCGCGAGCTCATTGCCCAACACCTGGAGCCGGAGGTGGTGGAAATCTACGGCGAGCAGGGCCACGCCGACGCACGACAAGGACTCCCCCCCGAGGCGCGGGCGCTGGCTGCCCGCGTCGAGGTCAGCGGCGAGACGGCGTTTCTGTACACGCACGACGCGCGCCCGCTGCTGGCAGCGCTGGGCGCGCAGCCGCGTTTACGTCTGCTGCACCGCCCGGCCAATCTGGAAGACTTGTTTCTGAAACTGACCGGGCGCCAGATTCGGGCGGAGGGGTAGGATCGACGCCATGGCAACGCCCACGACCCTCCCAGAGCCACCCCGCGTCGCGCCAGCCCGCACGGTCTGGCATCCCCCTCGTCCCACACGCCGCTTCGCGGCCGTCTGGCTACGCAATTTGCTGGTGTGGCGAAAACTCGCCATCCCCAGCCTGGTGGGCAACATCGCCGAGCCGCTCATCTGGCTGGTTGCATTCGGCTACGGCATGGGGGCGCTGGTGGGCAGCGTCAATCTGCGGCTGCCCGGTGGAGAGGTCCAGGCGGTGCCCTATCTGGTCTTTCTAGCCAGTGGCAGCATTTGCATGAGCGCGATGAACGCCGCCACGTTCGAGGCGTTGTATTCCGCGTTTTCGCGCATGCACGTGCAAAAAACCTGGGACGGCATCCTCTACGCGCCGGTCACGCTGGACGACATCGTGCTGGCCGAGATGCTGTGGGCCGCGTTCAAAGCGCTCTTTACCGTCAGCGCCATTTTGGCGGTGATGCTGGCGCTGGGCATCAGCCACACGCCCAAGCTCGCGCTGGCGTGGGCCGTGCTGGGGCTCACGGGCACGGTGTTTGCCAGCCTGGCGCTGATCTTCAATGCGCTGGCCAAGGGCTACGATTTTTTCACCTACTACTTCACGCTGTTTCTCACGCCGATGATGTTTTTGTCGGGCGTGTTCTTTCCGCGCGAGCAACTGCCGGGCTGGGTGCAGACGATCAGCGACGCCTTACCCCTGACCCATGCGGTGGCGTTGGTGCGGCCGATGTTCCTGGACCGTTGGCCCGAGCAACCGTTGCTGCACCTGGCGGTGCTGCTGGCCTATGGAGGAGTGGCGTTTTGGATGGCGCTGGCGCTGACGCGGCGGCGGTTTTTCGGCTAGGGCTGGGTTCAGACCAAGCTGGGCTCGCGTACCGATAGCCCCAGCGCATCCAGCGCCTGCGTCAAATGCCCCACAGTGCCCTCGATGTGCCGCAGCTTCTCCAGCCCGAACAGGCCGATGCGGAAGGTACGAAAGTCCGCCGGCTCGTCGCACATCAGGGGCACGCCAGCGGCGGTTTGTAAGCCCACGGCCGCAAATTTTTTGCCATTAGCGATATCGGGATCGTCGGTGTAGCTGACCACCACGCCCGGTGCCTCGAATCCGGCCGCAGCCACGCTGCGCAAACCGCGCGCGGCCAACTCGGCACGCACGCGGCGGCCCAGCTCGGCCTGCGCCGCTTTCATGGCGGCAAAGCCCGCTTCGCGCGTCTCTTGCATCACGTCGCGCAGCCGCACCAGCGCATCGGTGGGCACGGTCGTGTGGTAGACGTGCCCACCCTGTTCGTAGGTTTCCATCACCTGCAACCACTTCTTCAGGTCGCAGGCGAAGCTGGTGCTGGTCGTACCGTCGATCGCGTGGCGCGCACGCGCCGACAGCATCACCATGGCGCACGCGGGCGAGCCGCTCCAGCCTTTCTGCGGTGCCGAAATCAGCACGTCCACGCCGCTGTCGCGCATATCCACCCACATCGCCCCGGAGGCGATGCAGTCCAGCACAAACAGGCCGCCCACCGCGTGCACCGCCTCGGCGACGGCATGCAAATAGTCGTCCGGCAACATCATGCCGGCGGCCGTTTCCACGTGCGGGGCGAACACCACCGCGGGGCGCTGCGCGTGGATGGTCGCCACCACCTCATCCAGCGGCGCGGGTGCCCAGGGTGCCTGCGGTTCGTCGCTCACGCGCCGGGCTTTGAGCACGTGCGCCTCGGCCGGGATGCGCCCCATGTCGAAGATTTGCGTCCAGCGGTAGCTGAACCAGCCGTTGCGCAGCACCAGTACGCGGCGGTCGGTGGCCCATTGGCGCGCGACCGCCTCCATGCCAAACGTGCCGCTTCCCGGCACGAGCGCCACCGAATGCGCGCCGTAGACCTCCTTGAGGATGCCCGAAATATCGGTCATGACACGCTGGAAGCGCCGGGACATGTGGTTGAGCGCGCGGTCGGTGTATACCACCGAAAATTCGAGCAACCCATCGGGGTCGACGTGGGGCAGCAAACCTGGCATGGACGACTCTCCTGTGGTGACCCACGGCGCGGGTGACGCGCCGCGGCAGACCGCGCCAGCTTAGCACGGTCGGCGCCAGGCGTCGACGGCGGCACGCACCACGCCTTGGATGCTGCCGCTGCGGGCGTACTGCGCGCGCAAAAAACTGGCGTGATTGCCAGCCATGCCCGCGACGCGCTCGATCTCGTCGAGTGCCTCGTCACTCTGCAGCACCTGGGCGTGCGGGCGCAGGCGACGTACGGTGGCCAAGATATCCTCGCGTAACGACAGGGCCTCGCGCGTGCGCGGGTGCACCAGCGTGCCCTCGAGCCCGAAGCGGCAGGCCTGAAAACGGTTGTACGTGTAAACGAGGTAGTCGTCCTCCACGGGCGCGGGGTCGCCGCCCTCGAGCAAGTGCCGACACAACGCTTGCAGGTAGCCAGCCAGCGCCGCCGCGCGCTCCACGGTCAGTGGTGTGTCGCACACGCGCAGTTCGATCGTGCCGTACTCGGGCTTGGGGCGAATGTCCCAGTAGAAATCTTTCATCGACCGCACCACGCCCGTGGCTTCCATCTTGCGGAAATAGCCTTGCTCGAATGCCTCCCAACTCAGCACGAAGGGTGCACGGCCACTGAGGGGAAACGCAAACACCGAGTTCAACCGCGCCGAGTCGAACAGCGTATCGACCCCCTGAAAAAACGGCGACGACGCCGACAGCGCGATGAAGTGCGGCACGTAACGGTTGAGCGCATGCAGCAGAAACAACGCCTCGTCCGCCGAGCGACAACCGATGTGCACGTGCTGCCCGAACACGGTGAACTGCTTGGCCAAATAGCCGTACAGGCCCGACAGCTGCTGAAAGCGCGGCTTGTCGAAGATGCGCTGCTCGAACCAGCGCTGAAACGGGTGGGTGCCGCCACCCGCGAGCTCGACATTGAGCCGGTCGGCCGCTGCCACCAGCGTGTCGCGGATCGCGCGCAGCTGCGCCAGCAGCTCGCCGTGGCGGGTATGCACGCCAGTGGCGATCTCGATCATGCTTTGCGTCATCTCGGGCGTGACGGTGCCCGGAAACGGCGCACGCTGCAGCAGCGCCAGCAAGTCGTCGGCGCTGCTGGAGAGGTCCTGGTCGTAGGTGTTGACGATTTGCAGTTCGAGCTCGACGCCCATGGAGAGCGCAGCGGAGGTCTTGAACGGCTCCAGCGGCATGGCGGGCTCCTCAACGCGGGGGCGGACTCGGGGGGACGGACGCCGTGGCCGGCCCCCTCGATGGCGAGCCAGCCTCGCGCGCGGCAACCAGCGCCCATTGCGTGACCCACGGACCGCACAACTCCAACCACAACAGTGCGGCGGACAGAAACCACAGGGCCTCGGCCGCTGGCGGCAGGCCCAGCACGATACTGCGCTCGAGCAGCAACAGCGTCATGGCCGACATCGGCACCAGCGCCACACCGGTCAGCGCCCCTTTGCGCGGCGTGGTGCCGCTGGGTACGGCCAACATCGCGTGGATGGCCACGGGGATCAGAATCCGGGCGGCCAAGACGACGGCGGCCACGCCCCAAACGGCGCCCTGTGTCAGCGCATCCCACGACAAACGCGAGCCGACATAGACGAACAGAAACACACCCAGCAGCAGGCCCAGCGAGCCGAAGTCGCGCTGTGCGTTGGCCACGAACACGCGCCGCTCGCGCAAAGCGACGCCAAAACTGAGCGCCGCCAGCAGCGGCGACAGGTGCAGCGCGTCGGACACCACCGTCAGCCACACCAGTGCCAACGCGTAGCCCACCGTGGGTGCTGCGGGTGACGTGAACGGCCCGCGCAGCAGGGCCGCTACCACGATGGCCAGCGCCACACCCAGCGCGATCGAGATGCCCACCGCATACACACTGCCGAGGGCGGCCTGCGCCCAATCCCCCGCCTCGCTCAGGTACCAGTGGCCGGTCACCCCTTTGACGAGCAATACCGCCACCACACACTGGATAGCGGCCAGGTGCAACACGCGCTCGGTCACCTGCCCGGCGGCACGCAAGTCATTGGCCACACGCAGCAAGCTGGCCGGCGACGCCGCCACCGCAACGGCGGCGAGCAGCGGACGCCACTGCCCCCCCAACCCGGCGGCGGCCAAGGCCCACAGCACGGCGACGAAAATCACCACCGACTGCAACAGCCCGATCAGCAGCACCCACGGGTTGCGCCGAAACCAACCCAGGTGGATGCGGCAGCCCAGCTCGAACAACACCAGCGACAGCGCAAGCTGCGCGAGCAACGCCGGCCCGCCGCTGTCGGCATCCAAGCCCACGGCAAGCCCGATGGCGCTGCCCGCAAGGCCAACGGCCACGTAAACGCTCACCCGCGGCACGCCGTGCGGCTGCCAGCGCTCCCCCAGCCACCATGCCAACCACAGCAGCGCAGGCCAGCCCAGCAGTGCGGCCCGTATCGAATCGAAACCTGCCATGGTCATGCGACCGCAAAACGCGCACGCAGTTCCGCCAGCCCCAGTTCATCGAGCATGCGCGCCAGCCGCTCGGCGGCGCTGCGCTTGCGGCGTCCCGTGCGCTGCGCCAGGATCAGCTCGTTTTTCAACGAGTGCTCCCAGCCCACGAGCTCGGTCACGGTCACGTCGTAGCCCATCGCCTCCAGCCGCAGGCAGCGCATCACATTGGTGACCTGGCTGCCAAACTCGCGCGTGTGCAGCGGGTGCCGCCACAGCTCGGCCAGCGGCGTGCGCGCCAGCTGCAGCGCCTTGTGGCGGCGCAGCGCGGCCGCCACTTCGGCCTGACAGCAGGGCACGACCACGATCGCCTGCGCCTGCCGCTGCAGCGCGAAGTCGATCGCGTCGTCGGTGGCGGTGTCGCAGGCGTGCAGCGCGGTGACCACGTCCACCGTCGCGGGCAGCGCCGCCATCGCGTCGCGCACCGTCGCCGCCACGAAGCGCATGCGCGCAAAACCCAAGCGCTGTGCCAGGTCAGCCGAGCGCGCGACCAACTCCGCGCGCGCCTCGACCCCCCACACGGTGCCGACCGCGCGCTGGGCAAAAAACCGGTCGTAGAGCAAAAACCCCAAATAAGACTTGCCCGCGCCGTGGTCCACCAGCGTCACGTCGCCGCGCGCCTGCAGCGCTTGCTGTAGCAACGGCTCAATGAACTGCAGCAGGTGGTTGACCTGCTTGAGCTTGCGGCGCGAGTCCTGATTGAGTCGGGCGTCGCGCGTCAGGATATGCAGCTCCTGCAGCAAGGCGACCGACTGGCCGGCGTACAGCTCGGCCAGCACGTCGGGGGCGAGGCTGGCCGCGGGTGGGCGATGGCGGGCGCGGGACATGCGGCGATCATACGCGCGGGCGTCGCGTCGCCGCGCCAATGGTGCTAGCATGGGGCACCGGTGCTCGCCGCGTGTGGCGGCGTCGAGCCGGTCGAGCAGAGGAGACTGCCATGGGTACCATCGTCGGCTACACCACCCCGAAGCTGCCAGAAAACAAACTGCGACGCTACCCCACCAAGGTCATCAACATCATCGGTGGGCCAGGCTGCGACAAATCGCTGTACTCCTCGGCCATCGTGCTCAAATTGCACCTGATGCACAAGACCGTGGAGCTGGTGCCGGAAGTGGCCAAGGCGCTGGTCTGGCAGGGCGACACCGACGCGCTGCGCAACCAGTACGACATCGCGCTGCTGCAGTACAACATGCTGGCCGCCCTCGACGGCCAGGTGCAATACTTGGTCACGGAGGGCGGACTGCCGCAGCTGCTGTACTACAACGCGCACTACCCGGACAATATCTGCGACGTCGAAAAGACGCGCAAACAGATCCTGGCGTGGTACCACCAGTTCGACCACATCAACGTGTTCGCCGAGCGCGACCCGGACAAGCCCTACATTCGGGCTGGCCGACTGCAGGACGAAACCCGGGCGCGCCAGATCGATGCCGAAATGCGCAACCTGCTCAGCGCCGAGGGCATCCGCTACACCCTGCTGCCGCCCGACCACCGCAAGATCATCGAGTGGACGGGCACGCTGGGCCAGCCCAGCGCCGGCTGACGGCGGCGGTGCCTGCCGTCACGCCAGCAGCGCGTTGACGCGGCGCACGTAGGCCGCCGGGTCCTCGGGCAGGCCGCCCTCGGCCAGCAGCGCTTGGTCGAACAAGATGTGCGCGTAGTCGTCGAAGCGCTCCCCTGCGTCGGCGAGCTTTTTCACCAGCGCGTGCTCGGGGTTGACTTCCAAGATGGGTCTGACCTCCGGCGCCTTCTGACCCGCGGCCTTGAGCAGACGCGCCAGCTGGAGCGAATACTCGCCATCGTCCACCACCAAACAGGCGGGCGACTCGACCAGGCGGCTGGTCACGCGCACGTCCTTGGCCCGGTCTTTGAGCGCATCGCGCAGGCGCTCGAGCACGGGCTTGAATGCCTCGGCGGCTTGTTCGGCCGCTTGTTTCTCGGCCTCGTCTTGCAGCTCGCCCAAATCCACCGCGCCCTTGGCCACGGAACGCAGCGGGGTGCCATCGAACTCGTGCAAAAACGACAGCGCCCACTCGTCCACGCGGTCGGTCATCAGCAGCACCTCGATACCCTTCTTGCGAAACACCTCGAGCTGCGGGCTGTGTTTGGCCGCGGCCAGCGTGTCGGCGGTCAGGTAGTAAATCGCCTTTTGCCCCTCCTTCATGCGCGCCTTGTAGTCGGCCAGGCTGACGGTGGGCGCGTCGCTCTGGGTGGAGGCAAAGCGCAGCAGGCGGGCGATGCGCTCGCGGTGGGCGAAGTCCTCGCCCAGCCCTTCCTTGAGCACGGCGCCGAACTGGGCCCAGAAGCGCGTGTAGCGACCGGCGTCGCGCTGGGCCTGGGCCTTTTCGTCGTCGGACAGCGCATCCCACGCCTCGCCCTCGGGCAGGCGGTCCTTGGCGGCCAAATCCTCCAGCATGGCGAGCACGCGGCGCGTGTTGCCGTCGCGGATGGCTTTGACGTCGCGGCTTTCCTGCAACAGCTCGCGGCTGACGTTGAGCGGCAGGTCGGCCGAATCGACCACGCCCTTGACCCAGCGCAGGTAGGTGGGCATGAGCGCTTCGGCGTCGTCCATGATGAAGACGCGCTTGACGTAGAGCTTGACGCCCGCGCGCTTGTCGCGGTTCCACAGGTCGAACGGCGCCTTGGCCGGAATATAGAGCAGCTGGGTGTACTCGGTGCTGCCCTCTACCCGGTGGTGGCTCCAGGCCAGCGGTGGCTCGTCGTCGTGGGCGATGGTTTTGTAGAACTCGATGTACTGCTCGTCGCTGATGTCCTTCTTGGGCCGCGTCCACAGGGCGCTAGCGGCGTTGACCTGCTCCCACTCGTCCAGCAGCACGTACTCGCCCTTGTCCTTGTCCCATTGCTCCTTGGGCATCAGGATCGGCAGCGAGATGTGGTCTGAGTATTTGCCGATGATGGACTTGAGCTTCCAGCGGTTGAGGTATTCGCTCTTGTCGTCGCGCAGGTGCAGGATGACGCTGGTGCCGCGCGCGGCGCGGGTGATGGCCTCGGTCTCGAAGGCGCCCGTACCGTCGCTGCTCCAGCGCACGCCCTGCTCGGGCGCCAGGCCCGCGCGGCGGCTTTCCACCGTGATGCGGTCGGCGACGATGAAGCCCGAGTAAAAACCGACGCCAAACTGGCCAATCAGCTGTGCGTCTTGCTGCTGGTCACCCGAGAGCCGCTGCAAAAACTCGCGCGTGCCACTTTTGGCGATGGTGCCCAGGTGTTCGATGGCTTCCGCCTCGCTCAGACCGATGCCGTTGTCGGTGATGGTGATGGTCTTGGCCGCCTTGTCGAACGTGACGCGGATATCCAGGTTGGGCGCATCCTCGTACAGCGCGGGGTTGGCCAGTGCCTCGAAGCGCAGCTTGTCGCACGCGTCGGATGCGTTGGAGATCAGCTCGCGCAAAAAGATGTCGGGGTTGGAGTACAGCGAGTGCGTGACCAGGTGCAGCAGCCGGGCCACTTCGGCCTGAAACGCGTGGGTGTGTTTGCTCATGAATCAGACGTCCGTTACAACCGAAAACGGGTAAAGCCCTGCGGGAACATACGGCTCGTCATCCGCCCGCCCCGCAACAATAGGACACTGGGGACAGAGCGCCCGTATTTCAAGAGGCCAGCTCACGGCCGCCCCGGCCGCTGCGGCACCGCCTCAGAAGCGTTCGTGCTCCCCCAGGTAGCGCCACTGGCCCGGCGGCAATGCCCCCAAGGTCACGCCGCCGATGCGCACGCGCTTGAGGCCCACCACGTGCAGACCCACCTGCTCGCACATGCGGCGGATCTGGCGCTTGCGGCCCTCGGTCAACACGAAGCGCAACTGCTCGGGATTGACCCACTCGACCTGGGCGGGCCGCAGCGCCACACCGTCGAGCGCCAGCCCGTGGCGCAACAGCGCCAAGCGCTGCGGCGGAAAGACCGCCTGCACGTTGCGCGCCACCACCCCCGCCGAACCCGGCGCCCCCCACTGCACGCGCACCAGATACTCTTTGTCCACCGTCGAGTGCTCGCCCACCAGCGCCTTGGCCACCCGGCCGTCTTGCGTGAGCACGAGCAGCCCCGTGGAATCGATATCCAGCCGGCCCGCGGGCGCAAGCCCACGCGCGTGGGCCGGCTGAAACCGCCGCCGCGACCGATCCTCGCACCAGCGGGTCTGTGGCCGGATCAGCGTGGCCGCGCTGGGGTGGCCGTCCTCGGGCTGACCGCTGACGTAGCCGACGGGTTTGTGCAACACGATCGTCACCCGCTCGCGCTGCTGGGCGCGGGCAGGCGCCGCCACGTCGATGCGATCGGCCTCGGTGACAGTCTGCCCCAGCGTGGCGGGGTGCCCGTTGACGCGCACCCAGCCACGCGCGATCCACTCGTCGGCCTCGCGGCGCGAACACAGGCCGAGGTCGGCCAAGCGCTTGTTCAAACGGATGGTCATGCCGCCACTGTACCCGACGGGGGCGCGGCGGGTGACCCCGTGCTGCGCCAGGTGCGGCACCAAGCCGCCCAGTCGTCCACCGGCATGGGCCGCGCGATGTGGTAGCCCTGCGCCTCGTCGCAGCCCAGGTCGCGCAGTGCCACCAGGATGGCTGCGTTTTCCACCCCTTCGGCCACCACCGACAACCCCAGGTTGTGCGCCAGGTCGATGGTGGATCGGACGATGACGGCGTCGTCGGCTGCGCGCTCCATGCCCATCACGAAGGAGCGATCGATCTTGAGCTCCTGCACCGGCAGCCGCTTCAGGTAGGCCAGCGACGAGTAACCCGTGCCGAAATCGTCGATGGACAACCGAAAACCCATCGCGGCCAGTCGATTGAGCGTCGCTTCGGCCCGCTGCGGGTCGTCCATGATAGCGCTCTCGGTGATCTCCAAACCGACCGCGGCCGGGCCGATCCCGTGGCGGCGCTGCCACGCTTCGAGCCATTCGACCAAATCGGGGGCCATCAGATCGCGCGTCGAGAGGTTGATCGCCACACGCAAACCGGGACTGGCGGCCTGCAGCCCCGGCCACTGGCGCGCGGTCTCTTCCACCATCCAGCGCGTCAACGCCCGCACGAACCCCGTCTGCTCGGCAAACGGGATGAACTGCATCGGCGGCACCAGGCCGCGCCGGGGGTGGTGCCAGCGCACCAACGCCTCGGCGGCAACCACGGCCCCGGTGCGCACGTCGATCTTGGGCTGCAGATACAAGCGCAGCTCGTGCCGGTCGACCGCCTGACGCAGGTCGCTCAGCAGCGACAGCGTCTGCGCGCTGCCGGCATCGAGCGCGGCGTCATAGCGCAAGCAGTGCTCGGCGCGCGCCTTGGCGGCCCGCATCGCAATCTCGGCCCGCCCGAGTAGCGTATCGGCGTCGGCGCCATCGTCGGGCCACACCGCAACGCCCATGCCCGCGCTCAAATCGACCGTCTGCTCGTCCAGCACGAGCGGCGCCTGAAAGGCCGCCGCAAGCCGCTCGGCCAGGGCCATGGCCGCATCGGCATCGGCACCCGGCACCAGCACGCAAAACTCGTCTCCGCCCACCCGCGCCAGCAGCGCACCCGGGGCGTCCACCACGTCGCGCAGGCGTTGGGCCGCGGCGCGCAGCACGGTGTCGCCAAACGCGTAGCCCAGCACGTGGTTGATGTGTTTGAATCGATCGAGGTTGAGCGTCAGCACCGTCAGCGGGTGGGACGGCGACCGTCCGTCCAACACCTGCAACAGCGCCAGCCGCAGCCGCGCCCGGTTGGGCAGCCCCGTCAGCGGGTCCTCGAACGCCAAGCGCTGAATGTCCGCCTGTTGACGCGCGAGGCTGCTGCGCATGGTCTCGAACCCGCGGGCGAGCGCCCCCACCTCGTCACCGCGGTCGGCGCCCTCCAGCGCCACCGCGGCTTCGCCGCGTTCCAGGGCTTGGGCTGCACGGGTCAGGGCACGCAGCGGCCGCGTTACTCGGCGCATCGCCGCCCAGTTGATGGCTGCAAACAGCCCCACACCCAGCGCCGCGACGACCAGCAGCAGCCACTGCAGCTGCCAAAACGGCGCCATCGCCTCGTCCACCGAGCGCAACAGCACGGTGGTGGCCTCGCCGTGCAGCGTATCGAGCGCAAAGGCCCGCGCCAGGTAGCGCTCGCCATCGAAGGTCAAGGGGCTCACCCCCAGCGGCAGCGCCGCGATCGCGGCGTGCCGCTGCGGCGGCCGCGCCACCCCGGTGCTGACCACGACCGCCGGCTCCTGCCCCGGCCCGTGGCCCACCACGGCCAACGGCACCGCGAATAGCTGATCCATATCGTCGGCCAAGGCCTGGTCGATCGGAAAACTCATCAGCACCCAGCCAATCACGAGTGGCGCGCGCACCGGCACCAGAACGAACTGGTAGGGCACACGGTCCAGCAGTGCGAGCACGCTCGGTCGCTGCGGCTGCTCGGCCAGCGAGCGGGCCACGGCCTGCAGCCGATCGTCCACTTGTTGCGGCGACAACGCGGTGGCGGGCAAGTCGGTGCGCGTGACGAGCCGTCCTTCGGCATCCAGAAAAGCCGTCAGCACCGACCCGATGCGCTCACCGTGGTTTTCCAGCGCCGACAGCACCGTCTCGCGATCCGCCGAGGCGACGGCCGTACGAAACCCGTAGTCGCTGGCCAGCAACTGGGCGCCCTGCCGCAGCCGCGCCGCGTTCTGGTCGAGCAACCGGCGCCAGACGCGCTCGCCCGTGGCCAGTTCCTTGGCAATGACGGCCTGCGCCTGCCGCTCGATGCCCACACGCACGATCGCAAAGACCACGGCCTGCACCAGCAACAGCAACACGACGCTGATGCCCACGATGCGCGGCGCCAGCCGGGTGTGGCGCCAGCCGTGCCGCCCGTCCGCGCGCGCGTTCAACGCCCCACCTCCGCCAACACCACGTCGACCACCACCGGGGCGCCGTCGCGTAGGGTCACGGCGCGGCGCACGCCGTTGGAGCCGACCGGCAGATCCGGGTGCCACACCACCAGCGCATAGGCACCGGCCGGGACCGGTGCCAGCCGCGTCGTGCCTTTGGGGTCCGTCAAGCCATGGTACGGGGTGTCCGCCACCACGATCCACCCCACCATGTGGTCATGGATGTTGCAGCCGAGCAACACGACACCGGCCCGGTCGAACACGACCGGGTTGGCGGGGGTGCCGGCATAGAGCTTGATCTCGAATGGCTTGGCCGGTGACAGCGAGTAAACGTGGTGCCGCACCGTGTCCTGGTTCGGAAAGGACACCGCCGTGCCACGCGTGACCACCAGCACTTGGGGATTGAACGTTTTGTCACGCTGAACCATCTCGACCCCAGTCAGAGGCGTGACCGCACGGGCGGCCTGGGGTGACTCCAGCATCACGACCGCCTCCGGCAGCGGCTGGCCGCGCGCGTCGCGCACCGTCACCCGCAACTCGGCGGCGCTGGCCAAGGTCGCCGCCAGCCAAAGCCCCACCACCAGCCAACGCCACATGGGAACACCGCCCGCGTCACGGCTCGATGGCCAGGCCACGCACGGCCTCGCCATCGCCCAGAGGGCCCAAGTCCTGCGCGCTGCCGCGGCCCAGGTCCACCCGCAGCAGCCGCGTCGGCGCGCCAGAGGCTTCCGCCCGCACAGCTGCGAATGCCGCGTTGTCGACGTCCGCGATGTCGAAGGCCGCGTCGGCCAGCGGGCCGGTGCCAAGCGGCCCGACGACCGTCAGCCCCCCAAGATCGGGCGACACGAAGGGTGAGGCATCTTCGTGCGAGCCTTGCATCAGCAGCAGCCCACGCGCATCGATGGCGTATTTGGTGGTCTTTTTCTCGTCCCGCGTGTTGTAGGTGTAGCCCGACGCCAGCACGCGCGGCGGCTGGGCGTCCGGCGCCCCAGCCACCCACTGCAAGTCGGCATCGCGCTTGATGAGCGCGGCGGTATCGGGGTGCACGCGCGCGTTGACACCCTGCGCGGTAGTGAGGCGCAGCCGGTCCACCGTTGGGTTGAAATCCACGCCCACTGGCCCTGGGGCCAGTGGCAAATCCGCGATTCGCCCCACCTCGCGCACCGCGCCGGTCGCGGTGTCGATGGTCAGCAAGCGGTTGCGGTCGGTCACGGCATAGAGCACACCTTTGGCCACACGAAAATCCATGCCAACGACGGATTCTCCCGATTCGAGTCCCTGCAGTGGGCGGCGCTGCACCACCTTCTGCGGGGCATCCGCGCGCACCTGGAGCAGGGTGTGCGATGCCGTCAGCACCCACAGCGTATGCGGCTGCGGTGCCCGTGCGGGCTGCGCGCTGGCGACGGTTGCTGCGAGCAACGATATGGCGGCAATGGCCCGCGCTACCCAGCGCGTCATCGGAGTCCACCCGCTCGACATCGGCATCTCCTTTCGTCGTTGAGTCACGGACACGGCTGAGGGAACACCTCCGGGCCCCGGCGTGACTGCCGCGCCCGGTCCCGCGCACCGCTGATATATCAATGTCATCTTATACGACAAAGCGCCGCCTGCTGCCTGCTGCGGTTGCGCCCTTGCGGCCCGCCCGACTCAAGCCTCACGACGGCAGTCCGGCGCGGCGCAGCATCTGCAGATCGAGCACCCGCAAGCCCCCATACTCCACCTGAATCGCGCCCGCCTGCTGCCAGCGCGCCAGCGCCAAGTTGACGCGCTGGCGCGACAGGCCCACCAGATACGCCAGCTCTTGCTGGGTGATACGCAGCACCTGCCCCACACCCGGAAAGAGACCCGGATGGAAAAGATTGGCCAGGCTGCGCGCCACGCGCACGTCCGGGTCGGTGATGCGGTCGATCTCGCGCGCGGCGATGAACTGCCCCAGGCGTTCGTTGAGCTGGTGCATCACGAAGCGGTTGAAGGCGATCGAATGGTCCAGCAGCCAGTGAAAGGTATCCACCGGCAACCCCGCCACGCGGCTGCGGCGCAGGGCCTGGATGTTGTAGCGGTAGGCCTCGCGCTTGAGTGCCGTGCCCTCGCCGAACCAGCCGCCCGGGGCCACACCGGTAAAGGTCATGATCGGCCCCTGGCTGTCGTCGTTGCTCATTTTGAGCAACCCGTCGATGAGGCCGAACCAATACGTCACCGGCCGCCCGACGCGGCAAATGTAGTCGCCCGCATCGGCCTCGCTGACCACGAGCGCATCCACGGCCCGCAGGCGCGCCTCGCCCTCTAGCCGGGTCAGCCAGGGGATGCTGGCGAGCTCGTCCTCGTTGAGCGCGCGCGCGCGCTGCCGCAGTCGATTGGCTTGGCTCACGGTGGTCCCTCGAACTCCCGCTGTGGTGTCGCCATTCTTCGCCCACGCTCTCCCGCGCCCGAAAGCACCTAGGGAAAGTCCCAGTTAGGGCAACCCCTAGATTGTCAACGGACAGACAGAACAGCGTCAAACGCACCCGTACATTTGCGGCAACACAGCGGCACCGCCTCGTGTTGACACGACCGCCGCGGCAGAGGAGCCTGTATGCAAACGACATTTCCCCGCCTGCTGATCCAGCACGCGAGCGCGCGCCCGGACGCGCCCGCCATGCGCGAAAAGGAATACGGCATTTGGCAAACGACCACCTGGCGCCAGATGCTCGACCGCGTGCGGCACATTGCCGCCGGCCTGCACCAGCTGGGCCTGCAACGGGGCGAGCACCTGGTGGTGATCGGGGCCAACCGCCCCAGCCTGTACGCCACCATGCTCGCGGCGCAGTCGCTCGGCGCCATCCCGGTGCCGCTGTACCAGGACGCCGTGGCGGCCGAATGCGTCTTCCCGATCAACAACGCCGAGGTGCGCTTCGTCGTCGTGGAAGACCAGGAGCAGGTCGACAAGATGCTGGAGATCCGGCCGCAGTGCCCGCAGCTTGCGCACATCCTGTTCGACGACCCGCGTGGGCTGCGCAATTACGACGCGCCCGGCCTGGCGGGGTTGAAGGAGATCGAGGCCGCGGGCGCCGTGTTCTGCCAGGAGCACCCCGACTTCTTCCAGGAAGAGGTGGAAAAGGCCCGCCCGGACGACGTCGCGGCGATGTTCTTCACCTCCGGCACCACCGGCAACCCCAAGGGCGTGGTGCACACCCACTTCACGCTGCTCAACCGCGCCGAAGTGGGCGCCAAGTTCGACAAGCTGACCGAAAAGGAAGAGGTCCTGGCCTACCTGCCGCCGGCGTGGATCGGGCAGAACATCTTCAGCTACGCGCAGTGGCTGGCGTGCGGCTACGTGGTCAACTGCCCCGAATCGGCCAGCACCGTGATGATCGACCTGAAGGAAATCGGGCCGACCTACTACTTTGCGCCGCCGCGCGTGTTCGAGGGGCTGCTGACCAGCGTCATGATCCGCATGGAGGACGCCGGCGCCCTCAAGCGCAAGCTGTTCCACACCTTCATGGACGTGGCCCGCCGCGTCGGCCCGCAGCTGATGGACGGCAAGCCCGTCGGTCTGGGCGACCGGCTGCTGTATGCGTTGGGCGACATCCTGATCTACGGCCCGCTGCGCAACACGCTGGGCTTTTCGCGCGTGCGGGTGGCCTACACCGCCGGCGAAGCCATCGGCCCGGACCTGTTCACCTTCTACCGCTCGATCGGCATCAACCTCAAGCAGCTCTACGGCTCCACCGAGACGGCCGTGTTCGTCTGCCTGCAGCCCGACCACGAGGTCAAGGCCGACACCGTCGGCGTGCCGTGCGAGGGGGTGGAAATCAAGCTGTCCGAGCAGGGCGAGATCCTGGTGCGCTCGCCCGGGCTGCTCAAGGAGTACTACAAAAACCCCAAGGCCACCGCCGAGGTGCTGGACGCCGACGGCTGGTACCACACCAGCGACGCCGGCTTCCTGGACAGCTCCGGGCACCTGAAGATCATCGACCGCGTCAAAGACGTGGGGCGCCTCAAGGGCGGGCCCAACGACGGCGCGATGTTCGCGCCCAAATATGTCGAAAACAAGCTCAAGTTCTTCTCGTACATCAAGGAGGCGGTGGCCTTCGGCGACGGGCGCGAGAAGGTCTGCGCGATGGTCAACATCGACTTCGAGGCCGTGGGCAACTGGGCCGAACGGCGCGGCCTGCCCTACGCGGGCTACACCGACCTGGCCGGCAAGCCGGAGGTGTACGCCCTGATCCAGGAGTGCGTGGAAAAGGTCAACGCCGACCTCAGCCGCGATCAGATGCTCTCGGGCAGCCAGATCCACCGCTTCCTGATCCTGCACAAGGAGCTCGACGCTGACGACGGGGAACTCACGCGCACCAACAAGGTCCGCCGCGGCTTCATCGCCGAGAAGTACGCGGTGCTGGTCGACGCACTCTACGGCGGCAAGACCGAGCAGTACATCGAGACCCAGGTCAAGTTCGAGGACGGCCGCACCGGCCAGATCAGCGCGACCCTGCGGATCGTGGACGCCAAGACCTTCGCCCCCCTGAAGGCCGCGGCCTAAAGCACGCGCCCGACGGCACTTCGACCTTTCAGGATGCCCCATGGCCCACAAGCAAATCGGTGACGTCATCCTCGACGTCCAGAACATCAGCCTGCGATTCGGCGGCGTCAAGGCGCTGACCGACATCTCGTTCAACGTCCGGGAGCACGAGATCCGCGCCATCATCGGCCCCAACGGAGCGGGCAAGAGCTCGATGCTCAACTGCATCAACGGCGTTTACACGCCGCAGGAGGGCAGCATCACCTTCCGCGGCCAGACGTTCACGCACATGAACTCGCGCCAGGTGGCCGAGATGGGCATCGCGCGCACGTTCCAGAACCTGGCCCTGTTCAAGGGCATGAGTGTGCTCGACAACATCATGACCGGGCGCAACCTGCGCATGAAGAGCAACCTCTTCCTGCAGGCACTGCGCATCGGTCCGGCCGAGCGCGAGGAAATCGAACACCGCGAGAAAGTCGAGCGCATCATCGACTTCCTGGAAATCCAGGCCTGGCGCAAAACGCCCGTGGGGCAGCTGCCCTACGGGCTGCAAAAGCGCGTCGACCTGGGTCGCGCGCTGGCCATGGAGCCGCAAGTCCTGTTGCTCGACGAGCCGATGGCGGGCATGAACGTCGAGGAAAAGCAGGACATGTGCCGCTTCATCCTCGACGTCAACGACGAATTCGGCACCACCATCGTGCTCATCGAGCACGACATGGGCGTGGTGATGGACATCTCCGACCGCGTGGTGGTGCTGGACTATGGCAAGAAGATCGGCGACGGCACGCCCGACGAGGTGCGCAACAACGAAGACGTGATCCGCGCCTACCTGGGCACGAGCCACTGAAGGAGCCCCGACGATGGCCTTTTTTCTGGAAACCCTCTTTGGCGGCCTGATGGCCGGCATGCTGTACTCGCTGGTGGCGCTCGGCTTCGTGCTGATCTTCAAAGCATCCGGCGTGTTCAACTTCGCGCAGGGCGCGATGGTGCTGTTTGCCGCGCTGGCGATGGCGCGCTTTTCGGAATGGTTGCCGCAGTGGTTCGGCTTCGAGAGCCTGCTGCTGGCCAACGTGCTGGCCTTCGCACTGGCGGCGCTGCTGATGTTCGCGCTGGCCTGGCTGATCGAGGCCCTGGTGCTGCGCCACTTGGTCAACCAGGAGGGCGCCACGCTGCTCATGGCCACGCTCGGTATCGCCTACTTCATCGACGGCCTGGGACAGACCATTTTCGGCAGCGACATCTACCAGATCAACATCGGGATGCCCAAGGACCCGATCTTCGTGCTCGAGGGCACGTTCGAGGGGGGACTGCTGCTCAATCAGGAGGACCTCTTCGCCGCCGGTATCGCCGCGGTGCTGGTGGCCGCCTTGTCGTTGTTCTTCCAGAAGACGAGCACGGGCCGCGCCCTGCGCGCGGTGGCCGATGACCACCAGGCCGCGCAGTCGATCGGCATCCCCCTCAACCGCATCTGGGTCATCGTCTGGTGCGTAGCCGGCATCGTCGCGCTGGTGGCCGGCATGATCTGGGGCTCCAAGCTGGGCGTGCAGTTTTCGCTGTCAACGGTGGCGCTGCGCGCGCTGCCGGTCATCATCCTGGGCGGGCTGACGTCGGTGCCCGGCGCCATCGTCGGCGGCCTCATCATCGGCGTGGGCGAAAAGCTCTCCGAGGTCTATCTCGGCCCCTACGTCGGCGGCGGCATCGAAATCTGGTTCGCCTACGTGCTGGCACTGGTATTCCTGCTGTTCCGTCCGCAGGGCCTGTTCGGCGAGAAGATCATCGACCGCGTGTAAGGAACTCCCCACCATGATCTACCGTGAAAATGGCCAATTCAAGACCAGCTACCGGGAGGACCAGCAGATCTTCCCGATTGCGCAGGACCGCTGGTTCATCCTGGCGCTGGTGGCGTTTGCGTTCGTCGGCGTGCCACTACTGGCCGATGAATACTTCTTTCGTGCCATCCTGATTCCGTTTCTGATCCTGTCGCTGGCTGCGATCGGGGTGAATATCCTGGTCGGCTACTGCGGGCAAATCTCGCTCGGCTCGGGCGCCTTCATGGCGGTGGGGGCTTACATGGCCTACAACGCCTTCATCCGCGTCGAGGGCATGCCGCTCATCGCCGCGTTGATCATCGGCGGCCTGTGCGCCACGATCGTGGGCATCATTTTTGGCATCCCCAGCCTGCGCGTCAAGGGCCTATATCTGGCGGTGGCGACGCTGGCAGCGCAGTTTTTCTGCGACTGGGCGTTCCTGCGCATTGGCTGGTTCACGAATAACAATCCATCGGGGTCGGTGTCGGTGTCCAATCTGAGCGTGCTTGGCTGGACGATCGACACCCCGATGGAGAAATACCTGTTCTGCCTGACGTTCGTGGTGGTGTTTGCGCTGCTGGCCAAGAATCTGGTGCGCTCCGCGATCGGGCGCGAATGGATGGCGATCCGCGACATGGACGTGGCCGCCGCCGTCATCGGCATCCGCCCGGTCTATGCCAAATTGTCGGCGTTCGCGGTCAGCTCGTTCATCATCGGCGTGGCCGGCGCCCTCTGGGGCTTCGTGCATCTGGGCTCGTGGGAGCCCGCCGCCTTCTCCATCGACCGCTCGTTCCAGCTGCTGTTCATGGTCATCATCGGCGGGCTGGGCTCCATCATGGGCAGCTTCTTTGGCGCTGCCTTCATCGTGCTGCTGCCGATTTTTCTGAACCAGTTCCTGCCCTGGCTGGGCGGGTTATTCGGGATTGCCATCTCGACAGCAACGGTGTCTCATACCGAGCATATGATCTTTGGCGCGCTGATCGTGTGGTTCCTGATCGTCGAGCCGCACGGTTTGGCCAAACTGTGGAGTATCGGCAAACAAAAGTTGCGCATCTGGCCGTTCCCACACTGATGCATGCCTTTTCCACCCCGTGCTTCAACCACCCAAGGAGACAGACCATGAAGCCACGTTCCGCCCTCCTCGCTGCCGCGGCAGCCTCCGCCCTTCTGTCCAGCGCACTGCTGGGCAACGCGGCCTATGCACAGGCCAAGGAGCAATTCTTCCCCGTGTTGGTGTACCGCACCGGCGCCTTTGCGCCCAATGGCGTGCCCTGGGCCAATGGCTTCGTGGACTACCTCAAGCTGACCAACGCGCGCGGTGGCATCAATGGTGTCAAGATCGTTTGGGAAGAATGCGAGACCGGCTACGCCACCGACCGCGGCGTCGAGTGCTACGAACGCCTCAAAGGTAAGAATGGCGGTGCCACAATGTTCCAGCCGCTGTCGACCGGCATCACCTTCGCACTGACCGAAAAGGCCCCCGTCGACAAGATCCCGCTCATCACCGCAGGCTATGGTCGCAGCGAATCGCAAGACGGCGGCGTCTTCAAATGGAACTTCCCGCTCGCGGGCACCTATTGGGTCGCCGCCGACGTGCTCATCCAGCACATCGGCAAGAAGGAAGGTGGCCTGGCCAACCTCAAGGGCAAGAAGATCGCGCTCGTCTATCACGACAGCCCGTTTGGCAAAGAACCCATTCCGCTGCTGCAGGAACGCGCCGCCATGCATGGCTTCCAGCTCAGCCTGCTGCCGGTGACTAGCCCCGGCGTGGAACAAAAATCCACCTGGCTGCAAATTCGCCAACAGCGCCCCGACTACATCCTGTTGTGGGGCTGGGGCGTCATGAACTCCACCGCGCTCAAGGAAGCCCAAGCGGTTGGCTACCCGCGTGAGAAGATGTATGGCGTGTGGTGGGCCGGCGCCGAGCCGGACGTCAAAGACGTTGGCATGGGAGCCAAGGGCTACAACGCGATCACCATGCAACACGGCGCCGAACCCAACGCCCCGTTCATCAAGGAGATCCTGGAGAAGGTTCACGGCAAGGGCCAGGGCACGGGACCCAAGGAAGAGGTCGGATCGGTGCTGTACGTGCGCGGCGCGATGAGCGCGATGCTGGCCGTGGAGGGTGTGCGCGCGGCGCAAGAGCGCTTCGGCAAGGGCAAAGTCATGACCGGCGAGCAGGTGCGCTGGGGTCTGGAAAACCTCAACCTGACGCAGGCCAAGCTCGACGCGCTGGGCTTCAAGGGCGTGATGCGGCCGATTTCCACCAGCTGCCAGGACCACATGGGCGCGGCCTGGGCGCGTATCCATACCTGGGACGGCACCAAGTGGCAGTTCACGAGTGACTGGTACCAGGCCGACGAGCAGATTATCAAGCCGATGGTGCGCGCAGCCGCGGACAAGTACGCGGCCGAGAAGAAGATCCAACGCCGCACGCCGCAGGACTGCCAGTCCTGATACGACTCGGGGGGCGCGACTTCCCCCCCCGGGTCCACCACGGGAGCAGCGCCCATCGGGGTTGGCAGCTCCCGTCACCACCCGCCAGCGCCGCCGCGTCGGTGCTGGCGCGTGGTGCCGTCGCACCCAGTCATTTCATCGAGGTCCGCCATGACGACAACCCCACCCGTCCTCACCGTCAACGGCATCGAGGTCATCTACAACCACGTCATTCTGGTGCTCAAGGGCGTTTCATTGCAGCTCGCCGAGGGCCAGATCGCCGCCATTCTGGGGGGCAACGGCGCGGGCAAAACGACGACGCTGCGCGCCATCTCCAACCTGCTCAAGGGCGAGCGTGGCGAGGTTACCAAGGGCTCGATCGAGCTGCGCGGCGAGCGCATCGAAAACCTCACGCCAGCGGAACTGGTCAAACGCGGCGTGGTGCAGGTCATGGAGGGGCGGCACTGCTTTGCCCACCTCACCATCGAGGAGAACCTGCTCACGGGCGCCTACACGCGCAAGGACAAGGCCGAAATCGCGGCCAACCTGGAGAAGGTCTACACCTACTTTCCGCGCCTGAAGACACGGCGCACCAGCCAGGCCGCCTACACCTCGGGCGGCGAACAACAGATGTGTGCGATCGGCCGCGCCCTGATGGCCAACCCCAGCGTCGTGTTGCTCGACGAGCCCTCGATGGGGCTGGCGCCGCAAATCGTGGAAGAAGTCTTCGAGATCGTCAAGGACCTCAATCAGAAGGAAAAAGTCTCCTTCCTGATCGCGGAGCAAAACACCAACATGGCGCTGCGCTACGCCAATTACGGTTACATCATGGAGTCGGGCCGCATCGTGATGGACGGCAAGGCCGAGGACCTGCGCAACAACGAAGACGTCAAAGAGTTCTACCTGGGCATGGGCGGTGGTGAGCGCAAGAGCTTTCGCGAGGTCAAGAGCTACAAGCGCCGCAAGCGCTGGCTGGCCTGACCCTGCTGCCCCCCCCTGGCCCCGTGCCCTCCTCGACGACCTTTGGACGCTGCGTACCATGCCTGCCCATTACGACGCCCTCGAAACCCGTTCCCCGGCCGAGCGCGAATCCGCCCAGTTCGCCGCATTGCCCAAACTGATCGCGCACGCGTGCGCGCACTCGACGGCGTGGCGTGAACGGCTGGCAGGGATCGACCCTGCCCAGATCACCACGCGCGCCGCGCTCGCTCGCCTGCCCGTGCTGCGCAAACATGAGTTGATGGAGCGCCAACAGGCGGCGCGGCAAGAGGGTGGCGATCCCTTCGGAGGGCTGGCCACCATCGGCTGGAACGGTTTGTTGCGCGCCCGCGGCGTGCGACGCGTATTCCAGTCGCCCGGCCCCATCTATGAACCCGAGGGCCACGCGAGCGACTATTGGCGCAGCGCGCGCGCGCTGGTGGCCGCCGGCTTCGAACCCGGCGACTTGATCCACAACGCCTTTAGCTACCACTTGACGCCGGGGGCGTGGATCATGGAGGCGGGCGCGCAGGCGCTGGGCTGCCCGGTGGTTCCGGGTGGGGTGGGCAACACTGAGCAGCAACTGGCGGCCATCTTCGACTTGCAGCCGGTGGCGTATTGCGGCACGCCAAGCTTTTTGCGCATCTTGGCGGAAAAAGCCGAAGCGGTAGGCCGGACACTGCCCATCCGCAAAGCGCTGGTCTCGGGCGAGGCCTTCCCGCCCAGCCTGCGCGACTGGCTGGCGGAGCGGGGCGTGGTCGCGTACCAAGCCTACGCCACCGCCGACGTCGGCCTCATCGCCTACGAAACGGCCGCGCGCGAGGGCTTGGTCGTCGACGAAGGTGTCATCGTGGAAATCGTGCGCCCCGGCACCGACGAACCGGTGCCGGACGGCGAAGTGGGCGAGGTGGTGGTCACCGCGCTCAACCTGGACTATCCGCTGATCCGATTCGGCACGGGCGACCTGTCGGCGGTGCTGCCCGGCCCATGCCCCACCGGGCGTACGAATACCCGCATCCGCGGCTGGCTGGGACGGGCCGACCAGACGACCAAAGTCAAGGGCATGTTCGTGCACCCGGCCCAGGTGGCCGAGGTGGTACGCAGACACCCGGAAGTGCGTCGGGCGCGCTTGGTGGTCAGCGGCCGCATGGCCGACGACCACATGCGCTTGCTGGCGGAGACCGATCAACCTTCGCCCGCGCTCGAGCAGGCCCTGCACGCCACGCTGCGCGAGGTGACCAAGCTGCGCGGCACGGTCGAGCTGGTGGCCAGTGGGTCGCTGCCCAACGATGGCAAAGTGATCGAAGACGCTCGTACCTACGACTGACCGCCCGCTCAGGCGAGCCGTTGTCCCCACGCAACAAGTAGCCGGATGGACCCCGCGCCGTGGGCGCACAATACGGCACAATACGGGCATCGCAACGATCGTTCCCGGTCTTGGCATCTGCTCTTGCTCATCCCGTTGGCCGCTCGCCGTTGCCGACGTTGACGTTGGCCGCCTTGGGCGTCGTCTACGGCGACATCGGCACCAGCCCGCTCTACGCGCTCAAGGAGGTCTTCAACCTCGGGCGGCTGCCGGTCACGCCCGACAACGTCTACGGCGTGCTGTCCCTGGTTTTCTGGACACTGACCCTGGTCGTGTCGCTCAAGTACGTCACGCTCATCCTGCGGGCGGACAACCAGGGCGAGGGCGGCCTGGTCGCGATGCTCGCCTTGGCATCCACCGCCGTGGCGGATCGGCCGCGGCTCAAGCGCGCGCTGCTCGCGCTGGGCATTTTTGGCACGGCCATCTTTTTCGGTGATGGTGTCATCACGCCTGCGATCTCCGTGCTGTCGGCGGTCGAAGGGCTGGAGGTCCTCACCCCCGCGCTGGAGCCCGTGGTGGTGCCGGTGACGCTGGCCGTTCTGACGGGTCTCTTTGCCCTGCAGCGACACGGCACGGCCCGCATCGGCCGCCTGTTCGGACCGATCATGGCGGTGTGGTTCGCAACGTTGGCCACTCTAGGGCTGCTCAACATCCCCCGCCACCCGGAGGTGCTGCAAGCGCTCGCACCGCATCACGCCGTCCAGTTCGTGCTGTCGCAGCCGTGGGTGGCGTTCTTGACCTTGGGGGCGGTGGTGCTGTGCGTCACGGGGGCAGAAGCGCTCTACGCGGACCTGGGGCATTTCGGCCGACGCCCGATCCGGCTGGCATGGTTCGGTCTGGTCATGCCCGCGCTGGTGGTGAACTATTTCGGTCAGGGCGCGCTGCTGTTGGACGCGCCCGATGCCGTCGAAAACCCGTTTTACGCCATGGCGCCCGCTTGGGCGCTGCCCGCGCTGATCGGGCTGGCCACGTGTGCGACGGTGATCGCGTCCCAAGCCCTCATCACAGCCGCGTTTTCCGTCACCAAGCAGGTGGTGCAACTGGGGTATCTGCCGCGCCAGCGCCTGTTGCACACGTCCGTGCGTGACACCGGCCAAATCTACATTCCCACCGTCAACGCGGCGCTGTACCTCGGCATCGTCGGTGCGGTGCTGGGGTTTGGGTCGAGTTCCGCGCTGGCATCCGCCTACGGCATCGCCGTCACCATCGACATGCTCATCACGACGTTGATGACCTTCTTCGTGGTGCGCTACGCGTGGCGCTACCCATGGTGGATGTGCGTGGGCGCCACGGGTCTGTTTCTGGCCATCGACGCCGTCTTCTTCGCCGCCAATGCGGTCAAGCTGCTCAGTGGGGGGTGGTTCGCGCTGGCCATCGGCGCGGCGATGTTTACCTTGATGACCACCTGGCACAGCGGCCGAGAACGCCTGGCACAACGCCTGCACGAGCAGTCCATCGAGCTCGAGGCCTTCCTGGCGAGCATCTTCTCGGCCCCGCCGCTGCGCGTGCCTGGCACGGCCGTCTTCCTCAATGCCGAGCCGGACGTCGCGCCCAATGCGCTGCTGCACAACCTCAAGCACAACAAGGTGCTGCATGAGACGAACCTGTTCGTGACCGTGCGCCATCACGAGGTCCCGTGGATCGGCTTCGACCGGCGGGTCGAGGCGCAGCCGCTGGGCCACGACTGTTGGCGCGTCGTGCTGCACTTCGGCTTCAAAAACGATCCCGACGTACCACAAGCCCTTCAGCTGTTGCGCAGCCACGGGGTGCCGCTGGACGACATGGACACCTCGTATTTTCTGTCGCGCGAGATCGTGCTGCCACGCCACGATGAAGGGCCGATGCACTGGCGCAACAAGCTGTTTGCAGGCATGCACCGCAACGCCACATCCATCGCTGATTTTCTACACCTGCCCGCCAACCGCGTGGTCGAACTTGGCGCGCAAATCGAAATCTGAGCGCGTTCGTGGTTTCCCGCATGGTGCAGGGTGGCGCCGACGCGCTACCATTCGTCGGTCATTCATGTCTCCGTTGGAGCCGACCAAACATGAAACGCCTTGTTGCGCTCGCCCTGTCGGCCGCGGTTTTTGCCGCATCTGCCCAGGACTTCCCTTCCAAGCCCATCACCTTCGTCGTGCCGTTTGCGGCAGGCGGCCCCACTGACACCGTCGCACGCCAGCTCGCCGAGTCGATGCGCAAGCACTTGAACAACGCCACCATCGTGGTCGACAACGCCGCCGGCGCCGGTGGCACGATCGGCGCCAACAAGGTCGCGCGTGCGACACCCGACGGACACACGCTGTTGGTGTGGCACATCGGCATGGCCGCGACCCCGGCGCTATACCGCAAACTACCCTATAAACCGCTTGAGGACTTCGAGTACCTGGGCATCATCAACGACGTGCCCATGACCCTGGTGGGCAAGCCCCAGTTGCCCGCCAACACGTACCGTGACTTCGAAAATTACATTCGCGCCAACCAGGGCAAGCTCAACCTGGGGCATGCAGGGCTGGGCTCGGCATCGCATCTGTGCGGTCTGATGTGGCAATACGCGGTCAAGCTCGACAAGTCGATGACGACCATCGCCTACCGCGGCACCGGCCCTGCGATGAACGACCTGATCGCCGGCACGATCGATGTCATGTGCGACCAGACGACCAACACCACGCAGCAGATCGAGGCCGGCCGCATCAAGGCCTTCGCCGTCACGACCGCCAAACCGCTGTCGGATCACCCGCTGCTCAAACACTATCCCACGCTGCAGGAGATGGGGCTCAAGGATTTCAACCTCACCATTTGGCACGGCCTGTATGCGCCCAAGGGCACGCCCGAGCCCGTCCTCAAACGCCTCAACGAAGCACTGCGCGCCGCCTTGCGCGACCCAGAATTCATCCAAAAACAAAAAGCTCTAGGCGCGATCGTGAGCAACGACCGGCGCAGCACGCCCGAAGGCCACAAAGCCTTCGTCGCGAGCGAAATCGCGAAAATCAAAGCGGTGGTAGACGCCGCCGGTCAATACGCCGACTGAGCAAGTCAGGGCTTCCGGACCGCGCGAGGGTCAAACGCCCCAGACCACTTCGCTGCCTTCGCGCTGGCAGTGCTGCAGCATCTCGATGAAGGGCGCGACGCGCGTGCGCAATGGCACGCGCTCTTCGACGGGCTCCAAGGGTTCTTCGCCCTTTTCTTCGGCTTCGCGGCGCCGGCGTTCGGCTTCGGCTTCTTCGGCGGCCACTGCGGCACGCAGCGCCTCGATGGCGGCGGGCATTTGCTCCGGCAGGATGATGCCCGGCCCCGACGGATCCTTACCTAGGATTTCCAGGACCCGCCGGCCGTTGGGCTCGAGCATGACCACGTCACCAGTGGCCTTGGATTTGAAGCGGTACAGCATGGTTGGCTCCTTTCGAGAATCGAGATCGGGGTTGCGCCTCCCCAGCATGTTACGATTCTGACGGCACGGCAACCCCGCGCTAAGTGGGCCCCGGGTCAGATGTGCTCATCCTTGAGGGCGACGGTCAGCAGGTGCCGAATGGCGCGCAACAATGCCAACTCGGTCGCGCCGAACGACGGCAGGGCCGCGGCGGGCCCATCGGCGTGAATCCAGCCGATCCATTCGTCGCCCCGCCACAAGGGAAACACGAGCAGCACCCCATCGCGTGGCAGGCGGTCACGGTACCACTGCGGCAGACGCGCCACCAGATGTGCCGCCGGCGTGCACTCGATACGGGTATCCTTGCGCAGCCGCCCCAGCGTCGCCAGTAAATCTTCGCTTGCCGACGCGCCACGCGAAGCCATTACGCGGTAGAAGGGAGCCACCTTGGCGGCGCCGTCGCCCAGCCAACGGCACGCCTGGCACACGCCATCGGCGCCGGGCTTCACCAGCCAAGTGCGGCGCACGCCGAGCGCACGGTGCAAGGTTTCCAGCCCCAGCTCGACGCGCAGTGGCGCGGGCGCGCCCTCCAAGAGGGCGGCGGTCGCGTCCTGCAGTCCCTGGGCCAGCGTCAGCAAACCGCTGGGCAGATCCAGGGATCGCGTGTCGTCCTCGCCACCTCGGTCATCGTTCGCATCAGTGCTGGGCGTCGCGGGGGCGGGGCTCGCCGTACCGCTGACCGGATGCAGCGGATCGGTCTGCTCGCTGCGCAGCCACGCCGTCCACTCGGGTGCGCTCAAGCTGCGCGCCAAGTCGACCGCCTCGAGCAAGGCCAGATAGTTCGAGCGCGCCTGCCGGGCGGTCTCGGCCACCATTTCCGACGACTGATTCACCAAATGCCCATAGCGCGCGGACAGGCGACGGAACCCCTCTCCCGATCCTTCGCTGGCACCGCGCAGCCAGGCATCGGCCAAATCGGTTCCGGCGGCGGCCACCCAACGCACCCATTCGACCCGATCCTGCGGGGGACGGGGCGGGACGGGGCCGGCCGGTCGCTCCATGGCCCGACACAGCGCCTCGGGAAAACCCCAGTCCCGCGCAACGGCCTGCGTCAGCGCGTCATATCCCACCCCGAGATGCTTGAGCACCGCGGCGTGTTCGCGCGCGGGGTCACCCTGCGCTTCGGCCCGTATGCGCTGTGCCTCGGCGGGAAAAAAGCACTCTGTCAACATCCGGCCCAGCCCCTGGAACAGTCCGGCGAGGAAAACCTCCTCCCGCTCCGGGCCTTGACCGCAAAGCTCGGCGGCCATCTGCGCCGCCAACAGCGCCCGTGCGTAGGCCTCGCGCAAGCGCTGGGACTGAGCGCGGTCTTTCCACTGCTCGAGCAACACCAGGCTGGCCGCGATACCACGCACCGCATCCAGGCCAATCAGGCTCAATGCACGCGAGACGGTGGACACGCCACCCCTATGGGCCACGTGCGGTGCCGCGTTGACCACACGCAGCAGCTTTTGGGTCAGCGCGACATCCTTGAGGATCTCCTCGGCCAAGCGGTGCAGGTTTTCCTGCTCGTCGCCTGCCAGCACCTGGATGCGGCTGACCTGTGCCGACAGCGCGGGAAACTCGGCGTTCCCGCGCAGATGAGCCAGCAGCGCTTCGAGTCGCTGCTTTTCACTCGAGGTAGCGGGCGTGGTGCTGGCGTCCCCCATCCGCCGCTCAAACATGCTCGTGCGCCCGCAGTACCGTGTCGACCAGACGGCCAGCGATTTGCGCCACCGCCAGCGCAGCTGGAGACCCCGGCGCCTGCAACAGCAGGAGCTGCCTGCGCATCACCGCCTCTTTGACCGCCTTGTCCGCGGGGATATCCCCCATGTGCACGAGCCGCACGGTGGCAGGGCGCTTGTCCGCGCCCGCGGACGGCGCTGCACCGACGAACCGGTTGAGCACCGCCTGCAGTTGCGCGGTGATGGCCCGTCCATCCCCCGGACGCGCGGCCTGATTGACGATCAGCCGCACGAGTTGGCGTTGCTGCTGCGTCGCCAAAACCTTGATGGTGGCGTAGGCATCGGTGAGCGAGGTCGGCTCGGGCGTGGCGACGAGCAGGATCTCGCTGGCCAGCGACAGGGCGAACAACACAACATCCGAAATACCGGCGCCGGTGTCGAGCAGCACGACATCGTAACGCGGCACGACCTGGCCCATGAGCCGCAAAAAGTCCTCACGCACCTCGGGCGTCAACCGCGAATACTCCACCATACCGGATCCGGCGAGCAACACCGAAAACCCGCCTGGCGCCTTCACGATCGCATCGTCGAGCCCGCACTTGCCCGTGAAGACGTCGTGTAGCGTCAGTTTGGGGTAGAGATTGAGCACGACGTCCAGATTGGCCAGGCCCAAATCGGCATCAAGCACCAGCACGCGCAAGCCTCGGCGCGCCAACGCGGCGGCCAGGTTGGCCGCGACGAACGTCTTGCCCACGCCCCCCTTACCGCTCGTGATGGCGATGACCCGCCCCTTGCTCGGGCGAAACAAGACGCCGCCGGGGGCCGGGTCGGATGTCGTGGAGGTGGTCTCGGCAGTGTTCATGGACATCAGGCATCGCCTCGCATTCAAACCGCGTCGGCGGAGTCGATGATAAGGCCGTCCGCATCGTGCCAGCCAAACAGCAAGTGTTTTTCCTCCGCACTCACCTCGGTGTGGGCGACCGGCTCGATCAGGACACGGTTGCGCCCCTGGCGCTTGGCCAAATAGAGCTGCCGATCCGCGCGCTCCAGCCAGTGTTCGGCGCTGGAGCGCACCCATGCGGGAGAATACGCCCCGCCCGCGCTGATGGTCACATGGATCGTGGTCACCCCGTCGGGCAACACGATGGGGCTCTCCTGCACCGTTCGGCCAGCGCCGCGCCCGCCGACGGCGCGCAATTGGGGAACACGACCCCGAACTCCTCGCCGCCCAGACGCGCCACGGTGTCCATCGGGCGCACGGCCGATTGCAGCGCGTGCGCCACGGCGCGCAAGACCGCATCGCCCGCGGCATGCCCATGGCGGTCGTTGACCGATTTGAAGTGGTCGATGTCGATCATCACGAGCAACGCGGTCTCGCCCGCCCGGGCCGACCGGTCTAACTCCTGCGTCACGCGCGCTAGAAACGCACGCCGGTTGGGCAACCCCGTCAGGGCGTCACGCTCGCTGAGTTCGCACAACGCATCGATGATCGCCTGCAGCTCGACCTCGGGCGGCGCGCCCTCAGGCACGGACAATGCTACCCCCGCCTGCTGCAACAGGGTACGGGCATGATCCAGTCGCAGTTGGTCGTGCTGCATGGGCTGACTCGCCAAAACGGACCCCGTGACCCCGTCGAACCGAGATGCAAGGGTTTGGGGCAGTATAGCGCGTCCTCCCTTCAGGCCCCCGGCACGACGAGCGGCCCGTCATTCATCTCGCCACCAACGCACGCGGCGCGGCGCGCAGGGCTTCACCGCCGCGCCAATGGCCGCGATGTGGTCCGGCGTGGTCCCGCAGCACCCCCCAACGATGTTGACCAGCCCCTCCGCCGCAAAGCCGTGCAACAGACGCGACGTGTCCTCGGGCGTCTCATCGAACCCCGTCTCACTCATGGGGTTGGGCAGACCGGCATTGGGATAGCAGCTGATGTACGTGCCTTGCGCCACCCGCGCCAGCTCTTGAATATAGGGCTTCATCAACGCCGCCCCGAGCGCGCAATTGAGCCCCACGGCAAGCGGCTGCGCGTGACGCACGCTGGCCCAAAATGCCGTCACCGTCTGCCCACTGAGCAGTCGGCCGGACGCGTCGGTCACCGTCCCGCTGATCAGAATGGGCAGGCGCTCGCCGGTGTCGTCGAAGGCGCGCTCGATCGCGAACAACGCTGCCTTGGCATTGAGCGTGTCGAAAATGGTCTCGACCAACAGCACGTCAGCGCCCCCCTCGATCAGCCCCAAGGCCTGCTCGTGGTACGCGTGCTCCAGCTCATCGAACGTCACATTGCGCGCTCCGGGGTCATTAACGTCCGGACTGATGCTGGCCGTCCGTGGCGTGGGCCCAAGCGCGCCCGCCACGAAGCGGGGCCGATCCGGCGACGAATATGCCTCGCACGCCTGGCGAGCCAGCCGCGCCGACTCGACATTCATCTCGTAGGCCCAAGCCTCCAGCCCATAGTCGGCCTGCGCGATTGCCGTGGCACCAAACGTATTCGTCTCAATGATGTCGGCCCCGCTGGCGAGGTACCCCTCGTGGATCTGGCGGATCACATCGGGCCGCGTCAGGCTCAACAGATCATTGTTGCCCTTGAGGTCAACCGGGTGAGACTCGAAACGCGGATCGGCGTCGCGTCCGCCCGGCCCCGCCCCGCGATATTGGGCTTCGTCCAATCGAAAGCGCTGGATCATCGTGCCCATGGCACCGTCGATGATCACGATACGGCGCGCGAGCAGCGCCACCAGCTCTCGCCCCCGGGTGTACACGTTCCTCATATTGGTCCCCGATTGTGCCGCAACGCGAAGACGCGACACCAAATCGAGATAGGGGCGGTCAGGATACCTGACCGGGCCCCTCCCACACCACCCGGCATGCGGGTCCGCACCGGGCGGTTCGAGAAGTTGAGGTCATGAGAGACGGGGAACGCCAAGTTTGTCGAAGTAGGCAATGGTCAGCACCCGGTTGAGCTCGCCCGCGCTATTCCGCCACCAGCAGCGGGAATTGCCTGCCACCCGCTTTGCCACGTGTTCGGACGCGCCTAGGTTGAGCAGTTCCCGGTAGATCGTGCTACCCCGCTTCCAGTGCTTGAGGTGGATCGCCCGTAGTCGGTGGCGCAGCCATTCGTCCAGCGATCGCCAGACGCCCGGTGTTTGCGCCAGCCCAAAGTAGGCTTTCCATCCCAACAGATAAGGTTTCAGTCGCTCAATGACCTCCGCCATGCTGCGTCCGCCTGAGCGCCGGGTCAGTTGCCTCACCCGCTGCTTGAACGTCGCCATCGGCTTGTCGGCCACCCTGCGCTTGACGCCCTCCTTGCCAAACCAGAAGCTGTAGCCCAAGAACTTCCTTCCCTTGACGCTGGCCACCGCACTCTTGGCTTCATTGACCTTGAGCCTCAGCTTGCCGTAACACTTGCGCAGCAGCGCCATGACCCGTTCGCCAGCTTTCCGACTACGGACATAGACGTTGCAGTCGTCGGCATAGCGCGCAAAGCAGTGGCCGTGCTTCTCCAGTACCTTATCCACTTCGTCCAGCATCACATTCGCCAGCAGCGGCGACAGCGGCCCACCTTGCGGCGTGCCTTGATACCGCTCAAACACTACGCCATCGCTCATGATGCCGCTGTTCAGGTACGCCCGTATCAGCCGAATGATTCCAGCATCGTCGATGCGTTTGCGTAGGCGGTCGATGAGGATGTCGTGGTTGACTCGATCAAAGAATTTCTCCAGATCGACATCAACCACGATCTTCCGTCCGGACTGGATGTAGCCCTGCGCCGCCAGTATCGCGTCGTGGGCTCGTCGGCCCGGCCGGAAGCCGTAGCTGCACTCGCTGAATGTCGGGTCAAGTAGCGGTTGCAGCACTTGCAGCAGTGCTTGCTGGATCAGCCGATCCGTGACCGTCGGAATGCCGAGCTCGCGCTCGCCACCGTCCGGCTTCGGGATCGTTACCCGTCGTACCGGACTGGGCCGGTACCTCCCCTGCAGCAGTTGTTCCCGAATCAATGGCCACGCCGTCACCAGATGGCGGGCGGTCTGGTCAATGTCCAGCCCATCCACGCCGGCTGCGCCTTTGTTGGCTTTGACTCTCTTCCATGCTCGCCGCAGGTTCTCTCTCGCCAGAACCGCTTGCAGCAGTCCCGGCCCTGTGCTCTCGGTGTCCCGTCGCGGGCCGGCCGCTTCGTCGCTGACAGGTTCCCGCCCGGCTTCACCGTGCGCTACCCCCGCCCGCTCTGCTTGCGCAGACTTCTGACGCCTTGCTTCCAGCATCGACATGGTCTCAAGCACTCCTTCTCGTTCGGCCCTTCGCTCACGACTGGCAGCTACTATGGCCTCTGCTGACTTCTCGCTCCGTGTCACCACGTCGCCCTTTCAGGCATAAGGCGAGATCTCCCCGGGTAAGAACGCACTCCTTCACTGCACAACCGCCGGATTTACGCCGCTTCGCCTTGATCACGAGAGCTTCGCGGATTCATGCCCGCTCGCCCTGCTCGGCAGCGCCTTCTATCCGGTTCTTGTCCATCGGCTCGCAGTTTCGCTCCACGCTTCCTCCCCACACTCGGTCGCCCTCATGCAGTTGCGCTTCGCTTCGTTCGCTGTGATCAACTTACGGTGGGACTTTCACCCACAAGAGTGCGCCCGTGCCGGGCGCACAAAGCAAACCCCGGCATCCGCAGGGGATGCCGGGGTGGCTAGCAATAACAGCCTGACGATGACCTACTTTCACACGCGAGGTGCGCACTATCATCGGCGCGAAGGCGTTTCACTGTCCTGTTCGGGATGGGAAGGAGTGGGACCACCTTGCTATGGTCGTCAGGCATAACCGGTTCTCACCTGCTGCGATGGGGCTTGGCCCCGCACGGTTGGGGCGGCCGCAGCAGCAAGTGCTCACAGAGTCGAATCTCGCGTCGGATTGGCGTCGGGCTGACGGATGCCGTCTGTCGTGCGGCTCTTGCCACACGCCCACATTCGTTGCCGATCGTTGAAGACACTGCTTTGTTGCAGCGTTGCACGACTTGCGTCTTCGTGCCGCTCGTGCGTCGCAGCGCGCCGCAGGCGCGCCACAGGCTCACAAAGCTATAGGGTCAAGCCTCACGGGCCATTAGTACTGGTTAGCTCCATGCATTGCTGCACTTACACACCCAGCCTATCAACGTCGTGGTCTACGACGACCCTTCAGGGGGGTCAAGCCCCCAGGCAGATCTCATCTTGGGACGAGTTTCCCGCTTAGATGCTTTCAGCGGTTATCTCTTCCGCACATAGCTACCCGGCGATGCCACTGGCGTGACAACCGGTACACCAGAGGTGCGTCCACTCCGGTCCTCTCGTACTAGGAGCAGGCTCCCTCAAATCTGCAGCGCCCACGGAAGATAGGGACCAAACTGTCTCACGACGTTTTAAACCCAGCTCACGTACCTCTTTAAATGGCGAACAGCCATACCCTTGGGACCGGCTACAGCCCCAGGATGAGATGAGCCGACATCGAGGTGCCAAACACCGCCGTCGATATGAACTCTTGGGCGGTATCAGCCTGTTATCCCCAGAGTACCTTTTATCCGTTGAGCGATGGCCCTTCCATACAGAACCACCGGATCACTTAGACCTGCTTTCGCACCTGCTCGACTTGTCAGTCTCGCAGTCAAGCACGCTTATGCCTATGCACTACCAGCACGATGTCCGACCGTGCCTAGCGTACCTTCGTGCTCCTCCGTTACGCTTTAGGAGGAGACCGCCCCAGTCAAACTGCCTACCATGCACTGTCCCCAACCCCGATTCAGGGGCCCAGGTTAGAACCTCAAACGCACCAGGGTGGTATTTCAACGTCGGCTCCACGGCACCTGGCGGCACCGCTTCACAGCCTC
>NZ_CP187300.1:0-1392500 GCF_049728535.1 Tepidimonas sp. HKU77 | reverse complement strand
ATGCATGGCAGTGTCGATGGCCTACGGGCACGTGCCGCTGTTGGACGGGGCCGACTTCACCCTGGACGCCGGCGAACGGGTGGGCCTGGTGGGACGCAATGGCTGCGGCAAATCGACGCTGTTGCGGTTATTGGCCGGCTTGGTACACCCCGACAGCGGGGCGGTGCAGCGGCGGCAGGGGCTGCGTTGGGCGTACGTGGCGCAGGAGCCGGCGTTCGAGGACCAACACACGGTTTTCGAGGCGGTCGCCGACGGTCTGCAGGAGGTTCGCACATGGCTGCAGCGGTACATGGCGGCCACGCCCGGCGAGGATTTGGATGCGCTGCAGAATGCGATCGAGGCGGTGGACGGCTGGCGCTGGGAGCAGCGCGTGGCCGAAACGCTGGCGCGCCTGCGGCTGCCCGCGGACGGCGTGCTGCAGACGTTGTCGGGTGGCGTGCGCAAGCGCGTGGCGCTGGCGCGGGCACTGGTGGGTCGGCCCGACGTGTTGTTGCTCGACGAGCCGACGAACCACCTGGACATCGATGCAATCGATTGGCTGGCGGAGCAGCTGCTGGCGTTTCGGGGGAGCGTGGTGGTGATCAGCCACGACCGTTATTTTCTGGACCGGGTAGTGACCCGCATCGTGGAGCTGGATCGCGCGCGCTTGCAGTCTTACCCCGGCAACTTCAGCCGTTATGAGGCCCTGAAAACCGAACAGCTGGCCCAAGAAGCCGTGGTGCAGGCCAAGGCCGACCGGCTGCTGGCCCAAGAAGAAGCGTGGATCCGCAAGGGTGTGGAGGCACGCCGCACGCGGGCACAGGCACGCATCGAGCGGTTGCAGCGGCTGCGACGGGCACGCGCCGAGCGGCGCGAGGCGGTCGGCCAGGTGCGGCTGGAGCTGGCGCGCGGACAGGCGAGTGGGCGCCTGGTGGCGGAATTGGAGCGGGTGAGCCTGGCGCTGGGTGAGGGGGCACAGCGCACGACCATCGTGCGTGATTTGTCCTTGACGGTGCTCCGAGGTGACAAGATTGGACTCATCGGCCCCAACGGCGCTGGCAAGACGACACTGTTGCGTCTGTTGCTGGGTGAGTTGGCGCCCGATGCGGGCCAGGTGCGTCTGGGCAGCCAGTTGGCGGTGGCGTATTTCGACCAAATGCGCGACGCGCTGGACCTCGACGCCACGCTGGAAACAGCCATCAGCCCGGGCAGCGACTGGATCGAGTGCGAGGGACGACGCATGCACGTGCGCAGCTACTTGGCCGATTTTTTGTTCTCCCCGGCCCGCGCCCAGAGCCTGGTGCGCTCGTTGTCGGGAGGCGAGCGCAACCGGCTACTGCTGGCGCGGCTGTTCGCGCGACCGGCGAACGTGCTGATGTTGGACGAACCGACCAACGACCTCGACATCGACACGCTGGAGCTGCTCGAGCAGCGATTGGCGGACTATCCCGGCACGGTGTTGCTGGTAAGCCACGACCGGCGCTTTCTGGACGCGGTGGTGACGAGCACGCTGGTGTTCGAGGGCGACGGCTGCTGGCGCGAATACGAAGGCGGAGTGCAAGACTGGATGACGCAGTCGATGCGGCTGCATGGGCGGGTGCCGGTGTGGCCATCGGCCTGGCGGGACGAGGACGCGCCGGGCCGGGCCGAAACGAAGGCGACCGAGACAGCGACCGCACCCCGCGCCGCCTCCACGACGGCGGCTCCCGCCCCGCGCCGCTTGGGTTACAAAGAGCGGCGAGAACTGGAGGCGTTACCGAGACGCATCGATGCACTGGAGGCCGAGCAGCGTGCGATCGAGGCCGAGCTGGCCGACGGCACGCTGTACGGACGTGACCCCCAGCGGGCGCAGACGCTGGCCGAACGGCACGGGGCGATCGAAGCAGCGCTGATGGAGGCGCTGGAGCGCTGGGAAGCCCTGAGTGCGTGCGAGCGCGGTGAGCCCCATCCATGACCTGGAGTGAATTCCTGGCCCTGCTGACGCTGGCCACGGCCACCAGCTTCACACCTGGTCCCAACACCACACTCTCGACCACCCTGGCGGCCAACGGGGGGCTGCGTCGCGCCTTGCCTTTCGTGTGTGCCGTGCCAGTGGGTTGGTCGTTGCTGCTCGCGTTGTGCGCCGCCGGCGTGGGGGCGGTGGTGCTGGCCGTGCCGGCGCTGCGGCTGGGAATCCTCTGGGGCGGGGTCGCTTACCTGCTGTGGCTGGCGTGGCGGCTGGCCGGCGCTTCGACACTGGCACGCGGCGAGTCGGATGCCCTGGCCATCACGTTTTGGCGCGGGGTGAGCCTGCAGTTCTTGAACATCAAGGCCTGGATGCTCGCGCTGTCCATCGTGGCGGGCTGGATCGCGGGACACGCACACGCGTGGCCGCGGTTCTGGCTGGTGCTGCCGGTGATGGTGTTCTATGCTTTTTCAAGCAACCTGACCTATGCGCTGGTGGGCTCGGTACTGCGCGGCTGGCTGGCGGGGCCCGTGGTCGAGGGCCGACCGAGCGGGCGGCGCCTACGGGTTTTCAATCGCGTGATGGCTGCGGCGTTGGTGGTCACGGCGGTGTGGATGGCATCGAGCGGCATGGGTGGCGTCGCTCACGCGACCGGATGACCGGGTGTGGCGACCGACAATGGGCGCATGGGAACGATCCACCTCGTGCGCCACGGGCAGGCTTCTTTCGGCAGCGACGACTACGACCGCCTGAGCGCGTTGGGCTGGCAACAGGGGCGGCGCCTGGGCGAGTATTTTCGCGCGCACGGGATGCGGTTCGACGCGGTGCTGACGGGCACCCTGCGCCGCCACCACGAGACCTGGCAGGCCATTCGAGACGGTGGGCAGATCGAGGGTGAGGCCCAGGTCTGGCCAGGGCTGGACGAGTACGACAGCGCCGCGCTGATCGAAGCCCTGAATGCGCCCCCGCCGGGCGACCCGCACACGCCGCAGGGCTACCGAGCGCACTTTCGTCTGCTGCGCGATGCGTTACAGCAATGGATGGCGGGGGTGATCTCGCCGCGCGGCATGCCGACCTACGACACCTTCGTGCGAGAAGCGGTGGCGGTGCTGGCGCATGTGCGCGCCCAGTATGCGGGTGACGTGCTGGTGGTGACCAGCGGCGGCCCCATTGCTACCATCGTCGGGCATTTGGTGGCGGCCTCGCCAGAGGCGACGATCGAGCTCAATCTGCGCATGCGCAACACGAGCGTGACGGAAGTCGCGCACACCCCGAAGCGATGCGCGCTGGTGAGTTTCAACGCACTGCCGCACTTGAGCGAGCCCCAGCATCGCGAGTGGATCACGCACGCGTGAGCGCCGCGCCACTCAGGCGCCGCCTTCCTCCATCGACGGCCCAGCCACCGCCGTGGTGAGAGGCACGGCCATCACTTCCAGCAACAACTGGGCGAGCGACCGACCCGCCGCGGCCACCACCCGCCGACCCCATTCGGCGTCGGCGGCCGTCGCGTTGCCGGCCGCGCCCGCCGGGTGCAGGTCTTGCATTTGCCAAGCGAATTTGGCGCTGCGGCCATTGCCCAGCAGCGGATAGCGCTGGGCACGCTGCTCAGAGGACGAGGCAAAGTCACGCGCCGCCGCCAGCGCCACCCGCTGCGGGGCCATCGCCAGCATGAGTGCCGTCTCCACTTGGCCCGCGTGCACGCCGAAGCGGCGCTCGCGCGCCGACAGATCGGACTGCAGGTCGTGGCCGTCGGCCTCGGTCCACGGCAGGTCGTACCAGTTGACGCCCCACACGAGCACGTCGTGCCGCGCCCGCAGCTCGCGACCGGCCATGTCCATCAACCCCACGTGCCCCCCATGGCCGTTGAAGAAGACGAGCTTGCGCACGCCGGCGCGCGCCACGGACGCGCCGATGTCGCCCAGCAGGGCGAGTGCGGTCGGCGCCGACAGGGTGAGGGTGCCGGGGTAGCGCGCGTGCTCGGGACTCAAGCCCACGGCTTGCGTCGGCAGGGCATAGATCGGCGCGTCGGGTGGCAGGTGGGGGGCAGCGGCCGCCAGCACGGCCTCGGCAATGGCGGTGTCGACCCCGAGCGGTAAATGGGGACCGTGCTGCTCGGTCGCGCCCAGTGGCAACACGGCCACGGTGCGCGCGGGGTCGAGCGCCTGTACCTCCGGCCAGCGCAGGTCGGCCCAGCGCTTCAGGGTCGGGGACGGTGCAGCAGCGGGCGAGACGGACATGGGCCCATCTTAGCCAATCGCGCCGATCAACCGCCCGGCCCGCGCGTTTGGCCCTCGTAGATCCAGCGCCGTGACCACGGCAGCTCCTGCGCGCTGCGGCCCGCGCGCCGGCACAGCACCTGAAAGATCGAGACCTGATCGTGCTCGAACGCCCAGGCGCAGCCCGCCAGATAGACACGCCAGATGCGCCAGGTTTTCTCGGGCACCATCGCGCGCAGGGCATCGCGCTGCGCCTCGAAGGCGCGGCTCCAATGCGTCAGCGTCAGCGCGTAGTGGCGGCGCAGGCTCTCGACGTCGAACGGCTCCAATCCGCCCTCTTGCAGGGTGCGCAGCACCGTGCCGATGTGCGGCAGCTCCCCATGCGGAAAGACGTAGCGATCGATGAAACGGCCACCGCCGTGCGGCGTCTCGCCATCGTGGGGATCGGTGGTAGTGATGCCGTGGTTGAGGCACCAGCCACTGGGCGCCAGTCGGTCGTGGATGATGCGAAAGTACTCCGGCAGATGGCGCAGCCCGACGTGCTCGAACATGCCGACGCTGGTGATGCAGTCGTAGGTACCGTCGACGTCACGATAGTCCTGCAGGCGAATCTCGACCCGGTCGGCAAGCCCGGCAGCGGCCACACGCTCGCGCGCCAGGTCGTACTGCGCCTGCGACAGCGTGATGCCGACACAGCGCGCGCCGAACGCCTGCGCGGCACGCATGACGAGCGCGCCCCAACCGCAACCGATGTCGAGTAAGGTCTGGCCAGGCTGCAACCGCACCTTGGTCAAAATGTGGTCGATCTTTTTGCGCTGCGCGGTGGCCAGGTCCTCGTCGCCCTGCTCGAAATAGGCGCACGAGTAAACCATGGCCGGGTCGAGCCAGCGCGCGTAGAAATCGTTGGAGACGTCGTAGTGGTACTGGATGGCCTCGCGGTCGGAGCGGCGGGTGTGCGTCGTCAACGCCCGCACCCAACGCGAAAGGGCGCCCGGCGTGCGGGACTCTGACTCGGCGCTGGCCGCCACCAGCGTTTGCGCCATGGCGATGACATCCTCGATCGCGCCTTCGACGTCGATACGACCCTCGACATACGCCTCGCCCAGCGTATCCAGGCTGGGGGCCAGCAGCGCGGGCAGTGCCGCGGCATCGCGCACGGTGATGGTCACCCGTGGCTGTTCGAAGTTCCCCAGGTCCCAAAATGGCGCCTCGCCCGCCGCGCCCGCGTCGGTGTGCCAGCGCACACGCAGCGGCAGATCGACGCGCTCGCGCCAGCGGCGCACCCAGCTCTCGATGGTGTGGTCGATGGACAGCATGTCCTCTCCTCGTTCCAACAACACACGTATGGATACGATTTCGCCTGATCATTGTTGAACGAGCGGCCCGAAATGGGAAGCCCCCGGCCGGTATGGGTGGGCGGCGCCTGCAAGCCTGCCGCGACTGCCCGACAATCGGGAACGCTGCACCGACTTTCCGATCATGAGAGGTGACATGACGTCCGCGACCGCCCGCCCCATCGACCCCCTGCGCCCCGTACGCGCGTGGCTGCTGTTTTGGTTGCTGCTGTTTTCGCCTTGGGTGGCCGCACAAGGTGGCTGGTCACTGCCCGGGCGCTCGACCACGCCGACCGCGGTGGCGCAAAGTGAGTATTCGCGCGTCGAGCTGCTGGCGCACGCCCCCGAAGGCGTCGCGCCGGGTCGGCCCTTGTGGTTGGGCCTGCGCATCGAACACACACCCGAGTGGCACACCTATTGGAAAAACCCGGGTGACTCGGGCCTGCCGATCGAACTCGAGTGGACGTTGCCAGACGGGCTACAGCCGGGTGAGGTGCAGTGGCCCACCCCGCGCAAGTTCCCCATTGGTGAGTTGGCCAATTACGGCTATGACGGCACGCTGCTGCTGCCGGTACCGGTCACCGTGTCGCGCCTCGCGGACGGGCCCACCCTGACCGTGCAAGTGCGCGCCACCTGGCTGATCTGTCGCCGCGAATGCGTGCCGGAGGAGGCGCGGCTGCAGCTGCAAATACCGACGGACCGCCCCCTTACGGAGCACGCGGCCGCCTTCGAGGCGGCGCTCGCGGCCGTGCCGCGCACGATCGAGGGACGCGGCGAGCTGCGCGTGGAGGGCGAGCGGCTGCGGCTGCAGGTGGCGGGATTGCCCCCCGCATGGCGCGGGCAGCGGCTCGAATTTTTTCCGGAGACGGGCAATCTCATCGCACCGGGTGCGCCGTGGGAGCAGCGTTGGGACGGCGATACCTGGCACGCCAGCGTCCCGCTGACGCCCTACCGCAGCGAGGCTCCCGACCGTCTGGCATTCGTGCTGGCGCCACCGGCGCCCCAGCCCCATGGCCTGGCTACAGCGGGTGTGCGGCTCGACTGGCCCGTGGCGGGTCGCTGGCCGCCCGTGGCGCCAGCGCCCGCTGCCACGCCAGCCCTGCCGACGCCCGTGCCCGCCAATCCGCCACCGTCGTCGCTGGGCTTCGCCCTGGCTTTGTTGGGGGCGTTGGTGGGCGGGATGGTGCTCAACCTGATGCCGTGCGTCTTTCCCGTGTTGGCGATCAAGGTCATGGCGTTTCAATCGCACGGCAGCGACGCGCGCGCCCACCGGCTGCGTGGGCTGGCCTACACCGCGGGCGTGGTGTTGTCGTTTCTCGCCCTGGGTGCCGTTTTGCTCGGGCTGCGCACGGCGGGTGAGGCCGTGGGCTGGGGGTTTCAGCTGCAAAACCCCTGGGTCGTCGCTGGCTTGGCCACGCTGTTCACGCTGATCGGCCTCAATCTCGCGGGGGTGTTCCACCTGGGTCAGCTCGCGCCCCCGGGGCTGGCTGGCCTGCAGTTGCGCCATCCGCTGGCCGATGCCTTTTTGACCGGGGTGCTGGCCACCGCGATCGCCTCGCCCTGTACCGCGCCGTTCATGGGGGCGTCGCTGGGGCTGGCGGTGACGCTGCCGGCGGCGCAGGCGCTCAGCGTCTTTGCCGCCCTGGGCCTGGGGATGGCGCTGCCGTATCTGGCGGCCAGCTTCTGGCCTGCGCTGGCACGGCGCCTGCCAAGGCCCGGGCCGTGGATGGAGACGTTCCGGCACGCGATGGCGTTTCCGATGTTCGCCACCGTCGTCTGGCTGCTGTGGGTGCTGGGACAGCAAAGCGGCATCGACGGCGCGGCAGCGCTGCTGGCTCTACTGGTGGCGTTGGCCTTTGCCCTGTGGGCCTGGTCGTTGCGCGGACGCGCGCGCTGGGTACTGGGCAGTGTGGCCGTGGCGCTGCTGGGATGGCTAGGCACCGTCTGGGGCCCGCGCGTCGGGCAGTTGATACCGGCAAATGTGGCCAGCGATGGCACCACCGCGGCCGCCGACGAGGCGCTGGCGGGCGATTTGGTGTGGCAGCCCTGGTCGCCCGAGGCGGTCGAGCGGCTGCTGGCGCGCGGCCAGCCCGTGTTCGTTGACTTTACTGCCGCGTGGTGCGTGACCTGCCAGGTCAACAAAAAAACGACACTGAGCCACCCCGACGTGCTGGCCGACATGCGCGCCAAAGGGGTGCAACTGCTGCGTGCCGACTGGACGCGCTACGACCCCGTCATCACCGCCGAGCTGGCCCGCCTGGGGCGCACCGGGGTGCCGGTCTATGTGCTGCTCGCCCCCGGGCGTGCGCCACGGGTGCTGTCGGAACTGCTGTCGGTACGCGAGGTGCGCGAGGCACTGGCGACGCTGTGACGGCGCCCGCGCCCGGACGCGGAGCCGCGACACGGGATAATGCGGCATCCACCGGCTCCCCATCGCTGCGACCACCCATGCCCTTCGCCCCTTTGCAAAACGACACTTTCCTGCGCGCCTGCCTGGGGCAGGCCACCGAATACACGCCGATTTGGCTGATGCGCCAGGCGGGGCGCTATTTGCCCGAGTACCGGGCCACGCGCGCACGCGCGGGCAGCTTCATGGGGCTAGCGACGAACGTGGACTACGCAACCGAGGTGACGCTGCAGCCCCTGGATCGCTACGCGCTGGATGCGGCGATTTTGTTTTCGGACATTCTGACCGTGCCCGACGCCATGGGCCTGGGGCTGCACTTCGTCAACGGCGAGGGGCCGCGGTTCGAACGTGCCGTGCGCACCGAAGCCGACGTGGCCGCACTGGCCGTGCCCGATATGGAACGCCTGCGGTACGTGTTCGACGCCGTCACCAGCATCCGGCGCGCGCTGGGCGGGCGGGTACCGCTGATCGGGTTTTCGGGCAGCCCTTGGACGCTGGCGTGTTACATGGTCGAGGGGGGCGGGTCGGACGATTACCACCACGTCAAGCGCATGCTCTACAGCCGACCGGATCTGATGCACCGGCTGCTGGCAGTCAACGCCGACGCGGTGGCGCACTATTTGCGCCAGCAGATCGAGGCTGGGGCGCAGGCGGTGATGGTGTTCGACAGCTGGGGTGGGGTGTTGGCCGATGGGGCGTTCCACACCTTCAGCCTCGCCTATACCCGCCGCGTTCTCGAACAACTGCCACGCGAGCACGCGGGCCAGGTGATTCCGCGCATCGTCTTCACCAAGGGGGGCGGGCAGTGGCTGGAAGCGATGGCCGAGCTGGACTGTGACGTGCTGGGGCTGGACTGGACGGTCAACCTGGGGGCTGCGCGCCAGCGCGTTGGCGGGGTACCGGGCGGGCCGGGCAAAGCGTTGCAAGGCAATCTGGACCCCGCGGTGCTGCTGGCCACGCCCGAGGCCATCGAGCGCGAGGCCGTAGGCGTGCTGGAATCCTTCGGGCCGCCGCACACCGACCCGAGCCAACGCGGGCCCACCCACATCTTCAACCTGGGACACGGCATCAGCCTGCACACGCCCCCGGAGCACGTGCACGTGCTGGTCGAGACGGTGCATCGCCATTCGCGCCAGATGCGGCAACGTACTTGACGGCGCGGGTCGCGATTCGTCGGTTGTTATGCACAGATGGCCGCAAGCGGGCCAGCCTGTCCATCGGCAAGGGAAGCACTCGACAATCCTCCTGCGAACCGACGTAAGTCATTGATATGAAAGCCATTACCGGCCACCTCTCCGGGGAGTCGAAAAACCGTGGAGTACCGCCACATCAAGGACTTACGCGCAAGATCCGCAGCTTGTCGACAAATTTATCCACACCCTTGACCGCCGATCTGCCCAGTCGCCACAGAGGCACGAGGGGCGCCCCAGAGCCACCATGATCGACCGGGCCGACACTCCCCTGACACCGGTGCGCGTCGATGTGGTCGTCGCAGCGCCCGCCCACAGCGGGTTGGGGCAACGCCTGACCTACGGCTACGAGCGTCCGCTGACGCCGGGCACACTGGTGCGCGTGCCGTTGGGGCGGCGCACCGTGTTGGGCATCGTCTGGGACTGTGCGGACGGCACCGAGGCGGCGCCAGCGGTCACGCCCGATCAGATCCGCCCCATCGGCGAAGTCTGGGACGCCCTGCCCGCGTTGAGCGCCGAGTGGCGCGCCCTGGTGGCGTTTGCGGCCCGCTACTACCAGCGTGCGCTGGGCGAAGTCGCCTTGGCGGCCCTGCCGCCCGCGCTGCGCGACGCGAACAAGGCACAAATCGCGCGGCGCTTGCAGCGGCTGGCGCCCCCCGCAACAGCGCCCGCGCCCGCCGCCGACGGGCCCGCGCTGACCTCGGCGCAGGCCCAGGCGCTGGCGGCCATCGAAAGCAGTGATCGGCCCGTGCTGCTGTTTGGTGCCACCGGCAGCGGCAAAACCGAGGTTTACCTGCAAGCGACGGCGCGTCTGCTGGCGCGCGAGCCGCACGCCCAAGCGCTGGTCTTGGTGCCGGAGATCAACCTGACGCCACAGCTGGAGCAGCGCTTTCGCGCCCGCTTTGGCGACGCGGTGACGACGCTGCACTCACGCTTGACCCCTGCGCAACGCCTGCGGCACTGGTTGGCAGCGCATCTGGGGCACGCACGCATCGTGCTGGGCACGCGCATGGCCATCTTCGCCAGCCTGCCGCGGCTGCGCCTCATCGTGGTGGACGAGGAGCACGACCCCAGCTACAAAAGCCAGGAGGGAGCGCGCTACTCCGCGCGCGATCTGGCCGTGTACCGGGGCCGGCTCGGCGCCGACGCGGGTTGCCGCGTCGTGCTAGGCTCGGCCACCCCCTCGCTAGAGAGCTGGCATGCCGCCGAGCGCGGCCGCTACCGGCGCGTGGACATCAGCGACCGCATGGGCGGGGCCCTGTGGCCCCGGTTGCGGCTGCTCGATCTGCGCCAACAACCGCGCGGCGTGGCGCTGGCGCCGCCCCTGCTGGCCGCCATCGAGGCGCGCCTGGAGCGCGGCGAACAGGCGCTCGTGTTGCTCAACCGGCGGGGCTACGCCCCCGTGATCGCCTGCGCCGACTGCGGCTGGAAGAGCGGCTGCCCGCACTGCAGCGCGCACCTGGTCTACCACAAAGGCGACCGCCACCTGCGCTGCCACCACTGCGGCCACACCGCCCCCGTGCCCCGTGCCTGCCCGGACTGTGGCAACGTGGATTTGGCCCCGCTGGGGCGCGGCACCGAGCAGCTCGAAGAGCAGTTGATCGCCGCGCTGAGCCACCTGCGGCGGCCCGACGGCACACCGGTGCGTGTCGGTCGGCTCGATGCCGACACGGCGCGCGCCGCAGGTGCGCTCGAGCGCACGCTGGCGGCGATGCACGCGGGTGACGTCGATGTGTTGGTCGGCACGCAAATGATCGCCAAAGGGCATGACTTCCGGCGCATCACCCTGGTGGCCAGCGTCAACACCGACGGCGCCCTGTTTGCCAGCGACTGGCGCGCGCCGGAGCGGCTGTTTTCGCTGCTGATGCAGGCCGCGGGGCGCGCGGGGCGCGACGCCGCGTTCGTGGCGGCCCACAACAGCGCGGTGGAGCTGTGGGTGCAGACCGCCTACCCCGAACATCCCTTGTTTGCGGCGCTGGCCCGGCACGACTATGCCGCCTTCGCCGCGCAACAGCTCGAAGAGCGGCGCATCGCCGGCATGCCCCCCTTCAGCCACCAGGCGCTGCTGCGCGCCGAGGCACGGCAGCTCGACGCGGCCCTGGCCTGGCTGCGCCGCGCCGCCGAGGCAGCGCACGACCTGCCTGGACGCGCCCACGTCACCCTCTATGCGCCGGTGCCGATGACGCTGACGCGCGTGGCCGGCATCGAACGCGCACAACTGCTGCTCGAGAGCCCCCGGCGCAGCGCCCTGCAGGCCCTGCTGACCGCCTGGATGCCGCGCCTGCAAGGCCTGCGCGGCCATGCCGACACGCGCGGCCTGGTGCGCTGGGCCATCGACGTCGATCCGCTCAGCTTCTGACGGCGCGCCTGCCGCTCAGCGCAAGGCGGCCACCGCCGCCGAAAACGTCAGAAATGCCAGCGCGGTGGACACGAGGATGATGCGCGCGATGCGGCCATTGTCGGCCCCCATGCGCTCGGCCAACAATGACACATTGCTGGCGCTGGGCAGCGCCGCCACCAGCACCATGACCGTCAGCGCCGTCGGCTGCAGCGGCGCCCCCAGCTGGATGGCCGCCGCGCCCACCAACAACACCAGCAGCGGGTGCAACAGCAGTTTGACCAGCGCCAGCGGCACGTAGTCGCGCCACGGCATCGGGTGATCGGCCTGCATCTGCGAGCGCGCCAGCACCGCCCCGATGGTGAACAGCGCCACCGGGCTGGCCGCGTCCGCCAGCAGCCCCACGGTCTGGTCGAGCGGCCGCGGCAGTGCCACCTGCCACGCCGACGCCAGCGCCCCCAGGCCAATGGCCCACGGCATGGGGTTGCGCGCCACCCCCAGCAGCGCCTGCCGCAGCGCGGCGCGCGCACCGCCCTCACCGGCATCCAGCCGCGACAGGGCGATGCACAGCGAGCTGGTGATGACCATGTCCACCACGATGACCACGATTACCGTTCCCACGGCCGCCGGCCCCAGCAAGGCGGCGATCAGCGGCACCCCCATGAAGCCCGAATTGGGAAACGCCGCCACCAACGCGCCGAAGGCGGCGTCGTTCCAGCCGATGCGCCCGCCCCACGTCACCGCCACCGCAAAACCCACCACGGCCAACGCACACAGCAACCATACCCCAGCCACCGCGCCGTCGAGCAGCTGCGCGATCGGCGTCGACGCGCCAAAGCGGTACAACATGGCCGGCAGCGCAAAATACAGCACGAAACCGTTGAGCCCGGGAATCGCCTCCAGCGGCAGCCAGCGCCGCCGCGCGGCCAAGTAGCCAGCGGCGACCAGCGCAAAAAAGGGAAAGGTGACCAGCAAGATGGCGCCCATGAACGGCGATGGTAACGGGCGGCGCGGCCTGGCGCTGTCACCCCGCTATCATTCGCCCCTTCCCATCCCCGCGGCGCCTCTGTCCTGGCGGCCGCGTTTTCGCGTCCAGTGCCGTCGATGCACGACACCCTCAACCCCGCCCAACTCCAAGCCGTGCACCATCTGCACGGCCCCTCGCTCGTGCTGGCGGGCGCTGGCTCGGGCAAAACGCGCGTCATCACGCACAAAATCGCGCGTCTGATCCAAGCCGGACTGGCACCCGAGCGCATCGCCGCCATCACCTTCACCAACAAGGCCGCGGCCGAAATGCGCGAGCGCGCCCGCGCCCTCGTCGGCAAGGCGGCCCAGGGCGTGCTGCTGTGCACCTTCCACGCGCTGGGCGTGCGCATCTTGCGCGAAGACGGTGCCGCCATCGGGCTCAAACCCCAGTTTTCCATTCTGGACACCGACGACATCGTCGGCATCCTGAAAGACTGCGGCGGCACCACCGACAGCACCACCGCGCGCCACTGGCAGTGGCGCATCAGCCAGTGGAAAGGCGCCGGGGTGGACGCCAACGCGGCCCTGGCGCAAGCGCGTGACGAGAGCGAGCGGCATATCGCCCGAGTGATGGCACGCTACCAGGAACGGCTCGCCGCCTATCAGGCGGTCGACTTCGACGACCTGATCGGACTGCCGCTGAAGCTGCTGCAACAGTGCCCCGAGGCGCGGATGCGCTGGCAGCAGCGGCTGGGCCACGTGCTGGTCGATGAGTACCAGGACACCAGCGCGATGCAGTACGAGCTGCTCAAAGTGCTGGTGGGCCACGGCCAGCGGCCCGACCCGCGCCTGACCTGCGTCGGCGACGACGACCAATCCATCTACGGCTGGCGCGGCGCCACGCTGGACAATCTGCGGCGCCTGCCGCAAGACTTTCCCAACCTGGCGATCATCAAGCTGGAGCAAAACTACCGCTCCACCAACGCCATCCTGCGCGCGGCCAATGCGGTCATCGGCCCCAACCCCAAGCTGTTTCCCAAAACGCTGTGGAGCGCGCTGGGTGAGGGTGAACCCGTGCGCGTGCTCGCCTGCGACCACGAAGAGCACGAAGCCGAGCGCGCCCTGGCGCGCATCCAGGGCCTGCGCGCACAAGGCGCGGCGTGGCGCGACTGTGCCATCCTGTACCGCGCCAATCACCAATCGCGCGCGTTCGAAGTCGCACTGCGGCGCGCGGGCGTGCCGTACAAGGTCTCGGGCGGGACGAGCTTTTTCGACCGCGCCGAAATCAAGGATTTGTGCGCCTGGCTGCGCCTGCTGGCCAACGAGGACGACGACCCGGCCTTCCTGCGCGCCATCACCACGCCCCGGCGCGGCATCGGCCACCAAACCCTGGCCCAGCTCGGGCAAGTGGCCAGCGGGCTGCGCCTGAGCCTGTTCGAGACCCTGTCGTCCCCCCTGCTGCAGGCCAGCGTCGGCGCCAAGGCGCTGGCGGCGCTGCACGAATTCGGGCGCTGCGTCAACGAACTGCAATTCCGTGCCCGGCACGCCGTCGGGCACGAGGCGGCGCGCGCGGTGCTGATGCAGTGGCTCACCGACATCGGCTACGAGCGCCACCTGCACGACCACGCCGACAGCCCGCAACAGGCGCAGACGCGCTGGGGCCATGTGCTGGACTTCATCGACTGGATGGTGCAACGCTGCGGCGGGCAGATCGACGACACGGGCAGCGCCAGCGGCGAGGCGCGCGCGCCGCGCCCGCTGCTGGAAGTGGCGCAGACGGTGGCACTCATCAGCACGCTGTCCGAACGCGAGCAAGACCAAGACGTGGTGACGCTGTCGACCCTGCACGCGGCCAAGGGGCTGGAATGGCCCCATGTCATGCTGGTCGGCGTCAACGAAGGGCTGCTGCCCTTCAAGCCCGACGAGGACGACGCGCAGCAGCTCGCCGCACGCATCGAGGAAGAGCGCCGCCTGATGTATGTCGGCATCACGCGCGCCCAGCGCACGCTGGTGGTCAGTTGGCTCAAGCAGCGCAAACAAGGGCGCGAGCGCGTCACCGCGCAGCCCAGCCGCTTCATTGCCGAAATGCAGCTCGACCCCGCCACCACGCAAGAGGACCCGCGCGCCAAGCTGCGTGCCCTGCGCGAGGAGTTTGCCGCGCGCGCGGCAGCCCAGGGCTCGGGTGGTACCAGCGCCCCGCCACAAAGCCGCCCCATTGGCGCGCCGCGTGCCTTGTCGTAAGATCCTGACAAATCTGAAAATACCGGGGGCTGCAGTTCGTATGGTTTTTTCTATTTCACGCAGATCTGTGGCGCTCGCGCTGACGGCCGTCGTGTGCGGCATGGCCACCGTCGCGCACGCCCAAGCGTCGTTGCCAGCGCCCAAAGACCGCGTCGTGTTGACCCTGGGGGGGCAGATCGGCGTGCGCAACCACGGCTCGCACGCCGCGTTCGACATGGCCATGTTGGAGGCATTGCCCCAACACACCTTCACCACCCGCACGCCGTGGGACGATCAACCGGTCACCTTCCGCGGCCCGCGCCTGCGCGATGTACTGGCCGCCGTCCGTGCCGAAGGACGGCAGCTGCGCGCCACGGCGCTCAATGACTACCGTGTCGTGATCCCGTTCGAGGACGCCCAGCGCCACGACGTCATCATCGCCACCCGCAAAAACGGGGTGCCGATGGCGGTGCGCGACAAGGGCCCCCTGTTCATCGTCTATCCCTTCGACCGCGACCCTGCGCTCAAGGACCTGCGCTACTACGAGCGCTCGATCTGGCAGCTCAAGGCGATCGACGTGGAATGAATCCGACCCCTGCGGCCCCGACCGCCGCCACTACCGCCAGCGCCGAAGGGCGCCGGTTTTTGTGGTGGGTCGCGCTCACCACCACCGTGTTGGCGGCAGGTTTGGCGGTGCTGCTCGGGGTCTTTTTGCAGCAGTCCCGCTCGGCCGAGGAATCGGCGCAGCTGCAGGCCGATTCGCTGACGGCGCTGGCCTTTCAGCACGAACGGGAGTTTTTGCGCCTGCGCAGCGCCCTCACGCAAGCCCTACGGGGCCGCTCGCCCCCCGACTGGGATGCGGTCGTGTTGCGGCACGAAATCTACGCCAGCCGTGTCGCCCTGCTGGCCGAAAACCCCTCCATCGAGCCCCTGCGCCAGCTGCCTGCGTACCAGCAGCTGATGCCGCGTCTGCACCAACTGGTGCAAACCCTGGACGCCGCGCTGCCGGCAACCGATGGGCCACGCTTGGACGAGGCGCTGCAGCAAATGGACGCGCTGGGCCCGGAGGTGCAAGCCCTGACACTGACCGCCGATCGGCTGGTCAGCGAGCGGGTCGCTGCCAAGCTGCACGAGGTGCGACGCCTGCGCGGCTATGTCATTTGGCTAATGGCGGCCCAGGTACTGGTGCTGCTATTGGCGGCCCTCGCGCTGTGGCAGCGGCAGCGCCGGCAAACCCAAGAGCGCAGAGCGCTCGAAGCCCTCAACACCGCCTTGGCCCGCGCGCGCGACGAGGCGCAAGCCGCCAGCCGTATCAAGAGCCAGTTTCTGGCCAACATGAGCCATGAGCTGCGCACCCCGTTCAACGGCATGCTCGGCATGCTGGACCTGCTGGCCGACAGCCCGCTGACGCCCGCCCAGCGCGATCTTCTGCAGACCGCGCGCGCATCGGCCGGGCATCTGCTGGCGCTGCTCAACGACATCCTGGATCTGTCGGCGCTCGATGCCGGCCAGCTGCGCATCCAGCCCGAACCCGTGGATCTACCAGAGCTGGTTCGCCACGTGCACCGCTGGTTGCAACCCCAAGCCGAGCGCAAGGGGATCGAGCTGGGCCTGTCGATCGACGACGGTGGCACCCCGTGGGTGCTCGCCGATGCGACACGCGTGCGGCAAATCTTGCTCAACCTGCTGGGCAACGCCATCAAATTCACCGACCGTGGCCGGGTCGATCTCACGGTGCGCGCGGAATCGGTACCCGGTCGCGAACCACGGGTGCGCTGGAGGGCCGTGGTGCGCGACACGGGCATCGGCATGGACGCGTCGACCCTGTCGCGGCTGTTTCAACGGTTTCAGCAGGCGGACCCCTCGATCACGCGCCGCTACGGCGGCAGTGGGCTCGGGCTGGACATCTCGCGCACGCTGGCACGCCTGATGGGCGGCGACGTGCAGGTCGAAAGCCAGCCGGGGGCAGGCTCCACCTTCACGGCCACCTGGGTGACGCCGATCGCTGCACCTGAAACCACGCCATCCGACTTTGCCGTCACACAAACGCCCGGCTGGATGGACGGACCGCCGCCTGCCGAGGCGGTGCCCGGGCAGGCCGGCGCCGAACTCCCCGCCCCGCCCCCGACCGCGCCGCACGGCAGCGGCTGGCGCGTGCTGGTGGCCGAAGACCACCCGGTCAATCGCAAGGTCATCGGCCTATTGCTGGACAAAATGGGGCATCGCGTCGACTTCGCCGAGGATGGACAGCAAGCACTGCAGCAGGCGGCCGAACACGACTACGACGTCATCCTGATGGACATTCACATGCCCGGCATGGACGGGCTGCAGGCCTCGCGACAGATCCGTGCCCTGCCGGGGCCGCGAGGTCAGGTCCCCATCATCGCGCTGACGGCCGACGTCATGGACGACGCGCAGCAGCGGGCACAGGCCGCCGGCATGAACGGATTTTTGGCCAAGCCGGTGCAGCGCCCCGCCCTTGAGGCTGCGATGGCGCGCTGCATCGCCGCCCCCCGTGCCGCGCCTACCACCCCAGCCCCAAGTGCAGCGGCAGATACACCGCCATGCCCGTGACGATCGTCCCCAGCACTCCCCGGTGCCAGAAGAACCAACCCGCGCCGGCCACCGCCGCGTACAGGCGAGCATCCTGCCAGGTGTGGATGAGCTGGCCGTTTTGCATCACCACCTCGGGCACGACGACCGCCGCCAACGCCGCGATGGGCGCGTACTGCAGTCCCCGCTCGGCCCAGTGGGGCAGGCGCCACGGACGATCCGACAGGAAGAAAAACCCGCGCGTCACCACCGTGATCGCGCCCAGCGCGACAAACGTCAACAGCCGATAGGGATCGACGTCACCCATGACCGCCCTGCGCAGGAATGGCCGATCCGCGCAGCCAGCGCGGGCCGTGCGCCTCGGCGACCAGACACACGGCGACCGCTGCCGCGATCGCCACCACGATGTGCAGCTTGAGCGGCAACGCCCACGCCGCCACCGCCGCCGAACCCGCTACCACCGCCGACAACACGCGCAGCCGGGTGCTCGCCAGTGAACACGCCACCCCCAACAGCGCCAGAATCCCTGCAAACCCCAACCCCCATTCCAGCGGGATGGCGTGCGCCAGACCGATGCCGATAACGCTGGCCGTCATCCAAAACGCATAGTTGACCGCGCAGCTGCCCGCCAGGTAGGCTTCCTGATCGAGTCGCTCGTCGTCCGTGCGCCCCGGGTGGGGATAGCGGCGGGCAAAGAACACGTAGCTCAAATCCCCCGTGAGGTAGCCGGTCAGCAGCCGCTGCCCGCGCGGCAGATGGGCCAGATACGGGCGCAGATGAGCAGAAAACACCACGAAGCGCAGGTTGACGCAAAACGCCGCCGCCAGAATCACCCACAACGGCGCGTCGGCCACGATCAATGGCACGGCGGTGAGCTGCGCACTGCCGGCATAGACGAGCGCGGTCATCCACAGGGCCTCTGGTGCGCTCAGGCCCGACTGCACCATGGCCACCCCCGTCATCAACCCCCACGCCCCGATACCCGTGGCGGCGCTGAGCAATTCGCGCGCGCCGGTCGCGAAAGCGGCACGCCGCCACAACGCGGGATTGAGAAACCCCGCCCGCCAAAACGCGCTCGCGCCCGACGCGCTCACGCACCCTCCCCCAGCCGCACCCCAGCACGCAGCGGCGCGCCGCGCAAAAAGTCGCGCACCGGCAAGCGCCGGCCACCGGCGCGTTGCACCTCGGTCAGCACCAGCACCCCGTCGCCGGTCTGCACACGGATGCCGTGGTCATCAGCCGCCACCACCGTGCCCGGTGCGGTCGGCGACACGGCGAACGCAATCTCTGCCTGTGCACGCCACACCTTCAGTGGCGTACCGTCGAGCACGGTCACCGCGCCTGGGGTGGGATCGAATGCCCGCACGCGCCGCGCCAGCACCGCTGCCGGCTGCCGCCAGTCGAGCACTGCCTCGGCCTTGTCGATCTTGTGCGCATAGGTCACGCCCTGCGCGGGTTGCGGGCGCCGTGGCAATGGCCCCGCCTCGGCGGCCTGCAGCGCCTGCACCACCAGCTGCGCCCCCAAAGCGGCCAGCCGGTCATGCAGCTGTCCGGCGCTCTCGTGCGCCCCGATGGGCAGCGCCTGCATCGCCACGATGTCGCCGGTATCCAAGCCCTCGTCCATCTGCATCAGCGTGATGCCGGTTTCGGCGTCACCCGCTTCGATGGCGCGCTGGATCGGCGCCGCGCCGCGCCAGCGCGGCAACAGCGAGGCGTGGATATTCAAGCAGCCCAACCGCGGCAAATCCAATACCCAGCGCGGCAGGATCAATCCGTAGGCGGCCACCACCAACACGTCGGGACGCGCGGTCAGCAGCGCGTCGCGCGCCGCGGCGGCGTCTTCGGCCCAACGGCCATCGAGCCGCAACCCGCGCGGCTGCGCGAGCGGCCAACCGTGCTTTAGCGCCAAGGTCTTGACGGGAGAGGGTTGCAGCTTCAGGCCGCGCCCGGCGGGACGGTCCGGCTGCGTCAACACCAGCGCCATGGGGTAGCCCGCTTGGGCGATCGCCGCCAGCGCCACCGCGGCAAAGTCGGGGGTGCCGGCAAAGGCCACGCGCAATGGCCTCGCCCCGGTTCCCCGGTCACCCCCCTGGCCACTGGCGGGATCGGTTACCACGGGCGCGGTCAAAGCCGCGCCTCCGCCGCCTCGCGCCGAGCCCGCGCCGGGGACCGGACGGGTCCGTCGGACCGCGCGGCCTCACGAGCGGCCTTGATCAGCTTGGTTTTGATGCGCTCGCGTTTCAGCGGCGACAAGTATTCGACGAACACCTTGCCCTGCAGGTGATCCATCTCGTGCTGGATGCACACGGCCAGCAGTCCCTCGGCGTCGATGACGCGGCTCACCCCATGCTCGTCGAGCGCGCGCACCCGCACCGCGACCGAGCGCTCGACCCCGTCATAGATACCCGGCACCGACAGACAGCCCTCCTCGCCGCGGCGCTTCTCTTCGCTGGCCCACTCGATTTCGGGGTTGATCAGCACCAGCGGCTGGTTGCGCTCCTCGCTGACATCGATGACGACGATGCGCTCGTGGATGTCCACCTGCGTGGCCGCCAGTCCGATGCCATTGGCCGCATACATGGTGGCAAGCATGCGAGGGATGATGGCGCGCACCCGATCGTCCACGGCCGCCACGGGCCGTGCAACCGTGTGCAAGCGCGGGTCGGGGTACCGCAAAATGGGCAGGAGTTCGACGGTGGTATTCATGTTCATGGGCGAATGTCGGTATTTTCGCCACTTTTGCCGCGAAAGACCAGTCGGTCGGCAGCGATGCCATTGCCAGAAGTGGGGGCAGCCCGCACAATCGCAAGGGAGGAAATGCGATCCATGAAACCCCAGCGCCCCCTAATTTGGTTCCGCGCGCCCGCGACCCATGCCCGTCTGCACCGCAAGGCCCAGTGGCGACCCATGCTCGCCGCGGTCGCGATCGGCCTGGCTGGTAGCGCGGCCGTGGCCGCGCCCCCCTACCCCATCACCCCCCAGCAGCGCAGCACCGCGCAGCAGGTCGCCCAAGCGGGGGTGCCGTTGGCCGAACTGGCGCCCAACGCGCCCGAGCGCTACACCGTCAAGCGCGGTGACACGCTGTGGGACATCTCCGCACTCTATCTCAAACGCCCGTGGCGCTGGCCCGAGCTGTGGGGCATGAACCTGCAGCAGATCCGCAACCCGCACCTGATCTACCCGGGCCAAGTGCTGGTGCTCACGCGCGTGGGCGATCGCGCCGTGCTGCAGCTCGCCTCGGACGAGCCCCCCACGCTCAAACTCTCCCCGCGCGTTCGGGCGGAGCGCATCGACGACGGCAGCATTCCGGCGCTGCCGCCGGGCGCCATCGAACCGTTCCTCACCGACGTCGAAGTGGTGGACGAACAAGCGCACCAGCGCGCCCCGCGCATCGTCGCCGGCCCGGAAGCGCGCGTGCTGCTCGGCCCCGGAGACCGCGCCTATGCGCGCGGCCAGGTCGGGCCCAGCGCGGCGCTGTCGGGCGACGCCCTGGAGGCGTCACGCGAACGCCCACGGTTGCTCGCGATCTACCGCAATGCCACTGCGCTCAAAGACCCGGAGACCGGCGAGGTACTGGGCTACGAGGCGATGGCCGTGGGTCGTGCCCAATTGGTGCGCAGCGAGCGCAACGGCGAAGGCCCGGACGGCCAGCCCGCGCTCGTGCCCGCCACCGTCGACATCCTGACCGCGCGCGAGGAAGTGCGCATCGGTGACCGGCTGCTGCCCCCGACGGCTCGGGAAAGCCGCGCCTACGTGCCCCATGCCCCTGGGCAACCGGTGCAGGGCCAGATCGTCAAAGTGCACGGCGATGCAGTACGGTTCGCAGGCCAGAATCAGGTCGTCGTGCTCAACCGCGGCCGGGAACATGGGCTGGAAGTGGGGCACGTGTTGGCGCTGCTGAAGGCGCGCACGCAGGTCACGGACAAAACCGACGACGCCCGCCCGAGCCTGCTGTTGCCGGGTGAGCGCAACGGCTTGATGATGGTGTTTCGCACCTTCGACCGCGTGGCCTACGCACTCGTGCTGCAGATCACCGACGGCGTCCAGATTGGCGATCGGTTCGTCAACCCCTGATCGACGGCGGAACACGGCATGGCACCCGACGATTGGGAGGACTGGCTGCGCCTGATGGCCACCGACGGCGTCGGCCCAACGACGGCGCGGCGCTTGTTGGCCGCGTTCGGCCCGCCGGCAGCAATCTTCGCCCAACGCGCCAACACGTTGGCGGAGGTCGTGGGCGCGGTGACGGCAGCCCGTTTACTGGGCATGCCGGACGGCTGGCAGGAGCTGCGCACGCGCACCCGCGAGTGGCTGCTGGCCAACCCCAACCACCACCTGCTCGCGCTCGGCGACGAGGCCTATCCCCCCGCGCTGCTGACCACGCCAGATCCCCCGCCCCTGCTGCATGTGGTGGGGGACCCCGTAGCGTTGGCCGCGCCACGCGCGCTCGCCATCGTCGGCAGCCGCAACCCGACGCCGCAGGGCGCGGACAATGCGCGCGCTTTCGCGCGTGCGCTGGCAGGCGAGGGGGTTTGCATCGTCTCGGGCTTGGCCGCTGGCATCGACGCCGCGGCGCACGAGGGGGCGCTGGATGCGGGCGGCCAGACGGTGGCGGTCGTCGGCACCGGGGTCGATCGCGTCTATCCCGCCCGTCACCGGGCGCTGGCGCATCGCATCGCGCACGCCGGCAGCGTGGTCAGCGAATACCTGCTTGGCACGCCCCCGCTGCCCGCGCACTTTCCGCGCCGCAACCGTATCATCGCTGGCCTGTCGCAGGGCTCGCTGGTGGTCGAGGCGGCGCTGGGGTCGGGCTCGCTCATCACCGCTGAACTCGCCACGCAGATGGGGCGCGAGGTGTTTGCCATTCCCGGCTCCATCCACTCGCCGCAGTCGCGCGGCTGCCACGCACTCATCCGCCAAGGTGCCAAGCTGGTCGAGACCGCCGCGCACATCCACGAGGAGCTCGCCGGCGTGTGGGCGCACGCCTCAACGCCCGCCGCCACGCCCCCCACGGCGGCGCCGACGGCGGCTGCGAACACTGGAGACGATCCTGTGCTCGTCGCGCTGGGATACGACCCCACCCCGTTCGACGTGTTGCAGGCGCGCTGCGGGTGGGACACCGCGCGTCTGCAGGCACACCTCCTCACGCTGGAGCTCGACGGCCGGGTGCAGCGCCTGCCCGGCGGGCGCCTACAGCGGCTGGCGAGTGCCTGAGGCCGCGGGGCGGCGCGCCACGGAAAAAACGTCAAACGACGGCGCCCGCGTTCGGGTCGTCGCCTTCGCCCGGCTTCTTGGTCGCCTTGACCAGATCCTCGCGCCGGATGCCCAGCCACATCGCGATACCCACGGCCACGAACACCGACGAGTAGATGCCGAACAGGATGCCGATGGTCAGCGCCAGCGCAAAGTAATGCAGCGTGGGGCCGCCGAACAGCAACATCGACAGCACCATCGCCTCGGTCGAGCCGTGGGTGATGATCGTGCGGCTCATGGTCGACGTGATCGCATGGTCGATGACCTCGCGCACCGTCATCTTGCGCTGCCGGCGGAAGGTCTCGCGGATGCGGTCGAAGATCACCACCGACTCGTTGACCGAATAGCCCAGCACCGCCAGCACCGCTGCCAGCACCGCGAGCGAGAACTCCCACTGGAAGAAGGCGAAGAAGCCGAGGATGATGACGACATCGTGCAGGTTGGCGATGATCGCCGCGACCGCGTACTTCCACTCGAAGCGCACGGCCAAGTAGATCATGATGCCGCCAATGACGAAGGCCAGCGCGAGTAGGCCGTTTTCCACCAGCTCGCGGCCGACCTGCGGCCCGACGAACTCGGTGCGGCGCAGCGTCACCGTCGGATCCTGGGCGCGCAGCGCCGCGAGCAACTCCTCGGTCTGCTGGCTGGAGGACGCCCCCTCGCGCAGCGGCAGGCGCAGCATCACGTCGCGCGCGCTGCCAAAGTGCTGTACCGCCACGTCGCTGTAGCCCAAGCCGGCCACCGCACTGCGCACCTGCGCCAGATCGACCGGCTGCGTGTAGGCCACTTCCACCACGGTGCCGCCGGTGAACTCGATCGACAGGTGCAGGCCGCGCGTGACCAGAAAAAATACCGCCGCCAAAAACGTGACGAACGAGATCAGGTTCAGCACCAACATGTGGCGCGTGAACGGAATGGTGCGGCGCAGGCGAAACAGTTCCATCGTCGCTCTCCCGGCGGATCAGCCCGCCTTGCCCGTCGACGCGGGCTCGACGGTGATGCCAATCGAGACGGCGCGCAGCTTCTTGCGCCGCCCATACCACAGGTTGACCAAGGCGCGCGAGAAAAAGACCGCCGAGAACATGCTGGTCAATATCCCGATGCAGTGCACCACGGCAAACCCGCGCACCGGACCCGAGCCGAAGGTCAGCAGCGCCAGGCCAGCCAGCAGCGACGTGATGTTCGAGTCGAGGATCGTGTCCCAGGCGTGCTCGTAGCCCTTGTGGATCGCGGTCTGGGGCGCGGAGCCGTTGCGCAGCTCCTCGCGCACCCGCTCGTTGATCAGCACGTTGGCATCGATCGCCATGCCCAGCGTGAGGGCGATCGCGGCAATGCCCGGCAGCGTCAGCGTCGCCTGCAGCATGGACAGCACCGCCACCAGCAGCATCAGGTTGACCGCCAGCGCCACGCTGGAGAACACGCCGAACAGCCGGTAGTAGACGCACATGAACGCGACCACCACCACGAAGCCCCACACCACGCTGTTGAAGCCCATGCGGATGTTGTCGGCGCCCAGGCTCGGGCCGATGGTGCGCTCTTCGATGATCTCCATCGGCGCGGCCAGCGAGCCGGCGCGCAACAGCAGCGCGGTGTCGTTGGCCTCCTGCGTCGTCATCCGGCCGGAGATCTGCACGCGCCCGCCGCCGATCTCGGTGCGGATGACCGGCGCCGTAACCACCTCGCCCTTGCCTTTTTCGAACAGCAGGATCGCCATGCGCTTGCCGACGTTGTCGCGCGTGACATCGCGGAACACCCGCGCCCCCTTGCCGTCCAGCGTCAGGTTGACCACCGGCTCCTGCGTCTGGCTGTCGAAGCCCGCTTGCGCATCGGTCAGGTTCTCGCCGGTCAGGATCACCTCGCGCTTGACGATGACGGGGCGGCCGTTGCGATCCAAATACCGCTCGGAGCCGAACGGCACGGGCGCCGTAGCATCTCGCTCGGCGGCCAGCCCCTCGGGGCTTTCGTCCACCATGCGGATCTCGAGCGTAGCGGTACGGCCCAGGATGTCCTTGGCCTTGGCGGTGTCCTGCACCCCGGGCAGTTGTACCACGATGCGGTCCAGCCCCTGCTGCTGGATCACGGGCTCGGCCACCCCGAGCTCGTTGATGCGATTGCGCAGCGTCAAGATGTTTTGCTTGAGCGCCTGCTCTTGTATACGCCGCGCCGCCTCCGGGCGCAGGGTCAGCGCGATTACCGTCTCTGCCCCCTCCTCGCGCACCGAGGGCTGCAAGTCGGGAAAATCGCGCGCGATCAGATCCTCGGCGCCCCGCACCGCGCCCGCCTCGCGCAAACGCACCGTCACCGCGTTTCCTTCGCGCCGCACCCCGCCGTGGCGAATACCCTTGTCACGCAGCGCTGTGCGCAGATCCGCCACCAGCCCTTCCAGTCGCTTGTCCAGGGCTGCGGCCATGTCCACTTGCAGCAGGAAGTGAACCCCACCGCGCAGGTCCAGCCCCAGATACATGGGCTGCGCCCCCAGCCGCTGCAGCCACTCGGGCGTGCGCGGCAGCAGGTTGAGCGCGACCACGTGCGCGGGGTTGGCCGCATCCGGGTTGAGCGCGCGCTCGATGGCGTCGCGGGCGCGGATTTGCTCATCGGTGCTGGCAAAGCGCGCGCGCACGGTCTGGCCGTCGTACTGGATGGCTTGCGCCCCCAGCCCGGCGGCAGCCAGCGCCTGCTCGATGCGCTGCACCGTCCCCTCGTCGAGCCGATGCCCGGCGCGCGCCGACGATACCTGCACCGCTGGCGCCTCGCCAAAAAAATTGGGCAGGGTATACAGCGCGGCAATGACGAGCACGACCACCAGGGTCGCGTACTTCCACCAGGCGTAACGGTTCATACAGGCCACCCTTGCGGCGCACGGCGCGCTGCGGTTGGGCAGGACGTCGCCCCGCGCGGCGCCGCCCCGATCACTTCAATGTGCCTTTGGGCAAGACTTGCACCACGGCGGTGCGCTGCAGCTGCACCTCGACGCCGTCGGCCAGCTCCAGCCCGATGGTGCTGTCAGCGACCTTGGTCACCTTGCCCAGCAGGCCACCGGCGGTCACGACCTCGTCGCCCTTGGCCAGTGCGTCGATCATGGCCTTGTGCTCTTTTTGGCGCTTCATCTGCGGCCGAATCATGACGAAGTACAGCACCACGAACATGAGCAGCAGTGGCAGCAGGCTCATGAGCGTGGAGGGCGCGTCGCCGCCAGCGGCGGCTTGGGCATAAGCGGGAGAGATGAACACGTCGATATCCTCATGCGTGCAAAAGGGTGAAAAACGGGCCTGCGATGACGGCACAACGCGTCACGCCGCCCCGAAGGCAAGCGGGCATTGTAGCGGGCGCGCCGCTCAGTCGGGGTGGGCGTGGGCGACGACCGGCTGCGGCCGGACATTCACGCCCCACAGCACCCCCGCCACCAGCGCGCCAATCCCCAACAGCGACAGCGGCGCTGGCCATTGACCACGCCACAGGTAAGCGTACAGAAGCGCCGCCAGCGTCTCGAAGACGATCAGCTGCCCTGCCAACGCCGTGGGCAGGCGCTGGCTGGCCGCGTTCCAACACAGCGTGCCCAACCACGAAGCCAACAGCCCGACCGAGACCATCAACCCCAGAAACACCTCGGGCCGCGGCCCGAACGGCATGGGGAACGGTTCGCCACGCACCGCGTCCAGCGCCCACACCAGCGCGTAACCCAGCGCGGCCAGCGGCAAGGTCGCCAACCCCTGCGCAGTGGACCAGGCGCGCGCGCTGCGCCCGGGGTGGGCGCGCAGCCAGTCGGCATTGTGCAGCGGATACCAGGTCCAGCACGCCACCGCGCCCACCGCCAGCAGTGCACCCAGCCCATACACGGCGACGTCGCGCGCCGGATCCGCCACGACGGCTTGCAGCTCGGTGTGGTTGACGAGCGCAATGCCAACGGCGATCAGCGCCAACGCTGGCCACAAACGCCGCCAGGGCAGGCGGCCGTCGCGTGCCGCGTCGCGCCGGTTGGCCACGATGGTAATCACCACGGGCAGCGTGCCGATGATGACGGTCGACAGCGGCCCACCGGTGCGCTGGATCGAACCGGCCAGCAGCAGGTAATACAGCAGATTGCCGACGAACGCGAGCTGCAGCGCCTGCCACCAGTCGGCGCGCGAGAGTGCGCGCAGCTCGGCACGGTCGAACCAGGCCAGCGGCACGCACAGCAGCCCGAATGCCAGATAGCGCCCCACGGACAGCAGCGCCGCCGGGTACTCGGGCAGCATCAGCGGCGCGACGAACACCAACCCCCACAGCGCCCCGGCGGCCAGCGCCCACAACACCCCGCTGCCCAAGCCTCCCGTCATTGGGGGCACCACCGCCCCATCGCCACTTGCGGCCATCGCCATCCTCTGTGTGACCCGAAAAGGGGCACAGTGTACGCGCGGCGGCCAGCAGCCCGCAGCAGTGGTGCGCTCGGCGTCAGGCCACCGCGCGGGCCGCGGGCACAGCGCCCGATTCACCCGCTCGCCAGCGCCGCCGCAGCTCATCCCACAGCGGACGGGCCGCTTGCAGGTGGCGCGCCTTGACGTGACCAAAGCCCTTGACGCGCGCCGGCCAGCGCGCGATCTCCAGCGCCAGCGGCAGGCGTTCCGGCCGCAAATCGCGCAACACCTCGTCGATCGCTGCCTCGTACTCGCGGATCAGCGCGCGTTCGGTGCGCCGCTCTTCGGTGTAGCCAAAGGGGTCGAGGGCCGTGCCACGCAACCCTTTGAGCCGCGCCAACACGCGAAATGCGCCCATCATCCACGGGCCGAATTCACGCTTGACCAGCTCGCCGCGCTCGTTGCGCTTGGCCAGCAACGGGGGCGCTAGGTGGAAGCGCAGCGTGAAGTCACCCTCGAACTGCGCGCGCAAGCGCTGCAAGAAGGCGCCGTCCGCGTAGAGCCGCGCGACTTCGTACTCGTCCTTGTAGGCCATGAGCTGCGCCAGATGCACCGCTACCGCTTCGGCCAGCGCGGTCGAACCCGTTCCCAGCGCCGCTTCGGCCTGCTGCACGCGGCGCACCAGCGCTTCATAACGCTGGGCGTAGGCGGCGTTTTGGTAGCCCGTCAGGTGCTCGACGCGCGTGCGAATCAGGTGATCGAGCGTGCGGCGCGGGCGCAGCTCGATCACTTGCGCCGGACTCACCCAACGCTGCACCGCAGCCGGGTCGTGTGCGGCCCGCCGGCCCCACTCGAAAGCCGCCAGGTTGGCCGCCACCGCCACACCATTGAGTTCGATGGCGCGCTGCAGCGACGCCAGCCCCAGCGGAATCCACCCCTTTTGCCACGCGTAGCCCAACACCATGGGGTTGACGTACAGCGTGTCACCCAGCAGTCGCTGCGCGAGCGCCTCGGCGTCGAACGCCGACACGCTCGCGGCGCCAGCGGCCTCGGTGATCGCCGCGATGCACCGCGCCGAGGGGTTTTGCCAAGCGCCGTCTTTGACGAACGCGGCGGTGGGCGTCGCCTGCGCATTGAGCGCCACGTGGGTGCGCCCCTCGCGCATGCGCGCCAGCGTCTCGGCGCTGGCGGTGACGATGGGGTCGCAGCCCAAGATCAGGTCCGCGGCCGCCGTGCCCACGCGCGTGGTCAGGATATCCTCCTGGCGCGCGCCGATGAGCACATGGCTCCAGGTGGCGCCGCCCTTTTGCGCCAGGCCCGCCGCATCCTGCGTCACCACGCCTTTGCCTTCGATGTGCGCAGCCACCCCCAGCAACTGGCCGATGGTGATGACCCCGGTACCGCCGACGCCCGCCACCACGATGCCCCAGGCCGACGCGCCCGGGCGCAGCTCCGGCAGCGATGGCTCGGGCAGCGGCGGCAGGGCCGTCGGATCCGGCACGCCCGCATCGCGCCCGGGCTTGCGCAGCTTGCCGCCTCGTACGGTGACGAAGCTGGGGCAAAAGCCCTTGACGCAGGAAAAGTCCTTGTTGCACGTGCTCTGGTTGATGGTGCGCTTGCGGCCGAACTCGGTCTCCAGCGGCTCCACGCTCAAGCAGTTGCTTTGCACGCCGCAATCGCCACAGCCCTCGCAGACGCGCTCGTTGATCACGGCACGCTGGTCGGGGTCGGCCATCAGGCCGCGCTTGCGGCGGCGGCGTTTCTCGGTGGCGCAGGTCTGGTCATAGATGATCGCGGTCACGCCCTCGGTGTCGCGGCATTCGCGTTGCACGCGATCAAGCTCGTCGCGGTGCAGCACCGGCACGTCGGGCGGCAGCGTCAGCGTCACGCCGCCGAGCGTGGTGTGGTGCGCGCCCGCGTACTTGGCGGGCTCATCCGTCACGATGAAGAGCTTGCGCACCCCCTCGCTGCGCAGGCTGTGCACGATCTGCAGCACCGAGTGCCCCTCGGGCCGCTCGCCCACGGGCTGGCCGCCGGTCATGGCCACCGCGTCGTTGTACAGGATCTTGTACGTGATGTTGACCCCGGCGGCAATCGCCTGCCGGATAGCCAACAGCCCGCTGTGGAAGTATGTGCCATCGCCCAGGTTCGCGAAGATGTGCTTTTCGTTCGAGAACGGCTGCTGCCCCACCCACGGCACGCCCTCGCCCCCCATCTGCGTGAACGCAACCGTGTGGCGGTCCATCCAGATCGCCATGTAATGGCAGCCAATGCCCGCCATCGCGCGCGAGCCCTCGGGCACCCGCGTCGAGGTGTTGTGCGGGCAGCCCGAGCAAAACCAGGGCACGCGCTGCACGTCGCGCAGCTGCGCCTGCAACGTCTGCAGCGAGCGCTCACGCGCCTCGATGATGGCCAACTGCGCCTGCACCCGGGCAGCGATATCGCTGCCTTCCGGCAGCAGACCGCGCCGACGCAGCCGCTTGACCAGCGCGCGCGCGATGATGGCAGGCGTCAAGTCGGCGTTGGCGCGCAGCAACTGGTTGGCACTGGGGTTGGGCATGGACCATTCGCCCCCCGAGTGGTCGCCCTCGATCTCGTCGAACTTACCCAGCACGTCAGGGCGCACGTCGGGACGCCAGTTGTAGAGCTCTTCCTTGAGCTGGTATTCGATGACCTGGCGTTTTTCTTCTACCACCAGGATCTCGCGCAAGCCTTGGGCGAACGCGCGCGTGATCTGCGCCTCCAGCGGCCACACCACCGCCACCTTGTGCACGCGAATGCCGAGCTGGCGGCAGGTATCGTCGTCCAGCCCCAAGTCATGCAGGGCTTGACGCAAGTCGTTGTAGGCCTTGCCGCTGGCGATGATGCCGTAGCGGTCGTTCGGGCCTTCGATGACGTTGTGGTTGAGCCGGTTGGCACGCACATAGGCCAGCGCGGCGTACCACTTGTAGTCCATCAGCCGCTCTTCCTGCTCCAGCGGCATGTCCGGCCAGCGGATGTGCACCCCCCCGGCGGGCAGCTCGAAGTCGTCGGGCAGGGCGATGCGCACGCGCTCGGGGTCGATCTCGACCGTGGCACTGGACTCGACGATCTCCTGGATCGTCTTCATCCCTACCCACACGCCGGCATAGCGGCTCATGGCCCAGGCGTGCAGGCCCAGGTCTAGGATCTCCTGCACGCTGGCCGGAAAGAACACCGGCAGCCCACAGGCCTTGAAAATATGGTCGCTCTGGTGCGCGGCCGTCGAGCTCTTGGCCACGTGGTCGTCGCCCGCCACGGCGATCACGCCCCCCCAGGGCGTCGTGCCCGCCATGTTGGCGTGCTTGAAGACATCGGCGCACCGGTCCACACCCGGCCCCTTACCGTACCACAGGCCAAACACGCCGTCGTACTTGGCGCTGCCCGGCGGCGCAAAGCCCAACTGCTGCGTGCCCCAGACGGCGGTGGCCGCCAGCTCCTCATTGACCCCGGGCTGAAACACCACGTGGTGCGTTTGCAGGTGCTGGCGCGCTTTCCACAGCGCTTGGTCGTAGCCCCCCAACGGAGAGCCGCGGTAGCCGCTGATAAAGCCGGCGGTGTGCTTGCCTTGCAGCCGGTCGCGCTGGTGTTGCAACATAGGCAGGCGCACCAGCGCATGGATGCCGCTCATGAAGGCGCGGCCCCGCTCCAGGGTGTATTTATCGTCCAACGAAACGCTTTCGAGCGCGCGCCGGACGTGCTCGGGCAACGGTGCGGTCATGGCAGGATCTCCTCTCATCGCAGTGGCCGGTAAGCCACGAAAACCGGGCGGCGGGCCTGCCAGCGCCCGCGAGAGCGCGAGCAGGATCTCTGCCGCGCGCACCGCTGCGCCCGGGACGACAGGCTGCAGTGTAGAACCAAGGCGGCGTGCGTGCACCCAAGGGGTTTCCCGATGGCGTCAAGCGCCAGTGCTACAGTGCGGCCGCGTATGTCACACACTCCGGTTTTCGTCCCCCCCCAGCGGCGCCGCGCGTGGCAAAGCCTGCAAGCCTTGGCCGACCAACCGCGGCCCCACCTGCGTACCCTGTTGGCAGCCGCCGACCCCGAACGCACGGCCGCGCTGCAATTCCACGCCGCCGGCCTGACATTGGACGCCACCCGCCAGGCCATCACACTGCCCATCTGGCACACGCTGCTGGCGCTGGCGCAGGAAAGTGACGTACAGGCACATATCGAGGCGATGTGGCGAGGCGAGCCCGTCAACCCCACCGAAGGGCGCGCCGCCCTGCACGTGGCATTGCGCGGCGGCCCCTTGGCCGATCCCCCGTGGGGTCAGACCATCCAGTTCGAGGTGCGCGCAGAGCTCGCCCGCTTTCTCGACACCGCCGAACGCATCCGCGACGGCCAGTGGCGGGGCAGCGACGGTCAGCCCGTGCGACACGTCGTCAACCTCGGCATCGGTGGCTCTGATCTGGGCCCACGCATGGCCGTGCGGGCGCTCGCCCCTGAACGCCCGGGGCCCGTGCGCGTGCATTTCGTCTCCAACGTCGACGCCCACGCGCTGCACGACGTGCTGCAGCCGCTCGATCCACGGCAAACGCTCTTCATCGTTCAGAGCAAGACCTTCACCACCCAAGAGACCCTGACGCTGGCGGCGAGCGCGCGCCGCTGGCTGGCCAACGCCGGCATTGCCGAGGCGGCGCAGCAGCCCCACTGGATCGCCGTCACCGCGCACCCCGAGCGCGCGCAGGCCTGGGGCGTGCCAGCTGCGCAAATCCACCGCTTTTGGGATTGGGTTGGAGGGCGCTACTCGCTGTGGAGCGCCATCGGGCTGCCGCTAGCCATCGCAATTGGCCGCACCGGGTTCGAGCAGCTGCTCGCCGGCGGCCATGCCGTGGATGAACACGTCCGTCATGCGCCGCCCGCGCGCAACCTGCCCCTTGCGCTGGCGCTGTTGGGCGTGTGGAACCGCAATTTTCTGCGCTGCCCGACCTTGGCGGTCGCCGTCTACAGCGCGCGGCTGGACGGATGGGTGCCCTTTCAGCAGCAGCTGGAGATGGAGTCGAACGGCAAGTCGGTCCACGTCGACGGCAGTGCCGTCGCGGTGGACACCTGCCCCATCGTCTGGGGTGGACTGGGCAACGACGGCCAACACGCCTATTTTCAGCTGCTGCATCAAGGCACCCACCGCATCGCGGTGGACTTCATCGGCGTGCAGGATCTCGGTGAACCGCTGCCGCTGGGATCGGCCCATGCGCGCGTGGTGCGCAACAACCTGCTGGCGCAAGCGCAGGCGCTGGCCGAAGGCCGGGACGAAGCCGCCACGGCCGCCGCCCTGCGCGCCGAGGGTCTGGACGAGGTCAGCGTCGCCCGGATGACCCCGCACCGCACCTACCGCGGCAACGTGCCGAGCAACCTGATCTGGTTGCCTCGGCTCGATCCGTACCACCTGGGCGCCCTGATCGCTGCCCACGAACACAAAGTGTTTTATCAGGCGGTTCTGTGGGGTATTCACCCGTTCGACCAATGGGGGGTCGAACTGGGCAAGACGCTGGCTCAACAGCAACCCGGCGGCAACGCACATAGGCACTGAGGACGCCACTCGGGGTGCTACAGTGCGTCTGACGCGCGCATTGCCCATGGACCTCAAGCCCCTCATCACCCTGCTGGCCATCGTCAACCCCTTGGCCATCGTGCCCTTCTTCATCCACTACACGCTGGGCTTCTCGCCTCGCCAGCGGCGGCGCACGGTGGCCATCTCGGCGCTGACGGCCTTCGCGGTCATCGCCGTGTGCGCCCTCGCGGGCTTGCAGATCCTGGAGTTCTTTGGCATCTCGCTGGCCAGCTTCCAGGTCGGCGGCGGCATGCTGCTGTTGATGTCGGCGCTGTCGATGCTCAATGCGCAGCCCGCCGAGGCCAAAGCCACGCGCGACGAGGTCGACGACGCCGCCAGCCGCGCCTCGATCGCCGTCGTACCGTTGACCATTCCGCTGCTCACCGGCCCGGCCACCATGTCTACCGTCGTCATCTACGCCGACCAGGCCAAGACCTTCTGGCAACACGCGGCTTTGGTCGGCTACGGTGTCGTCATCGCCGCGGCGACCGCGCTGTGCTTTACCCTGGCCGAGCCGATCTCACGTGTACTCGGGAAGACAGGCATCAATGTCATGACCCGCTTGATGGGCCTGATTCTTGCGGCATTGGCGGTGGAGGTGATGGCCAGTGGCCTGGTGCGGCTATTTCCGGCACTGGCGGGGGGATAGTGCGGGCGGAGGTGCCAGCGCAGCGATCGCGGCACAATGCGTCCCATGGACGATGTCTTCGAGTACCGGGTGCTGTTTTTTTGCATGGGCAACATCTGCCGCAGCCCCACCGCCCACGGCGTCTTGCGCGAGCGGCTGCTGGCCCGTGGCCTGCACCAACGCGTGGCGGTCGATTCGGCAGGCACCCACGCCTACCATGTGGGCGAGCCCCCGGATCCGCGCAGCCAGTACCACGCCCAACGGCGCGGGTACGACCTGTCGGATCTGCGTGCGCGGCAACTGGCGCCTGCCGATTTCGAGCGCGCCCACCTGCTGCTGGCCATGGACTGGGACAACCTGGCGCTGGCCGAGGCCATGTGTCCGCCCGCGCATCGGCGCAAGCTGCGACGCCTCACAGAGTTCTGCCGCCGCCATGACAGTCCGGTCGTGCCCGACCCCTACTACGGGGGCACCGACGGTTTCGAGCACGTGCTCGACCTGATCGAGGACGCCTGCGACGGACTCATCGACCACATCGAACGCGTGCTCGCCGCGCGCCAGCCGACTCGTCACTGACCCCATGCAAACCCCTGAACGCGACGCCTTGCCCGCTGCCGGCCCCCTGGCTGGCATCCGTGTGCTCGAACTCGGCCAGTTGATCGCGGGGCCGTTTGCGGCCAAAACGCTTGCCGACTTCGGTGCCGACGTCATCAAAATCGAGCCGCCCTCGGGCGACCCACTGCGCAAATGGCGCCTGTTGCGCGACGGCACATCGGTGTGGTGGGAGGTGCAATCGCGCAACAAGCGCTCTGTGTGTGCCGATCTGCGCACGCCTGAGGGACAGGCGCTGGTGCGGCGGCTGGCTGCCGAAGCCGACGTGTTGATCGAAAACTTCAAGCCCGGCACCCTCGAAGACTGGGGCCTGGGCTGGGACGAGCTGCACGCCCTCAACCCGCGGCTGGTGATGCTGCGGCTATCCGGCTATGGACAGACGGGGCCCTACGCACACAAACCCGGCTTTGGCATCCTGGGTGAGGCCATGGGCGGGCTGCGCTACCTGACCGGCGAGCCCGGACGTACCCCCGTGCGCTGCGGCGTTTCTATCGGCGACTCGATCGCCGCCCTGCACGGCGTCATTGGCGTGCTGATGGCGCTCTACCACCGCGATGCGCGCGGCGGCACGGGGCAGATGGTCGACGTCGCCCTGTACGAGAGCGTGTTCAACCTGATGGAGAGCTTGCTACCCGAATACGACGCTTTTGGTGTCGTGCGCGAGCGCGCGGGCAGCGCGTTGCCAGGCATCGCTCCGTCCAATGCCTACCGCTGTCGCTCGGGCCCCGACGGGCGGGAAACCTATGTGCTGATCGGTGGCAACGGTGATGGCATCTTTCGGCGCTTGATGACCGCGATCGGCCGCGACGACTTGGCGCAAGACCCCGAGCTGGCCCACAACGACGGCCGCGCCCGCCGCGCACACGAGCTCGACGCCGCCATCGAAGCCTGGACCCAGCAGCGCAGCGTGGATGAGGTGATCCAGACCCTTGACGCCGCCGACGTCCCCGTCGGCAAAATCTACAGCGTGGCCGACATCGCGCGCGACCCGCAATACCACGCGCGCGCCATGATCGTGCAAACCACCGACCGCGAGGGCCGCCCGCTCAAAGTGCCGGGCGTCGTGCCCAAGCTGAGCGCCACCCCGGGGTCGTTACGCCACCGGGCACCGCGGCTGGGGGAGCATGACGATGACGTGCGCCACGCCGCGGGCTGGCCCTGCCGGGGCGGCTGAACCGTTGCATTCGGCCCAGGCCAATCGAGATAGGGGCGGTCAGGATACCTGACCGGGCCCCTCCCACACCACCCGGCATGCGGGTCCGCACCGGGCGGTTCGAGAAGTTGAGGTCATGAGAGACGGGGAACGCCAAGTTTGTCGAAGTAGGCAATGGTCAGCACCCGGTTGAGCTCGCCCGCGCTATTCCGCCACCAGCAGCGGGAATTGCCTGCCACCCGCTTTGCCACGTGTTCGGACGCGCCTAGGTTGAGCAGTTCCCGGTAGATCGTGCTACCCCGCTTCCAGTGCTTGAGGTGGATCGCCCGTAGTCGGTGGCGCAGCCATTCGTCCAGCGATCGCCAGACGCCCGGTGTTTGCGCCAGCCCAAAGTAGGCTTTCCATCCCAACAGATAAGGTTTCAGTCGCTCAATGACCTCCGCCATGCTGCGTCCGCCTGAGCGCCGGGTCAGTTGCCTCACCCGCTGCTTGAACGTCGCCATCGGCTTGTCGGCCACCCTGCGCTTGACGCCCTCCTTGCCAAACCAGAAGCTGTAGCCCAAGAACTTCCTTCCCTTGACGCTGGCCACCGCACTCTTGGCTTCATTGACCTTGAGCCTCAGCTTGCCGTAACACTTGCGCAGCAGCGCCATGACCCGTTCGCCAGCTTTCCGACTACGGACATAGACGTTGCAGTCGTCGGCATAGCGCGCAAAGCAGTGGCCGTGCTTCTCCAGTACCTTATCCACTTCGTCCAGCATCACATTCGCCAGCAGCGGCGACAGCGGCCCACCTTGCGGCGTGCCTTGATACCGCTCAAACACTACGCCATCGCTCATGATGCCGCTGTTCAGGTACGCCCGTATCAGCCGAATGATTCCAGCATCGTCGATGCGTTTGCGTAGGCGGTCGATGAGGATGTCGTGGTTGACTCGATCAAAGAATTTCTCCAGATCGACATCAACCACGATCTTCCGTCCGGACTGGATGTAGCCCTGCGCCGCCAGTATCGCGTCGTGGGCTCGTCGGCCCGGCCGGAAGCCGTAGCTGCACTCGCTGAATGTCGGGTCAAGTAGCGGTTGCAGCACTTGCAGCAGTGCTTGCTGGATCAGCCGATCCGTGACCGTCGGAATGCCGAGCTCGCGCTCGCCACCGTCCGGCTTCGGGATCGTTACCCGTCGTACCGGACTGGGCCGGTACCTCCCCTGCAGCAGTTGTTCCCGAATCAATGGCCACGCCGTCACCAGATGGCGGGCGGTCTGGTCAATGTCCAGCCCATCCACGCCGGCTGCGCCTTTGTTGGCTTTGACTCTCTTCCATGCTCGCCGCAGGTTCTCTCTCGCCAGAACCGCTTGCAGCAGTCCCGGCCCTGTGCTCTCGGTGTCCCGTCGCGGGCCGGCCGCTTCGTCGCTGACAGGTTCCCGCCCGGCTTCACCGTGCGCTACCCCCGCCCGCTCTGCTTGCGCAGACTTCTGACGCCTTGCTTCCAGCATCGACATGGTCTCAAGCACTCCTTCTCGTTCGGCCCTTCGCTCACGACTGGCAGCTACTATGGCCTCTGCTGACTTCTCGCTCCGTGTCACCACGTCGCCCTTTCAGGCATAAGGCGAGATCTCCCCGGGTAAGAACGCACTCCTTCACTGCACAACCGCCGGATTTACGCCGCTTCGCCTTGATCACGAGAGCTTCGCGGATTCATGCCCGCTCGCCCTGCTCGGCAGCGCCTTCTATCCGGTTCTTGTCCATCGGCTCGCAGTTTCGCTCCACGCTTCCTCCCCACACTCGGTCGCCCTCATGCAGTTGCGCTTCGCTTCGTTCGCTGTGATCAACTTACGGTGGGACTTTCACCCACAAGAGTGCGCCCGTGCCGGGCGCACATAAAAAACCCGCTGGAGCACGCCAGCGGGTTCGGAAAGTGGTTGCGCGGGATGGATTTGAACCACCGACCTTTGGGTTATGAGCCCAACGAGCTACCAGACTGCTCCACCGCGCGTCAGAAGCTGGAATTATAGCACGATTATTCGGCCTTGTCACCGGCGGGCTCGGCAGCCGCGGCCGGCTCGGCGCGATCGACGAGCTCCATGTACGCCATCGGCGCGTTATCGCCGACGCGGAAGCCCATCTTCAGGATGCGCGTGTAGCCACCCGGCCGGTTGGCAAAACGCGGGCCCAGCTCGTTGAACAGCTTGACCACGGTGTCGCGGTCGCGCAGCCGGTCGAACGCCAGGCGACGGTTGGCCAACGTGGGCTTCTTGGCCAGCGTGATCAGCGGCTCGACCACGCGGCGCAGTTCCTTCGCCTTGGGAAGGGTGGTTTTGATCGCTTCGTGCTTGAGCAGCGAGTTGGCCATGTTGCGCAGCATCGCCTGGCGGTGGGCGCTGGTGCGGTTGAGTTTGCGCAGTCCGTGTCCGTGACGCATGGGAGTTTCCTTTCTGTCTTGTCACCGGCGGCCGGATCAGGTACCGCCGGGGGTCACTGGGGGAGAGAAAAGACGGCGGTCAGTGCTTTTCCAGACCGGCCGGCGGCCAATTTTCGAGCTTCATGCCCAGCGTCAGGCCACGCGACGCCAAGACTTCCTTGATCTCGTTGAGCGACTTGCGCCCCAGGTTGGGCGTCTTGAGCAGCTCGTTTTCGGTGCGCTGGATCAGGTCACCGATGTAGTAGATGTTCTCGGCCTTGAGACAGTTGGCCGAACGCACGGTCAGTTCGAGCTCGTCGACGGGACGCAGCAAGATCGGGTCGAACGCCGGCGCGCCACCCTTGGCGGACGCGCCCGACTCGAACGCCGCGCCGCCTTCGAGTTGCGCAAACACCGACAGTTGCTCGACCAGAATCTTGGCCGCCGCCCGCACCGCTTCCTCGGGGCCGATGGCGCCGTTGGTCTCGATGTCGAGCACCAGTTTGTCGAGATCGGTGCGCTGCTCCACGCGGGCGTTTTCGACCGCATAGCTCACGCGCTTGATGGGCGAGAACGAGGCGTCGAGCACGATGCGCCCGATGCTGTTGCGATGATCGTCACCCTTGCGTAGGTTGCCCGGCACATAGCCACGGCCTTTTTCGACCTTGATCTGCATGTCGAGCTTGGCACCCGGCGCGAGCGTGGCGATCGGGTGCTCGGGGTTGAGGATCTCCACATCGTGCGGCGTCTGGATGTCGCCCGCCTTGACGACCCCTTCGCCCTCCTTGCGCAGGCTCAGCGTCACCTCGTCACGGTTGTGCAGCTTGAACACCACGCCCTTGAGGTTGAGCAGGATGTGCACCACGTCCTCTTGCACGCCGTCGATGGTGGAAAACTCGTGCACCACCCCGGCGATCGTGACCTCCGTCGGCGCGTGCCCGACCATCGACGACAACAGGACTCGCCGCAGCGCATTGCCCAGCGTGTGGCCATAGCCCCGCTCGAAGGGCTCGAGCGTGACTTCGGCGCGGTTGTCCGCCAAGCGCTCGACTTGGATGGTCTTGGGTTTGAGCAGGTTATTCAGCATTCGGACTTCCTTCAATACCCTCGGCTCGTTACACCGATAAGGCCGATGGAGCACAAAATCCCGGACCCCGCACGCAGCGGGATCCGGGCTCTAACGGGGCTCGCCCGACGATCAACGCGAGTACAGTTCGACGATGAGCGATTCGTTGATGTCGGCGCCGAACTCATCACGATCCGGCACCTTCTTGAAGACACCCTCGCACTTGTCTGCCGCCACCTCGACCCAGCCAGGGAAGCCGATCTGCTTGGCCAGCTCCAGCGCTTCTTTGACGCGGGCTTGGTTGCGCGCCTTTTCGCGCACGGCGATCACGTCACCGGGGCTGACCAGGTACGACGGGATATTGACCGTCTGCCCATTGACGCTGATCGCCTTGTGCGACACCAGCTGGCGCGCTTCGGCGCGCGTGGACGCGAAACCCATGCGGTAGACGACATTGTCCAGGCGCGATTCGAGGATCGACAGCAGGTTTTGACCGGTATTGCCACGACGGCGGTCGGCTTCGGCAAAGTAGCGGCGGAACTGACGCTCCAGCACGCCGTACATGCGCTTGACCTTTTGCTTCTCGCGCAGCTGCAAGCCAAAGTCCGATGTACGCGAACCCGAGGTACGACCGTGTTGGCCGGGCTTGGTGTCGAACTTGGCCTTGTCGCTGATCGAGCGGCGCGCGCTCTTGAGGAACAAGTCCGTGCCTTCACGGCGGGAGAGTTTGGCCTTGGGGCCCAGATAACGTGCCACTGGTTTTCCTTTCCGTACTGCCGCAACCCACCCCTTCCGGGGTCATTGCGGGAGCCCGTGCGTGGGGCGATGGATCGGCTAACGCTGACACTCATCACCCGGCCGCACTGGCGGTGGTCTCAATCACGCACGGCCGGACGACGCCCGACCGCCTCTTCGAAAAGCTTGCGATTCTAGCGCGCGCCCGGCTTTTCTGCCACGGCGCGCCAACCGCATCAGATGCGGCGCCGCTTCGGCGGTCGACAGCCGTTGTGCGGCACCGGGGTCACGTCCGAAATCGACGTGATCTTGATGCCCAGCGCACCCAGCGCGCGCACCGATGACTCGCGACCCGGGCCTGGGCCCTTGATCTCGACATCCAGATTCTTGATGCCCTGCTCCATGGCCGCGCGGCCAGCGGCCTCGGAGGCCACCTGGGCTGCAAACGGCGTGGACTTGCGCGAGCCTTTGAAGCCCTGACCACCTGCGGACGCCCATGCCAGCGCATTGCCCTGGCGGTCGGTGATGGTGATGATGGTGTTGTTGAACGACGCGTGCACGTGCGCGATGCCGTCCGAAATGTTCTTGCGGACCTTTTTACGCACGCGCGCCGCAGCATTGGCGGAGGGAGACTTGGCCATGACTGTCCTTTATGCGGCAAATTATTTCTTCAGCGGCTGGGCGGCCTTGCGCGGACCCTTGCGCGTGCGCGCATTGGTCTTGGTGCGCTGACCACGCACCGGCAGGCCACGGCGGTGACGGAACCCGCGGTAGCAGCCGATGTCCATCAGGCGCTTGATGTTCATGGTCACTTCACGGCGCAGGTCGCCCTCGATCGTGAATCGACCCACTTGCTCACGCACCTTTTCCAGCTCAGTGTCGGTGAGGTCTTTGATCTTCTTGGAATACGGAATGCCGCAAGCGTCGCAGATCTGGCGCGCGCGGGTGCGGCCGATGCCGAAGATCGCCGTCAGGCCGATCTCCGCGTGCTTGTGCGGCGGAATGTTGATACCAGCGATACGTGCCATGGTGGTCCTCTACTCGAATCAGCCTTGACGCTGCTTGTGTCGCGGGTCGGTGCAAATCACGCGCACGACGCCATGGCGACGGATGATCTTACAGTTGCGGCACATTTTCTTGACCGAAGCCGAAACTCGCATGTTGCTCTCCTAAAAACGAAAACCGGTCGCTCACTTGGCGCGGAACACGATGCGCGCGCGGGTCAGGTCATAGGGCGTGAGCTCCACTTTGACCTTGTCTCCGGGCAGGATGCGGATGTAGTGCATGCGCATCTTGCCGGAGATATGCCCCAGCACGACGTGGCCGTTTTCCAGCTTGACCCGGAAGGTGGCATTGGGGAGGTTTTCGATCACCTCACCCTGCATCTCGATGACATCGTCCTTCGCCATGATCTCACGCACCCGAGGCCTTGAACGAGGCCTTCTTCAGCAGTGACTCGTACTGCTGCGACATCAGGTAGTTTTGCACCTGCGCCATGAAGTCCATGGTCACCACCACGATGATCAGCAGCGAAGTGCCGCCGAAGTAGAACGGCACGTTGTACTTCAGGATCAGGAACTCCGGCAGCAGACACACCAGTGTGATGTAGACCGCGCCAACCAGCGTCAGACGCAGCAAGATCTTGTCGATGTAGCGCGCGGTTTGCTCGCCGGGACGGATCCCGGGGATGAACGCCCCGCTCTTCTTCAGGTTGTCGGCGGTCTCGCGGCTGTTGAAGACGAGCGCCGTGTAGAAGAAGCAGAAGAAAACGATCGCCGTCGCATACAACGCCACGTAGATCGGCTGCCCCGGCGACAGGGCGGAGGCCAAGTCGCGCAACCAACGCGTGCCGTCACCCGTGCTCATCCAGCTCACCAGCGTGGTCGGCAGAAGAATGATCGACGAGGCGAAGATCGGCGGAATGACGCCGGCCATGTTGAGCTTGAGCGGCAGGTGCGACGACTGGCCGCCATAGACCTTGTTGCCGACCTGACGCCGGGCGTAGTTCACCAGAATGCGGCGCTGACCGCGTTCGACAAACACCACCGCATAGGTCACCAGCACCACCAACGTGACGATGAAGATCGCCGCCAGGATGCTCATCGCCCCCGTGCGCACCAGCTCGAGCAGCCCGCCGATGGCGTTCGGCAAACCGGCCACGATCCCCGCAAAAATCAGGATCGAGATGCCGTTGCCCAAGCCACGCTCGGTGATTTGCTCGCCCAGCCACATCAGGAACATCGTGCCCGCCACCAAGCTGACCACCGCGGTAAAGCGAAATGCAAAACCAGGATCGATGACCAGCCCCGGTGAGCCTTCCAGCGCCAGGGCGATGCCCAACGCCTGAAAGACGGCCAGCACCAAGGTCCCATAGCGCGTGTACTGCGTGATCTTGCGACGGCCGGCCTCGCCTTCTTTCTTGAGCTGCTCGAACGTCGGCACGACGTAGGTCATCAGTTGCATGATGATCGACGCCGAGATGTACGGCATGATCCCGAGCGCGAACACCGTGAAGCGCGACAGCGCCCCGCCCGAGAACATGTTGAACAGACTCAGGATGCCGCCCTGCTGACCCTTGAACAGCTGTTCGAGCTGAACGGGGTCGATGCCCGGCACGGGGATGTGCGCCCCGATCCGGTACACCACCAGGGCCAGCAGCAGGAACACCAGCCGGCGACGCAGGTCGCCGAACTTGCCGGTCTTGGCGAGAGTCGTTGCGTTGGTGGCCACGAGCGATCCCGGATGCGTGGTACGACCGATCAGGCCACCGAGCCGCCCGCCGCCTCGATGGCAGCCTTGGCGCCGGCCGTGGCCGCGACGTTGGTCAGCTTGACGGCGATGCTGAGCTCACCGGTCTTGATGACCTTGACCTTCTTGGCCAGTTGGGGTACGAGCCCGGCCTGCTTCAGGGTGAGCAGGTCGACCTCGGCCTGACCCAGCGCCTGCAGGTCAGCCAGCGTCACTTCGGCGTTGAACTTGAGCGCCTGCGACTTGAAGCCGCGCTTGGGCAGGCGGCGCTGCAGCGGCATCTGACCGCCTTCGAAGCCGACCTTGTGGAAGCCGCCCGAGCGGGACTTCTGGCCTTTGTGGCCGCGGCCCGCCGTCTTGCCCAGACCGGAACCGATGCCACGGCCGACGCGGCGGCGGGGCTTCTTCGAGCCCGCAGCGGGCTTGAGGGTGTTGAGTTCCATCTCGAGACTCCGATCAGAGCACCTGAACCAGGTAGCTCACCTTGTTGATCATGCCGCGCACGGCAGGGGTGTCCTGCAGCTCGCGCACGCTGCCCAGCTTGCGCAGGCCCAGGCCGCGCACCGTGGCGCGGTGGGACTCTTTGCAGCCGATCGGGCTGCGCACGAGCTTGACTTTGACGGTGTTGGGGGTCGTCATGGTGTTCTCCCGATCAGGCCACGAGTTCCTCGACCGACTTGCCGCGCTTGGCGGCGATCTCGGCCGGCGTGGTCGACTTGCGCAGGGCGTCCAGCGTCGCGCGCACCAGGTTGTACGGGTTGGTCGAGCCGTGGCTCTTGGCCACGACGTCGGTGATGCCCATGACCTCGAAGACGGCGCGCATCGGACCGCCGGCGATGATGCCGGTCCCCTTGGGGGCGGGCATCATGATGACGGTGGAGGCGCCGTGGTGGCCCTTGACCTCGTGGTGCAGCGTGCCGCCCTTGAGCGACACCTTGAACATGCTGCGACGCGCCTCGTCCATGGCCTTTTGCACGGACACCGGCACTTCACGCGCCTTGCCCTTGCCCATGCCGATGCGGCCGTCGCCATCGCCCACCACGGTCAGCGCCGCGAAACCCATGATGCGGCCACCCTTGACCACCTTGGTCACGCGGTTGACCGAGATCATCTTCTCGCGCAGGCCGTCGTCGTTGGCCTCGGTCTTCACGTTAGCTTGCATTTTTGCCATTTGCGTCACCCGCTCCGTCAGAATTGCAGGCCGGCTTCACGCGCGGCTTCGGCCAGGGCCTTGACGCGGCCGTGGTATGCGAAGCCCGAGCGGTCGAACGCCACCTTCTCGATGCCGGCCGCCTTGGCCTTCTCGGCAATGCGCTTGCCGATCAGGGCCGCCGCCGCGGTGTTGCCGCCCTTGCCGGCACCGCCGAGCTGGGCACGGACTTCGGGCTCCAGCGTGGAGGCCGACGCCAGCACGCGCGCGCCATCGCCCGAGATGATGTTGGCGTAGATGTGCAGGTTGGTGCGGTGCACCGCCAGGCGCACGGCGCCCTGCTGGGCGATGCGGATGCGGGTCTGCCGCGCGCGACGCAAACGCTGTTCTTTCTTGGTCAACATGTTCGCAGTCCTTACTTCTTCTTGGTCTCTTTGATGACGACCTTCTCATCCGCATACCGGATGCCCTTGCCCTTGTAGGGCTCGGGGGGACGCACCGAACGGACCTCGGCGGCCACCTGGCCCACGCGCTGGCGATCCGCGCCCTTGATCAGGATCTCGGTCGGGCTCGGGGTCTCGGCCTTGACGCCCGCGGGCATCTCAATCTCGACCGCGTGCGAGAACCCGACGTTGAGGTTGAGTTTGGTGCCTTGGGCGGCGGCCTTGTAGCCCACGCCCACCAGCGTCAGCTTGCGCTCGAAGCCCTTGCTGACCCCGATGACCATGTTGTTGACGAGCTGGCGCACCGTGCCGCTGAGGGCATCGGATTCGCGCGTCGCATCCGCCGGCGCAAACGTGAGTTTGCCGGCGTCTTGCTTGACGGTGACGCGCGGGTTCAACGGCAGGCTCAGCGTGCCGAGCGCACCCTTGACAGAAATGCTGTCCTGACCAATGGCCACCTCGACGCCCTGCGGAATGGCGATGGCGGCTTTCGCTACACGAGACATCTTCGTTGCTCCTTCCTGCCTCGCATCAGGCGACGACGCACAAGACTTCGCCGCCGACACCGGCCGCGCGCGCCTTGCGATCGGTCATGACGCCCTTGGGTGTGGTGACGATGGCCACACCCAACCCGTTCATGACCTGGGGAATCGACTTGGCACCGCGGTACACGCGCAGCCCGGGGCGGCTGACGCGCTCGATGCGCTCGATGACGGGACGGCCCGCGTAGTACTTGAGGGCAATCTCGAGTTCTTTCTTGCCGCCCTCTTCCTTGACCTGGAAGCCGTCGATGTAACCCTCGTCCTTCAACACTTGGGCGATGGCGGTCTTCAGCTTCGAAGCCGGCATCGTCACGACGGCCTTGTCCACCATCTGCGCGTTGCGGATGCGGGTCAGCATGTCGGCGATCGGATCACTCATGCTCATTTGGGGTTCTCCTTCGCGCCTTACCAGCTGGCCTTGGTCACACCGGGGATCTCACCGGCGAAGGCCAGCTCGCGAATCTTGGTGCGGGCCAGACCGAATTGCTTGAACGTGCCACGCGGGCGACCGGTGATTTCGCAGCGGTTGCGCTGGCGGGTCGGGTTCGCGTTGCGGGGCAGCTTCTGCAGCGCGGCACGGGCCGCGTCACGCTCCTCGTCCGAACGCTTGGCGTCCTTGGCGATAGCCTTCAACTCATTGTATTTGTTGGCGAACTTGGCGACCAGCCGGTCGCGCTTGAGTTCACGCTGGAGCAAAGCTTGCTTAGCCACGGGCCACCTCAGTTCTTGAACGGAAAACGGAAACCGGCGAGCAGCGCCTTGCACTCTTCGTCGGTCTTGGCCGTCGTCGTGATGCTGATGTTCAGCCCACGCACCGCATCGACCTTGTCGTACTCGATCTCGGGGAAGATGATCTGCTCTTTGACGCCGATGTTGTAGTTGCCACGGCCATCGAACGCCCGGCCCGAGATGCCGCGGAAGTCACGCACGCGCGGCAGCGCGATGGTGACGAAGCGATCGAGAAACTCGTACATGCGCGCACCGCGCAGCGTGACCATGCAACCGATGGGCTGACCCTCGCGGATCTTGAAGCCCGCGATGGCTTTGCGCGCCCGGGTGACGACGGGCTTTTGGCCCGCGATCTTGGTCAGGTCGGCGACGGCGTTTTCCAGCACTTTCTTGTCGGCCACGGCCTCGCCCACACCCATGTTGAGCGTGATCTTGGTGATGCGCGGCACCTCCATGACGGACTGGTAGCCAAACTGCGCCTTGAGCGCCGGCGCGATCTTGTCGCGATAGAGTTGTTGGAAACGTGCCATGGTCATGCCACCTTGATTTCTTCGCCGCTGGACTTGTAGACGCGCACCTTTTTGCCGTCGGCCAGCACCTTCACACCCACGCGGTCGGCCTTGCCGGTGGCCGGGTTGAAGATCGCGACGTTGGACTGGTGGATCGGCATGGTCTTCTCGACGATGCCACCCGACACGCCCTTGAGCGGGTTGGGGCGCACGTGCTTCTTGACCACGTTGACACCCTCGACGACCACGCGCTCCTCGTCGGCACGGCGCAGCACGCGGCCACGCTTGCCTTTGTCGCGCCCCGCAATGACGATGACTTCGTCGCCTGTACGGATCTTGTTCATGACGGTTCCTCAGAGAACTTCGGGCGCCAGGGACACGATCTTCATGAAGCGCTCGGTACGCAGCTCGCGCGTGACCGGGCCGAAGATGCGGGTGCCGATCGGCTCCAGCTTGTTGTTGAGCAGAACGGCGGCGTTGCCGTCGAACTTGATGAGCGCGCCATCGGGCCGGCGGATACCCTTGGCCGTGCGCACCACGACCGCGTTGTAGACCTCGCCCTTCTTGACGCGGCCACGCGGCGCGGCTTCCTTGATGCTGACCTTGATGATGTCGCCCACGCTGGCGTAGCGGCGCTTGGAGCCGCCGAGCACCTTGATGCACATCACGGATTTGGCACCCGTGTTGTCAGCAACATCGAGTCGAGTTTGCGTTTGGATCATGATGAAAGTCCCAACTTGAATCCTTCGGCCACCGCGGCCGAAGCGATCAGTCTTGGGCCCGTCGTTGCGAGGGGAGGGATTGACACCAGAGGCTCAACAGCGGCGCACAATGGTGCACCTGGCTTGCTTGGCAACCCCGCCGCCCTGCTTCGGTGGGCAGATGGTCTTCACCCAACTGGGCGAAGCTGTGTATTGTTGCAGGCTTTCCGTCGCGTGTCAACACCCCCGGCGAGGCCGCCATCACCCCACCCCCGCCACCACACTTTGCCCCACAATGGTGGCATGAACGCACCTGCCCTCGACGTCACAACCCCCTCCTCCTCCCCCCTGATCGGCCAGCGCATCGCCTTCATTGGCGGCGGTAACATGGCCAGTGCGATCGTGGGCGCGCTGCTACAGGCCGGCTGCCACGCGACCGACATCACCGTCGTGGATCCAGGAGAGGACGCGCGCGCTCGGCTGCAAGAGCGATTTGGCGTGCCCACCCTGGCGGCGGCCGATGCGCGGCTGGGTGGCAGCCGGCTCGTGGTTTGGGCGATCAAGCCGCAGACGTTTCGCGAAGCCGCCCGTGCGGCAGCCCCGTTTCTGGATGGAGCGCTGCACGTGAGCGTGGCGGCGGGCATCCGTTGCACCAGCATGCAAGCGTGGCTGGACAGCGAGCGCATCGTGCGCACCATGCCCAACACGGCGGCACTGGTGGGGCTGGGCATGACAGGCGTGTACGCGCTGCCGGGCGTGACGACCGAAGACCGCGCACTGGCCGAAGCGCTGCTCGCGGGCACGGGCCGCTGGGTCTGGGTGGATGAAGAAGCGGCGCTGGACGCGGTGACGGCGCTGTCGGGCTCCGGCCCCGCGTATGTGTTTTATTTTCTGGAGGCCATGCGGGAGTCGGGCGCCGCGATGGGGCTCCCCCCCGCCGTGGCGCTGGAGTTGGCCATCGGTACCTTCATCGGCGCCGCGCAACTGGCGCGGCAAGCGGGCGAACCACCCGAGGTGCTGCGCGAGCGCGTCACCTCCAAAGGCGGCACGACGGCCGCGGCCCTGGCGGTATTGGAGGAAGCGGGTGTCAAGCGCGCTTTTGGCGCCGCGATGCAGGCGGCGTGGCGGCGCGCACAGGAGCTGGGCGACGCCTACGGCGCTTGAGCGAGCCGCGCGGCGATCAGCGCAGCGCCAACGGCAACACCACCCCCGCAAACAGCGTGGCGCCCAGCCAGTGGTTGAGGCGAAAGGCCCGGAAGCACCCCTCGCGGCTGCGGTCGCGAATCAGCCAGGCGTGCCACACCACCTGCGCCGCCGCGACGGCCAGCGCCAGCGCCAACCACGGGCCGCCTGCCAGCGGCCAGACCAACGCTCCCCACAACACCAGGTGCAGGGCGTAAAACGCGAGCACCGCCGCCACGTCCCAACGCCCCAGGGTGATGGCCGACGTCTGGATGCCGATGCGCAGGTCGTCGTCGCGGTCGACCATCGCATACTCGGTGTCATATGCCAGCACCCAAAAGGCGTTGGCCAGCAACAGGCCCCAGGCCAGTGGCGGCACCTCGCCGCGCACGGCGGCAAACGCCATCGGAATGCCAAAGCTGAAGGCGACCCCCAGCACCGCCTGCGGCATGGAGAAAAAGCGTTTGGTGTAGGGATAGACGACGGCCACCGCCAGCGCCGCGAACGACCAGGCCACCGCCACCGGATTCGTGGTCAGCACGAGGGCAAAGGCCACCAGCGCCAATGCCGCACCGACCGCCAGCGCTTCGCGCGCGCTGATGCGCCCGCTGGTGACCGGGCGTTGCGCGGTGCGCTTGACGTGCCGGTCGAACTCGCGGTCGGCCACGTCGTTGACGCAGCAGCCGGCGCTGCGCATCAGGATGGTGCCCGCCACGAACACCACCAGCAGGTGCCAGCCCGGCCAACCGCCCGCCGCCAGCCACAGCGCCGACAGCGTCGGCCACAGCAGCAACAGCCAGCCAGCCGGGCGGTCCCAGCGGATCAAGTCCAGGTACAAGGCCAGGCGTGCGCGCCAGGCCGGCGGTGGGGGCGGGGACATCAGGTCAGACGCTTGCATCCGGGCAACTCACAGGCATAGACGGCGTTGCGCAAGGCGGCGATGGCTTCGTAGCGCGTAAAGCTGCGCCGCCACGCCAGCACGACGCGCCGCGTCGGCGGCTCGCCGGCAAACGGGATGTAGCGCACGTAGCCCGCGTCGCCGGGGGCGCTGGCGGCCAGCGTCTCGCGCGTGGCGGGGTCGAGCGCGCCCTTGGGTACCGACAACTGGGGCACCAGCGTGACCCCCATGCCGGCGGCCACCATGTGCTTGATCGTCTCCAGCGACGAGCCCTCGAAGCTCTTCTGGATGCCCTCGGCCTGGTCGGAAAAGCGCGCAAACTCCGGGCAGACCTGCAGCACGTGATCGCGAAAACAATGCCCGTTGCCCAGCAGCAGCATGGTCTCGCGCTTGAGCTCCTCGGCCGTGATGGACGCGCGCGCCGCCAGCGGATGGTCCCGCGGCACGACGGCGACGAACGGCTCGTCGTACAACGGCGCCACCGCCAAATTGGCTTCCGGAAACGGCTCGGCCAGGATGGCCGCGTCCAGCTCGCCCAGACGCAGCTGCTCCAGCAGCCGGGCGGTGAAGTTTTCCTGCAGGATGAGGGGCATCTGGCGCGCGCGCTCGATGACTTGGCGCACCAAATCGGGCAGTAGGTACGGGGCGATGGTGTAGATTAGGCCCAGCCGCAGCGGCCCCGCCAGCGGGTCTTTGCCGCGCTTGGCGATTTCCTTGATCGCGGCGGCCTGCTCCAGCACGGTCTGCGCCTGGCGCACGATTTCTTCGCCCAGGGGGGTGACGGTGACTTCGCTCGCGCTGCGCTCGAAGATTTTGACTTCCAGCTCTTCTTCGAGCTTTTTGATGGCCACCGACAAGGTGGGCTGCGAGACGAAGCAGGCCTCGGCCGCCCTGCCGAAGTGGCGCTCGCGCGCCACCGCGACGACGTACTTGAGTTCGGTCAGGGTCATGGGCAGACTCCGTGGCACCGGCGGTCCTGCCGGGGGATCGGCCGGACAGCCGGCAGCCGGGTGGATTATCGGATCAAGCCTTCAGATAGTCTAACTTGCCCCCCAGCCAGCGGTCGAGGTGCCGCTGCGCCTGCTCGGGGTGCCGCTGCCACAGGCGCGGGGCCCAGCGGCGCGCCCATTCGATGAGGGGCTCGTCGGTCTGCAAATCGGCAAACCGCAGCAAAGGCGCCCCCGATTGGCGCGCCCCCAAAAACTCGCCCGGGCCGCGGATGGCCAGATCGCGGCGCGCGATCTCGAAGCCGTCCTGGGTCTCGACCATGGCGCGCAGGCGTTCGCGCGCCGATTCGCTGACGCGGCCCGACTCGCCGGGGCTGTAGAGCAGCAGGCAGACCGAAGCCACCGCGCCGCGCCCGACGCGCCCGCGCAACTGGTGCAATTGGCTCAGGCCAAAACGCTCGGCGTGCTCGATGACCATCAGCGACGCATTGGGCACGTCCACACCGACTTCGATGACCGTGGTGCTGACCAGCACGGCGAGGGCGCCTGCGGCGAAGGCAGCCATGATGGCTTTTTTGTCGGCGGGCGGCAGGCGCGAGTGCAGCAGGCCGACCTGGACCGGGCGGCCGTCCGCGCCGGTCACGCCCTGCAGGGCGGCGGCCAGCTCGGCGTGGGTGGCGGTGGCGGCGCGCAGATCGAGCGCCTCGCTCTCCTCGATCAACGGGCACACCCAGTACACCTGCCGGCCCTGCGCCACCTGTTGGCGGATGCGCTCCATCACCTCGGGCCGGCGGTGCTCGGCCAGCACTTTGGTAACGATGGGGCTGCGCCCGGGGGGCAGCTCGTCGAGGGTGGAGACATCCAGATCGGCATAGACGCTCATGGCGAGCGTGCGCGGGATGGGGGTGGCGCTCATCATCAGCAGGTGCGGCTCCATCCCCGCGGCGGCGGCCCCGGCCTTGTGGCGCAGCGCCAGCCGCTGGGCGACGCCGAAGCGGTGCTGCTCGTCGATGACGGCCAGGCCCAGGCGTTCGAACGTCACCTGCTCCTGGATGACGGCGTGGGTGCCGACCACCAGCGCGGCCTCGCCCGCCGCGATGCGCGACAGCATGGCCTGGCGCTGGGCGCGCGGCTGGCTGCCGGTGAGCCACGCCACTCCGCGGCCCAGCGGGGCGAGCAACGGCTCCAGCCACTGCACCATCTTGCCAAAGTGCTGCTCGGCCAGGATCTCGGTCGGCGCCATCAGGGCGCATTGCCAGCCGGCATCGACCGCGACGGCCGCGGCCAGCGCGGCCACCACCGTCTTGCCGCTGCCCACGTCGCCTTGCAGCAAGCGGTGCATGGGGGTGGGGCGGGCCAGGTCGGCGGCGATCTCGGCCACCACCCGCTGCTGTGCCCCGGTCAGGGCAAAGGGCAGCGCAGACTGCAGGCGCCACGGCAGGCCGTCGTCCGCCGCGCGCAGCACGGGGGCGCGCAGGGCGTCGCGCTCGCGGCGCGCGCGCACCTGGGCCAACTGCTGGGCCAGCAGCTCCTCGGCCTTCAAGCGCTGCCAGGCGGGGTGGGTGCGATCGTCCAGCGCCGTGCGCGGCGCGCGGGGGTCGGGGTGATGCAAAAACGCCAGCGCCGCCTGCAGCGTCCACGGCTCGCCGCCGACCCCCGGCAGGTCGGCCAGGGCTTCGGGGGGAACGGTCTCGGACAGATCGGCCTGCTGCAGCGCGCGCGCGACCGCGGTCCGCAGATAGGGCTGCGGCAGGCCGGCCGTGGTCGGGTAGACCGGAGTCAGGCCGGCGGGCAAGGGGGCATCCGGCGACAGCAGGCGGGGATGCACCAGCGTCCAGCCCGCCCAGCCCCCGCGCAGCTCGCCATGCGCCCGCACGCGGGCACCGACGGCCAGTGCCCGCTGGTGACTGGGGTAGAAGGTGAAAAACCGCAGCGTGCAGCGCCCCCCGCCGACCACGGCCAGGGTGGCGACGAGCTGGCGGCGCGGGCGCAGCAGCACCTCGCAGGCCAACACCTCGCCCTCAATCAGCGCCTCGTCCCCGTCGCGCGCGTCGGCCAGCGGGCGCACGCGCGTCCAGTCCTCGTAGCGCAAGGGCACATGCAGCGCCAGATCGATGGGCCGCACCAAGCCCAGCCGCCGCAGCGCGCGCTGCGGGCCGCTGAGCCGCTCGCGCCCCGCGCCGGCCGGCGCGGCGTCGGGCGCGGCCGGGGCCTGCGGGGGGCGGGAACGGGTGGCGGACGTGGCGCGGGCCATGGACCGATCCTAGCAGCGCCATCGCCGACGATGGGAGAAAGCGACAGTCGCCCGCCCGCCGCATCGACAGCGCCGGGCGCTTGCCCTACGATGACTTGCACCATCCCCAATCCTTGCGAGCCGCCCCCCCTGCACTGCCATGACCCAGCGCCGCCTCAACCCGGTTCCGCCCCCGTATCTGCAGGCCGATGCCGATTTCGAAGCGATCTTCGAGCTGGCGCCGGTGTCGCTGTGGCTGGAGGATTTTTCGGCGCTGCGCGCGCTGTTCGAGCGCTGGCGCGCCGAGGGCGTGACGGATCTGGCCGCGCATCTGGCGGCGCACCCGCCCGCGCGGCGGCGCAGCGACCGCGTGCCGCCGGCCTGAGTCGGACGGGGTCGGCCCGAGCGCCTCAGGTGCGGCTGGACGCGCCCTCGCCCGGCGACGTCCACACCACGCGGTCGCGCCCCTCGCGCTTGGCGCGATACAGGGCCGTATCGGCCCGGGCCAGACAGGCCTGCCAGGACTCCGGCGCCGTGTGCACGGCCACGCCCGCCGAGAACGTGACGGCCCGGTCGGCGATACGCACCCGCTCGCGCACCACCTGGCGGATACGCTCCAACACCGCCGCGGCGGCCGCGGCATCGCCCTGCCCCAGCCAGACGACGAACTCCTCGCCGCCAAAGCGATAGAGGCGGTCCGTCTTGCGCTGCGCCGACTGCACCACCGTCGCCAGATCGCGCAGCACGGCGTCCCCGGCGTCGTGGCCGTGGCCATCGTTGATGGCCTTGAAGTGATCGATATCCAGGACGGCCAGCGCGCCCACGGAGGCCCCGCACCGGAACGCCTGCGCAAACTCCACCTCCATCAGGCGGCGGTTGCCAACGCCGGTCAGTGGATCGAGCAGGCTCAGGGCCTGCCAGCGCTCGATGCGCTGGTGCGCCTGCTGCGACACCAGGTAGCCGAACACGCCGGTGAGGACGTTGGTGATGACGAAGAACGGCAGCCCCTCGGTGCCCCCGAGCTCCTGCCACGACAGCGCCGCGGCACCGAGCACCGCGGCCGCGCCCAGGACGGCGGCCGCCGGCGCAGGCACGAGAAAGAAGTTCATGAGCACGCCGGGATAGGCCCAGAACAGCGCCGCGAACTGGGCGGCGACCCCGATGGCCCAGATGCCGCCGACGATCGCGACGGCCATCACCCAGCCGGGCCAGCGCGTGTCGCGCGTGCGCCAGGCGTGCCAGGCGGCGCCGCCGATGGCCAGGGCCAGGACGGCGTCCGAGACCGCCGCCAACCAATTGGCGGTCAGCGCCCGGTAGACTGCGAATGGCGCGAGCCACAGCACAGCCACCAGTCCCCCGAGCGTGAGGACGGCAAGGGCGTAGTCGTTGAGCAGGGCTTCGCGCCACGCGGCGCGGTGGGGCACGTCGCGAAACAGGGGCGGAACGGCAGACATGGCCGGCGAGTCTCCTCGATGGCGGTCCGGACGCTTCGAACGTCGTCCGTGAACGGCTGCCGACATTGTGCCGCAGGCGCCCCGGGGGCGCGCAGCCGGCCGTCAGCGCTCCGGGGGCGTGCCCGGCGCGCGCAGCACGCTCGTCACCAGCGCCACGATGGTCAACGGCACGACGAAGCCGAGCATGACGGAGGAGTAAGCGGGCAGCGCATCGTGCGCCTGGGCGGCCAGGATCAGGTACGCCGTGTAGGCGGCGTAGTAGCCGAGGAAGACCGCCCCCTCCCAGCGGGCGATCTCCCGTCCGGTCAGAAACACCGGCAGGCAGGCCAGCGCCACCGCCAGCATGACCCAGATGTCGAACGCGAGCAGCGAGGGGGCCAGCGTGAGCCCCAGTCCACCGGAGGCCAGGCCGCTGACGCCCAGGCACCCAAGGATGTTGAAGGTGTTGCTGCCCACCACGTTGCCCACCGCGATGTCACGCTCGCCCTTGAGCGCGGCGGTGATGGAGGTGGCCACCTCCGGCATCGACGTGCCCGCAGCCACGATGGTGAGGCCGATGACGAGGTCGCTCACCCCCAGCGCCTTGGCAAACGCCACCGACGCGCCCACCAGCCAGTCGGACCCGAACACCAGCAGCGCCAGACCGAGCGCGATCAGCACCAGCTGCACCGGCCACTTGCCGTCCCACGCATCGGGGGCGGCGGGCTGCAGCTCCGCGTCGAACTCCGCCGTGTCGGCGGCCGACTCGCGCCGCGACTGCACGACCAGGAAGGCCGTGTAGACGATCAGCAGCCCCGTCAGCGCGGCGCCCTCCAGCCATGTGATGCGTCCGTCCAGCCCGAACGCCAGCAGCAGCAGCGAGGCGCCGATCATGATCGGCACCTCCTGCCGGATGAGCTGCACGTGTACCACCAGCGGCGTGATCAGCGCGCTGGCGCCCAGAATGAACAGCACGTTGAAGATGTTGCTGCCGACGACGTTGCCGACCGCGATGTCGGTCTGGCCATTGAGCACCGCGCCGGTGGACACCGCCATCTCGGGCGCGCTGGTGCCGAAGGCCACGATGGTCAGACCGACCACGAGCGGCGAGATCCCCAGCGACAACGCCAGCTTGGACGCCCCGCGCACGAGCGCGCTGGCCCCCGCCACCAACGCCGCCAACCCCGCCACGAACCACACCACTTGCATCCACATGTTTCAACCCCATTCGGTGACACGGCGTGACTGTAGTCGATCACAGGCGCGGCGGCCGGCGGCGACGGCCCCGGCCACGTCGCTCAGCCCAGGCGCTCGTACAGCGCCACGAAGGCCTGCGTCAGGCGGTGCCGCGGGTCCAGGTGGATGAGGGGTCGGGCGGCCTCGTGGGACTCGCGCACCTTGACCGACGCAGGCAGATACGGCTCCAGCACCGGCAGCCCCTCGTCGCGCAACGCCTGCACGAGCCGCTGCGGCAGCGCGGCGCGCGCCTGAAACTGGTTGACCACGATGCCGCGCACCGCCAGCGCCGGGTTGTGGTCGGCGCGGATTTCGGCCACATGGTCGAGCAGCGTGTAGAGCGCCTGGCGCGAAAACGCATCGCAATCGAAGGGGATCAGGCAGCCGCTGGCGCCCATGAGTGCGCTGCGCGTGTAAAAGTTGAGCGCCGGCGGCGTGTCGATCACGATGGCATCGTAGTCCGCCCGCAAGGCGGCCAGCGCCTCGCGCAGCTTGTAGATCTTGTGGCGCGCTTCCAGCTTGGCCTGCAACTCCTCCAGCACGGGGCTGGCCACCAGCACGTCCAGCCCGTCGAACGGGGTGCGGCGCACGAAGGCCTGCGGCGGCTCGCTGCGCAGGCTGTACGACAGCGTCTGCTCGAAAAAGTCCGCCACCGTCGGGCCGGGCTGCGCCACGGCATCGCCCAGCAGATAACGCGAGGCATTGCCCTGCGCATCCAAATCCACGACCAGCGTGCGCCGACCGCGCGCGGCCCGGATCGCGGCCAGGTTGCAAGCAATGGTGGACTTGCCCACCCCACCCTTTTGATTGAAGACGACCAACGGCATGACCATACCCCCGCACCACCGACCGGCCCCGCGCCGGCCTACCCCCGCATGTTATGGGGCAAGCAAGACACGGGCCTGACACGGCCGCGCGCCGTGGGACAATCCGCGTCCCTTGGACTTGGCACGGGCCCGTCCGGCCCTCGAGCGACATGACGACCCTTCCCCCCGCCGCCGCACCGGCGCGCGCCTGGACCACCAGCGACTTCGACTTCGACCTCCCGCCCGAGCTGATCGCCCAGCACCCGGCGCCGGAGCGCAGCGCCTCGCGCCTGCTGGATGGGCGCGGCTGGCCGCCGGCGGACCGCATCTTCCGCGAGCTGCCGGCGCTGCTGGCGCCGGGCGACCTGCTGGTCTTCAACGACACGCAGGTGATCAAGGCGCGCCTGTACGGCGAAAAGCCCACCGGCGGGCGGCTGGAGCTGCTGGTGGAGCGGGTGCTGGCCGACGGCGAGGTGGTGGCGCACATGAAGGTCAGCAAGAAGCCCGCCCCCGGCACCGCGCTGCGCATGGCGCCGCAGGCCGACGGGCAGCCAGCCTTCACCGCCACGCTGCTGGGCCGCTGGCCCGACGCCGACGGGCCGCTGTTCCGCCTGCGCTTCTCCGACGACCCCTACGCGGTGATGGAGCGCCACGGGCACGTGCCGCTGCCGCCGTACATCGAGCACCCCGACACCGCCGAGGACGAGCAGCGCTACCAGACCGTCTTCGCCAAAAACCCCGGCGCGGTGGCCGCGCCGACCGCGGCGCTGCACTTCGACGAGGCGGTGCTGGCGGCGCTGGCCGCGCGCGGCGTGCAGCGCGCCAGCGTCACGCTGCACGTGGGGGCCGGCACTTTCCAGCCGGTCAAGGGCGAGGACATCCGCGCCCACCGCATGCACAGCGAGTGGTACCGCATTCCGCCGCAGACGCTGGCGGCGCTGGAGCGCACGCGCCGCGCCGGCGGGCGCGTGCTGGCGGTGGGCACCACCACCGTGCGCACGCTGGAGAGCTGGGCGCGCAGCGGCGCCACCGAGGGCGACACCGACATCTTCATCACGCCGGGCTTCGACTTCCGCGTGGTCGACCTGCTGATCACCAACTTCCACCTGCCGCGCAGCACGCTGATGATGCTGGTGTCGGCGTTCGCCGGCTACGAGCACGTCATGGCGCTGTACCGCCACGCGATCGGGCGGCGCTACCGCTTCTTCAGCTACGGCGACGCGATGCTGCTGGCGCGCGCGGGCTCGGCCGCCGCGGCGGCGGACTGAGGCGGCTTCAGGGCGCTGCCGCGCCCGGCTTCGGCACGTAGCGCACGCCGGGCAGGCCGGCGTAGTCGGCGTCCTGCGTCCACAGCGTCGCGCCGAACTCCTGCGCCATGGCCAGCATGATGGCGTCGGCCATCGCCAGCCGGTGCCGCTGCGCCACGCCCGCGGCGGCCACCGCGCGCGCGTCGGTCAGGTCCAGCACGCGGCCCAGCCGCATCACGTCCAGGCAGCGCGTCACCACCTCCTCCGGCAGGCTGCGGGCCAGCACCCGGTGCACCTCGTACAGCGCGATGCAGGGCACCAGCAGATGACGGCGGTCTTCGATGACCGGCTTGAACACCGGCCCGTTGGGGCCGGCGCGAAAGAATTCGATCCAGCCGGAGGAGTCGACAACGTTCATTCAGTCGAACTCCCGGTCCGGCTCCTTCGGCGGTTCGAGGTCGTCGCCGAGGTCGTAGCCCTTGAGCATGCCGTAGTAGGCGCTCATCGGCGTCTCGGGCCGGATGACGAGCTCCTGGCCGCGCAGCTCGAACTGGATGTAGGAGCCGGGCCGGATGCCGAGCTTGGCGCGCATCGCGGCGGGCAGCGTGACTTGCCCCTTGCTGGACACGACGGCTTCGACGGTTTCCACGGCGATTCCTTTACTTACCCAAAAGTCAAGCAAATTCTATGGTAAAGCAGACGCAGCCGTACAATGCCGGCCATGCTGACCTTCGAACTGCTGGCCACCGACCCGACCAGCCATGCCCGCCGCGGCCGCCTGACGCTGACGCACGGCGTGGTGGAGACGCCGATCTTCATGCCCGTGGGCACCTACGGCACGGTCAAGGGCGTGATGCCACGCAGCCTGCACGACATGGGCGCCCAGATCATCTTGGGCAACACCTTCCACCTGTGGATGCGTCCGGGGCTGGACGTGATCCGCACCTTCGGCGGCCTGCACCGCTTCGAGCAGTGGCACCGCCCCATCCTGACCGATTCAGGGGGCTTTCAAGTTTGGTCGCTGGGCGCGATGCGCAAGATCACCGAAGAGGGCGTGCACTTCGCCTCGCCCGTCAACGGCGACCGGCTGTTCCTGTCGCCGGAGGTGAGCATGCAAATCCAGACCGTGCTCGACAGCGACATCGTGATGCAGCTCGACGAGTGCACGCCCTACTGGCAGGGCGACAAGGCCAGCGGCCACGTCACCACCGAGGCCGAGGCGCGCCAGAGCATGGAGATGAGCCTGCGCTGGGCGCGGCGCTCCAAGGCCGAATTCGAACGCCTAGGCAACCGCAACGCCCTGTTTGGCATCGTGCAAGGCGGTATGTACGAACACCTGCGCCAGGAGTCGCTCGAGGCACTGGTCGAGATGGACTTGCCCGGTTACGCCATCGGTGGGGTGAGCGTGGGCGAACCCAAGGAGGAGATGCGCCGCATCATGGCGCACACGCCGCACCGCCTGCCCGCGCACAAACCGCGCTACCTGATGGGCGTGGGCACGCCCGAGGACTTGGTCGAGGGCGTGGCCTGTGGCGTGGACATGTTCGACTGCGTCATGCCCACACGCAACGCGCGCAACGGCACGCTCTTTACCCGCCACGGCGACCTGAAAATTCGCAACGCGCGCCACAAGGCCGACCCGCTGCCGATCGACCCCAGTTGCACCTGCTACGCGTGTGCGGGCACGAGCGGCGTGTCGTGGAACGACGGCGGGCGCGAGGGGTTTTCGCGCGCCTACCTGCACCACCTGGACCGCTGCGGCGAGATGCTGGGGCCGATGCTCACCACCATTCACAACCTGCACTACTACCTGCAGCTGATGCGCGAGGTGCGCGCGGCGCTGGAGGTGGGCACGTTTGCCGACTTTCGCGCCCGCTTTGCCCACGACCGCGCGCGCGGGGTGTGAGGAGCACCGTGCCCGTCAAGCGGCTGGCGCCTGCGCCGCCGGGCGCAGCTCGGCCGTGAGCGCACGCAGCTGCGCTTCGTCCAGGGTTTCACGCTGCAGCAGCTCGCGCGCGCAGCGCTCCAGCAGCGCGCGGTGTTGCTGCAAAATCGCGCAGGCACGCTCGAACGCGTCCATGACAATGCGGCGCACCGCTTCGTCGATGCGGGCTTGCGTCTCGGGGCTGCGCGGACAGCCCCCGCTGGCCAGGCCCGGCACGTCCAGAAACTGCGGCCGCTGCGCCTCATAGGCGATGTAGCCCAGGGACTCGTCCATACCGTAGCGCATCACCATGTCGCGCGCGATGTCGGTCACCTTGGCGATGTCATCCGCCGCCCCGGTGGACAAGTGACCGAAGACCAGCTTTTCCGCCGCCCGGCCGCCCAGCAGCACCATGATCTTGCGCTCCAGCTCCTCGCGCGTCATCAAATAGCGGTCTTCGGTGGGGCGCTGGATGGTGTAGCCCAACGCGCCGATGCCGCGGGGGATGATGGAAACCTTATGCACCGGGTCGGTTCCGGGCAGTGCCAGCGCCACCAGGGCGTGCCCCATCTCGTGATACGCCACGATTTCGCGCTCGCGTGGGTTGAGCAGGCGATTTTTCTTCTCCAGCCCGGCGACGATGCGCTCGATGGCGGCGGTAAAGTCGGCCAGCGCCACGGCCTCGGCACCGCGGCGCGTAGCGGCCAGCGCCGCTTCGTTGCACAGGTTGGCCAAATCAGCCCCGGAAAACCCGGGCGTCAGCGCCGCGATCTGCTCCAGATCGACGTCGCTTGCCAAGCGAATCTTGCGCGCGTGCACGCGCAAGATTTGCACGCGCCCGGCCTTATCGGGCCGGTCCACCAGCACTTGGCGGTCGAAGCGGCCCGCGCGCAGCAGTGCTGGATCCAGAATCTCCGGCCGGTTGGTGGCCGCCAGCAGCACCAGGCCCGAGGTGCTGTCGAAGCCGTCGAGCTCCACCAGCAGCTGGTTGAGGGTCTGCTCGCGCTCGTCGTGCCCACCGATGGGGCCGCCCGCGGCCCGCGCGCGCCCCAGCGCATCGAGCTCGTCGATGAAGATGATGGCCGGCGCCTTGGCGCGCGCCTGCTCGAACAGGTCGCGCACGCGCGCCGCGCCCACGCCCACGAACATCTCGACGAATTCGCTGCCGCTGATGCTAAAAAACGGCACGCCCGCTTCGCCCGCCACCGCCTTGGCCAGCAGGGTCTTGCCGGTCCCCGGCGGCCCCACCAACAGCACACCCTTGGGCGCGCGCGCGCCCAGCCGACCATAGCCCTGCGGGTCTTTCAAAAAGGCCACGATCTCCTGCAGCTCGGCCTTGGCCTCGTCGACCCCGGCCACGTCGTCGAAGGTCACGCCGGTGTCTTTTTCGACATAGACCTTGGCGCGGCTTTTGCCGATGCTCATGAAGCCGCCCATGCCTTGGCGCTCCAACACCCGGCGCACGACGAAAAACCACAGCGCAAAAAACACCAGTGCCGGCACCACCCACGACAGCAGGTCGCGCAGCCAAGTGCTCTCCACCACGCGCGTGTAGGGCACGTCGTAGCGGCTCAGGCGTTCGGCCAACTGCGGCTCGACGCGGTTGGCGACGATGACGGTCTTACCGCTGGCGTCGGGGGTCTTGAGGCGGCCGGTGATGGTGGTCTCGCCGACGATGACCTCGGCCACCCGGCCCTCGGCCAGCGCCTGCTCGAACGCGCTGTAGGGCACGGGCTCGACCGTGCGCGCGGTCTGCCACACGTTTTGGAACCACAACAGCAACACGAACGCTAGCACCCAGTAGCCGACGTTCCAGGAGGTCTTCGGATCCGGATTCATCGGTGTCCTCCCGCCTCACACCGCCTGGCCCAGGCGCCGCAACTGGGCGCGCAGGCGCTCGATTTCTTCTTCCAAATCCACCACCAGCGCGGCCAACTCGGGGTCGGCGTCGAAGTGGCGCTGCAACCACGCCAGGCGGCGCACCCGGCGCAGCGTGGCGGCGTCGTAGGTCCCTGCCGCCTCCGCCGACGCGGCCGCGCCGATCCACCCGGCCTGTACCGCGGCGTGCCACCAGGCCAGCGATACCCCGGCAGCGCGACACAGCGCCTCGGCGTCCAGGCCCGGGGCGTCCTGGGCGATGTCGATGCGCAACACGTTCAGCTCCATGGTCAGTGGCTCCTCTCGGCTTCGGCGGCAGCCACCTTGCGGGCGTCGAAATCGCTCAGCTCGGCCGCCATCTTTTCGTACAGGGCCCGGGCCCGGGGGTCATAGGCGCTGGGCAGGATCACCCGCAACTGCAGCTCCAGGTCGCCCGGCTCGCGCGCGGGCAGTCCCTTGCCGCGCACGGTCAGGGTCTGTCCGGCCTGACTATTGGCAGGCACGCGCACTTTCAGCGTGCTGCCGTCGGGCAGGGTCACGGGCACGACCGCGCCCAAGGCTGCCTCCCACGGCGCCAGCGGCAGATCCGCGATAAGGGTCTTGCCGTCGAGCCGGTAGCGCGGGTGCGGGCGTACCACCACCTCCAGGTACAGGTCGCCCGCCGGCTGCCCCGGCCCGCCCTGCCCGGCCAAGCGGATCAGCTGTCCCGGTCGCACGCCGGCCGGAATCTTGACTTCCAGCGTGCGGTTGCGCAGCGCCACGCGGCCCTGGGCATCCAGCTCGGGCACTTGCAGCGTCAGCATCCGCGTGCCCCCACGCCATGCCTCTTCCAGATCCAGCACCACTTTGGCGTGGTGGTCTTCGCCCCGCCCGGGGGCGGCATGGGCCCGCCGGCGGTTGGCGCCCGCGCGGGCGGCCCCCATGCGGCCAAAGAGCTCGCTGAAAAAATCGCTGAACGCCTCGGCGTCCATGCCCTCGGGCGCGCCATGAAACTCGAAGCCCGCGTCCCAGTCCGGCGGCGGCGTGAACGACTGTCCCGCCCGGTGGCCTTGCGCCAGCCGGTCGTAGGCCGCGCGCTTTTCTGGGTCTGACAGCACCGCGTATGCCTCGTTGACCTCGCTCATGCGTTGCGCCGCGTCGGGCTCGGTGCTGACGTCCGGATGGTATTTGCGCGCCAGCTTGCGATAGGCTTTCTTGATGTCGTCGGCGCTGGCGTCGCGCGCCACCCCCAGCACCGCGTAGTAATCCTTGAAATCCACGCGCGTACCCCTTTCCTGGTTGATTCGATCGGTTGCAAATGAGGGGCGGTGGCCGCGATTTCAACCACCACCCTCAACCAGCCGCGCCCGAGGGATCCGCCGCATCGGCCACGAACACGGTCAACACGCCGGTATAGCCATACAAACGGTGATGGGCGATCTCGCCAGCGGCGAAAAAGCCCGCCAGCGGCACATCTCCCAAGGCTTGACGCACGATCTGCAACTCCGCGCTGGGGCCACCGAAGTGGGCACCGCCGCGCCCGTTGCAACTGACGTAGATGGCCCCGGCGATGCGCTGGGTGGGGTCGGTCGTGTCGTCCCCCTCGGGGCTGAGCTCGTCGCGGATTTCGGCGCAGATGCGCACCAAGTCGGCCCGCGCCGCCTGCACGTGGCGCTCGCACAGGGTCAACAGAGCGCCGGTGGGCACTTCGTCGGCAACCACGACCGCGCGTCGCAGCGGATCGATGCCGACCAGGTGGCGCACCAGCACGTCGTCGCCCAGGCGCAGCGGCACGCGACCGGTCAGCGGCGCGGCGGCCGACGCGGGGCGTGCGACCGGCGCCTGCAGGCCCACCAGCGTCTGGCGCAGGCGGCCGATGACGGCCGTCAGATCGTCCAGTGACAAACCCAGGTCTTGCAACACCACATCCAGCGCTGGCTGGCCGTCGAGCGACTCGACCCGATTGGCGTGGGCGGCGCTCACCCGGTGTGCGGGGCCGACCGCGCGCACGCCTTGTGTGACGCGCGAGACGATCCCCACGTCCGGGCCGAAGGCCACGCCGCTGAAGCCGCCACGAAACAAGCCGACCGCAGCCTCGCGCCCGTGCCCGGCCAGGCCGCCCTGGCTCGCACACGCCATCTGCACCGAACCCGCCCGGCTGGCGACCAAGCCACCAAACAGGTAGTGGCCCAGCGTACGCTCGGCCAGCTCCTGCAGCAGCTCGGTCAGGTCGGGCGCCGTGGGGTCGGCGTGCACCAGCGCGGTTTGGGGCACGAAACCCTCCGGCCCCTGCGTCGCGCCCAGGGGGGCGACGCCGCTGAACACCCGGTAGCGGCCCGGTGCCAGGTCGCACAGCATCACCACCAGCGCCGGCTCGTCCCAGTACTCGACCCCCGTGGCGCCAATGCCCACGCCGACCGCCCCCACCCAATCGGTCACCTGGGGCAGCTCGGCGCCCAGATACGCCAGGATCTCGGCGGCCGCGCCCGCGTAGTGGTCGGTCAGATACACCAACGCCAGCGGCGTGGTGGTGTGACCCGCGTCGCCGCCGTGGGTAGCGCCACCTCCGGCCGCGGGTGCCGCCGACGCCCGCGCCGCCAACTGGGCCCGCAGCTGCGTGACCACCAGCGCCGCCGCCACCGGCCACTGGGGGTGGGTGGCGTGCGCACAGACGAATCGCTTCACGAGCGGGACCTCCGTGAAGAAGCCCGTGCAGAAGCCGGGCGCAAGGCCGCTGGCGCCGAGGCGCTGGCCGGGGGGCGGGCACGCTTGGGGCGCGCCGCAGGTGGTGGGGCTGGCGGCGGCTCGGGCGGACTCGGGTCGGGGGCAGCCTGCTGGGCCATGTCCTGCATGGCCTGCGCGGCGATGCCCTGAAACTGCTCGGTCAACGCGCGCCACCAGCGCACGGGATCGACGCCGGGCACGGCGGGCGCGGGCGCCCCTGCCGCGGCGGTGGAAGGCTCGCCGCAGGGTGCGTCGGGGGTCTGCGCGGCGCCGGAGGCAGTGGCGGCCGACGCCACTGCAGGGCCGCCCGCCAGGGCCTGCGCCATTTCGGCCAGACTGACATTCATGCCCTTGAGCGTCGCCAGGGTCATGCGCTGCACTTCCAGCGCCTGGATCGTGGCCTGCAGCGCGCGGGCGTTTTGCTCGAGCCAAAAGTGCACGGCCTTCAAATCGCGAATACGGCGCTCGAGCTCGTCGGGGTCGAACACGGGCGCGACCCACTGGGCCACGGGCGGGGCCTCGGGCGCGGCGTCACGCCCGGCCAAGCCTTGCAAAAAGGCAAACCCGGGAACGTAGCGGGCATAGGGAGCGAACGCGGCGTGCAAGGCGCTGAAATCGGGCGAGGTCATGACGGGCTCCCAGGCGCGGCGGGCGCCAACTGGCGTGAAGGTTACCGTAGCATGCCACAGGGCGCCCATCCGCGATACCCCACCCGAGCACCGCAGCGGCTTGATCGGCATCAAACCCTGCACCAACCCCACTGGTGCGGCGCGCGGAATGTGGCCACAATTCCAGCATCGGCCCGCGGGGCCACACATCAGACACCAGGATCCCATGAGCCAACCCATCTCGGACACCTTCGCCCAGCAACTGCAGCAGATGCGCACCGAGCTGATCGCCCAGATTCGGGCCCAGCGTGGCGGCAAGATCGGCCGCGCCGAGGCGGCCCCGGATCCCCACGACATCCAAAGCGGGGACTGGTCGCAGGTCGACGGCGAGCGCGATCTGGCGCAGGCGCTGGATGCGCGCGAAACCGCCGAGCTGCGCGCCATCGACGACGCGCTGGAGCGCATTCGCCAGGGCACGTACGGGCTGTGCATCGATTGTGGCGCCGAGATCCCCGCGGCACGCCTGCACGCCGCCCCCACCGCCCTGCGCTGCCTGGATTGCCAGGCCCGCTACGAGCGCAGCCACCCCGTGGCCACGCCGTCACTCTGACCGGCGGCGGGCCACGTCACGTCGATCGCGCCGAAGGGCTCACGCCCGTCGGGCAGGCGGGCTTCGATCTGGACACGGTCGCCCGCCGTCAACCAGGGCGTGCTGATGTGGCCCAGGGCGCGCGCCTCGGCAGCCCGGCGCATCGCCAGCGAGGCGTAACCACGCGGCCACGTGGGCGGATCGCCCTCGATACACGGGGTGGGCAGTACCCCACCCGCGACCACGACCCCCGCTGCCAGCCCCCGCCAGCGCGCTGCGTTGGCCAACAACGACCCAAATGAGTTGGGCTGGTCGGCGCCGTCCGCGATGCCGAGCTTGCGCCCTTGACAGACCGTGATCACGCTCAGCGCCAGCCGCCCGTCGCGCCACGCCGACCCCAGCTCGTCGGGCGTGACCACGCACGGCGCGACGCTGACGCCCCAGGGCCGCTCGGGGGCATCGTAGCCGTGGCGCCACAGGCAGGCCAGCGCCAGCAGCCGCACCCCCTCTAGCGCCGCCGACGCCTCGACCCCTGCCCCCACATCGCCGCAAATGGCCGCCAGCGTCGGGGCGACGTCGGCCACCCCTGCTACCGCCGGCAGCGGCTGCACCGGCCCCCAGAGGGCATCGCTGCGCCACGGCAGCGGCTCGTCGCCGTCGGGCTCGGGCGCCCACCAGCCCACGGCGCGCGGCAAGGGGGCCGCACACTGGCGCGGGTCAAACGCGAACGCGTGCCGCGCTTTGCCGTGATCGAGCGTGACCGCCAGATCGTGCAACTGCGGCGCGATGAAATTCCAGTCGTCGAGCGCCTGCTGCAGCGTGTCGGCGATGCCGGTGGCGTAGTGCGCCAGCGCGCCGTCGCGCGAGACGACGACCAACTGTCCGTCGCGGCTGCCGTCGCGATAGGTGGCGAGCTTCATGGGTGGCTTCTCCCGAATGTGCGATGCAGGCGCTAGTATCGCGTCCATGAAGGTCGGCGTCTTGCTCGCGCCGCGTCTGCGCATCGCCGCTGCCGTGGCCGGTGTCGTCGCGTTGCATGCGGCGGCGCTGGCGCTGCTGTGGCCGCCCGCGTCCCCCGCGGGCCGCGGCCCCGATGGCGCACGCGCGGCCGTGGTGGCCGCCGCGCTGCTGGCGCCGTCGGCTCGCCCCGCCCCGTTGGAGTCAAAGCCCCAGTCAAAGCCCCCTGCACCGAGGCCCCCCGACGCCCGTCCACGCACCCCACCGGCCGCTGCCCAAACGCCCCCACAGCCTCGCGACGATGGCTTGCCGTCGCGCACGGCAAACACCAGCCCCGCGCTGGCCGAGCCCCCCTCCACCCCCGCCGAGGCACCCGGCGTCGCCGAGGCCCCCGGTGCAGTACCGCAGCCGCCCGAAGCGCTGACGGTAGCCGAGGCTGCACCCCTGCGCCCAGCAAGCCCCGGCAACACGGTCGCGGCGTGGCAACCGCCTCCCTCTGCCCAACTGCACTACGACGTGCTCGGCGAAGCGCGTGGCTTGAACTACCGCGCGCAAGCCACGCTGGACTGGCAGCGGGACGGTGAGCGCTACCGCGCCGAACTGACGTTACGGGCGTTTCTGGTCGGCACGCGCACGCAATCCAGCGTGGGCACCCTCTCGCACCAAGGCCTGCAGCCACTGCGCTTCGAGGACCGCGCCCGCCGCACGCGCGGACTGACGTTCGAGTGGGCGGCCAGCGGTGCCATGGCGAGCGCCTTGTCGGATGACGGCGCGCGGCTCGACGGGCTGCCCGCCGGTACCCAGGATCGGCTATCGGTATTCATCCAACTCGGGCCCTGGGTGGACGGTGCTCAGCCCGGCGAGCGCTGGTCGCTTCCCGTCGTGGGCTCGAACCAGGTCGAGACCTGGACGTTCGAAGTCGTCGAGCACGAGCGCCTCGCGCTGCCTGCGGGCGAGTTCGACACCCTGCGGCTGCGTCGCAGCGCCACGGGCACCGCCGAGCGGGGCTTGGGCGTCGAGCTGTGGTTCAGCCCAGCGCTGCCCGGCCTGCCGGTGCGCCTCGTGCTGCAGCAGGCCAATGGCGACCGGGTCGATCAACAGTTGCGTGCATGGCGCCACACGGCATCCCCTTGAAAAACGCCGGCCACGACCCGATATCCGGTACGTCAGCGGACACCACCCACCCCAGTGGACCCGCTGCTTGCAGGGATTCCGTCTTTCGAGGATAGTGTGGCCATGCACATGCTCTACAACTCCGACAGTTTCGCGGTGGTCCACATCCTGGCCAACGCCCAGGAGGTGGCGAGCGCGGCCGACAGTGACACCCCGCGGCCGGTGCTGCCGCGCCACGGGTTCGAGATCGTGGACAAGCGCTCCGGCAAGGAGGTGTACCTGGATGGCTCCTGGGCCGAGCTGTTTCAGCAACAGATCGAGGCCTGGCAACAGAACACGCCCACCCAGGAAGAAGTCGAGGACACGCTGGAGCGCTACGCGTCGCTGGCGCAAACGCCGGTCGTGGTGCACTAAAAACAGGGGCGGGATGCCCCTGCTGCCATCCGCAGGCAGCCGCTGGCGAGCGGCAACGGTTGGCGCTTACTCCTCCAGCAAACTGCGCAGCATCCAGGCGGTTTGCTCGTGCACCGCCAGCCGTTGCGTCAGCAAATCGGCCGTGGGTTCATCATGGGCTTTGTCCACCAGCGGAAACAGGCTGCGTGCCGTGCGGGCCACCGCTTCGTGCCCTTGCACCAGCAGGCGCACCATCTCCAGCGCCTTGGGCGGCTGCGCCGGCGCGTCCGGCACGGAACTCAGGCGCGCGAATTCGGCGTACGAGCCCGGCGCGATGTGCCCCAGCGCGCGAATACGCTCGGCAATCGGGTCGACCGCGTTCCACAGTTCGGTGTACTGCTGCATGAACATGGCATGCAACGTATTGAACATGGGCCCCGTGACGTTCCAGTGAAAATTGTGCGTGGTCAGGTACAGCGTGTAGGTATCGGCCAATAGGCGGCTGAGGCCTTCGGCAATGGCTGCGCGGTCAGCCGCGTCGATGCCGATGTCGAGGGCGCGGCTGGGATTCGGGGTACGGGCGGTTTTTTTGGCCATAGGTGTTTGCTCCGGTCGAAAACCACAAAGGCGATGCGCCGCGGGGGCGGCGTGGCTGCATCATATCGGCATCCCGGACTATGATGGGGTATGAATGCTCCCGCTCTGACGCGCCGATCCTGGCTGATGGCAGCCGCCGCGTGTTGCGCAGTGGGCGCCGTCGCGCCGACGATGGCCGCGCCCGAGCCGTTCGCGGTGCTCGACCCCGAGCAGCCGCAACGCTGGCTGCGAGCCCGGCTCGAGGCACTGGGCACGCCGCGCTGGCTGCTGTTCGGCGAGCAGCACGATGCCGACATGCACCAGCGTCTGCATGCGTGGGTGGTGCAGGCGCTGGCCGAGCAAGGGCGGCTGCACGCGCTCGTCATCGAGATGGCCGAGCGCGGCCATGGCACGGAGGGGCTGGCGGCCGACAGCACGGAAGAGGCCGTCCGGCAAGCCCTGCGCTGGAACGAAAGTGGATGGCCCTGGCAGCGCTACGGGCCGATGGTGATGGCCGCGGTGCGCGCCGGCATACCGGTGTGGGGCGGCAACCTGCCCCGCACCGAGCACGCACGGGTGATGCGCGAGGCGTACTGGGACCAAATGCTGCCCACACCGGCGCAAGAGGCGCTGCTGCGCGCCATCGACGAGGGCCACTGCGGGCAGCTGCCGCCGACGCAATGGGTGCCGATGGCGCGCATCCAGCTCGCGCGCGACGACGCCATGGCCACCACCCTGCGCGAGCGCTCGCGCGTCGGCCAGACGACGGTGCTGGTGGCGGGACAGCAGCACGTGCGACGCGACCGGGGCGTGCCGGTTCACCTGCAGCGCCACGGCGCGGCGGCCGACGCACCGGGTGTGCTCGTGACCGTCGCCATGGTCAGCGCCAACCATCGCCAAAGCGCGCACGAAGCCAGCGTGGATGCCATCTGGCTCACCCCGGCCACGCCGTCGGTCGATCATTGCGCCGTGTTACGGGGAAGCGGCAACTGAATGCTCATTTCGCCATCAGGTCGACGACCGGGTGCGCAGACGCGCCCTTGTCGGTGATCGGTAGCGTTTGGGCCACCACGCGCAGCACCTCGCGGCCGTACGCCTCGCGCTTCTTGTCGCCCAGGCCGGGGATATCGAGCAGCTCGTGCGCGTGACGCGGCAGCCGCTCGGCGATCGCGCGCAGGGTGGCATCGTGAAAGATCACGTAGGCCGGCAGGTCGTGCTCGCGCGCGACCGCCGCGCGCCACGCCTTGAGGGCGGCCAGCACCTCGCGGCTTTGCAGCGGCAGCCGGGCGTCGCTGGCCACGGCGCGCAGGCGTCGCTCATCGCGGTCGCGCGCGCGGCGCTCGCCGGCACTCGCCGTCGACACCCGCAGGCGTACCCTTTGCTCGCCGCGCAGGATCGGGCGCGCCGCCGGCGTCAGGTGCAGGGTGTGAAACTCGCCTGCCACCTGCACCGCGCCCACGGCGATGAGCTGGCGCAACAGCGCGCGCCACTGGGTCTCGTCCAGCTCGCGCCCGATGCCGAACGTGGACAGCGCGGTATGGCCGTGCTGGCGCGCTTTGTCGGTGGCTTGGCCGCGCAGCACGTCGATGAGGTGTCCGGCGCCGAACGCCGCACCCGCCTGCTGCAGCCGGTAGATGCACGACAGCAGCTTGCGTGCGGGCTCGGTCGCATCCCAGGTCTGTGGGGGTTGCAGGCAGTTGTCGCAGTTGCCGCATGGGGCGCTCGACTCGCCAAAGTAGGCCAGCAGCTGCTGGCGGCGGCAGTCGGTGGACTCGGCCAGCGCCAGCAGCGCGTCGAGCTTGGCGCGTAGCACGCGTTTGAACGCCTCGTCAGCAGGGCTGTCGTCGATCAAGCGGCGCTGCTGTACCACGTCTTGCAGACCGTAGGCCATCCAGGCGTCGGCGGGCTCGCCGTCGCGGCCAGCGCGGCCCGTCTCCTGGTAGTAGCCCTCGATGTTTTTGGGGAGGTCCAGGTGCGCGACGAAGCGCACGTCGGGCTTGTCAATGCCCATGCCAAAGGCGATCGTGGCCACCATGATGAGGCCGTCCTCGCGCAAAAAGCGGTCTTGGTGGCGCTGGCGCGTGGCGTTGTCCAAGCCCGCGTGGTAGGGCAAGGCGCGCAGGCCTGCGGCCTGCAGGCGCGCGGCCACGTCTTCCACCTTGCGCCGCGACGCGCAGTAGACGATGCCGCTGTCGTGGCCGTGCGGGCCGCCGTGCTCGCGTTCGATGAAGCGCAGCAGCTGGCGCAGGCTGTCGCGCTTTTCCACGATGGTGTAACGGATGTTGGGCCGGTCGAAGCTGGCCACGAAGGTGGCTGCCCCCTCCAACCGCAAGTGGGTGGCGATGTCGGCGCGCGTGATGGCGTCGGCGGTGGCCGTTAGCGCCACCCGCGGCACGCCGGGAAAGCGCTCGGGCAGCAGCGCCAGCTCGCGGTATTCCGGCCGAAAATCGTGCCCCCACTGGCTGACGCAGTGCGCCTCGTCGATGGCAAACAGCGCCAGCCGTCCGGCATCGTGCAGCGCCTGCAGTCGGGCCAAAAAGCGCGGGGTGACGATGCGCTCCGGCGCAGCATAGAGCAGCGTGAGCTCGCCACGCATCAGGCGCTGCTCCACCGCCGCTGCTTGCTCGGGCGTGAGGCTGGAGTTGAGGTAAGCGGCCTCCACCCCGGCTTCGATGAGCGCGCCGACCTGGTCGTGCATCAGGGCGATGAGCGGCGAGACGACGACCGTCACCCCGAGACCGGCGCGCTGGCGCAGAATGGCCGGAATCTGGTAACACAGCGACTTGCCGCCACCGGTGGGCATGAGCACGAGCGCATCGCCGCCTCCCGCCACGTGCGCCACGATGTCGGCTTGCTGACCGCGAAAGGCGTGGTAACCGAACACCTCGGCCAGCACCGCGTGCGCCTGCGCCCGCAGCTCGGCCACTGACGGAGCCATGCTCACATCTGTTCCCAGGGCAGCCCTTCGAAGCGCCAGCCGTTGACGCTGGAGCGATGGAAATGCTCGTCGAGCTCGCCCTCGAAGCCGTGCACCACGTGCGCCACGTCCGTAAAGCCCGCCGCTTCCAACGCGGCGCCCGCGTCCAGCGTGCGCTTGCCGCTGCGGCAGATCAGCAGGATGGGCCGGGTCTTGTCACCCGCCTCTTGCTCCACACGGCGCGCAAAGTCCTGCGGGTCGGGTCGCAAGTCGGGGTATTCGTACCACGGGATGTTGACCACGCCCGGCGGCCGCCCGACGTAGAGCGACTCGATCTCCATGCGCACGTCCACGAACAGCGGACGGCGCTCGGGTGGCTGATCGGCCTGCGCTTGCAGCCAGCGCCAGGCCTCGGTGGGTTGCAGGTGTTTCATCGATCGGTACATCAACGCCGCGCCTGGGCACGCAGCAGGCGCGCGGCATCGCGCGCGAAGTAGGTCAGCACCCCGTCGGCACCCGCGCGCTTGAACGCCAGCAGCGCCTCCATCATCACCGCGTCGTGGTCGAGCCAGCCGTTGGCGGCTGCCGCCTTGATCATCGCGTACTCACCGCTGACCTGGTAGGCGAAGGTGGGCACCTTGAACGCCTCCTTCACCCGCCGCACCACGTCCAGGTAGGGCATGCCGGGCTTGACCATGACCATGTCGGCGCCTTCGGCGAGGTCGAGCGCCACTTCGCGCAGGGCCTCGTCGGTGTTGGCCGGGTCCATCTGGTAGACCTTTTTGTCGGCCTTGCCCAAGTTGGCGGCGCTGCCCACGGCGTCGCGAAACGGGCCGTAGAAGGCGCTGGCGTATTTGGCGCTGTAGGCCATGATGCGCGTGTGCACGTACCCGCGCGCCTCCAGCGCCTGGCGGATGGCGCCCACGCGCCCGTCCATCATGTCGCTGGGCGCCACGATGTCCACGCCGGCGGCCGCCTGCACCAGCGCCTGCTTGACCAGCACCTCGACGGTGGCGTCGTTGACGATGTAGCCGCTGTCGTCCAGCAGGCCGTCTTGACCGTGGCTGGTGTAGGGGTCGAGCGCCACGTCGGTCATTATGCCCAGGTTGGGCACGCGCGCCTTGAGCTCGGCGACCACGCGCGGAATCAGCCCGTCGGGGTTCCAGGCCTCGCGCCCGTCCGGGGTTTTGAGCGCGGGGTCGATGACCGGAAAGAGCGCCATGACGGGAATGCCGAGCTCCACGCACTCCTCGGCCACCGGCAGCAACTGGTCCAAGCTCAGGCGCTCCACCCCGGGCATGGACGCCACCGGTTCGCGGCGGCCCTGGCCGTCGAGCACGAACACGGGGTAGATCAGGTCGTGCACCGTCAGATGGTGCTCGCGCACCAGGTTGCGGGTAAACACGTCCCGGCGCAGGCGGCGCGGGCGCGACAGCGGGTACGGAGCGGGTGGATGGCAGGAGGTGTCGGATGCGTTCATGACCGTTATTGTGACGGGTTGGCGCCTGGGCTACACTGCTTTGGCTTGTCTTTTGCCCCTTTGCTCTGCACGCCCCGATCATTGCCCGTGTTGTCCACCACCCTGCCCCCGCCTTCGCCGACGCCTAGCCGCGTCGAGCCAGCCGACTGGCGCCTGGCACCCCACTGGCCAGATCTGGCTGTGGCGGTCACCACCCAGGCCGTCGATTCGGTCGATCATCTGCTGCGCGGGCTGGCGCTGCTGGTGCAGCGCGGCCGCCTCAGCGAGGCGGAGTACCACATCCTGGCACAGCCGGCATTGCGCCTGAAGCGCTGCAGCATCCAGGCGCAGCAAATCGTGCGGCTGCACAGCGGCCAGGTGCGCCAGACGCACGAAAAGATCGACCTCGCGCAGATCGTCGAATCGGTGTTGCAAGAACGGCGCGACGAGCTGGCACTGGCTGGCGTGACGGTGGTCCGGCAACTGCACCCGGTGGAGCTGTTGATCGATCCCACGCTGGCCTACAGCCTAGTGCAGACGCTGCTGGAGTGGGGGCTGCAGCACGGCAACCGCCTGGATTGGCGCGTCGAGCCGCGGGCCGTGGACAGCGTGGTCGGCGCTGGCGCTGCGCTCGGCGGCCTCTCGGGTTGGCTCGAGCTGTCGGTCGCGTCCAGCGATGCCGACACGGCCGATGCCGCTCGAGAGGACGGCGTGGTGTGGCTGTTGGCGCAGCAGCTCGCGCACACCGACGGCGGCATCGTGCTGCAGCGGGACCGTCAGCCCGACGGATGGCACCTGCGCGCCCAATTTCGCCGGGCCGTCGGCCGCTGACGGGAGTCCTCAGGCCCCCGCGCGCGCCGCTTTGACCTTCAGACGCCAAGCGTGCAGCAGCGGCTCGGTGTAGCCGTTGGGTTGCTCCTTGCCCTTGAAGACCAGATCCAGCGCAGCCTGGAACGCCATGCTCTGCTCGAAGTGCGGCGCCATGGGGCGGTAGTTGGGGTCACCCGCGTTTTGCTGGTCCACTTTCGCCGCCATGCGCTCGAAGGTCGCGCGCACCTGCTCGGGTGTGACGACACCGTGGTGTAGCCAGTTGGCCACGTGCTGGCTGCTGATACGCAGCGTGGCGCGGTCTTCCATCAGGCCGACGTCGTTGATGTCGGGCACCTTGGAACACCCCACCCCTTGGTCCACCCAGCGCACCACGTAGCCCAGGATGCCCTGGATATTGTTGTCCAGCTCCTGCTGCTTGTCGGCCTCGCTCCAGTGCGGGTTGGGGCTGACGGGCACGGTCAGCAGCCCGGCCAGCAGGGTGTCGCGCTCGGCGTCGGCGTCGATTTGTTCCAGCGCTTGCTGGATGGCGGCGACATCGACCTGGTGGTAGTGCAGCGCGTGCAACGTGGCCGCCGTCGGGCTGGGCACCCAGGCGGTGTTGGCACCGGCCTTGGGATGGGCGACTTTTTGCTCCAGCATCGCCTTCATCAGGTCGGGCATGGCCCACATGCCCTTGCCGATCTGGGCGCGCCCGCGCAAGCCGCACTTCAGGCCCACCAGCACGTTGTTGCGCTCGTAGGCGGCAATCCAGGCGCTGGTCTTCATGTCGTTCTTGCGGATCATGGGGCCGGCGAGCATCGCGGTATGGATCTCGTCGCCCGTGCGGTCCAAAAAGCCGGTATTGATGAACGCCACACGGCTGCTGGCCGCGGCGATGCACGCCTTGAGGTTGACGCTGGTGCGGCGCTCCTCGTCCATGATGCCGAGTTTGACCGTGCTGTCCGGCAGGCCCAGCAACTGCTCGACGCGCGCGAACAGCTCGTTGGCGAACGCCACCTCGCGCGGCCCGTGCATCTTGGGCTTGACGATGTAGATGCTGCCCGCGCGGCTGTTGCGGATCGCCTCACCGCTGGGCAAGCGCCCGTGCCCTTGCAGGTCGTGCAGCGCGATGGTGGTGGTCACCACGGCGTCCATGATGCCTTCCGGGATCTCGCGCACCTGGCCGTCCGCGTCGGTGTACAGGATGGCCGGGTTGGTCATCAGGTGCCCCACGTTGCGCACGAACAGCAGCGAACGCCCGGGCAGCACCAGTTCACCTTGGCCGTCCGGCGTGCGGTAGCGGCGGTCCGGGTTCAGACCGCGCGTGAGCATGCGGCCGCCCTTGTCGAAGCTTTCCGTCAACCAACCCTGCAAAATGCCCAGCCAGTTGCGGTAGCCCAGCACCTTGTCTTCGGCATCGACCGCCGCCACCGAATCTTCCAGATCCAGGATGGTGGACAACGCCGCTTCCAGCACCACGTCGCACACGCCGGCAGGGTCGGTCGCCCCGATGGGGTGTTGACGGTCGATGCGAATGTCCAGGTGCAGCCCATGGTGGCGCAACAGCACCGACGACGGCGCCTCGCCCGCGCCCTGGTAGCCCACGAAATGGGTCGGCTCGCGCAAGCCAGTGACGCTGCCGTCGCGCAGGCGCACACGCAGCGCACCGCCGTCGACGGTGTAGGCCACCGAATCGGCGTGCGACCCCTGCGCCAGCGGCGCGGCCTCGTCCAGCACACGGCGCGCGTAGGCAATCACCTCGGCACCGCGTTTTTCGTTGTAACCCGGCCCTTTGGCGCGGCCGTCGTCTTCGGGGATGACGTCGGTGCCGTAGAGCGCGTCATACAGGCTGCCCCAGCGCGCATTGGCGGCGTTGAGCGCATAGCGCGCGTTCAGAATCGGCACCACCAGCTGAGGGCCAGCCTGCGTGGCCAGCTCCGCGTCGACGTTGGCCGTGGTCACGCGCACGTCGCCGGGCGGCGGCACCAGGTAGCCGATCGTCTCCAGAAACTGGCGGTACGCCTGCGGGTTTTGGATGGGTCCGGGGTGCGCGCTGTGCCACTTGTCCAGCTCGGCCTGCAGGCGGTCGCGCTCGGCCAGCAAGGCGCGGTTCTTGGGGGCCAGATCGGCCACGATGGCGTCGAACCCTTGCCAAAAGCGCGCGCTGTCGATGCCGGTGCCGGGCAGCGCTTGGTCTTCGATGAAGCGATACAGCACTTCGGCCACCTGCAAGCGGCCCACGGGGATACGAGAAGTCGTCATTCGGTTGCTCTCCATGGTGTCAATCCTTCACCCGGCGCGCCCGGGAGGGACGTGTCGGGGCAGATACGGATGCTGCAACTGTAGGGCATTGCCGGGGCGAAATCGAGCCCATGCCGCCCTCGTCAGCCATGACTTTTTGTTGAATAATCAGCGCCATGGACCGCGTCAAGGCCATGGAAACCTTCGTCTCGGTGGCGCAGCGCGGCAGCCTCGCCGCCGCCGCGCGCGCCGAGGGCGTGGTGCCCGCCATCATCGGTCGGCGGCTGGACGCGCTAGAGGAGCATTTGGGCGTCAAGCTGCTGGTGCGCACCACGCGGCGGCTGACCCTGACGCCGGAAGGCAGCGCCTTTTTGGAGGATTGTCAGCGCTTGCTCGCCGAGCTCGCGCAGGCCGAGGCCAACGTCAGCGCCGGCGGCCAAACCGTGCGCGGCCACTTGCGCATCACCGCCCCTGCAGGGTTTGGGCGCCAGCGTGTGGCGCCGCTGGTGCCGCTCTTTCGCGCGCGCCACCCGGAGGTCACCGTTTCGCTCAACCTGAGCGACCGCCTGGTCGATCTGGTGGCCGAAGGCTACGACTGCGCCGTGCGCGTGGGTGACCTGCCCGACTCCACGCTCATCAGCACCCGTTTGGCGGACAACCGGCGTCTCGTGGTGGCCGCACCCAGCTACCTCCGTCGGCACGGGACCCCGCGCACGCCGCACGACGTGCTACAGCACGACTGCCTGGTGCTGTCCTCGGACGCTTCGCAAACGCGCGGCTGGGCGTTTACCATGACGGAAGCCGACGGGCGGCGCAAGGTCATTCACATCCGCCCACGCGGCCCGCTGGACTGCACCGACGGCCAAGTGCTCTACGAATGGTGCATCGCTGGCCTAGGGCTGGCCTGGCGCAGCACCTGGGAAGTGCAGGCTGACATCGACGCCGGCCGGTTGGTCAGCGTGCTGGACGACTACGCCGCCCCGCCCAACGGCATCTACGCGGTTTACCCCAGCGCGCGCCACCTGCCGCGGCGGGTGCGCGCGTGGATCGATTTCCTCAAGGAGCAGTATGGGCGAGAGGGGTTTTGGGGGTGAGCAGGGGAGGTGTCGCCTCAACGCAACACCTCGGCCACCAACAGCGCCTCCCCCCTTCCCACGCGAGCTCGCACTTCGCCCCGCGGCCCGGCCAGTGTGCTCAAGCCGCCGTATTGGGTGCGGCCCTCCGCGCCACAGGCGTTGGCATAGGCGATGGCCACGTGGTGCTCGGCCGCTAGCCGCGGCACGGTCAGCAACGGCGCGTCGTCGTAGGGCAGCATGTTGGCCGTGGGCACCAAAATCACGTCCGCCCTCTGCGCCGCCAGGGCGCGAACGGCGGCACGCTGCTCGACGTCGTAGCAGATCAACAGGCCGATGCGCCAGCCTTCCCAGTCAAACGGGGTACCCACTTCCTCGCCCGGCGAGAATCGCTCGGCGTCTGCCGCGCCGAACAGGTGCACTTTACGGTGCAGGGCCAGCCGCTGCCCGTCGGGGCCGATGGCTTGCGCTGCGTTGTAGGGTCGAGCGCCCGCGGGGTGCGACTCGGGCCAGCCATAGACGATGCCCACACGGTGCCGCTGTGCGATGGCCGCGACCGCCTGCGCCCAGAGGCCGTCAGCCGGTTGCGCAAGCGCAGCCAACTGCGCGGGATCGATCAAGTAGCCCGACAGCAACATTTCGGGCGTGACCAACCAGTGCGCACCCTGTTGCGCGGCTTGTGCTGCTGCGGCATCCAGGCACGCCAGTGCATGGCCGGCGTTCCCAGGCGCGGGGTGGGGCGTTTGCCAAAGGGCAATGCGCAGCGATTGCGCTGGCCACGCGCGGTCGTTCTCCGTTTGCATCCGTGCGTCCATGTCTGCAAGCGTAGCGCAACCTGTGTCCGGCAGATTCCCTCCGTGCACGGTGTCAATCCGGCAGCGCCACGGGCCCGATGTGCGGATACCAATCCCCGGGGCCGGGGTTGTCCGGATGGCTGGCACCACCCAGGTGACGCACGATGCCCCACACCGCGTTGAGGGCCGTTTGCACCGCGCCTTCCACCCACGCCGGCGTGAAGGAAATGTCGTCGCCCGCCAAGAAAATACCGCGCTCGCGCTCGGGCAGCGCGTCCTGCATGAAATGCCCGTACATCCGGTGGTTGTAGCGGTAGTGGCCGGGTAGCGCCCCTTTGAAGGCGCCCAAAAAGTAGGGGTCGGCTTCCCACGAAATGGTGATCGGGTCACCGATGATATGGCTGGCGATGTCGACGTCGGGGTAGATCTTGCGCAGCGCGTCGAGCGCGAGTTGCACGCGCTTCGTGCTGTCGTAGGGCAGCATCTTGAGCGCGTCGCTCATCCACGCGTACGACAGGCAGATGACGCCGGGCTTATCGGGCCCGTTGTCGAACAGATAGGTGCCGCGCGTGAGGCGGTCGGTGAGCGTCATGCCCATCACGGGCCAGCCGTTGGCGCGCAGGTCGTTCCAAAACGGGCGATCGACCATCACGAAGGTCTTGGACGACTGCATGTAGCGCGTGCGGTCGAGCGCCATCCAGAGTTTGTGCGAAAACAGCGATTCCTCGCACGCGATCTGCGTCGTGAGCAGCCAGCTCTGGCACGTGACCAACACCGCTTCGTAGCGGCGCGTCGTGCCCCAGGTGTCGGTCACTTCCAGCTGGCCGTTGCCCCCACGCTGGATGGCGCGCACTCCCGGGCGCGGTGCCCCGTGGTGCAGGCGGGCCAGCGTGGTGCCCTGCGGCCAGTGCTCGATGCGCGCCGGCGCGTGCTGCCAAAGGCCCATGGGCACCTGTTGCACACCGCCGACGATGTAGTGTTGGTTTTCATCGCAACCGGTGAGCACGACGCGCAGGATTTCGAGCATGGAGTTGGGAAAGTCCGAATCCCACCCCCCAGTGCCAAAGCCCACCTGCCCAAACACCTCGCGGTGGTGAAAGCTCAAGCGACGAAATGCACTCGATTGCGCGACGAAGTCATAGAACGTGCGGTCGTCCCAGCGCGGCACCAGCGCATCCCACAGCGCCTTGACCCGCTCCACGTCACGCTCGCGCATGGCGGTTTGCAGCGCGGTAAAACCCGCGCCCTCCTCCAGCGCGTCGGCCCAGGCTTGCGCCACCTCCTGGAACAGCGGTGGCAGATCCTGCAGCGTGCGCGCCCAGTGGGTTTGGCCCTCCAGATCGATGACGGTGCAGTTGGCCGCAGGCGTCAACGGGTTGGGGAACGGCCGGCTGCCCAACCCCAACAGATGGACGTAGTGGTAAAAACCCGTGGAGGACAGCGGGAAACGCATGCCGCCCAGCTCGGCAATCGCGCCCTGCCCGCCCTCGAAGGGCTGCGAGCGCAACCGCCCGCCCATGCGCGAGGCCTCGTACACCACGGGCTTGAGGCCCAGCTTCATCAGCTCATACGCCGCGGTCAGCCCCGCCATGCCGGCGCCGACGATGGCCACCTCGGTGCCGTAACGGCTAACCGGGACGCGGCCCAAACCGGCGTGGTGAGTGAGCCATTCGTCATAGGCGAAGGGAAAATCCGGGCCGAAGATCGTGATCGGTGCGTCGGGCGCGCGGCGCTGGGGCGCGCGCAGGGTCATCGTGGACATGGGTCGTCTCCTCCTCAGATTCCATCATTCGAACAGGCTGATGAACAGGGCCGCTGCCGTGCCCCACATCATCAGGGCCACCAGGCCGTCGAGTGCGCGCCAGACCTTGAGCGAATTCAGCCGCCGCCCGAACCAAAACGCCGCGCCGCCCAACAGCAAGAACCACACCACCGAGCCGGTCGCTGCCCCCAGGCCGAAGATGGGCTGCTGCGCGCCCCACGCCAGTGACGCAGTGCCGATGAGGACGGCCGTGTCCAGCCAGGCGTGCGGGTTGAGCCAGGAAAACGCCAGCGCGGCCCCAACGGCCTGCAGCGCACTGGTCGGCTGCGCGGCCGGCGTACCGATGGCGGGCACCTGGGGTGCCGCCGGCCCATACCAGAAGCGCCGCGCCGCTTGGTAACCATAGACGAGCAGGAACAAGATCCCGGCCCCGATCAACGCGCCGTGCAGCTTGTCCGACAAGCCGCCCAACTGCGCCAGACCGGCCACGCCCACGGCGATGAGCACGATGTCGGCCACCGCGCACGTGGCCACGGTCAGCCACAGGTGGCGCCGCTGCAAGCCGGTACGGATGACATGCGCATTTTGCGGGCCGATGGCCATGATGAGCGACAGGCTCATCACCAGGCCGGCGGTGAAGCTGGGGGCAGTCAAGATCATCGGCAGCACTCCTCTCGTTACACGCGAGTGTGCTCCCGATGCGCTACGGCATTAAGTATTTCAAAATGAACTTGAACTCATCAAGTTATTTTTTATTTGACCTCAAGCCACCCCGCCCGGGTTTGGGAGGGCGTCTCGCCGAAGAGCGTCTTGTACTCCCGTCCGAAGTGGCCCATGTGCCAAAAGCCCCAGCGAGCAGCGATCTCGGTGATGGTGTGCTGCGCCTCCAGCGCCCCCGATGGCCACCCCAAACTGCCCCACTTGTGGCCGGTCAAACTGCTCCAGGCAGGACGGTCGAATTATGAGGCTTCAGGGCTGATGGCGATGCGCGCGGCGGCCTCCTTGAGGCGGTAGCTCTTGCCCTCGAATTCCAGCATCGCGCAGCGGTGCATCAGGCGGTCCAGGATGGTGGTGGCCATGGTGGCGTCGCCCAGATACTTACCCCAGTCCTGCACCACCCGGTTGGAGGTCACCACGATCGACCTGCGCAACTTGTAGCGCTGGTGCACGATGGCCTGCAACACCTCGGCGGCGTGCTCGCTGATGCGCCGCGCCAGGAACAGGTCATCCAGGACCAGCAGGTCGGGCTGCACCCACTCCTTGAGCAGTGAGCCCCGCTCGGTGGCATTGCCCAGCGCGTAGCGGCCAAACTCGGTGTCCGCCTCCAGATAGCGCACATCGTGACCGGCCAGCGTGGCCTGGTAGGCCACCGCCTTGGCCAAGTGGCTCTTGCCCGTGCCGGGCTTGCCCACGATCAGTGCATTGGCGCCCTCTGCGATGAACTTGAGCGTGTGCAGCTCAAAGCAGGCCGATCTGGGCAGCTTGGGGTTGAAGCGCCAGTCAAAGTCGGCCAGCGTGACCTTCTCATCCAGCCCCGAGCGCTTGTAGCGGCGCTCCATCAGGCGCGTTCGGCGCCGGTCCAGCTCGTCTTGCAGCATGGCGGCGAAGGTCTCCAGGAACGGCTCCTGGCTGGCCTGGGCCTGCATCACGCGGGTCGACAGGGTCTCGGCAATGCCCGAGAGGCGCAATTCGCGCAGCGCGCGTTCGATCTCGGCCAGGTTCATGCCAGGCTCCCCGGTGCGGTGGTGGTGGCAGCGGTGGTACTGGATACGGTTGCCGTGGCCGTGGCTGCGGCGTGCGCGAAGAGATCACCGTACTCATCGACATCGCGGATGAGCCCGTGCTGCTGGGTCAGCTCTGGGGTGGTGAGCACCGCGCCGTTGTCACCGCTGGCATGGGCTTCAATGGCGGCGAGCGCCTGGGCAAAAAGACCCTCGCTCAAAGCCAGCACGCGCTTGTAGCTGTAGATGCCCTGCTCCAGGGCCTGGGCACAGGCGGCGTTGACGCAGTGGGCCGGGTAGCGCCGCACCAGAGCCACGATGCCCCAGAGCTTGCGCTGCCCGACCCGCCCCTCGATGGCAAAGAGCAGCTCACACAGACGGGCCGCATGTTCGCCGATCTCGCTGGCCTGGCGCAGGATGTAGCGGGTCTCGCGCGAGGGGTTGAACACCCGCTCGTCCTGGGGCAGCACGACAGAGCCAGGACGCTCGGCCTTGGGGTGGGTGCGCAGCAGATCGCCCGTGCTGGCCTCACGGATCTCGATGCGCTGGGCGTAGATGCGCACCAGCACCTTCGATCCGATGGCCGCCGGGCGCGCGGCGTAGCTGCTGTGCGCGACGCGCACGCAACTGTCATCGCACACCGTGCGCTCGACCTCGCTGAAATACTGCATGCCCAACAGCGGCAGCGCCTTGAGGTAGGCGCGTTCTTCCTCGAACATGGCCTGCACCTGGCGCCGCTCGGTGCCGTGGATGCGCTTGGCCGCCCAGTTCTTCTCCCAGTGCGCCAGGAACTCGTTGTGGGCCTCGATGGACTCGAAGCGCCGGCCCTTCAAGGCCGTGGCCTGGGTGTGGCCGATAGCGTGCTCGACCGTGCCCTTGCGGTTGGGGTCGCGTACCCGGGCTGGGTCGGCCACCACATGGTAGTGCGCCAGGGTGGCAGCGTAGACCTTGTTGAGTTCGGGTTCGTACAGGTCGGGCGTGATGACGCCTTCCTTGAGGTTGTCCAGCACCACGTACTGGGGGCAACCACCAAAGAAGCGAAAGGCCCGCTCGTGCAGCTCGGCCCAGATCTGGTGGCTGGACTTCCAGACCACGCAGCGAAAGCTTGCCCGCGAGTAGCGCAGCGTGGCCACGAACAGGCGGGGTTTGCGGTACCGATCAGAACCCGGCACCCGGGTGGGAGCGCCTTCGCCGTAGTCGACCTGCATCTCCTCGCCGGGCAGGAAGCTCAGGCGGTCGAACTGCTCGGGCTCCTTCTGGCGCAGTCGGGCCACGAAGCGTTTGACGGAGTTGTACTGGCCGGCAAAGCCGTGCTGGTCGACCAGGTCCTGGAAGATGGCCATGGCGTTGCGCTTGAGACGCAACTGCGCCTGGATGAACTCACGGTGGGGTTCGCACAGGGAGGAAGCCAGTGGCGCAGGGGCAACAGCAGGAGCCGGTGGCCGGGGTGGGGCAGTTTGACTGGCCACCGCCTCAGAGCCGGTGGCCACCCCGGGGCAGTTTGCCCGTTCGGCCGCAAAGCGTTGCTGGTAGGCGCGGATGGTGTGACGGGAGATACCTGTGACCCGCTCGATCTCTCGCTGGCTGGCGTTGGCCTCCAGCAGCGTCCATATGGTGGTTTGCAAGTGTGGCTTCAAGACGTTCACTCCGGTGGTCCCCTCGTTGGTGAGGGGGTGAAAGTAACGTCCTGCCTGTCGGCCAGCGGGCGACCAACATGCCAAGCTCAATGCATCAGGTCACCACTGGTCAGGTGGAGCAATTTGGGTGGCCATAAGTGGAGCACTTTGGGTGGCCGCCGGGGGCGGGCTTTGCAGGGCACGGCGGACAGCGTTGAGGCGGACCTCGCGCAGGTATGCAGCAGGGCTGATACCCATGACCTCGTGAAAACAGTTCTGCAACGTGCGCCGCGTCACGTGAAGAGCAGCGCACAGTGCTGTCAAATGGCAGAAGTCCTGCGGTCGCTCCAATATCAGCTCGCGCGCGCGCCGCACGAGAGTAAGGCGACGATGATGTCGCCCCACCATCACGGGCTGGACCTCTCGGGGCACCGCCAAGTCGCAGACAACAGTGAGCACCGCATGGTGTAACGCCTGGCGGCTGGCGTCGTGGCTCAAAACCTCTGGCGTACGTTCGACATTACTGAGCACCTCGCGCAACAAACCGGTCAATCGCTGGCGCTGGGCAATGGTGAGGTGCTGCAACTGCATGCCAGACCATCCCGTGCTCGCAAACGACTGGCCGGTGCCGCACTCACCTCTCCCATCTCGCCAGTGCAGATGGCGCATCATGTCGCGGCCGTCCAAGACCACTCCGTAAAGGCCAACCCCTGCCGGCACGAAAAGGTCGAAAACCTGGTCATCGTTCGCCCACATCCACTGTTGGCTATCAACACTGCGGCCCATGTAGCGCAGACCCTGGGTATCCTCTGGCACGGGCATGCCAATCCACACCCCGCCCGACCAGGGGCGGCAATGCTGGGCCGTCGCGCAAGAAGCCCATTCTTCGAACACCTGCAGCCCAGGGGCGGCGACCTCCCGCACGACACCGCTGAAAACCCCGCGCGACACTTGCTCGTACTGCTGCTCCCAGGCGGACAGGTGGCTTGCATGCACATGCACGTCACTTGTGCGCTTGACACAAAACTGTGCAACCGAACTCGGCCCGGCCTCTTGGCTCACCCTGGCGTGCTCCATAGTGGTGCGATCTTTGGCAGATGAGCTCAAAGTATCAAGAACCATGCCAGTGACCTTGCCCGCGAGTTCCGGATCCCATAGCTGAGACCGTTACGCAGCCTGCCTTTTCTGGGCGGCAAGCCAAGCCCGTTCGAATTGCATCGGACTGACATAGCCCAACGACGAATGAAGCCGCCGGTGGTTGTAGAACGTCAGCCAGTCGACGATCTCGTCCATGGCGTCGCGCCGGGTCTTGAAGCGTTTGCCGTGCAGCCTGCCCACCTTGAGCGAGCCCCACAGGCTTTCCGTGGGCGCATTGTCCCAGCAGTTCCCCTTGCGACTCATCGAGCTGCGCATGCCGTAGCCGGTCAGCGCCTTCTGGAAGTCGGCACTGCAGTATTGGCTGCCGCGATCGCTGTGGCATATCAGTCCCGGCGGCGGATGGCGGCGGAACCAGGCCATGTGCAACGCGTCAATCACCAGCTCGCGCCGCATGTGCGGCTGCATCGACCAGCCCACGACCTGGCGGCTGAACAGGTCGATGATCACCGCCAGGTACAGCCAGCCCTCGTCGGTGGCCACATACGTGATGTCGCTCGTCCACACGGCGTTCGGCGTGGCCGGCTTGAACTGCCGATCCACAAGGTTCGGCGCCACCGGCAGCTTGTGGTTGCTGTCGGTCGTAGCCTTGAACTTGCGCTTGCCTCGGGCGCGGATGCCGTGCAGGCTCATGAGCTTGCGAACGCGCTCCTTACCCACCCGAATGCCGCGTGCCAGCAGTTCCTTCCAGATCCGCGGCCAGCCGTACTCGCCACGCGTTTCGGCATGGATCGCTCGGATATGAACCAGCAGAGCATCGTTGCTGATCCCACGTCGTGGTCGTGCCTGGCGCACACGGTGGTCGTGGTACCCACTGGGGCTCACCCCCAGAACTGCGCACGCCACCGACACGGGCCAGCGCTTGCGGTTACGCTCGATCCAGGCGTACTTCACCCCCGCTCCTTCGCGAAGTACGCCGTCGCTTTTCCCAGGATGTCGCGCTCCATCTTGACCCGCGCCAGCTCCGCGCGCAGCCTGGCGATCTCCATCTGCTCTGGGCTCACCGGCTTGCTTCCAGCCCCCGCCAGACGACCGTCTCGGTCCGCACGGATCCAGTTGTGCAGCGTCTGTTGCGCAATGCCCAGGATCTTCGCCGTCGCCGCCATGCTCTGGCCAGCCTTGACCAGCCTGACCGCTTCCAGCTTGAACTCCAGCGTGTAGCGCGCTCTCGTTGCCTTCGTCACTTCCGTTCTCCTTGCCTGTATTCAACCACTCAGCAAGGGATCCGGTTTCCAGGGGCAAGGTCACAGACCCTGCGTAAGGGATAACCCTTAGCAACACTATCCCGTTTCGGAAAATTTTCGGCCACATCGTGTTTTTGCTCAAACGGGATACCGTCGTCGCGACTCCCTAGACCATGATCTGTCTCGGACGTCGTCGGGGACACTAGCAGATGCCCCCGCCCCCTTATTATCAATGTGAGGTTTGTCATGGCATCACCACATACACCGTCTGTCCATGTCTCGCGCGAGCTCAAACCCGTACTCGGCGTGTTTTCACTTTGGGGTATCGCCGTTGGCTTGGTTATATCGGGTGAGTACTTCGGGTGGAGTTACGGTTGGGCTACCGCGGGCACGCTGGGATTCTTGGTCGCCACCGCCTTCGTAGCCCTGATGTACACCACCTTCATTTTCAGTTTTACCGAGCTATCGACGGCCATCCCGCACGCGGGTGGTCCGTTTGCCTACGCCCGACGGGCATTTGGCCCCGCTGGTGGCTACATCGCTGGGTTTGCCACTCTGGTGGAGTTCGTATTCGCGCCGCCCGCGATCTCACTGGCTATCGGCGCCTATCTCAACGTGCAGTTTCCCGCGCTTGACCCCAAAATCGCTGCGGTAGCCGCTTACGTCGTCTTTATTACGCTCAATGCCATTGGCGTGGGCATCGCCGCCACCTTTGAGCTATTTGTTACCCTACTTGCGGTCATCGAGCTGCTGGTTTTTGCGGGCGTCGTGGCCCCTGGATGGTCGCTCACCAATTTTGTCGCCAACGGCTGGGCTGGCAGCGATAGATTCACCTGGGCGACAGTCGGCGGCATATTTGCAGCGATTCCTTTTGCGATTTGGTTTTTCCTTGCAATCGAAGGCGCGGCGATGGCAGCCGAGGAGGCTCGCGACCCCCAACGGACCATCCCGATTGCTTATATCGCGGGCATCCTGACGTTGGTGGCACTCGCCTTTCTGGTCATGATCATGGCCGGCGGCATTGGTGATTGGCAAACCCTATCAAACATCAACGATCCGTTGCCGCAAGCCATGAAAATCGTGGTTGGCGACAACAGCGCATGGCTGCACATGCTGGTTTGGATCGGCTTGTTCGGATTGATCGCTTCCTTTCACGGCATCATACTGGGATACTCGCGGCAAATATATGCCCTCGCGCGCGCTGGTTTTCTGCCGCCGTTTTTCGCCAAGGTGCACCCTCGTTTTCGCACACCCGTTCGAGCCTTGATCGGTGGGGGTGTCGTGGGCATCTTAGCGGTATTCAGCGATGAATGGATCACGTTTGGTGGGCAGCCTCTTACTGCGAACATCGTAACGATGGCGGTTTTGGGCGCCTTGGTTATGTATATCGTTTCTATGGCGAGCCTGTTCAAGTTGCGTTCGACCGAGCCCGGATTGCATCGACCCTTTCGGGCACCATTTTATCCGATTTTCCCAGCGCTCGCCCTCGGCAGCGGAATCATTTGCCTAATCGCAGTGATTTATTACAACCCGGCCCTTTCACTGCTTTTTACTGCACTGGCGGCGGCTGGATATGTTTATTTCCGTTTTACTCAGAACCAACGCCTCAACGCCGCTTATGATGAAATGCTGGTCGGGGCCAACGAACGTCTCGACACCGACAGCGCTGCCACCGACATTGGCGACATCGCTTTACCCAACGCCCAAAAGGTTCGGTGATCGTCATGCACTACCAGGTCGATCTTGCGGGTGTTCGCTATCGCTTCGCGTCCTTGCGCGAGGTCATGGCGAAGGCGAGCCCACCGAGATCTGGAGATCAACTGGCCGGCGTGGCAGCGACGAGCGAACAGGAGCGTATGGCGGCGCGCTGGGTGCTGTCTGAGGTGCCGCTGCGGCAATTTCTCGAAGAACCACTGATCCCCTATGAGTCGGATGAGGTCACCCGGCTGATCATCGATACACACGATGAATCAGCGTTCGAGCCCGTCTCGACACAAACGGTTGGTGAATTTCGGGACTGGCTGCTCAGCGAGGCGGCGACACCAGTAGCGCTAAAAAGGCTTGCGCCTGGTCTTACGCCCGAGATGGTTGCCGCAGTTAGTAAGCTGATGCGCAATCAGGATTTAATGATCGTCGCGAAGCGCTGCTCCGTCGTCACCCGCTTCCGAAACACATTAGGGTTACCCGGACACCTGGCAGTGCGACTGCAGCCGAATCATCCGACCGATGATCCCGCGGGCATTTTGGCCAGCATCATCGACGGGTTGCTGCTTGGCGCCGGCGACGCCGTCATTGGCGTCAATCCCGTATCGGACAGCATCGCCGATTTGGTACGGTTGCAACACATGTTGGCAGAAGTCATCGAACGTGGCAACATTCCCACCCAGAGTTGCGTATTGACCCACGTCACCAACACCATGCAAGCAATACAGATGGGCGCTCCCGTGGACTTGGTGTTTCAGTCGATTGGCGGCACAGAGCAGACGAACCGCTCCTTTGGAATCGATCTGGCTCTGCTCGACGAGGCGCATTCCATGGCGCTGGCGCTGCGGCGCGGAACGGTGGGAGATAACGTCATGTATTTTGAGACCGGGCAAGGCAGCGCACTCTCTGCCAACGCCCATCATGGCGTCGATCAGCAAACGTGCGAAGCACGGGCGTATGCAGTAGCGCGGCGCTATCACCCACTACTCGTCAACACAGTTGTTGGATTCATCGGGCCCGAATACCTCTTCGACGGCAAGCAAATCATTCGTGCCGGACTCGAGGATCATTTTTGTGGGAAAGTACTCGGCCTCCCTATGGGCTGCGATATCTGTTACACCAACCACGCAGAGGCGGATCAAAACGACATGGACAACCTGCTCGTGTTGTTGGCTTGCGCTGGGGTCCATTTTATTATTGGCGTACCCGGGGCTGATGACGTGATGCTGAACTACCAAAGCACATCGTTCCACGATGCTCTGGCCGTGAGAGATTTACTGCAACTACGGCGTGCCCCGGAATTCGACGAATGGCTACGCAACATGGGCGTCGTCGACGAGACGGGGCGCCTTTTGCCCGCGCGCGTCGCGCCTGCGCTTGCACAAACGTTGTGGACCTTGCCTCAACCCGACCGATGACACCCCCCCCATCACGTCCCGAGCTCTCTTCGAGCATCGTCGCTACGGACACGCCGTGGGAGGTGCTCACGCGTTTCACCCCTGCGCGTATCGCATTGGGGAGGTGCGGATCCAGCCTACCCAGTCGGCAGGTGTTGGCATTTGGGTTGGCGCATGCTCAAGCTCGGGATGCCATCCACTTGCCCTTGGACGTCAAGGCACTGGCGGCTGCGCTCACCACAGACGGCTGGCCCGCGCCGCTGTGCGTGCACACCCGCGCGCCCGATCGCCAAAGCTACCTTTTGCGTCCCGATTGGGGACGCCGACTTGACGACGCGAGCGTGGGAGTCTTACAAGACGCTCGCCGCAGTACCGAGGCCCCGGACTTGGTGCTCGTGATCGGGGATGGGTTATCGGCGCTGGGCATACAACGGCACACGCCCGCGCTCTTGAGGGCCGTGCGCCAAGCGCTGGACCGCACTTGGCGAATCGCACCTTTGGTCATCGTCCGACAAGCCCGCGTTGCGGCAGGCGATGAGGTTGGTGAACTGCTGGGCGCGAGGATGGTGGCGATGATCATCGGTGAACGTCCTGGTCTGAGCTCGCCCGACAGCGTTGGAATCTACCTCACCCTTCGGCCACGCGTGGGCTGCACCGATGCGCAGCGCAACTGTATTTCGAACATACGCCCCGGCGGCCAAGATGTCGTCACCGCAGCGCGTCGTCTCGTTTGGCTGGCGCGGGAGGCTTTGCGGCTGCAGACCACGGGCGTCGGACTGAAAGACCACAGTGGGCTGCCGTTGATCGGTAGCCCCGTGCACGACGAGTCGCCCGGGTAAGGGTTAGGGCAAAATCGCCTCGGTCGCCCTAGCCCATCGCTGACGATTCAACTCCGCTACGGCAAATGAATTCACCCCGCAGTTCGTCTCGCATCTGATTCATGTTAGCCTTCCCCCAGCTGTTGTGCCACGGGCCACACCAGTGTCTTTCTCCATAGCGTGGAAAAGATGCTCGACGCCCGCCAACTGCAAGCCCTATCCGCCGTGGTCGAACACGGCAGTTTTTCCGCAGCGGCCAAGGCCCTGGCCCTGACGGTGGCGGCGGTGTCGCTGCGCGTGCGCGCGCTGGAGACGCAGCTGGGCCAGCGGTTGGTGGTGCGCGGCAAACAAGTGCGCGCCACCCCGGCTGGCCAGGCGTTGCTGGCGCACGTCAAGCAGGTGCAGCTGATGGAGGCCGACTTGCTGGAGCGGCTGCGCGGCAGCGACGACCAGCGCTGGCAAAGCGTGCCGGTGGCGATCAACGCCGACTCGGCAGCCGCGTGGTTCCTGCCCGGCGTGGCCGATCTACTGGCGCGCCAGCGTCTGTTGCTCGATCTGACCATCGACGACCAGGACCACACGCACGAGCTGCTCAAAAACGGCACCGTCATCGGCTGCGTGACCACACGCGCCGACCCCATGCGCGGCTGCGTCGCCGAACCGCTGGGCATCATGCGCTACCGCTGTGTCGCCGCACCGGCGGTGGTCGCGCGCGCCCGCACGCCGCAAGGGCGGTTGACGCCGCACCGGCTGCTGGCGCTGCCCGCCGTCATCTTCAACCGCAAAGACGCGCTGCAGGACGTGTGGCTGGAGCGCCACTTCGGGCTGCGGCAGGCACGCTACCCCCGCCACTTCACGCCAGCGGTGGACGCCTTCGAGCGCGCCATCGAGCTGGGCCTGGGCTGGGGCATGGTGCCCGAACTGCACTTGGCCCAACGCACGGGTAAACCCCCGCTGGAGGAGGTCATCCCCGACGCGGTGGTGGACGTGGCGCTTTACTGGCAGCACTGGGAGCGCGAGCCCCCCACCGCGCAGCGGCTCACCCGTGCAATCCGTGACGCGGCGCGCGCGGCGCTGCTGCCACTGCCCGCGCCCCATGAGACACAAGGTTGATGCCACCGCGCTACAGTGCAGGCTTGTCTCATCGACGACGCACCGACCATGGAACCGACCGCTCGCAATGTGCTGGGAGGGCCGCTGCGCGCCTGCTCCTACGACCCGCTGACCGGCTATTTCCGCGACGGCTGTTGCCACACCGCCGCCCACGACGTCGGCTCGCACGTCATCTGCGCCAAGGTGACCGCGGAGTTCCTGGCGTTTTCGCTACAGCGCGGCAACGACCTCGTCACGCCGAGGCCCGAGTGGCGCTTCCCTGGCCTCAAACCGGGAGACCGCTGGTGCCTGTGCGCGCTGCGCTGGAAAGAGGCGCTGGACGCCGGCGTGGCACCGCCAGTGATCCTGGAGAGCTGCCATGAGCGGGCGCTGGCCTTCGTGTCACTGGACGACCTGCGCGCACACGCCTGGACGCCGTCGCCCACCTGACGACATCACGCGTCACCACCGGTCGGCCCTGCCACCATCGCGCCATGAGTCAACCGATCCCCGAGGCCCCGCCCGCTGGCGATGGTGCCATGCGCCGCCCCACGCTGCACGGCAGCTGGCCCGAGATGACCTACGCCGGCGTGCTGAGCTTTCTGCGCCGCACGTACACGCGCGACCTGACGGGCGCGGACATCGTCGTCAGCGGCGTGCCGCTGGACATCGCCACCACCTATCGGCCTGGCGCACGCCTGGGGCCCGCCGCCATCCGCGCCGCCAGCGTGCAGCTGGCCGAACTCAAGCCGTTTCCCTGGGGGTTCGACCCCTTCGAGACATTGGCAGTGGTGGACGCTGGCGACTGCTGGCTCGACCCCCACAACCCGCTCACGATACCAGGCGCGATCCGCGACCATGCGCGCCGCATCCTGGCCAGCGGCGCGCGCATGCTCACCTTTGGCGGTGACCACTACATCACCTACCCGCTGCTGCAAGCGCACGCCGAGCGGTTCGGTGCACCGCTGGCGCTCATCCACTTTGACGCGCACTGCGACACCTGGCCGGACGACAGCCCCGAGTCGCTCAACCACGGCACGATGTTTTACAAGGCCGTGCGCGAGGGCCTGATCGACCCCGCGCACTCGGTTCAGGTCGGCATTCGTACCTGGAACGACGACTTCATGGGCGTGCACGTGCTCGATGCGCCCACGGTGCATGCGCGCGGTGCCGACTGGGCGCTGCAGCAGGTGCTGCGCATCGTCGGGGATCGCCCGGCGTACCTGACATTCGACATCGACTGCCTGGATCCGGCGCACGCGCCCGGCACCGGCACGCCGGTCGCGGGCGGCTTGAGCAGCGCGCAGGCGCTGCACATCGTGCGCGGGCTGGTGCCGCTGCACCTGATCGGCATGGACGTGGTCGAGGTCTCGCCGCCCTACGACCATGCCGACATCACCGCGCTGGCGGCGGCGCACGTCGCGTGCGACCTGCTGTGCGTGCTGGCGGCGCAGCGCAGGGCACGGCGCTGAGGCGTCAGCCGCCGCCCGCACCGCCGCCTACAATTTGGCCCCATGCAAACCGTCAAGACCGAGCTGCTCGGCGCGCTGGCCGCCGAGCTGGAGGCGCTGCACGCCGGCGCCGCCGACCGTGCCGCCTTCGAACAGCCCAAAGCAGCCGCCCACGGCGATCTGGCCATCACGGCCGCGCTGCAACTGGCCAAACCCCTGGGCCAAAACCCGCGCGCGATTGCGCAGACGCTGGTCGAGCGACTGCAAGCCCAGCCGGCGTTTCAGCGCTGGGTGGCGGCACTCGAGATTGCGGGCCCAGGCTTCATCAACCTGCGCTTGCGCCCGGCCGCCAAGCAGACCGTGGTGCGCGAGGTGCTCGAGGCGGGCGACCGCTACGGCCACCAGCCGCCCCACGGGCAGCGCGTGCTGGTCGAATTCGTCAGCGCCAACCCGACCGGCCCCCTGCACGTCGGCCACGGCCGCCAGGCCGCGCTGGGCGACGCGATCTGCAACCTGTTCGAGACCCAGGGTTGGCAGGTGCACCGCGAGTTCTACTACAACGACGCCGGCGTGCAGATCGAGACACTGGCGCGCTCGGTGCAGCTGCGCGCGCGCGGCCTCAAACCCGGCGATGCGGGCTGGCCCGAGGCCGCCTACAACGGTGACTACATCCAGGACATCGCGGACGACTTTCTGGCGCGCAAAACCGTCGAAGCCGATGACCGCACCGTGACCGCCAGCGGCGACGTCGAAGACCTGGACGGCATCCGCCAGTTTGCCGTGGCTTATTTGCGCCGCGAGCAGGACTTGGACCTGCGCGCATTCGACGTGCGCTTCGACCAGTTCTACCTCGAGTCGAGCCTGTACAGCTCGGGGCGCGTCGCCCAAACCGTGCAACGCCTGATCGACGCCGGCAAAACCTACGAAAAAGACGGCGCGCTGTGGCTGCGCACGACCGAGTACGGCGACGACAAAGACCGCGTGATGCGCAAGTCCGACGGCACCTACACCTACTTCGTGCCGGACGTGGCCTACCACATCACCAAGTGGGAACGCGGCTTTACCAAGGTCATCAACATCCAGGGCACGGACCACCACGGCACCATCGCGCGCGTGCGCGCCGGACTGCAGGCGGTGGGGTTGGGTATCCCGAAGGGCTACCCCGACTACGTGCTGCACACCATGGTGCGCGTGGTGCGCGGCGGGCAAGAGGTCAAGATCTCCAAGCGCGCGGGCAGCTACGTCACGCTGCGCGACCTGATCGAGTGGACGAGCAAGGACGCGGTGCGGTTCTTTTTGCTGTCGCGCAAGCCCGACACCGAGTACACCTTCGATGTGGATCTGGCGATCCAGCAAAACAACGACAACCCCGTGTACTACGTGCAGTACGCGCACGCGCGCATCTGCTCGGTGCTGGCGCAATGGGGCGGCGACCCGGCGCGGCTGCGCGACGCCGATCTAACGCCGCTCGATACCCCGGCCGCGCAGGCGCTGATGCTGCAACTGGCTCGCTTCCCGGACGTGCTGCGCGCGGCGGCTGCCGATTTCGCGCCGCACGACGTCACGTTCTACCTGCGTGAGCTGGCGTCGGCCTATCACAGCTATTACGATGCGGAGCGTATCCTGGTCGACGATGAAGCGGTGCGGCTGGCGCGGCTGGCGCTGGTGGCCGCCACCGCCCAGGTGCTGCGCAGCGGGCTGCGCGTGCTCGGCGTGAGCGCGCCGACCTCGATGTGAGCGGCGTGCGTCTTTCGGAGTGCCCATCCATGGCGACGACCCGTATCCGATCTCGTTCTCTCGCCGCAGCCCCGCAGTCTGGGGGCACGTTACTTGGCTTCGTGCTGGGGCTGCTGGTCGGCATCGGTGCGGCGCTGGCCGTGGCGGTGTACGTCACCAAAGTGCCTATCCCGCTGGTGGATCGCGGGGTGCAGCGCAAACCGATGCAGCCCGAGACCGAAGCCGAGCGGCTGCGCCATTGGAACCCGAACGCCGGGCTGTCGCGCACGGCACCCCCTGCCGCTGCCCCCGCGGCCGAGGCACCCGCGGCCGCACCCGACACCGCCGCGAGCGCGCCCGCACCTGCCGGGGAGGGCAAAGCCCCGGCAGGCGACCCCATCGCCGAGCTGATCCGCCAGCGTGCCACGCCCACCGCCCCCGCCAGCCCAGGCAGCGAGAACCAGCCCGCCGCAGCCGACCCGTTCCAGTACTACGTGCAAGTGGGCGCGTTTCGCCAGGCCGAAGAGGCCGAAGCCCAACGCGCGCGGCTGGCGCTGCAGGGGTTTAGCGCCAAGGTCAGCGAACGCGAGCAGGCCGGGCAACGCGTGTACCGCGTGCGGCTGGGGCCGTTCGACAACAAGGTCGACGCCGAGCTGATGCAAGAACGCCTGCGCGGCCAGCAGATCGAAACGGCGCTCGTGCGCGTGCAGCGCTGACCTCCGTTGGGAACCTGCGCACCCCACGCCGCATCGGAGTCGTTGGTCGTCACTTTCGTTCGTCACCCTACGGGCCACTCACCATGCACCGCCGTCAGTTTCACGCTTGCCTCGTCGGCCTAGCCGCCACCACTACCCTGCCCGCCGCGTTGGCACAGGCCAACCTGCGCGAGGGCACGGACTATCGCCGCCTGTCCAAACCGGCACCGGTGGACACCGGCCCCGGCCAGGTCGAGGTGCTCGAATTCTTCGCCTACAGCTGCATCCACTGTTACCGCTTCGAGCCGCTGATGACCGAGTGGATGCGCAAGCTGCCCAAGGAAGTCGTGGTGCGGCGCGTGCCTGTCGGGTTCAACGCGGCGTTCGAGCCCATGCAGCGGCTGTATTACACGCTGGAGGCCATGGGCCGCCTGGGCGACCTGCACGAAAAAGCCTTCAAGGCCGTGCACGAGGAGCGCGAGCGTTTCAACTCGCTCGACGCGGTCGCGGCCTGGGCCGCCAAGCAGGGGCTGGATCGTCAGACCTTTACGCAGACGTATCAGTCGTTTGGCGTCAGCGGCAAGGTCAAGCGCGCGCTGCAGCTGCAAGACGCCTACGAGGTCGACGCCACGCCGTCGCTGGGGATCGCCGGGCGCTTCCTCGTCCCCGGGCAGGCGGCGCGCACGCTGGTGGTGGCCGACGCCCTGATCGCGCGCGTGCGACAGGCCTGACGCCACTTGGCCCCCCGGGGTGGCGGGCGCGGGCAATCGTGGCACAATCGGCGCACCGCAAGGAGCAAAATCCGTGCCCGCTGCCATTCGACCCCTGCGGTTGACCGCCGCTTTGTTCACCGCCGCCGTCATGGGCCTGCCCGTGCTGGCCCACGCCGAACGTGCCGATCGCGACGCGCCGATGAACGTCGAAGCCGACGCCCTGCGCTACGACGAAGCCCGGCAGACCAGCGTGTTCACCGGACGCGTGGTCGTGACCAAAGGCACGATCCGCATCCGCGGCCAGCGGCTGGAGGTGCGGCAGGACGCGCAAGGCCACCAGTTCGGCACCGTCACCGGTGACGCAACACAGCGTGCGTTTTATCGACAAAAGCGCGACGGGCTCGACGAGTACATCGAGGGCGAGGCCGAGCGCATCGACTACGATGGGCAGGCCGATCGGGTGACGTTGCGCGGCCAGGCCGAGCTGCGCCGCTACCGTGGCACGGTGCTGACCGACCGGGCGAGCGGCGCCGTCATCGTCTATGACAATCGGGCGCAGACCTTCTCGGTCGATGGCGATCGCGCGGGTGCCAGCGCAGGCGCTCGAGTGCGGGCGCTGCTCACCCCGTCCAAGGCCGACCCGGCCGCCACGCAGCCCGCGCCGGACCTGCCCCCCCCGGCGCTGGCCCCCAGCGACCGCCTGGAGCGCCGCCCGTGAGCGAATCGGCGCCAAACGCGCGCTGCCTGCGCGCGCAAGGGCTGCACAAGCGCTACGGCCGCCGCACCGTGGTGCACGATGTGTCGCTGCAGGTGCGCGGGGGCGAGGTGGTGGGATTGCTGGGCCCCAACGGGGCGGGCAAAACCACGTCGTTTTACATGATCGTCGGCCTGGTGCGTGCCGATGCCGGGCGGCTGTGGATCGACGACCAAGCGGCAGAAAACTTGCCCATCCACCGGCGCGCGCGCCTGGGGTTGGGCTACCTGCCGCAGGAGGCATCGATCTTTCGCAAACTCACGGTCGAGCAAAACGTGCGCGCGGTGCTGGAGCTGCAACACGACGAAGCCGGCCGTCCCCTGGCCGAACCGGTGCTGCGCGAGCGACTCGATCGCCTGCTGCAAGAGCTGCACGTCGACCACCTACGCGATGCGCCGGCGCCCGCGCTGTCGGGCGGCGAGCGGCGCCGCGTCGAGATCGCGCGCACGCTGGCCACCAACCCGCGCTTCATCCTGCTCGATGAGCCGTTCGCGGGTGTCGATCCGATCGCCGTCATCGAGATCCAGCGCATCATCGGGTTTCTTAAGGCACGCGGCATCGGGGTGCTGATCACCGACCACAATGTGCGCGAGACGCTGGGCATCTGCGACCACGCCTACATCATCAGCGAGGGTCGGGTGCTCGCACACGGCACGCCCGCCGACATCGTGGATGACGCCGAGGTACGCCGCGTCTACCTCGGCGAGCATTTCCGCCTGTAGCGTGCCATGAAAGCGGGCCTGACGCTGCGCACCGCGCAGCACCTGAACCTGACACCGCAACTGCAGCAATCGATCCGGCTGCTGCAGCTGTCGACGCTGGAGCTGGCGCAGGAGATCGAACAGGCGCTGGCCGACAACCCTTTTCTCGAACGTGCGGAAGAAGACACCGACCCCAGCCCCGAGGCGGTGACGGACACGGCGACGTCGCCCCCCGAGATCGACGATGCAGAGCCGCCCGATACCATGGCCGTCTTCGACGGCGAGGCGGCGCTGGCGCAGACCGAGTGGGGGGCTCGACTGGACGAAGACGCCGGGGGCTGGGCGGCCGACGATGGGCCCACTGCCGACGAGTCACCGGCGGAGTGGTGTTGGGAAGGTCCCGGCGTCGAGCGCGGCGCAGACGGCGACGACGACGAGCGGCAGCTCACCCGTCAACTGGCCCATCCGCCCGAGCGGCTGGCCGACCACCTGCACCGGCAAGCCCTGGCACTGCACCTCAGCGACGACGAACGCGCCGCGCTGTTTTTTTTGATCGAGTCGCTCGACGACGACGGCTATTTGCCCGATTCGCTCGAGCAGCTGACGGACGCTTTGTGCCAGCAGTGCCAGGCCGCCGGCGAGTCGGTCGATGCCGAGCGGCGCGACGAGATCGCCTCGCTGCTGCGCCGCGCCCTCGGCTGGCTGCAGCACATGGAGCCCGCGGGCGTGGGCGCGCGCGACCTGGCCGAGTGCCTACGCTTGCAAATCGGCGAACTGCCCAACACCCCCACGGCCCGCGCGGCCGACGCGCTGTGCGGGCAGCCGCTGGAGTGGATCGCGCGCCGCGACGTGCGGCGGCTGGGCCAGGCAACCGGGCTGGACGAGGAAACCGTGCGCGCGGCGCTTGCGCTGCTGTCGCGCCTTGAACCCAAGCCCGGGCGCCGCTTCGCCGACGCCGAACGGCAAGTGATCGTCCCCGATGTGATCGTCACCGTGCGCGGCACGCAGTTCGACGTCCAACTCAACCCCGCGGTGCTTCCGCGCCTGCGCGTGACCGATATCTATGCCCAGGCCCTGCGCCAGCACCGCAGTGGCGATCTGCAACAACGGTTGCAAGAAGCGCGCTGGTTCATCAAAAACCTGCAGCAGCGCTTCGACACCATCCTGCGCGTGGCGCGCGCCATCGTCGAGCGACAGCGCAACTTTTTTCTGCACGGGGAGGTCGGCATGCGACCATTGGTGCTGCGTGACATCGCCGACGAGCTGGGCCTGCACGAATCGACCATCAGCCGCGTCACCAACGCCAAGTACATGGCCACCCCTTTCGGCACTTACGAGCTGAAATATTTTTTTGGCTCCAGCTTGGCCACGGACGCCGGCGGCAACGCCTCCAGCACCGCCGTGCGCGCCCTCATCAAACAACTCATCGCCGCCGAAGATCCCCGCCAGCCGCTCAGCGACGGCCAGATCGCCGACTTGCTGCGCGAACAGGGCATCGAGTGCGCGCGCCGCACCGTCGCCAAATACCGCGAGGCGCTGCGCATCCCCACGGCCACCCTGCGCAAGACCCGCCACGCCTGACCATGTCCACCGTCGACCTCTTTCTGCCCTGCGCGGGCGGCTGTCCCCCGTTTTTGGCCACCGAAGTGCAGCGCCTGTGCGCCGTGCCCGACCACGCCTTGACCTTGGGCCGCGCGGGTGTCGGCCTGCGCGGCGACTGGGATACCGTGCTGCGCCTGAACCTGCACAGCCGCATCGCCCAGCGCGTGCTGCTGCGCCTATGGGAGGGCCCGTACCGCAGCGAAGACGACCTCTACGGCGCGGCTGCCGAAATCGCCTGGGAAGACTGGTTCACGCCACGGCATACGATCAAGGTCGAAGTCACAGCCCAGCGCAGTCCGCTGCGCAGCCTGCACTTTGCGGGGCTGCGCATCAAGGACGCCGTCTGCGACCGCCTGCGCGCACGCCGCGGCGCGCGCCCCAGCGTCGACACGGCCCAACCCGATGTGCGCGTGTATGCCCACCTGAGCGCCGACACGTTGACGCTGTCGCTCGACACCAGCGGCGAGCCATTGTTCAAGCGCGGCTGGCGCACCGACAAGGGCGACGCGCCGCTGAAAGAGACGCTGGCGGCCGCGATGATTGCCGCCACCGGGTGGACCGGCACCGACGCCGACGGCGCGCCGGTGCCGCTGTTCGACCCCTGCTGCGGCAGCGGCACGCTGGTCATCGAGGCCGCGCAGATCGCGCTGCGGCAGGCACCGGGGCGTCAGCGGCGCTTCGCCTTCGAGCGGCTGCTGCCACACGACGCGGCGCGCTGGGCCGCGCTGCGCGAGCAGGCGCGCGCCGCCGAGCGGCGCTGGCCCACCGGCGGACCGGCCATCGCCTACGGCAGCGACGTCTCCTTCCGCATGGTCGATTTCGCCCGCCGCAATGCCGAACGTGCCGGTGTCGGCGCAGCGGTCGAGTTCCGCGGCGGCGACGCCCTGCAACGCCTGCCCCCTAGCCCGTGGCCTGGCGTGCTGTTGCTCAATCCCCCGTATGGAGAACGCATAGAAGCCGCCGGCGTGGTCGGCGGCTTGGGAGCGGACGTCTTCTACGAGCGGCTGGCCGCGCACTGGAAGACCCACTTCGGCGGCTGGACCGCCTGGGTGCTCACGCCCGACCGCGAACTGCCACGCCGGCTGCGCCTGCAGGCCAGCCGGCGCGTGCCGCTGTTCAACGGGCCGATCGAGTGCCGGTTGCTGCGCTTCGACCTGCAGCCCAGAAACCGCAAAACTGCTCAAAACGACGAGACCTGAGAGGCGCTGTCACTTTTTTGCGACTTTCCGAACACCCAGCTCGTCAGTTTGTGGTAAAGTTTCGCTTGAGCCGTTTGCGGCTCCCCGCTTTTCCTCCCTGAGCGGGTGCCTTTGTGTGTGACAGCATAAGGCTTGCAACCCCGGCCCTTTAGGTCGGGGTTCTTTTTTTGCGCAAGCGTGCTATGCCAGGGCTTGGCCTTTCTCGGATAGGCAGGATTGGGCGGTCGGCAAGCCACGCAACACGTCGCCCACAATGATCACGGCCGGGCTGCCCAGGCACTCGCGCTCGATCGCCAGGGCCAGGGCGTCGAGTGTGGTCACGACGTGGCGCTGCTGGGGCAACGAGGCGTGTTGTATCACGCCAACCGGTGTGTCGGCGGGCAAGCCCCCGGCCAACAGCTCCTCTTGTAAGCAGCGCGCCAACGCCACTCCCATGTAAATCACCAACGTCAAGCGGGCTGACACGCAGGTTTTCGCCAACGAACGCCAATCCGGCCCCGAACTGCCTGGGTGCGCATGTCCCGTGACCAACACCACACCGTGCGCATGGGCGCGATGCGTCCAGGGCACGCCAAGGCTGGTCGTCGCAGCCAAGCCCGCCGTGATGCCACTGACGACCTCGACCTGCAGCCCTGCAGCACGCAAGCGCTCCGCCTCCTCGCCGCCGCGGCCGAAGATAAACGGATCGCCTCCCTTGAGGCGAACGACGCGCTCTCCGCGGCGCGCCTCACGGATCATCAGCTGCTCGATGAAGTGCTGCGGCGTGGACGCACATCCGCCACGCTTGCCGACATAAATCTGGCGCGCTCCGGGTTGAGCGTATGCCAGCACACCCCGGCCCACCAAGTCATCGACCAACAACACCGTGGCCTGTGCGATCGCCTTGACCGCTTTGACCGTGAGCAACTCCGGGTCGCCCGGACCCGCCCCCACCAGAAAGACTGTCGGCTTCTCATGGACTGTGTGTGGCTGCATGGCCTGACTCCTCGGGTTGACAAAACGACTGCACCGCCCGTTGCAGCGCCCACACCTGCTGCCTCAGCGGATCCGGTGCGGGCATACGCCCATCGAGGACGTCTTGGATATACGCCGCCGTGGCACGCGCATCGCGGCTTGCGGGCAAAGGGGGAATACTGTCCAGCACCCCGTCTTTCGCCGGCACCGACCATGCACTGAGACGCCGCCCGGACAGAAAGACGTCCATGCGCGGTGTGCGGCGCGGGTCGGCGAAGGGCTCGCCTTCGGTGCCCCGCAGCAGCATCGCGTGGGCGGCGGTGGCCTGCAGGAACTGCGTCAGCAAGGCCCCGTACTCGGGGTGGGTGTAGTTCACGACACGCAGGCCTTCGCCCGGGTCGAGCAGCTTGGCCACGGTGTGACCGGGATTGCGCAGGCCGATGACCCAGCGCACGTCGAGCAATCGCGCCAGCGGCGGGCACAGATGCCCGGTGCGGATGTAGGCAGGCTCGCCACGGGCCCAGCGTTGCTGCAGATCGCCGGGGGTTTCGGCCGGCGCCAGGCCGAGGTGGCTGAAGATCTCGGCGGTGGTGACGCGGCCCGGGTCGTCGGGCATGCCATGCACCAGCACGGCCACACCCGCGCGCGACAGCATCAGTGCCAGCAGCGCGGTGAGGTTGGGCAGCTTGCGCGCGCCGTTGTAGGACGGCAGCACGACCAGGGGGCGGCCGGGGGCGATGGGCAGGCAGCGGTCTCGTGTGGCCTGCAAGAAGCCGGCCAGCTCCTCGACCGATTCGCCCTTGATGCGCATCGCGATGGCAAAGGCGCCGAGCTCGAGGTCGCTGACCCGGCCGTCGAGGACCTGGCACATCAGATCGTGGGCCTGCTCGCGGTTCAGCGAGCGGGCGCCTTCCTTGCCGCGGCCGATCTCCTTGATGTAGGGGGCGATGCTCATGAGGTCGTGCGTCGGGTGTCCGATCCAGGCAGGGGCCCCATTGTCACGCGGCCTGCAGGCTGGTGCGCACCAGCCGGCGCAGTTCGGGCACGCAGGAGCCGCACTGGGTGCCGCAGCGCCGTTCGGCCTGCAGACGGGCCAGGCGGTCTTCGGCGCTGCCCTGGCATTGCGCCAGGGTGGCGAGGATCTCGCCTTCCGTGACGTTCAGGCAGGTGCAGACCTGGCGGCTGCGCGGGGCCAGCGTTGCCGGCGGCTTGGCGCCGGGCGCGAGCAGGGCGCGGCCATAGGCCTGGGCGGGCCCTTCGTCTTGCAGCAGGGCGCGTACCCAGGATTCGGCGCGGGTGTCGCCGGCCAGCACGAAGGCTTCGAGCCGGGCGTCCTGGCGGCCGTCCCCGCGGGGCACCAGGCGCATCGCACGGCGCTGGCCCCGGCGGCGGTCGGCGTAGCGCAGCACCTCGGCGCCGGCCAGGCCGAGCTCCTCCTCGATGTGCGCGAGCCACTCGTCGCCGGGGGGCTCGACGGCGGCCGCCCGAAAGAGCACCCCCAGCACGCCGCGCTCGCTGGGCTCGCGCCCGAAAGGCACGCAACTGGCGTAGGCGAAGCGTGGCATCAGCTCGCGCAGGGCCGCGATGGCGCGATGGGCCTGGCCCACCGGCAGCCAGGCGGCCGCGAGCAGGGTCCACGGCAGTTCGGCCTTGAGCACCTTGACGGCCGCGTGCTTGAGTTCGGGCTGCTTGGATGTCGGGCAGAAGGCGGGGGTGGTCAGGGCATTGACGCCGGCCAGGCGCTCGCCGGTGCTGCTGGCACCGGAGAGGAACTCCTCGCCCCAGTGCATGGCCAGGAAGGCCTGGGACAGGCCCACCTGCTCGCTGCCTTGGACCGGCAGCACGATGGAGCCGCGCCGGGACGTGAGATGGACGAGGTCGCCGTCCTTCAGGCCACGCCGCGCCATGTCCTGCGGGTGCAGTTGCACGGCGGGCTCGCTCACATGACCGAACAGCCGCCCGAGCAGGCCGGTGCGGCTCATGCCGTGCCAGTGGTCGCGCAGCCGGCCGGTGGTCAGGCTGAAAGGGTAGCGGGCATCGCGCGGCTCGGCCAGGGGGGTGTAGGGCACGTCGGCAAAGCGCGCACGCCCATCGGGCGTGGGGAAACGCCCGTCCTCGTACAGCCGCGCGCGCGGGGCCTGGCCCTCGGGGCAGGGCCAGTGCTGCGGGCCCTCGTGCTCCAGCCGCGCATAGCTCAGGCCGGTGATGTCCAGGTCGCGCCCGCGGGTGGATTCGCGGTGCTCGTTCCAGATGGCTTCGGGAGTGTCGTAGGGAAAGAGCGTGGCCTGGCCGTTGCGGCGCGCGCTCCAGCGGGCTTCGAGCCGGTGTGCGAACTCGACCGCGATGCGCCAGTCGGCACGGGCCTCGCCGGGCGGCGCCACGGCGGAGCGCACGCGGCTGATGCGGCGCTCGCTGTTGGTGACGGTGCCTTCTTTTTCGCCCCAGGTGCTGGCAGGCAGCAGCAGATCCGCGTAGGCGCAGGTGGCCGTGGTGGCAAAGGCTTCCTGCACCACGACGAACTCGCAGCGCTTCAGTGCCGCACGCACGGTGGCCTGGTCGGGCAGGGACTGCGCCGGATTGGTGCAAGCGATCCACAGCGCCTTGATCTCGCCGCGGGCGGCGGCCTCGAACATTTCGACGGCTGTCTTGCCCGGCGTGGCCGGCACGTCGGCCACTCCCCACAGGCGGGCGACTTCGGCACGGTGCTGCGGGTTGGACAGGTCGCGGTGCGCCGACAGCAGATTGGCCAGGCCGCCGACCTCGCGGCCGCCCATGGCGTTGGGCTGGCCGGTGAGCGAGAAGGGCCCGGCCCCGGGGCGGCCGATCTGGCCAGTGGCCAGGTGAAGGTTGATGAGGGCGGCGTTCTTGGCGGTGCCGCTGCTGCTCTGGTTCAGGCCCTGGCAGTAGAGGGACAACGTCGCTCGCGATTGACCAAACCAGCGCGCCGCCTGCACGATCGCCTCGGCCGGCAGCCCACACAGCGTGGCCACCGCCCCCGGCGTGAACTCGGCCACGCGCTTCTTCAATGCCTCGAAGCCGTCGGTGTGGGCGGCGATGAAGGCAGGGTCGATCAGACCCTCCCAGATGAGCACATGCAACATCGCGTGAAACAGCGCCACGTCGGTGCCGGGTTGCAGCGGCAAATGCAGATCAGCGACTTCGGCCGTTTCCGTGCGGCGCGGGTCGGCGACGATCAGTTTGAGATGGGGGTTGGCGCGCTTGGCGTCCTCGATGCGCCGGAACAGGATGGGGTGGGCGTAGGCGGTGTTGGAGCCCGCGATGAAGATCACCTCGGCATGGTCGACGTCTTCGTAGCAGTTGGGCGGCGCATCGGCGCCCAGTGTGAGCTTGTAGGCCGCCACCGCACTGCTCATGCACAGACGCGAGTTGGTGTCGATGTTGTTGGTGCCGATCAGGCCCTTGGCCAGCTTGTTGAAGACGTAGTAGTCCTCGGTGAGGAGCTGCCCCGAGATGTAGAAGCCCACGGCATCGGGGCCGTGGCGATCGACGATGTCGCCAAAGCGGGTGGCCGCTTCGTCCAGCGCTGTCTCCCAGTCAATGCGCTGCGGCGGCTGACCCCGCACCGCGCGGCGCATCGGGTAGAGCAGCCGCGTGGCGGCGGCCACCGCCGGATCGGCCGTCAGGTGCAGCGTGCTGCCCTTGGTACACAGGCGGCCATGGTTGGCCGGATGCTCAGGGTCGCCGCGCACGCCGGTGATGCGACCGCCGTCGGACTCGATGATCACGCCGCAGCCAACCCCGCAATAGGGACAGGTCGAGCGGGTTTGCGTCATGGCTGCAACGCCTCTGGGCAATCGCATCGGGAACTGGCCGCCGCCGCCGACGGTTCGAGCCCCAGTGAGGCCAGTTCGCCGGCGTCCAGAAAAACCCGCCCATCTTCCACACGCACTTGGAACACAGGGGTCGATCCCTCGTCGGGCGCAACCGCACAGCCATCAGCCAAACCGATCGTCCAGTTGTGCAGCGGGCAGGCCACATGGGTACCGAAAACGATTCCCTGGCTCAGCGGCCCACCCCGGTGCGGGCAGCGATCGAGCAACGCAAACACTTGATCATCGGCGGTGCGAAAGACCGCCACCGCACCGCCCACGGCCCTTTGCACACGGCGCGCCCCCAGGCGCGGGATGTCCTCGATACGACAGACAGGTTTCCATTCGGTCATGGAAGCGCTCCTTTTCGGCATCACGCGCTCAACGGCTCAAACTGCCGCAGATCGACTCGCGCCTTTTCGAACTCGAACCAGGGATCGGGTTCGCCGTCCAGCGCATATTGCAGCTGCGCCCAAAGCTCTTTGCGGCCTGTGGCATCGTCCACGATGCGACGCTTGACGTAATCCACGCCGACGCGCTGCACGAAGTGCACCGTGCGCTCCAGATACCAGCCTTCGAGCCGGTAGAGCTGCAAGAACGCCCCGGCGTACTCCAGCACCTCACTGGGCGTGCGCACCTTGACCAAGAACTGCGCCACCTCCGTCTTGATGCCGCCGTTTCCGGCGATGTAGATCTCCCAGCCCGAGTCAACGCCAATCACGCCCACGTCCTTGATGCCCGCCTCGGCGCAGTTGCGCGGGCAGCCGCTGACGGCGAGCTTGACCTTGTGCGGGGCGTACATGCGCCACAGCGCGCGCTCCAGGTCCTTGCCCATTTGGGTACTGTCCTGGGTGCCGAAGCGGCACCATTCGCTGCCCACGCAGGTCTTGACCGTGCGCAGCGCCTTGGCATATGCATGGCCCGAGGGCATACCGAGATCGCGCCAAACGTGGACGAGGTCTTCCTTTTTCACGCCCAGCAGGTCGATGCGCTGGCCGCCCGTGACCTTGACGGTGGGGATCTGGTATTTGTCCACCACGTCGGCGATGCGGCGCAGCTCGTCGGCCGAGGTCTCGCCGCCCCACATGCGCGGCACCACTGAGTAGGTGCCGTCCTTTTGGATGTTGGCGTGGCTGCGCTCGTTGATGAAGCGCGACTGCGGGTCGTCCTGCGCCTCCTTCGGCCAGGTGGAGATCAGGTAGTAGTTCAACGCCGGTCGGCAGGTGGCGCAGCCGTTGGGCGTGCGCCAGTTCAGGTGGCGCATCACCGCGTCGATGGTGAGCAACTTGCGGCCATCGGCCAGCGGCGTGCGGATGGCTTGGCGCACCTCCTCATGGCTGTAGTCGGTGCAGCCGCACATCGCCTTCTGCTTGGGCGTCGCCGAATAGTCACCGCCGGCAACGAACATCAGCAGCTGCTCCACCAGCCCGGTGCACGAGCCGCAGGAGGCGCTGGCCTTGGTGTGCTTGCGCACCTCCTCTAGCGTGAACAGGCCCTTGTCCTTGATGGCCTTGCAGATAGTGCCCTTGGTCACACCGTTGCAGCCGCAGACCTCGTCGCTGTCGGCCATGGCTGCGGCCTTGTTGTGGCCTTCGTGGCCGGTGTCGCCGATGTTCGATTCGCCGAACATCAGCCGGTCGCGGATGTCGTGGACGGGCCGCCCCTCGCGCAGCAGCTTGAAGTACCAGGCGCCATCCACCGTGTCCCCATACAAGCAGGCACCCACGAGCCGGTCATCCTTGAGCACGAGCTTTTTATAGACCCCGCCATAGGGGTCGTGCAGCACGATCTCTTCCGTGCCCTCGCCGCCCATGAAGTCGCCGGCCGAAAACAGATCGATACCGGTAACCTTGAGCTTGGTCGAGACCTGCGAGCCAAGGTAGCGTCCGATACCGAACTGCGCCAAATGGGTGGCGCACACCTTGGCCTGCTCGAACAGCGGGGCCACCAGACCATAGGCGACGCCGCGATGCGAGGCGCATTCGCCCACTGCGTAGATGCGCGGGTCGGTGACGGTTTGCATCGTGTCGCTGACGACGATGCCGCGGTGGCAGTGCAGGCCGATCCGCTCGGCCAGTTCGGTGTTGGGTCGGATGCCTGCGGCCATGACCACGAGGTCGGCCGGCACCTCCGAGCCGTCCTTGAACTGCACGGCCATGACGCGCCCGTCGGGGCCGCCGATCAGGGCCTGGGTCTGGGCACCGATCAGGAACTTCAACCCCCGCTCCTCCAGCGACTTCTGGAGCATTTTGCCGGCCACCTCATCGAGCTGACGCTCCATCAGCCAGGGCGCGATGTGCACCACGCTGACCTGCATGCCGCGCAGCATCAGGCCGTTGGCCGCCTCCAGGCCCAGCAGGCCGCCGCCGATCACCACGGCATGCCGGTACTTCGCAGCCGCCTCGATCATCGCGTTGGTGTCGGCGATGTCGCGGTAGGCGATCACGCCATCGAGATCCCTGCCCGGCACCGGCAGGATGAAGGGGTTGGAGCCGGTGGCCAGCAGCAGGCGATCGTAGGCGGCCTCGGTGCCGTCCTCTGCACGCACGATGCGGCGGCTGCGATCGACTTCCACCACCTTCTTGCCCAGATGCAGGGTGATGCCGTTGTCCTCGTACCACGACACCGGATTGAGAATGATCTCCTCCAGCGTCTGCTCGCCCGCGAGCACCGGCGACAGCGCGATGCGGTTGTAGTTCGGGTGCGGCTCGGCACCGAAGACCGTGATCTCGTAGAGATCGGGCGCGATCTTCAGCAACTCTTCCAGGGTGCGCACGCCGGCCATGCCGTTGCCCACCAGCACCAGGCGCTGTCGGCGAAGGGGGTGTACCCGCATGTCCATACGAAGGCCTCCTGCATGTTCAATGGGCCACGGCCACGGGCTGGGCGTGGCGGGCGTAGAGGAAGTCCAGCACCGCCTTGCGGCAGCGCTGGTACGCGGGGTCGTCGGCCAACGCCAGCCGGTCACGCGGCCTGGGCAAGGGCACCGGCAACACCTCGCCAATCGTGGCCGCCGGGCCATTGGTCATCATGACGATTCGGTCGGCCAACAACACGGCCTCATCCACATCGTGCGTCACCATGACCACCGTACTGTGCGTCTGGGCCACGATTTGCATCAGCTCGTCCTGCAGACGGGCACGGGTCAGCGCGTCCAGCGCCCCAAACGGCTCGTCCATCAGCAGCACCTTGGGCTCCATCGACAACGCGCGCGCAATCCCCACGCGCTGCTTCATGCCCCCGCTGATTTCAGCAGGGTACTTTGACGCGGCATGAGCCAACCCCACCAAATCCAGTGCGGCCTGGGTTCGCTCCTGAAGCCGACGCTTGGGCTCCTGCTGGCCAAAGACCCGCTCGACCGCCAAATAAACGTTACCCCAGCACGTCAACCACGGCAGCAGAGAGTGGTTTTGGAACACCATCGCCCGCTCGGGTCCCGGGCCAACGACTTCACGGTTGTCGCACAACAAGACGCCTTGGGTCGGCCGCGTCAAACCGGCGATCAGATTCAGCAAGGTCGATTTGCCACAGCCCGAGTGCCCAATTAGGGCCACGAACTCCCCTCGCGCAATCGTCAAATCGATATCCCGTAAGGCGGTGAAAGGTCCACGTGGCGTGTTGAACGTTTGCTCAACACCCTGGATTTGGATATAGCGAGTCTCGTTCATGTCCGCACCTCCTCGTGCGTCAGCAGTCGTGCCAGACGGATCAGCAAGGCCTCCAACACCAACCCGACGAATCCGATCACGACGATGGCGATGATAATGTGTTCGACGTTGAGGTTGTTCCACTCGTCCCACACCCAAAATCCGATGCCGACGCCACCCGTCAACATCTCAGCGGCAACGATGACCAGCCACGCGGTTCCGACCGACAGGCGCACACCGGTCAACACATAGGGCAGCGTGGCCGGCAAGAGGATTCGCGTCACCACCTTCCATTCGGACAGGTTGAGCACGCGTGCCACGTTCAAATAGTCCTGGGGCACACGCTGCACGCCCGTCGCCGTATTGATGATCATTGGCCAGATGGAACAGATAAAAATCGTCCAGATCGCCGCCGGGTTGGCCGATTTGAAAACGAGCAGACCGATCGGCAACCAAGCCAGCGGGCTGACGGGCCGCAACAAGGCGATCAGCGGGTTGAGCATTGCGCTGAGCACCGCATAACGCCCGATCATGAATCCCAAAGGAATACCCACCAATGCTGCCAGCCCGAACCCCGTCCCAACGCGCTGCAAGCTGCTCAAGACATTCCATCCAATCCCCTGGTCATTGGGACCATTGCGGTAAAACGGGTCGGAAAATAACTTCGCGGCGGCATCGAAGGTCGAAGCGGGCGAGGGAAAGGGGCCTTGATCCCCTTTGGTCAACAAAGCCCAGATACCGACCACCAATGCGAGGCCGGCCAGGCCAGCGAACCCACGCCCCCAAAACCCAGCCAGCCGCGGCCGCAGAGGCGCACGACCCATGGCCGGGCCTTTCGGCAGCGTGTGCGATGGGACCGTCTGGCGAACCTCGCTGCGGTCTTCTGTGGGCGCCTCATCCAGAGGCAAATGAAAAATGGCGGCAACCATGACGTGCTCCCGGTGAAATCAGGCTTTGATGGCGAAGCTATCGGCGTACTTGGCAGGGTCTTTGCCATCCCATACCCTGCCGTCGATGAATTTGCTGCTGCGCAATGTGTCTTTGGGTACGCTGATACCCATGGCGGAAGCCACCGAACGATAGAGCTCGATTTGGTTGACCTGCTTGGCCACCGCGAGGTAATCGGGATGGCTGGTGAGCAAGCCCCAGCGCTTGTGTTGCGTCAAGAACCACATGCCATCCGACAAATACGGATAATTGACCTTGCCATCGTTGAAGAACTTCATGTGGTTCGGGTCGTCCCAGGTTTTTCCCAACCCATTTTGATAACGCCCAAGTATGCGCTGGTTGATCGTGTCGACACTGGTATTGACATACGCTTTTTGGGCAATCGTTTCCGCCATCTTCAGCTTGTTCGACAGGCTAGCGTCGATCCAGCGGCTGGCCTCGAGCACCGCCATCATCACTGCGCGTGTCGTGTTCGGGTATTTTTTTACGAACTCCGCCGTCGTTCCCAACACCTTCTCGGGATGATCGGGCCAAACATCCTGGGTGGTGTTGGCGGTGATACCAATGCCATCCATGATGGCGCGATGATTCCATGGCTCGCCGACACAAAAGCCATCCATATTGCCCACGCGCATGTTGGCAACCATTTGCGGCGGGGGCACGGTGATCGTCTTGACATCCCGAAACGGATGGATGCCATACGTCGCCAACCAGTAATAGATCCACATGGCGTGGGTACCGGTCGGAAAGGTTTGCGCAAAGGTATATTCACGTTTATTGGTGGCCATGTATTTGGCCAAGGACGGACCATCGATCGCGCCTTTGTCGGCCAACGCCTTGGATAGCGTGATCGCCTGGCCGTTGTGATTGAGCCCCATCAAAACGGCCATGTCCTTTTTGGGGCCGCCGACGCCCAGGTGGACGCCATAGACCAATCCATAGAGGACGTGGGCCATGTCCAGGTCACCGTTGACCAGCTTGTCACGCACGCCTGCCCAGCTTGCCTCTTTGGTGGGAACGATGGTGACACCGTACTTCTTGTCAAAGCCCAGCACGTTGGCCATGACGACACTGGCGCAGTCGGTGAGCGGGATGAAACCGATCTTGACTTCGGTTTTTTCCGGCGCATCCGAGCCGGCAGCCCACACCGGCAGATGGCCCAAAGCGGTAAATAGAGGGGCGCTGGTCAACGCTGCGCCTTGGCCGAGCCAGCGGCGCCGGGTGACACCCTGGGTTTGCGTGGCACCGTCGGCGACCTCGCGACAGGTGACGGACGACAACGCTGAAGACGAGTCGCGGGAAGGGGATGTCATGGTTACGGCTCCTGATCACTGATCAAAAAATTGGCACCCAAAACACGAACGGCGTCCGTCCCCTCAGGCAGGGGCCACTGCCAGGGCGAGGGACGCCGTTGTCCTCTCGATCGAACGCCACACTCGCAAAGCGTCCGTCGGCATTGACGGGTTTTGCGTTCGTTTGAGAATTAGCACAAAGCGTGCCAACCGATGCATGCCCCCCCGCTCAGAGGACAGACTGCGCGGCGGTTTTGTCGTGCGCTCGTCCGTCGCCGCCGGCGGCACTGCTGCGGTGCAACATAAGCACCAACGCAGTGCAGCGGGTCCCCCTAGTTAGGCACCACCCGACGCCGAAATCCAGCGCGCGGCCGCGGCCAGCGAAATGCGTCGGTCCATGGCCAAGCGTCGTAGCGCTTGGTGCGCCTGCGCTTCGGTGGCCCCTTGATCGATCAAAACCGCCTTTGCATGATCGATCCAATGTTGGTCTGCCAAACGCTGGCGAAGGGTCCGCAGGTCCTCGATGGGGGCCGAGGGCGCAGCCGGTCGCCGCGCTTGAGGCGCTGACGCGGGCACGGAGCGCGGCGCCGCCTTCTCCGTCGGCTCCTCTGCGTTGCCCCAAGCGGCATGCCAACGCAACTCTTCTTCGTGAAGCGCATCGATGCGCTGCGTACACGCCTCGAACCACGACTGAATGGCGCGCGCGGGCTCGCGCGGGCAGCCGCCGACGCTGAGCAGTAACGCACGCCAACGTTGCAAGTCGGCCGTCCACGGGCCGTCTTCCCTGGCGGGCAGCGCTTGTGTGCGCACCAGTGCAGCGCGCAGCTCGTCCTGGCGCTCGATCAGCGCCGCTAGCCACTGACGCTGGCTGTCATCAACGGGACACTCCCCCAACAATGCGCTGCCCACCGCGCGCTCTTGGCCGCACAGCTCCTTGTACCGGATGAGGGTCAACCAAATCGCGACGCGTGCGGCATCGGCCGTCTCACCCAGCACCCAGCCCAGCTCGGCCTGGACGTGCAGCATGGACGCAATGGCGCTGGTCCAACGCGACGTCGCGGCTGGCCAACCCAGCGCACGGTCGTCAATCTGCAAGCGAAGCCCTTGCAGGGCCGCTTGCGCGCGCGCGATATCGGCCACCGCCCCCCAAAGGGCCGGCCACGCCGCCGCCACTGGCTGCTCGGCCAGCGCGTCGATCGCCTGTTGCCACTCCCGCCAACGGGCATCGGCATCGATGCGGGCACGGCGGACGCCCGCTCGTGCCTCCGGGTCAGCCACGGTGAGCCAGCGATTGCTCCAGCCCCGCTCGCGCTGCGCATGATGGACCCATTGCGCCGAGACGCCGATGGCCTGCAGCACGTGGCCGATCCAGTGCAAATGGGCCCGCTGCGCTGCGTGCATCCGCTCGCAGCAACGCAAGAAAAACGGTTCGTGATCGGGTGATGGCACACCGGTGAGTAAGCAACCGGCGTGCCATTCGGCATTTAGACCCGCTCCAGCACCAGCGCGATGCCCTGCCCCACGCCGATGCACATGGTGCACAGGGCGTAGCGGCCGCCGATACGGTGCAGTTGGTTGACCGCCGTCGTCGCCAGCCGCGCACCGCTGGCCCCCAGCGGATGGCCGAGCGCGATCGCGCCGCCGTTGGGGTTGACGCGCGGGTCGTCGTCGGCCAGGCCCAATTGGCGCAGCACGGCCAGCCCTTGCGCGGCAAACGCCTCGTTGAGCTCGATGACGTCCATTTGATCGAGCGTGAGACCGGTGAGGGCCAGGACCTTGCGCGTCGCCGGGGCGGGTCCGATACCCATGATGCGCGGCGGCACACCGGCTACCGCCATGCCCACCACGCGCGCGCGCGGCGTCAAGCCGTGGCGTACCGCGGCCGCTTCGCTGGCCAGGATGAGCGCACAAGCGCCGTCGTTGACGCCCGAGGCGTTGCCGGCGGTCACCGTGCCGTCCGGTCGCACCACGCCCTTGAGCTGGGCCAACGCCTCCAGCGTCGTCTCGCGCGGATGCTCGTCGCGGTCGACGACGATCGGCTCGCCTTTTTTCTGTGGGATCGTGACGGGCACGATCTCCTGTGCAAAGAAACCCGCGCGCTGCGCGGCGAGTGCCTTGTGCTGCGACGCCAGTGCCATGCGGTCCTGATCTGCGCGGCTGATGCCGAATTCGGCGGCGACGTTTTCGGCCGTCTCGGGCATCGAGTCGACACCGTAGCGTGCCTTCATGAGCGGGTTGATGAAGCGCCAGCCGATCGTTGTGTCGTAGATCGCGTTCTGGCGCGAAAAAGCGGTCTCTGCTTTGGGCATGACGAACGGCGCGCGACTCATGCTCTCGACGCCGCCGGCGATCATCAGCTCGGCTTCTGCGGTCTTGATGGCACGCGCGGCGGTACCCACGGCGTCCAGGCCGGAACCACACAAGCGGTTGACCGTCGCCCCCGGCACGTCGAGCGGCAGGCCAGCCAGCAGCGCCGCCATACGCGCAACGTTGCGGTTGTCCTCACCGGCTTGGTTGGCGCAGCCCAGGATCACGTCACCGACGGCACCCCAATCGACCCGAGGGTTGCGCGCCATGAGCGCCGCGATGGGGATGGCGGCCAGGTCGTCGGTGCGCACGCTGGACAAGGCACCGCCGTAGCGGCCGATGGGGGTGCGAACGGCGTCGCAAATAAAGGCATGGGTCATGCGGGACTCCCGAAGGCAGAAAAACGCCCGAACGGCGGTCAGGCAAGGGGACCGAGGCCAGCGCGCATCACGCGCGCTTGGCCACCAGCGTCAGGATGTCGTAGCTGGCCACCAGCTCGCCGCGCTGGTTGGTCACTTCGACGTCCCAGGCCACCACGCCTTGGCCGCGCCCTTGCGCGTCGGTTTTCTGGCGGTCGATCTTGCGCTTGCAGGTCAGGCGCGCCTGGATCGTGTCGCCGATCGCCACCGGCTTGACGAAGCGCAGCGTGTCCAGCCCGTAGTTGGCCAGCACCGGCCCTGGCGCGGGGGAGACGAACAGGCCCGCCGCCGCCGACAGCACGAAATAACCGTGCGCGATGCGCTGGCCGAACGGCGAATCCTTGGCGGCGATGTCGTCGAAGTGCATGTAGAAGTAGTCGCCCGACAGGCCGCCGAAGGCGACGATGTCGGCCTCGGTGACGGTGCGCCGGTGGGTCAGCAGGCTCTCGCCCACGCGCAGGTCCTCGAAATGGCGGCGGAACGGGTGCACATCGGTCTCGATGCGCGCCGCGCCGCGCACGTACTCGCCGCTGATGGCGGCCAGCATGGTGGGCGAACCCTGCACCGCGGCGCGCTGCAGATAGTGCTTGACGGCACGCAGGCCACCCAGCTCCTCGCCGCCGCCGGCACGCCCGGGGCCACCGTGCTTGAGGTGCGGCAGCGGCGAGCCGTGGCCGGTGGACTCCGGCGCAGCCTCGCGATCCAGCACCAGCAAGCGGCCGTGCCAGGCGGCCGCCACGGGAATCGCCCGGGCGGCGATCTGGGGGTCGCGCGTGACCAGCGTGCCGACGAGGCTGCCGCGCCCGCGGGCGGCCAGCGCCAACGCTTCGTCGAGGTCATCGTAGGGCAGCAACGTGCTCACGGGCCCGAAGGCCTCCACGTCGTGCACCGCGTCGTGGCGGTGCGGGTCGCGGCTGCACAGCAGCGTGGGCGGAAAAAACGCCCCCTGCTCGGTGCCCTCGCCCACGGGCGCAAAGTTCGGCCCACCGTCCCACACCACCTCGGCACCTTGGCGCAACAGCGCCACGCGTTCGGCCACGTCGCGCTGCTGCGCGTGTGACGCCAGCGCACCCATGCGCACCGCCTCCAACGCCGGGTCGCCAACGACCACCTTGGCCAAGCGCGCGCACAGGCGTTCGGCCACCGCATCCAAATACCGCCGCGGCACCAGCGCACGGCGGATGGCGGTGCACTTCTGCCCCGCTTTGACCGTCATCTCGCGCACCACTTCCTTGACATAGAGGTCGAACTCCTCGTCGTCCGGCGTCACGTCGGGCGCCAGGATGGCGCAGTTGAGCGAATCGGCCTCGGCGTTGAAGGGAACGGCATGCTGCACCAAGTGGGGGTTGGCGCGCAGCCGCGCTGCCGTATCGGCCGAGCCGGTAAACGTCACCACGTCGCAGCCTTGCAGGCGGTCGAGCAGATCACCCGTGGCGCCGATGACGAGCTGCAGCGCACCCGCGGGCAGTAGGCCGCTGTCCATGATCAGGCGCACCAGCGCTTCCGCCAGGTAGCTGGTCGCGGTGGCCGGTTTGGCGATGCAAGGCATACCGGCCAAAAACGTTGGCGCAAACTTCTCGAGCAACCCCCAGACGGGGAAGTTGAACGCGTTGATGTGAACCGCCACACCACCGCGCGGCACCAGAATGTGGGTACCGGCAAAATGCCCCTGCTTGCCCAGTGGCACCACCGGCCCCTCGTGCCAAAGATTGCCGCTGGGCAGTTCGTTGCTGCCCAGGCTGGCGTAGGCAAACAGCGTGCCGATCCCGCCCTCGATATCGATCCAGCCGTCGGCGCGCGTGGCACCCGTGTGGGCGGACCAGGCATAGAGCTGCTCCTTGCGCTCGGTCAGAAACTTCGCCAGCGCCTTCAGACACGCCGCGCGCTGCTGGAAGTCAAGCCGAAGCAGCGCGGGCACGGCGCGGCGGCCGTGCTCGAGCGCTTCGGCAAAATCGATCGCCTCGGCATGGGTGGCGGCCACAGGCGCGCCGTTGACGGCACTGCGCAGCACTTGGCTGGGAGACTGGCCGATCCAGCGGCCGGCGATGTGGCTTTGCAAAACGGGAGGGTTCATGGACAGCGGCAACGAAAGGTTCAGGAAGCGGCGGGCGCGGCGGCGCGCTGGCCACCGAGTCCGAGATAGGTTTCGATGATGCGGCGGTCGTGCAACAGGTCCTCCGCGTCGCCTTGTAGCGCCACGGCGCCCATCTCGAGCACGTAGCCCCGGTCGGCGATCTGCAGCGCCGCGCGCGCGTTTTGCTCGATCAGCAGCACCGACACACCCACCTCGCGCAGACGCGCGACGGTGCTGAGCACCTCGCGCACGATCAACGGCGCCAGCCCCAGCGAGGGCTCGTCGAGCATCAGCAGCCGCGGCTTGGCCATCAACGCACGGCCGATGGCCAGCATCTGGCGCTCCCCACCCGACAACGTGGCTGCCATCTGGGCACGGCGCTCGCGCAGGCGCGGGAAGATGGCAAACACCTCTTCCATGCGCTCGCGCTGGGTGCGGTCGCCACGGCGCCAGCGCGCGAATCCGCCCAGCAGTAGGTTGTCCTCGACCGACATCTCGCCAAACAACTCGCGCTTTTCGGGCACCAGCGCCACTTGGCGCGCGACCATGCGCTCGACGCTGGGGCGGGACACCACCGTACCCTCGACGGCCAGCGTGCCGCGCGAAGGCAGCAGCCCCATCGCGGCATTGAGCAGCGTGGTCTTGCCCGCACCGTTGGGGCCAATGACGGTAACGATCTCGCCCTCGTGCACATCCAGGTCCACCTGGTGCAGCGCCTCTACCGGGCCGTAGGACACGCAAAAGCCGCGCAGCTGCAACAGTGGGGTCCTGAGCGCGGTCATGCGGCATCTCCCGCGGGCAGATCGTCACCCAGATAGGCCGCCAATACGCGCGGGTCGCGCTGCACCTCGGCCGGGGTGCCACGCGCGATCACGGTACCAAAGTCCAGCACCGTGATGCGGTCGGCCAGGTTCATGACGAATTCCATATCGTGCTCCACGATCAGGATGCCGAGGCCCTCACGGCGCAACTGGTCGAGCAGGCGCGCCAGCGCCTGCTTCTCCAAATGGCGCAGGCCGGCTGCCGGCTCGTCGAGCAACAGCAGCGCAGGCTGCCCCGCCAGCGCGCGCGCAATCTCGACGATGCGCTGCTGCCCCAGCGGCAGCGAGCCGGCCGGTGTCTCCGCATGCTCGGCCAAGCCGCAGCGCTCGATCTGGCGCATCGCCTCGGCCAGCAACGCGGCCTCCTCACGCCGATCCAGACGCAGCATGCTCGCCAGCCAACCGCTTCGGCCCCGCAGATGGGCACCCAGCGCCACGTTGTCGAGCACGCTGCGCTGACCCAACAGCCGCACGTGTTGAAACGTGCGGCCCAGCCCGCGCGCGGCGAAGGCCCGCGAGGGCTGCCCCGTCATCGGCTCGCCCAACAGTCGCACCTCGCCCTCGGTCGGATCGTCCACGCCCGAGATCATGTTGAAAAACGTACTCTTGCCCGCGCCGTTGGGGCCGATCAACGCGTGCACCTCGCCGGCGCGCACATCGAGCGAGACCTGCGCGTTGGCCACCAGGCCACCGAAGCGCTTGGTTACCTCGCGCGCCTCGATGAGCACGGTGCCGGGCGGCGGCAGTGCCCGGCTCGGCAAGGCCGTGGGCGCAGGAAGCCGCCGCGGTGTCGGCCGCACCCCCAGGCGCTGCGCCCAACCGGCGAGCGTCGGCCACAGCCCGTCGGCGTAGCGCTGCAGCGCCAGCATCATCAGCAGGCCAAAGACGATGATTTCGAAATTGCCGCTCATGCCAAACAACTTGGGCAGCCAGTCCTGCAACTGCTCTTTGAGCAGCGCAATCAGGGTCGCGCCCAGCACCGCGCCCCACAGGTGGCCCGATCCGCCGACCACGGCCATGAACAGGTATTCGATGCCGATGTTGAGGTTGAACGGCGTCGGGTTGACGAAGCGCTGCAGGTGCGCGTAGAGCCAGCCCGACAGGGCGGCGAGCAGCGCCGCCAGCACGAACACCCGGATGCGCTGGCATGCGGTATCCACGCCCATCGACTCGGCCATCAGGCGCCCGCCCTTGAGGGCACGGATGGCGCGCCCCTGACGCGAGTCGAGCAGGTTGTGCGCCGCCCAAATCGCCAGCAACAGCACCGCCCAAATGACGATCCCGAGCGCCCGCGGGTCGGCCAGCGACCAACCCATCACCGTCAGCGGCGGAATGCCGGTCAGCCCGGTGTGCCCCCCCAGAAACGCGAGGTTGCCGAACAAAAAATACAGGCTCAAGCCCCAGGCGATGGTGGCCAGCGGCAGGTAGTGCCCGCCCAGGCGCAGCGTGACCGCCCCCAACCCCCACGCCACCAGGAGCGTGAGCACCAAGCCCAGCGCCAGCCCGACCCAGGGCAGCGCCTCGGCAGGCACGCCCGACAACGCCGCCGCCACCTCGGGCGCGGTGCACACCCAGGCGGTGGCGTAGGCGCCCAACCCGACGAACGCGGCTTGGCCAAACGAGGTCATGCCCCCGACCCCGGTCAGCAGCACCAGCCCCAGCGCGACCAGCGCGTGCAGACCGATGTAGTTGAGCAGCGTGACCGTGAAGTCGGGCAGCGCTCCCCAAGCGGCGGCCAGCGCGAGCACGAAGCCGACCGTGACCCGGCGCGGGGTGAGCAGAGGCGCGGACGTCGGCACCGACGCGCCGGTGGTGGTCGTGGTGGACTGGGGCGCACTCATTCCTCATCCTCCACATGGTGGCTGCGCAGCGAACGCCACAGCAGCACCGGAATGATCAGCGTGAACACCAGCACCTCCTTGAACGCGCTGGCCCAAAAGGACGCAAAGGCCTCGAGCTGCCCCACCAGCACCGCCCCCAGCAGCGCCACGGGGTAGCTGGCCAGCCCGCCGATGATGGCGGCCACGAACCCCTTGAGGCCAATCAGAAAACCGGTGTCGTAGTAGATCGTGGTGATGGGCGCGATGAGCAGGCCCGAGACCGCGCCGATGAGCGCCGCCAGCGCAAAGCTCACGTCGCCCGAGAGCTCGGTCGGGATGCCCATCAGGCGGGCGCCGACGCGATTGATGGCGGTGGCCCGCAGCGCCTTGCCCAGCAGCGTGCGTTCGAAGAAAACGAACATCGCCCCCACCAATGCGACCGTCACCCCCAGCACGACCAGTGACTGGCCACTGACGGGAATGCCGCCCAGCTCGAAGCGCGCCTCGGAAAACGCTGGCGTGCGCGAGCCTTCGGCACCGAAAAACCACAACCCCAGCCCCATGAGCACACCATGCAGCGCCACCGACACGATCAGCAGCACCAGCACCGTGGCGTGCGCCAGCGGCCGAAACGCGAGGCGGTAAATCAGTGGCCCCAGTGGCGTGACGACCAACAGCACGGTCAGCGCCTTGCCCAGCAGCGACTCCGGCCGCCACCACACCGCCAGCGCTGCCAGCACGGGCAACACCCCGCACCACAAGGCGGTAGACCACCAGTCCACCGCCGCACCGCGCTGCAGGCGCCACAGCTCCAGCACCAGCGTCACGGCCGCCAGCGTCCACAGCAGCCACAGCGTGGCCGGGGTGCCGCCGGCCTGCAGCACCGCCATCGTCAGCGCGCCATAGGCCACGAGTTCGCCCTGCGGCACGAAGATCACCCGCGTGACGGAAAACACCAGCACCAACGCCAGCGCCATGAGCGCGTAGATGGCGCCATTGATGATGCCGTCTTGTGCCAGAAAGAGCGCGATTTGCCCATCCATGCGGTCATACCCCACCACCGGACGCGCGCGGCGTCGGCTTGGTCAGCGATAACGAGGAGGGCCGCACCGGACGCGTGGCGCGCGCCCGGTGCGGCCGGCGAGCGTCAGGGCTGGTACTTCCAGGTCCCGTTTTCCACCTTGACCATGACACGGGCACGCTGGTCCAGCCCCAGGTGGTCGGTGGGCGACATGTTGAAGATGCCGTGCGCGCCGGGCACGTTCTTGACGTTTTCCAGCGCATCGCGCAGGGCGGCGCGGAAGGCCGGGGTGCCGGGCTGGGCTTTTTTCAGCGCTTCGGGCGCCGCCGCGGCCAGCAGCAAGCCGGCATCCCAGGCATGGCCACCAAACGTGCTGACCGTTCCCTTGCCATAGGCGGCCTCATACGCCTGAACGTAGGCCAGCGCCGATTTCTTGACCGGGTGGTCGTTGGGCAACTGCTCCGCCACCAGCACCGGGCCTGCGGGCAGGAAGGTTCCCTCGCAGTCTTTGCCGCACACGCGCAGGAAGTCGTTGTTGGCCACGCCGTGCGTCTGGTAGATCTTGCCGCCGTAGCCGCGCTCCTTGAGCGTCTTTTGCGGCAGCGCCGCCGGCGTGCCCGAGCCCGCGATCAGCACGGCATCCGGGCGTGCCGCGACGATCTTGAGCACCTGGCCCGTCACCGACGTGTCGGCGCGGTTGTAGCGCTCGTTGGCCACGATCTGCAGCTTCTTCAAACCTGCGGCCTTGACGAACTCCTGATACCAGCCCTCGCCATACGCGTCGGCAAAGCCGATGAAACCCACCGTGCGCACGCCGTTGTCGGCCATGTGGCTGGCGATCGCCAGCGCCATCTGGATGTCGTTTTGCGGCGTCTTGAACACCCAACGCCGCTTGGCGTCGACCGGCTCGACGATGCGCGCCGACGCAGCCATCGAGATCATGGGCACCTGCGCCTCCGCGACCACGTCGATCATGGCCAACGAGTTGGGCGTGATGGTCGAGCCGATGACGATGTCGACTTTGTTCTCGCTGATGAGCTTGCGCGTGTTGGTGACGGCCGCGGTGGTGTCACTCGCGTCGTCGAGGATGATGTAATTGACCTTCTGTCCGGCGATGGTTTTGGGCAGCAGGCTGAAGGTATTTTTCTCGGGGATGCCCAGCGAGGCCGCGGGGCCGGTGGCCGAGACGGTGACGCCGACGTTGATGTCGGCCCAGGCGGCCGCTGACAGGCCGACGGCAGTCAGCAGGGTCAACAAGCGTTTGGGCAAAAGCATGGGAGGTCTCCTCTGGTTGGGGTGGGGTCAAAACGGTCGGGTATCAGCGCTCGTCGAAACTCAGCACCAGCCGCTCGGTGGCGGCGTGCGCCTGGCAGGTAAGCACGAAGCCGCGCGCCACCTCATCATCGGTCAAGCCGAAGTTCTTGTCCATGGTCACGCGGCCCTCCAATACCCGCGCGCGGCAAGTGCTGCACACGCCGCCCTTGCACGAATACGGCAGGTCGAGCCCCGCCTCCAGTGCGGCGTCGAGCACGGCCTCACCAGCGGCGATCGGCACCTCGTGCTGCTTGCCGTCGAGCACGATGGTGGCGTGCGCCGCGGCGTGCTGCGGGCGGCGCTGGCCCGCCGCGTCGATGTCGGCCTGCACCTTGGCGGCCTGCGCGGCACCGGTGGTGAAGCGCTCGGTGTGGATGCGCTGCGGCGGCACCCCGGCGGCGAGCAACGCCTGCTCGGTGGCCTCAATCATGGCCTCGGGGCCGCAGATGAACACTTCGTCCATGCTGGCGGCGGGCAGCAGGGCGTCCATGATGGCGCGCACCTTCGGGCCATCGAGCCGCCCTTGCAGCAGATCGACCTCTTGCGCCTGGCGCGATAGCACGTGGATCATGGTGAAGCGATCCGGGTAACGATCCTTCAGGTCCTGCAGCGCCTCGTTGAACATGATGGTGGCGGTGCGCCGGTTGCCGTAGACCAGCGTGAACTTGGCCTGCGGCTGCTCTTCCAGCGTGCTGGCGGCGATCGACAAAATGGGCGTGATGCCCGAGCCGGCCGCAAAACCCACGCGGTGCAAGGCGCGCGGGCGCTGCACGGTAAAGCGCCCTTGCGGCGGCATCACCTCCAGGCGCTGGCCCCGGCGCAACTGGGTGGCCGCCCAGTTGGAAAACCGTCCCCCCTGCACCGGACGGATGCCGATTTCCAGCTCGCCCTCGCGCGCCAGGCGCGAGCGCGGACAGCAGATGGAATAGTTGCGGCGCAGCTCCTCGCCGTCCAGGCGGGTGCGCAGCGTCAGGTACTGGCCCGGCTCGAAACGAAAGGTCTCGCGCAGCGCGGGCGGAATGTCGAACGCGACCGCGACCGATCCTGCGGCCTCAGGGCTGACACGCTTGACGGTGAGTTCATGGAATTGGGCAACGCTCATGCCACCCTCGGCAGTCGTTAAAGGGGTCAATGGGGCTTGAAATGGTCGAACGGCTCGCGGCAATCGAGACACTGGTACAGTGCCTTGCACGCCGTGGAGCCGAAGCGCGAGACTTCGCGCGTGTGGGTCGAGCCGCAGCGCGGGCACGCGACGGGCTCGGGCGCGCGGGGCACCAGGCGCACGACGTGCTCGCTCGCCGTCGCACCCGTGCCCGCGCCGTCAACGCCACAGCGGCCGGGGGGCGCGATGCCGTAGGCGCGCAGTTTTTCGCGCGCGGCATCGCTCATCCAGTCGGTGGTCCAGGCCGGGGCCAGCTGCGTCGTCACGCGCGCGGGCACGCCCAAGCGTTGTAGCGTGGCGCGCACATCATTGGCGATCTGCGCCATGGCCGGACAGCCGCTGTAGGTGGGCGTGATCACCACTTCGACCAATGACGGGTCGTCGGCGGCCGGCCGCACGTCGCGCAAGATACCCATCTCCGCCAGCGTGACGACGGGGATTTCGGGGTCGGTCAGCGCGTCGAGCGCCGCGCGCACACGGGCGAGCACCCCGGGAGCGACGGGAGCGACCGCGGTAGTCATCACGCCACCCTCACCAGACCGCGCCCGGATGGGCGCGCGCAACGCACTGCATCTCACCCAGCAGGTAGCTCAGATGCTCGGAATGCAGCCCTTGCTTGCCCTGCGGCACATAGCCCACGTCGCTCGGCACGCGCAGCGTCGCCTCCTGCAGCGTGGCCTCGACGGTGGCACGCCAGACGTCCCGCACCTGGGTCGGATGCACGCCAACACCGGCCTCGACGGCCGCCTGCTCGAGGTCGCTATCGGTCCAGAACTCCTGCGTGTACGGCATCAGATGGTCGAACGCGGCCTGCATGCGCGCGTGCGACACGTCGGTGCCATCCCCCAGCCGCACCACCCATTCGCTGGCGTGGCGCAGGTGGTAGCGCGCTTCCTTGAGCGATTTGGCGGCGATGGCCGCCAGCGGCGCGTGCGCCGACGCTTGCAGCGCCTCCCACAGCGGCACCATCAGCGCGCTGTAGAGAAAGTTGCGCGCCAGCGTCACGCCCCAGTCCATGTCGCCCTGCGCATACCCGACACGCGGCAGGCTGGCGGGCAGCTCCAGCAGCACATAGTTGCGAAAGTCGGGCGCGTCGCGGAAGTACGCCAGCGTGTCTTCGGTGGCATCGCCCCCTTGCAGGCGCGCCGCCTCTTGATACAGCAGGCGCGCCTGGCCGATCAGGTCCAGCGTCTGGTTGGTCAGCGCCAGATCTTCTTCCAGCACGGGGCCCACCCCGCACCACTGGCTGTTGCGCTGCCCCAGCACCAAGGCGTTGTCCCCCAGGTGCAGCAGGTAGTCCACGAGCGCGTTGTCGATCGCGACGGCGTTCATCACATGTGCCCCACTTCGTCCGGGATCTCGTAGAAGGTCGGGTGACGGTAGATCTTGTCCGCCGCAGGCTCGAAAAACTCGCCCTTGTCCGACGGGCGGCTGGCCACGATGGCGCTGGAGGGCACGACCCAGATGCTCACCCCCTCCTGGCGGCGGGTGTAGATGTCGCGCGCCATCTGCAGCGCATGCTCGGCGTCGGCGGCGTGCAGGCTGCCACAGTGCTTGTGCTCCAAGCCCTGTTTGCTGCGCACGAAGACTTCCCACAGCGGCCAGTCCTTCAGCGCCGGGGTGGCTTTGGTGGGCGCGTTCGCGCCCTCAGGGGTGGCGGGGTTGCTCATCGGTGGTTCCTTTCCTCGCTCGGGTCGATGACGGCGGGTGCGGCCGCTCAGGCCGCCGCCCGCAGCGCACGCTCGCGCTGCTTGCGCGCGTGCGCCAGCGCGCCCTCGCGCACCCAGGCGCCGTCCTCGTGTGCCTTGATGCGGGTGCCCAGGCGCTCCTTGTTGCAAGGGCCGTGGCCATTGACGGTCTGCCAGAACTCTTCCCAGTCGATTTCGCCGAAGTCGTAGTGTCCGCGCTCGGGGTTCCACTTGAGCTTGGGATCGGGCAGCGTCACGCCCAGCACCTCCGCCTGCGGCACGGTGGCGTCGACGAACTTTTGCCGCAACTCGTCGTTGCTGATGCGTTTGATGCCCCAGCGCATGCTCTGCTCGCTGTGCACACTGGCGCTGTCCGGGGGGCCAAACATCGCCAGGCACTTCCACCACCAGCGGTTCACCGCGTCTTGCACCATGTCGCGCTGCGCTTGCGAACCGCGCATCATGGTCAGCAGCAGCTCGTAGCCTTGGCGCTGGTGAAAGCTCTCCTCTTTGCAGATGCGAATCATCGCGCGCGCATACGGCCCGTAGCTGCAACGGCACAGCGGAATCTGGTTCATGATCGCAGCGCCGTCGACCAGCCAGCCGATCACGCCCACGTCGGCCCAGTTCAGCGTCGGGTAGTTGAAGATCGAGCTGTATTTGGCGCGACCGGTGAGCAACTGCTCGATCAGCTCGGCGCGGCTCACACCCAGCGTCTCGGCGGCCGAGTACAGGTACAGGCCGTGGCCGCCTTCGTCTTGCACCTTGGCCAGCAGGATGGCCTTGCGCTTGAGGCTCGGCGCGCGCGTGATCCAGTTGCCCTCCGGCAGCATGCCCACGACCTCGCTGTGCGCGTGCTGGCTGATCTGGCGAATCAGCGTTTTGCGATATGCCTCGGGCATCCAGTCCTGCGGCTCGATGCGGCCGTCGGCGTCGATGCGGGCCTGAAAGGCCTCGAGCTTGTCCGCCGGTTCGTCCGGCTGAATCGGCTGGACCTTGGCGCTTGGGTCGGGGATGCTCAGGGCTTGCGTGTACATGGCAGTCTCTCCGGTGGCGGCGGCGTCAGATGACGCGGGGGCGTTCGTCCTGCACCCGGCGGGCCTTGCCGGTCTGGGTGCGGGGCAGCGTGTCGGCATCGAGCACGGTGACGCGCGTGCTCACGCCAATGAAGGTCTTGATGCGGTGCTGCAGCTCGCGGCCGATGGCGGCGCGCTCGGCATCGCTGAGCCGACCGCTGGCCGCCCGCTGCAATTCGCAGCGCACCTCCAGATGGTCCAGATGCCCCTCGCGGGTGAGCACCAGCAGGTAGTTGCCCGACAGTTGCGGGTCGCGCAGGATCTGCTCCTCGATCTGCGTCGGAAAGACATTCACGCCGCGCAGGATGATCATGTCGTCGGTGCGCCCAGTGATCTTGCCCATGCGGCGAAACGACCGCGCCGTGGGCGGCAGCAGCCGGGTGCGATCGCGCGTGCGGTAGCGGATGACGGGCATCGCCTCCTTGGTCAGTGAGGTAAAGACCAACTCGCCCTCCTCGCCATCGGGCAGCACCTCGCCCGTGTCGGGGTCGATGATTTCGGGGTAGAAGTGGTCTTCCCAAATCACCGGCCCGTCCTTGGTTTCGATGCACTCGTTGGCCACGCCGGGGCCCATGACCTCCGACAAGCCGTAGATGTCGATGGCGTCCAGCCCCAGCTTGCGCTCGATTTCGGCGCGCATGCCCTCGCCCCAGGGCTCGGCGCCGAAGATGCCGACTTTGAGCGAAATCTCGTCGGGGCCAATGCCCAACCGCTCAAACTCCTCGGCAATCACGAGGGAATACGACGGCGTGACCATGATGATGTCGGGCTTGAAGTCCAGGATGAGCTGCACCTGCCGCTCGGTTTGGCCGCCGGACATCGGAATCACGGTGCAGCCCAGCCGCTCCGCGCCATAGTGCGCGCCCAGACCGCCGGTGAACAGCCCGTAGCCATACGCGACGTGCACGATGTCGCCCGGGCGGCCACCGGCGGCGCGAATGGAGCGCGCCACCAGCTGCGCCCAGGTGTCGATGTCACGCTGGGTGTAGCCGACCACGGTGGGCTTGCCCGTCGTCCCCGACGAGGCGTGCACGCGCACCACCTGCTCGCGCGGCACGGCAAACAGGCCGAACGGGTAGTTGTCGCGCAAGTCGGCCTTGGTGGTGAACGGGAATTTGGCCAAGTCGGCCAGCGTGCGCAAATCGTCGGGGTGCACGCCCGCGGCGTCGAACTTGGCGCGGTAGTGCGGCACGTGCTCGTACGCGTGACGCACGCTCCACTGCAGGCGCTGCAGTTGCAGCGCCGCAATCTCGTCGCGGCTGGCGGTCTCGATCGGCTCCAGGTCACCGGGGCGCGGGGCTTTGACGGGCATGGTCGGGTCTCCTCTGCTGGGGGTCGGTTCGGTGGCGTTCAGTCCCGGCTGGGTTGTGCTGCGGTCGGCTGCAAGCCCGCGATCACCTCACCGCCAATGCGGTAGCTTTTGCCGCGAAACAGCGCCACCGTCTTGCCACCGCGCACGCGCACCGTGATGTCGTACACGCCGGTGCGCCCGGCCAGCGAGCGCTCCTCGGCCTCGGCCTCCAGCACGTCGCCCTCGCGCGCTGGAGCCAAAAAATCGATGTGACAGGCCGACGCCACCGTGTTGTGGTTGTAGCTGTTGCAGGCGTAGGCAAAGGCGCTGTCGGCGAGCGTGAAGATCAGGCCGCCATGGCACAGGGCATGGCCGTTGACCATGTCGCGCCGCACCGGCATCGACAGCACCGCGCGGCCGGGCGCGATGACCTCCAGCCGCATGCCCAGCGCCTGCGTGGCGTGGTCGCGCGACCACATCGCGGCCGCGACCGCCTCGGCCAGGGCCTGCGGATCGGTGGGGGGGGCGTCGCGCTGCGGATTCATCGTGATACAAAAACAAGTGCGTTGTGACGTGTTTCAGTATCATGCAAAGCGCGCGGCAGCGCATCAGGGTTTTCCCGATGCGCTCCATCGCAGGGTTGGTGAAAGCGGCTCAGCCCAGCCGGGGCGCGCCGAGCGAGCACTCGTCGTCGAGCGGCTCGAAGCGCTGCCACAGCCACGGGGCGGCGGCGGGCGCGTGGCCGTCGGCCAGGCGCAGGTGCGCGTCCAGGTGGCGTTCGGCCGGCGCCAGCAGCAGCCGGTACAAGCGGCGGCAGACCTGGCGCGCGCGCTCTCCGGGCCAGTCGCGCGGCAGCAGTTCTTCGGGCAACTGCGGGTCGCGCAGCAGCAAACGGCGCCAGTCGTGGATGAGCAGCGTGCGTCCCAGAAACGCGCGCTCGGGCGGTGGCTCACCGTGCGCCTGCACCTCGGCACCGATGGGCTCGTAGCGCGCGACGAAGGTCACATAGGCCTGCGCGAGCGCGTCTAGATTCCACGCCTGGCGTACCAGATCGCGATCCGGGGCCGTGCCACGCAGGGGCAGGCGCTCGGCACGCAGCGGCAGCACGTGGGCGCGGTGTCTGCCCAAGCCGTCGGCCTGCAGCGCCTCCAGCGTCGCTGTGAGGTCGGCACTCGGGTGCACGAACACGCTGCCCGGAAGCTCGCCGTAGCCCTGCCAGTACAGCGAGCGACGCAGCCGCTCGCGCTCGCGCGCCGACAAGGTACCCGTCAACAGGAGCAAGCGCCAGCGTAAGTCCCAGCGGGGCGCCCGGGCCGCGTAGATCTGGCGCGAGGCTTCCTCGAAGCGCACACGACCGGCCTCGGTCAGCATGTAGTCGGTGCGGCGCCCGCGGGCCTGCGTGGTCAGCCACCCCTCTTGCACCAAGCGGTAGACGGCGGTGCGCACCAGGCGCTCGTTGACCCCGAGCGGTTCGAGCAGCCGGATCAGACTGCCCAACCACAGCCGCGCCCCGCGCGGCAGCACCGCGTCGCCAAACACCGAGACGATGAGCGAGCCCGCCTGCACACGCCCCTGGCGGGCAAAGGCCTCGATGCGCGCCTGCAGCGGCGAGCCAGTGGCGCCGTCGTCGACCGGCGCGGCGGCAGTAGACACGGACAGAGGCCGGGTGAGCGTCATGCCCCGATGGTAGCGCCAGCGGCGCTGCCCCGCCGGGGCCAGCGGCGGCGCGTCAAGCGTCGGCACGCAGGGCGCCGTCAGCGCGTCCCTTGCCAGCACGCGCCGGTGGCTTGCACAGGCCACAGACGTAGTGGCGGGTATTGATGTACGGGTCGGCGACGAAGTGACCACCACAGCATGTGCAGCGGGTGCGCACCAGCATGCCCGCATCCATGAAGCGCGCCAGCCGCCACGCGCGCGTGAAGCTCAGCAGCGGCTCCAGTCCGCACACCTGCATCTGTTCGGCGTACAGGCGGTACGCCTTCATCACGGCGTCGATGTCGTCCAGCGCCACGGTCTTGATGAGCGACTGACGGATGTTTTCGAACAGCGACGCGTGGATGTTGGGCTGCCACTGCAAGAAATAATCGGTGGAAAACGGCAGCTGCCCCTTGCTGGGCGAACGCCCCGTGACTTCCTTGTACAGGCGCAGCAGCTTTTCGTACGACAGGTTCGTTTCGCTCTCCAGCACCTGCAGCCGCGCGCCCAGGCCGATGAGCTCGATGGCGCGCTCGATGTCGCGGCTTTCGCTGACGATGCTCTTGGAGGCGGATTTGGCGGTGGCGGTGGTCATGGCAGGCTCCAACATTGGGGGTAGCAGGTGCTTGGGCAATTCAGCGAAGGCGGCCGCAGGCGGATCAGGCCGCGGTGTCGGCCAGCCGACCGGCCATCAGGATGCTGGCGTGCAGGCGCTGGGCAGCCTCGCCCACCGAGCGCTGGGGGGCGTGGCTACTGGTCAGCAACTTCCACACGATGTCGTCGGCGTCCTGGAAGCGGCACAGCAGCGTGTTGTGGCTGGCCAGCTTGACGATTTGCGCGGGGGTGAGCGCCGCGATCAAATCGGCCGCCGTTTCGCTCAAGCCCAGGCGGAACGTCGCCTCCGCCTTGTCGGCACGGATGAGGCGCTGCGCCAGCATCAGGTAGGTCAGGTTCGCCTCGCGGATTTCGGCCAGCAGTTGCTCGCGCTCGGCATCGAGGGTGTGGGTAGCGGCGGCGGTAGCGGTCATGGCAGCACTCCTTTTCAGGGTTGGCGCTTGCCGGGCATCAGGGTTTAGCACAGCCCGGGAGCGTTGGTTCGTTGAAAAGGATTGTGAAAACCGCCCTGCTTTCCTTGAATCCGAAGGTGTCTGTTCGCGCCGTCAGCGCGCCGGCGACGTGCGTGTCAGGCAAATACCGATACGCACGTCGGGCGCGCACCATCAATCGTCACCACGCGCCAGGCGTTCGCTCTTCCAGTACACGTCGTCGCCACCGTCGACCCTATTGAGCACGCGCGCCAGCACGAACATCAGGTCACTGAGCCGATTGAGGTACTGACGCAGTGCGTCGCCGATGGCCTCCTCGTTGCCCAGTGCCACCACGCTGCGCTCGGCGCGCCGCGCCACGGTGCGGCACACGTGCGCCAGGGCAGCCGCGCGCGTGCCAGCGGGCAAGATGAACTCGCGCAGCCGCGGCAGCTGCGCGTTGTAGCGCTCCAGCGCCGCATCCAGCGCCGCCACGGCCTCGGGCTGGAGCAGCTCGCAGCCCGGGATGCTCAGCTCCCCGCCCAGGTTGAAGAGCTGGTGCTGGATCTCGACCAGCAGCTCGCGCACATCGGCCGGCATGGCCTCGCACAGCAGCACCCCGATGTGGGAATTGAGCTCGTCCACGTCGCCCATGGCGTGCACGCGCAGGCTGGCCTTGCTGACGCGCTGGTTGTTGCCGAGCCCCGTGGTGCCGGCGTCGCCGGTGCGGGTCGCGATTTGCGTGAGACGGTTGCCCATGCGGGGTTCCTCCAGTAGCGACAGGGCGCGCGGGGCGCCGATAATCCACTCATTATCGGCAACGACGCCGAGGCCCGCGTTCCGCCCCGCAGGAGACCCCCCATGAACGCTCCGCTGACCACCCCCCTGCTGCCCGAGGTGCGCGAGCGGCCGCTGCCGCCCGACGCCTTGGCCGCGCTGCAAGCGCGCTTTGGCGCGCGCTGCTCGACTGCGCTGGCGGTGCGCGAGCAGCACGGCCGCGACGAGTCGGCCTACACCCACATCCCGCCGCCCGCTGCCGTGGTGTTTGCCGAATCCACCCAGGACGTGGCCGACGCGGTGCGCATCGCGGCCGCGTGGCGCGTGCCGGTCATCCCGTTTGGCGTGGGCTCCTCACTGGAGGGGCACCTGCTCGCGGTGCAAGGCGGCATCAGCCTGGATGTGAGCCGCATGAACCAGGTACTGGCCGTGCAGCCCGAAGACCTAACCGCCACCGTCCAGCCTGGCGTGACGCGCAAACAACTCAACGACGCGGTCAAGCACCTGGGCCTGTTCTTCCCCATCGACCCGGGGGCGGATGCGTCGATCGGCGGCATGGCCGCCACGCGCGCCAGCGGCACCAACGCCGTGCGCTATGGAACCATGCGCGAAAACGTGTTGGCCTTGGAGGTCGTCACCGCCAGTGGCGAGGTCATCCACACCGGCACGCGCGCGCGCAAGAGCAGCGCGGGCTACGACCTGACGCGCCTGTTCGTCGGCAGCGAAGGCACGCTGGGCATCCTGACGCAAATCACCGTGCGGCTGTATCCCTTGCCCGAGGCCGTCTCGGCCGCCATCTGCTCCTTCCCCAGCATCGAGGCGGCCGTGCGCACCACCATCGCCATCATCCAGATGGGCATCCCGATCGCGCGCTGTGAGCTGCTCGACGCGCGCACGGTACGCGCCGTCAATGCGCACAGCAAGCTGGGCCTGCGTGAGGAGCCGATGCTGCTGATGGAATTTCACGGCTCACCCAGCGGTGTGCGCGAGCAGGCCGAGGCGGTACAGGCGATCGCCGACGAGTACGGGGGACAGGCCTTCGAGTGGGCCACCACCCCCGAGGAACGCACGCGGCTGTGGACGGCGCGCCACAACGCCTACTTTGCTGGCGTGCAAAGCCGCCCGGGCTGCCGCGCCATCACCACCGACGCCTGCGTGCCCATCAGCCGGCTGGCCGACAACGTGCTGGCCGCCGTGGCCGAGGCTGACGCCGCCGGACTGCCGTATTTCATGGTCGGGCACGTGGGGGACGGCAACTTCCACATGGGCTACCTGATCGACCCCAACGACCCGGCCGAGCGCGCCACCGCCGAGCGCCTGAACCAGGCGCTGGTCCAGCGCGCCCTGGCCAGCGGCGGCACCTGCACCGGCGAGCACGGCGTGGGCTTGCACAAAATGGCCTTTCTGCATGCCGAGGCCGGCGACGGGGCGCTCGCGGTCATGCGCGCCATCAAGGCCGCGCTCGACCCGCACGATATCTTGAATCCGGGCAAGGTGCTCCTAATGTGAGTGCGCACGGACTGGTCCATTCCCCGCGACGCGCTTGGCGCACCAGCGTCATCGCCACCTGGATCCTCGTCTTGACCACGATGGCGCAGGCGCTGCTCATCGCGCGTGGCGTGGAACGGGTACGTGACATCGGGCACGCGTTCGAGGCGGTCGTCGAGCGCTGGTTGCCCGCCGCCCAACTCGCACTTTGGCTTCGGCCTAGCAGCGGGCTTCGTGGTGGCGCGGGTGATCCGGCGCGCCGAAGACGTGCTGCGCACTGAGCCCGAGCACGCCGATCGTGCGGCCCACACCGACGCGCTGACCGGGCTGCTCAACCGGCGCGGCTTCGAACGCGCACAGCAGCAGTGGCGGCGTACGGCGCAGCCCGGCGAGGTGCACGCCCTGCTGCTGATCGACCTGGACCGCTTCAAGCCGATCAACGACGAAGCCGGTCACGACGCCGGAGACGCCGCGCTGCGGCGCATCGCAGCCCTGATGCGTGACCATGTGCGCCCGCAGGACGCCGTGGCGCGCCTGGGCGGCGACGAGTTCGCCATTCTGTTGCATCGGCGCGACGCGGCGCAGGCCGTCGCCGTGGCCGAGCGCCTGCGCGACGCCATCGCGGGCTTGGGGTTCGAGTGGGGCGGTCGGCGCTTTGTCTTGGGCGCCAGCATCGGTGTGGCCGCCTTCGATGCGGGCCACACGGCAGACGACGACTGGTCACGGGTGCTCAAAGCCGCCGACGACGCCTGCTACCGGGCCAAGCGCGCCGGGCGCAATCAGGTGGTCTGCGCGGGCGAGACCTCCGCGACCGAGGCGGCCGGAGAGCCGTCCTCGGTCATGCGGTAGGCCCACACCGGCCGACCGTCAGGGCAGCGCCAGACCACGGTCGGCGCCCAATCGGGCACGGCAAACTCCAGGCTCACCAGCCACGCGCCAGGCTGCATTTCGGCCGCCGCCTTGGCCGCTGCGCGCGGCATCGTCTCGGGCCGCTGAAACAGATACACCAAATCGTAGCCCGACCAATCTTCAGCCCACAGATCGCCCTGGCGCACCCGGGCACCGACGGGCGCGCGCGCCCGCGCCAACCATACCAGCGGCCACGCGCGCTCAATACCGGTCAACTCGGCATCGGGATAGGCGCGCTCCAAGGCGCACAGCCCATCCCCGGTGCCGCAGCCGGCATCCAGCACGCGCGCGCGCGGCGCCAACCAGACCGCGTCGCGCAAGCCATCGAGCGCGCCGGGCGGCGTCGGATACAGCGGCGCGTCGCGCCAGTTGCGCAGTGGGTACAGCGCCAGCAACGCCAGCGCCAGCACGGCCCACGCCCACACCGGCGGCGTGGGCACCAGGCCGGCGGCCAGCACCCACGACAGCGGAAAACCCAGCGCCATGATGACGCGCCGCACGGCCGTGCCGCCGCGGCGGATGGCCCACAACACCGACAACAGGACGACGATGCCGAACGCTTCGGCCGGGGGGCGCTGCAGGCCGACCCGCAGCGCGACGAAAGCCGCCCAGGCCGCGGCCCACAAGGCCAGCGCAGGCAGTGGCCAGCGGTCGCGCGCCGCCTCGGGGGGCGCTCGATGGGTGGCGTTGCGGCGCGGCGCTGTCACGGCTGCAGCGCGCGCAGGCGCTCGATCAGCCCGTTGAGCTCGTCGAGCGAGCCGAACGCGATGGCCAACTCGCCTTGCTCCTGCACCCGGCCGTGGCGCTTGACGCGCTTCTTGATGCGCACCTCTACCTCGGCCGCCAGCAGCTCGGACAACTCCTCCTCCACCCGGCGCACGTCGCGCGATTTTTCGGCCTTGGGGCGCGGGGGCGTGAGGGCAAATTCAGCCGCCAGGCGCTTGACGAGCGACTCGGCCTCGCGCACCGACAGCCCTTTGGCCGCGATCTGGTGGGCCGCGGTGATCTGGCTGGCCCGATCCAGGCTCAGCAGCGCGCGCGCGTGGCCCATGTCCAGGTCGCCCGCCATCAACATGGTCTGCACCGGCTCGGCCAATTGCAGCAGGCGCAGCAGGTTGGTGGCCGCGCTGCGGGAGCGGCCCACCGCTTGCGCAGCCTGCTCGTGCGTCAGCCCAAACTCCTTGATCAAGCGCTGCAGCCCTTGCGCCTCCTCCAGTGGATTCAGGTCTTCGCGCTGGATGTTTTCGATCAGCGCCATCGCGGCCGCCGCTTCGTCTGGCACCTCGCGCACCAGCACCGGCACGCTATCCAGCCCGGCCAGGCGCGCGGCGCGAAAGCGGCGCTCACCGGCGATGATTTCGTACACTGGGCGCTCGCCCGGGGGCGCGCCCTCGGCAAAAGCACGCCCGGCTGGGCTGGCGTGCCATGCCGCCAGCCGCTGCGCACCAACGTCGTCCGCCAACCGGCGCACCAACACCGGCTGCATCACACCCTGCGCGCGAATGCTCTCGGCCAGCTCGTACAGCGCGCCCTCGTCCATGCGCGTGCGCGGCTGATACGCACCGGGCACCAGATCGCACAGGCGCAGCTCGCGCGGCGCGTCGGGCGCCTCGGCGTCGACCGACGGGCCCAGCAGCACCTCCAGTCCGCGCCCCAGCCCTTTGGGTTTTTTCTGGATCATCGATCTATCCTCTCGTTTTCCTCGTGTCCCGTTCGCGTCAAGGGACTGCCCCCCGCGGCGGGCGGCATGGTGTGCCCGCGCATCGCTGGTTCTCGCCGTCACAAACGCTCGACGCGCGCCACCATCTCGCGCGCAAAATCGACGAACGCCTTGGACCCGCGCGCCGAGGGGTCGAACACCACCCCCGGCAGGCCGTAACTGGGCGCCTCGGCCAAGCGCACGTTGCGCGGGATGACGGTGTCGAACACCTTGTCGCCAAAGTGCCCTTTGAGCTGCTCGCTGACCTGCTGCTGCAGCGTGATGCGCGGGTCGAACATCACCCGCAGCAGGCCGATGAGCTTGAGTTGGCGGTTCAGGTTGGCGTGCACCTGCTTGATGCTGTTGACCAAATCGGACAGTCCCTCGAGCGCGAAGTATTCACACTGCATCGGCACGATGACGCCGTGCGCGGCACACAACCCGTTGAGGGTGAGCAGACTCAACGACGGGGGGCAGTCGATGAGGACGAAATCGTAGTCCGCCTGTACGGTCTCCAGCGCATCGCGCAGCCGGTGCTCGCGGCGCTCCAGCGCCACCAACTCCACCTCGGCACCCGCCAGCTCGCGATTGGCGCCCAGCACGTCGTAACCCACCGCATCGCTGCGCCGGGCCGCCGCGGGCACCGTCGTCTGGCCCAGCAGCACCTCGTACACCGTGGGTTGCAGCGTTCGTTTGTCCACGCCCGAGCCCATGGTCGCGTTGCCCTGCGGATCCAGGTCAACCATCAGCACCCGCTGACCGATTTGGGCCAGCCCCGCGGCGAGATTGACCGTGGTGGTGGTCTTGCCCACCCCGCCTTTTTGGTTGGCGATGCAAAAGACGCGCGCCATCGTCAGCCCTTCCGTTCATCGGCGTCGATCCGCCCCAGGGAAAAGGCGCCGTCACCGGCGCCCCGGATCGAATCGCTATTGCTTCAAGCTTGCGGCCGCGCGCTGCACGGCGGCGGCAGGGTGCGAGTTTACGGTCATTCGTCGCCTGCGGGCCGCATCCAGACCAGACAGCGCTCGGCCCCCAGCCCCGGCACCGACAGGTGTTCCACGTGAAACACCTGCACCGTGGCGGGCAACGCCGCCATCTCGTCGTGGGGCACCCGGCCTTTCATCGCCATCCACACCCCTCGTGGAGCCAAGGTGTGGCGCGAACACGCCACGAAGTCGGCCAGCGCGGCGAAGGCCCGTGAGCACACCACATCGTAGGCGCCCGCCACGGCCTCCACGCGCGCATGCACGCCGGACAAGTTGGCCAACGTCAGGTTGGCCGCCACTTGGGTCAGGAAAGCGGCCTTCTTGGCTACCGCATCCACGCACGTCACGGCGAGGTCCGGACAGGTGATGGCCAGCACGACGCCAGGCAAACCACCGCCCGACCCCACGTCCAGCACGCGGGCGGCGCTCGGCGCAACGCTTGCGGGCGGCATCGGCGGCAGCCCCAACTGGCGCCGCAGCGGGGGGACGACCGCCAAGCTGTCCAGCACATGGTGGGTGAGCATCTCGGTCGGCGAGCGCACCGCCGTCAGGTTGTACACCCGGTTCCAGCGCAGCAGGGCTTCCAGGTAGTCCAACAGGCACTGCACGGCGCTATCCGGCAGCACCAGCCCGAGGTCCGCCAACCCCGCTCGCAACGCGGGCTCCAGATCGCCGACCGTCGTCATGCCGCGCGCGCCTCGCCCTCGGCATCCACCGCCACGCCCGACGGGCTGCCTACGGAAGTATCGGCAAACCCCTTGAAGCGGCCGCGCTTGAGGTGAATCAACAGCAGCGAGATCGCCGCCGGCGTGACGCCCGAAATGCGCGCGGCCTGTCCCAACGTCTCGGGCCGGTGTTTCTGCAGCTTTTGCCGCACCTCGATGCTCAGCGCCGCGACCTGCATGTAGTCCAGATCGGGGGGCAAGCGCAAATGCTCGTAAGCCGCGGCGCGCTCGACCTCGTCGCGCTGACGCTCGATGTAGCCCGCGTACTTGGCGCCGATCTCCACTTGCTCCACCACGGGGGCGTAGAGGTCGCCCAAGGTTTCACGTGAAACGTCGGGTGCGGCATAGCGCCCATCCTCCAGCGACATCAGCGCTTCGTACCCGACGCCCGGGCGTCGCAGCAAGTCGAACAGGTTGTATTCGTGCTCGATCCCTTTGCCCAGCACGCGCTCGGCCTCCGCCGCCGACACGATGCGCGGGTTGACCCAGGTCGATTTGAGGCGCTCGGTTTCACGTGAAACCGCGTCACGCTTGCGGCAAAACGCATCCCAGCGCGCGTCGTCCACGAGCCCCAGGCGACGCCCCGTCTCCGTCAGCCTCGCATCGGCGTTGTCCTCCCGCAGCTGCAAGCGGTACTCCGCGCGGCTGGTGAACATGCGGTACGGCTCCGTCACGCCCTTGGTGATCAGGTCGTCCACCAACACGCCCAGGTACGCCTCATCCCGCCGCGGCACCCACGGCTCGCGCTCCAGCACCTGCAGCGCGGCGTTGATGCCCGCGTACAGCCCTTGTGCTGCCGCCTCCTCGTAGCCCGTGGTGCCGTTGATCTGCCCGGCAAAAAACAAGCCGCGGATGGCCTTCGTCTCGAATGTGGTCCGCAACCCGCGCGGGTCGAAATAGTCGTATTCGATCGCGTAACCCGGGCGCAGGATGTGTGCTTTTTCCAACCCGGCGATGGAGCGCACCATCTCCACCTGCACGTCGAACGGCAAGCTGGTGGAAATGCCGTTCGGGTACACCTCGTGCGTGTCCAGCCCCTCGGGTTCCAGAAAGATCTGATGGCTGTCCTTGTCGGCAAAGCGGTTGACCTTGTCCTCCACGCTCGGGCAGTAGCGCGGCCCCACTCCCTCGATCTTGCCGGTGAACATCGGGCTGCGGTCGAACCCGCTGCGGATGATGGCGTGCGTGCGCGCGTTGGTGTGCGTCACCCAACACGGCAACTGCGGCGGATGCATCTCGGGCCGCCCCATGAAGCTAAACACCGGCACCGGCCGCCCCTCGGTCTCGGACCCGGGCATGCCGTCCCCGGGCTGCACCGTGCAACGCGACCAGTCGATGGTGCGCCCGTCCAAGCGCGGGGGCGTGCCGGTCTTGAGCCGCCCTTGCGGCAACTGCAGTTCTTTCAGGCGCGCCGACAAGCTGACCGCGGGCGGGTCGCCCGCACGACCGGCGCTGTAATGCTGCAATCCGACGTGGATTTTGCCGTCCAGAAACGTGCCCGCCGTCAGCACCACCGCGCGTGCGCGGAAGCGCACGCCAATCTGCGTCACGGCGCCCACCACCCGGTCACCCTCCAACATCAGGTCGTCCACCGCCTGTTGAAACAACCACAGGTTGGGCTGGTTTTCTAGCCGACGCCGAATCGCGGCCTTGTATAGCTTGCGGTCCGCCTGGGCGCGCGTGGCACGCACCGCGGGGCCCTTGCTCGCATTGAGGATGCGAAACTGGATCCCGGCCTCGTCGGTGGCCAGCGCCATCGCGCCGCCCAGCGCGTCCACCTCTTTGACCAGGTGTCCTTTGCCAATGCCGCCTATGCTGGGGTTGCAGCTCATCTGCCCCAGCGTCTCGATGTTGTGTGTCAGCAGCAGCGTGCGGCAGCCCATGCGGGCCGCCGCCAGCGCGGCTTCGGTGCCGGCATGGCCGCCGCCGACGACAATGACATCGAACTCCTGTGGGTACAGCATGGACTGGTCGCTCCAACAACGACAGGCCGGCTGCCTGCAAGGCCCGGCCTAAGAATAATGAAAGGGAGCGATTTTCCCACGATCGACCACGCCGCGCACATCACCCCGATTTACCCACCCCACCTCATCTGCCAAAATCGTCCGTCATGCAGCGGCTCAAACTGCCCATCGGCATCCAGACCTTCCGCGACATCCGCGAAGGGGGCTACTACTACGTCGACAAGACCGCGTTTGCGCACCGGCTGGCCACCACAGGCAAGTACTACTTCCTCTCGCGCCCGCGGCGCTTCGGCAAATCGCTCTTTTTGGATACGCTCGCCGAACTCTTCGCCGCCAACGAGCCGCTCTTTCGGGGGCTGTATTGCCACGACAAGCGGGATTGGTCCAAGCGGCATCCCGTCATTCGGATCAGCTTCGCCGAAGGGCGGCTGGAGAGCCGAGAGCAACTGGATGAGCGCATCCGCGAACTGCTCGACAACCACCAGCGCTCCCTTGGAATCCACTGCGAGCACCGCTCCATCTCGGGCTGCTTTGGCGAGCTCATCGAGCGGGCCACGCAAAAATACGGCCAACGCGCCGTCGTCTTGGTCGATGAATACGACAAGCCCATCCTCGACAACCTCACCGACCCCGACGTCGCCCGCGCCATGCGCGATGGGCTGATGAACCTCTACTCGGTGATCAAGGGCCAGGATGGCCACATTGAGTTTGCCTTTCTCACCGGGGTCTCCAAGTTCAGAACAGCGTCGATCTTCTCGGGCCTGAACAACCTCAACGACATCACGGTCGATGCGGCCTACTCGGCCATCTGTGGCTATACGGAAGCAGACGTCGATACCGTCTTCGCCCCGGAGCTCGAGGGGCTCGATCGCGACGACATCCGCCGCTGGTACAACGGCTACCGCTGGTTGGGCGAGTCGGTCTACAACCCGTTCGATGTGCTGCTGCTGCTGCAAGAGCGCACCTTTCGCGCTTACTGGTTCGAGACCGGCACACCCACCTTCTTGGTCGATTTGCTGCGCAGCCGCCAGACGTTTATCCCACAGTTGGACACCCTGGTGGCCGATGATCAGCTCCTGGGCGCGTTCGATGTCGAGTACATCGGCACGGAAGCGCTGTTGTGGCAGACGGGCTATCTCACTATTACCGGCGTGGAGCGGCTCGGGGGACTCGTGCAGTACCAACTGGGCTACCCCAACCGCGAGGTGGAAAGCGCCTTCAACCAGGCGCTGCTGCGCGCGTGGGTGCCACCGCAGGTGCCCACGCAGCCGCTGCCGCTTCTGAAGAAGTGGTTCGCGCTCGATTGGACTGCCCTGCGCGCGCACTTCGAGTCGCTCTTTGCCAGCATCCCCGCCGACTGGTACCGGGCGAATCCCGTGCTGCACTACGAGGGCTACTGGGCCAGTGTCTTTTACTCGCACCTGGCCAGCCTCGGGCTCGATCTCACCCCGGAAGATGTGACCAACCAAGGTCGCATCGACTTGATGCTGAGACTCCCGCAGGCCATCGTCATCATCGAGTTCAAGCGCATCGATGGCGACCAACCCACGGGCGAGGCGATGGCGCAGCTGCGGCAGCGGGGCTACGCCGACAAATACCGCGCCGACGGCCGCCCCATCTGGCTGCTGGGCGTGGAGTTCAGCAGCACCACGCGTAATGTGGAGGGATGGGAGGTTGAGCCTGCCTGAGATGGTCCGAGCGTTTCACGTGGAACCATCATTGGCGATTTCGAAACCCGGCTCACTTGCGGGAGTTGCCAATCGTCAAATGGCTGACGTACATTGTGGGGTATCGTTAGCTTATCTAAACCCCGTCGTACCCAAAGGAGCCTCCATCATGACCCGTAACGTCGGCGGCATCGACCGCATTCTTCGCATCGCCATTGGCCTCCTCTTGATCGCGCTGGCTGCCACCGGCACCGTCGGTGTCTGGGGCTGGATCGGCATCGTCCCGCTGGCCACGGGGCTCATCGGCTGGTGTCCGCCGTACGCCATTTTTGGCATCAACACCTGCAAAACTCGCAGCGGCGAATAACCTGCCGAGCCCGCACGCCCTTGCCGTGCGCGGCGCCGATCTTGGAGAGCCTATGCACCGTTTGCGGCGCTGGCTGGCCGTCGCGAGTTGCTTGGGCACGCTGGGCGTGCTGGCCCCGGCCTTGGGCGGACCGAGCACACCCCCGGCGGATCAGGTCGCTTTTGGCGACGTCTTCCGCTACCAGGGGGTGCCCATGCTGTGGATCGAACCCGACAGCGGGCGCATCGTCGATGCCAACGAGGCGGCCGCCTTGCTCTATGGCCGCTCCGTGGTCGAGCCGCGGCAGCAGCACTTTCAGAACATCAACCTGCTGTCTGAACGACGGGTGGCCGAAGAACGCCAGCCCGACACCCTGGCACAAACGCAGCGCAAAGAGCTGTGGCTGCTGGCTGCCGTGATGGCACTCGGCGCGGTGGTGGCGGTCTTGATCACGGCCGCGCTGGGGCTTCGCCGCCGGGCACAATGGGCCACCGCGCAATGGCAGCAAGCTCAACAGGCGTTAAAGATGCGCGAAGCGTCGCTCCAACACCTTGCACGATCGGCCCACGGCATGCAGCTGGCGCTGCAGGGTGCTGGCCTGGGTAGCTGGGATTGGGACTTGCGCCTCGATCGCCTGCAGCTCGACCCACCAGCCTTGCAGGTATTGGGTCACTCGGTCGCCACCCTGCCCACGCTGAACATGACGCGCTGGCTGGATTTGATCGCGCCGGCCGACCGCTCGCTGTTCGAGCACGCGTGGGCGCGCCACCTCAGCGGGCAACAGCCGCTACTGGAGTGCGAACTGCGCCTGCGCCACCGCGACGGTCATGAGGTGCCCGCGCTCTTGCGCGGGCAGGTGGTGGCGCGCGGCGACGATGGCACGCCGTGGCGGGTGGCGGGCATACTGGCCGACCTGAGCACGCTACACGAATACCAGCGCGCCGCCTCCCTGGCCGAGCAGGTCTTTCGCTACACGCACGAAGCCGTGTTGGTCACGGATGCCCAGGGTTGTATCGTGCGCGTCAACGACGCCTTCGGGCGGCTGACTGGCTATGCGCCGGACGAGGTCCTGGGCCGCAACCCGTTGCTGCTGGCCTCCGGCCGGCACGACCGCGCGTTTTTTGCCGCCATGTGGAACGCCCTGCAAACGCAAGGCCACTGGTCGGGCGAAATCTGGAACCGCCGCCGCGACGGTGCGTTGATGGCCAACTGGATGACCATCAGCGTGATGCGCGACCCGCGCGGCGAGGTGCAGGGCTACGTTGGTGTTTTCCACGACATCACCCAGCGCAAGCAGACCGAGGCCGAGCTGCAGCGCACCGCACTCACCGATGCGCTAACCGGCCTGGGGAACCGCGTGCTGCTACACGACCGGCTGCAGCAGGCGATGGCCCGCACCGCCCGTCACGGCGCGTGCCTGGCGGTCGTGATGCTGGATCTGGACGGCTTCAAAGCCATCAATGATACCCACGGTCACGCCGCGGGCGACCGCCTGCTGATTGCGCTGGCACAGCGGCTGCGTGCGCTGGTACGCGAGGTGGACACTGTCGTGCGGCTGGGAGGTGACGAATTCGTGCTGCTGCTGCCGGATCTGATCCGCCCACAGGATGCCGAGCCGTTGTTGCAGCGCATCTTGCAAGCGATGGCGCAGCCAGTGGATGATGCCGCTGGGGCGCTGCAGGTGTCGGCCAGTGTCGGCGTCACCTATTACCCGCAAGAACCGCCCGTGGACGCCGACACACTGTTGCACCAGGCCGATGAGGCGATGTACTGGGCCAAGCGCAGCGGGCGCAACCGTTATGCCGCCTGGACCCCTGCCTTGGCCAACAATGGCGGCACCTCGTCGGCCGCAAGCGCGGGAGCAAACCACCAGCCTTGATACGCCGCACAACGGTGGCGGCGCAAAAACGCCCATTGTCCCTCGGTCTCCACGCCTTCGGCCACCACTTGCAGCCCGAGCGTGCGCGCCAGCGCCAGCACACCGCGCACCAGCACGACGTCGGTACTGTCCTGCGGTATGCGTTGGAGGAAGCTGCGATCGATCTTGAGCCGGTGCACCGGCAACTGGCGCAGCACGGCCAGCGACGAGTGCCCGGTGCCGAAATCGTCGAGGGCCAGCCGCACCCCCAACGCAGCCAATTCCGTCATGACCCGGCGCGCGTGCGCGGCGTCGGCCATCGCCACCGATTCGGTCAGCTCCAGCTCCAGGCAGGCGGGATCCATCCGGTGGCGCTGCAGCACGTCACGCACCTGGGCGGCCAGTCCCTCCTGGCGCAACTGCACCGCGGAGACGTTGACCGCGATCGGCACCCGCCAGCCGTGGTCGGCCCAAACCCGCCACTGGCGGCACGCCTCCTGCAGCACCCAGTCGCCCAGCGCGAGCATCAGCCCGGTGGATTCGGCAACGGGAATGAAGCGTGCGGGTGGAACCGACCCCAGCTCGGCATCGGTCCAGCGCAGCAGGGCCTCCAGCCCGGAGACGGCACCGGTGCGCACATCCACCTGCGGCTGGTAATGCAGGCTCAAGCCCCCGTGGCGCAATGCGTGGCGCAAGCGGTCGTGAATGCGGGCGCGTTCATCGAGCGCGTGCGCCTGCGCGGGCGCATAACGCACGGGCTGTCCCGCCGCTTGCGCTTTGCTTGCATACAGGGCCAAATCGACCGCGCGCAGCAGCGCCTCGATATCCGCACCATCTTGCGGACCACAGGCCACCCCCACCGAGCCACCCACCTCCAGCCGCAGATCCCCCACCGTGACCGGTGCGCACTGTAACGCCAACAGCACTTTATCGGCCACACGCAGGGCATCGGCCGGGCCATCCACCCGCGGCAGCAGCACCGCGAATTCGTCCCCGCCCAGGCGAGCCACCACGTCGTCGGTGCGCACGCTGCCGCGCAGCCGCTCGGCCACCCCCTGCAGCACTGCGTCGCCGACCGGATGCCCGTGGACGTCATTGATGCGTTTGAAGTCATCCAGGTCCACCAGCAGCAGCGCCATCGTGTGACCGCTGCGCTGCGCCGCGGCCAAGGCGTCGTGCAGCCGCGCCCGCAGCTGGGCCCGGTTGGCCAAGCCGGTCAGGGGGTCGTGCGCCGCCAGATGCTGCAAGCGCTCGGTCAGGCGCCGGGTTTCGGTGACGTCGCGCACGAACGCCACCGCACACGGCTGCCCGTGGTACTCCCCCACCCCCAGTGCGATGTCCACCGGCACCTGCACGCCATCGGCGCGGCGCAGTTCGAGCGATGCCACGGCACCCATCGGGCGCGGGTGCGGGTCGGCGAAAAAACGCTGCAGATGTGCGTGGTGGCGGCTGCGCGCGGTCATTGGCATCAGCACATCGAGCGGCTGGCCCATCAGGGCTGACGGCTCGCGCCCGCACAGTCGCGCCATCGCGGGGTTGACAGCCAGGATGCGGCCCTGCGTATCCACCACCAAAATCCCGTCCGGGGCGGCGTCGAAGACGATACGTTCCAGCGGGGGGAGCTCGGCCGCCAGCGCCTGCTCGGCTTGCTCGATCAACAGTTCCGGAATGTTTGTCTGGTATGCACGCTTGCCTGATCCGGCCAGGGCAACTTTCATCGTTTTCATGGGCCTGCCTCCCTTGGATCATGGCCTGAAGCGGGTCAGCGCCGCGCGCCACTGCGCCACAGCGCCACTGCGTCGGCCAGCCGCTCGGCCTGCGCGTGCAGGCTGCGCGCCGCGCCCGACAGTTCGTCCACCAGCGCGGCGTTTTGCTGCGTGTTTTGATCCAGCGTCGCCACCGCCTCGCCGATCTGGGCCACGCCCGCCGACTGCTCGCGACTGGCAGCGGAGATTTCCCGGATCAGGTCGGCCACGCGCTTGACTTGCTCGACGATGGCACCGATCTGCTCGCCCGTCTGCTCCACCTGCGCCACGCCAGCGCCGACCTGTTGCACGCTGCTCTGGATGAGCGCCTTGATTTCGCGCGCCGCGTCGGCACTGCGCTGCGCGAGGCTCCTGACCTCGCCCGCCACGACGGCAAAGCCGCGTCCGGCCTCGCCCGCGCGCGCCGCCTCCACCGCGGCGTTGAGAGCCAGGATGTTGGTCTGAAACGCGATGCTGTCGATGACACCGGTGATATCGGCGATGCGCTGCGAGCCACTGCGAATCGTCTGCATGGTCTGCACGACCGTCTGCATCGCCTCGCCGCCTGCCTGCGCGGCCGCCATCGCCTGCTCGGCCAACCCGGTGGCGGACTGCGCATTGTCGGCGTTGTGGCGCACGGTGGCCGTGACCTGCTCCATGGTGGCCGCCGTCTCCTCCAGGCTCGCGGCAGCTTGCTCGGTGCGCCGCGAAAGGTCGCCATTGCCCTGCGCGATCTGCTCGCTTGCGCTGCTGACGCCCTGCACCTGCGCCGCGACGTCGTCGACCATAGCGCGCAGATTGAGTCCGGCCTGGTTGATGGAGCGCGCCAGCAGGCCGATGTCGTCCACCCGGTTCAGCGGCGGTTGCGTGACCAAGTTGCCGGCCGCGATGGACTGCGCATGCTGCGCGATGCGCGCCAATGGCCGCGTGATATGCACCCGGCCCCACGCCAGCGCCAGCAACACCGACACGGCCGCGCCACCGGCGGCGACGGCGAGTGGCAACCACGCCCCGGTGGACGCCGCATGGCCTGCCACGGCCGCCACTGGCCCCAGGGCGGCCAGCAACACCCCCGCGCCCAGCCGGGCCCCTGTGCTGGCGCGCTGGCCCCAGCTGCGCCAGGACTGCCAGCCGGTATGCACGATCAGACCCTTATAAAACGCGAGCCCGCGTGCGCGCCCCTCGCGGAACGCGGCGTACAAGCGCTCGGCGGCCTCGACCTCGGTGCGCTCGGGCGCAGTGCGCACCGACAAGTAGCCCACCACCTGCCCATCGCGCACCATGGGCGCGGCGTTGGCGCGCACCCAATAATGGTCGCCGTCCTTGCGCCGGTTTTTCACCAGCGCCGTCCACGACTGGCCACCCTGGATGGTACGCCACATGTCGGCAAACGCCTCGGGTGGCATGTCCGGGTGGCGCACGATGTTGTGCGGCTGGCCCATGAGCTCTTCACGCTCGAAGCCGCTGACGGCCACGAACGCCGCATTGGCATACGTGATGCGGCTCTTGGGATCGGTGGTGGAGAGCAGCGTGGCACGGCCATCGATGACGTACTCTCGCTGGGTAACGGGCAGGTTTTGGCGCACGAACGAACTTCCTTTTGCGAACGGGCAGACCCAAACATGCCATGATGTGGCGGTTCTGTGTGCGTTTACTGACACCAATCAACGCTTCGCGTGACATTTGTCACGCGGCCGCGTGGTGGCGCCGCATCACGGCGGCGGCGTGCGTGCGGTGACTGGCGCGGCCGCGGTGAGCTGGACGCGCCGCGGTCCGCCGCGCCGCAGGCGGCCTTGGCGTACCAGCATCCCGACGGCGCGCGAGACCGTCTCCGGTGCACAGGCGGCCAGTTCGGCGAGCAGCGTCCGCTCCGGCAGCGGGACCTCGACCGACCCCGTGCATTGCGCCATGCGGCGCAAAACCGCTTCCACCCGCTCGCTGGCCGTGGGCAGGCGACCAATGGCCGCCCAATCGGACAGCGTCTCGGCCAAGCGGGTGCATTCGTCGAGCGAAGCACTGAGCACGGCAGGCGGCACCCCCTCGCGCGGCACGGGGCGCTGACAGACGCGCGCATCGGTGAGGGCCGTGGCATCGACGGCTGCGGGGGCGTGGCCCGCGAGGGCGCGCACGCCCAACGCTTGCACCGGCCCCACGATGGCGACAGCGCGCATAGGGTTGCCGTCGCTGTGGCGGGACAACGTTACCAAGCCTACCTGCACCACCAGCACGTGCGTCACGGGCTCACCCTGTCGCAGCAGGGTCTGGCCTGCCGTAACCCGGCGCGCCTCGACCTCGCCCGGCCATGCGGTTTGGGTGCGCGCGATCAGGCAACGGGCGGCATGAATACAGCCGTCACACATGGGGGTCGCCAACCGGTCAACGATGCCCACAGCGCTCCGAGACATACCCCCCGGGAGTTTGGGGGGGGGGGGGGGGGTAAATCGCCGGTGGCGCGTGTCCATGGGTGTCATTGTGGTCCCGTCGTCCGCTTCCGCCAAGCCCCCTGGCGACATGTCAATACACCGGAGCGCTCCCGGTGGGCCGCGTCTTGAAGCGCCGATGCAACCAATGGTACTGTCCGGGAGTTTCGGTGATCCACGCCTGCAGCTCGGCGTTCATGCGTTGCGCGTCGGCCGCGTCGTCACCGCTGGGGTAGTCGGCCCAGGCCGCGCCCACCCAGACGCGATAGCCATGCCGGTCCAGCCGCGCCACCACCGGCCGCACGGGGGCGCGGGCCACCGCGGCCAGCCGTGGCAGCGAGGTGACGGTGGCGGCCGGCACCCCAAAAAACGGCACGAACACCGACTCCCGCGGGCCGAAATCCATGTCTGGCAACAGATAGACCGCGCTGCCCGCGCGCAGTGCGCGCACCAGGCCGCGTACCCCCTCGCGGCGCGAGACGACCTGCGGCGCGCCAAAGCGCTGGCGCCCTTGGCGTACCCAAGCGTCCAGCATGCGGTTGACCTGAGGCGCGTACAAGCCCGCCCACGGGCGGTCGATCGCCTGGGTCAGCCGCGTCCACGCCGCATCCAGCCCCACAAAGTGGGGCACGAACAGCAACTGGGGGCCGGGCTCGGCGAGCGCCGCCCAATCCCCCTCCAGCCGCACGCGCTGCGCCACGACCGTCGCCGGGGCGTGCCAAAGCCAAACCCGGTCCACAAACGCCTGGCCGAAATGGATGAACGTCTGCCACGCCCAGGTCCGCCGTTGCGCAGCAGACGCCTGCGGAAAACACAACGCCAGATTGCGCTGCACGATGGCGCGCCGACGATGCGCCAACAGGTACAACCCCGCGCCCAGGGTCGCACCCACCGTGCGCAGCAGCGGCAGCGGCAAGCGGGCGGCCCAGCGCAACCAGGACGGGCCGGGCGTGAGGGCGTGATGGACAACAGCGGTGTCGGTCATGACCGCTGCGGATGATAGCGGCGGCCGACACGCCCACACGAACTGCGCCCACCCCCGGGCGGGACTGTCACGCCGACAGCGGATCGTCGATGCGAATCCAGGTGGTTTTGAGTTCGGTGTATTTATCCAGCGCATGCAGCGACTTGTCACGCCCGATGCCGCTTTGCCGAAAACCGCCAAATGGCACGGTGATGTCGTCCTCGTCGTACTGGTTGACGTGCACCGTGCCGGCGCGCAGCGCGCGCGCCACCGCGTGCGCCTTATTGAGGTCACGCGTCCACACCGCCGCCTGTAGGCCGTAAATGCTGTCGTTGGCCTGCCGTACCGCGTCGGCCAGGTCGGTGAAGGTGATGACCGACAGCACGGGGCCGAAGATCTCCTCGCGCGCGATGGTCATGGTATTGGTCACCCCGTCGAAGACCGTGGGCTGCACGTAGCAGCCGCCCGGCACTGGCTCGACTGCCTGCCCCCCGGCAAGCAGGCGTGCGCCTTCGGCCTGGCCCTGCTCGATGTAGCGCAGCACGGTGTCGAGCTGGATGCGGTCGACAATGGCGCCCATGATCGTCTGTGGCTCCAGCGGGTTGGCGGGCTGGTAGCGCGGCACCAGCGCCAGCGCTTTTTCCAGGAAGGCCTCCTTGATACTGGCCTCGACGAACAGCCGCGACGGTGCGTTGCAGCTCTCGCCCTGGTTGAAAAAGATGCTGGAGACGGCGGCCTCGACCGCCCGGTCCAGATCGGGACAGTCGGCACACACGATGTTGGGTGACTTGCCGCCCAGCTCGGTCCAGGCGCGCTTGAGGTTGCTCTGGCCCGCCATGACGTGGATTTGCTTGCCCACCCGCGTGCTGCCAGTAAAGGCGATGGCGTCGACATCCATGTGCAGGGCCAGGGCACTGCCCGCCTCGGGCCCGTAACCAGGTACGACGTTGAGCACGCCGGGCGGCAGGCCGGCCTCCAGCGCCAACTCGGCCAGGCGCAGCGCGGTCAGGGGCGACTTTTCGCTCGGCTTGAGCACCACCGAATTGCCCGCGGCCAGGGCGGGCGCGATTTTCCACGCCGCCATCAACAGCGGATAGTTCCACGGCACGATGATGCCAACCACCCCGACTGGCTCGCGCGTGATCAGCGCGAGCGCGGTGCGTGGAGTAGGCGCGATTTCGTCGTAGATCTTGTCCACCGCCTCGCCGTACCAGCGGATGCAATTGGCCGCGCTGTGCACGTCCACGCTCTTGGCGTAACGGATGGGTTTGCCCATGTCCAGCGTCTCGGTCAGCGCCAGCTCGTCGGCGTGGGCCAGCAGCCGCTCGGCCAGGCGGATGAGCACGCGTTTGCGCGCCGCCGGGGCTTGGCCACACCAACGCCGGTCCTCGAACGCGCGCCGCGCCGCCGCCACCGCCGCGTCGATGTCGGCCGGGCCGCCGCGCGCCACGGTGGTCAACAGCCGCCCGTCGATGGGCGAAAGGCAGTCGAATGTGCGGCCGTCGGCCGCCTCGACCCGGCGGCCGTCGATGACAGCGCGGCCATCGAGCGCCGGGGTGACAGCGGGGGTGGGGGTTTCGGGCATGGTCAAGGCTCCTTCGGATGGTGCGTCCTATCCTACGGCAGCGCGGGCGCGCCTGGCGCAGCCACTTGCGGCACGCACTGGTGGTCCGCTTTCGCGCCCGTGACAGGTCGTCCTACACTGCCGTCCTAGGTGCCGCAAAAGGTGCGATAGCGGCGAGCAGTCATGGGATCGGCCGGTTGGGCATAGCGCTCGAGCCCCGGGCGCTCATCAAACGGCTGCTGCACCACGGACAGCAGCGCCTCGAACGGGGCCATATCGCCCTCGTCGCTGGCGGCGCGCAGCGCTTCCTCCACGCGCTGGTTGCGCGGGATATAAATCGGGTTGACGCACCGCATGGCGTGCGCCCAGTCCGTGGGGGACCCGTGCGCGTTGCGCTGCAGGCGCGCTTGCCAGCGCACGAGCCATGCATCCAGCGCCGCCACATCGGCAAACAGCGCGGCCAGTGGCTGCGCCGCTGACGACGACGCGCGCGCCGGTTGGGTGTCGAGTGCCGCCGCCAAATCGCTCAAGCGCCGGTGCGCCAGCGTCCAATCCACCGCTTGCGCGTGCAGCAGGTGCAGCCAGTCGTCGATGAGCGCCTGGTCTGCGCCGTCCAGCGCGGCATCGGTCGGCGGCGCCTCACCCGCTTGCCAGCCCAGTTTGGCCCGCATGATCGCCAGCCAATGGTGCCGGTAGCGCGCGCCAAAGCGCTCGATCGCGGCCTGAGCCAGGGCCAGCGCGGCCTCTTCGTCGGGATGCAGCAGTGGCAACAAGGCCTCAGCCAGCCGTGCCAGGTTCCACTGCGCCATGCGCGGTTGGTTGCCCCAGGCATAGCGGCCGCCATGGTCGATGGAGCTGAACACCGTCTGCGGATCGAACGCCTCCATGAACGCGCATGGGCCGTAGTCGATCGTCTCGCCGGAGAGCGTCATGTTGTCCGTGTTCATGACGCCGTGGATGAAGCCCAACCCCATCCACTGGGCCACCAGCGCCGCCTGCCGCTCGCACGCGCCTTCCAGCAGCGCCACATACGGCTGCTCATGCGGCCCGGGGTCGTGGCGCTGCAAGGTGTGGTCGGCCAAGCGCCGCAGCAGCTCCACATCCCCACTGGCCGCTACCCACTGAAAGGTGCCGACCCGGATGTGGCTCGCCGCCACGCGCACCAGCACCGCGCCCGGCACACGCTGGGGCAAGCCGTCCACCTCGCGCCAGATCGTCTCACCGGTGGCGACGACGGCGAGCGACCGGCTGGTGGGCACGCCCAACGCGTGCATGGCTTCGCTGATCAGATATTCCCGCAGCATCGGCCCCAGCGCCGCCTTGCCGTCACCGCCGCGCGCAAAGGGGGTGCGCCCAGAGCCCTTGAGCGCCACGTCGCGCAGGCGGCGATGGCGGTCGAGCACCTCGCCCAGCAACAGGGCGCGCCCGTCCCCCAGGCGCGGCACATAGCCGCCGAACTGGTGGCCGGCGTACCCCTGCGCGACGGTGCGCACCTCTGGCGGCCACCCTTGACCACACAGCAAGGCCGCGCCCTCGGGCCCGCGCAACCGTTCGGCAGGCCAACCGAGTTCGGCCGCCAGCGCATCATTGAAGACTACGAGCGCGGGCTGTGGCACCGGTGCCGCCCGCCACGGGATGCACAACGGGGCGAGTTCGGTGGCGTAGCGGTGCTGCAAACCCGGCATGGCGTCGATCATGCCGCCAAGGGTAGCGACAGCGGGGCCCGACACAGCGACGGCCGCGTCAAGACCCTATCGCGCACCGGCCCTCCCGGTGATGCGGCACGCTGACGGTTGGGGCTCAGGCACGGGTGGCGGCTGCGATCTCGCGCTCGCGCCGACGCGTGTTGCGCGCCACCCACAACGCGTAGCTGACGATGACCGCCGTCACCACTGCAATCAGGATCGTGGCCGCGGCGTAGATGGTGGGGTTGATGCCGCGCCGCGCGTAGCCGAAGATGACCTGCGGCAGCGTGTTGACACCGGGGCCCGACAAAAACTCCGAGATCACCACGTCGTCGAACGACAGCGTAAACGACAGCAGAAATGCCGCCAGCACGGCAGGCGCGATGTTGGGCAGCGTCACCAGAAAGAACACCTGGTGCGGGCGCGCACCCAGGTCCATGGCGGCTTCTTCGATGCGGCGGTCCATCTCGAGCAGGCGCGACTGCACCACCACCATGGCATATGCCATGCCCATGAGCGTGTGGCCCAGGACGATGGTGAGCATGCCACGCTGCGGCCAGCCGAAGACGTTTTGCGCGCCCACCATCAGCAACAGCAGGGACAGGCCAATGATCACCTCTGGCATGACCAGCGGCGCGTTGACCATGCCCGAAAACACCGTTCGGCCCCAGAAGCGCCGGTAGCGCACCAGCACGAAGGCGGCGAACGTGCCCAGCACCGCCGACAGCACGCCGGTCGTCAGCGCCACTTTGAGCGACACGAAGAACCCGTTGACGATTTTGGTGTCGGCCAGTAGCGCCTCGTACCAGCGCAGCGAGAAGCCGGTGAACACCGCGTCTTGCCGCGTGCTGTTGAACGAAAAGACGATCATGAACAGCAGCGGGGCGTACAAAAACGCGTACACCAGCAGCAACCAGCCTTTGCTAAAGTGGCGTCCGAGCCAACGCGTCATGGCGACTCCCCTTCAGTGTGCGGCGCGCTCGCCGCTGTAGCGGTAGTAGATGGCCAGCGGCACGACGATGAGCGCGATCATGACCACCGCCAGCGCCGCGGCCCGCGGCCAGTTGTTGGCGGTAAACATCTCGTCCCACACCACGCGGCCGATCATCAGGTTCTCCGGGCCGCCCAGCAGCGAGGGGATGACGAACTCGCCCACCGACGGGATGAACACCAGCATGAAGCCCGCGATGATGCCGGCCTTGGACAGCGGTACCGTCACCAACCAGAACGCCTTCCAGGGCGTGGCACCCAGGTCGTAGGCGGCCTCGAGCAGCCGCCAGTCCATCTTGACCAGGTTGGCGTACAGCGGCAGCACCATGAAGGGCAAGTACACATACGTCATGCCCACCAGCATCGACACGTTGGTGTAGAGCAGGTGCAGCGGCTCATCGATCACGCCCAGCGCCATGAGCGCGCGGTTGAGGATGCCCGCGTCGGCCAAAATGCCCTTCCAGGCGTAGACGCGCAGCAGAAAAGAGGTCCAAAACGGCAGCATCACCAGCAGCAGCAGCGCCGGGCGCACCGCGGGCGCGCTGCGGGCGATGAAATACGCGAACGGATACCCGATCAAGAGGCACAGCGTCGCCGTGATGGCTGCATACAGCAGCGAGCGCGCGTACGCTTCGACGTACAGCGTCTGAAACAGCGGACCGTCCCACTGCGCTTTGAAGATGCTCCAGTAGTTTTCGTACTTCAGGCGCAGCACGCCGGTTTCAGCGTCCCACAAGGGCTGGAACGGGTCGATGCCGTCACCCATGTCGACGAAGCTGATGTAGAGCAGGATCAGGAACGGCAGTGCAAAAAAGACCGTCAGCCAGCCAAACGGCACGGCAATGACGAAACGCCGCCCGGGCATCGGCAGCGGCGCGGCGCGCTCGGGGGTGGAGGGGTGACTCATGATGGCGCAGGCAGTGGGGATGCGGACATGCGCCGCGGTCAGTCGCGCAGCACGACACCAGCGGTGTCGCTCCACCAGAACCAAACCTCGTCCTCCCAGGTGATGTCGGACAGGTCGTGGCGCGAGGTATTGGCTTCGGTGATCTTGACTTTTTGTCCCTGCGGTGTGACGACGATGTAGCTGTTGTACGAGCCGAAGTAGGCAATCTCTTTGACCCGGCCCTGAAACAGGTTGCACGGCACGCCCTCGGGTCGGGTCTTGGCGATCTCGATCTTTTCTGGCCGCACCGCGACGCTGATGGGCATCCCGACGGTGCCAGTGGTGCCGTGCCCGACGTGGATGACGCCCAACGGGGTGGACACAGCGCAGTGGTCGGGCTCATCGATGCTGAGTGTGCCGTCGAACAGATTGACGCTGCCGATGAAGTCGGCCACGAAGCGATTGGCCGGAAACTCGTACATTTCCTGCGGGGTGCCGATCTGCAATACCCGGCCCTTGCTCATGACCGCGATACGGCTGGCCATGGTCATGGCCTCTTCCTGGTCGTGCGTGACCATGACGCAGGTCACGCCCACCTGCTCGATGATGTTGACGAGCTCGAACTGGGTCTGCTCGCGCAGTTTTTTGTCCAGCGCCCCCAGCGGCTCATCGAGCAGCAGCAGCTTGGGCCGCTTGGCCAGACTGCGCGCCAGCGCCACGCGCTGCTGCTGCCCACCCGAGAGCTGGTGCGGCTTGCGTCGTGCGTACGCGCTCAGTTGCACCAGCGCCAGCATGTCGCTCACGCGCTTGTCGATTTCGGCCTTGGGCAGCCCCTCGCGCTTGAGGCCGAAGGCGACGTTTTCCCAGATGTCCAGATGCGGAAAGAGCGCGTAACTCTGAAACATCATGTTGACCGGCCGCTCATACGGGGGCAGACCGGCGACGTCCTGCCCGCCGAGCAGGATGCGCCCGGAAGTCGGGGTCTCGAACCCCGCCAACATGCGCAGCAGGGTGGATTTGCCGCAGCCCGAGCTGCCCAGCAGCGCAAAGATTTCTCCCTTGCGCACCGACAACGACACCTCGTCAACGGCCAGCGCCTCGTCGAAGCGCTTGACGAGCTTTTCGGTGACCAAGTAGTTTTCCCGTTCAGCGGGAGCACGGGACGGTTCGGCCATGACGGATCACACTCCTGCGGGTCACGCGACCCAGGGGTCGGTCAGAGAAAGAAAACGGGCTGTTCATACCCTCGGCACGAACAGCCCGGTGCTCATCGGTGGTGCATCCGCACACCGTTTGGGCGCGTTTACTTGCCGCGCTTGAACGCGTTGTAGGCCGACGCCATCGCCTCGCGCGCTTCGTTGGTGAAGCTGCTGGGCTGGATCAACTTGGGCATGTAGTCCGCCGGCGGGAAGATCGACGGGTTGTTGGCCACCTCGGGCTTGATCAGATCGCGACCCTTCGTGTTGCCGGTGTTGTAGCCCATCTCGTTGGCCATGGCAGCGGCGTTTTCCGGCTTGAGGAAGAAGTTGATGAACGCGTGTGCGTTGTTGGGGTGCTTGGCGTCCTTGAGGATGGCCATGGTGTCGAAGAAGGCCAACGCCCCGGTGGAGGGCAGCAGCGCGACGATCTCGTCCTTGGAGCCGGTCTCGGCCGCGCGCCCGGCCGCGATGTTGATGTCACCCGCCCAGCCGATGACGGCGCACGCCTTGCCGCTGGCAATATCGTCGATCATGGTCGAGCTGAAGATGCGGATGTCTTTGCGCACCTTCATGAGCATGTCCACCGCGGCCTTGTAGTCGGCCGGGTCGTTGGAGTAGGCATCCTTGCCGATGTAGTGCAGCGCCACCGGAATGATTTCGGTGGGCGAATCGAGGTAGGCGATGCCGCACGACTTGAGCTTGGCGGTGTACTTGGGGTCGAACACCAGGTCCCAGGCGTTCTCTGGCATCGGCATGCCGCCCAGCGCCTTCTCGACCTTTTGCTTGTTGATGCCCACCGTCGTGAAACTCCACGCCCACGGCACCAGGTGTTGGTTGCCCGGATCGACGCGCTCGAGCACCTTCATGACGCCCGCGTCGAGGTTACCGTAGTTGGGGATCTTGGCCTTGTCCAGCGGTTGGAACATGCCGGCTTCGATCTGCGGCTTGGCGAACACGCTGCCCGGCACGACGATGTCGTAGCCGGTGTTGCCCGCCACCAGCTTGGCGTGCAGCGCCTCGTTGGTCTCGAACGTGTCGTAGTTGACCTTGATGCCCGTTTCCTTCTCGAAAGCCTCGAGCATGCCGTCCGGAATGTAATCCGGCCAGTTATAGATGTTGAGCACTTTCTCGTCATCGAGCACGGGGCCGGCCGGCGCTTGGGCCACCGCGGGTGCGGGCGCCGGTGTCGGTTGGGCGACGGGCTCTTCTTTCTTGCCACAGCCGGCGACGAACGCAGCCGCCATCGCCAGGGCCAACAAGCGCTTCTTCATGTCCACACTCCTGTCCAGAATTCGTGAGAAGGATCGACGGGTTTGCCAAACAAGCACATTGCGGGCCAGATCGGCAGCAGCCTCGAGACCCACCATGCCGAGTGGGGATTCTAGGGCAGACGCTATCCAATTTTGCCCTGGCGTTGCAAATCCGCCAGCGTCGCGTCCAACGCACGGCGGATCAAGCCGATCATCTCGTCGATGTCGGCGCGCGTCATCACCAGCGGCGGCGCGATGATCATGCGGTCGCCCACCGCGCGCATGACCACGCCCGTGTCGAAACAATGCCCGCGGCACGTCATGCCGACCGCCCATTCTTCGGCAAAACGCGCCAGCGTCGCCTTGTCGCGCACCAGAATGAGGCCCGCGACCATGCCGCAGGTCTCGGTCACGCCCACCAGCGGATGGTCGGCCAATGTCGCAAAGCGCTCGGCCAGATAGGGGCCGGTGTCGGTGCGCACGCGCTCGGGCAGGCCCTCGCGCTGCATCAGGTCGAGGTTGGCCAGCCCCACGGCACACGCCACCGGATGGCCGCTGTAGGTGTAGCCGTGGGTGAACTCGCCGCCGGCGGCCAGCACCTGCGCCACGCGCTCATTGACGAGCACGCCCCCCAGCGGGATGTAGCCGCTGGTCACCCCTTTGGCAAATGTCACCAAGTCCGGCTTGGTACCGAAGCGCTCGTAGGCAAACCAATGCCCGAGGCGGCCGAACGCGCAGATGACTTCGTCCGAGATGAGCAAAATGCCGTACCGCTCGACGATGCGCTGGATCTCGGGCCAGTACGTCTCGGGCGGGATGATGACGCCGCCGGCGCCCTGCACCGGCTCGGCGATGAAGGCCGCCACCTTGTCCGGGCCGACTTCGAGGATTTTCTCCTCCAGCCAGCGCGCGGCGCGCCGGCCAAAGTCGGCTGGCGTCTCGCCTGGCTCGCGCAGGTCCCAGTAGTACGGCTGCTGGATGTGCACGATGCCGGGAATGGGCAGGTCGCCTTGCTCGTGCATGCCGGTCATGCCGCCCAGCGAAGCGGCGGCGACGGTCGAACCGTGGTAGGCATTCCAGCGGCTGATGATGACCTTGCGCTGCGGCTGGCCCATCAGGTCCCAGTACCGGCGCACCAGGCGCACGTTGGTGTCGTTGGCCTCCGAGCCGCTGCTGGTGAAGAACACGTGGCTGAAGCGCCGCCCGTCCACCGGTGGGGCCAGCTCGCTCAGGCGCGCGGCCAGCCGCACCGGGGGCTCGGTCGTGGTCTGGAAAAAGGTGTTGTAAAACGGCAGCGTCAGCATTTGCCGGTACGCGGCATCGGCCAGCTCGCGCCGGCCGTAGCCGGCGTTGACACACCACAGCCCACTCATGCCGTCCAGAATGCGGTGCCCCTGCGAGTCCCAGATATAGATGCCCTCGGCGCGGGTGATGACGCGCGCGCCCTTGGCCGCCAGCGCCTGATGGTCGGTGAAGGGGTGCAGGTAGTGCGCGCTGTCGAGGGCCTGCAGCGTGCGCGTGGGGTCGCTCGAGAGGGTGGCGGTATCGGCGGGGGCGTTCATGGCGGCAGGCTCCTCGTTGGATCGGGTGGTTCAGACGTGCAGCAGTAGGTGCTCACGCTCCCAGGGCGAGATCACTTTCATGAACTCCTCGAACTCGAGTTCCTTGATCTCGGTGTAGATGGTGATGAAGTCCTCGCCCAGCACGTGGTGCAGGTCGGGCTCGCGGCGCAACCAGTCCAGCGCTTCGCCCAGGCTGCGCGGCAGCGCATAGGCCGACAGATAGGCGTCGCCGCGCATCTCGGGCTTGGGCTTGATTTTGTTGACCAGGCCCAAATAGCCGCACGCCAGCGTCATCGCCATGGCGATGTAGGGGTTGGCGTCGGCGCCGATGACGCGGTTTTCCAGCCGGCGCGCCTGCGGCTGCGAGATCGGCGAGCGGATGCCGACGGTGCGGTTGTCGTGCCCCCACTCGATGTTGATGGGCGCGGCGGTATGCCGCGCCAAGCGCCGGTAGCTGTTGACATAGGGCGCCACCAGCGCCATGGCGGCCGGGATGTAGCGCTGCAGCCCGCCGATGTAGTGGTAGAACGCCTCCGAGGGGCTGCCATCCTCATTGCTGAAAATGTTGCGCCCGGTATCCTTGTCGACGATGCTTTGGTGGATGTGCATGGCGCTGCCCGGCTCGCCAGCGATCGGCTTGGCCATGAAAGTGGCGTACATGTCATGGCGCAGCGCGGCTTCGCGCACCGTGCGCTTGAACAAGAATACCTCGTCGGCCAGCGCCAGCGGGTGCGAGTGAAAAAAGTTGATCTCCATCTGCCCCGCGCCGACCTCGTGGATGAGGGTGTCGACGTTGAGCTCCATCTTGTCGCAGTAGTCGTAGATCTCCTCGAACAGGGGATCGAACTCGTTGACGGCGTCGATGGAGTAGGCCTGGCGCGACGTTTCGGCGCGGCCGCTGCGGCCAATCGGCGGGTGCAGCAGCGTGTTGGGGTCGGTGTTGCGCGCGGTCAGGTAAAACTCGAGCTCGGGTGCGACCACGGGCTCTAGGCCCATCGCCTCGTACAGGCCACAGACGTGGCGCAGCACGCTACGCGGCGCATACGGGATGAGCTTGCCGCTGTGGTCGAAGCAGTCGTGAATGACTTGCGCGGTCGGATCACTGGCCCACGGCACGATGCGCGCCGTCGTCGGATCCGGGCGCAGTTGCATGTCGCGGTCGGTGGGCTCGATGACGTCGTAGTACGGCCCACTCTTGGGCTGCTCGCCGGTCACGCTCATGGCCACGATGGCCTGTGGCAAGCGCATGCCGCGGTCCTCGGTGAACTTCTCGCGCGGCAGGATCTTGCCGCGCGCCACACCGGTCAGGTCGGGCACCAGGCACTCGACCTCGGTAACGCGGCGCTCGTTGAGCCATTGTTCGAGTTCGTTGAAGGATTTGAGGTGTTTGGAACTGCTCATGGGTTGCTCCGTGGTCCCGGATCGGGTGGCGGCGCGTCGAGGGGCCACCACCCCGCTGGGATGACCCGGTGATTCTGGCGCCGAACGCGCGGCGGGCACAACCCCGGGCCCTGGTCAACCGCTCAGGGGAGTTCCGGGGCGGCAGCAAACGCGCGCGCGTCGGCCGCCCGGCGCTGACGCCGCTGACGCAGCGCCTCGCCAAAGGCGCGAAAGATGGCGCTCGACACGGGGTTGTCCCCATAGCGCCACTCGGGGTGCCACTGCACCGCCAGCGCAAAGGCACGCGCGTCGGTGAACTCGACGGCCTCGATGAGCCCATCGGGCGCGTGTGCCACCGCACGCAGCCCCGGCGCCAAGCGCCGGATGCCCTGCCCGTGCAGCGAATTGACGCGCACTACCGGGGCGCCCCCCGCCAGGCCGTGCAGCAGCGAGCCGGGTTGCAGCGTGACGTCGTGGCGCGGGGCGTACTGCTCGTCGATGGGCGCGCCTTTGGGCTCGCGGTGGTCCAGGTGGCCGGGTAGGGTGTGCACCGCCTGGTGCAAGCTGCCACCCAGCGCGACGTTGATCTCTTGAAAGCCGCGACAGATGCCCAACAGCGGGATGCCCGCCGCCAGCGCGTGGCGCACCACGGCCAGCGTCACCTCGTCGCGCGCCTCGTCCAGCGGCAGCGAGGGGTCGGCGACCGCTTCGCCGAAGTGGCGCGGATGGACATTGGACGGCGAGCCCGTGAGCACCACGCCATCGACCAGCGACAGCAGCGCCGGCACCTCGTCCGCACTGGCGAGCGGAAACATGACAGGCTGCGCCTGCGCGCCAAACTTGACCGCCCGCGCATACTTGTCGCCGAGCAGCAAAAACGGCATCGCGCGCCCGTGGTCACCCAACAGACGGTGGTCTGCCGGCATCCAAACGAAGGGATCAGAAGCGATGTCGATCATGTTACGGTTCATTCTGCGGGCCGATTGGGTGCACAATGGGTGCCACTTGCCCCCATGGCGTGGTGCCACTTCGTGACTGGGCCGCCCCCGACCCCATGACGCAATCTTCGACGCTGCTGGCCGATTTTTTGTTGACCGAGATGGCGCGCCCCGACGGGCCGGCGGGGCCCCACGGCGGCTTGCCGCTGAATCGCCGCCTGTACGAGGCGCTGCGGCGCGCGATGCTCGACGGGCGCTTGTCGGCGGGGGATCGGCTGCCCTCCAGCCGAGAGCTCGCGCAAGACCTCGGACTGTCGCGCAACACCGTGGTGGCGGCATTGGAACAGCTGGGCGCTGAGGGGTATTTGGTCAGCCGCGTGGGCAGCGGCACTTATGTGCACGACCAGCTGCCCCCGCCAGCCCCATCCAGCCGGCGTGCGCGCACGCGCGACGATGCTCGGCTGCCCGGGCTGTCGGCGCGCGGGCGGGTACTCGCCGAGCGCTTCGGTGCACGCGAACTGGAAATCCAACCGTTTACCCCCGGCCCGGCCGACTTCAGCGCCTTTCCGGTGGCGCTGTGGCAGCGGCTGCAAAACCGGCACTGGCGCAGTGCGCGCCCGGAGATGTTGGACTACACCGCCTCCGGCGGCTACGGGCCGCTGCGGCGCGCGGTGGCGGACTATTTGCGCGTCTCGCGCAGCGTGCGCCTGGATGCGGAGCAAGTGCTCATCACCACGGGCACGCAGCAGTCACTGGAGCTGTGTGCATGGCTGCTGGCCGATGTGGGCGACGGGGTGTGGATCGAAGACCCGGCGTACTGGGGTGCGATCAAGGCGTTCACCGCCTGCGGCTTGCAGTGGCTGCCGGTGCCCGTGGACGGCGAGGGGCTCAACCCAGCCGCGGCCAGCGGCCCCGCGCCGCGCCTGATTTACGTGACGCCATCGCACCAGTACCCAACGGGTGCCGTCATGTCGCTGGCGCGGCGGCGCGAGCTGCTGGCGCAGGCGGCGCGCGCCGGGGCGTGGATACTGGAGGACGACTACGACAGCGAATTTCGCTTCGACGGCGCGCCGATCGCGTCGCTCGCGGGGCTGGACGACGATGGCCGCGTGTGCTACCTGGGGACGTTTTCCAAGGTGTTGTATCCGGGCATCAAGCTCGGGTATCTGGTCGCCCCGCGGGGTTTGGTGGAGGCCTTCCGCCAGGCGCATTACGACCTGCACCGCCCAGGCCAACTCCCGCTGCAGGCGGCGCTGGCGGAGTTCATCGAGATGGGGCACTTCGCCGCGGCGCTGCGCCGCTCGCGCCAGACCTACGCCGACCGGCGCGCCCAATTGCTGCGGGCGCTGGAACCCCTGTTGCAAGAGCCCGGCGTGCACATCACCGGTGCGGCACAAGGCTTGCACCTGTGTGTGCGCCTGCCACCTGCGCTGAACGACGCCGCCATCGCCGAGGCCCTGGCCCGACAGGGGATTTCGGTGCGGCCGCTGTCGGCCTACACCCTGCAGCGGCGCGACCTGCGCGGCTTGCTGATTGGCTACGGCTACGCCCAGCCCAGCCAAATCGCCCCCGCTGCCCAGCGCATCGTCACAGCCGTGCGCGAGGCGCTACGCGTGGCGGGCGGCTGAGGCGGCCGGGACGCTCGTCGCTCCCAGGGCGGGCAGCACCCAATGCGGCACGATGCCCGTCAGGTCGCTTGCACGCGCCACGTCGAGCCCCGTGCTCGCGCCCGCACCCGTGACCAGCGCGGCATGCAGGCCCGCCGCCAGCGCACCCAACACATCGGTGTGCAACGTGTCGCCCAGCATCAGCACGCGGGTGCGCGGCAGCGCCACCGGCAGACTGGCCAGCGCGTGCTCAAAAATGGCACCGAACGGCTTTCCTACCCGGTGCACCCCGGCGCCGGTGCGCGCCTCCAGCCCCGCGCACCAACCGCCAGGCTCGCGCACCCAGCCCCCTTCCCACGGTGAGATGAGGTCGGGGTTGGCCACCCACACCGGGCGCGGTTGGGCGCGCAGGCTGCCCTCCAGCCGGGCTTGCGCCGCTTCATCCCAGCCTTGGGCGGCCAAAAACAGCACCGCATCGTCGCCGTCGCGCAGCGGGCCGTCGCAGCGGCGCGCCTGGGCCAGCGGCAGGTCGTGCCAGTCGGCCCCGGGCGGCGCGATAACCGCCCAGCGCCAGTGACCCGGACACGCGTGCAGCGCCTCGGCCGTCACGTCACGGCTGGTGATCCAGTCGGTCTCTGTCAGATCGAAACCCATGGCCCGGTAGCGCGCCACCAACGCCGGTTTGGGGATGCTGGCCGCATTGCTGACGATGCGAAACGGCACGCCCGCTCGGCGCAAAGTGGCCAGCGCCTGCGCCGCGCCGGCGATCGCCCGCTGGCCGACGTTGAGCACGCCAAATGCATCGAACAAAAAGGCATCGTAGTGATCGCGCAATGCGGCCAGCCCCTCGACGAACTGCGCCTGGTGTGCCAGCCGGGGAAGCGCGGGCCACAGCGCCCGCTCGGCCTCGTAGGCCTGCAACAGATACCAGGGGTCGCCCGCAGGGGGCGTATCGGCGGACGGCATCGGCGCAAGGACGTTCATGGCCTCGATTGTCGCCGCCCGCCGCCCCCGCGCACGGCTCAACCCAGCGCGTCGCGCAGCCGGTGCCACGCCATGCCCAGCGCCAGCACCGGCGTGCGCAGCCAGGGCCCGCCGGGAAACGCCTGATGCCGCAGCCGGGTATAGAGGTCGAACCGCTCCGACTGCGCGGTGATGGCCTCGGCCACCAGCCGCCCGGCCAGCCCGGTCAGCGCCACCCCATGGCCGCTGAAGCCCTGCAGGTAATACACGTTGCCGTCCACGCGGCCGAAGTCGGGCGCGCGGTTCATCGTGATATCGACGAACCCACCCCACAGGTGCGTGCTCGCCACCCCAGCCAGCTGCGGGAACACCGCTTGCAGGCGCTGCTGTAGCGTGGCGCGCAGGCGCGGCGGCGTCATGGTGGTGTAGCTGACACGTCCGCCAAAGAGCAGCCGGTGGTCCGCACTGAGCCGGAAATAGTCCAGCACCACGTTGTTGTCACACACCGCCGCCCCGCACGGAATGAGCGACTGTGCCCGCTCGGGCGACAGCGGCTCGGTGGCCAGGATATACGTCCCCACCGGCATGATGCGGGCCGTCAGCCGCGGGGGCAGCACCCCCGGGCCATACTCGGGCAGCAGACAGTTGCCCGCCACCACGGCAAAGTCGGCCTCCACCACGCCGGCGTCGGTGTGCGCCTGCACGCGCGGGCCGCGACGCTCCAGACGCCGCACGGGGCTGTGCTCGTGCAGCAAGGTCCCCGCCTCCTGGGCTGCCCGGGCTAGTCCCAGGGCATAGCGCAACGGGTGCAAATGGCCCGATACCGCTTCGTAGGCCGCCGCCACGTAACGCGGGCTGTCCACGTACTGGCGCACCGCGTCCCCCTCGACCCAAGTGGTGGCAAAACCATAGTCCCGTTCGAGCGATTCCATTTCCTGCCGTAACGCGCGCGCCTTGCGCGGTCGGTCGGCCACGTAGAGGTAGCCGCGCCGCCATTCGCAGTCGATGCGGTAGCGCTGGATGCGCTCTTCGATCAGATCGACCGCCTGCAGCGACAGCGCCCACGCTTGCCGCGCGGCTTCACGACCCAGTTGCGCCTCGAATGGCGCCATGCCACATGCGTAGCCGACGATGGCCTGCCCCCCGTTGCGGCCACTGGCCCCGCTGCCGATGCGATCGGCCTCCAGCAACACGACGCGCCGCCCGCGCTCGGCCAATTCGAGCGCCGCGCTCAAGCCAGAAAACCCACCGCCGACCACCACCACGTCGGCGCGCTGCGTTCCGTGCAAGGGCGGCAGCGCTGGCGGTCGTACCACGCTGGCTTCGTAATAACTGTGGGTATCGCGCTGGGTGTCGGAGCGCAACAAGGAGGGGCGCAGCATACGATGGGGCGGGGACACGTGGCGTTGCACGGGCGGCGAGGACCGCCACCGTGGACCCTAACGATACGCTCAAGCGAGCGCCCGAACGGATCCAATCGACGGCAGAGCAGGGGCGCCAACGCGGGCAACGCCCATCTATCGCCTTCGCCAATCACCGGTTTCATCACGCTGTCATCGTTGGCGTCAACCATACCCGGGTTTCTCGACCACACTCACCCGGAGGTTAGCCCACCATGGCCAAAGATTTTTCGTTGATGGAAGACTCCAACCGCAGCGACAATCCGTCGATTCACGACGTCTCCGACCCCGCCCGGCGGCGGTTCGTGCAGGGGTCGCTCGCCAGCGCAGCCGCGGCCCTGTTCGGTGGCGGCCTGCTGGCCGGCTGCGCCACCGGCGCCGGCTCCACCAAGGCAGCCAACCTAGGCCGCGACATCGGCTTTGCCAGCGTGCCTATGCGCGCGGTGGACGACATCCTGGTACCCCCGGGCTACACCGCGCGCGTGCTCTACCGCTGGGGCGACCCGGTGGGTGTCGCCGGTGCCATGCCCGCGTTCAAGCCGGACGCGACGAACACCGCCGACGAACAAGCCCTGCAGGCCGGCATGCACCACGACGGCATGAGCTACTTCCCGCTCGATGGCAGCAAGCGCGGGCTGCTGGCCATCAACCACGAGTACACCGATGACGGCCTGCTGCACCCGGACGGCATGAAGACCTGGAGCGCCGAGAAGGTGCGCAAGGCGCAGGCCGCGCACGGCGTGTCGATCATCGAGATCGAAGCCGGCCCGAACGGCTGGCGCCAGGTGCTGCCGTCCAAGTACGCGCGCCGCATCACCGCGACCACGCCGATGCTGATCAGCGGCCCGGCCGCCGGCCACACCTGGATGAAGACTGCGGCCGACCCGACGGGCACGCGGGTGCTGGGCACGATCAACAACTGCGCCAACGGCCAGACGCCCTGGGGCACCTACCTGACCTGCGAAGAAAACTTCATCAACTACTTCCACGGCCCGGACCAGCCCGATGCGCACGGCAAGCGCTGGGGCCTGAAGAAAGACGGCGCCGGCTACCGCTGGCACGAATTCGACGAACGCTTCGACGCCACCCGGCACCCCAACGAGCCGAACCGTTTTGGCTGGGTGGTCGAAATCGACCCCATGGACCCGACCATGACGCCGATCAAGCGCACGGCGCTGGGCCGCGCGGCGCACGAGGGCGCCGCGGTGGCGCTGACCGACGACGGCCGCGCCGTGGTGTACATGGGCGAGGACGCGCGCTTCGAATACATCTACAAGTTCGTCAGCCGCGACCGCGTCAAGCCGGGCGGCTTTGCGGCCAACCGCGACCTGCTGGACCACGGCACGCTGTATGTGGCCAAGTTCAACGCCGACGGCAGCGGCGAGTGGCTGCCGCTGGTGCACGACCGCGGTCCGCTGACCGCCGCCAACGGCTTTGCCAACCAGGGCGCGGTGCTGATCCAGGCGCGGCAAGCCAGCGACGCCCTGGGCGCCACCAAGATGGACCGCCCGGAATGGACCGCCGTGGACCCGATCAGCAAAGAGGTCTATTGCACCCTGACCAACAACAGCAACCGCGGCCGCGACAAGAGCCCCGGTGCGGATGCGGCCAACCCGCGCGCCAACAACACCATGGGCCACATCATCCGCTGGAAGGAAAGCGGGGACCTGGACGCCACCCGCTTCACGTGGAACCACTTCGTGATGGCGGGCGACCCGTCGCTGCCGCGCGCCGAGGCCAAGGGCAACATCCGCGGCGACATCTTCGGCAGCCCGGACGGGTTGTGGGTCGATCCGCGCGGCGTGCTGTGGATCCAGACCGACGTGTCCACCTCGACGCTGGGCAAGGGCGACTATGCCAACCTGCCCAACAACCAGATGCTGGCCTGCGACCCGACCAAGGGCGAGATCCGCCGCTTCCTGGTCGGCCCGCGCGGCTGCGAGGTCACCGGCATCGCGATGACGCCGGACCTGCGTACGATGTTCATCAACATCCAGCACCCGGGCGAAAGCCCCAGCGAACGCAGCGACCCGGACGCGCCGACCAAGATCTCGCGCTGGCCGGACGGTGGCCGTCCGCGCTCGGCCACTGTCGTCATCACCAAGAACGACGGCGGCGTCATCGGCCTGTGACCCCCGGGCGGACACCCGGTCCGTTCGCCCCGATCTGCTGGCCCCTCGGGGCCGGTTTTGTTGAGGAGCCCAATCCCATGCGTTTTCCCCTTTTGCCCCGGGCGTGGCGCGGCGCCGTCGCCGCCACGGCCGTGCTGCTGGCCGGCACCGTCGCGGCCCAGACCGTGCGCTTCGTCGCGCTGGGCGACATGCCCTATGGCCCCCCTGACAAGAGCTATCCGCCCTACCGCGCGCTGATCGAGCGCGTCAACGCGCTGCAGCCGGCCTTCACCGTCCACGTCGGCGACTTCAAAGCCGGCTCCACGCTGTGCAGCAACGAGGAGTTTTCCGCCCAGCTGGAGCACTTTGGCCGCTACCGCGGTGCCGTGGTCTATACCCCGGGCGACAACGAGTGGACCGACTGCCACCGCGCCAACAACGGCGGCTACGACCCGCTGGAGCGCCTGGCCACGCTGCGCCAGCGCTTCTACACCCCCGGCCGATCGCTCGGCCAGCAGCCCATCGCGGTGGAAAACCAGTCCACCGTCATGCCCGCCTTCGCGCCCTATGTGGAAAACCAGCGCTGGTGGGCCGGCGACGTGCTGTTCGTCGCCGTGCACATCGTCGGCAGCAACAACAACTTCGAGACGCGCGACCCCAAGGCCGTGGCGGAATTTTTCGAGCGCGACCGCGCCAACGTCGCCTGGCTGCGCGCTGCCTTCGAGCTGGCGCAGCAGCGCAACGCGCGCGCCATGGTGGTGGCCATGCAGGCCGACCCGTTCGACAACCAGCAGCCGGTGGAGACGTTCCCGCGCCACTCGGGCTTTGCCGCCAGCATCGGCGACACGCTGGTGCCGCTGGCGGCGCAGTGGGGCCGTCCGGTCCTGCTGATCCACGGCGACAGCCATGTGCTGGCCTTCGACAACCCCTTCAAGCACCAGAAAAAGCCGGTGCTGAACCTGACACGCCTGCAGGTGCCGGGCGCGGCCGACGTGCGCGCGGTGGAGGTGAGCGTCGATCCGGCGTCGTCGCAGCCGTGGACCATCCAGGTCTTTGACGCCCAGCCTTGAGGCGCGTGTGAAGCCCGATGACGTTGTTTATGAACAACATTCGGGTCATCACGAATTGACTTCACATCACCGTCATCAGGGGCCGGTGCAATAGCCCCTGTGGTTCGGCCCTCCGGGCCGCCCATCCCCAGTTGCAGCCCCCCCATCCGGGGCTGCCGCTTTCTGGTTCAACCCTAGGAAATCCGACGATGAAAAAATCCCTGATCGCCCTGGCCGCCCTGATGACCACCGGGGCCGCCCTGGCCCAATCCAACGTCACGCTGTACGGTCGCGTGGACCTGTCGGTGGGCAACCTCAAGGACAAGGTCAAGAACACCTCCACCACCCAGATGTTCCAGGGCGGCGACGGCGGTCTGACCGCCTCGCGCTGGGGCCTGCGCGGCACCGAGGATCTGGGCGGCGGCCTGAAGGCGGCCTTCAAGCTGGAAAACCGCTTCAACCCCGACACCGGCGCGTCGCAAGACCCATACTTCAGAGGCGAATCCAGCCTGTCGCTGATGGGTGGCTTCGGCGAGGTCAAACTCGGCCGCAGCACGACCGTCTACAACGACGTGCGTGCCCTGGGCGAGAGCCGCGATGTGTTCGGCTCGGCCTTCACCGCTTCCCGCAACGGCGTGTTCAAGTCGGGCGGCGACTATGCCCGGCGCTTCGACAACAAGATCAGCTACTACAGCCCCAACATGGGCGGCTTCTACGCGGGCATCGACGTCTCGCTGGACGAGAAGGCCGGCGTCTCCCAGGACAAGTACGCCTTCAAGGCCGGCTACAAGCAAAAGGAATTCGAGGTCGCTCTGGCCCACCAAAACGAGAAGGACAAATCCGACAAGTACACCGCGCTGGCCGCGATGTATGACTTCGGCAGCTTCTCGGTGTCGGGCGTATACAACCAGCGCAAGGGCAGCGCCGCCAACGGCGACGACAGCGAATACGCGCTGGGCGTGACCGTGCCGGTCGGGGCCTGGGCCTTCTCCGGCGGCTATGCCTACAGCAAGACCAAGGACTCGGCCGGCGGCGCCAAGAACGGCAAGGCCAGCGGCTTCGCCCTCGGCGCCACCTATGCCCTGTCCAAGCGCACGCGCCTGTACGCCGGCTACCGCGACGTGGTGGTGAAGAACAACGTCGGGGCCAAGACCAAGGACGAGCGCCTGGTCGCCTTCGGCATGCGCCACGACTTCTGATCGCGGCCCTGTCCGCACACGGGCGGTGACGGGCCGCCCGATCTCTCCAAAAACGCTCCTTGGGACGGGCTTTCTGCGGAAAGCCCGCTTTTTTTCTCAGGACAGGGCACGCTGGCGCCACGCCGCCAGCGCCCCCAGCCACAGCGCCCCCGCCGAGAACACCAACCCCCGCTCCAGCCCCCCGGGGCCGTCGCCGATCCAACCCACCACCGTGGGGCCGACGATCTGCCCCAGCGCAAACACGATGGTGAACAGGCTGATGCCACGCGCCCACTGCGCCGGCGGCAGGTTGTGGCGCACCAGCGCGGTGGTCGATGCCACCACGGACAAAAACACCGCGCCAAACAGCAGGCCCGACGCCAGCAGCACCGGCCAGGCGTGGGTCAGGGCCGGCAACACCGTGGCCAGTCCGAGCAATGCATTCAGCCGCGCCAGGGGCTGCCCGTCGCGGTGCCGATCCAGCAGCCCGGCCCACAGGCGCGACGACGCCATCACCGCCACCCCCAGCAGGGCATAGAACAGCGTGATTTCAGCCGCAGGGGTGCCGCGGTCGCGCAGCAGCGCGACCACGAACGTCATATAGCCGATGTAGCCCACCCCAAACAAGGCGTAGCCCGCCAGCGAGGGGGCAAACGCCCGCAGCAGCGCCCCGGTGTGGGCCGGCCCCCCGGCAGCGGCGGGCGCCGGCGAACTGGCCGGCGCCGGCGGGGCGGCGCCCGTCAGCCCCAGCGTGCCCAGGCCGCGCCAGGCGTGGACCAGGCCCCCGGTGGCCGCCAGACAGGCCACGGCCAAGGCCCACCAGGCCCACGCCCAGGCGTGCGGCCGATCCGCCGCCCAAGCCAGCACGGCCGGCACCGCCAGCGACGACAGCACGATGCCGCTGCCCACGCCACCATAGTACAGGCCCAGCATCAGGCCGGCATGGCGGGGCCAGACACTGCCCAGCCGGGCCGCCAGCAGCCCCCCGGCCACGAACACCCAGGCACTGGCGATGCCCGCCAGCCAACGCTGGGTCAGCAGCGGCCCATCGGCCGTCAAAAAACCGCTGCCCGCCATGAACAGCGCCGCCAACGCCGACCCGCCCAGCAACACCGCCGCCGGACCATGGCGGCGCATCAGCGCAGGGACGGTGAGTGCCCCGACCAGATAGCCCACCGCATTGGCCGTGTTCATGGCGCCGGCGAGCAGATAGCTCCAGCCCAGATCCGCGCGCATCGGCGGCAGCAGCAGGCCATAGGCAAAGCGGGTGATGCCCAGTGACACCGCCGCCCCCAGCGACAGCCACAGCGCGAGCACCAGACCGCGGCGCAACGGCACCGGGCAAGCGGATCCCTGTTCGAGGCGAGACATGGCCCCGCATTGTAACGCGGGCCTTTCTATCCTGTCACACCATGCGCGACACCCGAATGCCCTCCCCTTCCGCCCCCGTATCCGCCGAGCGCCTGGCGGCGCTGCAAGCCGCCGAGCGCGAGCGCTTCCTGGCCGAACACCCCCGCTCGCGCGTGCTGGCCGGGCGCAGCGCGGCGCACTACCTGTTTGGCGTGCCGCTGCACTGGATGCGCGACTGGCCCAACCCCGTGACGCTGTTCGTGCGCAGCGCCCACGGGGCGGAACTCACCTGCGCCGACGGGCATGGCTACGCGGACTTTTGTCTGGGCGACACCGGGGCGATGTTCGGCCACTCCCCGGCCCCGGTGGCGCGCGCCATCGCCGAGCAGGCGGCGCACGGGCTGACCTGCATGCTGCCCACCGAGGCGGCAGCGGGCGTCGGTGAACGGCTGGCGCAATGCTTTGGCTTGCCGTTCTGGCAGTTGGCCCTGTCCGCGAGCGACGCCAACCGCTTCGTGCTGCGCTGGGCGCGCGCGGTCACCGGCCGGCCGCAGTTGTTGGTGTTCGATGGCTGCTACCACGGCGCGGTGGACGACACGCTGGTGGACCGCGACCCCGCGACCGGCAGCACGGTGCGCCGGCCATCGGTGCTCGGCGCGGTGCACGACCACCCCGATTTCACGCGGGTCATCCCCTTCAACGACCTGACCGCGCTGGAGCGCGCGCTGGCCGATGGGCAAGTGGCCGCCCTGCTGGCCGAGCCCGCGCTGACCAACTTTGGGCTGGTGCCGCCCGAGCCCGGCTTCTGGCCGGCGGCTCAGGCCCTGTGCCGCCGCTACGGCACCCTGTTGGTGCTGGACGAAACCCATACCCTGTCCAGCGGCGTCGGCGGCCATGCGCGGGCGCACGGGCTGGCACCCGACGTGTGGGTGGCCGGCAAGGCCGTCGCCGGGGGCGTGCCCTGCGCACTGTACGGCGTGACCGCCGATCTGGCGGCCCGCATGCAGGCGGTCAAACAGGCTGCACCCGAGGGGCACAGCGGCATCGGCACCACACTCACGGCCAACGCCCTGGCCATGGCCGCGCTGGATGCGGCCTTGCAGCATTTGCACACGCCAGCCAGCTATGCCGCCATGAACCGCGTCGCCGATGCGCTGGAAGCCGGCTTGACCGAGCGCTTGCGCGCCCGTGCCCTGCCCTGGACCGTGACACGGCTGGGCGCCCGGTTGGAACTGCAGTTCATGCCCGAGACGCCGCGCAACGCCGACGATGTGCGCCGCCATGCCCAGCCGGCGCTGGAAGCCAGCCTGCACCTGTTCCTGCTCAACCGCGGGGTGCTGCTGACCCCGTTCCACGGCATGATGCTGTGCTCGCCGGCCACCTCCCCGGCGCATGTGGATCGCCTGCTGAACGCCTTCGACGACTGGCTGGCCGCCCTGGGTTTGTGAGGTCACGCCCCGAGGCCGATGGGCGCCGGGGCCACCTCCAGAATGCGGCGAAACAGCCGCTCGTAGGCCGGATCGGGCGCATAACGGCCCGTCAGCGGGTCGCGGTTGGCCTCGAACGCCTCGTCCAGCGCCCGCCAGTCGGCTTCGTCGAGCACGCGCTGGGCCGCGGGCAGGATTTCCTGCTCCTCCAGCCGCATGTGCTCCAGATAAAACCCGACATAGCGCTCGCAGGCCTCGACGAAGGCGGCCTGGCGGTCGTCGCCCAGCCATTCCCAGGCCAGCAGCCGGTGCTGCAATTCGCGCACCTGCGACTCGCCCTTCATGTGGTCCTGCTCCAGCCGGGTGATGACGGGCAGCACGGCCGGCTCGCGCTTGGCCACGCGCGGAAAGAGCAGATCGGACTCTTTCGGATGGTGCAAGCGCTCCGGAAACTCGTCGATGTAGAACAGCATCGCGCGCAGCGTGTCGAAAAAGCGCGCGCGGTCATCGCCCGGGCCGCGGCGAACCAGCCACAGCAGGGACTGCAGCATCGCTGCCAGCGCGGCGTGTTCGTCGCGAATGGTACGCAGGGCACTCGAAGCATGCATGGGGGACTCCCGCCAAATGGCCACGGCCCGCCACTGTCAGATGCCGGGCCAAGCGCGAGCATGCCCCAGCCTGCGGTGGGCGATGTTGACCCAAGTCAATGCGGCGCGGCAGGCGGCAGCGGTGCCGGGTGCCAACGCGTCAGCCATAAGGCATTGCTCACGACGCTGACCGAACTCGCGGCCATCGCCGCGCCGGCAAACACCGGGTCCAGCCACCCTAAGGCCGCCAGCGGAATCCCCGCCACGTTGTAAATGAAGGCCCAAAACAGGTTCTGGCGAATCTTGCGCACCGTGCGTGCCGAAATATCGAGCGCCGCGGGCACCAGTGCCGGGTCACCGCGCAGCAGCGTGATGCCCGCCGCGTGCATCGCCACGTCCGTGCCACTGCCCATGGCCATGCCGACGTCGGCCGCGGCCAGCGCCGGGGCATCGTTGACGCCATCGCCCACCATGGCCACCGGGCCAGCGACGGCCTGCCATTCGCGCACCACGGACACCTTATCCGCCGGCAGCACCTCGGCCCGTACCTCGCCCGCTTCCGGCCGCAGCCCCAAGCGGCGCGCCATCGCCTCCGCCGAGGCCCGCTGGTCGCCCGAGATCATGACAACCCCGATGCCACGCGCCCGCAGGGCCGCGATGGCGGCGGCCGCGGTGGGCCGCGGCTCGTCGGCAAAGGCCAGTAGCGCCAGCGGCCGCCACACGGGATCGTCGTGCCAGGCCAGCACTGCCAGCGTCGCACCGTCTCGCTGCGCCAGCGCCTGCAACTCGGCCCACCGAGCAGGCAGACCCTCACCCGTCCAGCGACAGCCCAGCTCCACCATCCAGCCCGGACTGCCCAATGCCAGCGAGACGCCCTGCACGCGGCCTTGTACACCCCGGCCGGGCACCGCCTGCACCGCCTCGGCCGGCTCTGGTTGCCCCTCGCCGATGGCTGCCAGCACCGCCTGCGCCAACGGGTGGCTGCTGCCCATCTGCAGGGCAGCCGCCGTGCGCAATGCGGCCTGTTCATCGACGCCCTCGGCCGGCGCAAGCGCCAGCAGCCGCGGGCGCCCCAGGGTGAGCGTGCCGGTCTTGTCGAACGCGACGGTACGCACCTTGTGTGCCGCCTCCAGCGCTTGCGCATCCTTGACCAGGATGCCGTGGCGCGCCGCCGCTCCCGTGCCGGCCATGATCGCCGTGGGCGTGGCCAACCCCAGGGCACACGGGCAAGCGATCACCAACACCGCCACGGCGTTCAACACGGCGCTCTCCAGCGGGGCACCGCCCACCGTCCCCCACAGCACGGCAGTGGTCAGCGCCACCACCACCACCACGGGCACGAACACTGCCGCCACCCGATCCACGGTCTGCTGCACCGGCGCCTTGTGCGCCTGCGCGTCTTGCACCAACGCGATGATGCGTTGCAGCATCGATTGCGCGCCCGTGGCGGTCACGCGCACCTCGATCGCCCCGTCGCCATTGAGGCTGCCGCCGGTCACGGCATCGCCTTCGGCCTTTTCCACCGGCAACGGTTCGCCGGTCAGGAGCGACTCGTCGACCTGCGTGCGGCCCCGCTCGATCACGCCGTCGGCGGGAATGCGCTCACCCGGGCGCACCAGTACCCGGTCGTCGGGCAACAGCTCGGAAACGGGAACATCGACCACGGCGTCACGTCGCACGCCGTCCGGCAGCAGGTGCGCACGCTCGGGCCGTAGCGCCTGCAGCGCCCGAATGGCCGCCAACGTGCGGCGCTTGGCGCGCGCCTCCAGCCACTTGCCCAGCCGCACCAGCGCGATCACCATGGCGGCGGCTTCGAAGTACAAATGCGGCTCGGTGCCCGACGGCGCGCGCCACCACAGCCACACGCTCATGCCCCAGGCGGCCGAAGTACCCAGCGCCACCAGCAGTTCCATGTTGCCGCTGCCATGGCGCAGCGCCTGCCAGCCCGCCCGGTAAAAACGCGCCCCCAGCCCAAACTGCACCGGCGTCGCCAGCAAGGCCTGCCACAGCGGCGGCAACATCGCGTGCACCCCCAACGGCTGCAGCAGCATGGGGGCCGCCAGCGGCAATGCCAACAGCAAGCCTGCCAGCACCCACCACCCCTCGCGCCGCAGTGCGGCATCCTGCGCGGCCTGCGCAGCGTCCGTATCCTCGTCCAGCGGAAGAGGGTCGTACCCCGCATCGCGGATGGCGCGCTGCAGCCGCGCCGGCAACTCCGCGGCCAGTGTCGGGTCCGCTCGCCACTGCACCCGCGCCGACTCGGTGGCCAGGTTGACGCTGGCCGACACCACCCCGGGCACGCGCTGCAGGGCCCGTTCGACCCTGGCCACGCACGAGGCACACGTCATGCCGCCAATGCCCAGATCGCACTGGCCCGTGGTTTCGGCATCGGAAGGCGCAACGGTGGAGGTCATACCCAACGAGTATGCAACGGATGGGCGGCGACTTATGATGCAGGTGTCGTTTTTCCTGCTGTGAGTCCATCCCATGCAACACGCCTTCACCGTCACCGGTATGTCTTGTCAACACTGCGTGCGCGCGGTCACGCAAGCCGTCCGCGCCCTCGACCCCGACGCCACGGTGCGCGTCGATCTCGACGCCCAACGCGTCGAGATCGAGTCGTCGCGGCCCCGCACGGAACTGGCCCAAGCCATCCGCGACGAGGGCTACACCGTCATCGACTGACGCGGCTCGCCCGTCGACGGCATCGCCCCCCGGGGCGTTGCGACCACCAACCGCGGGTTGCCCGCCGCCTTGATGGCATCGCGGCAGGCAACCCGTGGTTTTTTTGCGTGCGAACAACCCTGTGGATATCGAGCGGGTAACGAGACGGTTATCCACCGAGGGGCGAGCACCAAGCAACATTGTTCCCGTTGGCGCTGCCCCTTTCTGCCACCCAGCCCACAGGGTTGAGCGTCTCGCAACCCATTGTTGCATCGCCAGATCACGGTCTTATCCACGGCCGAGGCCGATGTTCTAGCTACGACGACTACCGTGATCGATTCAAAAGAAGAAAAACAGGGAAAACGCCATTGGCACGATGGCGCACCGCGCCTCGCCAACACGGAGGGGCGACGCTGCTAAGATGCGCACCGAATGCACGCCATGTCCGCCCCACCCACCGTTGCCCTCGAGATTCGCCACGGCCAACTGCCGCTGGTGGTGGCCCGTCTGCGCGGGCCAGATGTGGCAGCGGTGTTGGCCGAGCTCGAGCAGCGCTATGGCGGCGCGCCCGGCTTTTTCGAGGATGAGCCGCTCTTGCTCGATTGCGCCGACTGGGCGGGCGCGGCGAACGCGCCGACACCGCTGGAGCAGCAAGCCTTGCTCGATGGCTTGCGTGCGGCAGGGTTGCGTCCGCTGGCGTTTTGTGCGGCCCCCCCGATGTGGCGAGACGCCTTCCTGGCAGCAGGGCTCGTCGAGGCCGAAGCCCCTCCAGCGGCAGCGGTTCGCAGTGGTGCCGCGCCTGCTGCTGCGCCGACCGTATCCGTCGAGACGGCACCGGCGGCGCCGAGCTCCGCGCTGGTGATCGATCGGCCCTTGCGGTCGGGTCAACAGGTGTATGCGCGCGGCCGCGACCTGGTGGTGCTGGCGATGGTCAATCCGGGCTCGGAAGTCATCGCCGATGGCCACATCCACGTCTATGCGCCGTTGCGGGGGCGGGCCATCGCCGGGGCGCGTGGTGACACCCAGGCGCGTATCTTTTCGTTGGCGCTGGAGCCCGAGCTGGTCTCCATCGCTGGGATTTATCAAACGGCAGAAAAGCCCTGGCCCGACGCCGTGCGCGGCAAACCCGCGCAGGTGCGGCTGTCCACGGGCCCGGACGGGGACAAGCTGTTGTTCGAACCCCTGTCCTCTTGAACACCATTTTTGGATCGAAAGCGGTTTCCATGGCCAAAATCGTCGTCGTTACATCGGGCAAAGGTGGCGTAGGCAAGACCACGACCAGCGCCTCGTTCGCCACCGGTCTGGCCCTCAAGGGGCTCAAGACAGTGGTCATCGACTTTGACGTCGGTCTGCGCAACCTCGACCTCATCATGGGCTGCGAGCGGCGCGTGGTGTACGACTTCGTCAACGTCATTCAGGGTGAGGCCAATCTGAACCAAGCGCTCATCCGTGACAAGCAGGTCGACAACCTCTACGTGCTGGCCGCCAGCCAGACGCGCGACAAAGAAGCGCTCAAGCAGGATGGCGTGGAGCGCGTGCTCCACGACCTGGCGGGCATGGGGTTCGAATACATCGTGTGCGACTCGCCCGCGGGCATCGAAACCGGCGCGCTCATGGCCATGCACTACGCCGACGAGGCGCTGGTCGTGACCAACCCGGAGGTCTCGTCGGTGCGCGATTCGGACCGTATCCTGGGCATGCTCAGTTCCAAGACCAAACGCGCGATCGAAGGCCGCGAGCCGGTCAAGGAGCACCTGCTGATCACGCGCTACAACCCCAACCGCGTGCAGGACGGGCAAATGCTGTCGCTGCAAGACATTCAAGACATCCTGCGCATTCCGCTCATCGGCGTCATTCCCGAGAGCGAAGCCGTGTTGCAAGCGTCCAACCAAGGGGTACCGGCCATCCACCTGCAAGGCACCGATGTCTCGGAGGCGTACAAGGACGTCATCGATCGCTTCTTGGGCCAGGACAAGCCGCTGCGCTTCATCGAGGCCGAAAAGCCCAGCTTTTTCAAGCGCCTGTTCGGGAGGTGAGCGCCGTGTCCTTGCTGTCCTTTTTGCTGGGCGAAAAGAAAAAAACCGCGGCGGTCGCCAAGGAACGGCTGCAGATCATCCTGGCGCATGAGCGTTCCGGGCGCAATGCGTCGGAGCCCGACTATCTGCCCGCCCTGCAGCGCGACCTGGTCGCCGTGATCGGCAAATACATCCCGATCAATCCCGACGACATCAAGGTGCACCTCGAGCGCCAGGATAATCTGGAGGTGCTCGAAGTCAAGATCGAGCTGCCCGATGCCCGCTGACGCGCTGGCAGGGTGGGCCGATGCGATCGGGACCGTGGCCGCCGTGTTGACCACGGCCAGCTTCGTGCCGCAAGCATGGTTGACGTGGCGCACGCGCGACGTTTCGGGGATCTCGCTAGGGATGTACAGCGCGTTCACCACCGGGGTCGCGTGCTGGCTGGTCTATGGCATCTTGCTGGGCGCGTGGCCCATCATCATCGCCAACGCCATCACGTTGAGCCTGGCGCTGGCGATTTTGACGATGCGCATCCGCTACGGTGGCGCAGGCGATTCAGCCCGAACCCGCTGATCAGGCCGCCGCGCGCTGCAGCCGATCTCGTACCCCGTCCCACGCGGCATCGGCCGGCGGCCGCTCCACCCAGATCAGGCGCGTGTCATCCGCATCCAGCGCGCGCAAGACGGCAAACAGCTCGCGCGCGCAAGCGGCGGCATCATCGGGCATGCGTGCCATGCGGACATGCGGGCTTAGCACCCGCAGCGGCGTGCGGTGATAGACCGCCAGCTGACGCGCCTCGCCGCCCAGCAGGTCGAGCGCCGTTTGCAGCTCGGTGGCATCCATCAGCCGTACTTTGGCACGCGGGGCATAGTGCGACGCCAGCGTGCCGGACGCGCGCGGTGCCTGCGCGTCGCGCTCGGCGATCGGCACACTCGCCGCGGCGTGCAACTCGTCGAGGCCGATCGTGCCGGGCCGCAGCCGCACCGGCATGCCGCGCGAGCAGTCGATGATGGTCGATTCGATCCCCACGGGGCACGCGCCACCGTCCAGGATCAACAGCGCCTCGTCGTCGAGGTGGCCAAGCTCGTCGAGCACATGCTGGGCGGTCGTTGGGCTCACGCGGCCGAAGCGGTTGGCGCTCGGTGCCGCCAGGCCATGGATACCGGCCGCTTTGGCCGCGCACAACACGCGCTGGGCCACTGGGTGCGCGGGGCAGCGCAAGCCGATGGTGGGCTGTCCGCCGGCAGCCGTGTCGGCCACGCCGGGCCGGCGCGGTAGGATCAACGTCAACGGCCCGGGCCAGAACGCCTCCATCAGGCGCTGGGCAAATGGGGGCACCTGCGCCGCATAGTGATCGAGTGCTGCGGCCCGTTCTTCCCGGGTGGTGCCTGCCAGGTGCACGATCAGCGGGTGGTCCGCTGGCCGCCCCTTGGCGGCAAAAATGCGCGCCACGGCCTTGGGCTGGTCGGCGTCCGCGGCCAGCCCATAGACGGTCTCGGTGGGCAGCGCGACGAGGTGGCCGGCGCGCAGCCGCTGCACCGCGTCGTCGATGGCCGCGTCCGCTTCGGGCCGCTGGGCGTGAAGAATCAGCGCCATGGTGCGATACCCAGCCGCTGCGCTGCTGCTAGCGCGGTGGTTTGCGCCTGCGCTGCCGTCGGGGCAGTGACGGTGAGGTGCCCCATCTTGCGCCCGGGGCGGGCATCGAGCTTGCCATACAGGTGTAGGTGTACGCCGGGCAGCGCCAGCACGCCCGTCCAGTCCGGGGTGCACGGCTGGCCGTCGCGCCACCACAGGTCACCCAACAAGTTGAGCATGATGGCCGCGCTGTGCTGGCGCGGCGCAGGCAGGGGCAACCCGGTGAGTGTGCGTACTTGCAGCTCGAACTGCGACACGTCGCAAGCGTCGATCGTGTAGTGGCCGCTGTTGTGCGGGCGCGGCGCCATCTCGTTGACCACGAGCCTCCCGTCGGCACTGCTGTCGTCGATGACGAAATATTCCACGCACAGCACGCCGACGTATTGCAGCTGCTCGGCCACGATGCGCGTGGCCTCGACCGCCCGTTGCGCCAGGGCAGCAGGCACGGCACCGGGGACGGCTTCGGTCACGGCCAGGATGCCACGGCGGTGCACGTTGCGCTGCGGCTCGAAGTGCACCGTGGTCCCATCGGCGGCCCGCGCGAGGATGACCGATAGCTCGTCACGCAATGCCAACCGCTGCTCCAGCACACAAGGAACGCGGCCCAATTGTTCCCAGGCCGCGGCCAGTGCCGCTCGGTCGTCGACGGGAACTTGTCCTTTGCCGTCGTAGCCCAGGCGGGCGGTCTTGAGGATGCCAGGCAGCAGCGCATCGGGTACGCGCGCCAGATCATCGGCCTCGGTGATGACGGCATACGGCGCCGGCCCCACGCCGGCCAAGGGGGCGCAAGCCGCGAAGTGGGCCTTTTCCGCGATGCGGTCTTGCGCGATGGCCACCGCCTGCGCTCCGGGGGCGACCGGCCGTTGCGCGGCCAGGGTTGCCAGCGCCCCGGCGGGGACGTTTTCAAACTCGGTGGTGATGGCCTCACAGCGTTGCATCAATTGCGCCAGGCCCTGTTCGTCGTCGTAGGCGGTGGCGATGTGCACGTCGCTGGCGCGGCCTGCGGGGCTGATGGGATCGGGGTCGAGCACTGCTGTTTGGTAGCCCAGTGCCTGGGCCGCGTGCACGAACATGCGGCCCAGCTGACCCCCACCGAGCACCCCCAGGGTGGCCGTGCGACCACCGGCCATGGGGCCGGGCAGGATGGGCGTGGCGCTCATGACGCCTCCCCGATCGGCAGCGTCATGGCGCGCGCCATCGCGGTCTGCTCGGCACGAAAAGCGTGTAACCGTTCGCGCAGCGCGGCATCGTGGCGCGCCAGCATGGCCACCGCGAACAATGCCGCATTGGCCGCGCCTGCGGCACCGATGGCAAAGGTGGCCACCGGCACCCCCTTGGGCATTTGTACGATGGAGTGCAGCGAATCCACCCCCTGCAGGTGCCGACTGGGCACCGGCACGCCCAACACGGGCACCGTGGTCTTGGCCGCCAGCATGCCGGGAAGGTGGGCGGCGCCGCCTGCGCCGGCCACGATGGCTTGCAGCCCGCGGCCTTCCGCGGCTTCGGCATAAGCGAACATATCGTCGGGCATGCGGTGGGCCGAGACGACGCGCGCCTCGAAGGCGACGCCAAACTGTTGGAAAATGGCAGCCGCGTGTTGCATGGTCTCCCAGTCACTGCTGGAACCCATGACGACACCGACCTGGACGTTGCTGCTGGACATGGCGACCCCGGGGAAAATCCCTTCATTCTAGAGAATCGGACGGTGCCGACATGATCGACGTCACGCTTGCCAATTTCCAGACCGAGGTGCTCGAGGCCTCGCTGACCACCCCGGTGTTGGTGGATTTCTGGGCGCCCTGGTGTGGTCCCTGCAAGGTGCTGGGCCCCCTACTGGAAAAGGTGGAGGCGGCCTACGCCGGGCGCTTCGTGCTGGCCAAGGTCAACACGGAGGAGGAGCAGCAACTCGCGGGCTACTTCCAGATTCGCAGCATCCCGACCTGTATCCTGTTCGTCGGTGGCCAGCCGGTCGATGGGTTCATGGGCGCTTTGCCTGAAGGCCAGATCAAGGCTTTCTTGGACCGTCACTTGCCGAGCGAGGCTGACCTCATGGCGCAGACCGAGCTGGCCCAGGCGCAGCAAGCCGCGGCACAAGGGGATGCGGGCACGGCCTTGCAGCGCTTGCGCGATGCACTGGCGCAAGCGCCCGACAACGACGACGTACGCTACGATTTGGTGCGCCTGCTCATCGAAGCGGGGCAGCTCGACGAGGCGGCCGCCGCGCTCGCGCCCGCGCTGGGCAAGATTCCAGTGCCGCTGCGCTTCGAGGCGCTGGCGCAATGGCTCAACGCCCTCGAGTTTGTGCGCAACGACCCGCGTGGACAGTGGCCGCTCGAGAAGTTCGACGAGGCGATCGCGGCCAACAAGCGCGATTTCGAAACCCGATTCGCCAAAGCGCGCGTGTTGATCGCCCGCGGCGAGTGGCCCGCGGCGATGGATGAACTGCTCGAAATCATCATGCGCGACAAGAAGTGGGCCGACGAGGCCCCGCGCAAGACCATGGTCGCGCTGCTGGAGCTGTTGACGCCCGCCCGGCGCGATGGAGCACCGTCGCCGAAGTCGGCAGCGGGCTTGGAGATCGCCGGCCACACGGCGACACAGGAAGACCCGCAGGCCGAACTGGTGTCTCGCTACCGCCGCAAGCTCAGCATGGCGTTGAACTGATGACAACCGTGATTACCGTGCGCTTCGTGACCCCGGGGCCCCACGGCCCCGTGGACGACCGCGAGGTCGAGGTAGCCGCCGATGGCCGCAGCCTGATGAAGGCCGCCGTCGAGGCCGGAATCGACGGAATTGCCGCCGATTGCGGTGGCAACCTGACCTGCGCCACGTGTCATGTGATCGTGCCCGACGCGTGGCGCGATCGGCTGCCACCGCTGTCGGCCGATGAGGACACCATGCTCGACTACACCGCGGTCGAGCGCCAGCCCGGCAGCCGGTTGAGTTGCCAAATCCGCCTCGGGCCGGCGCTCGACGGACTGGTCGTCGAATTGCCCGCGCGCCAGTACTGACGACGCTGATGACGGGAAGGCGGCCATTGGGCGCCGCGTTGACACTTCTTTACGCAGCCGCCAAATGGGCTTGACAGCGGCCGCCGACACTGCTGTTGTCGGACGGGCCATGGGGGCTCGGCACCGGCAACGGTATCGAAGGAGTGTGACCATGAACGACGAACGGCAGTGGGGGCGCGGTTGGCGCCCAGTTTTGGTGGGGTTGGCGCTGGTGACGGCGTCTGCTGGCGTATGGGCGGCGGGCCCTGCCCACGGCATGGGCGGGCCCATGGGCCCGATGGAAGGAGCGGGCGAGCGCATGGTCGAACATTGGATGCGCGGGCTCGACCTCCAGCCGGCGCAGCGCGAACAACTGCAGACCCTGGCCCAAGCGGCCCGCGCCGATATGCAACCCCTGCGGCAGGAAGGCCGCGCGCTGCGCGAGGAGCGCCAGCGCCTGCTGGCCGCGCCAGCCCTGGACGAAGCTGCGCTGGAGGCATTGCGCCAGCGCGAACTGGCCTGGCACGACCGCTTGACGGCGCGCATGAACCGTTTCATGATCGATGCGGCCAAGGTGCTGACGCCGGAGCAGCGGCAACGCTGGGCCGAACGCATGCAACAGCGCGCCGAAGGCAAGCACCGTCCGGGGATGGGCCCGCATGAGCGCCCCCACCATTCTCATCGTTGACGACGACGGCCGGCTGACCGCCATGCTGGCCGACTATTTGGGCAGCGCCGGCCTGCGCACCCGGCATGCCGAGACGCTGGCGCAAGCGCGCCAGTGCTTGCGTGCCGATCCCTTGCCCGACGCCGTGGTGCTAGACCTGATGTTGCCCGACGGCGACGGGTTGGATCTGTGCCGTGAGCTGCGCCAGGCACCGCGCACGCGCGCCCTGCCGGTGCTGATGCTGACGGCGCGGGGCGAGGCCGCCGACCGTGTCGTGGGGCTCGAGCTCGGCGCCGACGACTACCTGGCCAAACCGTTCGAGGCGCGTGAATTGCTCGCGCGCCTGCGCGCGCTGCTGCGGCGCGCCAACGGCGCCCGCGACGATGCAGATTCGTGTCTGCGCGTGGGCGCGCTGGAGCTGGATTTGGGCGCGCTGCAGGTGCGTGTGCATGGACAGCCGCGCGAACTCACGCCCTACCAATTCCAACTGCTGGCCGTGTTGGCACGCCACGCGGGCCGGGTGCTCACGCGTGACCAGATCATGGATGCGTTGAAGGGCCATCCGCAAGAGGCGTTCGACCGCTCGATCGATGTGCACATCTCGCGCATCCGCGCCGCCATCGAGGACGACCCGCGCCAGCCGCGGCGCATCCTGACCGTGCGGGGTTGCGGCTATATGCTGGCGCGCAGCGCGGACGAAGTCGCGGCATGACGCGGTTGTTTTGGCGCATCTATGGCGCGGTGTTGGTCGTGCTGCTGGTGTTCGGCACGCTGGCCTACGGCGTGGCGCAATACCACGCGCAACGCGAGCGCGACGAGACCCAGGCTGCGTGGACGGACTGGAGTGGTGGTTGGGGCGATCCGCTGTTGACCCCCCTGCTCTACGACGACGACGGCGAGCGTTCCCGCGGCCTGTGGATGGTGGGATCGCTGGCCATCGCCTGGGGTTTGGTGGGACTGGTCGCCTATCCGGTGGTGCGCTCACTCACGCGTCGATTGGAGCGGCTGCGCGCGGGCGTGCAAGCGTTCGGCCAGGGCGATTTGCGCCAGCGCGTGGACGTCAGCGGGCGTGACGAAGTGGCCGCACTGGCGGCCAGCTTCAACGCCGCCGCGGCGCGCATCGAGACGCTGGTGCAGGCGCACCGGTCGCTGCTGGCCAACGCCTCGCACGAGTTGCGCTCGCCGTTGGCCCGTTTGCGCCTAGCGCTGTCGCTGCTGCGGCAAGACCCGGCAGCGGCTGACGCGCGCTGGCGCGAGATCGAGCGCAACCTGGCCGAGCTCGATGCGCTGGTCGAGGAGGTATTGCTGGCCAGCCGCCTGCAGGCGATGCCTGCCTTCGAGCGCGCGCCGGTCGAGTTACTCGGCTTGGCCGCTGAGGAAGCAGCGGCTGTCGGGGCGGAGGTCGAGGGGGTGATGTTGACCGTTCTGGGCGACGAGCGACTGCTGCGGCGCGCGGTGCGCAACCTGCTGGACAACGCCCGCCGCCACGCTCCCCCACAGCCCCCCGACGTGCAGCTGCGGCGCGTGGGTGACGCTGCCGAACTGCGCGTGTGTGACCGCGGCCCGGGTGTGCCCGAGGCCGAGCGCGAGCGGATTTTCGAGCCTTTTTACCGCCTGCGCGGCCATGGCGAGAGCGCGGGCGGCGTGGGGCTGGGCCTGAGTCTGGTGCGCCAGATCGCCGAGCGGCACGGCGGCAGCGTGCACTGCGAGCCGCGCCCCGGTGGCGGCAGCTGCTTCGTGTTGCGGCTGCCGCTGCGTTGACCTCAACCGATCAGGCGCTGGAGTGCTTCGCGGTATTTGGCCGCAGTCTGCTCGATCACTTCGCGTGGCAAGCGCGGCGCCGGTGGCGTTTTGTTCCACGGCCGTCCGTCCACCTGTGCCGTCTCCAGCCAGTCGCGCAGGTACTGCTTGTCGAAGCTCGGCGGATTGATGCCTTCCTGATACGACTCTGCGGGCCAGTAACGCGACGAATCGGGCGTGAGCACCTCGTCCATCAGCGTCAGCGTGCCGTCCGCATCCAGGCCGAACTCGAACTTGGTGTCGGCGATGATGATACCCCGCGTGGCCGCATAGTCGCTGGCCGTTTGGTACAGGCGGATCGATAGGTCACGGATACGCGCGGCCAGATCAGGCCCGATGCGGGCGGCCATTTCGTCGAACGTGATGTTTTCGTCGTGCTCGCCCACGGCCGCCTTGGCCGCCGGGGTGAAGATCGGCTCGGGCAGCCGCGAGGCCAGGCGCAATCCCGCAGGCAAGGGCACGCCACATACCGACTGCGATTGCTGGTACTCCTTCCACCCGCTGCCGGCCAGGTAGCCGCGCACCACCGCCTCTACCGGGATGGGCTGCAGCCGCTTGACCAACATCGAGCGCCCGCGCACCAGCTCGCGCTCATCGGGGGCCACGACGCTCAGCGGATCCTCACCCGTCAGGTGGATGGGGCAAAGGTTGGCCCCCTTGGGCCCCAGCTTGTCGAACCAAAACAGACTCAAGCGCGTCAGCAGCTCGCCCTTGCCCGGGATGGGCTCGCCCATGATGACATCGAACGCACTGATGCGGTCGGTGGCCACCATGAGGATGCGGTCGGTACCGACCGCGTAGTTGTCGCGTACCTTGCCGCGCGCGAGCAGCGGCAGCGAGTGGAGTTGGGTGGTGTGCACCGCTTGTATCATGCCGTCGATGGTAGCGCATCTCGACTCGGGGCCAGCTGGTGACTGCGTTGTCCGTCTCCACGGGTCAATCGTCGACGGCATCGACATCATGCACAGCGTCGAGCCGATGCATGACATAGGCGTACAGCACGACGATGGCCACATAGGTCAGCAACGCGCCCTGAGCGGCCACCCAGTAGCTGAACGGCCAACCGAAAAAATCGAAGCGCAGCTCGCGCGCGAAGTACGCGACGACGAACGTCACCCCAAACCAGATCACCAGCAGTGCGCTCGTGATGACCAGAACGCAACGCCAATATCGTTGCTGGACGTCGTGCGGTCGCTGCATCGTGCGCTTCCAGTTTTATCCCACCTGCCCCACCTTGAGCATGTTGGTGCCGCCCGGCGTGCCCATCGGCTCGCCGGCGGTGATCACGTACCGGTCGCCCGTCTGCAGGCGTCCGCGTGATTTCAGGTGTTGTTCCGCCTGCATCAGCGCCGTGTCCCGATCGGCACTGCCGCCCGCGATGCGCAGCGCGTGCACATTGCGGTACAGGGCAAGGCGCCGTGCCGTGCTCACGCGTGGCGTGATGGCAAAGATCGGGATGTCCACCGTGTGGCGGCTCATCCACAGCGGCGTGGAGCCGGACTCGGTCAGCGCGATGATGGCGCGCGCTTGCAGGTGCGACGCAATGAACAGCGCGCCGAGCGCGATCGATTGGTCGATACGCGCGAATGTCTTGCCGATGAAGTCGGCATCGAGCGCGTCGTGGTACGCTTGCTCCGCCGCCAGGCAGATGCGCGCCATCTCCTGTACCGTCTGCAGCGGGTATTTGCCGGCGGCGGTCTCGGCGCTCAGCATCACGGCGTCGGTGCCATCGAGCACCGCGTTGGCCACATCGCTGACTTCGGCGCGCGTGGGCACCGGTGCGTGAATCATGCTCTCCATCATTTGCGTGGCGGTGATCACGAGCCGATCGTGCTCGCGTGCCAGCGCGATCATGCGCTTTTGCAGCGCCGGCACAGCCGCATTACCCACCTCGACCGCGAGGTCGCCGCGCGCGACCATGATGCCGTCGCTGGCCTGCAGAATCGCTTCCAGCTCGGGGATGGCTTCGGCACGCTCGATTTTGGCGATCAGGCCGGGGCGATGGTCATCGGTGGAGGCTTCATCGCACAGGCGGCGCGCCAAGCGCATGTCGTCGGCGTTCTTGGGAAAGCTCACCGCCACATAGTCGGCCCGTAGCGCCATGGCGGTGGCGATGTCGGCCATGTCCTTGGGGGTGAGCGCGGGGGCGGTCAACCCCCCGCCGCGCTTGTTGATGCCCTTGTGGTTGGACAGCTCGCCCCCCACCACGACGCGGGTGTGCACGGCCGCGCCTTCCACGCGGACCACTTCCAGCTCGATCAGGCCATCGTTGAGCAGCAAGATGTCGCCGGGCACCACGTCGCGTGGCAACTCCTTGTAGTCCAGGCCGACCACGGTTTCGTCGCCCGGCTCCGTCCGGGTGGCGTCGAGCACGAACGGCGCTCCCTCGCGCAGGGTGACACGGCCATGGGCGAACTTGCCCACCCGAATCTTGGGACCCTGCAGGTCGGCCATGATGGCCACCTCTTTGCCCAGGCGCTGTGCTGCGGCGCGCACGCGCTCGGCACGCTGGCGGTGATCGTCGGCGCTGCCGTGAGAAAAATTCAGGCGCACGACATCGACGCCCGCCTGCAGCATGGCCTCGAGCATGTCGGGGGCATCGGACGCGGGTCCGAGGGTGGCAACGATTTTGGTGGCGCGCAATGGCATGGGGTCTCCTCGCAAGGTTGGGGCGGACCACCCGCGGGGGGTGGTGGCGCCGGATTTGGGTATTCTCCACCCCCTATCGTAGTACGCATGCGTGACAGCGCCCCCGATGGCCACCCCAAACTGCCCCACTTGTGGCCGGTCAAACTGCTCCAGGCAGGACGGTCGAATTATGAGGCTTCAGGGCTGATGGCGATGCGCGCGGCGGCCTCCTTGAGGCGGTAGCTCTTGCCCTCGAATTCCAGCATCGCGCAGCGGTGCATCAGGCGGTCCAGGATGGTGGTGGCCATGGTGGCGTCGCCCAGATACTTACCCCAGTCCTGCACCACCCGGTTGGAGGTCACCACGATCGACCTGCGCAACTTGTAGCGCTGGTGCACGATGGCCTGCAACACCTCGGCGGCGTGCTCGCTGATGCGCCGCGCCAGGAACAGGTCATCCAGGACCAGCAGGTCGGGCTGCACCCACTCCTTGAGCAGTGAGCCCCGCTCGGTGGCATTGCCCAGCGCGTAGCGGCCAAACTCGGTGTCCGCCTCCAGATAGCGCACATCGTGACCGGCCAGCGTGGCCTGGTAGGCCACCGCCTTGGCCAAGTGGCTCTTGCCCGTGCCGGGCTTGCCCACGATCAGTGCATTGGCGCCCTCTGCGATGAACTTGAGCGTGTGCAGCTCAAAGCAGGCCGATCTGGGCAGCTTGGGGTTGAAGCGCCAGTCAAAGTCGGCCAGCGTGACCTTCTCATCCAGCCCCGAGCGCTTGTAGCGGCGCTCCATCAGGCGCGTTCGGCGCCGGTCCAGCTCGTCTTGCAGCATGGCGGCGAAGGTCTCCAGGAACGGCTCCTGGCTGGCCTGGGCCTGCATCACGCGGGTCGACAGGGTCTCGGCAATGCCCGAGAGGCGCAATTCGCGCAGCGCGCGTTCGATCTCGGCCAGGTTCATGCCAGGCTCCCCGGTGCGGTGGTGGTGGCAGCGGTGGTACTGGATACGGTTGCCGTGGCCGTGGCTGCGGCGTGCGCGAAGAGATCACCGTACTCATCGACATCGCGGATGAGCCCGTGCTGCTGGGTCAGCTCTGGGGTGGTGAGCACCGCGCCGTTGTCACCGCTGGCATGGGCTTCAATGGCGGCGAGCGCCTGGGCAAAAAGACCCTCGCTCAAAGCCAGCACGCGCTTGTAGCTGTAGATGCCCTGCTCCAGGGCCTGGGCACAGGCGGCGTTGACGCAGTGGGCCGGGTAGCGCCGCACCAGAGCCACGATGCCCCAGAGCTTGCGCTGCCCGACCCGCCCCTCGATGGCAAAGAGCAGCTCACACAGACGGGCCGCATGTTCGCCGATCTCGCTGGCCTGGCGCAGGATGTAGCGGGTCTCGCGCGAGGGGTTGAACACCCGCTCGTCCTGGGGCAGCACGACAGAGCCAGGACGCTCGGCCTTGGGGTGGGTGCGCAGCAGATCGCCCGTGCTGGCCTCACGGATCTCGATGCGCTGGGCGTAGATGCGCACCAGCACCTTCGATCCGATGGCCGCCGGGCGCGCGGCGTAGCTGCTGTGCGCGACGCGCACGCAACTGTCATCGCACACCGTGCGCTCGACCTCGCTGAAATACTGCATGCCCAACAGCGGCAGCGCCTTGAGGTAGGCGCGTTCTTCCTCGAACATGGCCTGCACCTGGCGCCGCTCGGTGCCGTGGATGCGCTTGGCCGCCCAGTTCTTCTCCCAGTGCGCCAGGAACTCGTTGTGGGCCTCGATGGACTCGAAGCGCCGGCCCTTCAAGGCCGTGGCCTGGGTGTGGCCGATAGCGTGCTCGACCGTGCCCTTGCGGTTGGGGTCGCGTACCCGGGCTGGGTCGGCCACCACATGGTAGTGCGCCAGGGTGGCAGCGTAGACCTTGTTGAGTTCGGGTTCGTACAGGTCGGGCGTGATGACGCCTTCCTTGAGGTTGTCCAGCACCACGTACTGGGGGCAACCACCAAAGAAGCGAAAGGCCCGCTCGTGCAGCTCGGCCCAGATCTGGTGGCTGGACTTCCAGACCACGCAGCGAAAGCTTGCCCGCGAGTAGCGCAGCGTGGCCACGAACAGGCGGGGTTTGCGGTACCGATCAGAACCCGGCACCCGGGTGGGAGCGCCTTCGCCGTAGTCGACCTGCATCTCCTCGCCGGGCAGGAAGCTCAGGCGGTCGAACTGCTCGGGCTCCTTCTGGCGCAGTCGGGCCACGAAGCGTTTGACGGAGTTGTACTGGCCGGCAAAGCCGTGCTGGTCGACCAGGTCCTGGAAGATGGCCATGGCGTTGCGCTTGAGACGCAACTGCGCCTGGATGAACTCACGGTGGGGTTCGCACAGGGAGGAGGCCAGTGGCGCAGGGGCAACAGCAGGAGCCGGTGGCCGGGGTGGGGCAGTTTGACTGGCCACCGCCTCAGAGCCGGTGGCCACCCCGGGGCAGTTTGCCCGTTCGGCCGCAAAGCGTTGCCGGTAGGCGCGGATGGTGTGACGGGAGATACCTGTGACCCGCTCGATCTCTCGCTGGCTGGCGTTGGCCTCCAGCAGCGTCCATATGGTGGTTTGCAAGTGTGGCTTCAAGACGTTCACTCCGGTGGTCCCCTCGTTGGTGAGGGGGTGAAAGTAACGTCCTGCCTGTCGGCCAGCGGGCGACCAACATGCCAAGCTCAATGCATCAGGTCACCACTGGTCAGGTGGAGCAATTTGGGTGGCCATAAGTGGAGCACTTTGGGTGGCCGCCGGGGACAGCGCTTTGATACAGTGGCTGCATGAACGCCGAACGCCCCACTCGACGGCCGCCAGCCAAGCCGTTGGCGGGCGTGCGCATCGTCAGCCTGGCGCTCAACTTACCTGGGCCGGCCGCCGTGATGCGGCTGCGGGCGCTGGGCGCCCGCTGCACCCCGATCGAGCCGCCCACGGGCGATCCCATGCGGCACTACAGCGCTGCCGCCTACGCACGCCTGCACCGGGGTGTGGACGCGATCGAGCTGGATCTCAAAAGCGTGGCCGGCCAGCGTCGCTTGGCGCGCCGGCTCGACCGCGCCGACGTGTTGCTCACGGCCTTTCGCCCGTCGGCGCTGGCGCGGCTCGGGTTGGACGCCGATACCCTGCGCGCCCGCTGGCCGCGCCTGTGCGTGGTGCGCATCGTCGGCGGGCCGGGCGCGCGGGCCGAGGAGGCCGGGCACGATCTGACCTATCAGGCCGAGGCGGGCCTGATCGATGGCGAGACGATGCCGCCCAGCCTGCTGGCCGACATGGCTGGCGCCCTGCTGGCCGTCGAAGCGGTGCTGTCCGTACTCATCGTGCGCGAACGGACCGGTCATGGCGGGATCCATGACGTGGCGCTGAGTGATGCCGCCCGCTGGCTGGCGTTGCCGCGCGACTGGGGCCTGACCACGCCCGGCGGGCTGCTGGGTGGTGCCCACGCCGGGTACCGGATCTACCGCTGCGCTGACGGGCGGGTGGCGGTGGCAGCGTTGGAGCCCCACTTCGCCCACCGCTTGGGCGAGCTGGCCGGGCTGGGCGCACTGACCCCGCAGGCGTGCCTGCAGCCAGCCACCGCGCAAGCCTTGGCGCGCTGGTTCGGGCAACGCACGCGCGCGCAGCTGCGGGCGCTGGCGCGCCAGCATGATTTGCCGTGGGTGGTTTTGGAGTGAGGGGGTAGCCCGAGCACAGGGCTGTCGAGCTGTTCTCGGGCGAAGTCAACGTCCCAGGTCTTTCGCGCTGACGCCTGCGATGCCCCAGTTTTCCTTAGGCATCTCATGGATCCAGACGCGGATGCTCTCTTTGGGGGCGTTGGTTGCTTCCTGCAAAGCCTGAGTGACTTTCTCAATGACGGCTTTTTTCTGTTCGGGCGTGCGACCCTCGAGCATGTAGATTTGAGCGAACGGCATCGGGGCTCCTTCTGGAAGATTCAGACGAAACGCAGGCTGACATGCCCCATGTCCTGTATGCGCAGGCACACGTGGTCACCGGGGGCGACGGCGACCGCTTCGGTGACCCCGCCTGAGAGGATGAGCGCGCCGGCAGGGATCTTCTGCCCGCGGCGGCCCAGGTGGTTGGCCAGCGCCGCGACGGCAGCGGCTGGATGTCCCAGAACCGCGGCTCCGGCCCCCAGGGCTACCGGCAGGCCATTTTTTTCGAGCACGACGCCGCAGGTGCGCAGATCGATGGCCTGTGGTGCACAGGCTTGGCCGCCGACGACAAAGCGTGCCGCCGACGTGTTGTCCGCGATGACGCTCTTGAGGTCGAACTTGAAGTCGCGATACCGGCTGTCGATGACCTCGATGCCGGGTAACACGAAGTCCGTCGCGGCCAGTACGGCCCCGACGTGGCAGCCCGGGCCAGCCAACTCGTGCTTGAGGACGAAGGCAATTTCCGGCTCCACTTTCGGGTGGATCAGCGCATCACAGCGGATGGAGGCCCCCTCCGATACTGCGTACTCATCCACCAGAAAACCGAAAACGGGCTCCTCGACGCCCATTTGCTTCATCTTGGCATGGGAGGTCAAGCCACACTTGTAGCCGACGATGCGTGCGCCACGCGCCCGTTTCCGCGCCAAGATGAGATCCTGCACCGCGTACGCGTCCTCCCAATCCATTTCGGGATGGTCGTCGGTGATTTTGGGCGTGTCCTGCGCCTGGAGTTGGCAGGTTTCCAAATGCTCCGCTAGGCGCTCGAGCGTGGGTTGATCCAGTGTCATGATATTTGAAGGGGGTGTCGGTAAATGACAGACTCAGCTTCTTGGCAGCAGGCCTTCGGCGCGGAGGGCCGCCTGAACCGCTGGGCGCTGCCCGATGCGGGCAGCGAAATGTTGCAGCGCTGGCCATGGTGCGAGGTCGAGGCCCACGTAGCTGGCCCAACTCAGCGTGACGAACAGGTAAATGTCGGCGACACTGAAGCGCTCACCGAGCAGGTATGGCGAGTGATTCAAGTGCTCCGCCACCGTCGTCAAACGAGCCTGCAGGATTTGCCGGGCCAGTGCCTTGGCGTCATCGCCCGCGGCCGGATTGAAGAGCGGACTGAAGGATTTGTGAATTTCGGTCGAGATGAAATTCAACCACTGCTGCAGCTGGTAGCGGGCGAAATCGCCGGCAGCGGGGGCGAGCCCCTTTTCGGGCGCTTGGTCAGCGATGAACTGCACGATGGCCGGTCCCTCTGTCAGGTTGCGACCGTCGTCGAGAACCAGGCACGGCACATAACCATTGGGGTTGATGCGCCGGTAATCCTCGCCCGTCTCCGTTTGTTTGGTCTTCAGATCGACTTTGATCAATTCGAACGGCAAGCCCGCTTCGCGCAACGCGATGTGGGGCGAGAGGGAGCAGGCGCCGGGCGCGTAGTAGAGCTTCATGGTTGTTCATTCGTGATCAACACTGGGGAAAATACGTTGCCGAGCCGTCGGGGCCCCAGGCCCCCGACGGCAGGTTCAGGCGGCACGGGCCGGGATGAGCCCCCGCGCCTTTGCCAAACTCAATGCGGTGTCTTCGATCATGTCTTCCTGGCCGCCGACCATGCCGCGGCGGCCCAATTCGACCAGGATCTCGCGAGCCGGAATCCCGTACTTCTGCTCGGCGCGCTTGGCAAAGAGCAAGAAGCTACCATAGACGCCGGCGTAACCCAGCGTCAGGGCGTCACGGTCGATACGAATCGGGAAGTCCATCATAGGCACGACGAGGTCTTCGGCGACGTCCTGGATCTTCCACACGTCGACGCCGGTTTCCACGCCAAGACGATCCAGCACCGCCACGAGTACCTCCATGGGCGTATTACCGGCGCCCGCGCCCAAGCCGGCGCAGGCGGCGTCGATGCGGTTGGCACCCGCTTCGATCGCCGCCACGCTGTTGGCCACCCCCATGGCCAGGTTGTGGTGGCCGTGAAAACCGACTTCGGTTTCGGGCTTGAGCGCGTCGCGCACGGCTCGGATGCGCGCGGTTACATCTGGCGGCAGCATGTAGCCGGCCGAGTCCGTGATGTAGACGCAGTTGGCGCCGTAGCTCTCCATTTGTCGCGCTTCTTTGACGAGCCGCTCCGGACTGGCCATATGGCTCATCATTAGAAAGCCGACGGTATCCATGCCAAGTTGCCGTGCCAGCTTGATGTGCTGCTCACCCACGTCGCTTTCGGTGCAGTGGGTGGCGACCCGTATCGTGTGCACCCCCACGTCGTGAGCCATACGCAGATGATCTACCGTGCCAATGCCGGGGAGCAGCAGCGCCGAGATCTTGGCGCGTTTGACCACGGGGATGACGGCGCGCAGGTATTCTTCATCGGTGTGTCGCGGGAACCCATAGTTCACCGACGCACCACCCAAGCCGTCCCCATGGGTGACTTCGATCAGCGGCATGCCGGCTTCGTCCAGCGCGCGTGCGATCGTGGTCATTTGCTCCAAGGTGATCTGGTGGCGTTTGGGGTGCATGCCATCGCGCAAACACATCTCGTGCAGCGTGACGCGACGGCCAGCAAGGGGGCTTTTCGGGGATTCGCTCATGTGTTTCTCCAATCAAGCGGCGGTGGGTTGGGCCACGACGGGTTCCAGCTTGAGCGCACCCGCCAGGATTTCTTCGGCAAACATTTCGGCGGTGCGCGCGGCCGCGGCGGTCATGATGTCGAGGTTGCCAGCGTACTTGGGCAGGTAGTCGCCCAGGCCCTCGACTTCAAGGTAAATCGATACGCGGTCACCATCGATGACCGGGCCATTGACCAGACGGTAGCCGGGCACGTACTTTTGAACTTCGGCGATCATCTGATGCACCGATGCCTCGATCTCGGCAGCTTTGGGCTTGCCCTCGACCAGGCAGTGGACCGTGTCGCGCATGATGATCGGGGGCTCGGCCGGATTGATGATGATGATGGCTTTGCCCTCCTTGGCGCCCCCCACTTTGGCCACGGCCCCAGCAGTGGTGCGGGTGAATTCGTCGATGTTTTTACGCGTGCCAGGCCCCGCGGAGCGGCTGGAGACGGTGGCGATGATTTCGGCGTAACGCACGGGTTGGACGCGGCTGACGGCATAGACCATCGGGATGGTCGCCTGCCCGCCGCAGGTCACCATATTGACGTTCATTTCGCGTTTGCCGATATGCTGTTTCAGGTTGACCGGTGGCACGCAATAGGGGCCGATGGCCGCCGGCGTCAAGTCGATCATCATGGCCCCGCACGCGTTGACCTTGCGCGAGTTTTCGGCGTGTACATAAGCGCTGGTGGCGTCGAAGACGATTTGAATGTCGTCTTCTCGCATGTGCGGCACCAGCCCATCGACCCCTTCGGCTGTGGTTTTGAGGCCGAGTTCGCGTGCCTTTTTAAGTCCATCACTCTCGGGGTCGATGCCAACCATCCAGATCGGATCGAGCACCGGACTGCGGCGCAATTTGGCCAGCAGATCGGTACCAATGTTCCCCGGGCCGATGAGGGCGCATTTGACTTTTTTTGACATGTCGAGTCCTTTCACTCAAGTTGGATGTTTGCGTTCGGGGTTCGGCTGGCCGTCGTTGCGACTCACCAAGGCATCGACACGATCGCTGCCTGCCCGCTTTGGGCCGGCGTTTGGTGGGTGTACGACGAAGTCATCGCGGCAAGATCCGTCAGAGCAACGAACGAACCACGCCACCATCGACGCGCAAGGCTGCCCCATTGGTGGCGGCACTCAGTGGGCTGCACAGGTAGGCGACCAGTGTTGCGACCTCACGGGGCTCAATCAGGCGCTTGAGCAACGAGGTTGGACGGGCGGTCTGGAAAAAGGCTTGCACGGCCTCCTCCCAACTCTGTCCAGACTCCTTGGCCAGCTTGGCAAAAAATTCGGTCACCCCTTCGGTTTTGGTCGGACCGGGCAGTACAGAGTTGACGGTGATGCCCGTGCCGGCGCAGGTCTCGGCCAGCCCGCGCGCGATCGAGAGTTGCGCCGATTTGGTCATGCCGTAATGAACCATCTCGGCTGGCGGGCAGATCCCCGATTCGCTCGAAATGAAGATGATTCGCCCCCATCCACGCGCCTTCATCGTCGGCAGCAGGGCACGGCTGAGGCGCACGCCACTCATGACGTTGATCTCGAAAAACCGCAGCCACTCCGCGTCGTCGATGGCCTCGAACGGTCGCGGATCGAAAATTCCCAGATTGTTGACTAGGATGTCGACGGCTGGTATCCGGGAGAGGATCTGCTCGCACCCTTGCGCTGTGCCCAGATCGGCGGCGACGGCCATCAGGCGCGCCTCGGGCAGCTCGCTGCGGATACGGTCGGCTGCGGCTTCGGTGCCGGTGACACTGCGGCCGTTGAGGATGACCTGGCATCCTTCGGCGGCAAGTTCGCGGGCGATCGCCCAGCCGATGCCCGCGGACGACCCCGTCACCAGGGCGGTGCGGTTTTGGAGTTTGAGGTCCACTGCGTACGCCTCTTAAACAAAGCGGACCGAACAGCTACCGATACCGCCGATGGTGACGCGAAGGTTGTCGCCCCGGGTGACCGGAACCATCGCCCCGAGCGCCCCAGAGAGAATGACCTCGCCGGCCTTGAGTGGGACGCCCATGCGGCCCAGGGTGTTGGCCAACCATGCCACGGCGGTCAGCGGCGAGCCCATCGTCGCCGCGCCGGCACCTGTGACGACGATTTCGCCGTTTTTCTCGAGCACCATGCCGCAGGTCGTCAGATCGACCGCGCGCGGGTCGACCAGGCGATCGCCCAGGACGAAGACGCCGCAGGACGCGTTATCGGCAACCGTGTCCTGGATACGGATCTTCCAGTCACGAATGCGGCTGTCGACGATCTCGAAGCAGGCCATCACCGCTTCGGTAGAGGCCAGGACCTCGGCCGCAGTCACCCCGGGGCCTTGCAGATCACGTTTGAGCAAAAAGGCAATCTCGCCTTCGGCCTTGGGCTGGATCAGCGCGCTGGCCGGAATGGCCTGGCCCTCGTCATAGACCATGGTGTCGGTCAGTATGCCGAAATCGGGTTGATCGACCCCCAGCATATTCATCACTGCTTGGCTGGTAACTCCGATCTTTTTACCGACGATGCGCTGTCCCGCGGCCAGACGCCGTTGCGTCAACCGTTGCTGGATCGCGTAGGCGTCCTCGATGGTGATGTCGGGGTAGCGGCTGGTGAGCGGCTCGACCGTACGGCAGCCGAGCAGGGCGTCGTAGAGCTCGTCGCCCAGGGTTTGGATCGTGGTGGCTTGCATCACAGTAGTGGTTCCATACGAGGTTCATGGGGGTCGAGCGGGCGCGGCTCATCGGCGCTGGCTTCAGCCAAGAAGTCACCCACGAGCGTGGCGAAGCGCTCGGCGTGCTCGATCTGGGTCCAATGGCCGCAGCGGCCGAAGACGTGCAGTTGACTGCGGTGAATCCAGCGCGCCAGTGTCAGTGCGTTGGACAGTGGGATGACCCGGTCTTCCCGCCCATGCACGATCAAGGTCTCGTGGGGCAGGGCACGGATCGCCTCCTCGGGACTAGCCAAAGCGTCCACCCAGCGTTGGCGGGGGGCGGGGAACATCGCGGCAAAGGCCTCTTGTACTCCCGGACGGATGCTGGCCCGGTAACGCAATTCGGCGAGTTCGTCGTTCACCAGCCGCCGGTCGTAGGCAAAAATGTCGAGCAGACGGCGCATCGCCTCGACCGAGGGCTGATAACCCCACACGGCATCGAGCCCCGGCGTGAGCGTGAACGGCACGCCGGCCGCGCCCATCAGCACCAGCCGCCGCACGCGTTGGGGGTGCCGGATTGCCAGTGCCAAGGCCAATGCGCCGCCAAATGAGTTGCCAACGATGTGGGCGCGGTCGATTCGAAGCGCATCCAGCAGCCCCAGCGCGTGGCCGACCCAGGTGTCGAGGTCGTAGCGCACACCGGTGGGGCGTTCGGTAAACCCGAAGCCGACCATGTCCGGCGCAATCACTCGAAAGCGTGTGGCCAGCCGCGGCATGGTCAGGCGCCAGTTCGCCCACGCGCTGACGCCCGGACCGGAGCCGTGGATGAGCAGCACGGGGTCGCCATGGCCCACCTCGTGGTAGTTGGTCGAGATCCCCGCCGCAACGATGTTGAGGCCGATCTCGGGATTCACAGGTGCAGAACTCATGGGGGCATCCTAGAGATTTCCGTCATACCCATCCAATACTGATTGGGTCTACGTGGATACCTGAAAGGTATCGATTCTGCGTTCAAAGCTTGATGCAGACGTTTTTGAGTTCGGTGTAGAACTCCAGCGAGTGCACGCCCCCCTCGCGCCCGATGCCAGACTGTTTGGCGCCACCGAACGGTGTGCGCAGGTCGCGCAGGAACCAGCTGTTGACCCAGCTCAGCCCCACCTCCATGCGTTGGGCGACGCGGTGCGCGCGGCTGACGTCACGGGTCCAGATCGCGCACGCCAGCCCGTAGTCGTTGTCGTTTGCCTTGGCGAGCACCTCTTCTTCCGAGTCGAAGGGTGTGATATGGCAACAGGGGCCGAAGATCTCTTCCTTCACGACGCGGGCCGTCTCGGGCAACCCGGTCCAGATCGTGGGTTGGATCCACGAGCCACCGGCGAGGTCTGCCGGCATCTCGGGCACGCCACCGCCGGTAACGATCGTCGCCCCCTCCTCAACCGCCAACCGGTAGTACGACAGCACCTTGGCCTGGTGTTCGGCGCTGATCAGGGGCCCCATGTTGGTGGTCGGGTCTTCGGGGCGACCGAGCTTGAGCCCCTCGGCGCCGCGCTTGAGCGCCTCGACGAAGCGCTCGAAAATGGGGCGCTCGACATAGACCCGCTCGGTACCGAGGCAGACTTGGCCACAGTTCGCGAACACCGAGCGCATCGTGCCCTCGATGGCGGCGTCGAAATCGCAGTCCGCGAAAACGATCGCGGCATTCTTTCCGCCCATCTCCAGGCTGACCGGGCGCGCCCCTTTGGCCGCGGCTTTCATGATCGCTTCGCCCGTCCGTGTCTCGCCAGTGAACGTAATCGCGTTGATCCCTGGATGCGTCGTGACGAACTCACCGGCCGAGCCGGGGCCGAAGCCGTGCACCACGTTGTAGACCCCCTTCGGGATGCCCACTTGGTTCATCACCTCGCCCAGCAGGGTGGCGGTGCGCGGGGTTTCCTCGGACGGCTTGACCACCACGGTGTTGCCACAGGCCAGCGCCGGGCCGACCTTCCAGGTCATGAGCAGCAGCGGCAGGTTCCACGGACAGATCACGCCCACCACCCCAACCGGGGTCCGATAGCCGTAGTTGATTGCGCCTCGCCCATCGGGCGTGGCCATCTCGAAGAACTCGGTAGGCACGTTCTTGACGACGTCGGCGAACACCTTGAAGTTGGCCGCACCGCGCGGGATGTCGATCTGCGAGGCCAAGCTCATGGGCTTGCCGGTGTCGGCGCACTCGGCCTCTAGAAACTCGTCGAAGCGGCGCGTGATCTCGGCCGCCAGGGCTTCCAACAGCTCCACGCGCCGGGCCAGCGGCATGCTGCCCCATGGGCCATTGAGCGCCGCGCGCGCGGCTGCCACCGCGGCATCAACCTCGGCCTTGCCGGCCTCTGCCACCTGGCCGATCACGGCGTTGGTGGTTGGCGTTCGGTTGTCGAACCATTTGTCGGTAGCGACAAATTCTCCGTTGATGAAGTTGAGGATCTTTGAGGCAAGCATGTTGGTTTCTTTCTCTTTCACGGATGCGAGCGGGGCCGTTCTCCCATTAGCGCCCTGCCACCTTGCGACGTTCGGGGACCATGATAGAACCGGATGCTTCATACCATCCAATACCAAATTTTTTAGGATCAATACCTCCAAGGTATTGGTCGGCTAAGGGACTCCCACGGACCTGAGGGAGATGAAGTACTTTCTGGCGCTCGCCGAAGAGCTGAACTTCGGCCGCGCAGCGCCCGCACATGGCACAGCCGCCGCTGACGCGCCAGATCCGAGGCATTGAGGAAGCGCTGGGCACCACGCTGTTCCTACACGCCCAAGGGCGTAGAGCTCCCCGCCGCGGGGCAGGCGCTGCTGGACGAGGTGCCCAACATCCTGTCGCTGACCGAGCGTGCGCGTGAACGCACGCTGCGCGCCGGCCGAGGCCTGAGCGGCCAGCTCGATGTGGACACCTTCGGCTCGGGCATGCTCGACGTGATCCCGCGGCTACTGGCCATGTTTCACCGGGCGCGGCCAGAGGTTCGCATCGGTCAGCACAACCAGACCAAGAGCGAGCAGCTGCAGGCGCTGCGCGAGCGGCGCATCACCATTGGCTTCAACCGCCGAGTTCCCCCGGAGCCTGGTCTTGCCGTGCTGCCGGTGCTGCAAGAGCCGCTGGTGGTGGGCCTGCCGGAAACCCACCGCCTGTGCGAGCGCACCGAAGTGGCGCCGCATGAGCTGGACGACGAGCCCATGATCCTCTACCCCAACGTGCCCTTGCACGGGCTGGCCCAGAAAGTGGGCCGCACCTTTCACCGCGAGGGCCTGCGACTGAACGTGGCGCAGTCGGTGGAAGACGTCCTGACCTGCGTGGTGCTGGTGGCCGGCGGGTTTGGCTGTTGCATTACCACCCGCTCGGCTACCAGTCTGCGCCTGCCCGGCGTCACCTACCGACCCTTGCGCTCGCGGCACCTGTACCACATCGAGCCCAGCTACTTGTACCGCAGCGACGACCCATCGCCCGTGCTCGCCGCTTTTCTGGACATGGTGCGCGCCTTCGCGGCCGAGCGCACCGGTGCGCGAGGGCGATGTCCCACGGCGGTGCATGCTTGGGTCGCTCGGCATGGGTAGGCGCTCAGGCCGCTGCGACGGCCAGGCCCAGAACTGCCAGGCCCGCCTGGGCAATGGCCTCGTCCTGCGCCTCGCTGCCGCCGGACACACCAATGCCGCCAATTCGCACGCCCTGCTCCACGATCGGCAACCCGCCGCCGAAGGCCACGAAGCGCGGCCGCAGCACCAAGCCCTGGCGCACGGCCTCGGAGTGCGATGCCAGCTCCTGCGTCCAAGCGCTGGTGGGCAGGCCGAAGCTGGCGGCGGTGTAGGCCTTGTCGCTGGCAATGTCCACCGAGTGCAGCGGCGCGCCAGCCATGCGGGCGAACGCCACGGGCAAGCCCGCCGCATCCACCACCGCCACATTGACGCGCACGCCCAGCGCCGTGGCATGCCGCACCGCGGCCTCGATGGCGCGTAGGGCGGCCGGCGCGTCAATGACGCGCTGGGGCACCGAGGCCGGGTGCGGCATGTGCTGCGCCATCAGAAGGCCTTCACCAGCGTAAAGCGCAGCAGCGTGCCCTTGGGCTGCGGGTTGGTGCCCGCCTCGGCGCTCACTTCTTTGTAGAGCGCGCCCTTCAGGAACATGCCCGCGCCCGGAACGGGGTACACCACCTCGGCGCCCATCGCGTGGCGAGACGACTTCTGGTTGCTGGCCCCCGGCCCGCTGTCTTTAGAGGTCTGCCACTGGCTGTAGCCCACCAGCCCGGCCTGCCAGCCGCCGAAGGACTTGCCCAGCCCCCACTCAAGGCTGACCTGGTTGCCGGGGCGCAGGCCTGCGTCGTTCTTGCCATTGCGCTCGAAACGCACCAGCCCCGAACCCGACCAGGTCTTGGCCGTGTCGAAGTAGTAGGTCAGCCCGCCAGTGAGCATGGTGCTCTTAAAGCCCTTGCCCGCAGAGGCCGGGTGGCTGGTGCTGGCGTTGTCGAGCCACACGCCAGCGGCCGCCACGGCGTCCCATTGCGGGCCGTGCCAGCCGAGCACCAGCGGCCCCAGGTACACGTCGCCCACGCCCGAGCGGGTATCGGAAATGCCCGCCGCGTTGATGGTGAGCGAGGCGCGCATCAGCGGCACGATGGCCTCCACGCCGTAGTCGGCACCCAGCACCTTGTGCTCGGAGATCCACACCAAGCGGTTGGCCAGCGCCGTGACGGTGCCACGGTTGTGGCCGGGCAGGTTGTCACTGGTGCCAGGGGCGCGGAAGTCGTCGATGTTGTAGTTGATGAGGTAGGCCACGTAATAGGTGCCAGGCGGGGGCACGCTCGCCGCCTGCAGGCCTTCAACGCCGGGCACATAGTGGCCTTCGGCCTGCGCCGACGTGCCAACGAGGGCACCCGCCAGGGCAACGGCCGCAATACCGATGTGTTTCTGCATGAGAGTCTGCATGAGAGGGTCCTCCTTCGTGCTTCTGGGCGGAATCAGGTGTAGACGTCCGTGAACGACGGCACCGCCTCACCCGTGTGGTAGAAGATGCCGCTCCAGAGCTTGTCTTCGGTCCAGGTCGTGACCGGCCGGTCGCGCTGCGCCAGATAGCCCAAGCCGGCGAAGGTCTCGTTGCGGTTGCCGCTGGGGTCGAAGAAGTAGATGGTCTCGCCGCGCGTGATGCCGTGGCGGGTGGGTGCCACGTCGATCTTGACCTTGTTTTTGGCCATCACGTCAGCCGCCTTGAGGATGTCGTGCCAGCTGTCGAGGAAGAACGAGATGTGATGCAAACCGTTGCGCGGACCGCCGACGAACGCGATGTCGTGCGGGGTCGTGGTGCGTGCAAGCCAGGTGGCGGCTTGGATGGCGCCCCCCGGCCCCACCACGACTTGCTCGGTCAGGAAGAAGTCCAGCACCTCGGTCGCGAATTTCGTGTTTTCAGCGACTTTGTTGACGCCCGTCTCTGGGTTGAGTTCACACATCAGCAGGCAGTGGTCGAGCCAGTGGGCGCCGGCGCCATGGATGTCGTCAGGCCAGGGGTCGGGGTTGGTCGTGCCGACGTCGGTGCCCACGTATTCTTTGAACGCATACAGACGCATTTCATGGCCGCTGGGCAGGTTGAACTTGAGCATGCGTCCCGTGGAGGGTAGCGTCCCTTCGGGCAGCATTTCGGTGGCGATGCCGTAGGCTTCGATCTTGCGCTGAAGCTCGTCCAGGTCGCTGTCTTTTTCTACTTTGTACGCGACGTGGTTCATGCCGGCTTGGTCGGACGGCGTAAGGATGAGCGAGTATTTGTCCCACTCGTCCCAGCATTTGAGGTACACGTTGCCGTGCTTGTCCTCCATCGTCTTTTTCATGCCGACCACTTTTTCGTAGTGCTGCACGGCGGCGGCCATGTCCATGACACGCAAGCTGGCGTGTCCGATGCGCAAAATGCCCATGGTTGTCTCCTATCAAGGGTTGGGTTGGGGGGAAGAAAATCCGGTGGCCAGGGCCCCGGCGCGGAAAGGTTTGCTCATGCGGCCTTCGACGGCCAACACCACTTCCGTGGTGGGCGCGACCCGGCACGCCAACGTGCACCCAAGGGCCTCGTCTTCCTGTGACACGTGGGCGCGGCTGATCGGTCCCAGACGCCGGACCTCGCCACTGAGGATGCGGACTTTGCAGACGCCGCACCCCCCGTTGACGCAGCCGACGGGGATGCCCCTTCGGCCTAAGCGCAACATGCCTCGCAGCAGGCTCTCGTCGAGTGCGCACGGATACTGCTCGCCGGTGTCGATGACCTCGACACGAACGGTGGGTTTGGGGGTCTGGAACATGATCGTCGAAGCAGTCTAGGTGGGACATCCGATACCGTCCAATACCATGTCGGTCCGATCCGATACCATTGAGGTATGGAAAGATGGGCGCGAGCATTGCAGGACGGACGCCGGCTTCGTTTGTTTTTGACGGTGGCAGAAGAAGGCCATGTCGGCCGAGCGGCCGAGCGCTTGCACATGGCGCAGCCCCCGTTGTCGCGCCACATCCAGGCCCTGGAAGACGAACTGGGTGTCGCATTGTTCGTGCGCACGCCCAAGGGGATGCAGCTGACCGAGGCGGGTCGCGTGCTGGCCGATGGGGCACGCCATCTCCTCGCGCTGGGCGAGCAGACCGCCGAGCGAACGCGTTTGGCAGGGCAAGGGATGACCGGCCGACTGGACGTGGGGCTGTTTGGGTCGGGTGTGCTGGACGTCATTCCTCGATTGCTGGCACGTTTTCACAGCCAGCGGCCGCACGTGCGCATCGTGCTGCACAACTTGACCAAGGCCGAGCAACTGCAGGCGCTGCGCGAGCGGCGCATCGCGGTGGGCTTCAACCGGCTGGTGCCGCCGGAACCCGACATCGCCATCGAAACCTTGTTGCGCGAACCGCTGGTGGTCGCGCTGCCCCAGCAACACCCGCTCGTTCGACATACCACCGACGAAGAGCCCATCTCTCTGAGCGCGCTCGACGGCGTGCCGATGATCCTTTACCCCAATCTGCCGCTGCACGGGCTGGCGCACGAAGTGCGCGCGGCATTTCAAGTAGAAGGGGTGCGGCTGCACGTCGAGCAAGAGGTCGAGGACGTCATGACTGCGGTGGCGTTGGTGGCGGCGGGGTTTGGTGCTGCGATCACCACGCGCTCGGCCACCAACCTGCGTTTGCCCGGGGTAATCTTTCGCCCGCTGCACAGCCGCGCGTTGGGTACGCTGGAACTGTGCTGTCTTTGGCGGCGAGACGACCCGTCCCCCGTTTTGGCCGCTTTCTTGGCGTCGGTGCGCTCGCACGGTGGCTCCGAAATCGACTCACAGGCGATGAAATAGCGGACTGCGCGTGGCGTTGGCCGCGTCCGCTGCGGTCAGAAATCGCTCGGTGAAGATGTCGCGCTCGAACAGGCGGCCCTGTATCAGCGTGGCCAGGCAGGCTTCGATCATCGGCGGCGGGCCGCACAGGTAGGCCTGGTGGCCGGCGAACTGCCCGCCGAAGTGGGCCTTGGCCACCTCATGCACGAAGCCGCGTGCGCCGTCCCAGCCGCTGCCGTCGGGCTCGTGCGACAGGCACGGCACGTAATGGAAGTGAGAGTGGCGCCGGGCCAGCGCGACGAACTCCTCGTGGTAGTACAGCTCGTCGCGCGTGCGCTGGCCGTAGACCAGCGTGATCGGCTGACCCCAGCCGGTGGCCAGCAGGTCCAGGATCATCGAGCGCGGGCTGGACAGGCCCGAGCCGCCGGCCAGGAAGATCAGCGGCTTGCCGGCCGAGCGGCGCACGAAGAAGCGCCCGTTGGGGCCGCTCAGGCGCAGCCGGTCGCCCGGCGCCAGCCGCTCGTGCAGCCACGTGGTGGCGGCGCCGCCCGGCACGCGGCGCACGTTGAGCTCGAGCAGGCCGGTGGCCTGTACCTCCTGCGGGCTGTTGGCGATCGAGAAGGCGCGCGTGCCCTCCACCCCCGGCACATGCACTTGCACATACTGGCCGGCCTGGAATGGCAACGGTTCGTCCATCCGCAGCCACAGGCCGCGGATGGTGGGGGTCAGCATCTCGGCGCGCGCCACGGTGGCCGTGACGTCGCGCAGTGGGATCACTTCGGCGTCCGGGTCCTCGTCGACGTCGGCTTCGATGACGACGTCGGACAGGGCCGTGGCGCAGCACGCCAGCGTCTTGCCTTCCTCGCGCTCGACGTCCATCAGGGCGAACGGATTGGCCGGGCCGTGGTCGACCTCGCCGGCCAGCACCTGCACCTTGCAGGTGCCGCACAGGCCGTGACCGCAGGCGTGCGGCAGGTAGATGCCGTGGCGCAGGGCAGCGTCCAGCAGCGTTTGCCCGGGTGCGACGTCCAGCGCCGCGCCCAGAGGCTCGATGGTTAGTTGGTGCGTCATGCCATCATGTCGGGAGGCCGAGCGCGGCGCGGGACCGCGCACGGCCGGTTTCAGTGGTGCGAGCCCTTGATGCCGGTAAGGCCCGGCGTGCGGAAACGGATCGCGTCCTTGTGCTTGAGGCCGTTGTCGGCCAGCGACTTGGCTGGATCCGGCGTCCACGGCTGGCCGGACTTGAACCATTGCGCTTGTGTCCAGTCGATGCGCGCGAAGTCCGGGTGGTAGCCGTACAGGCCGGGCAGCACGTCGCTGATCAGGGCGCCGAACGGCATCGTCGGCGGCAGCGGCAGGCAAAACGGCGCACAGAACATCAGGTGGTCCTCCCAGCCGATGTACAGCAGCGGGGCGGGGAACTTGTCCACCGTGTCCTGCGCGGGAAATCGGTATTCCTTGACGGCGGCAACGCTCATGTCGGGGTCTCCTCGTCGTGTGGGGGCTCAGGCCGCGCCGGCGCGCCAGCGGGCGAAGTTGCGCTGGTCCTCCGAACCCTCGAAGTCCAGGTTGTCGCGGCCGAACTGCAGCTCGTAGTAGTCCAGCACCGCTGCCAGCGGGTCGAAGCCCGGCGCGGTCGGGTCCACCCCCGGCTTGAAGCAGTGGCCCTGGTAGATCTGGTGCACCGGCAGCCAGCTCTGCACGTACTTCTCGGGCTCGTGGTCGAAGATGCCCTTGCAGTGGTCGCTGCAGAAGTGATAGGTATCACCCTCATATTGCGATTCGCGGTAGCAGATGCGCGTCGGGTCGCCCGGCTCGGTGAACAGCATCGGGACCTGGCACGTCGTGCACAGCATCGGCAGGTTCTTGTTGTAGAAGCGGTTGCCGGCCTGCTGCTGCTCGCGGTAGTGCTCGAACAGCGGGCGGTAGTAGCGGTCGAAGCTGTCCGGATATTTCTGGCTCAACCAGTCGAGCTCCTCGTCGCTGGGTATCCAGGTGTGGAATGGCGCGGCGGCGTTGTAGTTGTAGAAGGTGTTCCAGGCTTGGTGGCTGATGTGGTGTTTGCCGTCGCAGGCGTCGGCCCAGCCGCGCGGCTCGCGGATCCCGTAGCGCGCCAGGTCCTTGAACAGTGCCCCGCCGTTGGCCTCGGCGTACATCTCCCAGGCCTCTTTCCAGCTCAGCCCGCGTTTGGGCAGCATGTAGTCCTGCATCATGGCCACGAGCGTCAGCAGCCGGTAGCCGCGCCAGAACCATTTGTCGATCCAGCGCTGCACGATGGGGACGTTGCGCTCGTCCTGCTCCAGCATGAACTTGATGCACTCGATGCCCAGCGTCATGTGGCGGCTCTCGTCGGACTGCGCCGAGAAGCCGAAGGTGACGGTGGACATGTCGCCGTTGTGCGCCGCGCCGCTCATGAACGGCACGAACAGCAGGTTGGTCAGCACATACTCGAACGAAAAGCTCACCGAGGTGAGGAACTCGAACGGGCCGGCGGTGCAGGCGTCCTCGAAAAAGCTCTTGGGCACCGACAGGTACCAGACGCGGTCGTACCAGTGGTTCGCGTGGTGCATGCCGTTGAAGTACTTGTTGTAGGTGCTGATGGCATGTGTCTCGGTCTGGTAGTGGCGCAGCTCGTCGATCGACTGCATCTGGCAGGCCACGCGCGCGCCCTCGCCGCGGAAAGCGCGGCCCGCGTGCGCAAAGCCGCGGTGCGCGTAGTACTCCAGCGGGCTGACGCCCTGGATGAACAGCTTGAGCGCGTTGACATAGCGCGCGTCGCTGATGCCGAGGAAGCCGTTGTTCTGCGCGAAGGCGTCGATGACGGCGTAGAGCTTGCGTTCCTTCTCGCCCTGGTATTTCCAGTAGGCGTCCATGGTCAGGCGGAATGGGTCCTGCCATCGATCCCAATCATGAATCTTGATGCCTTCGTACTTGTCGTACGGGTAAACCTTGTCCATCGGCTGGTAGGTGGTTTCCCAACCCAAGCCGCGGGTCATGGCGGCATAGCGTTCCTTGAGACCCAGTTTCCGCTTGTTGACGCGCGTATCCATGTCGTGCTCCTTGCTCGGGGTGAGGTTCAGTGTTTCCAGCTCAGGGTGAATTGATCGTCATCCTCGTCGATATGGCCCGAGAGGGTCACTAGATTGACGTGGATTTGTTGGAGATCGAATGGCTGGCCGGTCAGGTTTTCGATGGTCTGACGCTTAATGGTCAGTCGCTTTGGTACGTCGATCTTGACGAGCGCGGGCGAATGGTCAACTTGAGCGCCTGGGTTGTCGGCGAGGATGGCCTCGATGATTGGGCGGGCCTCTTCGTTGGCTTGGAATGCGATGAATACATTGGACATGGAGTGTCTCCGGTGGGTATCAGGCCAAACCGGCCTTGGTCAAGCGGGTGTCGAGTTCGGCACGCGCATCGGTCAGCGCGGCGTCGGCGGCGTCGCCCAGGGCCAGGGCGGCGACGGGCTGCAGCGCGGCCTGGGCACGCGTGCCCCAGGCACGTGCCCACTGCGTGATGACGGCGCGGTTGGCATCCGACTCGGCGACCGCTGTCTTGATCACCGCGTCCACCCAGCGGCTGCTCTCGTCGAACCATTCGGGCATGAAAGCTGTCAGCATGGCGACGGCGGTGCCGCCTTGCATGGCGACGTGGTCGTCGACGAAGGCGCCATAGATGAGCGGATACAGCAAGCCGTCGAGCGCCACGTTCTGGGCGACGAACAGCTCGAAGGGGTCTTGGACGACAAAAGTGTCTTCGACATAACGACGCAGTGGCTGCCAGATGGGATCTTCGAGCCACGCTTGTCGGCCCTCGTCCAAGGCGTCGGGTCCCTCGAGCGCCAGACCTAGGCGCGTCAAGTACTGCGCCGCGCCTAGGTGGTCGAGCGCGTGCATCATGGCGGGGGCAGTAAAGGCGGTGCCGTAGCCATAGGCGCATACCGAGGCGTTGTTCATGTTGGCGCCCCAGGCGACATGCCGCAACGGCATCAGCACGCGACAAACCTTCTGCCGCAGCTCAGCGGGCATTTTGTCGATCAGCCCGCGCTGTTCGACGAACTGGTAGCTGGACTCCATGGCATCCTGTTGCCGCGCGCGGGTCATGGTCCAGCTGGCGTAGTAGAACTGGCGGGGGTCGCGCAGCTTGTACCAGTCGCTCATGACGACTCGTGTGCGCGACGCGTCGAACAGTTCGTGATCGGGATCCCACGTTGGTCGGTAATGGAAGTTGACCATGGGCTGTGCGCCCATGGTGGCCTCCTCGTAGCGGCTGGGTGTCTTGCCTTCACCGATGTACTGCGCCACGTGTGCGTACGTGGTTCGCAGCGGTTCGATGTTGCGGGTTTTGAGGTCGATGGTCATCCTTCAGGTCTCCTCTTCGTCGGGGGTGGGGGGGTCGGGTGTGGGGTCCAGGAACGTCACGGCATTGCGTCGGCAGAAGTCATCGAAGGCGGCACGCGGCAACACCAGTTCGACGCTGAGCTCGGGCCAGCCGATGGCGAAATCGAACTCGACGCATCCGCGGCGCTCGCCGGTGATGCGCACGAAGCGCCGAGAAATGTCGACCGAAACGACGGGCGGTGATGGCGGTGGCGATGAAACCAACATGGCAAACCTCGCACGGAACAGGTGCCACAGAGCACGCATGATCCATGCCAGGCTCACCGGCATCGCTAGAAAATATCGATAAAACTAGGGTATTCCCTAGCCGAAAGCCGTGGTCGGCGCCATTCGATGGCGCTTCGTGGGTGGAGAGCGCGCCGCCTCACCCCATTGTGTTGCACTGCAGCGTGACGAGTGTGGCCAGGTTGTGATGGGGCGCTGGCTGAAATCAGCCACTGAAAATGCGGGGAAACCCTGATCCTTGGGGTCTACTGGTTATCGATAATCGAGCTGTGAGCCGCCCATCCGTTCCCGCGTTGCCCAAGGACGACGACCTGCGTCGCCTGATTCACTTCTCCGCGCACGACGGCCGGATCTGGTTGGCTGGTCAGCGCATGTTGCTCGTTCACGCGGCGGCGTTGGGCGCCCTACGGCGCGAACTGATTCAGACCATTGGTCGCGATGCGACCCGACGGCTGCTGCTGCGCGCCGGGTATGCGGCTGGGCAAGCGGATGCCCAGCTTGCGCGCCAAGTCCGTGCGGGCGCCGATATGTTCGCGATGTTTGCCGTCGGGCCGCAGCTGCACATGCTCGAAGGTGCCGTGCAAGTGACCCCCGAGCGGTTCGAGTGGGATGGCCAGCGTGGACATTACCTCGGTATTTACCGATGGGATCACAGTTGGGAGGTCGATGCCCACCTGCGTGACTTTGGCCCCCAACGTGAACCAGTATGCTGGATGTTGCTCGGATACGCATCGGGCTACACGAGTGGGTTTTTCGGACAACCCATCTTGTATAAAGAGGTTCAATGCGCCGCCTGTGGGGCCGACCACTGTCGTATCGAGGGGCGCCCCCGAGATGCTTGGCCCGATGGAGATGCGCTGGCCGCCGATTACGATGCCGACCCCATGCTGTTGCGGCTGGAGGACTTGCACAGCCAGGTCGAGACGCTGCGCTCGTCGCTGTGCGAGTGCCATGAGACGGCCGCGCTGGTCGGTGAATCGCCCGCCTTTTCCCGGGCGTTGGAGTTGTTGCGCAAGGCGGCGGCGACGCAAGTGACCGTTTTGCTGACTGGAGAGACGGGGGTGGGCAAAGAGCGGTTTGCCCGCTCTCTGCATGCCATGAGCTCCCGACGGGAGGGACCGTTCGTCGCCGTCAATTGTGCCGCGCTGCCGGGCGACTTGATCGAAAGCGAACTCTTCGGTGTCGAGCGCGGCGCGTACACCGGGGCCCATGCGGCGCGCGCGGGGCGATTCGAGCGCGCCGACGGCGGCACCCTGTTTCTGGACGAGATTGGCGACATGCCGCTCGCGGCGCAGGCCAAGCTGTTGCGGGTGCTGCAAGAGGGAGAAATCGAGCGGCTGGGGGCCACTGCGCCCAAGCGGGTGGATGTGCGCTTGGTGGCGGCGACCAATGTCGACCTCGAACAAGCCGTGGCACAGGGTCGATTCCGGCGCGACTTGCTCTATCGCCTCAACGTCTACCCCATCCGCATACCGCCGCTGCGTGAGCGTCCCGAGGATATCGAGCCGCTGGTACGGCACATGATCCGACGGTTCGCCGCGCAGCACGGCAAACATACCATCGGGATTACGGATCGAGCGCTGGATGTCATGCGCCACTACGCCTGGCCGGGTAACGTGCGCGAGCTCGAAAACCTGATCGAACGCGGCGTCATCCTCGTGTCATCGGGTACGCGAATCGATGTCGAACATCTGTTTCCATCGTTGGCCGTCACGCCCGAGGCCGTCGTCGGTGAGAACGGGCGACTTCGGGCGCCCCCCTGCGCAGACGTAGCCGCCTTGTTCGACGAAATCCAGCGGCGTGGGCTGGACTGGGAGCGGTTGCAACAGGCGCTCATTGAGGAGGCGGTTCGCCGCGCGGCAGGCAATCTCACCGCCGCGGCGCGCAGCCTGGGCATGACGCGCGCACAGCTGCGCTACCGCTATGGCCAGCCCGTCCGGGGGGAAGATGAGTAAGCGCCGCGCGCCACGCGAAGGGGTGCCCTCGCCGGACGGTGGGTCGCGTACCCTGATCGAGCAGGTGTACGTCCGGTTGCGAGACGATATCGTGGAGGGACGGTTGCTGCCTGGCGAGAAGTTGCGCATCGAGCATATGCGGCAACGCTATGACGTGGGCGCCGGGACGCTGCGCGAGGCAATTACGCGCTTGGTCAGCGATGCTTTGGTGGTAGCCGAGGGACAAAGGGGTTTTCGCGTCGCGCCGATGTCCCTGGAAGATTTGGCCGATTTGACCGAATTGCGGCTGCACATCGAACTCGATGCCCTGCGCCAATCGATGCGCCATGGCGATGAGCAATGGCGTTTCGCCTTGACGCAGGCCTATCGAGCGCTCAGCGAATGCCCGGTCCATCCCCAGTATCGACAGCGCTGGGAGGCGCTCAACGCGCGCTTTCACGAACTGCTGATCTCCGGCCGACCATCGCCATGGACGCTGCGCATCTGGCGCATTTTGGCGCGTCACGGCGAGCGGTACCGCAGCCAAGCGATCGCCTGTCACCACTCTCAGGGGCGCGACGTCGCCGCCGAGCACCGACAAATCTACGACGCCGTGATCGAGGGTAACGAGACCCGCGCAGCGTTGGCCTTGGAGGCACACATTCGAGCCACCCTAGACCTCTTGACTCGGGTCAGTCGTCAGTCGGGGTCAGCCTTATCGTTGCCGGCCGCCGCTGAGCTGCGTGCCGGTGCGTGACTCGACGGGGATTCCCTTCGAGCTCCCAGGACCGGCGAGTGCCTCGCTGGCGGTACGATGCCGGCCGAGTATAGCCCCCGCGGACTTGGGCCCAGCGTTGCGGCATACCGCCATCAGACGGACGATCAACGACAATCCGGCCATGGGTCAACGAACGAAACGATGGATAGGGGTCATCGTCTTGCTGGCGCTGATGGGGGCGTGGCATGGTGGATGACGCATCCGGTGCCGGTGCGCGTGGTGACCCTGGAGGCGTGGCTCGTGCAGATGTCGGTGGTCGTGGCCGGCCGCGTAGCGGCGGCGCGCGAGACGACCCTGGCCAGCACGGTGACCGCACGGGTATGGGCCACCCCCGTGGCCGAGGGGGCAGCGGTCCGGGCCGGCACCCCGCTCGTGGTGCTCGACAGCGACGAATGGCGTGCGGCGGTCGCACAAGCACGGGCGCAGCAGGCTGACGCGCGCAATCAACTGGCAGAGGCCGAGCGGCAGGCGGCCCGACAGCGCGTGGCCCAGGCCGACGCTGCGCTGCGGCAATCGCGCGCTCGCCTGGACTAGACGACCGTGCGGGCACCCACGGACGGTGCGTTGCCTGTGCGCGCCGGTGTTGACGTGGGGGTGTAGGTGATCGATCCCGCGCCGAACTTGCCCGAAGGTGGGCGCGTCGAGGTGCGGCCGTGAGGTTCGTCTGGACGGTGGCGTGGCGGCTGCTACGCGATGGGCGGTTTCAGACCTGGCTCATCGTCGGCGGGGTCACGATCGGGGTGGCGGTGGTGGTCTACATCACGGCCATCATCGATGGCTTGCAGGCCAACATCATCGACCGCACGCTGTCGTCGCAGGCGCACGTGGTGCTGCGCCCGGCCGAGCGGCTCAACCAGCGGGCCTGGGACGCGCGGGCGGAAGTGCGCACGCTGGCCGACGTGCGCAAGCGCACCCAGCGCGAGGCCACCATCGGCGATGTCGATGCGGTGCTCGCCGCCGTGCGGGCCGTGCCGGGGGTGCAAGCCGCCGCAGCGGTGGCGTCCGGCCCGGGCGTGGCCCAGCAGGGCGGGGTGCGCAAGGCCATTGTCGTGCTGGGCGTGGATTTGGCGGATTTTCAGCAGGTCATCCGGCTGGACGACAAACGCCGCGAGGGCACGCTCTCGCTCGCCGCGGGCGAGGCGCTGATCGGCAGCGAGCTGGCCTCCGATCTGGGGCTGGCGCCTGGGGCGCGCGTGCGGCTGCAGTCCGCGTCCGGTGAGGTGCTGTCGGTGCGCGTCGCGGGGGTGTTGGATTACGGCGTGCAAGATCTCAACCGTCGGCGTGTGTTGCTGCCGCTGCGCGATGCGCAAAGCTTGCTGGGCTACGGGCTGGAGGTCACCGAAATCGACGTGCGCGTGCAGCGCTTGTTCGAGGCGCAGCGCCTGGCGGCGGATCTGTCGCGGGTCACGGGGTTGACCGCCGAGAGCTGGCAGGCCGCCAACGGCCAGCTGGTGACCGCCTTGCGCAGCCAGAGCGCGTCGGGCCTGATGATCCGGTTCTTCGTGACGCTGGCGGTGGCGCTGGGCATCGCCAGCGTGTTGGTGGTGTCGGTCGTGCAGCGCCAGCGCGAAATCGGCATCCTGCGCGCCATGGGCACGCCCCGACAGCGCATCCTGGCCGTCTTTTTGCTGCAAGGGGGGATCGTGGGCCTGGGCGGGTCGTTGCTGGGCACGGCGCTGGGGGCGGCGCTGGCCGTGGGATTTACGCGCGTGGCCCGCAACGCCGACGGCAGCCCGCTGTTTCCGATCGTGCTGCAGCCGGAGCTGTTCGTCTCCAGCGCCGCGCTGGCCACGCTGGTCGGGGTACTGGCCGCCTGGCTGCCCGCGCGGCGTGCGGCGCGGCTCGACCCCGTGGAGGCGATCCGTGGCTGACGTGCTGCGTCTGCAGGGCGTGCGCAAGCGCTACGGCGGGGGCGCGTCCCCGATCGTCGAGGTGCTGCACGGCATCGACCTGACGCTGGCGGACGGCGCGTTTGCCGCGCTCGTGGGTCCATCGGGGTCGGGCAAGTCCACGCTGCTCAACCTCATCGGGCTGCTCGAGACGCCGTCGGAAGGCGAAATCTGGCTGGCCGGCCAGCCCGCCCACGCCGCCTCGGAGGCGCACCGCACCGCCTGGCGCAACCAATACCTCGGCTTCATTTTCCAGTTTCACCATCTGCTGGGCGCTTTCAGCGCCGAAGAGAACGTGCTGATGCCCGTGCTGGCGGCCGGGCGCGGTCGCATCCACGCCGACGACCGCCGCCGCGCCCGCCTGCTTCTGGAGCGCACGGGTTTGGCGGCGCACGCGCATAAACGGCCGGTGCAGCTCTCCGGAGGCCAACAGCAGCGCGTGGCCATCGTGCGCGCGCTCATGAACCGCCCGCGATTGGTGCTGGCCGACGAACCCACGGGCAACCTGGACTCCCGCACCGCGCAAGAGGTCTTTGCCCTGCTGCGCGAGCTCAACCGCGACGAAGGCACGGCATTTCTCATCGTCACGCACGACGCGGGGCTGGCGGCTCGCTGTGATCGGCAGGTGTATTTGCAAGACGGGCGGCTGGTGCGGGACTCGGCAGGGGCTGCGTGATAAGCGCTATCGATGGGCTAAACAGAATCGATTGATAATCGTATTGAGAATCGCTACCATGACCCCATCATCCCCTGCACATCGAGGAGTACGGTCATGGCACGCATCCGTCGCATCGTCCACACCCACCGCTTGGCGCTGCTGAAAACCGCCACCTACTACGTGCTGCACATCACGGTAGCGGCGGCCGTTGCCTACGCCGTCACGGGCAACCTGTGGGCGGCGCTGACCCTGTCGTTGCTGGAGCCCACGGTGCAGGCAGTAGCGTACTTTTTCCACGAGCGCGCCTGGGCGCGGGTGGTGGCGCGCGCGCAACCGCGGCAGACGCCGCGCCTTGCACCGTCCGTTGCCGCGGGTTCATCGGCGCTGGGCTGAACGGGTGCATTGGCGCCAATGCAGTCACGGCTGCCGCCACCGGCGCGTGGGGCCCGTGGGGGCTTTCTACAATCGGAGCCTCATGCTGCCGCCTGTCGCCGTTGCGCAGGCGACGACCCCCAGGAGGTTCCACCATGGCCGAATCCCCATCGGACTCGCGCGCGCAGCTCAAGCGCGCCGCGCTCGATTACCACGAGCACCCCACACCGGGCAAACTGTCGGTGACGCCGACCAAGGCACTGTCCAACCAACGTGACTTGGCGCTGGCGTATTCGCCCGGGGTGGCCGCGCCCTGTGAGGAGATCGTCGCCGACCCGGCCAACGCCTTTCGCTACACCGGCCGCGGCAACTTGGTGGCGGTGATCACCAACGGCACGGCGGTGCTGGGTCTGGGCGACATCGGGCCGCTGGCGGCCAAGCCGGTCATGGAAGGCAAGGCGGTGCTGTTCAAAAAGTTCGCCGGCATCGACGTTTTCGACATCGAAGTCAACGAAAAAGACCCCGATCGACTGGTGGACATCATCGCCGCACTGGAGCCCACGTTTGGCGGCGTCAACCTCGAGGACATCAAGGCACCCGACTGCTTCTACATCGAGCGCCGGTTGCGCGAGCGCATGAAGATCCCGGTGTTTCACGACGATCAGCACGGCACGGCCATCGTCGTGGGCGCGGCGCTGCTCAATGGCCTGCACGTGGTGGGCAAGTCGCTGCAGGACATCAAGCTGGTGACGTCGGGTGCCGGGGCGGCGGCGCTGGCGTGCCTGAACCTGCTCGTCAAACTGGGTTTGCCGCGCCAAAACATCTGGGTGACCGACCTGGCGGGTGTGGTGTACGAGGGCCGCACCGAACTGATGGACCCGGACAAGGCCCCCTTTGCGCAGCGCACCGACGCGCGCACGCTGGCCGAGGTCATCGAGGGGGCCGACGTCTTTCTGGGCCTGTCCGCAGGCGGTGTGCTCAAGCCCGAGATGGTGGCGCGCATGGCGCCGCGTCCGCTCATCTTTGCGCTGGCCAACCCGACACCCGAAATCCTGCCCGAGCAGGTGCGCGCGGTGCGCGATGACGCCATCATGGCCACGGGGCGCAGCGACTACCCGAATCAGGTCAACAATGTTCTGTGCTTTCCGTACATCTTCCGGGGGGCGCTCGATTGCGGGGCCACCACCATCACCGACGAAATGGAAATCGCCGCCGTGCACGCGATCGCCGAGCTGGCGCGCGCCGAGCAAAGCGAAGTGGTGGCCCAGGCGTACGCGGGGGAGAAGCTCGCCTTTGGGCCGGAGTACCTGATCCCCAAGCCGTTCGACCCGCGGCTGATGATGCGCATCGCCCCTGCGGTGGCCGAGGCGGCGGCGCGCAGTGGCGTCGCCCAGCGGCCCATCGCTGACCTGGATGCCTACCGCGAGCGGCTGCAGACCTTCGTGTTCGCGTCGGGCACGCTGATGAAGCCGGTGGTTGCCATCGCCAAGCAGGCGCGCTACAAGAGCGTGGCCTATGCCGAGGGCGAGGAGGAGCGCGTGCTGCGCGCCGCGCAGGTGGTGGTCGACGAGGGGCTGGCGCGTCCGGTGCTCATCGGGCGGCCCGCCGTGATCGCCCAGCGCATCGAGCGCTTTGGGCTGCGGCTGCGCGCCGGCGACGATTACGACGTGGTCAACGTCGAGCAGGATCACCGCTACCGCACCTTCTGGCAGGACTACCACCAGCTGATGGAGCGCCGCGGCGTGACGCCGCAGATGGCCAAGATCGAGATGCGCCGCCGCCTCACGCTCATCGGGGCCATGCTGCTGCGCCATGGCGAAGTGCATGGGCTCATTTGCGGCACCTGGGGCACGCCGGCCATGCACCTGCACTATATCGATCAGGTGATCGGCAAACGCCCGGGCGCGCAGGCCTATGCGGCCATGAACGCCATCTTGCTGCCCGGGCGGCAGGTGTTCTTGGTCGACACCCACGTCAACATCGACCCCAGCGCCGAGCAACTGGCCGAGATCACGCAGATGGCCGCGCGCAAGATCATGCGCTTTGGCATCACGCCCAAGGCGGCGCTGCTGTCGCATTCCAATTTTGGTTCATCCGATGCCCCGAGCGCGGTCAAGATGCGCAAGGTGCTGGCCATGCTGCGTGAGCAGGCCCCTTGGCTGGAGGTGGACGGCGAGATGCACGGCGACGTGGCGCTGGACGCGGCCGCGCGCCAGCAGATCATGCCGCGCAGCACTTTGCAGGGTGAGGCCAACCTGCTGGTGTGTCCCAATGTGGACGCGGCCAACATCGCCTACAACCTGCTCAAGACCGCGGCCGGTGGCGGTATCGCCATCGGCCCGATGCTGCTGGGGGTGGCCAAACCCGTGCACATCTTGACCGCCAGCTCCACGGTGCGCCGCATCGTCAACATGACGGCGCTGACCGTCGCCGAGGCCAACGTGGGGCCGCGCGCGGTGGGCGCCGCCGACGGCACGGGCGAGCCATCCGGCCGCGCCTGAGCGCGCACGCCCATCCGCAGCACAAGACTTCCGATTTGTCAAGATCTTGCAATCCGCGGACGGTTCAGGCACACTTGCGCGCTTGATTTCAGGGTTTACCCCAAGAGAGGATCGGGTGCGCAACGGGTGGCGTTGGTCGTGGCTGGCCTGGCTCGCGGCTTTGGTCTGGTGGGCGGTGGCGCTGCCGACGCTGGCGCGCGGCGACGTCGAGCCGACACCGGCGGCGGCCGAGATGCCCGTGGTCGCGCTGGCCGAGCTGCCGCGCGAGGCACAGGTGGTCATGCGCCTGATCCGACAAGGGGGGCCCTTTCCGTACGAGAAGGACGGCACGGTGTTTTTCAACCGCGAGCGATTGCTGCCCGCCCAAAAACGGGGCTACTACCGCGAGTACACGGTACCCACGCCTGGTTTGACGCACCGGGGTGCGCGCCGCATCGTCTGCGGCGGCTGGACGCCCACCGTGCCCGACGCCTGCTACTACACGGCCGATCACTACGCGAGCTTTCGCCGCATTGTGCCGTGACGCGCAGGAATCCGTTTTTCCATCGATCTCTCGCTTGGACCCAATGACCATGGAACAGCCGCTGCGCAACGTTCGACCCAACATCGTCCAGTCGATTCGCGCCTTCACGGTCAAAGACCTGCAGGCCGCCGCCGAGGCGCTGGGCCACCACTTCCTGTACGCCAACCTGGCCACGGCCCAGAACAAGCAGGACATCCTGGAGCTGATCTCGAATCAGTATCAGCTGCCGCCGCACAACGGCAAAAACCTGGATGCCTTGTACGACTGCCTGACCGATACGGTCTACAAGTCGGGGCCGCAGACCGGCTTCATCGTGGTGCTGGAGCACATCCCCACGAGCCCCAAGTTCGACAAGGAAGCGCGCGAGCAGCTGCTCGACGTCTTCCGTGATGTGGCCGACTTTTGGGCTGAGCGCAAGGTGCCGTTCCGCTGTTTTTATTCGTTCTCGGTGGCGCGGGCGCCCAAGCCGGCCGATCTGGCCGCCACCGACGAGCCGTTGTTGACCGACAAGCTGGTCGACGTCAGCCCGCAGGCGTTGCGCATGAGCAGCCCGTTCAACGCGGGCTACTGGCTCAGCGCGGCCTGACCGCCTGGCCCCGGGGCGGCGGTCCCGTCCTGCTCGGGAGTCCTGCCTCGGGGTTCAGGGGTGCGCGGGGCCGCCCAACGCTTGCGCCAGCGCCACGTATTCGGCCACGGGCACCTCCTCGGCGCGGCGCTGCGTGTCGAAAGCCCCGCCGTAGCCCCGCGCCTCGAGCCAAGGGCCCAGGGTGTGGCGCAGCAGCTTGCGCCGCTGCGAAAACGCCACTTGCACCAGCGCTTCCAGCAGCGCCACGTCCAGCGCCGCGGGCGTGGGCCAGGGCACCATGCGTACGACGGCGCTGTCCACGCGCGGGGGCGGCTCGAACGCCTGCGGCGGCACGAGCAGCACCGTCTCCATGGCATAGCGCCATTGCAGCATGACGCTCAGCCGCCCATAGGCCGCGGTGGCGGGCGTGGCCACCATGCGGTCGACCACTTCCTTTTGCAGCATGAAGTGTTGGTCCAGCACGCGGTCGGCCCAGGCCAGCACGTGAAACAGGATGGGGGTGGAGATGTTGTACGGCAAGTTGCCGACCACGCGCAGGCGCCGTGGGACGGCCGCTCCCGGTGTGTTGCCGCAGTGCGCGGCGAGGGCTCCGAAGTCCACCTGTAGCACGTCGGCTTCGACCACCTCCAGCTGCGGGTGACGGCGCAGGCGCGCAGCGAGGTCGCGGTCGAGCTCGATCACCGTTAGCCGCCCCAGCCGCTCGACCAAGGGCTGCGTGAGCGCCCCCAGGCCGGGGCCGATTTCCACCATGCAGTCACCCGGCTCGGGGTCGATCGCGCGCACGATGGCGTCGATGACCGCGGGGTCGCTTAGAAAATGTTGTCCGAAGCGTTTGCGGGCCCGGTGACCGTGGGTGTTGCCAGTGACGCGGCGGGACGGCTTCACTGCGGTGCCTCGCGGATTTCGATATAGGCACGGCTGCGTTGCTCGCGCAACCGCTCGGCCAGGGTTTCATCGGCCTTGCGCTCCCGCAACAGGGAACGTACGGCGTCGCGCAGCTCGCGCGGGCTGCGCTCGACCGTGCGGCGCTCCTGCACCTCGATCAGGTGCACGCCAAAGCGCGACACCACCGGGGCCGACACCTGCCCAGGGGCGAGCGCGTCCATCGCCTCCTCGAACTCGGGCACGAACATCCCCGGCGTGGCCCAGCCAAGCGCGCCGCCGTCACGGGCCGAGGCGTCCTCGCTGATCTCGCGCGCCGCGGCGTCGAAGCTCGTTTGTCCCGACACGATGCGTTCGCGCACCGCCTGCAGGCGTGCGATGGCGGCGCGCTGGCTGGCCTCGTCGTTGGCGCGCAGCAGAATGTGGCGCACGCGGGTTTGCGTGACCGTGGGCTCGGGCAGATCGACGTGCCGCTTGGTCAAGACCTTGAGCACGTGAAAGCCCGCGCCGCTGCGCAGCGGACCCGCGACGTCGCCCGGGCGCAGGTCGCGTACCGCTTCCCAGAACAGGGTGGGATAGCGGTCGGCGCTGCGCAGGCCCAGGCGTCCGCCGTTGGCGGCTTCGGGCGCCTGCGAGTGGCGCCGTGCCAGGGCGGCAAAGTCCTCACCGGCCCGGGCGCGCTGCGCGATCTCTTCGGCTTGCTGGCGCGCGCGCGCCAGCGCCTCGCCACTGGCGTTGTCGGGCACCGCGATCAACACTTGCGCCAGCTCCAGCGCGGTGCGCGTTGGGTCGGCGCCCGCCTGGTGTTGGCGCAGGTAGGCGTCGATCTCGCTTTCGCTGACGCGGGCCTGCGACGCCTCGCGCTCGCGCAGGCGCTGCAGCAGCAGCTCGTTGCGCAGGTTGGCACGCAGCGTGGCCGGTGTCAGCCCGGCTTGCGGCAGGCGCGCACGCAGCTCGGCGACGCTGAGCCCATTGCGGCGTGCCACCTCGGCCTCGGCAGCGTCGATGGCCGCCTCGTCCACGCGGATACCACTGTCGGCAGCCCATTGCAGCAGCACCTTTTCGTCGATGAGCTGATCGAGCACCTGGCGTGCCAGGGCGGTACGTTCGGCAGGCGACGCGTTGGCGGGGACTTCGATGCGCGCCAGCCGCGCGCGCAGCTCCGAGGCGGCGATCGGCTCCCCGTTGACCAGGGCCACGACGTAGTCGGCCGTCGCCGCCGCGCCGGCCGGCATCTGGGCCGGGGCGGTCAAAGGGGCCGCGAGCGCCAGGGCACACAGCAGGCTCGCGGCAGCACGGCGGATCGGGAGGGACTCATTCATAGCGTTCGAAGCGGCTGGGCGGGTTGACGTCCTCGCGCAGGTAGCGGTAGCGCGGAATCTGCGTGCGCAAGGTCTGCAACGGGTTGCTGCCCAAGCGGGAGAAACCCGAGAATTCGAGCTGGAACAGGATGCGCTGGTTGGCGCTGGTGCGGCTTTGCTGCAGGCGCTCGAGCACCACGCGCCCGATCCAGCAACCAGCATCGTATTCGAAGCCCGCGACCAGATCGACGATGCGCCGGTCGGTGAAGCTGTAGTTGATCCGGCCCACACCGTACCACTGGCCGGGGCCCAGCGCGCGGCCCGGCACGGCGGCGGGCGCTCGCTCGCCCAGCAGGGCCGCCAGCGGCCACTGCCAGCCGAGGTCGAGCTGGCGGCTGCGGGCGGTGGTGGTTTCATTGTTGCGGTACGCCACGCTCAGCACCCGGTACGGGCCCGGCATGTAGCGCGCCGACAGCAGCGTGCGCACCGACGTGCGGCGCGCCGTGTTGTACTGCCACGTGCCCCCCAGGGCCCACGCGGGCGTCCAGTTGACGGTGGCGCCGATCAGGATGTCGCTGCGGCCTTCGGCGGCCACGCCTTCGTTGGGCAGCGTCACGCGCTGGTCTTGCAAGCGCAGCCGCTGTGCCAGGCCGATGGAAGCGAGCTCGCGCCCGTCGTCCAGCGCGTACAGGCGCGTGCTCAACCCGTAGGTCAGCGCGCGCAGGTCGGCGATGCGGTCGTGCCCGCCATAGGGGTTGGGCGCAAAAATCGTCGCCGGGTTGAAGTCGAACACCGCGCTGTCGTACACCGGCAGCAAGCGCTGGTCGCGGTACGGGGTGGCCGACAGCAGCACGCGCGGTTCCAGCGTTTGTGCCACGGCACGGTCGAACAGCACGGTCTCGCGCTCGAAGAACAAGCCCGCATCCAGTGCCGCCGTGGGCAGTGCCACGCTGGTGCTGCGTCGCCCGTCGCCGATGGGCTGATCGAACCGGTAGTGCCGAACGTGCGCTTGCAGGCTGGGCTCGACGTACCAACCCGGGGCCTCCCAGCGGCGGCTTAGCCGCACCACCCCCAATGCGCGCGTGCCATCGACGTCGGTGCGCTGGTCGCCCGCCGACACGCCGTCCCACACGGTGGGCAGCCGGTCGGTGGCGAAATGCGTGAGCTCCGCGTCGGCCGTCAGGCGCCAGCCGTCCAAGCCGGCCAGCGCTAACCGGCCCGGGCGGTAGCGCAGCGCTACGCTGGGTAGCCGGTCGTAGGGTGCCACGATTTGATCCGAGCCGATCGGCACCAGCGTGCGCGACGCGCCCAGCGTTTGCCAGCGCTGTGCGGCCAGGCTGTACGACCACGGCCCCGCCCCGCCACTGAGCACGGCCTCGTTGAGCAACAGCCGCGCCGCCAGGTTGGTGATGACCGCGGTGCGCGGGAAGTCGCGCCAGTAGTCGTCGTCGCTGACGCGGTTGAGGTTGAGCCGCACGCCCGCACCCGGCAGCCATTCGATGGGCGGCAGCGCGTGCTGGTGCTGGATGGCGTAGGCCCAGCGGTCGCGGTCGCGCAGGCGGTCGTTGCCCATCCACGCCGCGCGCACCTGTCCGCCGTACGTGCGCTCCAGGTAGCGGTATTCGCCGCCAAGGTCCACGCCGCGCTTGGTCATCAGCGTCGGGTACAGCGTGGCGTCGCGGTTGGGGGCCAGGTTCAGGTAGTACGGGACCGTGGTCTCGAAGCCGCTGCGGTTGTCCAGGTTGAAGGTCGGCGGCAGCAGTCCCGTCTTGCGCGCATCCGACAGCGGGAAGCTGATCCACGGCGCGGCCAACAGCGGCACACCTTGAAACTCCAACCGCCCGCCGACGGCCTCGCCGGTGTCGGTGGACAGATCGAAGCGCACCTCGTCCGCCGTTACCGCCCACGCCGGTGTCCAGCGCGATCCGGGCGGGCGCTCGCAGGTGCTGTAGCGCACATCGTGCGCCACGGCGCGGTTCTCGTCCAGAAAGTCGACGCGGCTGGCTTCGCCCTGCCCGCCCGTGCGCAGGAATTGGAAGCGCACGTCGTCGAAGCGCCCCTCGAAGGTGTCGAGCTTGAGTTGCAGCCGCGCGCCTTCGTAGACGTCGCCCTGGCGGTGGATGCGCACGCCCCCGCTGGCCAGTGCCGTGTCGTCCGTGGCGCGGTGCTCGAGTCGCTCGGCGCGCACGGTGACGTCGTGCCGGCGCAACACGGCGGCGCCTTCCACGACCGTGACCTCATCGACCTTACCCTCGATACGCTGCCCTTCGACGGTCGTCGGCGTTTTGCCGCGCAGCGCGGGGGGTAGCTGCTCCAGCAGCGTCAGTGACGGTTGCAGCAGCAGGGGCTCGGCGGCGGCCGAGCCCGCCAGACCCAGCAGCCCCAGCCACCAGCCGACACGCAACCGACCGCGCCCGGCGGTCGAGCGCCGGGCGGGCGAGGGATGGGCGGCGAGGCGTATCGGCACGGTCGGTGAGCGAGGGTCGAAGCCTTCGTAGAATGCCATCGATTATCCATGAGCACATCCCACTCCCCCTCTGCCTCCCCCGCTCCCATCGATTGGCCCGATGCGGCACGCGCCCGCGCGTTCGACCAATGGTTGCAGGGCCTCGCAGCCGAGCATGGCGTGCAGCCCGACACGCTGCGGCTGGCCAGCGCGGACGCGAGTTTCCGGCGTTACTTTCGCGTCGACAGCGCGCAAACACCCGACGGCACCCTCATCGTGATGGACGCGCCGCCCGCCCACGAGGACTGTCGCCCCTTCGTGCGCGTGGCCGCGCTCATGCACGCTGCGGGCGTGCGCGCGCCGCGGGTGTTGGCGTGGGACGAGGCGCAGGGGTTTCTGTTGCTGACCGACCTGGGCGAGCAGACCCTGTTGGACGCGCTCGATCCGGCGCGGCCGGAGGCGGCGCTGCCCTACTTCAAGGACGCGATCGCCGCCCTGGTGGCGTGGCAGCAAGCCTCGCGCCCTGGCGAGTTGCCGCCGTACGACGAGGCGCTGCTGCGGCGCGAACTCGCGCTCTTTTCCGACTGGTACGTGGCGCGTCACCGGGGCTTGACGCTGACGGACGCCCAACGCCAGACGCTGGCCGCGACGTTCGACCTCATCGTGCAGCGCGTGCTGGCGCAGCCCACGGTATGGGTGCACCGCGACTTCATGCCGCGCAACCTCATGCTGCCCCACGGCGACTTCGACCCCACGCGGCCCGACGGGCGGTTGGGCGTGCTGGATTTTCAGGACGCGGTGCACGGGCCACTGACCTACGACATCGCCAGCCTGATGCGCGACGCCTTCCTGAGCTGGGACGAGGAGGTGGTGCTCGACGTCACCATCCGCTACTGGGAAGCAGCGCGCCGCGCCGGCTTGCTCGACGCCGAGGGTTGGGCGCAGGACTTCGGCGCCTTTTACCGCGCGGTGGAGTGGATGGGGTTGCAACGGCACCTGAAAGTCGCTGGCATCTTTGCCCGCTTGACGCTGCGCGACGGCAAGCCGCGCTACCTGGCCGATGCGCCGCGTTTTATCGGCTATATCCGCCACACCGCTGCCCGCTACCGCGAGCTGGCCCCGCTGCTGCGCCTGCTCGACGCCATCGAAGGGCAGGACTCCCCGACGGCGTACTCCTTTGGCCGCCTGGGCTGACACGGCGCCACCGGAGCCGAGCGCATGCCCGTGCCGCGCATCCACCACCCCGAGCCGCTGCAGCCCGGCGTGCTGCTGACCTTGCCGTCAGCGGCCAGCCGCCACGTGCAGGTGCTGCGCTTGCAGCCCGGCGACGCGCTCACCCTGTTTGGCGACCCCGTGCGCGGTGGGGAGTGGCACGCGCGCGTGACCACCATGGGGCGCCAGCAGGTGCAAGTGCAGGTGCTGGCGCACCACGCCGTCGAACGCGAGCCCGCGCGGGCGGTGCACCTGGCCGTGGGCATGCCCGCCAACGAACGCATGGACTGGTTGATCGAAAAGGCCACCGAGCTGGGCGTCGCCAGCGTGCAGCCCCTGGTGAGCGCACGCACCGTACTGCGCCTGACCGGCGAGCGTGCCGCCAAAAAAGTGGCCCACTGGCAGGCGGTGGCGGTGGCGGCGTGCGAACAGTGCGGCGGCAACCGGGTGCCGCTCCTGCACCCGGTGCGCGAGTGGCGCGATTGGCTGGCGCACGCCGGGGCGCTGGCCGACGGCGTGCCGGGCGCCTACCTGTCGCTGAGCAACGGGGCGCTGCCTTGTGCGGCGTGGGCGCAGGCCATCGGCCCGGCCTGCCGCGTGGTGCTGGGGCCCGAGGGCGGCCTCACCGCCGCCGAGGAGGCCGCGTTGCAGGCCGCGGGCTGGCAGCCCCTCTCGCTGGGCGCGCGCGTGCTGCGCAGTGAAACCGCGGCCGTGGCCGCGCTGGCCGTGCTGACCCTGACCTGAGCGGGGGTGCCGTCAGCCGTGCAACAGCGGGCCGAGTGCCGTGATCGAGGGATCGGTGTCAATCACCTCTAGCGGCCAGCGGCGGCCGGCCGCGTGGTCCTCGATGCAGCGCCACACCAGCGGACTGCGGTGGCGCTCGCAACTGGCGCGCACCTCGTCGCGCGTCAGCCACACGGTGCGCACGATGCCCGCGTCCAACGCGCGCCCCGCCACCACCTCGCCCAGCTCACCCGTGAACGCCAAGCGCAGGTAGGTCACGTCCTCTCCCCGCTCGGGGCGCTGGAAGCGCGACAGGTAGATCCCGAGCAGCGCCGTGGGCGTGAAACGGTGGGCCGTTTCTTCCAACACCTCGCGCGCGCAGGCCTGCACGGGGCCCTCGCCCGGGTCCAGGTGACCCGCAGGGTTGTTGAGCCGCAGGCCATCGGGGGTGTGTTCTTCCACCAATAGATATCGCCCCGCGCGCTCGATGATCGCTGCCACGGTGACACTGGGTTTCCAACGTTCGGTCATATCAACATTATCCGCGGTGGGGAGAATGTCGGCGGTGGGGAGAATGGCCGCCGGCGCGAACGCGACTCGGTCCGCGGATCAATGCCGGGCGGGGGTTGCGGCGCGACCCGCGGCGTCGAACCCGCCCTTGGCCAGCCACTCCTGCATGCCGCCCTGCAGGATGCGCACATTGTCCCAGCCCGCCACGCGCAGCGCAAAACCCGCTTGCGCCGACAGCGAGCCGGTGTTGCAGTAGATCAGCACCGGTCGGTCTTTGGGGATTTCGTTGCGCCGCGCCAACACCTGCCGCCATTCCATATGGACGGCACCGGGAATGTGGCCCTTCGCGTATTGACCGGCATCGCGGGCGTCGATGATAAAGAAGCGCGTCCAGTCCTCCTTCGGGATCTGCTCAGCGAAGATGACGCCGCCGCCGTAATCGACGAACTCCAAGTACGCGGCCATCTCGTCGATGGCGGTGGCTTTCGGGTCGGCGTGGGCCAACGGGGCAGCCAGCAGGCTGCAAGCGAATGCGGCAGACACGGCAGCGGCGCGCACAGTCATGGAAAGCTCCGGTGAGATCGAAGGCGGGTCGGCGATGATATATTGGCCGACAACGCCACCGCTCGCACGATGCGATCGGCGATCGACCCAACAGAGGAGAACCCACCATGCGCATAGGCGTGCCCGCCGAAACGGCGGCACTCGAGACCCGGGTGGCCGCCACCCCGGAGACAGTCAAAAAACTCGTGGCGCAAGGCCACACCGTGCTGGTTCAAAGCGGCGCCGGTGTGGCGGCCAGCGCACCGGATGAGGCCTACCGCGCGGCAGGCGCCGAGATCGTCGATGCCGACGCCGCCCTGGGTGCCGAGCTGGTGCTCAAGGTGCGCGCGCCGTCGGCGGACGAGCTCGCGCGCATGAAGTCGGGCGCCACCCTCGTGGGCATGCTCAACCCCTTCGATGCCGAGGGGCTGCAGCGACTGGCGGCCGCAGGGCTGACCGCGTTTGCACTCGAGGCCATGCCGCGCACCACGCGCGCGCAGAGCATGGACGTGCTGTCCAGCCAGGCCAACATCGCCGGCTACAAAGCCGTGATGCTGGCGGCCAACCACTACCAGCGCCTGTTTCCGATGCTCATGACCGCAGCGGGCACCATCAAGGCCGCGCGGGTCGTGGTGCTGGGCGTGGGGGTGGCGGGCCTGCAAGCCATCGCCACCGCCAAGCGACTGGGCGCGGTGATCGAGGCGTCCGACGTGCGGCCAGCGGTCAAAGAGCAGGTCGAGTCGCTGGGGGCCAAATTTATCGATGTGCCCTACGAGACCGACGAGGAGCGCGAATGCGCACAAGGCGTCGGCGGCTATGCGCGCCCCATGCCGCAGAGCTGGCTCGAGCGCCAAAAGGTCGAAGTCGCCAAGCGCGTGGCGCAGGCCGACGTGGTCATCTCTACCGCGCTCATCCCTGGCCGCCCTGCCCCAACGCTGGTCACCGAAGACATGGTACGCAGCATGAAGCCGGGCTCGGTCATCGTGGATATCGCCGCGGGTCGCGGTCCGGTCGGTCCGCACGGGCAACCCGGGGGCAACTGCCCGTTGACCGTGCCCGACCAAGTGGTCACCGTGCATGGCGTGACCATCATCGGACACACCAACCTGCCCGCGCTGGTGGCCGCCGACAGCTCGGCGCTGTACGCGCGCAACGTGCTGGATTTCCTCAAGCTCATCTGTCCCAAGGACGCCACGGCCGTGCAGGTGCCGCTGGAGGACGACATCGTCAGCGCCTGCCTCGTCACGCAAGGCGGCGAGGTCAAGCGTCGCGCTTGAATGCGGCGTCGTGCCCGATCACTCCACCGTTCGAGGTTTGCCATGGAAGCCATCTCCCCCGTCGTCTTCAACCTCATCATCTTCGTGCTGGCCATCTACGTGGGCTACCACGTGGTGTGGAACGTCACCCCGGCCCTGCATACGCCGCTGATGGCGGTCACCAACGCCATTTCGGCCATCGTCATCGTCGGTGCCATGCTGGCGGCGGCGCTGACCGAAACCGGCCTGGCCAAGACCATGGGCGTGCTGGCGGTGGCGCTGGCCGCCGTCAACGTCTTCGGTGGCTTTCTGGTCACGCGCCGCATGCTGGAAATGTTCAAGAAAAAAGAGCGCAAGGCCAACCCGGCCGATGAAGGAGCCGCCCGATGAGCATGAATGTCGTCGTTTTGCTGTACCTGGTGGCCAGCGTCTGTTTCATCCAGGCGCTCAAGGGCCTGAGCCACCCCACCACCTCGATTCGCGGCAACGTCTTCGGCATGGTCGGCATGGCCATCGCCATCGTTACCACCATGGGCCTGATCACCACCCTGGCCGAGCGCATGGCGCTGGACGAAGCCATGGGGCTGGCCTGGGTGGCGCTGGGACTGGTCGCGGGTGGCACGGCGGGCGCCATCATGGCCCGCCGGGTCGAGATGACCAAAATGCCGGAGCTGGTGGCCTTCATGCACAGCATGGTCGGCCTGGCCGCGGTGTGCATCGCCATCGCGGTGGTGGTCGAGCCGTGGGCGTTCGACCTAGCGGCCAAGGGCGGCGACATCCCCGTCGGCAACAAGGTCGAGCTGTTCCTGGGCTCGGCCATCGGCGCCATCACCTTCAGCGGCTCGGTCATCGCGTTTGGCAAGCTGTCGGGCAAGGTCAAATTCCGGCTCTTTCGCGGCGCGCCGGTGGTGTTTCCCGGCCAGCATCTGCTCAACCTGGTGCTGGGGCTGGTCATCATCGCGCTGGGCGTGGTGTTTGCGCTCACCGGCAATGGGACCGCGTTCGCGGTGCTGACGGCGCTGAGTTTCGTGTTGGGCGTGCTCATCATCATCCCCATCGGCGGGGCGGACATGCCGGTGGTGGTGTCCATGCTCAACAGCTACTCCGGCTGGGCGGCGGCGGGCATCGGTTTTTCGCTCAACAACCCCATGCTCATCATCGCCGGCTCGCTGGTGGGCTCCTCGGGTGCGATCCTGAGCTACATCATGTGCAAGGCGATGAACCGCTCGTTCATCAACGTCATCCTGGGTGGCTTTGGCGGGGATGCCGCGAGTGGCGCACAGGCCGACCAGCCCCAGCGTACCGTGCGCAGCGGCAGTGCCGACGATGCGGCGTTCATCCTGTCCAACGCCGAGAGCGTCATCATCGTGCCCGGCTACGGCCTGGCGGTGGCGCGCGCGCAGCACGCGGTCAAGGAGCTGGCGCAAAAGCTCACCGAAAAAGGCATCAGCGTCAAGTTCGCCATCCACCCCGTGGCCGGGCGCATGCCGGGCCACATGAACGTGCTGCTGGCCGAGGCCGAGATCCCGTACGACCAGGTGTTCGAGATGGAGGACATCAACGCCGAATTCGGCCAGACCGATGTCGCGGTCATCCTGGGCGCCAACGACGTGGTCAACCCGGCCGCGCTGCAAAAAGGCAGCCCCATCTACGGCATGCCCATCCTGGAGGCGTACAAAGCACGCACCGTCATCGTCAACAAGCGCTCCATGGCCGCGGGCTACGCCGGCCTGGACAACGAGCTGTTCTACATGGACAAGACGATGATGGTGTTCGGCGACGCCAAGAAGGTGGTGGAGGACATCGTCAAGGCGATCGAGTGAGGGGGCGGTGGGCGAGGCGACTCAATACCCGGCTTCTTTTTGATGCCGGACCGCGAGAATGGCAATGTACTGCGCGTCGAAGTGATAAAGAGCGACGTAGCCACTGCTGCCGAAGTCGATCAGCCATTCCCGAAACGCCGGGTGCATGTCCTCCACCGGGCGGCCGAGGTGCGGCTGCTGGGCCAAAACCTCGACCCCCGCTCGTATCGCCGCTACCGCGCGTTGCGTGGCACGCGTGTCTTTGGATGCGAGGAAGCGAAAGAGTCGTTGCACATCTGCCAGCGCCGGCGGGGTCCAGATCAGCCGTGGCATTTGGGGGGCTCCGCATCGTCGCCCGCTTCCAACTTCGCCAGCCAGGCATCGGCCTCTTCTGCCGTCAGGTGCAGGCCGGTGTGCTGATAGTCGTCCCAGGCACGTAGGGCATCCTGCTTGAATGTCTCCCGTCTTTCTTCACGCGGGCAGCATCTCTCCCCCTCCAACCAGCGAACGATCGTTCGGAAAAACCCCAATATAGCGTTCTCGTCGGGGCTTTTTGGGGAATAATGCCCGTAGCCGTCAGCCTGGCGTCAGGCCGCAGAGCCGCGGCTGACTCTGTTCATCGACTGGAGACACCCCCATGACCACCGTGACCGCTGCCGACAAACCTTGGCTCCAACAGTACCCCGAGGGCGTGCCCGCGACCATCGACCCCGGCCAGTACCGGTCGCTGGTGGCGTTGATGGAAGAGAGCTTTGCCAAGTACGCCGACCGGCCCGCGTACAGTTTTCTGGGCAAGGAGTGGACGTACCGCGAGATCGACGAGGCCTCGCGCGCGTTTGCCGGGTATTTGCAGAGCCTGGGCCTGCAGCGCGGTGATCGCGTGGCGGTGATGATGCCCAACGTGCCGCAATACCCCATTGCGGTGGCCGCCATCCTGCGCGCGGGCTACATCCTGGTCAACGTCAACCCGCTCTATACCGCGCGTGAGCTGGAGCACCAGCTCAAGGACAGCGGTGCCAAGGCCATCGTCATCATCGAAAACTTCGCCCACACGCTGCAGCAGTGCATCGCCAACACGCCAGTGCAGCACGTGGTGCTGGCCGCGATGGGCGATCTGTTGGGCATCAAGGGCGTGATCGTCAACCTGGTGGTGCGGCACGTCAAAAAGCTGGTGCCGCCGTTCGAGCTGCCGCAGGCGGTGCGATTCAACGACGCGCTGGCGCGCGGGCGGCGCGCCGGCTTCAAGCCCGTAGAGGTCGGGCCCGACGACGTGGCAGTGCTGCAGTACACGGGCGGCACGACCGGGGTGAGCAAGGGCGCCGTGCTGCTGCACCGCAACCTGATCGCCAACGTGCTGCAGTCCGAGGCGTGGGAGGCGCCGGCGCGCAAGACCATTCCTCCCCACGAACAGCCCACCGCTGTCTGCGCACTGCCGCTCTATCACATCTTCGCCTTCACGGTCAACATGATGTTGGGCATGCGCACCGGCGGCAAGACCATTCTCATCCCCAACCCGCGCGACATCCCGGCGGTGCTCAAGGAGCTGCGCAACCACACGTTTCACAGCTTTCCGGCGGTCAACACCCTGTTCAACGCGCTGCTCAACCATCCGGACTTTGACACCGTCAACTGGCGCAACCTGCGCGTCTCGCTGGGTGGGGGCATGGCGGTGCAAGCGGCGGTGGCCAAGCGTTGGCTGGAGCGCACCGGCTGCCCAATCTGCGAAGGCTACGGCTTGAGTGAAACCAGCCCGTCGGCCTGTTGTAACCCGGTCACGGTCAAAGAGTTTTCGGGCACGATCGGGGTGCCCATCCCCAGCACCGAGCTCAAGTGCGTGGACGACAACGGCAACGAGGTGCCGATGGGCACCCCGGGCGAAATCGCCATCCGTGGCCCGCAGGTGATGGCGGGTTACTGGCAGCGCCCGGATGAAACGGCCAAGGTCATGACGGCGGACGGGTGGTTCCGCACCGGTGACATCGGCGTCATGGACGAGCGCGGCTACTTCAGAATTGTCGACCGCAAGAAGGACATGATCCTGGTGTCGGGCTTCAACGTCTACCCCAACGAGATCGAGGACGTGGTGGCGCAGTGCGACGGCGTGCTGGAGTGCGCGGTGGTGGGCATCCCCGATGAGCACTCGGGCGAGGCAGTCAAGCTGGTCGTGGTCAAGAAAGACCCGGCGCTGACCGAGGCGCACATCCGCGAGTTCTGTGAAGCGCGCCTGACGGGCTACAAGCGCCCTAAGGTGATCGAGTTCCGCACCGAGTTGCCCAAGACGCCCGTGGGCAAGATTTTGCGGCGAGAATTGCGGGACAAAAAGTAACGTTGTCCCGGAGGTGGTCGCATGGCCCGTGTCGCCGTCATCAGTGCCGTTCACGAAGAGTTGGCCGAAATCCTGCAGCTCATGCCCGACGAGCGCAAGGTGACGGTGGCGGGGCGCGAGTTCTGGCAAGGCCATCTGCAGGGCCACGAAGTGGTGGCCGTGCTCAGCGGTATCGGCAAGGTGGCGGCGGCGACGACGGCTACGGTGTTGCACGAGCGCTTCGCGCCGCAATACATCTTGTTCACTGGCGTGGCCGGCGGCTTGGCGCTGGGGGCCGAGGTGGGCGACGTCGTGGTGGGCACGCGCTACCTGCAGCACGACTTGAGTGCGGCGCCGCTGTTTCCGCGCTGGGAGGTGCCGGGCACCGGCAAGATGCACTTCGACGCCGATTTGGTGCTGGCGCAGGTGCTGGAAGAAGCCGCGCGCGACGCGGTGACGTGGCTGCCCAAGCTGGTCAGTGAGGAGACGCTGCGCGCACTGGGGCTGCACCGGCCCACGGTACACCGCGGTTTGATCATCAGTGGCGACCGCTTCATCACCAGCGCGGCCGAGTCGCAGGCGTTGCGCGAGGCGCTGCCCGAGGCGCTGGCAGTGGACATGGAAAGCGCTGCCGTGGCCCAGGTGTGCTGGGACTATGGCACACCGTTTGGCGCCGTGCGCACGCTGTCGGATCGTGCCGACGACGAGGCGCACGTGGACTTCCAGGCCTTCATGCGCGACGTGGCCCGCCACTACAGCGCGCGCATCGTGCGCAAGGCGCTCAACCTGCTGTGAGCGCGCTGCCGAGCCGCTTTACTTGAGCCAGCCGCGCTTGCGGAAATACAGCATCGGCCCCACGGCGCTGGCCACCATCAGCAGCAGCGCCGCCGGGTAACCCCACTTCTGCGACAGCTCCGGCATGTACTCGAAGTTCATGCCGTAGATGCTGGCGATCAGCGTGGGCGGCAGCAAGGCGACCGAGGCCACTGAGAAGATCTTGATGATCTTGTTCTGGTTGATGTTGATGAAGCCGATGGTGGCGTCCATCAAGAAGTTGATCTTGTCGAACAAGAACGACGTGTGACCCTCGAGCGAGTCGATGTCGCGCAGGATCTGGCGCGCGTCTTCGAATTGCTCGGCCGACAGCAGCCGCATGCGCATCAGGAAGCTGATGGCGCGCCGGGTGTCCATCATGTCGCGCCGGATGCGGCCCGATAGGTCCTCGTGGCGGGCGATGGCCGCCAGCACCTGTTGCGCGACGTCGTCGGTGAGCTGACCCGACAGCACCTGGGTGCTGATGTGTTCCAGGTCGTCGTGGATGCCTTCCAGGATGTCGGCGCAGTACTCGACGTCGGTGTCGAACAACGCCAGCAACACGTCTTTGGCGTCGTCGATCAGGCCCGGCATGCGGCGCGCGCGCAGGCGCAACAACCGAAACACCGGCAGGTCCTCGTCGTGAATCGAAAACAGCACCCCGTGGCTTTTGAGGTCCGGATTGCGGTCGTTCAGAATGAAGGCCACCCGCACATGGCGCGGGCCATCGTCGTCGTCGATGAGGAAGTCCGAGCGCACGTGCAGCTCGCCGTTGTCTTCCTCAAAGAAGCGCGCCGACTCCTCGATGTCGTCGTCCATCGCGTCTTCGGGGATGGACAGGCCGAAGTGCTGCCGTACCCAGCGGCGCTCCTCGGAGGTGGGCGACTCCATGTCGACCCAGATCGGTTGAAAGCGGGCCAGATCCTCCAGGGATTCGATTTCTTCCTGGAACAGGCGGCCGTTGACGAGCGTGAAGACGTTGAGCATGGCGGCGCGGGACGGGTCGGTGTTGGGGAGGGCAAGCGCTTGCGGCGGTGCGCACCCCACCCACACACGCAAGGCCGCGCCACGTGGGCGCCGTCAGCCGTCGCGCCGCAGGCCGGGCGCCGGCACCGCAAGCACGCGACTAGGGCTGCTTTCCACGGTGGGCTCCAAGGCTACGGTGAAGCCTGCATTATGGCACTTCGGCGGCCGGTTGGGGACGGTCGGCCAGCAGCGCGCGCAGCGCGGCGGCGTGCGCCTGGGCGTCGGCTTCGCCCAGGCGCATCAGGGCGTGCACGAAGGGCGGCTCGAACAGCAGGTAGCTGGCCAGCGCGGCGGCGCTGCCCGCGCTGCCGCGGCGCGTGTCCAGCGCCCCCAGGCCGGCCAGCGTGTCGCGGGTGGCGCGCGGCAGCGCGTGCGCGTGTTGCAGCGCCAGCTCGTCCAGCGACGCGCTGGGTTGGATGGCCAGCACATCCACCGGGCGGTAGGGCAACGCCTGCGCCACGGCGGGGGGCAGCGCGCGCAACGCCCGGCTGACGCGCTGGGCCTGCTCCACGTCGGCCTGCAGCGTGTCGTGGAACACGCTGGCCAGGGCGTGGCCGGCGATGGTGCCGGCGCTGGGCTCGCCGCCGGCGGCGCTGCTGCGGCCCAGCGCGGCCCGTTGCGGCTGGCCGACGCCAATGACCAGGATGCGGTCGGCACCGGCGTGGATGGCCGCCGACAGCGGCGAGAGCTGGCGCATCGAGCCGTCGCCGAAATACTCCTTGTGGTCATCGACCCACAGCGGCACGGCGGGGAACAGAAACGGGATGGCGGCCGAGGCCATCAGGTGCTCGAGGCCGATGACGGCCGGCTCGGCGCGCCGCCCCGGGCGGCGCCAGGGCGGCAGCGCGCCGTCGCGGACCTGAAAAAACGTCCAATGCTCGCCCGTGGTGTAGCTGGAGGCTGTCACGCCCAGCGCGAACAGCACGCCGTTGTCGATGGCCGCGGCCAGCCGCGGCAGGTCGATGGCGCGGTGCAGCGTGTCCACCAGCGGCAGGCTGTCCAGCAGCGCGCGGTGGCGGCGGACCTGGCGCATCAACGTCAGCCCGGCGCTGAGCAGGTTCGGACGGCCCAGGCGCAGCGCCTGCAAGCGGTACACCTGCTCGGAGCGCAGCCGGCTCCAAAACGACGTCAGCCGGTCCAGCGCGTGCAAGCCTTCGTCGGCGCAACTGGCCACGAAGGTGGCGTTGAGCGCGCCGGCCGAGGTGCCCACCAGCACGTCGAACGGCAGCCGTGGGCCCGGCAGCAGGCGCGCCAGCGCGCGCAGCACCCCCACTTGGTAGGCGGTGCGCGCACCGCCGCCCATCAGCACCAGCGCCCGCCGCCCCGGGGGTGGGGGGGCATCGGCGGGCAAGGCGGTGGCAAGCAAGGTGTCCAGGGCCATGGGGCTTGGCGGGTCGATTCGATTCAGTATCGATGTGGCGTGGGCGCGGCGGCCATCGGGACTATCCCGGGGCCGGGTTGGGCGCGGCGGGGCGCTTGTCACGACGCCGTCAAACGGGCATAGTAAGGGTGTGGGGTCAGCCGCACGGGCTGCCGCCCCACAAGGCGAACCCGGTCGGTCGGCGGCCGGGTCCAGTCCATTGAGGCAACGATAGGAGGCCCCGTCATGAACCTGACCATCAGCGGACACCACCTCGAAGTCACGCCCGCCCTGCGCAGCTACGTCACCAGCAAGCTGGAGCGTATCTCGCGCCATTTCGACCAAGTGGTGGACATCCGTGTCCTGCTCACCGTCGACAAGATCAAGGACAAGGATCACCGGCAGAAGGCCGAGTGCAATATTCACGTCAAAGGCAAGGACATCTACGCGGAGAGCACGCACGCCGATCTGTACGCGGCGGTCGATGAGCTGGCCGACAAGCTCGATCGCCAGGTGTTGCGCTACAAGGACAAGGTCCAAGAGCACCATCACCTGCCCGTCAAGCGCGAAATCGCCTGAACACACTGCAGGCAGCCCGTGCTGTGGCGCACAAACCGCTTGCTTCGGCAAGCGGTTTGTCCTTTCTAGGCCGATGCAGGGCCGCCGAGTTGGCGGCATAATGGGCCCTCGTTCCGAGGCACAGCGATGAACCGACTTTCTGCGATCCTTCCGCCTGAGCACGTGCAGGTGGCCGTCGAGGCCACGAGCAAGAAGCGTGCGTTCGAGGAGGCTGGCTTGCTGTTCGAATCCCTGCACGGGCTCAACCGCGCGCTCGTGACCGACAGCCTGTTTGCGCGCGAGCGACTGGGCTCGACCGGACTGGGGCACGGCGTGGCCATTCCGCATGGGCGCATCAAGGGCCTCAAGCAGCCCATGGCCGCGGTATTCCAGCTGGCGCAGCCGATTGGTTTCGACGCGCCGGACGAGCAACCCGTCAATCTTCTGATCTTTCTGCTCGTGCCCGAGGCGGCCACGCAAAAGCATCTCGAAATCCTCTCCGAGATCGCCGAACTGCTCAGCGACACCACGCTGCGCGAAAAGCTGCGCAGCGCCGACAACGCCGCCACGCTGCACGGCCTGATCGCGGGCTGGCAGTCGGCCCATGCCGCCGCCTGATGCGCCGCCCGCGCGCATGATCCCGACGCGCGCCCCCCGGCCATGAAACCCAGCGCCGTCAGCGCCGATGCCCTGTTCGAGGACCACCGCGAGACCCTGAAGTGGCAGTGGGTCGCGGGCCAGTCGGCCTCCGAGCGTCGCTTCGACGACAAAGCCGTGGCCGAAGCGCGCTCGGGCGCGGATCTGGTGGGCTATCTCAACTACATCCACCCCTATCGCGCCCAGGTGTTGGGGGCGCGCGAGGTGGCGTATCTGCACAACGCCACCGCCGAGGACTGCCGTCGGCGCGTGGCGCGCATCGTCACGCTCGAGCCGCCGCTGCTGGTCGTGGCCGACGACCAGCCCCCGCCGCCCGAGTTGGTGGCGATGTGCGAGCGCGCGCACATACCGCTGTTTGCCACCGCGGCCTCGGCCGGATTCGTCATCGATGTGCTGCGCGCCTACCTCTCGCGCCACTTCGCCGAGCGCACCACCCTGCACGGCGTGTTCATGGACATTTTGGGCCTGGGCGTGCTCATCACGGGCGAGTCCGGTCTGGGCAAGAGCGAGCTGGGGCTGGAGCTGATCACGCGCGGACACGGCCTGGTCGCCGACGATGCGGTCGATCTCTACCGCGTCAGTCAAACGACGATCGAAGGGCGCTGCCCAGACTTGCTGCAAAACCTGCTGGAGGTGCGCGGGATCGGCCTGCTCGACATCAAGGCCATCTTTGGCGAGACGGCGGTGCGCCGCAAAATGCGGTTGCGCCTGATCGTGCATCTGGTGCGGCTGTCCACACTGGAGCGTGACTACGAGCGGCTGCCCAGCGAGCCGATGTATCAGGACGTGCTGGGGGTGGCGATCCGCAAAGCGGTCATTCCCGTGGTGGCGGGGCGCAACATCGCCGTGCTCGTTGAAGCCGCGGTGCGCAACGCGATATTGCAACTGCGCGGCATCGATACGTACCAGGAGTTCGTGCAGCGCCAGCGCGCCGCCATGCTGCGCGACGGCTAGGCGCGCTCAACCCCGGCGCGCGCGATTGCCACGGTGCGGGCAGTCTTGACGCTGGCAGTGCGCATACAGTGAGAGCGCGTGCTCCTGCAGCGCAAACCCTCGTTCTTGCGCGATCGCCTGCTGCCGACGTTCGATTTCGGCGTCGTAAAACTCCTCGACGCGGCCGCAGTCCAGGCATACCAGGTGGTCGTGGTGCTGGCCTTCATTGAGCTCGTAGACGGCCTTGCCCGACTCGAAGTTGCTGCGTACCAAGATGCCGGCCTGCTCGAACTGCATCAGCACGCGATAGACCGTGGCCAGCCCGATGTCGGACTGCTCCTCGAGCAGCGCCTTGAAGACGTCTTCGGCCGTCATGTGCCGCTGCCGCCCGGACTGAAAAATTTCCAGGATCTTCAGGCGCGGCAGCGTGGCCTTGAGCCCCGTGCTCTTGAGTTCGTCGATACCAGTCATGCGTGGGGGTGTTGGGTTGGGCCGCGGGCGCGCGACACTACAATGGGCGAGATGATATAACCACGCACCGGTTTGCGTGTATCCGTGTGCCCATTTCTGACGACTGCCATGAACCCTGCCCGCCTTGACCCGACATCGACCCTCCGGCGTGCGGCCGTCTGGGCGGTGCCGCTGCTGTTGACGCTGTCTGGCTGCTCGGCCCTCGACGGGGCATCGGCGCGCTTGTCCAACCTGGGCGGGCTTATCACCCCGTATCGGATGGATATCTTGCAAGGCAACGTGGTGGTGCGCGAGCAGGTGCAGGCGTTGCAGCCGGGCATGACGCGCGAGCAGGTGCAAGCCATCCTGGGTACGCCGTTGGTGGCCAGCGTCTTCCACGCCCACCGCTGGGACTATGTCTTTACCTTCCAGCGCCAGGGCCAGCCGCCACAGCGGCGCGTGGTGACCGTCTTTTTCCGCGACGACCGGCTCGAGCGCGTGCAGGCCGATGAGCTACCCACGGAAGAGGAGTTCGTGGCGTCGCTGCAGGTGCGCCGCCCGCCCGGGCGGGTGCCGGTGCTCGAAGCCACCGAGGAGCAGCTCCAGGCCGCGGAGTCCAAGGCACCGGCTGCCTCCCGGGCGCCGGTGGAGCCCGCATCGGCGGCTCCCGCTCCCGCCCCCGCGCCTGCGACGTCCTATCCGCCCCTCGAGCCGCGTTGAACGTTTGCCCCTTGCTCGCACCATGACCGCCTCCACCCCCCATCGCGTCGCCATCGCCGGCGCCAGCGGCCGCATGGGCCGTATGTTGATCGAAGCCGTGTTGGCGGCCGACGACTGTGTGCTGACGGCTGCACTCGACCGGCCCGACAGCCCCGCGCTGGGGCAGGATGCGGCCGCCTTTTTGGGGCAATCCAGCGGGGTGCGCATCGCCGCAGACATCGACGTGGCGCTGTCGGCCAGCGACGTCCTCATCGACTTCACCCGCCCGCAGGGCACGATGGCGCACGTGGCGGCCGCCGTGCGCCACGGCACCGCGCTGGTCATCGGTACCACCGGCTTCGACCCGGCGCAAAAAGCGGCGATCGCCGAGGCGGCGCAGCAAGTGCCCATCGTGCTCGCGCCCAACATGAGCGTGGGCGTCAACGTCACGCTCAAGCTGTTGGAGATGGCCGCGCGCGCCCTGTCCAGCGGCTACGACATCGAGATCGTCGAAGCCCACCACCGCCACAAGGTCGACGCGCCCAGCGGTACGGCGCTGCAGATGGGCGAGGTCATCGCCGCAGCGCAAGGCCGCAGCCTCCAAGATTGCGCCGTCTATCAGCGCGTCGGCCACACCGGCGAGCGCGAACCGGGCACCATCGGCTTTGCCACCGTGCGCGGGGGCGATGTGGTGGGCGACCACACGGTGATGTTTCTGGGCATGGGCGAGCGCATCGAAATCTCGCACAAATCCAGCAGCCGCGCCACCTATGCCCAAGGCAGCCTGCGCGCGGTGCGCTTTCTGGCCCAACAGCCGCCCGGGCTGTACGACATGGCCGACGTGCTGGGCTTGAAAAAAGAACGAACGTTCGTTTAGGGAAATCCCTCATGGGGATCGGCCCACCCCTGCGCTAGAGTGTCGCCCCTGTGTGCCCGGGCGGTTCCGACCCCCCGGTCGAACGTCTGGGCATCGACATCGGGGAAATCGCATGCGTGTGAAGGACTGGCGGCTGTCCACCAAGCTGTGGACGGGCGTAGGGGTGTTGGTTGCGGCCATCGTCGCGGTGGTGGTGACGGTGTCGGCGCAATCGGCACTGACGAGCCGCGCATCGGAAGCGGCGATTCGGGCGCGCACCGAGCGGCTGTTTGCCGCGTCGCTGTGGGCGGGGTTGGTCGAAACCGATCTGACGCGCGCGCAGGCCATGTTCATCGCGCGCGACCCGATCCTGCAGACCCTCTATCTGGTGCCCATGGCCGAGGGGCGCAAACGTATGGCCGAGCTGGAGGCCAGCATCGTCGAGAAGGTGAGCGACGCCCGTGAGCGAGCGCTGCTGGATGCCGTGATGGCGCTGCGGCGCGAGATCGAAGCGGCGTTCGAGGAGGCGCAGCGCTTGCGCGAGGCGGGCGACGAGGAGCGCGCGTTGGCCGTGCTGGAGGCGCGCTACACCCCGCGCATCCCGGCGTATTTGCACGCGCTGCGCGAGTTTGCCGATTACCAACGCGCCCAGCTTGCCACCGTGCAGGCGTACTACGAAAGCAAGCGTCGCCAGAACATGATCTTCGGCTCCACCGCGATGGGCCTGCTGGTGTTGGGCATCCTCATCGGCGCGTGGGGGCTGATCCGGCACATCCGCCAGCCGCTGCAGCGCACGGTATCGTTTGCGTCCACGCTGGCCGGAGGGGATCTCACGTACGCCCTCGATACCCGGCGGCGCGATGAATTTGGCGAGATGACCCGAGCGCTGGAAACCATGCGAGGCGAACTGGCTGCCCTGGTGCGGGAAGTGCGCCACGCCAGCACCCAGCTGCAAGAGACCACGGAGGAAATCGCGCACGGCAACCAAGATCTGTCGGACCGCACCGAGCGAGCCGCCAGCAATTTGCAGGAAGCCGCGGCCAATATGGAAGCGTTGACCGAGCGCATCCGCGAAGCGGCTGCCAGCGCCCGTCGCGCCAGCGAGCAAGCGCAGGCCTTGGGGCAGCGGGCGCGCGAGAGCGATCAGGCGGTGGCCCAGCTCGTGGCCACGATGGAGGCCATCCGCCAGAGCAGCGACCGCATCGCCGCTATCACCGCCGTGATCGACGGCATCGCGTTCCAGACCAACATCCTGGCCTTGAACGCGGCGGTGGAGGCGGCCCGAGCCGGTGAGGCGGGCCGGGGGTTTGCCGTCGTGGCGGGGGAGGTGCGCGGCCTCGCCCAGCGCAGCGCCGAGGCCGCGCGCGAGATCCGTGGCTTGATCGAACACAGTGTGGCCGACGTGCAGCAGGGGACCCATCAGGTCGAACAGGCGCGCGCCACCATCGAGCGCATGCGCGACGAAGTGCACCGGCTGGGTGAATCGATCGCCGAAGGTGCACAGGCCAGTCAGGAGCAGGCGAATGGGGTCGACGAGATGAACGAGGCCATTGGCCAGCTCGACCGCATGACGCAGCAAAACGCGGCGCTGGTCGAAGAAATCGCCGCCGCCGCGCTGGCGATGCGCGAGCAAGCCACACACCTGACGGCATTGGTGGAGCGGTTTCGCGTGCCGGCCGCGTAAACGGGCAGCGCGCTGGCAGTGGGTCCCGCCCGGGGCGCTCGCCTACAATGCCTGCGCGGGGTGCCTGCGTGGGCCCGGGGCATGCCGTGCAGTCACCGTTGCGCCCATCGGGCCCCACGAGCAGCACAGGAGACAGACGCCCATGACCATCCAAACCCGCACCATCGAGTACACCCACGACGGCGACGTGTTCGAAGGACTGCTGGCGTGGGACGACCGCCAGCCGGGCCCCCGCCCCGCGGTAGCCGTGGCCCACGCCTGGGCCGGGCGCAGCGCGTTCGAGGACGGCAAGGCGCGCGCGCTGGCGGAGCTGGGCTACGTGGGCTTTGCCATGGACGTGTACGGCAAGGGCCGCCGCGGTCGCACCAAAGAGGAAAACGCCGCCCTCATGACCCCGCTGGTGCAGGACCGGGCCCGCTTGCAAGCGCGCCTGGCGGCGTCGCTGCAGACGCTGGCGGCACAGCCGCAGGTGGACGCGCAGCGGCTGGCGGCCATCGGCTTTTGCTTTGGCGGCCTGAGCGTGCTGGACATGGCGCGCACGGGGTTGCCGCTGCGCGGGGTGGTGAGTTTTCATGGGCTGTTCACCCCGCCGGGCAACACCGCGGGCCGTGCCATCAGCGCCAAAGTGCTGGCGCTGCACGGATGGGACGACCCGATGGCCACGCCGGAGGCGGTGCTGGCGTTTGCGCGCGAGATGACGCAAGCGGGCGCCGACTGGCAGCTGCACGCCTATGGCGCCACGATGCATGCCTTCACCAACCCCGAGGCCAACGATCCCGGCTTCGGCACCGTCTACAGCGCGCGCGCGGATGCGCGCTCGTGGCAGGCCATGCGCCAGTTCCTGGCCGAAGTGCTGGCCTGAGCGCTGCCTGCACTGGCGGTGCGCGGGGCCCGGGTGGTATCTGGCGCACGGCCCCCTCTACAATCGCGGCAAACCCGTCGCGGGATTGCGTCCCGTGTGCCAATCCTTTTCGCTTCCATGACCGCTGCTACCGCTCCTTACTCGCCACGTGACCTGGAGGCCGCCATGCAGGCCCAGTGGGCCGCGCGCGACGCTTACCGCGTGCGCGAAGACGCGTCGCGCCCCAAGTTTTACGCCTGCTCCATGCTGCCCTACCCCAGCGGCAAGCTGCATATGGGGCACGTGCGCAACTACACCATCAACGACATGATGGCGCGCCAGCTGCGCATGAAGGGCTACAACGTGCTCATGCCCATGGGCTGGGACGCCTTCGGGCTGCCAGCGGAAAACGCGGCCATCAAAAACGGCGTGCCGCCCGCGCGCTGGACGTACGACAACATCGCTTACATGAAGCGGCAGATGCAGGCCATGGGCCTGGCCATCGACTGGAGCCGCGAGATCGCCACGTGTTCCCCCGACTACTACAAATGGAACCAGTGGCTGTTTCTGAAGATGCTGGAAAAGGGCATCGCCTACCGGCAGACCCAAGTGGTCAACTGGGACCCGGTAGACCAGACGGTGCTGGCCAATGAGCAGGTCATCGACGGGCGCGGCTGGCGCACCGGGGCGCTGGTGGAAAAGCGCGAGATCCCCGGCTACTACCTGGCCATCACGCGCTACGCCGAAGAGCTGCTGTCGGCCGTGGCCAACCCGGATGATCCCAACTTCTTGCACGGCTGGCCCGAGCGCGTGCGCCTGATGCAGGAGAACTGGATTGGCAAGAGCGTCGGCGTGCGCTTTGCCTTCCCGCACGACATCCGCGACGAGGACGGCCGCCTGATCCAGGACGGGCGGCTGCACGTGTTCACCACCCGCGCCGACACCATCATGGGGGTGACGTTTTGCGCCGTGGCGCCCGAGCATCCGCTGGCGCAGTTGGCGGCGCGCCGCGACCCGGCGCTCGCTGCCTTCATCGAGCGCTGCAAGCAAGGCGGCACCACCGAGGCGGAACTCGCGCTCAAGGAGAAGGAGGGCATGCCCACGGGGCTGGTGGTGCGCCACCCGCTCACCGGTGAGGCGGTGCCGGTGTGGGTGGGCAACTATGTGCTCATGGGCTATGGCGACGGCGCCGTCATGGGCGTGCCTGCGCACGACGAGCGCGATTTCGCGTTCGCGCGCAAGTACGGCCTGCCGATCAAACAGGTCATCGGCCCGGCGCCCGGCTCAGAGGCGGCGCTGACGTTCGACCCCACGCGTTGGCAAGACTGGTACGCGGACAAGTCGGGCGCGCTGGTGTGTGTGAATTCGGGTGTGCTCGACGGCCTGCCCCACCAGGCGGCGGTGGACAAGGTGGCCGAGCTGCTGGCGGCCCAAGGGCTGGGCGAGAAAAAGGTGACGTACCGTCTGCGCGACTGGGGCATCAGCCGCCAGCGCTACTGGGGCACGCCGATCCCCATCATCCACTGCGACGACTGCGGCCCGGTGCCCGTACCCTACGAGGATCTGCCCGTGGTGCTGCCCGAAGATCTGGTGCCCGATGGCAGCGGCAACCCGCTGGCCAAGTGCGAGGCGTTCCTGAACGTGCCGTGCCCGCGTTGTGGCAAGCCCGCGCGGCGCGAGACCGACACCATGGACACCTTCGTCGACAGTTCGTGGTACTTCATGCGCTACTGCGACCCGCAGCTGTCCGACGCCATGGTGGGCGAGGGCACGCGCTACTGGATGCCGATGGACCAGTACATCGGCGGCATCGAGCATGCCATTTTGCACCTGCTCTACGCGCGCTTTTGGACCAAGGTCATGCGCGATCTGGGGCTGGTGGCGATCGACGAGCCATTCCAGCGCCTGCTCACGCAGGGCATGGTGCTCAACCACATCTACAGCCGCCGCACCGCCAAGGGGGCCAAGGAATACTTCTGGCCGCACGACGTCGAGCCCGTGCTCGACGCCAGCGGCAAGACCGTGGGCGCGCGCCTCAAGCGCGACGTGCCCAGCGCCGACGGCGTGCTGCCCGCCGGCACGCCCATCGATTACGAGGGCGTGGGCACGATGTCCAAGTCCAAGAACAACGGCGTCGATCCGCAAGACCTGATCGACCGCTACGGCGCCGACACCGCGCGCCTGTACACGATGTTTACCGCGCCGCCCGAGGCCACGCTGGAGTGGAACGACGCGGCAGTGGAAGGCAGCCACCGCTTCTTGCGCCGCGTCTGGGCGCTGGGGCAGCGCCTGGCCCAGTCCGACTGGAGCGCGGCCACCCAGTCGGTGCAAGGGGCGTCGTCGCTGGCCGAGGTGCGCTTTGGCAAGCGGGCGCAGGCGCTGCGCTGCGAAATCCACACCGTGCTCAAGCAGGTGGACTACGACTACCAGCGCATGCAGTACAACACCGTGGTGTCGGGCTGCATGAAGATGCTCAACGCGCTGGAGGCGTTCGATTCCAGCGACGAGCCCGGCGGTGGGGTGGCGCTGATCGAGGGCATGGGCATCTTGCTGCGCTGCCTGTATCCGGTCACCCCGCACCTGACCAGCCATTTGTGGCAGGCGCTGGGGTATGCCCAAACGATGGGCGACTTGCTCGATGCGCCGTGGCCGACGGTGGACGAGGCCGCGTTGCGCCGTGACGAAATCGAGCTGGTGCTGCAAATCAACGGCAAGCTGCGCGGCAGCCTGACCGTGCCGGCCGAGGCCGACCGCGCCGCGATCGAGGCGGCAGCGCTGGCGTCGCCGGAGTTCGCCAAGTACGGCGAGGGCCGTCCCGCGCGCAAGGTGGTGGTGGTGCCGGGCCGCCTCGTCAACGTGGTGGTGTGACCATGGTCGCGCGACGCGCCTGGCTGGCAGCGGCAGGGGGCGTGCTCATCTCCGCGGCTGGGCTGGGGGGCTGCGGGTTTCGGCTGCGTGGCACCGGCTGGCGCTTCGGCTTTCGCACCCTGCGCCTGCAGGCCGCGGCCGACAGCGACGTGCTGCAGAGCCTGCGCGCGCAGCTGCAAGCGGCCGGGGTGGTGGTCACGGGCACGGGCGTGGCGGCTGCCACCACCACGCCCGCCGCGCCGCCACCGGCGGCGGATGTGATCCTGCAGGTATTGCAAGACCAGCGCGAGCGCGTCGTGGTGGGCACCACTGCGGCGGGTCAGGTGCGCGAGCTGGCGCTGCGGCGGCGCGTGCGTTTCGCCCTGCGCACGCCGGCGGGGGTCGAACTGATCCCAGAGACCGAACTCTCGCAGGAGCGCGAGCTGAGCTTTTCCGAGACCGTGGTGCTGGGCAAGGAAGCCGAAGAGGCGCTGCTGTTCGACGACATGCGCACGGCGATCGTGCGCCAGTGGTTGGTGCGGCTTGCTGCCGTGCCGCTGCGCTGAACGCGGGGCGCAGCGCTTCAGCTGCCGCGTCGCGCCTGGTGTTCGCGCATCAGCGTGCTCTTGCCGAACAGGCTCTCGATCAGGTCCACCGCCAACAACGCCGTGCGATTGCGCACGTCCAGCGCGGGGTTGAGCTCCATCACGTCCAGGCTGGCCAGCCGCCCCGTGTCGGCGATCATTTCCATGCACAGTTGCGCTTCGCGGTAGGTGGGCCCGCCGGGTACCGTCGTGCCCACACCCGGGGCGATCTCGGGGTCGAGAAAATCGACGTCGAAGCTGACGTGCAGGTGCGTGTCGGCGTCCAGCCCGGCGAGCGCCATTTCCATCGTGTGGCGCATGCCCATCTCGTCGATGTAGCGCATGTCGTACACCTCCAGGCCCTGCTCGTGCACGAAGCGCTTCTCGCCCGGATCGACGCTGCGGATACCGATCTGGCGCACCTGACTCGGGTGCAGTGCAGGGGCGTCGCCGCCCAGGCGCACCAGCGCTTCGGGGCCGAAGCCGCATAGGCATGCGACCGGCATACCGTGCAGATTGCCGCTTGGTGTCAGCGCCGCGGTGTTGAAGTCGGCGTGCGCATCCAGCCACAGCACGCGCAGCTTTTTGCCCTGTGCGCGGCAGTGGCGTGCGACCGCACTGATCGAGCCCATGGCCAGACAGTGGTCGCCGCCCAGCAGGATGGGCAGATGGCCCTGCGCGAGCTCGGCATACACCGCCTCGTGCACGGCACGGTTCCACGCCACCACCTCTGACAAGTGGCGGTAGCCCTGCACCGCTGGCTGCCACGGGTTGGGCGGGCCGCCGAGATTGCCGCGATCGAGTACCCGCAGGCCGTGGGACTCCAGTGCGGCCTGCAGTCCAGCGACGCGCAGTGCCTCCGGGCCCATCGAGGCGCCTCGCGCGCCAGCGCCGATGTCCGTGGGCGCGCCCACGAGCGCCACGGTTTCGATACCAACCGTCGTTGTCATGATCGATTCAGGGTGTCAAAACAGACAGGCCCGTAGTGTGACACGGCTTCTACAATTCGCCCATGCAAATCGGCCACGCCCAGTTGACGGCTCAGCTTCGGCGCGGGCTGGCGCCGTTGTACGTCGTGCACGGCGACGAGCCGCTGCTGGCACAGGAGGCGGCCGACGCCATCCGGGCCGCGGTGCGTGCCGCGGGGCACAGCGAGCGCACAGTCTACACGGTCGCCGGTGCGCACACCGACTGGAGCGCGATCCTGGCGGCCGGCTCGGCGCTCAGCCTGTTTTCCGACAAGCGCCTCATCGAGGTCCGCATCCCGTCTGGCAAACCGGGAAAAGACGGGGCGCTGGCGTTGCAGCGTCTGGCCGAGTCGGCCGCTGCTGCGGCGGATACCGTGACCCTGGTGCTGCTGCCACGGCTGGACGCGGCGACGCTCAAGAGCCCATGGTTTGCCGCCTTGCAGGCGTACGGTGTGGTGGTACGCGTCGATCCCGTCGAGCGTGCCCAGTTACCGATGTGGATCGCGCAACGCCTGCAAGCCCAGGGCCAACACGTTGCCGCGGGTGACGAAGGGCAGCGCACGTTGGCCTTTTTGGTTGATCGGGTCGAAGGCAACCTGTTGGCGGCGCATCAAGAGATCGCCAAGCTGGGGCTGCTGTATCCACCCGGGGAGCTGTCCTTCGAGCAGGTGCGCACGGCCGTGTTGGACGTGGCGCGCTACGACCCCTTCGGTCTGCCCGAGGCGGTGCTCGATGGTGCCGTGGCCCGCGTGCAACGCATGCTGGACGGGCTACGGGCCGAAGGTGTGGCGCCCGTGCCCGTGCACTGGGCGCTGGCCGAGGAGGTGCGCGCGCTGCACCGGGTGCGGCTGGCGCTGGATCAGGGGCAGCCCATGCCACTGGCGCTGCGCGAAGCCCGCGTGTGGGGTGCGCGCGAGCGGCGCTACGAGCGGTTGTTGCCGCGCTTGCGCAGCACGCAGACCGGGCGCTGGCTGGTCGAGGCGCAGACGGTGGACGGTATCGTCAAAGGGTTGACGGCGCCGGATTGGCCGGCCGACCCCTGGCAGGCGCTGCATCGGCTGGCCGTCGGCGTCGCCCTGGCGTGCGCGAGCGCCGGTGCTTGAGGGGATCACCCCCGCAGTCGGGCAAGCACGGCCGGGTCGGTTTTCGGTTCTGGTACGATGCCGCGCCATGCGACGCATCGTCTTTGTCTGTCTGGCCGGGCTGTTGAGCCTGGCCGTCCATGCCGCTCCTCTCGGGGTCGAGGGTGCAGCAGAGGCCGCGCCAGCACGGGGAGCCATCGATGCGTGGATGGGCCAGCTGCACACCGTTGGTAGCGAGACGAGCGATGTCGCGGGCCGCTTGCTGGGCACGGCGCTGGGCTTGATCGGGGTGCCCTACCGTTTTGGCGGTGGATCTGCCGAGACGGGGTTTGACTGCAGCGGTTTCGTGCGCTACGTGTACGCCAACACGCTGGGCTTGTGGTTGCCGCGCCGTGCGGCCGAGCAGGCCGAAGTCACCACGCCGGTCACCAAGGACGAACTGCGCCCAGGGGATTTGGTGTTTTTCAACACCATGCGCCGCGCCTTCAGCCACGTGGGCGTGTATTTGGGCGATGGCAAATTTGTCCACGCACCCAGCAAGGGGGACAGCGTCAAGGTCAGCGACATGAACGACCGCTACTGGGCGCGCCGCTTCAACGGCGCGCGCCGGGTGGAAGCGCTTGAAAACGCGTCAGTAGGCGCACGCTGAGCCCCATCAAGGATTGACCAGCAGCCGCTCTATGTCACGTCGCAGGGTGTCGCTTTCCGGCGAAACCAGGCTGTTGTACGCCAGCACCGTGCGACCGTCGCGGCTGATCAGGTATTTGTAAAAGTTCCACTTCGGCGTGGTGCCGGTGCGCTCGACCAACTGTTTGAACAGCGGGTTGGCTTGCGGGCCGCGCACGCTGCTCTTGGCGAACATCGGGAACTGCACCCCGTAGGTGTTTTCGCAGAACTCGGCGATTTGTTGGTTGCTGCCCGGCTCCTGTTGCCCGAAGTCGTTGGACGGGAAACCGAGCACGACCAGTCCCCGGTTTCGGTAGCGGCGGTACAGCGCCTCCAAGCCCTTGTACTGGTCGGTGAAGCCGCAGTAGCTGGCGGTGTTGACGACCAGCACCACTTTGCCCGCGTACTGGCAAAGATCTTGCGGCTTTTCATCCTGCAGCCGGTCGAAGCGGTGCTGCAAGATGGCGGGGCAATCGGTTTTCGCAGCGGTGTTGGCCGCTTGGGCAGAGGCGTGGATAGGGGTGCTCATGGGCAGCAGGACCACGGCAGCCAGTGCCGCGAGGAGAGGATACCAGGGGGCCTTCACCGTGCGATTCTCGACGGATGAACATTGAACCGAGCCACCATCCTACGAGCGTCGCTCGTCGTCAGGGCGGGGCGGTGACAAGGCTGCGTTGGCACAGGGGGTATGCGGCGGCCCTGCCTCAGCCCGTGGTTTCGCCTAGGACCTGTGTCCATAGCCGCCGCACCGCCCGCGCCTCGTCGCGCACCGCATCGGGGTCGACCTGCGTGCTGGCGTCGTCCAAGCGGGCGCGGTGCTGCAGCTGGCGCAGGCGCCGGTAGGCGTCGGCGGCAGCCAACCCCACGCCCGTTGGCAGCAGCCCCGCGGATTCGGCCCGCTGCAACAACGCGATGTTGCCCGCGTTGTCGCGCAAGGCGGGGTGCTTGCGGCTGTGTGCCAACACCAGGTACTGCACGGCGAATTCGACATCGATCATGCCCCCGGGGCTGTGCTTGAGGTCGAAGCGCCCCGCGCGCACGGGGTGGGCGTCGTACAAGCGCTGGCGCATGGCACGGATTTCGGCCGCCAGCGCGGCGCGGTCGCGCTCGGCGGTGATGACGGCCTCGCGCACGGCGTCGAAGCGCACGCGCAGGTCAGGCGCGCCCACCACGAAGCGTGCGCGCGTCATGGCTTGGTGTTCCCAGGTCCACGCGGTGTTGCTGCCGCGGTTTTGCTGGTAATTCTCGAAAGCCGTGAAGCTGGTCACGAGCAGGCCCGAGTTGCCGTTGGGCCGCAAAGCGGTGTCGATTTCGAACAGGTCGCCCTCGCCGGTCTTGACGGTCAGCCAGTTGATCAGTTTGCGCACGAAGGCCGCGTACACCTCGGGCGCGCGCTCATCGTCGTCGTCATACACGAAGACGATGTCGAGGTCGCTGCCGTAGCCCAGTTCCTTGCCGCCCAGTTTGCCGTAGCCGATGATGGCGTGGCGCGGTTCGTCGCGGTGGCGGTTTTTCAGGCGTTGCCAGCACCAGCGGCCGGTGATGTCCAGCACCGCGTCGGCCAGCGCGCTCAAGTCGTCGGCCACCTGCTCCACCGTCAGCACGCCCTCCACGTCGCGCGCCAGGGTGCGAAACACCTCGGCGTGGTGCGCGCGGCGCAGCAAGTCGAGCAGCGCCTCGTCGTCGTCTTCGCCGGTCTTGTGCAGGGCCCAGCGGCGCGCTTCCAGGTCGGCCATGAACGCCTGGGGGTCGAAGCGCGTGGCGTAGAGCTCGGCGCTGGCCAGTTCGTCGATGACGCCGGGGTGGCGCAGCAGGTAGCGGGCAGGCCAGCGCGCCGCACCCAACACGCGCAGCAGCCGCTCGTGTACCGCGGGCCGCTCTTGCAGCAGGGCCAGGTAGCTCTCGCGCCGCAGCAAGGGCTCGATCCAGTCCACCAAGCGCACGGCGGCCTCGACACTGACGCGCCCGTTGTCGATCCATGCCACGGTGCGCTGCAATAGCCGCACCAGCCGCTGTCGCGCCTCGTCGCGCAAGGCCAGCACGCGCGGGTGGTCGATCCACGGCTGCAAACGCTCGGCCAAGGCCGGGGGGCAGTCGGGTAGCAGGCTCGTGAGGTCGTCGGGCTCGGCGCGGGTGCCGTGGCACCCCTTGCCGGCGCACCCCCCGTTGCCGTGGCCGCCGAGCAGCGTGTCGAACTCGTGCGCTACCACCTCGCGGTGGGCATCGAGGGCGCTCAAAAACCCGGGCACTCCGTCAAAACCCATGGTGTGGGCAATCCACAGCAAGTCGTCGTCGCGGGTGGGTAGGATGTGCGTCTGCTGATCGTCCAGGTATTGGATGCGGTGCTCCACGCGCCGCAAAAACTCATAAGCGTCGGCCAACTGGCGCGCCTTGTCGGCGGGCATCAGGCCGGCATCGGCCACGCGCTGCAGCGCTTGCAGTGTGGGACGCGTGCGCAGCTCGGGGAATTGCCCGCCGCGCACCACCTGCAGCAGTTGCACGATGAACTCGATTTCGCGGATGCCGCCACGCGAGAGCTTGACGTCGTGCGCGCGCTCGGGGTGGCCGGCCGCGCGCCGCACCGCGTGTTCGCGAATTTGCTGGTGCAGACGCCGCAGGGCGTCGAACACCGCGTAGTCCAGGTAGCGCCGAAAGACGAAGGGCAGCACCACCGGGCGCAGCCAGGCACCGCTGCCGTCGCGGCAGGCGCTGTCGGCCGGGGCGACGACGCGGCTTTTGAGCCAGGCGAAGCGCTCCCACTCGCGGCCGTGTGCCTGGAAGTAGTCCTCCAACGCGCCCAGGGGTACCGCCGGCGGGCCCGAGTTGCCGTTGGGGCGCAGCGCCAGATCGACGCGAAACGCCTGCCCATGCTCGGTCACCTCGCTGATGAGCGCCTGCATGCGCTTGACCAGCTTGGCGAAATATTCGTGGTTGGTGATGCGCTGGCGCCCCTGGGCATCGCCGCGCGTCTCGCCGTCGGTCTCGTAGACGTAGATGAGGTCGATGTCGCTGGAGACGTTAAGCTCGCGCGCGCCCAGCTTGCCCATGCCGACGATCCACCAGCCGCAGCGCCCAGGCTCGGCCTGCAAATCGGGGGGCAGCGGCGTGCCCGCCCGCTGGGGGCCGGCCTGCGGGGGGCCGTGGATGGCGTCGAGTTCGGCGCGTGCGGCGCGCGCGGCTTCATCGAGCACCAGTTCGGCCAGCGCGGTCATGGCGTGTGTGATGGCCGACAATGGCGCGCCTTGTTCACAGTCGAGTACCGCCAATCGCTCCAGCGTCAGGTGGCGCACGATGCGCAGGGCCGCCGGCACGTCGTGGCCGTGTGCACGCAGCGTTTGCCAAGTTTGGCGCAACGAAGCAGCGTCAGGCACACCCGGCGGCAACCAGTGGCGTTCGGTCTCGTAGCGGCGCCGGATGCGTTGCACGAACCGGCTGTGGTCGGCGTTGGGCGAACCAACGCAAGCGCTCGACATCATAATTTCGTGTGACTGCATCGATGGCCTCCTCTCCCGCGTCTCGCCGCCTGCGCCTGTGGGCACGGGCGACGCAGCTCCTCTTCGCAGGGGTGGTGGCCGTTTGGTTGTTGCTCGGGGTGGCGTGGGGGGCTCTCCAGTTCTGGATTGTGCCGCGGGCCGAGGCATGGCGTCCGGCGCTGGAGGCGGTGGCCACACGCGCCCTGGGGGTGCGGGTGACGGTGGGGGCGATCGAGGCAGCTGCCACTGGGCCGGTGCCAGGGTTGACGCTGCGCGACGTGCGGCTGCATGATGCCCAAGGCCATGAGGCGCTGCACCTGCCGCGGGTGCAAGCGGCGCTGTCGGTGGCGTCGCTGTGGCGCGTGGGATTCGAGCAGCTCGCCATCGAGGGGGCGGTGCTCGAGGTGCGGCGACTCGCAGATGGCCGATTGCAGGTCGCGGGACTGGACGTCAACGCCACCCCCGGCGACAGCCGGGCGGCCGACTGGTTTTTCGGGCAGCGCGAGTTTGCGCTGCGCGGCGGACGCGTGCGCTGGGTCGATGAGCAGCGCCCAGATGCCCCGCCCCTGGTGCTCGAGCAGGTGGATATCGTCGTGCGCAATCCCGGCTGGCGGCACGAATTTCGGCTCGACGCCACGCCGCCACCCGAGTGGGGCGAGCGCTTCAGTGTGCGGGGGCGCTTCAGCCGCCCGCTGTGGCAGACCCACCCTGGGCGCTGGCGCGACTGGTCGGGCGAGGCGTACCTCGAGGCGCCGCGGCTGGACCTGCAGCGGCTGGGGCAGTACGTGGATACCGCGGCGCTGTGGGGCGTGCGCGCGGGGCGGGCCACGGGGGCCTTGCGGCTGTGGGCCGACGTGCAGCGCGGCCAATGGCGCGCGGCCGTCGCGGACGTGCAGTGGAGCGACGTGCAGATTGCCTGGGCGCGCACAGCGGAAACCAACATCGAGCCGCTGGCCGTGGCCCACCTGGGCGGGCGGCTCGGGGTGCAGCGCGATGGCGACACGATGGTCTGGACCACGCAGGGCCTGACCATCACCACCGCCGACGGTGCCGAATGGCCACGTGGCGATGTGCGCTTCGAGCTGGCGCAGGCGGGCGATGGCGCGCTGCGCCGCTGGATGCTGACGTCGGACCGACTGGATTTGGGAGTGCTGCAACGGCTCGCGCGCGTGCTGCCGCTGGGCGACGCGGTCAACCGTTGGGCCTTGGCCACGCAGCCCGCGGGCATCGCCGAAGGGCTCGTGGTGCGCTGGTCGGCCGCGGAGCGCCCGGGCGCGCCCGAGCGCTGGTCGGCGCGCGGGCGGGTGCAGGGGCTGGCCTTGCGCCCTGGCGCAGCGGCGGCCGTGGTACCGGGCGACAACGCCAACAAGGCGCCCGCCTACGGGCGTCCGGGGGTCGAGGGCGTGGACGCCGAATTTGCCTTCGACGAGCGCGGCGGCCGCGCCAGCGTGGCGCTGCGGCGCGGGGCGCTGACGTTCCCTGGTGTTTTCGAGGAACCGCGTCTGGCGTTCGACGAGCTGAACGCGCAGCTGCGCTGGACGCTCGACGGCCCGGACATCGCGCTCGACGTCGAGCAACTGAGCTTTGCCAACGCTGACGCGGCGGGCAGCGGCCGCCTGCGCTGGCGCACCGCCGACCCGGCGCGCAGCGCGGCGCGCGATCGCTTTCCCGGGCTGCTGCAGCTCGACCTGCGGCTCACGCGCGCCGACGGCACGCGCGTGGTGCGTTATCTGCCGCTGACCGTGGGGGCCGATACACGGCAGTATCTGCGTGCGGCGATCCGGGCCGGGCGGGTGGCCCAGGCGACGTTTCGCGTCGATGGCGATCTGTGGGACTTTCCATTCGCCGCCGCGCGCCAAGGCACGTTCGAGGTGCGCGCGCAGCTGCAGGACGTGGTGCTCGACTACGCGCCGCCGTCGCTGCTGCCCGCGGGCAGCGCGCCGTGGCCCGCGCTGGCGCCGCTCGACGCCGAGTTGCGCATCGATGGCCATCGCTTGCAGGTGGCCCGCGCCAGCGGCGGCGTGCTTGGCCAGCCCGCGCTGCGCGTGGTGCAGGCCGACGCGGTGATCGCCGACTACATGGCCGATGCCCCGCTGCTGCAAGTCGATGGCCTCATCCGTGGCCCGGCCGCGGAGGCGCTGCGCTTCGTCGCCGCGTCCCCGCTGCGCGCCATGACCGACGGGGCGCTCGACGAGGTGCGCGCCGACGGCACCGTCGAGGTGCCGTTGCAGCTGCGCATCCCGCTGGACGACACCGACCGCACGCAAGTGCGCGGACAGGTGCGGCTGGCGGGCAACGACGTGCAATGGGGGCCGGATCTGCCTGCATTGCAGGGTGTGCGGGCGGTTATCGACTTCACCGATCAGGGGTTCGACCTCTCGTCGGCGAGCGCCCGTGCGCTCGGGGGTGAGCTGCGCTTTGCCGGTGGCATGACGCGCCGCGACGGCGCGGCCGTGATCCGCGTGCAGGGCCAGGGCAGCGCCAGCGCCGTCGGCCTGCAGTCGGCGCCTGCGTGGGGTTGGGCGCGCTGGCTGGGGCAGTACGCGCAGGGCGCGACACGCTACACGCTCGGGCTGACTTTCGGCCCCAACGGGATGGATCTGCAGGTGGACACCGACCTGCGCGGCATGGCCCTGGCGCTGCCCGCGCCGCTGGTCAAGCCGGCGGAATCGGCCTGGCGCGTCGCGCTGGCGATCCAGGCGCAGCCCCGCCCCGAGCCGGGCGCGGCACTCACCCGCGATCGGCTGCGTCTGAGCATCGAGCCCGCAGCCGATGGGGTGCCGCTGCGCGCCGAGTTTGAGCGCGAGCATCGAGGCGACGTCACCACGGTGCGCCGCGGGCGGCTGGCCCTGGGAGCCGAGTGGCCCGATTGGCCGGTGTCGGGGGTGGCGGGCGTCGTGCGCCTGCGCGCGCTGGACGCCGATGCGTGGGCGGCGGCGCTGGAGCCGGCCGCGCCAGTGGCGGCTGGCGCGCGCAGCGCCGCCGTTGGCTGGCGCGACGGTACCGCCTATTGGCCAACCCAGTTTGGCATCACGCTGGATCGGCTGGTGCTGGGGGGGCGGCCGTTCGACGCCCTGGTGGCCGGCGGCACGCGTGCGGGCGACGCCTGGCGTTTGTCGGTGGTGGCGCGCCAATTCAACGGTTATCTGGAGTACGACGGCGGCACGCAGGAGCGGCTGATGGCACGGCTGGCGCGGCTGCAGCTGCCGCCCAGCGCAGCGGACGACGTCGAGCGACTGGCTGGTCAGCCGCGTTCGATGCCGGCGTTGGACGTGGTGGTGGACGATTTTGAACTGGCCGGGCGTCGCCTGGGGCGGTTGGAGCTGCAGGCCGTCAATCGCGATGCCACGCAGGGTGGCGTCGCGGCGCGCGAGTGGCGGCTGCAGACGCTGCGCCTGAGCGTGCCCGAAGCGCGCCTGAGCGCCACTGGCAATTGGGCACCCACCGCAGCGGCGCTGACGGCCCCCGGACAGGCGGCCAGCGCGCGCCGCACGGCGCTGCAGGTACGGCTCGACATCGACGATGCGGGCGCGCTGTTGGATCGCTTCGGTTTTGCGGGCACGCTGCGCGGCGGACGGGGCCGGCTGGAGGGCTCGATCGGCTGGCTAGGCGCGCCGCTGGCGCTACACTTGCCCAGCCTGTCCGGCGAGCTCGCGCTCGACGTGCAGCGGGGGCAATTCCTCAAGGCCGACCCCGGCATTGCCAAGCTGCTGGGGGTGCTGAGCCTGCAGTCGCTGCCGCGGAGACTGACACTGGATTTTCGCGACGTCTTCAGCGAGGGGTTTGCGTTCGACTTCGTGCGCGGCCATGCCCGCATCGAGGGCGGCGTGGCCAGCACCAACAATTTGCAAATGAAGGGAGTCAGCGCCGCCGTGCTCATCGAAGGCCGCGCTGACCTGGTGCGCGAGACGCAGGACCTCACCGTCGTCGTCGTGCCGGAACTCAACGCCGGTACGGCGTCGCTGGTGGCCGCAGCGATCAACCCGGTCACCGGGCTGGGGACGTTCCTTGCGCAGTGGCTGCTGCGCGAGCCGCTGCAAGCGGCGGCCACGCAAACGTTTCGCATCACGGGCACCTGGGCCGACCCCCAGGTGGAGCGCATTGCGCGTACGATACCCGTTGCCAACCCGACCGATGCCAACCCGGAGCCAAACCGATGAAAGTCGCCGCCATTCAAATGGTCTCCGGCGTCAGCCTGGAGCACAACCTGACGCAGGCGCACGAACTGCTCGACCAAGCCCGCCACGCGGGTGCCGAGCTGGCCGTGTTGCCAGAGTACTTCGGCTTCATGGGCGCGCGCGACGCCGACAAACTGTTGCTGGCCGAGCCGCCGGGCCTGGGCAAGATGCAGGATTTTTTGTCCGACGCCGCGCGCGAGCTGGGGCTGTGGATCGTGGGCGGCACGGTGCCGCTGGCCACTGACGATCCGCAGCACGCGGCCAACGCGTCGCTCGCGTTCGACCCGCACGGGCGCTGCGTGGCACGCTACGACAAGATTCACCTGTTTCGCTTTCACGACGGGCAGCAGGGCTACGACGAAGCGGCCGTGCTGCAAGCTGGGGAGCGGCCGGTGGCGTTCACCCTGCGCGACCGGTCCGGCACCGACTGGCGCGTGGGCTTGAGCGTGTGTTACGACTTGCGCTTTCCCGAGTTGTATCGATTGTTGGCGGCGGACGTGCTGGTGGTGCCGGCCGCGTTTACCCATGTGACGGGACAAGCGCACTGGGAGGTGCTGCTGCGCGCGCGCGCCATCGAAAACCAGGCCTACGTGATCGCCAGCGCCCAAGGGGGCCGCCACGAAAACGGCCGCCAGACGTGGGGCCAGAGCATGATCGTCGACCCCTGGGGGGTGGTACTGGCGCAGCAGGCCACGGGGCCTGGGGTGGTGGTGGCCGAGCTCGAACGCGAGCGGCTGCTCGACGTGAGGCGCCGGCTGCCGGCGCTGAGCCACCGGCGCCTGTGAGCCGTGGTGGGCGCGCTTACTCGTGCGGGGACGGGGGCGGGGGTGGTGGCCGAGACCCGGGCGCGCGCTCAGGCGCCGGGGGTGCCGCATCCGGTGCGGGCGCGGCCTCGGGCGGCTCGCCCCGCTTGCGGCCCGCGAACATGGTCCACCAGACGATGAAGATGAACAACAACAGGGCGCCTAGCGCTTCGAGCAGCAACAGGGTCATGACGGCAACGGGTAAGAGAATCGGTCGGGCGGTGCGGCGGGTGGCTGGCTGGGGGGCGGTCATCGTCGTGGGCGCCATGGCGGGCTGTGGCAGCGTACCCGTCGCGGTCACCGATGCGTCGCCGCCCGCGCCCACGCTCCCCGCAGTGGAGCCGGCAGCCCCTCTGCAGGTTCCCCAACCGCCCGCGGTTGCCCTGCCTGTCCCGGTGGATGGCGAGGGACCGGCCGTGCTCACCCCCCTCGACGCGGCGTGGCAGGCGGCCGATGCGAGGCCGCTGCCGCCCCCCGTGCGGCGCGGGGCCGCGCTGTGGCAGCCGGTGCGCTGGAGCGAACTGCCCGGCTGGGGACGGGACGCCCTGCACGAGGCATGGAACGCCTGGCTGCGCAGCTGCGAGCGACCCGCCCCGCCGTGGGGCCCCATCTGCGCCGAGATGCGGCGCCTGACGCTGGGCGACGAGGCCGAGCGCCATGCCTGGATCATGCAGCGCCTGCAGCCCTACCGCGTGCTGGCGCCGGACGGGGCCAACCGGCCCGGCTTGCTGACCGGCTACTACGAGCCCGAGCTGCTGGCCAGCCGGGTGGCGCACGGACCCTACCGCGTCCCGCTCTACGCACCGCCGGCCGCGCTGGCCAGTGCCGCCGGGCGGCCGTGGTACACGCGGCAGCAAATCGACAGCGATCCGCAGGTGCAGCAGCTGTTGCAGGGCCAGGTGCTGGCCTGGCTGGCCGACCCGCTCGATGCGCTGCTGCTGCAAATCCAGGGTTCGGGGCGGCTGCGCATCCTCGAGCCCGACGGGCGCATTTCGCTCGTGCGGCTGGCGTTTGCCGCGCACAACGGGCACCCGTACCAGAGCGTCGGTCGCTGGCTGCTGGAGCGGCGCGAGATCCGCGATGGCACCTGGGAAGCCATCCGCGCGTGGGCCGCGGCCAACCCGCAGCGCCTCGACGAGCTGCTGTGGGTCAACCCGCGCGTCGTCTTCTTTCGTGAAGAGCCGCTGAGCGCGCTCGACACCCAGTTCGGCCCTCGCGGGGCGCAGGGCGTGGCGCTCACCCCGGGCCGCTCGGTCGCGGTCGATCGCGATGCGATTCCCTACGGCACCCCGTTGTGGCTGGCTTCCAGCGGGTCCGTGGCGCGGCTGCAGCGGCTGGTGCTGGCGCAGGACACAGGCAGCGCCATCGTGGGTGCCGTGCGCGCCGATTTTTTCGTCGGCTGGGGCGATGCCGCCTATCCGCTGGCGGCGGGCCTGAAGCAACCGCTGCAACTGTGGGCTTTGTGGCCGCGCGCGCAACGCTGAGTCCGACCCCTTCCCAACGATCCAGGAGTGAGCTGTTCATGACGATGCGTATCGGAATCCTGACCGGCGGCGGTGACTGCCCCGGCCTCAACGCCGTCATTCGCGCGGTGGCCAAATCGCTGTTGCGCCAGTGTGGCGCGCAGGTCATCGGTATCGAAGACGGTTTTGGCGGCCTGATGGCCGACACGCCGCGCGTGCGCGAGCTGACCTGGGAGTCGGTCAGCGGCATCTTGATGCGGGGCGGCACCATTTTGGGCACCAGCAACCGTGCCAACCCGCTGCGCAGCGAGGCCGACACCGAACGCGTGCTGGCCCACGCGCGCGCCCTGGGGCTGCAGGCGCTGGTGGTGATCGGCGGCGACGGCAGCATGGCCATCGCGCACGGTCTGGCGCAGCGTGGCTTGCCCATCGTGGGCGTGCCCAAGACGATCGACAACGACATCGTGGGCTGCGAGCGCAGTTTTGGGTTCGACACTGCGGTGGCCACGGTGACCGAGGCGATCGAGCGGCTGCAGACCACCGCGCAGAGCCACAGCCGGGTGATGATCGTCGAGACCATGGGCCGCTACGCAGGCTGGATCGCGCTGGAGGCGGGGCTGGCCGGCGCGGCGGACGCGATCCTGCTGCCCGAGATCGATTTCGACCTCGATGCGGTGGCAGCCGTCTGCCGCGCGCGCGAGCGGCGCCAGCGCTACACCATTATCTGCATCGGTGAGGGCGCCAAACCCCGGGGGGGTGAGCGCACCGTGCAGCAGCGCATCGCCGACAGCCCCGACCCAATCCGCCTGGGCGGCGTGGCGCACGTGCTGCGCGAGCAGCTGCAGCCGCGGCTCGATTCGGAGGTGCGCGCCACCGTGCTCGGCCACGTGCAGCGGGGCGGCTCGCCCACGCCGTTCGACCGTGTGCTGGCCACCCAGTTCGGCAACGAGGCGGCGCAGCTCATTATGCAGGGCCAATACAACCGCATGGTCACGCTGCACGGTGGGCGGCTGGGGCATGTCGCACTGGCCGACGTGGTGCATGGCACACGCACGGTGCCACTGGACCATCCTTTGCTGCGCGCCGCGCGCCAGATCGGGGTCTCGTTGGGCGATACCCTGGCCTGAGCGATGCTGCCCGTGGGCGCAAAAACGCACCGCGCGCCACCACGGGATATGTCGGTCCGCGTCGTGGATGCAGTGCGCGCGCCGGCGGTATGCGGAGTGCCACGAAAGTGTCGCCAAACCGACATCGGGTGTCTGGGTGGGGCCCGACGGCCAGGTTTACGGGTAAACCCGGGCCAGGAGGCTGGCACGACTCGTGCATAGTTACGGCACGTTCAACTTTTGCAAGGTTTCGCAATGAAACGAACACTCATCGCGTTCGGGGCGGCGCTCGTCCTGGGGATGCCGCTGGTGCATGCCAAGCCGTTCAAGTGGTCCAGCGCGGGCGAGATCGCCACCTGGGATATCCACTCGCAGAACAACGCGCTGCAAAACGGCATCCACGCCGCCGTTTACGAGTCGCTGGTCTACTACAACAGCAAGACGTTCAAGGTCGAGCCGGTGCTGGCCGAGTCGTGGCGCGAGATCAGCCCCACGCAGGTGCGTTTTTCCCTGCGCAAGGGCGTCAAGTTTCACGACGGCTCGCCGCTGACCGCGGATGACGTTGTGTTTTCCATTCAGCGCGCGATGGCCAAGACGTCGAACTTCGCCATCTACACCCAAGGCATCGACAAGGTGGTCAAAGTCGATGCGAACACGGTGGACATCATCCTCAAGGGCCCCAACCCGGTGCTGCTCAACCAGCTCACCGAGCTGCGCATCATGAGCAAAGCCTGGGCCGAGAAAAACCGCGCCACCGAGCCGCGCGACATCAAAGGCAACGAAGAGACGTTCGCGCACCGCAACGCCATGGGCACCGGCCCCTACATCTTGAAAGAGTGGGTGCCAGATCAGCGCATGGTGCTCGAGCGCAACCCCAACTATTGGGGCAAACTCGACACCAATGTGACCCAGATCGTCTATAACCCCATCAAGTCCGACGCCACGCGCATGGCTGCGCTGCTGTCGGGTGAGGTGGACTTCGTGCTCGACCCCACGCCGCAAGACCTGCCGCGCCTGCGCAACAACGCCAACCTCAAGGTCATCGATGGCGTGGAAAACCGCACCATCTTCTTCGGCATGGACCAGCACCGCGACGAGCTGCCGGGCAGCAACGTCAAGGGCAAAAACCCGCTGAAGGACGTGCGCGTGCGCAAGGCGCTGTACCAAGCCATCGACATCGACACCATCCACCGCGTGACCATGCGGGGCTTGAGCCAGCCCACCGGCGCGCTGGTGGCGCCGCAGGTGGCGGGCTGGAGCGAGTCGGTGCACAAGCGCTATCCCTACGACGTCGAAGCGGCCAAGCGGCTGCTGGCCGAGGCGGGCTACAAAGACGGCTTCGAAGTCGATTTCGCCTGCCCCAACAACCGCTACATCAACGACGAACAGATCTGTCAGGCGGTGGCCTCGATGTGGGCCAAGATCGGCGTCAAGGCCAAGCTGCGCACGCTGCCGCTGGTGACGTACTTCCCGATGATCCAGCGCTATGAGGCCAGCATCTACATGTTGGGTTGGGGCGTGCCGACGTTCGATGCGCTCTACACCCTGCAGTCGCTGCTGCGCACGCCGGGCCCGGGCGGCGACGGCAACTACAACGTCGGCCGCTACAGCAACCCCAAAATGGACGCGATCATCGACCGCGCCAAGACCGAGACCGATCCCTACATCCGCCCGCGTCTGCTGACCGAGGCGCTGCAACTGCAAAACGACGACGTGGCGCACATCCCGCTGCACAACCAGATCATCCCCTGGGCGATGAAAAAGTCGATCGACGTGGTGCATCGCGCCGACAACCGCATCGACTGGCGCGTGCTCAAGGTCAACTGATCACCCGCTGCGCAATCGGTGGCCGCGCTGCCAGTGGCGGGTGGCCCCGGGTGCGCAATCCGCTCTGTGAAGTCGCGGGGGCCCGTCGGCGGGCCTCCGCTGGAGTGCTTTCATGCTTGCCTTCATTTTGCGACGTCTGGCGCAGGCGGCGCTGGTCATGTTGGCCGTGGCCTTCGTGGCCTTCATGCTGTTTCAGTACGTGGGCGACCCGGTGCTACAGGTGCTGGGGCAGGACGCCACGCCAGAGCAGGTGGCCGCCGTGCGCGCCGAGTTGGGGCTCGATCAGCCCTTTTTCGTGCAGTTTTGGCAGTTCGTGCTCAACGCACTGCAGGGTAATTTCGGCATGAGCATCCACCAGGGGGTGCCGGTGGCGAGTCTGATCGCCGAGCGCTTTCCGGCCACGCTGGAGCTGGCGCTGGTGGCGGCCGTGCTGGCCCTGGCGGTCGGCATCCCGATGGGGGTGTATGCCGCGCTGCGGCGCGGCACGTGGCTCGCTCAGGTGTTCATGACCTTTTCGCTGCTGGGGGTGTCGCTGCCCACGTTCCTGATCGGCATCGTGTTGATCCTGATTTTTTCGGTGCAATTGGGCTGGCTGCCCAGCTTCGGGCGCGGCGAGGTGACCGACCTGGGGGGCTGGACCACGGGTCTGCTGTCGCCCAAGGGCTGGCGCCACCTGGTGCTGCCTGCGGTGACGCTGGCGATCTTCCAGCTCACCCTCATCATGCGCCTGGTGCGTGCCGAGATGCTGGAGGTGCTGCGCACCGATTACATCAAGTTCGCGCGCGCGCGTGGTCTGAGCGACCGGGCGGTGCACTTCGGCCACGCGCTCAAGAACACGCTGGTGCCGGTGATGACGATCACGGGCTTGCAGCTCGGGGGGCTGATCGCGTTCGCCATCATCACCGAGACGGTGTTTCAATGGCCGGGCATGGGGCTGCTGTTCATTCAGGCCGTCACGTTTGCCGACATTCCCGTGATGGCGGCCTACCTGTGTTTGATCGCGTTCATCTTCGTGGTCATCAACCTCATCGTCGATCTGCTGTATTTCGCCGTCGATCCGCGCCTGCGCGTCGACCGCGCCGGTGGTCACTGACGGCGCCGGGCGATCGCTGAAACGAAAGGAACCCCTCATGAAAACATGGTGGATGCGCTGGTGGGACAGCGACATCGGCTACAGCTTTCGCACGTCGCCCGCGGCCATCGTGGCGGCGCTGATCGCGCTCGTGTGCGGGCTGTCGGCCTTGTTCGCGCCCTGGGTGGCGCCGCACAACCCGTTCGATCTGGCCAGTCTGGAGCTGAGCAATGCCCGGCTGCCGCCGGTGTGGTACGCCGAAGGCCAATGGGCCTTTCCGCTCGGCACCGACGACCAGGGCCGTGACATCCTGTCGGCGCTCATCTACGGCGCGCGCATTTCGCTGTTCGTCGGGCTGGCGTCGGTGCTGCTGTCGGTGCTGTTGGGTGTGACGCTGGGGTTGCTGGCTGGCTTTTTGGGCGGCTGGGTGGACGCCGTGCTGATGCGCCTGTGCGACGTGATGCTGTCGTTTCCGGCGATCCTGATCGCGCTGCTGATTGCGGGTGTCGGGCGGGCGCTGTTTCCCAACGCGCACGAGACGTTGGCCTTCGGCGTGCTCATCTTGTCCATTACGCTCACCGGCTGGGTGCAGTACGCACGCACGGTGCGCGGCTCCACGCTGGTGGAGCGGCAAAAGGAGTACGTGCAAGCCGCGCGCGTGATCGGCGTGGCGCCGCTGCGCATCATGCGCCGCCACGTGCTGCCCAATGTGCTCGGGCCGGTACTGGTGCTGGCCACCATCCAGGTGGCCACCGCCATCATCACCGAGGCGACGCTGAGCTTTTTGGGCGTGGGGGCGCCACCCACGTCGCCGTCGCTGGGCACCCTCATTCGCATCGGCAATGACTATCTGTTCTCGGGTGAGTGGTGGATCACCATCTTCCCCGGCGTGATGCTGGTGCTCATTGCGCTGTCGGTCAACCTGCTGGGCGACTGGCTGCGCGACGCCCTCAACCCGCGCCTGCGCTGAAACCGGCGGAGCACCGACATGGACAAACTGCTCGAAGTCAAAGACCTGGTGGTCGAGTTTCCCACCCGCCGCGGCGTGTTGCGCGCACTCGACGGCGTCTCGTTCGACATCGCGCCCGGCGAAATCCTGGGCGTGGTGGGCGAGTCGGGCGCGGGCAAGTCGCTCACCGGCGCGGCCATCATTGGCCTGTTGGAGCCGCCAGGCCGCATCGCGGGCGGCGAAATCCGCCTGCAGGGCCAGCGCATCGACAACCTGCCCCCGGCGCCAATGCGCCGCATCCGTGGCCGGCGCATTGGCGCGATTTTCCAAGATCCGCTGACTTCGCTCAACCCGCTGTACTCGATCGGCCGCCAACTCACCGAGACGATCCTGACGCACCTGGACGTCACGCCGGCCGAGGCGCGCGAGCGCGCCATCCAGCTGCTGCGCGACACCGGCATCCCCGCCGCGGAAGAACGTATCGACCACTACCCGCACCAGTTTTCGGGTGGCATGCGCCAGCGGGTGGTGATCGCGCTGGCGCTGGCGGCCGAGCCGCAACTGGTGGTGGCCGATGAGCCGACCACGGCGTTGGACGTGTCCATCCAGGCGCAGATCATCACGCTGCTCAAGCGCATCTGCCGCCAGCGTGGCGCGGCGGTCATGCTGGTCACGCACGACATGGGCGTGATCGCCGAGACCTGCGACCGCGTGGCCGTCATGTACGCCGGCCGCGTGGCCGAAATCGGCCCCGTGCACGAGGTCATCCACCGCCCGGCGCACCCCTACACCGCCGGGTTGATGAGTTGCATCCCCGACATGGAGGTGGAGCGCGAGCGGCTGCACCAGATCGACGGTGCCATGCCGCGCCTGACCGAGATCCCGCGCGGTTGTGCCTTTCACCCGCGCTGCGACAAAGCCATGCTGCGCTGTCACGACCAGCGCCCCGAACTGATGCCCGCCGGTGCCACCCGCGCCGCGTGCTGGCTGCACGACGTGGCCGCCACCGCGGCCGCCCAGGAGATGTCCCGATGAGCAATCCGGTCATGGAGATGGCCCCGGCGGTGACGCCCACCGCCAGCGCCCCGTTGGTGGTGGCGCAGGATTTGGCGCGCACGTTCGACGTCTCGGCGCCGTGGCTCAACCGCGTGCTGGAGCGCAAGCCGCGCCAGTTGTTGCACGCCGTCGACGGTGTGAGCTTCGAGATCGCGCGCGGCCAGACGCTGGCCCTGGTGGGCGAGTCCGGCTGTGGCAAGAGCACGGTGGCGCGCTTGCTGGTGGGGCTGTATGCGCCCACGCGCGGGCGGTTTATGTTTGACGGCCAAGACGCGCACGCCGCCTACCGCAGCGGCGCCCCCGGGCGGCTGTTGCGGCGGCGCATCCAAATGATCTTTCAAGACCCCTATGCCAGCCTCAACCCGCGCTGGCGGGTGGAGGACATCGTCGCCGAGCCGCTGCGCGAGCATGGCCTGCTGAGCGACCCGAAAGCGCTGCGCGAGCGCGTGGGCGAGCTGCTGCGCTCGGTGGGCTTGAGCCCGCACGACATGGTCAAGTACCCGCACCAATTTTCGGGTGGGCAGCGCCAGCGCATCTCGATCGCGCGCGCGCTGGCCACGCGGCCCGATTTTCTGGTGTGCGACGAACCAACCTCGGCGCTGGACGTCTCGGTGCAGGCGCAGGTGCTCAACATCATGAAGGACCTGCAGCGCCAGCAGGGGCTGACCTATTTGTTCATCAGCCACAACCTGGCCGTGGTGCGGCACGTGAGCGACCAGGTGGGCGTGATGTACCTGGGGCGGCTGGTGGAGCTGGCGGACAAGCGCACGCTGTTCACACAGCCGCGTCACCCCTACACGCGCATGTTGCTCGACGCCATCCCCAAGCTGCACGACACGGGCCGCGCGCGCACGCCGGTGCAAGGCGAGGTGCCCAACCCGCTTAACCCTCCCAGCGGCTGTGCCTTCCATCCGCGCTGCCCACACGCCAACGCTCGCTGCAGCGCCGAGCGTCCTGCGATGCAAACCCTCGGCGGCGTGCGCGTGGCCTGCCACGCGGTGGAGGAAGGGCGGATTTGAGCCTTCAGCCGGGGGCGGGCAGTGCCTCGGCGGTGTCGAGCGCGAGGCACAGATCGGCCCAGGCCTTGGCCTTGTCGGCGGGGTTGCGCAGCAGGTACGCCGGGTGGTACGTCACCACCACGGGCAGCGCCAGCCCGGCCAGCCGCGCCGTGTACACGCGCCCGCGCAGGCGGCCCAGCGGCGTGCGCAGCAGGGTGTCGGGGCTGTCGCAGCCGCCCTCGGCCAGCAAGGTTTGCGCCGCAAACCGGCCCATGGCCAGCACGAGGCGCGGCTGCAGCAGCGCAATCTGGCGCAACAGATAGGGCGTGCAGCGCGCGATCTCGTCGGGCTCGGGGTTGCGGTTGCGCGGCGGTCGGCATTTGATGACGTTGGCGATATAGACCCCCTGCCCGCGCCGCAGCCCCATGGCGGCGAGCATGCGGTCGAGCAATTGCCCGGCCCGGCCGACGAACGGTTCGCCTTGGCGGTCCTCCTCTTCGCCCGGGGCTTCGCCCACGATCAGCCAGTCCGGCCGCCGGTCTCCCACGCCGGGCACCCCCCGCTGGCGGCAACCCGCCAGCGCGCAACGCTGGCAGGCGTGGATGGCGGCGTGCAGCGCGTCCCAGTCCAGGGCGTCGATGTCCAACGCAGCGGCGGCGGCGTGGGGGCGGATAGGGGCGGCGGTGGCCATCGGTGGCGGCGCCACGGTCGGCCTGTTCGGGGACGTCGGGGGAACGGCGGGGGGGGTGGCAGGCGTTGCCGCGGGCGGGCGCGGTAGCACGGGTGGTTCGGGTGCGCGTTCGGCCGCTGCCGTCGCCACGCGTGGCTGCGGCAGCAGCGCACGCGGTGCCCACCACGGGGCGATGCCCATCTCGGCCAGCATGGCGGTCTGGCGCTCATCTAGGTGCGGCAAGGCGCGGGGTAGCGTGGTGGCCATCAATGGGCCTCCGTCGGGGGTGGGGGCAGCAGGTCCAGCCGCATCACGATGGCATCCTCGCGCCGGTGCGCGCCATCCGGATAGTACCCCCGGCGCACGCCCACCGCTTGCCAGCCCATGGCGGTATAGAGGGTGCGCGCGGGCGTATTGCTCGCGCGCACCTCCAGCCACACACAGGCGGCCCCCTGCTCGCGTGCCCAGCCGATGAGCGCCTGCAGCATCCAGCGGCCCCAGCCATGGCGTTGGTGGGCGGGCGTGACGGTGACGTCGAGCAGGTGCGCTTCGTCCACGCCGCGCATGGCCACCAGGCTGCCCAGCAGCCAGTGCCCCTGCGCGGTACGCGGCGCGTGCACCCACTGGGGCGGGTCGGTTGTCGGGTCTGGGGGCAACGTCAGCACACGGCACCAGTGGCCGGTGGCCAGCGAGTCTTCGAAGTGCCGTGCCCGCCACGGGTGGGCGTGGGCGGTCTTGGCCACCTCCGCCAGCAGCGGGATGTCGGCGAGCGTCATGGCGCGCCAGACCGCGCGTTCGGCCCGCTGGGCGGGTGTGCCCACCACGGGGGGCGACGAAGGGGCACTCATGCGCTGGCGCGCTGCGCTCGCAGCGCGGCTTGTTCGGTGGTGGTCAGCGCCACCTTGTCGCGCACGTACAGGGGTTGCGCCGCCGCCGCCGGTACACACTGGCCGGCCGCCACGCCCGCGGCCGCCAGGCGCAGCAAGGCCGCCGCGCTGGGGTGGGCCGGCACGCCCCGGTGCTGCCAGGCCGTAGGCAGCCGCTCGCCATAGACCGGGCGCACGTTGCCTGCCAGCAGCACCGGGGATGTTGCGTCCGCGGCCCAGGAGACATCCTCCGGGGGTGTCAGGTGCGCGGGTGCCACCGTCGTCCACCCCCGCTCGGCGTGCCAGTCATAGACCGCCGCGTAAACCTCGCCCATGCGAGCGTCGAGCGCAGCCACCACGCGCAGTGCGCGCGCATCCGGCGCGTGGTCGTGGCGCGCGGCTTCGGCCACGGCCAGCAGGGTGTCGAGGGGCAACACCGGGATGCCCCCGGGCCGCGCGGCCACCGCCAACCCCTGCACCACCGCGCAGGCGGTGCGCAGCCCGGTGAACGACCCCGGCCCGCGGCCAAAGGCGATGCCATCCAAGGAGGCCAGCGTCCAGCCCACGGTCTGCAGCAGGGCACGGATGGCAGGCAGCAGCGCCACCGACGCCTGGGGCCCCCCGGGGCCGTCGTGCTGCGCGAGTGGCGCGGCGGCACCCGCCGCGCCCACGGCGACGCTGAGCCGGTCCGTGCTGGTATCCACCGCCAGCCAGCGGGCCAGCGCCGGCGGGGATAGGGGTCTGCTGCCATTCATGGTGGGGAATTATCCGTGGGTCGCGGCCCGCAGCGCAGGCCGCGGTTCTGTCCGTACACTCAGTAGCCGGTCGGCGGCGGCGCGGTGCCGGCCTTTTTGAGAGGAAGCGGGGATGCGTTTCTGGGGCGTGGTGTTCGATCGGTATCGATGGTCATGTCTGGGTTCGGGCTGCCGCGTGCGCGCTGCGGGGGCACTACTGCTGGCCGCAGCAGGCGTGCAAGCCGCGGCCCAAGTCCTGCCCCCCGCCGTCCAGCAGGCGCTCGAGCGCGCCGGGGTGCCGCCGGCGGCGCTGGCGGTCGTGGTGGCCGATGCGGTGCCGGGAGGGAAGACGTACCTCGCGCACCGAGCCGAGGCGCCGATGAACCCCGCCTCGGTCATGAAGCTGGTGACCACCGCTGCAGCACTCGATTGGCTGGGGCCCGCATACACCTGGCGCACGGCGGTCTATACCGACGGGCCGGTGCGCGACGGGGTATTGGCGGGATCGCTGTATCTGCGCGGCGAGGGTGACCCCAAGCTGGTGACGGAGCGCCTGTGGCTGCTGCTGCGGCGGGTGCAGGGGTTGGGGATTCGGCACATCGGCGGCGACATCGTGCTGGATCGCAGCGCGTTCGCGCTGCCGCCGCACGACCCAGCCGCGTTCGACGGCGAGCCGCTGCGCCCCTACAACGCCGCGCCGGACGCGCTGCTGGTCAATTTTCGGACGCAGGTGTGGACCTTCGTGCCCGATGCGGCCGCGGGCGTGGCGCGCGTGCAGGCCGATCCCCCCTTGGCCGAGGTGACCGTGCCGGGCACGGTGCCGTTGGCCGATGGGCCGTGCGGTGACTGGCGCGCAGCATTGCAGGCGGATTGGTCCGACGCGCGCCGTCCGCGCTTCGCGGGGCGTTACCCGCTGGCTTGCGGCGAGCGCATCTGGCCGCTCGCCCACCCCGAGCCGGAGCGCTTTGCCGCGCGTGCCGTGGCGGGCATGTGGGCCCAATTGGGGGGTGGGCTGGAGGGGCGCGTGCGTGAGGGCACGGTTCCCGCTGGGTTGACGCCGCGCCTGGTGTTCGAATCGCAGCCGCTCGCCGATGTGGTGCGTGATATCAACAAGTTCAGCAACAACGTGATGGCGCAGCAGTTGCTGCTGACGCTGGCCGCCGCGACGGCCACCCAGGGAGTGGGGCCTGAGGGGGCGAATGCCCAAGGGCCGACCGCGCCCGCCACGTTCGAGGCCGCCCGCTCCGTGCTGCGCGACTGGTGGCGCACCCGTATCGGCCCCGATGTGCCGCCGCCCCAGATCGACAACGGGGCGGGCCTGAGCCGCGAGGCGCGCGCCACGGCGTTGGCGCTGGCGCGACTGCTGCAGTGGGTGTACGCCAGCCCCTGGATGCCCGAGCTGATGGCGTCCCTGCCCATCGCGGGCGTGGATGGCACGCTGCGGCGCAGCGCCATGGGCCGCGGCGTGGCGCACCTGAAAACCGGCAGTCTGGCCGACGTGCAGGCGCTCGCTGGGTATGTGCACGGGGCCGACGGTCAGCGCCGCGTGCTGGTCGCCATCGTCAACCACCCCAATGCGCGCGCCGGCCGCGCCGCGCTGGATGCGCTGGTGCAGTGGGCCGCGGCCCTGCGCTGAAGCGGCGGCTCAAGGTTCGATTTCGATGCGCCCGGGGCCGTTGGCCTGAGTGACCTCCAGCACGCGCTGCGCCGCGACCACCATCTCGGCGGCCAGTTCACGCAGGTCTTGGTCCGGGGTGGGGCGACGGCTGTGCAGCCCGATGCTCACGCTGCGCGGCTGCGGCGATGGCCCGGTCGCCTCGGCTGCAGCGGCGCACTGGCGCAGGTCACTGGCCAGCACCAGCGCGCTGGCGGTGTCCGCGTCCGGCAGCACGACGAGGAACTGCCCCGGCTCCCAGTGGGCGAGCAATTCGTGGGTGCGCAGGCGCGACGCCAGCCGCTGGGCGATCAGCCGCTCGGCGTCGGTCGCGTCATGGGTACGGTCGCCCGCCACGTCATCGATAGCGACCACCATCACCGTGACGGTGCTGCCGCGCCGCTCCGCCAGCGACAGCATACGACCCAGGTAATCGAGCGCCGCGAGGCGACCGGGCAGGACCGCCGACGCCGCGCGTGGGGCCGGGTCGACCCCGGTGGGCTGGCGCACCGGGCCGAGGGTCAGCGCCACCTCGCCCACCCCCTGCACGCGGCCGTGCAGCCGGTCGCCGGGCTGCACCGGGCCCACGCCTTCCGGTGTGCCGGTGTAGATCACGTCCCCGGGTTGCAGGTGGTAGAACTGCGACAGGTCCGCGATCAGCTCGCGCAGGTTCCAGATCAGATCGCCCAGGTCGGCGCGCTGGCGCACGACGCCGTTGACCTCGAGCGCGATCTCGCCGCCCGTCAGCACGGTGCCCGGCATCGGCCGTACCGCGCCGCAGACGGCGCTGCCCTCCACGTCCTTGCCCAGGCACCAGGGGTGGCTTTTGTCGCGCAGGCGCTGCTGCACGTCGCGACGCGTCATGTCCAGCCCCACGGCATAGCCGTAGATCAACTCGTGCGCTTGCTCGGCGGCGACGCCGAACCCGCCACGGCCCAACACCGCTACCAGTTCGACCTCGTGGTGGAAGTCGTGCGTCTGTGGCGGGTAGGGCAACACCGCCCCCGACGCCAGCAGGTGCGCGGGCGATTTGGTGAAATAAAACGGTCGCGCCGTGGTCTTGTCGATGGTCACGCCCATCTCGCGGGCGTGGGCGTGGTAGTTACGCCCGACGAAGAACAGGCGGTTGACCGGCAGGCGCGCAGCGTTGCCCTGCACAGCCAGCGCGGCCACGGGCGGAGGGGTCCAGAGGTAGGTCGTCATAGCTTGGGAGGCGGGTCGATGCCCGTGATTGTGCGCCAACGCCGCCCCCGTCACGGGCGTGCGGCGGCGCGGGCGCGACGCGCGGCGTGGTGCGACAATCGCGCTCATGAACACGCTGTCCGTTTCCGACTTGATGCAAGGGCTGGGCCGGCAGGCCCGCGCCGCTTCGGCCGTGATGGCCCGGGCCAGCACGGCGCACAAAAACGCCGCTTTGCGGGGTTTGGCGGCGCTGTTGCGCGCCAACGTTGACGCGCTGCAAGCCGCCAACGCCCAGGACGTCGAGCGCGCCCGCGCCAGCGGCCTGGCCGAACCGATGGTGGACCGCCTGCGCCTGACGCCCAAAGTCATCGAGACCTGCGCCCAAGGCTGCGAGCAATTGGCCGCCATGCCCGACATCATTGGCGAGGTCATCGGCCTGCAGCAGCAGCCTAGCGGCATTCGGGTTGGGCAGATGCGCGTGCCCATCGGCGTCTTTGGCATGATCTACGAGAGCCGCCCCAACGTGACCATCGAAGCGGCGTCGCTGTCGATCAAGAGCGGCAACGCCTGCATTTTGCGCGGGGGGTCGGAGGCGATCGCGTCCAACCAGGCGCTGGCAGCTCTGGTACAGCAGGCGCTGCGCGACGCCGGACTGCCCAGCGAGGCGGTGCAGCTCGTGCCCACCACCGACCGCGAGGCCGTGGGTCACCTGATCGCCATGCCGCAGTACGTGGACGTCATCATCCCGCGTGGGGGCAAGGGCCTCATCGAGCGCATCAGCCGCGAGGCCAAGGTGCCCGTCATCAAGCACCTAGACGGCAACTGCCACACCTACGTGGACGACCCGTGCGATCTCGACCTCGCGGTCAAAGTCACCGACAACGCCAAGACGCAAAAGTACAGCCCGTGCAACGCGACCGAGAGCCTGCTGGTGGCGCGCGGGGTGGCGGCGGCGTTTTTGCCGCGCATCGGTGCCGTCTTTGCCGCCAAAGGGGTCGAGATGCGGTGCTGCCCCGAAGCCAAAGCCCTGCTGGCGGCGGTGCCGGGGGCGCATGTGGTCGATGCCACCGAGGAAGATTGGTCCACCGAATACCTCGCCCCCATCATCAGCGTCAAAGTGGTGGCGGGGTTGGATGAGGCCATCGACTGGATCAACCGCTACGGCAGTCACCACACGGACGCGATTCTGACCACCGACCACCGCCACGCCCAGCGCTTCTTGCGCGAGGTGGACTCCAGCAGCGTCATGGTCAACACCAGCACCCGCTTTGCCGACGGCTTCGAGTACGGGCTGGGTGCGGAAATCGGCATCAGCACCGACAAATTCCACGCCCGCGGCCCCGTGGGTGTCGCGGGGCTGACGTCGCTCAAATACGTCGTGCTCGGCGAGGGCGAGGTGCGGGGCTGAGCGAACCAACCAGCGTTTTCAGACCCCGCGCTTGAACGCCGCCAGCCATGCCCCGGCGGCCACGAACAGCGAGCCAAACACGTGGTTGAGCGCCCGCATGTATGCGGGCGACTTCAGCGACGCCAGCAGCCGCGCGGCGAGGGCCGTGTAGCCGCCCATGACCACCAAGTCGGTAAAGCCCAACGTCAAGCCGACGATGACGTATTGCCACAGGAGTGGCGCATGGGGGTCGAGAAACTGCGGCACCACGGCCAGCAGAAAGACCGTGCCCTTGGGGTTGACGGCGTTGACCATCCAGCCGCGCACAATGGCGTCGCGCGCGCGCACGGGCGCTGCACCCGCTGCCGCCGTCAACGGGCGCGCGGGCGCACGCCACTGCTGCACACCCAGCCATACCAAATAAGCCACCCCCACCCACTTGACGACCTGGAACGCCGTGCTGGAAGCGGCTACCACCGCGCCCAGCCCGGCACCGACGACGGCGAGCTGGGTCCAGATGCCCGCCACCAGCCCGATCGTGGTCAGGTAGCCACGCCGAAAGCCGTGATTGAGCCCCGCGCTCATCGCCGCGACGGCACCGGCGCCCGGCGACAGGCTGATGGCCCAGGAGGCGGCGAAGAGGGCGAGCCAGGTGGAGAGTTCCATGGGGGCGGCTGATGGGTCCGAGCGGGTGCGGTTGGCACAGGGATCCATTATCAACGCCCGCGAGCACCCACCCTTTACACATCAAATGGGAATCAGTATCATTGACGTAACGACCACTTTGCACCGTTGGCCATGATTGTCTGCATCTGTCATCGCGTCAGCGACCGCACCATCCGTGCCGCCGCACGGCAAGGACAAGCGTTCGAGGATTTGCAATTCGAGCACGGGGTGGCGACCTGTTGCGGGCGCTGCGAAGCGTGCGCGCGCGACATCTGGGCGCAGGCGCGCTGTTCGCAGCGCTTACTCGGCGCCGGGCCTGGCGTGGGGGGCGCCGCAGCGCCCGCCGCGCTGGGCGTTGCTCTCTGAGGGTGCAGACGTGCCCGTGGGTGGGCAGCCTCGAGAGGGTGCAGGTTCCCGAACGCTGTGCGCCGAGCGTGTAGAGCGTGTAACATGATCAGGTTACCGTTACCCGTCAATGAAAGGCACAACCCCGTGAAAGGCTCGCCCGACGTACTGGCTGCACTGCAAGCCCAGCTCAAAAACGAACTGACCGCCATCAACCAGTATTTCGTGCATTACCGGATGCTCGACCACTGGGGCTTGACCAAGCTGGCCAAGAAAGAGTATTCGGAATCGATCGGCGAGATGAAGCACGCCGACCGACTCATGGCGCGCATCTTCATGCTCGACGGGCTGCCCAATTTGCAGGATTTGGGCAAGCTTCAGGTGGGTGAGACCGTACCTGAGATCTTGCAGGCTGACCTGGCATTGGAGCGTGCGGCGCAGCAAACCATCAAAGATGGTATTGCGACCTGCGAAGCCGCGCGTGACTTCGTTTCCCGTGATGTGTTGCAGGGCATTCTCGAAGATACGGAAGAGCACATCGATTTCCTGGAAACCCAGCTCGAGCTGATCGAGAAGGTAGGATTGCCCAACTACCTGCAAAGCCTCATGGGCGAGCCGTCGTAAGGGCGGCGTTGGCGGTGACTCCGTCGCAAGGCGTGCCTAGAAGGCGGCACCGACCATCATCGCCTAGCCACGTGTGGCCGTGGCCTTGGCATCCGGCTTGGCACAGCGCGCGCTGTGCGATCGCGGTAGCCGATAGACGGTCGGTGCGGTCAGATGTTGGCGCCGCGCTCGTGGCATGGTGTTGGCGCGGCCAGCAGGACCCTTGTGGCTTCAGCCCCCACAGCCAAGCGGTGCGCAACACCAGCAGCGCACCCCGAAGCCGCAGCAATTCCGACTCCAAAGCCATGCGCTCTGCCAACCACTGACGTTGACAGATTTCGGTGAGGCGTTGCGCGCGTGCCCACTCGCGGCAGACCGCTGTGTATTCTTCCATCCATTCCATCGCCGTTTCCCAAGGTGTTGCGCTACGTCAGTGATACAGGGGGCCATCACGCCCCGACGGCCCGTCGGCATCGCCCGCGATCGCGGCTTGATGGGCGCGCTCGCGCCAAGCGCCTGACAGGCGTGCCAGCACCGTGGCCATGGCGTCGCTCCATGCCGGGTGGTTGGCCAGCCGGTGCAGATTGTGTGCCAGCTTGAAGGCGGCCCTGGGACACACGGGACGATCGAGATCGCTCGTCGCGTGCAAATGGAGCAGGGCCAGCGTTCCAGCCAGCAGGGGTTCGAGGGGTTCAGTCTGCCATTCCATGGGGGCTCCTTGCGACTCACCACGAGCCGACCACCGATCGTAATGCAAATCATTCGCAATGACAATACCTCACGGAGGGAACGGCTGATCTTTGGGGCCCGATAATCGGGCCATGATCAAGCAACGTATCGTCGTCGGGCTTTCGGGCGGGGTGGACTCGGCCGTCAGTGCCTACTTGCTCAAGCAGCAGGGCCACGAGGTAGTCGGCATCTTCATGAAGAACTGGGAAGATGACGACGACAGCGAGTACTGCTCCAGCCGACAGGACTGGCTCGACGCGGCCAGCGTGGCGGATGTGATCGGCATCGACGTCGAGCACGTCAACTTTGCGGCCGAGTACAAGGACCGCGTCTTTGCGGAATTCTTGCGCGAGTATGAGGCCGGGCGCACGCCAAACCCAGACATCTTGTGCAACGCCGAGATCAAGTTCAAGGCGTTTCTGGACCATGCGATGCGGCTCGGGGCGGACAAGATCGCCACCGGCCACTACGCGCGCGTGCGCTTCAACGATGCCACGGGCCGCTACGAGCTGCTCAAGGGTGTCGACCCCACCAAGGACCAGAGCTACTTCCTGCACCGCCTCGAGCAGAGCCAGCTGGCTCGCACCGTCTTCCCAGTGGGCGAATTGCGCAAGACCGAGGTGCGCCGCATCGCCGCCGACATTGGCTTGCCCAACGCCAAAAAGAAAGACTCGACGGGCATTTGCTTCATCGGCGAGCGGCCGTTTCGGGCTTTCCTGCAACGCTATCTCGCGGCCACGCCTGGCCCGATCGTGGACGAGCACGGGCGCGAGGTGGGCCGCCATGTGGGCCTGAGCTTTTATACCTTGGGCCAGCGACAGGGGCTGGGCATCGGCGGGGTCAAAGGCGACGCGGCGGGCCGTGGGCCAGGGGAGCATGCGCCGTGGTTCGTCGCGCGCAAGCAGCCCACCACGAATACACTGTGGGCCGTGCAGGGGCACGACCACCCGTGGTTGCTCTCGCGCTGGCTGCTGGCGCAAGACGTGAGCTGGATCGCGGGTGAGCCGCCCGCCTCGGGGCGCTACCGTGCCAAGACGCGCTACCGCCAAGTGGACGCCGCGTGCGAGCTGGCGCTGACCCCGGAGGGGGTGCGCCTGGCCTTCGACGAGCCGCAATGGGCCGTCACGCCGGGGCAAAGTGCCGTGCTGTACGACGGCGACGTGTGCCTGGGCGGCGCCATCATTCACCGGGCCGAAGCGACCGAGCGGCCGTTGCCTGCGCTGCCGACGCCACGCACTTTCGCGGCCATGCGCGCCAGATAGGCGTCGCGCTAGGGACGGTCACCCCGGTTCGCTCGCGCCCTTGTACCAGCGGTACCCGCCACGCCAGCAGGCGGCGCGCTTCGTGTGGTTGCGCGCCCTCGTGGTCGTGGGTGCGCAAGATCCAGCGCAACTTCAGCCGCTCGGCGTGCAGCACGGCGTCCAGCACGACGCGGTCGCTGCTGCGCGGATCGATCAGCACGGCCTCGCGCGTCGCCTCGTCGCCCAGCAAGTAGCTGAGCACCCCGCTGGCTTCGTCGTGCAAGATCCGAAACAGCATGGTCAGCCCCCTGCCGCCGCATCCCCACCGGCGAGCCGGGTGCCGTTGACCGGATCGCATTGACGTCGCGCGCCAAGTGGGCAGGGCCTGGCTCCGTGAGGGTCGGTGTCGGGTTCATGGTTCTGCCGTGATCGTTTTCTCCTCTTGGTCCGTAACAAAAACCGTGCCAGCCATCACCGTGGCGGGTGTACCGGCTCCGCCCGCGGGTAAACCCTCGCACAGAAAACCCCCCGGGCGCACCGGGTCTGTCACGTGTGACAGAAAATGGCAGCTCAATGTCACCGCCAGGCGCCAGTCCTTCGCGTCATGAAACCTTTGAGCCTACTGACGGCGTATCTCGAAAACCTTTCCGAGCCGCACATCTTGTTCGATGCCGAGTACCGCATCTTGGCGGCCAACGAGGCGTACCGACGCGCCTTCGGCTCGCAGCACAGTGTGGTGGGACGACGCTGCTACGAGGTGTCGCATCACTTCTCCGTGCCCTGCGATCAGGCAGGCGAAACCTGTCCCCTGGCGCGTGCGCGCCAGTCGGGCCAACGCGAGCACGTTTTGCACCTGCATCACACGCCGGTGGGTGAGGAGTATGTCAACATCGAGCTCACGCCATTGCCGGGTGAGGGCGGCGCACCGGCGTACTTCGTCGAAAAGATGGAGACCTTGCCCGGCGCACACGGGCGGCCCGATCGTCAGGGCTTGATTGGGCGTTCGCCCACGTTCCAGCGCATGTTGGCGCTGGTGGCACGCGTGGCTCCCTCGCGCGCCAGTGTGCTGCTGCTGGGCGAGTCGGGGACGGGCAAGGAGATGGTGGCGCGCGCCATCCATGAAGCCAGTCCCCGCGCGGGCAAGGCGTTGGTGCCCGTGGAATGCTCGAGTCTCCCCGAGAGCCTGTTTGAGTCAGAGCTGTTTGGGCATGAGCGCGGCGCGTTCACCGGTGCCAGCGGTGCGCGTGCCGGTTTGGTCGAGGCCGCCAGCGGAGGCACCCTGTTTCTGGATGAGGTGGGTGACATTCCGCTGTCCATGCAGGTCAAGCTGCTGCGTCTGCTGGAGGCGGGCACGTACCGGCGGGTGGGCAGCAACGAGATTCGCCACGCCGATATTCGCGTGGTGGCGGCCACGCACCGCGATTTGGTCTCGATGGTGCGACAAGGGCGGTTTCGCGAGGACTTGTATTACCGGCTCGCGACCTTCCCGGTCCACTTGCCGCCCCTGCGCGAACGCCGCGCGGACCTGCCGCTGCTGGCCGAAGCCTTGCTGCAGCGCATCGATCCCCAGCGCCCGCGCACGCTGGCTCCGGCGGCGTTGCAGGCGCTGATGGCCTACGACTATCCCGGCAATGTGCGCGAGCTGCGCAACGTGCTAGAGCGGGCCGTCTTGCTGAGCGACCAGCCGGTGCTGGATGCCGACACCGTGCGCGAAGCGATCGACGCCGGCCGCATCGGTCTGCGGCGCGAGCCAGTGCTCGCCCCTCCAACGGCGGCCGATGTCGTGGCCCCTGGTGACACGCCCGTGGCGACCGCTTGGCGCACGCGCGAGGCCCAGGCGCTGCGCGAAGCCGTGCAGCGCCACCGCGGCACGCGCGCGGAGCTGGCGCGCCAGCTGGGGATGAGCGAGCGCACGCTCTACCGCAAACTCAAGGCACTGGGTTTGGCGTCGACCGGCGGCAGCGACCGGCCGTGATCGACCATGAGCTCGGATAGACCTCAGGGCGGGGCCCGATGGTACAACGCCCGCGATTGCGCTATAAACCCCCATCCGTATCAAAACGCAGGGTGTTGCGATCAACCGTTGGTTGGCGTTTGGTGAGGTGGTCGATGGCTATCCCGTGCCCGTGGTCAACGAGCGCCAGGTGCGCGCTGCGGCCGGGCTGCTGTTCTTCCCGGCCGTGGTGTCGTTCATGCACTCGTTTCTGCTGGGCAACTTTCAGTACACCCGGTGGTTCATCGTGGTGTTTTTGGTGGACATGACGCTGCGCGTGCTCAGCCCGCGTTGGTCGCCCAGCATGATCGTGGGCGGCTGGATCGTGCGCCACCAGACGCCAGAGTGGGTGGGCGCGGCGCAAAAACGGTTTGCGTGGGGTTTGGGGCTGCTATTGGGCCTGGCCATGCTGTACCTCATGGTGCTCAACCGCTACATGGGGCCGGCCAATATGCTCATCTGCGGTGCTTGTCTGTTGCTGATGTTTTTCGAAACCGCCTTTGGCATTTGCCTGGGCTGTCGGCTCTACAACGTATTCCACCGCGAAAAGGCTCAGCTATGCCCGGGCGGCGTGTGCGAAGTGCCCGCCTCGGCGCGGGGGTGGGGCTTGTCGCTGCCCCAGGCGCTGGTGCTGGTGGCCTTCGCGGGCCTGACGGTCGCCGCCAAAAACTGGGTCGACCGCACCGGCCCGCTGCAAGGTTTCGACGAGATGGCCACGCTGGAGATGGGCTTGCAGCCCACGCCCGGCGCGTCCTCGGCCGCGGAGCGCCAGCGCTGCGAAGTGCCAGCCTTTGCCAAGGCCATCGGTCACGAGGAGATGTGGAAGCGGCACAACGGCTGCAGCTAAGCCGCATCCCCGCGCGTGTCTCCTCAACGCTGCCGAGGCAGGTCGGCGTAGTAGCGCGCTAGCGCGTCGATTTCGGTGGCGGTCAGGCGCTGTGCGAACACCCGCATGCCTTTGGCCGCGTCGTTGGTGCGCTGCCCGCCGTGGTAGTCGAGCATGGTGCGCACGAAGTACAGCGGGTTTTGACCGGCCAGCGCGGGGGCTTCCCACTTGCCGCCCTGGCCCTTGACTCCGTGACAGCTCGCGCACGGTGTGATTAGGCGCGCGGGGTCGCCTTTCGTGACCAAGCGAAGCGCCGCCTGTTCCGCTTCGGCACTGGCCGCGCCGGGGCGCGGCGTGACGGCATCGTGCGGGGCGGGCAGGCTGGCGTAGTACGCCGCCACGTCGGCGATTTGCTGCGGCGTCATGGCCACCGCCACGTCGTGCATCAGTTGCGCGCCACGGTTGTCCCGGCGCAGGCCGCGCTGGTAATCCAGCAGCATCTTGGCGGTGTAGGTGGCGCGTTGGCTGGCGGTGTGCGGCCAGTTGAACGTTGGCGCCTGGCCCTGCCCACCGTGACAGGAGGCGCAAAACAGCTCCTCGTGCACGCGGCGCCCCCGCTGGGTGTCCCCGGATGGCAGTTCGGCCAGCGCGGCGCGCAGGCTGGCGGGCGTCCATGCGGGCGCAGGTGCCGGCGCCGGCGCACTGGCCAGGGCAGCGATGGGCAACCAAGCGGCCAGATCGGCGGCCAAACCGACCCACGAGCGGATGTATCGGGTGGTCATGGCAGACTCCATCAGGCAAAGCAGTCTTGGGTGAAGGTGCACAGCCACGCCTGCTGGTAGCGCGCGCCGAGCTTGATCTGCATCGGTGACGCATCCAGCGGCAGATAGCGCGATGCGCCGTTGATGCGGGCGATCTTGCCGTCCACGATCTTGAACACATCGGCCACGAACAGGCCATAGTCTTTGCCGGCCAGGGCGTAGCAGGTGTTTTCCCACAGCGGCTCGGGGGCGGGGCGGCCGGCCAGCTCCTCGACGATGGCGCGGGCCACCACCTTGGCCTGCGTGTTGGCCGAAAAGCCGCTCTTGGGCATGGCGTCGGCGATGCTGGCGTCGCCGATGACGTGCACCTGCGGCACCATGGTCGAGGCGAAGGTGCGCCGATCGACGGGGCAAAAGCCGCTGCCGTCGGTCAAGCCCAGCGTGGCGGCCAACTTGCCCGCGCGCATCGGGGGAATGACATTGATGACGTCGGCCTGGATGGTCTCGCCCTCGGTTTCGATGCGCATGCGCCGCCCGTCGATGCGCAGCGGGCGGCCCCCTTCCTTGCCACGCACCCAGGTCAGCATGCCGGGGCCGGGGTGTCGCTGGATTTCCACCTTGGTGGCCATGCGCTTGGCGTAATCGTCGGGCAGGTTGAAGCGGTAGAGCCGGTTCCAGCCCAACATCATCGTTTCGTCGGTGACGAAGGCGTCTTTCGGGTCGACGATGATGACCTTGGCCGTGGGGTTGTGCGTCATGAACCATTCGGTCATGAGCGCGGCGCGCTCGTACGGACCCGGCGGGCAGCGGTAGGGGTTGGGGGGTGCGGCCAGCACAAACACGCCACCCGGGCGCATGCCTTGCAGTTGGCGTGCCAGCAGCGCGGTCTGCTCGCCCGGGATCCAGCCCGAGGGCACCGCAGTACGCGCCACGGCTTCGGAGTAGCCCGGGTACGCGTCGTACAACAGTTCGATGCCGGGCGAGACGACCAGGCGGTCGTAGCCGATGCGCCGCCGCCCGGCGGTGGTGACCACGCGCGCCGCTGCGTCGAGCCCGGTGACGGTGTCGATGACGATCTCGATGCCGTAGCGCTCGCGCAGCGTGTCGTAGCGGACCTCCAGGTCGGCCATGGTGACGTGGCCGTTGAGCACCTCCGACGATCCGTAAGGGCGGATGTAGACGGGGTGGCGCTCGATGAGGGTGACGCGCAGCGCGGGGTTGAACAGCTTGAGATACTTGGCCGTGGTGGCACCTCCCACACCGCCACCGACCACCACGACATGGGCGCGCTCTTGGGCAAAGGCCAGACTCGGTGCCGAGCACGCGGCCAACAGGCCCAGCATGTGCCCCAGCCAGGCGCGCCGCTGGGGGCTGGACAGGGATTCGGGATGGTTCATGATGCGGCTCCTTTGTCGGCGCGCGCGGCCAAGGGGGCGGGTGGTTGCGCGGCGAACCATTGCGCCATCGCCTCGATATCGGCGTTGGTGAAGCCCCGCGCGACGTGGCCCATCAGGGTCGAAGGGCGCCGACCCTCGCGAAAATCGATCATGGTGCGCACGAATTGCTCCACCGGCATGCCCGCCAGTGGTTTGAAATACTCGTCCCCCAGCTGGCCGTGGGTGCCATGGCAGGCCGCACAGGTGTGGGCCATGACGTCGGCCGGCACCGGCTGGGGGTTGAGTGCGGGTGACGGCTCGGGAGGAGCGACTGGGGTGCTACCCGTATTGGTCGCCGCAGCGGGGGAAGCGCCCGCGGCGGTAGCCTGCGCGGACAGCTCTGCCGCGGAGGCCGCGGTGGCGGTCGCGCGAGCGATGAGCGAGACTCCGCCTGCGCCGGCGGTCACGACCACGATCCCGAGTGCGACCGCGATGGCTTCCAAGCGGCGGGCGCGTTGACTGGTATTGAGGGGCGTATTCATCTGTCTACCTCCGTCAGGATCAGCGCAGCCACACCCACAAGCCCACGCCGAAATAGGCCAGCGTCCACGCGACCAGCAGGCCGATGGTCCAGGTACCCAGACGCGTGACGGCGGCAGGGGGCGTGTACGGTTGGGGCCCGCGGTGCTGCCCGGCCTGCCAGGCCACGGTCAGGAAATAACCCAGCGCGGCCCCGCCCAATGCGGCGAAGGTGAAGAAGAACAGCACTGTGCTGTACCAGTCCATTTGCACGCGGTAGTCCAGCGCGTCGTAGCCATGGGCACCGGTGAGCGTGAAGTAGCACAGCGCTTCGCGCGCGCTGGCCAGCGCGATCAGGGCCAGGGTCGCCACCCCGAACGCGGTGTAACCCCTCCAGCCACCGTCGAGCTGCGTACGCAGCAGCGTTGGCAGCAGCAGCAACGCCAGCACGGCCAGTGCGCCGACGCCCATCCACGGCGACGTGGCAAACCACGCCATCTCCGGGGGCAGCGTCGCCATCCACAGCGCTCCCAGCGCACCCGCAACGGCAGCACCGACCCGCATCATGCGCTGCCCCAGCTGAAGCAGGAACGCGAGGTAGCCCGTATCTGGCTCCTGCGCGCCTTGCAGGTAGCGACGATAGGCCAGCAGCCACGCCCCCGCCACCGGTGCGGACAGCGCGATGAAGAAGCCAAAGCGCGGCAGGTGCCACAGGTGCAACGAACGCCCGCTCGGATCCACCGTGCCTCCGGGGGCGTACCACGTCATCCATTGCTGGGGAAACAGCGCCTGGTACGTCAGGCTGTGCACGATGAAGCCCACCCCCAGCAGCGCCAGCACCGACAGCACCATCCATCCCGTCGAGCGCCCCCCCATCTGCGCCAGATCGGGGTTCTTCCAATAGAAAGCGTACATCGCGATGTAGCCCACGATGAGCAAGCCGATGAAGCCCATCACCCACCAGGCCGACAGCACGTTGGAGGTGTACCAGAACGGGTCGTAGATGACCTGCACGAACAGCAGTGGCGCCACGCCCAGCACGATGGCCACCGACACAGCGATCTTGGCGGTAGTCAACATGGCGGCGGCCAGGCGGCGCCAAGAGGCATCGGTACTGATCGCACCGCGCAGCGTCAGCGCACTGGCGCCCAACATCACTTGTACGGCCACCATGTGCAGCGCAAAGGTCAGCACCCCCAGCACCAGAAAGATCAGTGGGTGCGCGGGAACGCCCGCTTGGTCACGAAGGGCATATAGCATTTCGGGTGTCATGGCGTCACTCCGTGCGGATCGTGGGTTGGGCTGCGGCCTGCGCAGCGCCCTGTCCGGACATCGTGCTCAGAATCCAAGCGGCCAGGGCGCGCGCTTGGTCGTCGTTGAGCGGGATTTGCGGCATGTACAGCGTGTTGCCGCCCGCCAGCGCGGCTTGCAGATACTCGGCCACGTCGCGCTCGCTGTGGCCGGGCCCGAAGTAGCGCTGCAATGGGCGCATCCCGGTAGCGGTCAGCGAATGGCAGTTGGCGCAGGTCGTCAGTGCCAACAGGCGACCCGCTTCCACCCGGTTGCCGTCGTCGATGGTGCGCAGTTTCTCGGGCACGAAGATGTGCGTCTTGAGAAAACCGTGCGCCTCGATGGTGGGGATTTCCGAGCGCACGCCCACGCTGGGCACATCCGCGCCCACCACCTGGTTGGAGTACACATACTGGCCGGCCACCCAAGGTTTGCGCAACGATTCGCGCGCGACTTCTTCGGGCCACAAGCCCGCCACCAGGATGACCACCGTCATGGCCGCGGCGACCGACGACACCAGCGCGCGGGGCTGCACATACGTCACCAAGAAGTACACGAGCGCCGCGCCCACGGCCACCGCCATGGCCAGCGGAAAGTGTTCCGGCAGGCGGTTTTCCAGCACCACCCCGGCCGACTCGGGCAGCGTGGCCAGGTACCACTGCAGCATGGCTGCGCCGGCCAGCGTCGCCACGATGCCGAGCACCGAGAGTTTGCGGGCGATGTCACGCTTGAGCTGCGCATCCTCGAAGCGCGCCGTCACGATGCCGTCCACCACCGCGGTGATTGCGAACATGAAGGGAGCTCGCATGCCCAGCTGTGCGAACGTGTTGCCACCGTAAAAGGCGTTGAGCACACCGCCGGTTGTGGCCCATTCGGCCTTGCCCGGCCACATCATGGAGCTGAGGATGCCCACGATGATGAGCATCGTGGTGTAAGACGCCAGGCCGAACACCAACGCGATGCGGGTGTGGGTTTGGCAATCCACGCGACCCACGAGGTAGACCAGCATGTACACGCCCACCACCTCGATGACGAAGACCACCCACTCGGTGGCCCACATCCAGACGAATGTGTGGATCAGGGCCGAGATGCCACGCGGGCTCGCCACGGTGGTGGAGTACCAGATGCCAGGCCGGGTGATGGAGCCCAGCACGTAGCTAAAGACCAGCAGGAACAAGCCGTAGCGTCGGACAAACTCCAGATACTGCGGCTTGTCGTGCCGATAGGCGTAGTTGGCCAGTCAGGCGAAAAAGATCGCGGCGCCAACCGATGTGTGTGAGAACAACACGTGCGCGGTGGCGATGATGCCGACGATCCAACCGCTGCCCAGCCCTGGCTCGAACCACGTGGGATAAAGGCCGATCATGTCCATGGATGCTCCTTGACCGAAAGCTGGTGCTGTAGCTGACTACACCACCTTGCATGACACGAACGCAAAAGGCGTGCCGGTCTGTGCCAACGGTTAAAAATTCTTGTAAATCAGTCGCTTGTGATCATTCCGGCGCCACCCTCGACCAACGGCACGCGATTTGTCATGACAGCGCTGACAGAGGGCTGTCAGACCCGCTGGTCGAGCGGGCGTGGTCTGGCTGCAGCCGCTCTAGGGGCAATCGCACCGCGCGACAATCCAGGGCATGCCGTCTGCCGCAATGCCCGCTGTCCCGCGTGACTTCCCGCCCACGGTCGAGGCGGCCCGCGCGCGGCTTGCCGCGGTGCGCCCCGCTGACTATGCGCGCAGCCGCAACCATTTGAACGGCGCGGTCACCCGGCTGTCGCCATACCTGACGCACGGACTGCTGGCGCTGGCCGAGGTGGTCGACACGCTGCGCACCGCGCATCGCCTGCCGCTGACCCACAAGCTGATGCATGAGCTGGGCTGGCGCGCCTTCTTCCGCCATGCCTGGCGGCACGACGGCGAGCGCATTCTGGAATCGCTGCACCCCGGCCCCTTGCCCGATGCCGCGTATGGCACCGCCGTGCCCGAAGACGTGCGGGCCGGTGCCACCGGCGTGCCGGTCATCGACCAGGCGGCGCGCACGCTCTACGCGACCGGCTATCTGCACAACCACACGCGGATGTGGCTGGCGTCCTACCTCGTGCACATTCGCAAAGTGCACTGGCGCGCGGGTGCCGACTGGATGGTCGCGCACCTGCTCGACGGCGATTTGGGCAGCAACCATCTCTCCTGGCAATGGGTGGCAGGCACGGCGAGCGCCAAGCCCTATCTGTTCAACGCCGACAATGTGGCCAAATACGCGACGCCAGACTGGCACAGCGTCGGTACCGCCATCGACCAGTCCTACGCCGTGCTCGACACCTTGGCCCGCAGCGGCACGGCGCTGCCGCCTGAGCCCGGCGCGCACCCGAGAGTGTCGGAGCCGCCTCGTTTCCCGTACCCGCTCGAAGGCGGCTACGGTGCGCCCGACCCGGCTACGATCGCGGGGCAGAACGTCTGGCTGGTCCACCCGTGGTCGCTGGCCGACCCACCGGCGGGTTGCCTGCCCGTGGCCGTGCTCGACGCCGACTGGCATGCGCGCTGGCCGTGGTCGCAACGGCGCTGGGCCTTCGTCTCGACCCGTTTGCACCGTATCGCGGCGCTGCGCTGGTTCGCGCCGGCCGCCGAGCTGGTCGAGGCCTTGCAGGCCGCCCGCAGCGTGCGCGGCTGGCATGACGCGCACCTGAGCGCGCCGGCCTGGGCGGCCCTCAAGTTGCCACCACCGCCGGTCCCCTGGCCCGAGCCCGCCGTGCGCTGCCGATCGTTTTCGGCGTACTGGGCCCAGGTTCGTCGCCATTCGGCGAGCAGCCCCACCACTGGAGAGCTATTCCATGACTGAAGCGTGGATCGAGTCGCGCCGCGCAGCGCAGGCGCTGGGTGCCGCCGTGCTGGTGAGTTCGGTGGTCGCTGGCATTGGTGTCGCCAACCACGAGGCGATCGCTGCGGCCAAGGCCGGGGTCGAAGGGCTGGTGCGCAGCGCCGCGGCCACCTATGCGGGGCTGGGGCTACGGGTCAACGCGGTGGCGCCGGGCATGACCGACACGCCGATGACGGCGGGCATGCTCAAAGTCCCGGCGATGCGTGAAGGCGCGGGCAAGCAATATCCGCTCGGCGGCGTGCAAACACCCGATCAGGTCGCGCAAGCCATGGCCTGGCTGCTGTCAGACGCTGCCAGCCGTATCACCGGCCATGTGCTGCCGGTCGATGGCGGCTTCAGCCATGTCCGGCCGCTGGTCAAGTGAAGCGCAGCCAGACAGGGGCATCATGCCAACGCCCCCGTTGGATATTCCTAGAAAGGAATATCGTCGTCCATATCCTCGAAGCCGCTGGCTGCGGGCGCCGGGGTGGTGGGGGCAGCCGGCCGCCCGGCGGCGGGTGCGGATGCCGCCGCCGCGCGTGCCGGTGCGGCCGCCCGGGGCGCGATGCCGCCCTCGTCGGCGGGGGCGCCCAGCCCTTCGCGGTTGCCCAGCAGTTGCAGCTCGGTGGCGATGATGTCGACCGTGTTTCGCTCGATGCCGTCTTGTCCCGTGTATTTGCCGTACTTGAGCCGTCCCTCGACATAAACGGAGCGGCCTTTTTTGAGGTATTCACCCGCGATCTCGGCCAAGCGGTCATAAAACGTGACGCGGTGCCATTGGGTGTCTTCGACCATCTCGCCGGTGTTGCGGTCCTTGCGGCGGCTGGAGGTGGCGATGCTGACGCTGGCCACGGGTTGGCCGGAGGGGAGGTAGCGAATCTCGGGGTCGCGGCCGCAATTGCCGACCAGGATGACTTTATTGACCGATGCCATGGGGTGTCCTTGCGTAGGGGTGACCGTCGATGTCGTCGATTGTGCCTGATTCGCTGGTGCCGACCATCCCCCGATGCGGGGAGGCACAGCTTTCCTGCCTTCAAGACGACTGGACCGCCACCGGCTTGGGCGCCGGCGCGCGCAGCCCCCAGCTGATGGTCAGCCACAGCGCGCAGCAACCCGCGCCAGCAAGCATCACACCGCTGGGGCCCCATTGTGATTGCAGCCAGCCGCCCACGGCGCCACCGGCAAACAGCCCCATCGACTGCAGCGTGTTGTACACGCCGAGTGCCGCGCCGCGCGCATGGGCGGGCGCAAGCCGCGACGTCAGGCTGGGTTGGCTGGCTTCCAGCGTGTTGAAGCCCAGAAAAAACACCACGAGGCATGCGCCCAGCGTGAGCACACTCGCGACCTCCGCGTGTGCCACCCATGTCAGCCCCAGCTGCGCCACCAGCAGCAGCGCGATGGCACCGCGTAACACGGCGGTGAGGTACCCCCGGCGCTCCAGACGAAACAGCAAGCCGCCCATGACCAGGAACGACACGAGCAGCGCCGGCAAATAGACCTGCCAGTGGTGGGCCTTGGGCAAACCAGCGCCCAGCAATAAACCGGGGACGGCGATCCACATCGCCATTTGCACCGTGTGCAGCACCAGCACGCCCACGTCGAGCCGCAGCAGATTGGGGTCACGCAGCACGTCGCGCAACCCGGCGCGATCGGGGCCGACGGGGCGTGCCGGCTCTGCCGGCACCACCCAGGCCACGACCGCCATGCCCACCAGCGCGAGCACACCCGTCACCCAGAACAAGCCCGACAGCCCGATGGCCGCCGCCAGCGGCGGCGCGACGACCAGCGACAGCGCAAACACCGCGGCGATGCTCACGCCCACCAGCGCCATCGCCTTGGTGCGCACGGTGTCGCGCGTCAAATCGGCCAGCAGCGCGGTCACGGCAGCCGAGATGGCGCCCGCGCCCTGCAGTGCGCGCGCCAGGATCAGCGTCTCGATTCTGGTGGCCAACGCCGCCCACGCACTGCCCAGGGCGAACAACGCCAATCCCATGAGGATGACTCGCTTGCGTCCGTAACGGTCCGACGCCATGCCCAGCGGGATTTGCAGCAACGCCTGAGCCAAACCGTACACACCCATGGCCAGCCCGACGCGCGCCGGATCGTCGCCCCCGGGCAGCCGGGCCGCTTCCAGCGCGAAGACCGGCAGCACCAAAAACAGCCCGAGCATGCGCAGCGCAAAAATGCCCGCCAGCGCCAGGCTGGCGCGGCGCTCTGCGGGCTGCATGCGTTCGGGATGAGGGGGTGCGCGATCCGGGACCACGGAGACGGACAGAGCGATTCAATGACGAAGCCGCGATTGTGCCGCACGCGCGGGCGGCCCACTGCCCGCGGGGTCAGTCACCCAGCGACGTGCGCTGGCGCTCGGCGGTCGATTTCATGGCGCTACGGTACGCGCCACAGCCGATGATGAGGCCATTGGGCAGCGGCGCGACGAAAGACGATTTCGCCCGCACTTGTCCGGTGACCGGATTGATGATGTTGTACTCGACCCAGCCGCCCCCTTGCTCGACGCGGTGCAAGACGTCGGCCATGAAGGCGTCGGCATCGATGCCCGGTGCGTCGTGCACGCGCGTGCCCACCTTCGCCGGATCCAGCCCCATGACGCGGTAGGTGCCCTCGCGGTCGAGCACGAAGATATACAGATCCCGATCGACGAAGGGGCCTTCGCGGTTTTGCATGTCTCGTGCCGCTTGATCGTAGCCGACTGCCTGAATGTGGGCCAGGGCTTTTTGCACCAACTCGTACGCCTCGTCAGCGGTGCCCTGGCGCAGCTTCATGTGGTGCACCGCTTCGTCCAGATCGCGCGTGCGCTCCATGAGTCGGTTGGCACGGTGCGTCGTGCGCTCGACCATGGCCGAGTTCTCGTAGGTCACCTTGTCCAGGTCACCCACCGCCGCCACCACTTCGGCCAGGGCGGTGCTTTGCTGCCGGCTGGCATCGGCCATGGTACCGATGCGCGCTGCGATGTCGCGAATGCCTTGCACCAGCTTGCCCATCGCGTCGCTGACGGTGCGAATCTCGGTCACCGTGCCCTGTACGCGCTCGGCTGACTCGGCGATGAGCTGGCGCACTTCGTTGGCAGCCTCTTGGCTGCGTTGCGCCAAGCGACGGACTTCGCTGGCCACGACGGCAAAGCCGCGTCCCGCCTCTCCGGCGCGCGCGGCTTCCACCGCTGCGTTGAGCGCCAGGATGTTGGTCTGGAAGGCGATACCGTCGATGGTGCCGATGATTTCGGTCATGCGCTGCGAGGTGGCCTGCAACGAACCCAGTCCGCCGACGGTGTGCTGCATCAGCTCGCCGGCGCGCTCGGTTTCGGCGTTGAGTTCCGCGGTCAACCGCCGCACTTCCTGCGCCGATTCGGCATTGCTGCTCACCGTTTCGGCCACCTGGCGCACGTTGGCCGTAGCTTGCTCTAGGCTCGCGGCCTGGCTCTGCGTGCGGTCGGCCAGTTGTTGGCTGTCTTGTACGAGTTGCAGCCCCACGTGTCCCAGCACCGCCGCGGCGCTGCGCACGTCGGCCACCAATTCCGACAAATGCGCCAGCATGTTGCGCAGACGCTGGCTCATGTCGGCCATCTCGTCGCTGCCCGGCAGCACCGCGTCGCCCGTGAGGTCGCCTTCGGTCGCCCGGTCGATGGCCTGATTCAGGTGCTGAAGCCCCCCGACGGTGGCGCGGTAAAACGCCACTATGCCGTAGCCCAGCACCAACAGCACGACCGCGCATCCGGCCACCACCCATGTCAGCCGCCGTTGCAGCGCTCGTGCCCGATCGGTCAGCCGTGCCTCGGCCTGCGTCAGCAAGGTGTCTTCCAGCGCGATCTGCGCTGCGATTGCCCGCTCGGACAATCGAAAAAACGCGGGAGCCTCGATGGTCATGGCCGCGGTGCGCAGGTGGGCGTCCACCGCGCGCAGCCACTCGTCGGTCTCGGTGCGAAACGCGGCCCATTCGGTGGGCGCCGCCATGCCGCGCCGCTGCAGGCTGTCCAGGCGCTCTTGCATGGCGGGCAGCAGGGCCTGCACGCGCGCGGCCTCGCCCGCCAGCCGCACGATGTCGGAGATGATGACCGAATCGGTCATCGCATTCGGGTCGGCCAACTGCACGCTGGCGCGCCCGCGCACGAAACTCACCGTCTCGCGCGCCACGGGCAGCAGGTCGGTGGCCAGCGCGACTTGGTGCACGACCAGCGGGTCAGCATCCAGGCTCAGGCCCGAGCCTTCGGCGACGGCGTTGGACAGCCGCTGCAGGCGCTCCAGTGCCGCCGTGGCCTGCGCGTGGCGAGCCGACGGCGCCAGCTTGCCGTCTTGCATGAGCTGTTGCACGCTCTCGAACACGGGTGCCCATGCACCGCCAAGGCCGGCACTGTCTTGCCGCATCGGCGCGTCGAGTGCCTGCAGCGCCTCGACCACCGCGCGTTGCGCCGCCTCGTGCCGAGCGGCGACGTCGGGCACGCCGGCGATCGGCTGTGCGGTGTCACGCCACTCCTGCAGTTGTCGGGACAGACGTTGCAGGGCGTGCACCCGGTCCGCCCCTTGCGCCGCCTGCGCGGCCCGCTGGGCCTGTTGCCAGGCGTCTGCCGACAGCAGCCAGGCGACGACCAGCAGGGGAATCGCCACCACACCCGCCATCCCGAGCATCTTCAGGGTCATCGGCAGCCGTTGCAACAACGCGACGGCTGGTTGAAAGGGGTCGATGCGCATGGGTTGAGTATCGGCCAAAAAAGCACGCCGGCGAGTCGTCGAAAACCCCAACGCGGTCGCGTGGGTTGAGGGTCCAGGCGAGGCGCAGGCCGCGGGCGGATCAGGCCGAAAGCGCCGCACGCATGCGCTCGATCACCGCGCGGTAGTCGGGCTGCCCAAAGATGGCGCTGCCCGCCACGAAGGTGTCGGCTCCGGCGTCGGCCACGCGGCGGATGTTGTCGGCCTTGATGCCGCCGTCCACCTCCAGCCGGATGTCCTTGCCGCAGGCGTCGATGCGCCGGCGCGCCTGCTCGATCTTGCGCAGCGCGCTGTCGATGAAGCTCTGACCGCCAAAGCCCGGGTTGACGCTCATGATGAGGATGAGGTCGATGTCGTCGATGACCCAGTCGAGCACGTCCAGCGGCGCGGCGGGGTTGAAGACCAGACCCACCTGACAGCCGCGCGCGCGGATGGCCTGGATGCTGCGGTGCACGTGCGTGCTGGCGTCGGGATGGAAGCTGATGAGGTCCGCGCCCGCATCGGCAAACATCTGCGCCAGTGCGTCCACCGGCTGCACCATCAGGTGCACGTCCAGCGGGATACGGCGGCCGTCGGGCGCCACGCAGTGCGGCTTGAGCGCCTGCGCCACCGCCGGCCCGATGGTCAGGTTGGGCACGTAGTGGTTGTCCATCACGTCGAAGTGGATCCAGTCGGCGCCGGCGGCGATGACGGTGCGCACTTCTTCACCCAAGCGGGCGAAATCAGCCGAGAGGATGGAGGGGGCGATGCGGTAGTGAGGCATGGCGTGGGTTGGCAGTGCAGGGGCGGGGGGTATCGTGCTGGCGCGTATTGTGGCAGCGATCGGTGAGGGGGTTGTGGTAAAACCTCCGCCATGCGTGAAAACCCTGATCCGCTGTGGGGGCCGCACCGGGGGCGTGGGGAGTAGCCCATGGCCGGTGAGTTCGACTGGATCGCGCGCCACTGGTGCCCCGCAGGCCCCTGGCCGCCGCATGTGGTGCTGGGCAACGGCGATGACGCGGCCCTGCTGCAGCCGACGCCGGGCATGGCGCTGGCCGTTAGCAGCGACATGCTGGTGCAGGGGCGGCATTTTTTGCCCGACGTCGATCCCGAAGACCTGGGGCACAAGGCACTGGCGGTCAACTTGAGCGACCTGGCGGCCATGGGTGCGCGGCCGCTGGCGTGCACGCTGGCGCTGGCGCTGCCCGGTGCGCCGACTGAGGCGTGGTCGGCCGCGCTGGCGCGGGGTTTTCTGGCGCTGGCGCAGGCGCATGGGTGCCCGCTGGTGGGTGGCGACACCACCGCCGGGCCGCTGACGCTGTGCGTAACCGTGCTGGGCGAAGTGCCCGCGCCGCAGGCCAGCGCGCGCCACCGTGCCCAACCGGGCGACGAGATTTGGGTCAGTGGCGCACTGGGGCTGGCCCGCTTGGGGCTGGCCCTGCTGCGCGGCGAGCAGTCCTTCTCGGGGCCAGACGCCGACGCCGCGCGCGAGCGCTTGCTGCGCCCCACACCGCGCGTGGCGCTGGGGTTGGCCTTGCGTGGGTTCATCCATGCCGCGGCCGACGTCAGCGACGGGCTGGCGGCCGATCTGGGCCACATCTGCGCCGCTTCGGGCGTGGTGGCGCGGCTCGACGCGGCGGGTTTGTGGCAGTCCGCCCTGGCCCCGGCGCTGCACCGCTTGCCCGCGCCACTGGCTTGGCACTATGCCCTGGCCGGGGGGGATGATTATGAGTTGGTGTTTACCGCACCGGCGGCCCAGCGCCCCGCCATCGAGGCCGCCGCTGCGCGTGCGCAAACGCCGGTGGCGCGCATCGGCCGCATCGAGCCCGGCCCGCCTGCGTCGCATCCCTTGACCGACGGCACGTCCCGCGTGCAGCTGTGCGACGCCGCGGGGCGGCCGTTCGATCTGCCCGCCGGGGTGTCGCTCGCCGGCTTCGACCATTTCGCTACCATGTCGGCATGACGGATTCCGCGCCGATGCCCATCCCCAGTACCGTGGCTGCCCCGCGCGCATCCGCCTCCGTCGTGCTGCTGCGCGAAGCGGGCGCTGGGTTGCAGGTGCTCCTGCTGCGCCGCCACGCCGACGCCCGCGTGCTGGGGGGCGTATACGTCTTTCCGGGTGGCAAGGTCGACGCCGATGATGCCGCCCCCGATTGGGCCCCGTGGCTGGATCGGCCGCCCGAGGCGCTGGTGGCGGGGCTGGGCGAGCCCGGTTTGACCCCGGCGCAGGCGCAGGCGCTGTACGTGGCGGCTGCGCGCGAGCTGTGGGAGGAAGCCGGCGTGGCCCTGGTGGATGCGCCCACGCGCTGGGCCGACGCGGTGCCACGGACGGCGACGACCGCGTGGCGCACGGCGCTCGCGGGCGCCGGGGTGCGGCTGGCCACGCAGGCGCTGCGCCCGTGGTCGCGCTGGATCACGCCGCTCGATCCGCCGGTGGGCACGCCACGCTTCGACACGCGCTTCTTTCTGGCGCGCCTGCCCGACGGTGCCCGGGCGCAGCACGACGACCACGAGACCACCGACAGCGCGTGGATGACCCCGCGCGAGGCGCTGGCGCGGTACTGGGCGCGGGAGATCGACCTCATCCCGCCGCAACTCATGAGCCTGGCGCAGCTCGCGCGGCACGCGAGTGTGGCCTCCGCTTGGGCCGAAGCCGCCCAGCGCCCGCCGCCGTGTATCCTGCCGCACACGTTTCGTGACGGTGAGGTGCGTGCCATCTGCTACCCCGGCGACGCGTGCCATCCGGTGCGCGAGCGGGCGCTGCCGGGCCCGACGCGGCTGCGGTGGGTCAACGGGCGTTTCGAGCCCGAGGACGGATTCGAAGGGTGGTTCCGGTGAAGCCCGAGCGGGTGGACGTGGTCGAAGTGCCGGCGCCGCTGCCCTGGCCGGTGGCCAGTGCGCGCTTCATGTGGGCGCGCCTGTCGCACCTCGTCGCCATGGGGTTTGGCGCCGGGCTGTCGCGCACCGCCCCTGGCACCGTGGGCACGCTGTGGGCGTGGGCGGCATTCGTGCTCATCGATGCGCTGGCCGCGCCGGGCGACCGTGGCTGGGCGCTGATCATCGGTGTGGGGGTGTTGGTGGGTTGGTGGGCCAGCACGCAGACCGCGCGCCGCAGCGGCATCGCCGACCCGTCGTTCGTCGTGGTGGACGAAGTGGTGGCGTTCTGGCTGGTGCTGTGGATGGCCGCGCCCACCAGCCTGTGGGGGCAAGCGGTGTGCTTTGCGCTGTTTCGATATTTCGACGCCGCCAAGCCCGGCCCCGTGGCCTGGGCCGACCAGGTGTTCAAGGGCAGCGGCTGGCGCGGCGGCTGGGGCGTGATGTTCGACGACCTGGTGGCCGCGTTTTGCACGCTCCTGGTGGTGGCGTTGTGGCGCTTCGTCTGGGGGAGCTGAGGCGATGAACCCAGGGTCTTGCCGCGCTACCGTGCCCGCCGACGGCGGCGGCAGCGGGCTGCTGTGGGTGCCACCGGCGGTCTGGCCGCTGTTGCACGACCTGGCACAAGCCCTGCTCGGGCGCGGCGAGCGCCTCGTGTGCGCCGAGAGCTGCACGGGTGGGCTGGTGGCGGCCTGCTGCACCGCGCTGCCGGGCTCGAGCGACTGGTTCGAGCGTGGCTACGTCACCTACTCGAACGCCGCCAAAGTGGCCGAGTTGGGCGTGGCGCCCGATCTGCTGGCCGCCCACGGCGCGGTCAGCGAGCCCGTGGCGCGCGCCATGGCGCATGGCGCCGCGGCCGTGGCTGGCGTGCGGGTGGCGCTGGCCATCACCGGCATCGCTGGCCCCAGTGGCGGCAGCGCCGCCAAGCCGGTGGGTACCGTGTGGTTTGGCTGGTGCGTGGACGGCCTGGTGCACGCCGAATGCCAGCGCTTCGACGGCGACCGCGCTGCCGTGCGCGCCGCGGCGGCCGAGCACGCCCTGGCGGGCCTGCTGGCGCGCCTCAGGGCCTGCGCCTGACCGGCCGGGCGCGTCCGTGACGGCAAGGCGTCACGCCGCGCCGCAACACTTCTTGTACTTCTTGCCGCTGCCGCAAGGGCAAGGGTCGTTGCGGCCGGGGGTCACGGCGCGGCGGATGGGCTCGATCGGTGGCCCCACCTCGCGTGCGATGTCGTACAGGTCGTACACCGCCCACAGCGCCTCGCCAAACAGCGCCCAGCGCGCCTCACTCACCGTCGGCGGCCCGTCGGCGTTGCCCGGGTTGAGGGCAGGCGGGTCGGCGTCGTCCTCGGTCAACGCGTAGACGGTGTCGAGCGCGTCGCCCCAGGCCTCGGCCAGCTCGCGCTCGCGCGGCGCGCGCCAGTCGTCGAGCCAAGCCTCCACCACGTCGGTAAAGCCGATAGCCCAGTATTGGCTAAACGCCGGCAGCACTTCGTCGCTGCGTTCGGTCAGCGCTTCGCGCTCCGCCGGGGGCAGTGCGGCCACCGCCGCGCGCACGTCGATGAGGTAGGGCACCAGCGCCCGCTCGTCGTCCAGCGACTCGATGGGGGCTTGCAGTGCGGCGGCCACCTCGTTCCAGCGCCGAAACCACAACCCAACGAAGTCCTGTAACTGTGCCTCGTCGCGAAATTGCGCCTGTCCGAACCCTGGGCCGCCCGCGCCGTCACCGCCAAACAGCACCGGGAAATACTCGCTCGGCGGGATCGAGCGACGGCAGCACAGCAGCGCTGTCAGAAAGCCGTCGCAGTACTCCCATGAGCGCGGGATGCCGTCGCTGCGCGAGGCGAGGTCGTCCAAAATCGTTTCCAGCCGCTGGTAGTCCTCGTCGCCCAAGGGGGGCGAGTCGGGGGTGGCGAGCATCTGGAAGGGCGGGCGGGGTTGTGGATCCATCGCCGCAGTGTAGCGTGGGCGGCTCTCCAGCGGCGGGCGTGCTGCCGGCACGGCCGATGAACGGCGCTAGACTGGGCGCATGCAAGAGATACCCCGGCACGACGAGACCACCGACACGCCCCAGGCGCCCGTGGGTGCGCAGCGCTTGGCGCCCGAGGCGCTGCGCCTGCGCATCGACCCGGCGTGTTTGGGCTTCGATGACACGTCGGCGCTGGAGCACGAGCCGTTGCCCTGGATTGGGCAGGCGCGGGCCCAGACCGCCGCCCGCTTTGGGCTGGCGATCGACCAGCCGCACTACCACCTGTTCGTGCTGGGCGAGATCGGCACCGGGCGCTCGACACTGCTGGAGCAGGAGATGCGTGCTGCCGCCGCCAGCCGACCGGTGCCCCCCGACCTGTGCTATCTGCACCACTTTGCCGCCCCCGAGCGGCCGCGGGCGCTGCGGCTGCCCGCGGGTCAGGGGCGGGCGCTGCGCCAGCGCATGGCCGAGTTTTGTCGCCGGCTGCAGGTCGAAATTCCCAAGCGGCTGAGTGAGCCCAGTTTCAAGGCCGCGCTGTCGGCGCTGGAAAAGACGTACAGCGATCGCGAGGCGGAGGCGTTCGCGGCCCTGTCTGCCTACGCACGGGCGCGGCACTTCGCCCTGCGGCGTGAGGGCGGGCAGCTCATCTTCACCCTCATCGACGATCAGGGCGAACCGCTGACCGCCGAGGCCATGGCCGCGCTCGAGCCCGAGCGACGGGCCGCCTACGACGAGGGCGAACGCGAGTTGCGCGCCGAGATTCTGCGTTTTCTGGAAGTGACGGCGCCCTTGGAGCGTGCCCTGCGTGACGGGGTGGAGGCGTTGCGTCGGCAGGCGGTGCGGCCACTGCTCGATCGCGAGCTCGACGCCATCCGGCAAGGCTTGCGCAAACAGTTCAAAGACACGCGCAAGCTGGGGCAGTGGCTGGACGCGGTGGAGCAGGATGTGCTGGAACACCTGGCGCTGTTCGAGCCTGCCGATGCCGACGAGGAGGCCGAGCGCCGCGCGGCGTTGGAGCGCCAGTTGCAGCGCTACCGCGTCAATCTGGTGGTCGACAACGCCGAGACGGTGGGCGCCCCCGTCATCATCGAGAACAACCCGCTGTACCGGCCGCTGTTCGGCAGCATCGAGTACCAGACCGACAACGATGTGCTGGTGACCGATTTTTCGCGCATCCGCGCCGGCAGCCTGCTGCGCGCGCACGGCGGCTTTTTGATGCTGCACCTGCGTGATTTGCTGGCCGATGATTTGGTGTGGGAGAAGTTGCGGCGTTTTCTGCGCAGCGGCCGCTTGCAGATCGAAGAGCCCGGGACGATGTTTTCAGCGCTGGCCACCACCTCGCTCGAGCCGGAGGCGGTCGATGTCGATGTCAAATTGGTACTGATCGGCTCCAACGAACAGTTCTACGCGCTGCAGGAGGTCGACCCGGAGTTCGCGCGGCATTTCCGTATCAAGGTGGACTTTGCCGAGACGTTCAGCGCCAACCCCGACACCTGGCGCGCCACCGGGATTTTCATCGCCCACACGGCGCGTCGGCTGGGGCTGCTGCCGTTTGGTGCGGCGGCGGTGGCGTGCCTCATCGAAGACAGCCACCGCGAGGCGGAGGACCGCACGCGCCAGAGTGCGGCATTCGCACGCACCGAGGCGCTGGCCATCGAAGCGGCCGAGCTGGCACGCCGCCGCGGCGCACGGCGCGTCGAGCGCGACGACGTGGCGGCGGCGATCGCCGCGCGCAACCATCGGCACGACTATCCCGACCAGCGGCTGCGCGAAGCCGTGGCCGATGGCGACCGTCTGGTGCATCTGTACGGTGCGCGCGTGGGCCAGCTCAACGGCCTGTCCGTCATCGACCTCGGGGACTACCGCTTCGGCTTGCCGATCCGCGTGGCCGCGCGCACCGTGCCCGGCACCGAAGGCCTGCTCAACATTGAGCGCGAGGTGGCCCTGTCTGGCCCCATCCACGACAAGGCGGTGCTCGTCCTGCACAGCTATCTGTCGGCCCTGTTCGCGCCGCTGGCACCGCTGGCGCTGACCGCCTCCATCGTGTTCGAGCAGGAGTACGCCGGCATCGAGGGCGACTCGGCGTCGTGCGCCGAGTTCTACGCCCTGCTGTCGTCGTTGTCCGGTTTGCCGCTGCGCCAAGGCATTGCCGTGACCGGGGCGATCAATGCGTTTGGCGAGGTGCTGCCGATCGGCGGCGTCAACGAAAAGATCGAGGGATTTTTCAAAGTCTGCGCCACCGCCGGGCTTGACGGCACACAGGGCGTGCTCATCCCGGCGCGCAACTGGCGCCACCTGATGTTGGCCGACGAGGTGTGCGAAGCGGTGGCGACGCAGCGCTTTCACATCTGGACCGTCGACCATGTCGCCGACGGCATGGCGTTGCTGACCGGTGTGCCCTTTGGCGCCGACGCCTCACGCGCTGCCGGCGGCGCCGTCACTGCGGCGCAGGACGCTTTTGTCCCCGATACGGTACTGGGTCGCGCGGCCGCCACCCTTGCGGCCTACCGCCGCGCGTGCCTGCGCGCAGGCAACCCGCGCGCCTGGCGGCAGCGCGGGGGGTGAGTGCTGTCATCTGAAGCCAGCCCCTCACCCCCGCATCAGCGCCTCGATCGCGTCCGGCTCGACGGGTACGTCGCGCGTGATGAGTTCGCAGCCGGTGTCGGTGACCACCGCGTCGTCTTCGATGCGGATGCCCAGGTTCCAAAAATGCGCGGGCGCGCCACTGGAGGGGCTGACGTACAGGCCGGGCTCGATGGTCAGCACCATGCCCGGGCGCAGGATGCGGCTGGGGCGGTCGCGGATGATTTCGCCGCTGAGCGAGTCCCGCCGCTCGCTGGTCTGGCCGACCTCGCTGGGCTCGACGTAGCTGCCGACGTCGTGCACGTCCAGCCCCAGCCAGTGGCCGGTGCGGTGCATGTAGAAGCGAAAGTAGTGCCGCTGCTCGATCACGTCGTCCAGGTGACCGACGTCGTTGCGGTCGAGCAAGCCCAGATCCAACATGCCCTGGGCCAGCACCTTGACCGCCGCGTCATGCGCGTCGACGAAGCGCGCACCGGGCCGGGTGGCGTCGATGGCGGCTTGCTGCGCGGCGCGCACCAGCTCGTACAAGTCGCGCTGCGGGCCGGTGAAGCGTCCGTTGGCCGGAAAGGTGCGGGTGATGTCGCTGGCGTAGCCGTCGAGCTCGCAACCGGCGTCGATGAGCACCAATTCGCCCGCGCGCACCGGAGCTGCGTCGGCGCGGTAGTGCAGCACGCAGGCGTTGGCACCCGCAGCGACGATGCTGCCGTAAGCGGGGTATTGCGAGCCGTGGCGACGAAATTCGTGCAGCAGCTCGGCGTCCAGGTGGTATTCGCGCACGTCCTCGCCGGCGCGGATCATGGCCGCGCAGCGTTGCATGGCGCGGACGTGGGCGTGCGCGCTGATGCGTGCGGCGCGGCGCATGACGTCGAGCTCGTGCGCGTCCTTGATGAGTCGCATCTCGTCCAGCAGCGCGCACGCGTCGCGCAGCGCCTGCGGGCACAGCACGCCGTAGCGCACGCGCGCGCGCACCTTCTGCAGCCAGCCCTCGATGCGTGTCTCCAGCCCGGCGTGGGTGGCAAAGGGATACCACACGCTGCTGCGGTTTTCCAGCAGCGGGGGCAGGCGGGTGTCCAGTTCGTCGACGGGATAGGCCTCATCGACGCCGAGTGCGGCGGGGGCCGCCTCGGGCCCGAGGCGGTAGCCGTCCCAGATTTCGCGCTCCAAATCCTTGGGCTGGCAAAAGAGCGTGCTGTGGCCGTCGGCGGTCAGCACCAGCCAGGCGCGCGGCTCGGTAAAGCCCGTCAGGTAGTAGAAATAGCTGTCGAAGCGAAACAGGTATTCGCTGTCGCGGTTGCGGATGCGCTCCGGCGCGGTGGGGATGATGGCGATGCCGCCATCACCGAGCTGGGCGGCCAGGCGTGCGCGCCGCTGGGCGTAGAGGGTTTGGTGGGGAATGGGGGTCGTCATGGCGGTGATGATAGGCCGTCGCGGTTGAGCGCCGCCAAGCGCTCGGGCGTGCCCACGTCGGCCCAGGTGCCGCTCCAGACCTCGGCCGTGACGCGGCCCTCGGCCATGGCCCGCCGCAAGACGGTGGCCAGCGGTGCGCTGACGCCTTGTGGGTTGCCGGCCGGGATGTCGCACCAGGGCGGCGCAAACAGCGCACGCCGCAGCAGCGCCACGCTGGAGTAGGTCCAGCGCGGGCGGGGGTCGTCGGCGGGCAGGTCGAGCGCGCGCCCCTGTGCATCCAGGCCAAAGTCGCCCCGGGGATGGTGCGGCGGGTTGGGCACCAGCCACAGATGGGCCAGCGCGTCGCTGGCGGCAAAGCGTTGCCGTGCCGCCGCCTCGAACGGAAAGTCGGGCATGAACACGTCGCCCGCCGCCAGCCAGAAGACCTCTTCGAGATGCGGCAGCGCGCGCGCGATGCCGCCAGCGGTCTCCAGCGCACGGCCGAAGTCGCGACCTTCCATCGAATACGACAGGGTCACCGGGCCGAACGGGCTGCGATAGGTGTGACCCAGGGCGGCTGGGATGCGCTCACCCAGCCAGGCGGTGTTGATAAGCACCTGCCATACCCCCGCGCGGGCCAGTGCGTCCAGGTGCCAGGCCAGCAGCGGCCGGCCGCGCACGGTCAACAACGGTTTGGGGCAGGTGTCGGTGAGCGGGCGCATGCGCTCGCCACGGCCGGCGGCCAGCAGCAGGGCGTCGGCGCGCGTCGTCGCGGGCGGGGTGGGGTGACGCATGGGGGGATTTTGACTAAAATCAAGCAACGGGTTTTCTTTCACTGCCACTGTTCAGGAGTCGTCCATGGCGCAAGCCCCCTCCACCGAGCACACTGCCGACGCGGCCGATCCGGCCGAAGCGATCGTTCACGTGATTCCCTGGCTGATCCCGGTGGCCGGCGCCATTTTGATGTTCTTGTTGGCCTTCATCGCCGTGGTCATGGCCTGACGGGTACCGACCTGGCCTGGCCCGGGCCGGTGCCTGGGTGGGCCTCGTTCGCCAAGCCCCTCCTTCTTCGGTCCCGCCGGGCGTCGGTCCGGCGGGATTCGTTTTTCGGCCGCCCGCCGCCACGTCACGGGGCTGTCATGATGCGATGCAAATTTTGCATGACGCATGCGACGAAAGTCAGCCACCGTGCAGCCCCGCTTTCTACAATGCCGTCAACCCCGTCATGCCGATGCGCGTCCAGGCCAACCCGTGGGCGCGCCGTTCTTGGTTTGCCACCGGCATCCCCGGTGGCGGGCGGCGGGGCGGGTTCGCAGGCGGCGTGCGCGTATCGGCCGCCTTTGTCCACTGGTTGCCGCGATCTGGTCGTGGGCGCAGCGGCGCCCTTGGTCCAGACCGTGTGAGTATGGGTGTTTGCCTCCATGAATGCTCCCGTGATGCAGGGCCTGCCGTTGCATATTCCTGCGTATGTTCAACATCCGCGCCTGATAGCCTGGGTGGCCGAGATGGCCGCGTTGTGCAAGCCCGATCGCATCGAGTGGTGTGACGGCAGTCAGGCCGAGTACGACCGCCTGTGCGACCAGATGGTCGCGGCCGGCACGCTCAAGCGCCTCGACCCCGTCAAGCGCCCCAACTCTTATCTGGCGTGGACCGATCCGTCCGACGTGGCGCGGGTCGAGGACCGCACCTTCATCTGCTCGGCGCGGCCCGAGGACGCGGGCCCCACCAACCACTGGATGGCCCCCGACGAGATGCGCGCCATCCTGCAGCACGGGCGCGACGGCCAGCCTGGCCTGTTCGATGGCTGCATGCGCGGCCGCACGATGTATGTCATCCCGTTCAGCATGGGGCCGCTGGGCTCGCCGATTGCCCACATCGGCGTCGAGCTCACCGACAGCCCCTACGTGGTGGTCAACATGCGGCTCATGACCCGCATGGGCCGCGCCGTCTATGACGTGCTGGGCCGCGATGGCGACTTCGTGCCGTGCATGCACACGGTGGGCGCCCCCTTGGCGCCGGGGCAACGCGACGTGCCGTGGCCCTGCAACCCGACCACCAAATACATCGTCCACTACCCCGAGACGCGCGAGATCTGGTCCTACGGATCGGGCTATGGCGGCAACGCGCTGCTGGGCAAAAAATGCCTGGCGCTGCGTATCGCCTCCGTCATGGGGCGCGACCAAGGGTGGCTCGCCGAGCACATGTTGATTCTGGGCGTGACCAGCCCCGAGGGCAAGCGCTACCACGTTGCCGCCGCCTTCCCCAGCGCCTGCGGCAAGACCAACTTCGCCATGCTTGTGCCGCCCCAGGGCTTCGACGGCTGGAAGGTGACTACCATCGGTGACGACATCGCGTGGATCAAGCCCGGGCCGGACGGGCGCCTGTACGCGATCAACCCGGAGGCGGGCTATTTTGGTGTCGCACCCGGCACCAACACGCTGACCAATCCCAACTGCATGGCGAGTCTGACGCGCGACGTCATCTTCACCAACGTGGCGCTGACCGACGACGGCGACGTGTGGTGGGAGGGCATGGGCGAGCCGCCGGCGCATTGCCGGGACTGGCAGGGGCGCGACTGGACGCCCGCTGACGGCGCAGCGGGCCGCAAGGCTGCGCATCCCAATGCCCGCTTCACCGTTGCCGCCACCAACAACCCTGCACTCGATGCGCATTGGGACGACCCGTCGGGCGTGCCGATCGACGCTTTCATCTTCGGCGGGCGGCGCTCCGATACGGTACCGCTGGTGACCGAGGCGCGCAGCTGGCAAGAGGGTGTCTACATGGCGGCCACCATGGGGTCTGAGACCACGGCAGCGGCTTTCGGGGCGCAGGGCGTGGTGCGCCGCGACCCGTTTGCCATGCTGCCCTTCTGTGGCTACCACATGGGCGACTATTTCCAGCACTGGCTGAACATGGGGCGGCAGTTGCAGCAGAGGGGCCACGCGCTGCCGCGCATCTTCTGCGTCAACTGGTTCCGCAAAGATGCCGATAGCCGTTTCATCTGGCCTGGCTACGGCGAGAACATGCGCGTGCTGCGTTGGATGATCGACCGCCTGGAGGGCCGCGCTCCGGGGGTGGAGCACGCGCTGGGTATCAGCCCGACCTACGACGAGATGCACTGGGACGGATTGGCCTTCGGGCGCGACCGCTTTGACGCCGTCACCCGAATCGAGCGCGACCACTGGGTGCGCGAGTTCGACATGCACCAGGCGTTGTTCGACCAATTGGCAGACCACTTGCCGGCTGCACTGGCTGACACGAAGGCCCAGCTGGCTCAGCGCCTGCTGGGCTGATGAGCGGCCGCGCCGGGCGCGGTCGCGGTGTTCAGACGTAGAACAGGCGGTAGCGCTGCCCGCTCGGGAAGGCGGCCAGCCCGCGGGGGCTGGCGGCCCCGATGTGCTGCTCCCGGGTAGGGAGCGAGATTTCTGGCCCCAGTGGCGCCAGCGCACGGGCCCAGGCTTGCGCCGGGGTTTCCTGGCGCAGGCGCATGGCGGCCAGCTCGGCCTGCAAACGGGCATCGTGCCGCGCCAATGCCTGCGTGCGCGCCTCGGCGCGTGCCCGCGCCCGTCGCAGCGCCCAAGCGTTGAGGGCTGCCATGGCGCGATGGGCAGCGTGGCGCGCGGGGCTGGCCAGCAGCAGGCTGCCCAAAAAGACCACCGCCCACATCAGAACCCAGGCGGCCAGCAGATGCCCGTCGGCCCAGGTGTCGATCAGGCGTTCGGTCACCACCGCCAGCGCGGCGACGCCCGCGGCCAACAGCAGCGTGGCCAGCGCCCGCGGCGCCACCGCCCGACGCGCCGCATCGACGTGCGACGCGCCGGCCGCCGAGGGAGAGGTAGAGGTCAGCGAGGGGTTCATGGTCGACTCCGTGAATGCTGCGTTGCAGCAAATGTGGCCCTATACTAGGGTTTTCCCGGAGTGATGGCAACTGATTTTTCGGAATGTCATACATTCATCCGAAGAATGAATGAACTCAATTTCCGCACGCTCGACCTGAACCTGCTGCGCGTGTTCGACGAGGTGATGGCCGAACGCAACCTGACGCGGGCGGCGCACAATCTGGCCCTGTCGCAACCGGCGGTCAGTCACGCCTTGCGCCGCCTGCGCGAGGCGCTGGGCGACGACTTGGTGCGGCGTGCGGGCTACGGGGTCGAGCCCACACCGCTGGCGCTGCAGCTGTGGCCAGCCGTGCGCGAGGCGCTACAGCGGTTGCGCGAGTCGCTGGCGCCGGGAGCGTTCGACCCCGCGCGCGCGCAGGACACGTTCGTACTGGCCATGGCCGACGCCACCGCGTCCAAGATTGCACCGGGGTTGGTGGCGATCCTGGACCGCGAGGCACCGGGCGTGACCCTGCGCGTGCTGCCCCTGACGACGCGCGATCCGCGCCCGCTGTTGGAAGACGGTGGGGTCGATCTGGCGATCGGCTACTTTCCGGGCGTGCTGGCGGAGCTGGGCGCCACCCACTTGCAGGAGCAGGCGCCGCGCTTTCTGTCGCGGCGCCTGTATGAGGGGCACTACGTGGTCGTCATGCGCCGCGGGCATCCGCTGGCCCGGGGGCCGCTGACGCTCGACGCGTATTGCGCGGCCCGTCACCTGCTGGTGAGCTTTTCCGGGCGGCCGTTCGGTTTCGTCGATGAGGCGCTGGCTGCGCGCTCGCGCCGCCGGCGTATCGTGCTGACCGTCAATCAATTTTTTACCGCTGGGCAGGTCGTCGCGACGTCAGACCTGCTGACGGTGTTGCCGCGCCACTTTCTGAGCAGCACCGGTCGGGCGGCCGAGCTGGCGGTGCAGCCGTTGCCGATCGAGGTGCCGGCGGTGCACGTGGACATGCTGTGGCACCGCTCGCGCGAGGTCGGCAGCGCCCAGCGCTGGTTGCGCGAAGCGGTGGTGCGCGCGGTCGCCGCGGCCCCCCACGAGGACGCCTGCTGATGCGCCTGCAACTGTTGTCCGACCTGCATCTGGAGGTCAACCCCGATTTCGTGCCGATGCCGGCGCCCGGTGCCGACGTGCTCGTGCTGGCGGGTGACATCGGCTCGTACCAGCGCCGCAGCGACGGTTCGGTGTGGGCAGTGCCCGACTGGGGTTTGCGCGCCTTTTCGCCCTTGCCGCAGTATGGTGCCTGGCCGACCCCGGTGCTGTACGTGCCGGGCAACCACGAATACGACGGGCTGGACTGGGACGAAGCGCACGCTGCGCTGCGTGCCACCTGCGAGCGGCTGGGCATTGTTTGGCTGGAGCGCGAGGCGACCGTGATCGACGGCGTGCGCTTCGTGGGCACGACGCTGTGGGCCGACTACGACGCGCTGGCCGAGGTGCCGCTGCTGCGCCGTGGGCGGCCACGGCCGATCGCCGATGCGCAGGCCCACCGCTTGCGGCAGCGCGAGCGCGCGTTTCGAGCAGCCAATTTTTACCTGACCAAAATGGCCACGCAACGCGCCGGTTGCTTGTTCGACGCCGCCGCCATGCGCGAGGAGGCCCTGCGCTGCCAAGCATGGTTGCGCGCGGCGCTGGCCGCGCCGTTCGATGGCCCCACCGTGGTGGTGACGCACTTTGCGCCTTCCCTGCGCAGCGCGGATCCCCGCTATGGCCTGCAGCCGGGTACGGCGGGGTTTTGCAATGCGCTCGACGAGCTGCTTGCGCAGGCGGACCTCTGGTTGCATGGTCACCTGCACTGCCGACACGACTACCGCGTGGGCCGCTGCCGGGTGGTGGCCCAGCCGCTGGGGTATGCCGACAAGGACGAGCAGGCCGGCTTCGATCCGACCAAGCTCATCGACGTGCCGCCCCCGCACGCACGGGTGCCTGGGGCCGCCGGCGGCGGGTGATAATGCGCGCCGGGGTATGGCATCCATGTTGAAGCGCATTCGCGTCGAAGACGTCCGCCTGGGCATGTTCATCCACGGGTTTGCCGGATCGTGGCTGGATCATCCGTTTTGGCGCAACCGGTTTTTGCTCGACGATCCCGAGGATCTGCGCCGCATTCGCGCCAGTGCCGTGCGGGAGGTCTGGATCGACGTGGCCCAGGGCGCAGACGTGGCCGACGATGCCGTGGTGACCGCCGAGGCGCCCGACGCCGCCGAGGTGGAGTCGCCCGCTGCCGTTGCGGCGCCGAGGCCCGCAGACCTCGCTCCCACCCCCCACGATGTCGAACTGCAGCGTGCGCACCGATTGCTGCACAGCGCCCGCGATGCGGTGGCCAGCATGTTCCGCGATGCGCGCATGGGGCGCGCGATCGACCGCCAGGTCATGCAGGCGGTGGCGGCCGACATTGCGGACTCGGTCACGCGCAACAGGGGGGCGCTCATCAGTTTGGCGCGTCTGAAGACCGCCGACGACTACACCTACCTGCACTCGGTGGCGGTGTGCGCGCTGATGGTGGCGCTGGCGCGCCAGCTTGGCCTGCCGGACGAGCAGGCGCGCGCGGCGGGCTTTGCTGGCCTGCTGCACGACGTGGGCAAGATGGATATTCCGCTGGAGATCCTCAACAAGCCTGGCAAGCTCACGGACGACGAATTTGCCATCGTGCGTGAGCACCCGCGCCGTGGCTGGCAGCGGCTGCGTGATGCGGGCATCACGGACGACGTGGCGCTGGACGTGTGCCTGCACCACCACGAGCGCATGGATGGCAAGGGCTACCCCGACGGACTGGCCGGTGAGGCGATCACGCTCGTGGCCCGCATGGGCGCGGTGTGCGACGTGTATGACGCGATCACGTCCAACCGGCCGTATAAGGCGGGCTGGGACCCGGCCGAGTCGCTCAAGCGCATGGCGTCGTGGCAAGGGCATTTCGACACGCGGGTATTCCAGGCGTTCGTGCGCAGCCTCGGTATTTACCCCACGGGGTCGCTGGTGTTGTTGAGCAACGGGCGCTTGGCCGTGGTGACCGAGCAGTCGCCTGACAGCCTGCTCAAGCCCGTGGTCAAGACGGTGCTGTCGACCCGCTCGGGGGAGCGGGTCGTGCCCGAGCGCATCGACCTGTCGGCGCCGGGCTGCCGCATCACCATCGTGCAGCGCGAAGACCCGGCGCAATGGAAGATTCCGGACCTCGACGAAATCTGGTCTGGCATCCCTGGTTTGGGTCGGGCCTGAGGCACTGCTGCGAAGCCCCCAGCTCAGCCGGCCATCGGCTCCAGCGCCCGTGCGGCCGCCTCGCGCAGCGCGCGAGTCAGTCGCGCCAGCACGTCCGAATCCAAGTTCCAGCAGTGCCAGTACAGCGGCACCGTGTAATGGCTGTCCGGTGCCACGTCCACCAACGTCCCCGCCGCCAGCGCCGGGCCCGCCACCAGCCGGGGCACCACGGTCACGCCCCAACCGTCCAGTGCGGCGCGCACCTGCCCCTCGGACGACGGCACGTGGCACTGCTGCAGCCCGACTTGCGTCAGTCCAAACGTCTGGCAGACAAAGTCGCGTTGCAGATCGTCCTTGCGGTTGAAGGCGACGAAGGGTACGCGGTGGAAGTTGTGGCGCGTCAGCCGCCCCTGCAGCGCGCTGGCGGCGAACGCCGGGCTGGCGACGGTCACGTACGCCATCCGGCCCAGGGGCTCGAGCCGACAGCCGCGCAGTGGCTGCGCCAGCGACGTCACGCAGCCCATGACCTGCCCCTCGCGCAGCCACTCGTGCGTGAAGTCCTGGTCGTCGTGGATGATTTCCAACGGTACGCCATCGCGCACCAGCGGCGTGACCGCGGGCAGCGCCCAGCTCGCGATGCTGTCGGCGTTGATCGCCACCGAGACGCGGCCTTCGTCGCGCGCGCGATGCGCCAGCGTCGGGGCTAGCTCGCGCAAGTCGTGCTCCAGGTCCGCGCGCAGCAGGCGCATCATCTTGGCGTGCTTGATCAGCAACTGGCCTGCGGGCGTGGGCTTGAGCGGGCGGCTGCGCACCAGCAGCACGGTGCCGACTTGCGCCTCCAGCGAGCGCAGCCGCTGCGAGACGGCTGACTGCGTGATGGACAGCCGCTGCGCGGCGCGCTCGAAGCCGCCCTCTTCGACGATCGCCGCCAGGCATTCGAGCGCATCGGGGTCGAAGGGGGTGCTCATGGTTGCTCCATTAGATGGGCTGATGTTACCGCCGTTTGGTGAATGATGCTTTATCTTTGTCGTGGGCTCGCGCACACTTGCGCCCATGTTGGGGGGTCGCTTGGGCCGCGCGCGGGCGCGCAGCGACCGCCGCAGGAGACGACGGATGCGAGTGGTGGTTTTGGGGGCCGGCATCATCGGCACATCGACGGCGTGGCACCTGCTGCAGCGCGGGCACGAGGTGGTGCTGGTGGACCGCCAGCCCGACGCGGCGCTGGAGACGAGTTACGCCAACGCGGCGCAGATTTCGGTGAGCTACTGCGAGCCGTGGGCCAACCGGCAAGCGCCGCTGAAGGCGCTCAAATGGATGTTCGACAAGCAAGCCCCGTTGTTGTGGCGCCCCCAGTGGGACGTGGCCCAGTGGCGCTGGTTGTTGCAGTTTCTGGGGCAGTGCACGGACCGTGCGTTCGAGCGCAACGTGGCGCAGCTGGTGTCGCTGGGGGCGTACAGCCATGCCACCCTCAAGCGCATGATCGTCGAGGCCGGCATCGACTACCCGCGCAGCGAGCGCGGCATCGCGCACGTCTACACCGACGCCCGCGCGTTCGAGGAGGCGGCGCAGGCCGCGGAGTTGATGCGCCGCCACGGCGTGCAGCGGCGCGTCGTCAGCCGCGAGGAGCTGCTGCGTATCGAGCCGGCCCTGAGGGCCGCTGGCGACCAGGTGGTGGGCGGCACCTACACGCCGACCGACGAACATGGCGATGCGCGCGTGTTCACGCAGGCGCTGGCGCGCCGGTGCGCCGAGCGTGGGGCCGAATTGCTGTTTGGCCACGATATCGAGCGGCTGGAGGTGGTCGGCGGCGCGGTCCAGCGGGTGCACTTGCGCGCCCGCGCGGACGGCACCGTGCGCGCGCTGCAGGCCGATGCGTTCGTGGTGGCCTGTGGCTCATACACCACGCCGTTGTTGGCGACGGTGGGCATTCGCGTGCCCATTTACCCGGGCAAGGGCTACAGCGCCACGTTGGCGCTGCGCGATCCGGCGCGCGCGCCGCAGGTCAGCCTGCTCGACGACGGACGCAAGATCGCGATGTCACGCCTGGGCGACCGGTTGCGTGTGGCCGGGACGATCGAGCTGGCGGGGTTCGATCTGCGCTTGGACACGCCAGTGGCGCGGGCGCGCTGCCACATGCTGCTGCAGCGCATCGAAGAGCTGTTTCCGGGCGTGGCCGACACGCGCACGCCCGAGCAAGGCGGCGAGCCGCATTTCTGGTGTGGCCTGCGCCCGGCCACGCCGACCAATATTCCGCTCATCGGCCGCTTGCCGCTGCAGCGGCTGTGGATCAACGCCGGCCACGGCACGCTGGGGTGGACGCACGGCGCGGGCTCCGGGCGCGCGCTGGCCGAGCTCATGAGCGGCCAGCGGCCGGCCGTGGCGATGGATTTCGTCGGCTTCGAGAGCCGTCGCCGAGCGGCGACGGCAGCATCGGCTCCCTCGGCCGCGGCGTGAGCGCGCCGCCTTGCGATCCTGCAGCCGCCACCGCCGGTGGTGGGGGCATGGCGGTAGCGGGCGGTGCGCCGTTGTGCGGCGCGGCACAATCGGGTCCCATGTTCGATCCTGTGCCCGAGCGGTTTCGGGCCGCTCTTGGGCGCTTTGCCACCGGCGTGACCATCGTCACCACCCGGGCGGCGGACGGCGCACCGGTCGGCCTGACCGTCAGTTCCTTCAATTCCGTCTCGCTCGAGCCCCCGCTGGTGCTCTGGAGCCAAGATCTGCGCTCGCGCGCGCTGCCGGTCTTCGAGCGCGCGTCGCACTACGCGATCCACGTGCTGAGTGCGGAACAACAGGCGCTGGCGGAGCGTTTCGCCAGCCGTGACGTGGACCGCTGGGCGGGTGTCGACTGGCAGCCCGGCTTGGGCGGCGTGCCGTTGTTGCCGGGGGTGGCTGCGGTGTTCGAGTGCCGCAGCCGCAGCCGTTACCCGGAGGGCGATCACGTGATTTGGGTGGGCGAGGTGCTGCGTTGCGCCCACGACGCTGCCGCCCCGGTGCTGCTGTACCATGGCGGGCGCTTCCACACCCATCTCTCGCCGTGACGACCGCCGTCCTCACCCAACCGCAGCGCAAGACCCGGCTCGACACCCTCGCGGTGTCGTTGCTCATCGCGTGTTGCGCGTTTTGGGGGTTTCAGCAGATCCTGATCAAGTTTGCTGGGCGCGAGATGGCGCCGCTGTGGCAGGCGTCGATGCGCATGTGGGGTGCCACGGCGCTGCTGTGGCTGTGGTGCCGCTGGCGCGGGGTGGCGTTGTTCGAGCACGACGGCTCGCTACGCGGTGGGTTGCTGGTGGGCACGCTGTTTGCGGCGGAGTTCGTCTTCATCTACCTGGGTCTGCAGTACACCAACGCCTCGCGGTTGACGGTCTTTCTCTACACCAGCCCGTTCTGGGTAGCGCTGCTGGTGCCGCGTTTCGTGCGCGCCGAGGCGCTGCGGCGCACGCAGTGGATCGGCCTGTGCCTGGCATTCGTGGCCGTGGCCGCGGCGTTTGGCGAGGCGCTGTTGCGGCCCGGCACGCCGGATCAATGGATCGGCGACGCGATGGGGCTGGCCGCAGGACTGTTCTGGGGCTTGACGACGGTGGCCATTCGCACCACGCGCATCGCCACCGTGTCGGCGGAGAAATGCCTGTTCTACCAACTGGGTGTCACAGCCGTGGCGGCCCCGCTGCTGTCGCTGGCCCTGGGCGAGACGTGGTCGCTGGACTATTCTGCGTTGGCCTGGGGGGCGGTGTTCCTGCAAACCGCGGTGGGGGCGTTTGCCAGCTACTTGGCCTGGATGTGGATGCTGCGCCACTATCCCGCGACGCAGCTGTCCACCTTTACCTTCCTGACGCCGCTGTTTGCGCTGGTGTTTGGCGTGCTGTTGTTGGGCGAGCCGTTGACGCTACAGCTCGTGTTGGCACTGGCTGGGGTGGCGCTGGGCATCGTGCTGGTCAGTCGGCGCTGACAGGCCACTGTGCCCGCTATGCCGCCTGTACCGCCTCGAATGCCGGGTACAGCGCGTCGACCCACAGATCCACTTCGGCCGCGCCGATCTGCAGGTGTTGCAGGCACGCGGGGCCATGCGCCGTCCAGTCGGCCGATGGCGGTACGTTTTCGTGTTGCTGCACCAAGTGGTCGGCCACCAGCGCCATGGCCACCAGGTGGCGCACGGTGTCGCTGTAGCGCATGTCGCCCAGGCAGGTGAAATCGTGGTGCAGCCGGATGGCCACCGCCACTGGTGCGGGCAGCCGCCACGTGCGCGCAACGATCGCGCCCACCACCGCGTGATCGGTGCGGTGGTTGGCGTTTTCGGTTTGGGTAAAGGTGCGGTCCTTGCGGGCCAATGCCTCGGCGATGGTGGCCGCGTAGCCCCGTACGCCGCGCAGCAGTACCGGCATCCCGACGTGGCAAAACAGCCCGAAGGTATATGCCAGTCCCGGGTCCATGTCGTAGAGCTGGGTGCCGATGTGTTCACAGGCGATCGCGCGCCGCGTCGAGCTTTCCCAAAAATGCGCGAGTACCGGCGACTGCACATGCAGCGCCTGCCGCGTCAAAAAACCGAGCAGCAGTTGCACCGCCGGGCGCATGCCCAGCACGGTCAGCGCCTGGCCCACCGTCACCACGGGCGTCTGTAGCCCGTACAGGGGGCTGTTGGCCTGGCGGATCAGCGCGGCCGCCATGGCCACGTCACTGGCGGCGATGGCCTCCAACTCCGCCGGGTCCGGTTCGCCGCGGGCGGTGGCCTCCTGCAGCCGGCGCAGCAGTTCCGGGCAGGGGGGAATGACGATGTCGCGCACCGGGCCCCGCGTGCGGACCTGGTCCAGCTCGGCTTCGATGGTGTGGTCGCTCATGCCGCCATTGTGCCCGCGCTTTTTGACCGTTCGGCAGCGTAGGCGACGTACCAGTCCAGGCACTGCGGGTTGGCCATCGCGTCGCGGTTGAGCACCCGCTCCAGCGGCTGGCCGAGTAGCAGCTTTTTGATCGGCAGCTCCTGCTTCTTGCCCGAGAGGGTGCGCGGGATATCGGGCGCCTGTTCGATGGCGTCAGGGACGAAGCGTGGTGACAGCGCGCGCCGGATCGCGTCGCGGATGCGCTCGCGCAGGGGCTCGTCCAGCGTCAGCCCCGGGCGCAGCACCACGAACAGCGGCATGAAGCTCTCACGCCCTAGGAATTCGAGATCGATGACCAGGCTGTCGAGCACCTCGGGCAGGGCTTCCACGGCGGCATAGATTTCGCTGGTGCCCATACGCAGGCCATGGCGGTTGAGGGTGGCGTCCGAGCGACCGTAGATCACGCAACCGCCGTCCGCCCGTACCTCCAGCCAGTCGCCGTGGCGCCATACGCCAGGATAGGTGTCGAAGTAGCTCGACAGGTAGCGCGCGTGGCCTTCGTCGTTCCAAAAGTACAACGGCATCGAGGGGATGGGGCGCACGCAGACCAGCTCGCCGACTTGGCCGGTGACGGCGCGACCGTTCTCGTCCCACGCCTCGACCGCGCAGCCGAGTTGGCGGCACTGCATCTGGCCTGGCACCTGCGGCAGCCCACGGTGGCCGCCGATGAACGCGCCGCAGAAGTCAGTGCCGCCAGAGATGTTGCACCACCAGACGGGTCCCCCGGGACCGCCAGGCAGTGCTGTGGGATCGCGGCTTCGTCCTGCCAGCGCATGCACGCGCTCGAACTGCGCGCTGCCCCAGCGCTGCACGTCCGGCGGCAGCGGCGAGCCGGTCGAGCCCAACGCGCGGATCGCCGACAGGTCGTATCCCGCGGCTTGTAGCGCCGCCAGGTCGACGCCGGTTTTCATCGCATTGCCATAAAGGGCCGCGCCGGCGCCGAAGAAGGTGACGCGGTGCCGTGCCGCAAAGCGCCACAGCACGCTCCAGTCGGGCTCGTCCTTGCGCCCGCCAGGGCTGCCGTCGTAGAGCACGATCGTGGTGCCACCCAGCAGCCCCGCGACTTGTGCGTTCCACATCACCCAGCCGGTGGAGCTGTACCAGTGAAAGCGCTCGCCAAAGCTGTTGTCGTCGTAGCTGGGGCCGATGTCGTTGTGCAGGGTCTTCAGTGCCAGCGACGTCAGCACGATGCCCCCGTGCCCATGCACGATGGGTTTGGGCAGGCCCGTGGTGCCGCTGGAGTAGACGATCCATAGCGGGTGGTCGAAGGCCAGCCATTCGGGCTCGAAAGCGTGTACGGCCGCGTCGTCGCGGTCCACCAGCGCGGTGAAGTCGTGCGTGTCGGCCACACGCTCGGCCGCATAGGGCGTGCGCAACGTGACCACGTGCTGCAGCGTGGGCAAACCCGCACGCAGCTCGCGCACCGTGGTGCTGCGGTCCAGCGGCCGGCCACCGTAGTGCACACCGTCGGCGGCGATCAACACGGTGGGCTCGATTTGCCGGAAACGGTCCAGTACCGCGGCCGTGCCCATGTCCGGCGCGCATACGCTCCAGATGGCGCCGATGCTGGCGCAGGCCAAAAAGGCCACCACCGTCTCGATGCGGTTCGGCAGGTAGGCCGCCACGCGGTCGCCGCGCTGCACGCCCAGGGCGCGCAGCCCCACCGCCAGCGCCGCCACTTGGCGCTGCAGTTCGTGCCAACCCAGCGTGCGCACGCGGCCCAGTTCGTCCTCGGCAATGATGGCGGGCTGCCCCGCGGCCTCGGCCCGCGCGACGTGGCGAAACACCTGCCGCGCGTAGTTGACCTGTGCGCCGGGGAACCAGCGCACGTGCGGCATGACGTCGCCCTCCAGCACCGCCCGGTGCGACGTGGGCGACTGCAGATCGAAGTAGTCCCACACGCTTTGCCAGAAGGCGGCCAGATCGGTGCTCGACCAGCGCCACAGCGCGTCGTAGTCGGCAAAGACCAAGCCGCGCTGTTCGTGCAACCAGGCTTGGTAGCGGTGGATTTGCGGTACGTAGGGGCTGGACATCGGGTTTGCGGGCAGCGGTGGTGCGGGGTGACAAGGGTATCGAAATCCGTAGGGTCAGCGCCGTCACCTGGGTGTCAGGCGGGGCGCTGATGGTGGAAGCTTGGTTTTCAAAGCGTTTTTAACGGTGGATTTTCAATAACCGGTTGTGATCCGGTATGTTGCCAGGGTCAGAGCACATGTATTCGAGGCAAGAAAAAAACGTGTGTTATGACAACGTCATAAAGACGCGCATCAGTGTTTACCCGAATCGGGCGTGGTCTGGTCCAAGGTTTGCAACTGGTCAGATGCATGTCTGCTGCATCCGTTCGAGGTGTACGGCGCAGCGGTCCCCAACACCTGGAGACACCCTGCCATGGAAACGTTCTACGAAGTCATGCGCCGCAAGGGCATCTCGCGACGCAGTTTCATGAAGTACTGCTCGCTCACCGCCACCTCGCTGGGGCTGGCGCCGAGCTTTGTGCCGCAGATTGCCCACGCCATGGAGACCAAGCCGCGCACGCCGGTGCTGTGGTTGCATGGACTGGAGTGCACGTGCTGTACCGAGTCGTTCATCCGCTCGGCGCACCCGCTGGCCAAGGACGTGGTGCTGTCGAGGGTGTCAGGATTTTTGTGTGAGGGGCCTACCATGACGACTTCCAGGAGCCCCCATGCCACGCAAGAAGACCACCCCCGCCGCGAAGCCGGACGCCATTCTTCCCGACGAGCTGCTTGAGAAGCTGATCCCCGGACCGATGGACGCCGCCGGCGTCGAGGCCGTGTTCCAGAAGCTGAAGAAGGCCGTGATCGAGCGCGCCTTGGGGGCTGAGCTGGGCGTGCACTTGGCCAGCCCCGAGGGCGGCTGCGGGAACCATCGCAACGGCCGCAGCGGCAAGACCGTGCTGACCGACGGCGGGCCGCTGCGGATCGAGGTGCCCCGCGACCGGGCCGGCAGCTTCGAACCGCAGCTGATCCCGAAGCATGAGCGCCGGTTTGCCGGCTTTGACGACCGGATCATCTCGATGTATGCCCGCGGCATGTCGGTGCGCGAGATTCAGGGCCATCTGGCCGAGATGTACGCCATCGAGGTGTCAGCGGAGTTCATCAGCGCCGTCACCGACGCGGTGATGGCCGAGGTGGGGGCCTGGCAGGCCCGGCCGCTGGAGCCGATGTACCCGGTGGTGTTCTTCGATGCCCTGCGGGTGAAGATCCGCGAGGACGGCGTGGTGCGCAACAAGGCGGTGTATCTGGCCTTGGGCGTGCTGCCGGACGGGACCCGCGACATTCTGGGGCTTTGGATCGAGAACACCGAAGGCGCGAAGTTCTGGATGAAGGTGTTCAACGATCTCAAGACCCGCGGGGTCACGGACCTGCTGATCGGCGTGGCCGACGGCCTGAAGGGCCTGCCGGAGGCACTGGAGGCGGTGTTTCCGGCCACGACCCTGCAGACCTGCATCGTGCACCTGATCCGCAACAGCCTCGACTATGCGAGCTGGAAGGACCGTAAGGCGCTGGCCGCGGCGATCAAGCCGATCTACACCGCACCGAGCGCGGAGGCCGCCGAGCGCGCGCTGGACGCGTTCGAGGCAGGGCCGTGGGGCCAGCGCTTCCCGACCGTGGTCGCGGCCTGGCGGCGGGCGTGGAGCCGGGTGATCCCGTTCTTCGCGTTCCCGCCCGAAGTGCGGCGGATCATCTACACCACCAACGCCATCGAGAGCGTGCATTCGCGGTTACGCAAGATCATCAAGAGCCGCGGGCACTTCCCAAGCGACGAGGCGGCCACCAAGCTGATCTGGCTGGCCTTGCGCAACATCACCGCGGACTGGAAGCGGGCGAGCAAGGAGTGGAAATCGGCGATGAACCAGTTCGCGATACTATACGGCGACCGCTTCACCCTCGCACCACGCTGAACGACACGAGGACAGATTCAGAAACCGCCCCACACACAAAAAACAGGACATCCCCGTGCTGTCCATGATCAGCCTGGACTATGACGACACCCTAATGGCTGCAGCAGGCTATCAGGCCGAAGCCATTCTGGAAGAGGTCATGACCCGGTACAAGGGCAACTACATTCTGGCGGTGGAGGGCAACCCGCCGCTCAATGAAGGCGGCATGTTCTGCATCCAGTCGGGCAAGCCGTTCATCGAGAAACTTAAGCACGTCGCCAAAGACGCCAAGGCCATCATCGCCTGGGGTTCGTGTGCATCCTGGGGCTGCGTACAAGCCGCCAAGCCCAACCCGACCCAAGCCACGCCGATTCACAAAGTCATCACCGACAAACCCATCATCAAGGTGCCGGGATGTCCACCCATTCCCGAGGTGATGACAGGCGTGATCACCTACATGCTGACGTTTGACCGCGTCCCCGAACTGGATCGCCAGGGCCGGCCCAAGATGTTCTACAGCCAACGCATCCACGACAAGTGTTACCGCCGACCGCACTTCGACGCCGGTCAGTTCGTCGAGGCCTGGGACGACGAGTCCGCGCGCAAGGGGTACTGCCTGTACAAGGTCGGCTGCAAGGGGCCGACGACCTACAACGCTTGCTCCACGGTGCAGTGGAACGAGGGCACCAGCTTCCCGATCAAGGCCGGGCACGGGTGCATCGGCTGCTCGGAGGACGGTTTTTGGGACAAGGGATCGTTTTACGACCGCCTGACCAACATCCATGCCTTTGGCATCGAGGCCAATGCCGATCAGATCGGCGGCACGGCCGCAGCGGTCGTAGGCGCAGCAGTGGCCGCCCATGCTGCCATCTCGGTGGCCAAACGGGCGCGCGACACGTCCAAAGAAAAATTCCAGCACAACGCGTGACGCACAGAGGACCACATCATGGGTGCATACGAAACTCAGGGCTTCAAGCTCGACGACGCCGGTCGGCGCATCGTCGTCGATCCCGTGACCCGTATCGAGGGACATTTGCGGTGCGAGGTCAATGTCGACGCCAACAATGTGATCCGCAACGCCGTCTCGACCGGCACGATGTGGCGCGGGTTGGAGGTCATCCTCAAAGGGCGAGATCCGCGCGACGCGTGGGCCTTTGTTGAGCGCATTTGCGGGGTGTGCACGGGGTGTCACGCACTGGCTTCGGTGCGGGCCGTGGAGGATGCGTTGGGCATACGCATCCCGCTCAACGCCCATCTGATCCGCGACATGATGGCCAAGACGTTGCAGGTGCACGACCACGCCGTGCATTTCTATCACCTGCACGCACTGGACTGGGTCGATGTGGTGTCAGCTCTGAAAGCGGACCCGAAGAAGACCAGCGAATTGCAGCAGCTGGTCTCGCCGTCACATCCCTTGTCGAGCCCGGGCTATTTTCGCGACGTGCAGAATCGGCTCAAGAAATTCGTCGAGTCTGGGCAGTTGGGGCCATTTGCCAATGGGTATTGGGGGTCCAAGGCCTATGTGCTGCCGCCGGAAGCCAATTTGATGGCAGTGACCCACTACCTGGAAGCGCTGGATCTGCAGAAGGAGTGGGTCAAGGTTCATACCATTTTTGGCGGAAAAAACCCCCATCCCAATTATTTGGTGGGTGGCGTTCCTTGCGCTATCAACATTGATGGCAATCTCGCATCCGGTGCGCCCATCAACATGGAGCGTCTCAACTTCGTCGAGGCTCGCATCAAGGAGATGATCGAATTCAACAATAACGTTTACATCCCCGATGTGCTGGCCATCGGCACCCTGTACAAGCAGGCCGGCTGGCTCTATGGCGGTGGTCTGGCCGCGACCAACGTCGCCGACTACGGCACCTACGAAAAGGTGCCTTACGATTCGAGCACACAACAGTTGCCTGGAGGGGTGATTCTGGGTGGCAATTGGGACGAGATCCATGAGATCGAACCGCGTGATCCCGAGCAGGTGCAGGAGTTCGTTGCCCACAGCTGGTACAAGTACGCCGATGAGACCAAGGGATTGCATCCCTGGGACGGTGTGACAGAGGCTGACTTCAAACCCGAGGGGCCCAACTTCAAGGGGTCGCGAACGAAGATCGAGAGGGTCGACGAGTCGGCGAAATACTCTTGGATCAAGGCCCCACGCTGGCGTGGCCATGCGGTGGAGGTGGGGCCGCTGTCGCGCTACATTCTGGCTTATGCCCACGCCCGGCGGGGGAACAAATATTGCCAGCGCGTCAAAGAGCAGCTGGAATACTCCGCGGAGATGGTCAACAGCGCGTTGCCCAAGGCGTTGGGTCTGCCAACTACGCAATACACCCTGAAGCAGTTGTTGCCCACCACCATCGGCCGTACATTGGCTCGCGCACTGGAGAGTCAATACAGCGCTGAAATGATGATGGACGATTTCAAGCAGCTGGTCGCCAACATCAAGGCCGGAGATACGAGCACCGCCAACGTCGAGAAATGGGACCCAGCCACGTGGCCGAAAGAGGCCAAAGGCGTGGGCACCGTGGCCGCGCCGCGTGGCATGTTGGGCCACTGGATCAAGATCAAAGACGGCAAGATCGAGAACTACCAATGCGTGGTACCGACCACGTGGAACGGCTCACCGCGAGACGTCAAGGGTCAGATCGGGGCCTTCGAGGCCTCTTTGCTCAACACACCGATGGTCAATCCGGAACAACCTCTCGAGATTTTGCGTACGCTGCATAGTTTCGATCCTTGCTTGGCCTGCTCTACCCATGTGATGAGCCCCGACGGTCAGGAGATGGCCAGGATCACCGTCCGCTGAACGTCCCCGCAGAAGGAGAAACCCATGCAAGCCACAAGCATCCGCCAAATCTCCGCCGCCGTGCTGCTGGTCAGTCTGGCCGGTGTTGCGCAGGCTCACACCGGCCACGGCACCCACAGCCTGATGGAGGGTCTGCTGCACCCGTTCGGGCTGGATCACCTGCTGGCCATGGTGGCCGTGGGCGTCTGGTCGGTGTCCGCCTTGCCGCAGGGCAAAGCCTGGCAGGGGCCGGCCACCTTCCTGCTCGCGCTGGTCATCAGCGCCGCCCTGGGCGCGGCCGGTGTCACCGTGCCGTACCTGGAGCACGCCATCTCCCTGAGCGTGGTGCTGTTCGGCCTGATGCTGGTCGTTGCCCAGCGCGCGATGCCGGTGGCGCTGGGCCTGGGGCTGATCGCCGCCGCCTCGTCGCTGCACGGTCTGGCCCACGGTGCCGAAACGCCCGAAACCGGCTTCGCGGGTTACGCCGCCGGCTTCATGCTGACCACCGCGGTGCTGCACATCAGCGGCGTCGGTGTCGGCCTGGCCATCCAGCGCTGGCTGGCCGAGCGCCGTGGCGCCGTGCTGGGCGGGCTGGGTGCTGCCGTCGGCGCCGCAGGGCTCTACCTGTTCGGCCAGTTGGCCGCCTGATGCTTCCCCTCCCCCTCGCACAGGAAGGAGTGCTCCATGTCTACCTTGCCTGCCGACCAACGGACCCGGCAACGCCTGGCCGATGTCACTGGGACCGACACCGAAGCCGTCTCGCATGGCCAGATCACCAAGTCGGTGTATGTGTATGAAGCGCCAGTGCGCATCTGGCATTGGGTCAATGCCTTCGCCATCACCGTGTTGTGCATCACGGGCTACTTCATTGGTGTGCCGCTGCCGACCATGCCGGGTGAAGCCAGCGACCACTATGTGATGGGGTATGTCCGGTTTGCCCACTTTGCGGCCGGCTACATCATGGCCGTGGGGCTGTTGGGCCGGGCCTACTGGGCGCTGGTTGGCAACCACCATGCGCGCGAGCTGTTTTGGGTGCCGTTGTTTCAGAAGGCCTATTGGACCGAGGTGTTCAGGATGCTGCTGTGGTACCTGTTCATCATTCCCAGGCCCAACCAGTACGTTGGCCACAACCCACTGGCGCGGCTGGCCATGTTCAGCGGCTACCTGATGCTGTCGATTTTCATGATCGTCACCGGCTTTGCGCTCTACAGCGAAGGCGCGGGTGCTGGCTCGTGGCAGGACTGGCTGTTCGGGTGGGTGATTCCGCTGTTTGGTCAAAGCCAGGATGTGCACACGTGGCACCGGATGGGGATGTGGGCGATGGTCATCTTCGTGATGTTGCATGTGTACGCGGCGATTCGCGAGGACATCATGGGGCGTCAGTCGATCGTCTCGACGATGATCTCGGGCCACCGCACGTTCAAGGACTGATGCCCCATGGCATCCGTCTGCAGCTAGCGCCGGTTTGCACCGCTTGCCATCGATTTCTGATGGGTAACGATCGCCATGGACTTCGCGACGCCCGCATCGACTTGCCACCCCGGGTCGGACAGCCCGCAACACCGTATCGTCGTGCTGGGGATCGGAAACCTGCTGTGGGCCGACGAAGGTTTCGGGGTGCGGTGTGTCGAGGCGCTGCATCAACGCTACACCTTTGCCGACCACGTCCATGTGATCGATGGTGGCACGCAGGGGTTGTACCTGTTGCCGTATGTCCAGGAAGCCGATCGGCTGTTGATCTTCGACGCCATCGACTACGGGCTCGCGCCGGGCACGCTGCGGCTGGTGCGTGACGACGATGTTCCGCGCTTCATGGGGGCCAAGAAGATGAGCCTGCACCAGACGGGTTTTCAAGAGGTTCTGTCGCTGGCACAGCTCACGGGGAAATATCCCTCGCAGGTTCTGCTCATTGGCTGTCAGCCGCAAGAGCTCGAAGACTATGGCGGGAGTCTGCGGCCGGTCGTGCGGGCGGCGGTGGAGCAAGCGCTCGCGTTGGCGCTCGTCGAGCTGCAGCGCTGGGGAGCTGACCCGGCGCCCCGCCCCTTGCGGCCGGTACCGGCCGAGTCCGTCACGTGCGCAGAGCTGGCTCTGGCCACCTATGAGGCGCAGCGTCCCGGGCCCGACGCCGCGTGCCGCACTGGCGACGAGCGCTTTTTCGCGCCTGCGGGAGGGTGATGCATGTGTATCGGCGTACCCATGCAAGTCCTTCAGGTCGACGGCGCGTTTGCGTTGTGCCACGGCCGTGGCGAGCGGCGGCGTATTCGCACCGTGCTGGTCGATGAGGTGTCGGCGGGCGATTGGCTCCTGGTATTTCTGGATGATGCGCGAGAGCGCATCGACGCCCAGCGTGCCGCCGAAGTAAACGCGGCGCTGGATCTGCTGGAGGCCGCCATGCAGGGGCATCGTCGACCCCACCAGCATGCCGACTTCGTGCTTCCGTCGCAGATGAGTGCCGAAGAGATGCGCGCCTTGACGGGCGCCCCCTATCGTCCGGAGAACCGATGATGAACGAAACACAGTTACATGCCCCGCTGATCGAGCGGTTGGTGCAGGTCCACGGAGCAACTTGGGTCGATGAACACAGCGTTGGCGACTGGGTGGCCGGAGAGGGTGACCGGGTCCTACTGCTGGCAGGGGACCCGGTGCGTTTTCCGGAGGGCGTCGATGTGGCCGTCGTGCTACCCGAGCTCATGAAGGCGTTCCCGGGTCGTTTCGTGATCGCGGTCGTGCCACAGGCACGGGAAGAAGCCGTGGCGCGTCGGTATGGCACGCAGCGCTGGCCCACGCTGTTGTTTTTTCGCGAGGGTCAGTATGTGACGGCCATCGCCGGCATGCAGGACTGGGACGTGTATTTGGCCCAGGTGGCGGCTGCGCTGGCCATGCCTCCTTCTCGCCCGCCGAGCATCGGCATCCCCGTGGTCTCCCTCTCCGGGGCTCACTGTCATTGAAGGAGTGTCCATGGTAGCGTTTCCCATTCCCGTCGTCGCGGAGGGTGCGGGCGTGTCGGCCGAGGACGAGGCGCTCGACTATCTGCCGATGCCCAAGGGCATGCACACCTACGCCCCTCCCGTGCTGCCCCAGCCGCAAGAGCTGCTGGGCCTGGATCGGGCATGCCTGACCTTGCAGCAGGTATTGGGGCTGCTGCAGCGGGTTGCCGATACCGGTACCGCGGAACGGTTGCGGCTGGAGGGGCTCTCCGAGCGGGAGGTGGCCGTCCTCAATCAGGTGTTGGGTGAAGGTGAAACGAGCGTTGTGGTTCCGCTCGAGCCGGGGCGACTGGAGGTGCACGTCCAGGAAGCCATCTTTACCGGTGTCTGGCGGCTCATGACCTGGCGCACCGGCGAGTGTGGCACGGTCGAGCTGGTGGACGATGCGATCGAAGTCGGTCCAGTGCCCTCGTTGTTCGGCGCGGTGGCGGCGCAAGATGTCTGGGAGCGCTTCCCCGTTTGGGAGGGTGAGTTGCCACCCAACGTGCAAAACGCCCCGCTGTTGCTCACCGAAATTCGTGACCGGGTGGCGCGCTGGCAACCGGGGCAAGCGGCGCATGTGGTCAACCTGTCGCTGCTGCCCGTCTCGGCCGAAGACATTGCCTTTTTGGACCACCACTTGGGGACTGGCCGCATCCGTTTGTTGGCGCGCGGCTATGGCAACTGCCGCATCTCCAACACGCGGTTGCCGAACTGCTGGCGTGTCGTCTACTACAACTCGATGGACAAGGTCATTTTGAACACCGTCGAGGTGGTCGACATGCCGGCGGTGGCGCTGGCAGCGCCGGAGGATCTTCGGGATTCCCATGCGCGCCTCGCTGATGTCTTGTCGTATCTGGAGTCGGCATGAACCACAGTCCACTGGCACCCGGCGATGACTCGAGGGTCGTCGCAATGACGGCGGGAGATGCGCCGTCCGCCCCCATTGGTCAGGATGCCAGCGGTGGTCACGGCTTCGAGGGTAGCTACCTGGGGAAGCGGGAGCAGCTGCGGCCCTGGTCGCGGCTGGAGTGCAAAATCTGCTGGTGGGTCTACGACCCCAACGAGGGCGATCCGCAATGGCAGATCCCGTCCGGAACCCCGTTTGCTGAGTTGCCGTCGCACTGGCGTTGCCCGCAGTGCGACGGGGATGCGCGACAGTTTCTGCTCTTGCCCGATGAACGCGATGGCAACTGACGCCCACCCCTTCGGGCCGACGGCGGCCCTGCGGATATCGGCAACCGCGCGTGTTGGCGGCCCCGCCGGGCTGGCAAGCCGCGTCGAACAATTGGAGGCGTTTTACCGCTGGGTACACACCGAGCGCATGCAGGGGCTCCCGATCCTCAATCCTGCCCTTCAGGTGGAGGCGGTGGGTTTTCGGCTGCTCGATGGCGATGGCATGGTCGCGGGAGGGGTGCTCATCACACCGTGGTTCATGAGTCTGGTGTGTCTGCCCTTGACATGGCAGGATGGCGGGCAGCGCATCGGTTGCAAGCGTGAGCGTGCGTTTGGTAACCAATGCTTCGAGTTCATCGGTGCGCACGACCCCGCGATCGGTTGGCACGAGGCATGCGCGTTGTTTTCACCCATGGGGGGATTCGATCGGCACGAACTGGCGCGCGAGACGGCGTGCGCGGTGTTGGCATCGCTGTTTGCCGAGGGCCAGAAGACCTCTGTGGCACCGGGTGATAGGGCGTCGCGCCGGGCGTTTTTGCTGGGGCGGCGCGCGGGTGCGTCGTCATGACTGCCATCGCCGGCAGCCTGGAGATGCGCCCGGGCGTTGCCGCCCCCCACAACGTGCGCAGCACGAGGCGGAATTGGGTGTCACCGCTGGTGCAGGGGCGGCCCATCGACCAAGTGCCGGGGCTGGTGGCCACTGTGCTGAGTCTGTGCGGGGCCGCGCATCGCTGCGCCAGCACGCTCGCCATCGAGGCGGCGGCGGCGATGCCCGGTTCGGCCAAGGGCACCATCGATACCATGCTGCATCGCGAGACGGTACGGGAGCATCTGTATCGGATTGCACTCGATTGGCCGCGATTGCTGGCCGGGGGCGACGGCGGTGCACTGGCAACGGCCGCACTGGCTTCGATGCAGCGCTGCCCGTTGGCTGGCGCGCGAGCATCGCCGGCGCAGCTCTGGCCAGCCCTGAGTCATTGGTTGCGGGACGAGTGGTTGCATACCGATCCCGCGCGCTGGTTGCAGGCATGGCTGGCCGAGGGTATCGATTGGTTCCACGCGTGGAGTCGGCGGCATACCGGGTGGCTGGGCGCGTTGCTGCGCACGGCCCGACAGGCGGACGTGGCGTGGCCGCGGGGAGTCGTCCTGCGCCCTTTGTTCGCGCACGGCAGCGAGGTCGAGCTGCGCCGGCTGGCGGCAGACATCGCGTCACGGCCGGGGTTCGACCGTCTGCCGCAGTGGCGGGATGCGCCCGCGAGCACGGGTTCGTGGGCGCGTTTGCGGCAGCCAGCCGAACCCGTGCCTCGGAGTGTTGGGGAATTGCTGGGTTATCGGCTTGCCGAGTTGGTGCGCCTGTGTTTGCCGGATGCTGAGGGTGAGTCAGGCGCGCAGTGGCTGGGTTGGGGGGTGGTTGCCGTGGGAGAGCGCCAATGCTTGGCCTGGGTGGAAATGGCGCGAGGGCTGCTGATCCACCTCGTGCGCCTCGGGCAGCCCCAGTCGGGAGCGGTGGCAACGGTGCTGGACTACCACGTCGTGGCGCCGACCGAGTGGAATTTTCATCCGGCGGGGTTGGCCGCGCAGGTGCTCGCCACGCTGTCGATCGACGATCCCGAAGTACGCGCTCGGGTGAATCTTCTCACCGCCGCGCTGGATCCTTGTGTGCCGGTTGAGATCTGCGCGCCGAACGAGGATACTGCAGGATACCAAGAGAGCAGTCATGCATGAAGCAAGTTTGGCCGGTGGCGTGTTGCAGCTGGTGGAAGAGGTGGCGCAGCGCGAGGGTTTCCGACGGGTGCTCGAGCTGCGGCTGGAAGCCGGGCAGCTCTCGGGCGTCGATGTGCGGGCGCTGCGCTTTGCGCTCGAGAGCCTGGCGCCAGGCACCCTGCTCGAGGGCGCACAGATCCACATCGACGAGCCCGCGGGGCAGGCGTGGTGTTTGTCCTGCAGCCAAAGCGTGCCGTTGGCCCAGCGGGGCGAGGCTTGCCCCGTCTGTGGGGGTTACCAGCTGCAGCCAACGGGGGGGATGGAGTTGCGCGTCGTCGACTTGCGGGTCAGCGACGCGGATGCGTGATTCGACCAAAGGAGTGAACGATGTGTGTCGTGTGTGGTTGCAGTGAGGGCGGCGCGGGGCACGCCCATCATGCGATGCTGGGCCAACAGGCGGACGCTGCTGCTGCCGAGACGGCGCGCGATACCCTGCACTTTGGCACGGGGGTGGCCCGGGTGTCGGTGCCTGGCTTGAGTCAAGAGCGTGCCATTAGGCTCGAGCGCGATATCCTGGGTGCCAACGATCGGGTGGCGCAGCAAAACCGGGCCCACTTCCGGGCACACGGTGTGTCGGCGCTCAACCTGGTGTCCAGTCCGGGTTCGGGCAAGACCACCCTGCTGTGCGCCACCATCGAAGCGCTGCGGCAGCAGGGGCCGCAGTGGGAGGTGGCCGTCATCGAGGGCGACCAGCAGACCAGTTTCGATGCCGAGCGCATCCGAGCCACCGGCGTACCTGCGATTCAGGTCAACACCGGCAAGGGCTGTCACCTCGACGCGCCGATGGTGGCGGAGGCGTTTGCGCGTCTGCACGCGCACTTCCATCACCACGGGGACGGGCACGAGCATGGGCACGCAGCGGTGCGTCGTCTGTTGTTCATCGAAAACGTGGGCAATTTGGTGTGCCCCGCGATGTGGGATCTGGGCGAGACGGCCAAGGTCGCGGTCCTGTCAGTGACCGAGGGGGATGACAAGCCCCTGAAGTATCCCGACATGTTTGCCGCCGCGCGGCTGATGATCATCAACAAAGTCGACTTGTTGCCACATGTTCGGTTCGATGTCAATCGTTGCATCGAGATGGCGCGTCGCGTCAACCCCACCATCGAGGTCATCGCCTTGTCGGCCACCTCTGGCGAGGGGATGCCGGTGTGGCAGGATTGGCTGGCCCGGGTGGTTGACAGCGAGCACCGTCAGGCGTCAGAGGCCGACGCGGAGGCTTTGCGCGCGCGGATTTCGCGGCTCGAGGCCGAACTGGCGCAGGCCAGGGCCGCGCTGGCGGAGCGTTGAGCCATGGGGGCTTCGGTCTTGGCGGTCGGCGCCTGGCTCAAAAACCGGGCTTGCCGGATGGGCGACGACGGCGTCGAATGGTCCGAGCTGCACGGAGACCTGAGCGATCCGCAGGCCTGTGCGGCGCTGGAATCGTCGGTGCAGGCGCTGATTCGCTCGGCGTCGAGCCGGGGTCGACCGGTGCGGGCCATCGCGCACGATTGGCATCCGGATTTTTTCAGTACTTGGCTGGCGCTGCGGATGGCTGACACGTTGGGGGTGGCTGCTGTGGGGGTCCAGCACCACCATGCGCACTTGGCGGCTGTCATGGCCGAGCACGGGATCGAGGCGCCCGCGCTGGGGCTCGCGCTCGACGGCGTAGGTCTCGGTACGGATGGCGCGGCCTGGGGGGGGGAGCTGCTCTGGACCGACGGGGCGACCTTCGAGCGCCTGGGCCACCTGCAGCCGCTGGCGCTGCCGGGGGGTGATCGCGCGGCGCGCGAGCCCTGGCGCATGGCCGCCAGCGTCTTGCACGCGCTAGGGCGTGGCGATGAAATCGTGCCGCGCTTCGTTCACGGCGTCGGCGCCGGGGTGGCCGCGGGTGTGCAGCAGCTGCTGCAGCGGGGGCTGAACTGTCCCACCACCAGCAGCGCCGGGCGCTGGTTCGACGCTGCCGCGGCAGCGCTGGGGCTGTGCCTGCGACAAACCGACGAGGCCCAGGCGGCGGTGGCACTGGAGCGTGTGGCGGCCGCAGCGCTGGCGCAATGGCCCCAGGCAGTGCCTTTGCCGGGGGCGGTCGTTCACCCGGACGGGTGTGTCGACCTGCGCACGGTCGTCGCCCCATTATTCGACATCCGCGATCCGCGGGACGTCGGTGTGGCCGCGGCGGGCTTTCATCTGGCGCTGGCCGATGCGCTGTGCGACGCGCTGCTGGCGGCGGCGCGGGTGCGCGGCGTGCGCCATGCGCTGCTCGGGGGCGGCTGCTTTTTCAACCGAATCCTGCGCGAGCGCTGCGTGCAGCGGCTGCAAGCGGCAGGGATGGACGTATTTCTGCCGGGCGCCATGGGGTGCGGGGATGCCGGTTTGGCCATCGGCCAGGCGTGGGTGGCCGCGCACCGGCTTGCCCTGCCCCGCCCTCGCAATGTGACCAAGGAGTTCATCGCATGTGTCTAGCCATACCCGCGCGCGTGGTCGAAAAACTCGACGGCGAACAGGCCGCGGTCGACCTGGGCGGCATACGCAAGACCATCTCGACGGCGCTGGTGCCCGAGGCGCAGGTCGGCGACTATGTCATCGTGCACGTCGGCTATGCGTTGGGTCTGCTCGACCCAGAGGAGGCTCGCCAGACGCTGGCGATGTTTGCCCAGTGGCAGGCCATGGGCGATGCGCAGGGGGCGCCATGAAGTACGTGGATGAATTCCGTGACGGCCAGCTCGCGCGGCGCATCGCCGCCGCGATCCACGATGAGGTCGGCGAGCGGCACTACCATTTCATGGAGTTTTGCGGCGGACACACCCATGCGATCAGCCGCTACGGGGTGCAGGACCTGCTGCCGCCCAACGTGCACATGGTGCACGGGCCCGGTTGTCCGGTGTGTGTGCTGCCGATCGGCCGCATCGACCAAGCCATCCGGCTGGCGCTGGAGCGCGGTGCGATCGTCTGCGCGTATGGCGACACCCTGCGCGTGCCGGCCAGTGACGGGCTGTCGCTCGCCAAGGCCAAGGCGCGCGGTGGTGACATCCGCATGGTGTATTCGGCCGCCGATGCGCTGGCCGTGGCGCGCGCGCACCCCGAGCGCGAAGTGGTTTTTTTCGCCATCGGTTTCGAGACCACCACCCCGCCGACGGCGTTGGTGATCCTGGAGGCACAGCGCGAGGGTCTGCCAAACTTCAGCGTGCTGTGTTGTCATGTGCTCACGCCAGCGGCCATCACGCACATCCTGCAGTCGCCCGAGGTACGCGAATTCGGCACCGTCCCGCTCGACGGCTTCATCGGACCCGCGCACGTGAGCATCGTCATCGGCACCGAGCCGTATGAGCATTTCAGCGAGGAATACCGCAAGCCTGTCGTGATCGCCGGATTCGAGCCACTGGACGTGATGCAGGCCATCCTGATGTTGGTGCGGCAGGTCAATGAGGGTCGCGCGCAGGTGGAAAACGAGTTCACGCGCGCCGTCACGCGCGAGGGCAACCAGCGTGCACAGGGGATCGTGTCGCAGGTGTTCGAGCTGCGAGCGCAGTTCGAGTGGCGCGGTCTGGGCACGGTGCCCTACAGCGCGCTGCAGATTCGCGAGCGCTTTGCGGCCTTCGACGCGGAGCGGCGGTTCGGCTTGACATACCGACCCGTGCCCGACAACAAGGCGTGCGAATGCGGAGCCATTCTGCGCGGGGTCAAGCGGCCGACGGATTGCAAAATCTTTGGCACCGTTTGCACACCGGAACACCCGGTCGGCTCGTGCATGGTGTCGAGCGAGGGCGCGTGCGCGGCGCACTACACGTATGGGCGCTTCCGGGACATCCCGATCGTGCATGCCGGCGCTGGTGTCGAGGAGAACGTTTCGTGACGGCGAATCTCCCCCTTTCCACAGCACCCGTGGCGCTCGATGCGCCGGCGGCCGACCCGACCCGAGCGTACAGCCGACCGCTGTCGATCCGCCACGGACGCATCGACGCCGCCCACGGCGCTGGCGGCAAGGCGGCCATGCAGTTGATCGAAGAGCTGTTTCTGGCCGCTTTCGACAACGAAGCGCTGCGCCAGGGCGACGATGGCGCGGTGTTGGCGTTGCCCGCTTTCGACCCCACACAGGGGCGGCTGGTCATGGCCACCGACGGGCACGTGATTTCGCCGCTGTTCTTCCCCGGTGGCGACATTGGCAGCCTGGCGGTGAACGGCACCCTCAACGACGTGGCCATGATGGGCGCGCAGCCGCTGTACCTGAGCGCGAGCTTCATTCTGGAGGAGGGCTTGGCGCTGGCGGACCTGCAACGCATCGTGTACAGCATGGGGGCGGCGGCGCGCGCGGCAGGGGTGCCCATCGTCACGGGCGACACCAAGGTGGTCGAGCGCGGCAAGGGTGACGGCGTCTTTATCAGCACCACGGGCGTGGGGGTGCTTGCCCCCGGCGTACACATCAGCGGGCGCAACGCGCGTGCGGGCGACGCGATCCTGCTGTCGGGCAGCATCGGTGACCATGGCGTAGCCGTACTGTCGCAGCGTGCCGGCCTGCAGTTCGAGACCACCATCGAGAGCGACAGCGCTGCCCTGCACACGTTGGTGGCGGCGATGCTGGCGGCGGCGCCAGGGGGTGTGCACGTGTTGCGGGATCCGACTCGTGGGGGCTTGGCCACCACGCTCAACGAGATCGCGCGCCAGTCCGGTGTGGGCATGGTGCTCCAAGAGGCCGCGATCCCGGTCAAGCCGCAGGTCGAAGCCGCCTGCGAGCTGCTCGGGCTGGATCCGCTGTACGTTGCCAACGAGGGCAAGCTCGTGGCCCTGGTGGCGCCGGAGGTGGCCGAGCGTGTGCTGCAAGCCATGCGTGCGCATCCGCTCGGACGCGACGCCGCCTGCATCGGCCAGGTGATCGCCGATCCCCACCACTTCGTGCAGATGGCTACCCGCTTCGGCGGCCGCCGTGTGGTCGATTGGCTCAGCGGTGAGCCGTTGCCGCGTATTTGTTGAAGGGCAAAGCAACGGTTGGTTCGTCATGGCGCTGCGTATTTTGTTGCTGTGCCACGGCTTCAACAGCCTGAGCCAGCGGCTGTATGCCGAGCTGCGCGCGCGCGGCCATACCGTGAGCGTCGAGCTCGATATCGCCGACCGAGTGACCGAAGAGGCGGTGTCCCTGTTTGCGCCCGACCTGGTGCTGGCGCCGTTTTTGAAGCGGCGTATTCCCGATACCGTCTGGCAACGCGTGCCGTGTTTCGTGGTCCATCCGGGGCCACCCGGAGACCGCGGGCCGAGCGCATTGGACTGGGCGGTGCGGGAACGGCTCTCCCACTGGGGGGTCACCGTGTTACAGGCGAACGGAGAATTCGATGCAGGCCCGGTGTGGGCCCATGCCGATTTCGCCACGCGAGCGGCCACCAAGAGCAGCCTCTACCGGCGCGAAGTGACCGAGGCGGCGCTGCAGGCGACGTTGGCTATGTTGGCCCGATTCGAGTCTGGCGTGCGCACGCCGCCCGCAGGGCCGTCCCCCACGATGCGTTGGCAGCCAGCGATGCGGCAAGCCGACCGTGCCACCGACTGGGAGTGCGACGACACCGCGACCGTGATGGCCCGCTTGCGCTGCGCTGACGGGCAGCCCGGGGTTCTCGACGCCCTCTGGGGGCAACCTTGCTATCTGTATGACGCGCACGAGGCCAGTGCCGCCACCATGGCGGCGTTTACCAATCATCGGCCCGGGCGCGTGTTGGCAGTGCGCGACGGCGCGCTGTTGCGGCGCACGGTGGATGGCGGTGTCTGGATTGGGCACGTGCGTTTGGCCGATCCCCCCGGCACCGCGGCGGGACTCGGGCATGTCAAGCAGGTGGCGGCGGACGTATTTGCCGAGCAGGTGCATGCCCTTGCGCACTCCCCCGCGCCGCTGACGCGACCCGACGACGAGTGGGGTGAATTGCGCTACCGGGAACATGGCCCCGAGGACGCCCGAGTGGGTTGCCTGTCGTTCGACTTCTACAATGGAGCAATGACCACCGTGCGCTGCGAGCGCTTGCTCCGGGCGTTGCAATGGGTGCGCCAACGGCCGCTGCGGGTGCTGCTGTTGTTGGGCGGTGAAGATTTTTTCAGCAACGGCATCGATCTCAACGCCATCGAGGCGGCGGCGCAGTGTCCCGGAGACAGTGCGGCCGATGCGTCATGGCGCAACATCCAGGCCATCGATGACGTGGCGCTGGCCATTTTGCAGATGACCGACCGCGTCACGGTCAGCGTGATGCGTGGCAATGCAGGGGCGGGAGGTGTCTTTTTGGCGCTGGCGGCCGATCTCGTGTGGGCCCACGAGGCCGTGGTGCTCAACCCACACTACAAGAACATGGGCAATCTGTATGGATCGGAGTATTGGACCTACGCGCTACCGCGTCGCTTGGGGGATGATGGCGCGCGTGCCCTCATGGCGACTCGGCTGCCGATGCGGGCCCGTGATGCCTGGCAGATGGGGTTGATCGATGCCTGCGTTGAGGGGCCGCGGCATGTGCTGGAATCCGAGGTGTTGGCACGAGCGTTGGCGCTGGCGGCCGCCGCGGATCACGTCGAGCGCATAGCGGCGAAACAACGGCAGCGGCAGGCCGACGAGGCGATTCGACCGCTATCGTGGTACCGTGAACAAGAGCTGCAGCGCATGCATCGCAACTTTTATGGATTCGATCCCAGCTACCACGTGGCCAGGCACCATTTCGTGCACAAGTTACCTCCCGCATGGACGCCGCGCCATCTGGCCATACACCGCTGACCGATCGTCATGTCTCGTCCCCTAGCGCAGCCTGCGATGCCTACGGTTTTGATCGTGGATGACGAGCAGCGTTCGCAGGAAGCGCTGCGTCGCACGCTTGAGGATGACTTCACCGTCATCACCGCCAGCAGTGCGGACGATGCCCGCTGCCTCTTGGAAGAGCACCCAGTCCACGTCATTCTGTGTGATCAGCGCATGCCGGGACAGACCGGTGTGCAGTTTCTGCGCGAGGTACGCGAGCGCTGGCCCGACGTCGTGCGCATCATCATTTCGGGATATGCCGACAGCGAGGAAATCATCGCTGGCGTCAACGAGGCGGGCATTCACCGCTACATCCTCAAGCCTTGGTTGCCGGATCATTTGCTGGAGTCGGTGCGCAGTGCGGTCGAGGCACTGGCGCTGCAGCAGCAGACCGCGCGCCTGGACTTGGAGCTGCGCACCAGTACACGTGCGCTGCGGCAGCGCATAGCGACACAGCTGTCGCTGGTGCAGCAGCAGTTTGGTTTCGATCGCCTCGTGCGCATGCCAGGCAGCCCCCTCGATGGCGTGTGCGCCATGGCCGAACGTGTCGCGCGCTACGACATCTCGGTGTTGTTGCAGGGCGAATCCGGGACGGGTAAAGAGTTACTGGCGCGTGCCATCCACTACGCGAGCCCGCGTTGTGCAGGGCCTTTCGTGGTCGAAAACTGTGCCGCCATTCCGGATACCTTGCTCGAGTCGGAACTGTTCGGTCACAAGCGCGGGGCTTTTACGGGGGCCTTCGAGGACCACGTCGGCCTGTTCCAGCGCGCCAACGGTGGCACGATATTTCTCGACGAGATCGGCGAAACGTCGCCGGCTTTTCAGGTCAAGTTGCTGCGCGTCTTGCAGGAAGGGGAGGTGCGCCCGGTGGGCGCGGCACGACCGGTACCGGTCGATGTGCGCATCATTGCGGCCACGCACCGCGACCTGGAGCAAAGGGTGCGCGAGGGATTGTTTCGCGAGGACTTGTATTACCGCATCGCTGCCGTCACGCTTACTTTACCCCCGTTGCGCGAGCGCGTGGGAGACATTCCGGCCATCGCGCGCCAGATCGTGCAGGACGTGGCCGCCGAGTTGGGTCATCCCGGTGTGCAGCTCTCCGACGAGGCGCTGGCGTGTCTGCTTGCTTACCCCTGGCCGGGCAACATCCGCGAGTTGCGCAACGAGTTGGCGCGCGCGATGACGCTGCATGACGGCGCGGTATTGTCCTCGGATGTGTTTTCGCTTCGCGTGCGTCAGGGGCGGGGGAGTGGTGCCGGTGGGCGCGGCTGGATCACCGAGCCCGGCAGTGGTACCCTTAGCGAGCGGCTCGAGGTGGTCGAAGCCGTGATCTTGCGAGACGCTTTGCTGCGGCATCGCTGGAACAAGACCCGTACGGCGGCCGAGCTGGGACTGTCGAGGGTCGGTTTGCGCGCCAAGATGCGCCGCTTTGGGTTGGATCACCCATGAAGGCCGAGCCTGGTGCATCGTGTCTCGGCACGCCGGATGAGCTGAGGAGAGTTGCCCATGAACGTGTTGTGGCTGCAATCTGGCGGCTGTGGGGGATGCAGCATGTCGCTGTTGTGCGCGAATACGGCCGATTTCGATGGACAGTTGCGCGCCGCGGGCATCGATCTGTTGTGGCACCCCTCGCTGTCGTTGGCCAGTGGTGAGGAGGTCCGTGCGCTGCTGCAATCGGTGCTCGACGGTGCGACACCACTCGATGCACTTTGTGTAGAAGGCGCCCTGCTGCGCGGTCCAAACGGCACCGGCCGCTTTCACGTGCTCGCCGGCACCGGGCGACCAATGATCGATTGGGTGCGCGAGCTCGCGACGCGGGCGTCTTATGTATTGGCCATCGGCAGCTGTGCCGCCTGGGGTGGCGTCACCGCTGGTGGGCCCAACCCCACCGACGCCTGTGGCCTGCAGTACGACGACGAGATCCCCGGTGGTTTGCTGGGTGCGGAGTTTCGATCCAGCAGTGGACTGCCGGTGATCAATGTTGCGGGTTGTCCCACGCATCCCGGTTGGGTGATCGACACCTTGATGGCCCTGGCCGCGTCCGAAATCGCGGCGCAAGACCTCGATGCCTACGCGCGCCCGCGGTTTTACGCCGATCATTTGGTGCACCACGGTTGCACACGCAACGAGTACTACGAGTTCAAAGCCAGTGCCGTCAAACCATCGGACCTGGGCTGCCTGATGGAGCACCTTGGCTGCAAGGGTACACAGGTCCACGCCGACTGCAACACCCGGCTCTGGAATGGCGAGGGTAGCTGCACTCGTGCCGGTTACGCCTGCGTGGCTTGCACCGAGCCGGGTTTTCAAGAGCCTGGCCATCCCTTCCATCAAACACCCAAGATCGCCGGCATTCCGGTTGGCCTGCCCACGGACATGCCCAAGGCGTGGTTCGTCGCGCTGGCCTCGCTGTCCAAGAGTGCAACGCCCAAGCGCGTTCGGGTCAACGCCGTGGCCGATCACTTGGTCGAGAAACCTGCCATCCGGCGGACCCGGCTCACATGACATCGCGCCTGTTGGTCGGCCCCTTCAATCGTGTCGAGGGGGATTTGGAGGTGGCGCTGCAAATCAGCGATGGGCGTGTGCAGGACGCACGCGTCAACGCGCCGATGTTCCGAGGGTTCGAGCAGATCCTGCGCGGCAAGGTGCCACAGGACGCCTTGGTATTCGTGCCCCGCATCTGTGGGATCTGCTCGGTATCCCAGTCGGTGGCGGCAGCGCACGCCTTGGCCGAACTGGCCGGCGTGGCGATGCCCCCCAACGGTCGACACACCATCAATCTGATGTTGGCGACCGAAAACCTGGCCGACCACCTCACGCACTTCTACCGGTTTTTCATGCCGGATTTCACGCGCCCCGTGTATGCTGACAGACCCTGGCACGCAGAGGCAGTGCGGCGCTTCGCGCCCGATGGGGGGCAACAGATTCGCGCGGCGACGGCAGCGCGCCAGCGTTGGCTGACTATTTTGGGCACGCTCGGTGGTCGGTGGCCGCATACACACAGTGTTCAGCCTGGTGGATCGACGCGCGCGATCGACAACGCGGAGCGACTCCGCCTGCTGGCCACGGTACGCGAATTTCGTTTTTTCGTGGAGCGGGAGTGGATTGGCGACTCACTGGACGCCTTCATCCACCTGGACAGCGAAGCCGCGCTTTGGTCTTGGCATGCGCGGGCGCCCCTCGGGGGGGATCTGCGGTTTTTTCTGACACTGGCGAGCGAGTTGGGTTTGCAGAACCTGGGGCCGGGCCCCGGTCGTTACCTAAGTTTCGGCGCCTACCCGCAGCCCGATGGTTCGTTCGCGTTACCTCGCGGTGTATGGCGCCAAGCGCAACACCGGCTCGACACCGTCGATGTCGGCTCGATTTCGGAGGACGCCACCTGTGCCTGGCTCGAGCATGGGAATGGCGCCCTGCATCCGTGGCAGGGTCGTACCGAGCCGGACGCGGACAAAGCCGGCGCGTATACCTGGAACAAGGCCCCTCGGCTGGCTGGAGAGGTGGTGGAGACCGGTGCCATTGCCCGGCAGGTCGTCGACGGTCACCCGTTGCTGCGTGATGCACTGGCTCGCCACGGCGGCACGGTATTCACCCGGGTCTTGGCGCGCGTGCTGGAGCTGGCGCGGGTGATTGGGTGGATGGAGGCTTGGTTGCACGCGTTGCGCCCGGGGCAGCCGTATTGCGTGCCAGCCAATCTGCCCGCGGAGGGTCGCGCGGCCGGATTGTCCGAAGCCGCGCGCGGCGCTTTGGGTCACTGGCTCGTGGTGCGTGACGGCAGGATTGCCAACTATCAGATCGTCGCACCGACGAGCTGGAATTTTTCGCCTCGCGACGCGCAGGGAACGCCTGGCGCGCTCGAGCAGGCGCTGGTCGGGGCACCCGTCGTGCCGGGCGAGACGACGCCGGTGGCGGTTCAGCACATCGTGCGCTCGTTCGATCCCTGCATGGTCTGTACCGTCCATTAGAAGACGAGAGAGGGTCGAATCGTGAGTAGAGATCGCTCCCGCATCGAGGCGCCTGCCGCGACGCTCGACGGCGTGGACGAGTCGACCTGGCTGGATGTGATCCAGAAAATGGACGAGGTCTACACCCGTCTGATCGCCGACGAGGTCGAGCTGGAGAAAAAGAACGCCGAACTGGAACAGTCGCAGCAGTTCATCCTGAGCGTGCTCGGTGCCATGTCGGACGTGTTGATCGTCTGCGACGGGCAGGGGCGTATCGAGCAGGTCAATGCCGCGCTGTGCCAACTGGTGGGTAGGTCCGAAGAGAGTCTGTGCGGTGTGCGGTTCGTGGAGCTGCTGGCTGACGACGGCAGCGCCGCCATGGCTCGCGCTGCCATGGCCCAGGTCGATGGCGTGAATGCCCGACAAGGGATCGAGCTGCAGTTGTTGGATCGGACAGGGCAAGCGGTTCCCGTAGATGCGAGTTGTGCGCCGCGTCTTGGGGGCAACGGAAAACGACTGGGCACGGTCTGGGTGGGCCGGCCAATGGCCGAGCTCAAGCGTGCCTACCATGAGCTGCGCTCTGCACACGAAGCTCTCAAGCGCACCCAGCAACAGCTGCTGCACTCCGAGAAAATGGCGTCATTGGGGCAACTCGTGGCCGGGGTGGCGCACGAGCTCAACAATCCCATCAGCTTCGTGCTTGGCAATGTGCACGCGCTGCGCAAGTACTGCGAGCGGCTGCAGGTGTATCTACAAGCCCTGCAAGACCGGGTGCAGGACGACGAGATCGATGTCCTGCGCCGGCGGCTGCGTGTGGAGCATCTGTTGTCGGATTTGCCTTCGTTGATCGAGGGTACGCTGGAGGGTGCGCAGCGTACCGCCGATATCGTGCAAGGTCTCAAGCGCTTCTCGGCCATGGATTCCGAGGAGCGCCGGCCCGTCGATCTGGTGCCGGTCATCGAGCGCGCCATTCATTGGGTGCAAAAAGGGCGGCCTTCACCCGTGCAAGTCCACTGGGCTCCTCAGTGTGGTTGCACGGTGTTGGGTAGCGCGGGGCAGCTGCAGCAGGTGATGATGAACCTGCTGCAAAACGCGTTCGACGCGGTGGCGGGTGTGCCTCAGCCGACCGTGTGGGTCGAGCTGCGAAGCATCGACGATGGGCCGCCACGGGTGCAGGTGACCGTCCGCGACAACGGTCCAGGCATCGCCGCGGAGCATCTACTGCGCATCTTCGACCCATTCTTCACCACCAAACCGATCGGCAAGGGCACTGGCCTGGGGTTGTCGATCAGCTACGGCATCGTCGAGCAGCACGGCGGGCGACTGAGCGCGGCGAATGCCGAGGGAGGCGGCGCTCTCTTCGTGCTCGAGTTGCCGTGCGCTCGCACCTGAAGGGATAGGGGTTGCGTCGGCGGGGTTTTTGGTCCTGCTACCCCCGCTGCCGCAGTTGCAGGCAGAATCGTGCCCCGTTTTCAGCCACATTGACGAGGAGTGAGAGCCATCATGTTCCAATGGACCCCCAAATCCGACGCGGCGCTGGCCGCCGGCGGCGTCATCGGCCCCGACGAGCGGCTGCCTTGGCCGCAGACGGCGATGCTGGGCGTGCAGCACCTGATTGCGATGTTCGGCGCCACGGTGCTCGCGCCCATTCTGATGGGGTTCGACCCCAACGTCGCCGTGCTCATGAGTGGCATTGGCACGCTGCTGTTCTTCCTGTTCACCGGCGGCAAGGTGCCCAGCTACCTTGGGTCGAGCTTTGCCTTCATCGGCGTGGTGATCGCGGCCACCGGTTACGCCGGGCCGGGGCCCAATGCCAACATCGGCGTGGCGCTGGGCGGCATCATTGCCTGCGGGCTGCTGTACTTGATCATCGGTGCCATCGTGCAGGCGGTGGGCACGGGCTGGATCGAGCGCTTGATGCCCCCCGTCGTCACGGGCGCGGTGGTGGCCGTGATCGGGCTCAACCTCGCGCACATTCCGGTCAAGAACATGGCTCCCACGCCGTTCGATGCCTGGATGCAGGCTGTCACTTTCGTTTGCGTCGGGCTGGTCGCGGTGTTCACGCGCGGCATGGTGCAGCGCTTGCTCATCCTCATGGGCCTGATCGTGGCCAGTGTGGTGTACGCGGTGTTGGCCAACGGCTTGGGGTTGGGCAAGCCGCTCGATCTGTCGGGGGTGGCCAACGCGCCGTGGTTTGGGCTGCCCCAGTTCAGCACGCCGGTGTTCAGCGCCCACGCCATGCTGCTGATCGCGCCGGTGGCGGTCATCTTGGTGGCCGAAAACCTGGGCCACATCAAGGCGGTGACGGCGATGACCGGCAAGAATCTGGACGTCTACATGGGCCGTGCCTTCATGGGCGACGGCGTGGCCACCATGGTCGCTGGCAGTGTCGGTGGCACGGGCGTGACGACCTACGCCGAAAACATCGGCGTCATGGCGGCGACCAAGATCTATTCGACCGCGATCTTCGTGGTCGCGGGCCTGATGGCCATTCTGTTGGGCTTCAGCCCCAAGTTCGGCGCGCTCATCCAGGCCATCCCGCTGGCGGTCATGGGCGGGGTGTCGATCGTGGTGTTCGGCCTGATCGCAGTCGCGGGCGCCAAGATCTGGGTGGACAACCGGGTGGACTTCTCCGACAACAAGAACCTGTTGGTCGCGGCCATCACGCTGGTGCTGGGCACGGGTGACTTCACGCTGAAGTTTGGCGACTTTGCCTTGGGCGGCATCGGCACCGCGACGTTTGGTGCCATCGGGCTGTACGCGCTGATCAACCGCCGGCGTTCGGCGTGACGCCACGTGGCGCGCCGGGCCTGGGCGTGGCGTGCCTGCGGGGTGTGCCGCCGTTCGTCGGGAGCGCGCGCGTTGGCGAGGCGGCGGGACTACACTGCCGCCATGGACGTGATCTCGACCACGCTGTCGGGCCTGCGCGCCGCCCAGGTGCGGCTGGACAGTGCAGCCCACAACATCGCCAATGCCCAGACCGAGGGCTTTCGGCGCCAGCAGGTGCGCGCCAGCGCTGATCTCGCAGGCGGCGTGCGCACGCAAATCGACCGGCTGCCCACGCCCGGCGCAGATCTGGCCGCCGACCTGGTGGCGCAAAAGCAGGCCGCCAACGCGTTTGCCGCCAACTTGCAGGTCTTCAAGGCCGCCGATCAGGCCTTGGGTCGGCTGCTCGATGCCCGCTCGTAGCAGGCACGCTCAATAGTCGGCGCCGCAATAAAAACACCGGGCTCGCCGGTGTTTGTCATTGCGGCCCTTTGACGGCGCGTGCTCGTGATGCCAATGGTGTCTCCACCCTGACGTGGATGGTCTGCTTGCCGTCCTCTGGCACGGTGGGGCTGTCTCCTCGGCCCTCTTGGAGCCGCCGTTGCCGCGAGCGCGGCGCGCGACGACCGAATATGCCCATTCTAGAGGCGCACTGGGCCGCACGGGCATGGGACTAACCCGAACCCCACCGGTCCGCGGCGCTCATTGGCCGGCCAGGATCCAGCGCGCGGCCTTCTCCGCGATCATGAGGGTTGGGCTGTTGGTGTTGCCGCTGGTGATGGTGGGCATGATGCCCGCATCCACCACGCGTAAGCCAGCGATGCGTCCCCCACGCCCGTCGCGCACGCGCAGGTGCGGGTCCGTCACGGCCATGGGGTCGCCGTCGCGGCCCATGGCCGTGGTGCCCACGGGGTGGAAGATGGTGGTGGCGATGTCGCCCGCCAGTTTGGCCAGGTCCTCGTCGCGCTGGTACTGCACGCCAGGTTTGTATTCCTGGGGCTGGTACGGTGCCAGCGCCGGTTGCGCGACGATGCGCCGCGTCAGGCGCAGGCTCTCGACCGCCACCTGTCGGTCTTCGTCGGTGGACAGGTAGTGCGGCGCGATGGCCGGGGCCTCTTGAAAGTGCGGGCTGCGGATGCGTACCGTGCCGCGGCTGGTGGGATTGAGGTTGCACACGCTGGCCGTGAACGCGGGGAAAGAGTGCAGCGGCTCGCCGAACGCATCGAGGCTCAAGGGTTGCACGTGATACTCGATATTGGGCCAGGGCCGATCCGGCGCGCTGCGTGTGAAGGCGCCGAGCTGGCTGGGGGCCATGCTCATCGGCCCGCTGCGCGTGAGCAGGTATTGCAGGCCGATGCGCGCCTTTCCCCACAGGCTGTGCGCCAGGGTGTTGAGCGTGGGCACGCCGTGCACCTTGAATACGGCGCGGATCTGCAAATGGTCTTGCAGGTTGGCGCCCACCCCCGGCAGGTCGGCCAGCACGTCGATACCCAGCGGCTGCAGAACGGAGGCGGGCCCGATACCCGACAGCTGCAGGATTTGCGGACTGCCGATGGCGCCGGCGCTGAGCACCACCTCGCGCGCAGCGTGGGCGGTCACCGTCCCATCGCGGGTCCAGACCTCGACGCCGCGGCAGCGCAGCGCGCCATCCGCGCCTCGCTCGAAGAGCAGCCGTTTGACTTGCGCCTGCGTCCAAAGGGTGAAGTTGGGGCGGCGCTCACACGCCGGGCGCAAAAACGCCTTGGCCGCGTTCCAGCGCCAGCCGCGCTTTTGGTTGACCTCGAAGTAGCCCACCCCTTCGTTGTCGCCGCGGTTGAAGTCGTCGGTGGCGGGAATGCCCGCTTGCTGCGCCGCGCGGGCAAAGGCGTCCAGGATGTCCCAGCGCAGGCGTTGTTTTTCGACCCGCCACTCGCCGGTGCTGCCGGTGCGGCGATGGCCATGCAGCGCGGCGAACGCAGGGTCGGTATCGGCGTCCAGTCGGTAATGATCCTCGTGCGCCTTGAAGTCGGGCAGGCAGCGCGCCCAGCTCCAGTCGTCGTCGCCCGTCAGGCGTGCCCACTGGTCATAGTCGCGCGCTTGCCCGCGCATGTAGATCATGCCGTTGATGCTGGAGCAGCCCCCCAGCACCTTGCCGCGCGGGTAGCGCAGCCGCCGACCGTTGAGGCCGGCGTCGGCTTCGGTTTGGTACAACCAGTCGGTGCGCGGGTTGCCGATGCAGTACAAGTAACCCACCGGGATGTGCACCCATGGGTAGTTGTCGCGCCCGCCGGCTTCGATCAGCAACACCCGGTGCTGGGGATGAGCCGACAGGCGGTTGGCCAGCAGGCAACCCGCGGTGCCTGCCCCGACGACGATGAAGTCGAACGTGTTCACTGCGCGGTCGGCATGGCGAATTCGGCGCCCTTGGGCGTGCTCTCGGGCCAGCGCTGCATCACGCTCTTTTGCGCGGTATAGAAGCGCACGCCTTCCTCGCCATAGGCGTGCAGGTCGCCAAAGAGGCTCTTTTTCCAGCCGCCGAAGCCGTGCCACGCCATCGGCACAGGGATCGGCACGTTGATGCCGACCATGCCCACACGCACGCGCCGGGCAAACTCGCGCGCGATGTGGCCGTCGCGCGTGAAGCACGCCGTGCCATTGCCGTATGGATGGTCGTTGACGAGCTGCAGCGCGGCCGCGAAGTCCGGCACGCGCACGCACGACAACACTGGCCCGAAGATTTCCTCGCGGTAGATCGACATCGACGGCGTGACATGGTCGAACAGCGTGCCGCCCAACCAGAAGCCACGCTCGCACCCCGGCCCCGCGCGCCGCGCGTCGAAGTCGCGGCCGTCCACCCGTAACAGTGCTCCCTCGCGCAAGCCGGCCTCGATGTAGCCGGTGATGCGCTGGCGCGCGCTGTCGGTCACGATCGGGCCCATCTCCGCCTGGGGATTCATGCCGTCGAGGACCTGCAGCGCGCGCGTGCGCTCGACCAGCCGCGGCATGATGCGCTCGGCCACGTCGCCCACCAGCACGGCCACGCTGATGGCCATGCAACGCTCGCCGGCCGAACCGAACGCGGCGCCGATCAGCGCGTCGACTGCCTGGTCCAGATCCACATCGGGCATGACCACCATGTGGTTTTTGGCCCCGCCCAGCGCTTGCACCCGTTTGCCGTGGCGCGCGCCCGTCTCATAGATGTGCTGCGCGATCGGGGTGGAGCCGACGAAGCTGATGGCGCGCACATCCGGGTGTTCGAGCAGCGCATCGACCGCCACCTTGTCGCCCTGCACCACGTTGAACACCCCATCCGGTAGGCCCGCTTGCTGCAGCAGCTCGGCCAGGCGCAGCGACGGCGAGGGATCGATCGGGCTGGGCTTGAGCACGAAGGTGTTGCCGCACGCCAGCGCGATCGGAAACATCCACATCGGCACCATCACGGGGAAGTTGAACGGCGTGATGCCCGCCACCACCCCCAGCGGCTGGCGCAGCGTCCAGTTGTCGATGCCGGTGGAGACCTGCTCGGTGTAATCGCCCTTGAGCAGTTGCGGGATGCCGCAGGCGAATTCGACGATCTCGATGCCGCGCGTGACCTCGCCTTGCGCGTCGGCGAAGACCTTGCCGTGCTCCGCGGTGATCAGGCGCGCCAGCTCGTCGCGATGCTGGTGCAGCAACTCCAGAAAGCGAAAGAGGATGCGCGCGCGGCGCAATGGCGGCACCTCGGCCCAGGCAGGGAAGGCGGCGTGGGCGGCGGCCACCGCGGCGTGCACCTCGGCCGCATCGGCCAGGGCGACCCGTCCGGTGACGGTGCCCGTGGCGGGGTTGAAGACGTCTTGTTGGCGACCGCTGTGGCCAGCGAGCAGGCGACCGCCGACATAGTGGCCGATCGCGGTGGGGGTGGCATGCATATCGAGGATAAAAAAAGCTGATGACAAAGAACCCACTGTAGCGAAAGCCATTGCGCTCGACCAGCGAGTTTTTCTAAAGTAAGGCATAACGCCATCTAATATCCAAAACCATGGATCACACCGCATTGCGCGCCTTCGTCACCGTGGCCCGCGAAGGCAGCCTGTCGCGCGCGGCCCAGCGGCTGCATCTGACGCAGCCGGCCGTGAGCCTGCAACTCAAATCGCTGCAGGAGCGCCTGGGCGTGCGCCTGTTCGAGCGCACCGCGCGCGGCATGCGACTCACGCCCGACGGCGCCGCTTTGCTGCCGTTGGCCGATCGCGTGTTGGCGGCGCAGCGCGAGTTCGACGGCGCCGCGCAGCGCCTGCGCCAACAGGTGCGGGGTGAACTGGCCATCGGCACCATCCTGGATCCGGAGTTCACACGGCTCGGCGCCTTTTTGCGCGAGTTGGTAGAGACGGCGCCGCACGTGCAGACCGCGCTGCGCCAAGGCATGAGCGGTGAGGTGCTGCAGAGGCTCGACGCCGGCGAGCACGACGTGGGCTACTACCTGGGTGACCCCAACACCGACCGTGGCGTGCCGGATCGCTACCGCGTGCAGTCGCTCACCCCGTTTACCTACCGGGTGTTGGCCCCGGCAGGCTGGGGGCCGCAGGTGCATGGCAAGGGCTGGCCCGAGCTGGCAGCGCTGCCGTGGATCGAAACCCCGCCAGCGTCGGCCCACCACCGGCTGCTCGCGCGCGTGTTGCAACCGCTGGGCGTGCGCGTGCGGCGTGTGGCCCTGGTGGACCAAGAGGCGTCGATGCTCGACCTCGTACGCTCGGGCGTGGGGCTTAGCCTGGTGCGTGACGCGGTGGCGATTCGCGAGGCGCAGGCGCGCGGGCTGGTCGTGGCCGACCGGGTGTCGCTGCCGTGCGAGCTGACCTTCGTGAGCCTAGCCGAGCGCGCGGCCGAGCCGGTCATTGCGGCGGCGTGGTCGGCACTGGGGCGCGTGTGGGGGGAGCCGCAGATGGAAAAAACTTGACCCCGCGAATCACCAGTTTTTGGGCAGCTTGATTGAGTTTGCGCGGGTTGCCGGCTGATCCGTGACAGCCTTGAACAGCGGGTCGCGCGGCAAAATCTCTTCCCGAATGCGTGTGAACTCGTCCAGTCGTACCATCAAATCGTGTTTGATGTCCATCAACGCCGCTGCCGTCGTGAAGTCGAAACCACGCCGCGTGCCGCCGCGGGTATCGAGGAAGAGGTGGTTGACGTAATCCAGCATGGCCTGGGGATCATCGCGCAGCTGCAACAGCCGCTGGCGAATGTGCGGATAAGCGATTTGTTCGAGTCGGCCCTCGAGGACATCGGGCAGGCGGTCCATGGTGGCTCAGCGGACGAATGGACGATGGATGCATGCAATCGTAGCAGCCCGGATCGATTTCGGCCATCATGGCCGCCCCGGTATTCAGCCGCGCCAGAAAAACACCGCGCTCATGGCCAGTCCCGTGGCGATGACGATCCCGCGCACCGCCGCCGCCGGCAAGCGTTGCGCCCAGCGCGCACCCGCGTAGCCGCCCATCGTCGCGGCGGCCATCATTAGCAGCGCCGGTGTCCAGGCGATGGCTCCGGCCACGGCAAACGTGGCCACCGACAGCAGCGACAGCACCAGCGAGTTCAGGTTTTTGAGCGCGTTGGCGGTGTGGATACGCGACTCGCCAGTGACGGTGTAGAGTGCCATCAACAAAATACCCAGGCCGCCGTTGAAGTAGCCGCCGTAGATGGCCACGGCCAGCAGACCCCCGTGGCGGGCGGCGGCACCGCCCGTATTCGGGTCGTGCGCAGCCAGCCAGCGCACGGCATACGGTCCGGCCAGGAAGACCGCGGTGGCAAACAAGAGCAGCCAGGGCACCAGCGCGCGAAAGGCGCTGGCGGGCGTCACCAGCAGCAGCGCTGCGCCCAGCACGCCACCGGCGGCGGCGATGCCGGCTTCGACGAGCAGCCGCCGGCGCGGCAGCGCCGCCAGCTCGCGACGAAACCCCAGGGTGCTGCCGAGATATCCTGGACTGACCGCCACCGCGCTCGTGGCGTTGGCTACGATGGGCGGAATGCCCGTGAAGACGAGCGCGGGAAACGTCAGAAAACTGCCGCCACCGGCGATGGCATTGAGCACGCCCGCCGCAAAGGCCGCCACGGCCAGGAGTGGCGCGTCGGCGGGCGTCATGTCAGTTCGATGCCGGCACGATGGGGGCTACCGGCTCGGGCGCGAGCAGCGTGCCCTCGCGCAGGCCCTTGACGGTGGCCAGCAGCAGCGCCGCGATCACCACCGACGTCAGCGCCAGCAGTACCAGCGCCACCATGCGCAGTGGGGGCAGCGCCAGCGCCTCGGCCAGCCGCACGGTCAGGGTGGTGAAGGCCGCCAGCGGAAACGAAACGCTCCAAAACGGCACGCCGAACGGCTGCGCAAAGAAGCGCCGTGCCTGCGTGCCGACCCACAGCAAGGTGAACAGACCCACACCCCACACGGCCACGGCCACCAGTGGCGCTGCGCCATAGCGCAGCAGGCACAACCCCACCACGGACGCCGGTGCCAGCGTGATGAACCAGGTGGGATGCAGCCGCGGAGGGATGGGCCCATGCGCCAGGCGCCGCGCCACCAGCAGCGCAAACACCACCGGCCAGAAAAAGACGCCGATACCGAGGTGAACGGCCGACCACACCTCGTGGCCGAACCCGACCCCGGCCAGCGGTGCGACCACATTGCCCACCACGGGGATGTAGAGCACCGGGGTGATGCCGTTCCAGAGCGATTGCGCATCTGGCGCGTGGGCCACCGTGGGCGCGAGCCAGCGCCCCAGTACCCATACCGTGACGGCCAACTGGCCCAGCGCGCCCAGCCACCACAGCCCGTGCGCACCGTCCCGCCACAGCTCCATGGCCTGCATCCACGTCGCCAGCAGCAGCGCCGACACCGGCAGCGCTGCCACAAAGGTGTGGCGCACCGGGTGACGCAGGTCTTCCGCCAATGCTGGCGGGTGGCGTTGTGCCCGCACGGCCGAGCCCACCAGCAGCACCCCGAATACCGCGGCCGCCAACACGCCCAACACGAGCGACGCGCCCTGCGCCCACTCACCCAGCCAGTGACCGGCGGCGTGCCAGGCCAAGGCCAGACCCGTCAGTCCCATGACGAGCGAAAACCAACCCGGGTGCAGATATTTCAGCGGTGTGGCAGAAGGTGTCATGGGGCACCGTGTGGCAAGAGGGCGAACGAATCAGCAAGCTTTGCAGGGCAGGGCGCTCTCAGGCACGCCCAGCTTTTTGAGGATGATGGCCAGCGGGCAGAAATTGGTAAACCCAAATTGGAACAGATTCAGCCCCACGAACGCGGTGAAGGCCAAAAACCACTCGCTGACGAACAGCGGGCTGGAGGGCGTCCCCAGCGCCACCGACACGAATACGAACAGACCGGCGATGATGCGGATATAGCGTTCGACCGTCATGATGAAAGACTCCTTGACAGGGTTGGACAAGAAACAGCAGTGGGGTGGCAGCAATCAGGCGTTGCCCGCCGCCTGCGCCGCGTAGCGGCGACGGTAGACGGCGTAGTACAACACCGGAATCACCACCAGCGTCAGCAAGGTGGAGACCGCGATGCCAAAGATCAAGGACACGGCCAGGCCGTTGAAGATGGGGTCGTCCAGGATGAAGAACGCCCCCATCATCGCGGCCAACGCGGTGAGTGCGATCGGCTGCGCGCGCACCGCCGCCGACTGCACCACCGCCTGCGCAAACGGCACGCCCTTGGCGGTCTCCAGCTCGATGAAATCGACCAACAGGATCGAGTTGCGCACGATGATGCCCGCCAGCGCGATCATGCCGATCATGCTGGTGGCGGTGAACTGTGCCCCCAGCAGTGCGTGCCCGGGCATGATGCCGATCAGGGTCAACGGGATCGGAGCCATGATGATGAGCGGGGTCAGGTAGCTCTTGAACTGGGCCACGACGAGCAGGTAGATCAGCACCAACCCGACGGCGTAGGCCGCCCCCATGTCCCGGAACGTTTCGTAGGTGATCTGCCACTCGCCGTCCCACTTGATGGCGTATTGCCGCCACGGGTCGGTGGGCTGGCGAATCCAGTATTCACCTAGCTCGCCCGCGTCGGGCAGGGCGGCCTGCGCCAGTTGCGGGCGAATGCCGAACAGCCCGTACAGCGGCGAGTCGGTGCGGCCTGCCATGTCGCCCAGCACGTACACCACCGGCAGCAGGTCCTTGCTGAAGCGCGGCGCGTCGATGACGCCGTGTTCGACGCGCACCAGCTCGGACAGGGGCACCATGCGCCCGTTGGCGGCGCGCAACGGCAGCGCCAGCACCGCATCCAAGCCCACCTGCGCCTCGCGCGGCAGCTGCAGCCGCACCGGCACGGCGAACTTGGCGTAGCCGTCGTGCAAATAGGCGGCGTCCATGCCCGACAGGGCGGTGTAGACGGTTTGCGCGATCACCTGCGCCGGGATGCCCAGCGCCTCCGCGCGCGCGCGCTCGATGCGCAGGAAGGTGCGCGGCGCGTCTTCTTTGAGCGTGGTGTCGATGCCAACAATGTCCGGGGTGGCGGCAAACGCCTGGGCCACGCGGCGGGCCAGCTCGGCGCGACCGGCCTCATCCGGGCCGTAGACCTCGGCCACGATGGGCGCAAGCACCGGCGGGCCCGGGGGCACTTCCACCACCTTGATGCGGCCACCGTGCGCCTGCGCAATCGCTTCCAGGCCCGGGCGCAGGCGTTGCGCGATGGCGTGGCTCTTCTCATGCCGGTGGCGCGAATCGACCAGGTTGACCTGCAGGTCGCCTTGCTCCGGGTCGGCGCGCAGGTAGTACTGCCGCACCAGCCCGTTGAAGGTGATCGGGCTGGCCGTGCCCGCGTAGCCTTGCACGTGCGTGACTTCGGGCTGCTGGGCCAGAAAGGCCGTCATGTCCTGCAAGGCGGCCGCGGTGTCTTCCAGCGCGCTGCCGGCGGGCATTTCCAGCACGACCTGGAATTCGCTCTTGTTGTCGAACGGCAGCATCTTCAGGATCACCGCCTGCACCACCACCAGCCCGACCGACAGCACCAAGCCGGCGAGCACCCCGGCCGCGAGCAGCCAGCGGTGGCGCGCGCTGTGCAAAAACGGTGTCAGCGTGCGGGTAAAGAACGCTTGCAGCCCGCGCGTCAGGCGCGAGGGGGCGTGCGCGGCGTGCCCGTGCGAGCGCGTCAGGTGCAGCGCCAGCCAGGGCGTGACCGTGAAGGCGATCGCCAGCGAAATCGCCATACCCATGCTGGCGTTGATGGGGATGGGGCTCATGTACGGCCCCATCAGGCCGGTGACGAACGCCATTGGCAGCAAGGCGGCGATCACGGTCAGCGTGGCCAGGATGGTGGGTCCACCGACCTCGTCGACCGCGCGCGGGATGATCTCGCTCAGCGGGGCGTCGGGCGTGAGTTGCCGGTGGCGGTGGATATTTTCCACCACCACGATGGCGTCGTCCACCAGAATGCCGATGGAGAAGATGAGGGCAAAGAGCGAAACACGGTTGAGCGTGAAGCCCCACGCCCAAGAGGCAAACAGCGTGGCGGTCAATGTCAGAATGACCGCGGCGCCCACGATGACGGCCTCGCGCCGCCCCAAGGCCACGCCCACCAACACGATGACGCTGGCGGTGGCAAAGATGAGTTTTTGGATCAGCTTGTTGGCTTTGTCGGCCGCGGTGGCGCCGTAGTCGCGGCTGATGGTGACCTCGACGCCCTCGGGGATGAGGGTGTTGCGCAAGCGCTCGATCTGGGCGCGTGCCGCTTGCGCTACATCCACCGCGTTTTGGCCCGGTTTTTTGGTCACGATGACGGTGACGGCCGGGTACGATTGCCCGACCTGAGCCCCGGCGGGCAGCGCGTCACCCGGCCCTGGCGTGTGCCACACGTAGCGGCGGGGCAGCTGGGCCCCTTCCTCCACGCGGGCGACCTCGCGCAGATAGACCGGCTTGCCGTCGTGCACGCCCACCACGATGTCGCCCACCTCCTGCGCCGAGCGCAGGAATTCGCCCGTCTCCACCGTCAACAAGCCAGGTTGCCCTGGTTGGCCCGCTTGCGGGTTGGCCACCGTGCCCGCCGGCAGTGCCTGGTTGGCCGCCTGGATGGCCTGGTACAGTGCCTGCACTGGCACGCCGCGTGCGCGCAACTGGGCAGGGTCGAGCCAGACATGTACCGCCCGGCCCGGGCCACCGATGGTTTGTACTTCGCGTGTGCCCGGCACGCGCTTGAGTTCGGTTTCGATGGCATGTGCCACGCGTTCGATATCGAGCGCGCTGCGCCCGTCCGGGCTCCAGAGTGTGGCCGCCAGCACGGGCACGTCATCGATGCCTTTGGGCTTGACGATGGGTGGCAGCACCCCGAGCCCTTGCGGCAGCCAGTCCTGGTTGGCGTTGAGCACGTCGTACAAGCGCACCAGCGCCTCGGTGCGCGGCACGCCCACCTGAAACTGCACGGTCAGCACCGCCACGCCCGGGCGCGAGACGCTGTACGTGTGCTCGATACCGTGGATCTGCGACAGCACGTGCTCCGCGGGCTGCGCCACCATCTTTTCCACGTCCGCGGCCGACGCGCCGGGGAAGGGGATGATGACGTTGGCCATGGTCACGTTGATCTGCGGCTCTTCCTCGCGCGGGGTGACCAGCACGGCAAACAGCCCCAGCAGCAGCGCCACCAGCGCCAGCAGCGGGGTGATGGCGTTGGCCTGGAACAGGCGCGCCACCGCGCCGGAGAAGCCCAGGCGTTCGACGGAATCCGATTTGGGTGTCATGGTACGGCGCGTCCCTCGAGGTCAGCGTTGGGCCGGTTGGGCGCCCGCCAGACCGGCGCGCACGGGGTCCAGGGCCACGCGCTCGCCGGGCTGCACGCCGGACAGCACTTCGATGTTGTCGCCGTGATCGGTGCCCAGGCGTACCGCCCGCAGCACGAAGCCGCTGGCCGCCCCGGCGGGAGAGGCGACGTAGACGGCGGTCAACTCGCCGCGGCGCAGCACCGCGCGCGCCGGTACCACCAGGCGCTCCTCGGCGCTGGCCACGAAGCGTACCTTGACCGCCTGCCCGGGCACGTGCGAGGCCGTGTCCGCCGGGGCCAAATCCAGTCGCCACTCCACGGTTTGCGCCACCGGGTCGGCCGCGGGCAGCCGAGTCTGCGCCTGCGGCGCGACCCAGCGTCCATCCGGCAAGCGCACCTGCACCTGGTGCGCCGCCCCGGCAAGCGCTGCGCGCGAGGCCGGGACGTGTACGACCGCGCGCAGCGGCTGCGGCGCGTGCAGCGTCAGGATGGGTCGGCCTGGTGCCGCCAGGTCACCCACTTCGGCATGGGTGGCCAACACATACCCGTCGTACGGTGCCGTCAGGCGCGTAAACCCTTGCGCCAGCGCCGACTGGGACTGCGCCGCGCGCGCTTGCGCGAGCGCCGCCCGCGCGGCGTCGGCCTGTGCCTGGGCGGTGTCCAGTGCTGCCTGCGACACGAATCCCTGTGCCCGCAATTCGCGCGTGCGCTTCAGGTGGGCGTCGGCGTTGCGCGCCTCGGCCTCGGCCTGCTGCACCGCGGCCTGTGCGCGCTGCACGCCCGCACTGGTTTCGCGGTCGTCGATCACGGCCAGCACCTGCCCGGCGCGCACCCGGTCACCGGCCTTGACAGGCAGCTGCACGATGCGGCCGGCGGCCTGCGCCGCCAGCGTGCTTTGCTGCACCGCCTGCAGCGTGCCGTCCAGCACCAACCCCTGCGCCACGGGCTGACGGCTGACGGTTTGCACGTCGACCCGCGGGCCCTCGGCGGCCCAGGCGGCAGGCAGTGCGGCGGACAGTGCCACGGCGGCAGTGGCCAGCCAGTGGCGGCGCCCCAATGGTCGCGGGGCGGTGGTGTCGGCACGGAGGGGCGGACGCGGCATGGACATGGACGGACTCCTCATGCCGATCAGTATACCAAGATACCCCAGGGAGTACAAGTGGCTATCCATCGCCGTCCACGCGCACCGGCACACGCGCGGCCAGTGCACACAACAGTTCGTAGGCGATGGTACCCGCGGCGCGCGCTACCTCGTCGACGGCCAGCACGGGCCCGTGCACGCTGCGCCCCCACAGCACCACTTCGTCGCCCAGCTGGCACGGGCCGCCGGCGGCTTCGACCGGGGTGAGGTCAACCGCCAGCATGTCCATGCTGACGCGCCCCACCAGCCGCGTGCGCACGCCGCGCACCAGCACCGGGGCGCCGTGGTCTTGGCCCTGGCTGGCGTGGCGGGGATACCCATCCGCGTATCCGCAGGCCACGATCCCCACCCGCATGTCGCGGGGGGCCGTGTAGGTCGAGCCGTAGCCCACGGTTTCCCCGGCGCGCACGTCCTGGATGGCGATCAGGCGGCTGGTCAGCGTCAGGGTGGGCTGCAAATCCCAGTGGGCAGTGTCGTGATGGGGGTGGTCCGGTGCGCTGCCGTACAGGGCGATGCCCGCGCGTACCCAATCGGCAGCCAAGGCCAGGGTGTCGTTCGGCCCCAGCAGCCGCGCCGACTGCGCATGGCGCAGCAGCGCGGCGCTGTTGCACAGGCTGCGCTCGCCGGGCAGGTCGGCCGTGGCGCGCACGAAGGCCTCGACCTGATGCGCGATGCCCTCGCGCCCCCAGCGCAGGCCATCGGCGTCGCTGAAGTGCGTCATGAGGCTCACCTCGTCGACCTGCGGCAGCGCTTGCAACCGCGCCCAGGCGGCGCGAAACGCCTCGGGCCGAAAGCCGAGCCGGTTCATCCCCGAGTTCATTTTCAAAAAGACACGGTGGGGTTGGTGGGTTTTGTGCGCCCCCAGCCACTCGATTTGTTCCTCGCAATGCACCACGTGCCACAGGTTCAGTCGCGAGCAGACCTCGAGGTCGCGCGGCTCGAAACACCCTTCCAACAGCAGGACGGGGCCCCGCCAGCCGAGCGCGCGCAGGCGTTCGGCTTCGGCCAGGTCGAGCAGTGCAAACCCGTCGGCCGCGCGCAGGGCATGGAAGACGTGCTCGATGCCGTGCCCGTAGGCGTTGGCCTTGACCACGGCCCACAGGCGGGCCGATCCCGCTGCGGCGCGGCAGCGTTGCAGGTTGTGGCGCAGGGCATCGAGATGGACGGTGGCGTGGATGGGACGGGGCATGGCAAGACGGCGTGCTATAAACGCGCGCACTTTCGCACAAAATGCGCTGCTGGCGCAGCGCCTACGATCCTCTTTCACCGGCATGAAGCGCGGCTTCTACACCATCATGACGGCGCAGTTTTGCAGCTCGTTGGCCGACAACGCGCTGTTCGTGGTGGCGGTCGAGCTGCTGCGCAGCCGCGGCGCGCCCGAGTGGCAGGCGGCCGCGCTGGTGCCGATGTTCGCGCTGTTCTACGTGGTGCTGGCGCCGTTCGTCGGCGCCTTCGCCGACGCCCGCCCCAAAGGCCACGTCATGTTCATCAGCAACGCGATCAAGGTGGTGGGCTGCTTGCTGATGCTCACCCCTGTGCACCCGCTGCTGGCCTACAGCTTGGTTGGGTTGGGGGCGGCGGCGTACTCTCCGGCCAAGTACGGCATCCTCACCGAGCTGCTGCCGCCGTCGCAGTTGGTCAAGGCCAACGGCTGGATCGAGGGGCTGACGATCGCCTCCATCATCCTGGGCGTGGTGCTGGGGGGGCAGCTCGTGGGGCCCACCGTCTCAGGCTGGTTGCGCGGGTTGGGCATCCCGTTGATCGGGCACACCGCCTCAGCACCCGAGGCGGCCATCATCGGGCTGGTTTTCGTGTATGCGCTGGCGGCCGCGTTCAACCTGCGCATCCCGCGTACCACGGCGCCGTTGCGCCATCTGCCGGCCAACCCATTGGCGTTGCTGGGCGACTTCTGGCGCTGCAACCTGCGCCTGTGGCGCGACCACTTGGGCCAGATCTCGCTGGCCACGACCACGCTGTTCTGGGGCGTGAGTGGCAACCTGCGCTACATCGTGCTGGCCTGGGCGGCGGCGGCGCTGGGCTATGGCACGACGCAGGCGTCGTCGCTGGTGGGGGTGGTGGCCATCGGCACCGCGTTGGGGGCCGTGGTGGCATCGCTGCGCATGCGGCTGGAGCATGCCCCGCGCGTCATGCCGCTGGGCATCGCGATGGGGGTGCTGGTGATCGCCATGAACGCCATCGACAACGTCTGGGTGGCTGCGCCGTTTCTGATGCTGCTGGGGGCGCTAGGGGGCTTTTTGGTGGTGCCGATGAACGCGCTGCTGCAACACCGCGGCCATAACCTGATGGGCGCGGGGCGCTCCATCGCAGTGCAAAACTTCAACGAACAGGCGTGCATCCTGGGCCTGGGCTTTCTGTACACCGCCGCCACCGGGGTGGGGGTGTCGGCGTTCGGCGCCATCGCGGCCTTCGGCGCCTTGGTGGCGTTGGTGATGTGGGGGATTCAGCGATGGCACGCCGCCAACCTGCGCCGCTACCCGCATGAGTTGCAACGGCTGTTCGAGATTGCGCGGCGCGACGATTTGCACGGGTGAGCGGGGAGTCCGGTGCTTAGCCGGAGAGACGCGCCACATGCGCCCACCCGGTCTGGCGGCTTGGGTACAGCAAAGGCCGCCTAGACTGTTGGGCCATGTGGCGGTGCTGACGCCAGCGCGGCGTCCACCAGCTCGACCCAGTGGCGCACCGGGGTGTCGGTGCCGCTCTGCAGGTGGGTGATGCAGCCGATGTTGGCCGAGACGATCACCTGCGGCGACTCGGCCTGCAAGTGGGTGAGTTTGCGGTCGCGCAGCTGCTGGCTCAGCCCGGGCTGCAGCACGCTGTAGGTGCCGGCCGAGCCGCAGCACAGGTGCGACTCCTGGCGCGCCAGGGTCACCGTGAACCCCAGCTCACCCAGATACCGCTCGACGCCGCCACGCAGCTTTTGCCCGTGCTGCAGCGTGCAGGGCGGGTGAAAGACGACCCGGCGCGCGATCCCGTCGGGCAGCGTGTCGCCCAGCCGGGCTTTCCAGGCCGGTACCAGATCGGGCAGCAGCTCGCTCAGGTCGCGCGTTAGCTCGCTCACCCGGCGCGCCTTGTCGGCGTAGTCGGGGTCATGACGCAGCGCGTGCGCGTAGTCTTTGACCATCACGCCGCAGCCAGAGGCGTTCATCACGATCGCCTCCACCCCAGGGCTGCCGTCGGTCGGTGCGATCCATGGCCACCACGCGTCGATATTGGCGCGCATGTCGGCCAGCGCGCCGACCTGGTCGTCGAGGTGAAAGCGCAGCGCCCCGCAGCAGCCCGCCTTCGGCGCGATGAGGGTCTGGATGCCGGCTGCGTCGAGCACCCGTGCCGTGGCAGCATTGATCTGGGGCAGCATCGCGGGCTGCACGCAACCGGCCAACAGCAGCACACGCCGCGGGTGCGTCGTCGTGGGCCAGACGCCAGGGTCGCGCCGCTCGGGTACCTTGGCGCGCAGGGTCTCGGGCAGCAGGGCGCGCACACTTTGCCCTAACCGCATGGCGGGCGCAAACAGCGGCGACGTCAGGCCCTCGCGCAGCAGCCAGCGCACGGCGCGCTCACCCACGGGGCGCTCGACGCGCGTCTCCACCACCTTGCGGCCGATGTCGAGCAGGTGTCCGTATTCGACGCCGCTGGGGCAGGTGGTTTCGCAATTGCGGCAGGTCAGGCAGCGATCCAGGTGGCGCTGGGTGGCGCGCGTCGGTGGCGCACCTTCGAGCACCTGCTTGATCAGGTAGATGCGGCCACGCGGGCCGTCGAGCTCGTCGCCCAGCAGTTGGTAGGTGGGGCAGGTGGCGGTGCAAAAGCCGCAGTGCACGCAGCGGCGCAAGATCGCCTCGGCGGTCTGGCCATCGGGCGTGTCTCGAAATTCGGCAGCGAGTTGGGTCTGCATCCTCAGTATCCCCAGATGCCGGGCTGAAAAATCCGGTGCGGGTCGAACGCGGCGCGCACGCGCTGCTGCAGGGTGCGCAGCGTGGCCTCGGGCGGCGTGAAGCGCTCGTGCGCTTCGGGCTGCGCCGCGGGGGGGCGAAACAGCGTGGCGTGCCCACCGCCCTGGCGGGCCAGGGCGCGCAGCGCCTCGGCCGCCGACACCGGGGCCCAGACCCAGCGCTGGCCACCGAACCATTCGATCACGGTATCACCGGGCCAGGCCAGCATCGGTGTGGTGGGTGCGACGGACAGCCGCCACAGCCCGTGCTCGTCTGACGGCGGCTGGGCGAAGAAGTCCGACGTCTGTTCGCGCACGCTGTGCCACACAGTGGCTGCCGCGGCTGGCTCCAGGCGCTGGCCGCCGGTTTCGCGCAGCAGCCGCTCGCTGGCGGCCTCCACCGCCGCAGCGGCCCCGCGCAGCCGCAGCCACAGCGTGCCGCCGGCGTGGGGCGACCAGAGGCTGGCATTGAGCGGCAGGGGCTGGCTGCGCCAGTGCGCCAGGCGTTCCAGCGCGGCGTCGGCGGGCAGCGCCGCGCACAGGGTGGCCTCCCCCGCGGCCACCGGCAGCACCTTCAGCGACACCTCGGTGATGACGCCCAGCGTACCCAGGCTGCCGGCCAAGGCGCGGCTGACGTCGTAGCCCGCGACGTTCTTCATCACCTGACCGCCGAAGTGCAAGTCCTCGCCCCGGCCGTCGAGCAGGCGCACGCCCAGCACATAGTCGCGCACGGCGCCTACCGCGGCGCGTGCCGGGCCGGCCAGCCCCGCCGCCACCATGCCCCCCACGGTGGCGCTGGGTCCGAAGTGCGGGGGCTCGAACGGCAGGCACTGGCCGTGGCGGGCGAGCACGGCTTCCAGCTCGGCCAGAGGGGTGCCGCAGCGTGCGGTCACCACCAGCTCGGTCGGCTCATGGTTGACGATGCCGGCGTAGGCCTGGGTGTCGAGGACTTCGCATTCCGCGTCTAGGGGGTTGCCGTAAAACGCCTTGCTGCCACCGCCGCGGATGCGCAAGCGCGGTCCGCCGGCGGCCGCCGCGCGGATGCGCTCGGCCCATGCCTGCAGCAGGGCATCATCGCCGGCCGGCGTGTCGGCGCGTAAAAGGGGCTGGGATTCGACCATGGGGGCAATGGTAGCCCGCCCCGGCAGGCGCCGTGTGAAGAATTTGAATGATCGCTGTGAACGGCGACGGCGCGGCCCCTGCCGTTCAATCCCCGTACAGTGGGGCAGGCAGCCCGGGTGCGTCCAGCGGATGCGCGAGCACGGCACCGCTGTCGGGATACTGCGCCAACTCGTCCGCCGGGCGGTGCTGCCGGGCGGTGGTGACGAACAGCGTGCGCAGGCCGGGCCCGCCAAAGCACAAGCCGGTCGGGCACTGCGCGGGCAGTGGCCATTCGCTGGCGATCTGCCCCTCCGCCGTCAGGCACACCACGCGCGCACCACCCTCCAGGGCCAGCCAGTAGCGGCCGGCCCGGTCCACCGCCGCGCCCGCGGGATGCTCGCCGCCGCCGGGCGCAGGAGAGGCCAGGCGCCGCAGGGGCAATCGCACACCCAATTCCGGCGGCCACCGACCGGCGGTGTGCATCGGCTGGGTGTACACGATGCGCGCCACGCCATCTGCGCTGTACAGCAGCGTGCCGTCGGCTGACCAAGCCAGCCCGGCGCAGGCTGCCGCAGCCGGTCCGATCCGGGCGAGCTCGGCCCGGTGGCGCTCGCCCGTGCGCAGGCAATACAGCGTGGCTGCCGGGTCATCGCCGGTTTCGGCGCACGCGGCCAGCCACAGTCGTCCCCAGGGGTCGCAAACGCCATCGACGAAGCACACCCGCCGCGTGTCGTAGGGGGCATCGATCACGCGTTGCAGCGGCAGGTTCCAGTCGGGCAGGTGGAAGATGCCGTCGCGCAGCGCGATCAACCAGCCGCCGCGCCGGCACGGCACGAGCGCCGCGGGTGTTTGCGGCAGCTCCATGGCCTCGCTGCGCCCACTGGGGACATGCATGCGCCACAGGCGCTGCAGGCCCTGGTCGATCCAGTACAGCCGATCTTCCAGCCCGCGCCACACGGGTGCCGCCCCCCGGGCGCTGACCGGGGGCGTCACGGGCGCCCAGCCCCCTGCCGCAGGGGGCTCCGGCGGGCGCGATGGGGTCGCAGGCGCAGCCATGGCCCCATCTTATGCCATCCCCGCGGGTGTGGCATACACTGCGCGCATGCTGTGGGTCAAAACCTTTCACATCGTCTTCATCGCCAGTTGGTTCGCTGGGTTGTTTTACCTGCCGCGCATCTTCGTCAACCTGGCGATGGTCGATCCGGGCAGCGTCGCCGAGCGCGAGCGGTTGCTGCTGATGGCGCGCAAGCTGCTGCGCTTCATGACGCTGCTGGCCGTGCCCGCCTTGGGGCTGGGGCTGTGGTTGTGGCTGGGCTATGGCATCGGCCTGGGGCCGGGCAACGGCTGGATGCACGCCAAGTTGGCGGTCGTGCTCGTGCTCATCGGCTATCACGTGGCGTGCGCGCGTTTGCTGCGCGCGTTCGAGGCGGGGGCCAACCGCCGCAGCCACCACTGGTACCGCTGGTTCAACGAAGTGCCGGTGATCCTCATGGTCGTGGCGGTGGCGCTGGTGGTCATCAAGCCCTTCTAAAGGACGGCGAGTGGCGCGTACGCGGCAGGCGGTGGCCATGGGCGCGCAGCGGCACGGCTCGCTCGCGTGGCCGCTGTTGCTCAGTTACGCGGTCCTGGTCGTCTATGCCAGCCTGTTTCCCTTCGAGGGGTGGCGCTCGCAGGGCGTGGCGCCGTGGGCGTTTCTGCTGGCGCCGTGGCCGCGTTATTGGAGCGGTTTCGATATCCTGGCCAATCTGCTGGGCTACGCGCCGCTAGGCGCGTTGTTGACCGTCGCGCTGACGCGCACGGGCTGGCCCCGGCTGGCGCCTGTTTTGGGGGTCGCGGTCCCGACGCTGCTCTCGCTGACCATGGAGGCGCTGCAAACCTACTTGCCGCAGCGGGTGCCTTCACAGCTGGATGCGCTGCTCAATGCCGCGGGTGCGCTGCTCGGCACGGGGGTGGCGCTGCTGCTGTTGCGCTGGCGTTGGCTGGGGTCGTGGGGGCAGTTTCGCGCCGAGTGGCAGCAGCCCGGCGCCCAATGGGCATGGGGTGTGTTGCTGCTGTGGCCGTGGGCGGTGCTGTACCCGACCTCGGTGCCTTTCGCGACGGGGCAGTTCTGGCCCCGCCTAGAGGCGGCGTTGTGGCGGGCCGCCGAGGGCTCGCCCCTGCAAGCCTGGTTGCCGCAGAGCGCCCCGCTGTCGCCACCCAGCCCGTTGACCGAGGCGCTGCTGGTCGCGCTGAGCCTGTGGTTGCCCGTGCTGCTGGGCTACGCCAGCCTGCGCCGGGTCGGCCAGCGCGTGCTGTTCGCGCTGCTGTTTGGTGCGGCGGCGTGGGGCGTCGGCACCTTGTCGGCGGTGCTGACCTTCGGCCCCTCCCACGCCTGGGCGTGGTTGACCCCGCCCGCCCAGTTGGGCTTGGCCGCCGCCGCGGCCATGTCGCTGTTTGCGCTGCTACTGGGCGCGCGGGCGGCCGCGTTGCTGGTGGTGCTGATCGGGGGCCTGATGCTAGGGCTGGTCAACCGCGTTCCCGATCCCGCGTATCTGGATGTGGCGCTGCAGACCTGGGAGCAGGGGCGCTTCAGTCGCTTCCATGGCGTATCGCAGTGGCTGGGCTGGATCTGGCCCTGGGCGGCGCTGGTGGTGGCCGCCCGGCTCGCGTTGCGCCGCGACGGCCACGCGGGGCGCGGCCCATCCTACAATCGCCGCCTATGACCGACGCTGTCGCCAACGATCCCAACCCCACCGCGCCGTACTACCGCCGGCACATCTTTTTTTGCCTCAACCAGCGCGACAACGGCCAAGCCTGTTGTGCGCAGCACGCCGCACAGGCTGCCTTCGAGCACTGCAAGGCGCAAGTGCGCGCGCTCGGCCTGGCCGGACCCGGCCAGGTGCGGGTCAACAAGGCGGGCTGTTTGGACCGCTGCGCCGGCGGGCCGGTGGCGGTGGTGTATCCAGAGGGGGTCTGGTACACCTACGTCGATTTGGCCGATATCGACGAGATCGTCACCTCGCACCTGCGCGACGGCGTGGTCGTTGAGCGGCTGTGTCTGCCGCCCGACGTGGGCCGCTGAGGCGGCGCCGCTGTTGTCGGCGATGAACGCGCAAACCACCTTTATCACCATCCCGGGCCCCGCCGGCGCGCTGGAGCTGGCCATCGACCGGCCCGCGCTCGCGCGGCCCGGCGGCGGCGTGGCCGTGATCGCCCACCCGCACCCGCTGTTTGGCGGCACGCTGCACAACAAAGTCGTGCAGACGCTCGCGCGCGCCTGTGTGCAACAGGGCTGGGAGGCGGTGCGCTTTCACTTTCGCGGCGTCGGGGGCAGCGCTGGGGTGCACGACCATGGGGTGGGCGAGGTCGATGACCTGCTGGCCGTGGTGGCGGCGCGGGCCTCGGGGGTGCCGCTGGTGTTGGCGGGGTTTTCCTTCGGCGGCTATGTGGCCGCGGCTGCTGCGGCTCGCTTGTGGCCGCAGCAGCCGGCGCACGCCTTGTGCCTGATCGCGCCCGCGGCGAGTCGCTTCGAATTGCCCCCGTTGCCCGAGGAACTCCAGGCGCGCACGCTGGTCGTGCATGGCGAGGCGGACGACACCGTGCGACTGGCCGCGGTGCTCGACTGGGCGCGCCCCATGGGGTTGCCGGTGACCGTGGTGCCGGGGGGCGAGCATTTTTTTCATGGCCGCCTGCCGCTGCTGAAGTCCCTGACCCTGCGCCATTTGCGCGCGCTGGATTGACGGCCGCCCCGGCCTGGGTGGCTCGCAAGGAACGATCGACGTGTCTGTACTGCAACGAATCCGAATCCTGAGTCAAGCCTGTGCCCGCCGCACCGGGCGCCGAACGGGCGCGACCGCGTGGCTCGTCGCGCTGATGCTGGCGTGGATACCGATGGCGCATGCCCAGGCGCCGCAGCCGCCCGAGATCGCGGCGCGCGCCTGGCTGCTGCTGGATGCCACCAGCGGGCAGGTGCTGGCGGCCAAGGACCCGGATGAGCCGGTCGAACCTGCCTCGCTGACCAAGCTGATGACCGCCTATGTGGTGTTCGATGCGCTCAAGGCGGGCAAGCTCACGCTGGACCAAAAGCTCACCGTCAGTGAGCGCGCGTGGCGCATGCCCGGCTCGCGCATGTTCATCCAGCCCAATCAGCAAATCCCGGTAGAGGACCTGCTCAAGGGCATGATCGTGCAGTCCGGCAACGACGCGACTGTGGCGCTGGCCGAGGGTGTGGGGGGCACGGTCGAGCGCTTCGTGGAGCTGATGAACCAGCAGGCCAAGGCGCTGGGGTTGACGCGCACGCGTTACCAGAACCCCGAGGGGTTGCCCGCGCCGGGCCACACCACCACGGCGCGCGATTTGGCCACCCTGGCGCAGCGGCTGATACAGGATTTTCCGCAGTACGTGGGGTACTACGCCATCCAGCGCTACCGCTACCCTGGCACGCCGGCAGCCAACGACACCAACCGCAACCTGCTGCTGTTTCGGGATCCCACGGTCGATGGCCTCAAGACCGGCTACACCGCCGCCGCGGGCTACTGCCTGGTGGCCACGGCGCGCCGCCCCCAGCCCGGGTTGGGCGAGGGTCCGGCGGGGCAGCGCCGCCTGATCAGCGTCGTGCTGGGTGCGGCCAGCGAAAACGCGCGCGCGGCCGAGAGCCAGAAACTGCTCAACTGGGGTTTCAGCGCCTTCGAGGCCGTGCGCCTGACGGCCCCGGGCCAGCCCATCGCCACGCCGCCGGTGTGGAAGGGACGCACGAGCGACGTGCGGCTGGGCCGCCCGGAGGGCATCGTCGTGTCGGTGCCGGCTGGCACGGCCAAGGGCCTGCGCACCGAGGTCGTGCGCCCCGATCCACTGGTGGCGCCGCTGCTCAAAGGCCAGCCGCTGGGCACGCTGCGCGTGCTCTCGGCGGGCGGCGTGACCCTGGCCGAGGTGCCGCTGACGGTGCTGGAGCCGGTGGAAGAGGCGGGGCTGCTCGGCCGCCTGTGGGGCGCGTTGCGGTTGTGGATCCGGTGATTGCATCCCGGGACGTGTCGTGCTACAGTAGAGGGCTTTTCGGGTCTGCCCGAGGGCGGATCGTTCACTTTTGACGTTTAGGGACGTTATGCCAACCATCAACCAACTCGTGCGCCACGGGCGGACGGTCGAGAAGGACAAGTCCAAGAGCCCGGCGATGCAAAACTGCCCCCAGCGCCGGGGCGTGTGTACGCGTGTCTACACCACGACGCCCAAGAAGCCGAACTCGGCGCTGCGTAAGGTCGCCAAGGTGCGCCTGACCAACGGCTTCGAGGTCATCTCCTACATCGGCGGTGAAGGCCACAACCTGCAGGAGCACTCGGTGGTGCTCGTGCGCGGCGGCCGCGTCAAGGACCTGCCGGGTGTGCGCTACCACATCGTGCGCGGCTCGCTCGACCTGCAAGGGGTCAAGGACCGCAAGCAAGCGCGCTCCAAGTACGGCGCCAAGCGGCCCAAGAAGGCCTGAGCCGCGCCCGCGAAGCGCGTTTTCGCGTGGGCGGCCGTCATCGGCCTGTCACGCATCGGTGTCGAAATGCCTGGCTGGCGGGTGTTTCGGCAGTGTGGCCCCGGACGCCCTTGGTGCGCCGGTGGTCGAGTAAGTGGGGGTCCCCGTCGGCCCTCGCGGCACCCAGTGGTGCCAACTGAAGCAAAAAGGATACGAACATGCCACGTCGTCGCGAAGTCCCTAAACGTGAAATCCTGCCGGATCCCAAGTTCGGCAATGTCGAGCTCTCCAAATTCATGAACGTCATCATGGAGAGCGGCAAGAAAGCGGTGGCCGAGCGCATCGTCTACGGCGCGCTCGAGCACATCGAGAAGAAAACGGGCAAGGACCCGCTCGAGGTGTTCACCACAGCCATCAACAACGTCAAGCCGCTGGTCGAGGTCAAGTCTCGCCGCGTCGGTGGCGCCAACTACCAAGTGCCGGTCGAGGTGCGCCCCGTGCGTCGCCAAGCCTTGGCCATGCGCTGGGTCAAGCAAGCCGCGCGCAAGCGCAGCGAAAAATCCATGGCGCTGCGTCTGGCCAACGAGCTGATCGAGGCCACCGAAGGCCGCGGCGGCGCGATGAAGAAGCGTGATGAAGTGCACCGCATGGCCGAAGCCAACCGCGCGTTCAGCCACTTCCGTTTCTGACGCTGCGACTGCTCGTCCAGGCCGCGTCCCCCGTTCCCTCGAGCCCGCCACCCCCACACACGAGGTCGGCGGGCTTTGCCCATCCGAATCTGGAGTTTTTTCATGGCACGTACCACGCCCATCGAGCGTTACCGCAACATCGGCATTTCGGCGCACATCGATGCCGGCAAGACCACCACGACCGAGCGCATCCTGTACTACACCGGCGTCAACCACAAGATCGGTGAGGTGCACGACGGTGCCGCCACCATGGACTGGATGGAGCAGGAGCAAGAGCGCGGCATCACCATCACCTCGGCGGCCACCACCTGCTACTGGCGCGGGATGGACTTGAACTATCCCGAGCACCGCTTCAACATCATCGACACCCCGGGCCACGTGGACTTCACCATCGAGGTCGAGCGCTCGATGCGCGTGCTCGACGGCGCCTGCATGGTCTATTGTGCGGTCGGTGGCGTGCAGCCGCAGTCCGAGACCGTCTGGCGCCAGGCCAACAAGTACCGCGTGCCGCGGCTCGCGTTCGTCAACAAGATGGACCGCACCGGCGCCAACTTCTTCAAGGTCTATGAGCAGATCAAGACGCGCCTGAAGGGCAACCCGGTGCCCATCGTGATCCCGATCGGTGCCGAGGAAAACTTCCAGGGTGTGGTGGACCTCATCAAGATGAAAGCCATCATCTGGGACGAGGCGTCGCAAGGCATGAAGTTCGAGTATCGCGACATCCCGGCCGACTTGGTGGATCAGGCCAACGAATGGCGCGAGAAGATGGTCGAGGCCGCCGCCGAGGCCAGCGAAGAGCTGATGAACAAATACCTCGAGACCGGCGAGCTCAGCGAAGACGAGATCATCGCCGGCCTGCGCCAGCGCACGATTGCGGTCGAGATCCAGCCCATGCTGTGCGGCACCGCGTTCAAGAACAAGGGTGTGCAGCGCATGCTCGACGCGGTGATCCAGTTCCTGCCGTCGCCGGTGGACATCCCGCCCGTGCAGGGCACCGACGAAAACGAGCAGCCCGTCACGCGCAAGGCCAGCGATGACGAGAAGCTCTCGGCCCTGGCGTTCAAGCTCATGAGTGACCCGTTCGTGGGGCAGCTAACCTTCGTGCGCGTGTACTCGGGTGTGCTGCGCAAGGGCGACACCGTGCTCAACTCGGTCAAGGGCAAGAAAGAGCGCATCGGCCGCATCGTGCAGATGCACGCCAACAACCGCCAGGAGATCGAGGAAATCCGCGCCGGCGACATCGCCGCCTGCGTCGGTCTCAAGGAAGTCACCACCGGCGAGACGCTGTGCGACCCGGCCGCACCGATCGTGCTGGAGCGCATGCAGTTTCCCGAGCCCGTCATCCGCCAGGCCGTCGAGCCCAAGGCCAAGGCCGACCAGGAAAAGATGGGCATCGCCCTGTCGCGCCTGGCGGCCGAAGACCCGTCGCTGCGCGTCTACACCGACGAAGAGTCGGGCCAGACCATCATCGCCGGCATGGGCGAGCTGCACCTGGAGATCATCGTCGACCGCATGAAGCGCGAATTCGGCGTCGAGGCCAACGTCGGCAAGCCGCAGGTCGCCTACCGCGAAACCATCCGCAGCACCGTCAACGAAGCCGAAGGCAAGTTCGTGCGCCAGTCGGGTGGTAAAGGCCAGTACGGTCACGTGGTGTTCAAGATCGAGCCCAACGAGCCCGGTAAGGGTTTCGAGTTCATCGACGCCATCAAGGGCGGTGTGGTGCCGCGCGAGTACATCCCCGCGGTGCAAAAGGGTGTCGAAGAGGCGCTGCAGGCCGGCGTGCTGGCCGGCTATCCCGTGGTCGACGTCAAGGTCACGCTGCACTTCGGTTCGTACCACGAGGTCGACTCGTCCGAGCAGGCGTTCAAGATGGCGGCCATCTTCGGCTTCAAGGAAGGCTGCAAGAAGGCCAACCCGGTGATCCTTGAGCCGATGATGGCGGTCGAGGTGGAAACGCCCGAGGAATACGCGGGCAACGTCATGGGCGACCTGTCGTCCCGCCGCGGCATGGTGCAGGGCATGGACGATCTGCCGGGCGGCGGCAAAGTCATCAAGGCCGAGGTGCCGCTGTCGGAGATGTTCGGCTACTCCACCACGCTGCGCTCGATGTCGCAGGGCCGCGCCACGTATACGATGGAGTTCAAGCACTACGCCGAGGCGCCGCGCAACGTGCAAGAAGCCATCATCGCCGCGCGCGCCAAGTAACCGGCGCTGCCCATCCCTTTGGTCTGAGGCGCCCTTCGGGGTGGGCCCGCTGCCCGTGGCGGGCCCGTGCCGCAGACGTAAAACCCACACGGGCATCGTTCTTTGATTGAAGGAATCCATCATGGCAAAAGAGAAATTCGAGCGGACCAAGCCGCACGTCAACGTGGGCACGATTGGTCACGTGGACCACGGCAAGACGACGCTGACGGCGGCGATCACGACGGTGCTGGCGTCCAAGTTTGGCGGCCAAGCCAAGAAGTACGACGAAATCGACGCGGCGCCCGAAGAAAAGGCGCGCGGCATCACCATCAACACCGCGCACGTCGAATACGAAACCGCCAACCGCCACTACGCGCACGTCGACTGCCCCGGCCACGCTGACTACGTCAAGAACATGATCACGGGTGCCGCCCAGATGGACGGCGCCATCCTGGTCGTGTCGGCCGCCGACGGCCCCATGCCGCAAACCCGCGAGCACATCCTGCTGGCGCGCCAGGTTGGTGTGCCCTACATCATCGTCTTCCTCAACAAGTGCGACATGGTCGACGACGCCGAGCTGCTCGAACTCGTCGAGATGGAAGTGCGCGAGCTGCTCTCCAAGTACGACTTCCCCGGTGATGACATCCCCATCATCAAGGGCTCCGCACTCAAAGCGCTCGAAGGCGACAAAGGCGAGCTCGGTGAGCAAGCCATCCTGAAGCTGGCCGAAGCCCTGGACAGCTACATCCCCACGCCCGAGCGCGCGATTGACGGCGCCTTCCTCATGCCCGTGGAAGACGTCTTCTCCATCTCGGGCCGCGGCACCGTCGTGACCGGCCGCATCGAGCGCGGCATCATCAAGGTCGGTGACGAAGTCGAAATCGTCGGCCTGCGCCCCACCCTCAAGACCACCTGCACCGGTGTGGAGATGTTCCGCAAGCTGCTCGACCAAGGTCAAGCGGGCGACAACGTGGGCATTCTGCTGCGCGGCACCAAGCGCGAAGAAGTCGAGCGCGGCCAAGTGCTGGCCAAGCCCGGCTCCATCACGCCGCACACCCACTTCGTGGGTGAAGTCTACGTGCTGTCCAAGGAAGAAGGCGGCCGCCACACCCCGTTTTTCAACAACTACCGGCCGCAGTTCTACTTCCGCACCACCGATGTCACGGGTGCCATCGAGCTGCCCAAGGACAAAGAGATGGTGATGCCGGGTGACAACGTGACCATCACGGTCAAGCTGATCGCCCCGATCGCGATGGAAGAGGGCCTGCGCTTTGCGATCCGCGAAGGCGGCCGCACCGTCGGCGCCGGCGTGGTGTCCAAGATCATCGAGTGAGGCTGGCCCCCATGAACAAGCAAAAGATCCGCATCCGCCTCAAGGCGTTCGACTACAAGCTGATCGACGCCTCGGCGGCCGAGATCGTCGATACCGCCAAGCGCACCGGCGCCATCGTGCGCGGCCCCGTGCCGCTGCCGACGCGCATGAAGCGCTTCGACATCCTGCGCTCGCCGCACGTCAACAAGACCAGCCGCGACCAGTTCGAGATCCGCACCCACCAGCGCCTGATGGACATCGTCGATCCGACCGACAAGACCGTCGACGCGCTCATGAAGCTGGATCTGCCCGCTGGCGTGGACGTCGAAATCAAGCTGCAGTGATGCACGCCAGTGTCGAGCGCTGCGCGAAGCGCTTGACGAACGCAAGCCCGCACGGTATAGTTGCGGGCTTCGTCCTTTTTGGGGCGAGGAAAACCTGTAACCTGCCCGCTGCCAGCGGGGCATCGCAGCTTGGCGATGCGGCTGGAGTGGGCCATCAGACCCGGCCAATTGCAGTCGGGAACGGAGAAAACCATGAGTCTGAGCAACTCTCTCGGGTTGTTGGGCCGCAAGGTGGGCATGATGCGTCTGTTCACCGAAGACGGGGACGCAGTGCCCGTCACGGTGGTCGATGTGTCGAACAACCGGGTGGCGCAAGTCAAGACCCAGGCCGTCGATGGCTATGACGCCCTGCAGGTGGCGTTTGGCAAGCGGCGCGCCTCGCGCGTGACCAAGCCGATGGCGGGTCACTATGCCAAGGCCGGTGTCGAAGCCGGTGAAATCCTTCAGGAATTCCGCGTCAGCGCCGAGGTCGCGGCGAAGTTCACCCCGGGCGCCGTCATCCCCGTGGCCGAGCTGTTCCAGCCGGGTCAAAAGGTGGACGTGCAAGGCACGACCATCGGTAAGGGCTTCGCGGGCACCATCAAGCGCCACAACTTCGGTTCGCAGCGCGCCTCGCACGGCAACAGCCGTTCGCACAACGTGCCGGGCTCCATCTCGATGGCACAAGATCCGGGCCGTGTGTTCCCGGGCAAGCGCATGACCGGCCACATGGGTTGCGACACCGTTACCACCCAGAATCTCGACGTGGTGCGCGTCGATGCCGAACGCCAACTGCTCCTGATCAAGGGGGCCGTTCCCGGTGCCAAGGGCGGCTTCGTGACCGTCCGTCCGGCCGTCAAGGCCGCCAAGTAAGGAGCGCACGGATGCAAGTCGAACTCCTCAACGACCAGGGTCAGGCCGCCTCCACCGTCGAGGTGCCCGAAACCGTGTTTGGTCGCGAATTCAACGAAGCGCTGGTGCACCAGCTGGTGGTGGCCTATCAGGCCAACGCCCGCCAAGGCACGCGCGCGCAAAAGGACCGGGGCGCTGTCAAGCACTCCACCAAGAAGCCGTTCCGTCAAAAGGGCACGGGCAATGCGCGTGCCGGTATGACCTCGTCGCCGCTGTGGCGCGGGGGCGGCAAGATCTTCCCGAGCAGCCCCAACGAAAACTTCAGCCAAAAGCTCAACAAGAAGATGTACCGCGCTGGCATGGCGTCCATCTTCTCGCAGCTCGTGCGTGAAGGGCGGCTGTCGGTGGTCGATTCGATCAAGGTCGAAGCGCCCAAGACCAAGCTGCTGGCCAGCAAGCTCAAGGCCATGAACCTGAACTCGGCGCTCATCATCGCCGACGAGATCGACGAAAACCTCTACTTGGCGTCGCGCAACCTGCCCAACGTGCTGGTGGTCGAGCCGCGCTACGCCGACCCGGTGTCGCTGGTGCACTTCAAGAAGGTGCTCGTCACCAAGGGTGCGCTGGACCAGATCAAGGAGATGTTCGCATGAGCCAGCCCAAGTTCGACCAAGGTCGCCTGATGCAGGTGCTGGTGGCGCCGATCATCTCGGAGAAGGCCACCCGCGTGGGCGAGAACTCCAACACGGTTCTGTTCAAGGTGCTGCGCAATGCCAGCAAGCCCGAGATCAAGGCCGCGGTGGAGCTGCTGTTCAACGTCAAGGTTCAGGACGTCAACGTGCTGAACCAAAAAGGCAAGGTCAAGCGCTTCGGCAAGACCATCGGTCGCCGCGACCACGTGCGCAAGGCCTATGTGACCCTGGCCGCCGGTCAGGAGATCCAGTTCGGCGCTGAAGGGATCTGACATCATGGCAGTCATCAAGATGAAGCCGACCTCGCCAGGCCGTCGCGGCATGGTCAAGGTCACGCGCGAAAACCTGTACAAGGGCCCTGCCTACGCGCCGCTGCTGGAGCCGCTGGCCAAGACGGCGGGCCGAAACAACAACGGCCACATCACCGTGCGCCACAAGGGTGGCGGCGCCAAGCACCACTACCGCATCGTGGACTTCCGTCGCAACAAGGACGGTATCCCGGCCAAGGTGGAGCGCCTGGAGTACGACCCGAACCGCACCGCGCACATCGCGCTGCTGTGCTATGCCGATGGCGAGCGTCGCTACATCATCGCGCCGCGTGGCATCGAGGTCGGCCAGACCCTCGTCAGTGGTGCCGAGTCGCCGATCCGTGTCGGCAACACGTTGCCGATCCGCAACATCCCGGTGGGTTCGACCATCCACTGCATCGAGCTCAAGCCCGGCAAGGGCGCGCAGCTGGCGCGCTCGGCGGGCGCTTCGGCCGTGCTGCTGGCGCGTGAGGGTGTCTATGCCCAGGTGCGTCTGCGTTCGGGCGAAGTGCGCAAGGTGCACGTGGACTGCCGCGCCACCATCGGTGAGGTCTCCAACCCCGAGCACAGCCTGCGCCAGCTCGGCAAGGCCGGTGTCAAGCGCCACATGGGCATCCGCCCGACGGTGCGTGGCGTGGCGATGAACCCGATCGACCACCCGCACGGTGGTGGTGAGGGCCGCACCGGTACCGGCAAGCCGCCGGTGGATCCGTGGGGCAACCTGACCAAGGGTTACCGCACCCGCAGCAACCGCCGCACGCAAAACATGATCGTGTCGCGCCGCAAGAAGTAAAGGGTTGAGCCATGTCCCGTTCTCTGAAAAAAGGTCCCTTCGTTGACCATCACCTGATGGCCAAGGTCGAGAAGGCGCTGGCTGCCAAGGACAAAAAGCCCATCAAGACCTGGTCGCGGCGCTCGACGATCCTGCCCGAGTTCATCGGCTTGACGATCGCCGTGCACAACGGCAAGCAACACGTGCCGGTGTACGTGACCGAGCAGATGGTCGGCCACAAGCTGGGTGAGTTTTCGCTGACGCGCTCGTTCAAGGGCCACCCCGGCGACAAGAAAGCCAAGAAGTGAGGATTGCATCCATGGAAACCCGCTGTATCGTTCGCGGCGTTCGCCTGTCGGCCGACAAAGGCCGGCTGGTCGCCGACCTGATCCGCGGCAAGAAGGTGGATCAGGCGCTGCAGATCCTGACCTTCACGCCCAAGAAAGCCGCCGGCATCATCAAAAAGGCGTTGCTGTCGGCCATCGCCAACGCCGAGCACAACGACGGTGCCGACATCGACGAGCTGAAGGTCAAGACCATCCACGTCGAGCAAGGCACCACGCTCAAGCGCTTCACGGCGCGCGCCAAAGGCCGCGGCAACCGCATCAGCAAGCCCACCTGTCACATCTACGTGACCGTCGGCAACTGACCAGGAAAGGAAGACCATGGGACAGAAAATCCATCCGACCGGCTTCCGCCTGTCCGTCAGCCGCAACTGGGCCAGCCGCTGGTACGCCAGCAACCGCGAGTTCGCCGGCATGTTGGCCGACGACATCAAGGTGCGCCAATACCTGCGTGACAAGCTCAAGAACGCCGCCGTCTCGCGCATCGTCATCGAGCGTCCCGCCAAGAACGCCCGCATCACCATCCACTCGGCGCGCCCGGGTGTGGTGATTGGCAAGAAGGGCGAGGACATCGAGCGCCTGAAGAAGGATCTGGCCGCGATGCTGGGCGTGCCGGTGGCCGTCAACATCGAGGAAATCCGCAAGCCCGAAGTCGACGCGCAGCTCATCGCCGACAGCATCACCCAGCAGCTGGAGAAGCGCATCATGTTCCGCCGCGCGATGAAGCGCGCGATGCAAAACGCGATGCGGCTCGGCGCGCAGGGGGTCAAGATCATGTCGTCGGGCCGCTTGAACGGCATCGAGATCGCGCGCACCGAGTGGTACCGCGAAGGTCGCGTGCCGCTGCACACGCTGCGCGCCGACATCGACTACGGCACCTCGGTGGCCAAGACCACGTATGGCACCATCGGTGTCAAGGTCTGGGTCTACAAGGGTGACAACCTGGGCCGCAACGACGTGCCGTCGCTCGACAGCACGCCGCGCCCCGACGACGAGCGCCGTCCGCGCGGCCCGCGCCGCGACGGCGCGCGCCCGGCCCGTGGCAGCGCCCGCCGTGGCAGCAATGCCGCACCGGCCGACGGCAGCGACAAGCCCGCCGAGGCCACTGCACAACCCGCCGTTAAGCGCGTTCGGTCCGACGCACCCGCATCTGCAGCAGCGGACGGCAAAGGAGAATAAACATGTTGCAACCAGCCCGTCGCAAATTCCGCAAGGAACACAAGGGCCGCAACACCGGGGTCGCCACCAGCGGCACCACGGTGGTGTTCGGTGATTTCGGCCTCAAGGCCACCGACCGCGGCCGCCTGACCGCGCGCCAGATCGAGGCGGCGCGTCGCGCCATCTCGCGCCACGTCAAGCGGGGGGGACGGATTTGGATCCGCGTCTTCCCGGACAAGCCCATCACGAAAAAGCCGGCCGAGGTCCGCATGGGCAACGGCAAGGGCAACGTGGAGTTCTACGTCGCCGAGATCCAGCCCGGCAAGGTGCTGTACGAGATCGTCGGCGTGCCCGAGCAGCTCGCCCGTGAGGCGTTCCAGCTCGCCGCGGCCAAGCTGCCGCTGCGCACCACGTTCGTGACCCGCATGTTGGGCCAGTGAGGAGGAGCCGACCATGAAATCCGCTGAACTGCGCCAAAAAGACGTCGCCGCCCTGCAGGCCGAAATCCAGTCGCTGCAAAAGGCCCACTTCAACCTGCGCATGCAAAAGGCCACGCAGCAGTTGGCCAACACCGCGGCGCTGCGGCAAACCCGCCGCGCCATCGCGCGCGCCAAGACCATCCTGGCCGAAAAGCTGGCGGCCGCCGGCCAGTAAGGAGAGACCACCATGACGCAAACCAAAGTCAAGCGTACGCTGATTGGCAAGGTGGTCAGCGACAAGCGCGCCAAGACCATCACCGTGCTGGTCGAGCGCCGCGTCAAGCACGAGCTCTACGACAAGATCGTGATCAAGTCGAGCAAGTACCACGCCCACGACGAAAACGGCGAGTACAAGCTGGGCGACATCGTCGAGATCACCGAGAGCCGTCCGCTGTCCAAAACCAAAAACTGGGTGGCCACGCGCCTGGTGCAAAAGGCCTCCGAGGTCTGACGCCCAGCGCGGCGCCGGCCCGGAAATCCTGCCCTGTTGTCAGGGCAAAGGGGACGACCGACAATGCGGTCGTCCTTTTTTACTTAGCGAGGAGGTTTTCCATGATCCAAGTGGGTGATACCCTGCCCGACGTGACGCTGATGGAGTTCGTCGAGACCGAAGGCGAGGGCTGCAGCATCGGCCCGCGCCCCGTACCCGTGCGCGCCGAAGCGGCGGGCAAGACGATCGCGCTCTTTGCCGTGCCTGGCGCGTTCACGCCCACTTGCTCGGCGCAGCACGTGCCAGGGTATCTGCAGCGCTACGACGAGCTGCGCGCGGCTGGCGTGGACGAAATTTGGTGCGTCAGCGTCAACGATGTGTTCGTCATGGGCGCGTGGGCCCGGGACCAAGGGTGCGCTGGCAAGATACGCATGCTGGCCGACGGCAGCGCGGCGTTCGCCCGCGCCACGGGGCTGACGCTGGATCTGACCGCCCGCGGCCTGGGGTTGCGCAGCAACCGGTACTCGATGTTGGTGCAAGACGGCGTGGTGCGCACGCTCAACGTCGAGGGGCCGGGCGAATTCGCCGTCAGCGACGCCGATACGCTGCTGGCGCAGGCGCGTCGACTCCAAGCCGCCGCTTGAGGTAGTGCGCGCCCGGCAACGGGTTGTGGTAGTAGGGCGGGATTTCCTCAAACCCCAACTCGTGGTAGAGGGCGCGCGCTGCCTCCATGTCGCGCAAGGTGTCGAGCAGCATGCAGTCGTAGCCCGCCTGCTCGGCCAACAGCACGATCCGTTCGGCCAGCTGCCGCCCCAGCCCAAAGCCCCGAAACGGCCGACGCACGAACAGCCGCTTCATCTCGCAGGCGTTGCCGTGGTCGCTCTCCAGCAGGGGGCGCATCGCGCAGCAGCCGGCCGGCTCGCCATCGACCGTGGCCAACACCAGTGCGCCCTGCGGCGGCGCGTAGACACCTGGCAGCGTGGCCAGCTCCTCGGCAAAGCCCTGGAAGCCCAAATCGATGCCGATGTCGTCCTGATACTCCAAAAATAGCGTGCGCACCGCGTCGAGCGCCGGGCCTTGCGGTGCCACCCACAAGCGAATGTCCGGTTCGGCGGCCGCGTCACCACACGGCGGCGGGTCGGATGCCTCGTTCATGCCGCGATGATAGAGCCAAGCGCGGCGCCTGGGTGGCGCGTGCGATGCAGGACAGGCGACCCTAGGCAGCGCCCAACGAAACGATCCAAACGGTGACGGCGACGCTGACGGCCGCCACGGCCAGGGCCCGCAGCCGCTCGCGCCAGCCATCGGCGCTGGCGGGGGTGCCCGGCGGCAGCGGCTTGTCGCCGTGGATCATGGGCGGCACCAGGGATTGCCCCCGCAGCCGGTACACGACGATGGCGGCCACGTGCAGCACCACCAGCCCCAGCACCAGCAGCTTGCCCCATTGCTTGTGGTAGGCCGTGGCGGCGTACGCCGTCTCTGACGACACGAAGCGCGCCAGTGGACCGACGAAGGCGATCTCGTCGTCGCTGATCAGCCCGGTGCCCACTTGCACCGCGAGCACCGTCAACAATGCAAAGACCGACAGCGCCCCCAACGGCGAATGCCCCACCGACCACAGCGGGTCGCCGCGGCCGCGCAGGTAGGCCCACAGCGACCCTGGGCCATACAGAAAGGCGACGAAGCGCGACCAACGCCCGCCCACCAGCCCCCACAGCACGCGAAAGATCAACAGCGCCAGCACTGCATAGCCCAAGCGCTGGTGCCAGGTCATCCAGTTGCCGCCCAGGTTACCGGTGATGACCAGCCCCACCACGGCCAGCACCAGCAGCCAGTGAAACAGTCGCGTGGGCAGATCCCACACGCGCACGGGTACGGTCTCGGCGGGCGTTGTCATGGCAGAGTTCGGCACATTCGCATACACTGAGGATTCCCCCAACTCTACACCAGGAGGTGTTCTCATGCAGCATCGACTTCTGTTGGCCGTGGCGGCGCTCGCGCTCAGTGGTGCGGCGCACGCCCAGTTTCAAAAGCCTGAGGATGCGGTCCGTTACCGCCAGTCGGCCTTCAACGTGATGGGGGCCCACTTCAGCCGCATCGGCGCCATGGTGCAGGGGCGCGTGCCGTTCGACGCCAAGGCCGCGCAGGAAAACGCCGCCATCGTGGCCACGATGGCCAAGTTGCCGTGGCAGGGGTTCACGCCGGACACCGAAAAGATCAAAAGCCGCACCAAGCCCGAAGCCTGGATGGAGATGGACAAGGTGCGCGCCGGTGCGGACAAGATGATGAAAGCCGTCGCCGATCTGGACGCGGCCGCCCGCACGGGCAACCTGGACGCGATCAAAAAGACCTTCGGTGACGCAGCGGCCACCTGCAAGGCGTGCCACGACGCCTATCGGGAGTGACCTCACGGGCCAGCGCGGACGGCCTCGGTCGCGCCGTCTGCGCGCGAGGTTGCACCGGCGGTGCCGGGCGTGGTGGCGGCGGTCACCCCTCGGCCAGCAGCTTTTCAAGCAGAGCAGCCAACGCCTGGAAGTCGGGCTCGCCCACGTAGCGCTTGACGATGCGGCCCTGCCGGTCCACGATGTAAGTGGTGGGGGTCAGTTTGACCTCCCCCCAGTCACGCGCCAGGCTGCCATCGGTATCGAGCGCCACCTTGAACGGCAGTTGCCGCGTGCGGGTGAAGTTGGCCACCCACTCCGGCGGGTCATAGCTCATCGCCACCGCCACCGTCTCGAAGCCGCGCGCGTGGTAGCGCCGGTACAGCTCGACCAGTTGTGGCATCTCCTTGACGCAGCTCACGCACGTGGTGGCCCAGAAGTTGACCAGCAACACGCGCCCGGCCAGGTCGGCGCTCGTCAGCGTGCTGCCGTCGAGCAGTCGGAAGGTGGACTGCGGTGCGCGTTCGGCGGCGCCACAGCCGCCCAAGCTCAGGGAGGCGCCCACCGCCAGCCATACGGGGGCGGTCAGCAGCCAGGGTCGCCATCGTGGGGTCATCGGTATCATTCCTTCGTTCGTCAGCGTCAGCACCAGGGGCGGGGCCTGGGGATGAGACCACGGCAAGCGCGGTGTCGGCGAGCGCCTGCCCCTGCGGGTATGGGAGCGTGCCGCGGCGGTAAAAGTTCGACAGCGTCGATTTTGGCCTCACAATAGGGTGCACACACGGCATTCTCGTTATAAAGCACCCATGGCCCGACCCTTGCGCGTTTTGGTCGCCGACGACAACCCCCTCAACCTACGCATCGCCGCGCGCTTGCTGCGTGACATGGGCCACAGTGGCGTGTTGGTCAACGGTGGCCGGCAGGCGTTGCAGGCCCTGCAGACGCAGGCCTTCGACGTCATGTTGCTCGATGTGACCATGCCCGACATGGGCGGGCTGGAGGCGCTGGCCGAGCTGCGCGCGCTGGAGCGCGCCGGCCGGCGCCACACCCCGGTCATCATGGTCACGGCCTACGACCTGCCCGAGGACCGCCGTCGCCTGCTCGATGCGGGGGCGGATGGCTACGTGGCCAAGCCGCTCGACGCCGAGCGGCTCGCGGCCGAGCTGGCGCGCGTGGTGCCGTGACCCGAGGTTGCGAACCCGCCGCGTTGAGCAGGAGCTGTTGACGATGGAGAGCCGATCGCACCCCGACGCGCCGCCGCCGATGACGGGGCAGCCGGTGCAGCGCGGTGCTGCCTGGATGGCGGCACTGGCCGTGTTGCTGGTGTGGGTGCTGGCCGCGGCCATCTCCACATGGCTGTACCAGCGCGCGCAAGACGATCTGCAGCAACAGCTGCAACACGAGATGGACTTGGCCGAACGGCGGCTGGACAGTGCCTTCGAACGCTATGGCGCCCTCCTGCTGGCCACGCGTGCCTGGTTGCACGCCAATCCGGGCGCCGGTTGGCGCGACGCGCGCGAGTTCGTGGGGCCGCTGGAGCTGCCCGAGCGGTATCCGGCCGCCAGTGGTCTGGCCTTCGCGCGCCGCGTGGCACCCGCGGCCGTGGACGACTGGCTGGCCGAGGCGCGCACGCGGGGATTGCCGGTGGACGTGCAATACCGGCGTTTGCGGCCCGACCCCGACCCCGAGCGCGACCGCTTCATCATCGACTGCATCGAGCCCTCGGGGCAGGAGCGTTTGATCGGACTGGATATCGCGAGCGACCCCGTGCGCTGGGAGGCCATGCAGCGTGCGGTCGTCACGGGCGACTGGGCCGTGACGGCGCCGGTGCGATTGGCCAATACCGAGCGGCTCGAGTACGGCCTGTTGCTGGTGATGCCAGTCTATGAGGGCGGGTGGACTCCTGCCAGTGTGCCCGAGCGCTGGCGGCAGTTGCGCGGCTTCATCGTCACCGGTGTGCCGGCGGCCGAGCTGGTTCGCGACGCGGGCCTGCTCAACCCCAAATACGACTGGCACTGGGTGGATCCCAAGGCGTCGCCAACCCTGGCTGTGGCCGCACCAGGCCAGCCCGTACCACCTGACGATGGCCGCCGCGGCGTGGCATTGCACGATTCCGACGGTCATGGGCCCGAGGCGCTGCTGAGTGATCGCGCGTATTGGCAAGGTGCTGCCGACGCCGCGGTGCAGCGCACCCTTACCGTCGGCCAGCGCGAATACGTGCTGGGCGTGCGCAGCACCCCGGCGTTGGAGCGGCAATGGTGGCCGGTCGCGTCGGCGCTCATTGCCGTGGGTGCCTTGCCCATCGGCCTGCTGGCAGGCTGGGCGACGCTGGCCGCCTTTCGCCTGCGCCGTGCCGAGCACGAACGTCTGGAGGCGCTGCGCAGCGACGTGCAGCGCCTGTCGCTGGTGGCGCGCTACACCCACAATGCGATCATCTTCACCGACCGCGCGGGGCGCGTGACCTGGGTCAACGCGGCGTGCGAGGCGCTGACCGGCTACACGCTGGACGAGCTGCGCGGCCAGGTACCGGGTAAGCTGCTGCAGTGCGAGCGCACCGATCCGGCCGCCGTGGCCCGCTTGCGCGAGGCGGTGCAGCGCGCCGAGCCGTGCGAGGTCGACATCCTCAACCGCGCCAAGGACGGGCGCGAATATTGGATCAACGTCGAGCTGGTGCCCCTGCGCGACGAGACGGGCACCTGCACCGGCTTCATGGCGGTGGAGATCGACATCACCGAACGGGTGCGCAGCGAGGAGCGCCTGCGCGTGGCGCTGCAAGAGGCCCAGACGCTGATGGACACCGTGCGCCAACACGCCATCGTCAGCCAAGCGGCGCCGGACGGCACCATCGTCGACGCCAACGAGGCCTTTTGCGCCATCAGCGGCTACACGCGCGACGAGCTCATCGGCGCGCCACACCGCATCATCAACTCGGGCCACCACGACGCGGCGTTCTGGCACGATTTCTGGACGACGATCGCCAGCGGCCGTGCCTGGCGCGGCGAAATCTGCAACCGCGCCAAGGATGGGCGGCTTTATTGGGTCGACAGCATCGTCGCGCCGCTGTTCGACGCGCAGGGGCAGATCGAGCGCTATTTGTCGATCCGCTTCGACATCACCGCGCGCAAGGAGGCCGAGGCGCAACGGCGCGCGGCGCAGCAGCGGCTGGACAACCTGGTGCGCGCCACGGGTGCGGGCACCTGGGTGCTGGATCCGGACACGGGCGACGCCGAGGTCGATGCGCGTTGGTGGGCGATACTGGGTGAGCCAGGCGGTCCCCCGTTCATCGGCATGGCCACCTGGGCCGAGCGCGTGCACCCCGACGATCTGCCCGGCGTGCAGCTGGCGCTGCAGGCCTATGTCGAGGGCATGAGCGAGGCGTTCGAGGCCACGCTGCGCATGCGCCACCGCGACGGCCGCTGGGTGTGGGTGCGCACGCGTGCCGAGGCGTTCGAGCGCGATGCCAGCGGACGCGCCCGCGCGCTCTATGGGGCCAACCTGGACATCAGCGACGTCAAGGCCGCCGAGGAGCACGCACAGCGCGCCGAGCGGCTGCTGCGCAGCGCCATCGACACCATCGACGAGGGCTTCGTGCTCTACGACCCGGACGATCGCCTCGTCTACTGCAACGAGACCTACCGCCAGATCTACCCCATCGCGGCGCCTCTGATGGAGCCGGGACGCACGTTCGAGGAAATCATCCGCTACGGGGCCGAGCGCGGCGAGTACCCGGCGGCGGTCGGGCGCGTCGAGGAGTGGGTGGCCGAGCGGCTGGCGCAGCACCGCAGCGGGGTATCCAGCCTGGTGCAGCGCCTGGCCAGCGGGCGCGTCATCCGCATCGTCGAGCGGCGCACGCCGGAAGGGTATATCGTCGGTTTTTGCATCGACATCACCGAATTGGAGCGTGCACGCAGCGAGGCCGAGTCGGCGCGTCAGTTGCTCGAGAGCGCGCTCGACGCGGCGGGCGCCGCCCTGTGCGTGTTCGACATGGACGAGCACCTGCTGTGGGCCAATGAGCGCTTCTACTACATGCACGCGGCGCTGGCCGACATCCTCCAGCCCGGCGTGCCGTTCGAGACCTTCATTCGCACCGGGGTTCAGCGTGGTGGCATCGACCTGGGCGGCCTGGACGCCGAGGCATGGCTCGCGCGGCGACTGGCCGAGTTTCGCACCGGCACCACCGACCGTGTGGTGCGGCTCGAGGACGGGCGAGCGCTGCGCATCGTGGAGCGCATCACGCCGGCCGGGCTACACGTCGGGCTGCGCTACGACGTCACCGAGCTGGAAAACGCCCGCCGCGCAGCCGAGGAGGCCAGCCAGGCCAAGAGCCAGTTCGTGGCCAACATGAGCCACGAAATCCGCACCCCCATGAACGCGGTGCTGGGTATGCTGCAGCTGCTGCTGGGCACGGCGCTGGACGCGCGCCAGCGCGACTATGCGGAAAAGGCCGAGTCCGCCGCCAAGTCGGTGTTGGGCATCCTCAACGACATTCTGGACTTTTCCAAGATCGAGGCCGGCAAACTCGAGCTCGACCCCGAGCCGTTCGCCATCGACCGGCTGTGGCGCGACGTGGCCACCATCATGGCCGCCAGCCTCAAGGGCAAACGGCTGGAGCTGCTGTTCGACCTGGACCCCGCCATCCCGCGCGTGCTGGTGGGCGACGCGATGCGCCTGCAGCAGGTGCTCATCAATCTGGCCGGCAACGCCATCAAATTCACCGCCGCGGGCAGCGTCACCGTACGGGCACGGCTGCTGCAGCGGCACACCGATCCCGACGGATCGCAGCGCGTGCGGCTGCGCATCGCCGTCATCGACACCGGCATCTGCATCGCGCCCGAGGCACAGGCGCGGTTGTTTTCCGCCTTCACGCAGGCCGAAAGTTCCACCACGCGGCGCTTTGGCGGCACCGGGCTGGGGCTGGCCATCAGCCGCCGGCTGGTGCAGATGATGGGGGGCGACATCACCGTCGACAGCACGCCCGGGCAGGGCAGCACGTTTGCCTTCGAGGTCGAGTTAGGGGTGGCGCGCGAGGTGCCCGCGGCGCTGGCTGCGGAAGGCGTGCCGCCCGAGCTGCAGTCGCTGCGCTGCCTGGTGGTGGATGACCACCCGCTGGCGCGCGAGCTGCTGTGCCACACGGTGCAGCAGCTCGGCTGGCAGTGCGACGCGGTGGCCGATGCCGAGGCCGCGCTGCAGCGCGTGCGCGCCGCCGACGCGCCGTACGACGCGATCTTCGTCGACTGGTCGCTGCCCGGCATGGACGGCCTGACCCTGGCCGAGCGGTTGCGCACGACCCTGCCGCCGGCGCAGCGCTCGGCGGTGGTGATGGTCACCGCCAGCGGCCGCGACGTGCTGGCGCAGGTGCCGGCGCAGCGGCAGGCCGCGCTCGACGGCTTCTTGGTCAAACCGGTCACGGCGTCGATGTTGCTGGAGGCGGTGCGCATGGCGCGCGCCCAGCAGGCGGGGCCCGCGCCCCAGCAGGCCCCCATCCAAGGCACCCGGCGGCTGGCGGGCATGCGCATCCTGCTGGTGGAGGACAACCCGATCAACCAGCAAGTGGCGCGCGAGCTGTTGCAACGCGAAGGCGCGCGGGTATCGGTGGCCGACCACGGACAGGCGGCGCTGGACCAGCTGCGTGCGCGCCCCGACGGTTGGGACGTGGTGCTGATGGACATGCAAATGCCCGTCATGGACGGGCTGCAGGCGACCCAAGCCATCCGGCACCAGCTCGGCTTGACCGACTTGCCCATCGTGGCCATGACCGCCAACGCCATGGCCAGCGACCGCGAGGCGTGCCTGGCTGCGGGCATGAACGACCACGTGGGCAAGCCCTTTGCCATCGATCAACTGGTGCAGGTGCTGCTGCGGTGGGCGCCGCACGCGGTGCGCGCATCGCTGGACGGGGCTGACGAAGACGCTGCCCCCCCGGAGACGCCGTCCGCCGCCGGAGCAACCGACGCCGCGGCCGTGCACGCGCCCTGGCCCGACGCCGATTGGGTGGACGTCCCGGCGGCGCTGGAGCGCCTAGGGGGCGATCCGCGCCTGTACCAGCGCATCGCGCGTAGCTTCCTGCAAGGGCTGCCGCACACGCAGGCGGACCTGCAGACCCGCCTGAGTCAGTCCCCCGACGGTGCCCTGGCCGCGGCCCTGCACACGCTCAAGGGCACGGCGGCCACCATCGGCGCGCAGCCGCTGGCGGACGTGGCCGCCCAGGCCGAGCGCGCCGTCAAGGCGGCACTGGCCGATGGGGCCGGGGCCGTGCCGGCCGTGGTGCCGCCCTGGTGGCCGGCGCTCGCGCAGGCGCTGCAGGCCACGGCCGAGGCCCTGCCGCGCGTGCTGGCCGAGCTGGTTGCGCGCGGCCTGGTGCCACCCGAGTCTGGGGCCGAGGCCACGCGCGCCGGGGCCGACGCCGATCCCGCGCGCTGGCGCGAGTCGCTGCAGCGCCTGTACACGCTGCTGCAGGCCAGCGACATGGAAGCGCTAGACCTGCACGACCAGCTGCTGGCCGACCCCGCCGTGGCGCAGGATGCGCGTTGGGCGCCGCTGCATCAGGCGATGGAGGCCATGGATTTCGAGGCCGCAGCTGCCGCGGCACAGGCGCTGCTCGCCAGCGCACCAGGAGAGTCCGATGCCACCTGACGCCATCACGACCGCTTGGCCCGTGCGCAAGCCGCGCGTGCTGCTGGTGGACGACCAGCGCGTGCACCTGCAGGTGCTGCACCGCGCGCTCGGCGGTGACTACCAGCTCTTCATGGCCACCAGCGGTGCCCAAGCCCTGAAGGTGGCGCGCGAACAGCAGCCCGACCTGATGCTGCTCGACATCGTCATGGAAGACATGGATGGTTTTGCCGTTTTGCAGGCCATGCGGGCCGATCCGCTGACGCGCGACATGCCGGTGATGTTCGTCACCGCGCACACTGGCGAAGACATCGAGACCCGCTGCTTGGAGGAGGGAGCGGTCGACTTCATCACCAAGCCCATCAACGCCAGCGTCGTGCGCGCGCGCGTGCGCACCCACCTGACGCTCAAATTTCAGTCCGACCTGCTACGCTCCCTCGCCTTCGTCGATGGCTTGACGGGGGTGGCCAACCGGCGCCAGTTCGACGAGCGGTTGGCCGTGGAATGGGCGCGCGCGCAACGCCACGGTACGCCGCTGAGCCTGATTTTGGCGGACGTGGACCACTTCAAGGCCTACAACGACCACGTCGGCCACCAAGCGGGTGACGAGGCGCTGCGCCGGGTGGCGGCCTGCCTGCGCGAATCGGTGCGCCGCGGCACCGATCTGGTGGCGCGCTATGGGGGCGAAGAGTTCGTCTGCCTGCTGCCCGACACCGACGCCGACGATGCGGTGCGGCTCGCCGGGCAACTGCTGGACGCCGTGCGGCTCATGGCCATCCCGCACCGGCTTGGGACGGAAGGCGGCGTGCTGACCATCAGCCTGGGTGTGGCCACGCGCCGCGGTCCGGCGCAGCCAGGCTGGCAGGCCGCCACCCTGCTGGGCTTGGCCGATGCGCAGCTCTACGAGGCCAAGCGCGCCGGGCGGGCGCGCGTGTGCGCGGCGGTGTTGGGCGAAGACGGGGGGGTTTGAGCCGCTCCCCGCGGGGTGCCGAACTAGCGCGGCGCCAATCGCTGGCGCGCCTGGCGTAAGCGCTCGTCCAAGTAAGGCCCGTAAAAGTCCGCCAGCCCCATGCCCTCCATGCGTTCGGCCAGTTCCCGCCCTTGGGCGTCCACGAACAGCAAGGTGGGCGCCACGCCGATGCGCCATTGCCGCGCCAGCGCCTGGCCCGTGGTGGGGCGCTGGTCGAAGCCGACGATGGGCGTTTGCCGGTCCAGCATGTCCACCTGCACTGCGGCGACTTCTCCGCGGCGCAGCATGGGCAGCAGGTGGCTGCGGCGCACCACGTCGCAGAACGCGCAACCTTTGAGCGTGACCATGACCACCAAGGGCTCGCCACGGGCGGCGGCGGCGCGCGCCGCGTCGGGCAGCGATGCAGGGACGGGCAACTGGTCATCGGTGCGGGTGGACATGCGCGTAGCCCTCTGGGGTAGGATGCGGAGTATGCAATGGTGCCATGATAGGCCGTCTGCCGCCGTCGTGTGGGCGGCCATGGGTTTCGTGTTCGTCGCCGGCTGCAGCCCGGCGCTGGACTGGCGCACCGCGCGCTTCGAGGCGGCGCCGGTGGAGGCAACGCTGCCGTGCAAGCCGGAACGGGCCACGCGCGAGGTGCCGCTGCGCGGCCCGCAGCAGCCGCCCGTGGCGCTGCACATGCTCAGTTGCCAGGCAGCGGGGCGGACCTTCGCGGTGGCGGCGGTGCGGCTGCCCGATGCCCCGGCAGCGGGCGCGGCGGCGGCCTCGACCCCGCCCATGGATTGGATCGAGACCTGGCAGCGCGCCAGCTGGGCCACGCTGCGCGTCGATGCCGGCGCGGCGCCGGCGCCCGCGGGCTGGCAGGCCGTGCCGTGTGCGCTGCGCGATGCCGCCTGGTCGCGCTGCTGGCGCGGCAGCGGCCAAGGGCCGGATGGCCAGCCGGTGGCGGCCGAGCTGCACTGGGCCAGCAACGGCCGCTGGCTGGTGCAAATGGCGCTCTATGGGCCGAGCCTGCCGCCCGAGGTGCACGCGCTGTTTTTCGGCGGCGTCGCGCTGCGCTGAACCCGCCCATAATCACGGGTTGTGAACGGCATCCTCGTCATCGCCCACGAACCGCTGGCGTCTGCCCTGCGGCAGTGTGTGTTGCACGTCTTTCCGGATGCAGCGCTGGCGGTCAGCGCGCTGGACGTGCCGCCGCACCAGCCGCCCGAGGTGACGCTGGCCCAAGCCCGGCACCTGATCGCCCTGCAGGGGGCCGACGATACGCTGGTGTTGACCGACGTCTTCGGTGCCACCCCCTGCAACGTCGCCGCCCAGCTCATCGACCGCGTGCACACGCGGCTGGTCACGGGCGTGAATCTGCCGATGCTGCTGCGGGCCGTGACCTACCGCCACGAGCCCATCGATACCCTGGTGGCGCGCGCCACGCTGGGGGGCACGCAAGGCGTGATGCCGCTGTCGCCCACCGCACCCCAGAACCAATCCCGCCGACCTGCCCATGATCCAGCGCACCGCGACCATCAGCAATAAGCTCGGCCTGCACGCCCGCGCCTCGGCCAAGCTCACCAAGCTCGCCAGCTCGTTTGCGTGCGAGGTCTGGCTCAGCCGCAACGGGCGGCGCGTCAACGCCAAGAGCATCATGGGCGTGATGATGCTGGCGGCCGGGTTGGGCAGTACGGTCGAGATCGAAACCGACGGCCCGGACGAGCAGGCGGCCATGGACGCCATCGTGGCGCTCATCGACGACAAATTTGGGGAGGGGGAATGACGTTCACGCTGCACGGGCAGGCCGTCTCGCGCGGGGTGGCCATCGGGCGTGCGGTGCTGGTGGCGTCCAGCCGCATCGACGTGGCGCACTACTTCATCGCGCCCGAACAAGTGGAGGCCGAGCTGATCCGCTTGCGCGGTGCGCGTGACGCGGTGATGGACGAGATTCGTCGCTTGCAGCAAGGGCTGGCGCAGGCCGAAGCGATGGAGACCCATACCGAGCTGGCCGCGCTGCTGGAGGTGCACCTGATGCTGCTGCAGGACGAGCACCTGCACGAAGGCGTCAAGCACTGGGTGACCGAGCGCCACTACAACGCCGAGTGGGCGCTGACAGCGCAGCTGGAGCTGGTGGCCAAGCAGTTCGACGAGATGGCCGATCCTTACCTGCGCGAGCGCAAGGCGGATCTGGAGCAGCTCGTCGAGCGCATGCTGCGCGCCATGCGCGGCGTGGCCTCGCCGGTGGCGGCCGCGACCCCGGGGGTGGAGGGCGACCCCCTGGTGCTGGTGGCGCACGACCTGTCGCCGGCGGACATGCTGCAGTTCAAGCAAAGCGTCTTTGCCGGCTTCGTCACCGACGTCGGTGGCAAGACCAGCCACACCGCCATCGTCGCGCGCAGCCTGGACATCCCGGCCGTGGTGGGGGCGCGCCACGCCAGCCAGCTCGTTTGCCAAGACGACTGGGTCATCGTCGATGGCGATGCGGGCGTGCTCATCGTCAACCCCACGCCGATGGTGCTGGCCGAGTACGGCTACCGCCAGCGCCAGGGCGTGATCGAGCGTGAGCGGCTCGCGCGCATCAAAAACACCCCCGCCGTGACGCTGGACGGCGAGCGCATCGAGCTGCTGGCCAACATCGAGCAGCCCGAAGACACCTTGCCCGCGTTGTCGGTCGGCGCGGTCGGCGTAGGCCTCTTTCGCACCGAATTTCTGTTCATGGGGCGGGGCGGCAAGCTGCCCGACGAAGAGGAACAGTACGACGCCTATCGCCGCGCGGTGGAGGGCATGCACGGCCTGCCGGTGACCATCCGCACCGTGGACGTGGGTGCGGACAAGCCGCTGGACCACCACCGGCGCGACGAGCACCTCAACCCCGCGCTGGGGTTGCGCGCCATCCGCTGGAGCCTGGCCGAGCCGGCGATGTTTCTGACCCAGCTGCGCGCCATCCTGCGCGCGGCCGCGCACGGCAAGGTCAACCTGCTCATCCCGATGCTGGCGCACCTGAGCGAAATCCGCCAGGTACACGCCATGCTGACCAAGGCACGCGAGCAGCTCGACCGCCGCGGCGCGGTCTACGGCCCCGTGCGCGTGGGCGCCATGATCGAAGTGCCCGCCGCCGCGCTAGCCGTGCGGCTGTTCGTGCGCCACTTCGACTTTTTGTCCATCGGCACCAACGACCTGATCCAGTACTCGCTGGCCATCGACCGTGTGGATGAGTCGGTCGCGCACCTGTACGACCCGCTGCACCCGGCGGTGCTGCGCTTGGTGGCCGACACCATCGTCGCCTGCTGCGAGGCGGGCAAACCGGTCAGCGTCTGCGGCGAAATGGCCGGTGACGTCACGCTGACCCGCTTGCTGCTCGGGCTGGGCCTGCGCAGCTTTTCCATGCACCCGACGCAAATCCTGGCCGTCAAGCAGCAGGTGCTGCGCAGCGACACGCGCAAGCTGCGCGCCTGGGCGCAGCAGGTGGTCGGCAGCGACGAGCCGGCGTTGCTGTTGGGGGATTGAGTCTGAAGGGGTGGCCGAGGTCTGCCACCGGATGTTTCCGCGATGTCGACATAAAGAAGTCGGGCTTCTGGCCGATAATCTATCGTCGTCTTCCAAACGTCAACGATCGTTCCAGCACCGAAGCGCAAAGAGATCCATGAAATTACAAGGGTTCCACCCGTGGGCGCGTGAGCCGTGGCGCGCGTGGGGTTGGGCGTGGGTCTTACTTGCCTTCGTCTGGGTGTTCTTGGCATGGATCCCGGTCCCCGTGGCGACTCAGGCGGTTTTGGCGTGGGGCGTTGTGGTTTTGGTCGCCTGCATGCAGCCGTGGGCGCGGCACAAGCCGTTGGCGCGGTTGGTGGTACTCTGCCTTGCCGCCTGGGTGACAGCGCGCTACCTCGTTTGGCGCACCACGGAAACACTGGGTTTTCACGATCCGCTGTCGTGGGTCGCGGCGGTGCTACTGTTTGCCGCGGAACTCTACGGCATCGCGATCTACGCCTTGGGGTTGTTCGTCAATGTGTATCCCAAGGTGCGGCGGCCGGTACCGTTGCCTGCAGACCCTGCCGATTGGCCAACGGTCGATGTCTTGGTGCCCACTTACAACGAAAGTCCAGAGTTGCTCGAGACGACGTTGCTCGGCGCGCTAAACATGCGCTACGCCCCGGGAAAACTCACGGTTTATTTATTGGACGACGGTGGAACCCGGCAGCGCTGCAACGATCCGGACCCTGTGCGTGCAGCGGCGGCGCAAGAGCGGGCGCAGACCCTGCGCGCGCTTTGTCAGCGGTTGGGGGTCCAGTATTTGACCCGGGACGACAACCGCGGGGCCAAGGCGGGCGGGGATGTCCTGTTTTTTGTGTGTGGGGCGGTTTCTGAATCTGTCCTCGTGTCGTTCAGCGTGGTGCGAGGGTGAAGCGGTCGCCGTATAGTATCGCGAACTGGTTCATCGCCGATTTCCACTCCTTGCTCGCCCGCTTCCAGTCCGCGGTGATGTTGCGCAAGGCCAGCCAGATCAGCTTGGTGGCCGCCTCGTCGCTTGGGAAGTGCCCGCGGCTCTTGATGATCTTGCGTAACCGCGAATGCACGCTCTCGATGGCGTTGGTGGTGTAGATGATCCGCCGCACTTCGGGCGGGAACGCGAAGAACGGGATCACCCGGCTCCACGCCCGCCGCCAGGCCGCGACCACGGTCGGGAAGCGCTGGCCCCACGGCCCTGCCTCGAACGCGTCCAGCGCGCGCTCGGCGGCCTCCGCGCTCGGTGCGGTGTAGATCGGCTTGATCGCCGCGGCCAGCGCCTTACGGTCCTTCCAGCTCGCATAGTCGAGGCTGTTGCGGATCAGGTGCACGATGCAGGTCTGCAGGGTCGTGGCCGGAAACACCGCCTCCAGTGCCTCCGGCAGGCCCTTCAGGCCGTCGGCCACGCCGATCAGCAGGTCCGTGACCCCGCGGGTCTTGAGATCGTTGAACACCTTCATCCAGAACTTCGCGCCTTCGGTGTTCTCGATCCAAAGCCCCAGAATGTCGCGGGTCCCGTCCGGCAGCACGCCCAAGGCCAGATACACCGCCTTGTTGCGCACCACGCCGTCCTCGCGGATCTTCACCCGCAGGGCATCGAAGAACACCACCGGGTACATCGGCTCCAGCGGCCGGGCCTGCCAGGCCCCCACCTCGGCCATCACCGCGTCGGTGACGGCGCTGATGAACTCCGCTGACACCTCGATGGCGTACATCTCGGCCAGATGGCCCTGAATCTCGCGCACCGACATGCCGCGGGCATACATCGAGATGATCCGGTCGTCAAAGCCGGCAAACCGGCGCTCATGCTTCGGGATCAGCTGCGGTTCGAAGCTGCCGGCCCGGTCGCGGGGCACCTCGATCCGCAGCGGCCCGCCGTCGGTCAGCACGGTCTTGCCGCTGCGGCCGTTGCGATGGTTCCCGCAGCCGCCCTCGGGGCTGGCCAAGTGCACGCCCAGCTCAGCCCCCAAGGCGCGCTCGATCACGGCCTTCTTCAGCTTCTGGAACACGGCCTCGACGCCGGCGGCGTCCATCGGTCCGGGGATCAGCTTCTCAAGCAGCTCGTCGGGAAGAATGGCGTCCGGCTTCGCGGCGGGGGTGGTCTTCTTGCGTGGCATGGGGGCTCCTGGAAGTCGTCATGGTAGGCCCCTCACACAAAAATCCTGACACCCTCAGGCGGGCAATATCAATGCTGCTTTGCCCCGCATCCATGGCGATCTCGTGGCAGTCTTCGATGCCGACCACGTGCCAACCGTCGACTTTTTGGAGCGCACGGTGGGCGCATTCTGCGCCGATCCAAAGCTATTCTTGGTGCAAACCCCCCACTTTTTCGTCAACCCCGATCCACTGGAACACAACTGGCGGGTGTTTGGCCGTATTCCCAGCGAAAATGACATGTTCTATCACGTCATTCAGCATGGTCTGGATTCGTGGGATGCTTCGTTCTTTTGTGGTTCGGCGGCGGTGTTGCGGCGCAAAGCCTTGTTGTCGATCGGGGGGTTGCCCGGGCAATCTATCACGGAAGATGCCGAGGCTGCGCTGTTGCTGCACGCCAACGGCTGGCGCAGTGCCTACATCGATCGCCCGATGGTGGCGGGCCTGCAGCCTGAGACTTATTCTAGTTTCGTCTCCCAACGAGTGCGTTGGGCGCAGGGCATGATGCAAATCATGCTTATACACAATCCGTTGACTTTGCCGGGTTTGCGTTGGTGGCAGCGTTTGGCATATTTCAATAGTGTTTTTTTCTGGTTGTTTCCATGGGCGCGTTTGGTTTTTATGCTCGCGCCTGCCTTGTATCTGATTTTTGGTTTGCATGTCTATCAAGCCAATTTGGCACAATTTTTTTCCTATGCCCTGCCTCATCTCGCTGCCGCCCTGTTGACCAATCAGGTGCTATATGGGCGTGTGCGCTGGGCGTTTATTTCGGAGCTCTACGAGCTGGCACAGTCTTTCTACGCGGCTTCTGGTATTTGGCGTGTGTTGCGCAATCCCCGATCACCACGGTTTCTCGTGACTCCCAAGGGCGAGCAGCGAGAACAGGTTTTCATCTCTCAATTGGCGAGGCCGTTTTATGTGCTCATACTTATCGGGTTTTTGGCGCTGGGGTTTGCGGCTTGGCGTTGGATAAATGATCCGGCTGCGCGTGAAACCGTAATTATCACGGTGGCATGGCAAATTTTCAACCTGATTTTGCTCGCTGGCGTTATGGGGGTTTTGCTGGAGCGGCAGCAGCGCCGTGTCGCGCCCCGTATGCCTTCGGATGCGCGAGCGTCTTTGTGGGTGGGCAATGGTGCGCAGGTCAACGCCCGGTTCGCTGATCTTTCCGCTTCAGGCTGCCGCTTGATTTTGGATCAGTCAGTGGCTGGGCGCTATGGAGATGAGATGACGCTCGAAGTTCACGTCGATGTGTTGCAGCGGACGATCTTGATACCCACTCGGGTGGCTTGGATAAGGGGGCAGGAGATGGGATTGCATTTCGAACCTGAATCGGTTGCCATGCAGCGCGACATCGTCGCGCTCGGCTACGGCGATAGCCGACGCTGGGTAGCGTTCCGACAGCAGCGAGAGTCCCAGGAGCGTCCCATTTTGTCAGCAGCCTGGTTTCTTGTGCGTCACGGTTGGTCCGGCACAGCGGCGCATCTGTGGCAGCTGGGTCGAGAAGGCGTTCAAGGCGCGCTGCGCTTTATACTTCGCCGACAAGAACGTGGCGTTACGCCAAGGCATAGCTGAACCGATCCTGGCTCATTGAGCTTTTTCGTCTATCAAAAAAGCATTTCATGATCATGAAGAAAACAATCGCCTGGCGGTGCTGGCTCGTTGGCGTATCACTCCTAGCAGCGACGGTTGGGTGGGCGAAACCTACGGCACAACCGACGGCGGCCGTGGTCGCGGCGGCTGCGGCGGCGTCCGCACCGCGCGACGCGACGCTGCTGGCGGCACCGTTGCGCGCGTTTATGCCGAGTCCAGGGCCACTGACGTTGCGGGGCACCGACGGGCAGGCGACGGTATTCCTACCCATTGCCACGCGGCTGGAGGTGCGTCGCGCAGTGTTGCATTTGGTGGCTAAGAATTCGTTGTCTCTTCTGCAGGGGCGATCCCAGCTACAGGTGCGTCTAGGTGGGCGAGTTGTGGCTCAGGTGCCACTAGACCCGCGGTTGCCCCAATTGGAGGCGCAAATCGCATTGCCGCTGCGCGAAGTCAAGCCCGGTTACCACGCATTGACATTCGCGGTCGCGCAGCACTACACCATGGAGTGCGAAGACCCCTCTGCCCCTGAGCTGTGGACGGAGATCGACACCGAGCGATCGTGGATTCAGCTCGAAGGTGGGCTGCGCCAGTGGCAGCCGACCGTGGCCGAGTGGGGTGCAGTATTCGATAATCGCTTGTGGGGACCGCAGACACTGCTAGTGGCGACGCCTGGCGCCACCGTGACGCAACAGCTGCGCTGGGGGGGCTTGGCAGCGCAAGCGGCCGCCCTGCGGCTGGCTTACGTTCCACTGAGGGTTCGCTCTGTATTGGCCAGACCCGGCGGTGGCGACACGGGAGATCGCACCACACCCGTGCGCGTCGCCAGTGCCGAGTGGCCCGATGCCGATGCGGTGTTGATCGGCACGGCGGCATCGTTGCAGCCCCTGCTCGAGGCCAATTGGCACGCGCGTATTCGCGGTCCTTTTCTGGCGTTATGGCCTCTTCCGGAGCGCCCAGGGCGGTTTGCCCTGGTTGTCAGCGGCGCGACCGAACAGGAAGTCGATCAGGCGCTCCACGCATTGGCGCTCATGCGCACCCCGCTGCCGCGGGCGTCGGCTGCCGTCGTCTCCGCCCTGCAGTGGCCATCGTTGTCGGAGCCGCCGGGGGCGGATCGCGTGCTGCCAGGACAATCTGTCACGTTCGCGCAATTGGGCGTGCGCACGGTTCAGTGGCAAGGCCGCTTTGGTGAGTTAACCGTGCCCCTGGTTTTGCCCGCCGACCTTTATTCGCCAGATGAGTCGAGTGCTCGTCTGCGCCTGCGATTTGCGGTCGGCGCCGGTTTGCGCGAGGACTCGGTCATCAATGTCTTCGTCAATGGGCTGTTTCAAACCGCCGTTGCGCTGCGGCAGCCTGACGGCGGGTACATGCGGGATTACGCCATCTCGCTGCCGATATCCGTCTTTCGCTCCGGCCGCAACGAGTTGACGTTCGCCGTGTCCATGGTGCCCACCCGTAGCGGTCGGTGCGAATGGTTGCAAACCGACAACCTACGCTTGACGTTGTTCGATGACTCCCGTATCGAATGGCCCCAAGCGGCCCGCCTGACACAACTGCCCGATCTGGAGCTGTGGCAGCGCGCCGCGTTTCCGCACGCCAGCGTCGCGTGGGGCAGGCGTACGTCAGTCGTGGTGGCGGAACCGAAGCCCCAGGCGATGGCCGCAGCCTGGATGTTGGCGGCCAAGCTCGCCCAGGTGCAGGGATCCCCGTGGCTCGAGGCTCACTGGCAGGCGGGGCTGGACGGCCGCTGGAATCATGATCACGTTTTATTGGTGGGAGCATGGGCCGATTTGCCCCCTGACCTGCAGCCGAGTGCTTTGTTGCGCAAGGGGGGTGGTACCTGGCTGGAGGGGGTTGCCCTGAGGGCGTCGGCCGCAGGGCCGACGGTGCAGGCGACCGCGATCTGGGACGTATTGCAGGGCGGTCTGTTGGGCGAGGGAGCCTTGTTGTTGCAGACGGCGCTCCCTGGGCGTTCGGCGGGCGCGCTCACGCTACTGACGGCGGACGAGCCATCCGGGCTGCAGAATCAGACCGATGCGCTCGTCGATCCGGCGGTTTGGGGACAGTTACGCGGGGACGTCGCTTGGTGGCAGGGACGCGACGATATCTTCACGCAGTCATGGTTCGATCGATATACCGTGGGGGACGCGTCGATTTGGCAGGAGCTGAGTTTTGCACTTTGGCGCCGACCTTGGATGGGTTTGGGTGCACTGGCGTTGTTCGTGTTGGTGCTGGCGTGGGTTACGTGGAACCTGTTGCGCCGTTGGCGGGGGGCATCTTCTGCGCCTGGCGACGCGCGGATGACAACAGAGAAAGGTTGAATACCCATGGTCGTGGCGCAACGAGCCGACACGCTCTTCGATAAAGGGTGTACCCGCCGACAGGCCGCCGTTTGGACGGCTGCGGGTTTGATGGCTGCGCTTGGGGGTTTCGAGGCGCGTGCAGCCCTTGCCGGTCGGGAGTGGTCCAGTCTGTATGCCGCATGGAAAGCGGCGTTCGTACAACCCTCGGGGCGCGTCGTGGATGATGGCCAACAGGGCATCACCACATCGGAGGGTCAAGGCTACGGCATGCTGCTGGCATGGGCCGCGGGCGATCAGCAGGGGCTGGAGTCGATGTGGCAGTGGACGCGGACCCATCTGGCGGTGCGCGACGACGGTTTGCTGGCGTGGCGCTGGTCTCCCGGCGAGGGGGTGACCGACCGCAACAACGCGACCGACGGCGACTTGCTGGTGGCGTGGGGCCTGGCATTGGAGGCCCGGCATCGACCGTCGTGGCGTGAACCGGCTCGGGCGCTGGCCCAGTCGATTCGGCGTCATGCGGTGCGATCTACCAACTGGGGGACCGTTTTGCTGCCGGCTGCGCAGGGGTTCGAGACGCCGCGCGGGCTGGTCGTCAACCTTTCGTATTGGGTTTATCCCGCGTTGTTGGATCTCCCCGAGTTGGACCCTGACCCGGTCTGGGGTGAACTGATTGCCAGTGGTCACAAGCTGCTGGCGCTGGCTCGCTTCGGCACTTGGGGGCTGCCGCCGGATTGGTTGCTGCTCGTCGATCCGCTGATACCGGCGCCCGAGCGCCCAGCCCGGTACGGGTATGAAGGCGTTCGCATACCCCTCTATCTTGTTTGGGCGGGCATGGCAACGCCGCAGCGCATGCAGCCATGGCGGGATTTCTGGGCGCAGTTTCCGCGCGCGGGCTTTATGCCGGCCTGGGTCGATTTACACAACCCGTGCTTGAGTTCAGAGGCAGCCAGCCCCGGGGCTCGCTTGATCCGGGATTGGGTGGAGTCGCGCAACCCACCCGTCGTCGCCGACCGAGAGGGTTTGATACGCTCAGGGTACTACTCGGCGACGATCGGAATGCTGACTGTGGCGGCGTCCCGATGGCCGGCGGCACGAAGGCAACGGGTCGTCTCCCTCATGCGCGAAACCCATTCCCCCTTGACTCTATGAAGCGAATCCCTCGATCGCTTGCCGCCCTGCCCGACCCTATCGGGCGGCCCCGAGCCCGAGGGCCTTGTTGGCCGGTCGTCCTGGTCTGCCAGGCAGTGGTGGGAGTTGGGGCGGCGTCTGCCGAAGAGACATTGCTGTATCTGCGGCAACGACCACCGGGCAGCGTCGAGGAAGTCCGTCAGCTGCCGCCTGCCGCGGATTGGCGACGAACAGCCCAACCCCTGATCCGGCTGCAGAAGGCACCCGAACGGGCGTCACCGCCGATATTCGGCATCGACGCGCCGCCGCAGCCCCGCGAGGCGCAGGCCCCAACACCTGCGCCAACGGCGACGAGAGAAGCGCGCCGCCGCCCGCTCGCCACCGATCGGCGTGAGCCCGCACCCGGTATTCAGTTGCGCTTGGACTGGCTGCTGCAGACGTCGCCCGTTGGCGAGCGAGCGGCGCGAGCCGGGATCGACACCGACCGCGCAACGCCGTCGGCACCGCTGGAGGATGCGTTGCAGCGCAGCGAGGCGGGCGATCCGGTGCCTGATCTGTCCGAAAGGGTGAGCCAAGCAGCGCCTGATTTGTTGGCCAGCCAAGACCCCGATCGCTGGCTACGGGTGGCGTGGGCGCTGTATCGCCAGCAACACGACCGCGAGGCAGCGGATTGGTTTCGGCGAGTGCTGGCCGCGCAGCCCGAATCCCTGCCCGCCCGAGAGGGACTTTTTTACACCTGGCGACGGCTCGGATTGTGGGAGGAGGCGCTCACCGTGGCAGAGCCGGTGGCCGGTTTGGCACGCGCGCGGGCCGATCTGGCCGTGGAGCTGGCGCTGAGCGCCCGAGAGCGTGGCGAGTGGGCGCAGGCGCGCGCCTGGCTCGAGCGGGCCCAAAGCGAAGGGCGACGCGACGAGGATGTCGAGCGCCTGCTGGCCTGGACGTCGTTGCAAGGCGGGGAAGCTGCCGAGGCGGTGCAGCGGTTCGAGGCGGTGCAGCGGTTCGAGGCGCTCTTGCGGCGTCATCCAGAGGACGACGATCTGGCGCAAGGGCTGTGGCTGGCGTTGCGCGGTGACGGCTCCCACCCCGCAGACCCCCGATGGCTGGAGGAGCTGCCCGCGCTGGCACGCGTGGACCGGCGCGAGCGTGCCCGGCGCTGGCGCGATGTGGGGTTGGCCATCGATGCGGCTGCCCTAGACGAATCGGCCGACCCAGGTCTGCAAGGGCTGGCGCAGCCGCGCCTGACGCTGGCGTGGGCGCAGCAGGAGCGCTCGGGCGAGGTCGGCACGAGTCGGCTGCGAGTGCAGCGGCAGCCCTCCCTGCAATGGCAGTGGTGGGGATACGGCGCGGCATGGACGCTCACGGTCGAGCAGCAGCAGTTCGACGTGCGGGGCCCGATACCATTGTCGCGCGTGGGCAGCGCGCTCGAGAACGGATCGCCACCGGCCGTCGCGGAGCGGGGCTGGGGCTGGGAACTCCAAGGCCGCGCGTTGGGGCCACAGGGATGGCGGTTTCGCCTCGGCTCCACTGCGCACAGCGTTGATTTGCCCGCCACGTGGACGGGCGCAATCGGTTGGCGCCAGCAAACGGACGACCGCGCGTGGGAGGCGCAGGGGTTTCGCCGCGCGATACAGGAGTCGCGCCTTGCCGCCACAGGATGGCGCGATCCGGCCGGCGGCCAGCCTTGGGGGCGCGTGCTGGGACAGGGGGTGCGCATCGAGGGCAATATGGCGTGGCCGACGCCCGGGCAGCGTATCGGCGCGGAATGGCTCTGGGAGCGCCTCAGCGGCGTGAACGTCGCGTCCAACACCCATCGCTCGGTTGACTTCAGTTGGATGCACGACGGGTCTTTGCCGTCCATGCGTTGGGCCGCTGTCGGTCCCTACATCACGTTCGAGCAATACGGGCGGCGCCTGTCGGACTATCACTGGGGGCACGGGGGGTATTTCAGCCCCCAGCGCTTGCTCAGCAGTGGGATAAGAGCAGCATGGCAGACGCGAGAGCCGCACGCGTGGGTCTTGGCGGGGCAGGCACAGGTGGGATGGCAAACCCTTCGTGAAGACGCCGCACCGTGTTTTGCCTTGCCGCCGCCGATCACGCCCGGCCCGTGTGAGGGGCTGTCCGCCAGCCGGAACGCCGGTTGGACGGGCAGCTTGGCATTGCAGGGTGCGTGGCGGCTGGATCCGCGCTGGGCGCTGGTCGGCAGCGTCTTGCTCCGTTCCGCGCCGTCATACCGGGAACACAGCTGGACCCTTGGGCTGCGCTACCACTGGGCTCCCCGGGGCCCGATCGTGGGGCAAGATCTGCCCGCACCGTTGCGCTGATACGCCTGCCAGCGCAACGGCCCGGCTCAGGCCACCCCCGCCGCATGCGCCTGCTGGTCGGCGTGGTAGCTGCTGCGCACCAGCGGGCCGACGGCGGCGTGGGTAAAGCCCATCGCCGCTGCTTCTCGTTCGAACATCCGAAACGTCTCCGGGGGCACGTAGCGGCGCACCGGCAGGTGGTGCGTGCTGGGCGCCAGGTATTGCCCGATGGTGAGCATGTCCACGCCGTGGGCGCGCAGATCGCGCATGACCTGCAGGATTTCCTCGTCGGTCTCACCCAAGCCCACCATCAGGCCGCTCTTGGTCGGGATGTGCGGAAAGCGTTCCTTGAACTTGCGCAGCAGGTTCAGGCTGAACGCATAGTCCGACCCCGGGCGTGCTTGCTTGTACAGGCGCGGCACCGTCTCCAGGTTGTGGTTCATCACGTCGGGCGGCGCGGCTTGCAGAATGTCGAGCGCGCGGTCGTCGCGGCCGCGGAAGTCGGGCACCAGGATCTCGATGCGTGTCTGGGGTGAGAGCGCGCGCACGCGCTGGATACACGCCACGAAGTGCCCCGCACCGCCGTCGCGCAGGTCGTCGCGGTCCACGCTGGTGATGACGACATAGCGCAGTTGCAGGGCGGCAATGGTGCGCGCCAGGTTTTCTGGCTCGTCGGGGTCGAGCGGGTCGGGGCGGCCGTGGCCCACGTCGCAAAACGGGCAGCGGCGCGTGCATTTGTCACCCATGATCATGAACGTCGCCGTGCCTTTGCCGAAGCACTCGCCGATGTTGGGGCACGACGCTTCTTCGCACACAGTGACCAGCCGGTTGGCGCGCAGGATGTCTTTGATTTCGTAAAAGCGCGTGCTGGGGCTGCCCGCCTTGACGCGGATCCACTGCGGCTTTTTGAGCGCGGGTGCCGCCTCGACCTTGATCGGGATGCGCATCGTCTTGGCCGCGCTCTTTTGCTTGGCGCTCGGGTCGTAGGCGGTGGCGGTGGGGGTGGCGGTCGGGGTATTCATGGGGCGATTTCGGCAGGCGCGCGGCGCACTCGCTGCCGCATTCAGCAGCGCGGCGCGAGGAGCGCTTGCAGTTGTTGGGCCAGTTCCGCCTGCACGGCGGACACCGACGCGGGCACCCCAATGGTAGCAAGGTCAACCGTGCGCAGGCCCGCGTAACCGCAAGGGTTGATACGGGAAAAGGGGCTCAAGTCCATCGCCACGTTGAGCGCGACGCCGTGGTAGGTGCAGTGGCGGTGCACCTTGATGCCCAGCGCCGCGATCTTGCCCAGACCGGCGAACGGGTCCCCACCTGGTCGGGGGCCGGTCAGGGCGGCGTGCGCAAACGGATCATCCAGCCGCACGTAGATACCCGGAGCGCCCGCCACGCGGTGCCCGGTCACGCCCCACGCGGCGAGGGTGCGGATGACCGCCTCCTCCAGCCGGTGCACGTATTCCTTGACGAAGTAGCCCGCGCGGCGCAGGTCGATCAGCGGGTAGGCGACCACTTGCCCCGGGCCGTGGTACGTGACCTGCCCGCCGCGGTTGGTGGCCACCACCGGAATGTCGCCCGGGGACAGCAGGTGTTCGCGCTGGGCCGCCAGCCCCAGGGTGAAGACCGGGGGGTGTTCGCACAGCCACAGCTCATCCGGGGTGGTGGGCTGGCGTTGCGCGGTGAACGCCTGCATCGCCTCGTAGGTCGGGGCGTAGGGCACGCACCCGAGTGCGCGCACGATCACAGCACCACCCGCACCATGGGGTGGGTGGTGAGCGTGCGGTAGAGCTCGTCGAGCTGCTCGCGCGAGGTCACGCGCACCACGAGTGTCAGGCCCAGGTAGCGCCCACCGCGGCTTGCGCGCCGTTCGATGGTGGTGGCGTCGAAGTCGGGGTCGAACTGCCGTGCGACGTGCGCCATGGCCTCGGCGAAGCCCTCGGCGTGCGCGCCCATCACCTTGAGCGGGAAGTGGCAGGGGAAATCGAGCAGCGGTTTGGCGTCGTGCATGCGGTGGCGAATCGTTGGTTGGGGTTTGCCTCTATAATAAGGAGCTTTGCCAGCGTGGCCACAAGCCCAGCTGGTGCCGCGTCCGCTGTCAGGCGCACGTCATGCGAAGTGTCGATCATCGCGGGTTTGGCAGTGTCAGCGCAACGTTCCGATTCCTCTTTGGATCCCGAGTCGTCCGCAAGGGTGTCGCCCCGCAAGGCGGGATTGGCTGCGGCTAACGGGTGGGATGAGGTCGAAGATGGGGATGATGCGCTGGATTGCAAGCCCTTGACGCCCGAAGAGGCTCGTGAATGGCGCGCGCGGTACTCCGCGCCGTCGGTGTGGCGGGTGGTAGCGTGGCAGGTCGCGCTGACCGTGTTGGCGGCGGGCGTGGCTGGGGTCGGCGTGTGGGCTGGCATGGGCGGCACGTCGATGGTGGCGTCGGTGGCATACGGCGGGCTGTGTGTCGTGCTGCCGTCCGCGGCCATGGCGTGGGGCATGACATCCAGCGCGCTGACGCGTTGGCTGCAGCGTGCCGCGCCCGGTGTGGCGCGGGCGTCGCTGGCGGGTTGGTTATGGTGGGAAGGGGTCAAGGTGTTGTTGACGCTGGCCATGCTGTGGTCGGCGCCGCGCTGGATCCCGGACCTGAGCTGGCTGGGCCTGGTGGCCGGGCTGGTGGTGGTCCTCAAGTCGTACTGGCTGGCCTGGGCGGTGCGGCCAACGGCGCGAGGGCGGGCGTAAGGTTTGACGAAACTGGAATGGGATGACGAATGGCAGCAGAAGGACATGCACCGACCGCGGGTGAGTACATCCGGCATCACCTGGTTCACCTGACCAACCAGAAGCAAGGCTTCATCGTCGATTTTTCGGTGATCAACATCGACTCGGTGGTGTTTTCCGTGCTAACGGGGCTGCTGGGCGTGTGGCTGTTGTGGTTGGGCGCGCGCCGCGCCACCGCCGGGGTGCCGGGGCGCTTCCAGGCCGCGGTCGAAATCCTCGTCGAGCTCGTCGAGACGCAAGCGAAAGGTGTGATTCACAACGCCGCCAGCCGCAGGGTCATCGCGCCCATGGCGCTGACGGTGTTCGTGTGGATCTTCTTCATGAACGCCATGGACCTGCTGCCGGTGGACTTGCTGCCGGCCATCTGGCACGCCGTGGGCCCGGCGCTGGGCTACCCCGACTACCTGCGCGTGGTGCCCACCGCCGACCTGTCCACCACGCTGGGGCTGTCGGTGTCGGTGTTGTTGATGTGCCTGTACTACAACATCAAGATCAAGGGCCTGGGTGGCTGGGCGCACGAGCTGGTCACCGCGCCGTTTGGCACCAGCAAGAACCCGTTTTGGGCGCTGCTGCTGGGTGTGGTGAACTTCCTGATGCAAATGATCGAGTTCGTGGCGAAGACGGTGTCCCACGGCATGCGGTTGTTTGGCAACATGTTCGCGGGTGAGTTGGTCTTCATGCTGATCGCGCTGCTCGGTGGCTTCGCCGCGCTGTCGTTCACGGGTGGCCTGCTCTTCGTCGGACACCTGATCGCGGGCACGGTGTGGGCCATCTTCCACATCCTCGTGATCACCCTGCAGGCGTTCATCTTCATGATGCTGGCCCTGATTTATCTGGGTCAGGCGCATGATGCGCACTGACGGTTCGTTTTTCCCCTAAACCTTCCTCTCAACCTCCAAAAGGAACCATCATGGAAAACATTCTGGGTCTCGTTGCTCTGGCTTGCGGCATCATCGTCGGTCTGGGTGCCATCGGCGCGTCGATCGGCATCGCCCTGATGGGTGGCAAGTTCCTCGAGTCCTCCGCTCGTCAGCCCGAGCTGATGAACGATCTGCAGACCAAGATGTTCATTCTGGCCGGTCTGATCGACGCGGCCTTCCTGATCGGCGTGGCCATCGCGCTGCTGTTCGCGTTCGCCAACCCGTTCGCGATCTGATCGTTCTGCGGTGAGGAAGGGTGCGCTCGGGCGCGTCAAGCCCCGAGTGCACGCCGATCGAACCCGGCATCAGTCTCTCGCTGCCCACCCCGCACTCCATCCGAAAGGCGTTGCGATGAACATCAATGCAACCCTCTTTGCGCAGGCCATCGTCTTTGCGATCCTGGTGTGGTTCACGATGAAGTTCGTGTGGCCGCCGATCGCCAAGGCGCTGGACGAGCGTGCGCAAAAGATTTCCGAAGGTCTGGCCGCCGCCGAAAAGGCCAAGACCGAGCTCGCCGTGGTCAACAAGCGTGTCGAGGATGCGCTGGTGCAGTCGCGCAACGAAGCCGCGGCCCGTCTGGCCGACGCCGAGCGCCGCGCCCAGGCCACGATCGAAGAAGCCAAGGCGCGCGCGGCCGAAGAAGCCGCCAAGATCATCGCCGCGGCCAAGGCCGAGGCCGAGCAGCAAGCCGTCCAGGCGCGCGAAGCGCTGCGTGAGCAGGTGGCGCTGTTGGCCGTCAAGGGTGCCGAGCAAATCCTGCGGCGCGAGGTCGACGCGGGCGTGCATGCCGAGCTGCTGCAGCGCCTCAAGACCGAACTCTGACCCCCAACGACCCGCGCGTCCGAAGGTTGAACCATGGCCGAACTTGCCACCATTGCACGACCCTACGCCGAAGCGCTGTTCCAGGCCGCTGGCGCGCAGGCGGGCGACGCCTGTGAATGGCTCGATGAACTGGCCGCCATCGCGGCCGAGCCGGCACTCGCGGCCTTTGCCGCCGACCCCAAGGTCCGCCCGGATCAGGTGTTCGACGTCATCACGGGTGTGATGAAGGCGCCGCTGCCGGAGATCGGCCGTCGTTTTCTGCGCACCGTCATCGACAACGACCGTGTCGCGGCGCTGCCCGAGATCGCGCGTCAGTTCCGCGAGCGCGTCAACGCGCAGCGCGGCGTGGCCGATGCCACCGTCGAGAGCGCCTTCCCCATCGATGCGGCGCAGTTGGCCGAGCTGCAAGGCGTGCTCGAGCGGCGGTTTGGCCGCCAGCTGCGGCTGCACGTGCAGCTGCGCCCCGAGCTCATCGGCGGGGTGCGCGTGGTGGTGGGCGATGAAGTCCTCGACACCTCGGTCAAGGCCCGCTTGGAACACATGCGTGTGGCGCTGACGGCCTGACGGCTGGCCCAACGCCTGAAGTCGAACCTCCGAAAAGGAAAGCGTCATGCAACTCAATCCCGCTGAAATCTCCGAACTGATCAAGTCCCGCATCGAAGGGCTGGCCCCGTCGACCGACGTGCGTAACCAGGGCACCGTCGTGTCCGTGACCGATGGCATCGTGCGCATCCACGGCCTGTCGGACGCCATGCAGGGCGAAATGCTCGAGTTTCCCGCCGGCAAGGATGGCCAACCCACCTTTGGCCTGGCGCTGAACCTGGAGCGTGACTCGGTCGGCGCCGTGATCCTGGGCGAATACGAACACATCTCCGAGGGCGACACCGTCAAGTGCACCGGCCGCATTCTGGAAGTGCCGGTGGGCCCCGAGCTGATCGGCCGCGTGGTCGACGCGCTGGGCCGCCCCATCGATGGCAAGGGCCCGATCAACGCCAAGCTGACCGATGTGGTCGAAAAGGTGGCGCCGGGCGTGATCGCGCGCAAGAGCGTGGACCAGCCGGTGCAGACGGGTCTCAAGGCGATCGACTCCATGGTGCCGATCGGCCGCGGCCAGCGTGAGCTGATCATTGGTGACCGCCAGACCGGCAAGACCGCGGTGGCCATTGACACCATCATCAACCAAAAGGGCCAGAACATGGTCTGTATCTACGTCGCCATCGGTCAGAAGGCGTCGTCGATCAAGAGCGTGGTGCGGGCCCTGGAGCAGCACGGGGCGATGGACTACACCATCGTCGTGGCCGCATCCGCGTCCGAGTCGGCCGCGATGCAGTTCCTCGCGCCGTACTCGGGCTGTACGATGGGCGAATACTTCCGTGACCGCGGCCAAGACGCCCTCATCATCTATGACGACCTGTCCAAGCAGGCCGTGGCCTACCGTCAGGTGTCGCTGCTGCTGCGCCGCCCGCCGGGGCGCGAAGCCTACCCGGGCGACATCTTCTACCTGCACAGCCGCCTGCTGGAGCGCGCGGCGCGCGTCAATGCCGAGTACGTCGAGAAGTTCACCAACGGTGAAGTCAAGGGCAAGACCGGGTCGCTGACGGCGCTGCCCATCATCGAGACGCAAGCCGGTGACGTGTCGGCCTTCGTGCCCACCAACGTGATCTCGATCACCGACGGCCAGATCTTCCTCGAGACCAACCTCTTCAACAGCGGCATCCGTCCCGCGATCAACGCCGGTATCTCGGTGTCCCGCGTCGGTGGTGCGGCGCAGACCAAGCTGATCAAGTCGCTCTCGGGCGGTATTCGTACCGACTTGGCGCAGTACCGCGAACTGGCGGCGTTTGCCCAGTTTGCGTCCGACCTGGACGCGGCGACCAAGAAGCAGCTCGACCGCGGCGCGCGCGTGACCGAGCTGCTCAAGCAGCCGCAGTACAGCCCGCTGCCCATCAGCCTGATGGCCGCGTCGCTGTATGCCGCCAACAAGGGCTACCTGGACGACATCGACGTCAAGAAGGTGCTGCCGTTCGAGGCCGGGCTGCACGCGTACCTGAAGGACAAGCACGCGGCGCTGCTGGACAAGCTCGAGACGCAAAAGGCGATGGACAAGGACGCCGAGGCCGAGCTCGACGCCGCTATCCGCGCCTTCAAGCAGACCGGCACCTACTGATTCCGGGCGCAACCGGGAATCCCCCCGAAGGAGCAGCGATGGCAGCAGGCAAGGAAATACGCGGCAAGATCAAATCGGTGGAAAACACCAAGAAGATCACCAAGGCCATGGAGATGGTCGCCGCCTCCAAGATGCGCAAGGCGCAAGAGCGCATGCGCACCGCCCGGCCGTACAGCGAGAAGGTGCGCCAGATCGCGGCCAACCTCAGCCGGGCCAACCCGGAGTACGTGCACCCGTTTATGGTCGAACACCCGGATGCCACCGTCAGTGGCATGATCGTGGTGACGACCGACAAGGGCCTGTGCGGCGGCCTCAACACCAACCTGCTGCGCGCGGTGACCCATCAGTTCCGTGAGCTGCAGTCCAAGGGCCACACGGCCCAGGTGGTGGCGATCGGCAACAAAGGCTTCGGCTTTATGAACCGCATCGGCGCGCCGGTGGTCTCGCACGTCACCGGGCTGGGCGACACGCCGCACCTGGAGCGCCTGATCGGGCCGGTCAAGGTGCTGCTCGACGCCTACGCCCAGGGCAAGCTCAACGCCGTCTATCTGTGCTACACCAAGTTCATCAACACGATGAAGCAGGAGCCGGTGGTGCAGCAGCTGCTGCCCCTGACGGCGGCCGAGTTGGAGCAGGGCGGTGACGCCGCGTACGACTGGGACTACATCTACGAGCCCGACGCGCCCACCGTCATCGACGAGCTGCTCGTGCGCTACGTCGAGTCGCAGGTCTATCAGGCGGTGGCCGAGAACATGGCCTCCGAGCAGTCGGCCCGCATGGTCGCCATGAAGGCCGCCACCGACAACGCCGGCAACCTGATCAGCGAGCTCAAGCTGGTCTACAACAAGACGCGCCAGGCCAGCATCACCAAAGAGCTGTCGGAGATCGTCGCCGGTGCCGCGGCCGTCTGACGCCGTCCGCCCTCTCGTCTTTTCCCTATCGACAAGGTTTCAATCATGGCTCAAGTTCAAGGCAAGATCGTTCAGTGCATCGGCGCCGTGGTGGACGTGGAGTTTCCGCGCGACCAGATGCCCAAGGTCTACGACGCGCTGAAAATGGAAGGCTCGCCGCTGACGCTGGAAGTGCAGCAGCAGCTCGGGGACGGCGTGGTGCGCACCATTGCGCTCGGTTCGTCCGACGGCCTGCGCCGCGGCATGACCGTCTACAACACGGGCGCGCCCATCACCGTGCCGGTGGGTAAGGCAACGCTGGGGCGCATCATGGACGTGCTGGGTCAGCCGATCGACGAGCGCGGCCCCATCGACCAGTCGCTGACCAGCTCCATCCACCGCAAGGCGCCGGCCTACGACGAGCTGTCGCCCTCGACCGAGCTGCTCGAGACCGGCATCAAGGTGATCGACTTGATCTGCCCGTTCGCCAAGGGCGGGAAGGTGGGCCTGTTCGGCGGTGCCGGCGTGGGCAAGACCGTCAACATGATGGAGCTCATCAATAACATCGCCAAGGCGCACTCGGGTCTGTCGGTGTTTGCCGGTGTGGGTGAGCGTACCCGCGAGGGCAACGACTTCTACCACGAGATGATGGAGTCCAAGGTCGTCGTTGCCGACAACCTGAGCGAGTCCAAGGTGGCCATGGTGTACGGCCAGATGAACGAGCCGCCGGGCAACCGCCTGCGCGTGGCGCTGACCGGCCTGACCATCGCCGAGTCGTTCCGCGACGAAGGCCGCGACGTGTTGTTCTTCGTGGACAACATCTACCGCTACACGCTGGCCGGTACCGAAGTGTCCGCGCTGCTGGGCCGTATGCCCTCGGCCGTGGGTTATCAGCCCACGCTGGCCGAAGAAATGGGCAAGCTGCAAGAGCGCATCACCTCGACCAAGGTCGGCTCCATCACCTCGATCCAGGCCGTGTACGTGCCTGCGGACGACCTGACCGACCCGTCGCCCGCCACCACCTTCGCGCACTTGGATGCGACCGTGGTGTTGTCGCGCGACATCGCCGCGCTCGGTATCTACCCCGCGGTGGATCCGCTGGACTCCACCAGCCGTCAAGTCGACCCCAACATCGTGGGCGAAGAGCACTACACCACGACCCGCTCGGTGCAGGCCGTGCTCCAGCGCTACAAGGAACTGCGCGACATCATCGCGATTCTGGGCATGGACGAGCTGTCGCCCGAGGACAAGCTGATCGTGGCGCGCGCGCGCAAGATCCAGCGCTTTCTGTCGCAGCCGTTCCACGTGGCGGAAGTGTTCACGGGTCAGCCTGGCAAATATGTGCCGCTGAAGGAAACCATCCGCGGCTTCAAGATGATCGTCAACGGCGAATGCGACCACCTGCCGGAGCAGGCGTTTTATATGGTCGGCACCATCGACGACGCCTTCGAGAAGGCCAAGAAGCTGGCCGCCTGATCGGCCCCGCCGGGTGCGGTCGTCGCGGCCGAGTCGTCGGCGCGGCGCCCCCCGGTGATTGAACAGGAGTCGAGATGAACACGATACAGGTCGAAGTGGTCAGCGCCGAAGAGTCGATCTTCAGCGGTCCGGCCAAATTCGTCGCGCTGCCCGGCGAAGCGGGCGAGCTGGGCATCCTGCCCGGCCACGTGCCGCTGATCACGCGCATCAAGCCCGGTGCCGTGCGCATCGAGAAGGCCGACGGCGAGGAGGAGTTCGTCTTCGTCGCCGGGGGCATCCTGGAGGTGCAGCCCAAGGTCGTGACCGTGCTGTCCGACACCGCCATTCGTGGCAAGGACCTGGACGAGGCCAAGGCCAACGAGGCGCGCAAGGCGGCCGAAGAGGCGCTCAAAAACGCCAAGAGCGAGGTCGATCTGGCCAAGGCGCAGTCGGAGCTCGCCATCATGGCGGCGCAGATCGCCGCGTTGCGCAAATATCGCCAGAAGCGCTGACGCGCGCGCGATGTGGCCCACCGACTGGCCACGGCCCCCGGTGTGGCAGCACAACGGCCACTGGCAAACGATTGGTGCTGCGCTGTGGGGCCGCGCAGGCGGCTCGACTGCCGTGCGTTGGCGGCGCACGCGCTGGCTCACGCCAGACGGCGACTTCATCGACGTCGATCACGCGGTGCCCCCCGGCGCCGTGGCGCTGGTGGTGTTGTTTCATGGACTGGAGGGTTCGTCCGCGAGCCACTACGCGGGGGCGTTCGCGGCGGTGGCGACGCAGCGCGGCTGGGGCATCGCCGTGCCGCATTTTCGCGGTTGCTCGGGCGAACCGAACTGGGCCCCTCGCGCCTACCATTCTGGGGACTACGAGGAGGTGGGCTGGATGCTGGCCCGTGCCGCCCAGCAGTGGCCGATGCTGCCGCGTGTGGCCGCGGGGGTGTCGCTGGGCGGCAACGCGTTGCTGCGCTGGTTGCAAGAGGCAGGCGAGTCCGCCAAGGCCACGGTGCGCGCCGCCGCGGCGATTTCGGCGCCGCTAGACCTGGCGGCCGCGGGCGCGGCCATCGACCAGGGGTGGAACCGCCTGCTGTACGCGCGCCATTTCTTGCGCACCATGCGACGCAAGGCGCAGGAAAAAGCCGCGCGCTACCCCGGCCTGTTCGACCTGCAGCGCGCCCTGGCGGCGCGCACCTTGCGCGAATTTGACGACGCCTTCACCGCGCCGCTGCACGGCTTTCGGGGCGTGGACGATTACTGGCGCCGCGCCTCCGCCAAGCCGCACCTGCACGCGGTGCGCGTGCCGACCCTGGTGCTCAATGCCCGCAACGATCCCTTCGTGCCCGCGGCCAGCCTGCCCACGCCCCAGCAGGTGAGCGCGGACGTGCACCTATGGCAGCCCGCCCGGGGTGGTCACGTCGGCTTTGCCGAACCGATCGCACCCGGCGACTGGCGGGGCGACGTCGCGGCGCTGCCCGCGCAGGTGTTGCCGTGGCTGGCGCGGGCAGCGCAAATACCGCTGGCGTGACACAATCGCGGCGCTGAAGGCTCGGCGTCCGTGCCGGGCAGAAAGAGACGCAGCGATGGACGAGATCGTCAAAGCCGCCATGGCCAAGTGGCCCAACGTGCCGGACTGCTATGGTTGGCTCGGGTTGGACGCGCGTGGGCGTTGGTGGATGCGGGATGAAGCCGCCCAGGCGGCGGGGCCGTTCGCCGGTCCCGGGGCCACACCGGCGAGCCGCGGGGCGCAGCTGCGCCACGAAAAGCTGATTGCCTTCATCGGGCGCAACTACGCTGCGGACGAGCGCGGGTGTTGGTACTTTCAGAACGGCCCACAGCGAGTGTTCGTCGAGCTCGAACGGGCGCCGTGGGTGTGGCGCGTCAGCGCCGATGGGAAAGTCGTGAGCCACACGGGGGTCGAAACCACGATCGACGACGCGTGGCTCGACGAAGCGGGTTATCTGTATTTGGCTGGGCCGTTGGGGGTCGGGATCGTCCATAGCCAAGACATGCACCTGGCCGCCGATGCGGTCGCGTCCGGCCTTTGGAATCCGCAGCCGTGCCAGGCTGCCGAACTCGCGACGCGCTACGGCTACGTGCTCAGCCCCGCCGCCCTACGCCGCGCCAGCGCGTCGAGCGCCAGCAGATAACCGTCGACCCCAAAGCCGATGATGCTCCCCGCCGCGACCGGCGCGACCCAAGAATGGTGCCGGAACGGCTCCCTCGCGTGTACGTTGGACAGGTGGACCTCGATCACGGGCATGGGCGCCACACCCTTGATGGCGTCGTGCAGGGCGATCGAGGTGTGGGTGTAGGCCCCGGGGTTGAACACCACACCGACCGCCTGCCTATCGCGGTAGTGCTGCCCCCACGCGTGCAGGTGATCCAGCAGGACCCCTTCGTGGTTGCTCTGCACGCACTCGACCGCCACGCCCAGCCGTTCGCCATGGGCGCGGCAGCGCGCCTCCAGGTCGGCCAGCGTATCGGCCCCATACACGCTGGGTTCGCGGGCACCTAGCAGGTTCAGATTCGGCCCGTTGAGGACCAGCACGCGCGCCATGGTGAGCTACCTGCGCGAGGGGGCGCGGATGGTGCTTACTTGCCGTTGCCCGCAGGTGCTTCGGGCTCAGGGAAGTTGGCGCCAGCCTCGTTGGCCATGTAGGCCACGGCGCGGGCGATCTCAATGTCGCGGAACGCGCCACCGCCTTGCGCACCCATGGCGCCTTTGCCTTTGAGGGCCGAGTTCACCAGCGTATCGAAGCCTTGCGTGATGCGCGGCGCCCATGCGGCTTTGTCGCCAATTTTCGGTGCGCCGACCAACCCCGCGTCGTGGCAGGCCGCACACTGGGCTTTGTAGACGTCTGCACCGGCCGCCAACGGCCGGTTGGCGTCGCGCAGCTCGACCGTGCCGACTTTTTGTATCCGCTGCGCGGTTGCCAGCTCGGGGTTGACCACGCCGGCCTGCGGCTTGGCGTCGCGGGTGACGTACGACACGAGACCGATGATCAACGCCACCGGGACGACGAACGAGAAAAAGGCCGTCCACCACAGTTGCTTCGGGGTTTTGATCGGGCCAGTGTGGCTGTCGTGCGCATGCTCGCTCATGGTGTCCCTTCTAGGCAGGCGATGAGTAAACCCTTGCATTATATCGGGGTCAACGAGCCCGCGGCGGCCCTGCCCCTGCGGCATGGCCGGCCCTGCTAGAATGTGGCTTTCTTTGTGTGCGGCTGTAGCTCAGTGGATAGAGTGTTGGCCTCCGAAGCCTGTGGTCGTCCAGGCAACGCACGAAAATTTGACGACAGGTCTCAGTGCCCAACGCGGCTGTAGCTCAGTGGATAGAGTGTCGGCCTCCGAAGCCGAAGGTCGTGGGTTCGATCCCCGCCAGCCGCGCCAAATCAAGCACTTATGAGATCCCGGGATGATGTCATGCCCGAGTTTTAGACCATTGATGACGGCTTCGACGCCGATTCTGCCGCCGATCTCATCGGTCGACCGATGGTCATCTCCTCAAAAGCGACCTTGCCATGGCCCATCCGTGGCCCAGCCGTAGCCCATGGCGGCTCGATTCGCTTCCCTTCGTGACCATCGGTCTCGTGGCCCATTGAGACTGTTCCGTCGGCAACCAGCGACGTCCAGCGCGGCGCACGCCGACGAAGTCAATCGGCTTGACTGGCGTTCCCGGGCACGTGCTCGAACAGATCCCCCACGGACACGTTGAACAGGGTGCACAGGCGATCGATGGCATCCAGATCAACGCGGGTCGCTCGCTCGTAGTACAGCAACGTGACGGTGTTTCGGTTTAGGCCCGTCTGACGTGCGACATCACTGATCTTGAGCTTGCGCTCGCCCATCAAGCGCGAGAGATGGCAGCGGATCATGTTTGTCTCTGTAGAAAAGTTTCATGCAGGATAGCACAACGCTGTTGCAAACGCCAAAATCCATGCTATAATGCGATCCAGGATAGCAAAACATCATTCACGATGTCGTTTGGCTATCCTGTGCATGAACCCTGTTTCGTCAAAGGAGGCTTGAACGATGAGTTGTACCTATCTCACGACTGACGAGCTGGCCCGGCGGATCAAGTACGACCCGCGCACGATACGCAACCGGCTCAAAGACAGCGTCTTGCTGGAGGGGCGGCACTACATCCGACCTTTCGGCGGGCGCAAGACGCTCTACATCTGGGAGCACATCGAGGCCGACATGGCCAAGGCGTCACAGAACGATGCCTTCGCGATTCCGCTGCTGGGGGGAGGTGCCATCCATGGCTAGTATCCGCGTCTTGCCCACCAAGGGCACGCTATTTATGGACTTTCGCGTGGGAGGTCGGCGCTATCGGGAATACACCGCACTGCCCGACACCCCCGCCAACCGCCGCCGTCTGCAAAAGGTTCTGGACCGCATCGAGGCCGAGATCGCCGCTGGCACCTTCGACTACGAGCGCATCTTCGGGCGGCCGGCGCCGGCGGCATCGGCCGCGTCCAAGGAGCTGTTGCCACCAGTGCCAGCCAGTGAGCTCGTGCCGGCGGCAGCCCCTGCCGCGTCGGCCGCCGCAGCGTCGGCAACACCGCGCTTTGCCGACTTTGCCGAGCAGTGGTTCGCCGAGGCCAGCGTCGCGTGGCGGCGCAGCTACGTCATCACACAGCGCGGCGTGCTGGATCGATACCTGCTGCCGCACTTCGGAGATCGGGCGGTCGGCAGCATCACCAAGGCCGATGTCCTGGCGTTTCGGGCAACACTCGCCAAAGTACCCGCCCGAGGCCGCCAGGGCACCTTGTCGCACCGACGCATCAACGCGATCATGAAACCGCTGCGCCAGATCCTCAACGAAGCCGCCGACCGATTCGAGTTTACCTCGGCCTTTCGCAACATCAAGCCGCTCAAGATCAAGCGCAGCGACGTCATGCCCTTCACACTGGAGGAGGTGCAGCGCATCTTGCGGGCGGTGCGCCCGGACTGGCGCAACTACTTCGTGGTGCGCTTCTTCACCGGCATGCGCACGGGCGAAGTGCACGGGCTCAAATGGCACCACGTCGACTTCGAGCGTCGCCTCATCCTGGTGCGCGAATCCTTCGTGCTGGGCGAAGACGACGAGCTCAAGACCGACGGCTCCATGCGCGACATCCAGATGAACCAAATGGTCTACGAGGCGCTGGCCGCGCAGCGCCGCGCCAGCCGCGAAGACGCGCTGTACGTGTTTGCCAACCGCGCTGGGCGCCCCATCGACAACAAGAACTTCATGACGCGGGTGTGGTACCCGCTGCTGCGCCACCTCGATTTGGCGCCGCGGCGGCCCTACCAGATGCGCCACACCGCCGCCACGCTGTGGCTGGCCGCCGGCGAGTCGCCCGAGTGGATCGCGCGCCAGCTCGGGCACAGCAGCACCGAGATGCTGTTTCGCATCTACTCGCGCTTCGTGCCCAACCTCACACGGCGCGATGGCTCGGCCTTCGAGCGGTTGCTGTGCCAGCACCTCGGGCCAGTGGGCGTGGTCGGCGCGGGTGCCGCCGCCGTCGCCACCGATGTCGACCATGGTGCCTGGGAGGGCAGCCATGAGCGCGTATGAACCGCCGGCGCTGATGCCGGCGACGGCGTGCCCGGGCGTGGCGCGCCACGTACTGGTGCGGCTGCTGCGCCCGCGCGGCGTGCCCGATGGCGGCCGGCGCCGGCTGCGCGCCGAGGTCTGGGTGCCCGGGCAGGGCACGCGCACCCTGCACTGGAGCCAGCCGCTGCGCGCTGACACCCTCGCGCCGGGACGGCTGGCGCGCGCGGCCGTCGCCGAAGCGGACCTCGCCGCTACCGCGCCCATCGAGGCGCTGCGCGTGTGGCCCGCGGCGCTGGCGGCCGACGTCGATCTGCTGCAGACCGTGCCCGATGCGTGGCTGGGCCCGCAGGCGGCGCACACCCGCGCCGCCTTTGCGCTCCTGTGGCAGCGCCTGAGCGAGCCGATGCGCGCCTGGTTCAACGCCCTGTTTTGGCGCCACCCGCAGCGCCTGTGGGCCTTTGTCCAGGCGCGCGCCTCGCTGCAGCACCACCACGCGCGCGCGCACGGTCTGCTGCAGCACAGCCTGGACTGCGCGCAGCGCGCGCTGCGGCTGGCCGCCGGCGACCCCAGCGTCGACGCCGAGGTGCTGATCATGGCCGCCTTGCTCCACGACCTGGGCAAGGCCGACGAATACCGGTGGGATGCGGCGCAGCGGCGCTGGCGGCTGACGCTGCGCGGCGAGCTGATCGGGCACCGCCTGAGCACCCTGCAGTGGATGACCGAAGCGCTGGCCGAGCTGCCCCTCGCATCGCGGCCGCAGGCGCTGCGCGAGATGGCGGTGCACCACGCCATCCATGCCTGCTGGGCCCCGGACTGGGTCGGGCTGCGCCGACCGCGCACTCCCGAGGCGCTGGTGCTGGGCAGCGTCGATGCCCTTTCCGGCCAAATCGACCTGATCGAGCAGTGTCGCGCCCGCGGCGCGCCGGCAGGACGCTACGTGCCGGCGCTGGGCACGCGGGTCTACTGGGGGCTGGGGGCGTCTGCGACGGCGACCTGAGCGCGCGGGCGGGCAGGGCGCGCCCACGCGCTGCGCCGTTTTGGGTAGCATGCGCGCGTGCGACCTTCCGCTTGCACCGCGCCGCCATGTCCCGTCGCCCCGCCACCGCCGCCTGCCCAACCACTCCCGCCGCGCCCGCCCCTGCCGCGTCAGCGGATACCGCATCGTGCGGCGCACCGCTGCCGTGGATCATCGCGGCTGACCACCCGTGGGCGGTGCAGCTGCAGCTGGCACGGGTGCCACTGGCGGCCATCGTGGCCGACGCCGAGGCGGACCTGCAGGGCGAGCCGGGCGCGGCGATCGTCGACTGGAACGCCTGGACGTTGCCGGCGGTGCAGCTGCTGGCGCTGCTGAGCCCCATCGTCGTGCGGCGCACCCGCGGCGGCCAGTGGCGGCTGCTGGCCGGAGCGCGCACCTGGGCCATGCTGTGGCAATGTCTGGGCCGCGACGCCGAGGTCGTGGTGCTGGTGCTGAGCTGCCCCCGATCCCAGGCACCCGCGGTGCGTGCCTTGCTGGCGGCGCTGGACGCCGTGGGGCAGCGGGCGCTGCACCGCTGGGCTGCGGGCCTCAACGCGCTGCGCGAGCGCTACGAGCGGCTGCCGAGCGCGCCGCTGCCGATGCTGCGTGATGCCCAACTCCAAACCCTGGCACAGGCGCTGGGCTGCACCACCGCGGCGCTGGCCAAAGCCCTGCGGAGTGAGCGCCATGAGCCATGAACCGCCGGCTTGGCGCGCGCTCATCGACGCCGCTGTCGCCGACGGCGCCGACGCTGCGGCGCTGCGCGCGCTGCTGCACGACGTGCGCGCGCACCCCGAACTCATCGGCCATGCCCGCATCTTCGCGTGTATGGCCGCGATCCTGCAGCATGCCCAGCGCGGTGACTTCGGCGCGCTGCCCGCGCTGCCGCCCGAGCGCCTGCGCCAGTGGCTGGAGGGGGCACGCTGGGCCGCCGATTGGACCCGAGCCCACGCCGCCGACCTGCGGCAACACCCGCTGCTGGCGCCGCTGCTGCACGGCGCTGCCGGTGCACGCGGCCACCCGCTCATGCGGCATGGCATCCGCGCCGCACCACTGGTGTCGGCGCTGTGGAACGAACACGAGCGGCCGGGCAGCGCGGCGGCGCCGAGCCTGGCGCGGCTGCAAGGCCACCTGCTGCTGGGCAGCTTGGCGCTGCTGCGCGATCGGCACTCGTCGGCTGCGGCACGCGACGCCCTGCCGAGCGCGACGCTGGCCAACGCGGCGCTGGTGGTGCGCGAGTGCAGCCTGGCCCGTGCCGAGCCCTTGCTCGCAGCCTTGCCGGTGGCGCAGGACACTGCCACCTTCTTGCAGACACTGGCCCGCGCCCGGCGTGAGGCCCTGCTGGCGCTGGCGGCTGCGCACAGCGCCGCGCCCGCGTCTGCGCGGCAGCGCCACCGTTGGGCACTCTATCTGGGCTACCTCATCGCCTGGGCCCAGCGCTGCGTGGGTCGGGTGCGCCCGCGCGCGCGCCGCCGCGGCGGCGGTCGCGGCCCGCGCCAGCCCGTGCACGGCTGGGTCGGCTTGATCGGGCCTGCGATGCGGCGTCAAGCCCCGGAGCTGCTGCCACCGCAAGACGAAGACGAGGAGGCGCTGTGGTGGTACGACGACCTGCCGCGCGACGAGCGCGAGCTCGCCGACGTCATCGGCCAGGAGCAAGCGCTGGGGGCCTCGCCGCTGGAGACGGCCGAGCCGCTGTACGAGCTCCTCGATGCGCGCGCCTGCGGCGCACGCTTGTTTGCCGGCCGCTGGGGGCAGCCGACGCGGCAAAGCGCCGCACAGCGCTTCGGCTGGGACTGGCGCGTGCTCACACCGTGGGAGCTGCAGTGTCTGGGGCGGGCCGTGCGCGCGGCGCTCGACGCTGGCCAGCAGCGCGGCGCCGCCGGTGGTGCGCGCGCGCAGGCCGGCGCGCTCGTACTGGTCGCGCTGCTGCTGGGCCGCAGCCTGGAGCAAGCGCGCACGCTGCGCTGGCGTTGGGTGCACGCGCCCAGCGCCGAAGACGCCCTGGTTGCGGTCCTGCGCCAGGCGCTCATCGATGCGCCCACCCTGCTGTGCTGGGGCCCGCCGGGGCACGAGGCGGCGCCGCCCGAGCCGCTCGGATGCGTGCTGCCGGCGCTGCAGCCACGCTACCGCGTCCCGCTGCCCGAGGCGGTGCAGGCCTGGGGCGAGCCGGTGGCCGCAGCGGTGTTTCTGCCCGGCGCCACCCACTGGTGGGCGCTCGTGCTGCGCGCCAGCGGCGCGCCCGAGCGCGCGCGGCCGCACAGCCACGCCAAGCTGGTGTTCAGCACCCAACCGAGCACGCTCGACGCCCAAGCGCAGGCGCTGCTGCAGGCCATCGGTGAGCCGCGCATCACGCCGCAGCGCATCGCGCAGACGATGCCAGCGATCCTGCTGCACGTCACGGCAGACGCCAGCTGCGTGTGGCTGACGCTGGCGCAGACGCAGCACGCCGGCGAGCCCCGCCTGCACTACACCCAGCACACGCTGGCGCACATCGCCCAGGCCTGGACGCAGGGCTGCGCACGGCTGGCGCCGTGGCTGGCCGCCCTGGGGCCGCCGCAGCCAGCAAACGCACCGCACCCAAGCGCCGTGCTGCCACCCACACCCGCAGCGGCAAAGGCAGAGGCAGAGGCAGCGCCCGCCTGGCCCATCTGGCGCGCGGGGGCGCGCTTCGTGCTGCAAGAAGCGTGGCTGCAGGCGCTCGTGCGCGACACCCAGCGGCGCCTGGCGACCAAGGTGCGCAGCTGGGCGCAGCTGCGCGAGTACCACGAGACCTGGGTGTTCTACACCGTACTGCTGCAGCTGCTGTGCACCGGCATGCGCGCGCAGCGCGACCTGCTCGGGCCGTGGCAGGCCTGGCGGCAGATGATCGACGCGGCCGGCTCGCAACTGTGCGCGCTCAGCGACAAGGCCCCAGCCTGGCACGACCGCACGCGCGTGGTGTGGCTGCCGGCGGCGCTGACGGCGCACTTCGCCCAGCACCGCCGCCACCTGCAGGGGCTGCAGCAGCGCCTGGCCGAGTACGGGGTGCTGTGGCCGCTGGATGAGGCCAACGGGCTGGCCGTCTTCGACGGCGATGCCCAACAGCCCGCCCTCAGCAGTGTCGGCGCCTACTGGATGGGGCAGCAGCTGGCGCGCCGCCTGCACACCGTCTCGGCCGCCGCGACCGCGCCGAGCGCATCCTCAGCCGCGCTCGCGCCCGGTGCCGACGATCTGGTGCCGCCCAACTTCGCGCGTGCGCGGCTGCGCTCGCGGCTGCTCGGTGCTGGCATGCGCGCCGAGGTGATCGACGCCTACCTCGGCCACGCGCGTCAGGGCGAGTGGCCCTGGGGGCCGCTGAGCACCTTCGACTGGCGCGGCGCCCTCGCCGATCTCTGCGTCGCCATCGAGCACGACCTCCAGTCCCTGGGCATCGTGCCCCTGGTCAGTGCCCTGGCCGCACCCACTCGCTCACCGGCATGAAACCCGTGGCCGACATCGAGGCCCTGTGGGCGCGCCTGGCGCACGGCCAAAGCGCGCAGGCCACCGCGTCGCTGGCCGCGCTGCGCGCCGTGCTGCGCGAGCACGCCGACAATCCCCATGCGCAGTGGTTGTGCGAGGGCGTCGGCCCGATGGCCGACGCCAGCAGCGCCAGCGCGCTGTGCGAGGCGCTGGTGCAACACTGTCTGAATCAGCCCGACGCGGCAGCGCCGTCGGCGCGTGCGCGCCACCACGCGGGGCTGCAGCGCGCCGCGCAGTGGCTGCGCTGGGTCTACCAGCTCGTGCGGGCGCTGCGCGCGGCCGCGCGCGCCGCCGTCGTCGAGCCGCCGGCGCCGACACTGCTGCTGGCCGCCGTGCACCCACCCGAGAGCCCCTTCGCCGGGCAGGCGCTGCAGCGGCTGCAGCGCGCCGAGCGCTGGCGTGCTGCCTTGCTCGAGGCCTTGCGCCGGCCCGCATCGGTCTCGAGCGCCCCGCGGTGGCTGGCGGCGATGCTGCTCAGCGCGACCCTGCTCGGCGGCTTGCTTCAGCGGCGCGCCCTGCAGGTGCTGCGCGCGTGCCTGTGCGCGAACGCGGCGCTGCCGCGCACCGGCTTGGGCGTGCCCTACCTCGACATCGAGCACCCCGCGCGCGGCGCGCAGCGCGCGCGACTGCAGCGCTGGCTGTTCGATCCGGTCAGCGCCTGGCTGCTCGAGCACCGCCCGGGTGGTGACATCGTCGCGCCGTCGTCGCTGCCGGCGCAGTGGCGCCGTCTGCTGGGCAGTGCCCACGCGCCGCGCGACCTCGACGACCTCATCGAAGGCGCCAGCGTCCTGTGGCTGCGCTGGGGCACGGCGCTGGACGTGCAGCTCATGCGCGGACACTACCCCACCCACGATATCGAGCCGCGGCTGTGGCAGCAATTGAGCGCGTCGCTGGGGGCTGACGAGCAGCCGCGCGCGGCCGCACGGCTCATCGCGCCTGCCGACGACGAGGAGGACGAGGCCACCGCCGAGGAGGCCCAGCCTTGGGCGGCGGACGCCGCGCTGCTGTACCCGTGGCTGGACGGCCTGTGCACCATCGCCGCTGCCGACGGCCCCTGGCCGACCGAAGAGTCGGCGTGGCAGCAGCGGCTGCAGGCCGCAGGCACCGCGCTGCCCGACACCCAAGCGGTGCTGCTGCGCTGGCTGGCGGCGCTGGCGGTGCGGCGCGCCCAGCAAAGCCCGTCGGTGCAACGGCGCATCGCGCACCAGGTGCACACCCTGCTGCCGGCATGGGTGGCGGTGCTCGGCCAGCTGGGCAGCGCCGAAGCAGCCGACGCCGGCGCCGAGCCAGACGGCGGCGATGAGCCGCCGCTGCCCGACCCCACCCAGTGGTCGCACGAGGAGCTCGACAGCGCCGAGCAGCTGCTGCTGGCGTCGGCCAGCGCACGGCGCCAGCGCACGCTGCGCCTTGCCTGGGCGGGGCTGCGCCGCAGTATCGAGCGCACCGTCGCCGGCCGCAGCCGAGCGCGCGAGCGCGTGCCCGACGGCGTCGATGCGCGGCCGCTGCCGGCCGGCGTCTTGATGCGGGCGCTGCAGACCCTGCAGCGTCAAGCGCTGCTGCAGCGCGACCCGCAGAGTCCGCCGGCGTTGTGGGAGATGGCCTGGCTCAGCGCGGTGCTGGCGTTTCGCACCGGCATGCGCCGCGCCGAGATCCTGGGCCTGCGGCTGCTCGACATCTCTCCCGAGCCGGACCTGACGATCGTCGTGCGCCCCACCGCCCAGCGGCGGCTCAAGACCGCGCATGCGCAGCGCATCATCCCCGCTGGCGCGCTGCTGCTGCCCGCCGAGCGCCAGCGCTTGCTGGCCTGGGTGCACCAGCGCTGGGCCCAGATTGGCGCCGATCCCCGCGCTGCGTTCGCACCCGCTCGGGCGCAAGTGCCGCTGTTCGACCTCGACCTCGGCCGCACCCGCGCCTCGGCCGAGCGCACCGCCGAGCGAATCATCGAGGCGCTGGCCGACGCTCTTGCCGGCGCGCACATCCACCACTTGCGCCACGCCTTCGCCACCTGGACCTACCTGGCCTTGCGCGCCGTGGAGCTGCCGCCCATCATCGATGTCTTCGCTGGCGACCCCGACACGCAAGCCCTGCTGCGCCGCGGCGCCGAGCTGCACCGCGCCTTGCTCGGGGGACCATCGGGCAGCGCGCGCCAAGCGGCCTTCGCCGTGGCGCGGCTGCTCGGACACACCTCGCCGCTGGTGTCGCTCGAGCACTACATCCACGCCCAGGCCATCGTCACCTGGGCGCTGGCGGTGCGCGAGTGCGAGCGCTTGGCGCAGCTCGGCGACCGCGACGGCGTGGCGCAGCGGGCGCTGCGGGCGTGCGCTGTCACCAGCGCCCCCGCTGCGACCGAGGCCGCCGGCAGTGTGGCGGCCGCACCCGCATCGATCGGGTCGGCTGCTGCCGCCGTGCCCGCGCACTGGCCCTTGCCCGGCGCCTACGCCGTGCTCGGCCAGTTGCAGGCGACCCAGGGCGATGCCGTCGCTTGCGTGGATCGCGTGCGCGCGCACCTGCCCGCTTTGGAGCTGAGCGAGCCGCAGGCCCACGCACTGCTGCAGCGCGCCGCCGAACTGGCGCACTGCCTCAGACGTGACGACGATCCTGCCTTCCGCTGGCCCACCGGCGTGCGCCGCGCTTGGGTGCGCGACGGGCCGCACGGCCCCTACCTCGCGCTGCCGAGCCTGCGCGCGCCGGCTTGGCTGCAGCAGTGGCAGCGGCGCTGGCCGCGTAATGCCGACATCCGCGCTCTGGCGCTGCCCGCCTTGCGCATTCATCTGCTGCGCACCACTCCGCGCCGGCGCGACGTCGCTTTCTGGGGGGCGGAGCAAGCAAGCGCCCTGCAGACCCATGTGCGGCTGCTGGTGGGGCTGGGCCTGCACGACGATGGGCTGCGCGTGGTGCTGCGCCGCGCCGATGGCAGCACCGACTTGCCGCCCTGGGTGCACGGGGCCGTGCCCGAGCCCGCGCTGCGCCAAGTGCTGCAGCGGCTGCCGCGCGTCGGCCTCGCGGTCAAGGATGCGGGCCGCGCCGGTGCCTTTGCGCGCTGGCTGGGGCTGGAGTGGAGCGCGGGCCGCAACGCCCGGCCCGACACGCTGACCACCGCATTGATCTTGCTCGGGCTGCTCAGCGCGGGCGAGGCGCCGCTGGCGTGGTCGTGAATGCGCCTGTCATGTGCTGGCGCTCGTGTTCAATATGGTTCACGCTGTCGTTTTGCGCTGCGCCCGCACCAGCGTTGCGCGAGCGGCAACGGGTCCAGATAACCTCGGGTCGAACGTGCGCCCGTAGTGATCGCAACAGGCTTCGACACGGATGAGAACTTTCGTGGAGAGGGGGATCGCCTCGCGTTCCGCAGGCGGCTCGCCGGTAGCCGCCCGCTGTCGGACTGGGGCCAGTTGCTGGCCGCAGCCCGTGCCAGTCGCGGCACCTTCGTCGGCTCGCATCGGGGGCTGGGCCTCAATTCGCCGGGGAACCGTCGAGCAGCGCGTGAAAGCTTGGTGCTGCGAGCGTCGCTTGCTATTTCGCTACTGCGGGTTCCTGAGCAAGTCTGCGTGCGTCAGCGGAGTTGGTCGTCGAGGGTAGGAAGAGCGAGGCGGAACACGGAACCGAACCCGCGTCCGAGTATGCGGTTCTTTAGGGAAGGTCTGCAAAACCTTCCTGCCAGACTGCCGGGATGGGACAATAGCGACATGAAGCAGATGAGTCTGGAGGCGCCGATGTATACGGGCTTTGAGCTGCGCGCCAAGCGCACCCGCAAGCGTGCGTTTTTGGAGCAGATGGACCGTGTGGTGCCGTGGGCAGAGTTGGTCGCACTCATCGAGCCGTATGCGCCGAAGGCGGGTCCCAAGGGTGGGCGGCCACCCTTTGCGGTAGAGAAGCTGCTGAGGATTCATTTTTTGCAGCAGTGGTTTGGTCTGTCGGACCCGGCGGTGGAGGAAGCCTTGTACGACACGCCGCTGCTGGCGAGCTTTGTTGGTCTGGACCTGGGGGTGGATGTCGTGCCGGATGAGAGCACCATCCTGCGCTTTCGCCACCTGCTGGAGCAACACGGCCTGAGCCAGCGTATCCTCGAGACGGTCAATCGCATCCTGACCGAGCGTGGCCTCATGCTCAAGAGCGGCACCATCGTGGATGCCACGCTCATTGCTGCTCCCAGCTCGACCAAGAACGCCCGCCGTGAGCGCGACCCTGAGATGCACCAGACGAAGAAGGGCAACCAGTGGTACTTCGGCATGAAAGCGCACGTTGGGGTCGACGCCGAGACAGGGCTGGTACACACGGTGGTGGCCACCGCTGCCAACGTCTCGGATGTGACGCAGGCGCATCGGCTCTTGCACGGGCAAGAGACCGACGTCTTTGCCGATGCGGGCTATCAGGGAGTGGACAAGCGAGCGGAAAACCAGGGCAAGCAAGTCGCTTGGCACGTGGCCATGCGGCCGGGCAAGCGCCGGGCATTGGACAAGCGCACTTTTCTTGGCCAGGTGATGGATGCCTTGGAACGCACCAAGGCGCGCATTCGTGCCAAGGGTGAGCATCCGTTTCGGGTACTCAAATGCCAGTTTGGCTACCGCAAGACGCCCTATCGAGGCTTGGCCAAGAACGGCGCGCAGCTCAACGTCCTGTTTGCGCTGGTCAATCTGTGGCTGGCGCGCAAAGCCTTGCTGGCTGCGACGGGATAAGTGCGCCCGCAGTGGGCTCACTGGGGCCGGATGAGGCTGCAGAGGGCCCACGAAGGGGCTTGCTGGAGCCCAAGAACCGTTCAGCATCTGTTTCGATCCCATCCTACGAAACGATATTGACCCTGAACTCGTCGCCACGAACGAGTGGGCGGGGTAGTGCAGAGGTTCCTTAGCAAAGCACTGATCTGGAGGGCGCTCGCCTCTATCAAATGGCCGGTTTGCATCGTGAAAACTCCAGGCCCGGTCGGTGCAGGGTTGCGATAGTCCCAAAATGGGACTACACTGCGACTCATGCGCGTGATTGCCGTGTCCACTCTTCGAGCCTTCTGGGAGCGCCATCCCGACGCTGAGCAGCCGCTGAAGGCTTGGTATGAGGAGGCAACGAATGCGACCTGGACCCAGCCCGCCGACATCAAGGCGCAGTACCGCAGCGCCAGCGTGCTGAAGAACCGTCGCGTGGTCTTCAATATCAAAGGCAATGACTACCGGCTGATCGTGGCCGTTGCGTACAAGTTGCAGATCGTCTACGTGAAGTTCGTCGGCACCCACAAGGAGTACGACGCGGTGGACGCCGAAACCATTGATGCGGCCTGACCGGCCACGGAGGAAAAACATGGACATCCGCCCCATCCGCACCGAAGCAGACTACAAGGCCACGCTCAAAGAGATTTCGGCCTTGATGGAGTCCGACCCCGATCTGGGTACGCCAGAGGGTGATCGCCTGGACATCCTGGCCACGCTGGTGCAAGCCTACGAGGCCAAGCACGTACCCATCACCGCGCCCGATCCGGTGGAAGCCATCAAATTCCGGATGGATCAGAGCGGCCTGTCCGTCAAAGACCTTGAGCCGATCATCGGCAAAAGCAACCGCGTCTACGAAGTCCTGAGCCGCAAGCGCCCGCTGACTCTGGCCATGATCCGCAGGCTGCACAAGAGCCTGGGCATCCCGGCCGACGTGCTGATTGCGGAGACGGCCGCAGGGTGATCATCGAACACGGAACTTGGCTTCCACGTTGAACAGCGTTGTCATGGGGCACCTGTTTTGGAGAAGAAGATGCACTACCCCGTGATGACCGAAAGGCAACTTGCCTTCCGCTGGAAGATCAGCCTGAAAACCCTGCGGCGCTGGCGCCTCCGCACCGCCCGTTCACGCACCTCGGGTGCGTACCTCGTCAATTTGTTGCTCATGGCTCCATCCTCTCAAGGTTTGGAGCCTCCGGGAAAGGCGGGGCGATTCAGTGGAGAAGATTCATACGGCGTTTAACCAATCTCTTATCGCTCCTACGCAATAATGTCATCAACGGTTCGGGCCACCACATATCGAGCCGGTGTCTCTCGAACCTCCAATGCCTTGAAGTGCGCCTTCCCGCATTTGATCTTCGCGCTCTCCTTGTCGCCGAGATCGTCCATGAACAGGCTGCTCTTGGTCTCGACCACGAGGTAGAGCCGCTCGGCACCATCCTTCTCCACCAGAACTGCCCAGTCCGGGTTATACGACCCGAGCGGTGTCGGTACCTTGAACCAGCCGGGAAGCTTGGCGTAGACCTTGACCGCCTCGTTCTTCTCGAGGCCGTCCGCAAATGCGGCTTCCGTGCCCGAGTCGTAAACGACACTCTCGAATACGGACTTCCTGGTTTCGGTGAGCATGTTCCTGATGTAGCCGGTCAGCTCTTCCTGTTCGAAGAGCTCCTGCGCGTAGTAGTACTCATCGCCGAGCCGTTGGTACTTGATCCCATCCACGATCGCCAGCCGCTTGCATCGATTGATCGCTTCGGCGGCCAGCTCGATGAAGGCCTGCGGGTTCCGCTTGAAGTCATCCAATCTCCCGCAGCCAGTGAGGACGCGGCAGATGGTGCGACGCGTGAGCTGCGTGCGGTCCTGGAGCTGGGTGAGCAGGTCGGGAAGCTCGATGTCGGTTTCGTCCAGGACCACCGTTTGTGCGCCGTCACGTTCGGTCGCTTCCACGCCCCCCTTGCCAATGGCGATGTCCGCCTTTCGCCACTGCAACCGCGTTTTCGGAAGCGGCGGCGCGTCGCGCAGCGCCTTGATGCACGCCTCGACCAGCTTCTCGTTGTCGAATTCGACCCGGTAGGTGGTCTTGTCCTTGATCCGGTCCCACAGCGCCTTGAACTCCGGACTGTGGAGGATGGCCTGGCGCGGCCGCACCTGCCGGCGTTCGTCGGCGTTCTTGATCTCGAGGCGACCGGCGACCTTCGCGATGATGTCGGCGATCTGGGCATGGTGCGGACGGAACTCATCCGGCAGCTCGATATGGCCGTTGGCCAGCGCCTGTTTCAGGGACTCCTGAACCTTGCCGCGGGCGTCGATATACCCGGCCGACCTGAGATGCTCCCAGAGCGCCTTCGATTTTTCGAGCCCCAGTGGCGTCATCTCGCCGCTCTCAGAGGTAACCTTCACGGCCACGAAGTGGTGCGCTTCCAGGATGCCGAACCGGATGCCGGTCTCGGCCTCGATCTCCTTCTGCAGGTTCTCGGCGAATTGTTCGTAGCTTTCGGTCGCGATCACGGTCAACGTGTTGACATCGAACCCGCGAACGCGCTGGCCATCCTGGTTCACGGAAAGCCGCAGCCCCCGGCCGATGGTCTGCCGCCGCTCGCGCTCCGTCCTGATGTCGCGCAGCGTGCAGATCTGGAACACGTTCGGGTTGTCCCAGCCCTCGCGCAGCGCCGAGTGGGAGAAGATGAACTTGAGCGGGGTGTCGAAGGAGAGGAGTCTTTCCTTGTCCTTCATGATCAGGTTGTAAGCCTGCTCTGCCGCCTCGCGACCGGCTTGATTGCTCTCGGTCGTATCCACCGCGCGCTTGGACTTCTTGTCGATGGAAAAGTACCCCTCGTGAACCTCCTCTGCGGCGCGGCTCAGGTCTACTTCCTGGAACAGCGGCCGGTAGTCGGGATGGTTCGCGAGGCGCTTGTACTCCTCCTCGAAGATGCGCGCGTAGTCGCCTTTGACCGGATTGCCGTCGTCGTCGTACTGCCTGTACTTCGCGACTTCGTCGATGAAGAACAGGGACAGCACCTTGATCCCGAGCGGGCGCAGGCGCTTCTCCTTGTCCAGATGTTCCTTGATGGTGCGGCGGATCATTTCGCGCTGAACGGCCAGCGGATCAACGTCACCCCATGCCTGGCCCGGGCGCAGGTACTGCTCCCCGCCGGGCACCCGAAGCTCGAGGAACTCATTTCCTTTGGCAACGCAGATCTCGCCGATGCGACAGTCGCGGTAGATGGGACGGCGGGTCGTCTGCTCCAGGTCGTCGCCGTCGTACACGGTGACCTCGCGGCGCTGCACGCCGGTGGCTGTCTCCACATCCAGCTCCACCCTGGCGCTGATGCTGCCGCGTTTGTTGCTGACCGACACCAGACGCACGAACGGCCTGTTGTGCGCGTCTTCCACCGTTGCCGACGCGACCTCGATCTGCTTGACCAGCCGACGCTCGTAGGCGTCCACCGCGTCGAGGCGGTAGACCATGTGGTGCTTGTCCACGTGCGTGGCGGAGTAGCGCAGGGTGCAGAGCGGGTTCATGGCATCCAGCGCCTGCTTGCCCGCGCCCGTCAGCCCGCCGTCCACGCTCTGCGGCTCGTCCACGATCACGATCGGGCGCGTGGCCTTGATCAGGTCGATGGGCTTTTCACCGCCGGTCTTCTCGCTGTCCTTATAGAGGTTGTTGACGTCCTTCTTGTTGATGGCGCCGACCGTCACCACCATGATCTGGATGTGTGCGTTGGTGGCGAAGTTGCGCACCTGTCCGAGCTTGGCGGAGTCGTAGAGGAAGTAGTCGAAGGGCACGCCTGCGTAAAGGCTCCTGAAGTGATCCTCCATGATCTGGAGCGACTTGTAGACGCCTTCCTTGATGGCGATGGACGGCACCACGATCACGAACTTGGTGAATCCGTAGCGTTTGTTGAGCTCGAAGATCGTGCGCAGGTAGACGTAGGTCTTGCCGGTGCCGGTCTCCATCTCCACCGTGAAGTCGCCTGAGGCGAGCGTTTCGGACGGAGCGATGCCGTTGCGAAGCTGGATGGCCTGGAGGTTGGCCAGCAGTTCCTCGTCGAGCAGCGTCAGGCGGTTGCCGATGCCAAGGTCGTTATGCGCGAAGCCAAGGCGCATCTGCGTGTCCGCAGGGTCGCGCGTAACCGTGAATTCGGTGCGGCAGATTTCCTGCCCGCGAAACAGGTCGCAGACCGCCTCGATGGCCTGGAGCTGGTAGTCGAGATCGGGTTCGAAGTGCAGTTTCATGGGCGCGCGTACTCACAGACTCCGAACGTTGGTGATACCGTGCTGCTCGAGGATCGCGGCCATGTTGGTCTTGGCCACGTCGTCGGCGAAGGCGCTGTCGCGGAAAACGCAGGTCGTGTCGCCGGCGGGCGCGAGCGCCTTGTGCCAGTCCACGATGCCCTGCGCCAGCGCTTCCACTTCGGCCCGCTCGATCTTTGGCGCGAGGCATGCCATCAGCACGCCCCCGCCGACGGAGTGAACCTCCTTGCCGGCGAACGTGCGTGTCTCGATGGGGACGCAGAGGTCGAGGCCGAGCTTGAGCAGCAGCTCGTACAGCACATCGGACTCGGTGCGATCGGCCTTGATGTGTTCTATGGACTCAAGGAGCGTCTGGTCAAGGTTGTCGCGGTCGGGCTCCCACGCGCGGATGTTGCTGGAATCGAGCTTGAAGACACGGAAGCCGAGGTCGCCCGTGTACGTCGGGTTCTCGTCCTTGATCTTCTTTGCGGCGCGGCGGAGGCGCTCCTTGGTCAGCTCGGCGATGTTGCGAGGCTTATTGAGTTTGTCGCAGAAATCGGCGGCAACCTTCTGATCCTTGTTATCCGAGTCGAGTCGCTCTGGAAGCTGGGCGAGGATGTAGCGGCGATTGCCACCATCGGCGGCGTTCTGCGCCATGACAGCATGGCCGGTAGTGCCAGACCCAGCAAAGAAGTCCAAAACGACGGAATCCTTGTCGCTCGTGATCGATAACAGAAAGGATAGCTGTAGGGTTCCGGACGATTGCATAGATCCTTCGCGTCGTGCACTCTTCGTTAGTCGCGCAGTGATGCGAGAGCTGATCGACAACCTCCGGAGCGCTCAACCATGATTATTCGCCTACACAAAAACGCCACCACAACCCCCGCCACCCGCGCCTACATCCAGTCCTCGTCCTTGTCGGTTGCGGCCTTGGCAGCCGAGTTGGGCGTATCCGAAGACACCATCCGCCGCTGGAAGCGTCGGGACTTTGTGGAAGATCGCCCGCATACCGCGCATCGTTTGCAGACGACGCTCACCCCGGCGCAGGAGCTTTTGGTGGTGGAGCTGCGCAAGACCCTCCAGCTACCCCTTGACGATCTGCTGGTGGTCACACGGGAGTTCATCAACCCCCGGGCCTCACGTTCTGGGCTGTATCGTCTGCTCAAGCGCCATGGCCTATCCCAACTGCCCAGTGAAGCCAAGGATGCGCCTGCTTCCAAGCCATTCAAGACCTACATGCCGGGCTACCTGCACATCGACGTCAAGTACCTGCCGCAGATGCCCGACGAACATCAGAGGCGTTATCTCTTCGTCGCCATTGACCGCGCCACCCGTTGGGTCTTCATCCAGATTAAGCCAAACAAGACCGCAGCCGCGGCCAGAAGCTTCCTGAAGGCCTTGCACAAGACCTGCCCGGTCAGAATCACGCACATCCTCACCGACAACGGCAAGGAGTTCACGGATCGCCTCTTCGCCTCAGGCGCGCGCGCACCGTCCGGGAAGCACGAGTTCGATCAGCTCTGCCAGGCCCTTGGCATCGAGCATCGCCTCACCAAGCCCAGACACCCTCAGACCAATGGCATGGTCGAACGCTTCAACGGCCGTATTGCCGAGGTCCTTGCCACCCATCACTTCAACAGCGCCGAGGACCTCGAGACTACCTTGACCCGTTATGTTTGGCTGTACAACCATCATTTACCCCAGAAGGCAATCGGACACATAACACCTCTGGAGGCCTTGAAAAAGTGGTACGCTCAACGCCCCGATCTTTTCATCTTCAAACCACGTAATCGTCCGGGACCTGACAGATAGCAATTTAGTGGGCTTTGGATTGTCAAATAATTGCAATCCCATTAGATGCGCAAGCTCGGTCTTCCCGGTTCGAGTTCGTCCGAACCGATCGTCTATAAGAAGACTTCGCGGAATCGCTCCATCTTTGCGGTAGTTCTTTGTATAGACGTAACCATCCTTGAATACGAGCTCATCGTACCGTGCGGCGACGGTTTCCCTGGGGATGTCCTGTTTTTTGTGTGTGGGGCGGTTTCTGAATCTGTCCTCGTGTCGTTCAGCGTGGTGCGAGGGTGAAGCGGTCGCCGTATAGTATCGCGAACTGGTTCATCGCCGATTTCCACTCCTTGCTCGCCCGCTTCCAGTCCGCGGTGATGTTGCGCAAGGCCAGCCAGATCAGCTTGGTGGCCGCCTCGTCGCTTGGGAAGTGCCCGCGGCTCTTGATGATCTTGCGTAACCGCGAATGCACGCTCTCGATGGCGTTGGTGGTGTAGATGATCCGCCGCACTTCGGGCGGGAACGCGAAGAACGGGATCACCCGGCTCCACGCCCGCCGCCAGGCCGCGACCACGGTCGGGAAGCGCTGGCCCCACGGCCCTGCCTCGAACGCGTCCAGCGCGCGCTCGGCGGCCTCCGCGCTCGGTGCGGTGTAGATCGGCTTGATCGCCGCGGCCAGCGCCTTACGGTCCTTCCAGCTCGCATAGTCGAGGCTGTTGCGGATCAGGTGCACGATGCAGGTCTGCAGGGTCGTGGCCGGAAACACCGCCTCCAGTGCCTCCGGCAGGCCCTTCAGGCCGTCGGCCACGCCGATCAGCAGGTCCGTGACCCCGCGGGTCTTGAGATCGTTGAACACCTTCATCCAGAACTTCGCGCCTTCGGTGTTCTCGATCCAAAGCCCCAGAATGTCGCGGGTCCCGTCCGGCAGCACGCCCAAGGCCAGATACACCGCCTTGTTGCGCACCACGCCGTCCTCGCGGATCTTCACCCGCAGGGCATCGAAGAACACCACCGGGTACATCGGCTCCAGCGGCCGGGCCTGCCAGGCCCCCACCTCGGCCATCACCGCGTCGGTGACGGCGCTGATGAACTCCGCTGACACCTCGATGGCGTACATCTCGGCCAGATGGCCCTGAATCTCGCGCACCGACATGCCGCGGGCATACATCGAGATGATCCGGTCGTCAAAGCCGGCAAACCGGCGCTCATGCTTCGGGATCAGCTGCGGTTCGAAGCTGCCGGCCCGGTCGCGGGGCACCTCGATCCGCAGCGGCCCGCCGTCGGTCAGCACGGTCTTGCCGCTGCGGCCGTTGCGATGGTTCCCGCAGCCGCCCTCGGGGCTGGCCAAGTGCACGCCCAGCTCAGCCCCCAAGGCGCGCTCGATCACGGCCTTCTTCAGCTTCTGGAACACGGCCTCGACGCCGGCGGCGTCCATCGGTCCGGGGATCAGCTTCTCAAGCAGCTCGTCGGGAAGAATGGCGTCCGGCTTCGCGGCGGGGGTGGTCTTCTTGCGTGGCATGGGGGCTCCTGGAAGTCGTCATGGTAGGCCCCTCACACAAAAATCCTGACACCCTCGTTTCCCTGCTCCATCGCCAACGCGCAACCTTTTGCTCAGGATTCTTGTGCTCAACACGGTAGGTAACGCCATCTGGGCCCACAATTGGAAAGTCTAGGCTTTCAATGTATCCGAGGCTTTGCTTGTCCAATCGATCGAGGGAATACTCACCTCGTTCATCGCGATAGTTGTAATTTGTTGTGACCTCGGCGTCGGTGTCCAGCTTGAAGGACACCAGTTTGGCATTGCGGGCGAACACAAGAATGTACTCATGGTCAATTGCTACATGCCGGCTATCGTTCGCGCCGCCGCTCTTGCTCTTCCAGACGAAGTCACAGATACGATTCTCATCGCCAAAGACCTCTGAGCAGATTGCCTGAAGGTTTGCGAACTCCGACTCGTCAATACTAACCAGCAGCAAACCATCTTCGCGGAGCAGAGTGCGAGCGAGCTTTAGTCGCGGATACATCATGTTCAGCCAATCCGTGTGAAACCGCCCACTGGCCTCGGTATTGCTGCTGATCTTCTTCCCGCCTTCCACCTGCCCGGTCAGCTCAAGGTAGTTCTTGATGCTGTCCTGGTAGTCATCGGGATAGACGAAGTCGTTCCCGGTGTTGTAGGGCGGGTCGATGTAGATGAGCTTCACCTTGCCCGCATAGCTCTTCTGCAGGAGCTTCAGCACCTCGAGGTTGTCACCCTCGATCATCAGGTTCTGCGTGGTGTCCCAGTCCACGCTGTCCTCCGGGCACGGACGCAGCGTACCGGTGGAGGGCGTGAGCGCGAGTTGACGCGCGCGCCGTTTGCCGTGCCAGTTGAGACCGTACTTCTCGTCGGCGTCGGTGACGGTGGCGTCACCCACCAGCGCCTTGAGCACGTCCACGTTCACCGCGGCGCCATTCGGTCCCTCGGTCACGAGCTCCGGGAAGAGCGCCTTCAGCCGCCGAATGTTCTCGGCGACGCCATCGATCGAGCGGGTTTCAGGATCGTTCGGGGTCAATTTCTTCATCGTCTTCTCGGTCTTCACAAACGGGCAAGCGCCACGGCACGGGCCGCCTCGGCGCGCTTGAGTTCCTGATTGATCGCGACTTGTCGCGCCATCTGCTTTTCCTTCTTCGCCGCTGCGCGCAGGCGCGCGATCTCGACGTCGAGGCGCTCGCACTCGGCGAGGGCATCTCTGCGGGCGGCACGCCGGTCGGCGTCCGGCAGGATCCTGAAAACGCCCGACACCCTGGCGGCCTGCAGGGCCAGCAGGGTATCGAGCCAGCCTTGGTACAGCGCGTGCAACGATGCCTGCGGTTGGCCGCCCAGCGCCAGCGCCGCCGCGAATGCGCCTGCGTAGGGCTCGCGCTCGTGAGGCGCCGCCACCGTGACCGGTTCGCCGTCGAGGACGGTCTTCTGGGCCTCCGCCTGCGACCAGCGCTTGTGTGCGACGGACAACGCCACCGACTCGCCCTGTTCGGTCACGGCGAACACAGGGTAGGGGATCGCCCGGTGCAGCAGTTCCACCAGCCGCTGTGTCCTGGCATCCTCCCGCAGCGCGACGCGGATGACGGCGATCTCCAGGTACTCACGCGCATCATCGCGAAAGGCGGCAACGCCAATGGTGGTCGGCTTCAGCGCGGCCACCCACTGGATGTGCTCGATGCCCTCGTTGACCTGGCGGCGGTCGGCCGCTGTCGGCGCGCCATGCTCCACCAGCAGCGTCTTGGGCACTCGGCGATCCACGCGTGCGGCGGCGGGGAGACACAGTGCGGCAACGACGTCCGTCCGGTTCATGACGACAGTTCCGCACCAAAGGCCTTGATAGTTTCTTCGCTGTCGCGCCCGGCAATGGCTTTGCCCATGGCCTGTTCGATGAGCTTCAACAGCGCAGCAGCGCGTTGGCGGATAAAGGAATCAAAGTCGTCCGAGCGCAGCGCCTGTACCGGGATCACATGCGAAGCCAGGAATTCATCCAGACTGTCGGGGGCAACCTGCTTGGCCTTTTGGATACGCGCAAGGTAGACGCTGGGGGCATCGCCACTGATAAAGCGGTTGGTGCCTGCCGCCAGCGGCGCCTTGTTCACCACACTGTTCCACTTCTCCTTGGGGAGCTTCTGCTTTTCACACCAGGCGCGGGGAAAGACGTGGTGGATGTCGATGGCGTTGTTGAAGTAGGTATTGAGATCAATGGGCGTGCCGCTGACGAAATCGCGGGCACCGTGTTTCATGAGCAGCGCAGCCAGCCCTTTGTACGCTGCAGCCAGGCGGCTTTGCAGGGAAAGCAGCCTCGTCGGCGCGAAATTGGCATCGCGAACCGTGCGCGGTTCACCGCCACCGTCAACCCAGGCCACAACGTCCTGGATGTCCATGGCAAAGCGCGTTTCATTGGCGCCGCCGTACAGTTCCCCCAGAACTCCACACCAATACCAACGCAACAGTTTCTGTTTGACACCGTGCTGCGTGGTGCGTTCTCCCAAGTAGGCGCAGATTGTTGATAAAGGGATCAATTGAGTCGCATAAGGCAGGCTTCGGGCATCGAATATTTTTTCTTCGGCCAACAATTCGGCCGCCCGCTTAAACCCTTGTTCCAGGGCGGACTCGAGCGACTTGAACTCAGCCAGTGTAAGTTTCAACACGTCGGCGCGTTTGCAACTGACGGGCGTACCTTGTTCCTTGTGCCGCCGATAGCTGGCCAGCAAGGTCACTGCCGTGAGGAAACTGGTGCCGTCCACGGCTTTGAGAACGTCATGCTTGGCGGTCAGCCGCTTTCGGCGGGCTTCCCAATCTTGGCGAAGATTGAACTCATCGGCTGCGAAGGTCGCCGTCATCAACTCGAAGACAGTCAGCGTCACCCCGCCGGTATTGACCTTCTCGAAGATTTGGCAGACGGCTTCGCGCGGTGTGTTCTTACTCAGTTCGATGACGGGAACCTTGAACTCATGGAAACGCTGCCAGATCTCATGGCGGAAACGTTGCATAAACTGCATGGCTTCTGCCGCAAACTGATAATGAGCGCTAAAGCCACTTTCCCATGCCATAAATCTCTGGATATCGAACAGCAACGCCACAGGGAACAGCCGCTGGCTGTACTGCAATTCTGGCGTGCTGACATCCAGCTCGATCTTGCGGCCGAAGTCGGACGAAATCTGTAAGGTCTCCGGTATGGAGAGAACGGCCTCTTCACGGTCTGCCGATTCGTCAAGACATTTAGCCATGTCAAGGAAGTAGACGCGACGGATATCCGCGCCTTTCTCCGTGCGTGTGGGCACGGGCTGGCCGCTGCGCAGCGCCAAGTACAGGGAGGTCAGACGTTGCTGACCGTCGAGCACCAGGGTCTTGGGGGCAGGTGCCGGCTGCAAGCTCACGCCGGCGAACAGACGAGGCTTGAATGGTACGCCGCCCGCTTCAAGAAACATTACGGCACCAATCGGATAGGACAACGTGAGGCTAGAGATCAGCGAGCGAATATGGTTGTCATCCCAGACCCAGCCACGCTGGAAGTCGGGGAGCTGGATTTGCCCCGAGGCGATGCCATCGAGCACATCTTTCAGTGCGGGTTCGGCGGTGCGAAAGCTCATCCTCTCTCCTGTTTTTCAATTGCCTGACTACTCAGGCAGCACCACAAGAAATGCCACAACCTCGAAGTCGTCGATGCCGGCGAACTCACCCGTCAGGGCATGAGTGCCTCCCGGCGTGAACAGACTGGCCACGGCGCGCTCCTCGCTCTTGCCGACCACGGAGGAGACGGCTGCCGCCAGCAGCTTCTGCGGGTGGCGCATGTCCTGGCCGTTCTTCGTCGCCTTGTCGAAGCGGGCGCAGGCGCCGGCGTCGGGCAGGTCCCGCCCGACGCAGAGACGCTTCAACCGGTCGAGAATATGCTTGGCCTGCGGGTACGCCAGCAACACCGCTCCGTCATCCGCGACATGCACCAGATAATGCGGCGCGAGGGGATAGCCTCCCTCCGGCAAGCGCGCGGCGGCCGCTCCTTCCGCACGCAGGCAGAACACGATGCCGGGCGGGATCTCCGCCTCGCTCGTGGTCGTGACGGCGAATGCCCCGAGCGGCACCGATTCCAGAACCCCCGGATGCGCCTTGCGATACTCTGCAAGGTCGATCCGGAAATCGGTCAATGTCAGGTCGGCGATGGAGACGCCGCTCGAGAGGTCCTCGAGATCGATCACCGCGTCCTGGAGCTTGAGCAGCTGCTTGCGCCGGTACTCCAGGTCGTTCATTGGGTTGCCGGACTGCTGCTCGATCAGGTTCTCCTCGCCCGTGGCCGAGATGTCGAGCAGCACCATGCGTCCGCTGACGCGCTGTTCGAGGTTGATGTACTCCTCCAGCTCCATGTTGGGCCAGAAGTTCACGAGCTGGATGCGCTCGTTGGGTGAGCCGATGCGGTCGATGCGCCCGAAACGCTGGATGATGCGGACGGGATTCCAATGGATGTCGTAGTTGACCAGCCAGTCGCAGTCCTGGAGATTCTGCCCCTCGGAGATGCAGTCCGTGGCGATGAGGAGGTCGATGTCGCCCTCGCTTGCCAACTCCTCGGGGCGTTCCTTGGAACGCGGTGAAAAAGCGGTGAGGATGGAACCGAGGTCGCGGCGCAGCCTCGGAAGGGTGGTCTTGTTGCTGCCCGTGCCGGTGACCAGCGCACTCTCCACCCCCAGCGTTTCCCTTGCCCAGGGTGCGAGCTGCTCGAACAGGTAGTTCGCGGTGTCGGCGAAGGCGGTGAAGACGATGACTTTACGGTTGCCCTGGTTGATGGGTTGGCGGTGCTTGTTCGCAATGATTTCGCGCAGGGCGGCCAACTTGGCATCCCGTTCCGGGCTGATCTCGCGGGCAGCGGCGAGTAGGTTCGCAAGCCGGTTGCGGTCCTCGAGCAGGTCCTGTTTCCAGCGCACGATATCCACATCCGACAGCAGCACCTTGACCTTGCGCCCGACCAGCAGGCTCTCGAAGGCCGGGTCCTCGATGTCGACATCCTCGATGTCGATCTCTTCCAGCTCCTCGACCTGGGCCTCGATGCGGCGCAGGGTGTCTTCGACATCCCGTAGCTGGCGTTCGACGGTCAGGGCAAAAGACACAACGGAGCTCTCCATCCGCTTGAGGATGTTCACGCGGAGGAGGTGAATGAGGCTTTCCTCGCGGTCCACCTGGCGGAAGAAGCCCGTGCCGCCCTTAACCTCGGTGCTGTATTTCCTGTCGTAGGCGTCCTGTTTGTGGGACAGCACGTACCGCAACGGTGCGTAGGCAGCGAGGTTCAGGCGACGGATTTCGAGGTTGATGTCGCGAATCGGAGGAAACGTGCCACGAAGATCGACGTCGGCCTTGATGTTGATAGGCTTGAGACGTTCGGGGAACCGGCCGGTCTCCGTGACGCCATAGTACTTCGCAATGTGTTTTCGGGACCGGGCGATGGTCAGCAGGTCGAGCAGCGTGAAGTAGTCGAACCCCAGCATCTCCACCAGTTTCGCCGGCGTGCGCTCGGCCTCAGGCAGTTCGAGCCAGCGGTTGAACTGCTTCTGCGCCAGGCGCGTGGTGCTGTCGATGCTGCTGATGCCGTGCTCCAGCAGTGCCGTATCGTCACCCTCCGTCGCGAATACAATCTGATTGCGCAGGTCGGCCATGCGGTTGTTGACGGGCGTGGCCGAAAGCATCAACACGCGCGTCTTCACGCCCTCGCGGATGATCTTGCGCATCAGGCGGTCGTAGCGGGTCTCACCGCCGGCCTGTGGGGTTTTCTTGTTGCGGAAGTTGTGCGATTCGTCGATGACGACGAGGTCGTAGTTGCCCCAGTTGACGTGCGCGAGGTCGATGTCTCCAGACATCCCGCGATCACGCGAGAGGTCGGTGTGGTTCAGGACATCGTAGTTGAAGCGGTCGGAAGCGAGGACATTGCGCCGGTCATTGGATTTGTACAGCGTCCAGTTATCCCGCAGCCGCTTGGGGCAGAGCACGAGTACCCGGTCGTTGCGCAACTCGTAGTACTTGATGATCGCGAGAGCCTCGAAGGTCTTCCCCAAGCCGACGCTGTCCGCGATGATGCAGCCGCCGAAGCGGTTCAGCTTGTCGATCGCGCCGACCACGCCGTCGCGCTGGAACTTGTAGAGCTTCTTCCAGACGACGGTATTCCGTATGCCTGTCGCCGACTTGATGACCTGCTCTTCGTCGAGTGCGTCGCCGCGACTGGAGAAGAGATGGTGCAACACCAGTGCGTAGATCAGGTGCGGGTCCCGATGGCGGGCGAGCGCCGTAATGTGACGCAACAGTTCGTCCTTTGCTGCACGCGTGTCGGGAAGAATCGCCCATTGGCTCTCGAACCATTGGGCGAGCATCCCGGCTTCGTCGGCTGATTCCGATGCCTGGATCAGGTTCAGAGGATTCCCGGGAGCCAGCCCAAGCCCTTCAGACGTGAGCCCGACAGCTCCAAGCAAGGCTTGCACGGAGGCTCCGGATCGGTCGCGCAACACGAGCGTTCCCTGGGGGACGCCGCCCCGGGCCAAACGCACGGTCACGTTGTCATTGAGCCACTGGAGTAGACGGGCCGCGAGCCAGCGCGCCTGCAGCTGATTGCGGGCGGTACGCTCATTGGCCGTGCCAATAAGGGCGTGGCCGTCGAGGCCCGCCGGCAACACCAACCGACAGGCCGGGCCACGATTCAGGCTGCCGATCAGCTCGCCGAAACCGAATATGGAGAGAGCCGGAGACACCGCGTCGATGGACATGCCATCGCCAAGGTGTGGCCGGACGATGTCGACAACGCGGTCGCTTCCAGTGTTGCGGACAAGTCTCATCGGGTTGCGTTCCGGATGTTGCCTTCGCCGGACTGACCGGCGGAGTCCGTCGAGCCGTGCAGCGTGTCGGTCATGTACCGGTGCGCGGCTTCATAGCCGACGGTGGCGGCTGAGCTTTGTTGCTGTTCTTTTTCGGTTGGCCCATTTGAGTTTCTTGTCGTGCTGTACGTGCAGGCGAATGTCTTTGGAAATCGTGAAGCCGCAAGTGACCTTGCCCCTGTTTCGTGTAGCTCTTAACCCACGGTTCACGCGGCCTTTTTACGCTGTGCCTCGTACCAGCGCTGCTCGTACTGCATCGGGCTGAGGTAGCTGGGGGATGTCCTGTTTTTTGTGTGTGGGGCGGTTTCTGAATCTGTCCTCGTGTCGTTCAGCGTGGTGCGAGGGTGAAGCGGTCGCCGTATAGTATCGCGAACTGGTTCATCGCCGATTTCCACTCCTTGCTCGCCCGCTTCCAGTCCGCGGTGATGTTGCGCAAGGCCAGCCAGATCAGCTTGGTGGCCGCCTCGTCGCTTGGGAAGTGCCCGCGGCTCTTGATGATCTTGCGTAACCGCGAATGCACGCTCTCGATGGCGTTGGTGGTGTAGATGATCCGCCGCACTTCGGGCGGGAACGCGAAGAACGGGATCACCCGGCTCCACGCCCGCCGCCAGGCCGCGACCACGGTCGGGAAGCGCTGGCCCCACGGCCCTGCCTCGAACGCGTCCAGCGCGCGCTCGGCGGCCTCCGCGCTCGGTGCGGTGTAGATCGGCTTGATCGCCGCGGCCAGCGCCTTACGGTCCTTCCAGCTCGCATAGTCGAGGCTGTTGCGGATCAGGTGCACGATGCAGGTCTGCAGGGTCGTGGCCGGAAACACCGCCTCCAGTGCCTCCGGCAGGCCCTTCAGGCCGTCGGCCACGCCGATCAGCAGGTCCGTGACCCCGCGGGTCTTGAGATCGTTGAACACCTTCATCCAGAACTTCGCGCCTTCGGTGTTCTCGATCCAAAGCCCCAGAATGTCGCGGGTCCCGTCCGGCAGCACGCCCAAGGCCAGATACACCGCCTTGTTGCGCACCACGCCGTCCTCGCGGATCTTCACCCGCAGGGCATCGAAGAACACCACCGGGTACATCGGCTCCAGCGGCCGGGCCTGCCAGGCCCCCACCTCGGCCATCACCGCGTCGGTGACGGCGCTGATGAACTCCGCTGACACCTCGATGGCGTACATCTCGGCCAGATGGCCCTGAATCTCGCGCACCGACATGCCGCGGGCATACATCGAGATGATCCGGTCGTCAAAGCCGGCAAACCGGCGCTCATGCTTCGGGATCAGCTGCGGTTCGAAGCTGCCGGCCCGGTCGCGGGGCACCTCGATCCGCAGCGGCCCGCCGTCGGTCAGCACGGTCTTGCCGCTGCGGCCGTTGCGATGGTTCCCGCAGCCGCCCTCGGGGCTGGCCAAGTGCACGCCCAGCTCAGCCCCCAAGGCGCGCTCGATCACGGCCTTCTTCAGCTTCTGGAACACGGCCTCGACGCCGGCGGCGTCCATCGGTCCGGGGATCAGCTTCTCAAGCAGCTCGTCGGGAAGAATGGCGTCCGGCTTCGCGGCGGGGGTGGTCTTCTTGCGTGGCATGGGGGCTCCTGGAAGTCGTCATGGTAGGCCCCTCACACAAAAATCCTGACACCCTCTCCGCCGAAGTGGGCGAACGCCGCCTCGATGCCAGCGAACCAGGCGCTTTGGCGCTCGTGGCGGAATGCGCAGGCAAACCCCTTGCGTGAGTAGCCCAGTGTGGCCACAAAGAGGAACACCCGTACCGACTCGCCGCCGATCATCACGCGCGTCTGCCCAAAGTCGATCTGCATTTGCTCACCCGGCGCGGTCTCGAAGCGGATCGTCGCACGGCGACTCGCTTCGAGTTCCTGGCGGAACCCTCGGCACGCGCGCTCGACCGTGCGCAGGCTCGTGTCGATCCCAAGCTCCTTGCTCAACTGCTGACGCACCACGTCGCAGTTACCCCGGTGCTGCAGGTAGCGCTCCCGCAGCCATGCTTCATGACCGACCAAAACGCCGGTGCGCTGTGGCCGCTTATACGGCACCGGCCCACCCGCGTTCAGATACCGCCGCACCGTGTTGCGCGCGACGCCCAACGTCCTGGCGATCCGCTTCGCGCCCCACCCCGACTGCCCCAAGCGAACGATCGTCGTGATCGCTTCCGGCTCCAACATCTCCTGCACTCCGCAAACCACACGGCGCACAGGATCTACCTCAATGTGCTTCGTTTCCAACGATGGCCTCCTTGCGAACGAGGGGGTCAGTTCCTCGTGTCGCTAGGGGGTCAATTTACGGTGTCGCCTGACACCTAGGGAAACGCTGATCAAGTTGCAGCAGGGGTAGCGATGCGGGCTGTACGGGCTTGGGCGGCACGATTTTGCTCGCTCTGGCGGCCCCTGCGGGCCCGTTTTCGGGCCACCTGGCCCGCATTGGGCGCACTATGGGCGCACCAACGCCGGCACGCGCCGCGCGGCCATATACAGATTGACCATCGCTAGCGCCGTGAAGACGCGGTTGGCGTTCTTGGCAAGTCCGCGGTAGCGCACCTTGACGAACCCCCACAGGCGCTTGAGCACGTGAAACGGGTGCTCCACGCGCGCCCGAGCGCGGCTCTTGGTGCGGTTGCGCAGCCGCTCGGCCTCGTCCTGCCCGTCGGGCTTGCGCACGCGCCGGTTGGTGAAGTCGCGCGCCTGGGGTGCTGCCGCCTTGATGAGCGTGAGTCCAGACATAGGTGTTATCTATAGATACCCCTATTTTTCGGGGTGCAAGTTTCATATTGAGTCGCCCCTGAAATATTCATAACCTCATGATTTTTCTTGTGTTATTGTCTGTTTGCGAGTACAATTTCCCCCAGATTTGATGGTCTGATGCGCCGTTTTCTGGGAGTTTTGCGATGTTTGCCTGCCCTGCCACCGAGGACTTCTTCCGCGCCCGGCTCGATCAGATGATCGACCTGCGCCATCCGCTGGCGGTGTTGTCCTCACGCATGCCGTGGCAGGAGTTGGAAGCAAGGCTGTCGCACCTGTTCATGCGCAAAGCGCGCGCAGGTGTCGCGATGCCCGATCTGGACCTCTTTGGCGAATCTCCGGTGCGCGCAGCTCGGGCGTCCAACGCAGGCCGACCCCGCGTGCCGCTGCGCGTGATGATCGCGCTGCTGTATCTGAAGCACGCCTTCAACGAGTCGGACGAAGGGGTGGTCGAGCGCTGGGGCGAAACCCCCACATGGCAGTTCTTCTCGGGGCGGGCGTACTTTGAACATCGCCGGCCGTGCGACGCCACGACGCTGGTGAAGTTTCGCCGGCTGCTGGGCGAGGAGGGGGTGGAAGAACTCCTGGCGCAGACGATCAACGTGGCGGTGGAAACCGGACTCATCAAGCCGCAGGAACTCAAGCGCGTGGTGGTGGACACGACCGTGCAGCCCAAGGCGGTGGCCCATCCGACCGACAGCCGGTTGCTGCAGACCGCACGCACCAAGCTGGTGGAGGCGGCCAAGGCCGCCGGCATCGCCTTGAAGCAGACCTTTGCCAAGGAAGGCAAGGAGCTGGCCCGCAAGGCAGGACGCTATGCGCACGCGCGGCAGTTTGCGCGCATGCGCCGGGTCATCAAGCGTCAGCGCACGATCGTGGCCAGGCTGCAGCGCGAGATCGAGCGCAAGGCCAGCCGCCTGGGGCAGGCCATCCAGAGCGCTCTTGGCCACACCCTCAACAAGGCGGCGCGTCTGGTGGCGCAGACTGCCAACCGAAAGACCGCCGACGGGACTCGAAAGCTCTACGCCTGGCACGCGCCGGAGGTGGAGTGCATCAACAAGGGCAAGGCCCGCTGCCCTTACGAGTTCGGCGTCAAGGTCGGCATTGCCAGCACCCTGAAGCACAGCCTCATCGTCGGAGCCCGGGCCTTCCATGGCAACCCCTACGACGGGCACACGCTGCAAGCGCAGCTGGAGCAGGCCACGATCCTGATGCAGGACAGCGGCATCAAGCCCAACACGGCCTATGCCGACTTGGGCTACCGCGGGGTGGAGGCCGACATTGCGGATGTGCGCCTGGTGCACCGCGGCAAGATCAAGCGCCTGACGCACGAGGAGCGCAGACTGCTCAAGCGCCGCCAGGCCATCGAGCCGGTCATCGGGCACTTGAAGCAGGATCACCGCATGGACAGGTGCCACCTCAAGGGCGAGCAGGGTGACCGGCTGCACGCGGTGCTGTGCGCGGCGGGCTACAACATCCGCTGGCTGCTGCGCATGATCGCCAACAAGGGCGTGCCCTTCTTGAGGCGAGCTTTTTTGCGCCTCATTGCGGCCGTGCGCCTCATCGGCCGGTGGCTCGCCCAGCGGCGGCCAACCGAGACCAGTGGCGCCAACCCTGCCCAGCTGCGGCTAAGGGCGGCGTGAAAATGAATTTTTCAGGGACGACTATTGATGTCACATTCCACGAATAAACTGCACGCATGCCTAGCCGTATCGAACTTCTTTCTGCGGCAAATGTGCGTCATAAGCGCTCTCGCGCTGCTCGCAGGCAGAAACTTGCAAAGGTAACAACATGAAGTTGGAGAAGGACCGAGACGTCGTTCTGAGTCTCAAGGGAGTTTCCGTCCGCTACGGTGACTCGACCGTGGCCTTGCACCCGACGAGTCTGGATGTGAAGCAGGGAGAGTTTTTGGTGCTTCTGGGCGCCTCGGGCGCAGGGAAGTCCACCTTGTTACGAAGCATCAATGGACTGGTGCTGCCCACAAAAGGCGAGGTATCGATACCTGGCCTGGCAGGTGGGGTAGTCAACGCAAAGACGCTGAGAGAGCACCGCAAGCGCTGTGGGATGGTTTTCCAGCAGCATCATCTGATTGGACGTCAGTCGGTCCTCAGGAATGTTCTGATGGGAAAGCTCGGTGACAGGGGTGCATTCGCTTCGCTATGGCCGTGGAGCAAGAAGGACAAGCTGGAGGCGCTCACAGTGATTGAGCGTGTCGGGCTGCTCGAAAAGGCGCTCTCCCGGGCTGATGCCTTGTCTGGGGGGGAGCAGCAGCGCGTAGGCATAGCTAGGGCGCTAATACAGAAGCCACGAATCCTGCTGGCCGATGAGCCTGTTGCCAGCCTGGACCCGGTAACCGCACATAGCGTGCTCACCTTGTTGCATGAGATCTGCAAGAAGGACCACCTCACCGCAATCGTGAGTCTTCACCAGGTGGAGCTCGCGCGCTCGTTTGCAGACCGAATCATTGGGCTCCGCCAGGGAGCTGTTGTATTCGAGGGTAGGGCAGAGCAGCTGAGTCCTGATGTTGTGCGGAACCTCTATGCAAAGCAGTCCAACGCTTCCAACACGAGTGCGTCCACTGATAGCCCCCGAACTCTTCAATCCAGTCAAACCAAGGAGCTCTTGCCATGCTGAATCGCCGTAACTTCTGTCTTGTTGTCAGCGCAGCTTCTTTTGCTGCACTCCTTCCTCTGTGGGCTCATGCGCAGGGAAAGGATCCATCAAAGCTTCGTGTCGCCCTTCTTCCAGATGAGAACGCTGCCAGCATCATCCAGAACGCGCAGCCTCTTAAGCGCTATCTTGAACAGCGGCTCAAGAAGGATGTTGAGATTGTGGTGACTACCGATTACTCCTCGATGATCGAGGCAATGCGGTTCGGTCGGATTGAGGTAGCGTACTTTGGACCGTTTTCGTACGTTTTGGCCAAATCTAAGGCGCCCGGGATTGAGCCCTTTGCGGTGGGCGTTGAACGTGGGTCGCCCACATACCAGTCGGTCTTCATCGCAACGGCCGGAGGGCCGGTGAAAACGCTTGAAGACGTGCGCGGCAAGCCCTTCGGATTTGGCGACCAGGCGTCCACATCAAGCCACCTTGTACCACGTGCACACCTGCTCAAGAAGTACAAGCTTGATGGTGAGAAGGACTATCGGCCAGTTCACCTTGGGGCACATGACGCGGTCGCACGTGCGGTGCAGTCGGGTCAGATTCCAGCCGGGGCTCTGTCCAAGCCGATTCTGGACAACCTCATCGCTCGAGGAAGCATTGATGCCACGAAGATTGTTCAGCTTGACCTTTCTGCTCCCATTCCAAACTATCCGGTCGTCATGCAGGGGGACCTCAAGCCTGAGCTCAAAGCTGCCATCCGCTCTGCCTTTCTGGACATGAAGGATGCTGAGGTGCTCAAGGCGTTTCGTGTCCAGGCGTTTGCCCCCACTGATGACGCTGCATATGACGTCCTTAGGGATACCGCAACCATCCTGAAGCTTGATTTGGGCCGTATGCAATGACCTCGGCTGCATTCGAGAACATCATCAGTCGCGACAAGCGGGAGCAGTTCATTGGACTGCGCAATACAGCGTTCGTCCTTCTGGTTTGCCTTGTAGCCCTGTACGTCACGGGGTTCTTCGATGCACAGCGGTTCATCGAAGGCGCCCCGGCTGTCAAGCAGCTCTTATCTGAGATGGTCCCTCCCAACTTCGACCGCTGGGAGCACTGGGTCATCCCGCTGAGGGACACCTTGGCGATGTCGATTGCCGGCACAGCACTGACTATCGTGCTTTCACTTCCGCTGGCGCTCCTGGCGGCTCCAAACACCACCCCCAATCCTTTGGTGGGAAGAGTGGCCAGAGTCATCCTGGCGGCATTCCGGTCTGTGCCTGAAATTATCCTGGGCATTCTGTTCGTCGCGGCCGTTGGTTTCGGCGCTCTGCCGGGTGTGCTGGCGTTGGCCCTGCATTCCACGGGCATGGTAGCCAAGTTCTACGCCGAAGCCATAGAGCACGTGGACCCGAAACCTCTGGAGGCCGCTAAGGCCGCGGGCGCAAGCCGGTTTCAGGTCATCACCCATGCTGTGTTACCGCAGGTTTTGCCCCAGTTGGCGGACATCACCATCTACCGATGGGAATATCACTTTCGCGCATCGGCAGTGATGGGCATCGTGGGTGCGGGCGGCATCGGCTTCGAGCTGATGGCAGCACTTCGCCTTGTCAAGTATGACGAGGTCTCAGCCATTTTGCTGTCCATCCTCATATGCGTGCTCGTGGTCGACGGCATTGGGTCGGCGCTTCGCAAACATCTGAAATAGAAAGAGAGAGGAAGGTAATGATGCCGAAAATTGTGGTGACGCAGCCCATCCATGAAGAGGTACTGGCGCGTCTTATGCAGGTTGGTGAAGTGGTGATGAATCCCGGTCCTGAGCCGTGGAGCGAGGCCGAGCTCCACCGTCATCTGAAGGATGCCGACGCAATGATGGCTTTCATGTCTGACTGGGTAGATCAGCGAACCCTGTTGCACGCTCCCAGGCTCAAGACCATCGCTTGCGCCCTGAAGGGGTATGACAACTTTGACCTGAGGGCTTGCGCACAAGCCGGGGTGACCGTCACCTTTGTTCCTGACCTCCTCACAGAGCCCACAGCCGAGCTGGCCATCGGATTGGCTATTGCTGCTGGCAGGAACGTGCTTCAGGGTGACGCCGCTACAAGAGCAGGCTACTCTGGGTGGAGGCCAGCTCTATACGGAACCGGGCTTCATGGGTCGGTGGCCAGCGTGATCGGTCTCGGAAAAGTTGGGCAGGCCATATTGGCGCGACTCGCGGGCTTTGGCTGCGCGCGGCTGCTTGGTGTAGACCCAAATGTGCGTCTAGATCAGGTCGAACTGGTCACGCTCGATGAGGCTTTCAGCACATCGGACTATGTGTTCCTGGCAGTGCCTCTTGTTAGCGATACGCGCCACCTGGTTGACTCCAGGGTGCTTCAACTATCGAAAAAGGGCCAGATCCTTGTAAACGTGGGTAGGGGGTCTGTGGTCGACGAAAGGGCGGTTGTCGATGCCTTGGCGAATGAGCAACTTGGCGCGTACGCCGCTGACGTCTATGAGATGGAAGATTGGCTACTTCCAGACAGACCTCGCGAAATTCATCCGGGATTGATCAACAACCCCAGAACAGTACTCACTCCCCACATCGGCTCGGCTGTGAGACGCGTACGGTTCGAAATTGAAATGCGGGCTGCTGAGAACCTAGTCCGCTCACTCAGGGGCGAGAGTTTGAGTGATGTTGCTGTCGAGGCCAGCGCGGCAGCATAGGTATGGTTGCTCGGCGGTTTGCACGCCAGCTGAAATGGGCGCGGCTTCAGAGCCTATGTCCTATGGCTGGGTGCAACCTGCCCGTGTGATGCCATTCTGCTCGCCAAGGGGAAATGACTTGAGTCATCATCGAAGTGGTTTAGCGATGATGTTCTCTGCACGGCGCAGCTCATGGGGTAAGCCCAAATGGGCGCATGGCAAACACCAGATACTTCGAGGGGTCAGGCTACAACACTGATCGTTCTTGGCCTCTGATAGTGGTTTCAACCCAGGACGTTTCAGCTGAGGTCATTACATTCGGGCACTTCGCAAAACCCCATTTCCGAGAGCTGAACCGAAATAAGGGCGCCCGCGTCACTCGGTTCGGGGTTCTCGGTGCCGCTCAGGCCCCGTCATCGCAGCCTTGGCGGGCGCCCGAGGCCCTGCAAAACGGCGTTTGCAGGCTGCAGCGGGCGCACCTCTGCCTTCATCGCGCACACCCGCACGGGTCATCGGCTACGGGCATCTGTGCGACCCGAAGCACCCGCCGATCACGGAAGGCGAGGCCGAGGCCTACCTCGCCCAGGATCTGAAGGTGGCGCTTGCTGCCACGTTGCGGTACTGCCCGGTGCTGGCCGCGGAGCCCGAGGGACGGCTGGCGGCCATTACAGACTTCACGTTCAACCTCGGCGCCGGGCGGCTGCAGACATCGACGCTGCGGCGGCGGGTCAATCAGCGGGACTGGTCAGCCGCCGCCGCTGAACTTCGCCGGTGGGTGTACGGCGGTGGCAGGGTGTTGCCAGGACTTGTTGCTCGACGGGAAGCCGAGGCGCGTCTTCTCGTGCACGGGTAACAGATCCGGGAGCAGGGACGTGCATGCATTATGTGCATTGACGTGATAAATTATGCTCTTGACGCATCAACGGCTAAGGCAATGGCGATCACCAGCGTGGGAGAACTGGTCAAAGCCGCCCGCAACGGGCGCAGCCAGAAAGAGTTCGCTGCCTTCCTGGGCGTGAAACAGTCCTCGGTGAGCCGCTACGAGAGCGGCAAGGCAAGCCCACCGATCCGAGTGATCGAGCAGTGCATGCAGCTGGTGCATGCGGCAAACGCGGAAGACGCCCCCACCGCCGACCAACTGGCAGAACGCATTCGCGCCGCCCTGGCGGACCCCGACCTGCGGCAGGCGCGCTTGGCGCTATCTCGGTTGGTGGATGCCTTTGTGTCCGAACACGCGCAGACTCGCGTTACGCGTGCTGCGCCTCAATGATCACTGGAGGCTGACGTGGCGACTCAATCGACCATCGAGTGGACTGAGCAGACGTGGAACCCAACCACCGGTTGCACCAAGGTTTCACCGGGGTGCAAGAACTGCTACGCGGAAGTGATGGCGCGCCGGCTCCACGCCATGGGCGCGCCCGGCTACGAGAACGGGTTCAAGCTCACGTTGCATGAGACCCGGCTCGAACAGCCCCTGCTGCGCAAAAAGCCGACAACGTACTTCGTCAACAGCATGAGCGATCTGTTCCACGAGGCCGTTCCGGACGCCTTCCTGGATCGTGTGTTCTCGATCATCGAGCGTACCCCTCACCACACGTACCAGATCCTCACCAAGCGCGCGGAACGGTTACCGGAGTACTTTGCTCGCCGTGCCTGCCCGAGAAATGTTTGGCTTGGAGTGTCGGTCGAAGACAAGAAGTACGGCGTTCCGCGCATCGCACACCTGCGCAAGGTAGATGCGCATATTCGATTCTTGTCCGTCGAGCCGCTGCTGGAAGACCTCGGACGAATCGACCTGCGCGACATTCACTGGGTCATCGTCGGTGGCGAGTCCGGGCACAAAGCCCGGCCGATGCGAGAAGAATGGGTGGCGAACGTACAGGCCCAGGCCGAGGCTGCTGGTGCGGCATTCTTTTTCAAGCAATGGGGCGGCTGGGGTGCCGACGGTGTCAAGCGCCACAAGAAGGCAAACGGCCGCATCTTCCGGGGCCGCACGTGGGACGAGTACCCGGAAGCGATGACTTGCGCTTAGAAGTCGAACTTACCCTGGCCTTCCACGTTGGACGCGGTTGCCCAGAACTTGTGTGCGAGCTCGTGTTTCGCTGCTAGCAACAACCAATACAGGGGCTGGTTCTTCCCGCCCTTGAGCAGCCTCATCTCGGTGGATGGCCACACCCCGAGGTCTGCTACCTTTCCTCGCCAATACTGGAGGACCTGTTGCCGCAACGCTTGCTGCGATTGGTCGCGGGCTACCTTGTCCCGCCATCCCGGCGCGAAGGAATCGAAGGCAGATTCATCGGCAATCGCGTAGGAAACCGCATTCCGCTGCAAGTCCATTTGACTGACGTGAATCAGCATGTCGATTCGCTTCAGGCTGGCCAACGCGACGATGATGTCGAAGCTCAGGTTGGCCAGGTCAAACGGATCAAGGAAGGCAAAATTCAGGCCGTAGGGATTCACCCGGGTGACGACCTCTTTCACGGCCTGTGCTGCAGCACCATCAATTTCAATGACTGGTGCATTCAACTGCCGCAGTCGTTCGGCGGCCGCCCGCCGCCGTTGTGCATCGAGGTCGGCAATGTAGATCTGCGTGAAGGGTGCTCCGCCTTCACAGCTTTTCTTCCACGCAGCAACAACGCCACCGTCAATCCAATCCCCAGTCTCCCGGACCTGGCACCTGCCTGGTCCGCAGAAGAGGTCGATGAACGTGGCGCCCCCTTTTCGATCACCGATGTACTTTGCTCGGGTTGCGCGGGAGATGTCGATGTACCGGCAAAGGTAGTCATGCTTCTCTTTGGCCCAGCTGCCCACCTCCTCAGCCGGCATCCCGTCGTCACCTTCGATCAACTTTCCCATCGATGATCACCTCGTCCCCTCTGGTTCTTCGATCTGGACCTGCTCTTACGGTGTCGGTCGATCTACGGTCTTGGGCCTGCTGGCTGCAGTGGGCATCACATCCCAATCTTGACGTTGTACCCAAGCGCTCGCAGTCCCTTACTCGTACGCATGTTCCTCGGCGGATACTCGTCAGGCCTGGCCCAGCCGACGATCTCGCCAAGACTGCTCAGACCGATATGAGGGATTGCCCAGTCGTCACTGCGAATGGCATTCCAAATGCGCTCTGCCACATGGCCACTTCCCCACACAACGTAGTTCAGCAGATCGAGCATCGTCTTGCCTTCGCGCGAGCGTTGCTTCCACAGCCACTCGCCGAACTTCTGCACCTTGTCGTCGCCAGCCTGCGGTCGGTCGGGCAAGCCCAAGTGCTCGTTTTCCTGCTTGATCGCGTGATCTCGGATCGCGTGCACCCGGGAAACGGCATCCACGAACTCCTGTTCGGTCAGTTTGAGAATGCGATCGCGTGCCAGCAGCTCGCGCAGCCGGGGCGACCACTCATAGATCGTGCGCTCTTCAAACGAGTGGTCGAAGTCGGCCTCGTGCCACCACTCCAGCGCGTCGCGCAGCGCCAGTTCCGGGTTCTTCGAGTTCCTGGCGAAGAACTCCTCGTAAGGATGACGGTTTCCATCCTTGACCTGCTTGTAGTAGGGCACTTCGCATAACCCCATTTCCGAAGGCTGAACCGGCATGAGGGCGCCCGCGTCGTTCAGTTCGGGGTTCTCGGTGCCGCTCAGGCCCCGTCATCGCAGCCTTGGCGGGCGCCCGAGGCCCTGCAAAACGGCGTTTGCAGGCTGCAGCGGGCGCACCTCTGCCTTCATCGCGCACACCCGCACGGGTCATGGCGCACCAGCCAGACCAGCCGCTTGGCGTTGTACGCCGCGCACTTCAGCAGGATCGCCAGTTCGTTTCTCGCCAGCGTCATCGCCCGCACGCACTTGCCGCCCAACTGCTCGAGGCCGGCGAACACATGTTCGCCTCTGGCGCGGACGCGGTTGATCGCCTTGTTGCGCGCGTCCAGTCGCACGCGCCGCTCCTGCCCGGGCTTGGCACGCCGCGCGATGCCGTCGCGCAGCCCGTGGGCCTGCAGCAACTGGCGGTTGGTCTGCGCGTCGTAGCCTCGGTCGGCCAGCAGCCGCGCGCCGGTGTTGGCGCGGTCCAGCACCTCCTTGAGCGTCTGGCCGTCATCGACATTGGCCGGCGTGACCTTGACCCGGCGGATCAGCTTGTAGCGCGCGTCCGCGTTGGCGTGCACCTTGTAGCCGTAGAAGCTCTTGCCGTGCTTCTTGGTCCAGCGCGCGTCGCGGTCGGTGTGCTGCAGCCGCTTGGCATTCCAGCCCTCGGGCCTGCGGCCTTCGTTGAGCGCTTCGCGCTCGTCCTTGTTCGCCTGGGTGAGCGGTGCCTGCACGATGCTGGCATCCACGATCTGCCCGCCGCGCGGGATGTAGCCGTGCTGCTGCAACTGCAGGCTCACCGCCTCGAAGATGGCGCGGCCGCCCAGCCCGCCTTGGGCCAAGCGCTGCTTGAAACTCCACAGCGTGCGCGCATCGGGGATGTGCAGTGCTGCGTCCAGGCGGCAGAAGTGCGGCAAGCTCATGCGGTCCAGCACCTGGTACTCGCAGTCCTCGTCGCTGAGGTTGTACAGCGACTGGATGAACAGCAGCCGCACCATCACCTCGGTGGGGTACGGCGGGCGCCCGCCTTTGCTACGGTCAGCGCGAGGGCAGGCGGTGTCGACCCGGGCGGCAATGGCCGCGAAGTCGATCAGTTCGTCCATTGCTGCCAGGTTGGCGATGAAGCCGCCGAGCTTGGCTTGGCGCTGGTCCTGCACGAAGCCGCAGCCTGCGGATGTACCGGTTCGGCAGTGACATCCTCCATTTCCTCGTCTGGACGATGGGCCAGCCGATACAGAATCGGTAGCACCAGCAGCGTCAGCACGGTGGAAGACAAGATGCCTCCGATCACTACGGTAGCCAGCGGGCGTTGCACTTCCGCGCCTGTTCCCGTGGCAATCGCCATCGGGATGAAACCCAGCGACGCCACTAGGGCCGTCATCAGCACCGGCCGCAAGCGTGTCAGCGCGCCCTCGCGGATGGCTTCATCCAGCGGCGTTCCGTCCTCGCGCAAGCTGCGGATGTAGGAAATCATCACTAGGCCATTGAGCACGGCCACACCTGACAGCGCGATGAAGCCCACGGCAGCGGAAATCGACAGAGGAATGTCGCGCAGCCACAGCGCCAGAATGCCGCCGGTCAAGGCAAACGGAATACCGGTGAAGACCAGCAAACCATCCTTGACATTGCCGAACATTGCAAACAGCAATACGAAGACCAGAAGCAACGACACAGGGACGACGATTTGCAATCGCTGTGTCGCGGACTGCAGGTTTTCAAATGTGCCACCCCAGCTCGTCCAGTAGCCTGCGGGAATCTTGACCTGCGCCAAAGCAGCTTCAGCATCGGCCACAAAGGAACCGACATCACGGCCACGCACGTTGGCGCTGACCACGATGCGGCGCTTGCCGTTTTCCCGGCTGATCTGGTTGGGGCCGGGCGCCAGCTCGAAGCTCGCCACCTCGGCCAGTTGGATGAAGTTGGTTCGGCCCTCGCCGCCGCCCGCGCCACCCGTTGCGCGCGGCAGAGGAATCGGCAGGCGCTTCATGCTTTCCAAGTCATTACGCAAGGACTCGGGCAAGCGCACCAGAATGTCGAAGCGGCGGTCGCCCTCGAACAGCGTGCCGGCCTCGCGCCCACCGATGGCGGTGGCCACGGCGTCCTGGATGTCGGCCACGTTCAGCCCATAGCGCGCGGCTTTCTGGCGGTCGATGTTCACGGTCAGCATCGGCAAGCCGGTGGTCTGCTCCACCTTGACTTCGGAAGCGCCGGGAATCTTCTGCAGCATGGACGAGACCTCCTCGGCCGTCTTGTTCAAGACATCCATGTCGTCGCCAAAAATCTTCACCGCCACATCGCTGCGCACCCCCGAGATGAGTTCGTTGAATCGAAGTTGGATCGGCTGGGAGAATTCGTAGTTGTTACCCGGTATCTTGCCCACGACCTCCTGAATGGCCGCCAGCAATTCGTCGCGCGACTTGCGCGGCTCGGGCCACTCAGACATTGGCTTGAGCATGATGTAGCCGTCAGAAATGTTCGGTGGCATGGGGTCGGAGGCAATTTCCGCCGTTCCAGTGCGTGCAAATACACGGTCGATCTCTGGAAATTTGGCTTTCAGCGTTGCTTCCAGTTGCTGCTGCATCGCCACCGATTGCGACAAACTGGTGCCAGGAATGCGCAAGGCCTGAATGGCGAAGTCTCCTTCGTTCAAGCTGGGCACGAACTCACTGCCCATGCGCGTTGCGATCAAACCGCACAGCACCACTGCCACGGCTGCGGCAGCCAACACAACAGCCTTGGCCTCCATCACGCGATCCAGCAGCGGGCCATACCAGCGCTTGGCTTGCACCATCAAGAAGTTTTCCTTCTCGCTGACGCGGTTGCCAATGAACAGTGCGACCGCAGCCGGAATGAAGGTCACCGACAGGATCATGGCCCCCACGAGTGCAGCCACCACCGTGAACGCCATCGGGTGGAACATCTTCCCTTCCACCCCCGTCAGGGCGAAGATGGGCAGGTAGACCACCATGATGATGAGTTGCCCGAACAGCAGCGCGCGGCGTGATTCCTTCGATGCCAGGAACACCTCGTGAAAGCGTTCCGCCCGCGTCAACGGCCTGCCGTATTGAGCTTGCGCATGCGCGAGACGACGGACACAGTTCTCGACAATCACAACCGCACCGTCGATGATGATGCCGAAGTCCAGCGCCCCGAGGCTCATCAGATTGGCACTCACCTTGTTGGTCACCATCCCCGTGAAGGTGAACAGCATTGACAAGGGAATCACGGTCGCCGTGATGATGGCCGCTCGAATGTTGCCCAGGAATAGGAACAGGATCACGATCACCAGGATCGCACCTTCCAACAAATTCTTCTTCACCGTGCTGATGGCTTTATCCACCAACACGGTACGGTCGTAAACGGTGACCGCATGCACGCCTTCAGGCAGGCTGCGGTTGATTTCTTTCATTTTTTTGTCGACGGCCTGGGAAACCGTTCGGCTGTTTTGCCCGATGAGCATGAAGGCCGTGCCCAGCACCACTTCGCGCCCGTTGGCTGTGGCGGCACCCGTGCGCAGTTCACGCCCCAGCCCAACCTCGGCCACGTCACGCACCCGGATCGGCACACCACCGACGCTGCTGACGATCACGTTGCTGATGTCCTCCAAGGTTTTGACCTGACCGGGCGCTCGAATCAGATATTGCTCGCCACGCTTTTCGATATAGCCCGCGCCCACGTTGCCGTTGTTGCGCTCCAATGCCGTCACGATGTCCTGCAAGGTGACGCCCAGCGAGGTGAGGCGCTCAGGATTAGGGGCGATCTGGTATTCCTTGGAATAGCCGCCAATGGAGTTGATTTCTGTGACGCCGGGCACGTTGCGCAACTGTGGCTTGATGATCCAGTCCTGAATCTCGCGCAGATCGGTGGCCGTATAGGGTTGGCCATCAGGCTTCTTCGCACCATCCTTGGCTTCGACCGTCCACAGGTAGATCTCGCCCAAGCCGGTCGAAATCGGACCCATGGTCGGGGTAATTCCGGGGGGCAACTTGTCGCGCGCCTCCTGGATGCGTTCGTTGACCAATTGGCGCGCAAAGTAGATGTCGGTGCCATCCTTGAAGATCACAGTCACTTGCGACAGCCCGTAGCGGGACAAGGAACGGGTCTGCTCCAGATTGGGAAGACCCGCCATCGCGGTTTCAATCGGGTAAGTCACACGCTGCTCGATTTCCAGAGGGGAATATCCCGGCGCTTGGGTGTTAATCTGCACTTGGACGTTGGTGATGTCCGGCACTGCATCGATGGGGAGCTTCTGGTAGTTGAATACGCCGACGGCCGCCATACCGATGACTGCTAGCAACACCAACCATCGATGTTCGATGGCTGCTCGAATAAGTTTTTCAAACATGTGCGCGACTCCGGTATCAATGGGTGTGTTCGGCAGAGGCTTTGCCGAGCTCAGACTTCACGACAAAACTTCCTGCTGCCGCGTAGGGAGCCCCCGGCTTGAGTCCTTGCACCACCTCGACCCGCTTGCCATCACTGCGGCCCAACTGCACGGGCTGGGCAATGAAGCCTCCGTTCACTTTCAGGAACACCACGGGCTTGTCGCCCAAGGTCTGAATGGCGTCACTGGCCACAGTCACGGGTACTTCCGCCTCCGATGCAGTCACCTCCACACTGACAAACAGACCAGGACGCCAAACGCCCTTGGGGTTGGACAAAACCACGCGGGCCTTGGCCATGCGGGTTTGTTCGCCAATCAGCGACCCAACAAAGGTGATGACGCCAGTAGCGCTGGCATCGAATGCAGTTGCCTTGATGGTCACTTTTTCGCCGACTCTAACCAGCGGCAAGTCCTTGGCTGGCACGTTGATTTCAGCCCAAACCTGCCCCAGATCGGACACGGTAAACACGGCGGCGTCTTCCTTGACGGCTTCACCCAGGCTCAGATGCTTTTCAATCACCAAGCCGTCGAATGGCGCGCGCAGCTCGAAGCGATTGAGCCCCCCCGAAGATCCTGATGTCAGACCCAAGGCGGACAGCTTCTGCTGGGCGTTGGCCACGGCGACCTCTGCCTCGTGTAAGGCTTGCTTGGCTTGCAGGTAGTCCTGCTCGGCAGAGATCTTCTGCTCCCAGAGCCGCTTTTCACGCTCATACGTGGTCTTGGCCAAGGTCAATCGCTTTTGTGCTGTCTGCAACTCGCTGCGCAGCTCTGATGCCGCCGGGCTGGCGATGACGGCCAAAACTTGGCCTCGTCTGACCGCCTGCCCCAGACTGACCTGCACACTCTCGACCACCCCCGCAATGCGCGGAACAATGTGCGAAGTCCGGTCTTCATTCAGACGAATTTCGCCTGGCAATTGCAAAACAGACTTGATGCGCGCAGGACCTGCCGTGTCGATGCCAATGGATGCGGCCTTGATTTGTGCATCGCTAAGCTCGACCTTCCCTTCCTCTTGGTTCAGGACGAACATGAAGGACTCGGTGGCAGTCTGGGCAACGATGCTGATCTCGAACGCGTGTGGCTCGGGCACCACCTCACGGCTCACCAGGCTGTCCTTGTCAGGTGCAAAGTTGAGGGTCTGCGTCTCTCCGGTCAAGCGCGTGATGGTGGCGCTGACTTTGGCTGCATTGTTTGGAAGCGGCTTATCTTTGCTGAACAGCCAGATCCGCAGGCGTGGTTCGCCTCCGTCCTCGGCCAGCAAAGCCTCCAGCCCAAAATCTCCTTCCTTGAACAGCTTGCCGCCATGAGGCCCCTTGCTGGGGCCTTCGTGGTGCTCGCCGTCAGCGTGGCCTTTGTCATGATCGTGCCCATCGCCACTCGTCTTGCCGTGGTGCTCACCATCACTGTGCGCTTTCGCTTCAACGTGGCTGCCATGACCGTGGCCATCATCTTCCGCCGTCTTGCTTGTCTTGTTGCTCAGAATGGCGGTGCCAAGCACTACGCCAGTCACGGCAATTGCAGCGATGGCGACCAACTGCTTTTTGCTGATGTTCAGTTTTTTTGTGTCGATTTTCATATTCATTCCTGATTGGATGGCTTGTCGGCATTCGGGGTGGAGTCGCCGAGCACCCGGTCAATGTCCGCCGCCGCGCGATGCGCTTCGGCCAGTGCCTTGAGGTATTGGGACTTGGCGGCGAAGTAGGTGCGCTGCGCGTCTAGCACTTCGAGGAAGTTGAACTTGCCGTTCTCGAATCCGATGGTGGCTGCGTCGTAGGCACTCTTAGCCCCGGGGAGTACGTCCCGTTGCAAGACCTCGACTTCCCTGCGAATGGCGTCCAGCCGCTCGCGGGCTTGCATCACTTCAGTGCCGACTCGCACGTTCAACGCCTGGAGTTCGTCCCGGGCTTTGTCTTCGCGCTTCAGCGCTTCCAGCAAGTTGCCCTGATTGCGATCAAACAACGGCAACGGCACGGAGACGCCGAACAGCAGCTGATCACGCTGCAGTTCGGTGGGGCGTTTCACCCCTAGGCTGAAGGTGACATCGGGTACCCGCTTGCTGCGCTCCAAATCGACCAGTGATCTGCGGCGTTCCATCTCTAGCTGCGCACGACGCAAGATTGGCGAGACAGACAGGCGTTGCTGGACACTGTCGAAGCTTGGAACGGGCGGGAGCGCTTCAATATTGCCCGCGACGAGGGTGAAGCGAGGTGGATTGGCACCCAGCAAGCTGGCAAGACGTTCCCGAGCGTTGCGCAGCTCGCTTTGCGCCTGGGCGAGTTCAACGCGCACCCCGGCCTCAGCCACCCGGGCCTTTGATTCTTCGACGGGAGAAACCTTACCCGCTGCCACGCGCTTGGCAACCGCGTCGGTCGCTTTTCTCGCCAAATCGACACTGTCAAGAGCCAGTGCTACACGCTCCTGGGCTGCCAGCGTTTCGAAGAAGGCGGCGACCACAGCGGCGCGGATTTCGATGCGCCGCACATTCAGGTCTTCCACTGCGATGTCGCGCCCTCGCTCTGCCGCGGCAATGCGGGCAGCGCGCTTGCCCCCCAGCTCGATGGGCAGATTGATCTGGACGCTTTGCGTGCGGGTTGGCGTGCGTTGGTCTTCGAGCGAGTACGCCAGCTCGGGATTAGGACGTACTCGTCCCTGAATTACCTGGCCCTCCACGGCCTCGATCTCCCGTTGGGCGACAGTCAGGTCAAGATTCGCCTCCAAAGCCAGCGCGACGGCCTTTTGCAGGGTCAGGGGCGTTGCTGCTTCAATCTGCTCTACGCCGTTGGCGCTCTGCCCAAGAGCTGGTGCCGTCGGCAATAACTGAGCGAAAGCCGTCCCCGTCATGAGCGCAAGGAGCAAGCCTGCCGCAACCGCCCTCGCGTTGTAATTGTGAATATCCTTCAGCATCCGATTCTCCAGTGATTTGAAATACACAAGGGAATCGGCGGGGGGCGATCCAGATGATCGCCAGCAACGTCATCACATCAGCCGCGCGAAGCCGGCTGGATACCGTAGCGCGCCATGCGCGACGGCAGGGGTGAGGACGAAGGGAAAGGAACGCGCTCCCCGCCGATCAGGCGAGGACACGCCACTGAGGGCGCTCTAAACGTTCAGGTGGAGGCGCAGCAAGGTGCTCCGGGGGATACCCCGTATCCAGGGACGGGCTGACCGGCGACGCCAGCTTGACATCCCCTGACAAGACCGAGAAGCACCCGGCATGACAGGACGCGCAATCAGGATCGCCACCCAGGGTCTTGGCCGGATCAGGGCTGGCATCCTGGCCGTCGGCCGCCTTGTGCTGATGCGCATGGTGGCCGAAGTGCTTGGCCGCAGCTCCGGTTTCATGCTGGCAATAACTGGCCACTGCCGCCCAACTGAATTGAAGCGGCAAGAACACCAGCAAGACGATGGCCAGCCATTTGCGCATAGGGGTAACAGTGTAGCAGCTACAGGGCACTTCGCAAAACCCCATTTCCGAGAGCTGAACCGGCATGAGGGCGCTCGCGTCGTTCAGTTCGGGGTTCTCGGTGCCGCCAAGCCCCGTGATCGCCGCCTTGGCGGGCACCCGAGGCCCTGCAAAACGGCGTTTGCAGGCTGCAGCGGGCGCACCTCTGCCTTCATCGCGCACACCCGCACGGGTCATGGCGCACCAGCCAGACCAGCCGCTTGGCGTTGTACGCCGCGCACTTCAGCAGGATCGCCAGTTCGTTTCTCGCCAGCGTCATCGCCCGCACGCACTTGCCGCCCAACTGCTCGAGGCCGGCGAACACATGTTCGCCTCTGGCGCGGACGCGGTTGATCGCCTTGTTGCGCGCGTCCAGTCGCACGCGCCGCTCCTGCCCGGGCTTGGCACGCCGCGCGATGCCGTCGCGCAGCCCGTGGGCCTGCAGCAACTGGCGGTTGGTCTGCGCGTCGTAGCCTCGGTCGGCCAGCAGCCGCGCGCCGGTGTTGGCGCGGTCCAGCACCTCCTTGAGCGTCTGGCCGTCATCGACATTGGCCGGCGTGACCTTGACCCGGCGGATCAGCTTGTAGCGCGCGTCCGCGTTGGCGTGCACCTTGTAGCCGTAGAAGCTCTTGCCGTGCTTCTTGGTCCAGCGCGCGTCGCGGTCGGTGTGCTGCAGCCGCTTGGCATTCCAGCCCTCGGGCCTGCGGCCTTCGTTGAGCGCTTCGCGCTCGTCCTTGTTCGCCTGGGTGAGCGGTGCCTGCACGATGCTGGCATCCACGATCTGCCCGCCGCGCGGGATGTAGCCGTGCTGCTGCAACTGCAGGCTCACCGCCTCGAAGATGGCGCGGCCGCCCAGACCGCCTTGGGCCAAGCGCTGCTTGAAACTCCACAGCGTGCGCGCATCGGGGATGTGCAGTGCTGCGTCCAGGCGGCAGAAGTGCGGCAAGCTCATGCGGTCCAGCACCTGGTACTCGCAGTCCTCGTCGCTGAGGTTGTACAGCGACTGGATGAACAGCAGCCGCACCATCACCTCGGTGGGGTACGGCGGGCGCCCGCCTTTGCTACGGTCAGCGCGAGGGCAGGCGGTGTCGACCCGGGCGGCAATGGCCGCGAAGTCGATCAGTTCGTCCATTGCTGCCAGGTTGGCGATGAAGCCGCCGAGCTTGGCTTGGCGTTGGTCTTGCACGAACAGGTCAGCGCCGGGCTGAGAGCGCCAGAAGGACGAGGGCTTGATGCGCGGGGTGATCATGGGCGACATCATGCCGGCTCACTGGCGACAACGGTTAGGGAGGTTTCGAGAAGTGCCCTATGGCGTGACATGGCGCGACCGCCCGATCCGCAGCAGCTTAGGCGGCCTTCTTCGCGGCGAGCTGGCGCAGCACGTAATGCAGGATGCCGCCGTGGCGGAAGTATTCGACTTCCTTCGGCGTCAGCAGCAGCACGCGCACCTCGAAGCGGACCTCGCCGCCGTCGGCCTTGCGGGCGATGACGGTGGCGGTCTTCGACTGGCCGTCGGCGAGGCCGACGATGTCGTAGGTCTCGGTGCCGTCGAGGCCGAGCGTCTGCGCGTTCTGGCCGTCGAGGAACTGCAGCGGCAACACGCCCATGCCGACCAGGTTGGAGCGGTGGATGCGCTCGAAACTCTCGGCGATCACCGCCTTCACGCCCAGCAGTTTGGTGCCCTTGGCCGCCCAGTCGCGCGAGGAGCCGGTGCCGTATTCCTTGCCGGCGATCACCACCAGCGGCACGCCGTCGGCCTTGTACTTCATCGCCGCGTCGTAGATCGCCAGCTTCTCGCGCGAGCCGTCCTTGCCGAAGTAGATCGTGTTGCCGCCTTCCTCGCCGCCCAGCATCAGGTTCTTGATGCGGATGTTGGCGAAGGTGCCGCGCACCATCACTTCGTCGTTGCCGCGGCGCGAGCCGTAGCTGTTGAAGTCGGCCGGCTGCACGCCGCGCGAGATCAGGTAGCGGCCCGCCGGCGAGTCCTTCTTGATGCTGCCGGCCGGGGAGATGTGGTCGGTGGTGATCGAGTCGCCGAACAGACCCAGCACGCGCGCGCCGTGCACGTCGTCGATGGTGCCGACGTTCATGCTCATGCCGTCGAAATAGGGCGGGTTCTTGATGTAGGTCGACGAGGCGTCCCACTTGTACGACTCGCCCTCCGGCGATTCGATCTGGTTCCAGCGGGTGTCGCCCTTGAACACGTCGGCGTAGTTCTTGGCGAACATCTCCGGGCCGATGGTCGCGGCGATGACGTCGCCGATCTCCTTGTTGCTCGGCCAGATGTCGCGCAGATAGACCGGCTTGCCGTCGGGCGTGTGCGCCAGCGGGTCCTTGCTCAGGTCGATGTCGACCGTGCCCGCGATCGCGTAGGCGACCACCAGCGGCGGCGAGGCGAGGTAGTTCATCTTCACCTCGGGGTGCACGCGGCCCTCGAAGTTGCGGTTGCCCGACAGCACCGAGGCGACCACGAGGTCGTTCTCGGCGATCGCGCGCGAGACCTCGTCCGGCAGCGGGCCGGAGTTGCCGATGCAGGTGGTGCAGCCGTAGGCGACCACGTAGAAGCCGAGCTTCTCCAGATCGTCGAGCACGCCGGCCTTCTTCAGGTAGTCGGTGACCACCCGCGAGCCCGGTGCGAGCGAGGTCTTGACCCACGGCTTGGCCTTCAGGCCCAGTCGCGCGGCGTTGCGCGCGAGCAGGCCGGCACCGAGCATCACCGCCGGGTTGGAGGTGTTGGTGCAGGAGGTGATCGCGGCGATCACCACCGAGCCGTCGGTGAGCTCGCAGTCCTGGTCCTGGATGCGCAGCTTCGAGATCGGACGGGCGGCCAGGTGCGCGGCCTGCGGCTGCGCACCGCCCTCGGCGGCCATGGTCTCGACCGCCGCCTTCGGCGTGCGCTTGGCGGTGAGGCCGGCGATCGCGTCGCGCGCGTTGGCCTGCACGTCCTGCAGCAGCACGCGGTCCTGCGGGCGCTTCGGGCCGGCCAGCGACGGCTTGACGTCGCCGAGGTCGAGATGCAGCACCGCGGAGTACTGCGCTTCCGCCTGGCCGGGCTCGTGCCACAGGCCCTGCGCCTTGGCGTAGGCCTCGACCAGCGCGATCTGCGCCTCCGGACGGCCGGACAGGCGCAGGTAGTTCAGCGCCTCGGCGTCGATCGGGAAGATGCCGCAGGTGGCGCCGTACTCGGGCGCCATGTTGGCGATGGTGGCGCGGTCGGCCAGCGGCAGGTGCTGCAGGCCGTCGCCGAAGAACTCGACGAACTTTCCGACCACACCGAGCTTGCGCAGCATCTGGGTGACGGTGAGCACGAGGTCGGTGGCGGTGGAGCCCTCCGGCAGCCGGCCGGTCAGCTTGAAGCCGACCACCTGCGGAATCAGCATCGACGAGGGCTGGCCGAGCATCGCCGCTTCCGCCTCGATGCCGCCGACGCCCCAGCCGAGCACGCCGATGCCGTTGATCATGGTGGTGTGCGAGTCGGTGCCGAACACGGTGTCCGGGAACGCCTGCAGCACGCCGTCCACTTCGCGCTCGACGACCACGCGCGCGAGGTACTCGAGGTTCACCTGGTGCACAATGCCGGTGTTGGGCGGCACCACCTTGAAGTTGCGGAACGCCTTCTGGCCCCAGCGCAGGAAGCTGTAGCGCTCCTTGTTGCGCTCGAACTCGATCTTGCCGTTGAGGTCGAGCGCGTCCGGACGGCCGAACACGTCGACCTGCACCGAGTGGTCGATCACCAGCTCGGACGGGATCAGCGGATTGATCTGGGCCGGGTTGCCGCCGAGCCGCGTCACCGCGTCGCGCATCGCGGCGAGGTCGACCACGCAGGGCACGCCGGTGAAGTCCTGCAGCACCACGCGGGCGGGCATGAACGCGATCTCGGTGTCCGGCTCCTTCAGCGGATCCCACTTCGCGACCGCCTCGATGTGCTCGGGCAGCACGGTGATGCCGTCCTCGTGCCGGAGCAGGTTCTCCAGCAGGATCTTCATCGAGTACGGCAGCTTCGCCAGATCGAATCGCTGGGCCAGTTTCGGCAGGCTGTAGTAGGTGTAGGTCTTGCCGTTGAGGTCGAGATGCGCGCGGGTGGCGAAGGAGTCGGCCATGTGGGGCTCCGTGGCTGCAGCGAGGAGGGGGGGCGCGCGGCGCGCGGAGACGGCGCCGGCGTCAAGCGCCCAATTATGCCGGAAATGGCGACCTTCCTGCAGCGATCGGCACGCCTGCGCGGTCTCAGCCGAGGTGCGCGCGCACCGCTTCCAGCAGCGCGCGGCGCCGCAGCGTGAGGTCCCACAGGCTGCCGCCGAGCTGCCGCCAGAGCATGGCCGAGCGCACGGCGGCGAGCAGCACGGCGCACACTTCGGCGACCACCCCGGGCTGTCCGAGGTAATGCGGATTGCCCTGCACGAGCACGCGCGGACGCAGGTGGCTCAGGGTGTCGGCGTAGAGCGCGCCGAGCGCGGACAGCACGTCCGGATGCGTGCCGCCGAGCTGCGCGGCGCGCGCGGTCTGCGCCTGCAGTCCCTCCCGGACCCGCCGCATCATGTCCTCGTCCTGCGCGAACCGCCGTTCCAGTTGCAGCACGGACAGGGCCAGACGCGGCAACTGCTCGTCCCGGCCGCGGCTTTCGAAGTAATCGCGAAGGAGCACCAGCCCGTCGCGCACGCGCTCGGCGCCGCCGTACACCGCGGCGGTGCTGGGCGCCTGGAAGCGGAACACCGAATCGATCGCGGTCGCCAGGGTGGCGGCGTGGGCCTGGCCGGTCTCGGCGATGCGGCGCACCTGGGCCAGCGCCTGGACGAGTCCGGCCAGCGCCAGCGCGCGCTCGGACATCGGTTGCGGTCGCGACGGGCCAGGCGTCATGCGGCATGTGCTCCCAAGCGTTGCTCCAGCGGAGCGTCGGTTCGTTCGATCACCGCCCCGCCGAGGCAGATCTCGCCGTCGTACAGCACGACCGACTGGCCGGGGGTGACCGCACGTTGCGGGCGGTCGAAGCGGACTTCAAGCCGGCCGTCGTCGTTCACCCGGACTTCGCAGGGCTCGTCCGCCTGGCGATAGCGGGTCTGGGCCGAGCAGCGGAACACGGACGCGGGCGGCTGGCCGGCGATCCAGTGCGCGGGCTCCGACCACAGGCGCCGCGAACGCAGGTACGGGCTGTCCGCGCCCTGGTCGACGTACAGCACGTTGCCTCGCACGTCCTTGCCGACCACGTACCACGGCGCCGCGGCATAGCCGCGCACGCCGCCGATGTTCAGCCCTTCGCGCTGGCCGAGGGTGAAGTAGAACACCCCCGGGTGCTCGCCGATGCGGTCGCCCGCCGGGGTGCGGATCTCGCCCGCGCGGGCGGGCAGGTAGCGCGACAGGAACTCGCGGAAGTCGCGTTCGCCGATGAAACAGATGCCGGTCGAGTCGCGCTTGGCCGCGGTCGGCAGACCGGCCTCGGCGGCGATGCGGCGCACCTCGCGCTTGAGCAGGCCGCCGAGCGGGAAGCGGGTGGCGGCCAGTTGCGCCTGGCCGAGCTGGTGCAGGAAGTAGCTCTGGTCCTTGCTGCGGTCGACCGCGCGCAGCAGCAGGTGGCGGTCGCCGCGGCGCTCCACCCGGGCGTAGTGCCCGGTGGCGATGAACCCGGCGCCGAGCGCGTGCGCGGCGTCGAGGAAATGCTTGAACTTGATCTCGCGGTTGCACAGCACGTCCGGATTGGGCGTGCGTCCGGCGGCGTACTCGGCGAGGAAATGCGCGAACACGCCGTCCCGGTATTCGCGCGAGAAATCGCGGAAGTGGATCGGAATGCCCAGGCGCCCGCACACCGCCACGGCGTCGCGGCGGTCGTCCTCGGCGCGGCAGTCGCCGCTGCCGTCGTCGGCCCAGTTGCTCATGAACAGGCCGGCGACGGGTTCGCCGGCGTCGCGCAGCAGCAGGGCGGCGACCGAGGAATCGACGCCGCCCGAGATGCCGACGATCGTGCGCACCCCGCTCATGCGAGGTGGCGAGCCAGGTGCAGCGGGTGGCGCTGCCCGCCCAGGAAGTCGGCGACCGCCTGCCAGACCAGCGGGCTGCGGTGGCGCGGGCGGGCATCGCGCAGCTCGGCGGGGGTCATCCACAGCGCGCGGACGATGCCCTCGTCGAGGGTGCGGACGGAGTCGTGCCGCACCGGCACCGCGGCGAAGGCGAACCGCAGGTAGTGCCGGCCGGGACCGTCCGGTCCGTCCGGCGCCTTCCACTGGTAGGCGCCGACGAACGCGGTGAGCTCGACCTCCCAGCCGGTTTCCTCGAGCGTCTCGCGGCGGGCCGCCTGCAGCAGGGTCTCGTCGGGTTCCAGGTGCCCGGCCGGCTGGTTCAGCACCAGCGCCCCGCGCACCGCCTCCTCGACCATCAGCAGCCGCCCGCCGTCCACGACGATCGTGGCGACGGTCACGTCCGGCTGCCAGAAGCGGCCCTCCCGGTAGCTCACCTCAGAACGCGTCCTTGCCGGGCGTCAGCTCGGCTTCCATCTGGTCGGCCGTGCGGAAGGCGGCTGCCATGGCGTCGTCGAGGGTCTCGGCATCGGCGTCGGCCGGGATCTTGACCACGAACACGCCGTACTTGTCCTGCTTCACCCAGCCGCCGAGCTTGCTGTCCTGGCTGTCGGCCAGCAGGCGGTTGGCCACCGCGGCCGGCAGGTCGGAGCCCTTGGATTCGTAGCCGGGCGACCAGATCTCGCGCACACGCACCGAGCCGAAGCTCTCCAAGGTCGACCGCACGAACACGAGCTGGGTACGGCCGTCGTCCAGTTCGAAGACGAGCTGGTAATCGCCGTCGTCGTCGATTTCGTACTGGTAATCAAGGGATTTGAGCTGGCGGCCGATGAGAGGGTCGGGCTCGGCGGCGGCGGCCGCCACCGGAGCGAGACAGAGGGTTGCGAGCACGGCAAGGACGACGGCAGGGCGCATGGCGGTGTCTCCGGTTGGCTGAACGATTGTGCGGGGAAACCGGGAGCCCGTCCACGCCGCTTGCGCGCACCGTCGGCCGCGCTCACGCTTCGTATACTGGTTCGCATGTCAAAGAAAACCGAGCACGAACATCACCACGGCGTACTCGTGGAGACCGGCAAGCCGGAGCTCGCGCGTCCGCCGCTGTACTCGGTGGTGCTGCTGAACGACGACTACACGCCGATGGACTTCGTGGTGGAAGTCCTGATGCGTTTCTTCCCGCTCAACATCGAACAGGCGACGCAGATCATGCTCCACGTGCACACGCGCGGTCGCGGCGTCTGCGGCGTGTTCACCCGCGAGATCGCAGAGTCGAAGGTGGCGCAGGTGAACGAATATTCAAGACTGCACCAGCACCCCCTGTTGTGCACCATGGAAAGGGCCTAAGAAGAGCCGTACGGCGGCGTCGGCTCCGGAGATGGAAAAGCGGACGGGTGCCCCCACCTAGGGCCTGTTAACACTATCGCAACGATTCGACGATCAGTGCGAAGTGGATGAAGGCCGCGAACATGACGTCGAGCTTGTCGAAGCGGCTGAAGATGCGGCGGAACCCTTTCAGACGGCGCAACAGGCGCTCGATTTCGTTGCGGCGCTTGTAGATCTCGGTGTTGTACGCCCATGGCTGGGCCCGCAGCGGATGCGGGGGCACGACCGGATCCAGGCCCAGATCCAGCGCGAGCTGCCGGGTTTCATTGCCCTCGTAGGCGCGATCCATGACCAGATGGCAGCGCGCGCTCAGGGGTGGCAGGGCATGCAGCAGGGCGCGACCGGCTGGGGCATCGCCCGCCTGGCCCGGCGAAAGCGAGAAGGCTAACGCGCAGCGGGAATCCGCGGCAGCCATATGAATTTTGGTGGTCCAGCCTGCGCGGGAGCGGCCGATGGCCTGCGGGCCGTTTTTTTTCGTGCGCCGGTGCCGTCCGGGTGGACCTTGACGATCGTGCTGTCCAGGCTGACCGCCTCCAGCCGCACCCGGAGCAGCTGTTCGGCCTGCATGCGCTCGAAGACCCGATCCAGGACCCCGGCCTTGGCCCACCGGTTCATCCGCGTGTAGATCGTGTGCCAGTTGCCGAACCGCTTGGGCAGGGCCCGCCACTTGCAGCCATTTTCGGCCACGAACAGGATCGCGTTGAGCACTTGAAGGTTGTCCAGCGACACATTGCCCCGCTGCCGCGGCAGGCAATCCTCGATACGCGCGAATTGCGCAGGCGTAAGTTCCATGCGCAGTATGTTAGCACGTAGTGTTAACAGGCCCTAGCGCGTCTCGACCTCGAACCCCACCACATTGCGCTGCTGGCGGCTGAACTCGATGCCGACCAGATGCAGCGGCCGGCCATCGGCGCGGTATTTGTCCGCATAAGCCTTGGCCCGCAGCTGCGCCAGCGCCTGCCCGGTGGCCTGGTCGGGCACCACCTTGAACTCGAACAGATAGATGCGCTCAGGGAGTTTCACGGTGAGGTCGATGCAGCCCTGGTTGGTGACGTCTTCGGCAATCAGCTCCAGGCCCAGCGCGGCCAAGTGGCTGTAGAAGACGCTGGCCCAGTAGCCCTCGTACTGCGTGATGGGGTTGTTGCGGTACCAGTCGTGCGGGATGGCGGCGTAGAGGCTTTCCAAGTGGTGGCGCAGGGCGCTGGCATCGGCGCGCTGCAGCGCTTCGCGCAGGAACCGCACCCCGGCGGCCCAGTCTCCATCCGGGGGCAACCAGGCGTGCAACAGCGCGTGGTTGAGCGCCGTACGCACTTCCTGGTTGGGCAGTCGCAGGTAATACTCGGGCAGGCCGGGGCCGCTTAGGCGCTCGGCAAACGTCAAATAACCCGTCTGCCACAGCAGGGCCTCCGCGCGCATGTGCTCCACATCAAAGGCCGACAGCAGTTCGTCGGTGGCAAACAGGCGCTCGAGCTTGGGCGTGAAGGTGCGGTGGCGGCGCAGCCACTCGACCAAAAAGGTCGGCGTGCCGGTCTCGAACCAGTAGGGGCGGAATTCGCGTTTGTCAAACAGCAGCAGCAGGTCGAACGGGTTGTAGACCGCCTAGCCCAGCCAGTTGTAGCCGTTGTACCAGTCGCGAATGGCTTGCCGGTCCAGCCCCTGCAGCTCCGGTGCGAAGACCGTATCGAGATCAGTCTCGGTGTAGCCACAAATGGCCGAGTAGGCCGCATCGACCGTGATGTCGTTGAGGTTGTTCAGCCCTGAGAAGATCGAGACCTTGCTGATTTTGGACACGCCGGTCAGAAACGCAAAGCGGATGTGCGCGTCGCTGTCTTTGATCACCGAGTACAGATTGCGCAGCCCCTCGCGCAGGGTTCGTGCCACTTCGGGGTCGCTCAAGTTGTCCAGGATCGGTTTGTCGTATTCATCGACCAGCACCACGGCACGCTGGCCATGGTGCGCGACCGCGCGCTCGATCAGGCGCTTGAAGCGCAGGTGCACGTCTTGCGGCGGTGGGGGTAGCTCCACCCCCAGGCGCTGCGCGTTGTCATCGAGCAGGGCGTGGATGTGTTCGTCCAGCCCCCGCCCGTCGTGCAGCCGCCCACCGCCAAAGCTCAAGCGGATCACCGGGTGCTTGCGGCTCCAGTCCCACTTGTCGTGTACGAACAGGCCGCGAAAGAGCGGCTCGTTGCCGGCGAAGAGCTCGGCCAGCGTGTCGAGAAAGAGGCTTTTGCCAAAGCGGCGCGGGCGCGAGAGGAAGTAGTACTTGCCACTGGCAGCCAGCCGGTGCGCAAACGCCGTCTTGTCGACGTAGTAGTAGCCCTCCTCGCGGATCTCGCGCAGGGTCTGGATGCCGATGGGGAGCTTTTGGCGTTGCACGCAGTGATTATGTCACCGCCCCTTGCCGCAGTGGGCGGTGCGCACTGAAGGGACGCAGTCCACCGAGAGATAGACGCGGGTGCGGCACCAGCAATGGCGCTCGGTCAAGAGAGGACAGAAACGCCACGTCCGAGCGGGAGGAAGAATTCTGTGCTGAGTGCGTGGCCCCCATGCGCGAGCTGCTCGGGTCGATCCGCTGGTGCACGACAAGCCTCATTCTCCCCACGGGCCCAGGGGCGGCGCGCCTGGGTCCGTGCGCTGACTGCTCCTCAAATCGTATCCCTCGTCCGAGGAAGCCAAAAAAGCGCGGCGAGCTTGTGGTCAGAGATGCAAAAAATATCGTTAAGGAACCTCTGCACTACCCCGCCCACTCGTTCGTGGCGACGAGTTCAGGGTCAATATCGTTTCGTAGGATGGGATCGAAACAGATGCTGAACGGTTCTTGGGCTCCAGCAAGCCCCTTCGTGGGCCCTCTGCAGCCTCATCCGGCCCCAGTGAGCCCACTGCGGGCGCACTTATCCCGTCGCAGCCAGCAAGGCTTTGCGCGCCAGCCACAGATTGACCAGCGCAAACAGGACGTTGAGCTGCGCGCCGTTCTTGGCCAAGCCTCGATAGGGCGTCTTGCGGTAGCCAAACTGGCATTTGAGTACCCGAAACGGATGCTCACCCTTGGCACGAATGCGCGCCTTGGTGCGTTCCAAGGCATCCATCACCTGGCCAAGAAAAGTGCGCTTGTCCAATGCCCGGCGCTTGCCCGGCCGCATGGCCACGTGCCAAGCGACTTGCTTGCCCTGGTTTTCCGCTCGCTTGTCCACTCCCTGATAGCCCGCATCGGCAAAGACGTCGGTCTCTTGCCCGTGCAAGAGCCGATGCGCCTGCGTCACATCCGAGACGTTGGCAGCGGTGGCCACCACCGTGTGTACCAGCCCTGTCTCGGCGTCGACCCCAACGTGCGCTTTCATGCCGAAGTACCACTGGTTGCCCTTCTTCGTCTGGTGCATCTCAGGGTCGCGCTCACGGCGGGCGTTCTTGGTCGAGCTGGGAGCAGCAATGAGCGTGGCATCCACGATGGTGCCGCTCTTGAGCATGAGGCCACGCTCGGTCAGGATGCGATTGACCGTCTCGAGGATACGCTGGCTCAGGCCGTGTTGCTCCAGCAGGTGGCGAAAGCGCAGGATGGTGCTCTCATCCGGCACGACATCCACCCCCAGGTCCAGACCAACAAAGCTCGCCAGCAGCGGCGTGTCGTACAAGGCTTCCTCCACCGCCGGGTCCGACAGACCAAACCACTGCTGCAAAAAATGAATCCTCAGCAGCTTCTCTACCGCAAAGGGTGGCCGCCCACCCTTGGGACCCGCCTTCGGCGCATACGGCTCGATGAGTGCGACCAACTCTGCCCACGGCACCACACGGTCCATCTGCTCCAAAAACGCACGCTTGCGGGTGCGCTTGGCGCGCAGCTCAAAGCCCGTATACATCGGCGCCTCCAGACTCATCTGCTTCATGTCGCTATTGTCCCATCCCGGCAGTCTGGCAGGAAGGTTTTGCAGACCTTCCTTAACAAGAAACTGTGTCGTCAAATGACGTAAAGTTATTCACAAGGGATCTTTGCCTGCGATGTAGGGGCAGTGCAAGACGCTGAAAAATATAGATTAAAAGCACGCAGGGCCGTTGTACGTACATTGGTGTCACGTGTGTTGTTTGGCCTCCGAAGCCAAAGGTCGTGGGTTCGATCCCCGCCAGCCGCGCCAAATCAATGGGTTACGCGCATCCAACCGCTCCTGGCGAATACGCATGACGGAGTTGTGCAACCGGCGCAATGTGTCCGCGGAGGCTGCGCCGAAAAAAAGACTTGTGGTCCGGGTAAAGCGTGCCGCCAAACGCGTGGCCCATTCGTGGCCCAACCGTGGCCCGAGCAGGCTGGGACTGCTCTGATTTTCGACCATAGGCTCGATGGCCCATCGCTATCGCTAGATAGTGCGCCACCAGTAGCCGGGCGTCGCCTTCGGCATGCCGTCGTGTCGATCACGTACCCTCAGCAGCATTGTCGACGACTTCGAACAGGTCACCGACTTGGATGCCGAAGTAACGGCACAGGGCCTCGACTGCGGGAAGATCGACCCGCGTCGCCGTCTCGTGGTAGAGCAACGCCACGGTGTTGCGGTGCAAGCCCGTGTCTCGGGCGACGTCGCTGATCTTGAGCTTGCGCTTGCGCTCTCCCATCAGTCAGGACAAGTGGCACCTACGCCCAGGCTGGGCAGTGTTTCCCGTGGGTGACAGCGGTCACGATGGCATTGGCGCTCAAGGGGGGGCGGCGGGGGGGGGTAATTTACCGGTTGGGTGACCTTGCCCGCGAGTTCCGGATCCCATAGCTGAGACCGTTACGCAGCCTGCCTTTTCTGGGCGGCAAGCCAAGCCCGTTCGAATTGCATCGGACTGACATAGCCCAACGACGAATGAAGCCGCCGGTGGTTGTAGAACGTCAGCCAGTCGACGATCTCGTCCATGGCGTCGCGCCGGGTCTTGAAGCGTTTGCCGTGCAGCCTGCCCACCTTGAGCGAGCCCCACAGGCTTTCCGTGGGCGCATTGTCCCAGCAGTTCCCCTTGCGACTCATCGAGCTGCGCATGCCGTAGCCGGTCAGCGCCTTCTGGAAGTCGGCACTGCAGTATTGGCTGCCGCGATCGCTGTGGCATATCAGTCCCGGCGGCGGATGGCGGCGGAACCAGGCCATGTGCAACGCGTCAATCACCAGCTCGCGCCGCATGTGCGGCTGCATCGACCAGCCCACGACCTGGCGGCTGAACAGGTCGATGATCACCGCCAGGTACAGCCAGCCCTCGTCGGTGGCCACATACGTGATGTCGCTCGTCCACACGGCGTTCGGCGTGGCCGGCTTGAACTGCCGATCCACAAGGTTCGGCGCCACCGGCAGCTTGTGGTTGCTGTCGGTCGTAGCCTTGAACTTGCGCTTGCCTCGGGCGCGGATGCCGTGCAGGCTCATGAGCTTGCGAACGCGCTCCTTACCCACCCGAATGCCGCGTGCCAGCAGTTCCTTCCAGATCCGCGGCCAGCCGTACTCGCCACGCGTTTCGGCATGGATCGCTCGGATATGAACCAGCAGAGCATCGTTGCTGATCCCACGTCGTGGTCGTGCCTGGCGCACACGGTGGTCGTGGTACCCACTGGGGCTCACCCCCAGAACTGCGCACGCCACCGACACGGGCCAGCGCTTGCGGTTACGCTCGATCCAGGCGTACTTCACCCCCGCTCCTTCGCGAAGTACGCCGTCGCTTTTCCCAGGATGTCGCGCTCCATCTTGACCCGCGCCAGCTCCGCGCGCAGCCTGGCGATCTCCATCTGCTCTGGGCTCACCGGCTTGCTTCCAGCCCCCGCCAGACGACCGTCTCGGTCCGCACGGATCCAGTTGTGCAGCGTCTGTTGCGCAATGCCCAGGATCTTCGCCGTCGCCGCCATGCTCTGGCCAGCCTTGACCAGCCTGACCGCTTCCAGCTTGAACTCCAGCGTGTAGCGCGCTCTCGTTGCCTTCGTCACTTCCGTTCTCCTTGCCTGTATTCAACCACTCAGCAAGGGATCCGGTTTCCAGGGGCAAGGTCAGGTCTTCTACAACGCCGAGCGTCCGCACCACACCCTCGGCCAGCAATCCCCGCTATCCTTCCTCCTGCAACATCAACCCGAGTGCCAAAGGTACTGGACTCATACATTGACTGGCAATCTATTGCACTAAGTGGTATACTTTTTATGAGAAGGGTATTCCGAACCCGCACCTTCACCCGCTGGATGGCGAAGTCCGGTTTGACCGACGAAGCCTTGTGGGAAGCCGTCGCCGAGATGAGTCAGGGCCTTGTCGACGCGGACTTAGGCGGCCATGTGGTCAAGAAGCGGGTTGCACTGGCTGGCCAGGGCAAGCGGGGCGGAGCGAGGACCATCGTGGCGACCAAGCTGGCTGAGCGGTGGTTTTTTCTGTACGGGTTCGGCAAGAACGAGCGCGCCAACATCGACCAGGACGAATTGAAGGTGTTCCGGGAGATGGCAAAGGAACTGTTGGGTTTCGATGATCGGCAACTGGCGACCGCTCTGATGGCGGGCGAGATCGTGGAGGTGTGTCATGGCAACGACGAAACGTAAGAGTCGAATTCTGGATGAAATGCACGAGACCGCGCGTGGGCTGTACAGCGCAGGACTGATCAGCAAGCGCCGTATGGGCGAGTTCGATGCGCTGTGCCATCTCGATGTCCACGAGATGCCCCCGCAAAAGATCAAGTCCCTGCGTGAGCGGGCGCGTATCAGCCAGGCCGTGCTCGCCGCCGTGCTGAACACCAGCCTGTCAACGGTGCAAAAGTGGGAGGTGGGTGACAAGAAGCCCAGTGGTCCGTCCTTGAAACTTCTCAACCTGATCGAACGCAAGGGGCTTGAAGCCGTGCTGTAGGCTAAACCAGATGGGCGCGCTGTGCTTCGCGAAAGGGCCGGGAAGGATGGCATTCGTAGTGCGCGATAACGAGCATAAGCTCAGAAATCTTTGGCACTCCTATGAATCAGGAGGAGTGCCATGCAAATCCACCCCGTTCTTGAAATTCTTCGTTTCTTCGACAAGCACGGACTGGCCGCGACCCGTGACGCCTTCGGTGTCTCGCGCCGCACGCTCTACCGCTGGAAGGCCACCCTCAAAGCCCAAGGCGGCAACCCGGCTTCCCTGGCAGCGAAGTCCTGCGCGCCCAAAAAGCGCCGAACCCCCAAGACCGACCCCAGGCTGGTGATGGAGATCCGCCGCCTGCGCACGCTATAACCCAATCTCGGCAAGACCAAACTCCACGTGCTCCTTGGCCCTAGGTGCGCCAGGCATGGCATCGCGCGACCCACTGTCTCCACCATTGGCCGCATCATCGCGAAAGCGCCCGACAAGATGCGGCATGCGCCCAGCCGCGCCAACCCCAAGACACGTCAACCGCCCGTCTCGGCCTCGAACCCCACCACCCGTCGGCTCTCCTTGCTGAACTCGATGCCCACCAGGTGGATGGGCACGCGCGCAGCGCGGTACTTGGCGGCGTAGTCTTTGGTTTTCAGTTGCGCGAGGGCCTTCCCTTCCGGCTCCAGCTCGACCACTTTGAACTCGAACAGGTAGATCCGCTCAGGCAGTTTGACCGTGAGGTCGATACGGCCTTGGCTCGTCACGTCTTCGGCGATCAAATCCAGCCCCAGCGCCGCGATGTGGCTGTAGAAGACGCTGGCCCAGTAGCCCTCGTACTGCGCGATCGGGTTGTTGCGGTACCAGTCGTGCGGGATGGCGGCGTAGAGGCTGTCGATATGGGTTCTGAGGCCCGATAGGTCACCCGCGTGCAGCACGTCGTAGAGCCGACTGATCGCCCGTCCCGCCGCCGACGGCGCACCCACCAGCGCCTTGACCAGCGCGTCGTTGAGGGCGCTTTCGACCTCCAGGTTGGGGTAGCCCAAGGTGTACTCGATGCGCGCGCCAGTGCGGCGCTGGCTGCGAAACGTCAGATAGCCGGTCTGCCACAGCAGCGCCTCGGTGGTCATGCCCTCGACATCGAAGCTGTTGAGCAGCTCGTCATCCGCCCGCAGCGACGCCAGCTCCGGGGTGAAGCAGCCGCGCTGCGTCAACACGTCGATGAGGAACGTCGGCGTGCCCGTCTCGAACCAGTAGGGGCGAAAGACGCGTTCCTGGAAGAACAGCAATAGATCGAAGGGGTTGTAGACCGAATCCCCCAACCAGTTGTAGCCGTTGTACCAGTCGCGGATCGCCTGGCGGTCGAGTCCTTCCAGTTCCGGCGCGAAGACGGTATCGACATCCGCTTCCGTATAGCCACAGATGGCCGAGTAGGCCGCATCGACCGTGATGTCGTTGAGGTTGTTCAGGCCCGAGAAGATCGACGCTGTTCTCAACTTGGAGACCCCGGTGAGAAAGGCAAACTCAATGTGGGCATCCTGGTCCTTGATCACCGAGTAGAGGTTCATCAGCCCATCGCGCATGGCGCGGGCGATGTCGGGGTCGGTGAGGTTGTCGAGGATGGGCTTGTCGTATTCATCGACCAAGACGACGGCGCGTTGGCCGTATTTTTGCGTGGCCCGCTCGATGAGCTCGCCAAAGCTGCCCGGGATGGAGCGGTGCTCGCAGTGGATTCCAAGGGAGCGCTGGTGGTTGTCGAGCAGTTCGCGAATGCGCTCATCCAGTTGCTCTCGGCTCTCCAGCCGCCCTTCGGCGAAGCTGATCCGAATGACGGGATGTTTCTTCCCCCAATCCCACTTGTCGTGGCAATACAGCCCGCGAAAGAGCGGCTCGTTGCCGGCGAAGAGTTCGGCGAGCGTGTCCAAAAAGAGCGATTTGCCGAAGCGCCGCGGGCGCGAGAGGAAGTAGTACTTGCCTGTGGTGGCCAGCCGGGGATGTCCTGTTTTTTGTGTGTGGGGCGGTTTCTGAATCTGTCCTCGTGTCGTTCAGCGTGGTGCGAGGGTGAAGCGGTCGCCGTATAGTATCGCGAACTGGTTCATCGCCGATTTCCACTCCTTGCTCGCCCGCTTCCAGTCCGCGGTGATGTTGCGCAAGGCCAGCCAGATCAGCTTGGTGGCCGCCTCGTCGCTTGGGAAGTGCCCGCGGCTCTTGATGATCTTGCGTAACCGCGAATGCACGCTCTCGATGGCGTTGGTGGTGTAGATGATCCGCCGCACTTCGGGCGGGAACGCGAAGAACGGGATCACCCGGCTCCACGCCCGCCGCCAGGCCGCGACCACGGTCGGGAAGCGCTGGCCCCACGGCCCTGCCTCGAACGCGTCCAGCGCGCGCTCGGCGGCCTCCGCGCTCGGTGCGGTGTAGATCGGCTTGATCGCCGCGGCCAGCGCCTTACGGTCCTTCCAGCTCGCATAGTCGAGGCTGTTGCGGATCAGGTGCACGATGCAGGTCTGCAGGGTCGTGGCCGGAAACACCGCCTCCAGTGCCTCCGGCAGGCCCTTCAGGCCGTCGGCCACGCCGATCAGCAGGTCCGTGACCCCGCGGGTCTTGAGATCGTTGAACACCTTCATCCAGAACTTCGCGCCTTCGGTGTTCTCGATCCAAAGCCCCAGAATGTCGCGGGTCCCGTCCGGCAGCACGCCCAAGGCCAGATACACCGCCTTGTTGCGCACCACGCCGTCCTCGCGGATCTTCACCCGCAGGGCATCGAAGAACACCACCGGGTACATCGGCTCCAGCGGCCGGGCCTGCCAGGCCCCCACCTCGGCCATCACCGCGTCGGTGACGGCGCTGATGAACTCCGCTGACACCTCGATGGCGTACATCTCGGCCAGATGGCCCTGAATCTCGCGCACCGACATGCCGCGGGCATACATCGAGATGATCCGGTCGTCAAAGCCGGCAAACCGGCGCTCATGCTTCGGGATCAGCTGCGGTTCGAAGCTGCCGGCCCGGTCGCGGGGCACCTCGATCCGCAGCGGCCCGCCGTCGGTCAGCACGGTCTTGCCGCTGCGGCCGTTGCGATGGTTCCCGCAGCCGCCCTCGGGGCTGGCCAAGTGCACGCCCAGCTCAGCCCCCAAGGCGCGCTCGATCACGGCCTTCTTCAGCTTCTGGAACACGGCCTCGACGCCGGCGGCGTCCATCGGTCCGGGGATCAGCTTCTCAAGCAGCTCGTCGGGAAGAATGGCGTCCGGCTTCGCGGCGGGGGTGGTCTTCTTGCGTGGCATGGGGGCTCCTGGAAGTCGTCATGGTAGGCCCCTCACACAAAAATCCTGACACCCTCTGGCCAGCCGGTGCGCAAACGCGGTCTTGTCGACGTAGTAGTAGCCCCCTTCGCGGATGTCGCGGAAGGTCTGGATGCCGATGGGCAGCTTCTTGCGCTTCATGGCGCTGATTATGGGGCGCAAAGGCCGTGCAGCACCCACCTGCCCGAGCCGCCCACCCGCGTTCAGGCATGATAGGCGCCCTATGTGGCGCATCACCACCCTCAACCTCAACGGCATCCGCTCGGCCGTGGCCAAGGGCCTGCCCGACTGGGTCGCCGCCACCGCCCCCGACTTGCTGTGCGTGCAAGAACTCAAGGCACAGGCCGCCGACATGGCGGGTCGTTATGACACCCTGGCGGGGTTGCGCGGGTATTTTCATTTCGCCAAGAGAAAGGGCTACTCGGGTGTGGGCATCTACACCCGGCACGAGCCCAGCGACGTCATCACCGGCATCGGCGTGCCAGAGTTCGACGACGAAGGGCGCTGGATCGAGCTGCGCTTCGACACCCCCGCGCGGCGGCTGAGCGTGGTCAGCGTCTATTTCCCCAGTGGCTCGTCGGGCGAGGAGCGGCAGCAAGCCAAATTTCGCTTTCTGGACCAGGTGGCGCCGGTGCTGGCGCGCCTGGCGCAAGGGCGCGAGGCGCTGGTGTGCGGCGACATCAACATCGCCCACACCGAGCGCGACTTGAAAAACTGGCGCAGCAACCAAAAAAACAGCGGCTTTTTGCCCGAGGAGCGCGCTTGGATGACCGGGCTACTGGGCAGCGGCGCCTGGGTGGACGTGTACCGCCGCCTGTACCCCGACGCCGAAGGCGAGGGCTACACCTGGTGGAGCCACCGCGGCCAGGCCTGGGCCAACAACGTGGGCTGGCGCATCGACTACCAGTTGGCCACGCCGGCGCTGGCCGAGCGCGCGCGCAGCGCGCAGGTGTATAAGGCGCAGCGCTTCAGCGACCATGCACCGTTGACGGTGGGGTACGAGGGGCCGCTGTGGTGAGCGGGCGGCTTGGGGCTTGCCTGGTGCGGTCCTTGGGTGTGCGTTTGGGGTCGAGTGTTGCGTGGTTGCAACGTTTTGCCCCTTTTTCGGGGCTTACCTATCCCCACGTTGGCCCACTTCTGGTGCAATACGGGGCAGCTTCCCCACGGAGGCCGGTCGGGTCTGCCCCGGCCCCTGTTCCAAACCCTGGACAACTCTTGGAGAGATTTCGATGAAAAAGACCCTCATTGCCCTGGCTACCTTGGCCGCTGCCGGAGCCGCCTTCGCCCAGTCGTCGGTCACCCTGTATGGTGTGGCGGATATCGGTTTGCAAGACACCAATGCCCCGGGCAGCAAGCTGCAACTGAACAGCTCGGCCACGATGAACAACGGCAACTCCCGTTGGGGCATCCGTGGTACGGAAGATCTGGGTGGCGGCCTGAAGGCGGGCTTCAACTTTGAAGCGGGTCTGTCGCTCGACGACGGTAAGACGGGCCAAAGCGGTGGCGGTGGCAACTACTTCTCGCGCGCTGCCTACATGACCCTGGCAGGTGGCTTCGGCGAGCTGAGCCTGGGTCGTCGTCTGAACCCGGCGTACTACACCGCTGAGGCTTGGGCACTGACCGGCTATGCCAACTACTTGGCCGGCTTTAGTCAGTTCGGCGCTGCGGTGCGCGGCTTTCGCTACAGCGACATGATCATGTACACCTCGCCGTCGTTCAGCGGGCTGACCGTGCAGTTCGGTCATGTGCTCAAGGGTGACGCCGGTGTGGGCGCGATCAACGATCTGTCGTTGCGCTATGCGCAAGGCCCGCTGTCGGTGGCGTTCGACTATAACAAACAATCCAACGTGCCGGGCAGCAACAAGCACCTCGGCGCCAGCTACGACTTCGGCGGCTTCAAGCTGGCCGGTGCGTGGGCCGATCCAGCGGGTGTTGCGAAGGGCTTTGTGATTGGCGGTACCGTCAAGCTCGGCACCGTGTCGCTGTTGGCGGAATTCGCGCGTGATACGAACGCCGACGACACCGACTTCCTGCTGGAAGCCAAGTACCCGCTGTCCAAGCGCACCTTCGCTTACGCCGCTTACCTGCAGGACGGCAAGAAGAAGAACGGTGCGTTCAATGCTGCCACTGTCGGCAAGAATGTCAACGGCTTCGGTCTGGGTATCCGCCACAACTTCTGATCGACGGTCGTCTGACGGCTGAGAAACCCGCTGCTTCGGCAGCGGGTTTTTTGTTGGAGCGGGGCGTGAGGTGGGGTGTCTGAGGACCGGGCGTGTTGCGGCTTTGCAACGAACGGGATGCCCAAAATGGGGGAAAACCCTGATCGTCAAGAAAATGCCACTACCATTGGGCTGTGTGCTGCATTCCTGCCGGATGCGGCGAACACCCTCAACCCGTCGAAAGGTGAACCTCATGAAGAAGACTCTGATTGCGCTGGCCGTGTTGGCCGCCTCGGGCGCTGCCATGGCCCAGTCGTCCGTGACGCTGTACGGTGTTGCGGACATGGTTCTGCACAAGGACAAGAACGCCTCCGCCAAGCTGACCAGCGTGACCAGCGGTGGTGTCTCCCTTAGCCGTTGGGGCATCAAGGGCGAGGAAGATCTGGGTGGCGGTCTGAAGGCCGGCTTCCTGTACGAGCAAGGGATTGCCCTCGACAACGGCGCTGCCGGCCCTGGCTTTAACCGTCAAACCTACCTGAGCCTCTCCGGTGGTTTTGGTGAGGTCAAGCTGGGCAAGATCTGGACCGCGTACGACGACATCAGTGGCGCCACCGACGCGGCGTTCAACGCCTACCTCCTGGGCCCGATTGCCCTGATCTTCCAAAGCTGGTACGGGTACACCCTCAACCCGAACAACGGCTTCTACTACGCTTCGCCGTCGTTCGGTGGCTTCAGCGGTGCGTTCAGCACCAACCTGCGCGAAGGCGTGGCCAACAGCCGTGTGTCGGCCTTCCACGTCAAGTACGAAGGTGGCCCGCTGTTCGTCGCGCTGGGTTATCAGGATGACGAGCAGACCAACGAGAAGTACACCCGCCTCGGCGCGTCCTACGACCTGGGCGTGGCCAAGCTGCTGGGCACCTACGGCCGCGTCAAGAACGAGGATGTGGATGAGTGGTCGGTCGGCGCCGACGTGCCGGTCGCGACCAACCTGGTCGTGTCGGTTGGCTACGCGCAGAGCAAGAAAGACGGCGGCAAGGCCGAGCGTGGCTGGAGCGTGGCGGCTGCCTACGCTCTGTCCAAGCGGACCACGGCGTACGCCGGCTTCTTCGACGCCAATGCCGCTGCCGTCACGGGCCGCGCCGGTACGATTGCCAAAACTCCGGACAGCCGCTTTGGCATCGGCCTGAAGCATACGTTCTGAGTCCCCAGCGGCCCGATCGGGCCGCATGCATCCACAGAACGACCGAAGCCGCGGAAAATACGCCGCGGCTTTTTTATGTGCGCCCGGCACGGGCGCACATAAAAAACAACCTCCCGAAGGAGGTTGTTTGAAATCGTGGCGGGCCCACAAGGACCCTTCCCCTGTCCACTCAATACGCGTTAGAAGCGATGGCGGACACCCACGGTGATGCCGGTACGGCTGCGTGCGCGGCTCGCCTGATCCAGCACGACCGCGCTGCCGCCGCTGATGCTGGTGTGGTCCACGCCGAAGTAGGCATCGGTGCGCTTGCTGAAGGCATAGTCCGCCACGGCCACGTAGAAGTTGGCGTTGCCGTTGGAAGCACCCGTGGCCGAGCCCGACTGCTTACCGCGGAAGTAGTGCGCGCCCAGGTTGAGCTGAGGAGTCAGCTGATAGCCCACGCCCACCTTGAACAGCTGGCGCTTGTTGGCGTCGCCCGGCTGGAAGCCGCCATTGGTCTGGCCGGCCCAGAATTGCCCCAGGATCGCTCCGTCGACGGTATTACGGAAACCCTGGATCGGGTTGGTCACCTTAGCGTATTTCGCCTTGTTCAGGCCATAGCCTGTACTGAAGTACCACGGACCCGTGCGGTACGAACCGCCCAGAGTCCAGGCGTCTACGTCGGTGCCGCCTGGCAGCGTCGTGCGCATGTAGCCGCCGCCGACGGCAAACCCGCTCGCGGAGTAGCGCAGGTAGCCGCCAACCGTCTTCCAGGCGCCACCACCCAGGGTGCCTGCAACGAAGGCAGGCACTTGCGCCTGCGAGGCAGGCAGGCCAGCTTCCAATGCCTTGGTGTCGTTGTTCTCGTCAAACGAATATTGCAGCGAGCCTACGAAGCTGCGGTCCGGCGTTGCGAAGGTGTACTTCAGCATGTTGCTGGTACGCGCGCCCATGGCCATTCCCAACTCAGGCTTGTAGGCTTCCATGTAGGGGGAGTACGGGAACGAAGCGTAGGTGCTGGTCACCACGTCGAACAGGACGTTCCACTGACGTCCGGCAGTCAGGCGGCCATAAGGGCCTTGCAGACCCAGATAGGACAGTTGGAAGAAGGGGGTGGAAACACTGCCGTCATCGGCATTGAGACGGTTTTCCAGCACCACCAGGGCCTTGGACCCGCTACCCAGGTCCTCCTCCACATTGATACCCCAGCGGCTTTGCGACATGCCGCCACCGATCATCCTCGTCAGGCCATCCTTGCCGGCACCTTCGTTGTTGGTGTGGCGCACGGCGGCATCCACGATACCCCACAGCTCCACCTTGCTGGTACCGGCGGACTGGGCCATTGCCACGCCCGCGCCGCACAGCGCCAGGGCAGCCACAATTTTCTTTTGCATACGACAGACTCCTCTTGGATTGAAGTTGTGCGCGAAAAACGATGGGGCGGTATGGCCCGGTCGGCATACTGCAGCCCGGTCGGCATACTGCAACGTTATGGTAGTCAATGGCGCCCTAGAAGCGAACGATCGTTAGAAAAAATTCGTGATTTTCGCCACAGGGGTTTTCCCTTGGTTGCCAGCGCGGCGCACAGGTTACCAAGGCTTTTCCGCGGTCCGTGGTTTTGGCGTGGCTGTTGCTGGCTCGGCCTCGGCGAGCGCCCCGAGAGTTGTGAATCAGCGATCCTGAAGCTCAAGCGCGCGCTGTCGGTGGTAGCGCCCGTCGCCCCGCGTAATCACCGTATCCTGCGGCAGCACCGCGTCGGCGCTCAGAGTGTCCAAACGGCTCACTTGTTCGTACAGCGGGGCGAAGTCGATCTCGGCCAGCCGCAGCAGGTCGTCCAGACGGTCGAGCACGAAGTAGGTTTGCTGAAAGTCGTCGATGCGGTAGCGGGTGCGCATCACCCGCGCCAGATCGAAGCCCAGGCGGTGGGGCGAGGGGGATTCCAGGCAAAAGCGGCTCTCGGACGCAGACGACACGATGCCTGCGCCGTAGATGCGCAGCGCGCCGCTTTCTCGCACCAGGCCAAACTCCACCGTGTACCAGTACACGCGGGCCAGCATGTCCAGCGCGCCCAGGCGCTGCGCGCGCAGGCCACCGTGTCCATAGGCCTGGATGAAGTCGGCCATCACCGGGTGCATCAGCATCGGGACGTGGCCAAAGACGTCGTGGAAAACGTCGGGCTCCTGCAGATAGTCCAACTGGTCGGCGCGGCGGATGAACTGTCCGGCCGGAAAGCGCCGGTGGGCTAGGTGCTCGAAGAACACGTCGTCGGGCACCAGTCCGGGCACGGCGACCACCTGCCAGCCGGTGTGGCGCATGAGTACCTCGGACAGGCGCTCGAAGTCCGGGATTCGGTCGGGCTCGATGGGCAGGCGGCGCATGCCGTCCACGAAGGCCTCACAGGCGCGGCCGGGCAGCAGGGCCATCTGGCGCTGGTACAGCGTGGCCCAGGTGGCGTGTTCCTGCGGGGTGTAGGCGGCCCAGTTTTGCGGGATGGTCCAGTCCGGGCTGTCCGGGCGTCCGGCCTCGCCGGCGGCCAGGCCGTGCAGGACGGTGTCAGCGGTTGCGCTCATCGATCGCCCCCATGGCCGGGGCGGTCGCGTCGACCCAGCGCGCAAACGCGATGTCGCGCTCGGTCAGCCCCCCGGCATCGTGCGTGGAAAACAGGATGTCCACCCGGTTGTAGACGTTGAACCACTCCGGGTGGTGGTCGCGGCGCTCGGCCTCCAGGGCGGCGCGTGTCATGAAGCCGAAGGCCGCGTTGAAGTCCGCAAAGCGCAGCGCCCGGCGGATGGCGTGCCGCTCGGCGTCGAACGTCCAGGCGGGCAATTGGGCGAGAGCGGCTTGCAGGGCGGGGCCTTCGAGCTTGGTCATGGTGGTTTTCCTTCTGTGGGGATCAGGCTGCGGCGGTCTCGACCTTGAGCGTGCCGCGTCGGATCTGGTCGCGTTCCAGGCTTTCGAAAAGGGCCTTGAAGTTGCCTTCGCCAAAGCCCTCGTCGTTCTTGCGCTGGATGAATTCGAAGAACACCGGCCCGAGCAGCGGCTGGCTGAAGATCTGCAGCAGCAGGCGCTTGTCACCACCCGCGGTGGAGCCGTCCAGCAGAATGCCGCGGGCCTGCAGCTCGGCCACCGGCTCGCCGTGGCCCGGCAGGCGTTCTTCCAACATGTCGTAGTAAATGTCGTTGGGCGCGCTCATCAGCGGCACGCCGGCCATCTGCAGGGCGTCCACGCTGGCCAGCAGGTCGTCCGTCAGCAGGGCGATGTGCTGGATGCCCTCGCCGTTGAACTGCATCAGGAATTCTTCGATCTGGCCGTTGCCACCGGAGCCGCCTTCCTCATTGAGCGGAATGCGGATGAGGCCGTCGGGCGCGGTCATTGCGCGGCTCTTGAGGCCCGTGTACTCACCCTGGATGTCGAAGTAGCGGATCTCGCGGAAGTTGAACAGGCGCTCGTAAAACTGTGCCCAGTAGGCCATGCGCCCGCGGTAGACGTTGTGCGTGAGGTGGTCGATGATTTTGAACCCATGCCCCACGGGGTGGCGGTTGGCCGGGTCCTCGAAGCCGGGCAGGAACTCGAAGTCGATGTCGTAGATGCTCTTGCCGTCCTCGTAGCGGTCGATCAGGTACAGCGGCGCGCCGCCAATGCCTTTGATCGCCGGCAGGCGCAGCTCCATCGGGCCGGTGGGGATGTCGATGGGTTGCGCGCCCAGCTCCAGCGCGCGGTAGTAGGCCTTGTGGGCGTCCTTCACGCGGAAGGCCAAGCCACAGGCGCTGGGGCCGTGTTCCTGCGCGAAGTAGTACGCCAGGCTTTTGGGCTCGCGGTTGAGGATGAAGTTGATGCCGCCCTGGCGCCAGAGCTCGACGTCTTTGGAGCGGTGGCGCGCCACGAGGGTGAAGCCCAGGGCTTGAAACAGCGGTTCGAGCACGTTGGGGCGGGGCGAGGCGAATTCGACGAATTCGAAGCCGCACAAGCCCATGGGGTTGTCGAACGGGGTGGTCATGGCAACACTCCAATAGCAATGATCATGGGGTAGAGCATATGCCTGCAATGGCGCAATGGGTTTGCATCGTGCTGCCGGAAAAACCCGAAGATTTGTAAGATTCTTGTGCGTTTATCGTAATTAACGAGAGAAAATTACGCCCAGCCGCGCTTTGCCTGCGGTGCTGGTGCGCGCCGTGCCCCGGCGCAACCGTTCGTCTGGAGTCCGTCATGTCCGCAGCCGTACCGCCCGCTGTGCTCGATGCAGTAGACCGTCGCATGTTGACCCGTCTGCAAGAGGACGGGCGCATTACCAACCAGGCGCTGGCCGAGGCGGTGCACCTGTCGCCGGCGCAGTGCAACCGGCGCCACCGCCGGCTGGAAGAGCTGGGCCTGATTCGCCGCTACGAGGCGCGGCTGGACGCGCCGCGACTGGGGCTGGGGGTGACGGCTTTCGTGCACGTGACCATGGAGCGTGGCCACATCCGCGAAGTGGAGAAGTTTCGCGAGCGGGTGCGCGCCATGACACAGGTGCAGGAGTGCTATGCCGTCACCGGCGACTTCGACTACGTGCTCAAGGTGGTGGCGCGTGACCTCAAAAGCTTGTCGGATTTTTTGCTGGGCACGCTGGCGCAGCTGCCCGGGGTCAATGGGGTGCGCTCCAGCGTGTGCCTGGACGAGATCAAGTGCACCAGCGCGCTGCCGCTGGACTAGCCCCCCAGGCTAGCCGCGGCCGACGAAGGGCATCTGCGTGGCCAGCACGGTGGTGAACAGCACGTTGGCTTGCAGCGGCAGGCGCGCCATGGTCATGAAGGTTTGAACCACCGCGTCCATGTCCATGCGCGCCTCGGGGCGGATGCTGCCGTCGGCCTGCAGCACGCCGGCAGCCATGGCCTCGGTCATGTCGCTGGCCACATTGCCGATGTCGATCTGGCCCACGGCGATGTGAAAGGCGCGGCCGTCGAGTGCGGCGGCTTTGGTCAAGCCGGTGATGGCGTGCTTGGTGGCGGTGTAGGCGATGGAGCCCGGGCGCGGCGTGTGGGCCGAGATGGAGCCGTTGTTGATGATGCGCCCGCCCTGTGGGCGTTGTTCGCGCATGAGGGCGAAGGCCGCGCGCAGACAGTAGAACATGCCATCGAGGTTGGTGCGCACGGCGCGCTGCCAGTCCTCCAGCGCCACCGCGTCGGGCGTGGCGGTGGGTGTGAAGATGCCGGCGTTGTTGAACAACAGGTCCAATCGTCCATGGGCAGCGCGCACGGCGTCGAAGACGGCCTGTACCTGAGCGGGGTCGCCGACGTCGGCCGCGTGCGCGTGGGCCCGCGCGAGCGAGCCCGGCTGGGTCGCGTCGGCGAGTACCGCGGTCTCGTGCAGGGCGGGCACGCGCCGGCCCACGAGCCAGACGGTCCAGCCGTCATGCAACAGTGCGATGGCGCAAGCGCGGCCGATGCCGCTACCTGCGCCGGTGACGAGGGCGATGCCCTGAGGGGAAAGACCCGTGTTCATGGAGCGATTGTCGCGCACACGGGCGCGCATGCGGGCACAATGACGCCACCATGCTGCGCTACCAGACGATACCCGTTACGCCCTTTGCCCAAAACTGTTCGCTCGTGTGGTGCGACGCCACGCGGCAGGCCGCCGTCATCGACCCCGGCGGCGACCTGGACACGGTGCTCGCCACCGCCGAACGACTGGGGTTGGATCTGCGCCAGATTTGGCTGACCCATGCGCACATCGACCATGCGGGCGGTGCGGGTGAATTGGCCGAGCGGCTGGGCGTACCCATCGTCGGCCCGCATCCGGGGGATCAGTTCTGGATCGACGGGCTGCCGCAGCAAAGCCAGATGTTTGGTTTCCCGCCGGCGCGCGCGTTCACGCCCACGCGCTGGCTGTTCGATGGCGACACGGTGACGGTGGGCGAATGCACGCTGCAGGTGCGGCACTGCCCGGGGCACACGCCGGGGCACGTGGTGTTTCATTCGCCCGAGGCGCGGCGTGCTTTCGTGGGGGACGTGCTGTTTGCGGGCAGCATCGGCCGCACCGACTTCCCTGGGGGCGACTACCAGCAGCTGATCGACAGCATCACGCAGCGGCTGTGGCCCATGGGGGACGACACGGTGTTCATCCCGGGCCACGGGCCGGAGAGTACGTTCGGCCGCGAGCGGCGTACGAATCCGTTCGTGGGCGGCACGTGAGCCGGCGCGGGGCAGCGCAGCGTCAACCGGCGCGGCGCGCTTGTTCGTACAGGGCCTCGACCTTGGGGATGTTGGCCTCCAGCTCGCGGATGCGGTTGGGTCCGCTGGGGTGGGTGGACAGAAACTCCAGTCCGTTGTTGCCCGAGGCGGCGGCCATCTTTTGCCACAGCGTGACGCTGGCGCGCGGGTCGTAGGCGCCGCGCGCGGCCAGCTCCAGCCCGACCAGGTCGGCTTCGACCTCGTCTTCGCGGCTGAACTTCAGGCTCAGCAACTGCGTGCCCAAGTCGGCCGCCAGCCGGCCCAGGTCGCCCAAGCCCAGTAACTGCGCGCCCAGCGACAGGCCCAGGCCGGTGGCCTGCGTTTTGGCGATGCGCTCGCGCGCGTGTTCGCGCAGAGCGTGCGCCATTTCGTGCCCCATGACCATGGCCGCCTCGTCGTCCGCCAGGCGTAGCTGGTCCAGGATACCGGTGAAAAACGCGATCTTGCCGCCCGGCATGCAAAAAGCATTGATCTGGCGGCTGCCGATGAGGTTGACCTCCCAGCGCCATTGGCGCGCGCGCTCGTTCCAGGGCAGCGCGTGCGGAATGAGCTGGCGCGCAATGGCGCGCAGCCGCCGCAGTTGGGGGTGGTCGTCCGGCGCGAGCGCCCCCTGGGCGCGGGCTTGCGCCAACATTTGTGCGTACTGCTGCGCGGCCGCTGCCTCGAGCTGTTGCGCGGGCACGAGCGAGCGCAGCTTGGACGGTGGCCCCACTTGCACTTGTCCCCATGCGGGAGCCAGGGCGGTGGCGCCGGCCGCAGCGGCGGCAGCACGCAGAAAGCCGCGGCGTGCGGCCAATGGAATCCGGGCGTTGCACATCCAGCACATGGTGCCATCATAGGCACAATCGCAAGGGGGCGGTGTAAGCGGTTTGTGTCATCGGTAACGGTTGCATCGCTGCTCTCCACGCCCCTCGTTGCCATCCATCACTGTCCCGTCCATGCCCACGCCCCCCGCTGCGTCACCACGTCCCGAAGCGCCACGTTCCGCTCCTGCGTGGTGGCGCGTATTGTGGGACTGGCGCGTCGCCGCCATGGTGGCGCTGGGCTTTTCGGCGGGGTTGCCGCTGTTGCTGATTTTTTCGTCGCTGTCGCTGTGGCTGGGCGAGGCCGGGGTGGAGCGGCGCGCGGTGACGTTTTTCAGTTGGGCGGCGCTGGCGTATTCGTTCAAATTCATCTGGGCGCCGCTGGTGGATCGGCTGCCGCTGCCGGGGCTGTCGGCACGACTCGGGCGGCGCCGCGCGTGGCTGCTGGCCGCACAGTTGGGGGTGGTGGTGGCCATTCTGGGCATGGCGGCCACCGACCCGGCCGCGGGGCCAGCGGCGTTGGCGCGCATGGCAGGGTTTGCCGTGCTGCTTGGCTTCATGTCGGCGACGCAGGACATCGTCATCGACGCTTACCGCATCGAAATCGCGGCTGCCGAGCAACAGGGCGTGCTGTCGTCGGCGTACATCGCGGGCTACCGCATCGGCATGGTGGTGGCGGGGGCGGGCGTGCTGTTTTTGGCCGCGGCGTGGGGGTCTGCCAAGGGCGCCTACGACTACGGTGCCTGGTCGGCCGCCTATGGGGTGGCGGCGCTCGCCATGGCCACGGGGCTGGTCACCACGCTGCTGGTGCCGGAGCCGCGTGCGTCGGCAGCCGTGGCGAGCGCCCCGGCGGGCGAGCACGCCTGGCTGCTGGGGGTGTTTGCCTGCGCGGTCGCGGCGTTCGTGGCGGTGTTTTGGGGTGTGGGCCACGTGTGGGCGGCGTGGGGGTGGGCGGCCCCGGGGCCGCTGGCCGCGCTCGCGTTGGAGGGGCTGCGCCTGGCGCTGGCGCTGGCGGCGGCCTTCGGCGCGGGGGCGGTGCTGGTGCGTGCTGGGCTGGCCAGCCGCGCCGCGGCGCGCCAGACTTGGGTCGAGCCGGTGCAGGCGTTTTTCGAGCGCCATGGCTGGGTCGATGCAGCGTTGCTGCTCGCCTTGATCGGTTTGTACCGTATCTCGGACATCGTGCTGGGGGTCATCTCCAACGTGTTTTATCAAGACCTGGGCTTTTCCAAGCCGGACATCGCCACCGCGGTCAAGACGTTCGGGGTAGTGGTGAGCATCGCCGGCGGTTTTTTGGGCGGGTTACTGGCGCTGCGGCTGGGGGTGCTGCGCGCGTTGTGGTGGGGGGCGTTGCTGTCGGCGCTGACCAATCTGGCGTTCGTGGCGCTGGCGTTGGCTGGGCCACAGCGGCCGCTGCTGTACGCCGTGGTGGCGGCGGACAACCTGGCGGCGGGTTTTGCCAGTGCGGCGTTCGTGGCCTTTTTGTCCAGCCTGACGCAGGTGCGCTTTACGGCGGTGCAGTACGCCATCTTCAGCTCGCTCATGACGCTGCTGCCCAAGGCGCTGGGCGGCTACTCGGGCGCCATGGTGGACGCGCTGGGCTACCCGGGCTTTTTCGTGCTGACCGCGGCGCTGGGGCTGCCGGTGCTGGCGCTGGTGAGCGGGATCGCGCGCCGCGTGGCGCAGCGCGAGCAGGCGCATCTGGCCTCGGCCTCCCCCAAATAGGGGAGCCGGTAAATGCCATTTTTGGCAGATAATGCCAAACGTTCGCTGTCACGTGTCCACAAAGGCCCCTAAAACGAAGCTCACAAGAGGGGCGTCGGTGGCTCGGCATGGCCGCGGTTTACACCGCGGTCGTGCCGGCCCCGTCACCAGCGTAAACGACGCGTTTGCCTGGGGTGTCGGGTGGCGGCGAGTGCCAGTCCCAACGACGTCCTGATGGACTTTGCCGCCACGGTGCACCACCGAGGCGGCTTTTTTCTGTGCGCCCGGCACGGGCGCACTCTTGTGGGTGAAAGTCCCACCGTAAGTTGATCACAGCGAACGAAGCGAAGCGCAACTGCATGAGGGCGACCGAGTGTGGGGAGGAAGCGTGGAGCGAAACTGCGAGCCGATGGACAAGAACCGGATAGAAGGCGCTGCCGAGCAGGGCGAGCGGGCATGAATCCGCGAAGCTCTCGTGATCAAGGCGAAGCGGCGTAAATCCGGCGGTTGTGCAGTGAAGGAGTGCGTTCTTACCCGGGGAGATCTCGCCTTATGCCTGAAAGGGCGACGTGGTGACACGGAGCGAGAAGTCAGCAGAGGCCATAGTAGCTGCCAGTCGTGGGCGAAGGGCCGAACGAGAAGGAGTGCTTGAGACCATGTCGATGCTGGAAGCAAGGCGTCAGAAGTCTGCGCAAGCAGAGCGGGCGGGGGTAGCGCACGGTGAAGCCGGGCGGGAACCTGTCAGCGACGAAGCGGCCGGCCCGCGACGGGACACCGAGAGCACAGGGCCGGGACTGCTGCAAGCGGTTCTGGCGAGAGAGAACCTGCGGCGAGCATGGAAGAGAGTCAAAGCCAACAAAGGCGCAGCCGGCGTGGATGGGCTGGACATTGACCAGACCGCCCGCCATCTGGTGACGGCGTGGCCATTGATTCGGGAACAACTGCTGCAGGGGAGGTACCGGCCCAGTCCGGTACGACGGGTAACGATCCCGAAGCCGGACGGTGGCGAGCGCGAGCTCGGCATTCCGACGGTCACGGATCGGCTGATCCAGCAAGCACTGCTGCAAGTGCTGCAACCGCTACTTGACCCGACATTCAGCGAGTGCAGCTACGGCTTCCGGCCGGGCCGACGAGCCCACGACGCGATACTGGCGGCGCAGGGCTACATCCAGTCCGGACGGAAGATCGTGGTTGATGTCGATCTGGAGAAATTCTTTGATCGAGTCAACCACGACATCCTCATCGACCGCCTACGCAAACGCATCGACGATGCTGGAATCATTCGGCTGATACGGGCGTACCTGAACAGCGGCATCATGAGCGATGGCGTAGTGTTTGAGCGGTATCAAGGCACGCCGCAAGGTGGGCCGCTGTCGCCGCTGCTGGCGAATGTGATGCTGGACGAAGTGGATAAGGTACTGGAGAAGCACGGCCACTGCTTTGCGCGCTATGCCGACGACTGCAACGTCTATGTCCGTAGTCGGAAAGCTGGCGAACGGGTCATGGCGCTGCTGCGCAAGTGTTACGGCAAGCTGAGGCTCAAGATCAATGAAGCCAAGAGTGCGGTGGCCAGCGTCAAGGGAAGGAAGTTCTTGGGCTACAGCTTCTGGTTTGGCAAGGAGGGCGTCAAGCGCAGGGTGGCCGACAAGCCGATGGCGACGTTCAAGCAGCGGGTGAGGCAACTGACCCGGCGCTCAGGCGGACGCAGCATGGCGGAGGTCATTGAGCGACTGAAACCTTATCTGTTGGGATGGAAAGCCTACTTTGGGCTGGCGCAAACACCGGGCGTCTGGCGATCGCTGGACGAATGGCTGCGCCACCGACTACGGGCGATCCACCTCAAGCACTGGAAGCGGGGTAGCACGATCTACCGGGAACTGCTCAACCTAGGCGCGTCCGAACACGTGGCAAAGCGGGTGGCAGGCAATTCCCGCTGCTGGTGGCGGAATAGCGCGGGCGAGCTCAACCGGGTGCTGACCATTGCCTACTTCGACAAACTTGGCGTTCCCCGTCTCTCATGACCTCAACTTCTCGAACCGCCCGGTGCGGACCCGCATGCCGGGTGGTGTGGGAGGGGCCCGGTCAGGTATCCTGACCGCCCCTATCCCGATTGTCTGGAAGGGTCGAGCGGACGGGGTGACGGGTGTCAGGCCCCGGTGGCCGGACGCGGCACCGGGCGCGGTCGACCGTTTTCGTCGATGGCGACGTAGGTTAGCGTCGCTTCCGTCACCTTGACGCAGGTGTACTGCGGCCGCTGGCGCTCGGCCCACACCTCGACCTGGACCGTGATCGAGGTGTTGCCGATGCGCACGATGGAGCCGTAAAAGCTCAGCAGGTCGCCCACCTTGACCGGTTGCTTGAACAAAAACTGGTTGACGGCGACGGTGGCGAAACGCCCGCCCATGTGCCGGGCGGGCAGGACGGAGCCGGCCAGGTCCACCTGCGCCATCACCCAGCCACCAAAGATGTCGCCGTTGGCATTGACGTCGGCGGGCATGGGGATCACGCGCAGCACCAGTTCTTTGTCCTGGGGTAGCCCATTCGGGGGCGCCGGGATGGTTGGGGTTGGGGGTACGATGGCGTCTGTCATACACGGAATTGTCGACGATGCGCGAGCGAGCCATGCCGTCGTCAGCCGCGGCGCGGCTGCCGGCCCCCGCCCCTACCCCCGGGCGCAGCGATGCCCAGACGCTGCGCCGCCTGCTGCCCTACCTGTGGACATACCGCTGGCGGGTGGCGGTGGCGCTGCTGTTGATGGTGGCGGCCAAGCTGGCGACCGTCGGGGTGCCGCTGCTGCTCAAGGCGCTGGTCGATGCGCTCACGCCGCTGCCTGGACTGTCGGCCGAAGCCACCGCGGCGCTGGTGGTGCCGGTGGGGTTGCTGCTGGCGTATGGCGGGCTGCGGCTGGGCACGACGCTGCTGGCCGAGCTGCGCGAGCTGGTTTTCCTCAAGGCCACCGAGGGTGCCACGCGCACCATCGCGTTGCAGGTGTTCGAGCATCTGCATGCGCTGAGCCTGCGCTTTCATCTGGAGCGCCAGACCGGGGCACTGACGCGTGACATCGAGCGCGGCACGCGCGCGGTGCAGTCGCTCGTGTCGTACTCGCTCTACAGCGTGGTGCCCACGCTGGTCGAGGTGGCGCTGGTGCTGGCCATTTTGGGCCTGCGCTTCGAGGCGTGGTACGTCTGGACCACGCTGGCCGCGTTGCTGGCCTATGTGGTCTTTACCGTGCAGGTGACGCAGTGGCGCACCCACATCCGTCGCCAGATGAACGAGCTGGAGTCCGCCAGCCAAGCGCGCGCCATCGACGCGCTGCTCAATTACGAGACGGTCAAATACTTCGACAACGAGGCGTGGGAGGCACGCCGCTATGCCGACAGCCTGGAGCGCTTGCGCCGCGCGCGGGTGCGCACGCAGGCGTCGCTGTCGCTGCTCAACGTGGGCCAGCAGCTCATCATCGCGGTGGCGTTGGTGGCCATGCTCTGGCGCGCCACGGTCGGTGTCACCGAGGGGCGGCTGACCCTGGGCGACCTGGTGATGATCAACGCGTTCATGATCCAGCTCTACATGCCGCTCAATTTTTTGGGGGTGCTCTACCGCGAGATCCGCCAGAGCTTGACCGACCTGGGCCGCATGTTCGACTTGCTGGAGCGCGAGTGCGAGGTGTGCGACGCTCCGGATGCCCGCCCGTTGGTGCTGACGCGTGCGCCCGAGGTGCGCTTCGAAGCGGTGCACTTCGGCTACGAGCCGCAGCGCGAGATTTTGCATGGCGTGGACTTCGTGATCCCGGCCGGCCGCACGGTGGCGGTGGTGGGGCCGTCGGGTTCGGGCAAATCGACGCTGGCGCGGCTGCTCTACCGGTTTTATGACGTAGGCCGCCCCGGTGACGATGCCGCGGCGCGGGCGGCGGCGGGGCGCATCACCGTCGATGGCCACGACATCCGCACCCTCACGCAAGCCAGTCTGCGGCGCGCGATCGGTATCGTGCCGCAGGATACGGTGCTGTTCAACGACACCATCGAGTACAACATCCGCTACGGTCGGCCCGACGCTTCGTTCGACGAGGTGCGCGAGGCCGCGCGCTCGGCGCAGTTGCTCGACTTCATTGAGCGCCTGCCGCAGGGCTGGCAGACGGTGGTGGGCGAGCGCGGGCTGAAGCTGTCGGGTGGCGAGAAGCAGCGTGTCGCCATCGCGCGCACGCTGCTGAAGAACCCCCCAATTCTGATTTTGGACGAGGCCACGTCGGCGCTCGACTCGGCTAACGAGCGCGCCATCCAGGCCGAGCTGCGCCGGCTGGCCAGCGATCGCACCACGCTCGTGATCGCGCACCGCCTGTCGACCGTGGTCGATGCGCACGAAATCCTGGTGCTGGAGCACGGGCGCATCGTCGAGCGCGGCCGCCACGCCGACTTGCTGGCGCAGGGCGGCCGTTACGCCCAGATGTGGGCGCTGCAGCAAAGCGGTGCCCTCGACTGACCCGCCAGCCCCCCGCGTTGGAGAGCATGCCCCATGGAAACCAAATGGTTGGAGGATTTCGTCAGTCTGGCCGAGACGCGCAGCTTCAGCCGCTCGGCCCAGTTGCGCCACGTCACGCAGCCGGCGTTTTCGCGCCGCATCCAGTCGCTGGAGGCTTGGGCCGGTGTCGATCTGGTGGACCGCACCTGTTACCCCACGCGCCTGACCGAGGCGGGTCAAACCCTGTACGCGCAGGCGATCGAGCTGCTGCAGACGCTGCACACCACGCGCGCGCTGCTGCGACAGCACACCGCGGTGGCCAAGGACACGATCGAATTCGCCGTGCCGCACACGCTGGCGTTCACCTTTTTCCCCAGCTGGCTGTCGCGGCTGCGCACCGTATTGGGGCCGATCAAGACACGGCTGGTGGCGCTCAACGTGCATGACGCGGTGCTGCGCCTGACCGAGGGCGGCTGCGACCTGCTGCTGGCCTATCACCACGCCTCCCAGCCCATCGAGCTCGACGGCACCCGCTACGAGATGCTGCCGCTGGGGCGCGAGGTTCTGGCCCCCTTCAGCCGCCCCGGGCCCGATGGGCAGCCGTTGATGCGCCTGCCGGGCACGGCGCGCGCCCCGGTGCCCTACCTGGCCTATGCGCCGGGGGCGTATCTGGGCCGGGTCGTGGACTGGGTGCTGCGCCAGGCGGGTGAGCCCGCGCACCTGGACCGCGTGTACGAAACCGACATGGCCGAGAGTCTGAAGGCGATGGCCATCGAGGGCCATGGGTTGGCCTTTTTGCCCACCAGCGCGGTGCAGCCGGCGCTGGCCGATGGCCGGCTGGTGCCGGCGGCACCTGCTACCGGATGCTGGCAGGGTGAGCTCGACATCCGCCTGTATCGGGCGCGCGGGGCGCGGCCCAAGGCGGCTGCGCAGCGGTTCTGGGACGACGTGTGGCGCTTGGCCGGCAGCTAGCCGGTGAGACGGCAGGGTTTTTCCCGTCCGCTGGCATGGCGAATGCTTGTAAGATTCGCGTCACCAACCACCACTCTGAAAGGACTGCCGCATGAAAAAACCATTGCTGGCACTGGCTCTGACGGCCTTGGCGGCCACCGCTGCCCTGGCGCAGGCCAACGATACCCTGGGCAAGATCAAGTCTACCGGCACGGTCACCATGGGCGTGCGCGAATCGTCGGGCGTGCTCTCGTACACGCTGGGCGATGGCAAGTACACGGGCTACCACGTCGAAATATGCCAGCGCGTGCTGGGCGACATCCAAAAGCAGCTCGGCTTGGCCAAGCTCGACATCAAATACCAGCCGGTCACGTCGCAAAACCGCATTCCGTTGGTGCAAAACGGCACCGTCGACATCGAGTGCGGCTCCACGACCAACAACCAGGCGCGCCAGCGCGACGTGGCGTTTGCCGTGACCACCTTCATCGAGGAGGTGCGCATCGCGGTCAAGGCCAACTCGGGCATCAACTCGATCAAAGACCTCAACGGCAAGAACGTGGCCACCACCACTGGCACCACGTCGGTGCAGACGCTGCGCCGCCACGAGCGCGCCGGTGGCGTGGACTTCAAGGAGGTCTACGGCAAGGATCACGCCGACAGTTTCTTGCTGCTGGAGTCGGGCCGTGCTGACGCCTTCGTGATGGATGGCTCCTTGCTCGCAGGGCTGATCGCGCGCTCCAAGAACCCGTCTGACTTCAAGATCGTGGGTGAGGTGCTCAGCGTCGAGCCGATCGCCATCATGTTCCGCAAGGACGATCCGGCCTTCAAGAAGGCGGTCGATGACTCCATCATCGCCATGATGAAGTCGGGCGAGCTGGCCAAGATCTACGACAAATGGTTCATGCAGCCCACCCCGCCCAACGGCGTGCGCATGAACATGCCCATGAGCGACGCCCTCAAGGCGGCGATTGCCAACCCCAACGACCGACCGATGGAGGCCTACCAGGCCAAGTGACGGCCTGACGAAGGCGGTGCACACGCAACCCCGGGCACCCCACGGTGCCCCGGGGTCTTTTGTTTGGTTTCTTGGGAGCCTTCCGCATGCAATGGGATTGGCAAGTCTTCTGCGAAGACACCCTCACGCGCGAGCTGCAGCCGCGCTGTTTCGGGCAGGGGGGTGACATCACCTACCTGGAATGGATGCTGTCGGCCTGGGGCTGGACGGTGTCGGTGTCTGTGTTGGCGCTGGTGTTGGCGCTGGTCACGGGCAGCCTGATCGGCACGCTGCGCACGCTGCCGGGCGCGCCGTGGCTGGTGCGCCTGGGCAATGCGTGGGTGGAGCTGTTTCGCAACATTCCGCTGCTGGTGCAGATTTTTTTGTGGTATCACGTGATCCCGGCGCTGGTGCCGGCGCTCAAGGGGGTGCCCGGTTTCGTCCTGGTCGTGGTGGCCCTGGGACTGTTCACCTCGGCGCGCATTGCCGAGCAGGTCAAGTCCGGCATCCAGTCGCTGCCGCGCGGGCAGCGGGCCGCGGCGCTGGCGCTCGGGCTGACGCAGGCGCAAGCCTACCGCTACGTGCTGCTTCCCATGGCGTTTCGCATCATCATCCCGCCACTGACCAGCGAGACGATGAACATCTTCAAGAACTCGTCGGTGGCGTTTGCGGTGTCCGTGGCCGAGCTGACCATGTTTGCGATGCAGGCGCAGGAGGAGACCGCGCGCGGCATCGAGATTTACCTCGCGGTCACGGGGCTGTACATCGTGTCGGCCTTCACCATCAACCGGGTGATGGCGGCTATCGAGCGCCGCGTGCGCGTGCCCGGTTTGATCGCCGCCGGCGGCGCGGGGGGGCACTGAGATGCTCGACAACCTCGACTGGTCCTTCTACAACTGGGACGTGCTCAGCGGCTTCGTGCTCAAGGGGCTGCAGTTCAGCGTGATGCTGACGGTGGTGGCCACGCTGGGCGGGGTCGCGTTTGGCACGGTGCTGGCGCTGATGCGGCTGTCGGGCCGTCCGTGGCTGGCGTGGCCGGCTACGGTGTACGTCAACGGCATGCGCAGCATCCCGCTGGTGATGGTGATCCTGTGGTTCTTCCTGCTGGTACCGCTGGTCATCGGTCGCCCGCTGGGGGCGGAGTGGTCGGCGGTGATCACCTTCATCGCGTTCGAGGCGGCGTATTTCAGTGAGATCGTGCGTGCCGGTATCCAGTCCATTCCGCGTGGCCAGGTTTATGCCGGCCAGGCGCTTGGGCTGACCTACGGGCAGAACATGCGCTACGTCATCTTGCCGCAGGCGTTTCGCAACATGCTGCCGGTATTCCTGACGCAGACCATCATCCTGTTTCAGGACACGTCGCTGGTCTATGCGATCGGGGCGTATGACTTGCTCAAGGGCTTCGAGGTGGCGGGCAAGAACTACGGCCGCCCCATCGAGGCGTATCTCGCGGCGGCCGTCGTGTACTTCGTGATCTGCTACAGCCTGTCGGCGCTGGTCAAGCGGTTACATGCGCGCATCGCCATCATCCGCTAAACGGCGCTGTTGCCCCCTTTCGTCGTAAAAAAGGACGTCGTCATGGAACGACCGATGATCGAACTGAAAAACGTCTCCAAATGGTACGGCCCGGTGCAGGTGCTCAGCGACTGCTCCACCACGATCCACAAGGGTGAAGTGGTGGTGGTCTGTGGCCCGTCGGGCTCGGGCAAGTCCACGCTCATCAAGACCATCAACGCGCTCGAGCCCATCCAGAAGGGCGAAATCTGGGTCAACGGACAGCCGGTGCACGACCCGAAAACCAACCTGCCCAAGCTGCGCGCGCAGGTGGGGATGGTGTTTCAGCATTTCGAGCTGTTTCCGCACCTGACGGTGACCGAAAACCTGACGCTGGCGCAAATCAAGGTGCTCGGCCGCTCGCCGGAGGACGCGAAAAAGCACGGCTTGAAGTACCTGGAGCGCGTCGGGTTGCTCGCGCACAAGGACAAGTATCCGGGCCAACTCTCGGGCGGTCAGCAGCAGCGCGTGGCGATTGCGCGCGCGCTGTCGATGGACCCGATCGTGATGCTGTTCGACGAGCCTACCTCGGCGCTGGATCCGGAGATGGTGGGAGAGGTACTGGACGTGATGGTGAGCCTGGCGCAAGAGGGCATGACCATGATGTGCGTGACGCACGAGATGGGGTTTGCGCGCAAGGTCAGCCACCGCGTCATCTTCATGGACGTGGGCGGCAAGATTTTGGAAGATTGCCCGAAGGAGGAGTTTTTCGGCAACCCCGAGGCGCGTCAGCCGCGCACCAAAGACTTCCTCAACAAGATCCTGTCGCACTGACGGTTGTGGCGTGACGCGGGTGGCCAAGAAAAAGGCCGCCCGCGGGCGGCCTTGGGCTGTGGGTGGCCAGGGGCGCTCACATGGCGGCGGGCACGGGTGCCGTCATGGCGCGCTTTTCCAGCGTCCACTGGTGCAGCGAGCCGTCGTAGTTGCGCGCTTGGGGGTTGCCCAGCACTTCCGACAGCACGAACCACGGCAGCGACGAGTCGTTGCCGCTGTTGCAGTAGGTGATGACGGGCTTGGACGGATCGATCCCCTGCGCCTGGAAGACGGCGCGGTAGATCTCGGGCGTCAGCAGCCGGATGACGCCGCCGCGCGTGACGAACAGCGTCTCCAGCGGTACGTTGCGCGCCGCCGGGATATGCCCGTACCCATACACGTAGTCGCGCTTGAACAGACCCAGGTACATCGACGGCGCGCGGGCGTCGAGCAGCTGCACGTCTTTCTTTTCCATGGCAGCGGCGACGTCGGGCGAGTCGGCCACATAACGGGCAAAGCGGTCGGCGCTGGCCTTCCAGGTACCAGCCATGGTCGTGGGTGCGCCTTTGCTCCAAGGACGCCCTTCTAGCAGCCAAGCGACCATGCCCCCGTCGAGCATGGCCACCGGCGTGTCGGCGTAAGCCTTGAGCAGGATGATCAGGCGCGCGGCGTCGTTGAAGTCGGCGATTTTCTGCCCTTCGGGCACGACCACGATCGGCTTGTCGGCCAGGATGCCCGCCGCTTGCGCCACGCGCTCGAACGCAGCTTTTTCGGGCAGCAGGTACTTGACCTTGTTGCCGGCGATGTCACGTTCGGTGCGCAGCTCTTTGGCCAGGAACAGGCGCGAGTCGGGAATGTGGCCGCCAAACTCGTCCAGGACCTTCTTGCCGTCCTTGGTGGTTTCGAACTCGGGCTCACGGGTGAAGCTCTTGGGGTCGTTGCGGATCTCGACCACCTGCACCTTGTCCAGATGGTCGGCCAGCCACTGGGTGCTGACTACCGGGCCGGGCAGGATGCCTTGCGCCCAGGCGCTGGCGGCCAGCAGCCCGGCGCCGACGGCGGTCGCGAGTCGTTTCAGGGTTTTCATGGGTTGTCCTCCTCGAACGTGGGTTTGCATAGGGTCAGGTCAGGCCCAGCCGCTGCAGGCGCGCGGGTAGCGATGCGCTGCAGTGGCTGAGGATGTCGATGCGGCGGTCTTCTAGCACCGCTTCTAGGCGCTGGTGCCGCGTGTAGGGGGCGAGCGCGGCATCGCGCGCCTGCAGCAGGGCAGCCAAGTCGTCGCTAAACAAATGCACCATCGCCGTCAGCCAGCGTGCCAGCGGGGCCAGCCGCCCGCGCGTGTGCAGGGCGAACGTGGGCAGGCGATCGATCAACGCTGCCGCTGGCTCCCAGCGCCCCGCCGTTACCCAACGGTTGGTGGTGAACCAGTGCAACGGCTGGCCGCGCGTATCCAGCGCCAGCGCCACCAGGTGCACGTGCATGTCGGGCTGCGGGCCGTCCCAGAACAAATGAAAGTGCCCGTGCTCGGGCGGCTGGTCCGGCCCCCAGCGCGTGGCACCGTCGTGGGCGTGGTAGTAGGCGCGCGTGGCGTGTCGGGTGTCCACCACATCGCGCGCCGGGTAGTGGCGCAGCTCCACGAAGCGCTTGGCCCCGGCCAGCGCGGCCTGGGCCAGCGTCTGGCCGCGGCGCGCGTAGGCCAGCGGCACTTGCAGCGCCACTTCGGCCCACGGGGTCCACGCAGCAGCGTCCATGCACTGTCAAGGGGCGGGCAGGGGTGGCGTCAGCGCTTGGGCGCGCACGGGTTGGCCGGCGCGCAAGGGTTGTCCCCCTCGGTGCGCTTCTTTTTCTTTTTCTTTTCGCCGGGCGCGCAGGGGTTGCCCGGTGCACAGGGGTTGCCGGCGCTGCTGGCGGCCGGTTTGCCGTCGGCTTTGGGCGCTGGCTGCGCCATCGCGGCGGGGGCAACCAAACTGGTCGAGACCAGCAAGGCGGTCAGGGTTTGGGCAAGGGTCGTCGTTTTGGTTTTCATCGAACACACTCCGTGATGGTGTCGGTCAAGGGATCAGCCGTGCGCCGAGCGCGCGCCTGGCGGGGTATCGGTGGCCTGCGTCGGGGTGCAGCTGGGTTGGCCACAGACCGCTTCATCGGCCGAGATGGGGCCGCCGTGGCGGGCTTCGAACCAGCGGCCCAGGTAGTACACGCCGACCAAGGCGGCGCCCATGGCCACGATGATCCACCACGGTGAGATGCCCCACGCGTCGTGCAGCGTGTCGGCCGATTCGACTTCGCCCATGGCCATGAGGGCCTCGATGGTGGGCCCGTACAGGCCGGCGAAGGCAAACGTGCCCACGATCAGGCCGACGAAGAAAACCAAGGCGTCCAACCGACCCGAGGCCACCCCCACGACCGAGGTGCCGGGGCAGTAGCCACCGATGGCAAAGCCAGCCCCCACCAGCACGCCGCCCACGGCCGAGGCCACCATCAGTGACGTCGGCACGAAGACGGCGTCGATGTCGAGCACACCGAGCGCGGCCAGCCCCTGCAGTCCGGCGGCTGCGACCACGATGGCGGTGAACATCACCTTGAGCACGGACCAGTCGCGCAACGTGAACTGCCCCGTCAATTTGCACGGGCTGCCAAAACCGGCGTTCTCCAGGATATAGCCAAAGGCCACGCCGACCAGCAGGGCGGACCAGACGGTTTCGGTCATGGGAAACATGGTTCAGACTCCTTTGACCCAGCGGCTGACGATGAGCCCGGTGACGAAAAAGGCGCCGAGAAAGACGAACGCCGCGATGGACAGCGTGGCGGCGCCCGACAGGCCCAGGCCGCTGGTGCAGCCCGCTGCCACGCGCGCCCCGAAACCGGCCAACAGCCCCCCGATGAGCGCGGTCGCCACCCGCTTGCCGGTGCCGACGCGCTGGGCGCCGTCGAATTGCACGCGCAGCCGCCCGGCCATGAAGGCCCCGAGCAGCGCCCCGGCGAACACCCCCAGCACCTGCCAGGTGATCCAGCCGTCGAGGATGTCGGGGCGCGCCATGGCGCCCAGGTAGGGGTTGGCCTGTATGGCCTCGGGCGCGACCTGCAGGCCCAGCCAGGCGCTCAGCCGGGTGGTAAAGCCGGTGGCGCCCAGTCCGTGCCCGGTGAGGATGAACGTGGCCAGCAACGTGATGCCGAGCGCCACGCCGGCCAGCCACGGATTCCAAAAAGGTTTGGGAGAGGTGGTGGTCTGCATCGTCTGTTTCCGGATATGAACAATACCGGGTTGAGTATAGGGGCGGGTTTGGGGAAAGACAAGGGGCGGTGCGACAATACCCTTCCATGACGACCCGCGACTCTCTGACCCTCACCCGACCCGACGACTGGCATGTGCACCTGCGTGACGGTGCGGCGCTGGCCACGACCGTGCCGCACACGGCCGCGCAGTTCGGGCGTGCCATCGTCATGCCCAACCTCAAGCCGCCGGTGACCACGGCGGCGCAGGCGCGGGCGTATCGCGAGCGCATCCTCGCCGCCGTGCCACCAGGGGTGTCGTTCGAGCCGCTCATGACGCTGTACCTGACCGACCATCTGCCGCCGGACGAGATCGCGCGCGCGCGCGAAGCCGGCGTGGTGGCCTGCAAGCTGTACCCGGCTGGCGCCACCACCCACAGTGACGCGGGCGTGACGGACATCCGCAAGACCTACCGCACGCTGGAGGCGATGCAGCGCGAGGGGCTGCTGCTGCTCATCCACGGCGAGGTCACGGATGGCGAGATCGACATCTTCGACCGCGAGGCGGTGTTCATCGAGCGTGTGCTCGAGCCGTTGCGACGCGATTTTCCAGGCCTCAAGATCGTGCTGGAGCACATCACCACACGCGAGGCGGCACAGTACGTGGCCGACGGCGGGCCGAATCTGGCCGCCACGATCACCGCGCATCACCTGCTCTACAACCGCAACGCCTTGTTCACGGGGGGCATTCGGCCCCACTATTACTGTTTGCCCGTGCTCAAGCGCGAGATACACCGCCAGGCGCTGGTGGCGGCAGCCACCAGTGGCTCGCCGCGCTTCTTTCTGGGCACCGACAGCGCCCCGCACGCGGCGCACCTGAAGGAGCACGCGGTGGGTTGCGCGGGCTGCTACACCGCGCCCGCCGCCCTGGAGCTGTATGCGCAGGCGTTCGAGGCCGCGGGGGCCTTGGATAAGCTGGAGGGTTTTGCGAGCTGGTACGGGCCGGATTTCTACGGCCTGCCGCGCAACCGCGGCACGCTCACGCTGCGGCGTGAGCCGTGGGTCGTGCCGCAGGGCTACCCGTTGGGGGACGCCGTGGTCAAGCCCCTGCGCGCGGGCGAGACGCTCGCTTGGCGCGTCGTGCCCGCGGCCTGAGCGGGGGCCGCCCGCGCCACGGGCACAAGGAGGCGCCGATGCGACTGTTGAGCTGGAACGTGCAGTGGTTTTGCGGCATGGATGGCCGCGTGGACGTGGCCCGCGTGCTCGCGCACGTGCTGGCGTGGGGGCAGCAGCCCGATGTGATCGCCCTGCAGGAGGTGGCGCAGGGATACCCGGGTCTGGTGGGCCACGACGGCGCCGACCAGTTGGCGCAGGTGCGGGCGGCGCTGCCGGGGTATGAGGTGTTTTACGCCCCGGCGCTGGACGAATGGCGCCCCGGGTTGGCGCAGCGTCAGCGCTTTGGCAACTTGATCGCCACCCGCCTGCCCGTTTGGCGCGTGCAGCATGTGGCGCTGCCGTACCCGGCCGACCCGTGCGTGCCCTCGATGCCGCGCGTACTGGCGGCGCTGACGGTGCAAGCCCCCTGGGGGCCGCTGCGTGTGGGCAGCACCCACCTGGCGTATTACAGCCTGCGTCAGCGCACGGCGCAGGCGCGCGCCCTGCTGGCCTGGCAGCAGGAGGCCGCCGAGCTGGCGGCCCATCCCCCCATCCTGGGCGAGGAGCGCGCGGATACCCCTTTCCAGACGCGCCCGCACGCGGCGGATGCGGTGCTGATGGGCGACTTCAACGCGGCCCCGGACGATCCGGCGTATGGCGTGCTGACGGGCGCTGTCAGTCCCGTTGGCCAGCCCCTGTGGTGGGACGCCTGGCGGCTGTGTCGGCCTGAGACCGCGCAGCCGCCCACTTTTCGCGTGCACGAGGATGGTGTCCATCCGGTGACGTGCGACTACGCGTTCGTCAGCGCCGGCCTGCGCGCGCGCGTCATGCGCGTGCAGATCGATTCTGCTACCCTGTGGTCAGATCATCAGCCGTTGCTGGTGGAACTTCGGGGCGCCGACGGAATCGCAGGCCACGCCCACGGTTGAAAACGGGTCGCCGTGGCCCCATCTCGATAGCACCGCAACCACCACCCCTGTTACGCTGACTGGAGATCCCATGAAACGCATTTTGCTGCTGGTTCTGACCAACCTCGCCGTCATGGCGGTGCTGTTGATCACCACCCGCATCCTCGGGGTGGATCGGTTCCTGACCGCCAACGGGCTGGATGTGACGGCGCTGGCCGTCTTCTCGCTGGTGATCGGCTTTGGTGGCGCGTTCATCTCGCTGCTCATCAGCAAGCCCATGGCCAAGTGGAGCACGGGCATGGTCATCATCGACCAGCCGCGCAACGCGGACGAGGCGTGGCTGCTGGCCACCGTGCGCAAACTCGCCGACAAGGCCGGCATCGGCATGCCCGAGGTCGGCATCTATGAGGGTGAGCCCAACGCGTTTGCCACGGGCGCGTTCAAGAACGACGCGCTGGTGGGTGTATCCACCGGGCTGCTGGCCAACATGACGCGCGAGGAAGTGGAAGCGGTGCTGGCGCACGAGGTGGCGCACATTGCCAACGGCGACATGGTGACCATGACGCTGATCCAAGGCGTGATGAACACGTTCGTGGTGTTCTTGAGCCGCGTCATCGGCTACGTGGTCGACAGCTTCTTGCGTCGCGGGGACAGCGAGTCCTCCGGCCCGGGGATCGGCTATCTGGTCACCAGCATCGTGATGGAGGTCGTGCTGGGGTTCCTGGCCGCCATCATCGTGGCGTGGTTCAGCCGCCAGCGTGAATTCCGCGCGGACGCGGGGGCGGCCATGCTGATGGGGCGCAAGCAGCCCATGATCAACGCACTGGCGCGCTTGGGTGGCTTGGAGCCCGGTGCGTTGCCGCAGGGGATGCAGGCACTGGGCATTACCGGCAGCCTCGGCAAGCTGTTCGCCACCCACCCGCCGATCGAGGAGCGCATCGCCGCCCTGCAGGCGTTGTGAGCGGCAGCAGGCCGACCCGACGTTGGGCGCCCAGAGATGGGCGCCCTTTCGTTTGGTGCACCGTCAACCGTAGGCGACGCCGGCGTGGACGGTGCGGTCGGGTGGCGGGGCAGGCACGCCGAGCAAGTCGCAGCCCAGTGCCTCGGCCACGCGGATGCCATCGACCGCGGCCGACAGAATGCCACCGGCGTAGCCGGCGCCTTCGCCTGCGGGGTACAGCCCGCGGGTGTTGAGGCTCTGGTAGTCGGCCCCGCGCGTGATGCGCAGCGGCGACGAGGTGCGCGTCTCGACCCCGGTCAGGACGGCGTCGGGGCGGTCGTAGCCCCGGATCTGGCGGCCAAACGCCGGCAGCGCCTCGCGCATGGCGGCCACCGCGTAGGCGGGCAGTACCGTCGCCAAATCGCCCGGGGTGACGCCGGGCCGGTACGAGGGCAGCACGTCGCCCCAGCCGCTGGAGGGGCGCCCGACCAAAAAGTCGCCGACTTGCTGGCCCGGGGCCCGATAGCCACCCCCGCCCGCATGGTAGGCGGCGCGCTCGAGTTGGCGCTGCAGCACGATGCCCGCCAGCGGATGGGTGACGCCGCGGCTGACGCAGTCCCGGGCTTGCGCGGCGTAGCGATCGCCGCGTTCGGCGCCGAACGCGGCGTGCCAGGCGTCGCGGTCACCCTGCGGGTAGTCGGCGGGCCCGATGCCCACGACCAACCCGGCGTTGGCGTTGCGCTCGGCGCGTGAATATTGGCTCATGCCGTTGGTGACGACGCGTTCGGGCTCGCTGGTGGCGGCCACGACCGTGCCGCCTGGACACATGCAAAAGCTGTAGACCGCGCGGCCGTTGGCGGCGTGGTGGACCAGCTTGTACGCCGCTGCGCCCAGCAGCGGGTGCCCGGCGTGTCGTCCCCAGCGCGCGCGGTCGATGAGGGATTGCGGGTGCTCGATGCGCACCCCGATCGAAAACGGCTTGGCCTCCAGAAAGACGCCGTGCAGGTGCAGCTGCTCGAAGGTGTCGCGCGCGCTGTGGCCCAGCGCCAGCAGCACGCGCTGCGCGGGTAGCGTGATCTCGCTACCGTGCGCCAGATCGCGCACGCGCAACCCTTGCAGGTGCAGACGGCCATCGCTGTCGCGTTCCACGACGAAGTCCGTCACCTGCTGCTCGAAACGCACCTCGCCCCCCAACGCCACGATGCGTGCGCGCAACGCCTCGACCACTTTGACGAGCTTGAAGGTCCCGATGTGGGGATGGGCGTCGTAGAGGATTTCCGGCGGGGCACCGGCGTCGACGAAGGCGCGCATGACACGCCGGCCCAGGTGGCGGGGGTCTTTGATCTGGCTGTAGAGCTTGCCGTCGGAGAACAGTCCCGCACCGCCTTCGCCGAATTGCACGTTCGACGCCGGGTCGAGCACGCCACGCCGCCACAGACCCCAGGTGTCCTGGGTGCGCCGGCGCACTGGGCGGCCACGCTCGAGCACGAGCGGGCGCAACCCCATCTCGGCCAGCGTCAGCGCGGCGAAGATGCCGCACGGGCCAAACCCCACCACCACCGGCCGCTCGCCCGCTGACGGTACCCAGTCTTGCGCGGCACGGGCCGGCGGGTGCCACGCCATGTCCGGCGTGGGCTGTACGTGCGGGTGGCGCGCCAGGCGCTGCAGCAGCGTCGCTTCCTGGGCGGGGTCGGCCAGCGCCACGTCGACGATGTAGACCGCGCGCAGGGCGGCGCCGCGTGCGTCGAAGCTGCGCTTGTGCACCTGCAGCGCCGCAATGGCGCCGGGCGCGATGCCCAGCGTCTGCGCCGCCAGCGCGCGCAGGGCATCCAGCGGGTGGGGCGGCGGCGCACGGTCGGCGTCGGTCTCGGCGGGCGCATCGGCGGCCCGGCGCACTTCGACCGGCAGCGCCTCCAGCGGGAGTTTCAGTTCGGCGATACGGATCATGTCGGGTCCTCGGGGCCCGTGGTCATCGGGCAGCGGTGCCGATGATACGCGTGCAGCCAGCCCGGCGTTGCGGGATAATAGCGGTGTGAAGTCTGCCAGACCGTCGCTGGCGCAAGGCCCGCAAGGGTGCGCTGGAGGAACGTCCGGACTGCAAAGGGCAGCGTAGGAGGTAACGCCTCTCCACCGCGAGGTGCGGATCAGAGCCACAGAGACGAGCCGGTTCAGACCGGGGTGAAACGCGGCAATCTCTACGCGCAGCAACACCAAGTAGGCCAGCCTGGGGGCAACCCCTGCCCGTGGCCCGCGGGCCGTGCTGGCGGGTAGGTGGCACCGAGCCGACCGGGTGACCGGCGGCCCAGAGGAATGACGGTCACGCCGGGGGCAACCCCGGCGCACAGAATCCGGCGTATCGGCAGGCTTCACCCATTTTCAGGGTTTCCGGGGCGCGCGGCGAGGCCCCGCAGCCGCTGTACGTGCGCCAGCAGCGAGCGCCGGGCCACCGGCCACAGCGACTCGGGCACGTCATCGTAGGCGTACCGCACCCACGTGTCCAGATCCCCGTCGGGGTATTGCGCCAGGACGCGCGCGATCTTGGCCTCGCGTTGCAGGCGGTGGGCGTGCAGCCGCTCGATGGCGCGCGCTGCGTCGCCCAGCACGTACCCGTGGGCGGGCAGAATGTAGCGGATGCGGAAGGTGTCGCAGGCGGCGCGCAGGCGCTGCAGCGACGCCAGGTAGGCATCCATGTTGCCATCGGGTGGGTCGATGACGGTGGTGCTGCCGTTGAGGATGTGGTCGCCGCTGAACAGCAGGCCGTCTTCTTCCAGTACCAGGCACAGGTGATTCGCTGCATGGCCGGGGGTGTGCAGCACGCGCAGGGTGTGTCGGTGGCTGCCATCCGGAGCGTGCAGCACGAGCGTTTCGCCGTCGGCCAGGGCACGTTCGGGCTGGAAACGGCTGTCGGGGCGCGTGGTCGGGGCGCTGGGCAACCCGAGCACCGCTGGCGTAGGCCGGCCAGCGGCGGTGCACAGCGCCTGCAGCGGGTAGGCGCCCGGTGCGTGATCAGGGTGCGAGTGGGTGCAGACGATGGCGCGGATGTCGCCCCCGGCGGCGTCGAACAGGCGTTGCAGGTGGGCCTCATCGTGGGGCCCCGGGTCGATGACGAGGTGGCCGGTCTCGGGCTCGCCGACCAGGTAGCTGTTGGTGCCCGGGCCGGTCATGGTGCCCGGGTTGGGGGCGGTCAGGCGTTGCACGTGCCGCAGCAGGGCGACGGGGGCGTCGTGGCGCCAGTCCAGGTGGTGTTCGAGCTGGCCATCGGGGCAGGTCAGCTCCAGCTCGCCAAACGGGGGTTCGTGTTCCATGAAGCGCGCCTCGCGCCCCTGCCACCAGCCGGCGCGCGGACAACTGACCCACTGCGGGCCGCCGTGCGCCGCGCAAGCCTCGAGCAAGGCGGCGCTGTCGGCGTGCCGCTGCAGGTATTGCAGCGTGCGCACCGTGGGATAGACCAGCGGGAAGTCGCCCGCCGCGTGCCGCTGCAGCGCCGCCTGGGGTGTGATCCAGACGGGCTCGAATTGCTCGTGGTCATCGGCCAGCGGTGTTTGGCCCGGCGGCATGGGGGCGACGAAAAACGGCACGTCGAAGCGAATCGGCAGGTCGCGGTCCGTGATCCAGTGCGCGAGCCACCACAGCTCGTCCAGCGCCAGCGTCAGCCCGCGGTTGTGGCATTGGGGTAGCAGCGGCTGGTGCCGTTGCAGGCGCGCGAGCGTGTCGGGGGATGCCCACCGACCGTGGGCGTCTCGTGCCAGCAAGATGCCCAGTTCCTCGAAGGTCTCGCGCACGGCGGCCAGCAATGCGGGGCGCACGGCCGCCTCCTGGTCGCGCCGCCAGGCCAGGGCGGGGTCGTCGATGGCCGCCCGGTCCGCCTCGTCGATCGCCCCGCCGGGGAAGACGTAGGCCCCTGGCGCGAAGCGGGCGCGCGCCGAGCGCCGGGTCATCAGTATTTCCAGCCCCTGCGGGCCATCGCGCACCAACAGCAAAGTGGAGGCCGGCCGCGGCTCGGCGGGCGGTGCGGGCGGACGCAGGCGCAGATGCGGTCGGACCATGGTGGGTGTCGAGTGTGACCGTTGGTAACAAAGCCGCGGGCAGGGTGGCCTTGCGCGCGAAGCTGGCGCACAATGGTAATGAATCGCGCCTTGGGGCGCGCAAGACAAGGAGACGGTGATGACGATTCGACGGACATTCATGCGCGGATCGATGGCGATGGCCGCGGCCAGTGCCGTGCTGCTGGCGGGCTGTGCCAATATGTCGGAAGAGCAAAAGTCCGGCACCGCTAAGGGCGCGATGATCGGCGCGGCGGCGGGGGCCGTGCTGGGCGCGGTGACCGACGGCAGCAAGGGCGCGGTGCGCGGGGCGGCGATCGGGGCCGGGGCCGGGGCGCTGGGCGGCTACGTCTGGTCCAGCCGCATGGAGCAGCAAAAGCGCGAGATGGAAGCCGCCACCGCGGGCACCGGCGTGGCCGTGACGCAGACGGCGGACAACCGGCTCAAGCTCGAGATCCCGAGCGACATTTCGTTCGACGTCGGCCGTGCTGACATCAAGCCCAACTTCCGCTCCGTGCTCGACACTTTTGCCGAGGGCCTCAAGCGCAACCCGGCGGCGCGCGTGACCATCGTCGGCCACACCGACAGCACGGGCAGCGACGCCATCAACAACCCGCTGTCGATCAATCGCGCGGCAGCCGTGCGCGACTACCTGGTCACGCGCGGGGTGGCGATCCAGCGCATCGCCATCGATGGGCGTGGCTCGCGCGAGCCAGTGGCCAGCAACGACACCGCCGAAGGCCGCGCGCGCAACCGCCGGGTGGAGATCTTCGTCGCGGAGCAGGCGAGTTGATGCGGGTGCCGTTTACCAAGATGCAGGGGGCGGGCAACGATTTCATCGTGCTTGACGAGACGCGCACGCGCTATCCCCTGAATGAAGCGCAGATCCGCTGGCTGGCCGACCGGCATTTCGGGGTCGGTGCCGACCAGATCCTGCGCGTGCGGCCCGCGCCGCACGCGGGCGTGGATTTCGAATACGTGATCCACAACGCCGACGGCGGTGAGGTGGAAAACTGCGGCAACGGCGCGCGCTGCTTTGCGCGCTATGTGCACGATGCCGGGCTGACGCAGGCCCGGTCGGTGCGGGTGCAGACCCGCGCCGGGGTGCTGACGCTGTTGCGTCAAGACGACGGGCGCGTGACAGTGGACATGGGCGCGCCCGTGTTCGAGCCGGCGCGCGTGCCGTTCGACACCGCAGGGCTCGTGCCACGGGCCGAAGGGGACTGGTGCCGCTGGCCGCTGACCCCACCGGACGGCGGCCCCGAGTGTTGGCTGGCCGTGTTGTCGATGGGCAACCCCCATGCCGTGCTGCGTGTCGACGACGTGGACAAGGCCCCGGTGGCGCAGTGGGGGCCGTGGATCGAGTCGCATCCGCGCTTCCCGCGCCGGGTCAACGCGGGTTTCGTGCAGGTGCTCGATCGCGGGCGCGCCCGGCTGCGCGTGTACGAGCGTGGCGCCGGCGAAACGCTGGCCTGCGGCACGGGGGCCTGTGCCGCGGTGGTGGCGGGTATTCGTCTGGGGTGGTTCGACGAGCGCGTGGACGTCGATTTGCCGGGGGGGCGCTTGACCATCGAGTGGCCGGCGCACCAGGGGCTGCACAGCACGGTGCGCATGACCGGTCCGGCCGAGCCGGTATTCAGCGGCGTGGTGGATGTGCCGGATAGCTGCTGATGCGCGACAATCCGCGTCAAGCCGCCTTGGCGCGGCGACCGCAGGAGACGCCCTTGAATCCCACCGCCCCGCTGCAACCGATCACCGAAGACGATATCGTCCAGTTTCTGGTCAACAGCCCCGATTTTTTCGAGCGGCATGCGGATGTGCTGGCCTCGGTGCAGCTGACCAGCCCGCACGCGGGCAGGGCCGTCAGCCTGTTGGAGCGCCAAGTCGAGATCCTGCGTGAGCGGCTGCGGCAGCTCGAGCTGCGCACGGCCGAGATGATCCGCCACGGACAGGACAACACCGCGCTGCTGCAGCGGCTGCACCGTTGGACGTGTGGGTTGCTCGCGGTCGACGCGCCCGACGCGTTGCCGGCGGCGGTGATCGAGGGCTTGCAGCGCGAGTTCGACGTGCCCATGGTGGCGCTCAAGGTTTGGGGCGTCGATGTGCCGTGGACGAATGCCCCGTTTGCCCAGGGCGTCAGTGACGACGCCCGCGCGTTCGCCTCGTCACTGCCGCAACCCTACTGCGGGGCCAATCCGGGTGTGGAGGCGGTGCAGTGGCTGCCCGATCCGGCGGCGGTGGCCTCGGTGGCGTTGCTGCCGCTGCGCCGCGCGGTACAGCAGCCCGCCTTTGGGCTACTGGTCTTGGGTTCGCCCGATGCACGGCGCTTCCAGGCCAGTGCCGGCACCGACTTTCTGGCGCGCATCGGCGAGCTGGCCGCAGTCGCCCTGGGCCGCCTGTTGCCCCCGGGAGATGGGGCCGATGGATGCAGTCGCTGACGACGCCGCGCGGGTGGCGGCATACCTGACCCATGTGCGGGTCGAAAAACGCTTGGCCGCGCGCACCGTGGCCCTGTACGAACGCCACCTGCAGGACTTGTGCCATCGCGCCCACGCGCAAGGGTTGACGCTGGGCGCCGTGCGCGCCTCGCATGTGCGGCGCTGGGTGGCGCAGCTGCACGCGGCGGGGCGCGCGCCACGCGGCATTGCGCTCGTGCTGTCGAGCTGGCGCGGTTTTTACGACTGGCTCGGCCGGCAGGGAGGCATCGCGCAGCATCCCTTGCAGGGCGTGCGCGCGCCCAAGGCGGCGCGTCCTTTGCCCAAGGCGTTGCCCGTGGAGGCGGCCCTGCAACTGGTGCAGGGCGCGCCGCCGCCCGCGCCCACCGCGTCGCCGCAGGCGCAGGCCGAGGCGCAGCGCGACCACGCCATGGTCGAACTGCTGTACGGCTGCGGCCTGCGCATCGGCGAGCTGCTCGGGCTCGATCTGCAGCCCGGGCGCGACGGTGGCGGCTGGATCGACCTGGCCGCGGGCGAGGTGCATGTCGTGGGCAAAGGCGGCAAGCGGCGCAGCGTGCCGATGGGCCCACCGGCCGTGGCGGCGTTGACGGCGTGGCTGCGGGTGCGCCCGACGTGGGTGCGTGGCACCGACCCTGGGGCGGTCTTTCTGGGCGCGCGTGGCGAGCGCTTGACGCCGCAAGTGGCGCGCCGCCGTTTGGCGGCTTGGAGTGCCCAGACGGGCGTGGGTGTGCACGTGCACCCGCACGTGTTGCGCCACAGCTTTGCCAGCCACGTGCTGCAGTCCAGCGGCGACCTGCGCGGGGTACAGGAGCTGCTCGGGCACGCCAGCATCGCCAGCACGCAGGTCTACACCCGGCTGGACTTCCAGCACCTGAGCCGCATCTACGAAGCGGCGCATCCGCGCGCGCGCCGAACGGCGCCGGCCCCCACCGAGCGGGGATGCGCCGAAACCCCTGCCAGGGGTGATGGTTCGGGAAACCCCGGGGTGTAGCCGGTTGGTATTTTGCGCCACAATCGTCGCGCTGGCTGGGGGTGCGCCCAGTCGATCGTTGGATGCATAGATCATGACGTGGTTGTGGCGTTGGTTGACCGTATTCGTCGTTTCGCTGACCCTGGCGTCAGCCGCCCGCGCGGCCGAGCCGATCAAGGTCGTGTACCACCTGAGCGAAGGCATCCCGCAAGCTTCGCGGGCGATTGGCAATATCCGCAACCACCTCGCGGCCGATCCCTCGGCCAAGATCGTCGTCGTCACGCACGGCTTGGGGATCGACTTTCTGCTCGAGGGGGCAACCAACCAGCAAGACCAGCCGTTTGCCGGTGCGGTGGCGGACTTGGCCAACAAGGGGGTCGAGTTCCGCGTCTGCAACAACACGCTGGTGGCGCGCAAGATCGACGCGGCCAAGCTGCTGCCGGAGGCGAAGATCGTGCCCTCAGGCGTGGCCGAGGTGGCGAAGTTACAGGCACGCGAGGGCTTCGTGTATCTGCGTCCCTGAGCGGGGGCGGTGGGCGGGGCGAACAGCTTAGATAAAAGTGCATGCATAAGCTCAGAAACCTTTGGCACTCCTGTGAACCAAGAGGAGTGCCATGCAAATCCACCGCGGTGGGTACCGCATCCGGGGGTTTTACCGGGTAGCGGCTCTGGGGCATCTTTGGGACATGACACCCAAAGATGCCCACAGACGCCTTGAAATTCTTCGTTTCTTCGACAAGCACGGACTGGCCGCGACCCGTGACGCCTTCGGTGTCTCGCGCCGCACCCTCTACCGCTGGAAAGCCGCCCTCAAAGCCCAAGGCGGCAACCCGGCTGCCCTGGCCGCACAATCCTGCGCTCCACGAAAGCGCAGGGTGCCCAAGACCGACCCGCGCCTGGTGAGCGAAATCCGGCGGCTACGCACCCTCCACCCCACCAAGGTCAAAGCCCAAGCCCTGGAGGTGCTGGCCTGCTCTACCCGCGAGCGCAGTCGCTTGCGGCATGCCCCGCTACATCGTCACCTTCATCGATCCAGTTTCACACTTTGCTTTTGCCGTGGGGCTACCCTCCAAGCACGCCCGGTACACCGCCCGCGCCCTCGAACGGGGCCTGTCCCTGCTGCCCCAGAGCCCCACGACGGTGCTGTCCGACAACGGCAGCGAGTTCGAAGCCGACTTCGCCCAGCTCCTTGAAGGAGCGCGGCGTCAAGCGCTGGTACACCTACCCCAAAACGCCCGGACGCCCGCCCACGCCGAGCGCTTCCATCGCACGATCCAGGAGTCCTTCGTGGACGACCACGAGGAGTTGCTCTTTACCGACCTCGCCCTCTTCAACCGCAAGCTCGCCGACTGGCTCGTCTTCTACAACGCTTCAGCGTCCGCACCACACCCTCGGCCAGCGTTCACCGCTATCCTTCTTCTTGCAACATCAACCCGAGTGCCAAAGGTACTGGACTCATATAAAAAGTTGACTGTTATTGCGCAGAAGTGTATATTTTGATCATGTCTCGCAAGATGGTCAGCATTCAAGAGGCCGCCGAGTTCGTGGGCGTGTCGCCGCAGACTCTGCGCCGCTGGGAGCGCGAAGGTCGGCTTTTGCCCGATGAACGCACGCCGGGTGGCCGGCGTCGCTACGACCTTGCGCGGCTTCGGCCAGAGCAATTCCGCGCAGCGGAAACGGCGCGGCGCACCATCGCCTACGCACGGGTCTCCAGCCACGACCAGAAAGACGACCTAGAGCGGCAAAAGCAGGTGCTCGAACGCTACTGCGCCCGCCAAGGCTGGACGTTCGAGGTCATTGCCGACCTGGGTTCCGGCATGAACTATCACAAGAAGGGCCTCAAGCGCCTGCTCGATGCAATCATCGACGGGCAGGTCGGGCGCTTGGTCATCACGCACAAAGACCGGCTGCTGCGCTTGGGCGCGGAACTGGTGTTTGCCATCTGCGAGGCGAAGAACGTCGAAGTCGTGATCCTCAACCAGGGCGAGGACACGACGTTCGAGGAAGACTTGGCAAAAGACGTGCTGGAGATCATCACCGTCTTCAGTGCCCGGCTCTATGGCAGCCGCTCCCGCAAGAACCAGAAGCTCATCGAAGGCGTGCGGGCTGCCGTGGAGGCTGCGCAATGCTGATTGCCCACCGCATCGCGCTCGATCCGAACAACGCACAGGCGACCTACTTTGCCCGTGCGTGCGGTGTTGCGCGCTTTGCCTACAACTGGGCACTAGTCGAGTGGAAGCGCCAGTACGAGGTATGGAAAGCCAACCCTAGCCTGCCCAAGCCATCGCAGCAGTCCTTGCGTCGACAGCTCAACGCCATCAAGCGTGAGCAGTTCCCTTGGATGCTGGAGGTGACCAAGTGCGCTCCGCAGATGGCAATCATCCAGTTGGGGCAGGCGTTCCAGAACTTCTTTGCAGGCCGTGCCCGCTATCCGCAGTTTCGCAAGAAGGGCGTGCATGACCGCTTCACGCTCACCAACGACCAGTTCAGCATCGACGGCTGTCGCATCCGCATCCCCAGTCTGGGATGGGTGCGCATGCGCGAGCCGTTGCGTTTCGCTGGCAAGCTCATGTCGGCCACCATCTCCCGTGTGGCCGACCGCTGGTTTGCCAGCATCACCGTGGACACATCCGACACGTCGCACCTGCCCAAAGCCGAGAACCAAGGCGCGGTAGGCGTCGATCTGGGTGTGTCGGCACTCGCCGCGCTCTCGACGGGAGAGATGTTTCCCAGCCCGAAGCCCCACAAGGCGCTGCTGGACCGATTGCGAAGGCTCTCGCGCAGCCTGAGTCGCAAGCAAAAAGGCTCGGCCAACCGCAAGAAGGCCAGAGCCAGACTGGCAAAGCTGCATGCCAGGATCGTCAACATCCGCGCGGACGCGCTGCACAAGCTCACGACAGACCTCACGCGCCGGTTTCACACCATCGGCATCGAGGATCTGAACGTGCGCGGCATGGCAAAGAACCGCCATCTGGCCCGCTCCATCATGGACATGGGATTCTTCGAGTTCCGGCGGCAACTGCAATACAAGGCCGCGATGCGCGGCGGGCAGGTGGTGGTGGCAGATCGCTTCTTTGCGAGCAGCAAGACGTGCTCGGCGTGCGGGCACAGGCTCGATGATTTGCCGCTGTCGGTGCGTGAATGGACGTGCCCGGACTGTGGAATCATCCATGATCGCGATGTGAATGCCGCCAGGAATCTCCTGGCGTATGGCCTGGCCGCCCTAAGCGGCCCTACGGCGAGTTCCGCCGGATGTCAAGCCTGTGGAGAGGCAGGCTCTGGCCTTGGGCGCAAGCTCAAGACGAAACCAGCCTCTGTGAAGCAGGAAGTCAGCTTCGTTCCTGCGTGAGCAGGAATGAGTAAGTCTGATGGAACGGTGGGACAATCCATCCCCATGAAGACGATTCGACTGAAAGCGGGCAAGGAGCGCTCGCTACTGCGCCACCACCCGTGGGTGTTCGATGGCGCGATCGAGCGCGGTCAGGCGGATGCCGGCGAGACCGTGCGGGTGGAGAGCGCCGACGGGCGCTTTCTGGCCTGGGGCGCGTATGCGCCGCGCTCCAAGATCCGCGTGCGCGTCTGGAGCTTCGACGAGGCCGAGCGCATCGACGGCGCGTTTTTCGAGCGGCGTCTGCGCGCTGCGGTCGAGCTGCGCTCGCGGCTGGCCATCGACAGCGACGGCGTGCGGCTGGTGCACGGCGAGTCCGATGGGCTGCCGGGCTTGGTCGTGGATCGCTACGGCGAGACGCTGGTCGCGCAGTTTGGCAGCAGCGGCGCCGAGCGGCACAAGGCCGCGATCGCCGACGCGCTGTTGCGGGTGACGGGCCTGACGCGACTGTACGAGCGTTCCGACGCCAGCGTGCGCCAGCGCGAAGGGCTGCCGCCGGTGACGGGCTGGCTGCGGGGTACCGGCCCCACCGAGTGCGTGATCCAAGAAAACGGCTGGCGCCTGAGTCTGGACGTGGCCGAGGGACACAAGACGGGCTACTACTTGGACCAGCGCGACAGCCGGCGCGATTGCGCGCACCTGACGCGCCGCTTTGGGGTGGCGGAGGTGCTCAACTGTTATTGCTACACCGGGGGGTTCACGGTGGCGGCACTCGCCGGTGGGGCGCGCCACGTGACGTCGATCGACTCCTCCGCCCCGGCACTGGCGCGCGCGCAACGCAACGTGGCGCTCAACGGCTTCGAGGCGGCACGCTGTACCTTTTTGGACGCCGATGTCAACGCGAGTCTGCGCGCCTTCGCGACCGAGGGGCGGCAGTTCGACCTGATCGTGCTCGATCCGCCCAAGCTCGCGCCGTCGGCGACGCACCTGGAGCGCGCCGCGCGGGCATATAAAGACGTCAATCGGCTGGGCTTCAAGCTACTGCGCCCGGGTGGTTTGCTGCTGACGTATTCGTGTTCGGGCGCGGTGGGGGTCGAGTTGTTTCAGAAAATCATCGCCAGCGCCGCGCACGAGGCGGGGGTGGACGCCACCATCGTGGCGCGGCACGGCGGTGCCCCCGACCATCCGACCGGGCTCGCCTTTCCCGAGGGCGAGTACCTCAAGGGGCTGGTGCTGTGGCGCCGGCCTTGACACCTGCTCTACACTGATCCCATGGCACTCATTCCTGCAACCATCCTCACCGGTTTTCTGGGCTCGGGCAAGACCACGCTGCTCAAGCGCGTGCTCACCGAGGCGCACGGCCAGCGCATCGCCGTGATCGAAAACGAGTTCGGCGCCGAAAACATCGACAACGAGATCCTGGTGGCCGACACCGAGGAACAAATCGTGCAGATGAGCAATGGCTGCGTGTGCTGCACCATCCGCGAAGACCTGCGCAGCACGCTGTCGCTGCTGGCGGCCAAGCGGCGCAAGGGCCTGCTGGCGTTCGATCGCGTGATCATCGAGACCACCGGGCTGGCCGATCCGGGGCCGGTGGCGCAGACGTTTTTCATGGACGACGAGATCGCCGAGAGCTACCTGCTCGACGCGATCGTGACCTTGGTGGACGCCAAGCACGCCCCGCAGCAGCTCGACGAGCGGCAGGAGGCGCGCCGCCAGGTGGGCTTTGCGGACCAGATTTTCATCAGCAAGGCCGATCTGGTAACGCCCGAGGCGCTCGATGCGCTCATCCATCGCCTCAAGCACATGAACCCGCGCGCGCCCATCGAGCCGGTGCACTTCGGCCAGGTGCCGCTGTCCAAGGTACTCGATTTGCGCGGCTTCAACCTCAACGCCAAGCTCGAGATCGACCCGGACTTTCTGCAGGCCGACGGGCACGCGCACGACCACGAGCACGACGACCACCGCCACTGCGACCATGAGCACGGCCATTGCGCGCACGAGCACGGGCATGGCCATGGCCACGGCAAGCACCATCACCACGACGACGATGTCCAGAGCTTCGTCTGGCGCAGCCAGCGTCCGTTCGATCCGTACAAGCTGGAGGACTTCCTGGGTGCGGTGGTGCAGGTCTGGGGGCCGAAGCTGCTGCGCTACAAAGGGGTGTTGTACATGCAGGGCACCGACCGCAAGGTCATCTTTCAGGGCGTGCACCAACTGATGGGCAGCGACCTCGGGCCGGTGTGGAAGCCGGGCGAGACGCGCGAGAGCAAGATGGTGTTCATCGGCATCGACCTGCCGCGCGACATCCTGGTGCAGGGGTTGGAACAATCGCTGGCGTGACGCGCGTCGGCCTGCTGCCACATGCGGGGCCAGCGCAGCCCCGACTGCGCTTACAATCGGCGCCCATTCGGTCGGGTGTGCCCAGGCGGCGGGGAGGCCGCCAGGGTGTCGCCGCTCAGCGTCCGCACCCGTTCAGACCAGAGGAGATGCGCCGTGAAGAACCGTTCGCCATCGAGCGAGGTCCCGTCCTCCGATGCCGCCTCGGCCGCCCCGTCCGACGGGGGCGGTGGTGAGGCCAAGCCGCGCGCGGCGCGCAAACCGTCGGTGGCGGCCTCGCGCCGCGCCGAGAAGGCCGCCATGCATGCGCAGACCACCGAAGCGGTGGCGCCCACGCACGACCCGCGCGCGGCCAAGGCCAGCTATGCCCCCGAACCTGCCATGACGACCACCGTTGCCCCGACGACCGCCTCCGCCCTGCGCAAAGATCCCGCCCGGGCCGATAACTGGAAAAAGCTGCCCGTCGAGCAGCTGACCGACGCCGACATCCTGGCCATGCCCGACAGCGAGTACATGAACGATGTGCAGCTGGCGTATTTCCGCCGCAAGCTGCTCGCGCTCAAGGCCGACATCCTCAGCAATGCCGGCGAGACCACCGAGCACCTGCGTGAAGACACGGTGGTGGTGCCCGACCCGGCCGACCGCGCCACCATCGAGGAAGAGCACGCGCTCGAGCTGCGCACGCGCGACCGCGAACGCAAGCTGCTCAAAAAGATCGAGCAGGCGCTGGCGCGTATCGACAGTGGCGACTACGGTTATTGCGAAGAGACCGGCGAGCCCATCGGGGTCGGACGGCTGCTGGCGCGGCCGACGGCGAGCCTGTCGATCGAGGCCCAGCAGCGACGGGAACTCAAGCAAAAGCTGTTTGGCGACTGACGCGCCAACGGGCTGGCGAGCCCGGCGTTTTTGCGAGGGTGCACCCCATGCCTGACCAGCCCACGACGCCCACCAGTGCTGGCTGGTGGCGGCAGCTGTGGCAGCGCTGGTGGCGCCCGGGCGCGCGCCGCGATGGCGGTGTTGCCGGGCTGGACGAGGAGCGGCGCGCCCTCAAGGCGGCCATTTTGCGCAAACGGCGCAACGATCGCGTGCGCCACCAGGAACTCGATGAGCTGCGCGAGCTGATGAGGGTGCGGCCGGCGGCAGGCACTGCGTCCGAGCCGGTGGCTTCGCCGTCCAGCAGTAGCCACGCCCGCAGTGGCTGGCACCGCTCTGGGCCGGACAAATCCCGCACCATCGAGCAAATCGCGCGCATCGAGGCCCAGATGGCGCAGCACTGGATGCCCCGCGCCACGGACGCGCCGGGTCTGCGCATCGGCGCGCCGGGAGACGCCCGAGCGGGACCGATCGTCAGTGGCCATTTGCAGGCGCGTGCCGGGGCTCCTCGCATGAGCATCGACTTGGTGGCGCACGAGACCACCCCCCCGGAGGCGGCGCTGGAAACGTGGCTCGCGCATCCGGTGTTGACCGAGGCGGCGGTGCGATTCGCCAACGGCCGGTTGGACGAGGCGCGGCGCGCACTGGAGGCCCTGCAGGCGCAAGAAGTGCGTTCGCCGCTGGCCCGCGTGGCGGGGCGCATGCTGCTCGATCTGTTGTGGGCGGCGGGCGACGTCGAGGGGTTCGACGAATGGGCCGCAGAGTGGGCGGATCGTTTCGGGCAGCCGGTGCCGCGCTGGCCTGTGGTGCTGCCGCCCGCGGCAGCGGCGACGCCCGCCTCCATGCCGGCCGAGCCGACGGGGGCGCCGGTGGCGTGGGTTTGCCCGCCCCTGCTCGATGCGGCCGCCGTCGAAGCGATGGCGCAGCGGGTGGACGACGCCGACGGCGTGGTGTGGCTGGACTGGACGGATCTGCTGTCGGCCGATATCGAGGCTGCCGAACGGCTGGCGACGGTGTTGGCCCAGTGGGCCCAGCGGCCACTCGTCATGCGTTGGCGCGGCTGCGCCGTGCTGCGGCGACGCTTGAAGGCCAGCACGCCGTCCGGGCGGCGCGAGAATCACCCCGTGTGGTGGCGCCTGCGGCTGGCGGCCCTGCACCTGATGGGGCGGCGCGACGAATTCGATCTGGTCGCGCTCGACTGGTGTGTGACCTACGGCGAGCTACCCCCCACCTGGCGGGAGCCGGTGGCGCGGGTCGAGGCCACGGACGCCTGGCCCGAGCTGCCGCCAGCGCCCGCGCCATTGGCGCCGGCCCAGCCCGCGGCGTCACTGGACGAGGTCGCTGCGTGGCCCGAGCTCGCCACGTCGGCACTGCCGGCGGCCGAGTCCGAGTTTCCCGCTGTACCCACGGTGCAGGCATCGGGTTGGTCGGTGCCCACGCACGGCCCCGAGGCCGCGCCCGTGTTGCGGTTGGAGGGGGTGCTGCTCGGCGACATCGCCGCGGTGCTGGCCGCGTGGGATGCGGCGCTTCGAGACGCCGACGTGCAACGGCGGCTCGTCCTCGATGCCCGGCGGCTGCAGCGGGTCGATTTCGCGGCCGCGGGGGCCTTGCTGCAGTGGCTGTTGGCGGCACGCGGGCGCGGCGTGTGGGTCGAGTTCGACGGCGTGAGCCCGCTGTTGGCGGTGCTCTTCCATGTGGTCGGCATCGACGAGTTGGCCACCGTGCGCCTGCGACAATAGCGGGCATGGAAAGCCCCTCGTCCTCTTCTGCCGTCTTTCACGGCACCACCATCGTCAGTGTGCGGCGCCCCGATCCGGCCGACCCCGGCCGCGTGCAGGTCGCCATGGGCGGCGACGGCCAGGTCACGCTTGGCCACATCGTGGTCAAGGGCAGTGCGCGCAAGGTGCGCCGGCTCTACCGCGACCAGGTGTTGGCCGGTTTTGCGGGCGCGACGGCCGACGCCTTCACCCTGTTCGAGCGGTTCGAAGCCAAGCTGGACAAGCACCAGGGCCACCTGCTGCGCGCCGCGGTCGAGCTAACCAAGGACTGGCGCACCGACCGCGTGCTGCGTCGGCTGGAGGCGATGCTGGCCGTGGCCGATCGCAGCACCAGCCTGGTCATCACGGGCAACGGCGATGTGCTCGAGCCCGAGCGCGGTATCGTGGCTATCGGCTCCGGTGGCGCCTACGCGCAGGCGGCGGCGCTGGCGCTGCTCGACCACACGGCGCTGCCGGCCGAGGCCGTGGTGCGCGAGGCGCTGCGCATCGCGGGCGACCTGTGCATCTACACCAACCAACACCACACCGTGGAGGTGCTGTCGTGAGTGCTGCCATGACCCCGCAGGAGATCGTCTCCGAGCTCGACGAGCACATCGTAGGCCAGCAGGCGGCCAAGCGCGCGGTGGCCATCGCGCTGCGCAACCGCTGGCGGCGCCAGCAGGTCGACCCCAAGCTGCGCGCCGAGATCACACCCAAGAACATCCTGATGATCGGCCCGACCGGCGTGGGCAAGACCGAGATCGCGCGGCGGCTGGCCCGGCTCGCTGGCGCGCCCTTCATCAAGGTCGAGGCCACCAAGTTCACCGAGGTCGGCTACGTCGGCAAGGACGTCGACAGCATCATCCGCGACCTGGCCGACATCGCCGTCAAGCAAACGCGCGAGGCCGCGATGGCGCGCGTGCGCACGCGCGCCGAGGATGTGGCCGAAGACCGCATCCTGGATGCGCTGCTGCCCCCGCCGCGCGACGGCGACGTGGAGCGCGACGGCGCGGCGCGCCAGGTGTTTCGCAAAAAGCTGCGTGAGGGTCAGCTCGACGACAAGGAAATCGATATCGAGCTGGCGGCGAGCCAGCCGCAGTTGGAGGTGATGACGCCCGCCGGCATGGAAGAGATGGCCGAGCAGATCAAGGGGCTGTTCGGTCAGCTCAACCTGGGGCGGCGCAAGACGCGCCGCCTGCGCATCGCCGAGGCACGCCGCCTGCTCATCGAGGAGGAGGCCGCCAAGCTCGTCAACGAGGAGGACATTCGTGCCGAGGCGATCCATAACCTTGAGCAAAACGGCATCGTCTTCATCGACGAGATCGACAAGGTGGCCACGCGCAGCGAGGTCGGCGGCGCCGACGTGTCGCGCCAGGGCGTGCAGCGCGACCTGCTGCCGCTGGTGGAGGGCACCACCGTCTCCACCAAATACGGGCCGGTCAAGACCGACCACATCCTCTTCATCGCCAGCGGCGCGTTTCACCTGAGCAAGCCCAGTGACCTGATCCCGGAGCTCCAAGGGCGCTTTCCGATCCGGGTGGAGCTGCAGCCGCTGTCGGTGCAGGATTTCGAGGCGATCCTGACCCAGACGCACGCCAGCCTGGTGCGCCAGTACCAGGCACTGTTGGCCACCGAAGGGGTGCAACTGGTGTTTGCCGACGACGCCATCCGGCGCATCGCCACCATCGCCTACGAGGTCAACGAGCGCACCGAAAACATCGGGGCGCGCCGTCTGGCCACGGTCATGGAGCGGCTGCTCGACGAGATCAGCTTCGACGCGGTGCGCCACAGCGGCCAGACCGTCACGGTGGATGCCGCCATGGTCGACGCCCGGCTGGGCGAGCTGGCCCGGCACGAGGATTTGTCGCGCTTCATCCTCTGACCGGCGCCGCGCGCGAGGGCGCCGCGCTTCTTGACAAGCTGCTTGCACGCTGCCTTGTAAGCATTTGATTCGGCGTCTGTTTTTTAAGGCCGATTGGGGTGCCCAATTGGCCTTAACTCTTTGATTTCACGAGAAAAAACCCGCGGCGGACTTGTCGTGCGGAGGTTTTTGGTGCTAAAGTGGGAGCTAGTGCAAAAAAGTGGTGAAAAGTGGTTTTTCACGGCGGGATCTGATCCGTGTTCCAAGGCGCCTCGTCCCTCAGTCTCGATGCCAAAGGTCGGCTCTCGGTGCCGACCCGGCATCGCGACGTCCTCAGCGCCACGGCGGGCGGTCTGCTCACCATCACCAAGCACCCGCACGGCTGTCTGATGATCTTTCCCCGCCCGGAGTGGGAGGCGTTTCGCCAGCGCATCGCGCAGCTGCCCATGTCGGCGCAGTGGTGGAAGCGCATCTTCTTGGGCAATGCGCAGGACGTCGAGATGGACGCCCAGGGGCGCGTGCTGATTGCGCCCGAGTTGCGCGCGGCGGCCGGCATCACCAAAGAGGCCATGCTGCTGGGCATGGGCAATCACTTCGAACTCTGGGATGCGGCCACGTACGCGGCCCAGGAGGCCGAGGCCATGAAGGGCGAGATGCCCGAGGCCTTCCAGGACTTTTCGTTCTGAGGAGCGGGCGGTGCCGATGACCCATCCCCATCGCACCGTCCTGTTGAACGAAGCGGTCGAGGCCCTTCAGATCCAACCGGACGGTCACTACATCGACGCGACGTTTGGCCGCGGCGGTCACAGCCGCGCGATTTTGCAGCGCTTGTCGCCGCGGGGGCGCCTGACGGTGTTCGACAAGGACCCCGAGGCGATTGCGGTGGCCCAGGCGCTGGCGGCGACCGACCCGCGGGTGGCGGTGCGGCACGAGGGCTTTGCGGCCCTGGGCACGCTGCCGCCGGCCAGCGCGGACGGACTGCTGATGGATTTGGGGGTCAGCTCGCCGCAACTGGACGATCCGGCGCGCGGCTTTTCCTTCCGCCACGACGGGCCGCTGGACATGCGCATGGATCCCACGCGCGGGTTCAGCGCCGCCCAGTGGCTGGCCACGGCCAGCGTGGCCGAGATGACGGAGGTGTTTCGTGAATACGGCGAAGAGCGGTTTGCTGCATCGGTTGCAAAGGCGATTGATCGTCGCCGACAGGAACGGGGGCCTGTTCGAACCACCGCCGAGCTGGCCGAAATCGTGGCTGGCGCGGTCAAAACCCGCGAGCCGGGCAAGGACCCTGCAACGCGCACATTTCAGGCTATTCGGATTTACGTCAACGCCGAGCTTGAAGAGCTGCAACAGGCGCTGAAGGCGTCGCTCGTGCTGCTGCGCCCGGGCGGGCGGCTGGTGGTGATCAGCTTCCACTCGCTGGAAGACCGCTGCGTCAAGCGCTTCATGGTGGCGCACGCGCGGCCATCGGTCGATCGCCGCGCTCCCGTGGTCGAGCCGCCGCCCGCGTTGCTGGCACACGTCACGCGCACCCTGCCGTCCCCGGCAGAGGTCGAGGCCAACCCGCGTGCGCGCAGCGCCGTGATGCGCGCGGCCACCCGCACCGCTGCACCGGCGCCAGCCGATACGAGGGGGCCGCGATGCGCTTGAACCTCGTGCTGTTGCTGGCGCTGTTGGCCAGCTGTTTCTATCTGGTGACGCTGCAGTACGACTCGCGCCGCCTGTACGTTGCCAACGAGCGTGCGCGCGCCGAGGCCAACCGCCTGGCCGCCGAGCACGAGCGGCTGGTGGCGCAGCAGCGTGCGCTGGCCGCCCCGTCGCGTGTGCAGCAGATGGCACAACGCCAGTTGCAAATGCGTCCCGCGCACCCGGGCATCACCGAATACGTGACGTTGGCGACCACCGTGGTCGAGCCGGGGGGGCAGCCGTGAGCCGCAAGCCGACGCCCGCCCCGGTGCCGCGCAGCATCGCCTACGGGAGCAGTCCGCTGTTGACCAGCGCCACGCCCGTATGGCGCAGCCGCTTCATCGTCGCCATGCTGGCGCTGGCCTTTGCCGGGCTGGCGGCGCGGGCGGCGTACGTGCAGGTCATCGGCAACGACTTCTTCCAACGCCAGGGCGAGGTGCGCTATGCCCGCACGCTGGAGCTGCCCGCCAGCCGCGGCCGCATCCTGGACCGCAACGGCATGATTTTGGCCACCAGCGTGGTGGCGCAGAGCGTCTGGGCCGACCCCGAGGACGTCGATCCCAACCACCCCCGATTGCGCGAAGCGGCACGGTTGCTGGAGATGCCGCTGGCCGAACTCCAGCGCCGGCTGCAGGTGGGTGAGCGAAACTTTGTCTGGATCAAGCGCCAGGTGGACGAGCCGGTGGCGCGTCAGGTGCAGGCGCTGGGCATCAAGGGCCTGTACCTGCGCAAGGAGTACAAGCGCCAGTACCCGCAGGGGGAAGCGCTGGCGCACGTGGTGGGTTTCACCAACGTCGAAGACCGTGGCCAAGAGGGGGTCGAGTTGGCGTTCGACCGCGAGCTCAGCGGTCGTCCCGGTTCGCGCCGCGTGATCAAGGATCGGCTGGGCCGCATCGTCGAGGATGTGCGCGACATCGTGCCGCCGGTCGATGGCCGAGACCTGCAGCTGTCGATCGACGGCAAGGTCCAGTACTTTGCCTACCAGCGCCTGAAAGACGCGGTGCTACAGCACAACGCCCGCGGGGGCAGTGCGGTGGTGCTGGATGCGCACACGGGCGAGGTGCTGGCGTTGGCCAACTACCCCAGCTACAACCCCAACGACCGCCGCAGCTTGACCGGCGAGCAACTGCGCAACCGGGCGCTGACCGACAGCTTCGAGCCTGGCTCGACCATGAAGCCGTTCATCGCCGCGCTGGCGCTGGACAAGGGGCTGGTCACGCCCGAGACACCGATCCCCACCGCTCCGGGGCGGCTGCAGATGGGGGGCTTCACGATTTCCGATGTGCACCCCTATGGCGTGTTGACGGTCAACGAGGTGATTCAGAAGTCCAGCAACGTCGGCACGGTAAAGATGGCCATGCAGTTGCAGCCGCGCGACATGTGGGAGGCTTACACCCGCGCCGGCTTCGGGCACAAGCCACCAGTACCGTTTCCGGGTGCCACCAGCGGCCGACTGCGGCCGTACAAAACGTGGCGCCCGATCGAGCAGGCCACCATGAGCTATGGCTATGGGTTGTCGGTGTCGCTGCTGCAGCTGGCGCAGGCCTACACCGTGTTCGCGCGCGATGGCGAGCTGGTGCCCATCACCCTGTTGCGCACCGACCAGCCCGCGCATGGCGTGCGCGTGTTCAGCGAGCGCCATGCGTTGGCGGTGCGGCACATGCTGCACATGGCCGCCGGCCCCGGCGGCACGGCGCAACTGGCGCAGACGGTGGGTTACTCCGTGGGGGGCAAGACCGGCACCGCGCGCAAGCAGGAGGGCAAGGGTTACGCCGCCCGCAAGTACCGCAGCTTTTTCGTCGGCCTGGCGCCCATCGATCAGCCGCGCGTGGTGATCGCGGTGATGATCGACGAGCCCAGCAACGGCGTGATCTACGGTGGCGCCGTGGCGGCGCCGGTGTTTTCGGACGTCGCCCAGCAGACGCTGCGCCTGCTGGGGGTGCCGCCTGACATGCGTGTGCAGCCGCAGATCGTGGCCGATGCCATCGAGGAGGATCCGGTGTGAGCGCGCTGCCATCCTTCGAGTCGCTGGATGCCCTGGTGGCGTGGTTGCGTGCGTGCGGCGCCACTGGGCTGTGCGCCGACAGCCGCGCGCTGCGGCCCGGCGACGCTTTCATCGCTTGGCCCGGGGCGGCGGTCGATGCGCGCCGGTTCGTGCCCGCTGCGCTCGACGCGGGCGCCGTCGCGGTGGTGGTGGAGGCCGAGGGCCTGGCCGAGTGGCAGCAAGCGCACCCCGAGGCGGCATTCGATCGAGGCGAGCCAGGGTCGGCTCGGGTCGCGACCTTCCGCGGCCTGCGCGGCGTGGTCGGCGCCCTAGCCAGTGCTTTTTGGCACGCCCCCAGCCAAGCGCTGGACGTGGTGGCGATCACCGGCACCAACGGCAAGACGTCCACCGCGTGGTGGACGGCGCAGTGGCTGCAGGCCGCGGGAGTCGAGGCAGCACTGATCGGCACGCTGGGCATGGGACGCCCCGGTGCGGCGTTGGTCCCCACTGGCCTGACGACGCCCGACCCCGTGACCCTGCAACGTGCCCTGCGCACCTTTGCCGACGACGGCGTGCGTGCCGTGGTGATGGAAGCATCGTCGATCGGCATCGAAGAAGGGCGGCTCGACGGCACTGCCGTGCACACCGCGGTCTTTACCAACCTGACGCAAGACCACTTGGACTACCACGGCACGATGGCGTCTTACTGGGCCGCCAAGCGCCGCCTGTTCGACTGGCCGGGGCTCCAGGTGGCGGTGGTGTGCGTGGACGACCCGTATGGTCACGAATTGGCGCAGGCGCTCGCGTGCCGCACGGGTGAGGCGGGCGTGGAACTCTGGACCGTGGCCACGCAGCCCGAGACGCCGGCCCGCTTGCGCCTGCTGCAGCGCGAGTGGCGCGCGCAGGGCGTGCGCTTTACGGTCGCCGAGGGCGAAGCGCGCGCGACGTTCGAATTGCCCGTCGTGGGCGACTACAACGTCGCCAATTTGCTGGCGGCCATGGCCGTGCTGCGCAGCCGCGGCCTGTCCTGGCCCGTCATCGAGCGCAGCAGCCGGGCACTCGGGGCCGTGCCGGGCCGCATGCAGTCCGCCTGGAGTGCCGACGACGGCCCCGACGAGGGCTTGCCGCTGGTGCTCATCGACTATGCGCACACGCCCGACGCGGTGGCCAAGGCGCTGCAGGCGGTGCGCGCGCTGGCGGTGCGCCGGGGCGGACGCCTGTGGTGCGTGCTGGGCTGCGGTGGTGACCGTGACCCGGGCAAGCGCCCGCTCATGGCCGCCGCTGCCGAACGCGGCGCCGATCGGGTCGTACTGACGAGTGACAACCCGCGCAGCGAGGACCCGCTGCATATCCTGGCCCAGATGCGTGCGGGGCTGGCCGATCCTGCCGCCGCCATCGTCGAGCCCGACCGTGCCGCAGCCATCCGCTGGACGGTACAGCACGCTGCCGCTGCCGACGTGGTGCTGCTGGCGGGCAAGGGGCACGAGGACTATCAGGAAGTGGCCGGCGTGCGCCGACCTTTTAGCGATCGCGCCCATGCGCACGCGGCGCTGCGCCAACGCCGGGAGGCACAGGGATGACCGAGATGCCGATGAATCCGGCCCCCGCGCCCATGCACGGCTTGGGGGAGCTACTGGGGTCGCTGCCCGGCGCGCGCGCCGTGGGCGACGTGGCGCCGCTGGCGCCGCTGCGCGTGCACACCGACACGCGCACGCTGCAGGCCGGCGATTTGTTCGTCGCGTTGCGCGGCGAGCGTTTCGACGCACACGACTTCTTGCCACAGGCGGCGGCAGCGGGTGCCGTCGGCGCGCTGGCCGAGCATGGACTGGCCGCCGCGGGGCTCAGCGGCGTGGAGGTGCCCGACAGCCGCACGGCGCTCGGCGCGCTGGCGACCGCGTGGCGGGCGCGCTGGTCAGGGGGGTTGATTGCCGTCACTGGCAGCAATGGCAAGACGACGGTGACGCAGATGACGGCCGCCATTTTGCGCGCCGCAGTGGGCGAGGCGGCGCTGGCCACGCACGGCAACCTGAACAACGACATCGGTGTGCCGCTGACGCTGCTGCGCCTGCGACCCAGCCACCGGCTGGCGGTGGTCGAGCTGGGCATGAACCATCCCGGCGAGATCGCCCACCTGGCTGCGATGGCGCAGCCCACGGTGGCACTGGTCAACAACGCGCAGCGCGAGCACCAGGAGTTCATGGCCAGCGTCGAGGCCGTGGCGCGAGAAAACGGCGCGGTGCTCGCCGCCCTGCCTGCGCAAGGCACGGCGGTCTTTCCGGCGGACGATGTCTACACCCCCCTGTGGCGCACGCTTGCGGGTGCGCGTGCCACGTTGTCTTTTGGCGAGCACGGTGCCGATGTGCAGCTCATCGGCGCCGAGTGGATCGACGGCGCGTGGTCGCTGCGCATCCACACGCCACAGGGCGCGTTCGAGACACGCTTGCGCATCGCCGGTCGGCACCACGTGCGCAACGCCTTGGCGGCCACGGCGTGCGCGTTGGCGGCCGGGGTGCCGTTGGCGGCGATCGCGGCGGGTTTGGCTGCCTTCGAGCCGGTGGCGGGCCGCTGCCGCACCCGGGTGTTGACGCTGCACGGTGCGCGCTGGACGGTGGTCGACGACACCTACAACGCCAATCCAGACTCGGTGCGCGCTGCCATCGATATGTTGGCCGCCTTGCCGGGGCCGCGCTGGCTGCTGCTGGGCGACATGGGCGAAGTGGGCGCGCAAGCCTTGGCCTTCCATCGAGAGGTGCTGCAGCACGCGCTGGCACAGGGCATCGAGCGCGTGTGGCTGCTGGGCGACTGGATGGGCCGAGCCGCGGCGACGCTGGATACCGCACCGCTGCGCCTGCAGCACTTTGCCACGGCCGAGGCGCTGCTGTCGGCGCTCACGGACGCCGTGCCCGCCGGCGGGGGCAGTGTGTTGGTCAAGGGATCGCGCTTCATGCGCATGGAGCGGGTGGTGGCGGCACTGGCCGCCATGCACGCGCTCGCGGACGAGGAGGAGGCCCCCCATGCTGCCTAGTCTGGCACAGTGGCTGCAGGGCATTTGGCCCGAGCTGGGCTTTCTGCGGGTCTTTCAGTACCTGACGTTTCGCGCTGTCATGGCGGCCATGACGGCGCTGCTGGTCGGTGTGACGGCGGGGCCGTGGTTCATTCGGCGCCTGACCGCGCTCAAGATCGGCCAGCCCGTGCGCGCCTACGGCGTGCAGAGCCACCTCAGCAAGAGCGGCACGCCCACCATGGGAGGGGTGCTGATCCTGTTTGCCATCACGGTCGCGACGCTGTTGTGGTTCGAGTGGTCGAACCGTTTCGTGTGGATCGTGCTGGCCGTGACCTTGGCGATGGGGGCCATCGGCTGGGTGGACGATTGGCGTAAGGTGGTGCGTAAAGACCCGGAGGGTATGCGCTCGCGCGAGAAATATTTCTGGCAGTCCGTCATCGGCCTGGTGGCGGCGTTCTATTTGGTGTTTGCCATCTCCGAGAGCTCCAACGCGCGGGTGTGGGCATTGTTCGTCGAGTGGGTCCGCTCCGGTTTTCAGGTCGAGCTGCCGCAGCAGGCCGGACTGATGGTGCCGTTTTTCAAAGAGATCAGCTACCCGCTGGGGGTGACCGGGTTTGTGATTCTGACCTACCTGGTCATCGTGGGCTCGAGCAACGCGGTCAACCTGACCGATGGCCTGGATGGCTTGGCCATTATGCCGGTGGTGATGGTGGGCTCGGCGCTGGGCGTCTTTGCCTATGTGACGGGCAACGCGGTGTTTGCGCGCTATCTGCTGCTGCCCTACATCCCAGGCACGGGCGAGCTGTTGGTCTTTTGCGCCGCCATGGCCGGGGCGGGCCTGGCCTTTCTGTGGTTCAACGCCTATCCCGCGCAGGTATTCATGGGCGACGTCGGTGCGCTGGCGCTGGGTGCCGCCCTGGGCACGATCGCCGTTATCGTGCGCCAAGAGATCGTGCTGGCGATCATGGGCGGCATCTTCGTCGCCGAGGCGCTGTCGGTGATGCTGCAGGTGGCGTGGTTCAAATACACCAAACGCCGCTGGGGCGAGGGCCGGCGCCTGTTCAAGATGGCGCCGCTGCACCATCACTTCGAAAAATCCGGCTGGCGCGAGACGCAGGTCGTCGTGCGCTTCTGGATCATCACCATGCTGTTGTGCCTCATCGGCCTGTCCACCCTCAAGCTGCGATGAACACGACCGTCTGGACCCACGACCTGCTGCCCGGTGTGCGCGAGCGCGATGTGCTCGTGCTGGGGCTGGGTGCCTCGGGGCGGGCGCTGGCGCGCTGGCTGCACGCTGCTGGGGCGCGCGTGACCGTGGCCGACACGCGCGCCGAGCCGCCGCAGGCCGACGCGCTGCAGGCGGTGGCCCCGGGCAGCACGCTGCTGCGTGGCGTCGCGTTCGACGCCGATCTCTTTGCGCGCGCGCCCTGGGCGCTGGTGGCGCGCAGCCCGGGCATCGCCCCCGCGCAGCTGGCGCCGCTGCGCGACGCCGCGGCCGCCGTGGGCGTGCCGGTGCGCGGTGAGCTGGACCTGTTTGCTCACGCCCTGCGCACCCTCGCCGAGGCGCGGGCCTACCGCCCCGCGGTGCTGGCTGTCACCGGCACCAACGGCAAAACCACCACCACTGCGCTCACCGGCCACCTGCTGCGCAGCATCGGCTGGGACGTGGCCGTGGCCGGGAATATCGGCCCGACCCTGCTCGACACCCTGGCCGATCGGCTTGCCGCCGACGCACTGCCGCGGGTCTGGGTGCTGGAGCTGTCGAGTTTTCAGCTCGACGGGGTGGAGGGCTTCGAGCCCACGGCGGCCGTGGTGCTCAACGTGACCCAGGATCACCTGGACTGGCACGGCACCCTGCAGGCCTACGCGGCCGCCAAGGCGCGCATCTTCGGCCAGCACGGGCAGATGATCCTCAACCGCGACGATCCCATCGTCGCGGCCTGGCAGCCGCCCCCGCCCGAGCCGGTGCGTGGTCGCCGTGCGCCGCCGGTGCCGGCACGGGCGTGGACGAGTTTCGGTGCCGGGCTGCCACAGCGCCCGGGCGAATGGGGGCTGGAGACCGTCAACGGCATCACTTGGCTGGTGCGTGCCCGGCCCGACGACGATGCGCCGGTGCGTGGGGCTGCAGCAGCAGCGGCCGATTCGCTGCCGCTGCAGCGGCTCATGCCCGCCGAGGCGCTGCGCATCCAGGGCCGCCACAATGCCACCAATGCGCTGGCGGCGCTGGCGCTGGCCACGGCGGCGGGCGCGCCGTTGGCGCCACTGCTGCACTCGCTGCGCGACTACCGCGGCGAGCCGCACCGGGTCGAGTCCGTGGCCATCGTCGGCGATGTCGAATACATCGACGACAGCAAGGGCACCAACGTCGGCGCCACGCTGGCTGCCATCGAAGGGCTGGGGCCACAGCGTCGCTTGGTGGTGATCTTGGGCGGGGACGGCAAGGGACAGGATTTCGCGCCGCTGGCGGCGCCGGTGCGCCGTTACGCGCGCGCGGTCGCGCTGATCGGCCGCGACGCCCCCGCCATCGAGGCCGCGCTGGCCAACACGGACGTGCCACGGGCCCGGTTCGACGATTTGCCAGCCGCCGTGCGCTGGTGCGCGGCCCAGGCACAACCCGGCGACGCGGTGCTGCTGTCGCCTGCGTGTGCCAGTCTGGACATGTTTCGCGATTACGCGCACCGGGCCCAGGTGTTCGTGGACGCGGTGCGTGCGCTGCAGCACGACGAGGGGACACCCGCATGAGCGTGATCGATCGTTGGCAGCGGTGGCAGGCATCCACACGAAAGGTACTGGCGCGGTGGCTGCCAGGCGGGGGGCACGCCAGCGGCGGGACCATGACCGCTGACCTGCCCGTGCGCCTGATGCGTCGCGACTGGGCGCGCGCGCCCGCGCCGGCGGCCAGTGCCAGCGGCATCGACCAGCCCCTGCTGTGGGTGATCGTGGCGCTGCTGTGCTGGGGGCTGGTGATGGTGTACTCCGCCTCCATCGCGCTGCCGGACAACCCGCGTTTTGCGAACTACAGCCCGACTCACTTTGTGCTGCGGCATGCGCTGGCCATCGGCATCGGCGCGGTGGCCGCCACGGTCGTATTCCAGATTCCCACCGAGCGCTGGCAGCAGTGGGCCAACCCGCTGTTCGTGCTCGCGCTGGCGTTGCTGGTCATCGTCCTGGTGCCGTTCATCGGCAAGGGCGTCAACGGCGCACGGCGCTGGATCCCGCTGGGGTTCATGAACTTCCAGCCGTCGGAGCTGGCCAAGTTCGCCGTCGTGCTCTACGCCGCCAGCTACATGGTGCGCCGCATGGAGGTCAAGGAGCAATTTTTCCGGGCGGTGTGGCCGATGGCCTTGGCGGTCGGTCTGGTGGGGGTGCTGCTGTTGGCCGAGCCCGACATGGGCGCGTTCATGGTGATCGCGGTCATCGCCATGGGTATCTTGTTCCTGGGCGGGGTCAACGCGCGCATGTTCTTCCTCATCGCGCTGGTGGTGGTGGCGGCGTTTGCGATGGTGGTGCTAACCAACGAATGGCGGCGCGAGCGCATCTTCGCCTACCTCGACCCCTGGAGCGAGCAGCACGCACTCGGCAAGGGGTATCAGCTCACGCACGCGCTCATCGCCCTGGGCCGTGGCGAGTGGTTCGGCGTCGGGCTGGGTGCCAGCGTCGAGAAGCTGCACTGGCTGCCCGAGGCGCACACCGACTTTTTGCTCGCCGTCATCGGCGAGGAATTCGGCTTCGTGGGCGTGCTCACGCTCATCGTGCTGTTCATGTGGCTGACGCGTCGCATCATGCAGATCGGGCGGCAGGCCATCGCGCTGGACCTGGTGTTTGCCGGGTTGGCCGCGCAGGGCGTGGGCCTGTGGATCGGGTTTCAGGCGTTCATCAACATTGGCGTCAACCTGGGTGCCCTACCCACCAAGGGGTTGACGTTGCCGCTGATGAGCTACGGCGGGTCGGCCATTCTGATGAACCTGGTGGCGCTGGCGTTCGTGCTGCGGGTGGACTGGGAAAACAAATTGCGCATGCACGGGAGGCGGGCATGACGGCGCGTTGCGCACTGGTGATGGCGGGCGGCACCGGGGGCCATATCTTTCCCGGGCTGGCGGTGGCCGAGGCGCTGCGCGCCGAGGGCTGGCGCGTGCACTGGCTGGGCGCACCCGGCAGCATGGAGGCGCGTCTGGTGCCGCCGCGCGGCTTTCCGTTCGAGCCCGTGGATTTTGGCGGCGTGCGCGGCAAGGGACCGCTGACGCTGGCATGGTTGCCCGTGCGCCTGCTGCGTGCGTTTTGGCAAGCGTGGCGCGTGGTGCGCCGGGTGCGGCCGGACGTGGTCGTCGGCCTGGGCGGCTACATCACCTTCCCCGGCGGGATGATGGCCGTGCTGGCTGGCCGGCCCCTGGTGCTGCACGAACAGAATTCGGTGGCAGGACTGGCCAACCGGGTGTTGGCGCAGGTTGCCGACCGGGTGTTTTGCGCCTTCCCCGGCGCGCTGCCTGGTGGCCAGTGGATCGGCAATCCGTTGCGCGCCGCGTTTTTGCAGCAGGACCCACCGGCACGGCGGTTTGCCGGGCGGCAGGGGCCGCTGCGGCTGCTGGTGGTCGGGGGCAGCCTGGGAGCGCAGGCGCTCAACGAGACCGTGCCCCGCGCACTGGCCCTGCTGCCGCCATCACAGCGGCCGATGGTGTGGCACCAAAGCGGCGAGCGGCACCTGGACGCGTTGCGTGCGGCCTACGCGCAGGCCGGGGTAGAAGCGCAATGCGTGGCCTTCATCGACGACACCGCGCGCGCCTTTGCCGACGCCGACGTGATCATCGCGCGCGCGGGGGCCAGCACCGTGACCGAAATTGCCGCGGTGGGCGCCGCGGCGCTGTTCGTGCCGTTTCCGCATGCGGTGGACGACCACCAGACCGCCAATGCCCGCTTTCTGAGCGACGACGGCGCAGCCTGGCTGCGTTCGCAGTCGGAACTGACGCCCGAATGGCTGGCCGACTGGCTGCGTGGCCTGACGCGCCAGGACCTGGCGCAGCGCGCCGAGCGTGCCTGGGCGCACCGCCAGACCGGCGCCGTGGATGCCATGGTGCGCGCCTGTACCGCGTTGGCTGCCAAGCAGACTCAAACCCCGACATGAAACACGCGATTCGACACATTCACTTCGTGGGCATCGGCGGTGCCGGCATGAGCGGCATCGCCGAGGTGCTGCTCACGCTGGGGTACACCGTCTCGGGCTCCGACCTTGCCGACAATGCCGCCACGCGTCGCCTGCGTCAGTTGGGTGCGCGTGTGCTCATCGGGCACGACGCCGCGCACATCGAGGGCGCCGACTGCGTCGTCGTCTCCAGCGCGGTGCAGCCCAGCAACCCAGAGGTGCAGGCTGCGCAGGCGCGCATGCTGCCGGTGGTACCGCGCGCGGTCATGCTGGCCGAGCTGATGCGCATGAAAAAAGGCATCGCCATCGCCGGCACGCATGGCAAGACGACCACCACGAGTTTGGTCGCCAGCGTGCTGGCCGCCGCGGGGCTCGATCCCACCTTCGTGATTGGCGGACGGCTCAACAGCGTGGGAGCCCACGCCCGACTCGGCCAGGGCGAATACATCGTGGTGGAGGCCGATGAATCGGACGCGTCGTTCCTGAACCTGCTGCCGATCATGGCCGTGGTCACCAACATCGACGCCGACCACATGGACACGTATGGCCACGACTTCGGTCGCCTGCAGCAGGCGTTCGTGGACTTCCTGCACCGCATGCCGTTTTATGGCGCGGCGGTGGTGTGTATCGACGACCCGCACGTGCGCGCGCTGCTGCCGGCCATCCAGCGCCCCATCACGCCGTATGGGTTGAGCGACGACGCGCAGGTGCGCGCGCTCGACGTACGGGCGGTGGGCGCGCAGATGCATTTTCGCGTGCAGCGGCGCAACGGCATCGATCTGCCCGATCTGGACGTCGTGCTGAACCTGCCCGGCGAGCACAACGTGCGCAACGCACTGGCCGCCATCGCGGTGGCGGTGGAGCTGGGCGTGCCGGATGCGGCGGTGCTGCAGGCGCTGGCAGAGTTCAAAGGGGTGGGACGGCGCTTCCAACGCCATGGCGAGGTGGCGCTGCCTGCCGGCGGGCACGCCACGGTGATCGACGACTACGGCCACCATCCGGTGGAGATGGCCGCGACCATGGCCGCGGCGCGTGGTGCCTACCCGGGCCGGCGGCTGGTGCTGGCGTTTCAGCCGCACCGCTACACCCGCACGCGCGATTGCTTCGAGGACTTCGTGCGCGTGCTGGGGCAAGCCGACGCCGTGTTGCTGACTGAGGTGTACGCCGCCGGTGAGCCCCCGATCGTGGCGGCGGATGGCCGCAGCCTGGCGCGCGCGCTGCGCGTGGCAGGCCGGGTGGAGCCGCAGTTCGTACCCGACGTGGCCGAGCTGCCGCAGGCCATCCTGCAACACGCGCGCGACGGGGACGTGGTGCTGTGCATGGGGGCGGGCTCGATTGGCGCGGTGGCGGCCCAGGTGGTGGCGCTGGCGCAGGCACAGACGCTGGCGACCCCCACCCTGGCCGGGGAGGCGACGACATGACGCGCCACGACACGATGCCCGATCCGCGCGCCTTTGGCAAGGTCGCGGTGCTCATGGGTGGCCGCTCGGCCGAGCGCGAGGTCTCGCTCATGTCCGGGCAGGGGGTGCTGCAAGCGTTGCGCAGCGCGGGCGTGGACGCGCACGCCTTCGATCCCGCCGAGCGCTCGCTGTGGATGCTGGCGCAAGAGGGGTTTGCGCGCGCCTTCATCGCGCTGCACGGGCGCTATGGCGAAGATGGCACCGTGCAAGGCGCGCTGGAGCTGATGGGCATCCCCTACACCGGCTCGGGCGTGCTGGCGTCGAGCCTGGCCATCGACAAGACCATGACCAAGCGCCTGTGGCGCGCCGAAGGGCTGCCCACGCCGGACTGGCGCCTGGTCGGCAGCGTCGAGGAGACGCAGGCGGCGTTCGACGCGCTGGGCGCGCCGATGATCGTCAAGCCGGCGCGCGAGGGCTCCACGATCGGCCTGACCAAGGTCACCGCCCGGGGGCAGTGCGCCGATGCCTACCTGCTGGCGGCGCGTCACGATGCACAGGTGCTGTGTGAGCAGTTCATCGCCGGTGACGAAGTCACGTGCGCGGTGCTGGGCAGCGGCCGCGAGGCGCAGGCACTGCCGCTCATTCGCATCGTGGCGCCCGGTGGCAACTACGACTACGAGCACAAATATTTCAGCGACGAGACGCGCTACCTCATCCCCAGCGGTCTGCCCGCGCACGAGGAGGCGGCCATCCAGACCTTGGTACTGGCGGCCTACCGCGCATTGGGCTGCCGCGGCTGGGCGCGCGCCGACGTGATGATCGACGCCGCCACGCGCCGTCCCTATTTGCTGGAGATGAATACCTCGCCCGGCATGACCGGGCATTCGCTGGTACCCATGGCCGCGCAAGCCGTCGGGCTGGACTACGGTGCGCTGTGCCTGCGCCTGCTGGCGGCGGCCACGTTGGACAACCCGCCGTCCGCCGACACCGCGTCTGGAGGAGAGCGCTGAGATGGCGACGCGCGCCGCGACCCCTCCCACGCCCATGCCGGCCGATGTGCGCTGGATGAACGCCGTGGCCGCGGCGCTGTGGGCGCTCGCCGCGGGGGCCGTCGTGGTGGCGCTGGGGGTGTGGGTGGCGCGGCATCCGCTGTGGACGCTGCAGGCCATCACCCTGCACGGCGACTTGACCCACCAAAACGCGGTGACGGTGCGCGCGCTCGTGGTGCCGCACCTGCGCGGTACCTTCCTGACGCTGGATCTGGCCGAGGCCCGCGCCCGCTTCGAGGCGCTGCCGTGGGTGCGCGAGGCCGTGGTGGAGCGCGAGTTTCCGAACCGTCTGCGCGTCACACTGCGCGAGCACGAGCCGCTGGCGTGGTGGGGTGAGGCCGGTGGGGGGCGCTTGGTGAGCGTGCGTGGTGAGGTGTTCGAGGCCGACCCCGACGACCCCGCCGCCGACCAATGGGGCGTGCTGTATGGGCCCGCAGGCGAAGCCGAAGCCGTGGTGGCGATGTACCGCCGCCTGTCGCCCCTCGTCGAGCGGTTGGGGCGTGACGTCGGACGGCTGGAGCTGTCGGGCCGCGGCAGTTGGCGGCTGACGCTCGACAGCGGCGCGCCGATCGAGCTTGGCCGCGGCGAGGCCGAGGTCGTCGAGCGCCTGCAGCGCTTTGCCACCACCCAGGCCGCGCTGCGCGCCCGCTACGGCGCGCGCGACATCGTCAGCGCCGACCTGCGCTACCCCAACGGATACGCGCTGCAGCTGCGCGGCGTGTCCACCCAGCCCGACGCCCCCGCAAGCCCGCGAGCGCGTGCCCCCGCCACCGCACGGCCCGCGCCCGCGTCTGCCCGTCAACCCACCCGCTGAACGCATCATGGCCAAGGAATACAAGGACATCGTGGTCGGACTCGACATCGGCACCGCCAAGATCATGGTGGTGGTGGCCGAAGTCCTGCCAGGTGGCGAGCTCAAGCTCGCCGGTCTGGGTGTCGCCCCCAGCAATGGTCTCAAGCGCGGGGTGGTCGTCAATATCGACGCCACCGTGGCCAGCATCCAGCAGGCCCTCAAAGAAGCCGAGCTGATGGCCGACTGCCGCATCGCGCGTGTCTACACCGGCATCACCGGCAGCCACATTCGCGGCATCAACTCCAGCGGCATGGTGGCGATCAAAGACCGCGAGGTCAGCCCGGCCGACGTCGCGCGCGTCATCGAGACGGCCAAAGCGATCAATATCTCCACCGACCAGCGTTTGCTGTTGGTCGAACCGCAGGAATTCATCATCGACGGCCAAGAGGTCAAAGAGCCGATCGGCATGAGTGGCATCCGGCTCGAGGCCAAGGTGCACATCGTCACCGGCGCCCAGAGCGCTGCCGAAAACATTCTCAAGTGCGTGCGCCGCTGTGGCTTGGAGGTGGACCAGCTCATGCTCAATCCGCTGGCGGCGGCGCAGGCCGTACTGACGGAGGACGAAAAAGAGCTGGGCGTGGCGCTGGTGGACATCGGCGCGGGCACCACCGACGTGGCGATCTTCGCCGGCGGTGCCATCCGCCACACGGCGGCCATCCCCATCGCGGGGGATCTGATCACCAACGACATCGCGATGGCGCTGCGCACCCCCACCAAGGATGCAGAGGACATCAAAGTCGAGAGTGGCTGCGCCAAGCAGTTGCTGGCCGATCCGGATCAGCAGGTGGAAGTCCCTGGCCTCGGGGATCGCGGGCCGCGCCTGCTCAGCCGCCAGGCGCTCGCCGGTGTGATCGAGCCGCGCGTGGAGGAGATTTTTGCGCTGGTGCAAGCCGTGATTCGCGAATCGGGGCACGAGGAGCTGCTCTCCAGCGGCATCGTGCTCACCGGTGGCAGCGCAGTCATGCCTGGCATGGTCGAGCTGGGCGAGGACATTTTTCTCAAACCCGTGCGGCGCGGCGTGCCCCAGTACGCCGGTGCCCTCGGGGACATGGTCGCGCAGCCGCGCGCGGCCACGGTGATGGGTTTGCTCGAGGAGGCGCGCCTGGCGCGCCTGCGCGGGCACAAGGTGGCGCAGAAGGCGGGCTCGGTCGGGGGCCTGCTGACGCGCGTCAAAGAGTGGTTCGTCGGCAATTTCTGAACACAGGCAAGGAGCGTTCCATGAGCATCGAGATGATCGAAGTCGAAGAATTCAACCGCGGCACGCAGATCAAGGTGATCGGCGTGGGTGGTGGCGGCAGCAATGCCGTCGAGCACATGATCCAAAGCCGGGTGCAGGGCGTGGAGTTCATTTGTGCCAACACCGACGCGCAGGCGCTGGCGCGCTCGTCGGCGCACCGGTTGATCCAGCTCGGTCGCACCGGGCTGGGTGCGGGCAGCAAGCCCGACAAGGGCCGCGAGGCGGCGTTGATGGCCGAAGCCGACATCCGCGAGGCGATCGAGGGTGCGCACATGCTGTTCATCACCGCCGGCATGGGCGGCGGCACCGGCACCGGCGCGGCCCCCGTGATCGCCAAGATGGCCAAGGAAATGGGCATTTTGACCGTGGGTGTGGTGACCAAGCCCTTCGACTGGGAAGGCGGCCGGCGCATGGCCAACGCCGAGGAGGGCCTGGCCGAGCTGGAGCAAAGCGTCGATTCGCTCATCGTCGTGCTCAACGACAAGCTGCACGAGGAGCTGGGTGAGGACGTCACGCAAGACGAAGCGTTTGCCGCCGCCAACGACGTGCTCAAGAACGCCGTCGGCGGCATCGCCGAGATCATCAACGTCGAGGCGCTGGTCAACGTCGACTTCGAGGACGTGCGTACCGTGATGGGCGAGCCCGGCAAGGCCATGATGGGCACGGCGGTGGCCAGCGGTCCGGATCGTGCGCGCATCGCCGCCGAGCAGGCCGTGGCCTGCCCGCTGCTGGAGGGCGTGGACATGCGTGGCGCCAAGGGCGTGCTGGTGCTCATCAGCGCGGCCAAGGGGTCGCTCAAGCTGTCCGAATCCAAGCTGGCGATGAATACCATTCGCGCCTTTGCCGCGCCGGACGCGCACGTCATCTACGGCACTGCGTACGACGAGTCGCTGGGCGATGCGCTGCGCGTGACCGTGGTCGCCACCGGCCTGAACCGCAACGGCCAGCGCCAGCCGCTGACCGTGGTGCAATCCCAGCCGCACCAGGGCCTGCGCACGGGGACCGACAACATGCCGTTCATCCCGACGCTCAACCAGGCGGTGCCGACGGGCGCCGCCGGCACGGGCGGTGGCGCGGCCACGGCGGGCAATCCAGCCGTGCCCAGCGTCTGGCGCACCCGCAACGCGGCTGCGCGCGTCGAGGCGCTGGCTTCCAGCGGCATGGACGACTTCGAAATCCCCGCCTTCCTGCGCAAGCAGGCGGACTAAAGCACGCGCATACGCCTGGAACGCCTCGATCAGCCGGTGGGCCGTCTTGCCGACGCGGCTCACCGGCGCGCGCCCTGCGCGGCGGCAGGGCATGACCGACCGGATGGGCGCGGATCCGACCCCGCGCCTACAATGCCGACATGATTGCGCAACGCACCCTCAAGACCCTCACGCGCGCCGTGGGCGTGGGCCTGCACAGCGGTGAGCGGGTCGAGCTCACGCTGCGTCCCGCGGCGCCCGATACGGGCATCGTTTTTCGCCGGGTCGATTTGGCCGATCCGGTGGACATCCCAGTCAGTGCCACGGCGGTGACCGATACGCGGCTGGCCTCCACTTTGTCACGCGATGGCGTGCGCGTGCACACCGTCGAGCACCTCATGAGCGCCTGCTGTGGCCTGGGCATCGACAACCTCATCATCGACATCACGGCCGAGGAGGTCCCGATTCTGGACGGCTCGGCGGCGTCGTTCGTTTATCTGTTGCAAAGCGCGGGCATCGAAGTGCAGCGCGCGCCGCGACGCTTTTTGCGGGTGACGCGCCCGGTGGAGGTGCGCGAAGGCGAGGGCCGCAGCCTCAAATGGGCGCGGCTGGAGCCGTACCACGGGTTTCGGCTGCAGTTCGAAATCGAGTTCGATCACCCCGCCGTCAGTGCGACCGGGCAGTGTGTCACTTTCGATCTGGGCAGCGGGCAGTACGCGCGCGAGATCGCGCGTGCGCGCACCTTTGGCTTCACGCGCGATGTGGAGCACATGCGCTCGCAAGGGCTGGCCCTGGGCGGCGGGCTGGACAACGCCATCGTGCTCGACGACGTTAAGGTCCTCAACGCCGACGGCCTGCGCTACGACGACGAGTTCGCCAAGCACAAAATCCTCGACGCGATGGGTGACCTGTACCTGGTGGGGCGGCCTCTGCTGGCCGCCTACAGCGCCTATCGGGGCGGGCACGCGCTCAACAACCGGCTGCTGCGCGCGCTGCTGGCGCAACCGGACGCGACCGAGATCGTCACCTTCGAAGACGAGCGCCGTGCCCCGCCGGGCTTTGCCCAACTGGCCTTGGCGCGCTGACGCCCCACGCCGCTGGAGTCCGCGCCGTGTTCATCTTCCGCTTCCTGATGTTTGCCCTGCTGGGCGGGGCGGCGTTGTGCTTTGCGTTTTATTTGGGCACCGGGCGGCGGCACTATCTGCGCTGGGGCCTCGTGATTCTGAAGTGGACGGTCATCGCCGCCTTGGCCTTCTTTGCCGTGTTGATCTTGTCGCGCATCGGGTAGCGGTGGGCCGTGCCGAGCGGGCGACTCAGTAATGGCGTCCGTCCTTGTAAGCCGCATGGGTGCGCGCGCGCAACGGCGCCACCTCGCGGATGGCTTGGGTGGTGCGGGCCACCTGCGCGTGTGTGATGCACAGGCCCAGCGCGTCCGCCGCGTCCTTGCCGGGTAGCCCCGGCAGGTCGAGCAGCCGGCGCACCATCTCCTGCACCTGGGCTTTGTGCGCCTTGCCGTAGCCGACGACGGCTTTTTTGAGCTGCAGCGCGGTGTATTCGGCCACTGGCAGGTCGTTGGCCACCAGCGCCGTCAGGCAGCAGCCGCGCGCCTGGCCCAGGATGAGCGTGGCCTGCGGGTTGACGTTGACGAATACGATCTCCAGCGCCGCCACCGTGGGCTGGTAGCGCCGCACCACTTCGCCAATGCCGTCGAACAGCGTGCGCAGCCGCTGCGGCAATAGCGCTCCACCGTCGGGGCTGGTGCGGATGGTGCCACTGGCGACGTAGCGCAGGTGGGGGCCCTCGGCGTCCACCACGCCAAAGCCGGTGGCGGTCAGGCCAGGGTCGATACCAAGAATGCGCATGGCGCGATCTTAGCCGGGCGGCCCGCCATCAGGGCACCCGAACGGCGCCCATGCGCGCCAGAATGGTTTGCGTGCGGCTCTCGAGATAGCCCGAACCGAGCCGCGCCCCGTAGCGCTTCGGGGCGGGCAGCAGCACCGCCAGTCGGGCTGCCTCGGCCGGCGTTAGGCGGGCGGCGGGCTTGCGGAAGTAGTGCTGGGCGGCAGCCTCGGCGCCGAAGATGCCATCGCCCCACTCCACCGCGTTGAGGTAGATCTCCAGAATGCGGCGCTTGTCCAGCGTGGCCTCCAGCATCCAGGTCAACAGCAGCTCCTGCCCCTTGCGCCACAGCGTGCGCTCGCCGGAGAGCAGCAGATTCTTGGCCAGTTGTTGCGTGATGGTCGAGCCGCCCGCCAGCCGTGCTGGGCGCACGGGGCCGCTGCTGGCGCGGCGTTGCGCCTGCGCCATTCGGCGTTCGTTGCGCTCGCGCGCGGCCTGTACCGCCTCCCAGTCCACGCCGAAATGCTCGACGAAGCCGGCATCCTCGGCGGCGATGACCGCGCGCTTGAGGTGCGGCGAGATCTGGTCGTAGGGTACCCAGCGCTGGCGCCAGCGCTGCCAGCCGCCGTCTTCTTGCCACAGCCGCCACGCCTCGGAGCGCTGAAACGCGGTGCTCTGCGGATCCACCACCGCCATGAGCGCGATGCGTGCGACAAACCAGACTTGCAACAGCAGCGCCGCCAGCGCGATCCAGCCCAGCACGTGCCACAGCGCGCGCCCGACTCGCCCCATCAGCGGGATTCCCCTAGCTGCGTCTGCAAGCCCGCCTCGCGTGTGAAGCGGAAGCGGGAGACGACGACGATCTGGTCGGCACGCTGGCGCATGGCCTGATTGAAGCGCGCAAACTGCAGGCTGCGCACGATGGCCTGCGCGCGCTCGTCCAGATACGGATTCCCCGAACCCTGTACCACCTCGGTATCGAGCACGCGGCCGTCGTGGTTGACGGTGATGACCATGGTCAGTTCGCCGTACAGCTTGCGCCCGCCCTGCTCGGGAAACTGGGCCGTGCCGCGGTCCTCGATGCGCCGGCGCAGCTCGTCGTAGTACAGGGCATAGACCGCTTCGCGGGTGGCCGGGCTGATGTAGCGGCGCCGTGGGCGGGCGTTTTCTTCTTCGATGCGCTTTTCGATTTCGGCCAGCGCCTTTACCAGCGCCTGTCGGCGTTGCTCGCGCGCCTGGGCCTGGGCCACATCCGCCGGCGGCGCCGCGCTCAGTTGCGCGATTTCTCGCCGCAGCTGGGCCAGCAGGCGGTTTTGTTGCGCCTTCATGGCCTCGATGCGCTGCTCCTCCTCGTCCAGCGCGTCACCCGCGCGCATCCGCATCGCCGGCGGCAGCGGCGATTGGGCGCGTCCGCGCTCGGCGTCGCCGCCACCGGCCAGGTTGGCTTGCGCGATGGCCTGCGCCCGCTCAGGCGCTTGGTCGCCGCGGGCGTTGACCAGAATGACTTCCAGCGGCGTGTCCTGCAACACACGCTCGGGCCGCAGTGGCGGCACGAAGCGCACCGTCAGCACCACCGCGTGCACCGCCACTGAAAACGCCAGCGCCCACGGCAGTGGGTCGGCGCGCACGCGGGCGCCGAGGGTGGCAAAGGCGCTGGCACGGGCCGTCATCGGCAGCGATCTCCCGATGCCGTCCTAACGCGGCGTCTCGCCCGCCGCCCCTTGGGGACCGGCATCGGTTTCGCCGTCATCCACGGCCACGGCGATGGTCAGCGGGGCGGCGAGCGCGTCGTCGGGCTCGCCCTCCAGCGTGTCCTCGACCTCGGCCACGGGTTCGGTGTCGCCCAGCCGCTCGATGACGGTGCCCGTGACTTCCAGCGTCAGCTCGTCGATCGCGCCCAGCCGCACGCGCACGCGCTCACCGCGCTGCAGCCCGTCGGTGCCCAGCACCGCAAACACCAGTGGCAGCGTCTCGGCGCGCACCAGGTTGTCTTTCAGGAACGCCGCCTCCAGCTCGGTGATGCCGTGCTGGCGCAGGTAGCGCAGCGTCCAATAGCGCTCCATGCTGCTCTGGAACTGGGCGTAAGCGGTGTAGGCGGCGTCGAACGCGCTGATGATGGCCATCAGCGCCGCGTCCTTGGGCTTGAACGGCGCCGCCAGTGCGGCGGTGGCGCCGTGGCGCGCGCAGGCGATGAGCTGCCACTGGTTGACCAAATCGGTGTAGCGCCGCAGCGGCGAGGTGCTCCATGCGTAGCAGGGCACGCCGATGCCCGCGTGCGGCAGCGGCTTGGTGCCCATGCGCACCTTGATGCCAGGCGCCAGGCTCGCCTGGCTGCGGTAAATGCCGGGTACACCCAGCTCGGCCAGCCAGCCGCCCCAGGTTTGGTTGGCCAGGATCATCGCCTCGGCCACGATCAAGTCGAGCGGGGCGCCACGCGAGCGCGTGCCGATGATGACCGTCTCCTCGCCGGTGGGGCCGTCGGGGCCGACACCGTCGAGCTTGAACGTGTAGTCGGGGCGGGTGAAGGTCTCGGGCCGACCGCGGACCGCCTCGCGCCGTGCCTTGCACGCCTGCGCCAGCCGCCACAGAAACGCCAGCGTCGGCCGCAGCGCCTCCACCTCGGCGGGCACCGGGGCCCCCGCCGGGGCGCTGGGGTCTTCCAGCCACGCCGGGGTGATGGCCGCGTCGATCTGGTCGTGGCGCAGGTTGTGCGCGATCGGCACGCGCTCGAGGCGCGTGTGGTGACTGCGGATCTCCAGCGACGCCTCATCGAGCGTCAGATACAGCGACAGCGCCGGCCGGGCTGCGCCAGCCTCCAGCGTGTAGGTTCGCACCACCTCATCGGGCAGCATGGTGATCTTGTGCCCCGGCATGTACACCGTGGATAGCCGCTCGCGCGCCAAGCGGTCCAGCGCACTGTCGGGTGTGATCGCCAGGCCCGGTGCGGCGATGTGGATGCCCAGCGTCACGGTGCCGCTGCCCAGCCCCTGCACACTCAGGGCGTCGTCGATTTCGGTGGTGCTGGAGTCGTCGATCGAAAACGCGGCCACCCCCTCGGCGAACGGCAGGTCGTCGGGCGCGGGTGGCGCCGGCAGCGCGGGAAATCCCGTGCCGCGCGGAAAAAACTCGTGCAGGAAGCGCTGCCAGTGGAACTGGTAGGCGCTGGTGATGGCCCCGGCGCGTTGCAGCAGCGCCAGCGGCGCCAGGTGCGTCTCGCGCGCGGCGTGCACGACCGCCTTGTACTCGGGGGCATTTTTGTCCGGCTTGAACAGAATGCGGTAGAGCTGCGCGCGGATCGGCTCGGGGCAGCTGCCTGCTGCCAGTTCGGCGGCCCAGGCATCGATTTGCGCCTGTAGGGCCTTCTTGCGCTCGATGGCGGCGAGCGCTTGTTGCAGCACGTCCGCGGGCGCCTTGCGAAACCGCCCCTTGCCCGCGCGGCGAAAGTAGTGGGGCGCTTCGTGCAGGCGCAACAGCATGGCGGTTTGCTGCGCCAGCGTCGCGCCGTTACCGAAGTAGTCACGCGCCAGCTCGTCGAAGCCGAAATCGGCCTCCGGTGCGAATTCCCACGCCAGGTCGAGGTCGATATCGCCGCTGAGCGCGCTGGCGTCGGCCAGCAGCGCCGCAGGGGTGGGTTGGGCAAAGGTCAGCACCACATGGGCGGCCTTGACCTTGAGCCGCTTGCCCGACTCCAGCTCGATCTGGTGCGAGGCTTCGGCAGATGACAGGATACGGCCGGCGAGCAATTTGCCGGCATCTTCAAACAGGGCAAACAACGTGTGGACTCTCGTGCGGGGGCGCACGCCACACGGGCGGGCGCGCCGGTTGGGGTCGATGCGGCCCCACAGTGTACCGACTTGCCCACCGATTGCGGCACGCCGCGCGGTGCCTGCGCCGTCAGGCCGTGCGCACCGGCGGCGGTGGCGCGGGCAGCCAGCGCAGCAGCGCACGTAGCGCCGCGCCGTACAGCGGCAGCAGCGCCAGCAGGCTGAACGCCAGCTTGGTGGCGTAGTCCACCCAGGCGATTTCGACCCAGTGCTCGGCCATGAACGGGTCGGCGCTGCGCCAGAACGCGACCGAGAAAAAGACGAACGTGTCGAGCAGGCTGCCGATCACGGTCGAGGCGGCCGGGGCGATCCACCACTGTGGCAGCGCGCGCAGGCGGGCAAACACGGCGATGTCGGCCAGCTGCCCGACGACGTAGGCGATGAAGCTGGCCAGCGCAATGCGAAAGACGAAGGCATTGAACTCGCCGAGCGCCGCCCAGCCGTTGAAGCGGCCCTCGAAAAACAGCACCGAGACGACGTAGGACGCCACCAGTGCCGGCAGCATGACGCGCGCCACCACGCGCCGTGCGGCCGGTGCGCCGATCAGCCGAACCGTCAGGTCGGTGATGACGAAGATGAGCGGGAAGGTGAACGCCCCCCACGTGGTGTGCACGCCGAACAGCTGAAACGGCAATTGCACCAGGTAGTTGCTGGCGATGATGATGACGATGTGGAGGGCCACCAGCGTGGGCAGCCCCAGCCAGCCGGGCCGCTGGCCGGCGGCGATAGGGGTCGAGTGCATGAGAAGTCCTTTTTTTTTGCGATGACGATGGGGTGAGGGAACCCATCCGACGGGATGCGGAGCATACCCGAAATCGGCCCGAGATGACTGACCTCACCACGCGCGCACGATGTCGAGCGCTTCCTCGATGCGGCCGATCGGGTGCACCTCCATCGCGTCGAGCACCTCGCGCGTGGCCGCGTCGGGCTTGCGTGGCAGGTTGGCCGCCGGCACCAGCGCGACGCGAAAGCCCAGCTTGGCCGCCTCGCGCAACCGCTCCAGTCCCCGCGGCGCGGGGCGCACCTCGCCGGCCAACCCCACCTCGCCAAAGGCGACGAAGCGCGTCGGCAGCGCGCGGCCGCGCAGCGACGACTGGATGGCCAGCAACACCGCCAGGTCGGCCGCGGGCTCGGCGATGCGCACACCGCCCACGGCGTTGACGAACACATCCTGATCCGCGCACGCCAGCCCCGCGTGGCGGTGCAGCACGGCCAGCAGCATGGCCAGCCGGTCGCGCTCCAGCCCCACGGACAGCCGCCGCGGCGCGGCGCCCCCGCCGTCGACCAGCGCCTGGATTTCCACCAGCAGCGGGCGCGTGCCTTCCAACGTCACCAGCACGCAGCTGCCCGGTACCGGCTGGGGATGTTGGCTCAGGAACAGCGCGCTCGGGTTGCTCACGCCTTTCAAGCCGCGCTCGGTCATCGCAAACACGCCCATCTCGTTGACGGCGCCGAACCGGTTTTTGATCGCACGCACCAAACGGAAGCTGCTGTGCGTGTCGCCTTCGAAGTACAGCACGGTATCGACCATGTGCTCGAGCACGCGCGGGCCGGCCAGCGCGCCTTCCTTGGTCACGTGGCCCACCAGCACCAGGGTCGTGCTGCGCTGCCCGTCGCCGCCCGATTTGGCCAGTCGCGTCAGGTGCGCTGCACACTCACGCACCTGCGCGACCGACCCCGGTGCCGAGGCGAGCTGTTCGGTATAGACGGTCTGGATCGAGTCGATCACCGCTACTGCGGGCCGCTCGCGCTCCAGCGTGGCGACGATGCGCTCGAGCTGGATTTCGGCCAGCACCGGCACCTGGCTGTCGATAAGGCCCAGTCGGCGCGCGCGCAGCGCCACCTGGGCGCCGCTTTCCTCGCCGGTCACATACAGCGTGGGCAGCCCCGCACGTTGCAGCGCATCCAGCGCCTGCAACAGCAGCGTGGATTTGCCGATGCCGGGGTCGCCGCCGATGAGCACCACCGCGCCGGCGACGATGCCGCCGCCCAGCACCCGGTCGAGCTCAGGCAAGCCGGTGGGCGTGCGCGCCACGTCGGCGGCCTCGATGTCGCCCAGCCGCGTCAGCGTGCCGGTGCTGGCCAGCCCCTGGCGTAGGGCGCTGAGGCGGTGCCTGCCCGGGGCCGGCTCGGCCAGCGCCTCTACCAGCGTATTCCAGGCGCCGCAGTGCGGGCACTTGCCCAGCCAGCGCGGGCTGCTGCCGCCGCATTCGCTGCAAATGTAGGTGGTTTTGTCCTTGGCCATGCGGTCTCAAATCAGATGCAGGTGCGCCAGCACCGCGTCCAGGTGCGCCGCGAAGTCCGACAGCGCGTGATCGCTGCCGGGCACGATGCGCTGCGGGCTGCCGGGGTAGCGCGCCACCATCTCGCGCCAGTCCAAGACCTCGTCCCCGGTGGCGGCCACCAGCAGCACGCGCGCCGGCTCGGGCAGGGCACCCACTGCCAGCGCGCGCAGCTCCTGCACGTATTCGGGGCGAAAGAAAAAGCGCTCCTGTGGGTCGTGCCACGCGGTGTGCTCGCCGATGTGCCGAGCCAGGTCACGCGCCGGGTCCACCGCCGGGTTGAGCAGCACCGCGCGGCAGCCGGTCAGCGCCGCCAGCCGGGTGGCGTAAAAGCCGCCCAGCGAGGAGCCGATGACGCCCATCGCGCCCCGGGGCCAGTCTGCCACGCTGCGCTCGATCAAAGCCCAGGCCGCCGCGGGCGACGGCGGCAACTGGGGGCAGCACCAGGTCACGCGCGGGTGGTCGCGCGCGACGCGCTCGGCGACCATGCGCGCCTTGGTCGAGCGCGGCGACGAGCGAAAGCCGTGCAAGTACAGCAAATGGCTCACGGGCGCGAGCGCCGGCAGCGATGGACGGGGCGTTGGTGCGGATGCCATGGCGCGCAGCATAATCCATGCCCCATGGCTGTCGTCCTGCAAAAACCCCCGCTGCTGTCGCGTCTGGCGCCGCTGGTGCGCGGCTTTGATGGGCGGTTTTTACTCGCCGTGGCGCTGCTGGCGCTCATCGGCCAGGGGGTGATGTGGTCGGTGGCGTACGACATCCCCGGGCGCTACGCCGACCACCTGCGCAACCTGCTCATCGCGGCCGTGGTCATGTTTGCGGTCGCGCAGATACCGCCGCAGCGGCTGCAGGCGCTGGCGGTGCCCACCTACGCCGCCGGTGTCGTCCTGCTGGTGGCCGTGGAACTGTTTGGCGTCACGCGCAAGGGGGCGCAGCGCTGGCTCGACTTGGGCGTCATCACCATCCAGCCCAGCGAGATCATGAAGATCGCGATGCCACTGATGCTGGCGTGGTGGTTCCAGCGCCGCGAGGGGCGGCTGCAGGCGCGCGAATTCGCGGTGGCGCTGGGCTTGTTGGCCGTGCCCGTCGCGCTCATCCTCAAGCAGCCCGATTTGGGCACGGCGCTGTTGGTGGCGGCCTCGGGCTTGTTCGTCATTTATCTGGCCGGGCTGAGTTGGAAGCTGATCGTGCCGCCGCTGCTGCTGGGGGCCGTGGGCATCGTCACGCTGATCGTGATGGAGCCCCAGTGGTGCGCGCCGGGGGTCGATTGGGTGGTGCTGCACGAATACCAGCGCCAGCGCGTGTGCACGCTGCTGGATCCGACCCGTGACCCGCTCGGTAAGGGGTTTCATATCCTGCAGGGCCTCATCGCCATTGGCTCGGGCGGCCTGTGGGGAAAAGGTTTCATGCAGGGGACGCAGACGCACCTGGACTTCGTGCCCGAGCGCAGCACGGATTTCATCTTCGCGGCGTTTGCCGAGGAGTTTGGCTTCGTCGGGGTGCTGATATTGCTGGCGGCGTACACCTATTTCATCGCGCGCGGGCTGATGCTGGCGGCCGAGGCGTCCACCTTGTTTGGGCGCCTGCTGGCGGGAGCGCTGATATTGGTGCCGGCGGTCTACGCGTTTGTCAATATGGGCATGGTCAGCGGCATCTTGCCCGTGGTGGGCGTGCCGCTGCCGTTTTTGAGCTACGGTGGCACCGCCATGGTCACGCTGGGAGCCAGCCTTGGCATGATGCTGTCGGTGGGCCGCCACAAGCGCCTGATTCCCACTTGAGGGAGTGTCCCCGTGCACGGTCGGACGGGGCTGCCTACAATGCCGTCATGATCGCCGTCGAACCCACCCTAGCGCGCCTGGCCACGGCGCGCGCTTTGTTGCTCGAGCCTTATGGCTTGGACGAAACCCATCTGCGCCGCGCGCTGTCGGCCATCATGGCGCCCGGTGTCGATGACGCCGACCTGTACTTCCAGTACACGCGCAGCGAGGGCTGGAGCCTGGAGGAGGGCATCGTCAAGACCGGGTCGTTCAGTATCGACCAGGGGGTCGGCGTGCGCGCCGTCAGCGGCGACAAGACGGCATTTGCCTACTCCGACGACTTGTCGTGGGCCGCGCTGCGCGAGGCGGCCGAGAGTGTGCGCGCCATCGGCCGCCAGGGCGGGGCACAGTGTGCGCGCGTCGGGCGGCGCCGGACGCGCCCTTCGGTGGCGCCGTCGCGCCAGCTCTACGGGGGGCACGACCCCATCGCCACGCTGGAGAGCGCCGCCAAAGTGGCGCTGCTCGAACGCGTCGAGAAGATGGCGCGCGCGCGCGACCCGCGTATCGTGCAGGTGATGGCCGGGCTGGCAGCGGAGTACGACGTGGTGCTGGTGGCGCGCGCCGATGGTGTGCTGGCGGCCGATGTGCGGCCCTTGGTGCGGCTGTCGCTGACCGTGATCGCGCAGCAAGGCGAGCGGCGCGAGGTCGGCACCTCGGGCGGCGGCGGTCGCTTTGGGCTCGACCGCTTCGACGACGCGCTGCTGGCGCGCTACGTGGACGAGGCGGTGCAGGCCGCGCTGACCAACCTGGAGTCGCGCCCCGCCCCGGCGGGCGAGATGACCGTGGTGTTGGGCCCCGGGTGGCCTGGCGTGCTGCTGCACGAGGCCGTGGGCCACGGGCTGGAGGGGGATTTCAATCGCAAAGGTTCCAGCGCGTTTGCCGGTCGCATCGGCGAGCGCGTCGCGGCCAAGGGTGTGACCGTGCTCGACGACGGCACCCTCGAGGGCCGACGCGGCTCGCTCAACATGGACGACGAGGGCAACGCCAGCCAGCGCAACGTGCTCATCGAGGACGGTATCTTGCGCGGCTACTTGCAGGACCGGCTCAACGCCCGCCTGATGGGGGTGGCCCCCACCGGCAACGGTCGGCGCGAGAGCTATGCCCACTTGCCCATGCCGCGCATGACCAACACCTACATGCTGGCGGGCGAGCACGACCCGCAGGAAATCATCGCCAGTGTGCGCCGCGGTCTGTACGCCACCCAGTTCGGCGGCGGACAGGTCGATATCACCAGTGGCAAGTTCGTCTTTTCGGCCAGCAGCGCGTGGTGGGTGGAAAACGGCCGCCCCGTCTATCCGGTCAAGGGCGCGACCCTCATCGGCAGCGGGCCGGAAGCGCTCAAGCGCGTGGTCCTGATCGGCCGTGACCTCGCGCTCGACAGCGGCATCGGCACCTGCGGCAAAGAGGGCCAGAGCGTGCCCGTGGGCGTTGGGCAGCCGACCCTGCGCCTGGACGGGCTGACCGTGGGGGGGACGGCCTGATGGCCACCGTCGCAGCGCGCCCGAGCGTTGCACCCGCACGACAACGGCGCGGTGCGTGCGGGTTGTCAGCATCGTGTCATGCAGGCTGTGCTACAGTCAGGCCTATGCAACTGCGCGGCTTTTACTTCGGCACCTTTTGGTTCTCACGCGTCACCGACGGCAGAGAGGTCTGAAAGCGCCCTGTAACAGCCCACTGAACTCGAAACCGTCGGTCCCCACCGGCGGTTTTTTTTTGACTTCATCTCCCACCCTCTCCAAGGAGCGACCCATGAGCCCGAGCCCCAGCAAAGCCAGCAGCACCGATGCGTGGTATCCGCACCCGGCCGACCGCACCAGTCAGACCGACGACCAACGCATCGAGGACATCACCGTGCTGCCGCCGCCCGAGCATCTGATTCGCTTCTTTCCGATTCGCGGTACCGCGATCGAAAAGCTCATCACCCACACGCGCCGCGCCATCCACCAAATCCTGCACGGCAAGGATGACCGGCTGCTCGTCATCATCGGGCCGTGCTCCATCCATGACCCGGCCGCGGCCATGGACTACGCCCGGCGTCTGAAGGCGCTGCGCGATCAGCACGCCGACACGCTGGAGGTGGTGATGCGCGTGTATTTCGAAAAGCCACGCACCACGGTGGGCTGGAAAGGGCTGATCAACGATCCCTACCTGGACGAGAGTTTTCGCATCGATGAAGGCCTGCGTATCGCGCGCCAGCTCCTCATCGACATCAATCGGCTGGGGCTGCCGGCGGCGAGCGAATTTCTCGACGTCATCAGCCCGCAGTACATCGCCGACCTGATTGCCTGGGGTGCGATCGGCGCCCGTACCACCGAGAGCCAGGTGCACCGTGAGCTGGCCTCGGGGCTGAGCGCGCCCATCGGTTTCAAGAATGGCACCGACGGCAACATCCGCATCGCCACCGACGCCATTCAGGCCGCTAGCCGGCCGCACCATTTCCTGTCGGTGCACAAAAATGGCCAGGTCGCCATCGTACGCACCAAGGGCAATACCGATTGCCACGTCATCTTGCGCGGCGGCAAGCTGCCCAACTACGACGCCGATAGCGTGGCCATCGCCTGCCAGCAATTGCAAGAGGCCAAACTGCCCGCGCGCGTGATGGTCGACTGCAGCCACGGCAACAGCCAAAAACAGCACGAGCGCCAGGTGGACGTGGCGCGCGACATCGCTGGTCAGATCGCGGCGGGGTCGGACCGCATCTTTGGCATCATGGTCGAGAGCCACTTGCGGGCTGGGGCGCAGAAATTCACGCCCGGCAAGGACGACCCGGCCACGCTGGAATACGGCCGCAGCATCACCGACGCCTGCATCGACTGGGACACCTCGGTTCAGGTGCTGCAGATGCTGGCCGATGCCGTCGCGCAGCGGCGCTCGCGCAAGGCCAAGCGGGCATGAGCAGAGTGGGGCACGCGGCCGACGGGTCTCGGGTAGGATAGGCACCCATCGTCCCACCCCGCAAAGCCCTGCCATGCGCAACCACGTCATCGTTCACTTCGGCCCCGATCGGGAGTACACGTTCGACCTCGACGAGGTGCAGCCCATGCCGCACGAGCTGGCGCGGCAGTGGCTCGATCAGCAATTCATCGAGCTGGGCTGCGAGCCGCTGCGTCTGAGCGGCAAGGTGCTGACGGCCGACAAGGTGCTGGCCATCGCCCAGACCGTGGGCGAGGAGCGCTTTGCCGACCCGGCCCACCGGCCCTGGGCCATGGTGTACGCGCGCGCCGCCAGCAGCCTGCTCGGCAAGCCCGTCGTCAAGGTGGACGTGCCGGCGATGACCGTGGGCTACTGAGCGCCAGCGCGCGCGCGCAGCGCTGCCAACAGCCGCTCGTGCACGCCGCCGAAGCTGCCGTTGCTCATGCACAACAGGTGGTCGCCCGGCTGCACCGTGGCCAGCACCTGCGTGACCAGGGTGTCGATGTCGGGCGCCACCTTGGCCCGCTCGCCCAGTGGGGCCAGTGCGGCGGCCGCGTCCCAGTCCAGCCCGCCGGCGTGGCAAAACGCCCACTCGGCCCCCGCCAGCGCCCACGGCAGCTGGGCTTTCATCGTGCCCAGCTTCATGGTATTGGAGCGCGGCTCGAAAATGGCAAGAATCCGCTCGTGCGCACGCCCCTCGCGCTGCAGGCGTCGGTGCAAGCCGTCGATCGTGGTGCGTATCGCCGTCGGGTGGTGGGCGAAGTCGTCGTACACCGTCACCTCGCCACCGGGCAGGGCCACGCGCCCGCGCACCTCCAGCCGCCGCCGCACGCCTTGAAACGCTGCCAGGGCCTCGGCCGCCTGCGCCGGATCGACGCCCACGTGCTCGGCGGCCGCGATGGCGGCCAGCGCGTTGAGCTGGTTGTGCACCCCGGCCAGCGACCAGCGCACCCGCGCCACCGGCTGCCCGCGGCGCAGCACCGTGAAATCCTGCGGCTCGCCCTCGGCCGTGTAATCGCTGTCGGTGGCGCCGAAGGTGCGCAGCTCGCTCCAACATCCTTGGTGAAGCACGCGGGTCAGGCTCTCCTCCAACCCGTTGGCGATCACGCGGCCGCTGGCGGGCACGGTGCGCAGCAGGTGGTGAAACTGCCGCTCGATGGCCGCCAAATCGTCGAAGATGTCGGCGTGGTCGAATTCCAGGTTGTTGAGCACCGCCGTGCGCGGCCGGTAGTGCACGAACTTGCTGCGCTTGTCGAAAAATGCGGTGTCGTACTCGTCGGCCTCGATCACGAACGGCGTGCGTTCGTCGGGTGTCGGCAGCCGCCCCAAGCGGGCCGAGACGCCAAAATCGTGCGGCACGCCCCCGACCAGAAAGCCCGGCTCGCACCCGGCGTGCGCCAGGATCCACGCCAGCATCGCGGTGGTCGTCGTCTTGCCGTGCGTGCCAGCGACCGCCAGCACGTGGCGGCCGTGCAGCACGTGCTCGCCCAGCCACTGGGGGCCACTGGTGTAGCGCGCCCCGGCGTCCAGAATCGCCTCCATCAACGGAAACTTCGGCGAGCCGTCGGCCAGCCGGGCGCGGCTGACCACATTGCCCACCACGTACAGGTCGGGCCGCAGCGCCAACTGATCGGCGCCATAGCCTTCGATCAGGTCGATGCCCAAGGCGCGCAGTTGATCGCTCATGGGCGGATAAACGCCGGCGTCGCAGCCGGTCACCCGGTGGCCCGCTTCGCGCGCCAGCGCCGCCAGCCCGCCCATGAAGGTGCCACCAATACCCAAAATGTGGATGTGCATCCCGGCATTATCGCGGCCGCGCCTGGGGTCTCGCGCCGATGGCGGACAATGCGGGCATGGATGACGACGTGCAGCGGGAATGGGCGGCGGTCGCTGCCGCCTTGATGGTGGACGAGGGGCTGGAGGCGCGCCGGGCGCTGCAGCGCGCGCTGACCCGGTTGCGCCTGCCCGCCCGTACGCCGCCGCCCGGGCCTGCCATGATCGATGCCGCGGTGCGCGAGCACTTGGCGATCTTTCACGCCGACACGCAGCCCGCCGAGTTGCGTGCCTTGCGCGAGACGGCGCTCGCCTGGATGGAGCGGCTGGCGGCGTTCGAGCCCTTGCTGGGGGGTGCCGTCTGGCACGGCACGGCAACGCGCCTGTCTGACATTCACCTGCAGCTCTTCAGCGACGACCCGAAGGCGGTGGAAATCGCACTCATCAACGCGGGGCTGGATTACGACGCGCGCTGCGCGCCGGGTTTGCAAGGCAAGGAGACGAGTGTGCTGAGCCTGACCGTGCGCTGCGATGGACTGGGCGAGGCGGTCGGCCTGCACCTGTGGGTCAACGATGCGCAGGCCCAGCGCGGCGCGCGCCTGCCCGACGCGCTGGGGCGGGTACCGCGCGGCACGCGTGCCGAACTGCGAAACTTGCTCGCGGCGGCCGAATCCGACGCGGCGAAAGGATGCGAGACATGCAACGACGGACCGTGACGATCGCTGCCGTGGCGGCCGCGGCGGCGGCCGCTGGCGGCGCGCTGTCGTGGTGGCGGCTGGCGCCGACCGATCCCGCCGCCGGGGCCGAGCAGGCGTTTTGGGCGCTGCGCTGGGACGCGCCCGACGGCGGCGAGATCCAAGCGCAGGCCTTTCGCGGCCGGGCGCTGCTGGTCAATTTCTGGGGCACCTGGTGCCCGCCGTGTGTCGAGGAACTGCCGTTACTGGAGCGCTTCTACCGCGAGCGGCAGGCCCAGGGCTGGCAGGTGCTGGCGCTGGCGATCGATCAGCCGAGTGCGGTGCGCCAGTTTCTGCAGCGCCAGCCGTTGTCGTTCCCCATCGGGCTGGCGGGCTTGGGTGGCACGGAACTCGCGCGGTCGTTGGGCAACACCACAGGGGCGCTGCCGTTTACCGTGGTGCTCGATCGCAGCGGCCGGGTGGTGCAGCGCAAGCTGGGGCAGGTCAAGCTGTCGGATTTGCAGGCCTGGGCCGACGCGATTCGATGAGCGCCGGGTCACGCCGCTGCCGGGCGTGACGGCTCGGCGGATCGCTGCTGCAGCCAGTCCTGCAGCGCGTCGGCGGGCATCGGGCGCGCGTACAAAAAGCCTTGGCAGTGGTCGCAATCCAAATCGAGCAGCGCCTGCACCTGCTCGGGCCGCTCCACGCCCTCGGCCACGGTTTCCATCGACAGGGCATGACCCATTTGCACGATGGCGGCCACGATCGCCGCATCGGTCGGGTTTTCTGGCACCGCTGTGATGAAGCTGCGGTCGATCTTGAGCCGGTGCAGCGGAAAGCGTCGCAAATACACCAAGCTGGAGAAACCGGTGCCGAAGTCGTCCAGTGCCAGGGTCACCCCCAGGTCGGCGAGCGCCTGCAGCTTGGCCAGCGCCTCGTCGGTGTCACGGATCAGGATCGACTCGGTCAGTTCCAACTCCAGCCACTGCGGTGGCAAGCCGTGCCGCTGCAGCGCATCGGCCACGTCCTGTACGAAGTCGGCCTGCTGAAACTGCAACGCCGACACGTTGACGGCCACTTGCAGTGGGCGGCCTTGTGCCGCCCATTGGGCGGCCTGCGCGATGGCGCTGTCCAGCACCCATTGCCCCAGCAAGGCGATCAGCCCCGTTTCCTCGGCGACGGCGATGAAGGTGCCCGGCATCACCAACCCCTCGCCCGGGCGCTGCCAGCGCAGCAGGGCCTCGCAGCCCGTGGCCCGGCCGGTGCGCAGCTCTACCCGGGGCTGGTAGTGCAGCATAAACTCGCCGCGTTCCAGGCCCTGCCGCATCGCGTGGTCCATCTGGATGCGTGCGAGCAGGTCGGCATTCATGTCGGCTTGGTAGAAGCGATAGTGCCCTTTGCCGCGCTCCTTGACCTGGTACATCGCGGTGTCGGCGTGCTGGATCAGCTCATCCAGGGTCGCGCCATCGTCGGGATACATCGCGATGCCGATGCTGCACGAGAGTGTGAACTGCATTTCCTCGATCGAGACCGGCTGCTCGATCGCCTCGATGATGCGTCGTGCGGTGATCTCCGCGGCACGGCGGTCGGCGTCGTGCAGGTGGATGACGAACTCGTCGCCACCCAGGCGCGCCAGCGTGTCGGTCTGGCGCAGACAGCGCTGCAGGCGCGCGGCCACCTCGACCAACACGCGGTCACCAAACAGGTGCCCGAGCGAGTCGTTGATGCTCTTGAAGCGGTCCAAATCGAGGAACAGCAGCGCAAAGCCGCGGCCATGGCGCTGTGCCAGCCGCACGGCGTGCCCGACGCGCTCACCCAACATCAGGCGGTTGGGCAGGCCCGTCAGCGGGTCGGTGTAGGCCAGTTGTTCGATGCGGCGTTGGGCCTCGAGTTTTTCCGACAAATCCTTGGCAAACAACACCGTGTGCAAGGGCTGGCCTTGGCCGTCGCGCAGCAGCACCCACGACGCCAGCAACGCCACGCCGGGTGCCTCACGCCGGCGCAGCCAAAGCTCGCCTTCCCAATAGCCCTTGGCTTGCAGCGCGGTGTCTACCTCCTGCAGCCAGTCCGGCCGCCCAGGGGCGTATAGCAGGGCCTCCACCGAATCGCCCTGTGGGTCTGCCGCATCCAGCCCCGCCAGCCGCAGGGCGGCGGGATTGCAGGCGACGATGCGGTGCCGCGGGTCGGTCAGGACGATCGGGTCGAGGCTGGCTTCGAACAGCTTGGCCGCCAAGCGCAGTTTGGCGTCGGTGGCGGCGCGTTCGGTCACGTCGCGGTGGGTGTAGACGCGCCCGATCGGGCGGCCGCGCGCCAGTTGCGGGCGTGAGGCCCGCTCGAGGATGCGGCCGTTGCGCAGCACGATGACATCGTGCGCCTCGAGCAGCGGGGCGCGTTGCAGCTCGCCGAGCCGGCTCTGAAAACCCGTCGGATCGGACACGCTGCTGGCCAGATGGGCCCAGATCGCGGCGTCGTCCTGGTGTGTGAGCAGCTCGTCCGGCAGCCCCCACAGTGCGGCAAACGGGCGGTTGAACGCGCGGATGTGGCCTTGCAGGTCGCACACCAGAATGCCGTCCGAGGTGGACTCCAGCGCCGCGCGCAGCTCGGTCAGCAATGCTTCGAGCTGCTGACAGGTTTGCTGCCATTCACGGCAGTCCTGCATCGCCACCAGCACCACCGTCTCGCCGCCGTCGGGCGTCACGGGGGTGATGCGCCGCTGCACGCGCACCAGCGAGCCGTCGGCCCGGCGCACCGTGGCTTCGGACTCTAGCGTCTGCACGATGCCGGCCTGCCACTCCTGCCAGTACACATGGTCCTGCGGGTCGGCGATCCAGTCCTGCACCGGGCTGCCCAGCAGCGTCTCGCGCGGCACGCCCAGCAGCCGCGCGGCCGACGCGTTGACCGTCAGCACGCGCAGCGTGCGCGGGTCGATCACCCATACCGCCTCCAGCAGCCCCTCGATGATCGGTGCCCAGTGCACATAACTCATGCCGCGGCCTCCCGGGCCTCGCCCTCGGGTCGAAGCGCGCGCTCGAAAAAATAGCAGTACCGGGGTCGCGGCTCCAAATAGTCGAGCGCGGCGCGCGGCAGCTGATCAGGGCGCAGACTGCGTTGGATGGATAGGTCTGGCGTGTCTTGCAGGTCGAGCAGCAGCGCTTCGCTGCGTGGCGTGCGTGGATCGTGCACCAGCACGCGCGGCTTGAGCGGGCGAGCCGCGTTGACCGCCTGCACTTGCGCAAAGCGCCCGTCGCTGAGTTGCACGATCGAGCCTGGCGGATAAACGCCGACCATGCGGATGAAGGCGCTCAAGGTCTTGGCATCGAAGCGCGACTTGTGCATGGCAAACAGCCGTGACAGTGCCTCGTGCGGCGTCAGGGCCCGCGCCGGGTTGAGGGGGTTGCACATCCCGTCGTAGCGGTTGATGAGCGCCAGAACGTGGGCCGCAGGGGACATCTCCGCACCGCTGCATCCCCGGGGAAAGCCGCTGCCGTCGGCCGCCTCGTGGTGCTGCGCGATCGCCTGCACCACGGCAGGCGCCAAGGCCATCGCCTGCGCCAGCGTCACGCCGTGCTCGACGTGCTCCTGGTACACCTTGAGCTGCGTCGCGGTGAAGGCATCGTCTTTGTAGCGCACCAAGTCGGGCAGGCGCACCTTGCCGATGTCGTGCACGAACGCTGCCAGGCCCAGCGCCGTCTGTTCGTCGGCGCTCAGCCCCATCGCGCGGCCGAGCAGCAGCGCCAGCACCGTTACGTTCATCGCGTGCTGCGCGCCGCGGTCACCCTGCACATCGCCCAGCAGACGGATGGCCGACTCGCCCTGGCCGTCGATGTCGGCCAGCAGCGACCCGACCAGCGTGTGCGCCTCGGCCGCAGCGGCCCGGGGATCGCGCTCCACCGCCTCTTGCAGCGCCCGATAGCGCCGTGCCCCTTCGTGATATTGGCGCTCGCAGCGCTGCAGCGACCGGCGTTGCTCGGCCAGCGCCTGGGCGCGCGGGTCGGAGGGCGTACGAGGGGTGGAGGCCTCGGCCGCTGGGGTATCCGCGCGGCGCCGATCCGCGCCGGGCGGCGCGGGCGCTTCCAGTGCCTCCAGGTCGCTGCGCGCGGGGTCGATGCGCACCCGGGTCAGGCCCAGCGCCTGGATGGTCTCGATCTGCCGCTGCGACGTCAGCCGAAACTGGTTGCGCGGAAACGGATGCTCCATCCAGCCGAGGTCGAGCAGGACGTAGTGCCCGACCCGCAGATCCGCTACGGGGATCAGGGGTAGCGACGCGTCAGGCATCCTGGGGTCCTCGGGTCAACATGAAGGGATTATCGCAACGAAACCCCGATTCGAGTGCTTTTTGCGGCTTGCGGCACTGTCGGTCGTACTACAGTATGGGTTGGATGCCACTCTATGTACGTTCCATTGCCGATCGATGACATCACCCTGGGCGAGCCGCTGCCGGTCGACGTCTGGGATGGCCACGGCCAGCTGCTGCTGCGCAAGGGGCAGCCGGTTCGCGATGAGCGCCATCGCGAATGGTTACGCCTGCACAACGCACAGGTCAAAAGTGACGAGTTTCGCGACTGGACCTACCGCTATACCGCGGCCATCGACCGCGCGCTGCGTGGCGAGCAGCCGCTGGAGGACATCGCGGCCGTCGCGCGGCCCATGGGCGTGGCGGAGGCGCCCGCGCCCGATCCCGAGCAGCGGCCGATCGAGGAGCACTGGGCCGACGTGCACGAGCAGCTCACCCTGCTGCTGCACCAGGGGCAGGCGGTCCATGACTTTGGCGACCGCTTCTTGCGCATCGAACAGCGCGTGCTGGCGCTGACGCGCTTGCGCATCGACGACAGCCTGTTCGTGCTGGTGCAGATGTTGATGGACCGCCGCCAGGGCTACAGTGCCAGCCATGCCTTGCTGTGTGGTCTGGTGGTGCGGCTGGTGGGGCAGACGTTGGGCTGGGCGGCGCCGCGTCTGCAGGCGCTGCAGCGCGCCGCCATGACCATGAACGTCGGCATGGCGCGGCTGCACGACGATCTGGCGCGGCAGGACACCCCGCTGACGCGCGATCAGCGGCGCGTCGTCTTCGACCATCCGGTGCGTGGCGAGGCGCTGCTGCGCGCCGTGGGCGTGCGCGACGAGGCCTGGCTGGAGCTGGTGCGCGACCACCACGAGCAGCTGGGTGGCGCAGGGTACCCGCTGGGCCGGGTCGTCGTCAGCGACGATGCCCAACTGCTGCGCATGGCCGATGTGTTCGTCGCGCGCATCAGCCCGCGTCTGAGCCGTGCCGGGCTGCCGGCCCCGCGTGCCGTGCGCGACGTCTACCTGGATGCCAGCGGCATGCCCACGCCGCTCGGGTCGGCGTTCGTCAAGGCGCTGGGCCTGTACCTGCCCGGCACGTATGTCGAGCTGGCCAGCGGCGAGATCGCCGTCGTGGCGCGCCGCGGGCGGCGCGCCAACGTGCCACTGGTGTTTGCCCTGACCACGCGCGACGGCTTGCCGCGCGGCGAGCCGCCGCTGCGCGATACCGCCGACCCGGCCTATGCCGTGCGGCGGGCGGTCGAAGCCGATGCGGTCAAAATCCGAATTCAGCCGTCGCGGTTGTTGGTGAGGATTTGAGGAAGGGAGCGTCTTTGTCGAGGTGCTCTGGGCAGCTCGGCTACCCCGCGGGAGATCGCGATGCGCGCGGGCGATTCCTGGTCGGGGTGAGAGGATTCGAACCTCCGGCCTCTACGTCCCGAACGTAGCGCTCTACCAGGCTAAGCTACACCCCGATGTGCTCCAGCGCTGCCCTCAAGAGCGGCGCTGCAATAGCTGAGCCGCTAATTGTAGCAGAGCTTGCCGGTGCAATTCCTGCGCGGCGCTGCCCGCAGGCAGCGCCGCGGCCGCGTCGATGGCCCGCTGCGCCTCGGCGGCGGCATGGGCGCGCGCCTCGTCCAGGCCGCCGCTGCGCCGTACGATGGAAAAAATGTCGTCGAGCCGCTCCGCGTCGCCGGCTTCGATTGCCTGGCGGATCAGGGTCGCTTCGTCCGGGGTGCAGCGGCGCAGCGTGCAAATCAGGGGCAACGTCACCTTGCCTTCGCGCAGGTCGTCGCCCAGGTTTTTGCCCAACTCGGCGGCGTCGCCCTCGTAATCCAGCACGTCATCGACGATCTGGAACGCCGCCCCCAGCGCTTGGCCGACGGTGGCGCAACGTTCCTCCGTCTCGGCATCGGCGCCCGCCAATATCGCGGCCAGGCGTGCGCTCGCTTCGAACAGCTTTGCTGTCTTGGCGCGGATGACGCGCAGGTACGCCGCCTCGTCCAGGTGCGCGTCGTGCATGTTCATCAGCTGCAGCACCTCTCCTTCGGCGATCACGTTGGTGGCATCGGCCAGCACGCGCATGATGCGCATGTCGCCGCAATCCACCATCATCTGAAAGGCGCGCGAGTACAAAAAGTCGCCCACCAGCACGCTGGCCGCGTTGCCGAACACTTGGTTGGCGGTATCGCGTCCGCGGCGCAGGGTGGACTCGTCCACCACGTCGTCGTGCAGCAGCGTGGCGGTGTGGATGAACTCGACGACCGCCGCCAGCGTGTGGCGGCGCGGGTCGTGGCAGCCCAGCGCGCCGCACAGCAGCAACAGCAGCGCGGGCCGCACCCGCTTGCCCCCGGCACCGATGATGTAGTGCGCCACCTGACCCACCAACGGTACCTCGCTGCCCAGGCGCTGCTGGATGACGGCATCCACCGCCTGCATGTCGGCGGCGACCAGGGACAGCGCGTGCGCGGGGGAGGAGGGCGGGGTGGCGTTCAAGATGGGGCGTGACGTCCGGGTACCCGGGGCGGCCGGGCGCCGATCAACCCGGCAATTATAGGAAGGCCACACGGCCGGCCCCGACCGCCTATAATGGGGTCGTTCTTCGAGGAGCGTTGCAGCGTTGGCCTCACCGCCAGCGCGAGGCTCGGGGGACGCGGCCGCGCCCGTGCTGGGATGGCGGCTCTCTGGCACAACGACGCTCACCCACCGACGTGGCGTGAGCAACCGTGTGCGCCACGGCGGTGGATGACCATCGAAGGAGTCATCCCATGAACGCACCGCTGAAACAGACCCTCCCCACCGATTGTGTGATCGCCGACATCGGCCTGGCCGATTGGGGCCGCAAGGAAATCCGCATCGCGGAAACCGAAATGCCCGGCCTGATGGCGATCCGCGAGGAATACGCCCCCAGCCATCCGCTCAAAGGCGCGCGCATCGCGGGCAGCCTGCACATGACCATCCAGACCGCCGTGCTGATCGAGACGCTGCAGGCGCTGGGAGCGCAGGTGCGCTGGGCCTCGTGCAACATCTTTTCCACGCAGGACCACGCGGCCGCGGCCATTGCCGCCGCAGGTACGCCGGTGTTCGCCTTCAAAGGCGAGACCTTGGAGCAGTACTGGGACTACACGCACCGCATCTTCGAGTTCGGGCCCGCGGGTGCGCCGGATGAGGGCCCGAACATGATCCTGGACGACGGCGGCGACGCCACGCTGCTGATGCACCTGGGCAAGCGTGCGGAAAAAGACCCGTCCGTCCTCGACCGTCCGACCAGCGACGAAGAGCGCGTGCTGTTTGCCGCCATCCGCCAGCGCCTGGCGCAAGATCCCACCTGGTACAGCCGCAAGAGCGCGCAGATCATCGGCGTGACCGAGGAGACCACCACCGGCGTCAAGCGCCTGCAGCAGATGGCTGCGCGCGGTGAGCTGATGTTTCGCGCCATCAACGTCAACGACTCGGTCACCAAGAGCAAGTTCGACAACCTCTACGGCTGCCGGGAATCGTTGGTGGACGGCATCAAGCGCGCCACCGACGTGATGATCGCCGGCAAGATCGCCGTCGTGTGCGGCTATGGTGACGTGGGCAAGGGCTCGGCGCAGGCGCTGCGCGCGCTCTCGGCCCAGGTGTGGGTGACCGAGATCGATCCCATCTGTGCGCTGCAAGCCGCCATGGAGGGCTACAAGGTCGTCACCATGGACGAGGCGTGCGACAAGGCCGATATCTTCGTCACCGCCACCGGCAACAAGCACGTCATCACCTACGAGCACATGGGGCGCATGAAGGACCAGGCCATCGTGTGCAACATCGGGCACTTCGACAACGAGATCGACGTCGCCTCGCTCGAGGCACGCTGCCGCTGGGAGGAGATCAAGCCCCAGGTCGATCACGTCATCTTCGAAGACGGCAAGCGCATCATCCTGCTGGCAAAGGGGCGCTTGGTCAACCTGGGTTGCGCCACCGGCCACCCCAGCTACGTGATGAGCAGCTCGTTTGCCAACCAGACCATCGCGCAGATCGAGCTCTTCACCCACCGCGACTATTACGAAGTGGGCAAGGTCTACGTGCTACCCAAGCACCTGGACGAGAAGGTGGCGCGACTGCAGCTGAAAAAACTCGGCGCCCGCCTCACCGAACTGACCGATGAGCAGGCCGCCTACATCGGCGTGCCCAAGGAGGGGCCGTACAAGCCCGACAGCTACCGCTATTGATCCGTCCCGCCGTGCGCGCCGACCAACAGCTGGTGCAGCAGGCGCTGGCGCCGTCACGCTCGGCGGCGCAGCGCCTGATCGCGCGCGGGGCCGTGCGCTGGCGCGCGCACGTGGGCGCGCCCTGGCAGCCGGTGCGCAAAGGGGGTGACGAGCTGCCTGCGCAGGCCGAGCTGGCGCTGCTGGACGACGCGGAGCTGCGCTACGTCTCGCGCGGTGGGCTCAAGCTCGAGGCGGCGCTGGCGCGCACCCGGCTGGACGTGCGCGGCTGGCGCTGCTTGGACGTCGGCCAGAGCACGGGCGGCTTTACCGACTGCCTGCTGCAGCACGGCGCCGCGGCCGTGGTGGGGGTCGACGTGGGGCACGGCCAGTTGCACCCCCGCCTGCGTGCCGACCCGCGGGTGCGGGTGCTGGAGCGCTGCAACGCGCGCGACCTCACCGCCGAGGCACTGCGGGATGCCGCGGGTCCAGCGGCCGCCCCGCCGTTCGACTTGATCGTCGGCGACCTGTCCTTCATCTCGCAGACCCTGGTGTGGCCGGCATTGGTGCCGCTGCTGGCCGCGCACGGGCAGATGCTGATGTTGGTCAAGCCGCAGTTCGAGCTGCAGCCCGCCGATATCGGCAAGGGTGGCTTGGTCAAGGATCCGTCCGCCTACGCGCGGGTGCAGGCACGCATCGCGCAAGCGGCGCAGGCGCTGGGTCTGCAGTTGCGCGACTACTTTGATAGCCCCATCGAGGGCGGCGATGGCAACCGGGAGTTTTTGGTATGGCTTTGCCGTTGAGTTTCGAGTTTTTTCCACCCAAGACGCCCGAAGGGGCGCAAAAGCTGCGTGCGGTGCGCCAGCAGCTGTATGCGGCGCGCCCCGAGTTTTGTTCCGTCACCTATGGTGCGGGCGGCTCCACGCAAGAGGGCACCATCGCCACGGTGGCCGACATCCTGGCCGAAGGGGTACCGGCAGCGGCGCACTTTTCGTGTGTCGGGGCGACGCGCGCGCGGGTGCGCGAGCAGCTCGCGCAGCTGCAGGCCATGGGCGTGCGCCGCCTGGTGGCGTTGCGCGGCGACCTGCCCAGCGGCTACGGCCTGGGCGGCGAATTTAGCTACGCCAGCGATCTGGTGGCCTTCATCCGCGCCGAGTTTGGGTCTGCCTTCCACATCGAGGTGGCGGCCTACCCCGAGATGCATCCGCAGGCGCGCTCGCCCCAGGCGGATCTGCAGGCCTTCGCCACCAAGGTGCGTGCGGGGGCCGACTCGGCCATCACGCAATATTTTTTCAACACCGACGCCTACTTCCGCTTCGTCGACGACGCCTACGCGCTGGGGGTGGACATTCCCATCGTGCCCGGTATCATGCCCATCACCAATGCGTCGCAGCTGCTGCGCTTCTCCGACGCTTGCGGCGCCGAAGTTCCGCGCTGGATCCGGCTGCGCCTGCAGGGGTATGGCGACGACACGGCGTCCATCCGCGCCTTCGGGCTGGATGTCGTCACCGACTTGTGCGACCAGTTGCGTACCGCGGGCGTGCCGGGGCTGCACTTCTATACCATGAACCAGGCGGACGCGACGCTCACCATTCTGCAGCGGTTGGGCTTGTTGCCCGCCGCGCACTGACCCCCTTACCCTAACCCGCCACGACAGCAAGGAGACCCCATGCGTTTCGAAACCCAGGCCGTGCATGCCGGCTACCGCCCCGACCCGACCACGAAAGCGGTCGTCCCGCCCATCTACCAGACCGTGGCCTACGCGTTCGACAGCGCGCAGCACGGCGCCGATCTGTTCGACTTGAAGGTGCCGGGCAACATCTACACCCGCATCATGAACCCGACGCAGGCGGTGCTGGAGGAGCGCCTGGCAGCGCTGGAGGGGGGTATCGGCGCGCTGGCGCTGGCCTCGGGCCAGGCAGCGATCACCTACGCCATCCAAACCATCACCGAGGCGGGCGACAACATCGTCTCGGCCAGTGCGCTCTATGGCGGCACGTACAACCTATTTGCGCACACCCTGCCGCAGGTCGGCATCGAGGTGCGGTTTGCGGACAGCGACCGGCCCGAGACGTTCGAGTCGTTGATCGATGCGCGCACCAAAGCGCTTTACTGCGAATCGATGGGCAACCCGCGCGGCAACGTCACCGACATCGCGGCGCTGGCGGCCATCGCGCACCGCCACGGGGTGCCCCTCATCGTCGACAACACCGTGCCCAGCCCCTACCTGTGCCGCCCGTTCGAGCACGGTGCCGACATCGTGGTGCACTCGCTGACCAAATACCTGGGCGGCCACGGCAACAGCGTGGGCGGCGCCATCGTCGATTCGGGCAAATTCCCGTGGGCCGAGCACCGGGCGCGCTTTCGGCGCCTGAATGAACCCGATGTCAGCTACCACGGTGTCGTCTACACCGAGGCGCTGGGACCGGCGGCCTACATCGGGCGCGCGCGTGTGGTGCCGCTGCGCAACATGGGTGCGGCCATCTCGCCGTTCAACGCATTTTTGATCCTGCAGGGCATCGAGACGCTGCCGCTACGCATGGACCGCATCTGCGACAACACGCTGGCAGTGGCGCAATACCTGAAACAACACCCCAAGGTGCGCTGGGTGCGCTACGCCGGCTTGCCCGACGACCCGTACCACGCGCTGGCGCAGCGTTATTTGGGCGGGCGTGCCTCGGGGTTGCTCACGTTCGGCATCGAGGGTGGGCGCACCGCAGGCGAGCGTTTCTTGGATGCGCTGCAGCTGTTCACTCGCTTGGTCAATATCGGCGACGTGCGCTCGCTGGCCACGCACCCGGCGTCCACCACGCACCGCCAGCTTTCGCCAGAAGAGCTGGCCCAAGCGGGCGTGACCGAGGACACCGTGCGCCTGTGCGTGGGCATCGAGCACATCGACGACCTGCGCGCCGATCTGGCGCAGGCGCTGGCCGCGGCTTGACCGTGGCGCGGCGCGTGCGCCTGGGCAGTCCGGCACGCCCCGCGTCAACCCTCGGCCGCCTCGACCGTCCAGGCCGCGCCGCGCCCCTGCCGCAGCGCAGAAAGTACCCAAGGCAGCGCCTCGCGCAGCTGCGGGGCCAACGTGTACGGCGGGTTGATGACGAAAACGCCGCTGGCGCGCAGACCCCCCACGGGCCGGCCACGCGCAGCCTGCGCCTTGGCCTGCGCATCGGGCTGGGCGCCGATGTTGAGCTCGGCTTGCAACCACGGTCGCTGGGCGCGCTGCGCCAAGGCGCGCAGCCGGCGCGGCAGCGCGTGCGCCTCGGGCCGTCCTATCACGGGATACCACACCAGATAGCACCCTTGGGCGAAGCGGCGCAGTGCCTCGGCCGCGGTGGCGAACACGTGCCCGTAGTCCGACTTGAGCTCGTAGCTGGGGTCGATCAGCACCAGCGCCCGGCGCGACGGCGGCGGCAGCAGTCGCCGCAGACCCTCGAAGCCGTTGTCGCGCCGTAGCTCGATGGCGGGGTGCGGCTCGCGCGCGCGCCACTGCTGCACGGTCCGATCCAGCAGCCGCCCGTCGGTGGGGTGCCACTCGAACAGCTGCAGCCGGTCCTGCGGGCGCAACAGTGCCTGCATCAGGGCGGGTGAGCCTGGGTAGTGCTGCAGCAACCCGTGGGGATTGGCGGCCTGTATCTGTTGCCAATAGTCTTGTACGGCGGGTGGCAACGCGTCGCCGCGGGCGTGCGCCGCCATGGCCGCGTCCCACACCGCGGCGATACCCTGCGCCGCCTCGCCGGAGGTGCGCGCGTGCTCGTGGTCCAGCCGGTACTGCCCCGCCCCGGCGTGCGTGTCTACCAGCAGCAGCCCCCCTTCCTTGCCCTGCAAGTGGCGCAGGGCGGCCAGCAGGGCGATGTGCTTGAGAACGTCGGCATGATTGCCGGCATGAAATGCGTGGCGGTAACTGAACATGCGGCGATGGTAGCCGAGGTAGGCTTTGCGGCCTAGTCGCTGATTGCGATACAATGTTGGGCTTCGCAGCGATACGGCTGGGCCCCGCGGCGAAACGTTCCACCCCACCTAAGAGGCTGCCAGCAGAGCAGCGCCGACCGTGGAAAAGGGTCTGCCCAAACCACAGGAAACTGACATGACCAAAACCTTCAGCGCCAAACCCGCTGAGGTGGTGCATGAGTGGTTTGTGATTGACGCCACCGACAAGGTGCTCGGACGTGTCGCCAGCGAAGTGGCACGCCGACTGCGCGGCAAGCACAAGGCCATCTACACCCCTCACGTCGACACGGGCGACTTCATCATCGTCGTCAACGCCGACAAGATCAAGGTCACGGGCAACAAGGCCCTCGACAAGATCTACTACCGCCACACCGGCTACCCCGGCGGCATCCGCTCGATCAACTTCCGCGACATGCAGGCCAAGCACCCGGGCCGCGCGCTCGAGAAGGCCGTCAAGGGCATGCTGCCCAAGGGGCCGCTGGGCTACGCCATGATCAAGAAGCTCAAGGTCTACGCCGGCCCCGAGCATCCGCACAGCGCGCAGCAGCCCAAGGCGTTGGAAATCTAAGGAGCGGCCATGATTGGTGAATGGAACAATGGCACGGGCCGTCGCAAGTCCAGCGTCGCGCGCGTGTTCCTCAAGAAGGGCTCCGGCAAGATCACGATCAACGGACGCGACATCCAGGACTATTTCGGTCGCGAAACCTCGATCATGATCGCCAAGCAGCCGCTGGTGCTGACCAACCACCTCGAGACGTTTGACATCCAGGTCAACGTGCACGGCGGCGGTGAGTCGGGCCAGGCCGGTGCGGTGCGCCACGGCATCACCCGAGCGCTGATCGACTACGACGCTAGCCTCAAGCCCGCGCTGAGCGCGGCCGGCTACGTCACCCGCGATGCGCGCGAAGTCGAGCGCAAGAAGGTGGGTCTGCGCAAGGCCCGCCGCGCCAAGCAGTTCAGCAAGCGCTGATTTGCACGGTCTTGCAGGAAAACCGCCCTTCGCTTCGTCGGGGGCGGTTTTTTGTTGGCGGGCGAAGCGCCGCGCCGCGCGCCACAAGGCACTGGCCCCGTCATGGCTTTTGTGTGGAACGGATTTGGGGTCTGCCGTGCTCCTTTGCTATCCTTCAAGTATCTTGTCATCATCAGGAACGCCACCATGTCCGCTGTCGCCGAAACCCCGTCCACCACTGAAACCGAGATGCCCGCGCCGTTGGTGTTCACCGATGCCGCCGCGGCCAAGGTTGCCGACCTGATCGCCGAGGAGGGCAATCCGGACCTCAAGCTGCGCGTCTTCGTGCAAGGTGGCGGTTGCTCGGGCTTCCAGTACGGCTTTACCTTCGACGAGGTGGTCAACGAAGACGACACGGTGATGACCAAAAATGGTGTCACGCTGCTGATCGATGCGATGAGCTACCAGTACCTGGTCGGCGCCGAGATCGACTACAAAGAAGATCTGCAGGGGGCGCAGTTCGTCATCCGCAACCCCAACGCCACCACCACCTGTGGCTGCGGCTCGAGCTTCAGCGTCGGCTGAAGCGTCGGCTCAAGGGGCGTAGAGCGCGCCCAGCACGCGCTCGCCCCGTGCCCCCGTGACGGCGGAAAGGTTGCCGCTGCGGCCCAACAGGCGCTGGCGTGCCAGCCAAGCAAAGGCGGCCGCTTCCACCCACTGCACGGGCCAACCCAGGCGGGCCGTCGTGTCGATGGTGACCGCGGGCAGGCGCTGCGACAGCGCGGCCATGATGGCTTGGTTGCGCGCGCCGCCCCCACAGACGAGCACCTGCCGCGGGGCCAGGGTTGGTTCGTTTCCCCAATCCAAGGTTTCCAGCGCGCGGGCGATGCCTTCGACCGTCAACGCCACCAACGTGGCCTGCACATCCACGGGTGCCACGCCCGGGTGCCGCGTCAGGATGGCGTCGAGCCAGCCCAGGTGGAAGTGATCGCGTCCGGTGCTGCGCACACCGGTGCGGGAAAAATAGGGGTCGGCCAGCAGATCGGCGAGCAGCGCCGGCAGCACGCGCCCCTGCCGCGCCCAGGCGCCGTCAGCGTCGTAGCGCGCCCCGGTATGGCGCTCGCACCAGCCGTCGAGCAAGACGTTGCCCGGCCCGCTGTCGCAGCCTAGCACGCCACCGTCGGCGCGCAGGGCAGTTAGATTGGCGATGCCGCCGATGTTGACCACGGCGACCCCCTCCCCCGCGCGCCCAAAGGCCGCGCGGTGAAAGGCGGGCACGAGGGGAGCACCTTGGCCCCCGGCCGCGATGTCGCGGCTGCGAAAGTCCGCCACGACGGCGATGCCGGTCGCTTCGGCCAGACGGGCCGGGGCTAGCAGTTGCAGGGTATAAGGGGCTTCGTCCTCGCCCAGCCCGGGATGTCCAGGCGGCAGGTGGCGCACGGTTTGCCCGTGCGCACCGATGGCCGCCACCTGCGTCGGCGCCATGTCGGCCGCGGTCAACAGCCGCTCGACGACGTCGGCATAGACCGTGGTGAGTTGGGCCGCGGCCTGGGCCGCGCGGTGTAGCTCGTCAGGCCCCGGGTGTTGCAGGGCCAGCAGCGCGGCGCGCAAAGCGTCGGTCAGGGGCACACTGGCGTCGGCGACGACGCGTCCCGTGCCACTGTCGCCTTCCGGGCCGAAATCCACCAAGACACCATCGACGCCGTCCAGCGAAGTGCCGGACATCAGCCCGATGCAGTGCATGGCCCGTTGCGCGATCGGGGGGTTATTCCGCGCTGGCCTGCACCACCGTGGCCGCCGCCGCGAGCTGTTCGCGCATGGTCGCAGCGACGCGCTCGAACGCGGACCGCCAGCGTGCCTCCAGGGGTTCGCCGCCACTGTTGTCACGCGCGATCGTCAACGGGTCGCGGTGCGCGCCAGCGACGATGTATTCGAAGTGCAGGTGCGGCCCGGTGGCGGTGCCGGTGGCGCCCACGGCGCCGATGGTCTGCCCCTGTTCCACGCGTTGGCCCTTGCGCACCTCGATGCGGCTCAGGTGCGCGTAGATCGTTTTGCGGTCCTGCTTGTGCTGCAGGATGACGACATTGCCGTAGCCGCGCTGCCAGCCCGCGAATTCGACCACCGCATCGGCCACGCTGCGCACCGGTGTGCCCGTGGGCGCGGCGTAGTCCACGCCCAAGTGTGCACGCCGATCGCCATAGACGGGGTGAAAGCGCATGCCGTAGCCGCTGCTGACGCGCGAAAAAGCCAGCGGCGAGGCAAGGAAGGCGCGCTGCAGGCTCTCGCCCTGGAAGTTGTAGTAGCCCCCCTTGGCACCACCCGGCGGCTGGAACCACACGAGTTGGTGGCGCCGACCCGCGTTGACAAACTCGGCGCCCAGCAGGCGGCCGTAGCGCAGCACCTCGCCGTCGGCGGACAGCGCTTCGTAGACGACGTGGAAGGTGTCGCCCGCGCGCAGGTCGCGCCGGAAATCGATCTCGCCGCCGAACAGATCGGCCAGCTGCGAGGCGACGCTGTCGGGCAGGCGGGCCGCGTCGGTGGCGGCAAACAGCGAGGTGCGGATGGTACCGCTGGCCAGGTGGACGGAGGCGACGAGCGGTGCGGACTCCAGGCGTGCGCGCCACACGCCGCCGTCGCGCTGTACCGTCAGGCGCTGGAAGGTGGGACTGTCGTCGCGCGGCAGCCAGCGCGCGGTCAGGCGCAGCAGCCGCCCATCATCGTCGACCTCGGCGCTGACCAACTTGCCGGGCCGTCCGCGCCACAGCGGGGCCGCGTCAGGGTGGCGGCGCAAAAACTCCGCGGCTTGGGCGTCGCTGACGCCCAGCCGCTGCAGCAACGTGGCCAGCGTGTCGTCGCGGCGCGTGGTGTCGGTGCGGTAGAGGATGAAAGGGGCGGTCGGGGTCTCGGTGTCTGCGGGGGTGAAGGCGACGGGCACCGCCTCGACGAGCTCGCGCTGTGGCAGCCGGTCGAGGGCGGCGTCCAGCGGGTCGGTACCGAAGGCGGTGATGCCCGTGCCCAAGAGCAGAACACCCAGGGCTGCCACGACACGCCGCGGATGCCGCTGCAGCCGGCGCTGCCAGAGTTGCAGCCGTTCTTGCAATCGTTCGATCATGCCGTATCCAGTGAGGGGGTGGGCCGCGCGAGACGACACTCACCCGGACCTCGAGCCTGCTTGGCAGGCCCGCAGGGCGCGCATGGAGGGTTGGATCCGCCGTCTACAATCGGGACCGCGGCTGGCGCTCGAGGCTACCGAGCTGCGCCGAATCGCAATCTGCGGCGGGCGAATGGGCGGAGTATACCGGCTCTTCCACCGCCGTCATCTGTGTAAACCCGAATGAATATTTCCACAGTATCCACCGACGCGGCGACCGAAGAGGCCTTGCAGGGCGCCTCGGATGCGGTGCGCGCGGCGCTGGCCATCACCCTGCGTGGCTGCGATGAGCTGCTACCGGTGGTCGATTGGGTGCGCAAGCTGCGTCGCAGCGAAGCGACGGGACAGCCGCTGCGCATCAAACTGGGGCTGGACCCCACGGCCCCCGACATCCACCTGGGGCACACGGTGGTGCTCAACAAGCTGCGCCAGTTGCAGGACTTGGGGCATCAGGTCATTTTCCTCATCGGGGATTTCACCTCGCTCATCGGTGATCCGTCCGGGCGCAACAGCACGCGCCCGCCGCTGACGCCCGAGCAGATCCAGGCCAACGCCGACACCTACTACCGCCAGGCCAGCCTGGTGCTGGATCCCGCGCGCACCGAGATCCGCTACAACAGCGAGTGGAGCGACGCGCTGGGCGCGCGCGGCATGATCCAGCTCGCCGCCAAATACACGGTGGCGCGCATGATGGAGCGTGACGACTTCACCAAGCGCTTCAAGGCCGGCACGCCGATTTCGATTCACGAGTTTCTCTACCCCCTGATGCAGGGCTACGACTCGGTGGCGCTGCGCGCCGACCTGGAGCTGGGCGGCACCGACCAGAAGTTCAACCTGCTCATGGGCCGGCACCTGCAGCAAGAGTATGGGCAGGAGCCGCAGTGCATCCTGACCATGCCGCTGCTGGAGGGCTTGGACGGCGTGGACAAAATGTCCAAGTCCAAGGGCAACTACATCGGCATCACCGAGGACGCCAACACCATGTTCGCCAAGGTGATGTCGATCAGCGACGAGCTGATGTGGCGCTGGTATACGCTGCTGTCGCGGCGCTCGCTGGCCGAGATCGAGCAGCTGCAGCGCGAGGTGGTGCAAGGCCGCAACCCGAAAGAGGTCAAGGTATTGCTGGCCAAGGAGATCACCGCGCGCTTTCACAGCCCCGCCGCGGCCGAGGCGGCGCAGCAGGATTTCGAGTTGCGCGCCAGGGGCGGGGTGCCGCAGGAGATTCCCGAGGTCGCGCTCAGCGGCGCGCCGATGGGCATTGGGGTGCTGCTGAAGTCGGCGGGGCTCGCGCCCTCGACGAGCGAGGCCAACCGCCTCATCGACGGCGGCGGCGTGCGCGTGGACGGCAGTGTGATCAGTGACAAGGGGCTCAAGCTGTCGGCGGGCACCTACGTGGTGCAGGTGGGCAAGCGCAAGTTTGCCCGCGTGACGCTGGCCTGAAAACGGCCCGGCAGCGATGGCACGCATGTGGCAGCGGCTGACCCCGAAGCGCTTGCTGGCCGTCTCGGTCGCGGTGGCGCTGGCCACGATCGCGCTCAAGACCCTGGCGTGGTGGCTGACCGGCTCGGTGGGTCTGCTGTCCGACGCCATGGAGTCGGGCGTCAATCTGGCGGCAGCGCTGTTTGGCCTGTGGATGGTGACGGTCGCGGCGCGCCCGGCCGACGACGATCACCCTTACGGCCACCACAAGGCAGAGTATTTTTCTTCCGGCTTCGAGGGCATCCTCATCATCGTGGCGGCGCTGGGTATCGTCTGGGCGGCGCTCGATCGCCTGTGGTCGCCGCAGCCGTTGCAGCGGCTCGATTGGGGGTTGGTGCTGTCGGTGTTCAGTGCCGCGCTCAACGGGGCGCTGGCGTGGGTGATGCTGCGCGCCAGCCGCGTGCACCGGTCGTTGGCGCTGGAGGCCGATGCGCGCCACCTGTTTACCGACGTGTGGACCTCGGCCGGCGTGGTGGTGGGCTTGGGGCTGGTGGTGGCCACCGGCTGGTGGTGGCTCGATCCCCTGATTGCCATCGCGGTGGCGATCAACATCGCCCGCGAGGGCGTGCATCTTCTGTGGCGTTCCAGCCAGGGGTTGATGGATGAAGCGGTCGAGCCCGAGGTGCGCGCCGCCATCGATGCGGTGTTGGCCGACTTTGCGCACACCCGCGGCGGCGCCGAGATCATCCGCTTCGATCATGTGCACACGCGCAAGGCCGGCCAGCGCCGCTACGTCGATCTGCACATGCACATGCCCGCGCATTGGACGCTGGGGCGCGCCGCGGCCTTGCGCGCCAGCGTCGAGCAGGCGCTCATGAGCGCAGTACCCGGGTTGCGCGCCACCATCCAATTGCTGCCCACGGACGTGGAGGCGCACTTCGACGACACGCACGACCTCAAATGATCGGGCCCAGCGTCAGCGGTCACGCGCGGCGTAGGGGTTGGCAAAGCCCAGCCGGGTCAAGATGGCGATTTCACGCGCCTCCATCGCCTCAGCGTCGGCGTCACTGGTCTCGTGATCCCAGCCCTGGGCGTGCAGTGTGCCGTGCACCAGCAAGTGGGCGTAGTGGGCCTGTAGCGACTTGCCCTGCTCGGCGGCCTCGCGGGCCACCACCGGCGCGCACAACACCAGATCGGCCTGCACCACGGGTTCGGTGGCGTAGTCGAAGGTCAGCACATTGGTCGCGTAGTCTTTGTGCCGGTAGTCGCGGTTGAGCGCGCGGCCTTCCTCGGCATCGACGATGCGCACGGCGATCTCGGCATCGCGCTCGAGCGCGTGGCGGATCCAGCGCGCGACCGCATGGCGCGGTAGCGCGGCGCGGTGCGCGGCTGCGTCGTCGAAACGGGCAAACTGCAACGACAGGGTGAGCGTGGGCAGGGGCATGGCAGGTCAAGCCGCCGCGGGTGGGCGGGCTTCGTAGGCATCGACGATGCGCGCCACCAGCGGATGGCGCACCACGTCGGCGCTGGTCAGGCGCGCAAACGCGATGCCTTGCACGCGCCGCAGCACGCGCTCGGCGTCGATCAAGCCCGAGAGTTGCGAGCGCGGCAGGTCGATCTGGCTGACGTCGCCCGTGATCACGGCCTTCGATCCAAAGCCGATGCGCGTCAAAAACATCTTCATTTGCTCAGGCGTGGTGTTTTGCGCCTCGTCCAGGATGACGAAGGCGTGGTTGAGCGTGCGCCCGCGCATGAACGCCAGCGGCGCGATCTCGATCTGCTGGCGCTCGAAGGCTTTTTGCACCGCCTCGAAGCCCATCAGGTCGTACAGCGCGTCGAACAGCGGTCGCAAGTAGGGGTCGACTTTTTGCGCCAGGTCGCCGGGCAAAAAGCCCAGCCGCTCGCCGGCCTCCACCGCCGGGCGCGTCAGCACCAGGCGTTGCACCGCGCTGCGCTGCAGCGCATCCACCGCGCAGGCCACGGCCAGGTACGTCTTGCCGGTGCCCGCCGGCCCGATGCCAAACGTGATGTCGTGGCTCGCGATGGCGGCCAAGTAATGCGCCTGGTTGGCGGTTCGGCCACGAATCTCGCCCCGGCGCGTTTGCAGCACCGGGCCGGGGGTGCCGGGCGCGTCCGGCGGCCCATCACCGGCGAGCATGAGTTGCACCGTCTCGGCCGCGATCGGCTCGCGCGCCAGCTCGTACAGGGCTTGCAGCACCTCCATCGCCTGGGTGGCGGCGGCCTTGGGGCCCTCGACGCGAAAGTGTTCGAAGCGGTGCGCGATGCGCACCTGCAGGGCGGCCTCGACCGTGCGCAGGTGCTGGTCCAGCGGCCCGCACAGGTGGGCCAGCCGCGTGTTGTCGGCGGGGGAGAATGCGTGGCGCAGGATCAAGCCGATAATCCCAGGGTGTTGAACGAGAGGCCCCAATGATAGGCAAACTCACCGGCACCCTGCTGGACAAACACCCGCCGCAGATCGTGGTCGACTGCCACGGCGTGGGCTACGAGGTCGAAGTGCCCATGAGCACGTTCTACGGCCTGCCCGCCACCGGCGAGCGCGTGGCGCTGCTGACGCACCTGGTGGTGCGCGAGGATGCGCACCTGTTGTACGGCTTTGCCAGCGCGGCCGAGCGCGACGCGTTTCGCGCGCTGATCAAGATCAGCGGCGTGGGTCCGCGCATTGCGCTGGCGCTGCTGTCAGGCCTGAGCGTGGCGGAACTCGCGCAGGCGGTGGCCGCGCAGGAGGCGGGTCGCTTGGTCAAGATCCCGGGCATCGGCAAAAAGACCGCCGAGCGGCTGCTGCTGGAGCTCAAGGGCAAGCTCGCCCCCGATTTGGCACCGCCCACGGCGGCCCCGGTGAGCGACGCGCACGCCGATATCCAGCAGGCGCTGCTGGCGCTGGGCTACCACGAGCGCGAGGCGGCGGCGGCGCTGCAGGCGCTGCCTGCCGATGTGGGGGTGAGCGAGGGCATCAAGCTGGCGCTCAAGGCGCTGGCCAAGTGAGGAAGTCGCCGTGACGATCGAGACCGACGATTTTGCGACCAGCCCGCGGTCGCGGCTGGTGTCGGCCGCGCCGGAGTCAGGCCGCGAGGAGGCCCTGGAGCGCGCGTTGCGCCCTAAGGGCTTGGACGAGTACGTGGGCCAGACCAAGGTGCGCGAGCAGCTCGAAATCTTCATCGGCGCGGCCAAGAAGCGCGGCGAAGCGCTGGACCACGTGCTGCTGTTCGGCCCGCCCGGGCTGGGCAAGACGACGCTGTCGCACATCATCGCGTACGAGATGGGCGTCAATCTGCGCCAGACGAGTGGCCCCGTGCTGGAAAAGCCCAAGGACTTGGCGGCTCTGCTGACGGCCTTGGAGCCCAACGATGTGTTGTTCATCGACGAAATCCATCGGCTGAGTCCCGTGGTCGAGGAGATTCTGTATCCGGCGCTGGAGGACTACCAGATCGACATCATGATCGGCGAGGGGCCGGCGGCGCGCTCGATCAAGCTGGACCTGCAGCCGTTCACGCTGGTGGGGGCCACCACCCGCGCCGGCATGCTGACCAACCCGCTGCGCGATCGCTTCGGCATCGTGGCGCGGCTGGAGTTCTACACGCCGGAGGAGCTCTCTCGCATCGTCACGCGCTCGGCCGGGCTGCTGGGTGCGCCGATCGAGCCGGCAGGGGCGCTGGAGATCGCGCGGCGCTCGCGCGGCACGCCGCGCATCGCCAACCGGCTGCTGCGCCGCGTGCGTGACTACGCCGAGGTCAAGGGCCAGGGTCGCATCACGCGCGAGATCGCGCAGCGCGCGCTGGCGATGCTGGACGTGGACCCGATCGGGCTGGACCTGATGGACCGCAAGCTGCTGGAGGCGGTGATCCACAAGTTCGACGGCGGCCCGGTGGGGCTGGACAACATCGCCGCCAGCATCGGCGAGGAGCCGGGCACGATCGAGGACGTGATCGAGCCGTACCTGATCCAGCAGGGCTACCTGCAGCGCACGCCGCGCGGCCGCTGCGCCACCTTGGCCGCGTATCGCCATCTGGGGCTGCAGCCGCCGGCGGCCGCGGGCGGGCTGTTCGCCGACGCGGGGTAGGGTGATGCGGCGGTCGGCGTCATGCCGACGCGGACTCGTCGCGCGGGCCGGCTTCGTCGGCCTCTTCCAGGTGGCGCGTATCGCCCCACGACAACAGCGCAAAGCCACTGTCCGCGGTCCACAGCACGCGGTGGATGGCGGCGTTGCCCATGGCCCAGGCACGCGGCGCCTGCAGGTCGACGCGTGCGGCGGCCCGGTACAAGATGTCGAGCACCCCGCCGTGGGCCACGACCACGATCTGACCGCCGAGGTGGCGCGCCGCCAGCTCGGCAAACGTCGTCTCCACGCGCTGACGCAAGTCCCGCAGTGATTCACCGCCCGGAGGGGCGAAGTCGGGGTCGCGGGCTTTCCAGGCGCGCACGACGTCGGGGTGGGCCTGCTCCAGTTCGGCCCAAGTGCGGCCTTGGAAGGCGCCGAAATGGCGTTCGCGCAGGCCCGGGTGGGTCTGCACCGGTAAGCCGTGGCGGCGCGCGACCGCGGCCGCCGTCTGGTGGGCGCGGCGGAGGTCGCTGGCATAGACCGCTTGCAGCGCCTCGTGCGCCAGCGCCTCGGCGGTGCGCTCGGCTTGCCAGTGCCCCACATCGTTGAGTGGGATGTCGATCTGGCCTTGGATGCGCGCATCACGGTTCCAGGCGGTCTCACCATGACGGATGGCCAGAATCCGCGTCATCTGCATCGGGTTGCCTTGCGGGAAAGGGAAAGAAGTGCCTAGAATGGTAACAGCCCGCCCCGAGTGGCCCCGGCCCCCAACCTCGCAAGGCCCATCCATGAGCAGCACCGCGTTTCAAAAAGAAGTCGACGAGCGCACCAATCTGACTGGCTCCAACAAGTTCGAGATGCTGTTGTTTCGCCTTGGGCGCTCGCCCGGCGCCCAGCAGTCCGAGCTGTTTGGTATCAACGTCTTCAAGGTGCGCGAGATCGTGGCCATGCCGCCGCTGACCGCCATGGCGGGGGCACCCCAGCATGTGCTGGGCATGGTCAACCTGCGCGGGCAGGTGATTCCCGTGATCGACCTGCCTGCCGTCATCGGCTGCACGCCCGAGACGGGCCTGAACCTCATGCTGGTGACCGAATTTGCCCGCTCCACGCAGGCGTTTGCCGCCGAGTCGGTGGAAGATATCGTGCGCCTGGACTGGGGCAAGATTCTGCCCGCCGACCACACCGCGTCGGTCGCGCGCGGGCTGGTGACCAGCATTGCGCGCCTCGACGATGGGCAAGGCGGCGTCAAGCTGGTGCAGATTCTGGACGTGGAGTCGATCCTGCAGCGCGTCATGCCTAGCGAAGCGCTGGAAGTCAAGAAGGAGGATGTGGGGTCGGCCCTGCGGCTCAAGCCGGGCGCGGTGGTGTTGGCGGCCGACGACTCGTTCGTGGCGCGCAGCATGATCGAGTCGGAGCTCAAGGCGCTGAATTTGCCGTTCGTGATGACCAAAAACGGGCAGGAAGCGTGGAAGGTGCTGCAGGAAATGGCCGCCGACTGCAAGGCGCAAGGCATACCGGTCACCGACCGCGTGGCGGTGGTGCTCAGCGACCTGGAGATGCCTGACATGGACGGCTTCACGCTCACGCGCCAGATCAAGGCCGATCCCGCGCTGCGCGCCATTCCAGTGGTCATCCACTCCTCGCTGACCGGGGATACCAACGAGCAGCACGTGCAGCGCGCTGGGGCCGATGCGTACGTGGCCAAGTTTGCGGCGAAAGAGCTGGCTAGCACCTTGCGCAGTGTGTTGGCCAAGGCGCAGGCCGTCGCGGCCTGACGCCGCAGTGGTGGTCAGGGGTGCGGGGACTCGACCACCACGCGACGCGGGCTCGACGGCGGCTCCGGAAATCCATCGAGTGCTGCCTGCAGCAGCGCCCGCCACAGGGTTGGTGCGTCCGACCGCGGACCATCTTGCACGGCCCGGGTTTCATACACCACGTCGCCGCTGCGGCGGTCGCGCAGTGTCAGTGTCAACTCGCGCACGTAGTAGGGCGGGCGCAGCGTCCAGTGCAGGCCGATGCTGCTGACCACGCCGCGGCCGACCATCACCTGCCCATACGGGGCCCAGCCCGGGCGGGGCTCGGGGGCGTCCCACGGTGCATAGGGATACTTGACCGAGCGCGCCACGATCTGCACCCCCCAGGGCACCGCGCTGGGGGCGCCACCACTGGCCGTCTCGGCGCGCTGCAGACCCAGGCGGGCCAACTCGGCTGCGGCCAGCGCTTCGATCGCCTCTTGCTCGCGCGCCGCATCGCCGCTGCGCTGCGACGGCAGCCGCTCGAATACATAACGGTCCCCCGCGGCCGGGCGGACGCCACCGTTCCACGCGGCCTGGCTGCGCACCTCGTGTTCCAGCCGCAGCGGGGTGGCGCAGCCGGCCAACCACGCCGCCCCGATCAGCAGGGCGATGAAACGCCACGTGCGTAGCCCGCGTCGCATGTCAATCCTCCGGCAGCAGGGCAAACACAGGCCGTGGCGGACGCGCTACCGCGTCACTGGCGGCCGGTGTCTCGTCATCGTCCGCCGGGGCGGCCATGCCCTCGGTCGGCAAAGGCTCGTCGTCGAAGGCGATGTCGCCATCGGCTTGCGGGCGGCCGCTGGCGCGCACCCCCGCGAAGTCGTACAGCGTGCGGTCCATCAGGTGGCTGGGCACGACGTGCTGCAGCGCCTTGAGCATGTTGTCGACGCGGCCAGGGAAGCGTTTGTCCCACTCGCGCAGCAGGTCGCCCACCTGTTTGCGCTGCAGGTGCTGCTGGCTGCCGCACAGGTTGCACGGGATGATGGGGAACTGCCGCACCTGCGCCCAGCGGATCAGGTCCTTTTCGGGTACGTAGGCCAGGGGACGGATGACGACATGCTCGCCGTTATCGCTGACCAGCTTGGGTGGCATGCCCTTGAGCTTGGCGCCAAAGAACATGTTGAGCAGCAACGTCTGCAGGATGTCATCCCGGTGGTGCCCCAACGCGATCTTGGTGGCCCCCAGCTCGCGCGCCACGCGGTACAGGATGCCGCGCCGCAGCCGACTGCACAGGCTGCACATCGTCTTGCCTTCGGGGATGACCTTCTTGACGATGGAGTACGTATCCTGCGTTTCGATGTGGAACCGCACCCCGAGCTGGCGCAGGTAGGCCGGCAGCACGTCGGCGGGAAAGCCCGGCTGCTTCTGATCGAGGTTGACCGCGATCAGCTCGAAGCGCGCCGGGGCGCGGCGTTGCAGCCGCATCAGGATGTCCAGCAGCGAGTAGCTGTCCTTGCCGCCCGAGAGGCACACCATGACACGGTCGCCGTCCTCGATCATGCGGTAGTCGTCGATGGCCTGGCCGACCAGGCGGCACAGGCGTTTTTCCAGCTTGCGGTTTTCAAAAGCCTCGTCCATGGGGGGTCCGGTGCGGTCGGATGCGGCAGGCCGCGACAAGCCTGGGATTGTCCCGCAAACGGGGCCGCCCTGCCTACCACTGGCCGCATTCCATGCGGATGGCGACCTCGCAGTCGTCGAAGATCTCGAGCTTGGCGATGCGCACGCGCACGCCGATCACGCCCGGCAGCTGCATCAGGCGCAGCGCCAGCTTGCCCACCAGCGTCTCCAGCAGGTTGATGTGCTCGGCGGTGCACTCGTCGATGATGATCTGGCGCACCTTGCGGTAGTCGAGCACGTGGCGGATGTCGTCGTCGTGCGGCTGCAGCGGCTGCAAGCCCTGGTTGATCTCGGCATCCACCTCGATGGGCTGCGGGCCTTGGCGCTCATGGTCCAGGATGCCCAGGTTGGCATGAAAGCGCAGGCCCGTCAGCGTCAGCACCTGACGGCCGATTTTGTGGGTGGGGTGTGCGGCGGTCGTCATACCGAAGCGTTCGGCGCTCATACCATGCAAGAGAAGTCGCGCTCGAAGCGCCACAGGTGCTGCCCGCCATCGACGAGCAGATGGGTGCCGGTGAGCGAGCGATTCTCCAGCGCGAAACGCACGGTCTCGGCCACGTCTTGCGGGGTGGACGAGCGCCCCAGCGGGGCCTGCCGATGCAGGCGCTCGAACGCGTCGCCCAGCAGGGTCTCGCTGGTCAGCGTCAGCCCGGGCGCCACGCCCACCACGCGCACCCATGGCGCCAGTGCCAGTGCCAGCAGCTCGGTGGCGGCGCGCAGTGCGGCTTTGGACAGCGTGTAGCTGAAAAAGTCTGGGTTCGGGTTCCAGAGTTTTTGGTCGAGCAGGTTGACCACGCAAGCGCGCGCACGCCACGCTTGGCGCTCGTCCTCGCTTTCGGCGAGCGCCAAGCGGGATTGGACATGGGCATACAGCCCCTGCGCCAGCAGCACCGGCGCGGCCGTGTTGGGCAGCCAGTGGTCACGCATGGTGGCAGGGCTGGCGCCCAACGCATCGTCATACGAGAAGCGCGATGCCGAGTTGACCACCGCGAGCAACCCGCCGAACTGCGCCACCACGGCGGGGACCAGCGCGCGGCAGGCCGCCTCGTCCGCCAGGTCGGCCGCGAAAGCGTGTGCGCGCACGCCCAGCGCGCGGCAGTCCTGCACCGTCTGCTCGGCCTCAGTGGCCGAGCCGCGGTAGTGCACCGCCACGTCCCAACCGGCGCGCGCCAGGGCCAGCGCGATGGCGCGGCCCAAGCGCCGGGCGGCCCCCGTGACCAGCACCACACGGGGGCAAGGCAGGGGCTCCGATGGCGGCGGGTCGGTCGTCATGGTCGAGTGAGTCAGGGGTTGGGCAAGGCACAATCATGCCATGCAAGTCGCAGCCCCAGATCCAGGGCCGGCCATGCCGGCGGTGCAGCACGCCCTGCGGGAGACCGGCGGCTGGCTGCCGTTCGAGCGCTTCATGGCGTTGGCGCTCTATGCGCCCGGGCAGGGCTACTATGCGCGCGGTGCGCGTATCTTTGGCGCCACCCCGGCCGATGGCAGCGACTTCGTGACCGCGCCCGTGCTCAGCCCCCGCTTTGGCGCGACGCTGGCGCGGCAGGTGGCGCAGGCGCTGGCCGAAACCGGCACCCATGCGGTGTGGGAGTTCGGCGCCGGCACGGGGGCGTTGGCGGCTCAGATACTCGCGGCGCTCGATGCGCTGGCCCCCGCGGACAGCGGGGGCGCGCGCGTGGCCTACCACATCGTCGAGGTCTCGGGCGCGCTGCGCGCGCGGCAGGCCGAATGTCTGGCGCCATGGAGCGGGCGTGTGACATGGCACGAGCGCTTGCCAGATGCGCTGGAGGGCGTGCTGATCGGCAACGAAGTGCTCGACGCCATGCCGGTGACGTTGCTACACCGGCGGGGGGGCGTTTGGCACGAGCGCGGGGTGGCGTGGGATGCGCAACAGGCGCGCTTCGTGTGGGTGGATCGGCCGACCGACCGGCGGCCGCCGCTGGCGATCGCGGGCACGCACGACTATGTGACCGAGATCCACCCCCAGGCGGAGGCGTTCGTGCGCACCGTGGGCGAGCGTTTGCGCCGCGGCGCGGCGTTTTTCATCGACTATGGCTTCCCCGAGCACGAGTACTACCATCCGCAGCGCGCCGGGGGCACGCTGATGTGCCACCGCGCCCACCGGGCCGACGCCGACCCGCTGACCGACGTGGGCGCCAAGGACATCACGGCGCACGTCAATTTTACGGGGGTGGCGCTGGCGGCGCAACAAGTCGGGCTGGAGGTGCTGGGCTACACCAGCCAAGGCCGCTTTTTGCTCAACGCGGGCGTGCTCGACGGGCTGGACGACGCGCCGCTGGCCGAGCGCGCCGCGGTGCTCAAGCTGGTGCACGAGCACGAGATGGGCGAGCTGTTCAAGGTCATCGGTCTGGCGCCGCCCGCGAGCAGCCGCGGTTGGGTGCCGATCGGGTTCGCCCAGGGCGACCGTACGCACACGTTGTGACGGCGGAGCGTACCGATGATTCGCTGGTTGATCGTCGTTTGTCTGGCGCTGCTGATCTTCAGTTGGCTTACGCCCTGGCTGCGGCGTCTGGGCTTTGGGCGCTTGCCGGGTGACCTCCATTTCCGGCTCTTCGGGCGCGAGTGGGACATTCCGCTGGCCAGCACGGTGTTGCTCAGTCTGCTGGCGGCGGCGATCGCGCGCTGGATCTGAGGGTGCGGCACTGGCCGTCGGCACGGGGCGTCGATTCGGTACCCAGAGGGGTATGACTTGAAACCACGGACTTCGGCCCCATGTGTGGGCTATCGTTGTCACCAGGAGCCCGCATGTCCGCCGAGCCGTTGCACATCGTCTGCCCCCATTGCCACACCACCAATCGCGTGCGCGCCGACCAGTTGAACCAAGCGCCCGACTGCGGTCGCTGCCACCGGCCGTTGTTCGACGGCCACCCGGTCGAGCTCGACGCGGCGGCCTTCGAGCGCCACGTCGGGCGCAGCCAGATCCCGGTGCTGGTCGACTTTTGGGCGCCGTGGTGCGGGCCGTGCCGCATGATGGCGCCGGCGTTCGAGGCGGCCGCGCGCCAGCTCGAACCCCACGTGCGGCTGGCCAAGGTCAACACCGAGGCCGAGCCGGCGCTGGCGGCGCATTTCGGTATTCGCAGCATCCCGACGCTGGCGCTCTTCGTCGGCGGACGCGAGGTGGCCCGCCAGCCCGGCGCGATGGGGCAGGCCGACATCGTGCGCTGGGTGCAGGCGGCGTTGGCGCAGGCGCGCTGACGGCACGCGCCAGGCTCGGTCCGCGGTCAGTCGCCGCGCAGCGCGTCGGCGATGGCGCGCTGGCGCGCGTGTTCGATCGCGGCCCCGATGCGCAGCCCCAGATCGTGCGCGCTGGGATGACGGGCCTGCTCCTGCTGGGCGAGCGCGGCGGTGTCCACCGCCAGTGCGGCCTGCAGCGCGCGGCGCAGCCGTGCCGCCTGGGGGTAGGGCCGGTCTTCGTGATGCAGGCGGCCGCGCGCGTCGCATTCGCAGGCTAGCAATACCTGCTCGAAGCGCTCGGGCCGGCGCAGGGCGTCGCAGCGCTGCAGCAAGCGCAGGATGGCGGCGGCCCCCAACGCGTCGCTGCGGTGGATGTGGCCGTGCTCGCGCGCCACCACCTCGGCCAGTTCGCGGCAGTCGCGTGGCACGCGCCAGCGCTCGCTGACCTGGCGCAGCAGCCGCACGCTGCGCTCCTCGTGTCCCAGGTGGCGCGGCAGGATCTCGGGCGGTGTCGTCCCCTTGCCCAGGTCGTGGCACAGGCAGGCGTAGCGCGTGGCCAGCGGCGCGTTCAGGCGCGCGCTCATGTCCAGCACCATTTCTAGGTGCACGCCGGTGTCGACCTCGGGGTGGTAGTCCGCACGTTGCGGCACGCCCCAGAGGCGGTCCACTTCGGGCAGCAGGACGCGCAGTGCGCCGGTCTCGCGCAGCACAGCCAGCATGCGCGAGGGGCGTGGTTCCATCAGCCCGCGCGAGAGTTCTTGCCACACCCGCTCGGGTACCAGGTGATCGACCTCGCCGTGCGCCACCATGTCGCGCATCAGCGCCATCGTCTCGGGCGCGATACGGAAATCAGGCCAGCGCGCGGCAAAACGCGCCATGCGCAGGATGCGCACCGGGTCTTCGGCAAACGCCGGGGTGACGTGGCGCAGCACTTTGGCCTGCAGGTCGCGCCGGCCGCCATAAGGGTCGACCAACCGCGGATCGTTGGGGTCGAAGCGCCCGTCGGCGTCCAGCGCCGCTGCGGGCAGCGCCATGGCGTTGATGGTCAGGTCGCGGCGCGCCAGGTCTTGCTCCAGCGTCACACTGGGGTCGGCAAAGAAAGCAAAGCCGTGATAGCCGCGTGCCGTTTTGCGCTCGGTGCGTGCCAGCGCGTACTCTTCGCGCGTGACCGGGTGCAGAAAGACCGGAAAGTCCCGCCCGACCGGCACATAACCGGCCGCGACCATGGCCTCGGGCGTGGCGCCAACCACGACCCAGTCCCGGTCGGCGTGCGCCGTGCCGTCGGGGCGCTGGTGTGCCAAGTGGAAGTGCCCCAGCAGACCGTCGCGCACGGCGCCGCCGACGAGATAGATATCCATGGGCATGCTCGCGCCACAGCCTGCCCGGGGCGTCAGGCGTACTTTTCGAGGATGCGCGTGGAGCGCTCGACCTCGCGCAGCGTGTCGTCGTCCGAGACGGCGACGGACTCCATCACGGAGCACGCCATCATGCGAAAGAACGCTTTGTCCATGGCCTTGCGCGCGGCCGACATCTGCTGCGCGACGTCCTCGCACGGGCGGCCGGATTCGACCATCTCGATGAGCGCGCGCACCTGGCCTTCGATGCGCTTGAGCCGGTTGACCACATCGCGCTGGTGCTCGCTGCGGTAGCGCGACGACGGCGCCCCGGTCGGATGGGTAGTAGTGGGGCGGGTGTCGTGGCCGGAGGGGGCGGAGGCTTTCATGGGGTGATCCTTCGATGTCGGACGCAAGCCCCGAGTGTGCCAAAAAACATGGCCCCCAGCGTGGTGTGCCCATCGAGGCGCACCCATCGCGGCTTGCGCCTTTGGTGGCCTTGATCAAAACCCTACCCCCTAGGGTAAATGCGGATGCCGTTGCGCGGTCTGCCTTGCTAATCTCCACGTGCCTTGACAAATATCAAAGCCCTGCGGGGCGGAGGAGTTGGACGCATGAAGATGACACGTGAAGGATGGCGCAAGAGCTGGCTGGCGCTGGCGATGGTCGCTGTCGTGGGATTGACCAGTGGCTGTGGCACCGTGGCCACCATCGGCAAGCTCGAGGACGGGGCGGGCGCGGAGGCGATGAAGATGTGGGACCGCTGGATCGAGGGCGGCGGTGACATCGCCGTCGCGACGACCTGGGAGCGCAAGGTCAAGCCCGGCCTGAGTGTGGCAGACGTCGAGGAGATCATGCGCACCGTGATGGTGGAGCGCAATATGCGCGACGTCGGCACGCTGCCGCTGTCCAAGGAACTGGAAGCCCGCTCCGGCAAGAAGGAGCCGGTATTGACGATCTACCAGTTCTGCAGCCCCAACATCGCACGTCGCATGGCGGATTTCAGTCCGGCCATGGCTGCTTACATGCCGTGTCGCATCGCGCTGGTCGAGCGCCCCGACGGATTGTGGCTGTACACGCTCAACATGGACATGATGGTCAAGATGGGCCGCAAACTGCCCTCGCCGCTCAAGGAGGAGGCCTGGAGCGTGCGCGAGGCCGTCTGGGACATGATGGAGCGTGCTTCCAAGGGCGAATTCTGAGCACACGGGCCAAGATCCGATCCCACCCAAAAAGACAGAGGAGAACCGCATGCATCACGCAACCGAAGGGCGGCCGCTCGCGGCACGCCGCATTCCCCGTATCACCCTGGCCGCCGTGGCGCTGGCGTGCGCCGGTGCGGCACAGGCCACCAATGGCTACTTCCCGCACGGATTCGGGCTGAAAGCCAAAGGCATGGGTGGCGCGTCGATCGCCCTGGCGCACGACGGATTTGCCGGGGTCAACAACCCCGCCGCGGCGCTGTTTGCAGGCAGCCGCATGGACGTGGGGGCCGAGATTTTCCGGCCATACCGCGACGCGCAGTTCGTGGGCCAGACGCCCGTGGTGGACAGTGGCCGCACCGCCTTTTTGATTCCGGAGTTCGGCTACAACGCGCGTCTGTCCGAGACATTGGCCGTGGGCCTGACCGTCTATGGCAACGGGGGCATGAACACGTCGTATGCGCCCTTTCCCAACGGGCAGAACCTATTGGGCGGCACAGGCAAACTCGGCGTCGATCTGATGCAGCTCATCGTGGCGCCGACGCTGGCGATCCAAGTCGCGGAGGGGCATGCCCTGGGTGTATCCCCGTTGCTGGTGTGGCAGCGCTTCGAGGCCTATGGGCTACAGGGGTTTGCCGGGATGTCGTCCGATCCAGCCAACCTGACCAACCGCGGCAAGGACAACAGCACCGGCATCGGCGTGCGCGTGGGCTACATGGGCAAACTGGGCGATCGGGTCACGGTCGGTGCCGCCTACTCGCCGCGGGTGCGCATGGGGCGCTTCGACAAATACCGCGGCTTGTTCGCGGGGGCGGGCGATTTGGACATCCCGGCCAACTACGGCGTTGGTGTCGCGCTGCAGCTGACGCCGGCCTGGACGCTGGCGCTGGATGCGACGCGCATCCGCTACGGCGGTGTGCCCTCGATCGCCAACGGCAGCCTGTCACAGGTGATGGCAGGCCAGCCGCTGGGCGCGGCCAGCGGTCCCGGTTTCGGCTGGCGCGACATCAGCATCGTCAAGCTGGGGGTGCAGTGGCAAATGGACGAGCGCTGGACGCTGCGTGCCGGCGTCAACAAGGGCGGCAATCCGATTCGCGCCCAGGATGCGATGTTCAACATTCTGGCGCCCGGCGTGATCCGCGAGCACGTGACGTTTGGTGCGACCTACACGCCCGACAAGCAGACCGAGTGGACGTTTGCGCTCTGGCACGGCCGACGCGAGACCGTGGTGGGGCCGAGCGTCGACTTCTCGACGAACCCGCCGGGAGTGAACCCGACAGGCACGCGCATCGGCATGCACCAAAACGGCTTTGGTGTGCAGTACAGCCGCAAGTTCTGATATCTGGGGGCAACCGCTTGCCGCCGTCCGCTCGGGGCGGCGGCTCTTTTTTCAGCGTCGCAGGTGCGCGCGGCGGCGCAGCTGGATCAGCGGATCGGCCGGGCCGTCCAGGTCCAGGTAGCGCGCCGCTACCGGCTCCACCGCGCTGGGTGTGATGCCAAGGTCGGCCAGGGTCGGTCGCGTGCCGGTGGCGACGTTGTCCACTTCCATCGAGCGCAGGTTGTCCCTGGACAGCAGCGGCTCGCCCGGCAACAGCTCCATCAGCAGGGCCTGGAAGTACGCCAGCGCACGCGGCAGCGGAATGACCGGCCGCGGATGGCCGCTGAGCCGTCCGGCCAAGCGCACCAGATCCGCGAGCGTCCAGACTTCGGGGCCGACGCATTCGAACGTCTTGCCGATGGTGTCCTCACGGCGCAGGCACTCGACGATGGCGTGGGCGACATCGCCCACCCACACGGGTTGGAAGCGCGCCTGCGCGCCTGCCAGCGGCACAACGGGCAGGGTTTGTTGCAGCCGCGCAAACAGGTTCAGGAATCGATCCTCGGCCCCGAAAATGACGCTGGGCCGCAGCACGGTCAGCGCCAGCCCCGCGCTGGTCATCGACCACAGCGCGGCCTCACCGGCCCCTTTGGTCTGCTGGTACAGCGACGGGCCTTGCGGGTCGGCTCCCAGTGCGCTGACGTGCACAAGCCGCTGGATTTGGGCGGCCAACATGGCTTGCGCCAGGCGTTGAGGAAACGCCACGTGCACCTGCTCGAACTGGTGGCGACTGCCGTGCAGAATGGCGATCAGGTTGACGACGGCGTCGTGTCCCGGCAGCAGGCGCTCCAGTTCGCGGTCGTCGTGCACGTTGGCGACGATCACGTCCACCATCGGCAACATCTGGATCGATTTGGCGTGCTCGGCATGGCGCGTCGGCACGGTGACGCGCACCCCCACGCGGTTGAGCCATTCGCAAACGTGGCGGCCAACGAAGCCGGTGCCGCCGAGTACCAGCACGTGTTTCATGGTGTCATCGCTCCACTGGGGCATGGCCGTGGTCGTCGCCGCGTCGGCGCCGTCACGGCAGGTCGGTATCGGGCGCGCGTGCCGTCGCCGGCCGGGGGCCGATGGGCCCCAAGCGGCTGCTCAGCCGCTGCGGTCGCTGCTCCAGGATGGCAGCGTAGACCGTGGTGTTGGACAACACACGCTTGACATAGTCGCGTGTTTCGTCGAACGGAATGTTCTCGATCCACACCGAGGCCTCCAGCTCCGGTCCCTGGCGCCACTGGCGCGGGCGCCCTGGACCCGCATTGTAGGCGGCGGCGGCCAGCGCCATTGAGCCCTCGAAATCGTCCAGCGCCAACTTCAGATACGCGGTGCCGATGCGCACGTTGGTGTCGGGGTCGGTGATCTGGTGCGGCTCGAAGTCTCGCAGGCCGATCTTGCGTGCGGTCCAGCGCGCGGTGGCGGGCATCACCTGCATCAGCCCCGAGGCGCCAACGTGCGAGCGCGCGTCGGTGATGAAGCGGCTTTCCTGCCGGATCAGGCCATAGACGTAGGCCGGATCGAGCCCGATTTCGCGCGCACGCGGCACGACCAACTCGCGCAGCGGCATGGGAAAGCGCTGCGCGATATCGACCACCTCGCGCGTGCGCAGGCTGGTGTTGATACACCGGTCCCAGACGCCGCGCTCGCAGGCCCACTCGGCTGCGGCCAGCAGCTCGCGGTCGCTCATCCCCCCCGGCGTGTGGAGGGCGACTTCGTAGTTCCACTCGCGCACACCCTCCGCGCGCAGGCCCAGCTCGATGGCGAGCAGCGCGCGTTGCAGCCCCGCATGGGCGCGGATGGCCGCCCGCTCGGCCGGCGTGGGCGGCGGTGGGGCGGGCGGCAGCGCGACGTCGCGGCCCAGCGCTTCTGCCGCCAATTTTTCATAGAAGCCGTCCAGTCCCGCGATGCGCCCGTACAGCTCGCGGGCCTGCGCGGCGTCCTCAGGGCGTGGGCTGGTTTGCAGGGCGCGCGCGAGCCAATACGTCCAGGTGGGGTCGCGGCGCTGCGCCTCGCTCATGTGCTCGATGGTGCGCCGCACCATGCCCCAGTCGCCCGCGCGCAGCGCGGCACGCACTTTCCAGGCGCGCAGCTCGTCGGGCAGCAGCGCGTCGTTGGCACGGGCGAAGTAGCGCACCGCCTCATCCGACAGGCGCAATGCCGCGCGTTTGCCGATCACTCCCCACACCCAGGCCTGTTCCTCAGGGGTGAGCTGGGCACGCCAGCGCAGATCGTCGGCGGCCTGTGCCGCTGCCACTGGGTCCTTCGTCGCGAGGCGGATCAAGGCCAGGGTGACGATCTCCTTGGTGCGATCGCGCACCGCAGTGACTTTGTCGTCCAGGTAGCGCTGGGGGTTTTGGGTGGCGCGATCGACCAGCCCGACCCACTGCGGGTCCAGCAGCCCGACGGCCTGGGTGGCGATACCGATTCGCCCAGCCTCCACACCCAACCGTGCGCGCTGCCAGGCCACCTCGCGCGGCAATGCACCGGCCTGGATCAGCCGTTGCGCGGCGGCGGCGCATCCCGGCGCTGCGGTGCGCTGCGCCAGCCAGTTCTCGCGCACCAGTGCGGCCACCTCGCTCGGGGCGGCACGGGCTGTCTCGACGCGCGCTAGCGCCGTGTAGCAGCGCACCTCGGGGTCGTCGTTCATGCGAAACGCGATGGCCTCTTGCAGCAGCGTGGCCCAGTCCTGTTGCCGTCCCAGCACCAACAGCCAGTCGTTGCGCAGGCGGTCTTCCCAGTAGGTGCCGCGCCAGCGCTGCAGAAAGGCGCGGATCTCGTCCGCACTGGCACTGTCCAGCCGCGCCCGCAACGCCCAGTACGCCGCCAGCGGCTCCAGCGGGTGGCCCTGCACCAGGGGCAGCAGCTGCGCCAGCCGTTGCGCATCGCCTTTTTGGAAGGCGGCGCGCATCTCGACGAGCGCACGCTCCGCGGCCGCGCGCGGGGCCCCGTCGCCGACGGCGACCGGCTGCGCGGCCGCCGACTGCGCCATGGCTGGCGCGACCCACGCGCCACTGCCCCACAGCGGTAAGATGACAGCCGCCCTGACCGCCACGGCCCTGATGGTGCGCCAGACGGCAGTGCTCGACGAACGCGCCCTGAGGCGTCCAACAAACGAACCCATGCCCACGATTATGGACAACATCGACCCCTCACGCCAGTCGGAACCCACCGATGCTGCCCAGCGCAAGCAGCAGTGGCGCCAGCGTCTGGTGGCCGAGCGGCTGCGACTGTCCGATCGACTCGCGCGCAACGAGGCGCTGCAGCGCGTCATGCGGGTGTGGATGGTGGGTCGCACCGACACGGTGGTGGGGGCGTACTGGCCGATCAAGGGGGAGTTCGATCCGCTGCCCGCGCTGCACCGCTGGCAGGAGGCGGCCGATGTCGACGACGCCGCCCGCGCGCGGCAGCGCCGCCGCATCGGGTTGCCGGTCATCGACAAGGTGGCGCGCACGCTGCGCTTTCACGTCTGGTACCCGGGCTGCCCGATGGAGGAGGACGCCTACGGCATCCCCAAGCCCAAGGATACCGAGGTGGTGCAGCCCACGCTGCTGTTCGTGCCCTGCGTGGGCTACGGGCCGGGCGGTACGCGGCTCGGCTACGGCGGGGGTTTTTACGACCGCACACTGGCCTCGCTGCAGCCGCGGCCGTTTACCGTCGGGCTGGCCTATGCGCACGGCTTCGTGCCGTGGTTGCAGCCCGAGCCGCACGACGTGCCGCTGGACGCCATCCTGACCGAGCAAGGCGTGGCGTGGCCCGTGACCGACGATTGAGGCGCGAAAACTGCGCGCCACACTCACATGTTGCGCCGGTACTGGCCCCCCACCTCGAACAAGGCTTGCGTGATTTGCCCCAGCGAGCAGCAGCGCACGGCGTCCATCAGCACCTCGAACACGTTGCGGTTGTCGATCGCGGCGTCTTTCAGGCGCTGCAGCATCGCCGGGGCTTCGTGCGCGTGGCGGGCGTGGAAGTCGCGCAGGCGCGCGAGTTGCGACTGCTTTTCTTCTTCGGTCGAGCGCGCCAGCTCCAGCGCCTCGGGGATGGGATCGCCGTGCGGGTTACGGAAAGTGTTGACGCCGATGATGGGCAGCTCACCGGTGTGCTTGAGCATCTCGTAGTGCATGCTCTCGTCTTGGATTTTGCCGCGCTGGTAGCCGGTCTCCATCGCGCCCAGCACGCCCCCGCGCTCGGCGATGCGCTCGAACTCTTGGAGCACCGCTTCTTCCACCAGTTCGGTCAGCTCTTCGATGATGAAGGCGCCCTGGTTGGGGTTTTCGTTCTTGGCCAGGCCCCACTCACGGTTGATGATGAGCTGAATCGCCATCGCGCGGCGCACCGACTCCTCGGTCGGCGTGGTGATGGCTTCGTCGTAGGCGTTGGTGTGCAGGCTGTTGCAGTTGTCGTAGATGGCAATCAGCGCCTGCAGCGTGGTGCGAATGTCGTTGAAGGCGATTTCTTGCGCGTGCAGGCTGCGGCCGCTGGTCTGGATGTGGTATTTCAGCTTTTGGCTGCGCTCGTTGGCCCCGTACTTGTCGCGCATGGCCACGGCCCAAATGCGCCGCGCGACCCGACCCAGCACGGTGTACTCCGGGTCCATGCCGTTGCTGAAGAAAAAGCTCAGGTTGGGCGCGAAGTCGTCGATGTGCATGCCGCGCGCCAGATACGACTCCACGTAGGTGAAGCCGTTGGCGAGCGTGAAGGCGAGCTGGCTGATCGGGTTGGCGCCCGCCTCGGCGATGTGGTAGCCGCTGATCGAGACCGAGTAGAAATTGCGCACGTTGTGGTGGACGAAATATTCTTGGATGTCGCCCATCACCTTCAGGCTGAACTCGGTGCTGAAGATGCAGGTGTTTTGGCCTTGGTCTTCCTTGAGGATGTCGGCCTGCACCGTGCCGCGCACGTTGGCCAACACCCACTCGCGGATCTTGGCGATTTCGGTGTCGGTCGGCTCGCGGCCGTTGTCGGCGCGGAATTTGTCGATCTGCTGGTCGATGGCGGTGTTGAAAAACATCGCGAGGATCGTCGGAGCGGGACCGTTGATGGTCATCGACACCGAGGTCGCCGGGTCGCACAGGTCGAAGCCCGAATACAGCACCTTCATGTCGTCCAGCGTGGCGATCGACACGCCGGAGTTGCCGATCTTGCCGTAGATGTCTGGGCGCGGATCGGGGTCGTGGCCGTAGAGCGTGACCGAATCGAACGCGGTGGACAGCCGCTTGGCCGGCATGCCCTCCGACAGCAGCTTGAAGCGCCGGTTGGTGCGAAAGGCGTCGCCCTCACCGGCGAACATGCGCGTCGGGTCTTCGCCCTCGCGCTTGAAGGCGAACACTCCAGCGGTGTACGGGAAGGAGCCGGGGACGTTTTCCAGCATCAGCCACCGCAGCAGCTCGCCGTGGTCCTCGTACTTGGGCAGGGCCACCTTGCGGATTTTGTTGCCCGACAGCGTGGTGTGCACCAGCCGCGTGCGGATCTCCTTGTCGCGGATCTTGACCACGTACTCGTCGCCCGCATAGGCCTTTTGCATGTCGGGCCACTGCTGCAGCAGCTTGCGCGCGTCGGCGTCGAGCCGCTGTTCGCGCTGCGTCGCGAGTTCGAGCGCCGCCTCGGCTGCCTTGGGGCGCTGCGGTTTGTCGACGCTGAGCATGGCGGCGGCGGCGCGCAACTGCTGCACCTCGCGCGCCAACGTGGCTTGCTGGCGCACGCGGCGTTTGTAGGCGCGCACGGTGTCGGCAATCTCGGCCAGGTAGCGGCTGCGCTGTGGCGGCACGATCGCGTGCAACTGGCTGCTGTGGCGCGTGCTCACGCGCGGCAGCCGGCCGCCGTCCGCACCCAGTGGCAGCGTCAGGCCCAACTCGGCCAGGCGCGGCAGCAGCGCCTGATACAAGGCGGTCACGCCATCGTCGTTGAAGCGCGCCGCCATCGTGCCGAAGACCGGCATCTCCTCGGGCCGCTTGCCCCATGCTTCGCGATTGCGCTGCACCTGTTTGGCCACGTCGCGCAGCGCGTCGAGCGCGCCCTTGCGGTCGAACTTGTTGATCGCCACGAACTCGGCGAAGTCGAGCATGTCGATCTTCTCGAGCTGGCTGGCCGCACCAAACTCGGGCGTCATCACATACAGCGGCACGTCCACGTGCGGCACGATGGCGGCATCGCCCTGGCCGATGCCAGAAGTCTCAACGATGACGAGGTCAAAGCCCGCCACCTTGCACGCCGCCACCACGTCGGGCAGCGCGGCCGAGATCTCGCTGCCCGCCTCGCGCGTGGCCAGGCTGCGCATGTACACACGTGCGCCTTGCTGCCAGGGGCCGATCGCGTTCATGCGGATACGGTCGCCCAGCAGCGCGCCGCCACTCTTGCGGCGGCTGGGGTCGATGCTGACGACCGCAATGCGCAGCGCATCGTCTTGGTCCAGCCGCAGGCGCCGGATCAGCTCGTCGGTCAGGCTCGATTTACCGGCTCCGCCCGTACCGGTGATGCCCAGCACCGGCACGCGCGCGCTGGCTGCCGCTTCGTGCAGTTGCGTGCGCAAGCCGGGGTCGGCTTGGCCGCTTTCCAGCGCCGTGATGAGCTGCGCCAGCGCGCGCCAGGCGGCGTCCGTGTGGCCGCGGATGGCCTCCAGCGATGTCGGCGCGTAGACCGACAGGTCGCGGTCGCAGCGCATCACCATCTCGCCGATCATGCCCTGCAGGCCCATGCGCTGGCCGTCTTCGGGGCTGTAGATGCGCGCCACGCCATAGTCCATCAGCTCGCGGATTTCGCTGGGCACGATCACGCCGCCGCCGCCGCCGAAGACCAGCACGTGCTCGCCGCCGCGCGCGCGCAACTGATCGACCATGTATTTGAAATATTCGACGTGCCCGCCCTGGTAAGAGCTCACGGCGATGCCCTGCGCGTCTTCCTGCAATGCCGCGGTCACCACCTCGTCCACCGAGCGGTTGTGGCCCAGGTGGATCACCTCCGCGCCCATGCTCTGCAGGATGCGGCGCATGATGTTGATGGCCGCGTCGTGCCCGTCGAACAGGCTGGCGGCGGTGACGAAGCGCACCTTGTGCGTTGGGCGGTAGTTGGCCAAGGCCTGATAGTCGGCAGACAACTGGGTCATGCAGGTCTCCTCGGGGTGGCTGGGCGGCGGCACGCGCGACGGCGTTCGTGTTTGACGTTTACGTAAACGTCAATATTACCCGAGTCCGCGCGGCTCGCCAACCGGGTTGGCCCGGTCCGGGAGGGGCATCGCCCACGTGCGCGGGTCTTGGCAGCCCGGACCGTTTGTCATACCATACCGGGTATATACCTTTCCATGTTTGGCATGTCATGACCGCCGTCCACGACCCCGAGCGAAAAAAGGCCCTGTTGCTGCGCCTGCGGCGCGTGGAAGGGCAGCTGCGCGGCATCCAGCGCCTGATCGAGGCCGATACCGATTGTGAGAAGGTGGCGCAACAGTTGGCGGCTGCCCGCAAGGCGCTGGACAAATCGTTTTTCATGATGGTGGGCTGCGTCATGGCCCAGGGTGACACACCGCCCGACGACGTGGCCGAGCTGCTGTCGCGCTTTGCGTAACCGGGGGTCGTCGCTACCATGGCGGACATGGACCCGATCCAGCTCTTCGACCCCGACTCCTGCACCTACACCTACGTATTGTTCGACGAGGCGTCGCGCGAGGCGCTCATCATCGACCCCGTGGATGTGCAGCTCGAGCGCGATTTGACCGTGCTGCGTGAGCACGACTTGCGGCTGCGCTGGGTGCTCGAGACGCATGCCCACGCCGACCACATCACCAGCGCGCTGCGGCTGGCCGAGCACACCGGCGCCCTCACGGCCGCCCCGGCTGCCTGCGGCATCGCCACCGTGCACCGCCCCTTGCAGCACGGCGACGAGGTGACGTTCGGTTCCCAGCGCGTGCGCGCGCTGGCCACCCCGGGCCACACCGCAGGCAGTATGAGCTACTTTTGGGAGCGTGCCACGAGCCAGGGGGTGCAGCGGCACGTCTTCACCGGCGACACGCTGCTCATCGACGGCTGTGGGCGCACCGACTTTCAGTCGGGCGACGCGGCGGCGCTCTACCGCAGCATCACCGAGGTGCTGTTCGCCCTGCCCGACGATACCGTGGTCTGGCCGGGGCACGACTACCAGGGGCGCACGCACTCCACCATTGGGCACGAGAAGGCGCACAACGCCCGCGTGGCCGGGCGCACGCTCGACGAGTTCGTCGCGTTGATGAACGGCTTGAACCTGCCGCGCCCCCGCCGCATGGATGAGGCGGTGCCGGCCAACCTGCATGGCGGCATCCGGCACGACGCGGACGGCGCGGCACTGGACGCACCCCAGCCCGCCGACGGCTATGCGGGCGATGTCCCACCCGCCGTGGCGTGGGATTGGGTGCAGCAGGGCCGCGCCGTGCTGGTGGACGTGCGTACCGACGCCGAGCGCGAGTGGGTGGGTTACGTGCCGGGTGCGGTGCCGCTGGCGTGGAAGCAGTGGCCCGGCATGCAGCCCAACCCAGGCTTCGATGACGGTGTGCGCTCACTGCTGCGCGGCGACGGCCGACCGTTGCTGATGCTGTGTCGCAGCGGCGCGCGCTCGATCGCGGCGGCACGGCGCGCCACCGAGCTGGGCGCCACCGCCTACAACGTGCTGGAGGGCTTCGAGGGCGATTTGGACGAACATGGCCAGCGCGGACGTCGCGGCGGCTGGCGCTACCGTGGTCTGCCGTGGCGGCAGAACTGAGCGGTGGCGGCAGGTGACACCGGCCTTCCGAGGCCGGGTTTATGATGGCGGCATGACAGCGCCGCCGCCGAACGTCCCGGTTTTTGCTTCCCCGACCCCTGCGCATGGCCCAGCCGTATCGGGAGGCACCGCCCTGTTGGCGCTCGACGTGGGCAACACGCGCCTGAAGTGGGCGCTGTACGAGGCGCCGCGCCCCGGTGCGCGATTGCTGGCGCACGGGGTGCAATTCCTGGAAAACATCGAAACCCTGGCCGAAGGCGACTGGCGCGCCCTGCGCGCGCCGCACTGGGTGCTGGGCAGCATCGTCGCCGGTGCTGGCGTGCGCCACCGGGTGGAAGAACAGCTCGAACTCTGGGATGCACCGGTGCATTGGGTGGTGCCCAGCGCGACCGAGGCTGGACTCGTCAACGGCTACGACCATCCGGCGCGCCTGGGGTCGGACCGCTGGGTGGCCATGATCGGTGCGCGCCAGCGGCTGCTCGCGCGCGGACAGCGGCGGCCCTGCGTGGTGGTCATGGTCGGCACGGCGGTGACGGTAGAAGCCATCGACGCCGAGGGCCGCTTTCTGGGTGGCTTGATCTTGCCTGGCCACGGCATCATGCTGCGGGCGCTCGAGTCCGGTACGGCCGGGCTGCACGTGCCCACCGGCGAGGTGCGCGCGTTCCCCACCAACACCAGCGATGCACTGACGAGCGGCGGCACGTATGCCATCGCCGGGGCGGTGCAGCGCATGGTAGACAATTTGCGTGCCCACACCGGGCAGGAGCCAGTATGCCTGATGACCGGTGGCGCCGGCTGGAAGATGGCGCCGCACATGACGGTGCCGTTCGAGCTGGTCGAGGGGCTGATCTTCGACGGGCTGCTGGCGATTGCGCGCGAGCGCTATGGCAACGCGCAGGCACCGGTGCCCCCCGCGCCAGCGCGTCGGCCGTGAGCGCTCGGTACGCGCAGCGTCACTGGCCGCGCGCCAGCCAGCGCTGCGCCAGCCGCACCCAGAACGTCGCGCCCAGCGGAATCAACGCATCGTTGAAGTCGTAGTGCGGGTTGTGCAGCGTGCACGGCCCCGCGTCGTGCCCCGGCCCGTGTGCGTGCCGGTGGCTGCCATCGCCGTTGCCGATGAACACATACGCCCCTGGCTTGGCTTGCAGCATGTACGCGAAGTCCTCGGCGCCCATGGTGGGCTCTTGCGCCACGACGTGGTCTGCTCCCACGATGTCGCGCATCACCTCGGCGGCAAAGGCGGCTTGCGCCTCATGGTTGATGGTGGGCGGGTAGTTGCGCCGGAACTCGAACGTCGCCTCGGCGCCGAACGCGGCGCAGATCTGGCTGGACAGCTCGCGCATGCGCGTCTCGATCAAATCCAGTGCAGGCAGCGAGAAGGTGCGCACCGTGCCCCGTATCTCGCAGGTGTCGGGGATGACGTTGGTCGCCTCGCCCGCGTGGATCATCGTGACCGAAATGACCCCAGGCTCCACCGGGCGCAGGTTGCGTGTGAGGATGGTCTGAAACGCCTGCACGAGTTGGCACGCCACCGGGACCGGGTCGATCGCATGGTGCGGCAGCGCCGCATGGCCGCCGCGGCCGCGCACCGTGATGGCAAATTCGTTGCTGGAGGCCATCACCGGCCCGGGGCTGACGGCAAAGTGGCCCACGGGCAGCCCCGGCCAGTTGTGCATGCCAAAGACGGCCTCCATGGGGAAGCGCTCGAACAGCCCGTCGGCGATCATCTCGCGCGCGCCGCCACCGCCTTCCTCGGCGGGCTGGAAAATCAGGTACACCGTGCCGTCGAAGTCGCGCTGCTGGGCCAGGTATTGCGCGGCGGCCAGCAGCATCGCGGTGTGGCCGTCGTGCCCGCACGCGTGCATGCGCCCGGGGTAGCGGCTGGCGTGCTCGAACGTGTTGCGCTCCGTCATCGGCAGTGCGTCCATGTCCGCGCGCAGCCCCAGCGCTCGCCCACAGGCGCCGCCATCGCGCCCGTGGACGATACCGACCACCCCCGTCTTGCCCAGACCCCGGTGGATCGAGATGCCCCACTGCGTCAGCAGCGCGGCCACGCGGTCGGCGGTGCGCACCTCCTCGAAGCACAGTTCCGGGTGCGCGTGCAGATCGCGCCGGATGGCAGTCATGGCCGCTGCCTGCTGGACGATGGGTTCGATCAGTTTCATAGAGGGGATGCTAGCGCGGATTGGGATGACTGTGGGCCTTGGCGTACCATGCACCCATGACCGTCACCACTGATGCACCGAGTGAGCCGAAGACCATCCGGGGCGCCTGCCCGCACGATTGCCCCGACACCTGTGCGCTGTTGACCACGGTGCGCGCGGGGCGCGCCGTGCATCTGCAGGGCAACCCCGACCATCCGCAGACGGCCGGCGTGCTGTGCACCAAGGTCAGCCGTTATCTGGAGCGGGTCTATCACCCCGAGCGTTTGTTGCAGCCGCTGCGTCGCGTGGGCCGCAAGGGCGAGGGCCGCTTCGAGCCCGTCGGCTGGGACGAGGCACTCGACGACATCGCTGCCCGCCTGGGGGCGCTGGCCGCGCACGACCCGCAAACCATCCTGCCCTACAGCTACGCGGGCACCATGGGTCTGGTGCAGGGCGAGTCGATGGCGGCGCGGTTTTTTCATCGCTTGGGCGCGTCGCTGCTGGACCGCACCATCTGCTCCAGTGCTGGCGCGGCGGCGCTGGAGGCCACGATCGGCGCCAAGGTTGGCATGCGCGTGGAGCATTTCGCCGACAGCCGCCTGATCCTCATTTGGGGCAGCAACAGCGTGGGCAGCAACCTGCACTTCTGGCGCTACGCGCAGCAGGCCAAGCGTGCGGGGGCGCGGCTGGTGTGCATCGACCCGCGGCGCAGCGAAACTGCCGACAAGTGCCACGACCACCTGGCCCTGCTACCGGGCACGGACGCCGCGCTGGCCTACGCGCTGATGCACGAGTGCATCGTGCACGGTTGGGTGGACGAGGACTACGTGCAGCACCACACGCTCGGCTGGCCTGCGCTGCGCGAGCGCGCCTTGCAATGGCCGCCGGCGCGCGCGGCGGCTGTTTGCGGTCTGCCCGTGGCGCAAATCCAAGCGTTGGCGCAGCACATTGGCGCGTGTGTGCAGCAGCGCCAGCCCGTCGCCATCCGGCTCAACTACGGCATGCAGCGCACGCGCGGTGGCGGCAACGCGGTGCGTGCCATCGCCTGCTTGCCCGCAGTCATCGGCGCGTGGCGTTACCGGGCAGGGGGGGTGCTGTTGTCCAGCTCGGGTTGGTACCCCGTGCAACGCGACGCGCTACAGCGCCCCGATTTGCTGCTGCGCAGTCCGTGCCCGCAGCCGCGCACGCTCAACATGAGCACGCTGGGGCAGCTCCTGTGCCATCCCGGCGACGCCCACTTCGGCCCGCCGGTGCAAGCGCTCGTCGTTTACAACAGCAACCCGGCGGCGGTCGCCCCGCAATCGGGCGAAGTGGTGCGCGGGCTGGCGCGCGAGGATCTGTTCACCGTGGTGCTCGAGCAATTCCTGACCGACACCGCCGATACCGCCGACTACGTGCTGCCCGCGACCACGCAGCTCGAGCACTGGGACATCCACCTCAGCTACGGCCACACCGACGTGCTGCTCAATCGGCCCGCGATCGAACCCTTGGGTTTGGCGCGGCCCAATACCTGGGTGTTTCGGCAGCTCGCGCAGCGTCTCGGGTTCGATGAACCCTGCTTTGCCGATGACGACCTCGCGTTGTGCCGCCAGGCGTTTGGTGACGCGATCGATTTCGACGCGTTGCTGGGTCGGGGCTGGGTGTCGTTGCCGGTGCCCGACGCCCCGTTTGCCGACGGGGGCTTTCCCACCCCATCGGGTCGGTGCGAATTCGCGAGCGATCGCTTGGCAGCGCTCGGGCTGGACCCGCTGCCTGAGGTACTGCCCAACCACGAGCCCGCCGGTGCCGATCCACGCTACCCCCTGGCGATGATCTCGCCCCCGGCGCGGCACTTCCTCAACTCGACCTTCGTCAACGTCGTCTCACTGCGCGATGCCGAGGGCGAGCCGTTGCTGGACATCCACCCCGACGACGCCGCTGCGCGTGGCATCGCCGACGGTGACTGGGTGGAGGCGTTCAACGACCGGGGTTGCTGCCGCCTGCGCGCCCGGGTCGGCACACGCACCCGTCCCGGGGTGGTGGTGGGGCTGGGCATTTGGTGGCGCAAACTCAGCCCCAGTGGCACCAACGTCAACGAACTGACCAGCCAGGCACTCACCGATCTGGGCCGCGCGCCCACGTTCTACGACTGCGCCGTCGACGTGCGGCGCGTCGATTGAGGCACCAGCGCGCCGTCAGGCCAGCGAATCGACCAGTGCTGCGTAGCGCTGCATCGCGTCCTCGCGCGCCACGCCCTTGAGCTTGTTCCAGGCGTCCCACTTGGCGCGCGCCACCACATCGGTCAGGCTGGGCTTCGGGGTCGTGTTGTCCCCTTCCGTCGCCTGCTTGTACAGCGCGTACAGTTGCAGCAGGGTGTTGTTGTCGGGGCGCTGGGTCAGGGTTTTGACGCGTTGCAGCGCGGTGTCGAAGGCAGCTTGGGTTGGGTTATCCATACTGCAATGATACGAACGTTCGTTCGAATATTCAACTGCTGCCCGCTGGCGGCCATCAGCGCGCAGGAGCCGACAGACCTGGGATCGGGGGATAGGCCGGCGCAGGCGGGGGCGCGTCGGAACGGGTGCCGTCCCGACGCGGTGGGGCAGGGGCGCCCACCCCGGCGGGTGCGGGTGCCGCGCCTTTGCCCGGCGCCGAATCTCTCCCTCGCGCGAGCTCGCTGCCCCAGCTCGTGCCGTTGACGCGCAAGCCCTGCACCGATAGCGCCTCGGCCCTCTTCGGCCCCAGGCCGGACACCCGGGCTTGCAGATCGGCCCAATCGCGAAACGGCTGCTGCTGGCGCGCATGCACGATGCGCTCGGCCATGACGGGTCCCACGCCTTTGAGCGTCTGCAACTGCGCAGCGGTGGCCGTGTTGGCCTCCAGCCATGCGGCCCAAAGGGGCGTTGGTAGGGCCGCGCAAGCCGACAAACACCACCACCCCAAGAGCGCCGCCACCCGTTGGGTGGTATGGCGCATCCGTCTTCTCATCCAAGACTTCACCCCGAGTCCCACCCTTCCTCCTTGGTTGTCGTGCAGCCAAAGCCGCGATCGGGCCTGGTGCTGCCGCGCCTTGTCTGGCCGCGCGATGTTTCCTCCCTACGGGCGCAGCAGTTCCTCCAGCGTCTGCGCCGAGAGGATCTTCTCCAGGCAACGCTCCAGCTGCTCGTCGCTGGCAGTGGTGGGGTCGATGGTAGCGTTGAGCCTGCTGCGGCGCAACCAGCTGCCCAAGCTCGAATGCCGCCAGCGCCACGTCGCCCAGCATGCGCAGCGCCATCTGGCCCTGCCAGCCTCGCTGGGCGCAAGACCCTGTTCCCATTGCGCACGCGCTACACTCCGCGCCGATCAGTCTCAGGACCCAACCATGACCATCCTCGTCACCGGCGGCGCCGGCTTCATTGGCAGCAATTTCGTGCTCGACTGGCTGCGTCGGCATGACGAACCCGTCGTCAATCTGGACAAACTCACTTACGCGGGCAACCGCGAAAACCTCGCCAGCCTGGAGGGGGATGCACGGCACCATTTCGTGCACGGCGACATTGGCGACCGTGCGTTGGTCGAGCGCCTGCTGACCGAGCACCGGCCGCGCGCGGTGCTGCACTTTGCGGCTGAAAGCCACGTCGACCGCTCCATCCACGGACCCGAGGACTTTATTCAGACCAACGTCGTGGGCACCTTTCGCCTGTTGGAGGCGGTGCGCGCGTACTGGACGGCACTACCGGCGGCAGAGCAGGCGGCGTTTCGTTTCCTGCACGTGAGCACCGACGAGGTATTCGGCTCACTCGGCCCGCACGACCCGCCGTTTGCCGAAACCCACCGCTACGAGCCCAACAGCCCGTATTCGGCGAGCAAAGCCGCCAGCGACCATCTGGTGCGCGCCTGGCACCACACCTACGGGCTGCCAGTGCTCACCACCAACTGCTCCAACAACTACGGGCCCTACCACTTCCCGGAAAAGCTCATTCCGCTCATGATCGTCAACGCCCTGGCGGGCAAGCCGCTGCCCGTCTATGGCGACGGCCAGCAAGTGCGCGACTGGCTCTACGTTGGCGACCACTGCGCGGCCATCCGGCGCGTGCTGCAGGCCGGCCGCGTGGGCGAGACGTACAACATCGGCGGTCACAACGAGCGCACCAACCTCGACGTGGTGCGCACGATCTGCCGACTGCTCGATGCGCTCGCGCCCGCCCCGGCGCGCGGCGTGTGCGATGTGCGTAGCGGTGCGCCGGTGCAGCGCTACGAGCAGCTCATCACCTTCGTGACCGACCGCCCCGGGCACGACCGCCGCTACGCCATGGACGCGCGCAAAATCGAGCGCGAATTGGACTGGCGCCCGGCCGAAACCTTCGACAGCGGCCTGCGCAAGACCGTCCAGTGGTACCTGGACCATCCCGACTGGGTGCAGCGCGTGCAAAGCGGCGCCTATCGAGCATGGGTGCAGCGGCAGTACGGCCAGGAATCGTTGGCATGACGGCCCCCGTCATCCTGCTGTTGGGCAAAGACGGCCAGGTCGGCTGGGAGCTGCAGCGCAGCCTGGGGGTCATCGGTGACGTCGTGGCGCTGGGCCGCGCGGGCGCGAGCGTCCCCGGGATCGATGCGCCGCTGTGTGGGGACTTGACCGACCTCGACGGTATATCCCGGACCGTCCAGGCATTGCGGCCGGCGGTCATCGTCAACGCGGCGGCCTACACCGCCGTGGACCAGGCCGAGGCCGAGCCGGCGCGTGCCCACCGCATCAATGCCGAGGCCCCGAGCGTGTTGGCGCAGGCGGCCGCGGACGTTAGGGCGTGGCTCGTGCACTACAGCACCGACTATGTGTTCGACGGCAGCGGCGACCGGCCGTGGCGCGAGGACGACGCGCCCGCCCCGCTCAACGTCTATGGCCGCACCAAATGGGCAGGCGAGCAGGCCATTCGCGCCAGCGGCTGCCGCCACCTCATCCTGCGCACGCAATGGGTGTATGGCGTGCAGGGCGGTAATTTCGCCCGCACCATGCTGCGCCTGGCGCAGACGCGCGAGCGACTGACGGTGGTGGCCGACCAGATGGGTGCGCCCACGGGGGCCGACCTCATCGCCGACGTCACCGTCCACGCGCTGCGCCACGCGCTGGCCACGGGGCAGGGCAGCGGCACCTACCACCTGGCGGCGGCTGGGGTCACGTCGTGGCACGGCTACGCGTGCGTGCTGATCGAAGAGGCCCGGCGGCGCTGGCCCGACGCGCCGTGGCGCGTGCAGGCCATCGACCCGATTCCGAGCAGCGCCTACCCCACACCGGCCCAGCGTCCACGCAACAGTCGGCTCGATACCACACGCTTGCGCCAGACGTTCGGCCTGCACCTGCCGCCGTGGGAGTCCGGCGTGCGGCGTTGGGTGTCGTCTGTTTGCGCCGACCAGGGAATCACCTCGTGATCGTATGAATATTCGAAGCACTTTGCGCAAAGGCATCATCCTCGCGGGCGGCTCGGGCACCCGCTTGCATCCCGCTACGCTCGCGGTCAGCAAGCAGTTGCTGCCGGTGTACGACAAACCCATGGTGTATTACCCCTTGAGCACGCTCATGCTGGCGGGCATCCGCGACGTGCTCGTCATCAGCACGCCACAAGACACCTCCCGTTTCGCGCAACTGCTGGGCGATGGCAGCCAATGGGGCATGAATCTGCAGTATGCCGTGCAGCCCAGCCCCGACGGACTGGCGCAAGCCTTCATCATCGGTGCCGACTTCGTCTCGGGTCAACCCAGCGCCTTGGTGCTGGGTGACAACATCTTCTACGGCCACGACTTGCAAGTGCTGTTGCAAGCCGCCAACGCCCAGGCGAGTGGCGCCACCGTCTTTGCCTACCACGTGCAAGACCCCGAACGCTACGGCGTGGTCGCCTTCGACGCGCAGGGGCGGGCGCTCAGCATCGAAGAAAAGCCCCAGCGTCCCCGGTCGAACTATGCCGTCACGGGCTTGTACTTTTACGACGAGCAGGTGGTCGACATCGCCCGCGCCGTGCGGCCCAGCGCCCGCGGCGAGTTGGAAATCACCTCCGTCAACCAAGCGTACCTGGAGCGCGGACAGCTCAACGTCCAGATCATGAAGCGCGGCTACGCCTGGCTCGACACCGGCACCCACGACAGCCTGCTCGATGCCGGCCACTTCATCGCCACGCTCGAGCGCCGCCAGGGGCTCAAAGTCGCCTGCCCCGAGGAAATCGCCTGGAGAGCCGGTTGGATCGACGACGCACAGCTGCAGCGCCTGGCTGCGCCGCTGGGCAAGACCGGCTACGGCCGCTACCTGCTGTCGCTGCTGGGGTGAGCCACATGCCCGTCACCGTCACCCCTACCGCGATCGCCGACGTGCTCATCCTCGAACCCCGGGTCTTTGGCGATGCGCGCGGCTTTTTTTTCGAGAGCTTCAACCTGCGCGACTTCGAGGCCGCCACGGGCCTGCAGGGCGTCACCTTCGTGCAGGACAACCACAGCCGCAGCGCGCGCGGCGTGCTGCGCGGCCTGCACTACCAAGTTCCCCCGCACGCGCAGGGCAAGCTCGTGCGCGTGGTGCGCGGTGCCGTCTTCGACGTGGCGGTCGACATCCGCCCCGACTCGCCCACCTACGGGCGCTGGGTCGGCGTCGAGCTCAGCGAATCCAACCACCGCCAACTTTGGATACCGCCGGGCCTCGCGCACGGCTTTCTGACACTCAGCGACGAGGCCGACTTCCTCTACAAAACCACCGACTACTACAGCCCCGCCCACGAGCGCTGCATCCGCTGGGACGACCCGACGCTGGCCATCGAGTGGCCGCTGGGGGGGAGGGCGCCTGTGGTTTCCGAGAAGGACGCCCGGGGCCAACCGTTCGGCGCGGCGGCCGATCGGTGACATTGCTCGGGGCCGCCTCCCGTTGATCGGTGCCAGTGTCACCGACGTAGCGACCAGCGTAACGCAAAGAGGAGTGTGCTACACTGAAACTCCTATATGAATATTCGTCGCATCGTCATCCCGCTGGACGCCGCCGCGCCGCACGTGGAGCAGCTGCGGGCGCTGCAGCGCGCGTTCGCCGACGCGTGCAACCTGCTCGCGCCAATGGTACGGGATCATCGGTGCTGGAACCGCGTCGCACTGCACCACCTGGCCTATCGCTCGTTGCGTGAGGCCATGCCCGAGCTGGGCTCGCAGATGGCGTGCAACGCCATTTACTCGGTGTGCCGAGCGGCGCGGTTCGTTTTTCAACACCCGAGCAGCCCTTTTCACGTCAGCCGCTGGGGTGAACGGCCGCTGCCCCTGCTGCGGTTTGCCCCCAATTGTCCGGTCTACTTTGATCGCCACACGCTCAGCCTGCGCAATGGGCGGGTGTCGTTATTCACGCTCGAAGGTCGTTTGCGCTTCGATGTGGGATTGAGCGCTGATGATGAACGGGCGTTTCGCGCCCTGCGCTTGCGTGAAGTGATGCTCACCAGCGGTGTCGACGGGCGTTACTACTTGACGTTTGTGTTGCAAGAAGACGAGCACGAGTCGTCGGGTGAACGAAGCTCGCCCAAACGGGTGGCAGAGGCGTCCAGCGATTGGCCGGAATATCTCATGGTCGAGGAAGCGCAATGACCCCTATTCAGAAGTCGTCCGAGCTCGCTCAAGCGGTGCGAGATCTCTTGCCATCGATTCGCCGTGCGTGGATTTATGCCACCGTCGCTTCACTGCTCATCTTCGCCCCAACGTTTTACATGTTCGAGGTGTACGGGCGTGTGCTCAACAGCCGCAGCGTCACCACGCTCGCCATGCTGACCCTGGCGGTGCTGCTGGTCTACGTCGTGATGGAAGTGTTGGAATGGTCCCGGTCGGAGATCATGCGCGAGGCGGGACACTGGTTCGACGAGCGACTCGTGCCCCGCGTGATCGATGCCATTCATGTGCTCAATCTTCAGCGTGGCGGGGCGGGCCAAATACAAGCCCTGAACGATTTGCGCACGGTGCGCGATTTTTTTCATCATCCCGCGGTGGCCGCCGTCATGGAAGCGCCGGTGGGCATCGTCTTTTTGTTGGTGCTGTTTTTGATTCACCCCATCTGGGGTTGGGCAGCGCTGATTGGTGCGGTGTTGCAGGTGGGTTTGGCGTGGTGGAACGAGTCGACGACGCGGCCACCGCTGACGCAGGCCAACCGCACCGCGATTGCCGCGCAGCAGTCCGCTGACGGCATGCTGCGCAATGCCGAGGTCGTGGAGGCCATGGGCATGATGCGCGCGCTACACGGGCGATGGTGGCGCCTGCAGCAGGAATTTTTGCGCTTACAGGCGCTGGCATCGGATCGCGCCGGGGTCTTCGCGGCCATCACCAAATGGGTGCAGACCGTGTGGGGCTCCTTGCTGCTGGGTCTGGGCGCGTGGCTGGTGCTCGAGAACGTGCTGCCCGGTGGGGCCGCGATGATGATCGTCGGCTCGGTATTGGCGGCACGCGTGTTGGCCCCTCTCGTGCAGCTCGTGACCCAGTGGCGGGGTGTGGTCGGTGCCCGCGACGCCTGGCAGCGCCTGGAGCAGTTGCTGCAACAAGTCCCACCCCAGCCGCCCGTCATGTCGCTGCCTGCGCCGCGCGGTGCGCTCAGCGTCGAGGGGGTGATCGTGGCTCCCCCCGGCACCCAGGTCCCTATTCTACGCGGCGTGGCCTTTGCCTTGCAGCCCGGTGAGGCGCTCGCGGTGGTTGGGCCCTCAGGGTCGGGCAAAACGACACTAGCGCGCGCGCTGGTGGGGCTGTGGCCCTCGGCGGGGGGCAAAGTGCGCCTCGACGGCGCAGACGTCTACGCGTGGCCCAAGGCCGAGCTGGGCCCCTACCTCGGCTACCTCCCTCAGGGGGTCGATCTCATTGAGGGCACGATCGCCGAGAACATCGCCCGCTTCGGCGACGTAGACACGCCCCGTGTGCGAGAGGCTGCGCGCTTGGTCGGGCTGGACGCGTTCATCGAATCCCTGCCCCAGGGCTATGACACCCCGGTCGGACCCGAGGGCGTCAACCTCTCTGGCGGCCAGCGGCAGCGCATCGCGCTGGCGCGAGCGCTCTACGGCGATCCGGTGCTTGTGGTATTGGACGAGCCCAACGCCAGCCTGGACGAAGCGGGGGATGCCGCCCTGGTCAACGCCATTCGCACCCTTAAAGCGCGCGGCACGACGTTCGTGGTCATCACGCACCGAACGAGTGTCTTGGTCGCCATCGACAAGATCCTCGTGTTGGCCGATGGAATGACCAAAGCATTTGGCCCGCGTGACGATGTCCTGGCTGCTTTGCGTCGTGCCCAGTTACCTGCGGAAGCCGGTTCGACCGCTGCCGCCCCACAACCGTTGGTGAAACCCGCATGAGCTTTTCCGACACCGCCCAGCGCTCCGAATTGCGCGCCTCGCTGTGGGCCTTTCGGCGCGAATTCTATGTGGTCGCACTTTTCAGCATGATTGCCAATGTGCTCATGCTGACTCCCACGCTGTACATGTTGCAGGTGTTCGACCGCGTCATGGTCAGCCGCAGCGAGCTGACCTTGCTGGTGGTCTCGATCATTGCGCTGGCGCTCTTGGCCATCATGGCGGTGACCGAATGGATGCGCTCGCGCGTGTTGGTTCGCGTGGGCATGCGCATCGACGATATGCTCAGCACCCGCGTCTTTCAGGCCGCTTTCGATGCCAGTCTGCGTCCGAATGCAGCCAGACAGGGCCGGGCCTTTGCCGATCTGACGGAACTGCGCCAATTCATCACTGGCAATGGGGTGTTTGCATTTTTTGATCTGCCGTGGATGCCGATTTATACCGCGGTGCTGTTCATCATGCACCCGCTCTTGGGATGGCTGGCCATTGGATTCGCCTGCGTTCAGGGTGGGTTGGCATGGGCCAGCCAACGGCTCATTCAGCAGCCTAGCGAGCGCCTGATGCTGGCGCAAGGCGACGAAGCGCGCACCCTGCAAAACAAGCTGCGCAACGCCGAGGCGGTCGAGTCCATGGGCATGCTCAAAGGGCTCAAGCAGCGCTGGCTGCAAAGGCATGCCGACGTCCTTCTGCAACATGGCCAAACACAGGGCTTACAGCACCGGCTCACCGCCATCAGCAAATTCGTGCGTTACAGCCAACAGTCCTTGGTGCTGGGGGCGGGCGCCCTGCTGGCGATCGAAGGCGAATTGACCCCCGGGGCGATGATCGCGGCTAACGTGCTCGCGGGGCGCGCCCTGGCGCCGATCGACCTGTTGGTGTCTACGTGGCGCTCGTTTGCCAGCGCTCGCGCCGCGTTTGCCCGTCTGGAACAGCTGCTCGCCACCCACCCTCCCCGAGACCCAGCGCTGCGCTACGTGGCGCCCAAAGGCGACGTCGAACTGCGCGGTGTCGCCGCCCGCGCTGCAGGAAGGATGTCCCCCATTCTCCAAGACATCAACCTGACCTTCGCGCCGGGGACCGTGACTGTGATCATGGGACCGTCAGGCTCTGGCAAATCGACGCTGGCGCGCGTCATCATCGGCATTTGGCCACAGGTCGAAGGCGAGGTGTTGTTGGATGACAAGCCCATCCGAGACTGGAGTCGCGACGACATTGGTCCCTTCATCGGCTACCTGCCGCAAGACGTCGAGCTGTTCGACGGCACAATCGCCCAAAACATCGCCCGCATGGGCGAGCCTGACCCCGAGCGCGTCATCGAAGCCGCCCAGATCACAGGGTTGCACGCCGTGATTCTGCGCTTTCCGAAAGGCTACGACACCCCGATGGGCGAGGCCGGCCAGCTCCTGTCGGGCGGGCAACGGCAACGCGTGGCGTTGGCGCGCGCGCTCTACGGCCAGCCCTCCCTCATCGTGCTGGATGAGCCCAACGCCAACCTCGACGACGCGGGCGAAGCCGCGCTGCAAAAGGCGCTTGCAACCTTGAAGACCATGGGCAAAACCGTGGTGGTTATTTCGCACCGCCCGGGCGTGCTGGCGGTCGCCGATCGCATCGTCTTGATGCGCGATGGCCGCGTGGTGGACGCCGGTGAGCGCGATGCGGTGCTGCGCCGACTGCAGGGCGCTGCCGCCCCCGCTCCGTCGCAACCCTTGCCGGACCCTGATGACCGCGCCGCAGCACCCGCCTAATGCCCCTTGTCGACGACTACCATGAGCAAAACACCTCCCATGAAAACCCACGAAGTCATCACAAAACCCGCCGACGTCGGGAACGATGCAGTGCTGGGGGCGCCGACCACCGTGCGGCCCCCCAGCCGTGCCGCGCGCATTGGCGCACTGGCCCTCGTGCTGGGGTTTGGGGCATTCTTGGCTTGGGCGGCGTTTGCCCCCTTGGACGAAGGCGTACCCACCCACGGCACCATTGCGCTGGACACCAAGCGCAAGGCTGTACAGCACCCCACCGGCGGCATCGTGCGCGAGATCCACGTGCGCGAGGGTGATGTCGTTCAAACCGATCAACTGCTGTTCGTGCTCGATGCGGCCATCTCTCGCGCCAACTACGAATCGGTGCGGCAGCGCTACCTGGGGCTGCGTGCCATGCAGGGTCGCCTGTTGGCAGAGCAGGCGGGCGCCGGTCGTATCGATTGGCACCCCGACTTGCTGGCGGCGCAGGATGACCCGTGGATTAGCTCGCAGATGATGGCGCAAGAGCAGCTGTTTCGCTCGCGCCGCGCCGCGCTGCAAGCGGAGTTGCAGGCCATCGAGGAGTCGATTCAGGGCCAACAAGCGCTGCTCAAGGCGCTGCGCGAGGCGCTGCCCAACCGACAGCAACAGCTCGCGCTGCTGCAAGAAGACTTGCGCAACATCAGCGCGCTCGCGGCCGAGGGCTACGCGCCCCGGGTGCGACAGTCCGAGCTGCAGCGGCAAGTGGCGGAACTACAAGCCAGTTTGTCCGAGCTGCAGGGCAACATCGCGCGCGTGCAGCGCGCCATCGCCGAGCTGCAGCAACGCGCCCAAGTGCGGCAACAAGACTATCGCAAAGAGGTCGAAGCCGATCTGACCCGTGTCAACCTGGACGTACAGGCCGATGCCGAGCGCTACGTCGCGGCCAAAGCCGACCTGGACCGCACCTACATCCGGGCGCCCGCTGCGGGCCAGGTCGTCGGCTTGGGCGTGCAAACCGTGGGCGCAGTGATTCAGCCGGGACAAAAACTCATGGACATCGTCCCCGAAAACGAGCCGCTGCTCATCGAAGCCAAGCTCGAGCCGCACCTGATCGACCGGGTGCGCGAGGGGCTAAAGACCGACATCCGGTTTTCGGTGTTTTCGCACTCGCCGCAGCTCGTGGTGGAGGGGGAGGTGATCTCCGTCTCCAAAGACCTGCTGGCCGACCCCCACACTGGCGTGCCATATTACCTGCTGCGCGTAGCGGTGACGCCCCAAGGCATGCAAACGCTGGGCGCGCGCCGCCTGCAGCCCGGCATGCCGGCCGAAGTCATTGTCAAGACGGGGGAGCGCTCGCTGCTGACCTACCTACTCAGCCCGCTGACGCGGCGGGTCGCTGCCAGCCTGACCGAGGAGTAAACCGTGCTCACACCGTTGCTGGCGCCGCTCGTGCGCCGACCCCTTCCCTGGTTGCTGTGGGCCTTATTGGCCGCACCGGCGGCCCACGGCATGGGCCTGGCCGAGGCGCACCGGCTAGCGTTGCAAAACGATGCCACGCTGCGCGCCGCCCGCGCCGCTGCCGACGTCCAGCGCGAGCGTCTGCCTCTGGCGCAGGCCCAGCTGCTGCCCAACGTGGCCTTGGGCGCCAGCCGCGTCTACAACGACCTTTCTCGCACCGCCTCCGACTTTTTGGGCCGACCGCAGCGCATCGACGAGCAATATCCCAGCTACAACGCGACGCTGTCGATCCGCCAGCCCCTGTACCGGCCAGCGCTGCGCGCCGGTGTCGAACAAGCGCGATCGGTGGTCGCCGACGCGGAAGCGGTGCTTGCCGCGGAGACCAACCGCCTGGCCGAGCGGGTTACCGCAGCGTACCTGGAGGCGCTGCTCAACCAAGACCAGCTTGAGCTCGTCCTCAAGCAGCAACAGGTGGCGTTGCGCCAGCTCGACGCCGCCGAAAAAGCCTGGAGGGTGGGCACGGGCATACGCACGGACATCGACGAGATACAAGCCCGGCTTGACCTTTTGCGTGCCGACGAGCTGCGCGCGCGCCAAGCGCACGACATGGCGCGCCGTCAGCTGGAAAACCTCACCGGCGTGAGCGCGTCTACCCTGTGGCCACTGGCGCCCGAACGACTGGTGCTCGAACCCCCGCAACCGTCCACACTGGCCGAGTGGCAGGCCGCTGCCGAAGCCAACAGCCCCGAACTCGCGGCACTGCGCGCCCGCCGCGATGCCGCCCGGCAAGAGATCGAACGCGCCCGTGCCGGCCACTTGCCCACGCTGGATGCCGTGGCACAGATCACGCGCAGCGCCAGCGAAAACGTCACCACCCCTAGCTCCAGCTACACCAACCGACTCATCGGGCTGCAGCTCAACGTGCCGCTCTATGCCGGGGGGGCGGTCGATGCCAGCGTGCGCCAAGCCGTGGCCGAACTCACCCGGGTCGAGGAAACCTTAGAGGCTACGCGCCGCGACCTCGGCCTGCGCGTGCACCGAGAATTTCGTGCCGTCACCGAAGGCGTTGCGCGCATTCGTGCCCTCGAGCAAGCCCTGCGCTCCGCCGATCAAGTCGTTACCGCCAACCGCCGCTCGTACGAGGCCGGCACGCGTACCGTGCTGGATGTCCTCAACGCCGAGCAGCAGCGCCAGTCCGTGCTGCGTGACCTGGCGCAGGCGCGCTATGAATACCTCCTGGCGCGTGTGCGGCTGGTCAGTTTATCGGGTGGCGATGTAGAAGGCACGATCGCGGGGGTCGATGGCGTGCTGCGGGGCGCGCAATAAAATTGCAAAAAAACGAAAAGGGAATTGGGCATCACTGATACCGGGCACGAACGCAAGTGCCGAGTCAGGCAAGATATTTCAATGTCTGTCACAAAAACAGTCACCGTTTCCATTGTTAGCCATGGTCATGGCGACATGATTCCCCTCCTGCTGCAAGATCTGGCGCAGCACGGGGCCACTGCTATCCATCGAGTGGTAGTGACGTTGAATATCCCTGAGCCGACACTGTTGCGGTGGATCACGAGTAGCTCGTGGCCTTTTTTTGTGCGTGTGTTGCAGAACGACCGTGCGCAGGGATTTGCGGCCAACCATAATCAATCCTTTGCCGAGTGTGACACGGAATATTTTTGTGTGATGAATCCGGATATTCACCTAATCGGGAACCCGTTTCCCGCCCTCATCGAGCGTCTGCAAGATGGGCGCGTGGGATGTGCTTACCCCATGCAGACCGATGGGCGAGGGCCGGCCAAAGACCTTGCACGAGAGGTGCCCTCTCCGCGGGGGTTGTTTCGCCGCTATGTTCCTTGGGGTAAATCGCAAGAAGCCCCCAAACACTGGATCAATGGTTCCTTTATGTTGTTTCCATCTGTTGTCTTCAAAGCCATAGGTGGCTTCGATGAACGCTATTATATGTATTGTGAGGACGTCGATCTGTGCCTGCGTATGCGCGCTCAGGGATGGCAGATTGCGGTGGCTACAAAGGCGATAGTACGGCATTCACCAAGGCGCGCGAGCCACCGCCACTGGCAGCATTTCTGGTGGCATTTGCAAAGTCTGTGGATGCTTTGGCATACACCCCATTATCGTGCTGTAATCAGCAAGCCCGTTCGATCTGTATGGCGATGACTTTCATTGCTTCCACCCGTCAAGGACTATATCTCTACCGACTATGGCTGAGACGGGAGATTCACGGTCGTTACCGTGGCTCCATGTTGGGGGTGGCATGGACATTGATTCAGCCAGTGCTGCAGTTAATGCTTTTTACCCTCGTGTTTCATGAATTCATGGGCATTAGATGGCCTATCGATGGGATGAGCGGAACTGCTACGGGCGTAGGATACTACATTGTGCAGGTCTTCGTGGGGTTGGCTGTGTTCAATTTTACGGCAGAGGTTTTGAACCGGTCGCCGCAAGCGATCCTCTCGCATGCCAATCTAGTGACAAAGGTTCGCTTTCCCGTGGTGCTACTACCGGTGGTAACCGTAGGCGCTGCAGCGGTGCAAGCCGTCTTAAGCTTGATTTTGGTTATGCTAACTGCCCCTTTTTGGGGAAAAGTGACACTCGCGTGGGTCGCTGTACCCGCCATTGTGGCTATTTTGGCCGTTTATGTCGTCGGATTGGCGTGGTGCCTTGCTGCGCTTGGTGTGTATGTGCGCGATACCGCGCAGATTATCCCCTTGGTGAGTTCGGCCCTTCTGTTTATTTCACCCGTATTTTATCCCGGTAGTTTTTTTCCTCCATCTTGGGATTGGTTGCTATGGGCAAATCCCGTCGCGTGGGCAATGGAGGCCGTGCGCTCGACATTGATGTTGGGGCGGCTATCGGATATTTCCTTGCTTTTCTGGCATGGCGTTTCTGCGCTTGGATTTGCCGCCGTGGGATACCTGTGGTTCCAGCGGCTACGTGAAGGGTTTTCTGATGTGCTCTGACTGGGTCATCGAAGCTGAGCAAATCGGTAAGTGCTATCGGGTTTTTCAGCGACCGATCGATAGGCTTCTGAATGCCTTGTGGCCACGGGCCGCAAGTGTTGGAAAAGATTTTTGGGCGCTTCGAGATGTGAGCTTTCGCCTGGCTCGCGGCCAGGCGATGGGAATCGTCGGTCTGAATGGCGCAGGCAAATCGACGCTATTACAGCTCGTCGCAGGCACCCTTGCCCCGAGCGAGGGGCGCATGCAAGTTCATGGACGCGTTGCGGCACTGCTGGAACTTGGGTCGGGCTTCAACCCAGAGTTTACTGGACGTGAAAATATTTATTTGAACGCAGTGACGTTGGGATTGAGTGAACAAGAGATCGCCCAGCGGATGGATGCGATCATCGATTTTTCTGGTATCGGTCACCATATCGATCAGCCCGTCAAGACGTACTCAAGCGGGATGTACGTCCGTCTGGCGTTTTCGATCGCCACGAGCGTCGATCCCGATATCCTCATCGTCGATGAGGCGTTATCGGTCGGTGACGGTGCGTTTGCGCGCAAGTCATTTGATCGTATTATGGAGATTCGGCAGCGTGGTGCAACCATTCTGTTTTGCAGCCATGCGCTTTACCACGTCGAAATCTTCTGCGATACCGCCATGTGGCTGCACGAGGGTCGGGTGCGTGAGCAGGGAGAGGTCAGCCGAGTGTTAGCGAAATATCAAGAATTTCTTGATCAATCGACCGGACAATTGTCCGACGCGAAGGGTCGATTGCACGAAGAGGAAGCACCAACCAATCCGCTCCATGCGCCTCCCTCGCCACGTGGTCATGCCAGGTTAGAAGCGGTGCGTGTTTTTCTCGATGGACAAATGGGGGATGAGCTTTATGGTCGCAGTGGTGAATCGAATTTGCGAGTAGAGATTGATGTGGAAAGTGATCCTGATATCCCGACCCCAACCGTGGCAGTCGTGGTTTCTGCGGAATCTGGGCGTATTCTAGCTACCCAATTTTCTCTCGATAGCGGGCGTCCTTTGTTGCGCGATCGAAAGGGGCGTTTAACCGCGATTATGGAGTGTGATCGTCTTCCATTCAACAAAGGTCGGTACCGCATCGGCGCTTACGTTCTGTGTGAGCGCGGGATGCACGTCTACCAGTGGATCGACCCCGTTGCTCACGTCAATCTTCATCGTGATACGCCGGATCTAGGATTCTTTGTCTGGGAGGGCCGTTGGTTGTCCAAGGCAAGCCGCGAGTGCGACTAGAGGCCGACCGATAGCTGATCAGAGGGAAGCGGAGGAGCTGAACCAGGAGGCCAATCGTTCGAACCGCCGTGGCCAAGCGTTCAGCGCACAAAAACTTTGGCGGATAGTTTCATGCGATGCTGCCTTCGCGATGGCTTTCAGCTCTTGTGCCGTGGGTTGCGTATCGAAGAATAAAACCTGATCGTCGACGCCGCGATTCGCCATCGTTCCAAATCTTGTGCTCAGAACCCCCAGTCCTGCCGCACGGTATTCGTAATATTTTACGGGATCGACATGTTGCGTGAGCGAATTGCTCAAGAACGGAATCAGGCCGATGTCGGCTTCCTCCAACACGGTGGGGAGTTCCTCGTGCGGCAAGGGGCCGCAAAGAACCACGTTGGAGGGTGTGTCAGGGGGAGGCTTGCGGTAACAGGGGCCGTACAAACGGATGGGTGAAAATGGAAAACGCCTGGCGAGGGCGGTGACCACGTCCCAGTCGAACCAGTCTGCAATCACGCCGACATAGACGAAGCGCGGCGGTCGATCGATGGTGGACACCCGTTTAGCCGAGTGATTCGGAGGAGGTGGTTCCAGTCCGTTAGGGATTACGTTGACGCGAGGATCATTTGGATCGATTCCCAACCGAAACAGTAATGAGGGCGCCGAGACCACCACGCGTGTGCAGCACGTGGCGAGAAAGGCTTCGCAATGAGACAGCCAACGCTTAGATGCTCCGCTGCTAAACTCCGGTACGGCATCCATGACGTCGAACATCGTGGGGCGGTTGGCGTATCGACGACATAGGGTCAGCGCCAATGCACAGGGCTTGGCGAGTACTAGCCAGGTGTGCTCGTCGACCCAACGGTCGAGCTGGCGGATCGCGGAACGTTGCAGGCGGCCATTGATTGCACGGCCAACCGCCCAAGGTTCGAGTGGTATTGCAGGGAGGTGCAACCGCTCGATCCATGGTTGCTGCGTCCATGGACTCGCCAGCGCCCCACTACCGCCCGAGTTTAATATCAAACGCCGCACGTCAGCCCATCGCGGCAGCCGGGCGGGTGGGGGATCGATCCACAAGACACGCGCCCCGAAGCGTTCATGCACCCACCGGACGAAATGGTGGGGCCTCTGGGCAAAGCTTGCCAGTGGTACCGGTGCTAGGTAGAGTAGTTTCATTGGCGTGCCGCGGCGCGCAGATCGCCCATGAGGCGTGCGACGATGCGAACAGCCGCGTGTCCATCTCCGAATGGTGAGCCAGCGGCGGCCATGCGGGCGTAAAGCGCGGAGTCCTCCAACACTGCGTGGGTCGATGCAACGATATCCTCCGTCTGCGTACCCACAAGTCGGTTGGCGCCGATGGCCACGGCTTCGGGGCGCTCGGTTTCCTCTCGCAACACCAGTACCGGCACGCCAAGCGCAGGCGCTTCTTCTTGTATCCCCCCAGAATCGGAAAGGATGAGCCGTGCACCTTTCATTAGCCAGCAAAAACTGCCGTAGGGAACCGGCGCGATCAGACGCACATTGCTGACGCCGCTCAGAAGGCGCTGCAGAGACTCGCGCACGGCAGGGTTCGGATGCACGGGTACTATCCAATCGAAGCTGGGGTACCGGGTTGCCAATTGCCGCAACGCGTTGGCGATCCGAATCAGTGCTTCGCCATGATTTTCGCGCCGGTGTACAGTCACCAATACATAAGGGCGGTTTTCATCGACGGGAAGGTCCGCTGGCTTGGGCATGGCCAATACGTCGAGTAACGCATCGATCACCGTATTGCCTGTAACTTCAATCTGTGTCGCGGCGTGTCCTTCACGCAACAAGGCGGCGCGCGCGTTTTCGGTGGGGGCAAAATGCCAGCGAGCGACCTGTGCCGTCAGACGTCGGTTCATTTCTTCGGGAAAAGGCAGCAGTGGATTGCGTGTGCGCAAACCGGCTTCCACATGGGCAAACGGGATATGACGGAAAAAGCTCGCCAGCGAACCCGCGAGTACGCTCACCGTATCCCCCTGACCCAGTACCACATCGGGTTTTGCCGTCTCGAGCCAGCGATCCAATCCAGCCAATGCCCGTGAAGTCAGCGCCGCCAGCGACTGCTGCTCGCGCATCGCCTGCAAATCGTGTACGGCTTTCAGTCCGAAGAGATCCAAAATCGGTTGCACCAAGTCCCGATGCTGCCCGGTCAACACCAAACTGCAGTGCGCGTCATGCTCGGCCTCGATCGCTCGAACCACGGGTGCCATCTTGATCGCCTCGGGGCGCGTACCTATCAGCACTGCCAAATGCCAACGCTTCATACAGAGGTCTCCGGTTTATTTACGGGCGCCATGCGATAGCGGTGCGGCTCCCAGCGACCCCACTTCTCTTCGTATCGCTGCCGATTGCGTTCAAAGATTTCCCGCTTGCGTCGCGCACCTTCCTGGTCGAAGGTTGCCGACAGTTCGTGGTAGACGAACACGTCCTCCGCACACCCGATCTCAAATCCCGCGGCCTGCAGTCGCCGACAATAATCATCGTCCTCGAAAAAACCCGGGAAAAAACGCTCATCCATCGGGCCGATCTGCTCCCATACCCAACGTGGCAGCATCACGCAAAAGAAGGCTGCGGTTTGCAGAGGAAAACACTGCCCGGAATGACACCGGGTGTAAGTCCGTGCTGCGCGCAACACGGCTTCCAGTCCATCTGCGGGTAACTCGATCCGGGCCTCATTCCCGATGTTGTTCGTTACTGGACAAAGCAATCCCAGCCGCGGGTTGCGTTCGAAGTGCCGTCGCAAACCCCGTGCCCATCCCGGCGTGACGACGGTGTCGTTGTTGAGCACGACCAGGTAGTCACCCGTCGCGTGGGCCATGCCAGCGTTGACCCCGCCGGCGAAGCCAAGATTTTTTTCGAGGATGACCGCCCGACGTCGGTGTGGGTCTTGCGCTTGCCAGCGCTTTAGGCCTTGGGCGGTCTCGTCGCTAGAGGCGTTATCAACCGCGATGACCTGTGTGGGCACCCCATCGGTACACGCTTGCAGGCTGTCGAGACAGCGCTGGGTCAGGGGCCATTGGTTGTAGCAAACCACCACCACGCTCACGCGGGGTTCGGATACATCGTTGAGTGACGCCTGCAGGCTCTGTGCGCGTGCGTCCCACGTCTGTTGCCGAGCGAACGCCATCCGCCGCGCTTCCAATACCGTCTGGGTAACTGGCGATTCGGCCAGGGCGTTGCGAATCGCGCGCTCGAAGCCATCGACGTCGCTCGCCAGCGCCACTAACCCCTCATCGGCGAGAGGGGTCAATTCCGGCAGATCCGTGGCGACGACCGGTTTCCCGGCGCTCAAGTACTCGTAAACCTTCACGGGGTTGGTAGCCAGTGTCAGCGGTGTGCGTTTGAAGGGAATGAGACACACATCAAAGGAGGCCAACCATGACGGCAGCTCGGCATAGCGCACTTCGCCGGGTAAGCGGACGTGGGTATGGTGGGCCAACAACTGACGGGCGCCTACCGTGTCTTCGCCAATGAGTACCCAGTCGACATCCGGGATGCGGCTGGCAAGGGCATCGATCAGCGCCATGTCGAACCAGCTTGCGATGGCACCGTAGTAACCCACGACGGGCCGCGCCTTCGCAGGCGACGCCGGTGTTTGCGTCCGAGCCGCTCGAGAAAAGTGGGTGTAGTCAGCGGCGTTACGTATCATTGCTACCGCGCGCGCGTGAGGTCGTGCCCAGGTTTGCAGGAAGTCTGAAGTGACCACCGTCAAGTCACTCTGCGCCAGCAGTGCCAACTCCCGTGGCGCGTGGTCGTCCGCCGTGTTGTCGAATCCCGCGTGGTGATCCATGCAGTCATAAACCAGCAGCGCGTCGCCAAAGCCGCGGGCCAGCTCCAGCCAAAACGGGTGTTGCACGACGCAGACCGCTGAGCCGATCTCGGCATCCAGCCATAGGCGTGCGAGACCGGCGCGCAACTGGTCCAACGACTCGCCGTCGGCAACATGTTCATAGATGTTGGGGATCCGGGCCGTGTGCAAAGCGATCTGGTACACCGCCCTCTCGGGATCGACACACTCAGCCGCATAACCCGCACCCGCCACTGGCCGCAGATGCGGTGTCAGGTAAAAAACCCGTGCTTCGCATTGTCGCGCCAGCGCCAGCGCCAACTGCTGCGGTCTTTGATGGCGGAAGTGCCAATCGATCACCCCAAAAAAAATCCAGTCGCGCACCCCAGGTCGCGCAGATGGCCAAGAGGGGATCGCCCCGGCGTCGCTCCCCGCTGTCGAGGCCGCTGCCTCGTGTGACACGCCCTTCGCGCGCGCAACCTGCCAGCGGTGGCGCTGGGCTTGCAGCCAACGTTTCCAGCTCGGTGGCAGTGGGAGACGGTGATAAAGTTGGCGAAGCATGACATCCCATGACACGCCCGTGAGGGCGTTAGCAAAACACAAAACTATACCTGTAACCGAGATGAGAACCCAACGCTCGCTCAAGAGCCGTGCCGCCCATGCTCGATCGCCCGCATGACCCCGCATGGGGGCACCCGGCCCACCAGACGGCACTGGATCCGCGCGAACTCGGTCGCGTCCTGTGCGTCGCGCCCCATCCGGACGACGAGGTCCTTGGCGCGGGCGGCTTACTGGCGCAGCTCGCAGAGTCCGGCCTCGAGCCGCGAGTGTGGCTGTTGACGTCTGGCGAGGAGGGCTTCACCGACCGCGCAGTGGCCAACCCGCCCGTTGAGGATCGACTGCAGGAGTCGGCTGCGGCGGCGGCGCGGCTCGGGTACGCCCCGCCCATTCGTGTGCCGGGTCTTCGCGACGGCGCCGTACGCTACGGTCCGGCGCTCATAAACATGCTGGTGCGCGCCCTTGCCGAACACGCCTGCCAGACAGTGCTGCTGCCGGCGCTCACCGAGCCTCACCCCGACCATCAGGCCGTCGCCTTGGCCGGCGTGGCCGCGGTGGTCCAGGCGCTGGAAGCTGGACAGGCTGTCGAGCGTATCTTGTTTTACGAAGTGGGCGCACCCACGGTACCCAACGCCTGGGTCGATATCACGGCGGTGGCTGCGCGCAAATGGGCCGCCATCGAATGCTTCCAGTCCCAGCTGGCGTTACAGCCCTACCTCGAGCAGGCGCAGGCGCTCGCCCGTGTGCGCGCGTTCGGACATCCCGGTTGCGCGGCGGCCGAAGCGTTTCTGCTCGTGGATGCGGCGACACTGCGCCGTCAGGGACCGTCTGCCGCAGCCTGGTTTGCCCCGCGTCGCGCCCTGGCGCTGGCGCTGCAGCCAGCGGATTTGCCGCGCGTTGCGGTGCTCATCCGCAGCATGGACCGCGACTGCCTCGCCGACGCGCTCGCCAGCGTCGCGGCGCAGACCTATCCGAACGTCGAAGTGTGGGTGCTCAATGCCAGCGGCCGTCGGCACCGGCCTCTTCCATTGCTGGATCCGGCGCTGGCCTGCCGCTTGATCGAGCCCGGGCCCACCGTCAATCCGGGGGCGTTTGCCGATGGTGCGCCCCCGTTAGGGCGTGCCGAGGCCGCCAACCAGCTCCTCGACGCGTGCGATGCCCCCCTGGCCCTTTTTCTGGATGACGATGACGTTGTGCTGCCAGAGCACATCCAGCGGCTGGTCGCCGCGCTGGAGCGAGCCCCTCAGGCGGTCGCTGCCTACGCGGGTGTGCGCGTCATCGATGTGCTCGGCCAGACCGTGCGCGAATACGACCTGCCATGGGCGCCGCAGCGCCTTCACGGCATCAACTTTCTACCTATCCATGCAGTGCTCTTTCGGCGTGACGCGGTACGGCGTGCGCGGGCGCGTTTCGATCCTACCCTGCCTGTGCTCGAGGATTGGCATTTTTGGTGCCAGCTCGCCGCCCTTGGCCCCTTCGAGCACGTGCCCGGCGTCAGTGCGCTGTACCGCCAGGGGCAGGGCCATTCTCAGCTCGCCAACCCGGCGCATCCCCATCACTGGTCAGTTTGGCATCGTCGCATCCTCGAACGCGCGGCTGACCGATGGTCGGCGGCGCAGATCGCGGACGTGGTGGCGTGGCACGCCATCACCCTCGATGCGCGTGAAACCGACCTCGCCCGGGCGCACGTGCAGCTAAGCGCCGCCGAACAGGACCGGCACGCTACAGAGGCTCGCCTGCGCGACACCGAGGCCCGCTTGCGTCACACCGAAAGCGAGCTGGCTTTGGTTCTGGGTTCGCGGACCTGGCGCTGGACGCAGCCTTTGCGCTCGCTGGCACGGCGTCTGCGCGGAGGGTAAAGCGGTGGTGGTTCAGCTGCGGCCCATGACTGCGGACGACATCGAGTCCGCTTGCGCGCTTTTTCATACCGTTTTTGGCCATCCGCGTAGTCCACAAGAGTGGCGCTGGAAGTTCGCGCAAGCCCCGGGCTTGGGCGCGGTCAATATCGTCGCTGTCAACGGCAGCGGTCAGCTACTGGCCCACGCCGGCGCTCAGATGTTCGAGGGCCGTTGGGGCGACCAACCCGTGCGCTGGGTTCAAGTTTGCGATGTCATGGTCCATCCCCAGGCGCGTGGCGATTTGGGCCCGGGCAACCTCTACCGCAAGCTCATGCGCGCCCTCGATGACACGCTCCAGCCACTCGGCCCTGCATCGTGGCCGATGTTTATTTACGGTTTCCCAGGCATACGCCCCGCGCGCCTGGGCGAGCGCATGGGTCTCTACCGGCGGCTCTACACCTGTGCGGCGCAGCAAGGCGATGACCTTCCGCGCGGGCTGCTCGCGCGCTGGCGCGCCACCCAAGGTTGGCGTGCGCAGGCCGTGCCGTGGTCTGCCTTGCACGATCCAGGTTTGGCCGCGTTCTGGCGCCGCACCGCGGCGCCATCGGTTGCCGGCATCGGCCTGCTCAAAACCGCCGCCTACCTCGATTGGCGCTACGCCCGTCATCCCACGCAGCGCTACCGCCTGTGGCTGCTGCGCCGCGCCTGGGCATCGCCGCGGGGCTGGCTGGTCACGCGAGAAGCCGGCTCACCCGAGGTGATCGACGCCAGTCTGCCCGCAGATCTGCCGCTGCGGCCGGCACTGGCCGCTTTGGCTGCGGCCAGCCGAACCGGCGGCTGGTGCTGCTGGCTGCCAGGGGATTTTCCGATGGTCTCGACCCCGATCGTCGCGGTGGAGATCAGCGGCAACGGACGCTTCCACCCCGACTGGCCGCTGCCCCGGTTTCAGCCGGGTGACACCGACGTCTTTTGACGAATCCAAGCGGCAGCCCACTGCCGCCCCCAAGCGCGCGCGGGCGCTTCGACCAACCGGTGCAAGCCTTCGGCGCTCAAAATAAGCAACACCAAACCCAGCGCCAGTGCCTGCCATGCTCCGACTGCCGATCGCAGAACCACCAGCCACGGCAGCCATGCCATGTGCAGCAGATAAACCCCATAACTCAGTCGCCCAGCCCACCAACCCACATCACGCAACCAGCCCCAGACGGGCGTCGCGTGGGCCGTGCCGGCCAGCCACAACGCAAAGGCTGCCCCCGTTACCGCGCCGAGCTGCCCGTTCTTCCAATCGTGCCCGCCTGCCCAATGCTCGAGCACCGGGTACGCCCACACGGTCGCGACAGCCAGTGTTGCGCCCAGCACCGCGGCCAGGGGCCGCCGACTCTGGTTGGTTGTGCGCCCCCAGTGCCACGCCCACGCACCCAGCAAAAACTCCAGTATCAAGCCCGGCAGATGGTGCAGCGCGAGGTAAGCCAGGTTTTGCGACTGCGCATCCGCCGCTGCCATCAACCCCAGCCGCAGCGCGATGGCCGCGGCCAGCATCGCGGCGAACCCCCGCGGACCCCAGCGCGCACATACCCAGGCCAAGACCGGCAGCAGCGCGTAATACTCCAACTCCGCGGGCAGGCTCCAAAACGCCGGGTTGTAGTAAAACGCCATCTCCCGGCTTTGCAGATGTGCCAGCACCACATGTTGCGGCAGGTACAGCAGCGGCTTTCCGGCAGCGGCAGCCAAGGCGACATAGACTGCCAGCGCCACCCAGTAGGCCGGTAGCATCCGCGTGGCCCGCCGCACCGCATACGGCAGCAACGGCCCCACGCCGCCGAACAGACTCGGCGCAAACACAAAACCGCTCAGCACAAAAAACAGATCCACGCCCACGAAGGCATAGCGCCCATAGTTAGGCTCGAAGCCCAGCGGCACCGCCCAGTGCGCCCACACCACCAGCAGCGCCGCCGCGCCGCGCCATGCCTCTACCGACCAAATCATGTGGGGCTTTCCGGCTGCGCCAAGCGACGCAGCGCGTCGGGTTGATAAACCTGCCAGCGCTCGCCATCGCGCCGCACCACGCCATCCTGCTGCAGTCGCTGCAACACCCGCGTCACCGTCTCGCGTGTCGTATTCAGTCGCCAGCCCAGCTCCGCATGGGTCGGCAGCCGCAGACGGCCCCCTGGCTCCATCAGGTGCAGCAGGCTGGCGCACACCCGCGCACTCACCGGGTGGATGGCCAAAAACTTCTGCCATGCTGCCATGTCGTTGACTTGCTGCGCCAACCACCGCGCGGCGCGCAGCGCCACGGTGGGCATCTGCAGCCATTCCAAGGCCCGTGGTCGTGGCAAAACCGCCACCGTGGCTGGCCCTTGGACCGCCACCCAGTGCATGAGCAGCGGGCGATCGGCCAGCAGCTGCGCCAGTCCCAGCACATCGCCCGCAGAGGCAGAGACCAGCGGCGCCTCGCGGCCATCCAAGGTTCGCTCCACGGCTTGCACCGTTCCCTGAACCACCAGCGCAAAACCCGCAAACGGCCCTCCATTGGGGGGCAGAACCTCGCGACGGCGCAGGCTCCACAGCTCCATATGGCTGGCAGCGAAGCTCAGCACGTTTTCGGGTGTCTCGGCAAAAAAAGGGCTGGCCTGCAAAACCAGGGCTGAGACCGGCAAATCCGCTCCTCTCTTAGCGTAGATTTCGTAAAATGGGAACGATTCGAAACCGTCGCGGGGCATATTTTGCCTTGTGTGCTGGTTCTCCGGGAGCCGATCATGTGCACGCCTGTCCGCCTTTTGCTTACACTCGTTGGGGTCATCGTCGCCGCGACGATGCATGCCGTCGCGTGGGCGCAGTCGTCCGCGGTGCCGGTCGCGCGCGTGGCGCTTGCCGTGGGGCAAGCGCAGCGCATTGATGTGCGCGGTCAGGCGCAGCCCATAGTGCTGGGGTCCGAGCTTGCCGAGCAAGACCGTATCGTCACTGGCAAGGACGGCATGCTCATGCTGGTGTTTAGCGACCAGGCCCGGGTCGCGGTTCGGCCCGAGACCGAGCTCGTCATCCGTCGCTACCGCATCGATCCTGCTGGGGTTGATACCCGCATTCACATCGACCTCATTCGCGGCGCCATGCGCCAAATCTCCGGGCAGGGTGCGCAGCTGCAGCCAGAGCGCTACCGCCTCAACACCCCCATCGCCGTCATTGGCGTGCGCGGGACCGACTTTCTTGCCAAAGTGGGCGACAGCTCCGTCGAAACCTACGTTCATGAAGGCATGATCGTCGTCCTGCCAGTGTTGGAGGCGGAAGGCACTCTCAGCGCCATGGCGACCTTGAGCGCCAGCAACGCGGCGCAATACCTCGTCGTACGGCCCGGCGGCCAGATCGAGCGGCGCCACGTTTCCCCCGCCGAGATCGAAGCCCTCTTCGGCATTCGTGTCTCTGTCAATGGCCGCCCCGCCGCTGCCGAGCCCTCGGCGCGCGCCCCGCAAACTACTGCGCTCGACACCCGTCGCGTCGATTCGGGCCTCGATGTCGCCGACAACCAAACCCCCTCGGTCGCCGAAGTCTTGGCGACCAGCCGCGAGATTCGGCCCCTCCCCGCCGTTCCCCCCATGCCCAAGCAGCTCGTCTGGGGCCGCTTCTCGGGCGCGGACGATCTGCCCTGGCGGCTGACCCTCGAGTACGCCGCTGCCGCGGCTGGTCGTCACCCCACCGTCGGGGAGTTGGGCCAATTCGCGTTGTTTCGCGACGATCCCCGGGCAAGCCTCGACCGCAATCTGCGCGGGCAGGTCGATTTTGCGCTTGCTGCGGCCGATGCCCTGCTCATCCAGGCCACGCAAGCCAGCCCCGTGCGCATCAGCGCCCCCGCGTTGTCGGTCGACTTCGACCGCATGCGTTTTGCCACCCAAATGACGCTCAGTGCGGATGGCCAGCCGCAGCAAACGTTGTCGGCCAACGGCAGCGTCAACAGCGACGGTATTTTGCTGTCGCTCGGCCCGCAACAGCGTGTCGCGGGCGCCCTCACGGCCAATGGCCGCGAGGCGGGGTACTTCTTCAACCTTCAAGCGCCCGCGGGCCTGTACCAGGGTATGACGCTCTGGTCAGCCAAATGACCCCCGTGGCGGCTGCGCGCGCGTGGCGTGATCACGCCGTGCCCGGGATGCTGGCCTTGGCGCTGTCCCTGGCGCTTGCAGCCGTGCTGGCGCGGTTGCCCATCAGCGCCGGGCTCGACCGTCTTTGGCAAGACCAACTCACGCGCTGGCAAACACCAGTACCGGCGCCAGACGACATCATTCTCATCGACATCGACGAACGTAGCCTGCAAGAACTGGGCCCCTGGCCGTGGCCGCGCCCCGTGCTGGCGCGCATCGCCGAACGATTGCGCAGCCTGGGCGTGCAGCTGCAGGTCTGGGACTTACTGCTGCCCGAGCCGGCCGCGGGCGACGCGGAGCTGCAACGCCAACTTGCTGTGGGGGACATCGTTCTCGGCCAGGTTCTCGTGATCGACCCCGCCGTCCTCGATCCCCCTCGGCTCGGGCGCCTGCTAGCCGCCGATGACGCTCCCCCGCTGTGTACCCCGGGGATCACACTGCATGGCTACCTCGGCCTGGCCGAAGGCTTGACGCCACGCGCGAGTGGCCACCTCAGCGCCACGCCCGACGCCGATGGCCGCCTGCGCCGACTGCCCGCCGTCATTTGTGACCCCGCTGCGTCAGACGGCGAAACAACCGGGCAAACACGGCCCCCCGCGCCGCAGCGCTACCCCCAGCTCGCCCTGGCGGCGGCGGCAGCGGCCAGCCCGGCCGACTCGTCCTGGCAACTGCGCTCGGGGGACGGCTGGCTCGACGCCCCGCAATGGCTCCAGCGCGGCCGCTGGCGCTTCGCGCTCGACGCCCAAGGGCAACTCCACATCCCGTACCGTCGCGCGCACACCCAGTGGCACGCCATCAGCGCACGCCTATTGCTACAGTCCGACGCACCGCTGCCCCCGCTGCAAGGGCGCATCGCCTTTCTCGGTGCCACCGCGGTGGGCGTGGGCGACGTCATTCCCACCCCGTTACACCCCCGCGCCCCCGGCGTCAGCATCCATGCCGAGCTGGTCGCGCAATCGCTCAGCCCCGGGCCCTGGCCCGGCATCCCCCTGCCGCATCCAGTGACGCTGGCCGCGGGCATCACGGGGCTGGCGGCCTTGGCGCTGTGGCCCTGGTGGCGGGGGTTGGTGCGGCTCCGTGGGCGCCTCCTGCGTACCCATGGCTCGGTGCCGGCCGCGTTGCCCCATGACGCTGGCGGGTCCCGCACATCCGCGGCCGCGTGGGCTCCCCACGGTGCCAGTACGCTGGCGGCCTCGGCCCTGCTGGCGCTGGCCCTGCCCCTGCTGCTGAGCGCTTGGGCGCGTCTCCAGGCCGGGCTCTCCCTGCCCATGGCGGCTCCCACGGCTGCCGTCATGGGCCTGTGGGTCGTGCTGCTGGGGGCGCAGTGGATGGCCCAGCGCCGCCGCGCGCAGGCACTCGCGCGCATGCTCGAGAGCTTTGTGCCGCCACAGCTCGCGCACCGTATCGCGCACCAAACCGCCGACGGCGACAGCCTGGGACAAGCCTGCCAAGGCAGCCTGCTGGCGCTGCGCATCGAGGGGCTCGACGCCTGGGTGGCGCGGGTCGACAGCCTACAGGCGCTCGCCCTCATTCATGCCCTGCACAGCACCGTTCAGGACATCGCCCAGCAGCACGGCGGCACCATGGAGCACGCCCAAGGCGGCATCCTCTACCTAGGCTGGCCAGGCCAATCCCCGGTCGAGGCGCGCGCTGTCCTGGCGTGCGCCCGCGTGTTGCATGCCCAGCTCACGCCTTTGCTGCGCCAAAACGAGCACCCGGCCTGTCCCCTGTCCGCCTACATCGCCGTGGAGTGCGGCAGCTACCTGCTCGGGCTCGTCGGCGGCCCCCGCAGCCGCCGCAGCGTGCTGCTCGGGCCGGCGGCCAACGACGTCGCCGCCATGCTCGCCCTCGGGCCCGAACTGGCAGCCCCCATCCTCGTCGGCTCGGCGGCGGCGCAACGCCTACAGCAAGCAGACGCCGCGCCGCCGCTGCAACCCCTGGGCCACTTCCTCCTCCCGGATCGGCCCCAGTCGCAACCGCTGTGGTGGTGCGCCCCGTGACGTTGCCCTTGCTTGCGCATCGCTCGGGCGGCGCGATCGCGGTCGGCCCCGCACTGATACTTGCTGCGTCGTTGGCCTGGGGGCCGGCGGTGGCGCAGCCCGCAGTGGCCGACGCCGCGCCCGGCCCCGGCGCGGAATCCACCGCCCGCCCATCCCCCGATCTATCCCCCGAGGCCCAGGCCGCCTGGCAAGAAGCCCAAAGCGCGCTGGCCCGGCAGGACTGGGTGCAGGCCGAGCTCTGGCTCGAGCGTACCCTCATGCTAAGCCCCGAGCACGCCGAAAGCCTCATCCAGCTCGTGCTCGTGCTGCTGCACCGGGGTCGTACCGAGACCGCGCAAGCCCTCATCGCCGCGCTCGAAGCCGACCCCCGCACCCCCGCCGACCAACGGGCCCGCCTGGCGCAGCTGCGCCTGAGCGCGGTTGGCTCCATTCTGCCTGGGCCCGACACCCCCGCGCGCACCACCGTCCAAGTCGGCTTGGGCCGCAGCAGCAATCCGCTCGCCCTCACCGGCGCGCGCGAAATCCGCCTCACCCTGCCGGAAGGCGACGTTTTCGCGACCCTGAGCCAGCGTCCCCAACCCGCCGCCATCGCCAGCACCGAAGTGACCCACCAAGCCGCAAACGGCAGCCAATGGGGCCTGCAGCTGCGCCGCAGCGACCTGCCCGACACTGCGACCGCCTGGCGGCTGCGGGTTTGGGCTCCCCTGGGGCAGGGCGACGCGGCCACGCCCGCCGCGGCCAGCCAATGGGCGCTACAACTCGGCGCCCAGCGCGACCTCGACCACAGCGCCCGCGCCAACCTGCAGCTCATCCACCGCTGCGCTGACGCGCCCGATACGGGCACCGTCTGGCTCTGCGGCCTGGGTTGGTTCGACGAAAACAACGGCCGCCGTGGCCTGCTCGTGCGCGCGCTACGCACCCAAACCGCCCCTCGTCCAGCAGCGCGGTGGCCTTGGCCCTCCGCCACGCAGGCGTGGGCCGAGGCCGACATCCTGCGCCACGCCACACAGCCCAACCAAGTTCGCCTGGGCGCGCAGTTGGCGTGGCAGCTCGCGCCCCACTGGCAGCTGCTCGGCGCCCTGCAGTGGCAAAGCGACACCTCGGGCTACAGCCCCTTGCTCGCCAACGGCGCGCGCCGCCGCTTGCTCACCGGGCAAATCGTGCTGCAGTGGCGCCTGCCCATCGACCCCTCTGTGGGCCAATGGACCCTGCAACTCGCCTCCACCCGTCGGCACGCCAACCTGCCCCTATTTGCGTGGCGCGAGCACAACGTGCAGCTGCTGTGGCAGCGTACCCTGCCTAACGGCCGTTGACGTCGCGTACTGTTGCGCACACGCCACATGTTTTCGGGCAACCGTGTGACCGCCATCACATCCCGTGGAACCGCCGGCGGCGGCCGGTGACATACAATGTGCTCGGGCACCCGCAGCCTAAGCCTGCTTCGGGGTCGATCCATCTCTTTCCTTTCAAGGAGTGCAACCCATGGCTATGACCACTCAGCAACAAACCGATGCCTATCGGTTCTTTGCCATCGCTTTTGGTGCCGCCCCCGGCGTCACCTACATGAACCAAATCGCCGACGCCTACGCGGCTGGCATGACGACCAAGCAAATCGTCAACGTCTACACCACCAAGCCGCAGTTCACCTCGGTGTATCCCAACTTCTACACGAACGCGCAGTTCGCGAACGCCTTGATCGAAAACGTCGTTGGCACCTCCGCCAGCGCCGCCGCCAAGGCGCAAGCCAAGGCCGACGTCGAGGCTGCCCTCAATATCGGCTGGAGCCGGGGCGACGTGATCTACCAAATCTTCACCAACCTGGCCAACAAGCCCTTGACGGATCCCGACTGGGGCAACACCGCCAAGCTGCTGGCCAACCAAGTGGCCGTTGCGCGGTACTACACCGAAGTCAAGCTCGGCAACACCACCGACCTGGCCGTCCTCAAGTCGGTCATTGCTGGCGTGACGCCGACGACCGACGTGTCGACGACGGCGGCGCTGGATGCCGTGTTGGCCGGTGCGGCGACGGGGCAGACGTTTACGCTCACTACGGGTACGGACAATCTGACCGGCACGTCGGGCAACGACACTTTTACCGCTGGCGAGTCCGGTGGCGTAGCAACCCTGACGGTTGGCGACCAGATCAACGGTGGTGCAGGCAACGATACCCTGAACTGGATTCAAACCGCTGCTGTTACCGGCGTCCCCACTGGCGTCACTGTGACCAGCGTTGAAACCGTCAACGTCACCTCTGGTGCTGGCATCACGCTCAATACTACCGCTGGTTTTGCTGATACCACGGCACTGAACACGAACACCTCGGGTGCTGCCCAGACCATTACTGCTGCAGCTACTCAAAACCTGGTTGCCACCGTTGCCCTGCAGGGTGGCAACAACACCTCTTTCAACGGCGGTAACAATGTGACCGTCAACGCTACCGGCGTGACCACCGGTACCACCACCGTTGGCGGCACGACTGCTGCGGCTGGTGCAGTGGTGGTTAATGCAGCAGGTACGCTGGCTGATGGTGCAGGCGCCACGACGCTGACGATGGGCCAAGTCTCCGTCACGGGTGGCACGAAGGTTAATGTCGACGTGAAGGGTACCGTCACGGGCGGATCGGATGACGCGAATGATGCATTGACATTGAGCGCGGTCAACGTTACCGGCAATGCCTCGACGACCGAAGTTAGCGTGTCTCAAACCGCTGCTCAGACTCGAGTCGCTGGCGCCGCTGGTGTGGGGCGTGCAGCAATCGTAAACGGCCAAGTGACTGTCACCGATGTCAACGCTGCTTCGGCTACTGCTGCAGGCACGATTGCTACCGTCACCCTCAACAACTACGGCAACTCCACCATCGACTCCAGCGCGCTGACCACCGTCAATCTCTCTGGTACTGGTGGCACCCTTGGAATTAGCCGTGGCGCACTGACCGCTACCCCGACCGCCAACACGCTGAACCTGAACGTGAGCGGCCTGACCGCTGGCGCGATCACCGACGCAGAAGCTGCTTCTGACGATGGTTTCACCACCATCAACTTGGCTTCCACCGGTACCGCTTCCACCATCGCGGACCTGATCGCTGCTGACGCAACCGCGCTGAACATCTCTGGCGACGCCAAGGTGACTCTGACGGCTCAGACGATGGCCAATGTCAAGACCATCACCGTGACCAACACCGGCGGCGCTTCGCTGGGCACCGCTCTGGCTAACGACGTGCTGTTCGTTGGTGGCGCTGGCGCCGATGCCATCTCGATTGGCGCGACCACCAAGGCTATCAACATGGGTGCGGGTAATGACGTTGTGACCCTCTCTTCGGCGACCTTGGGCACCGGTGGTACCCTGAACGGCGGCGATGGCAAGGACACCCTGGTTGCCAACACCAACGGTTCTTCCTTCATTGCTGACCCGGCCTTTGGTGGCTTCGAAGTCCTGCGTGTTGCAGGTGCTGCTGCTCAAGGTAGCCATAACGCCAATGGTTTCATCGAGCTGGAAATCGGGAATACGGCTGGTGCGACGACCTTCACCAATGTTGCTGCTGGTGTCGGTCTGACCGTTCTGGGTAACCCGACCGGCGGTACCACTGTGACGCTGGCGAACGCCACCGGCACGAATGACACCTTCAACCTCACCCTAAAGTCTGCCTCCGCCTTGACTGCCGGTAGCGTGGCCCTGGCCGGCGTTGAAACTGTCAACATTACGAGCACCGATACTGACACCACAGCACATACAAACACGCTGACCCTGGTGGCCACCGCTGCCAAGTCGGTTGTGGTGACCGGTAACGCTGGTCTGAACCTGACCAACACCGGCAACACTGCCATCACCAGCTTCGACGCAAGTGGTGTGACTGGCGCTGCTGCTGATGCAGCTGCTCTGGCTGTGACTTTCGTTTCTGCTAACACCACTGTTAGTGAAGCTGTCACTATCAAGGGTGGTTCTGGTAATGACTCCCTGACTGGTAGCGCGACCGCAAACGACAGCATCTTTGGTAATGACGGCGCCGATACCCTGGTCTACACCGGTGGAGCTGACGTGTTCACCGGCGGTGCTGGTGCGGACACCTTTGATGTCAATGCAGTTGGTACCAAGACTGCGTTCTTGACCATTGCCGATGCTGCAAAGGCTGACAAGATCGACCTGGCTGGCATCTCCAGCGGCACGATCGCGAACGGTGCTTTGGGTGCCAAGGTGACTCTGGGTGCAGCTGCGACCCTGGATCAATACCTGGATGCTGCCGCAGCATTCGATGGCTCGACCAACGCTGTTGCCAAGTGGTTCCAGTTCGGTACCGATACCTACATCGTTGTGTCCAACGATAACGGCACGACCGGTCCGAGCGCGGGCTTCACCTCTGGCACCGATGCCGTCATCAAGCTGACTGGTACCATCGACCTCAGCACCTCCGCTTTCGCGTCGGAAGTTCTGACCATCGCCTAATCTCCCCGGAGACAAGCACCCGCCCTCGGGTAGGTGCTTGAGGTGATTGAAACCCTGTCCTTCTCACGAGGGGCAGGGTTTTTTCCATAAGGGCCTTGCGGTTGGGGCAGGGCTCTTACGGAAGAGATGAAAAAGGAGGAGCGATGCGACGCGCGTTTCTGATCGTTGGTTTCAACAACTGGGGTAAGACGACGCTCGTCTATGACCTGTTTGGCAAGCAACGATTTCTCGTTGGCTACGGCTATCGTTTACAACCTGACGTTGGACGGTGCTTTACGGTCGAGTCTCACTCCAATGATGATACCGGTGAGCAACGTTACATTGACTTGATTGAAAAGCGCGTCCGCGCCGCGCCGGCAAGTGCGCAAGACCTCATCAGCGTGCTGTGCCCCAGTCGAGAACCCGGCAACGACTGTGCTGGTGAAAAAATCCGATAAGCCACGTTTTGTGTCTTTCACGTGAATCTGGTCCCAGGCGCCAGCCGCCTGTGACGCCTTCCTGAAAGCGCTTCTGAGCGCCGTAAAAGCCTTTGCCGGCCACAGAGCATTGCCAAGCCTCAGAAGCGCCCAATTTCCGGGTGCACGCAAGCCTCGGCTGCCGGCACCGATGACCGAGAGGCGGCAAACGGGCGCTCGAGCGCTACGCTGCCCAGCGGTAGCTGGAGTGCAGCCCGCCCAACCACTTCTGACGCACAAGTTTCCTTGGGGTCTTGAAGAAGCCGGGATCGTTCGCGGCCGGGTTGTTCGTCACATCCGGCAAGATGGGCGGCTCCACACCACAGGCCATGTGCGGCCGTGCGGTGTTGTAGTACCGGCGAAACTCGGCCAGCAGCCGATTGAGATGCCGGTCGCTCAGCGGCTGCACGTAGCGCAGCAGCTCATTGTCCAGCGTGCGATGAAAGCGCTCGACCACCGCGTTTTGCCACGGACACTTGTAGCCAATCCGGATAGTCCTTATTCCCATGGCCGGCAGCGTCTGCTTGACGATGGGCAAGAAGATGCTGTCTCTGTCCATGACGATGGCTTCGGGCAGCACGTCCATGTCCATGAAGGCATTGCGCAGTTGCTGTGCGACCCACTGCGCCGTGGGGCTGTAGGTGGCGCGTGACCACTGCAGCACGCGGCGGCCGTGGTCAATCAGGTTAAACACGGCAAGCCGGTTGCCCGCAAGGTCGCCCGTGATTTTGAAGTCGATGGCCATGACGTGCTGGTTGTAGAGAGTGGTCAGCCAGCCGGGCTCTTCTTCCCGAGGCGGGCGCTTGCCCTTTGGCCTGGGCTTGAAGCCGTGCGCTTTGAGAATCTGCGCCACTGTCTGTTTGCTGATGCGAAACTTCAGCTCCCCGCCCGAGATCATGCGGGCGATGTGCCCGGCGCTGTAGCGCGGGTTATCGCGCTTGATGGCCAGGATGGCGTCGACGATGAAGGGTGGAGTGGGCGGTCGACCACGCGCCTTGCCCTCGGCGATTCTCATGGCGTGGCGCCTGCGCGCCTTGGCCTGCAGCCAGCGAATGTAGGCACCGGGCGAGAATCGCATGAAGCGCGTCAGCCAGGGAAAATACAGGCGCAGCCAGGCAATCAGCCGCCGCTGCCAGCATTTCAGCGTCGGCCGCTTCCTCACCAAGCGCCGCTTGGCCGGTGGTGTGCGACGGCCTTGGTTGGACACCACCTTGCTGCGCAGACTTTTGAGCTCGAGCGACAGCACCTTCAGTTGCAGTCGTCGCTGCGCCCAGGCGATACGATCATGCCGGTAGCGGCGCACGCTTAATCTGCCAACCAGAACCCCGCTGGCAAAGGCCAGCAGGGGTAAGCATAACCACAACACGCATCCTCCTTTCGGGCAAAAAAGGCCCAGAGGATAAGCGAAGCGGTTTCTTGTTTACAACGTGTGCCTTGTGAACTCATTGGGAGGATTTACTCGGGGATGTCCTGTTTTTTGTGTGTGGGGCGGTTTCTGAATCTGTCCTCGTGTCGTTCAGCGTGGTGCGAGGGTGAAGCGGTCGCCGGGGGTATCGCGAACTGGTTCATCGCCGATTTCCACTCCTTGCTCGCCCGCTTCCAGTCCGCGGTGATGTTGCGCAAGGCCAGCCAGATCAGCTTGGTGGCCGCCTCGTCGCTTGGGAAGTGCCCGCGGCTCTTGATGATCTTGCGTAACCGCGAATGCACGCTCTCGATGGCGTTGGTGGTGTAGATGATCCGCCGCACTTCGGGCGGGAACGCGAAGAACGGGATCACCCGGCTCCACGCCCGCCGCCAGGCCGCGACCACGGTCGGGAAGCGCTGGCCCCACGGCCCTGCCTCGAACGCGTCCAGCGCGCGCTCGGCGGCCTCCGCGCTCGGTGCGGTGTAGATCGGCTTGATCGCCGCGGCCAGCGCCTTACGGTCCTTCCAGCTCGCATAGTCGAGGCTGTTGCGGATCAGGTGCACGATGCAGGTCTGCAGGGTCGTGGCCGGAAACACCGCCTCCAGTGCCTCCGGCAGGCCCTTCAGGCCGTCGGCCACGCCGATCAGCAGGTCCGTGACCCCGCGGGTCTTGAGATCGTTGAACACCTTCATCCAGAACTTCGCGCCTTCGGTGTTCTCGATCCAAAGCCCCAGAATGTCGCGGGTCCCGTCCGGCAGCACGCCCAAGGCCAGATACACCGCCTTGTTGCGCACCACGCCGTCCTCGCGGATCTTCACCCGCAGGGCATCGAAGAACACCACCGGGTACATCGGCTCCAGCGGCCGGGCCTGCCAGGCCCCCACCTCGGCCATCACCGCGTCGGTGACGGCGCTGATGAACTCCGCTGACACCTCGATGGCGTACATCTCGGCCAGATGGCCCTGAATCTCGCGCACCGACATGCCGCGGGCATACATCGAGATGATCCGGTCGTCAAAGCCGGCAAACCGGCGCTCATGCTTCGGGATCAGCTGCGGTTCGAAGCTGCCGGCCCGGTCGCGGGGCACCTCGATCCGCAGCGGCCCGCCGTCGGTCAGCACGGTCTTGCCGCTGCGGCCGTTGCGATGGTTCCCGCAGCCGCCCTCGGGGCTGGCCAAGTGCACGCCCAGCTCAGCCCCCAAGGCGCGCTCGATCACGGCCTTCTTCAGCTTCTGGAACACGGCCTCGACGCCGGCGGCGTCCATCGGGCCGGGGATCAGCTTCTCAAGAAGCTCGTCGGGGAGGATGGCGTCCGGCTTCGCGACGGGGGTGGTCTTCTTGCGTGGCATGGGGGCTCCTGAACATCGTCATGGTGACCTTGCCCGCGAGTTCCGGATCCCATAGCTGAGACCGTTACGCAGCCTGCCTTTTCTGGGCGGCAAGCCAAGCCCGTTCGAATTGCATCGGACTGACATAGCCCAACGACGAATGAAGCCGCCGGTGGTTGTAGAACGTCAGCCAGTCGACGATCTCGTCCATGGCGTCGCGCCGGGTCTTGAAGCGTTTGCCGTGCAGCCTGCCCACCTTGAGCGAGCCCCACAGGCTTTCCGTGGGCGCATTGTCCCAGCAGTTCCCCTTGCGACTCATCGAGCTGCGCATGCCGTAGCCGGTCAGCGCCTTCTGGAAGTCGGCACTGCAGTATTGGCTGCCGCGATCGCTGTGGCATATCAGTCCCGGCGGCGGATGGCGGCGGAACCAGGCCATGTGCAACGCGTCAATCACCAGCTCGCGCCGCATGTGCGGCTGCATCGACCAGCCCACGACCTGGCGGCTGAACAGGTCGATGATCACCGCCAGGTACAGCCAGCCCTCGTCGGTGGCCACATACGTGATGTCGCTCGTCCACACGGCGTTCGGCGTGGCCGGCTTGAACTGCCGATCCACAAGGTTCGGCGCCACCGGCAGCTTGTGGTTGCTGTCGGTCGTAGCCTTGAACTTGCGCTTGCCTCGGGCGCGGATGCCGTGCAGGCTCATGAGCTTGCGAACGCGCTCCTTACCCACCCGAATGCCGCGTGCCAGCAGTTCCTTCCAGATCCGCGGCCAGCCGTACTCGCCACGCGTTTCGGCATGGATCGCTCGGATATGAACCAGCAGAGCATCGTTGCTGATCCCACGTCGTGGTCGTGCCTGGCGCACACGGTGGTCGTGGTACCCACTGGGGCTCACCCCCAGAACTGCGCACGCCACCGACACGGGCCAGCGCTTGCGGTTACGCTCGATCCAGGCGTACTTCACCCCCGCTCCTTCGCGAAGTACGCCGTCGCTTTTCCCAGGATGTCGCGCTCCATCTTGACCCGCGCCAGCTCCGCGCGCAGCCTGGCGATCTCCATCTGCTCTGGGCTCACCGGCTTGCTTCCAGCCCCCGCCAGACGACCGTCTCGGTCCGCACGGATCCAGTTGTGCAGCGTCTGTTGCGCAATGCCCAGGATCTTCGCCGTCGCCGCCATGCTCTGGCCAGCCTTGACCAGCCTGACCGCTTCCAGCTTGAACTCCAGCGTGTAGCGCGCTCTCGTTGCCTTCGTCACTTCCGTTCTCCTTGCCTGTATTCAACCACTCAGCAAGGGATCCGGTTTCCAGGGGCAAGGTCATGGTAGGCCCCCCACACAAAAATCCTGACACCCTCATTTACTCTGGACTGAGCAAGCCCCCACCGGCTGCGGCTTGCGCCTTCGCGGGCCGCTGTCGCATCGCGCGGCAGCGGCCTTTGTTCTCTTCACTCATCCCCGAAATTTAAAACCACTCCCTAGACGACTCAGCCCGGCGCGATAGCGCCGACTGAGTCGATCCAAGCGTGTGCCAAGGGGGCGCACCGCTCACCGACGCGTCACCGCCGGGCCTCAACCCGGAGGTGACCAGTGTCCCATGTTTCCCAACAGAGCCCGCTGCGCGTGCTCGAACTCTTTGCCGGTGTCGGTGGATTTCGCTGTGCGCTCGAGTCCACCAAGACCCCAACGGAATCAACCGAAGACCCAGCCCCAGGCTACCAAGTCGTCTGGGCAAACCAGTGGGAGCCTGACGCGAAGCGCCAGTGGGCGGCCGACATCTACCGCTGGCACTGGCCAGGCGAACTGGATGGCCGCGACATCCGCGCGGTGCTCAGCGACCCGCATACGCTGGCCCGTCTCGAAGAGCTGCGCCCCGATGTACTCGTCGGTGGCTTCCCCTGTCAAGACTACTCTGTCGCTCAACCCGTCCGTCGCGCTCACGGGCTGGCCGGCGACAAGGGCCAACTTTGGTGGTCCGTTCACGACCTGCTGAAGCAGCTGCGAGAGCGCGGCCAGCCGGTTGCCCACCTCATCTTGGAGAACGTCGACCGCTTGCTCAGCAGCCCGGCCGGCGCGCGCGGCCGGGACTTCACGGTCATCCTCGGCAGCCTTCTGGAGCTCGGGTATGCAGTCGAGTGGCGCGTCGTCAACGCTGCAGACTACGGCTACCCGACGCGGCGCAAGCGGCTCTACATCCTCGCCCATCACCAACACACGGCGCTAGGCCGCGCGGCGCTGGCGGCCGCAGCGAACGCGCACAGCGCCCGGCAGTGGTTGACCCAGGACGGCGCCATCGCCCGTGGCTTACCAGGTGACACGAACACCGAAACGGGGCTGCTGCTGCCGCACGAGCTGCCACAGTTGCTCGCTGACACCGAACTCAGTCCCGCCAAGTCGCCCTTTGCTAACGCTGGTCTGTGTGCTTGCGGCCAGGTCTGGACCGCGCCGATTGCGGCGCGGTCTTCAGCGGACTTCACCGCGTTCGTGGGGCAAGCGCAGCCTCTCACGCTAGGCGACGTCGTGGCCGGCACCACCGTCGTTCCCGAGGCGTTCTTCATCCCCGAGGACCAACTGCCTCGCTGGCAAGCGTGCAAGGGCGCGAAACGCATCCCGCGCGTGAGTGCCACTGGCCATGTCTATACCTACAGCGAGGGCGCGATGGCCTTCCCGGACCCGCTGGACCGACCGGCGCGCACGGTCATCACGAGCGAAGGGGGCGCCAGCCCTTCGCGCACCACGCATGTCGTGCGCCATGCGGATGGTCGCCTGCGACGGCTGACGCCGGAAGAGGTGGAGGCCCTAATGGGGTTTGCGCGCGGGCACACAGCCCTGGACGGGATTCGACCTGCCCAGCGGGTGGCGCTCATGGGCAACGCGATTGTCGTGGGGGTCGTGCGCCAGCTTGGGTGGGGGCTGTTACAAGCACGGGTTCAGGCCGCACCGGGTATGGGCACTTCAAGCCCGGTTCGCGAGGGCTATTCGCTAGACGGGGCATGACGCCCCCGATACCGACTCCCTGGCCCATAACTGCCGACGCCGACGAACCGACTGCTCCTCAGCCGCATCCCCTAAATGAGGACGGCGGGCAGGAGCGGCTTGCCTGGGGCCGCGCCGAGCTGGACGCCTGGGCCAAGCGCCAAGCCCAGCTCAGCGCCCAGGCCGGTGTCCCGGTGCGCGACAGCGTTTGGAATCTGCAGCCCTCGGGCAAGACCCCCGAGGAAGCCCTGCTCAGAAGCGCCGACCCCCGGTGGTGGCGCCGGGCTGGGGCCCGCCAGCTGCGCCAGGCCCGCGAAGCGGCGCTGCTGGCTGCCGGAAGTATCGGCCACGACGGCCAGCGCTACGCCAGCGACGTGGCGCTGGCGTGGCACAAAGACAGCCAAGTTCATGCGCGACGCTTTGCGCGCGACAGCGTCATCTTCGACCTCGCCACGGGCCACATGCAGCCCCTAGAGGAACGGTTGCACCACCCACGGCAGCTCGCGGCGCGCTACTACGCCTTTCTGAAGGGCATCGAAGCGCTGGCGGTCGAAGCGGGGCTGCGCTGGGCGATGCTGACCATCACGCTGCCCAGCGCCTGGCACGCCCGGCCTAAACATCACGACGGCCAGCACCGCTGGAACGGCCAACTGCCCGATGCCGGTCACCGCGAAATCGCCCAGGGCTGGCACCGGCTGCGCATGCAGCTACGCAAGCACGGCATCATCCTGAGCGGCGTGCGGACAGAGGAGCCCATGCAAGATGGCACGCCGCATTGGCACTGCGCGTTCTTCTTCAAAAGCGACGACGAACTGCGGCGCATCTGCCAGGCAACCCTGACCCAGTTTCCAGCCGGCCTGCGAATCCGGGAAGCCGTGGGTACCCGAGCGGGCAAGCTGCAGTTTCGCATCCGGCAGTACGACAGCCTCGATGACTTCCGAACGGGTCGGTTTCACCGCAATGCCCGCCGTGGCGCGCAGTGCCAGCTCGACCTGGGAGCACCCCGCACGCCCGGCACCGAAGGGGTGGTGGCGAGCTTTGCGAGCTATGTGTTGAAGTATGTCGCCAAAGCCTGCGGCGTTGGCATTCGGCCACGGCAGGGCCAGCCCGGCGAGCAGCCCGCCGCCGACGGCCAGCGCACGCCCGGCGGTGATGCCACGGCGCACAGCGAACTCGCCGGTGAACAGGACGACTCGCTCATCGACTCCGGCCCCGCCGCCCGGGTGCGCGCGCACCGCAGCACCTGGGGCATCCGGGGAATCGAATTTTACGGCATCCCCAAAGGCGCGGCCAGCTGCTGGGACTTGCTCAGACAGGTCCGGCTCGATGACGAGGCCGAGCGTGCTGCGCTCGACCCGGCCGTTGCCGAGTTGGCCGAAGTCTGCCAGCGCGACAAAGGCCAGGGATTCGCCGAGTACCTGCGGCTGCTGGGTGGCCTGGCTTGTTCGCCTATGCCAGCGCGTTACGTCGTCAAGCCGTTACGGGTCAAGGTAGCCACGCAATACGGCGGCGAGGGGGAGCGGCTGGTGGGTGTGCAGGTGCAGGATGTCGCGCGCAGCAAAACCGCCAGGGCGTTGGTGCGGCCCTTGGGCCGCCAGCTGCTGCGCAAGCAAGCCGCCGAGGCGCTGGCTGCGCTCACCGGCGAGGGACTTGCCCGGCAGACGGTGGCTGAGCAGGGCGGGCAGGGCAGCGCCGCAGGCGCTCTTGTACACATAGCAACAGTTGAAACCTCCCAGGTCGAACCGGGCTCGAGGCGACCGCAGGAAGATACGTCGAGTGCGCAACAGCGCCAGGCCATTGAGCTGCCCGTCGATGGGCATCATGCGGTGCTGGCCGCCGCCGGCTCGGGCAAGACGCACCTCCTCGTCGAACGGGCGGCGTGGCTGCTGCAGCAGGGCGTGCCCGCCCACAAGCTCGTGCTGACCACTTTCACTCGCGAGGCAGCCGAGCACCTGCGCGAGCGGCTGCACGCGCGTGGCGTGCACGGCGTGCAGGTGGGCACGATGCATGCGCTGGCCAGGCACTGGCTCGGCATCAAAGGCGGTGAACCTGACTTCGACGCTTGGTTGCTGCGCAGTGCCGAGCAGGGTCGTCAGGACAAATGGCTGCTGGTCGACGAAGCGCAAGACTTGAGCGAAGCGCAGTGGGCCTGGGTCGAGGCACACGGGCATACGGTGTTTGCGGTTGGGGACGAGCGCCAAGCGATTTACGCTTGGCGGGGGGCGAAAGCGGGCGGGTTGACCCAGTGGGCCCGCCAGTGCGCGCCGACCCAAGACGCACTGTTCGATAACCTGCGCAGCGCAGCGCTCAGCGTCAACCGTCGCTGCGCGGCGCCGATTGTCGCGCTGGCCAACGCGCTGCCGCTTGGTATGCCCGCTACCCAGGCGCTGCACGCTGCAGGCAGCGTGCAGCTGCAGCGCTGCGTCAGCCGCGAGGCCGAGCTCGAGACCATCGTTGCGTGGCTCTCGGACACGCTGACGGCGCGCGATGCCGCTGTCTTGGTCCGCAGCAATGCCGAGGTTGCCTGGCTCAAGGCTCGCCTAAAACTGCGCGGCATCGACGCGCCCGTGATGACTATTCATGCATCGAAAGGCCGGGAATGGGATGCGGTCGTCCTTGCACTGGGCATGCGCAAGCCTAGCGAAACGGCTGACGACGCCCTGCAGACTTGGTACGTCGGCATCACGCGTGCGAAGCGGCAACTCCTGCTGACGTCGGTCGGTCTGCTGCCCCAGGCGCTCGAGGACGCCTGGGCCGCGGTGCGTGGTGGGCAAGCCACAGCAGCCCCGCAGGACGGCACGTTCGCTTCACGTGGCACAGCAGATGTCCAAGAGGTCGGGCAGCGGGCGGATGCCGGCACCTGAGCCGCCGATAGGCGTTGAGAGCCGGGTATCGGAGGGCCACGTCCGCACGGGGGCAGCCGCAACGTCGGGCGGCGCGCAACCCGGGGGTCGCGAAGTCACGCGCATCCTCTGCCCACCGCCTGCCGCCACCGGGTTGCGCGCCGGCTGCGGCGCGCGGCTCACACAGCGCCTCCCCGCTCGCCCCCGTCGTTCACATGCAGCGTCGCGGCGGAAGGGCAGATACCCAGACGCTGCAGGGCCCTGGCCACAGGCCGACGCACCGGCATCGGGTCAGGAATCGCGAAACCCCGATGCCACGTCCGAGCGTGGTCAGGCCGGGCTTTGCGGTGGCGTTCGCTACACAACAAGACCCCAACAGGAGACCTCCCGATGCTCGACCTTGCACTACCCATGACCGGCCTCAACCGTCCATCCCAAACGCGGTCCGAAACCGTGCACACAACCCGTGCCCGACGGGTGCACTACGACGCCCAGCGCTACGCGCATCCGCACGCACAGCAGCAAAGCCTGGAGCGTGCGGTGCTGGAGCACCTCAACCGCCACCGGCTGCTGCGCGCGGTGGATGTGGCCGCGGCCATCGCCGCGGACCGGCGGTTTGAGGCGGCGATGTCGGCGGCGCAGCGCCAACTGGCCCGGTTGGTTGAAGACCGGCTCGTGCAGCGCAGTGTCGTCGCGCACCAGACGGTGTACGCACTGACACAACGCGGCGCGTATCGACTGGTCGAACTGCGCGGTGACGACCCGGGTACACCGCCGCAGCCGTGGACCGCCTGGCCGGCCGTTCGACCGAGCGCGCGGCGGGTGGCGGACAGGAGCAATCCCCAACACGCTCTGCTCATATCGCAGACTGTCATCGCCGCCGAAGCTCTGGGGCTGACCGCGTGGACAGAGACTGAACTGCGAGCGTTGCTCAAGACTCCGCCACTCACGGTTGCTGTCGACGGCAAACCACGCGGGCTGTGGCCCGATGCGTTCATCGTGCTGCCCGGTGCCTCTGGTCCGCAGCTGGTCTGGGTTGAAATCGACCGCAGTCAGCGTGGCAGCCGGCGGCTGGCGGACCTCACGGCGCTCGTGCGCGCTGCCGGATGCGCGGTGCGGGTGCCGGGCAGTGGCAGCCACGAGGGCGAGCGCATCATGCCGCTGCGCCGCATTGTGGTGCTCACCGGCAGCACTGGCATCGCCCGGGCGAATCTGTCGCACCTGCTGCCCCGCGTCACTGTGGGGTTGACCGGCGACAGCGGCCTGGTCCAGCGTGGAGGGGGTCTGTACGACGTGCTCGTTGACGCCGAGCAGCGCCTGAGCGGCGGCCGGGTGCAGACAGTGCGCCGAGTCGGCGCACGATTGCTCGTGCAGCCCTGGAGTGTGCCGTCACCGCGCGAGTGGTTTGACAGCAGCGCGTTGCCTTGGTCGCTGTCGAGCGGCCAATGGCCCCCTTCTCGGCCGCTGGGCTTTACTGCCACCCCGTGAGATGGGTCGACGCACGGTTCACACGGCCTCCAGGCGCTGCATCGTGTCGGGAAACTGCGCCACCATCCGAATCAGTAGAACCGCTTGCGCGTTGGGCTTGGCACGGCCCTGCTCCCAATTCTCCAGCGTTCGCTCGTTGGTGCGCAGGTAGCGGGCGAACACCGGTCGGGACAGTTTGAGCCGCGTGCGTACCGCAATCAACTCCTGTGGTGCCAACCCCGGCACGGGCTTGGACTTCACCTGGACTTGGCGGAGCGTGAGTTTGCCCTCGCGCTCGGACTTTAACGCCTGGAGCCCCTCCATCACCTCCGCGAAGACGTCGCGCTTGCTCATGACTTGAACCCTCCAAGTTGTTGACGGTGCTGACGTTCCACATCCAGCAGTTGTCGGATGGCCTTGCGCTGCTGTGGCGTCAAATCGTCAGCCTCATCCTTGTCGTACACAGTGAACAGCCAGAACTGACGGCCGCCGAGCCACCAGTAGTAAATGACGCGCAACCCCCCGCGCTTGCCCTTGCCGCGTCTGGGGTCTGCATGCCGCAACTTGCGCAGACCACCCGTCCCTTCGATCACATCGCCAGCCAAGGGGTTGCGCATGAGCGCCATCTGCAACCCCCGGTAGCTCTCGTCGTCCATGTAGTCGGCCCGCAAACGCTCAAACGCAGGCAACTCCACGAAGACGGCTTTCATAGTTGAAGTGTACGTGAATTGCGTACCCAAAGCAAAGGCCAATCTTCAAGGCCAGTCTTCGAGGCCGGGCCGCAAGGCGCACCCGCAGGGCCTGACCGGTTTGACGTCCCGGTGGCTATACGAAACAGGACATATCCGCTGCGGCTGTTGACCTTGCCCCTGGAAACCGGATCCCTTGCTGAGTGGTTGAATACAGGCAAGGAGAACGGAAGTGACGAAGGCAACGAGAGCGCGCTACACGCTGGAGTTCAAGCTGGAAGCGGTCAGGCTGGTCAAGGCTGGCCAGAGCATGGCGGCGACGGCGAAGATCCTGGGCATTGCGCAACAGACGCTGCACAACTGGATCCGTGCGGACCGAGACGGTCGTCTGGCGGGGGCTGGAAGCAAGCCGGTGAGCCCAGAGCAGATGGAGATCGCCAGGCTGCGCGCGGAGCTGGCGCGGGTCAAGATGGAGCGCGACATCCTGGGAAAAGCGACGGCGTACTTCGCGAAGGAGCGGGGGTGAAGTACGCCTGGATCGAGCGTAACCGCAAGCGCTGGCCCGTGTCGGTGGCGTGCGCAGTTCTGGGGGTGAGCCCCAGTGGGTACCACGACCACCGTGTGCGCCAGGCACGACCACGACGTGGGATCAGCAACGATGCTCTGCTGGTTCATATCCGAGCGATCCATGCCGAAACGCGTGGCGAGTACGGCTGGCCGCGGATCTGGAAGGAACTGCTGGCACGCGGCATTCGGGTGGGTAAGGAGCGCGTTCGCAAGCTCATGAGCCTGCACGGCATCCGCGCCCGAGGCAAGCGCAAGTTCAAGGCTACGACCGACAGCAACCACAAGCTGCCGGTGGCGCCGAACCTTGTGGATCGGCAGTTCAAGCCGGCCACGCCGAACGCCGTGTGGACGAGCGACATCACGTATGTGGCCACCGACGAGGGCTGGCTGTACCTGGCGGTGATCATCGACCTGTTCAGCCGCCAGGTCGTGGGCTGGTCGATGCAGCCGCACATGCGGCGCGAGCTGGTGATTGACGCGTTGCACATGGCCTGGTTCCGCCGCCATCCGCCGCCGGGACTGATATGCCACAGCGATCGCGGCAGCCAATACTGCAGTGCCGACTTCCAGAAGGCGCTGACCGGCTACGGCATGCGCAGCTCGATGAGTCGCAAGGGGAACTGCTGGGACAATGCGCCCACGGAAAGCCTGTGGGGCTCGCTCAAGGTGGGCAGGCTGCACGGCAAACGCTTCAAGACCCGGCGCGACGCCATGGACGAGATCGTCGACTGGCTGACGTTCTACAACCACCGGCGGCTTCATTCGTCGTTGGGCTATGTCAGTCCGATGCAATTCGAACGGGCTTGGCTTGCCGCCCAGAAAAGGCAGGCTGCGTAACGGTCTCAGCTATGGGATCCGGAACTCGCGGGCAAGGTCATGTTGCCGCAGCCCCAGACCCCCAACGACCCAACATCTGTACAGAAAGGACACGCGATGCAAGTGTATTGCAATGTCGCTATCGAGCCGACCCGCAAAGTCGCCGCCACCAGCGGCAAGGCCTACTACGAGTTCCGCGCCGCGGAATCGGTGAAAGGGGATTCTGAGGCGACTTGGTACACCGTGCGCCTGTTCCGCGACGAAGACCCCGGTCTCAAGAAAGGCGACTTCGTCTGTGTGACGGGGAAGCTCAAGAACGATGTCTTCATCGCCCGCGACGGCAAGCCCATGGGCATTTTGACGCTGCTGGCGTTTGCGCTGACGCGCATCACGCGCGACGGCAAGCGCGAAGACATCGTCAGCCAGCCCGCGGCCAAGGCCCCCGGTGCGCCAAGCCAGCGTTCGACGACACCGCCGCCGCTTGCGTGCGACTCGAAGCCGCACGCAGTGCCAGACGACGTCGACACCCGGTGGCTCAGTCTCGTGTGAAAGACCGACGTGACGTTCTTCCAGCAGCCCCGCGAGCGTGCGGGCCATGCATCAGCTATTGAGGACAACCACAGCATGAACACGACCGTGAATACGACCCTCCCCGCCCAGAATGCCAAGACAACCCCGTCGATTCGGGAGAGCGAACAGCGCCACGACCGGCCTGAACCCCGCTTGCTCGTCGCACTGCGACGCCAGGCGAGTCGGAACGGTCACAGCCAAGTCGAACTCGCCCAGCATCTGGGCGTGACTTCGGGCTATTTGATGCAACTGCGCTCGGGCACGCGCGATGTCAGCCGCATCTCGCTCGACTTCGCGCGTGCGTGTGCGAGCTATCTCGACACGAGCACGCTCAACGTGTTGCTGCTGTCGGGCAGCATCGATGTCAGCGACTTCAGTGCGCCCGGCAACCCTGAGCGACGCATTCGCAAGGGCCTGCAAGCGTTGCTGGAAGACCCCGCGTACGCCGGATTCATCGATGAACCACTGCTGCGAGCACTGCCGGCCGATGCCCAGCAACTGCTGGTCAGCTTGTATGAAGAAGCGACGCAGCAGGATTTTGGGGTCAGCCGCATCCTGCCGCCGATGACTTGGTCCTCCCTTCGGCTGGCCACGAGCCTCGCAGCTGAGGAGGTCCGCGAGTCGGAGCGTGATGGCCATGACACACTTCTGTGACCTGCTGCCCGAGCCCCCAGCCAATCCGTGGGAAGAGGTCATTGCGGCCTGGGCGGCGCTGCTGCCCAGCGATACAGTGACACCCGTCAAACGGCTGCTGGCACGGCAGGCCGTGCAAGAGCGCCTGCTGCCCGCCGATTTGGCGGTCATCCTGGGCACTTCCGCGGCGGAACTGAGAAGCTTCTTTGTTCGCGGCAAGCCGCTCGAGCTCGAAGACGAGGCCGTTGCGGTGCTCAAACGGGTTCTGAAGCTGCCCGCAGTCGCGCTGCGAGTGGGTCTGCACCAACTTCGCCTGACCGACTTTGTGAGCCCGTCTGGGTTGGGCCGCTGTCAGCGGATGCTGCTTCAACAGCACCCGAAGCTCGGCGCCGTGCTCGACGATGCACAAGTCGTCGCCGTCTTTGCGCTGCTTGCAGGCATGAACGGGGATGAGCCGGGAAGCGAGCGTCGACTCATCGTGCCCGACGTCCATCCACGAAAGTAAATACTAAAACAACCGAAAAAATCAGGTCAATAGACAAAAACTACTGAAAGTTTTGTGATTTTGAACCCCCTCGAGGCCCCCTGCCTTGGGGGGCTTTCTTTTATGTACGTTGAAACAAATCAATGACTTATGTGTCTTCTGTGGCTTCGACCGACTTCGACGGCGGTCCAGAAAAGTACCTTCAGTGCGCTTCGCTACACGTGATACGTGACCGGGTATCGCCCCTCAGGTCACGGGATGCGGCGGGGGAGGGCCCTGCCAGCGCGTCGGTTCCACCGATGGGAGCCGTGGGCGTATCGAGGGCATACGTTATGAAGTTGCACATCACAGAAGCAGCGCTCAAGAGCTGCGTTCCGACGGCCAAGCCGGCGGTCAAGGTGTTTGATACCGAGGTCTCGGGGTTCGGCGCACAGCTGACCCGGACCGGGACAGGAAACTATTTCGTCACCCTGCGCGGCCCGGATGGTCAGCGTCGCCAGCACAAACTCGGCGTTGTGGGCAAGCTGGCGGCGCATGAAGCACGACGGCAGGCGCGCGAGCTTTTGGTGAGTGTGCGCAATCAATCCCGTGCCAAGCGCGGTCGCCCACCGGCGCGGGGCACTGGTCTGACCCTGTCAGACTTCTTCTACGGGGGATTTTTGGCCACGTTACGCGCCCAGTCCAAAAACGCGGAGACCCACGTGTCGCTGTATCGCAATCACGTCGAGTCTGTCTTGGGGCAGTTGTTGATGACGAAAGTCACTTTGCAGCACATACTGGCGTTTCAAGAGCAGCTGCGCCGCAAACCCGTTGCCGGGGGGCGCTGGAAGAAGCAGGCGGGAAAGACGCTGTCGGAGGGCACGGTCAAGCGGGTGCTGATTCTGGTGCGCCATGTGTTCAACGAAGCGCGCCGCCAAAAGGTGCCAGGCGTAGTGGATAACCCAACCGCAGGACTGAAGCTGGGCAGTGATGTGGCGGTCGTCAAAGGGCGCTTCCTGCAACCCGAGGAGGTCCACCGGCTGCTGGCGGTCGCACGCGAGCACGATGCCGACTTCGCTGACGCTTTGCTGATGGCTGCTCTGACCGGACTGCGCCGCAGCAACGTCTATCGCTTGAGCTGGGACCAGGTCGATTTCGAGCGCGGTCTGATTCGTTACGAGCCGAGCGAGGTCAAACAGAAGAAGGCGTTCGTCAAGCACCTGAGTGCGCCTGTCATGCAGATGCTGCAGCGACGCCGGGCAACACAAGCCGAGACTGGCTTGCAGACGCGATGGGTCTTTGCGAATCCGAAGACCGGTGAGCCCTACCATAGCCGCCGCTGCTTGTGGGAGACGGTGCGCGATGCGGCGGGATTTGCGGGTCTGCGGCTGCACGACTTGCGGCACAGCTTTGCTTCGGCTTTGCTGGAGGCGGGTGTCAACATCGTGGCGGTCAAAGAGGGGATGTCCTGTTTTTTGTGTGTGGGGCGGTTTCTGAATCTGTCCTCGTGTCGTTCAGCGTGGTGCGAGGGTGAAGCGGTCGCCGTATAGTATCGCGAACTGGTTCATCGCCGATTTCCACTCCTTGCTCGCCCGCTTCCAGTCCGCGGTGATGTTGCGCAAGGCCAGCCAGATCAGCTTGGTGGCCGCCTCGTCGCTTGGGAAGTGCCCGCGGCTCTTGATGATCTTGCGTAACCGCGAATGCACGCTCTCGATGGCGTTGGTGGTGTAGATGATCCGCCGCACTTCGGGCGGGAACGCGAAGAACGGGATCACCCGGCTCCACGCCCGCCGCCAGGCCGCGACCACGGTCGGGAAGCGCTGGCCCCACGGCCCTGCCTCGAACGCGTCCAGCGCGCGCTCGGCGGCCTCCGCGCTCGGTGCGGTGTAGATCGGCTTGATCGCCGCGGCCAGCGCCTTACGGTCCTTCCAGCTCGCATAGTCGAGGCTGTTGCGGATCAGGTGCACGATGCAGGTCTGCAGGGTCGTGGCCGGAAACACCGCCTCCAGTGCCTCCGGCAGGCCCTTCAGGCCGTCGGCCACGCCGATCAGCAGGTCCGTGACCCCGCGGGTCTTGAGATCGTTGAACACCTTCATCCAGAACTTCGCGCCTTCGGTGTTCTCGATCCAAAGCCCCAGAATGTCGCGGGTCCCGTCCGGCAGCACGCCCAAGGCCAGATACACCGCCTTGTTGCGCACCACGCCGTCCTCGCGGATCTTCACCCGCAGGGCATCGAAGAACACCACCGGGTACATCGGCTCCAGCGGCCGGGCCTGCCAGGCCCCCACCTCGGCCATCACCGCGTCGGTGACGGCGCTGATGAACTCCGCTGACACCTCGATGGCGTACATCTCGGCCAGATGGCCCTGAATCTCGCGCACCGACATGCCGCGGGCATACATCGAGATGATCCGGTCGTCAAAGCCGGCAAACCGGCGCTCATGCTTCGGGATCAGCTGCGGTTCGAAGCTGCCGGCCCGGTCGCGGGGCACCTCGATCCGCAGCGGCCCGCCGTCGGTCAGCACGGTCTTGCCGCTGCGGCCGTTGCGATGGTTCCCGCAGCCGCCCTCGGGGCTGGCCAAGTGCACGCCCAGCTCAGCCCCCAAGGCGCGCTCGATCACGGCCTTCTTCAGCTTCTGGAACACGGCCTCGACGCCGGCGGCGTCCATCGGTCCGGGGATCAGCTTCTCAAGCAGCTCGTCGGGAAGAATGGCGTCCGGCTTCGCGGCGGGGGTGGTCTTCTTGCGTGGCATGGGGGCTCCTGGAAGTCGTCATGGTAGGCCCCTCACACAAAAATCCTGACACCCTCGTCAAAGAAGCGCTGGGGCATACGCAGCTCAAGACGACGATGAAGTACTTGCACTTGACCGACAAGACTCGCAAGCAGACGGAAGAGGTTTTGGCTCAACGGCTGCTGCAGGGGGTGTGACGCTGTCCGCACAGCAAATCACCGGGGGTCTGCATCGCGATTGACAGTCTGATTGCCGGGCCGGGGGCTGACCCCGGCCCGTGCTCATTATGATTCCCGGCATGTCGTACGACGCCAGTTACAAATGGCTTTTCAGCGAGCCGCGCCTCGTTGAAGACCTCCTGCGGGCGTATGTGCCCGGCCCCTGGGACCAAGCCGATTTCTCGACCCTTGAGCGTGTCAACGCCAGCTATGTAGACCCGTCCGAGACGCAACGTCATGACGATATGGTTTGGCGGCTGCGAGTGGGTCAGCGCTGGGTTTGGGTGTACCTGCTTCTCGAGTTTCAGCAGGAGCCGGAGCAGCACATGGCGCTGCGCATGCTGGGATACGTAGCATTGCTCGCGCAGCACCTGCTCCGAGAAAAGCAGATGAACGACGACGGCAGTCTGCCGCTGTTGCTGCCGGTGGTGCTCTACACGGGTGAGAACGCATGGCACGCGCCTGCCGATGTCGCCGAGCTTTTTGATGCCTCGCTGTCGACCCTGCAAGGGTATCTGCCACGGCTGAAGTACGTGTTGCTGCAACAGCGGCTCCTGGTCAGGCATGAGGTGCCGGCGGTGCGCAACCTGGTGCAGGCTGTGTTCGAGCTGGAGCAAGGGGAAAGCCGCGAGCAACTGCAGCAGTTGTTGGCAGCGCTGCAAAGTTGGCTCAGCGATGACGCTTCCGCATCGATGCGCCGGCACCTGACGCTGTGGCTCAAACAGTGGTTGCGCCGCAGCCGTCGCCGGGGTAGCATTACCGCCGATCTGGAACAACGCGTGGACTGGCTGGAGCCATCGATGAAACTGCACGAGAAGCTTGACTTGTGGTACGACCAAGCGATGGAAGCGGGTGAGCACAACGGGCTCGCCAAGGCCGTTTCCATACAGGCACGCCTGCGCTTCGGTGAACTGCCGAGCTGGGCGCATGAGCGGCTTCAACAAGCAAGCGACGAGCAACTACAGCGCTGGGTGGCGGCGATGCTCAGCGTGGGCAGTCTTGAGGAGTTGTTCGAGCGCTAAGCGGTGGCGGGGTGTCGCTGCCCACGAGCTGGTAGCGGGCTGCCTGTTCTGGGGCGGCCCATTTTGTTTTGAGTGTACGCGCAGAGGTGAATGGTTGCGTGGGTGGCCATGCTCGCCTGAGTTGCTACGCCCTGCAAATTTGCGACAAAGCGACAAAGCAAGCACACGGGTAAAACGCCAAAAACGATGGTTTGTCGCAATATAAAAACATAACAACGATATTTATATGCTTTACGAATATGATTTTACTGGTGAATTTGCGGCGGTATTCTCATGCTCACAACGGGTGTGGACAACATCACCCTGTCCAACGCCCAGAAGTCCGTCGTCGGTATCGTGGACTTCAACAACTCCGTCTCCACCCTCAACGCCGGTGACGTCATCGTCGGCACCGGCGTCGTTGGCGACGAGCTGCGCGTGATTCTGGATAGCACAAGCTACCCCGGCTCGGCGACGATCACCGATGTCGACACGATCACCGTCCAGGTGGGCGCGGGTGGTGGTGTTACATTCAACGCCACCGGCGTCACGGGCGCCAAGCAGATCATCATGAAGGATGCCGTTGGCGCGCAGACCATCAGCAACATCGGTTCGCTTTCCACCGCGGTGGGGATCACCAACACCACGCAAAGCCTGACCGCCAACTGGTCCAACGCCTTGCTCGCCGGCTCGAACGACGCCGTGACCGTACTGCTCGACACCGCGACAGGCGCGGCAGCGCAAACCGTTACCGTCAGCAACGGCGTCGAAGTGGTCAACGTCAAGACCTCCGGCGGCAAGTCCGACATCAACAACATCACCGACAATGTTGCCAGCGGCTCGCTGAAGACCATCAACGTTGCTGCCGACGCTGCGCTGCGTATCCGGAACCTCGATGCCGACATCACCACCTTTGATGCCAGCGCCTCCACGGCCGGCGTGCGTGTAGCGTTCGGCGCAGGCAAAGACATCACGGCCACCGGCGGCAAGGGGGATGACCGCTTCACATTTGGCCTAGGCGACTTCACCGACAAGGACAAAGTCACCGGCGGTGACGGCACCGACCGCCTCGATGTCACGCTGAATGCCAACCTCGCCACCAAGAACCAGATCAGCGGCATCGAGACCATTTCGGCGAGCGCCAATGGTGCCGCCTTCACCTTCAACCTCAGTGGCAACACCGACATCAAGACCTTTATCGTGCGTGAGGACGGTGGAGCGAACACCATCACCCTCACCAACGCCGAACAGGTGCTGCAGACGGTCGGCTACCAGGGGAATGAAACGAACGGCAACCAGACCTTTGACAACCTCACCGTCAACCTCGCCCCGGGCAAAGGCACGGGCTCGTCTGACGCCACCACGGTGGTCGTCAATAACAAGGACGCGAGCGGCGCTGAAGTGGCGCTGGCGACGGGGAATGCGTTCAACCTCGGCACCCTCACCCTGCCCAACGTCGAAAACGTCACCATCGACGTGCAGGCCAACGGCAACGCCAACCTGACGCTGTCCGACACCGCGCTGACCTCGCTCACCCTGAAGGCCACCAAGGACCTGACCTTCAATGCTGCGCTCAACTCGACCAAGCTGACCACCGTCGATGCCACCGGCGTCAATGGCAAGCTGACGATCGATACCAGCTTCTCGAACGAGTCGGTCACCATTTCGCTCGGCAATGGCAACAACGTGGTCACCGTGGGGGGGGGTAACGGCACGGACGACATCACGCTGGTTCAGCTCGGCACGGGTGCCAACACCATCGCCCTGGACCCCACAACGGTCGGTCCAAACGGCTTCTTCATCGCTACCGGCTTCAACGCCGGTGTAGGTGGGGATTTGATCGACTTTACTGGTCTTGTAAACTTTGAGAGCAAGGCTCTTAATGACCTTGCCCGCGAGTTCCGGATCCCATAGCTGAGACCGTTACGCAGCCTGCCTTTTCTGGGCGGCAAGCCAAGCCCGTTCGAATTGCATCGGACTGACATAGCCCAACGACGAATGAAGCCGCCGGTGGTTGTAGAACGTCAGCCAGTCGACGATCTCGTCCATGGCGTCGCGCCGGGTCTTGAAGCGTTTGCCGTGCAGCCTGCCCACCTTGAGCGAGCCCCACAGGCTTTCCGTGGGCGCATTGTCCCAGCAGTTCCCCTTGCGACTCATCGAGCTGCGCATGCCGTAGCCGGTCAGCGCCTTCTGGAAGTCGGCACTGCAGTATTGGCTGCCGCGATCGCTGTGGCATATCAGTCCCGGCGGCGGATGGCGGCGGAACCAGGCCATGTGCAACGCGTCAATCACCAGCTCGCGCCGCATGTGCGGCTGCATCGACCAGCCCACGACCTGGCGGCTGAACAGGTCGATGATCACCGCCAGGTACAGCCAGCCCTCGTCGGTGGCCACATACGTGATGTCGCTCGTCCACACGGCGTTCGGCGTGGCCGGCTTGAACTGCCGATCCACAAGGTTCGGCGCCACCGGCAGCTTGTGGTTGCTGTCGGTCGTAGCCTTGAACTTGCGCTTGCCTCGGGCGCGGATGCCGTGCAGGCTCATGAGCTTGCGAACGCGCTCCTTACCCACCCGAATGCCGCGTGCCAGCAGTTCCTTCCAGATCCGCGGCCAGCCGTACTCGCCACGCGTTTCGGCATGGATCGCTCGGATATGAACCAGCAGAGCATCGTTGCTGATCCCACGTCGTGGTCGTGCCTGGCGCACACGGTGGTCGTGGTACCCACTGGGGCTCACCCCCAGAACTGCGCACGCCACCGACACGGGCCAGCGCTTGCGGTTACGCTCGATCCAGGCGTACTTCACCCCCGCTCCTTCGCGAAGTACGCCGTCGCTTTTCCCAGGATGTCGCGCTCCATCTTGACCCGCGCCAGCTCCGCGCGCAGCCTGGCGATCTCCATCTGCTCTGGGCTCACCGGCTTGCTTCCAGCCCCCGCCAGACGACCGTCTCGGTCCGCACGGATCCAGTTGTGCAGCGTCTGTTGCGCAATGCCCAGGATCTTCGCCGTCGCCGCCATGCTCTGGCCAGCCTTGACCAGCCTGACCGCTTCCAGCTTGAACTCCAGCGTGTAGCGCGCTCTCGTTGCCTTCTGACCTTGCCCGCGAGTTCCGGATCCCATAGCTGAGACCGTTACGCAGCCTGCCTTTTCTGGGCGGCAAGCCAAGCCCGTTCGAATTGCATCGGACTGACATAGCCCAACGACGAATGAAGCCGCCGGTGGTTGTAGAACGTCAGCCAGTCGACGATCTCGTCCATGGCGTCGCGCCGGGTCTTGAAGCGTTTGCCGTGCAGCCTGCCCACCTTGAGCGAGCCCCACAGGCTTTCCGTGGGCGCATTGTCCCAGCAGTTCCCCTTGCGACTCATCGAGCTGCGCATGCCGTAGCCGGTCAGCGCCTTCTGGAAGTCGGCACTGCAGTATTGGCTGCCGCGATCGCTGTGGCATATCAGTCCCGGCGGCGGATGGCGGCGGAACCAGGCCATGTGCAACGCGTCAATCACCAGCTCGCGCCGCATGTGCGGCTGCATCGACCAGCCCACGACCTGGCGGCTGAACAGGTCGATGATCACCGCCAGGTACAGCCAGCCCTCGTCGGTGGCCACATACGTGATGTCGCTCGTCCACACGGCGTTCGGCGTGGCCGGCTTGAACTGCCGATCCACAAGGTTCGGCGCCACCGGCAGCTTGTGGTTGCTGTCGGTCGTAGCCTTGAACTTGCGCTTGCCTCGGGCGCGGATGCCGTGCAGGCTCATGAGCTTGCGAACGCGCTCCTTACCCACCCGAATGCCGCGTGCCAGCAGTTCCTTCCAGATCCGCGGCCAGCCGTACTCGCCACGCGTTTCGGCATGGATCGCTCGGATATGAACCAGCAGAGCATCGTTGCTGATCCCACGTCGTGGTCGTGCCTGGCGCACACGGTGGTCGTGGTACCCACTGGGGCTCACCCCCAGAACTGCGCACGCCACCGACACGGGCCAGCGCTTGCGGTTACGCTCGATCCAGGCGTACTTCACCCCCGCTCCTTCGCGAAGTACGCCGTCGCTTTTCCCAGGATGTCGCGCTCCATCTTGACCCGCGCCAGCTCCGCGCGCAGCCTGGCGATCTCCATCTGCTCTGGGCTCACCGGCTTGCTTCCAGCCCCCGCCAGACGACCGTCTCGGTCCGCACGGATCCAGTTGTGCAGCGTCTGTTGCGCAATGCCCAGGATCTTCGCCGTCGCCGCCATGCTCTGGCCAGCCTTGACCAGCCTGACCGCTTCCAGCTTGAACTCCAGCGTGTAGCGCGCTCTCGTTGCCTTCGTCACTTCCGTTCTCCTTGCCTGTATTCAACCACTCAGCAAGGGATCCGGTTTCCAGGGGCAAGGTCAATGAACGTGACAGGTAGCGATGAGGCGACCCTGATTGCCAATTTCCTGGCGCTGACCAACCCCACGGCTGGCAACGACAACGCTTTCGACAATAACCTTTCCGTGGGAGACCTCGTCGTTGTCAACGGTAATGATAGCAATGCCTATATCTTCCGTGTCACGGCAGTTAACGCTGATGTCGATATTAGGGAACCTCTGCACTACCCCGCCCACTCGTTCGTGGCGACGAGTTCAGGGTCAATATCGTTTCGTAGGATGGGATCGAAACAGATGCTGAACGGTTCTTGGGCTCCAGCAAGCCCCTTCGTGGGCCCTCTGCAGCCTCATCCGGCCCCAGTGAGCCCACTGCGGGCGCACTTATCCCGTCGCAGCCAGCAAGGCTTTGCGCGCCAGCCACAGATTGACCAGCGCAAACAGGACGTTGAGCTGCGCGCCGTTCTTGGCCAAGCCTCGATAGGGCGTCTTGCGGTAGCCAAACTGGCATTTGAGTACCCGAAACGGATGCTCACCCTTGGCACGAATGCGCGCCTTGGTGCGTTCCAAGGCATCCATCACCTGGCCAAGAAAAGTGCGCTTGTCCAATGCCCGGCGCTTGCCCGGCCGCATGGCCACGTGCCAAGCGACTTGCTTGCCCTGGTTTTCCGCTCGCTTGTCCACTCCCTGATAGCCCGCATCGGCAAAGACGTCGGTCTCTTGCCCGTGCAAGAGCCGATGCGCCTGCGTCACATCCGAGACGTTGGCAGCGGTGGCCACCACCGTGTGTACCAGCCCTGTCTCGGCGTCGACCCCAACGTGCGCTTTCATGCCGAAGTACCACTGGTTGCCCTTCTTCGTCTGGTGCATCTCAGGGTCGCGCTCACGGCGGGCGTTCTTGGTCGAGCTGGGAGCAGCAATGAGCGTGGCATCCACGATGGTGCCGCTCTTGAGCATGAGGCCACGCTCGGTCAGGATGCGATTGACCGTCTCGAGGATACGCTGGCTCAGGCCGTGTTGCTCCAGCAGGTGGCGAAAGCGCAGGATGGTGCTCTCATCCGGCACGACATCCACCCCCAGGTCCAGACCAACAAAGCTCGCCAGCAGCGGCGTGTCGTACAAGGCTTCCTCCACCGCCGGGTCCGACAGACCAAACCACTGCTGCAAAAAATGAATCCTCAGCAGCTTCTCTACCGCAAAGGGTGGCCGCCCACCCTTGGGACCCGCCTTCGGCGCATACGGCTCGATGAGTGCGACCAACTCTGCCCACGGCACCACACGGTCCATCTGCTCCAAAAACGCACGCTTGCGGGTGCGCTTGGCGCGCAGCTCAAAGCCCGTATACATCGGCGCCTCCAGACTCATCTGCTTCATGTCGCTATTGTCCCATCCCGGCAGTCTGGCAGGAAGGTTTTGCAGACCTTCCCTAGAGGTCGGACTGGACGGGCGGGTGACTGCCGTAGAATGAAAAAATGCGAAATCGGCAGATAGTTGTTCGGTGGAACATGCGCGGCAAAGTGGCGCGTGCGGCGTTGGCGGTCGCGATGGTTTGCGTGCCCCCTTGGGCGTGCGCGTCGCGGCTTTGGACGTACGTGGATGCCCAGGGGGTTACCCATATAGGTAACGTTGCGCCGCCCCCCGTCAAACGGTTGCAGTGGCTCGGGCCGGACGAGCGAGTGAAAGTCAGGGTTGCCACCCGCTATTTGGCCGATCTGCTGCGCATGTTCGAGGGGGAGCTGGAGCTTGCGATCGCGGCCTACAACGCGGGTGAGGGCGCCGTGCTGCGCCACGGTCAGCGCATACCGCCCTATCCCGAGACGCAGCAGTATGTCACCCGCGTCATGCGCTACTACCGCGCATTGACGGGCTCTGCAGGGTAAGCCCCTAAGTCGAGCGAGCCCACCACGCCACGCCATGTTGACGCAGTTGGTCCTTTCTTTTCTGGTGTCACTGCTCGCATGCGGATGGCTGGTACGCGAAGGCCGCAGGTTCGCCCATCGCTACCCCGCAGACGCGCCGCAGCGTTTCCACGCGGGGGACGTGCCACGCTTGGGCGGCGTAGCGATGCTCGCCGCGTTTGTGTTGGTCTCGGCACGACAGGTGCACCCCATCATGGGAGATTTACGCTTGTCGGTCGTGTCATGGCCAGTGTGGGTGGCTGTCGTGTTGACGGTGCTGCCCGCCGTGCTGGGGGGGATCTTCGAGGATTTGACGCACCGGCTCCGCCCGTTTCTTCGTTTTGCGTTGACGGGTGTTTCCGCAACGCTCGCGGTCGCCGTGCTGGGGTTGAATATCGATCGCTCTGGCTTGCCGTGGTTCGACGAATGGTGGCGTTGGACGCCGTGGTTTGGCATCGCCCTGGCATGGCTGGCGGTGGCAGGTTTGCCACACTCCTTCAACCTGATCGATGGCTACAATGGGTTGGCGGGTGCCGTGGCATTGGCCATCACAGCCGCACTGGCATATGTAGCGCTGAAGGTCGGCGACTGGCCGCTGGCGGCGCTGCTGTCGTCACTGGCCGGCGCGACGGCGGGCTTTCTGGTGTGGAACTACCCGCGTGGCCTGCTGTTTGCAGGGGATGGCGGCGCCTACCTGTGGGGCAGCGTGCTGGCCATCGCGGCCATTGCGTTGGTGCAGCGCAATCCGGCGGTGTCACCCTGGTTTCCGATGTTGCTGTTGTCGTATCCAGTCGTCGAGACACTTTTTTCCGTTTATCGCAAAGTGGTCCGGGGCGATTCTCCAGGGGTGGCGGATGCGCTGCACTTTCACCAGTTGATTTACCGACGCATCGTGCGCGGCGTGTTCCACGACGATGCCGCGCGGCAACTGTTGATGCGAAACAACCGAACGTCTCCCTACCTGTGGGGCTTTGCCATGACGACCGTCGTACCGGCGGTCCTGTTTTGGGACATGACGCCCGTGCTGATGCTGGGGTGTGGGTTATTCGTGGTGGGCTACGTCGCCGCGTATTTGACGATTGTGCGGTTCAAGGTGCCACGCTGGTTGCGGCGGTGAGATATGCGTTTCGGTGACCATTGATTCGACGATACCCCGAATGCACCCGCTTGCGACGCTCAGCCCTTGATTCCCGCCAAATCCCGCAACACCTGCACCTTGTCGGTGTGCTCCCAGGTGAACTCGGGCTCATCGCGGCCGAAGTGGCCGTAGGCTGCCGTTTTGCTGTAGATCGGCCGCAGCAGGTCCAGCATCTGGATGATGCCTTTGGGCCGCAGGTCGAATACCTCGTTGACGATGGCGGCGATCTTGTCATCCGGGATCACGCCCGTGCCTTCGGTGTACACGGTCACGTTGATCGGGCGCGCCACACCGATGGCGTAGCTGACCTGGATTTGGCACTGGCGCGCAAGCCCCGCGGCGACGATGTTTTTGGCCACGTAGCGCGCAGCGTAGGCCGCGGAACGGTCGACTTTGGTCGGGTCTTTGCCGCTAAAGGCGCCGCCGCCGTGCGGGCAGGCGCCGCCGTAAGTGTCGACGATGATCTTGCGCCCGGTCAGGCCACAATCACCCTGCGGGCCACCGATGACGAAGCGCCCCGTGGGGTTGATGAGGTAGCGCGTGTCCTTGAGCCACTCCTTGGGCAGCACGGGCTTGATGATCTCTTCGATGCACGCCTCGATGAACGCGGGCTTCATGTGCTTGCCGTCGCTCATCTCCGGGCTGTGTTGGCTGGAGAGCACCACGGTGTCGATGCTGTGTGGGCGGCCATCCACGTAGCGCATCGTGATCTGGCTCTTGGCATCCGGGCGCAGAAAGGGCAGGCGCCCGTCCTTGCGGAGTTGCGCCTGGCGCTCGACGATGCGGTGCGCGTAGTAGATGGGCGCGGGCATCAGCTCGGGCGTTTCGTCGCACGCGTAACCGAACATCAGCCCCTGGTCGCCCGCGCCGGTGTTGAGGTAGTCGTCACTCGCGTGATCCACGCCCTGCGCGATGTCGTTGCTCTGCTTGTCGTAGGCCACCAGCACCGCGCAGCCCTTGTAGTCGATGCCGTACTCGGTGTTGTCGTAGCCGATGCGCTGGATGGTGTCGCGCGCCACTTGGATGTAGTCCACATGCGCGTTGGTGGTGATTTCGCCCGCCAACACCACCAGGCCGGTGTTGCACAGGGTCTCGGCCGCCACGCGCGAGCGCGGGTCTTGTGCCAGGATGGCGTCCAGGATGGCATCCGAGATCTGGTCGGCCACTTTGTCCGGGTGACCTTCGGAGACGGATTCGCTGGTGAAGAGGAAGTCGTTCGCCATGGTGTTTACACTCCGTGTGTGGGTTGGCTGCCGGCGTTGCGCCGGCGCCCCGTGAGCGGGTGGTGTGGCGAACGCTTTAGCGGCATTTGTGAATCGCCCGCAAGTAGTTCGGTAACTCGGCGATAGGCCCGGATTGTATCCGCGTCGCCGAGAGATGTGTCGTTCCCTTGCTCAATCCCGCCGTCATGATGCGTTGGTTGTCGCTGCTGGCCCGCTGGCCCTTGCCGCTGCTGCACGCCCTGGGCTGGGTGGGCGGCTGGGTGGTGTGGCTGTTGTCGCCCCCCTACCGGCGGCGCTGGCGCGAGCACACCCGGCTGGCCGGGCTGCGCGGGTGGCCGCGCTGGGCGTCGGTGGGGGCGGCGGGCCAACAGGTGGCGGAGCTGCCGCGTCTGTGGTTTGGGCCGCCGGTGCGCGTGGGTTGGGAGGGGGCGGCGCACATCGAGGCGGCGTTGGCGCAGGGGCGTGGGGTGTTGTTCTTGACGCCGCACCTGGGGTGTTTCGAGGTCACGCCGCGCGCTTATGCCGAGCGCTTTGGCCGGGCCGGCGCGCCGATCACGGTGCTGTACCGCCCCGCGCGCCACGCCGGGCTGGATGCGGTGCTGCGCCAAGCCCGACAGCGCCCTGGCATGGCGGCGGCACCCACCTCGCTGGCCGGCGTGCGCCAGTTGATGCACGCCTTGCGCCGCGGCGAGGCGGTGGGTCTGCTGCCCGATCAAGTGCCGCCCGAGGGGCTCGGGGTGTGGGCGCCGTTTTTTGGTCGCCCGGCCTACACCATGACGCTGGCCGCGCGGCTGGCGCAGCAGCCCGGCGTGCAGGTGCTGCTGGCGTGGGGGCAGCGGCTGCCCTGGGGGCGTGGCTATGTGGTGCACGTGCAGCCGTGGTCGCAGGTGATGGACGAGCCCCTGGCCGCTGATGCCGCCCTGGCGGCTGCGCAGATCAACCGTGCGATGGAGCGCCTGATCGCGCGAGCCCCGGCCCAGTACTTGTGGGGTTATGCGCGCTACAAATCACCGCGCCCGCTGGGCTGACGCGACGAACGCTTCGATCGACGCGAGCACCCGCTCGGGTTGCTCGTGCAGCAACCAGTGGGTGGCGTCGGGCAGCCGCTCGATACGCAAGTCCGGGACCCACGCCTCCAGTCCCTCGAGCAGGCCGGGCAGCAGCGCCTGGTCGCGCATGCCCCAGATGGCCAGCGTAGGCACGGACACGCGCAGCAGCGCATTGGGTAGCTCCACCCCGGCGGCACCGGGGTCGTCGGCACTGGGTGGGCGCAGCGGCGACGCGGCGTAATAGTGGAGCCCTCCCTGCAGGCCGAGGGCCCACACCGCCTCGTGCTGCGCCTGCAGCGCGGGCGTGAGCCACCGGGACGTGTCGGACATCCCCCGAAAAAAAGCCCACAGCTTGGCGTAGCCGTTGGCCGCCAGCCACTGTGCGGCGTCGGGGCGACACAGGACGTTCATGTAGGCGCTGGCCTGCTGCTGCGCGGCCGAGGTGCGCAGCTCGCGCCAGAACGTGCCCGGGTGTGGGGAGTTGAGGATGACGAGCCGATCCAGCCGCTGCGGCTGCAGCGCGGCCAGGTTCCAGGCAACGGCGCCACCCCAGTCGTGGGCGACGAGCCCGGCCACGCGCCCGGGTGTGGGGCCATGGACGGTCACCTGTTCGATGAGTGCCGTGATGTCTTGCACCAGGTGCTTGGCGCGGTAGGCTTGCACGTCCTTGGGTGCGCTGGAGCGCTCGTAGCCGCGCAGGTTGGGTGCGATGCAGCGAAACCCACCATGTGCGGGGTCGACAAAGTGGCGCAGCGCGTCGTCCCACACGAAGGCGGCTTGCGGAAAGCCGTGCAGAAACAGCAGCACTGGGCGAGTGGGGTCGCCAGCGGCGCGCACACTCAGAGTGATGCCGTGGGGCAGCGGTAGATCGAAGGTTTCAATCATGGGAAGGGGCTCCGGCGCATGGCCCCGCCGCACCGTGGGTCAAGCAGAGGCTGGCGCGTGCGTCCAATCCCACAGCCGTTGGGCCACTGCCTCCACACCCTGGCGCTTGAGGGCGGAAAAGAGCATCGCATCCCCGCCGTGGGTTTGGAGTCGCGCAATGGACAGCGCCTTGGTTTGTTCGGGCCGCGAAAGCTTGTCGGCTTTGGTGAGCAACACGAGAAAATCCAACCCCTGCTCCACGCGCGGGCGGATGATGTCGAGCAGTGCTTGGTCGAGTTCGGTCAGGCCCAGACGCGCGTCACACAGCATCACCACCGCGCGCAGGTTGGGGCGGCTGACCAGATAGTTGGCCATGACCTGCTGCCAGCGCCGCTTGGCGGCCTGTGGCACGGCGGCGTAGCCGTAGCCCGGCAGGTCGGCCAGCACGGCATCGGTGGCGCCTTGCTTGCCCAGCGCGAACAGCACGATGCTCTGGGTACGCCCGGGCATCTTGGAGGCGAACGCAAGCTGGCGCTGTTGCGCGAGCGTGTTGATGCAGGTCGACTTGCCCGCGTTGGAGCGGCCGACGAACGCGATCTCGGGCACGTCCAGCGTGGGCAGGTTTTGCAGTTGCGGCGCTTCAGTGAGGAAGCGCGCCGTGTGCAGCCAGGCCATTGCCTGTGCTGCTGTCGAGGGGTTGATGGTCGTCATACGGGGTGTGTTTGGCGCCATTGTAGAATTGGGCGTTCCGTACAGGGCGTCGGGGTCGGCCCCGGTGCCGTCCCATCCTTCAGCGACCCAGCCATGAAACCCATCGCCACGCTCATCGGAGCCGTCCTGGCCGCCACCTTGCCCTGGAGCGCCCAAGCGCAGACCGCGCAGCCCAACCTCAAACGCGGTGCCGCGCTCTACGGTCAGGTGTGCGTGGCCTGCCATGCCGCGGATGGCAACTCCACCACTGCCGCCAACCCCAAGCTTGCACAGCAGCACCCCGAGTACCTGATCAAGCAGCTCAAGGAATACAAGTCGGGCAAGCGGGCCAACGCCGTGATGGTGGGTTTTGCGAGCGCGCTCTCCGACCAGGACATGACCGACATCGCCCACTGGCTGGCCAGCCAGAAGGGCGCGCCGGGATTTGCCACCGATGCCGAGCTGGTGCGCTTGGGTGAGCGGATTTATCGCGGTGGTATCGTCGATCGGCGCATTCCCGCCTGCGCGGGGTGCCACGGGCCGGCGGGCTCTGGCATCCCGGCCGAGTACCCGCGCCTGAGCGGCCAGCATGCCGAGTACACCGCGACGCAGCTCAAGCTGTTCCGCAGCAACGAGCGGGCCAACAACAAGACCATGCACGAGATTGCGCGTTACCTGACGGACCGCGAAATCCAGGCCCTGGCCGAGTACACGGCTGGGTTGCGCTGAGTGCCGGGGTGGGTGGCCCGACGCGCCCACCACGTGCCCACCCATACGCCCGCAGGCGGTCAGGGGAATATCAGTGTCGGGTAATATCTGCACGGGTCGTTTGTCTGCCCTCGGAACCTTCTCCCGACGCTCCACTCTCAATCCAGGCAGGCCCACCGTCGGCCTGCCTTTTTCGTGTCGTCTGCCCGCATGAGCGCCTCCACCGCCGGTATCGAGCTCAAGCTGCCCTCGCGCCGTTTCGCCACGGTGGTGGAGCTGCTGTCGTCCATGCGCTTTGCCATCGCGCTGCTGACGGTGATCTGCATCGCGTCGGTGGTGGGCACGGTGCTCAAGCAGCACGAGCCGATCAACAACTACATCAACCAGTTCGGGCCGTTTTGGTCGCAGGTGTTTGACGCGCTGGATCTGTATTCGGTCTATAGCGCGTGGTGGTTTTTGCTGATTCTGGCGTTCTTGGTGGTCAGCACCTCGCTGTGCATCGCGCGCAACACGCCCAAGATTCTGGCCGACTTGCGCCAGTTCAAAGAGCACGTGCGCGAGCAGAGCCTGCAGGCGTTTCACCACAAGGCGCAGGCGACCCTGCCCGAGGCGCCCGAGCGTGCGGCCCATCGCATCGGGCAGGCGCTGCTGGCGCGCGGCTGGAAGGTGCGGCTGCAATCGCGCGAAACGCCCCACGGCACCGGCTGGATGGTGGCGGCCAAGGCAGGGGCCGCCAACAAGCTCGGCTATCTGGCCGCGCATTCGGCCATTGTCATCATCTGCATTGGTGGGCTGCTCGATGGCGACCTCATGGTGCGCGCGCAGATGTGGTTTGGCGGCAAGGAGCCCCTGCAGGGCGGCGGCATGATCGCCGAGATTCCGGACAAACACCGACTGCGCGACACCAACCCGACCTTTCGGGGCAACCTGCTCGTCACTGAAGGCACGCGCGCTGGCGTCGCGGTGCTCGCGCAACCCCAGGGGATGATCCTGCAGGAGTTGCCGTTCGACGTCGAGCTCAAAAAATTCATCGTCGAGTACTACGACACGGGCATGCCGCGGCTGTTTGCCAGCGATATCGTCATCCACGACCGCTACACCGGTGAGGCGCGCCCAGCACGGGTGGAAGTCAACCACCCGGTCGAGTACCGGGGGATCCAGATCTATCAGTCCAGCTTCGACGACGGCGGCTCGCTGGTCAAGCTGCGGGCGCTGCCGATGGGCGCCAACGTCAAGCCGTTCGAAGTGCAAGGGCGCATCGGCGAAGCCACCACGTTGACCAATGGCGAGCAGCGGCTGCGGCTGGAGTTCACCGGGCTGCGCGTCATCAACGTGGAAAACTTCAGTGGCAACGCCGGCGCCGGCGCCGATGTGCGCAAGGTCGATTTGCGCCAAGCGATCGAGTCGCGCCTGGGGGCGGGCAACAAGACCGCGACCGAACGGGTGCTGCGCAACGTCGGTCCCAGCATCACGTACCGGCTGCGCGACGAGGCTGGGCAAGCGCGCGAATTTCATAATTACCAGTTGCCGATCGACTTGGACGGCCAGCGCGTTTACTTGCTGGGCGTGCGGGAATCCCCGTCCGAGCCGTTTCGTTACCTGCGCGTACCGGTGGACGAGAAGGACAGTCTCGACGGCTTCATTCGCCTGCGCGCCGCGTTAGCGGACGACGCGTTGCGAACGATGGCGGTGCGGCGTTATGTGGCGATGGCGGCCGCAGGCCAGCCCGCCAGCGTGGTCGAGGCGCTGACCGCGTCGGCGCACAGGACCTTGAATTTGTTTGCCGGCGACGACCCCGAGCTCGAGCGCCTGCCGCACAACGGCGCCCCGCGCTTGGGCGGCTTGCAAGCGCTGTCGGCTTTTCTGGAGGCCAACGTCCCCGAGGCCGAGCGCGAGCGCGCGGGCGAGGTGTTGCTGCGCATCCTCAATGGCACGCTGTTCGAGCTGCACCAGCTCAGCCGCGAGCGCGCCGGCCTGCCGCCCGCCGAGCGCAACGACGCCACGGCCGCGTTCATGACGCAAGCGGTGCTGGCCCTGTCGGATGCGTTTTTCTATCCGGCGCCGCTGACGTTCGAGCTGACCGACTACGAGCACGTACAGGCCAGCGTGTTTCAGGTCGCGCGTGCCCCTGGCAAGACCATTGTTTATATCGGTTGCCTGTTGCTCATCATCGGCGTTTTTGCCATGCTGTACGTGCGCGAGCGGCGCTTGTGGGTGTGGTTGGCGCCCACTGGCAGCGCGGGTAGTCAGGCGACGATGGCGCTGTCGAGCAACCGCAAGCTGCTCGACAACGATCGTGAATTCGACGGCCTCAAGGGCTTGCTGCATCCGCCCACCCAGGAGGGGACGACATGACATCGGCATCGCAGACGATCGATTTGCAACTGGACAAACAGCGCACCGGCGCCACGGGCTGGCGTGGTTGGCTGGTGGCGCGCACGCGCTGGGACTGGCTGTACGCCCTGCTGGTGCTGGCGGGCACGGCCGTTGCGTTTGCCGTCTATGGCGCGCGCATGGACGTCTATGAACGCGCGATCCTGGCTGGCACGGCGCCCAGCCTGATCGCACTGGCGTGGTTCTGGCGCCCGGTGCAGGCGCTCACGGTGGTGGTGGCGGCGCTGTCGCTGCTGGCCATCGGCTTGTATCAGGTCGATGGGCGTGCCGACTTGGCACGTGCCGATCAAGTGTTTTTGCTCAAGTACTTTTTGTCCAGCCAGTCGGCCATCCTGTGGATGAGCGTGCTCTTTTTCATGAGCACGGTGTTTTACTGGATCGGGCTGCTGGCACCGCGCGGTGGGCAGACCGCGCAGATGCTGGGCTCGCGCCTGGCGTGGGCGGCGGTGACGCTGGCGCTGGTGGGTACCATGGTGCGCTGGTACGAGAGCCACCAAATCGGCCCGGGGATCGGCCATATTCCGGTCAGCAACCTGTATGAAGTGTTCGTGCTGTTTTCGTGGTTGACCGCGGCGTACTACCTGTATTACGAGGATCGCTATCAGACCCGCAGTATGGGCGCATTCGCCATGCTGATCGTCAGTGCGGCGGTGGGCTTTTTGCTGTGGTACACCGTCGTGCGCGAGGCGCACCAGATTCAGCCGCTCGTGCCCGCGCTGCAGAGCTGGTGGATGAAGCTGCACGTGCCGGCCAACTTCATCGGCTATGGCACGTTTGCCATCGCGGCGATGCTGGCGTTTGCCTATCTGATCAAGCAAAGCGCAGCGGAGACGCGCTGGTGGAAGCTGCTGCCGCTGTGGGTGCTGGGGATCGTGCTGTGCTTCGAGCCGCTGGTGTTCCGTCAAGGGGCGGCAGACAAGGGAGGCAGTTACTGGTTCGTGTACTTCGGCGTCTCGGCGCTGATCGTGGGCGGCATTCTGGCCGCGCGGCGGCGCATTGCCGAGCGCTTGCCCAGCCTGCAGGTGCTCGACGACGTGATGTACAAAGCGATCGCGGTCGGATTTGCGTTCTTCACCATCGCCACCGTGCTGGGTGCGCTGTGGGCGGCGGAGGCGTGGGGTGGCTACTGGAGCTGGGACCCGAAAGAAACCTGGGCGCTGATCGTGTGGCTGAACTACGCCGCATGGCTGCACATGCGCTTGATGAAGGGCCTGCGTGGAACGGTCGCTGCCTGGTGGGCGCTGGTGGGGCTGGCCATCACCACTTTTGCTTTCCTCGGTGTCAACATGTTCTTGAGCGGCCTGCACAGCTACGGCTCGCTCTGACGGGGATTCCCAGCCATGTCTGCCGTGCGGCCCAGCGAGATCACGCCACGTACGGTCTATGAAAACCGGCGCGACTGGCTGCGCCGCCTGGGCCTGGTCACTGCCGCCGCATGGGCGCCAAAGGGATGGTCGTCATCGACCTCGGCGGTCGTTCGGCCAGGCAAGCGCCCGCCGTTGGCAGCCGTGCCCAGCACGCTGCCTGGCGCCCGCACCGCCGACGCATGGACGCCCTACGAGCAGGTCACCCAGTACAACAATTTTTACGAGTTCGGCGTCGACAAGGACGAGCCAGCTCGGCTCGCGCACCGCATGCCCCTGCGGCCATGGACAGTGCAAATCGATGGCCTGGTGGCCAAGCCGTTGACGCTGGACATCGACGACCTGCTCAAACTCGCGCCGATGGAGGAGCGCATTTACCGGCTGCGCTGTGTCGAGGGCTGGTCGATGGTGGTGCCGTGGATCGGTTACCCGCTGGCCGCACTCATCGAGCGCGTGCAGCCGCTGGGCAGTGCGAAGTTCGTCGAGTTCCACACCCTCGCCGACCGCGAGTCCATGCCGGGCCTGCGCTCCAACGTGCTGCTGTGGCCCTACGTCGAGGGCCTGCGCCTGGACGAGGCGCGGCACCCCCTGACGTTGCTGACCTTTGGTCTGTACGGCGAGATGTTGCCGCCGCAAAACGGCGCACCGCTGCGTGTGGTGGTGCCGTGGAAGTACGGCTTCAAGAGCGGCAAGTCGATCGTGCGCGTGCGATTCGTGGAGAGACAGCCGGCAACCGCCTGGACGGTGGCCGCGCCACACGAGTATGGCTTTTACGCCAACGTCAACCCGGATGTGCCGCACCCGCGCTGGAGCCAGGCCAGCGAGCGGCGCCTCGGGCAGGGCGGGCTGTTCGCGCCGCGTGTCAAGACCCAGTTGTTCAACGGCTATGCCGAGCAGGTCGGCCAGCTCTATGCGGGCATGGACCTGCGGCGCTTTTATTGACGTGGATCGCTGGCTGCGCGCGGCCAAGCCCTGGGTGCTGCTGGCACTGTCCGCACCGGCGCTGTGGCTGTGGGGGATGGCGCTGGCCGACCGGCTGGGTGCAAACCCGGCCGAGGCGCTGATTCGTGGTCTGGGCGATTGGACGCTGCGGCTGCTGTGCCTGACACTGGCCATTACCCCGCTGCGGCGCTGGACCGGCTGGGCGGCGCTCGCCGGATGGCGGCGCGGGCTGGGACTGTGGACGTTTGCTTATGCGCTGCTGCACCTGCTGGCCTATGCATGGCTGGATCAGGGTTGGGATGGGCACGCCGTGTTGCGCGACGTGGCCGAGCGGCCGTTCATCCTCGTCGGCGTGCTGGCGGTGCTGCTGTTATTCCCGTTGGCCGCGACGTCGTTCGATGCCGCCATCCGTTGGCTGGGCGCGCGGCGCTGGCGGGCCTTGCACCGGGCGGTGTACGCGGTGGCGGGGCTGGCGATCCTACACTTTTTCTGGATGCGCAGCGGCAAGACGCTCTACGGCGAGGTTATCGCCTACGCGGCCGTGCTGGCAGTGCTGCTGGGCTGGCGGGTGTGGGACGCCGTCAGTCGAGCGCGAGGCCGCGCTCCTGCCGCCACAGGTCGTTGATCGACTCGCGCGCGCGGATCAACTGGGCGCGATCGCCGCTGACCAACACCTCGGCCGCTTTGCCGCGCGAGTTGTAGTGGCTGGCCATGCTCATGCAATACGCGCCGGCGGACCCGACGGCGAGCCAGTCGCCGGCCTGCACGGCCAATGCGCGCTCGCGGCCCAGCCAGTCGCCGCTTTCACACACGGGGCCCACCACGTCCCATACTTGGGGCGGCTCGGTGCGGGGGCGTACCGGCGCGATGGCGTGGTAGGCGTCGTACATGGCTGGGCGTGGCAGATCGTTCATGGCCGCGTCCACGATCAGAAAGTTTTTGACCGGGCCGGGTTTGGTGTAGAGCACCTCGGTGATGCAGATGCCGGCATTGCCCACGAGGGAGCGACCGGGCTCCAGCAGCAGCCGCCGCTGCCCATGCCCGCGCGCGTCCAGGCGCGCCAGCAGCGCTTGCCACAGCGCGTCGGCCGCCGGGGGCTGTTCGCCGTGGTATTCAATGCCCAGCCCGCCGCCCAGGTCCAGGTGGTGCAGCCGGATGCCCTCGGCTTCGATCGCCTCCACCAGGTCGAGCACGCGCTCCAGCGCGTCCAGGTAGGGCCCCGTGCTGGTGATCTGCGAGCCGATGTGACAGTCGATGCCGACCACCTGCAGCCCAGGCAGGCTGGCCGCGTGGCGGTAGGCGTCGAGTGCCTCGTCGTGCGCGATGCCGAACTTGTTGTCTTTCAGACCCGTGGAAATGTAGGGGTGCGTCTGCGCGTCGACGTCGGGGTTGACGCGCACGCTCACCGGTGCGCGCGCGCCCAGCTCGCGCGCCACCGCATCCAGCACGTCCAGCTCGGCGCGGCTTTCGACGTTGAAGCAGCCGATGCCTACCTGCAGCGCGCGGCGCATCTCGGCTCGCGTTTTGCCCACGCCGGAAAAAACGATGCGCTCGGGCGCCGCCCCGGCACGCAAGGCGCGCTCGAGCTCGCCGCCCGAGACGATGTCGAAGCCGCACCCTGCACGGGCGAAGACCTCCAGGATGGCCAGATTCGAATTGGCTTTCATCGCGTAGCACACCAGCGCGTCGCGGCCCGCCAGGCCGCGCTGGTAGGCGCTCAACGCGCCCAGCATGGCCGCGCGCGAGTACACGAACAGAGGGGTGCCGTGTTCGCGTGCCAAGTCGGCGACGCGCACGCCTTCGGCCCAGAGCTCGTCGTCGCGATAAGCAAAGAAGGGAGCGCCGGGCAGATACGGCGTCAGGGGTGTGTCAGCGCGGGACATGCGATGGGGAATGGGAAGGGGAGGAAGGGGAAGAAGCGGCCGCGGTCGGCAGCGTCAGCGGCCCCTTTTGTCCGCAGCCCACCAGGGCCAAGGCCAACACGGCACCCCAAGCGGCGGGGCGCCATCCTACAATGCGCCGTCTCGTTTGCATCTGGACGATTGTAGTGATGACCGACCTCGAATACCTGGACCGCGCCGAAGCCGTGCTGAAGGCGGTGGAGTTGAGCTGTGACCGCATCAACGAGACGACCGACGCCGACATCGACAACCAGCGCGTCGGCGGCATGGTCACGCTCACGTTTCGCAACGGCAGCCAGATCGTGATCAACCTGCAAAAGCCGCTGCACGAGATCTGGATGGCGGCACGCTCGGGCGGCTACCACTACCGCTTCGACGGCCAGCGCTGGATGGATACCAAGGGCGCGGGCGAATTTTTCGAGCATTTGTCACGTGAGGCTTCGGCGCAGTCTGGCATGACATTGACATTCGCCCCTTGACGAGGCAAGAAGCCGCCACAGCGCGTACCCGGCCCCTCATGGCCGGAACAGGTCCAGGATGCTGCGTTTCTCGCGTGTCTCGGCGTCCGCATCGGGGGGGACGTCCCCTGCAGGCGTGGTCGCCGCATCCTCGAAGCCCAGCCGCCGCACATAGCTGCCATCCGCATATTCGTCATACACCCAGTCGCCCCCGGAGAAGCTCACGCCCGGCGGGGGCATAAGCTCTTGCACGGGCGTATGGCGTAGCGCCTGGCCCATGAAATCGATCCAGATCGGCAGCGCCAAGGCGCCACCCGTGGCGCGCCGCCCTAGGTTGCGTGGCGTGTCATAGCCCAGCCAGGCGGCAGCAGACAGCGTCGGGTGATAGCCCACGAACCACGCATCTTGGGCGTCGTTGGTGGTGCCGGTCTTGCCGTAGAGGTCGGGTCGCTTGAGCGTGGCCTGCGCGCGCGCCGCGGTGCCCGAGCGCGTGATTTCGTTGAGCAACTGGCTCATGAGGAAGGCGTTGCGCTCGGGCAGGGTGCGGTTGTCCTCGGACGGCGCCTGCGCGGGGACGTCGAGCAGCACGCGGCCTTTGTGGTCACTGATGCGGGTGATGAGCACCGGCGGCAAGTAGTGCCCGCCGTTGGCAAAGACGCCGTAGCCTGCGGCCATCTCCAGCGGTGTGACGGCGCCAGCGCCCAGCGCCATCGTCAAATAGGGCGGATGTTTGGCCGGGTCGAGTCCAAAGCGCGTGATCCACTGCTGAGCCGACTGCGTGCCCACAGCCCGCAGCACCTGGATCGAGACCATGTTCTTGGATTTGGCCAGCGCCGTGCGCACCGTCATCGGTCCCTCGTACTGGCCGTCGTAGTTTTTGGGCTCCCAGGGCTTACCCCCCGTGACGCTGGCCGGAAAGAACAGCGGTGCGTCATTGACCACTGTCTGGGGCATGATGCCCTTTTCGAGCGCGGCGGAGTAGATGAAGGGCTTGAAGCTCGATCCCGGCTGGCGCTGCGATTGCGTGACGCGGTTGAACTTGTTGCGCTCGAAGTCGAAACCGCCGATGAGCGCGCGGATACCGCCGTCGCGTGGGTCAACGGCCACGAACGCCGCTTCGACCTCGGGCGTCTGGGTCAGATACCAGCCCTGCGACACCTTGACGATGCGCACCACGGCACCGGGACGCAGGCGCAGGTGGGGCGGGGCACTGGGGTCGAGTCCGGAGCGCACGGGCTCCAGCCCGGCGCCGGTGATCTCGATCGGCGCGTCGTCGCCGCGCACCACCACCACCCGGCGCGGGTCGGCCGACAGCACGACGGCAGTCAGCAGCGGCGGGTTGTCCGGCACGGCCGCCAGTGCTTCGTCGATGGCGGCCTCGCGCCGTGCCGGGTCGGTGGGTAGGTCGATGAACCGCTCTGGGCCCCGATAGTGCTGCTTGCGCTCGAAGTCGAGCACCCCTTGGCGCACCGCACGCCACGCGGCGCGCTGCAACGCCGCGTCGATGGTGGTGTGGACCTGCAGGCCCGCGGTGTAGGCGTCTTCGCCGTAGCGCGCGACGATCGCTTGGCGTACCATCTCGGCAATATAGTCGGCGTGCACGTCCTGTTCCGCGTCGTAGCGGCGCAGCCGCAACGGCTCTTCGCGCGCGGCTTTGGCCTCGGCCTCGGTGATGAAGCCGTTTTCCAGCATGCGATCGATGATGTAGAGCTGGCGGGCGCGCGCGCGCTTGGGGTTGCTGATGGGGTTGTAGGCAGAGGGGGCCTTTGGCAGGCCGGCGAGCATGGCGGCTTCGGCAATGGTGAGTTCCTGCAGGGACTTGCCGAAATACGTGCGTGCTGCCGCCGCAAAGCCATAGGAGCGGTGCCCGAGAAAAATCTGGTTCATGTAAATCTCGAGAATCTGCTCCTTGGTCAGCAGGTGCTCGAGCTTGAACGTGAGCAAAATCTCGTAGATCTTGCGCAGGTAGCTTTTTTCGCTGGAGAGGTAGACGTTGCGCGCCACCTGCATGGTGATGGTGGACGCGCCCTGGCTCTTGGCTTCGCTCAAGTTGGCCAGCGCTGCCCGCAGCAGGCCCCGGTAGTCGATGCCGCTGTGTTCGAAGAAGCGGGCGTCCTCGATGGCCAGCACTGCGTTGATCATGACGGGGGGGATGTCCTCGAACGGCACGAGATTGCGCCGTTCCTCGCCGAACTCGCCCAACAGCGAGCCGTCGCGCGCATAGACCCGCAGAGGCAGCTTGGGGCGGTAGTCTGCCAGTTCGCTGACGTCGGGTAGATTGGGGTACGCCATCGCCAACCCGAGCGCGACCAACATCAGTCCCGCCAACGCAAGCCCTCCCAGCGCACCGAGAACGCCCAGCAACACACGCAGCCAGGCGGGTCGGGCAGGCTTGGGAGCCGAGGGGGGAGAGCCAGAATCAGACATGGAAGGCAGGGTAGGCTCTGTATTATAGGAACCCACGCGCGGACGGCTCACCCAGCGGAACTGTCGGTTGCCGGCAACAGCGGAGAGATAGTCGCATGCCGAATGAGATGTTTCTGGCTGACTGCAGCCACTGCTGCTAGGATACCTTGGGTAGATACTGTGCCAGTAGCGGGCCGTGTGGCCCATGGGGGTGGGATTTGATTGCACTCGGATCATGGTGGAGCCGCGAGCCTGCGCCGCTGCTCGGCATCGACATCAGCGCGACGACGCTCAAGCTGGTCGAGTTGGGCCGCCGGCGCGATGGGGGCTATGCGCTGCTGCACTGTGCGATCGAACCCTTGGAAAAAGGCTGGATCGTCGAGGGCAACATCGAGAAATTCGATGAAGTGGCCGAGGCCATGCGGCGCCTCGTGCGCAAGGCGGGCACCAAGACGCGCGACGTGGCGCTGGCACTGCCCGGCTCGGCGGTCATCACCCGCAAGGTGCATCTGCCCGCCGGTCTGCCCGAGGATGTGCTGCAAATCCAGGTCGAGGCCGAGGCCGCGCAGTTGATCCCTTTCCCTCTGTCGGAGGTGGCGCTCGATTTTTGCGTCATCGGGCCGTCTGCCAATGCGCAGGGATACGACGAAGTTTTGGTGGCGGCTGCACGCAAGGAAAAGGTGGCGGATCGCCAAGGGGTAGCCGAGGCCGCCGGCCTGCACCCCGTGATCATGGATGTCGAGCCCTACGCCTCGCGCCTGGCCGCGCGCCGGGCGATCGAGCGGCTGCCCAATGGCGGCAAGAACCTGCTCGTCGCCCTGTTCGAGATCGGCTCGCAGTCGACGGCGCTGCAGGTGATTCGCAACGATGAAATGATTTACGAGCGCGACCAGCCCGTCGGCGGGGCGGCGCTGACGCAGCTCATCGCGCGCCAGTATGGTCTGTCGATCGAAGAGGCCGAGCAAAAGAAAAAGCTCGGGTCGGGCTTGCCGGCCGACTATCCCCAGCTCGTGCTGCAGCCTTTTTTGGACATGCTGGGGCAGGAGTTGGGCCGGGCACTGCAGTTTTTCTTCACCAGCACGCCGTACAACCGGATCGACCACGTCCTGTTGTCCGGCGGGTCGGCCAGCCTGCCCGGTATCGCCGAAGCGGTCATGGCCCAGACGGGGTTTGTGGCGCGCGTGCTCGATCCTTTCGAAGGCATGACCTTGCCGCCCAGCGTGCCGGCGGCCCGCCTGGCTGTGGAGGCGACGTCGTACCTGGTGGCCACCGGACTGGCGCTGCGGAGGTTCGTGTCATGATCGCCATCAATTTGCTGCCCCACCGCGAGTGGGCGCGCAAGAAGCGGCGCGAGGCGTTTTACCTCCAGCTCGGCTTGGCCGTGGTTGGCGCCATCGGCATTGCGGCCGTGGTGTATGGGGTGTACGAGGCCCGCATCGCGATGCAGGAGGGGCGCAACCGGCAGTTGCAGGCGGAAATCGCCAAGCTCGATGGGCAAATCAAGGAAATCGCCACCCTGCAGACCGAGCTCGACGCGCTCAAGGCTCGCCAGGATGCCGTGCAAAGCCTGCAGGCCGACCGTAACATGCCCGTGCACCTGCTCAACGAAGTGGTGCGACAGCTCCCCGATGGTGTCGTCGTGCGCTCCCTCAAGCAAGACGGCGACGCCATCACCCTCGGCGGCGTGGCCCAATCGCAAGAGCGCGTTTCGGAGCTGTTGCGCAACCTGTCGGGGCGCAGCCCGTGGCTGCATCAGCCGCAGCTCATCGAGATCACGGCGGGCACCATGAACTTCAATCCGGGTGGGCAGCGCCGCGTGTTCAACTTTTCGCTGCGTGTGCAGCAGCGCAAAGGCGAGGCTGGCGGTGCGGCGGGTGTCGCCCCAGCCGGTCAGGGCGCAGCGGTCTGATTCCCAGCGGGCGACTCCATGGCTTCCAAACGCACTTCCCCTTCTGTCGACTGGTCTGCCCTGCAGCAGCGTCTGCAGGCGCAGTTCAGCGGGCTCGACCCCAACGACCCGTCGCGTTGGCCGCCCCTGCCGCGGGCACTCCTGCTGCTGGCCGTGACGGGTTTTGTGCTTGCGGGGCTGTGGTATGCCTGGCTGTCCGAGCGCAGCGACGCGCTGCAGGCCGCCCAGCAGCGCGAGGGTGAGTTGCGCGCGCAGTACACCCAGAAGGTGGCCAAGGCGGTGGCGCTCGATGCGCTCAAAGCCCAGCTCGAACAGGTGCGGCAGTACGTGGTCCAGCTCGAGAAGCAGTTGCCCAACCGCGCCGAGATGGACGCGCTGCTGTCCGACATCAACCAAGCGGGTGTCGGTCGCGGCTTGCAGTTCGAGCTGTTTCGTCCTGGGCAAGAGGTGGTGCGTGACTACTATGCCGAGCTGCCCATCACGGTGCGCGTCAGCGGCTCCTACCACGACATCGGGATGTTCGTCTCCGACGTCGCGCACCTGTCGCGCATCGTCACGTTGGGCAATCTGGCGCTCAACCCCGCCCCCAACCGCAACGACTTGCTGGTGATGGAGACGACGGTGCGCACCTACCGCTATCTGGACCCGGATGAGGTGTCGGCGCAGAAAGCGACCACCAAGGCGGCGCAGGGAGGCAAGAAATGACGGGTCGTCCGCTTTCCTGGTCGGTCCTGGCGCTGGCTGTGCCGCTGGCGGCCTCGGGCCTGTTGTCCGGGTGCGCCGATGGCGAGCGTGACGACCTGAGCCAGTGGATGGCGCAGCAGCGCGCGTCGGCGCAACCCAAGGTACCCGCCGTGCTGCCTCCGAGCAGTTTTACGCCTCAGGCGTATCTGGGCAGTGAGGCCGTATCGCCCTTCAGCGAAGAGCGCTTGACCCGCGTGCTGCGCAGTGACACATCGGCCGCCGCATCACGTCTGATCGAGGCCGAAATGCGGCGCCCGCGCGAGCCGCTGGAGGCGTTCCCGCTCGATGCGATGGTCATGGTCGGCCTGCTCGACAAAGGTGGCCGACGGGTGGCGTTGGTGCGGGTCAATGGCCTGCTGTATCAGGTCAGCGTGGGCACCCGTCTGGGGCAAAACTTCGGGCGGGTGACCGCCATTACCGAGAATCAAATCGCGCTGCGCGAGATCGTGCAAGACGCCACTGGCGAGTGGATCGAGCGCACGGCGACCCTGCAGTTACAAGAAGGAACCGGTCCATGACCTCGAGCCTCACAACCCGACACAACGCCCCCGGGCGATCGAGCGTGACGCGGGGGCTGCGCCGATGGGCGCCCTTCTTCGCCGTGGCCGCTGCCGCGCTACAGATGGGGTGGGCGCATGCGCAGGGCGCCATTCGGTCGGTCAGCGCCAACCTCTCCGGTGGACTCGAGGTCGTTCGGATCGAAACCGCGGAACCGCTCAAGGAGCTGCCCGCCGCGTTCACCATCCAGACGCCGGCACGTATCGTGCTCGACTTCCCCGGCGCCGTCAATGCCACGGGTCGCAGCACCATCGAGGTCAACCAGGGCAACCTGCGTTCGGTCAACCTGGTCGAGGCAAGCGGGCGCACGCGGCTGGTGCTCAACCTCAACCGCGCCGTTCCGTACGACACCGAGTTGCAGGGCAACGTGCTGGGCATCCGGTTGCAAAACCCGCCGGCGGTGGCTGGCACGGCGCCGTCGGCAGTCGGCGGCACCACCTTCGACGCGGGCAGTAGCGCCACCGGCATGGCCGCCCTCAACGATATCGACTTCCGGCGCGGCGACGAGAGCACCGGGCGTGTGATCGTCGAGCTGGGCAACCCGCAGACCGGCGTCGACGTGCGCCAACAGGGGCGCAACCTGGTGGTGGAGTTTTTGCGCACCACGCTGCCCGAAGGGCTGCGCCGACGGCTGGACGTGGCGGACTTCGGCACGCCGGTACGCATGATCACGGCGACCCAAGTCGGTGACCGTGTGCGCCTGTTGGTCGAGCCCGCCGGTGACTGGGAGCACAGTGCGTACCAGAGCGACAACCGGTTCGTGCTCGAGGTGCGGCCGGTCAAGGCCGATACGAACAAGCTCGTCCAGGGGCCCAAATACAGCGGTGAGAAGTTGTCGCTGAATTTCCAGAATATCGACGTGCGCGCACTGCTGCAAGTGATCGCGGACTTCACCAACTTCAACATCATCACGACCGACACCGTGCAGGGCAACCTCACGCTGCGCCTGAAAGACGTGCCGTGGGACCAAGCGCTGGACATCATTCTGGAGTCCAAAGCGCTGGGCATGACGCGCACAGGCAACGTCATTCGCGTCGCGCCCAAAAAGGAACTCGATGCCGAGGCCGTGGCGCAGCGCGAGGTCAACAAGAAACTCGAAGAGCTCGAACCCTTGCGCACCGAGGTATTCCGCCTCAATTTCGCGAAGGCGGAGGAGGTGGCCAACACCCTCAAGGACGCCACCGCCAGCGGTAGTGGTGACAACCGTGCCACCAACCGCATCCTGTCGACCCGCGGGTCGGCGATCGCGGACGTGCGTACCAACCAGGTTTTCGTGACCGACGTCGCCGGTCGGCTGGAGTCGGTGCGTGACTACATTCGCCGCGTGGACAGCCCCAAGCGGCAGGTGATGATTCAGGCGCGTATCGTCGAGGCGACGGAAGGGTTTGGCAAGTCACTGGGGGTCCGCCTCGGTGTTGGCGGGCAGCGTCTGGTTCTGGGATCTGTCGATGGCAGTCGCATCAATGCGAATGTGGGTGGGAGCTACAACCAAATCGGTGCATCGCCAAGCTCGCAAACCTTGTCCGGTAATCCGCCAGCGGCGATGGTCAACCTGCCTGCGCCCAACGCTTTGGCGACGGGTGCGGCAGTTCCAACGTTTGCAGCCTCCATCTTCAGCCCCAATGCCACTCGATTCCTAACGTTGGAGTTGTCGGCGCTCGAGTCGGATTCTCGTGGTCGGATCATCTCCAGCCCTCGGTTGGTGACGGGTGACTTGAGTAAGTCCAAGATCAAACAGGGCGATCAACTCAAGCTCATCCTGCCTGGCGGCAACAACGCTGCCCCACGTGTAGAGACGGTCGATGCGAATTTGCAGCTCGACGTTGAGCCCCAGATCACTCCTAGTGGGAAAGTTTTGCTGAAACTCAATATCACAAAAAATCGTGTGCAAAGTTTGAGTGCGGCTGGGGCGAGTCTCGCAGTCAAAGAAATCAACACGGAGGTGATGGTCGACAATGGTGGTACCGTCATGATTGGTGGGATTTTTGAACAGGAAGAGTCCAATGATGTGGATAAGGTTCCTGTCCTCGGCGATCTCCCCGGAATTGGTAATCTTTTCAAGGTGCGGGCCAACAAGGTGGAGAAAAAAGAGACGCTGATCTTCATTACTCCGGTCATTTTGGAAGGCCAGGATACCGCGCAGTGATTCGATTGGTTTTGATTGGCCTGCCCGGCGCGGGCAAGACCACCGTCGGCCGCCAGCTCGCGCGGCGGCTGCAGGTGCCGTTTCTCGATTCCGACCAGGTGATCGAGGAGCGCATCGGCTGCAGCATTCGCGAATTTTTTGAGCGCGAGGGCGAGCAGGCCTTTCGCGACTTGGAGGAGGCGGTGATCGACGAACTCACGCAGGGCGGGCCGTGCGTGCTGTCCACCGGTGGGGGGGCAGTGTTGCGGCCCGCGAACCGGCAGCGGCTGCGCGAGCGGGGGCGGGTGTTTTATCTGTGTTCGACCCCTGATGCCTTGATGCGCCGCCTGCGCCACGACCGCACACGCCCGCTGCTGCAGGTGGCCGATCCGGCGCAGCGGTTGCGCGAGCTGTATGCGGCGCGCGACCCGCTGTATCGCGAGACGGCGCATTACGTGATCGAGACGGGCCGCCCGTCGGTCGCCACGCTGGTCAACACGATTTTGATGCAGCTGGAGTTGGGCGCCGATGCGGCTGTGCCGGATTCGGCCGCCGGCGCGGCCCGCTAAACTCGGGGGTATGGTCGCCTCCCGTTCTTCCGTCGATCCGGCGCCGCCGGCCACCCTGTTGCACACGGTCACCATCGAGCTGGGTGAGCGCAGCTACCCGATATTCATTGGGCACGGCCTGCTCGACGATCCGCAGACCTGGGCCGGACTGCCGCGGGCCTCGACCGCGGTCGTGGTCAGCAACGAGATCGTGGCGCCGCTGTACGCGGCGCGGCTGCGCGCGGCGCTCGCGCCGCACTATGCCCGCGTGCTGGAGGTCGTGCTGCCCGATGGCGAGGCGACCAAGGATTGGGCGACGCTGAACCGGATTTTCGATGCGCTGCTCACGCACGGGTGCGATCGCAAAACCGTGCTGTTGGCGTTGGGCGGGGGCGTCGTCGGCGACATGACCGGTTTTGCCGCCGCCTGCTACATGCGCGGGGTGCCGTTCGTGCAGGTGCCCACGACGCTGCTGGCGCAGGTGGATTCGTCGGTGGGCGGCAAGACCGCGATCAACCACCCGTTGGGCAAAAACATGATCGGCGCCTTTTATCAGCCGGTCCGGGTGGTGTGCGACCTGGCGACGTTGGCGACGCTGCCCGAGCGCGAGTACTGCGCCGGCCTGGCGGAGGTGATCAAATACGGGCCGATCCACGACTCCGTGTTTTTGGACTGGATCGAGGCCCACATCGAGGCGTTGCGCTCGCGCGAGCCGGCGATCGTGGCCCACGCGGTGCGCCGCAGTTGCGAGATCAAGGCGGCCGTGGTCGGGCAGGACGAGCGCGAGTCGGGCCTGCGAGCGATCCTCAATTTTGGGCATACCTTCGCTCACGCGATCGAGGCCGGACTGGGCTATGGCCAGTGGTTGCACGGCGAGGCGGTGGGCTGCGGCATGGTGATGGCCGCCGTGCTGTCTCAGCGGCTGGGCTTGGTGTCGCCAGCGTATGTCGAGCGGCTGACGCGCCTTGTCGCGGCGGCGGGGCTGCCCACACGCGCGCCGGTGCTGGCGCCCGACAACGCGGCGCGCTACCTGTCGCTGATGCGCGTGGACAAAAAGGCCGAGGCGGGCGAGATCCGCTTCGTCGTTGTCGATGAGCGCGGCCAGGCGTTCGTGCGTGCGGTGCCCGACGCGGTGGTGGCCGAAGTGATCGAGGCCTGCGCGGCGGGTGGAGGCGACACCGATGCTGGCACCCTACGCGTGTGATCCGGCACGCAGTCGCGGCCGCCGTCACCCCGAGCCGGCGGCGCCGACGCGCAACGATTTTCAGCGCGACCGGGACCGCGTGATCCACTCGACCGCGTTTCGGCGCCTGGTGTACAAAACCCAAGTCTTTCTCAACCACGAGGGCGACCTGTTTCGCACGCGGCTGACCCATTCGCTGGAGGTGGCGCAGCTCGGGCGCAGCATCGCTCGGCCGCTGGGGCTGCACGAGGATTTGGTGGAAGCGATCGCGCTCGCGCACGACCTGGGTCACACCCCGTTTGGGCACGCGGGGCAAGACGCGCTCAACGCCTGCCTGCACGAGGACACGGGCCCAGCGGCGCTGGAGCCACCCGGCGAGGACGAGCCGTATGGCGGCTTCGAGCACAACCTGCAGAGCCTGCGCGTGGTGGATGCGCTGGAGGAGCGCTACCCGGACTTCGACGGCCTGAACCTGTGCTTCGAAACACGCGAGGGCATCCTCAAGCACTGCTCCCGCGCCAACGCCCAGTGGCTGGAGGCGCGCGAGCCCGGCGGCGTAGGGGCCCGCTTTCTGCGCGGGCAATCGCCGTCGCTGGAGGCGCAGTTGGCCAACGTGGCCGACGAGATTGCCTACAACGCGCACGACATCGACGACGGCGTGCGCAGCGGGCTGCTGACGCTGGAGCAGCTGGAGGCGGTGGCGCTGTTCGACCACCACCGGCGTGCTGCCTTGGCCGATCATCCACGGCTACAGGGCCGGCGGTTGCTCTACGAGACGATCCGCCGCATGCTCAGTGCCCAGGTGTACGACGTGATCGACGCCACGCGGCAGGCGTTGCGCGAGGCCGACGTCCGCTCGCTCGACGACGTGCGATCGCGCGCGCCCCTGCTGGGCTTTTCGCCCGCGATGCGCGAGGCGTCCGCCGCCCTCAAGCGGTTTTTGCTCACGCACTTGTATCGCCACCCCCAGGTGTTGGAGACGACCGGACGGGCGCGGCGTATCGTGGCTGATCTGTACCAGGCCTATTGCGCCGATCCGTCGCTGCTGCCAACGGGTGCCCGGCGCCCCGGGCTGTCGCTGCGGCGGCAGGTGGCGGACTACATCGCCGGCATGACCGACCGGTTTGCGATCCGTGAGCACGAGCGCCTGACCGGCGAGCGGCTGTTTACCTGACGCACGGAGCCCGGCGACATGGCACGCTTGCCCCGGCTGGCGGTGACGGACGCGGCCCATCTGGTGGTGTGGCGCGGGCACAACGGGCAGCCCGTCTTTGTCGACGACGACGACCGCCAAGCGTGGCTGGCGTCGATGGCGGAGGGCGCGGTGCGCGAGGGCGTGGAGTGGCATGGCCACGCGCTGCTGGTGTCGGCTCTTTGGATGCTGGTCACACCGTGCTTCGACGGGGCGCTGTCGCGTTGGATGCAGGCGCTCGGGCGAACCTATGTGCGCCGCTTCAACCAGCGCCATGGGCGGCGCGGCACCCTGTGGGACGGTCGCTACCGGGCGGCGGTGCTGGCGCCCGACTGGGTGCTGCCGGCATTGGTCTTTTTGGACCAGGAGCCGGTGAGCGAGGGATTGGCCGCCACGCCGGAGGCCTGGCGTTGGTCGAGTCACCGCCATTACGTGGGCGCCGAGCCGCAGCGGGCCGTGACGCCCCCTGCCGCCTGGTGGTCGCTGGGCGACACGCCGTTTGCGCGCGAAGCGGCCTACCGCCGCCTGGTGCAGGAGGGGCTGTCCCGGCAGCAGGCGCAGCGCCTGCGCGAGGCCGCTCTCAAGGGGTGGCCGGTAGGGGATGCCACCTTTTTGGCGGCGTTGCAGGCCCAGACTGGCCGCCGCACCGAACCGGCGCGGCCTGGGCGCCCACGCAAGGTGGTCAATGATCTGTCCCCAAATAATTACGAGAAGGCTGCGGTGTCAATGAAATTGTGATCTGACCCCAAAAAAAGTGCTTGCCCGTTATGCTGCAATGCACTATCCTGTGGCCCTTCGTCTTTCGTCAACCCGGCCAAGGAGTCAGGCGTGACCGCTACCCCCCAATCCACTGCCGAGCAGCACGGGCTGTACTGCGCTGCCCATGAACACGATGCCTGCGGTGTCGGCTTCGTCGCCCACATCAAGGGACACAAGAGCCACGACATCGTCACCCAGGCGCTCAAGATTCTGGAAAACCTCGACCACCGCGGCGCGGTCGGGGCTGATCCGCTGATGGGTGACGGCGCGGGCATCCTGATCCAGATCCCGGACCAGCTCTACCGCGAGGAGATGGCCAAGCAGGGCGTGACCCTGCCGCCGCCGGGTGAATACGGCGTGGGCATGATCTTTTTGCCCAAGGAGCACGCCTCGCGCCTGGCTTGCGAGCAAGAGATGGAGCGCGCGATCAAGGCCGAGGGCCAGGTGCTGCTGGGCTGGCGCGACGTGCCGGTCAACCGCGACATGCCGATGTCGCCCGCCGTGCGCCAGACCGAGCCGATCATTCGCCAGGTGTTCATCGGCCGCGGCAGCGACGTCATCGTGCAAGATGCGCTCGAGCGCAAGCTGTACGTCATCCGCAAGACGGCCAGCGCCGCCATCCAGCGCCTGCAGCTGACGCACAGCAAAGAGTACTACGTGCCCAGCATGAGCAGCCGCACCGTCGTCTACAAGGGGCTGCTGCTGGCCAACCAGGTGGGTGAGTACTACCGCGACTTGCAAGACCCGCGCTGCGTCTCGGCGCTGGGGTTGGTGCACCAGCGCTTCTCCACCAACACCTTCCCCGAGTGGCCGCTGGCGCACCCCTACCGCTACGTGGCGCACAACGGCGAGATCAACACCGTCAAGGGCAACTACAACTGGATGCGCGCGCGCGAGGGCGTCATGAGCTCGCCGGTGCTGGGCCCGGATCTGAAGAAGCTCTACCCCATCAGTTTTGCCGGGCAGTCGGACACCGCGACGTTCGACAACTGCCTGGAGTTGCTGGCGATGGCGGGCTATCCACTGGCGCACGCGGTGATGATGATGATCCCCGAGCCGTGGGAGCAGCATACGCTGATGGACGAGCGCCGACGCGCGTTCTATGAGTACCACGCCGCGATGCTGGAGCCGTGGGATGGGCCGGCGTCGATCGTGTTCACGGACGGGCGCCAGATCGGGGCCACGCTGGACCGCAACGGCTTGCGGCCGTCGCGCTATTGCATCACCGATGACGACATGGTGATCATGGCGTCCGAATCGGGCGTGCTGCCGGTGCCCGAGAGCAAGATCGTGCGCAAGTGGCGCTTGCAGCCGGGCAAGATGTTCCTCATCGATCTGGAACAGGGCCGCATGATCGACGACGAGGAAATCAAGGCGACCCTGGCCAACGCCAAGCCGTACAAGCAGTGGATCGAAAACCTGCGCATCCGCCTAGACGACGTGGAGCGCCCGGTGGCCGGCGACGACGAGGCCAGCGTCAAGGCGGTGGCGGATGAATCGTCCCAGGCGGCGATGGAGCGGGTGGACGCCAACCTGCTCGATTTGCAACAGGCGTTCGGCTACACGCAAGAGGACATCAAGTTCCTGATGGCGCCAATGGCCCAGAACGGCGAAGAAGGCGTGGGCTCGATGGGCAACGACAGCCCGCTGCCGGTGCTGTCGGACCGGCCCAAGCCGCTGTACAACTACTTCAAGCAGCTATTCGCGCAGGTCACCAACCCGCCGATCGACCCGATCCGCGAGGCGATCGTGATGTCGCTGGTGTCGTTCATCGGCCCCCGCCCCAACCTGCTCGACATCAACCAGGTCAACCCGCCGATGCGGTTGGAGGTCAGCCAGCCCGTGCTCAGCGACGCCGACATGGCCAAACTGCGCGACATCGAGCGCCGCACCGGTGGCAAATTCCGCAGCACCACGCTGGACATCACCTACCCGGTTGCCTGGGGCAAGGAGGGGGTGGAGGCCAAGCTCGCCTCGCTGTGCGCGGAGGCGGTCGACGCCATCCGCAGCGGCAGCAACATCCTCATCGTCAGTGACCGCGGCGTCAACCGCGAGCGGGTGGCGGTGCCCGCGCTGCTGGCGCTCTCTGCCATCCACCAGCACCTGGTGCGCGAGGGGCTGCGCACCGCCACCGGTCTGGTGGTGGAGACGGGCAGCGCGCGCGAGGTGCACCACTTCGCGGTGCTGGCCGGCTACGGGGCGGAGGCGGTCTACCCCTACTTGGCGTTCGAGACGCTGCGCGCCATCCACAAGGATTTGCCCGGTGACCTATCGGCCGACAAGGCGATCGCCAACTACATCAAGGCGGTGGGCAAGGGGCTGTCCAAGATCATGTCCAAGATGGGCGTGTCCACCTACATGAGCTACTGTGGCGCGCAGTTGTTCGAGGCGGTGGGCATCAACAGCGCGACCATCGACAAGTACTTCACCGGCACGCCCAGCCGGGTCGAGGGCATCGGCGTGTTCGAAATCGCCGAGGAGGCCATCCGCTGGCACCGACAGGCGTACAGCAACGACCTGCCGATGCGCGACATGCTCGACGTCGGTGGCGAATACGCGTGGCGCGCCCATGGCGAGCAGCACATGTGGACGCCAGATGCGATCGCCAAGCTGCAGCACGCCACGCGTGCGGGCAACTTCGCCACCTACAAAGAGTACGCGCAGCTCATCAACGACCAGTCGCGCCGGCACATGACGCTGCGTGGGCTGTTCGAGTTCAAGGTCGATCCGGCCAAGGCGATTCCGATCGACGAGGTCGAGCCCGCGTCCGAGATCGTCAAGCGCTTCGCCACCGGCGCCATGTCGCTGGGGTCGATTTCCACCGAGGCGCACACCACGCTGGCCATCGCGATGAACCGCATCGGCGGCAAGTCCAACACCGGTGAGGGGGGCGAGGACCCGGCGCGTTACCGCAACGAGCTCAAGGGCATCCCGATCCGCAAGGGCGAGACCGTGGGTTCGATCATCGGCCGCGACAAGGTCGAGGTCGACATCGAGCTGCAAGACGGCGACAGCCTGCGCTCCAAGATCAAGCAGGTGGCCTCTGGCCGCTTTGGTGTGACGGCCGAATACCTGGTGAGTGCCGACCAGATCCAGATCAAGATGGCGCAGGGTGCCAAGCCCGGCGAAGGCGGTCAGCTGCCCGGCAGCAAGGTGTCGCCCTACATCGGCTATTTGCGCTACTCCGTGCCGGGCGTGGGCCTGATCAGCCCGCCGCCGCACCACGACATCTACTCCATCGAGGATTTGGCGCAGCTCATCCACGACCTGAAAAACGTCAACCCGCGCGCCGACATTTCGGTCAAGCTGGTGGCCGAGGCGGGTGTGGGGACGATCGCCGCTGGCGTGGCCAAGGCCAAGGCCGACCATGTGGTCATCGCCGGCCATGACGGCGGCACGGGCGCGTCGCCCTGGTCGTCCATCAAGCACGCGGGCAGCCCGTGGGAAATCGGCTTGGCCGAGACGCAGCAAACGCTGGTGCTCAACCGCCTGCGCGGTCGCATCCGCGTGCAGGTGGACGGGCAGATCAAGACCGGGCGCGACGTCGTTATCGGCGCGCTGCTGGGGGCCGATGAGTTTGGCTTCGCCACCGCGCCGCTGGTGGTCGAGGGCTGCATCATGATGCGCAAGTGCCACCTCAACACCTGCCCGGTGGGTGTGGCCACGCAAGACCCGGTGTTGCGCCGCAAGTTTGCCGGCAAGCCCGAGCACGTGGTCAACTACTTCTTCTTCGTGGCCGAAGAGGTGCGCGCCATCATGGCGCAGCTGGGCATCCGCAAGTTCGACGACCTGGTGGGCCGCACCGACTTGCTCGACATGCGCCGTGGCATCGAGCACTGGAAGGCCAAGGGGCTGGACTACAGCCGCCTGCTGCACCAGCCGCCGGTGGCCGACGGCGTGGCGCGCCGCCACGTCGAAACCCAGGATCACGGGCTGGATCGGGCGCTGGACGTGCGGCTGATCGAAAAGGCCCGTCCTGCTATCGAGCGTGGCGAGAAGGTGCACTTCATCGAGAGCGTGCGCAACGTCAACCGCACGGTGGGCGCGATGCTGTCGGGCGAGGTCACGCGCCACCACCCGGAGGGGTTGCCTGACGACACCATCCGCATCCAGATGGAGGGCACGGGTGGCCAGTCGTTCGGCGCCTTCCTGTGCAAGGGCATCACGCTGTACCTGATCGGCGACGCCAACGACTACACTGGCAAGGGTCTGTCGGGTGGGCGCATCGTGGTGCGCCCCAGCATCGACTTCCGCGGGGATGCGGGCCACAACATCATCGTGGGCAACACGGTGCTGTACGGTGCGACGCGCGGCGAGGCGTTCTTCCGCGGCGTCGCTGGTGAGCGTTTCGCCGTGCGGCTGTCCGGCGCCACCGCGGTGGTGGAGGGCACCGGCGACCACGGCTGTGAGTACATGACCGGGGGTACCGTCGTCGTACTGGGCAAGACGGGGCGCAACTTTGCCGCCGGCATGAGCGGTGGTATCGCCTACGTCTACGACGAAGACGGCCTGTTTGCCAAGCGCTGCAACACGGCGATGGTGGCGCTCGACCGCGTGGTCTCGGCCGCCGAGCAGGAGGCCACGGTCGATCGCGCCATCTGGCACCGCGGCATGACCGACGAGGCGCAATTGCGCCAGTTGCTGGAGGAGCACCACCGCTGGACCGGCTCCACCAAGGCGCGCGCCCTGTTGGACGACTGGGCGACGGCGCGCACGCGCTTCGTCAAGGTGTTCCCGCACGAGTACAAGCGCGCCCTAGGCGAGCTGGCCGCCAAGCAGTCGGCCGCCGAGGTAGCGGCCGAGGCCGCGCCTGCCAAATCGGCGGGCAAGTCCCGCAAGACCGCGCCGGCCGCGTGAAGGCGGCGCCGTTCATCGACTGACGAGGCAATCGATCATGGGTAAGATCACTGGCTTCATGGAATACGCGCGCGTCGAGGAGGGCTACCAGCCCCCGCAGGAGCGCGTCAAGCACTATCGCGAGTTCGTCATCGGGCTGGACGAGGCGCAGGCCAAGATCCAGGGCGCCCGCTGCATGGACTGCGGCACGCCGTTTTGCAACAACGGCTGCCCGGTCAACAACCTCATCCCGGACTTCAACGACCTCGTCTATCGGGGCGAATGGAAGAACGCGATCGAGGTGTTGCACACCACCAACAACTTCCCCGAGTTCACCGGGCGCATCTGCCCGGCGCCCTGTGAGGCGGCGTGCACGCTCAACATCAACGACGATCCGGTGGGGATCAAGTCGATCGAGCACGCCATCATCGACCGCGCCTGGGCCGAGGGCTGGGTGCTGCCTCAGCCGCCCAAGGTCAAGACCGGCAAAAAGGTGGCGGTGGTCGGCTCTGGTCCCGCCGGACTGGCGGCAGCCCAGCAGCTCGCGCGCGCGGGGCACGACGTGACGGTGTTCGAAAAGAACGACCGCGTCGGCGGGCTGCTGCGCTACGGGATCCCCGACTTCAAGATGGAGAAGTGGCTCATCGACCGCCGCGTCGAGCAGATGCAGGCCGAAGGGGTGACTTTCCGCACCCGGGTGCTGGTGGGCACGCTGCCCGAGGGCGTCAAGGTGAACAATGACGCGCGCGAGGTCATTGCGCCGGAGCAACTGAAGGCCGAGTTCGACGCCGTGCTCTTGTGCGGCGGGGCCGAGCAGCCGCGCGACCTGCCGGTGCCGGGCCGCGAGCTCGATGGCATCCATTTCGCGATGGAGTTCTTGCCGCAGCAAAACAAGGTCAACGCCGGCGACAAGCTCAAAAAGCAAATCACCGCCACCGGCAAGCACGTCATCGTCATCGGCGGGGGCGACACCGGCAGCGACTGCGTGGGCACCAGCAACCGGCACGGTGCGGCCAGCGTGACGCAATTCGAGGTCATGCCCCAGCCGCCCGAGCAGGAAAACAAGCCGCTGACCTGGCCCTACTGGCCGCTGAAGCTGCGCACCAGCACCAGTCACGAGGAAGGCTGCCAGCGCGAGTTCGCCATCGCCACCAAAGCCTTCATCGGCAAAAACGGCAAGGTTACGGGCGTGCGCACCGTGCACGTCGAGCTCAAGGACGGCAAGCTGGTCGAGATTCCTGGCACCGAGAAAGAATACAAGGCCGACTTGGTGCTGCTGGCGATGGGCTTCGTGTCGCCGATTTCTACCGTGCTGGATGCCTTCGGCGTCGAGAAGGATGCACGCGGCAACGCCAAGGCGCACACCGAGGCCAACGGCGGCTACGCGACCAACGTGCCCAAGGTGTTTGCCGCGGGCGACATGCGGCGCGGCCAGTCGCTGGTGGTGTGGGCGATCCGCGAGGGCCGCCAGGCCGCGCGCGCGGTCGACGAGTACCTGATGGGGCACTCTTTGTTGCCCCGCTGACGCGCAAGCCCGCGATCGCGCCCGTGCGACGCGCTTGCGGGTTATCCCGTATGATTCGGCAGCCGGAGCCACCGGCTGTTGTTATTTTTTGCATCCATGATCGAGTCCCCCCTCGTCGAGCTGCGCCGCGTCACCTTCGGGTACGGGGATGGGCGTCCCGTGCTCGACGACGTGAGCTTGCACGTGCCCCGTGGCAAGGTCACCGTGCTGATTGGAACCTCGGGTGGGGGCAAGACGACGCTGCTGCGGCTCATCGGTGGGCAGTTGCGGGCCCGCAGCGGCCAGGTGCTGTTCGACGGACAAGACGTCGGCGCGCTCGACCGCGACGGTCTGTACGCGGTGCGGCGGCGCATGGGCATGCTGTTTCAGTTCGGCGCGCTCTTTACCGACATGTCGGTCTTCGACAACGTGGCCTTTCCGCTGCGCGAGCACACCCGGCTGTCGGAGCCGCTGATTCGCGACATCGTGCTCATGAAGCTGCACGCCGTCGGTTTGCGCGGCGCGCGCGACCTGATGCCGGGCGAACTCTCCGGCGGCATGGCGCGCCGCGTGGCGCTGGCGCGCGCCATCGCGCTCGATCCGGAGCTGATCATGTATGACGAGCCGTTTTCGGGCTTGGACCCGATCTCGTTGGGCACGGCTGCGCGGCTGATTCGGCAGCTCAACGACACGCTGGGCCTGACCAGCATCATGGTCTCGCACGAGCTGGAGTCCACCTTCGCGGTGGCCGACCACATCATCGTGCTGGCCAACGGGCGCGTGGCGATGCAGGGCACGCCAGACGAGGTGCGGCACAGCGAGGACCCGCTCATTCGCCAGTACGTGACCGCGTCGCCCGACGGCCCGGTGCGTTTTCACTATCCGGCCGTTTCGGTGGCCGAGGATTTCGGCCCCACGCTGCGGGGAGGGCGACAGGCATGAAAGGGTGGCATCCCGCCGATATCGGCTTTGCCGTGCGCGCCAAACTGGCCGACCTGGGGCTGGGCGCGCGGTTGTTCGTGCGCCTGTTGCTGGGCACGTGGGCGAGTTGGCGGCGCTTCGGGCTGATCCGCGACCAGATTCACTTCTTGGGCAACTATTCGCTGTCGATCATCGCGGTCTCGGGGCTCTTCGTGGGTTTCGTCTTTGGGCTGCAGGGCTACTACACGCTGCAGCGCTACGGCTCGTCCGAGGCGCTGGGCCTGCTCGTGACGTTGAGCCTGGTGCGCGAGCTGGGGCCCGTGGTCACCGCGCTGCTGTTCGCCGGGCGGGCCGGCACCTCGCTGACCGCCGAGATCGGCCTGATGAAGGCCGGCGAGCAGTTGAGCGTCATGGAAATGATGGCGGTGGATCCCATCGACCGCGTGCTTGCGCCGCGGTTTTGGGGCGGGGTCATCGTCATGCCGCTGCTGGCGGCGGTCTTCAGCGCCATGGGGATCATCGGTGGCTGGGTGGTCGGGGTACTCATGATCGGGGTCGACGGCGGCGCGTTCTGGAGCCAGATCCAAGGCGGTGTCGACGTGTGGGCCGACGTCGGCAATGGCATGATCAAGAGCGTGGTGTTCGGCATCGCGGTGACGTTCATTGCCCTGCTGCAGGGGTTCGAATCGCACCCGACGCCCGAAGGGGTGTCGCGCGCCACCACGCGCACGGTGGTCATGGCGTCGCTGACGGTGCTGGGCTTGGATTTCATCCTGACGGCGATGATGTTCACCATCTGACTGAGCGAGGAACGTGGAGTGATGCAGCGATCCAAAATCGACGTGTGGGTGGGGCTGTTCGTGCTGATCGGGGCGGTCGCCATCCTTTTTTTGGCCCTGCAGGCCGCCAACCTGTTGAACCTGAGCTTCAACCCCACCTACCGCGTCACGGCGACGTTCGACAACGTCGGCTCGCTCAAGCCCAAGGCGGCGGTGCGCAGCGCCGGTGTGGTGGTAGGGCGGGTGGAGTCGATCGCGTTCGACGACCAGACGTATCAGGCGCGCGTGGTGCTGGCGCTCGAATCGCGGTATGCTTTCCCGAAGGACAGCTCGCTCAAGATTCTGACCAGCGGCCTGCTGGGCGAGCAGTATGTGGGGATCGAGCCCGGCGGCGCGGACGCCAACCTGTCCGAAGGTGACGTGGTCACCCACACCCAGTCGGCCGTGGTGCTGGAAAACCTGATCGGTCAATTCCTCTTCAACAAGGCCGCCGAAGCGGGAGGTGCACAATGAACCGAGAAATGGTCATCCGCTGGCGCCGGTCGGGTGCCGCGATGCTGGCGGTGGCCGCGATCGCTATCTCGGGCTGTGCCACCGGGCCGGATGCCAACCCGCGCGATCCGCTCGAGCCGTTCAATCGCGGCGTTTACCAGTTCAACGAGGCGGTCGATACCGCCGTGCTGCGGCCCGTGGCGCAGGGATATGTGGCGGTGGTGCCGTCGCCCGTGCGCACGGGGGTGGGCAACTTCTTTGCCAACCTGCGCGATGCCTGGTCGGCGCTCAACGCCGCGCTGCAAGCGCGCCCGCAGCCAGCGGCCGAGAATTTCATGCGCTTTAGCGTCAACACCTTCCTGGGCCTCGGGGGTGTGCTCGACATTGCCAGTGAGATGGGCATCCCGCGCACGACGCTCGATTTTGGTCACACGCTGGGTCGATGGGGCGTGCCGCCTGGCCCCTATCTGGTGCTGCCGCTGCTGGGGCCGTCCACCGTGCGCGAGACGGTCGCACTGCCCGTCGACCGGCGCGGCGACCCCGTCTCGCAAGGGGTGGACGATGTCGCCACGCGCAATAGCGCGCAAGCGCTGCGCTTGGTCGATACGCGCGCCTCGCTGCTGCGCGCGGGGGAACTGCTGGAGCAGGCGGCGTTGGACAAGTACGGGTTTACGCGCGATGCCTACCTGGCGCGCCGTCAGCGCCAGATCGATGCCTCGCGTGGCGACGACGAGTGACGCGCCGACGTCACCAGTGGTAACAGTCCGGAACCCGGCGCGTCTTTTCTGAACCGAATGGATATGCAAACGACCCTTGTATCTCCGACCCGCCCGGTAGCGGCCGTGATGAACCGCCGCCGCTGGTGGATCACCAGCGCGGCCGTTGCGCTCGCGGCGACCCTGGCGTGGCAACCCCACGCCCGCGCCCTGGCGATGGAAGCGCCCGATGCGCTCATCCAGCGCGTGGGCACCGAAGTGTTCGAGGCCGTCAAGCGCGACCCCGCCCTGCGCAACGGTGACATCGCGCGCATCATGGAGCTGGTCGACACCCGGCTCATGCCACACGTCAACTTCGAGCGCATGACCGCGTCGGCCGTCGGGCGCTTCTGGCGGCAAGCCACGCCTGAGCAGCGCCAGCGCCTGATGGCGGAGTTCAAAATCCTGCTGGTGCGTACCTACTCGGGCGCGCTGACCCAGATTCGCGACCAGACGCTGGTCATTCGCCCCCTGCGTGCGGCACCCGACGCGACCGAGGTCGTGGTGCGCTCCGAGATTCGCGGCGGCAAGGGCGACCCGATCCAGCTCGACTACCGGCTCGAACAGACGCCCACCGGCTGGAAGGTGTACGACCTCAACGTCATGGGGGTGTGGCTGGTCGAGACGTACCGCACACAGTTCGCGCAGGAGATCGCGGCCAAGGGCATCGACGGGCTGATCGCCGCGCTGGCCGAGCGCAACCGCGCCAACGCCAACGCGCAGCGGAGCTAAATCGGCATGGCCGAGGCACTCGTCACTCCCCTGCCGCCGCTGCCCGCCACCCTGACCCACGCACAGGCCGAGGATTACGTGGCGCGCTGCCGTGCCGCGCTCGCGGCCGTGTCGCCCGCCCCGTTCGTGGCGCGGGTGGATGCCGCGGCGCTGCAGGAGTTCGATTCCTCGGCGCTGGCGGCGCTGCTGGCCGTGCGGCGCGAGGTGCTCGCCCGCGGGGGCGACTGGCAGGTGAGCGGCTTGCCGCCCCGGGCGCGGGTACTGGCAGGCCTGTATGGGGTGGCGGAGCTGCTGCCGTCGTAGAATGGCGGGTTTATGTCCGCCGCCGTCCGATTCGATCACGTCAGCAAGCGTTTCGACACGCCACGCGGGCTCTTGCACGCCCTGCAAGACGTGGCGTTCGACATCGAAGCGGGCGAATTTTTCGGCCTGCTCGGCCCCAATGGCGCGGGCAAGACCACGCTCATCAGTATCCTGGCCGGGTTGAGCCGACCCAGCAGCGGGCGCGTGGCGGTGTTCGGGATCGATGTGCATGCCGATCCCATGCAGGCGCGGCGGCGCTTAGGCATCGTGCCGCAGGAGCTGGTGTTCGACCCCTTCTTCACCGTGCGCGAGGCGCTGCGCTTTCAGTCGGGCTACTTCGGCATCCGCGGCAACGACGCCTGGATCGACGAGCTGCTGGCCGGGCTGGGCTTGACCGACAAGGCCGACACCAATATGCGGCAATTGTCCGGTGGTATGAAGCGGCGGGTCATGGTGGCGCAGGCGTTGGTGCACCGGCCGCCGGTCATCGTGCTCGACGAGCCGACGGCGGGCGTGGACGTCGAGCTGCGCCAAACGCTGTGGGCGTTCATTTCGCGCCTCAACCGTGAGGGCAGCACCGTGCTGTTGACCACGCACTACCTGGAAGAGGCCGAGGCGCTGTGTGGCCGCATCGCGATGCTGCGCGCCGGGCGCGTGATCGCCCTGGAGCGCACGGCGGATTTGCTCAAACGCGCGTCGGCCAACGTGTTGCGCTTCAAGACAGATCAGATGCTGCCGGCGGCGCTGGCGGCGCGCGCGCGCGTGACCGGGCGCATCAAGCAGATCAAGGTGCACGACGCCTACGAGGTCGAGCAGACGCTGGCGGCGTTGCGCCAAGCGGGCGTCGTGATGGAAGACATCGAGGTGCACAAGGCCGACCTGGAAGATGTGTTTCTGGATTTCATGGCCGTACAGCCGACTGCGGAGGCGCCGGCATGAGTGGCTGGCAAACCCTGCTGCGCAAGGAGGTGCTGCGCTTCTGGAAAGTGGCGTTCCAGACGGTGGCCGCGCCCATCGTGACCGCCATGCTGTACCTGCTGATCTTTGGCCACGTGCTCGAAGAGCACGTGCAGGTCTACGACGGCGTGGGCTACACCGCGTTTTTGCTGCCTGGGCTAGCGATGATGAGTCTGCTGCAAAATGCCTTTGCCAACAGCTCGTCCAGCCTCATCCAGAGCAAGATCATGGGCAACCTGGTCTTCATCCTGGTGGCACCGCTGTCGCACTGGGCCTGGTTCGTCGCCTACGTCGGCTCGTCCGTGCTGCGCGGGCTGGTCGTGGGCACGGGGGTGTTGTTGGTCACGGCATGGGCGGCCGAGTTGCGTTTTGCCCATCCGCTGTGGATCGGGGTGTTTGCGGTGCTGGGGGCGGGTCTGTTGGGCGCGCTGGGCGTGATCGCCGGCCTGTGGGCCGAGAAGTTCGACCAGATGGCGGCGTTTCAGAACTTCCTCATCATGCCCATGACGTTTCTGTCCGGCGTGTTCTACTCCATCCACTCGCTGCCGCCGTTTTGGCAGGCGGTCAGCCACCTCAACCCGTTTTTTTACATGATCGACGGTGCGCGCTACGGCTTTTTTGGGGTGAGCGACGTCTCACCTTGGCTGAGCCTGGCGGTGGTCGGCACGGCGTTCGTCCTCGTGGCGGCGCTCACGCTGCACCTGCTGCGCATCGGCTACAAGATACGCCATTGATTTTGCTGGGCGCTGCAGCGCCAGACCTCACGAGAGCACCGACCATGACTGCCGACCAACTGCGCGCCCTGATTGCGGCCGGACTGCCGTGCGAACACCTGGAGGTCAGCGGTGATGGCCGTCACTGGATGGCCATCGTCGTCTCGCCCGCCTTCGAGGGGTGCCGCGCCATCCAGCGCCACCAGATGGTGTACGCCACGCTGGGGCAGCGCATGCACACCGACGAGGTGCACGCCCTGTCCATGAAGACCTACACACCTGCCGAGTGGCAGGCCGCCCGCCGCACAGCGCAGGAGTGACGATGGAGCGGCTCAGTATCCGGGGCGGCCAGCGGCTGCACGGCGAGGTGGAGATCTCGGGCGCCAAAAACGCGGCGCTGCCCGAGCTGTGCGCCGCCTTGTTGACCGACCAGCCGGTGACGCTGCGCAACGTGCCGCGGCTGCGCGACGTGGCCACCATGCGCGCGTTGTTGGAGGGCATGGGGGTGCAGGTGCGCACGCATGGCGAGCGCGGCGGCATGACGCTGCACGCTGTCGGCGCGCTGCAGCCGGTGGCGCCGTACGAGATGGTCAAGACCATGCGCGCCTCGATCCTGGTGCTGGGGCCGTTGCTGGCACGCTGCGGCCAGGCGCGCGTGTCGCTGCCCGGGGGGTGCGCGATCGGCTCGCGCCCGGTGGACCAGCACATCAGGGGTTTGCAGGCCATGGGGGCCGAGATCGTGGTCGAGCACGGTGACATCGTGGCGCGGCTGCCCGCTGGGCGCAGCCGGCTGCGTGGCGCGCGCATCACCACGGACATGGTTACTGTCACCGGCACTGAGAACCTGATGATGGCTGCGGCGCTTGCCGAGGGCGAAACCGTGCTGGAAAACGCCGCGCAGGAGCCCGAGGTGGTCGATCTGGCGCAGCTGCTGATTGCCATGGGCGCGCGCATCGAGGGCCACGGCACCAGCCGCATCCGCATCGAGGGCGTGGCAGCGCTTGCGGCTGCCGAGCACACGGTCGTCTCGGACCGCATCGAAGCGGGGACGTTCTTGTGCGCGGTGGCGGCTACCGGGGGCGAGGCGTGGCTGCGCGCGGCCCGCGCCGAGCACTTGGACGCGGTGATCGACAAACTGCTCGACGCCGGCGTGCAGGTGCAGGCCGAGCCCGACGGTATGCGCGTGCGCTCACCCGGCGGTGCGGCGTTGCGGGCGCAGAGTTTTCGGACCACCGAATATCCGGGTTTTCCGACCGACATGCAGGCGCAGTTCATGGCCCTCAACGCCATCGCGCAGGGGCCCAGCGCCATCACCGAGACCATTTTCGAGAACCGCTTCATGCACGTGCAGGAGCTGGTGCGGCTGGGGGCGCAGATCCGCATCGACGGGCGCACCGCGTTCGTCGAGGGGGGGCGGCGGCTGTCGGGCGCGACCGTGATGGCCACCGACCTGCGCGCCTCGGCCAGTCTGGTCATCGCCGGATTGGTCGCCGACGGCGAGACGGTGGTCGACCGCATCTACCACCTGGACCGCGGCTACGACCAGATGGAGCGCAAACTGCGTGCGCTGGGCGCCGACATCGAGAGGATCGCATGAGTGCCGACACCGTGACCCTGGCCCTGTCCAAGGGCCGGATCTTCGACGAGACCCTGCCGCTGCTGCGTGCGGCGGGCATCGAGGTGCTCGAAGACCCCGAGACCTCGCGCAAGCTGATCCTGCCCACCAACCGGCCCGAGGTGCGTGTGGTGCTGGTGCGCGCCACCGACGTGCCTACCTACGTGGAGCACGGCGGCGCCGATCTGGGCGTGTGCGGCATGGACACGCTCATCGAGCACGAGGCCACCTGGGGCGACGCGGCCCGGGTGGGTCTGTACCGGCCGCTCGATCTGGGCATCGCCCGCTGCCGCATGAGCGTGGCGGTGCCGGCCGATTTCGACTACGCGCGCGCAGTGCGCCAGGGGGCGCGCCTGCGCGTGGCGACCAAATATGTGGCGATCGCGCGCGAGTTCTTCGCCAGCAAGGGCGTGCACGTGGATTTGATCAAGCTCTATGGCAGCATGGAGCTGGCGCCACTGACCGGGCTGGCCGACGCCATCGTCGACTTGGTCTCCACCGGCAATACCCTCAAGGCCAACCGGCTGGTCGAGGTCGAGCGCATCATGGACATCTCGTCGCAGCTGGTGGTGCGGCCGACCGCGCTCAAGCTCAAGCGCGAGCGCATCCGCCCCATGCTGCAAGCCTTTGCGCAAGCGGTCGCGCAGCGCTCTGCGACAATGGAATCATGACCATGGCAGATCGACTCTTGGCCCGCCCACTGCGGCTGGACACCACGGACGCGGATTTCGAGGCACGCTTCGCGGCGCGCCTGCACTGGTCGGCCGAGACCGACGCGGACATCGAAGCGCGCGTCGCGCAAATTCTGGCCGACGTGCGCACACGCGGTGATGCGGCGGTGCTCGAGGTCACGCGTCGCTTCGACGCGCTCGAGGCGGCCAGCGTGGCCGAGTTGGAGTTGGGCGCGCCCGTCCTGCGCCAGGCCTTCGATGGCCTGCCTGCCGCGCAGCGCGACGCCCTGCAACAGGCGGCCGCGCGCATTCGCCGCTACCACGAGGCGCAGCTCGACGCATGCGGCCGCTCGTGGGAGATTCGCGAGGCCGACGGCACGCGGCTGGGGCAGAAGGTCACGCCGCTGGACCGCGTCGGCATTTACGTGCCGGGTGGCAAGGCGGCCTACCCGTCGAGCGTGCTCATGAACGCGATACCGGCCCACGTCGCGGGCGTGCCGGAGATCGTCATGGTCGTGCCCACGCCGCGCGGCGAGCGCAACCCGCTGGTGCTGGCCGCGGCGCACGTGGCGGGCGTCAGCCGCGCATTCACCGTCGGGGGGGCGCAGGCGGTGGCGGCGCTGGCCTATGGCACCGCCACCATCCCGAAAGTGGACAAAATCACCGGCCCGGGTAACGCCTACGTGGCCAGCGCCAAGAAGCACGTTTTTGGTACCGTGGGCATCGATATGATCGCGGGGCCTAGCGAAATCCTGGTGCTGGCGGACGGCACCACACCACCCGATTGGGTGGCGATGGACCTGTTCAGCCAAGCCGAGCACGATGAGCTGGCGCAGTCCATCCTGCTGTGTCCGGATGGGGCCTATCTGGACGCGGTGCAGGCAGCCATCGACCGCCTGTTGCCCACCATGCCGCGCGCCGACATCATCGCCAAGAGCCTCAACGGCCGTGGCGCGCTCATTCGCACGCGCGACATGGCCGAGGCGTGCGCAATCAGCAACCGCATTGCCCCGGAGCACCTGGAGATCGCCAGCCGCGAGCCGCAGCGCTGGGAGCCGCTATTGCGGCACGCGGGCGCGATCTTTCTGGGTGCCTACACCAGCGAGAGCTTGGGCGACTACTGCGCCGGCCCCAACCACGTGCTGCCCACCAGCGGCACGGCGCGTTTTTCCAGCCCGCTCGGGGTGTACGACTTCCAGAAGCGCACGAGCCTCATCGAAGTCAGTGCCGACGGCGCGCAGACGCTGGGCCGCATCGCGGCGGTGCTGGCGCATGGCGAAGGCTTGACTGCGCACGCGCGCGCGGCCGAGCTGCGCCTGTGCTCGGAGGGCGATGCATGAGCGCGCGGCTCGACGCCGCCCTGCAGCGCATCCGAGACGACGTGCAGGGCATGCACGCCTACGCGATCCAGGATGCCGTGGGCCTCATCAAGCTGGACGCGATGGAAAACCCCTTCGCGCTGTCCGAGCCGCTGCAGCGCGCACTCGGTGAGCGCCTGGGCCGCGTGCCCGTGCACCGTTATCCGGGGCCGCGCATCGACGACCTCAAGCGCGCGCTGGCCGCGCACGTCGACCTGCCCGCGGGTGCGGCGCTCATGCTGGGCAATGGCTCGGACGAATTGATCGCCTTGTTGGCCCTGGCGTGCGATCGGCCCGGGGCCGCCATCGTGGCGCCGGTGCCCGGCTTCGTCATGTACGCCATGAGCGCGCAGCTACAGGGCCTGGCCTTCCACGGCGTGCCGCTCACACCCGACTTCGCGCTTGACGAGGCGGCCATGGTCGAGGCGATCGCGCGCGTGCGGCCGGCAATCACCTATTTGGCGTATCCCAACAACCCCACCGCCAACCGCTGGGATCCGGCGGTGATGCGGCGCGTCATCACCGCCGTCGGCGCGGCAGGCGGCCTGGTGGTGGTGGACGAGGCGTACCAACCCTTTGCCAGCCACACCTGGCTGGACGAATGGCGCGCTGACCCCGACGCGCACGCGCACGTGCTCGTCATGCGCACCCTGTCCAAATTCGGGCTGGCGGGCGCTCGGCTGGGCTACCTGATCGGCGCGGCGCCCCTCATCGCCCAAATCGACAAAGTGCGGCCGCCCTACAACGTGAGCGCCCTCAACGCCGAGTGCGCGCTGTTTGCGCTGGAGCACGCCGACGTGTACGCCGCGCAGGCGGCCACCATCCGCGCCGAGCGCGAACGCCTGCAAGGGGCACTGGCCGCGCTGCCGGGCGTGCGGCCCTATCCCAGCGAGGCGAACATGATTCTGGTGCGCGTGCCCGACGCCGCGCGTGCCTTTGCAGGCTTGCGCGCGCGTGGCGTCTTGGTCAAGAATGTTTCTACAATGCACCCGTTGCTGGCCAACTGCCTGCGGCTGACCGTCGGCACCCCCGCCGAAAACGACGCGCTGCTGGCGGCGCTGCCTCCCTCGCTATGACTACCTTACCCGCTCCCAGCGTCACCCCGCGCACCGCGGAGGTGCAGCGCGTCACGGCCGAAACCCGTATCCGCGTGCGCGTCGACCTCGACGGCACGGGGCAGGCCCGGCTCGACACCGGCATCGGGTTTTTCGATCACATGCTGGATCAGATCGCCCGCCACGGGCTGATCGATCTGGAAATCGAGTGCCGCGGCGACCTGCACATCGACGGCCACCACACGGTGGAGGATGTCGGCATTACCCTCGGGCAGGCGCTGGCGCGCGCGGTTGGTGACAAGCGCGGCATCCGCCGCTATGGGCACGCCTACGTGCCGTTGGACGAAGCCCTGTCGCGCGTGGTGGTGGACTTTTCTGGCCGGCCTGGGCTGCACATGGACGTGCGCTTCACCGCCGGCATGATCGGGCAGTTCGACACCCAGCTCGTGACCGAATTTTTCCAGGGCTTCGTCAACCACGCGGGCGTGACGCTGCACATCGACAACCTCAAGGGCGTCAACGCACACCACCAGTGCGAGACGATCTTCAAGGCGTTTGCGCGCGCGCTGCGCGCCGCGCTGGAGCGCGATGCCCGCCTGGGGGACGCCGTGCCCTCGACCAAGGGCAGTTTGTGAGCGCCACCGTCACCGGTCACGAGGCGAACGCAGCTTCCACGAGCACGATGTATACCCCGATCAGGCGCGAGACGGTCGCGGTCGTCGATTACGGCATGGGCAACCTGCGCTCGGTGGCGCAGGCGGTCATGCACGCGGCGCGGGCCAGCGATCGGGTCGACGTCGTCGTGACGGCCAGCCCGCAGGTGGTGCGCGACGCCCACCGCGTGGTGTTGCCCGGGCAAGGGGCCATGCCCGATTGCATGGCCGAGCTCGAGCGCAGCGGCCTGCGCGAGGCGGTGCTGCACGCGGCGGCCACCAAACCGCTGTTCGGTGTGTGCGTCGGCATGCAAATGCTGCTCGACCATTCCGAGGAAGGCGACACCCCCGGCCTGGGCTTGATCGCGGGCGAGGTGGTGCGTTTTCGCCTGCAGGGCCAGCGCCAGCCCGACGGCAGCCGCTACAAAGTGCCGCAGATGGGCTGGAACCGTGTCTGGTACGGCTTCGAGCATGGCGCGAGCGAGCAGCCACCGGCCCATCCGCTGTGGGCGGGCATCCCGGACGGCAGCTACTTCTACTTCGTGCACAGCTACCATGCGCACCCGGCGCATCCCGCCCACGCGGTGGGCGTGACCGAGTATGGCGTGCGCTTTGCCAGCGCCATCGCGCGCGACAACCTGTTCGCTACCCAGTTCCACCCAGAAAAGAGCGCCGCCCAAGGGCTGGCCCTGTACCGCAATTTCCTGCACTGGAATCCCTGAACCCTCAACCCCGCCCGAAAGCCATGCTGCTGATCCCCGCCATCGACCTGAAAGACGGCCAGTGCGTGCGCCTCAAGCAAGGCGACATGGAGCAGTCCACCATCTTTAGCGACGACCCCGCCGCCATGGCGCGCCACTGGGTCGAGCAGGGCGCCACCCGCTTGCACTTGGTGGACTTGAACGGCGCCTTCGCGGGCAAGCCCCGCAACGAAGCCGCCGTGCGCAGCATCTTGCGCGAAGTCGGCGACGACATCGACGTGCAGCTGGGCGGTGGCATCCGCGACCTCGACACCATCGAGCGCTACTTGGACGCCGGCCTGCGCTACGTCATCATCGGCACCGCCGCCGTCAAGAATCCCGGCTTTTTACAGGATGCCTGCAGCGCCTTCGGCGGACACATCATCGTCGGGCTCGACGCGCGGGACGGCAAGGTGGCCACCGACGGCTGGAGCAAGCTCACCGGCCACGAGGTCGTCGATCTGGCGCGCAAGTTCGAGGACTACGGCGTCGAGGCCATCGTCTACACCGATATCGGCCGTGACGGCATGCTCACCGGCATCAACGTCGAAGCCACCGTGCGGCTGGCGCAGGCGCTGTCCATCCCGGTCATCGCCTCGGGCGGCCTGTCGGGGCTGGACGACATCTGCCGACTGTGCGAGGTCGAGTCCGAGGGCGTGGAGGGCGTGATCTGTGGCCGCGCCATCTACAGCGGCGAGCTAGACTTTGCCGCCGCGGTGCGGCTGGTCGACGAACTGGGCGCCTGACGGCCGCCCCGACGCCATGCTGGCCAAGCGCATCATCCCCTGTCTGGACGTCACGGGTGGCCGTGTCGTCAAGGGCGTCAACTTCGTGCAACTGCGCGACGCCGGCGACCCGGTCGAGATCGCCGCGCGCTACAACGACCAAGGCGCCGACGAACTCACATTTCTGGATATCACCGCCACCAGCGACGGGCGCGACCTGATCCTGCCCATCATCGAAGCGGTGGCCTCGCAGGTGTTCATCCCGCTGACGGTGGGCGGTGGCGTGCGCACGGTGGAGGATGTGCGCCGCCTGCTCAACGCCGGGGCGGACAAGGTCAGCTTCAATTCCGCGGCCATCGCCAACCCCCAGGTCATCCGTGACGCCTCGGGCAAGTACGGATCGCAGTGCATCGTGGTGGCCATCGACGCCAAGCGCCGCACTCCCGCCGATGAGGCGCGGCCCGGCCCCGACGGCCAGCCCATCGGTCCCGGGTGGGACGTGTATTCGCACGGCGGCCGCAAAAACGTCGGGCTGGACGCCGTGGCCTGGGCGCGCCAGATGGCCACTCTGGGCGCGGGCGAAATCCTGCTCACCAGCATGGACCGCGACGGCACGCAAGCGGGCTTCGACCTGGCGCTCACCCGTGCCGTCAGCGACGCGGTGGACATCCCTGTGATCGCCTCTGGCGGCGTCGGCACCCTGGAGCACCTGGTCGAGGGCATCCAGCAGGGCGGCGCGGACGCGGTGCTTGCGGCCAGCATTTTCCATTACGGCACCTACACGATCGCCCAGGCCAAGCAGCGCATGGCCGAAGCGGGCATCCCGGTGCGGCGCTGACGCCGCCGCCATCCCCTTGACGGACGTGCTACGCTAGACCCATGACGACGTGGCTGGACGACGTGCGCTGGGATGCGCAAGGGCTGGTGCCGGTGGTCGCGCAAGAGCGCGACAGCGGTGACGTGCTGATGGTGGCGTGGATGAACCGCGAGGCGCTGCAAAAGACCGCCGAGCTGGGCCGCGCGGTCTACTACAGCCGCTCGCGCGGCCGGCTTTGGTACAAAGGCGAGGAGTCCGGGCACGTGCAACGCGTGCACGAGATTCGCTTGGATTGTGACCACGACGTCGTGCTGCTCAAAGTCACGCAAACCGGCCACACCCCGGGCATCGCCTGCCACACGGGGCGGCACAGCTGCTTTTATCAGCGGCTGGATACGGCGCAGGGTGCGTGGCAGGCGGTCGACCCCGTGCTCAAAGACCCTGAGACCATCTACCGCTGAATGGCCATGACCGACACCGCCCCGCCGCTGGACACCCTGCTGCGCCTGGCCGCTGTCATCGACAGCCGCAAGCCCGCCGCTGGCGGCGACCCGCAGCGCAGCTATGTCGCGCGCCTGCTGCACCAGGGGCCAGACGCCTTTCTGAAAAAAATCACGGAAGAAGCGGGCGAAGTGGTGATGGCCGCCAAGGACCTGCAGCATGGCGCCGGCAGCGCCCAGGCGCTCGTGGGCGAGGTGGCCGACCTGTGGTTCCACAGCCTGATCGTGCTGGCGCACTTCGGCCTCGGGCCCGCCGACGTGGTGGCCGAACTCGCGCGCCGCGAGGGTTTGTCGGGCCTGGACGAAAAAGCGCTGCGCAAGGCGCGCGAGCGCGAGGCGGCCCACCCCGGAGCGGCCCATGGATGATCCCCGCATCATCGACGTTCGTGCCACGACGCCGCAGCAGCTCGAGAGCCTGCGCCGCCTGACGCTGGCGGTGTATCTGCTGTATGCCGCGTCGTGGTTTTTGGCGGTCACCGCGCTCATCGGCATCATCATCAACTACGTCAAGCGCGAGGACGTCGTCGGCACCCTCTACGAGAGTCACTTCACCTGGCAGATCCGCACCTTCTGGTGGAGCCTGTTGTGGGCGGTGCTCGGCTTCATCACCCTGTTCATCGGCGTGGGAGCGGTCATTTTGATCGCGGCGGCCATCTGGTCGCTGTACCGGCTCGTCAAGGGCCTGTTGTACTGGAACGACCGCAAGCCCATGCCCGTTTGAGGCGCCCGCATCCTTACGATGTCACCGACCATGTCGCACGACCCGAACTGCATCTTTTGCAAGATCGTCACCGGCCAGATCCCCAGCCGCAAGGTGTACGAGGACGACGAGCTGACCGCCTTTCACGACATCCACCCTTGGGCGCCGGTGCACTTTCTCATCGTGCCCAAGGCGCACATCCCGTCGATGGCGCAGCTCACGCCCGAGCACGAGCGCCTCATGGGCCGCCTGATGGTGCTGGCCCCGCGCTTGGCGCTGGAGCAGGGCTGCGAGCCGTATCCAAAAGGGGGGTTTCGCATCGTGTGCAACACCGGCGAGCACGGCGGGCAAGAGGTGCATCACCTGCATGTGCACGTCATCGGCGGGCCGAGGCCCTGGCGCAAGGGGTGAGCCCCGCCGGTCTTCGTCGCACGGCCGCGCTTTCGGGCACAATCACGGCAGGCGCTATTGGCGGTGCGGTGAACCCTCGGAGGCCGCACCGGATCGAAGGCATTATGGGGCGCAAGCCCCGTCATTGGAGTGAACCATGGGCAGTTTTTCCATTTGGCACTGGCTGGTCGTGCTGCTGATCGTGGTGCTGGTGTTTGGCACCAAGAAGCTCAAGAACATCGGCTCGGATCTCGGCAGCGCCGTCAAGGGTTTCAAGGATGGCCTGAAGGATGGGGGTTCGGCCCCCGACGCGGCCGCCACCGCCACGGCACAGGTCGGCCAGGACAAGGCGGCCGAGAAGACCACCATCGACGTCGACGCCAAGACCAAGTCGTGATCGCGGCCACTCCCGCATGATCGACCTCGGCATCTCCAAGCTCGCCCTCATCGGTGTCGTGGCGCTCGTCGTCATCGGCCCCGAGAAGCTGCCGCGCGTGGCCCGCACGGTGGGTGCGCTGCTGGGCAAGGCGCAGCGCTACGTCGCCGACGTCAAGGCCGAAGTCAACCGCACCATCGAGCTCGAAGAGCTCAAGCGCATGAAGGAGACGGTCGAGAAGACCGCGCGCGAGGTGGAGTCGCAAGTCAGCGCCACCGCCAGCGACTTCGAGCGCGACTGGGCCGAGGTGACCGCCGGGCTGGGTGGCACGTCGTCATCGGATTCGTTGGCCGACTCGTCCTCGATCGGCAGCCCCGTCTATCCCCAATACCGCCGGCCGAAGAAAAACTTCCGCCTCAAGCGCCAGGCCGTCCCCCAGTGGTACAAGGCTCGTGCCGGTGTTCGCACGCGGGCGTTGTCCGGTGCGGCCCGGGTGGCGCGTTACCGCCCCAAGATTCCCCCGCGCTGAGCCATGGCCGATTCCAAAGAGCCCGCCGACGAGCTTGCCGGCACCGAGCAGCCCTTCGTCGCGCACCTGATGGAATTGCGCGACCGAATTCTCTATGCCCTCTATGGCGTGGGGGTGGCGATGGCGCTGCTGGCCATCTGGCCCGGCCCCAGCGGCCTGATCGATCTGATCGCCGTGCCCATCCGTGCCCACATGCCACCGGACGCCAAGCTGATCGCGGTGGGGGTGTTCACGCCGTTTTTCGTGCCCCTGAAGGTGCTGATGATGGCGGGCCTGCTGCTGGCGCTGCCGTGGGTCATCTATCAGATCTGGGCCTTCGTCGCCCCGGGGCTGTATAGCCACGAAAAGCGCTTTGCCCTGCCGCTCATCATCAGCGGTAGCGCGTTGGCCTATCTCGGCATCGCGTTCGTGCAGTTTTTCGTGCTCGACAAGATGTTTGCCTTCATCCAGGGCTTCACGCCCGCCAGCGTCAACGCCACACCCGACATCGCCTCCTACGTCGAGGCCATTCTGTCGCTGTACCTGGCGTTCGGCCTGGCCTTTCAGGTGCCGGTGGTGGTGATGCTGATGGTGCGCTTCGACATGGTCACCATCGACAAGTTGAAGGCGTTTCGGGGCTATTTCATCGTCATCGCGTTCGTGATCGCCGCCATCGTCACGCCGCCGGACGTGATCTCGCAGCTGGCCCTGGCCGTCCCCATGTGCCTGCTCTACGAGCTCGGCATCTGGGGAGCGCGCTGGTTCGTCAAAACCAAGCCCGCCGAGGACGAGTCCGCCGCTGCAGACAGTCGCTAGCGGGCAGAAGGGGGCGGACGGCGCGCCGGAATCACCGTCAGCGTGCGGCGGCCTTCGCGCCGCAGCACCTCGACCTCGGTGGCCACTCCCGGTTGGCGTGCCGCCACCGCCGCCAGCAGGCCGGCAACGTCGCGCACGGGCGTGTCGCCCACGCGGCTGATGACGTCGCCGGGGCGGATGCCGGCTTGCGCCGCCGGCCCGTCTTGCAGCACGCCCGCCACCACCACGCCCTGCGCGCCTGGCAGGCCCAGGTGGTCGGCCAGTTCTGGGGTCAGCTCTTGCGGCTCCACACCGATCCAGCCGCGCGTGACCGCGCCATCACGCACGATCGCTTCCATCACCTCGCGCGCGGTGGCGATCGGGATGGCGAACCCGATACCCATCGAGCCGCCCGAGCGCGAGTAGATCGCGGTGTTGATGCCCACCAAATGCCCCTCGGCATCGACCAACGCGCCGCCTGAGTTGCCCGGGTTGATGGCGGCATCGGTCTGGATGAAGTTCTCGAACGTGTTGATGCCGAGTTGGCTGCGGCCCAGTGCGCTGACGATGCCCGCCGTCACGGTCTGTCCGACACCGAACGGATTGCCGATCGCCAACACCCGGTCGCCCACTTCCAGCAACTCCGAGCGCCCCAGCACGATCACGGGCAGATCGTCCAGCGCGATGCGCAGCACCGCCAAGTCGGTCTCGGGGTCGGTGCCGATGACCTGCGCCGGCGCTTGCCGACCGTCGCTGAGCTGCACCAGTATCTCGTCGGCCTCTTCGATCACGTGGTTGTTGGTCAGGATGTAGCCCGCTGGGCTGACGATGACGCCCGAGCCCAACCCCGTCTGTGGCTCGAATTCGGGTCGGTCGCCAAAAAAGAAGCGAAACCACGGCTCCTGCGCGTGCGGGTGGCGCACCGCCTTGCTGGTGCTGATGCTGACCACGGCCGGTGCCGCGGCGCGGGCGGCCGCGCTCAGGCTGGCGCTGGCGATGGTGGGGCTGCGTTGGTCGCCTTCGATCTGGAATACCGGCACCACGCTGGCCAGCGAGGGCCGCTGCGCGAGCCAGTGCGGCTTGAGCGTCGCGACGACGAACCACACCGCCAGCAGCACGGTGACGGTTTGCGAAAAGAGCAGCCAGTGGCGTTTCATGGGTTCCTCGGGCCGGTGCAGGCAAGTTTCATACCCCTGTTTGCAGCGGGGTTGATATGGGTCAATGCGTCGGCGGGCGCGCACCGCTTCAATGGAGGTCGCGTTTGTCGAACGACGCAGGAGCCGAACATGAAAGCGATTGTGGACCTTTTTTCGACCGACTATGGGCTCATGAGCGCCGGGGTGATTGCCTTCGTGATCGTCATGGGGGTGTGGTTCTACCGATTCTTCGCGCGCAAGATCGCCGAGTCGGAGCAAGCCGCGCGCAAGTCCTGACGCCCGGCGTGGCGCCAGCGGTCCGTCCGGGGCCGGGGCCGTCCGCGATGCGACAATGCGGGCATGTCTGATCGAAACACGGTCACCGACGCGTTGACGCCAGCGGACGGCGCGCCGCGCGAGGAGCTGCTGGCAGCGTTCGATGCGCTGCTGGAGCCCACGCGCTTTCAGGACTACGGCCCCAACGGCCTGCAGGTCGAGGGCAAGCCCCGCATCCGCCGCTTGGTCAGCGGCGTCACCGCAAGCCTGGCGCTGATCGAGGCCGCGGTCGAGGCGGGTGCCGATGCCATCGTTGTGCACCACGGGCTGTTCTGGCGCGGCCAGCGCGGCACCGTCACCGGCTGGATGAAAGCGCGCCTGCAGCGGTTGCTGGTACACGACATCAACCTCTACGCCTACCACCTGCCGTTGGACGCCCACGCCGAGCTGGGCAACAACGCCCAACTCGGGCGCCGCCTGGGCTTCGTGCCCGACGAAGGCGGCTGGCAGCGCTTTGGCGAGCAGCAGCTCGGGTTTTTGGGTGCGTGGGAGGGCTCGCACGCCCAGGCGCTGGCCGACCACGTGCAGCGGGTGCTGGGGCGCGCCGTGGTCTGCGTGCCGGGTGATGGGCGGCCGATCCGGCGTGTGGCCTGGTGCAGCGGTGGGGCGCAGGGCTATTTCGAGGCTGCCATCGCCGCGGGTGCCGACGCCTTTCTGACGGGTGAAATCTCGGAACCGCAGGCGCACTTGGCACGCGAGTGCGGGGTGGCATTCTTGGCCTGCGGCCACCACGCCACCGAGCGCTACGGGGCCCCCGCGCTCGCGGCACACGTGGCCGCGCAGTTCGGCATCGAGCACCGCTTCATCGACATCGACAATCCCGCCTGATGACCGACTCGCTCCCGATGCCGCCCGTGGCAGGCACCCTCCCGCTCGCGATCACCATGGGTGACGCAGCCGGCATCGGCCCGGAGATCGTCGCCGAGGTCTTTCGCCGCCGCCCCGAGTGGTCGCCGCGCTGCGTGGTCGTGGGCGACGTAGCGGTCATGCGGCGCGCGGTGCAAGTCACCGGTGGCGCATTGCCCATCGCCGTGCTCGACGGGCCCGCCGACGCGCACCGCGCGCCGCCGCGCTGCGTGCCGCTGTGGCCTGCCGTCAGCCTATCGGCCCTGCCCCGCTTCGGCGAGGTCAGCGCGGCATCGGGGCGTGCCGCGGCCGACGCCGTCATCGTGGCGGCGCAGGCCGCGCTGCGCGGCGAAGTTGCGGCGGTGGTGACGGCGCCGCTGAACAAAGCGGCCTTGGCGGCCGCTGGGGTCGATGCGCCGGGACACACGGAACTGCTGCAGGCGCTGGCGGCCCAACACCGTGGCGTTGCACCGGCCGATTTGCCCGTGCGCATGATGCTGTCCAACGACGAGCTGCGCACGGTGCTGGTGAGCATTCACGTGTCGTTGCGCGACGCCATCGCCGCCGTCACCGAAGCGGCAGTGTGGGAGACGCTGCGCATCACGCACGAACACTTTACCCGGTTGCTGGGCTGGCCGCACTGCCGCATCGCGGTGGCGGGCCTCAACCCGCACGCGGGGGAAGGGGGTTTGTTCGGCCGCGAGGAGATCGAGCACATCGCACCGGCCATCGCGCGCGCTCAGGCAGCGGGCTGGGCGGTCAGCGGCCCGCACCCACCGGACACGGTGTTCATGCGCGCGCGCCGCGGGGAGTTCGACGTCGTCGTGGCCATGTACCACGACCAAGGCCTGATCCCGGTCAAATACCTGGGCCTGGAGCGCGGCGTGAACACCACGCTCGGGCTGCCGTTCGTGCGCACCAGCCCCGACCACGGTACCGCGTTCGACCTCGCCGGGCGGGGCCGGGCCGATCCGTCCAGCCTGATCGCGGCGTTGGAGGCGGCTTGGGCGATGCGCGCGGGCCAGCGCGAAGTGGCATAGGCCAACGGGGTTGTTTGCGTCTCGTCAAGGTTTGCCCCCGTGGCGATCCCTTACAATGCCAAATGGTTTATACGCGGCGTGGCGTCCATGCTGCCAAGAGTCCGTCCATCGCATCCCGTTTTACCAGAGAGTCTCCCATGAGCGAAGCCACCCCAGATCCAGAACGCCGGACTTGGCTGATCACGTCGTGCGCTGTGGGCGGCGCAGGCGTGGCCGCCGCCGCGGTTCCCTTCGTTGCGTCCTTCGCGCCTTCCGAGCGGGCCAAGGCCGCCGGTGCCTCGGTCGAGGTGGACGTCTCCAAGCTGCAACCGGGCGAAAAAATCGTCGTCGAATGGCGCGGCAAACCGGTGTGGATCATGCGCCGCACGCCAGAGATGTTGGCCTCGCTGGAAAAGGTGGAGGATCAACTGGCCGACCCCAACTCCGACCGTAAGGCGTACCCCACGCCGCCTTACGCCAAGAACCGTCACCGCTCCATCAAGCCGGAATACCTTATTGCGGTGGGTATCTGTTCGCACCTGGGCTGCTCGCCCATCGACAAGCTGCAGCCCGGTGCGCAACCGTCGCTGCCCGACGACTGGCAAGGCGGCTTCTTGTGCCCCTGCCACGGCTCCACGTTCGACCTGGCCGGGCGCGTGTTCAAGAACAAACCGGCGCCCGACAACCTCGAAGTGCCGCCGCATTACTATGTCTCTGACACGGTGGTGCTGATCGGCGAAGACCCGCCCAAGGCCTGATTCATCGCCTTCGCACCGTCTCCACGCATGAGGGAACCACCATGGCCGAGTTCAAGGAAGCCCCACCCAACGCGTCCCGCGGCGAGCAGCTCCTGACCTGGATCGACAACCGCTTTCCGTTGTCCAAGCTCTACAAGGAGCATCTGGCGGAGTACTACGCGCCCAAGAATTTCAACTTCTGGTATTTCTTCGGGTCGCTGGCGCTGCTGGTGCTGGTTATCCAGATCGTCACCGGCATCTTCCTCGTCATGCACTACAAACCGGACGCGTCGCTCAACGCTGCCGGCGTGCCCGTGGCGTTCGCCTCGGTCGAGTACATCATGCGCGACGTGCCCTGGGGCTGGTTGATCCGCTACATGCACTCCACCGGCGCCTCGGCGTTCTTCGTCGTGGTGTACTTGCACATGTATCGCGGTCTCATCTACGGTTCGTACCGCAAGCCGCGCGAGCTGGTGTGGATCTTCGGGTGCGCGATCTTCCTGGTGCTGATGGCCGAGGCCTTCATGGGCTACCTGCTGCCCTGGGGTCAGATGTCGTACTGGGGCGCGCAGGTGATCGTGAACCTGTTCTCCGCGATCCCCTTCATCGGTCCCGATCTGGCCATCCTCATTCGTGGTGACTTCGTCGTCAGCGACGCGACGCTCAACCGCTTCTTCAGCTTCCACGTCATCGCCGTGCCGCTGGTGCTGCTGGGGCTGGTGGTGGCGCACATCATCGCGCTGCACGAGGTGGGCTCCAACAACCCCGATGGCATCGAGATCAAGGCCACGAAGGGCCCCGACGGCAAGCCGCTGGATGGCATCCCGTTCCATCCGTACTACACCGTGCACGACATTCTGGGCGTGTCCGTGTTCCTGATCGTGTTCTCGGCGATCGTGTTCTTCGCGCCCGAGCTCGGCGGCTACTTCTTGGAGTACAACAACTTCATCCCGGCCGACCCGTTGGTGACGCCGCCGCACATCGCGCCAGTGTGGTACTTCACGCCGTTTTACTCGATGCTGCGCGCCACGACGTCCGAGATGATGGTGGTCTTGGTGGCGGTGGTGCTCATCGGCGCCGTGCTGGCCGCGCTCAAGTCGCCCATGGGCATGGTCGGCAAAGCGGGCCTACTCGGTGGCGCCGTGGTGCTGTCGGCGCTCATGCTGACCATCGACGCCAAGTTCTGGGGCGTGGTCGTCATGGGGGGTGCGGTCATCATCCTGTTCTTCCTGCCTTGGCTGGACAAGGCCCCGGTCAAGTCGATCCGCTACCGGCCGAGCTGGAACAAGTATCTGTACGGCCTGTTCGTCATCAACTTTCTGATCCTGGGCTACCTGGGTGTGTTGCCGCCGTCGCCGATCGGCGAGCGCGTCTCGCAAGTGGGTACGCTGTTTTACTTCGCGTTCTTCCTGCTCATGCCGTGGTGGAGCCGCTTGGGTGAGTTCAAGCCCGTTCCGGCCCGCGTCAATTTCCAGGCCCATTGACAGACACACAGGAGTCGATTTCCATGAAACGATGGATTGCCACCGGCCTGGTGGCCTTGGGTGCGATGCTGGGCGGGGCCACCGCAGCCCTGGCGGCGGGGACGAATTTCCCGATGGACAAGGCCCCCCGCCTGACCACCGATCAGGCGGCGCTGCAAAACGGCGCCAAGATCTTCGTCAACTACTGCCTGAACTGCCACTCGGCGTCGTTCGTGCGCTACAACCGCCTGACCGAGCTGGGGTTGACCGAAAAGCAGATCAAGGAAAACCTGATGTTTACCACCGACAAGGTGGGGGACTTGATGATCGCGACCATCGATCCCAAGCAGGCCAAGGCATGGTTCGGCGCCCAGCCGCCGGATCTGTCGCTGGTGGCGCGCTCGCGCGCGGCACAAATGAGCTACAGCGGCAGCGACTACCTCTATACCCTGCTGCGCGGGTACTACCGTGACCCCAACCGCCCCACGGGCTGGAACAACGTCGTGTTCCACAACATCGGCATGCCCCATCCGCTGTGGGAACTGCAGGGCGAGCGCAAACCCATCTTCGAAAAGGTGGTCAGCCACGGGCACGAGACCGAGGTCTTCCGCGGCTGGGAGGTGGTCAAACCCGGCAAACTGACCGAAGCCGAGTACGACCGCACCGTTGCCGAGTTGGTGGCGTTCTTGGAGTGGATGAGCGAGCCCGTCAAAAACGATCGCATCCGCCTGGGTGTGTGGGTGCTGATCTTCCTGGGTATCTTTACCGTGATCGCCTGGCGCCTCAACGCGGCGTACTGGAAAGACGTCAAATGATCCCCATCTGACCGCGCGCCTGCGCGGTCTGCACAGTGGGTGCGCCAGCCGGCAGGCGGCCATCCACTGCTTTGCTTTGTCGAGGAGCGAACACACCATGATGGTTTTGTACTCGGGCACCACCTGCCCGTATTCGCACCGCTGCCGTTTCGTGCTGTTCGAAAAGGGCATGGACTTCGAAATCCGCGACGTGGACCTCTACAACAAGCCGGAGGACATCGCGGTCATGAACCCGTATGGGCAGGTACCGATCCTGGTCGAGCGTGACCTGATCCTGTACGAGTCCAACATCATCAACGAGTACATCGACGAGCGCTTTCCGCATCCCCAACTCATGCCGGGCGACCCGGTGGACCGCGCACGCGTGCGGCTGTTCCTGCTCAATTTCGAGAAGGAGCTGTTCACGCATGTCTCGGTGCTGGAACAGCGCACCCCGAAGCCGACGGACAAGCAGATCGAGAAGGCCAAGCTGCACATCCGCGACCGGCTGACGCAGCTCGCGCCCGTGTTCCTGAAGAACAAGTTCATGCTGGGCGATCATTTCTCGATGCTGGACGTGGCCATCGCGCCGCTGCTGTGGCGGCTCGACCACTACGGTATCGAACTCAACAAAAACGCGGCGCCGCTGCTCAAATACGCCGAGCGCATCTTCTCGCGCCCGGCCTACATCGAGGCGCTGACCCCGTCCGAAAAGGTCATGCGCAAGTGATGGACGCCGAACTGCCCTCCACCCGCCCGTACCTGATCCGTGCCATGCACGAGTGGTGTACGGACGGCGGTTTTACGCCCTATATTGTGGTCGCCGTGGACGAGCACGTGCAGGTGCCGCGCGAGTACGTGCGCGACGGCCAGATCGTGCTCAACGTTGGCTACGAGGCCACGGGCGGGCTGGTATTGGGCAACGACGAGATTCGCTTCAAGGCCCGCTTCGGCGGCGTGGCGCGCGAGGTCGTGGTCCCTGTCGACCATGTGATCGCGATTTACGCGCGCGAAAACGGCCAGGGTATGGCATTTCCGGCACCCGAGCCCTCGGCGGCTGAGGACGATAGGGAGCCGCCGGTGCCCCCGGGCAGCAAGCGTCCGGCACTCAAGCGCATCAAGTGAGGGCCCCGGCGGTGGGGCGGCACAAGGCACTACAATAACGAACGCTGCGGGGCCATCGGCGTCATCGGTCCGGTCGTGCGTCCCCCGAGCCGCTTTAGCTCAGTTGGTAGAGCACCCGCCTTGTAAGCGGTAGGTCGTCTGTTCGAGTCAGACAAGCGGCACCAGCGATGGCACCTTTGCGCACGGTGGCCACGAACGGCCCGCACTCCGTCGCGACACCCTAAAAAAACAAAAACCCTTTCCGCACGACCCATGCAGGAAAGGGTTGAGTGGCGGAGAGAGAGGGATTCGAACCCTCGATACGGGGAAGACCCGTATACCGGATTTCGAGTCCGGCGCATTCGACCACTCTGCCATCTCTCCGCAGGTGTCAAGCCTGCTATTGTAGCAGGCCCGTCGGGGGTTCTGCGGTGGCTCAGGTTTCGCGCAGCGCGGCCAGCGCTGCTTCGATGCGCTGCGGGTCGGCCAACGCGTGCACCTGGGTGTGCAGGTCGGCGCAGGCGGCCCAACCCTCGGTTTTGAGGCGCGCCACAGCCTGACCGGCTGTCTTGGGCGAGTCGAAGCCCGCGCTGTGCAGCAGCACGTGTCCCTTGGCGTCCGTGAGCTTGAAATAAAAGCGCCCGTCGGCCTCGCGGTATTGTTTAAAGATGGGTGGCGCGCTTTTGCTCGTGCGGACGGTGTCGGCTGGCGGCTGAGCGAGCGCGTCCAGCGACCGCAGACCGACGGCGGCGCGCAACCGGGCGGCAAAGGGGGTGGCTTGGGCACGGGCTTTGGCCGCCCCCGCGCGCAGGATGGCTTCGACGCGCTGCGGGTCGGCCATGAGGGCGTCGTAGGTGGCGCGCATGGGGGCGATTTCGCGGTCGATGCGCTCGAACAGCCGCTCTTTGGCCTCGGCCCAGGCGATGCCGGCGGCAAAGTCGCGCGCCAGGGCGGCGGTTTCCTCGGCCGTGGCGAAGGCCTGGTAGATCTGGAACAGCGCCGAGCCCTCGGTGTCTTTGGGTTCGCCCGGCGCGCGGGAGTCGGTGACGATGCCCATGATGAGCCGCCGCAGCTGCTCGCGCGGGGCGAACAGCGGGATGACGTTGTCGTAGCTCTTGCTCATCTTGCGGCCGTCCAGGCCGGGCAGGGTGGCCACCTGTTCGTCGATCACGGCCTCCGGCAGCGTGAAGTGCTCGCCGTAGTGGTGGTTGAAGCTGGAGGCCAGATCGCGCGCCATTTCGATGTGCTGGATCTGGTCGCGGCCCACGGGCACGCGGTGCGCATTGAACATGAGGATGTCGGCCGCCATCAGCACGGGGTACATGAACAGGCCCATGGTGACGCCGTCGTCGGCGTCGCGCCCGTCGGCGGTGTTTTTGTCCACCGCCGCCTTGTAGGCGTGGGCGCGGTTGAGCAGCCCCTTGCCGCAGACACAGGCCAGCAGCCAGGTCAGTTCGGGGATTTCCGGGATGTCCGACTGCCGGTAGAAGGTCACGCGCTCCGGGTCGAGTCCGCAAGCGATCCAGGTGGCGGCGATCTCCAGCGTGGAGCGCTGCACGCGTGCGGGATCGTGGGTGGAGATGAGGGCGTGGTAGTCCGCCAGAAACAGGTAGCTGTCGATGCCGGGCTCGCGGCTGGCGCGCACGGTGGGGCGAATGGCGCCGACGTAATTGCCCAGGTGGAGGGTGCCGGAGGGTTTGATGCCGGTGAGGACGCGAACGGTGGTCATGGGGCGGCAGGGTAGGGAGAAAAGCGGCGGTTTCAGGTCCGCCTTCGGTCAAAACAGCAGCCAGCGCAACGGGGTGAGCAGCACTTCGATGGCCTGAGCCGTCACGCGCATGAGGGGGCGCAGCCAAAGCGTGCTGACCACCCCGGTGAGCACGAGCGCCAGCACGATGAAAAAACCATAGGGCTCGACGCGCGACACGGCGATGGCCTGGCGCGTGGGCAGCAGGCCGACCAGGATGCGGCCGCCGTCCAGCGGAGGCAGCGGAAACAGGTTGAAGACGAACATCACGATGTTGACCAGCACGCCCGCACGCGCCATCCCATTGAAAAATGGCTCTTGCACGCCGCCCGCCACGAGCAGGTAGCCAACGGCGGCCCAGGCGATCGCCTGGATCAGATTGGCCCCGGGCCCGGCCAGCGCCACCCACACCATGTCGCGCTTGGGGTGGCGCAGGCGGCCAAAGTCGACCGGTACGGGCTTGGCATAGCCGAACAGAAAGGCCCCCGCCGTGGCAAAGTACAGCAACAGCGGCATGGCGATGGTGCCGATGGGGTCGATGTGCCGCATGGGGTTGAGCGTGATGCGGCCGAGCCGCTCGGCGGTGGGGTCACCGAAGTACCGTGCCGCGTAGCCGTGCGCTGCCTCGTGCACGGTAATGGCGAACAAGACCGGCAGCGCGTAAATCGTGACGGTCTGGATGATGTGGGCGATGTCCATGGTGGGATTGTCGCAGGTGCGCCGCGGCGCCGCCTCACAGCCCCAACGTGGCCAGCGGACCACGGCCAACGCGCAGCACCTCGGGGTCGCCGCCAGTGCTCATGGGCGTCAGATCGACGACGGTGGTGGGCTCTTGCGGGCACGAGCCAGCGTCGATGACGGCCGCCACGGCGTGTTGCAGCCGCTCGCGGATCAGGGCCGCGTCGTTGAGCGGGCTGTCGTCGCCCGGCAGGATGAGGGTGGTGCCCAGCAGTGGCGCGCCGTGCAGCGCCAGCAGTTCGCTCAGCGCCCGGTGTGCGGGCACGCGCAGGCCGATGGTTTTACGTTGCGGGTGGCTGACGCGGCGCGGTACTTCCTTACTCGCTTCCAGGATGAAGGTGTAGGGCCCCGGTGTGGCTGCCTTGAGCAGGCGGTACTGCCGGTTGTCCACGCGCGCGTAGCTGGCCAGCTCCGACAGGTCGCGGCACAGCAGGGTCAGGTGGTGCCGTTCGTCGATGCCGCGGATGCGCCGCAGGCGCTCGACGGCAGCCTTATCGTCCAGGTGGCACACCAGCGCGTAGCAGGAATCGGTCGGTACCGCCAACACCGCGCCCGCGTGGAGCGCCTGCACCGCCTGGCGCAGCAGGCGCGGCTGCGGATTGTCGGGGTGGACCTCGAACAACTGGGCCATGGTCGCTCAGTGCAGCACGCGGTGGGCCAGCAGCTCCCACACCGGGGTGAGCCGCCCGTCCAGATAGGGCAGCGCGCCCAGATCGGTGTGCGACTCGTCGGGGCTGTGGAAGTCGCTGCCGCGCGAAGCGGCCAGGTCGAACTCGCGCGCCATGTCGGCGTAGCGCACGATCTCGGCGCTGCTGTGGCTGCCGGTGACGACCTCGACCGCACGGCCGCCGTGCGCCTTGAACTCGGCAAACAGCGCATACTCCTGCGTTGCATTGGCCCACGCGTAGCGCGCCGGGTGGGCGATTACGGCGACGCCGCCCGCGTCGGTGATCCAGCGCACCGCGTCACCCAGGGCCGCCCAGCGGTGTTCGACGTAGCCAGGTTTGCCCTCGGTCAGAAAACGGCGAAACACCTCGTGCGTGTCGTGGCACACGCCTGTCTCGACCAGATAGCGCGCAAAGTGGGTGCGCGAGATCAGCTCTGGGTTGCCGACGTATTTGAGGGCCCCATCGTAGGCGCCGCGGATGCCGACGGCGGCGAGCTGCTCGGCCATCTCTCGCGCGCGCCGCTCGCGCCCGCCGCGCGTGTGCGCCAACCCCGCGACGAGTTGTGCATCGTCCGGGTCGATGCCCAGGCCCACGATGTGCACCGTCATCCCGGCGAAGGTGACCGAGATCTCGACGCCGCACAGATACGGCAGCCCCAGCGCCTGTGCGGCCGCTGCCGCCCGGTGTTGCCCGCCCACCTCGTCATGATCGGTCAGCGACCACAGCTCCACCCCGTTGCCGTGGGCGCGCGCGGCCAGCGCTTCGGGCGTGAGCGTGCCGTCCGAGACGATGGAGTGGCAGTGCAGGTCGGCGTTGACGATGCGCATGGCACGCCCATTGTAGGCGCGCGGCTACACTCGCGCGGTGTCTCTGTTCAAATCCGCTTCCATCGTCTCGCTACTGACGTTGGCGTCGCGCATCACCGGCTTGGTGCGCGAGCTGCTGATTGCTGCCACGTTCGGCGCCAGCGCGCTCACCGACGCCTTCAACGTCGCGTTTCGCATTCCCAACCTGCTGCGGCGCCTGTTCGCGGAAGGGGCGTTTTCGCAGGCCTTCGTGCCGGTGCTGGCGGCGACGCGCGCCACCGACGGTGACGCCGCCACCCGGGAGCTGATCGACCGCGTGGCCACCGTGCTGTTAGCGGCGCTGCTGCTGACTTGTGTGGTGGGCGTGCTGGGCGCCCCGGTGCTGGTGTGGGCCATGGCAGCGGGTCTGCAGCAGCACCCGCAGGGCTTCGAGACCGCGGTGGTGCTGACGCGCTGGATGTTTCCCTACATCGGCTTCATGTCGCTGGTGGCGCTGAGTGCCGGCATCCTCAACACCTGGCGTCGCTACGCGATACCCGCGGCCACGCCGGTGCTGCTCAACCTGGCCATGATCGCCGCCGCTTGGTGGGGGGCGCCCGCGCTCGCCCGTTGGGGCGTGGAGCCCATCTATGCGCTGGGCGGGGGCGTGATGCTGGGCGGGGTGTTGCAGTTGGGTGTGCAAATTCCGGCACTGGCGCGGCTGGGGCTGCTGCCGCGCGTGCGCCTGTCGTGGGCGGGCGTGCGCGCGGGCTGGCAGTATCCGGGCACGCGCCGGATACTCACGCTCATGGCGCCTGCGCTGCTGGGGGTGAGTGTGGCGCAGATTTCGCTGCTCATCAACACCCAGATCGCCTCGCACCTGGGGGCAGGCAGCGTGTCGTGGCTCACCTACGCCGACCGGCTGATGGAGTTCCCCACCGCCTTGCTGGGCGTGGCGCTGGGCGTGGTGCTGTTGCCGCAGTTGTCGGCGGCGCAGGCGGCGGGTGACGCAGATCGCTACAGCCAACTGCTCGACTGGGGGCTGCGCTGGGTGGTGCTGCTGGCCGTGCCCAGCGCGCTGGGGCTGCTGTTGTTTGCCCAGCCGCTGGTGGCGGTGCTCTACCACTACGGGGCCTTCACGGTGCACGATGTGCGCCAGACCGCGCTGGCGCTGACCGGCTACGGCGTGGGGCTGTTGGGGCTGATCGCGATCAAGGTGCTCGCCCCGGGGTTTTACGCCCGACAAGACATCCGCACGCCGGTACGCATCGCCATCGTGGTGCTGGTGTTCACCCAACTCATGAATGCGGTGTTGGTGCCGCGGCTGGCACATGCTGGCCTGGCGCTGGCCATCGGCATGGGCGCGCTGCTCAATGCAGGCTGGCTGCTGGTGGGTCTGGTGCGCCGGGGGGCGTATCGCCCGCAGCCTGGGTGGGGGCGCTTCGGGGGACAGGTGCTGGCGGGCGCGGTGCTGTTGGCGGTGTATCTGCTGTGGTTGGCGCAGGCATTCGATTGGACCGGCACATCCGCGCGTGCCCTGCGGGCGGGCGTGTTGGCCGCGGGGGTTGCCGGTGCGGCGGCGGTGTACTTCGGGGCCTTGGCGCTGGCGGGTTTGCCGCTGCGGCAATTTGTGCGAAAGTAGTGCCATGAACTGGGCTGCACGGGTGCCGTCGTCGCTGGACTACTTTGCTGCGCTGGTGGCGCAGGACGAGGGCTTCCCGTTGCTGGAGGCCACCGCCGCCGTGGCGCTGGATGAGTACCCGGAGCTCGATATCCAGTCCGTGTTGGACGACGTGGACCGGATGCTCGAGCGGCTGCGCCGCCGCCTGCCGGCGGATGCGGGCCACCTGCACCGGCTGCGCGTGCTCAACCAGTACTTTTTTCACGAATTGGGCTTTGGCGGCAACGTCAACGACTACTACGACCCCGAAAACAGCTACCTGCACACGGTGCTGCGCACGCGCCGCGGCATCCCCATCAGCCTGGCGGTGATTTGGCTCGAGCTGGCGCAGGGCATACGCCTGCGCGCGGCGGGCATCAATTTTCCCGGGCACTTTTTGGTCAAGGTCAACCTGCCGCAGGGGCAGGTCATCCTCGACCCGTTTACTGGCCAGTCACTCAGCCGCGAAGACTTGGCCGAGCGGCTGGAGCCGTACAAACGCCGCCATGGGCTGGTGGACGACTTCGACGTGCCGGTGGGCTTGTACCTGCAGGCGGCAGCGCCACGCGACATCGTGGCCCGCGTGCTGCGCAATCTGAAGGAAATCCACCACTCACAGGAGGACTGGTTGCGCCTGATTGCGGTGCTCGATCGGCTGATCGTGCTGCGGCCCGACGCCTGGGCCGAGGTGCGCGACCGAGGCCTGGCCTGGGCCGAGCTGGGGCAGCCCCAGCGCGCGCTGCAAGACTTGGAAGCCTACCTGCCACACGCCGACGATCCGCTGGAGGCGCAGGCGATCGCTGACCGGGTGGCTGCGCTGCGGCGGGCGGGCGGGTAGGGCAGGGCCAGTTTGGGCTATCTTAGCCGACGACCACCGCGGCACCATCGCCGCGCGGGGCGATGGTGCCGATGCGGTAGACCGTCTCGCCCTGGGCGGCCAGCGTCGCCGCAGTGGCGTCGGCGTGCGTGGGGTCGACGATGACCACCATGCCGATGCCGTTGTTGAAGGTGCGGTTCATCTCGTGGTCGTCGATACCCGCGGTGCGCTGCAGCCACGCGAACAGCTCGGTCTGCGGCCAGCTGCCCTTGACCAGGTGCGCCGCCAGCCCGTCCGGCAGCACGCGCGGGATGTTTTCCAGCAGGCCGCCGCCGGTGATGTGCGCCAGCGCCTTGATGGGGTGTTGCTGCAGCGCGGCGAGCACGGGTTTGACGTACAGGCGAGTGGGCGCCATGATCGCCTCGCGGAACGGGCGCCCGTCCAGCGTGGTGGGCAGGTCGTGCCCCGCGCGTTCGATGCACTTGCGCACGAGGCTAAAGCCGTTGGAGTGCACGCCGCTGGAGGCCAGCCCCAGCACCACGTCGCCCGCGCAGACGTCGGCGCCGGTGAGGATGCGCGATTTCTCGACCACGCCGACGCAAAAGCCCGCCAGATCGTACTCGCCCGGAGGGTACATGCCGGGCATCTCGGCCGTCTCGCCGCCGATGAGTGCGCAGCCTGATTCTTCGCAGCCGCGCGCGATGCCGCCCACGACCCGCGCCGCGGTGTCGACATCCAGTTTGCCGCAGGCGAAATAGTCGAGAAAGAACAGCGGCTCGGCGCCTTGCACCAGCACGTCGTTGACGCTCATGGCCACCAGATCGATGCCGACGGTGTCGTGCATATTCCAGGCGAAGGCGAGCTTGAGTTTGGTGCCGACGCCGTCGGTGCCACTGACGAGTACCGGCTCACGGTAGCGCCGGGGCACCTCGAACAGGGCACCAAAGCCGCCGATGCCGGCCAGCACGCCATCGCGCAGGGTGCGTCGTGCCAGCGGTTTGATGCGCTCGACCAGCGCGTCCCCGGCATCGATGTCGACGCCGGCATCCTTGTAAGAAAGCGGTGTGGTGTTCATGGGGTCGGTAGAATCCCCGCGATTGTACGGGCGTCCCGACCCCCGGGGCCCGCAAGCGCGCTGTGCTGCTGCCAACCCTGCCATGCTGACCGAATCTCAACGACACGCCCTGCTGTGGCTGGCGCTGGCCGTCGCCGCCTGGTGGGGCGTGTCGGTGCTGGCGCCGGTGCTGCTGCCATTCGTGGTGGCGGCGGTGCTGGCCTATGCCTTGCAGCCCGCGGTGGCGTGGCTGGCGGCGCACCGGGTGCCGCGCGCGCTGGGGGCCGGACTGGCCATCGCGCTGCTGATGCTGCTGTTGCTGGCGGTGGCCTTCATCATCGTGCCTGTGGTCAGCCAGCAGTGGCCCCTGTTGCGCGAGCAGATTCCCGCGCTGCTGGAACGGCTCAATGCCTGGCTGGTGCCGCTGTTGCGGCGCCACGGGATCGATTTGTCGATCGATGTCGATGGGGTGCGGGCCTTGTTGCGGCGCATGGTCAGCGGCCGCGAGGATCAGTTGCTCGAGCACGTGCTGGCGTCGCTGCGCATCGGCGGCAGCGCGCTGCTGGCGCTGCTGGGCAACCTGGTGCTCATGCCGGTGGTGGCGTATTACTTGCTATTGGATTGGGACGCGGTGGTGGCGCGCAGCGCCGCGCTGGTGCCGCCGGCGTGGCGATCTTCGGTGGGGCGTTTTTTGGCCGATGTGGACGCGGTGCTGGGCCAATATTTGCGGGGGCAACTGCTGGTCATGGGCATCATGGCCGTGTTCTACGCGGCGGGGCTGTGGTTGGCGGGGCTGCAATTGGCGGTACCGATTGGGGTCTTCACCGGGTTGGCGATGTTCGTGCCCTACTTGGGCTACGGGATCGGCCTGGTGCTGGCGCTGCTGGCGGCGCTGCTGCAATTCCAGAGTCTGGGGGGCGTGTTGCTGGTGGTGGCGGTCTATGCAGTGGGGCAGGTGGTGGAGAGCTTCTTCCTGACCCCGCGTTTGGTGGGCGAGCGCATCGGCCTGCATCCGATCGCGGTCATCTTCGCCCTCATGGCGTTTGGGCACTTGTTCGGGTTCGTCGGCGTGTTGATCGCGTTGCCGGCTTCCGCCGTGTTGTTGGTGGCGGTGCGCCGGTTGCAAGTGCTGTATGTGCGCAGCCCGCTGTATCGCGAGCGGCGGGCAGCGGCGGGGGCCGGACGCGCGGGGCAGGAGGACTAAAGTGGAGCAGCTCGTGCTCGACCTGGGATTGGCGCCCCAGCCGACGCTGGCCAATTTCGTGCCCGACGGCAACGAGTCCGCTTGGGAGTACCTGCGTGTGTGGCTGCAGGGTAGCCCCCGCTCGCCGCTGCCGCTGTACCTTTGGGGCCCCACTGGCAGCGGCAAGACCCATTTGTTGCGTGCCGTTGCGCTGGCGCTGCAGGCGCGTGGCGAGGCGGTAGGCTGGCTTGCACCCGACGTCCACGCGCCGGGGCCGTTCGACGAGCGCTGGTCGGCGGTGCTGTTCGACGACGTGCATCGGTACACGACCGAGCAGCAGGCGGCGGCGTTCAACTGGTTCGTCAACGCCCAGTCACCCGCCAGCGGCGGCCAGCGCGCCGTGCTGGCCAGCGGGGATCGCCCCCCGGCCGACCTGCCGCTGCGCGACGATCTGCGCAGCCGCCTGGGCTGGGGTCATGTCTTCCAACTGCAGCCGCTGGACGAGCGCGCCCGCCGTGCCGTGTTGCGTCGCGCGGCCGATGCGCGTGGCGTCGCGCTATCCGATGAGGTGATCGATTTTCTGCTCAGCCGCTTCGCGCGTGACCTGTCCAGTTTGATGGCCTTGCTCGATCGCCTGGACGGCTACGCGCTGCGCACCCAGCGCGCCATCACCATTCCACTGGTGCGCGCCATGCTCGCGACCGATTGATGTTGTCGATGTCGTCTGCTTCCTCCTCTGTTTCGCCTGTGGCAGTGCCGCCTGCTGCTTCCACCTGGCGCGATGGGCGCATCGCCGTTGCGCTGTTCGACCTCGACCACACGTTGCTGCCGCTCGACTCCGACTATGCGTGGGGTGAGTTCACCACGCGCATCGGCTGGACCGATCCGCAAGACTTCACGCGCCGCAACGATGCGTTCTTTGCCGACTACCAGGCGGGGCGGCTGGACGTGCATGCCTATGTGCGCTTTGCCACCGAGGCGGTGCGCCTGCGCGGGCCGCAGGCCGCGGCGCAGGCGCACGCGCGCTTCATGGCCGAGGTGATCGCGCCCGCCATCCGGCCCGAGGCGCGCGCCTTGGTTGCGGCCCACCGCGAGCGTGGCGAGCGCATCGCCATCGTCACCGCGACCAACGCGTTCGTCACGCGCCCAATCGCGCAGGCGTTCGGGGTGGATGCACTCATCGCCGTGGAGCTGGCGCGTGGGCCCGACGGTTGGATCACCGGCGAGATCGACGGCGTGCCCTCGTTTCGCGAGGGCAAGGTCACGCGCGTGGCGCAGTGGCTGGCGCAGCTGGGCTTGGGCTGGGACGACGTGCACGTGACGTTTTATTCGGACTCCACCAATGACCTGCCCCTGCTGGAGCGCGCCGACGTCCCCGTGGCGACCAACCCCAGCGCGGGCTTGCGCGAGCTGGCGCGTGCGCGCGGCTGGCGCATCCTCGACCTTTTCGAACCCCACCCATGATCAAGACCCTGATCGACAAACTGCTCGACAAGACCGTGCGTCCGACGTTGCGCCGTTCGCGCTTTGGCAAGCGGCAGGACGTGCCGGCCACGGTGCATGGCATCGACCCGTCGCTGGTCGACGGGCGCGCCGTCGACGTCGTGCGCACGCTCAAGCGGGCCGGCTACGAGGCCTACATCGTCGGCGGCGCGGTGCGCGACTTGCTGCTGGGCCTGCGACCCAAGGATTTCGACGTCGCCACCAACGCCACGCCAGAACAGGTCAAGGCGCTGTTTCGGCGCGCCTTCATCATCGGGCGGCGCTTTCGCATCGTGCACGTGGTGTTTGGCCGCGGCCGCGAGCACGAGGTGATCGAGGTCTCGACCTTTCGCGCCTATCTGGATGCCAACGCCGCCGAGGCCGTGGCGGGCGACGAGCGCAGCCACAAGCGAGAGCTGGCCGGCGTGTCGCACGCGGTCGATGCCAGTGGCCGCGTGCTGCGCGACAACGTTTGGGGCCCGATCGAGCAGGATGCGGCGCGGCGCGATTTCACCATCAATGCCATGTACTACGACCCGGAGACCGAAACCGTGGTCGATTTCCACCACGGCATTCGCGACGCGCGCAAGCGCGTGCTGCGCATGATCGGCGACCCCGCGACCCGCTACCGCGAGGATCCGGTGCGCATCGTGCGCGCGGTGCGCTTCGCAGCCAAGCTCAGCCACCTGGGTTTCAAGCTCGATGAGAAAACCCGCGCGCCCATGCTGCCGTGCTTGCCGCTGCTGGCGGACGTGCCGCCGAGCCGATTGTTCGACGAGATGCTCAAGCTGCTGCAGACGGGGCACGCGATCGCCAGCATCGAGGCGCTGCGGGCCAACGGGCTGGCGCGCGGCATCTATCCGCTGCTGGACGTGGTGGTGGCGCGCGGCGACGAACCCTTCGTGCGCGCGGCGCTGCTGGACACCGACCGGCGGGTGGCCGAAGGCAAGCCCGTCGCGCCGAGCTTTTTGCTGGCGTGCGTGCTGTGGCAGGACGTGCGTGCCGCGTGGCAGCGCCGCTTGGGCGAGGGCGTGCCGACGTTCCCGGCGCTGGCGGAAGCGGTGGACGAGGTGTTCGAGTCGCGCATCGGCGACGTCTCCGGGCGCGGCAAGCTGGGCGCCGACATGCGCGAGATCTGGATGATGCAGCCGCGCTTCGACAAGCGCACGGGGCAAAGCCCCTTCACGCTGGTGGAGCAGCCGCGGTTTCGGGCGGGTTTTGACTTTTTGCGCCTGCGCGCTCAGGTGGGCGAGGTGGAGGAGGAGTTGGCCCACTGGTGGGAAACCTTCAGCCTGGCGGGCGAGGCAGTGCGGCGCGACATGATCGAGGCCATCCGGCTGGAGCAACAGCGCAGCAAAACCCCGGGCAAGCGCCCGCGGCGCCGCCGCAAACCCGCCGCCGGGGGCGGTAGCGCGGCAGAGGCAGCGGGGCCTGTCCCCGATGCGTGAGGCGGTCACGGCCTACATCGGGGTCGGCGCCAACCTGGGCGAGCCGGAAGCGCAGGTGCGCACGGCGCTGCGCTGGCTCGACGAGCTGCCGCAGTCGCAGCGGGTAGCGGTCTCCAGCCTGTGGCGCACCGCGCCCTGGCAGGCCAGCGGCCCGGACTACTGCAATGCCGTCGCGGCCGTGTCGACGCGGTTGACGGCGCCGGACCTGCTGGCCGCACTGCAGGCGCTGGAAGCGCGCGCGGGTCGCGAGCGCCCATACCCCAATGCGCCGCGCACGCTCGACCTCGATCTGTTGCTCTACGGCCAGGCGCGTATCGCCTCGCCCGACTTGACCGTGCCGCACCCGCGCCTGTGGGCGCGCGCGTTCGTGCTGGTGCCGCTGGCGGAGGTGGCGCCCGCGTTGGTGCCCGTACACGCCCTACAGGCGGTGGCGGGGCAGGGCATCGAGCGCTGGGCCTCGGGTGGGGCCTCAGGCGACTAAGGGGCCAGCCGCTCGCGTACCCACCGCCCGTTGTCGAGCCGGTAGCGCAGCCGGTCGTGCAGGCGGCTCTTGCGGCCCTGCCAGAACTCCCAGGCGTCGGGCTTGAGCCGGTAGCCACCCCAGTGCGGCGGGCGTGGCGGGTTCAGTAGAAACTGCGCTGCGTACTTGGCCGCGTTGGCCACCAGCACCGCGCGGCTGTCGATGACTTGGCTTTGCGGACTGGCCCAGGCGCCGATGCGGTGGTCCAACGGGCGGCTGGCAAAGTAGGCGTCGCTTTCTTCGGGGGAGACCTTTTCCACCACGCCCTCGATACGTACCACGCGCTCGAGCTCCACCCAGTGAAACTGCAGCGCGGCATAGGGGTTGCCGGCCAGTTCGCGCCCCTTGCGGCTGTCATAGTTGGTGTACCAGACGATGCCGCGCTCGTCGCAGCCTTTGATGAGCACGACGCGCGTGCTGGGGCGCAGGTCGCTGCCCACGGTGGCCAGTGTCATCGCGTTGGGCTCGGGCAGCTCGGCGCGGATGGCTTCGTGCAACCACTGCTCGAACTGCCGCAGCGGGTCGGCGTGCGAGGCGTCCTCGCTCAGCTCGGCTTTTTCGTAACTCTTGCGCAGCGCAGCGATATCCATGCCCGAGAGTATGGCACGCGACCTTTGTGCCGCGCAGGGGCTGGGGGATAATCGCACCCATGTCACAGCCCGACAACGCTGATGCCCGCCACGACTGGATCGACGTCGAGGCCTTGGCGCGCCGCGCCGAGCCGCTTGCGGGGCGTTTTGCACTGTCCCGGCTGCCGCGCCTGCTGCTCGACGCGCCCGGGCTGCGGGACAGGGATCCCGCAGCGATCGACTGGCACGTCCGCGCCGAGTGGCGCGATCCGCCGCCCGCGGTGACGGCGGCCGTGCGGGCATTGGCGGGCGGCCGGCGCGCGGCCGTGCCGCGTCAGCTCTGGCTGCACCTGCGCTTGGCAGGCGCGGTGCCACTGGTGTGTCAGCGTTGCCTGGAGCCGTACTGGCAGCCGCTCGCGGTGGATCGCTGGTTTCGCTTCGTGGCCGACGAGGCGACCGCCGAGGCCGAAGACGAGTCGTGCGAGGAAGACCTGCTGGTGCTGGCGGGGACGCGCTACCCGTTGCGCGAGTTGGTGGAGGACGAGCTGCTGCTGGCAGCGCCGTTGGTGCCCATGCACGACACCTGCCCGCACCCGATTGCCCTGACCAGCGGGGAGGTGCTGACGCCTGCCGCCGCAGACGGGGACGAATCGGCCGAGGCGCGACGCCGTCCCTTCGAGGTGCTAGCCGCCCTCAAAGCGCGTCGGCCCTGAGGGCGCGTTGCCCCGATGACGGGCGGCCGGCTATAATGCGGGGTTTTCCTAGACTATCCTTGTCTTTTTCCAGGAGCCGATCATGGCCGTTCAGCAGAACAAGAAGTCGCCGTCCAAGCGCGGCATGCACCGCTCGCACAACGCGCTGTCGGTGCCTGGGATCGCCGTTGAGCCCACCACGGGCGAGACGCACCTGCGCCACCACATCAGCCCCAACGGCTTTTATCGCGGCCGTCAGGTGCTCAAGAACAAGTCCGAGGCTTGATTTCCGCGACGGTTCCCGTCACGCGGGTGACGGTCGCGCGCCGAGGTGGGCGCAGCGGGCCGCCCGCGCGCGCATGAAGCCACCGTGATCCGGATTGCCGTCGACTGCATGGGGGGCGACCACGGCCCCTCGGTGACCCTGCCGGCTTGTGCCGCGTTTCTTGCCAGCCATCCCGAGGCGCGCTTGCTCTTGGTGGGTCGGCCCGACGCGTTGTCGTCGCTGCCTGCCGGGCTCGACGCTGCCCGTTGCAGCGTGGTGCACGCCTCCGAGGTCGTGGCGATGGACGATCCGGTCGAGGTGGCCCTGCGCCGCAAGAAGGACTCGTCCATGCGCGTGGCGATCGCGCAGGTCAAGGACGGGGCGGCCGATGCGGCTGTGTCTGCTGGCAACACGGGGGCGCTGATGGCGATTGCGCGCTACGTGCTCAAAACGCTCGATGGCATCGACCGACCCGCCATCGCGACCCAAATGCCCAACGCGGCCGGTGGGGCGACCACCGTGCTGGACCTGGGGGCCAATGTCGATTGCACCGCCGAGCACCTGTTGCAGTTCGCGGTCATGGGCTCGGCGCTCGTGGCCGCCAGCGGTCGCGAGAACCCGACCGTGGGGCTGCTCAATATCGGCGAAGAGGTCATCAAGGGCAACGACGTCATCAAGCGCGCGGGGCAGTTGCTGCGCGAGGCCGCCGCGCGCGGTGACCTGAACTTCCACGGCAACGTCGAAGGCAACGACATTTTCAAAGGCACGGTCGACATCGTCGTCTGCGACGGGTTCGTCGGCAACGTCGCGCTCAAGGCCAGCGAGGGGCTGGCCAGCATGATCAGCACCTTTTTGCGCGAGGAGTTTGCGCGCAGCGCGTATGCGCGGCTGGCGGCGCTGGTGGCGTGGCCGGTGCTGATGCGCTTCAAGCGCCGGGTCGATCATCGGCGCTACAACGGCGCGGCGCTGCTGGGCTTGCGCGGCCTGGTGTTCAAGAGCCACGGCTCGGCCGACGCGTTTGCGTTCGAGCAGGCGCTGCGGCGTGCGTATGATGCGGCCGACGCCCGATTGCTGGATCGTGTGCAGCGTCGCATCGCCCACGCGGCCCCGTTGATGGCGACGGCCGCGCACGGGGTCGAGGCCGGCCCGTTTACTTGAGCAGGTCGTCCATGGTCTGTTGCCAACCACCGGAGCACCGATGAGTCTGTACGCCCGCATCACTGGCACGGGCAGCCATTTGCCCCAGCGGCGCCTGACCAACCAGGACATGGCCGAGTGGCTCGCCCAGCGCGGGCTGCAGACGAGCGACGAGTGGATCGTCGAGCGCACGGGCATTCGCGCGCGCCACTTCGCCGCCGACGGTGAGATGGCGAGCGACTTGGCGCTGGCTGCCAGCCTGCGCGCCTTGCAGGCCGCGGGGCGCGAACCGCACGAGGTCGATCTGATCGTGCTGGCCACGTCCACTCCGGACATGGTGTTTCCGTCCACGGCCTCCATCCTGCAGCGCAAGCTGCACGAGGCCGCCAGCGCCCAGGGCGGGCGCGGGCCGATCGGTGCGCCCGCGTTCGACGTGCAGGCGGTGTGCACCGGTTTTATCTACGCGCTGACGGTGGCTGATGCGCTCATCCGTACCGGCACGGCACGCTGCGCGTTGGTGGTGGGGGCCGAGGTGTTTTCGCGTATCCTCGACTTCGATGACCGCACGACCTGCGTGCTGTTTGGCGACGGCGCTGGCGCCGTGGTGCTGGAAGCCACCGAGCACGACGGCAGCGGCCCGGGCGTGCTGGCCACCGACATCCACGCGGACGGTCGGCACACGGGCATCTTGTGTGTGCCCGGCGGGGTGGCCGGCGGGCAGGTGCTGGGTGAGCCGCTGCTGCGCATGGATGGGCAGGCGGTCTTCAAGCTGGCGGTGCATGTGCTGGAGGAGACGGCCCGCACCACGCTGGCCAAGGCGGGCAAGACCGAGGCCGACGTGGACTGGCTCATCCCGCACCAGGCCAACATCCGCATCATGCAAAGCACGGCGCGCAAGCTGCGGCTGCCCATCGAGCGCGTGGTGGTCACGGTCGATCAGCACGGCAACACATCGGCGGCCTCGATTCCGCTGGCGCTGGACCACGCGGTGCGCGCCGGCCGCATCCAGCCTGGCCAGCTGCTGCTGCTCGAAGGGGTCGGGGGCGGCTTTACCTGGGGATCGGCCCTGGTGCGGGCATGAGGCGACGAACGACTCTAGGAGACACGATGACCGCATTTGCTTTCGTTTTTCCGGGGCAGGGCTCGCAATCGGTGGGCATGCTCGACGCCTGGGGTGATCACCCGGAGGTGCGCGCCACGTTGCAGGAAGCCAGCGACGCGCTGGGCGAGGACTTGGGCGCCCTGATCCATGAAGGCCCGAAGGAAGCCCTGGCGCTGACCACCAACACCCAGCCGGTGATGCTGGTGGCCGGGGTCGCCGCATGGCGGGTGTGGAAGGCCGAGGGCGGCGCCGACCCGATCGCGCTGGCCGGCCATTCGCTGGGTGAATACAGCGCGTTGGTGGCGGCCGGTGCCCTGACGCTGGCCGAAGCGGCGCCGCTGGTGCGCTTTCGCGCCCAGGCGATGCAGCAGGCCGTCCCCGTGGGTGCGGGGGCCATGGCCGCCATTCTGGGACTGGATGCCGATGCCGTGCGCACGGGCTGCGCGCAGGCACAAGCCGCCTTTGCCCCGGACAGCGGCGAGGTGGTGGAGGCCGTCAATTTCAACGATCCGGCGCAAACCGTCATCGCTGGCTCCAAGGCCGCGGTGGACAAAGCGTGCGAGGTGCTCAAAGGCATGGGGGCCAAACGGGCGCTGCCACTGCCGGTGTCGGCGCCGTTTCACTCCAGCCTGATGCGGCCGGCCGCCGAGGCGTTGCGCGAGCGTTTGGCCAGCGTTCCCCTGCGGCCGCCTGCCATTCCCGTGGTCAACAACATCGACGTGGCGGTCGAGACCGAGCCCGATCGCATCCGCGACGCCTTGGTGCGCCAGGCCGCTGGCCCCGTGCGCTGGGTGGAGTGCGTGCAGGCGCTGCGCGCACGTGGCGCACAGGCGATCGTCGAGTGCGGGCCGGGCAAAGTGCTCATGGGGTTGACCAAACGCATCGCGCCCGACGTGGCCGCCGCCGCTCTGTACGATCCCGCCAGTTTGACCGACGTCAAGGCGATGCTGGCGCGTTGACGCCAGTATCCCTTCCCGATATCCACAGGAGGAGCACCGCATGACCGAACCCATCTGGGAGGGGCAAATCGCCCTCGTCACCGGCGCCACACGCGGCATCGGCGCGGCCATCGCGCGCGAGCTGGCCAGCCGCGGCGTGCGCGTCATCGGCACCGCCACCACCGACGATGGCGCGCAACGCATCACGCAGGCGCTGGCCACGTATCCCGGGTGCCGCGGCGTGCGGCTGGACGTCACGGACGGCCCCGCAGCCGAAGGCTTGGTCGACGCGCTCGTCAAGGAGCACGGGGCGCTGCACATCCTGGTCAACAATGCCGGCATCACGCGCGACATGCTGGCCATGCGCCTGAAGGACGAGGACTGGGACGCCGTGCTCGACACCAACCTCAAGGCGGTCTTTCGCCTCTGCCGCGCCGCGATCCGCCCGATGATGAAGCAGCGCTACGGCCGCATCGTCAACATCACGAGTGTGGTGGGGGCGGCGGGCAACCCCGGGCAAGCCAACTACGCGGCGGCCAAGGCCGGCGTGGCGGGCATGACGCGCGCGCTGGCGCGCGAGCTGGGCAGCCGGCGCATCACCGTCAACTGCGTCGCGCCCGGCTTCATCGAAACCGACATGACCGCCAGCCTGCCGCCGGAGCAGCAGCAAGCGCTGCTGGCGCAGATCCCCCTGGGCCACCTAGGCAAGCCGGCCGACGTGGCGCACGCGGTGGCCTTTTTGGCCAGCCCGCAGGCGGGCTACATCACGGGACAGGAAGTGCACGTCAACGGCGGCATGTTCATGGCCTGATACCGGCCAGGCGCGCTGCCCTGGCCTATGCCGCGCCGGGGCCGCTACAATGCCGGGGCTTTTCAACCACCCGACGAGGGAATCCATGAGCGACATCGAAGCACGCGTCAAGAAGATCATCGCCGAGCAGCTCGGCGTCGAAGAGAGCCAGGTGACACCGGAGAAGGCGTTCGTCGCCGACCTGGGCGCCGACTCCCTCGACACCGTCGAGCTGGTGATGGCTCTCGAAGACGAGTTCGGCATCGAGATCCCCGACGAGGACGCCGAGAAGATCACCACCGTCCAGCAGGCGATCGACTACGCCAAGGCGCACCAGAAAGCCTGATCGCCCATGAGCCGCCGCCGTGTCGTCGTGACCGGCCTCGGCTGCATCAGCCCCGTGGGCAACACGGTCGATGCCGCCTGGGCCAATCTGCTCGCGGGGCGATCGGGCATCGATCGCATCACCAAGTTCGATGCCAGCGCCTTTGCCTGCCAGATCGCCGGTGAAGTCAAGGACTTCGACCTCGAGTCCTACCTCCCGCCCAAAGAGGCGCGGACGATGGACACCTTCATCCATTACGGTATCGCTGCGGCGGCGCAGGCCGTGGCGGACGCAGGATTGCCGGTGGGGGAGGCGCTGTCCGAAGACGAGGCGTGCCGCATCGGCTGCGTGATCGGCTCGGGCATCGGCGGCCTGCCCCTGATCGAGGCGACACACACCGAGCTCACGAATCGAGGGCCGCGTCGCATCTCGCCGTTTTTCGTGCCCGCGTCCATCATCAACATGGTCTCGGGCCACGTCTCCATGCGCTACGGCTTCAAAGGGCCCAACTTGGCGGTGGTGACGGCGTGCACCACCGGCCTGCACTGCATTGGCGAAGCGGGGCGCATGATCGAATACGGCGACGCCGACGTGGTCATCGCCGGTGGCACCGAGGCGACGGTCTCACCGCTGGGTATTGGCGGCTTTGCTGCCATGCGCGCGCTGTCGACCCGCAACGACGATCCGCAGGCCGCTTCACGCCCGTTCGACAAGGGGCGCGACGGCTTCGTGCTGGGCGAGGGGGCCGGGGTGATGGTGCTCGAATCCTACGAGCACGCCAAGGCACGCGGCGCGCGCATCTATGCCGAGCTCGCAGGCTATGGCATGAGCGCGGATGCCGGGCACATGACGGCGCCCAACATGGACGGCCCGCGCCGCGCCATGCTGGGCGCGTTGCGCAATGCGGGTCTGAATCCGCACCAAGTGGACTACCTCAACGCGCACGGTACCTCCACCCCGCTGGGCGACGTCAACGAAACCAACGCCATCAAGGCGGCGCTCGGCGATCACGCACGCCGCGTCGTGGTCAGCTCGACCAAATCCATGACCGGTCACCTGCTGGGCGGCGCGGGCGGGCTGGAGAGCGTCTTCACCGTGTTGGCCCTCTATCACCAGAAGATTCCGCCCACCATCAACCTGGTCGACCCCGACCCCGAGTGTGACCTAGACTACTGCGCCAACACCGCACGCGATGCGCGCATCGACGTGGCGCTGAAGAACAACTTCGGTTTTGGCGGCACCAACGGTACGCTGGTGTTCAAGCGCGTCTGACGCATGGACGACGGCGACACCGTCGAGGTGCGCGTGCCCGTGCGCTCGCGCGGGCCAGAAGCGTGGATGAGCGGCGTCGGCGGGTCGCTGGCCGGGCTGGCCCTGGCGCTGTGGGCGGTGCAGCGCCCGGATTTGCCCGGCCCTTGGTGGCTGATGCTGGTTGGGACAGGGCTGTCGGCGATCTGGACGTCGTGGGTTTGGCGGCGTCCGCTGCAGGGGACATTGCTGTATCGCGCGCCGCCGGATGCGGGCCTCGGGGTGACGGGTGGGTGGTTTTGGATCAGCCCGGCGCGGCCGCACGGGGTGGCGCTGACGGCGCCGCGCGTGGCCATCGACACGCCGTACGCCGTGCTGATCGACGCGCGGACGCCCGATGGTTTGCGTCTGTGGCTGTGGTGTCGGCAGCGCGAGGCCTCCACCCCGGCCGACTGGCTGGCGCTGCGACGGGCGCTGGCTGCCGGCGCTGGCGAGGGGCGATCGGGTATATTCGGGCCCGCCACGCCCGCGCCATGAAAGATGATCCGCCCCGCTCCCCTGATGCCGACGCCGCGCTTGTCCAGCGCGCGGTCGAGGGCGACCCGCGCGCGTTCGAGTTGCTGGTCATCAAATACCAGCGTCGCGTCGAGCGCCTGATCGCGCGCCTGGTGCGCGACAGCGACCTGGTGCAGGACCTGGCGCAGGAGACGTTCATCCGCGCCTACCGGGCGCTGGGCCAGTTTCGTGGCGACGCCAAGTTCTACACCTGGCTCTACCGCATCGCCGTCAACACCGCCAAGAAAGCGCTGCAGGAGCGCAAGCGCGACCCGGTGGTGACCATGAGCAGCCTGCACAACGGGGACGAGGGCGATGAAACTTCCAGCCTGGAACAGGAACTAAACGCCCAGGTGGCCGACACCGAGACGCCCGAGGCGGTACTGGCGAGCAAGGAGATCGCCCAGGCCGTGCAGTCGGCGGTCGAGGCGCTGCCGACCGAGCTGGCCCAGGCGATCACCTTGCGCGAGATCGACGGCTTGAGTTACGAGGAGATCGCGCAAGCGCTCGACTGTCCGATCGGAACGGTGCGTTCGCGCATCTTTCGCGCCCGAGAGGCGATTTCGGCGCGTATCAAGCCGATGCTGGAGCGGCAAAGCGGCAAACGTTGGTGACATGTCAGTGTGGCGTCACCCCACTGGATGAATGACCATGAAGCCTGAAGTCTCTGCGAACGAGTGCCGTACGGACGACGCCAGCGCCACCCGTGGCGAGTGGCTGTCCGCGCTGTTCGATGGTGAATGCACGATGCCGCAGGTCGAGGCTCTGTTGACCCGAGGCGACGCGGCGGCTGACCGCGCCACGTGGGATGCGTACCGTTGCATCGGCCAGGCGTTGCGGGCACAGGCCGCGGCGCACGGCGGGGCGGACCCGGCGTTCGTGCGTGCGGTGATGGCGCGCGTAGCGCACGAGACCGGCGAGACCTTTGTGGCGGCCTCGTCGGTATCTGAGGCGGCCACGCCGGGGGCTGTGTCCGCGCGGATGCCGGCCGCCAACGACGCGGTGTTTCGCTGGAAGGTGGTGGCAGGCGTAACCGCGGTGGCCGCCATCGTCGCGGTCGTGTGGGGTTCGGGGGCGCTGTCCGGTGCGCCCTCGGGTGGGGCGCAGTGGGCAGGGAGTACGCACAACAGTGCCCCGGTGCCCATCGTGGTGTCCGCGCCGGTGGTGCCCGCCAGCGCCAGCAGCGGCGTGGTCCGCGATCCCCAGATCGAGGAATGGATGGCCGCGCACCGCCAGTGGGGGGGCGCTTCGGCGCTGCAGACCAGCGCGGGTTTTCTGCGCGCGGCCAGCTATGACGTGCCGGCGCGCTGACACCCTGGCCCCCAAGCGATGATGCACGAGTCGATCGCCCTCGACCCTCTCCGCCGGCGCTGGGCGCGGCGCGTCGGGACCGTGCTCCTGGGTTTGGTCGTGTGGACGGCGGCTGCACCATCGATGGGGCGCGACGCGGCAGAGCCGCCGCGCGACATTCAAGGATGGATCGCCCGTCTGCACGAGGCCACGCGCAACCGTGCTTACAGTGGCACTTATGTGGTCACGCGCGGCAGCGAGATCGCCAGCGCCCGCATCGCCCACGTCTGCGATGGGCGCCAGCAAATCGAGCGTATCGAGGCGCTCAGCGGCCCCGCGCGGGTGACGTGGCGCCGCGACGACGAGGTGATGACGCTGATGCCGGAGCGCCAATGGGCCGTGCGCGACCGCCGCGAGCTGCTGCGCCTGTTTCCGGGGCCGCTGAAGGTGCCGGGTATCGATGTGGCCGATTTTTATCGCGCCGAGCTGCGCGGCAGCGAGCGCCTGGCCGGCTTCGACGCGTGGGTGGTGGAGTTTTTGCCCAGGGACGCCCTGCGCTATGGCTACCGCATCTGGTCCGAGAAGCGCACGGGGCTTGCGCTCAAGCTCCAAACCCTCGATGGTGGCGCGCAGGTGTTGGAGCAGGTGGCGTTCACCGAACTGCAGATCGACGCGCCCCTGCGGCTGGACGTGTTGGCGCGCCAGATGGAGGACACGCGCGGCTACCACATCGAGCGGCCGACGTTGCGCAAAACCACGCTCGAAGCCGAGGGCTGGCGCCTGGGGGCGGAGGTGCCAGGCTTTCGGCCGGTGACGTGCTGGCAGCGGGTCGAGGAGTCGAATCGACCGAGGTCCCCGCTGCAGTGCGTGTTCTCGGATGGTTTGGCGTCGGTGTCGTTGTTTTTCCCCGCGGGCGATGGCACGTCTGTCAACCAGGTGCGGGCGGGGGCAACGCACATGCTGTCGCGGCGCGTGGCGGGTCAGCTCGTCGTTGCCCTCGGTGAAGTGCCTCCGCAGACCCTGGAGCGATTTCTGGCTACGCTGGAGCGTAGCCGGTGAGTGTGTTTCGACAAGACCAAGGATAGGACATCATGGACATGCGTGAACCTTCTGCCGCGGCGGCCGCGTCGCCGCGTCGCCGCTCGGCCGTTTGGGCCGCCGTCTCGCTGCTGGCGGCGGTGGCCTTGGTGTGGGGCGCCAGCCAGCACGGCGTGGGCGCGCAGACCGCACCCCGCAGCGCTGCGGCAGCCAGTGCATCGGCAACGCCGGGCGACGCGCCGCGCTTGACTGGTCTGCCCGACTTCACCGTGCTGGTGGACGAGGTGGGCCCATCGGTCGTCAATATTCGCACCATCGAGCGCGTGCAGCGCGAGCCCGATGCCGGCGGGCCCGACGAAGACATGCGCGAGTTCTTCCGTCGCTTTGGCATCCCGCTGCCGCCGGGCGCGTTTCCGCGCTCGCCCCAGCGTCCTGGGCCTGGCGGCCCCCAGGAGCGCCAGCGCGGCGTGGGCTCGGGCTTCGTCTATGGCGCAGACGGCTACATCATGACCAACGCCCACGTGGTCGACGGGGCTGACGAGGTGATCGTGACGCTGCCGGACAAGCGCGAATTCAAGGCGCGCGTCGTGGGGGCCGACAAACGCACCGATGTGGCCTTGGTCAAGATCGACGCCACCGGTCTCAAGCCGGTGCGCATCGGCGACGTCGAGCGGCTGCGCGTGGGCGAATGGGTCATGGCCATCGGCTCGCCGTTCGGGCTGGACAATACGGTCACCGCGGGCATCGTCAGCGCCAAGCAGCGCGAGACGGGCGACTTTTTGCCGTTCATCCAGACCGACGTGGCCATCAACCCCGGCAACTCCGGCGGGCCACTCATCAACATGCGCGGCGAGGTGGTGGGTATCAACAGCCAGATCTACTCTCGCTCGGGCGGCTTCATGGGGATCAGCTTCGCCATCCCGATCGACGAGGCGGTGCGCGTGGCCGAGCAGCTCAAGGCCACGGGCAAGGTCACGCGCGGGCGCATCGGCGTGGCGATCGAGCCGGTGGACAAAGAGGTGGCGGAGGCGCTGGGCCTGCCGCGTGCCGGTGGCGCGCTCGTGCGCGGGGTGGAGGACGGCTCGCCCGCAGCCAAGGCGGGGATCGAGCCGGGCGACATCATCCTGCGCTTCGATGGTCGGCCCATTGAAAAATCGGCCGATTTACCGCGCATCGTCGGCAACACCAAGCCGGGCACGCGCGCCACGGTCGAGCTCTGGCGGCGTGGCGCCACCAAGACCGTCACCGTGACCGTGGGCACGTTCGAAGAAGAAACCGCCGCCGCGCCCGCCGACAAGCCGCAGGCCGCCAAGGCTGGGCCGCTCGGGCTGACGGTGCGCGAGCTGACCGCTGCCGAGCGGCGCGAGCTCAAGCTCAGCGGTGGCGTGCGCGTCGACGAGGTGGCGGGCCCGTCCGCAGCCGCCGGTGTGCGCCCGGGCGATGTGATCGTGGGTGTGGGCAATCAGGAGGTCTCGGGCGTGCGCGAGTTCGAGCGCGCCGTCGCCGACTGGCCCAAGGGGCGGCCCCTGGGCCTGCTGATCCGGCGTGGCGATTGGGCCCAATGGGTGCTGGTGCGTCCCTGACGGGTGGCGGCGTGCGCGTGCCGCACCGCCTACAATCGGGGGTTTGATTTGATCGGGCGCGCTGCTGGTGGAGCGCGCCCTTTTTCTGTCGCCATGAAGCACATCCGCAACTTTTCCATCATCGCGCACATCGACCACGGCAAGAGCACGCTGGCCGACCGGCTGATCGCGCGCTGCGGGGGCTTGAGCGAGCGCGAGATGACCGAGCAGGTGCTCGACTCCATGGAGCTCGAGAAAGAGCGCGGCATCACCATCAAGGCCCAGACCGCCGCGCTGCAATACACCGCGCGCGACGGGCAGGTGTACAACCTCAACCTCATCGACACGCCCGGCCACGTGGACTTTTCCTACGAGGTGAGCCGATCCCTGTCGGCCTGCGAGGGGGCGCTGCTGGTGGTGGACGCGAGCCAGGGGGTGGAAGCGCAGACGGTGGCCAACTGCTACACCGCGCTCGACCTGGGTGTGGAAGTGCTGCCGGTGCTCAACAAGATGGACTTGCCGCAGGCCGACCCCGACCGTGCCAAGCAAGAAATCGAGGACGTGATCGGCATCGACGCCTCGGAGGCGATCCCCTGCTCGGCCAAAACCGGCATGGGCATCGACGATATCCTGGAGGCGGTGGTGGCCAAGATCCCGCCGCCGCGCGGCAACCCCGATGGTCCGCTGCGTGCGATGATCATCGACTCGTGGTTCGATAACTATGTGGGCGTGGTGATGCTGGTGCGCGTGGTGGACGGGTGCCTCAACCGTGGCGACCGCATCCGCCTGATGGCCACGGGCGCGCAGTACCAGTGCGAAAAGCTCGGCGTGTTCACGCCCGCCAACCAGCCGCGCGACCGCTTGCAGGCCGGCGAGGTGGGTTATGTGATCGCGGGCATCAAGGAGCTCAAGTCCGCCAAGGTGGGCGACACCATCACCTCATTCAAGGCCGCCAGCGGCGCCAACCTGACGGCCGCCACCGAGCCGCTGCCAGGTTTCAAGGAAGTGCAGCCCCAGGTGTTCGCGGGCCTGTACCCCACCGAGGCGAGCGAGTACGACCAACTGCGCGACGCGCTGGAGAAGCTTCAGCTCAACGACGCCTCGCTGCACTTCGAGCCCGAGGTGTCGCAGGCGCTGGGCTTTGGCTTTCGCTGCGGCTTTTTGGGCCTGCTGCACATGGAGATCGTGCAGGAGCGCCTTGAGCGCGAGTTCGACCAGGACCTCATCACCACGGCGCCGAGCGTCGTGTACCAGGTGGTCAAAGGCGACGGCGAGGTGCTGATGGTGGAAAACCCCTCGCGCATGCCGGAGCCGAGCAAGATCCAGGAGATCCGCGAGCCCATCGTCACCGTGCACATCTACCTGCCGCAGGACTATGTGGGCCCGGTCATGACGTTGTGCAATGGCAAGCGGGGGGTACAGCTCAACATGGCCTACCACGGCAAGCAGGTGATGCTGACCTATGACCTGCCGCTGGCCGAGATCGTGCTGGACTTCTTCGACAAGCTCAAGTCGGTCAGCCGCGGCTATGCGTCGATGGACTACGAGTTCAAGGAATACCGCCCGTCCGACGTGGTCAAGGTTGACATCTTGCTCAACGGCGAGAAGGTCGACGCGCTGTCGATGATCGTGCATCGCAGCCAGGCGCAGTCGCGCGCGCGGGCGGTGGTGTCCAAGATGCGCGAGATCATCAGCCGTCAGCAGTTCGACGTGGCCATCCAGGCGGCCATCGGGGCGCAAATCATCGCGCGCGAGACGGTCAAGGCGCTGCGCAAGAACGTGCTGGCCAAGTGCTACGGTGGCGACATCACGCGCAAGCGCAAGCTGCTGGAAAAACAAAAGGCGGGCAAGAAGCGCATGAAGCAGATCGGCACGGTCGAAGTCCCGCAGGAGGCGTTCCTGGCCATCCTGCAGGTGGAGGAATCATGAACGACCAGACCATGGGCACGCTGACCGGGGTCGTGCTGGGTGCTTTCGTCGGCTATGGGGTGGCGTGGTACCTCGGGGCCATCGACGGCAATTTTTCGCTGCTGCTGCTGCTGGCAGTTGTGGTGACGGGCGTGTATTGGGCGGCCGAGCGCTGGGTCTTTTTGCCCCGGCGACGCGCGGCGGCTGAGCGCGCCGTGGCCGACGCCCAGCGCCGCCAGCAGGAGCTGGCGCGCCAGGGCATCGCCGCCGAGCCGACCGACCTGCAGGCACTGCACCAAAAGCTGATGGCGCAGCCCTGGTGGCTGGACTGGACCGCGGGGCTGTTCCCGGTGATCCTGGCGGTGTTCCTGCTGCGCTCGTTTCTGTACGAGCCGTTCAAAATCCCGTCCGGCTCGATGATTCCTACGCTGCACATCGGCGACTTGATCCTGGTCGACAAGTACCACTACGGCGTGCGCTTGCCGGTGGTGCACACCAAGGTCATCGACAACCACGAACCGCAACGTGGCGATGTCATCGTTTTTCGCTACCCGCCGCAGCCGAGCCTGGACTACATCAAGCGCGTCGTCGGCCTGCCCGGCGACGAGGTGGCGTACCTGAACAAGCAGCTCTTCATCAATGGGCAGGCGGTGCCGCGCCAGCCCACCGACGATTTTTACGACGCCGAGGCGATGCGCTACCGCAAGCAGTTCATCGAGGAGATCGGTGGGCGGCGGGTGCGCACCCTGATCGACGACGAGCGACCGGCGTTCATCCCCGCGGTGGTCGATTTTCCGGGCCGCGAAGCGTGTCGATACACGGTCGAAGGTGTGACCTGCCGTGTGCCGGCGGGGCACTACTTCGTGATGGGCGACAACCGCGACAACTCGCTCGATTCGCGCTACTGGGGTTTCGTGCCCGAGCGCAACATCGTCGGCAAGGCAGTGCTCGTGTGGATGAACTTCCGCGACCTGAGCCGCATCGGCCGTTTCGAATGACGCCTGAGCGTGGTTTGCCGCTATCATGGCCCCAGGCCGCCATGGCGGCGGCCCACGACGATCCGGGGGTGGTGCAGATGCGACAACGTGGCGTGACCGTGTTCGGGATGTTCTTCGTCGGCGTGGTCGTCGCCGTGTGTCTGGTGCTGGCGGCCAAGATCGTGCCCGCGGTGACCGAATACCTGGCAATCCAGAAAGCCGTCAACCGGGCCGCCCAGAGTAGCAGCACGGTGGGTGAAATCCGCAGCGCCTTCGAGCGCGCCCGCACCGCCGACTACTTCGAAGCCGTCACGGGCAAGGATCTCGAGATCAGCAAGGACGGCGAACGCATCGTGGTCGAGTTCGCCTACGACAAGGAAATCCACCTGGCGGGCCCGGCGTATCTGCTGCTCAAGTTCCGCGGCCGTAATCAGTGATCCATGGCTGATCCCCTGTCCCCTGGGCTGGAGGCCCTGCAGAGGCGCCTCGGTCACCGTTTTCGCGACCCGGGTTTGCTGCTGCGCTCGCTGACGCACCGCAGCTATGGCGCCGATCATTACGAGCGACTGGAGTTTCTCGGCGATGCGGTGCTCGGCTTGGCCGTCTCGACGCTGCTGGTCGAGCGGCTGCCGCAGCAGCCCGAGGGCGAGCTCTCGCGCCTGCGCGCCAGCCTGGTGCGCCAGGATGCACTGCATCGCATTGCGCTCGACCTGGGGCTGCCGCCGTTGCTGCGCCTGGGCGAGGGTGAGCAGCGCTCGGGTGGGCGCGAGCGCGCATCCATCCTGGCCGACGCCGTCGAGGCCTTGCTGGGCGCGCTGTATCTGGATGCGGGATACGAGGTGGCGCAGGCCGTGGCGCGTCGTTGGTACGAGGGGCTCGAACTGCGCCCGGGGCAGGGCAAGGATGCCAAGACCGCGCTGCAGGAGTGGCTGCAGGCGCGCCGCCGCCCCCTGCCGACATATGAGGTGGTGGCCATCCACGGCGAAGCGCATGCCCAAACCTTCGAGGTCGCGTGTCGGGTCGAGGGGGCTGGGCCCACGGTCGGGCGGGGGCCATCGCGTCGCGCCGCCGAGCAAGCCGCTGCCGCGCATATGCTCGAACTCCTGCAAACGGGCGGCACGAGCCGCCGCGCCCCTACGCCATGACCATGCTGCCTGCCGAGTCGTCTGCTGCGCCTTCCCCGTCTGCGCCCGCGCCGTCGTCGGCGCAGCGTTGTGGTTTCATCGCCATCGTGGGCAAGCCCAATGTCGGCAAGTCGACCTTGCTCAATGCCCTGGTGGGCCAAAAAATCAGCATCACCTCGCGCAAGGCGCAAACCACCCGGCACCGCATCACGGGCATTCGCACCGAGGGCGCGACCCAATTCGTGTTCGTGGATACCCCCGGTTTTCAGACGCGGCACGCGAGCGCCCTCAACCGCGCGCTCAACAAGGCCGTGCTGGGTGCGGTGACCGACGTCGATCTGGTACTGTTCGTGGTGGAGGCGGGCCGCTTCGACCTGGCCGACGCCAAGGTGCTGGCCCTGCTGCCGCCCGGGGTGCCGGTGATCCTGGTCGCCAACAAGCTCGACCGCGTGCACCGCCGCGTCGAGATCGCGCCCTGGCTGCGCAGCATGCAGGAGCGCCACCCGTTTGCCGAGTTCTTTCCGATGTCGGCCAAGCAGCGTCGCGACGTGCAGCGCCTGCTGGCGCTGTGCGAGCGCTACCTGCCCGAGCAGCCCTGGCTGTACGAGGCTGACGACCTGACCGACCGCAGCGAGCGCTTTTTGGCCGGCGAGCTGGTGCGCGAGAAGCTGTTTCGCCTCACGGGCGATGAGCTGCCCTACACCTCCACCGTGGTCGTCGATCGCTTCGAGCAAGAAGGCGAGCTGCGCCGCATCGCTGCCACCATCATCGTCGAGCGCGAAAGCCACAAGGGCATGGTGATTGGCGAGGGTGGCGAGCGGCTCAAGCGCATCGGCACCGAAGCGCGGCAGGAGCTGGAGCGCCAGTGGGGCGGCAAGGTGTACCTGGAACTCTGGGTCAAGGTGCGCTCCGGCTGGTCGGACGACGAAGCGCGGGTGCGCGCCTACGGCTACGAGTGACGTGGGATCGCGGCCGCGCGCGCGGGTGCACGACGAGCCCGCCTTCGTCCTGCATCGGCACGACTGGAGCGAGTCCAGCCTGATCCTGGAGCTGCTCAGCCGCCACCATGGGCGCGTGGCCCTGGTGGCCAAGGGGGTCAAACGCCCCACGTCGCAGTTTCGGGCCGTGCTGCTGCCGCTGCAGCCGCTGCGCGTGGATTGGTCCGGCGACGCCGAGGTGCGCACCCTCAAGGCTGCTCATTACGCTGGCGGACACGTCATGCCCGCGGGTGACGCGCTGTTGGCGGGCTACTACCTGAACGAGCTGCTGCTGCGCCTGATGGTACGCGACGACCCGCACCCGGTGCTGTTCGACCACTACGCGCGCGCGGTGTGCGCGCTGGCCCTGGGCGATGACGCCGCGGTGGTGTTGCGCGCGTTCGAGTTGTTGCTGCTGCGCACCTTGGGGTGGCTGCCCGATTTGGCGCGCGACGGCCTGCGGCTGCTGCCGCTGGAGCCGGCGCAGCCGTGCCGGCTCTCGCCGCACGCCGGCTTGCAGCCCGCCGCTGGTGAGTCGGCCGACACCTTGCCCGCCGCCGCGTGGACTGCTTTGCAGGCCGCGCTGGACGGCCCTGACCCGTGGGCAGCGCTGTGCACGCAGGCGCCGCTGCTGGCCACTGCCGCGCTGCGCACGGGGCTCGCCGGCCTGCTGCACTACCATAGCGGGGTCGCGTCGTTTCGTACCCGTGAGCTGATGCGGGCCGTGCGCCGCATCGCCCCCCGTCCGTTGCCGCCCACGAGCGAGCCCACACCATGAGTCCAGGTCTGCCATCCGCGCCCGTACGCACCGCGCTGTCCGTCAACGTCAACAAGGTCGCCCTGTTGCGCAACAGCCGGCATTTGGGCATTCCCAGCGTCACGCGGGCCGCCACGCTGTGCCTGCAGGCCGGGGCCGACGGCATCACCATCCACCCCCGACCGGACGAGCGCCACATCCGCTGGCACGATGTGTTCGATCTGGGGCACCTGATGCAGGCCTGGCCGCAGCGCGAGTTCAACATCGAGGGCAACCCGTTCCACAACCTGCTCGACGTGGCGCGCGAGCTGGTGCAGCAAGGCCTGCCGTTGCATCAACTGACCTTCGTGCCCGACGCGATGGACCAGTTCACCAGCGACCATGGCTGGCGTTTTCCGGACGACGCCGAGCGCCTGCGTCCGGTCATCGAGCAGGCGCACGCGCTGGGCGCTCGCGTCAGTCTTTTCATGGACCCTGTGCCCGAGCAAATGGCCGCGGCGCGGGCGGTGGGGGCGGACCGCGTCGAGCTCTACACCGAACCCTACGCCGCTGCTTGGCCTGACCCGGCGGCGCGCGCCGTGCAGCTGCAGCGCTACCGCGCCGCGGCCGAGGCGGCGCACGTCGTCGGGCTCGCCGTCAACGCTGGCCACGACCTCAACCGCGACAACTTGACTGACTTTTTGCGCGCCGTCCCGGGTGTGGCAGAGGTCTCCATCGGCCACGCCTTGATCGCCGACGCGCTCGAGCTCGGCTACACGGCCACGGTCCAGGTGTACCAGCGCTGCATCGACGCGGCGCACGCGCCATGATCGTCGGCATTGGCACCGACCTGTGCGATGTGCGCCGCATCGCCGCGGCCTTGGAGCGCCATGGCGAGCGCTTTGCGCGCCGGGTGCTGGCCGACGGCGAGCTGGCCACCTGGCACGAGCGGCGCCAGCGCTGGCCCGAGCGCGGTGTGCGTTTCGTGGCCACGCGTTTTTCGGCCAAGGAGGCGTTCGCCAAAGCCGTCGGCCTGGGCCTGCGCGCCCCCATGACCTGGCGCGACTGCGAGGTCATCCACCTGCCCGGCGGGCGTCCCGCCTTCCGGCTGCACGGACCGCTGCAGCAGTGGTTCGAGGCGCGGCGCTGGCGCGCGCACCTGAGCCTGACCGACGAATCCGACCATGCCGCCAGCTTTGTGGTGGTGGAGCAAGACCCATGACCCTGCATGCCCCCTTGATCATCGACATCGCCGGTACCCGGCTGACCGAGGCCGACCGTGCCCGGCTGAGCCACCCGCTGGTCGGTGGCGTGATTCTGTTTGCCCGCAACTGGCGCGACCGCACCCAACTGCAGGCCCTGTGCCGCCAAATCAAGCGTGTGCGCAAGGATCTGCTCATCTGCGTTGACCACGAGGGCGGGCGCGTGCAGCGCTTTCGCAGTGACGGCTTTACCCACCTGCCGCCGATGCGCGAGTTCGGCCGCTTGTGGCGCGAGGCGCCCGAGGCGCGCGCAGGGGAAGCCGCGCTGATCGCGTGCAATGCCGCCACGGCGGCGGGCTACGTGTTGGCAGCCGAGCTGCGCGCCTGTGGCGTGGACCTGAGCTTTGCCCCGGTGCTGGACCTGGACCATGGCCGCAGCGACGTGATCGGCGACCGCGCGTTCGACGCCGATGCGCGCGTGGTGACGCTGCTCGCGCAAGCGCTGATGCACGGCATGCGGTTGGCGGGCATGGCCCACTGCGGCAAACATTTTCCGGGCCACGGCTGGGCCGAGGCCGATTCGCACGTCGAGCTGCCCATCGACGACCGGCCGCTGGAAGCGATCCTGGACGACGACGCCGCGCCGTACGGGTGGCTCAGCGCATCGCTGGCCGCCGTGATGCCGGCGCACGTGGTCTATCCGCGGGTGGACGATGGCCCCGCCGGTTTTTCGCGTCGCTGGCTGCGCGACATCCTGCGCGAGCGGCTGGGCTTTACCGGCGCCATCTTCAGCGACGATCTGTCCATGGCCGCTGCCCGCCAATTGCGGGGGCAGTCGCTGACGTACACCGAAGCCGCACTGGCGGCGCTGGAGGCTGGCTGCGACCTGGTGCTGCTGTGCAACCAGAGCACGCAAGCGGGCGGCGTGGCGATCGACGACCTGATCGAAGGCCTCAGCCGCGCGGTATACGAGGAGCGCTGGCTGCCCGACGAGACGGCCGAGGTGCGCCGCCGCGCGTTGCTGCCCAACGGGCCGGCGCTCGATTGGGATGCGCTCATGGCCGATGCGCGTTACCAGCACGCGCTGGAGTGTTTGCCCTGAGCCCCCTCGCGGTGGCTGGCCAGCCGGTACACTAATACGGTTGGTCGCAGCGGCGCAGCGGCCACGCTTCGGATCCGCCGGGGCGTGACGCCGCAGGTCGCGGCCTGGGGCCCCCACAGCGCCCGCGGTGGTGGGGGTCGCACCACGTGCGCCACCGGGCGCATGGAGCGTGCCGTGGATGCCTATCTTCTGGACTGGGCCAACCTGTTGTTGCGTTGGTTGCATGTGGTGGCGGCCATCGCCTGGATCGGGTCGTCGTTTTACTTCGTGTTTCTGGACAGCAGCCTGACGCCGCCCGCGGACGAGCGCCTGCGGCGAGATGGCGCGACCGGTGAGCTGTGGGCGGTGCACGGGGGAGGGTTTTATCACCCCGTCAAGTACGCCGTCGCGCCGCCCCGCCTGCCCGAGCGGTTGCACTGGTTTTACTGGGAGAGCTACACCACCTGGCTCAGCGGTTTTGCGTTGCTGGCGGTGTCGTACCTGTGGCAGGCCGACATCTATCTGGTGGACGCGCGGGTGTACGCGTGGCCCGCGGCGTGGATGGCGGGCGCGGCGGCGATCGCGTTCCTGGTCGTGTTTTGGTTGCTGTACGACGCCATCTGCCGCTGGTGGGGTCAGACGCCTGGTGGCGACCGTAAAGTCGGGCTGGCGGTGGCGCTGCTGGTGGTGCTGGCCACGTGGCTGGCGTGCCAGTGGTTTGCGGGGCGTGCGGCGTTTTTGATCATTGGCGCGATGCTGGCCACCGCGATGAGCGCCAATGTGCTGTTTTGGATCATCCCCGGCCAGCGCAAGGTGGTGGCGGCGCTGCAGGCGGGGCAGACCCCGGATCCGCGCCATGGCCAGCGCGGCAAACAGCGCAGCGTGCACAACACCTACTTCACGCTGCCCGTGGTGCTGGCGATGCTGAGCAACCACTACGGCTTTCTGACCGGGCACGAGGCCAACTGGCTCGCCCTGCTGGGCTTGATGGCGGGGGGTGCGGCCATCCGGCAGTTTTTCGTGGCCCGACATGGGTACCGGCTTGGCCGCTGCGCGCACCCCTGGCCGTACGCAGCGGTGGGGGTGGCGCTGGTCGGGGCCGTCATCGTCGGGATACGCCCGGCGGCGCCGCAGGCGGGCGCGGCAGGCGACACGCCCGTCCCCCACGTAGAGCCGGCCCAGGTGTTGGCCGTGGTGCAGCAGCGCTGTGTGCCGTGTCACGGCGAGGCGCTGGCCTCCAAGGGCGTGCGGCTCGACAGCGCGCCGGCCCTGGCGCAGCACGCGCCAGCGGTGTATCAGCAGGTCGTGGTTACGCGGCAGATGCCGATCAATAACGCCACGGGTTTGACCGAGGCGGAGCGGGCGTTGATCGCCGCCTGGTGGCGCGCGGGGGCACCGGTTCCCTGACCAGGCGGGTCAGTCCTCGACGGTCTTGACGTCCATCACGCGCAGGCTGACGCCGCCGGCCTGGCGCGCCGCCTTGTCGCCGATGACGGGCTTGTTGGCGTAGGACTGGTAGCGGGTGCGCAGCGGCTGAATCGCCTGTGCCAGTTCTGCTGCATCATCGATGCGCGCTTCGTAGCGCTTGAGCACGCCCCAGGCCGACTCGATGATTTTGGCGTTGCAGGTGACACGCCCCTGCTCGAGGAGTTCGAGCACCGCGGCGCGCGGGTTGCCCGCCAGGCTTTGGCGCATGGCGTGCTCGATGATGCTCAGCACCTCGGTGTGCAGACTGGACAGCCGCTCGGCGTACGGCGGGTGGGCGTTGGCGGCCTGAGCCAGCAGCGCCGTCAGCGCCTTGGAGGTACAAAAACGCCGTCCGAGCACGGTCAGTCGCTCTTGCACCTCGTCGATCTGGATCGCGCGCTGCGCCACATACGCCAGCAGCGTCGTCAGGTTGCACGCCGCCTCGAAGTCGAAGTCCTCGTCGGTGATCGTGGCCATCATGGCGCGCAACTGTTGCAGCACGCGGGCCACTTGGGCGTCGTGCAGCAGCAGCGCGATTTCGAGCACCTCGGCCAGTCGGCGCAGGCGCTGCGACTGCGGGTGGCGCTCCACCATGCGCAGGGCATCATCCCAGTAGCGCTGCAAGCCCTTGCGGTCGCCCGCCTCGAAACGCATGAATCCCAACAGCACCAGCGACTGAGCGTCGAACATCTTGGAGTCCAGCCCCAGTCGCACCGAGCGCGCCAGCAGCTCCTCGGCCAGCGCGGTTTGGCCGCAGTAATGCGCCAGCATGCCATGCCGCTGCAGCCGGCTGATGGAGGCGGGCGTCAGGTCGGTGGCCATTTTGTAGACGGCCAGTGCGGCGTCGAAGTTGCCCAGCTCGATCTGCGCCCGGCCCATGACGTCGTAGGCGTCGGCGTAACCGGGGTCGTCGTCGATCAGGCTTTGCAGGGTTTGGCTGGCGCGCTGTGGCTGTCCGGCTTCGAGCTGCGCGCGCGCCACACCCAGGCGTGCCCAGGGCAAGGCCTTGGCCTCGACGACGGCTTCGTACAGGCGCTGAGCCTCGTCGTAACGCTCCAGTCGCAGCAGCAGTTCGGCGCCGACCCGGGCCGCGTACAGCCAGTAGTCGGCGCGCTCGCGAAAGCGCTGCAGGCACAGCTCGGCCGCACGCTCGAAATCGCGTTTTTCGACCGCCTCGAAAATGTCTTTGAGCACCGCTTTGCGGTGGCGCGCCTGCCCGATGCGCTGGGCGAGTTGGTTGGCGGTGAAGGGCTTGAGCAGGTACGAGTCGAGGGCGGATTCGGCGGCTTCGGCCACTTTCGAGTACGACGCCTCGGACGTGACCATGATGAAGACGGTGGCAAAGGGCAGCAGCCCCGCACGACGAAGGTCATCGAGCAGGGCTTGCCCGGTGCCGCTGTCGTTGGGAAAGTGCTGCTCGCACACCACCACGTCGAAGGTGCGAAATTCGAGCTGGCGGCGCGCATCCGCGATGCGCGGGCTTTGCGCGACGGTGCGCGCGCCCATGTCGCGCAGCTGTGACACCAGGATCGAGCGCGAGGTGGGATTGCCGTCGATGACGAGTGCCGTGGCGCCGTAGAGATCCATCGGGCTCATGCCGCCACATTATCGACCCGCACTGGCGCTGGCGCGCGATCCATCGGGCCCAGATGCACGCCACCCGAGGGGCGCAGGCGCGGGTCGCCCAGCGCCGGCCGGTTGCGGGCGGTGCCATAGCCCTGGCGCAGCGCCTGCACGCGCTGTTGCCAGCGTTCGGGGTTGGGCATGTCACGCTGGTAACGCTGCAGCACCAGCCAGGCCGACTCGACGGCGCGTGCGTTGAGCGTGTCTTGTGCGAGTGTGCACAGCTCGGCCAGTGCCAGCACCGGCTCGCCGTCGTGGGCGCGGCGCAGCGCTTGTTCGATGCGCTGCACCATCGTGGTCTCGCATTCGCGCAGGCGCTGCGCGTAGCGGGTGTGGTGGCTGGCGGCGCTGGCCAGCAGTTCGCCCATCGCCTTGGAGGTGGCAAAGCGCAGCCCCAGCCGCTCCACCAGCGCGTCGTGTTCCGGCGTGTAGCCCTGGTGCGCCAGCGCCGCCAGCGCGGCGAGCAGGTTGCACGCCGCCTCCATATCGAAGTCGGGCGTGCCCACACCGGGCGCCATCGCGGTCAGCTCGGTCGCCACCCGTGTTCGGCGCTCCTCGTCCGGGGTGGGCAGGGCCTGCGCCAGCAGATCGACGAGGGCGACGAAACGCTGCAGCCGGTTGTCGTCGGGATAGCCGCGCGCGCGCTTGGCAAGCTCGGCCTGGTGGCGCTCCAGTTCGGCCGCGTCGTGCCGCTCGAACGCCGCGATGGCCAGCAACACCAGGCTCTCGGCGTCGAACATCTTGGAGTCCAGTCCCAGGTAGGTGGCGCGCTGCAGCAGCTCGACGGCCTTGTCGCGGTTGCCGAGAAAAAATGCCAGCATTCCCAGCCGCTGCTGGCGGCCGATCGCCATCGGCGTCGCCTCGAGCGCCCGCTGCAGGCTGTCGAGCGCGTCGTCGAAGCGGCCCAGCTCCATCTGGGCGCGACCCAGCACGTCGTAGGCATCCGGGTAGTCGGGCGCGACTTCGATCAGTTGGCGCAGTGTCTCCAGCGCCGCCGAGGGCGCGCCGCTGTCGAGCTGGCAACGTGCCACCCCCAGCAACGCCCAAGGCTGGGCTTGCGCATCCCAGATCGACTGGAACAACGCCTGCGCCTGCCCGAAGCGCCCCAGCCGCAGCATGATCTCGGCCCCCCAGCGGGCCGCCGACAGCCACTGGGGGCCCTGGGTGGCAACGCGCTCCAGGCAGCGCTCGATCGCATCGTCGTAGCGGCGCTCCTCGAGCGCGCGGTAGATTTCCCACAGCGCCGCCTTGCGCCGCTGGGCCTGCTCGATGCGGTCGTACAGCGTGGCGGCCGAGTAGGGGCGCACGATATAGCTGTCCACCGAGGATTCGGCGGCTTCGACCACCTTGAGATAGGTGGCCTCGTCGGTGATCAGGATGAACACGGTGCCATACGGCAGCAGGCCCGAGCGGCGCAGATCGTCGAGCAGCTCCTGTCCGGAGCCACCGCGCGGGAAGGTGTCGGCGCACACCACCAGGTCGAACGGGTGGCGCTCGATTTCGCGCCGCGCATCGGCAATGCGCCCGGTCTGGCTGATGGAGGTGAAGCCAAAGCTGCGCAGCTGGCCCGCCAGCGTCATGCGCGTGGTCGGGTTGGCATCGACGACCAGTGCCGCGTTGCGCCGCAGGTCTGCCGGCAGGGGGGCGCCGGATCCGGCTGCGGACATGGTCAGACCACCGCGCCCAGCTTGAAGATCGGCAGGTACATCGCGACCACGATGCCGCCGATGATGGTGCCCAGAATGACGATGATGACGGGCTCCATGAGGCTCGACAGGCCAGCGACCATGTCATCGACTTCCTGCTCGTAAAAGTCGGCCGCCTTGCCCAGCATGTGGTCCAGCGAGCCCGACTCCTCGCCGATGGCGCACATTTGCAGCACCATTGAGGGGAAGATGCCAGCGTTGGTCATGGCCTGCGTCAGCGAGGTGCCGGTGGCGACCTCTTGCTGGATCTTGGCGGTGGCATCGGCATACACCGAATTGCCGGCGGCGCCGCCCACCGAATCGAGCGCCTCGACCAGCGGCACGCCGGCGGCGAACATCGTGGACAGCGTGCGCGTCCAGCGCGCGACGACGGATTTTTCGATCAGCTGGCCGAAGATGGGCACGCGCAACAGCAGCCGGTCCATGAAACGCTGAACCCGCTCGTCGCGCTTCCAGGCCTGGAAGAAGAAGTACAACCCGCCACCCAGTGCCCCGAAGATGAGCCACCAGTACGCGACGAAAAATTCGCTGATCGCGATTACCGCCAGCGTCGGTGCCGGCAGATCGGCGCCGAAGGAGGTGAACACCTCCTTGAACGCCGGTACCACGAAGATCATGATCACCGACACGACGATGAAGGCCACCACCATGACCGCGGTCGGGTACATCAGGGCGGACTTGACCTTGCTCTTGATCGCCTCGGTCTTTTCCAGGTACGTTGACAGCCGGTCCAGGATATCTTCCAGGATCCCGGCCGCCTCGCCCGCTTCGACCAGGTTGCAATAGAGCGAGTTGAAGTACGCCGGGTGTTTGCGAAACGCCGCGCTGAGTGAGGTGCCGGTCTCGACGTCAGAGCGAATGTCGTACAGCAGTCGGGCCACGCTCGGGTTGGGGTTGCCGCGTCCGACGATGTCGAAGGCCTGCAACAGTGGCACGCCCGCCTTCATCATGGTGGCGAGCTGGCGTGTGAAGATGGCGATGTCCTTGGGGCGGATGCGCTTGGCCGAGGCGAGCCGGCGCTTCTTGACCTTTTGCACCAGGATGCCCTGGCGCCGCAGTTGCGCCTGCACCTGGGCCTCGCCGGCCGCGCGCAGCTCGCCCTTGACCGTCTTGCCGTTGCGGTCCTTGCCTTCCCACTCGTAGACGTATTCTTTGATGGTCGGGGCTGTCGTGGCCATGGGTGCTCCGCTGCGGTTCGGGACGATGGGGCGTGCCGGGCGATGATTCGGTCAGTCGTTGGTCACCGCCAGAACCTCCTCCAGTGACGTGATGCCCATCTTAACCTTGCGCAGCCCACTTTCGCGCAGGGTGCGCACGCCTTCGGCGCGTGCCTGGGCGGCAATCTCCAGCGCGCTGGCGCCGCGCAGGATCAGCTGCTGGATGGCTTCGGTCACGGGCATGACCTGGTAGATGCCGACCCGGCCCTTGTAGCCTTCGTGGCAGGCCGGGCAGCCCACGGGGCGGTACGGTTGCCATTGGCCGTCCAGGTCCTCGGGCCGAAAGCCCGCGTCCAGCAGCGCACGCTCGGGAATGTCATGGTGCGGCACTTTGCACTTGGGGCACAACCGCCGCGCGAGGCGCTGCGCCGTGATCAGGTTGATGCTGGAGGCGATGTTGAACGGCGCCACCCCCATGTTGAGCAAGCGCGTGAGGGTGGAGGGCGCATCGTTGGTGTGCAGCGTGGATAACACCAGGTGGCCGGTCTGCGCCGCCTTGATCGCGATGTCGGCGGTTTCCAGGTCACGAATCTCGCCCACCATGATGATGTCGGGGTCCTGACGCAGAAACGCCCGCAGCGCAGCGGCAAAGGTCAGCCCCGCCTTTTCGTTGACGTTGACCTGGTTGACGCCCGGCAGGTTGATCTCAGCCGGATCCTCGGCCGTGGAGATGTTGACCCCGGGCTGATTGAGCAGATTCAGGCAGGTGTAGAGCGAGACGGTCTTGCCCGACCCCGTGGGGCCGGTGACGAGCACCATGCCATAGGGCCGGTTGATGGCTTCCAGCAGCTTGGCCTTTTCGTCGGGTTCGTAGCCCAGCGCGTCGATACCCATCTGGGCGCTGCTCGGATCCAGGATGCGGATCACCACTTTCTCGCCGAACAGCGTGGGCAGGGTGCTGACGCGAAAGTCGATCACCTTGTCGGGGCCGACCTTGAGCTTCATGCGCCCGTCCTGCGGCACGCGCTTTTCGGCAATGTCGAGCTTGGAGATGACCTTGATGCGCGACGCGAGCTTGTCCTTGATCGCCACCGGGGGAGAGGCGACCTCGCGCAGCTCGCCGTCGATGCGAAAACGCACGCGGTACTGGTGTTCGTAGGGCTCGAAATGCAGGTCCGAGGCACGCATCGTGTAGGCGTCGAGCAGCATTTTTTGCAAAAACCGCACGATGGGCGCGTCCTCCACCTCGGCCGACACCTTGTCGGCGGGCTCGTCCGAGGTCATTTCGATACCGTCGGCCGCGAAGTCGAACGTCTGGCCGACGATCTGGTCGATCACCTGCTGGGCACTCGCGGTGAAGGATTCGACCAGCTTGCCCAGCTTGTTGACCTCTGCGATGATCCAGTCGACGCTGAGCTGGGTTTCGAACTTGATTTTTTCTGCCGCCTGCAAGTCCGACGGATCCGCCGTGGCCACCGACAGCCGGTTACCGCGCCGCCCCAGGGGCACGACGCGGTACTGCTGGCAGGTTTTGGGGTCGAGCAATCCGTGGGGCAGGCGCTGCGGGTCGACGGCGTCGAGGTCGATCAGCGGCGCGGCAAAAGCCACCGACATCACGTGCGCCAAGTCACGCGGCGACACCGACTGGCTGCCGATGAGTTCGGTGATGAAGCCGGTCTGGCGCGCCTGGGCCTGGGCGTAGAGTGTCTCGGCCTGGCGCTGCGTGAGCACGCCCGCGCCGATCAGGGCGCGCGCCAGCCCCGGTAGGGCCATCGTGGCGACGCTGTCGTCATCGGTCATCGGGGGTTCCTGTGGGCGACGGTGGACAAGGGCTCGTGTATATTTCGCGCTCTTTCCGCGATGTTCGCGGCACGATCAACGCATGTTGGGTGCATCATACGGAGTCACCATGGATCTTCGCAAACTCAAGACGCTCATCGACCTGGTCTCGGAGTCGAACGTCTCCGAACTCGAGATCACGGAAGCCGAAGGCAAGGTCCGCATCGTCAAGGCGGCTCCCGCAGCACCCATGATGGTGCCTGCCCCCGCCCCGGCCCAGGCCGTGCCAGCCGCGCCCATCACCCTCACGGCGCCCGCGCCCTCGCCAGTGCCGCCGGCGGCGTCGGCCGCGCCGGCGCAGATCGAGGGACACGTGATCAAATCGCCCATGGTCGGAACCTTCTATCGTGCACCCAGCCCGGGGGCCAAGCCCTTCGTGGAAGTGGGCCAGGCGGTCAAGGAAGGCGAGCCGGTGTGCATCATCGAAGCCATGAAGATTCTCAACGAAATCGAGGCCGATCGTGCAGGTGTCATCAAGGAAATTCTGGTCGAGAACGGCCAAGCCGTCGAGTACGGCCAGCCCCTCTTCGTCCTCGAGTGAGGGCGCGGGCATGTTCAAGAAGATCCTGATCGCCAACCGCGGCGAGATCGCGCTGCGCATCCAGCGCGCCTGCCGCGAGTTGGGCATCAAGGCCGTTGTCGTGTACTCCGAGGCCGACCGCGAGGCCAAGTACGTCAAGCTCGCCGACGAGGCGGTCTGCATCGGCCCGGCGCCGTCGGCGCAGAGTTACCTGAGCATGCCGGCCATCATCTCGGCCGCCGAAGTGACCGACGCCGAGGCCATCCACCCGGGCTACGGTTTCCTGTCCGAGAATGCCGACTTTGCCGAGCGCGTCGAAAAGAGCGGCTTCGTTTTCATCGGCCCCACGCCCGAGTCGATCCGCCTCATGGGCGACAAGGTCTCGGCCAAGCAGGCGATGAAAGCGGCGGGCGTGCCCACCGTGCCGGGCTCGGACGGCGCCTTGCCCGACGACCCCGCCGAGATCAAGCGCATCGCGCGCAGCATCGGCTACCCCGTCATCATCAAGGCCGCGGGCGGCGGCGGGGGGCGCGGCATGCGGGTGGTGCACACCGAGGCCGCGCTGCTGCACGCGGTGCAGACCACCAAGAGCGAAGCGGGCGCCGCATTCAACAACCCGGAGGTGTACATGGAGAAATTTCTCCAGAACCCCCGGCACATCGAAATCCAGGTGCTGGCCGACCAGTACCGCAACGCGGTGTACCTGTTCGAGCGCGACTGCTCGATGCAGCGCCGCCACCAAAAGGTGATCGAGGAAGCGCCTGCGCCCGGCATCCCGCGCCGCCTGGTCGAGCGCATCGGCGAGCGCTGCGCGGCCGCCTGCAAGAAGATGGGCTACCGCGGCGCGGGCACGTTCGAGTTCCTGTACGAGAACGGCGAGTTCTACTTCATCGAGATGAACACGCGCGTGCAGGTGGAGCACCCGGTGACCGAAATGGTCACCGGCATCGACATCGTGCGCCAGCAAATCCTCATTGCCGCGGGGGAAAAGCTCCCGTTCACGCAGCGCCAGATCCAGCTGCGCGGCCACGCCATTGAGTGCCGCATCAACGCCGAGGATCCGTACAAATTCACCCCGTCGCCCGGGCGCATCACGGCCTGGCACGCACCGGGCGGTCCGGGGGTGCGGGTCGATTCGCACATCTACACCGGCTACACCGTGCCGCCCCACTACGACTCGATGGTGGGCAAGATCATCGTGCACGGCGACACGCGCGAGCAGGCGCTGGCGCGCATGCGCGGGGCGCTGGCCGAGGTGGTCATCGAGGGCATCAAGACCAATGTGCCGTTGCACCGCGAGCTGATGGTGGACGCCAACTTCGAGGCCGGCGGCACCAACATCCATTACTTGGAAAGCTGGTTGGCCCAACGTGAGCGCAGCTGACGCCGCCCCCGCCCCCGCCGCGCGCTGGCACGAGCTGGTGCTGCAGGTGCCCGAAGCCCAGGTAGAAGCCGTCTGCGACGCGCTGGAGGCGCTCGACGCGCTGAGCGTGGCGGTGGAAGATGCCGACGCCCACACCCCCGCCGAGCGGGCGCTGTTTGGCGAGCCGGGTCTGCCGCCACCGGCGGCGGGTTGGCAGCGCTCGCAGGTGGTGGCGCTGTTCGACACCGAAGCCCAGGCGCGCGAGGCGGCCGGGCTGTTGGCGGTGCAGGACTTCATGGCCGACGCGGCCGTGGTCGGCGTGCGCCCGGTGGCCGATACCGACTGGGTGTGTCTGACCCAGTCGCAGTTCGAGCCGGTGGCCATCACGCCCGACTTCTGGATCGTCCCCACTTGGCACGAGCCGCCAGCGGCAGCGCGCACCGTGCTGCGGCTGGACCCGGGCCTGGCGTTCGGCACCGGCACCCACCCCACCACGCGCATGTGTCTGCGCTGGATCGCGGCGCATCCGCCGCGCGGACGGCGCGTGCTGGACTATGGCTGCGGCTCGGGCATCTTGGCGATGGCGGCAGCGCGGTTTGGCGCGCAGGCGGTGGATGCGGTCGACATCGACCCCGCGGCCGTGGAAGCCACCCAGCGCAACGCTGCCGCCAATGGGGTGCGGCTGTCGGCCGGGTTGCCCGAGCGGGCGCAAGGCACCTACGACGTGGTGCTGGCCAACATCCTGGCCACGCCGTTGAAGGTGCTCGCGCCGCTGCTGTGTGCGCACGTCGCACCGGGCGGGCACCTGGTGTTGGCCGGCATCCTGGAGCGCCAGGCCGAGGAGCTGCGCGCGGCCTACGCGCCGTGGCTGGCGTTGCAGGTGCAGGAGGCGGACGAGGGTTGGATCCTGATGACGGCACAGCGTCTGGGGGCAACGCCGCCATAATCCGGGGCATGAGCTTCATTACCCGCTGCCCCTCGTGTGGAACGGCCTTCAAGGTCGTGGCGGATCAGCTCAAAATCGCCGATGGCTGGGTGCGCTGCGGGCGGTGCCAGCACGTATTCGATGCCACGCTGGATCTGGAGCCGGCCTCCGTGCCGCTGCCGACCGAGGCGCCGCGCCCGGCGACGCCAGATCCCCCACCCCCCCCCGCCTTCCTCGTCCCCCGAGGTGGCGGCCCCCGATGTCGCCGACGCTCACGACACGGCGCGCCCCCCGACCGAAGATTGCCCGTCGCAGCCCCCTGACGAGTCGCCACCGGGATCCCTGCCCGAGGCCGCGCCGCCGAGCGTGCCCTTGTCAGACGGGTCGTTGCCGGACTGGTCGTTCGTGCGGCAGGCGCGCCGTCGGGCGTTCTGGCGCCGGCCGTGGGTGCGGGCGACGCTGATACTTGCAGCGCTGGGGTTGACGGCATCGCTTTTGGGCCAAGCGGTATGGCACTGGCGGGACACGCTGGCGGCGCGTTACCCCGAATCGCGGCCCGGGCTGCAGGTGTTTTGCGAAGTGCTCGGATGCACGATCGCGCCGCCCCGGCGGCCACAGGACGTGGTCATCGAAGGGTCGGTGCTGCTGCGCCGCGCGCCCGACCGCTACAGCTTCCATCTGGTGGTGCGCAACCATGCCGACATCGAGATCGCCGCGCCGGCGCTGGAGCTGACGTTGACCGATGCCCAGGATCGGGTCTTGGTGCGCCGGGTGTGGCTGCCGGCCGAATGGCCGCAGCCGCGGGCCACGCTGGCACCGGGGCAGGAGTGGCCGCTGCAGTTCGAGTTGGCGTTCGATCACCCGAAGGCGGCCCGCATGGCGGGCTACCGGGCAGTCTTGTTCTATCCCTGACCCGTTCGGGTCTCCTCGCGAGTCTTTTTCATGACCATCCTCGTTTGCGGTTCCCTGGCCTTCGACACCATCATGGACTTCGAAGGCCGTTTTGCCGACCACATCCTGCCGGACCAGCTGCACATCCTGAACGTGTCGTTTTTGGTGCCGGCGTTGCGGCGCGAGTACGGCGGCTGCGCGGGCAACATCGCTTACGGCTTGCGGCAGCTGGGGGCGGCGGTGCGGCCCGTGGCCACGCTGGGTGCCGACGGCCAGCCCTATCTGGCACGCCTGCAGGCCATGGGGGTGGACGTGTCGGCGCTGCGGGTCACGCCCGAGCATTTCACCGCCCAGGCGATGATCATGACGGATCGGGACAACAACCAGATCACGGCGTTTCATCCCGGAGCGATGGCGCTGGCGCACCACAACCCGATCGCAGAGACGGCCGGCGTGTCGATCGCCATCCTGTCGCCCGACGGCAAGCAGGCCACCTGGACGCACGCCGAGCAGCTGCACGCGGCGGGCGTGCCGTTCGTCTTCGATCCCGGGCAGGGGTTGCCGATGTTCGACGGCGCCGAACTGCGACAGTTGGTCGAGTGGGCCGATTGGGCCGCGCTCAATGACTACGAGGCCCGACTGCTGTGCGATCGCACGGGCCTGTCGCTGGCTGCCCTGTCACAGCGGTTGCGGGCGCTGGTGGTGACGCTCGGGGAGCACGGCTGCGACGTCTGGCAAGATGGCCAGTGCACGCGCGTGGCCGGCGAGCGCGCCAGCGCCATCGTCGATCCGACCGGCTGCGGCGATGCCTTCCGGGCCGCCCTGCTGTACGGGCTGGCGCACGGCTGGGGTGTCGAGCAGGCCGCGCGACTGGGCAACCGCATGGGCGCGGCCAAGATCGCCACCCAAGGCGGGCAGAACTACCGTTTCAGCCTTTGAGCCCGATGGGCCAAAGCCACCCCGCCACGCGGCAGGGAAGCGCAAGGCACCCGCACTCAGGGCCGTGGACCGGTCGGGAACGGCCACGCCGCCTTGGGGTTGAGCTTGGTTTGGGCGCTGGGCGCGGCAGCGGCCTCGGCCTTGCCTTTGGACTTGGCCTTGGCGCCAGACGCTTGGGTAGGAGCCTTGTCGCCAGCGGATTCGCCTTTGGCGGCTTTGTCCGTTTTGCCTGCCTTGGCGGTTTTTTTCGCCTTCGGCGCCTCGTCCTTCGAGGCCGTCGCCTTCGAGGCTTTGACCACTTTCTCGGCCTTGACGGCCGGTGTGGCGCTCGGGGTGGCCGTCTTCGCGCTCGATGTCTTTTTTGCCGGTGCTTTCACCGCCGTCTTTTCGGTCGTTTTTTCGGCCGCCTTTTTCGCCGGGGCGCTGGCCGCGGTGGACGTCGACTTCGCTGCGGTCGTCTTGCCGCTCGCGCTGGCGGCTGCGCTCGTTTTAGCCGCAGGTTTCTTGGTCGTGGGCTTCTGGGCGGTCGCCGCGGGTTCGGCGGTCACCGCGGCGGCCTTTTTCTTGGGCGCGGCTTTCTTGGCCGGCGCGGAAGCGCTGGCTGCCGTGGGGGCTGCGGTCTTGCTCGTCGCCTTGGGTGTGGCTTTGGATGACGCCTTGGTGGCCGCTTTGGAGGGCGCGGGTTCGGCGCCCGCCGCAGCCGTGGCGGGCGCTTTCTTGGCCGTCACCTTCTGGGTTGTCGGCGCAGCGGCGGCCGTCTTTTTCTTCGCGGACTCGGTGGCCGCGGCGGCGGCCTTCTTCGCGGTTGCCATGGGGGGTCTCCTGCTTGAGGTTGGCGGGTGGGGAAAACGGTGACGGCCGCGCGACCCAGGCGTTGGCGGGGGATCAGTCCCAGGACAGGGCGCCGCCGGACTGGTACTCGATCACGCGCGTCTCGAAGAAATTGCGCTCCTTCTTCAGGTCGATCATCTCGCTCATCCAGGGGAAGGGGTTTTCCTCGTTGGGGAAGAGCGGCTCCAGGCCGATCTGGGTGGCGCGCCGGTTGGCGATGTAGCGCAGATAGCCCTTGAACATGCTGGCGTTGAGCCCCAGCACGCCGCGCGGCATGGTGTCCTCGGCGTAGCGGTACTCCAGATCCACCGCCTTGAGGAACAGCTCTTTGATCTCGGCCTTGAAGGCGGGCGTCCACAGGTGCGGGTTTTCCAGCTTGAGCTGGTTGATCATGTCGATGCCGAAGTTGCAGTGCATCGATTCGTCGCGCAGGATGTACTGGTATTGCTCGGCCGCACCGGTCATTTTGTTCTGCCGCCCCAGCGCCAGGATCTGCGTGAAGCCGACGTAGAAGAACAGCCCCTCCATCAGGCAGGCGAAGACGATCAGCGACTTCAGCAGCGTCTGGTCCGCCTCGGGCGTGCCGGTCTTGAAGGCCGGGTCCATGATCGCGTCGATGAAGGGGATCAGGAACTCGTCCTTGTCGCGGATCGATGGGATCTCGTGGTAGGCGTTGAAGATCTCGCCTTCGTCCAGCCCCAGCGACTCGACGATGTACTGGTAGGCGTGGGTGTGGATGGCTTCCTCAAAGGCCTGGCGCAGCAGGAACTGGCGGCACTCCGGCGCCGTGATGTGGCGGTAGGTGCCCAGGGTGATGTTGTTGGCGGCCAGCGAGTCGGCGGTGACGAAGAAGCCCAGGTTGCGCTTGACGATGCGGCGCTCGTCCTCGGTCAGGCCGTTGGGGTCTTTCCACAGCGCGATGTCGCGCGACATGTTGATTTCCTGCGGCATCCAGTGGTTGGCGCAGGTGGCGAGGTATTTCTCCCACGCCCATTTGTACTTGAACGGAACGAGCTGGTTGACGTCCGTCTGGCCGTTGATGATGCGCTTGTCGGCGACGTTGACGCGGCGGTATTGGGTGCCCGGCTGCGCCGACGCTGGCGAAACGGCAGTGGCCGCGGCAGGAGGATGCGCGCCGATCGTGGCGCTGACCGGCGACACATAGTCGAAACCCGCGACGGTCTGCGCAGGGCGTGCACCAAACACGGGCTGGGCCGCCACCGACGGCCGGTGCGTTGGAGCGGCATCGGGCGCTGGACGTGCCGGTTGGGGGGCAGCGGTGGGGGTGTGGTCTTCCCAAGTCAACATGGTGGTGTCCGATTCGGTGAATTATTGAAAAATCTCGTCGAAATGACAAGGGTTTGACGGGGCGTTGCGACTTTTGCGGGGGCTTGATGCCCCGGACTGTGGCGCCGGGGCATCAATCGGGTCATCCGCACGGGTGTCGTGGGCGCTGGCTCTCGTCATTGGCAGGCTTCGCAGCCCGGGTCGTCGATGGCGCAGAATTTGATGTCGGTCGCGGGCTCTGTCACCCTGGGCGTCATGGCAGGCGGCACGGTGGCCGCGGCGAGCGCCGACGTGCCACCCGCCGTCGGCACCGCGTTGAGCGCGCCGCTGCGCACGGTGGACTTTTCGGCGTGGGTGGCGCCGGTGGTGCGCAGGTAGTAGGTGGTCTTGAGCCCGCGAATCCACGCGAGTTTGTAGGTTTCGTCGAGCTTTTTGCCCGAGGCGCCAGCCATGTAGATGTTGAGGCTTTGCGCCTGGTCGATCCATTTCTGGCGCCGCGCGGCCGCTTCCACCAGCCACACCGGTTCGATTTCGAACGCGGTGCGGTACAGCTCCTTGAGCTCGCGCGGCACGCGATCGATGGGCCACAGCGAGCCGTCGAAGTGCTTGAGGTCCATGATCATGACCTCGTCCCACAGGCCCAGGCGCTTGAGGTCACGCACCAGGTAGTGGTTGATGACGGTGAATTCGCCCGACAGGTTGGACTTGACCGACAGGTTGCCAAAGCACGGTTCGATCGAGGCGTCGACGCCAACGATGTTGGAAATCGTGGCCGTGGGGGCGATGGCGATGCAGTTGGAGTTGCGCATGCCGTCGCGCGCGATCTTGGCACGCAGCGCGTCCCAGTCCAGCGTGCGCGAGCGGTCCACCTCCAAATAGCCGCCGCGCTCTTGCGCCAGCAGGTCCAAGCTGTCGGGCGGCAGGATGCCGCGCTCCCACAGCGAGCCTTTGTAGGTCGAGTACCGACCGCGCTCCACCGCCAAGTCGCTGCTGGCCCAATAGGCGTAGTAGCACACCGCCTCCATCGACCGGTCGGCGAATTCGATCGCCTGCGGTGACGCATAGGGGATGCGCAGCTCGTAGAGCGCGTCTTGAAAGCCCATGATACCCAGGCCCACCGGTCGATGGCGCAGGTTGGAGTCGCGCGCTTTCTTGACGGCGTAGTAGTTGATGTCGATCACGTTGTCGAGCATGCGCATGGCCACCGTGATGGTGCGCTGCAGCTTGTCGTGGTCGAGTTCTTTGCCCGCGGGGCCGTCTTTGAGGTGCTGAGCCAGGTTGATCGAGCCCAGGTTGCACACCGCGGTTTCGGTGTCGCTGGTGTTGAGGGTGATTTCGGTGCACAGGTTGGACGAATGCACCACGCCGACGTGCTGTTGTGGGCTGCGGATGTTGCAGGGGTCCTTGAACGTGATCCAGGGGTGCCCGGTCTCGAACAACATGGTCAGCATCTTGCGCCACAGGTCGACGGCGCGCACCTGCTTGCTGGGTTGGATTTCGCCACGCGCGGCTTTTTCTTCGTAGGCGAGATAGGCTTCTTCGAACGCGCGCCCGACCTTGTCGTGCAGATCGGGCACGCTGGAAGGCGAAAACAGCGTCCACATGCCGTTTTCCATCACGCGCTTCATGAACAGGTCTGGAATCCAGTTCGCCGTGTTCATGTCGTGTGTGCGGCGCCGGTCGTCGCCGGTATTTTTGCGCAGCTCCAGGAATTCTTCGATGTCCAGGTGCCACGTTTCCAGGTAGCAGCACACGGCGCCTTTGCGTTTGCCGCCCTGGTTGACGGCCACCGCCGTGTCGTTGACGACCTTCAGGAACGGCACCACGCCCTGGCTTTCGCCGTTGGTGCCCTTGATGTGGCTGCCCAGCGCGCGCACGCGCGTCCAGTCGTTGCCCAGGCCGCCGGCGAATTTGGACAGCAGCGCGTTTTCCTTGATGGCGTCGTAGATGCCTTCGAGGTCGTCGGGCACCGTGGTGAGGTAGCAGCTCGACAGTTGCGAGCGCAGCGTGCCGGAGTTGAACAGCGTGGGTGTGCTGCTCATGAAGTCGAAGCTGGAGAGCACCTCGTAGAACTCGATGGCGCGCGCCTCGCGGTCGATCTCGTTGAGCGCCAGGCCCATGGCCACGCGCATGAAGAAGGCCTGCGGCAGCTCGATGCGCTGCTTGCGCACATGCAGGAAGTAGCGGTCGTACAGGGTCTGCAGCCCCAGGTAGTCGAACTGCAGGTCGCGCTCGGGTTTGAGCGCCGCGCCCAGGCGCGCGAGGTCGAAGGTCTGCAGCTCGGGGTTGAGCAGCTCGGCCTCCACCCCCTTTTTGATGAAGGCCGGGAAGTACTCGGCATAGCGCTCGCGCATCTGCGCGTGCGTGGTTTCTTCGCCCAACACCTCTTTGTAAATGGTGTGCAGCAGCAGCCGCGCGGTGACGTAGGTGTAGTCGGGGTCGGTCTCGATCTTGGTGCGCGCGGCCAGGATGGCGGCTTTGTGCACCTCGTCCAGCGGCACGCCATCGTAGAGGTTGCGCAGCGTTTCGGCGACGATGGGTTCGGCCTGCACGTCGGGCCCCAGGCCTTCGACGGCGGAGTGGATCAGCGCCTTGAGCCGATCCAGGTCCAGCGGGAGGCGCTCGCCGCCGTCGAGCACGTGGATGGTGGGCTGCACCGGCGCGGCCGGCGCTTCACCACGCGCGGCACGCTCCTGGGCACGGCGCTCGCGGTACAGCACGTAGGCGCGCGCGACCTCGTGGTGGCCGCCGCGCATCAAGCCCAGCTCGACCTGGTCTTGCACGTCTTCGATATGGAACGTGCCACCGCCAGGGCGCGAGCGCATGAGAGCGCGCACGACCGCCTGCGTGAGTTGATCGACCGTCTCACGCACGCTGGCCGACGCGGCGCCCTGCGGGCCGTGCACGGCCAAGAAGGCCTTCATCATCGCGACGGCGATTTTGCTGGGCTCGAACGGCACCACGGCGCCGTTGCGCCGAATGATCTGGTAGTGCGGCAACGTGCCGGCGGGGAGGGGGCGGGCGGCCTCGGGCACGGCGGCGACGCTGGCGCCGGACGGGGGGGTGGAGAGGGTGGTCTGCATGGAGCCTCGCTGAGGGTGATGTCCACAGGGCCGACGGCGAAACACTAGATCTAGTGTCCGTCGTTGAGAAAAAACACTACCGCTAGTGTAGCGGGCATGGCGGGCGGGACAAGAAGTCAGGCGCGAAAATTTTTCAATCTCGACGCCCCGCCGATATCCTCGGGTTGCCCCGGAGGGGACGACTAGCGCGGCATGGGGGCCGCGCCTGCGGTGCTGGCAAAGGCGTGCGTGGGCCAGCCGGTCAGCGCGATCAAGCGTGCCCAGTCGAAGCCGGGGCCCGGGTCACGCTTGCGGCCCGGGGCGATGTGTTCGTGGCCCGCCACCGCGCACAAGGTGGGCCAGCGCGCGCGCAAGGTTTGGCACAGCTCGGCCAGTGCGTCGTACTGTGCGGGTTCGAAGGTGTCGCCTTCCAACCCCTCCAGCTCCACACCAATGGAAAAATCGTTGCAGTTGGCCCGCCCGTGCCATTGCGAGACGCCGGCATGCCAAGCGCGGCGCTCGCAGGCGACGAATTGCACGAGCTCGCCGTCGCGCCGGATCAGGAAGTGGCTGGACACCTCCAGCCCGCGGATGCGCTGAAAGTAGGGGTGGGCGTCCCAGTCAAGCGTGCCGGTGAAGAGCTGCTCGATCGCGGCGCCGCCGTATTCGCCGGGCGGCAGGCTGATCGAGTGCACGACGATCAAATCGAGCGACGCGCCGGGCGGGCGCGGGCCGTGGTGCGGCGACGGCACCCAGCGTGCCTGGGCCAGCCACGTGCCCTCGGTGGGGGCGGGGTGGTCGGCGGCAGTGAGCATGGCCATGGGATCGTTAGGGCGGGTCAACGCACCAGTTGGTTGAGCTGGATGATGGGCAGCATCACCGACAGCACAATGAGCAGCACGATCGCGCCCATGGCGATGATGAGGGCGGGCTCCAGCAACGTCGCCAAGCGCAGCGTGCGCCGTTGCACCTCGCTGCTGATTTGGGTGGCCGCGCGCCGCAGCAGGTCACTGAGTTGGCCGGTTTGCTCACCCAAACGGGCAAAGGTGATCAACGGCCCGGCGAACGTGGGGCGGGTGGCCAGTGCGGCAGCCAGTGGGGCCCCCTCGCGCACCAGGGTCAGCACCTGGCGTGCGTCGGCGCGCAGGGCGTGGTTGCGCAGGGTATCGCTGGCCGTTTGCAGCGCGCGCAGCAGCGGCACGCCCGCCCCCGTCAGCAGCGCCAGCAAGGCCGCAAAGCGCGCCACATCGTACTGGCGGCTCAGGCGCCCCACCACGGGCAGTCTGAGCCAGGCGCGGTCCAGGCGCTCGCGCAGTGGTGGGCGCTGGCGCGCCCACCACAGGCCAGCGGCCGCGGCCATGCCCAGCAGGGGCACCAACCAGCCCCACTCGCGCAGCGCGTGGCTCGCGTGCAGCATGACGACCGTCAGCGTCGGCAGTGCCCGGCGCCCGCTGCTGAACGCCTGGGCCACCTGTGGCACGACATAGGTCATCAGAAAGACGACGATGGCCAACGCGAAGACGGTCACGATCGCCGGGTACAGGATGGCCGACAGCACGCGTTGGCGCAAGGCCTGTCCGGCCTCCAGCTCGTCGGCGAGGCGCTCCAAAACTGTCCCGAGTCGGCCGCTGGTCTCGCCTGCCGCAACCACGGCCCGGTAGGGCTCATCAAACACGCGCGGGTGGGCGGCCATGGCCGTCGCCAGGGGGCTGCCGGCGCTGACCTCGGCGCGCAGGTGCGCGACCAGTTCGCGCTCCGCCGGGGTGTCGGCTTCGTCGGCGAGGCTGGCCAGCGCGCGCTCCAGTGGCAACCCGCCTGCGACCAGGGCTGCGAGTTGGCGCGTCCACGTGGCACGCCGACTGCGTGACAGCGGGGCACGTCGCCAGCCAGTGGGCCCGGCCGACTCGGGGCCCGTTTCGCCGACCAGAACAGGTGCCAGACCGCGTGCGCGCAGCGCCGCACGGGCGGCACGCGGCGAGTCGGCGTCGAGGTGTCCGCGCTGGCGGCGTCCTCGCTGGTCGAAGGCTTCGTAGCGAAAGCGGGGCATGGTGTGCAGTCCCGGCAGGCGGCGTCGATGGCGTTGACCTTAGTCGCGCGTGGCGCGCCAAACCTCTTCGGCACTGGTCACGCCCTGCGCCACCAAGGCGTCGCCAGCCTGTCGCAGCGGTACCATGCCGTGTGCCAGCGCGTGTTCGCGCAGTGCGGCTTCCGGCGCGCGTTCGTGGATGCGGGCGCGCAGCGCATCGTCCACCACCAGCAGCTCGAAAATACCGGTGCGCCCAGCATAACCGCTGCGGTTGCACGCCTCGCACCCAGCACCGCGGCAATGTGCACACAGGCGGCGCACCAAGCGCTGCGCCAGCACCCCCAGCAGCGAGCTCGACAGCAAAAACGGCTCCACGCCCATGTCCACCAGCCGCGTGACGGCGCTGGGTGCGTCGTTCGTGTGCAGCGTGGCCAGTACCAGGTGACCCGTCAGCGACGCCTGGATGGCGATCTGCGCCGTCTCGCTGTCGCGGATTTCGCCGATCATGATGACATCGGGGTCCTGGCGCAGGATGGCGCGCAGCGCAGCGGCAAACGTGAGGTCGATTTTGGGGTTGACCTGTGTCTGGCCGATGCCGGGTAGCTCGTACTCGATCGGGTCTTCGACCGTCATGATGTTGAGGTGCTGTGCGTCCAGGCGCGACAGCGCCGCGTACAGCGTGGTGGTTTTGCCCGAGCCAGTAGGACCCGTCACGAGCACGATGCCATGCGGCTGCTGGATGAGTCGCTCGAATCGCTGTAACGTCTCGCCCTGCATGCCCACGGCTTCGAGGCTGAGTACGCCGTCGGATTTGTCGAGCAGCCGCAGCACGGCGCGCTCGCCGTGCGCACTGGGCAGCGTGGAGACTCGCACGTCCACTGCGCGCCCACCCAGGCGCAGGCCGATACGGCCGTCTTGCGGCAGGCGTTTTTCGGCGATGTCGAGCTCGGCCATGATTTTCAGGCGCGAAATCAGCGCGGCATGCAAGGCGCGGTTGGGCTGTACCACCTCGCGCAGCACGCCGTCGATGCGAAAGCGCACGCTGGAGTGGCGCTCGTAGGGTTCGATGTGGATGTCGCTGGCGCGCTCGCGCACCGCCTGCGCCAGCAGCGCGTTGAGCATGCGGATAATGGGGGCATCGTCGGCCGATTCCAGCAGGTCCTCGATCCGTGGCAGCTCCTGCATCAGACGCGAGAGATCGGCGTCGCTTTGGACCTCGCTGACGATGGCCGCAGCGCTGTCCCCGCTGCCGTCGGCGTAAGCGGTTTGAAGGCGGCGTTCGAACGCGTCAGCCTCCTCCCACTGCAGACGACAGGGTCCGTGGCGGCGTCGGACCTCGCCGATCGCGCTCCAGCGCGCCACGCGCTCGTCATCCGAGGCGTGGCGCACGTAAAGCCACGATTCGCCGCGGTCGATATGAAGCAGCACGCCGTGCTGGCGCGCGTAGGTGTAGGGCAAGGGGTAGGCGGCGCTCATCGCGTGGGTGAGGAAGGCGGGGTGACCGCCGCGGGTGGTAGCACCGGGGCGCTGTCGACCGCATGGGCGCGGCTGGGCGCGGGCTGCGCGTCTTGCTGCAAACCGCGCATCCATTCGTAGCGATCCAGTGCCAGGTTCTCGCTCTGGCGCGCGTCGCGCACCACCACCGGGCGCAAAAAGACCATGAGATTGGTTTTTTTGCGGCTGCGCTTTTCGCTGCGAAACAGGTTGCCCAGCACGGGCACGTCGCCCAGCCCGGGCACCTTGTCCTGGTTGCCGCCGTACTCGTCTTGCAACAGACCACCCAACACGACGATGCCGCCATCTTCGACCAGCACGGTCGATTCGATCGAGCGCTTGTTGGTGATGAGGCCCGTGGTCGAGCCGAGCGATTTGGGGTCGACGCTGCTGACCTCCTGAAAGATCTGCAGTTTGACGGTGCCCTGCTCGTTGATCTGGGGCTTGACGCGCAGCGTCAGCCCGACGTCCTTGCGCTCGATGGTCTGGAACGGGTTGACCGCGCCCTGGTTGGAGTTGTTGGCGGTGTACTGGCCGGTGACGAAGGGGACATTTTGGCCGACGACGATCTTGGCTTCCTCGTTGTCGAGCGTGAGCAGATTGGGCGTGGACAGGATGTTGGCATCGCCATTGGTTTCCAAAAACCGTGCCAGGGCGCTGAGCACGTAGACGCCGCCGATGCGCTGCGCGATGCCGATGTTGAGGCCGGGCGCGGGCAGCTGACCTTGGCCGCCATTTTGGGTGGCGAGATTGATGATGTTGGCGCCACCGCTGCCGAAGTTGGTGCCCAGCAGGCCGATGGTGCCGTCGCCCGCGCGCCCGATCGGACCCTGCCACTGGATGCCGATTTCGGAGGCCTTCTCGGCGCTGACCTCGGCGATGAGGCTTTCGACATACACCTGGGCGCGCCGCACGTCGAGCTGGTCGATCACTTGGCGCAGCTGCCGATACAGCGGCTCAGGCGCGGTGATGATGAGGGCGTTGCTGGCCGGATCTGCCTGCACCAGACCGCCCGTGCTGACGGCGTCGCTGGGGCTCGACCCCGCGGCGCCAGCGGCCGCGGCGGTGGGCGCGGGGTTGGTGTTGGCCGTGCGGCCACCGCCGGGGTTGGTGGCCACCGCCGCGGGTGGGGTCGCCGCGCTGCCGGGGCTTTGCAGCGCGGCGTCGGCCGCCAGGGCGGCGCGCAGCGTGGCGGCGAGGCGCACCGCGTCGGCGTTGCGCAGGTACACCACGCGCACGTTGGTGGCGGCGGTGCCTGCGCCCGGCCGGTCGAGCTTTTCGATCAGCGAGCGCACCAGCGCCAGCCGCGCCGGGTTGGCCGCGCGCACCAGCACCGCGTTGCTGCGCGGCTCGGCCAGCAGAGTCACGCGCGGGCCGCTCCCCGTCGCGGCAGGGGCAGCGCCCGGTGCCGACCGGGCCGCCACGTCCTCGCCATCGAGCAGCCGCAGCACCAGGGGCACCACGTCGCTGGCCAGTGCGTGTTGCAAGGGGACGACCTCCAGTTCCGTGCCACCGGCAACGTCCAGCGCCGCGATGATGCGCGCGAGTCGGCGCAGGTTATCCGCGTAATCGGTGATGACGAGGGCGTTGCTGCCCGGGTTGACCGTGATCAGGTTGTTGGGGCTGATGAGCGGGCGCAGCACCGGCAGCAGCTGGTTGGCGTTCTCATGCTGCAGCCGAAAGATCTGCGTGACTAATTGTCCGTCACGCGGGGTTTGCGCGTCGGTCAGCACCGGGCCGCCCAGCAGCTTGGCTTCGGCCTCGGGCACGATCTTGACGATGCCTTGCGACTCCACCAGCGCGTAGCCGCGCAGGCGCAGCTCGGCGCCGAACTGCGCCAACGCCGCCTGCGGACTGACGGGCGCTTCGGTGACGAGCGTCAGCGTCCCCTTCACCCGTGGGTCGACGACGATGTGGCGTCCGCTGAGCAGGCCGATGGCGCGCGCGACGGCCTCGATCTCGGCATCGGTGAAGTTCAGGGTGATGGGCTGGCCGGGGCGCACGGCCGGGGGCGGTGTCTGTGCGCTGGCGATGGCGGCGCACAGCGCCCAGGCCAGGACGGCGCTGCGGTGCAAATGGGAGCGGAAGCGGTGGGGCATCGTGGTCATCCGAGTCGCAAATGGGCGCGCGCACCGTCGCGTCGGCCCAGCAGGTTGAGTAGGTTGGACAACGCATCCAGCCGTTCGGGAGCGGCCTGGGCCAGCCCGTCGAACCAGAAGCGCCCGCCGCGCCAGCCGCCTCGGCCCTCCAGGCGCAGCTCGCCCGAGAGGGTGGCGAGCGTCAGCGCCGGTCCGGCGGGGCCAGCGAGCGTTCCTTGTAAGCGGTAGCTACCGAGTGGGCGCACGGTGGAGACGGCCGAGGATAGCTCCAACACGTCGGCGCGCCATTCGCCTTGCACCCGCGAGGGTTGGTCGAGTGTCCATCGCACGGGGCCCACCTCCCCTCGCAGCGTCCCCTCCAACGCCAAGGTGTTCCATGGCGAGCCCAGCGCACGCAACCAGCCCAGGTCCCAGGTGCTGTGGTGCACGGCGCTCTCCAGGCGCCAGCCTTCATCGCTGTGCCCCCAGCGCCAGTGCCAGGGTTGCGCCGCACAGCATGGCAGATGCAGATCCAGCACCACCGCGGGTGAGGGCTCGACCGCAAAGCCAATGCGCCACGCGATGCCGCCGGGCAAGGTCAACTCGCCGCCGTCACCGCGCAGGCGCAGGTCGGCGCGTCCGTGCCAGAGGCTGCCTTGCGGGTGCCACAACTGGATGCGCCCCTGCGTGAGCGCCTGCGCTGCCACCGCCCACCAGCGCGCGGGCGCAAAGACGATGCTGCCGATGGCCACACCCAGCAGCAGGGCCGCCACCGATGCCCGCCACGGGTGGCTCATCGCACGGCCCCCGTGGCTTGCCAGACCGCCGTGCCGCGCCAGTGGCCCGCGTGACGCTCCCACTGGGCGCGGACCAGCCTCAGCCCCAGTGTTTGGCGCACGTCGATCAACCAGTCGGCCAGACCGCCGGGTGTGGCCGCGTCGAACGTGACTTCCCATCCGTCGCCGACCGACGCCACGCGCGCCGACGCACCGAGCCAGCGGCGGCTGCGCACTTGCAGCTCGGCCGACAGCGCCGTCGGGTCGAGCTGGGCGGCGGGCGCATCGGGCAGAGAGCGCAGTTGTGCCAACGCGCGAGCGTCGCGCTCGAGCACGGCGATGGCCTCGAGCCAACGTGCCTGGCGTGCCGGGCTTTGGGCGATCTGCTGCCAGGCGGGATAGACAATCGCCAAGGCAGCCGCGGCCACGCCCACGGCAGCCAACAGGGCGGTCAGCCGGTGTCGGCCCGCGCTTTCCGGCGGCCCGGGCCGGTGTCGGTCGGCCCACGGCCGCAGGCGCTCGCGCCACCTCATGGTGCCATCTCCGTACGCTCGGGTGCCACGGCCCAGCTGCCGTCGGCGTCTGGCGTCACGGTCCAGCCGTGCGGGGCTAGGGCGTCGCGCAGTCGTTGCGCTTCCGCCGGACCTTCGGTTTGCAGCCGGATCTGGCTGCCGTCCACCGACAGCGAGCGCACGGCGGGCAGCCCGTCGCTGCCGCCCCATAGGTGCAGCAGGCGTTCCACGGCGTGGGGGGGTAGGGTGCCCGTGCGTGCGTGCTCGCGTTCCAGGGCCTGGCGCACCTGCCGCACGGGGTCCAGCAGCACCGGCACGCCCGGCAGGGCCTGACGGGCGCGCTGGTCCAGCTCGGCCCGCAGCATGCGCTCCACGCGATGGTGGTGCCACGCCAGCGCAGGCAGCGCCAGTACAGGCGTGGCCAACAGCAGTGCGGTGCCCCACCGAGCGGGTCGCCATGCCGGCGCGTGCCACCACGCATGCGCCCACTGGGTCACGCGCTGCCAAGCGGCCTGGCCCACACGGCCGCGCAGGTCGAATTGCGCCAGGTTCCAGCCCTGCTCGGCCGTGTGCAGCCACACCAGGGCCGTGGGGGCCAGGGCCCAGTTCAGCGTGGGTAGGTGTCGTTGCGCGTCGTTCAGTGTCGCTGCCTCGGCCCAGACATGGCGCGGTGTGGCCTCCAGTGGCAGCTGGCCCGCGACGTCGTCGAGTGCCACTGTCAGCACCCCCGCGGGCCCGGCCAGCGTGATGTGCGGCTCGCCCTCGACGCCGTGCGCCCAAACCACCCAGTCCGGGCCCGGCGCCAGCTCGGGCACCAGGGCACGCACTGGCCAGCCACGCGCCAGCAGGGGCTGCAGCGCGGCGAGCAACGCGTCGCGGCGGCACACCGCCACCCACGAGGCGGACGACGGTCCCGCCCCGCGCAGGGCGGGTGGCTCCAGGGCCATGTGCAGCATCGCCGGGTCGTCGAGCACCGCGTCTTCGATCAGGCCGGCGATGACGGCAATTTGGCGGGCGGCACGCCCGGGGGGCAGCTGCACGCGGTGCCACGCAAGCCAGTCGATGGGCACGACGAGGATGCACCCGCCCGATGTGTCGAGCGTGTCGAGCTCGTTCGTCGTCGCTTGTCCGTGCGCGTCGATGCGTTGGCCATCGAGGCTGCGCGCCCACTGCCACGACGCGGGGGCCTCAGACCGCGCGCTTGCGGTCGCCGTCGAAGAGGAGGCTGGCGTCGGGCGGATCAGCAACATGAGGTTGAACGGTGGAGCGCGGCAAGCATATCACTCGACGTTGACCACTGTGGGGATGGGACGCTGCTCGCGCCACACGATCTGCACGCGGGTGCCATCGCGCTCGAGCAGCGCGCGCTGTTCGACCTCCAGATCCCCCACGCGTACGCGCCCTGTCACCCGAAAATAGCGGCTCGCCACACTCCAGCGGGTCGGATCGAGCGATTGCCCCGCGCGGCCCAGTGCAGCTAGGAAAGATTCGGTGGTGGCGAAATGTTGGCGTGCGCGTTGCTCGATCAGCCGCTGGGCAGCGCCCGCATCCAGCCCCGGCACGGCGGCCTGCAGCACCAGCGCCGGCGCTGTGTTGGCGTTGAGCGGCGTGGCCGCGGGTAGCCAGGTGGTCAGCGACTCGATCGCGCGCAGCGTCGATACCGACAGGCCCAGCGTTTGTAAATCAGCCAGCCGCTGGGGGCGCAGCGGACGCGCCATCGCATCGTCGGGTGCGCGCCAGGCTTGCAGCAGGCCCTGAATGACCGCTTCCAGTTCTCGTGCAGGCAGGCCGAGTTGGACGAACAAGCGCTCGAACCGGGCTCGCTCAGCCGCCACCACCCGCGGCTGAGCGCCCACCACTTCGATGAGGTTGCGCCAGTTGAGGCGGCCTTGTTCATCTTCGATGCGCCCGGCCAGCCACGCGTCGTCCGCCTCGTCGCCGCCATCAGAGGGTCGTTCCAGAAAGGCGGCAAGGCGGGTGGGTTGTAGCGCTAGCGCCCACGGTTCGGCCAAATGGTCCACCGAGCTGGCGCGCCCGTCCTCGCGCACGATCAAGCGCGCCCAGTCCAGCGCACCCGTCAGCAACCAGCCTGCTTGCGCGCGGTCGTGCTCGGCGCGCTCCACGGCCCAGGCCCGCCATTGTTGCCAGTAGGCGGTTGCCGCCAGCGCGGCCACCAGCCCGACGGTCAGCATGGCCATCAGCAGCGCGGCACCGCGCTGGAAACGCAGAGCACGGGGGCGCCGCATTAGCGCTTGCCTCCGGCCACCCAGGGGGCCAGCCAGTCCACCTGCACCGGGCCGCTCAAGGGGCCAGGCGTCCGCGGGGTCAAAGCCAGTCGCACGGCGACGGGCCGCAGGGTGTCGGCGGCGGGCTGCCACGCGCCGTCGGTCCACACCTGCAGGTTCCAGCCATCGATTGCCACGGTGCGCACACCATCGTCGCGCACGCGCTGGGGGGCAGCGGCCCAGTACTGCGCCAGTTGCATGGTATCGGTCAGCGCGGGCGACTGCCAGCGCGTCCAGCGGGTGCCGCCATCCGTCGCCGCCCACGCGACGACTTGCCAGCCAGGCGGGTGTTGCGCATCGGCCACGCTGCGGCGCAGCAGGCGTACCGTCTGCCCACTGGTTGACCAGCGCGGCACGTCGTCACCGAGGTCGACCGCCGCTGCGGCCCAGGCATCCCAGTCGGCTTGCCATTGGGCCAATGCCGTTTGCCAGCCGAGCACGGTGGCCGTGTGCGTCTGCACCGTCTCGCGCGTGCGCAGCAAGCCATCGACCCCGCGCCAGCCCATCACGGCCATCAGGGCCAAGACGGTGAGCGCGACCAACAGCTCGATCAGGGTGAAGCCTCGGTTCTGCTCCCCGCGCATCAGTGTCGGCCTAGGATGGTGGTGGTACGCAGCAGCGTCTGCTGCGGCTGCGCCGCCGGCGCCACGCGCGCTTGCACGCGCCGAAAACTGGGGTTGGGCGTCGTGCCGATATCGAGCACGACGGCAAAGACGGTGCCGCCTTGCTCACAGGCCAGCGAGCGCTGGCCCGGCTCGGGGAAGGTGGGTGCCAGCCGTAGCGCGATCAGCGCTTGATCGGCACAGTGCTGGGCCAGCCATTGCTGTGTCTGGCGCTCGGCCAGTCGCACGAGCACGTCTGCCGCCTGGCTGCCAGCGGCCAGCGCCACCGCCATTACCGTGAGCGCCGCCAGCACCTCGACCAGCGTAAACCCCCGCTGGCGATGGGTGGCCCGGGCTGGCGCGGCGCGCATCGCAGTCATTCGATGGTCACGGGCGACCAGCCGTCGCTCACCAGCGCCAAGCGCGCGGCGCCCAGCGACAGCTCGATGCGCCAGGGTGTGCCCATCGGCTCGGGGCCCAACACCACCGCGTTGGTTTCGCGGGCGGTGATGTGCGCGTCCATCCAGCGCTGGGGCCGCTGCAGCGCGGTATCGTTGTCGGGCAAACCCTCGAAGGCGTAGCCGTCGGGCAGCCAGCGCAGCCGCGCCGTCGATGCCGAGGCGCGCGCGAGCGCGCGAGCCACCTCGAGTTGCGCTTGCAGCCGCACCGCCTGCTGTTCCAGGCGGTTGTGGTCGGTGTCGCGCAAGGCCCAGGCGACTCCGCCCATGGCGATGCCCAAGATGGTCAACACGACCAGCATCTCCAGCAACGTCAAGCCGCGGCTGGGGCCAGGCAAGCGTGTCTGCCTCGGTCGCTGGGCGCCCACGGGCGTGCGCAGCCGGCATGCGGCGGCGCGGTCACTGCCAGCTGCCGATGTCGGCATCGTTGCCTTCGCCGCCGGGTTGTCCGTCGGCGCCGAACGAAAACACATCCACCGCACCGTGCACGCCGGGGTTGAGATACTGATACGGACGCCCCCAAGGGTCGGTAGGTAATTTTTCCAAGTAGGGGCGCCAGTTGGGTGCCGGCGGGCCGCTCGTGGGGCGTTGCACCAACGCTTGCAGGCCCTGCTCCTGCGTTGGGTAGCGCTGGTTGTCCAGCCGGTAGAGCTTGAGCGCCTGCATCAGGTTCGCGACGTCGGCGCGCGCTGCCGTCACGCGCGACTCATCGGCCCGGTCGATGACATTGGGCACAATCAGCGCCGCCAGCACGCCGATGATGACCAGGATCACCATCAGCTCGATGAGGGTGAAGCCGCGCTGCCCGGACGTGATCGTCGGGCGTCGGGCAAGAGAGACGGGAACGTTGGTGAGCGTGGGGACAGGAGGCAGCATGAAAGCAATCATAATCTCGGCGTGATGTCGTCGTTGAACCGATTGCCGCGGCCCCACGCAGGCCATCACGGTCGCGCCGCCGCCGTGGCGCTGGTGACGCTTGCCATTTGGCTCGGGGTGGGGCTGCAAGGCGCGTACTGGGCTGGACGGCTCTGGGGAGCCGGGATGCCGCTCGTGTCGGCGTTGCCGCCGACATCCGAGCCGGTCATCGACCCGGTGCGGATCGCGCGCGCCTTGGGTGTCGAGCCGAGCACGGCAACGGCCACCGCGCCGGTGTCCGCGGCGGCTGAGGGCAGCGGTGCGGGCTGGCGCTTGGTGGGCGTGATTGCCGACCGCCAAGGGGCGGGCGCCGCCGTGTTGGCGCGTGACGGGATGGTCGCCCGTGCTTACCGGGTGGGGGCGACGTTGCCCGACGGGTGGCGCCTCGAGCGGGTGGCGCGCACCGAGGTGTGGCTGGTACCCACGGGCGGTGGCGAGGCGCTGCGGCTGGCATTGCCGACACCGCCCCGTTGAGGTATTTCCTCACCCGCGCAAAAACAACCGGTACACGGGATTGTCGGTTTCTTCGACGTAGGGGTAGCCCAGTTCGCGCAGGAAGCGCTGGAATGCCTTGTCGTCCTTTGGGGGCACCTGCAGGCCGACCAGGATGCGGCCGTAGTCGGCGCCCTGGTTGCGGTAGTGGAACAGGCTGATGTTCCAGCTCGGCCGCATGAGGGTGAGAAACTTCAGCAACGCGCCGGGCCGTTCGGGAAAGACGAAGCGCAGCAGCCGCTCGTCCTGCGCCAGCGGCGAGTGGCCACCGACCATGTGCCGGATGTGCTCTTGCGCCAGGTCGTCGTGGGTGAGGTCCAGCGTCGCAAAGCCGTGCTTTTCGAAGGCCGCCGCGATCTTGGCGCTTTCGCCCCGGCCGTGCGTGGTCAGGCCCACGAAGACGTGGGCCTGCTGCGCGTCATGGATGCGGTAGTTGAACTCGGTGACGTTACGCGGCCCGCCGGGCAGGCTGCCGATGGCCTGCAAAAAGCGCAAAAAGCTGCCGCGTTCCTCGGGAATGGTGACGGCAAACAGCGCCTCGCGCTCTTCGCCGACCTCAGCGCGTTCGGCCACGAAGCGCAGGCGGTCGAAATTCATGTTGGCGCCGCACAGGATGGCGGCGTACGTCTCACCCCGCGTCTTGTGCTGGGCGACGTATTTTTTGATCGCTGCCACCGCCATCGCGCCCGCGGGCTCGACGATGCTGCGCGTGTCGACGAACACGTCCTTGATGGCGGCGCACACTTCGTCGGTGTCGACGGTGACATAGTCATCGACCAGTTCCCGTGCGATGCGAAAGGTCTCCTCACCCACGAGCTTGACCGCGGTGCCGTCGGAAAACAGCCCGACTTCATCCAGCTGCACCCGTTGGCCCGCGCGCACCGAGCGCAGCATGGCGTCGGAGTCGCTCATTTGCACGCCGATGACGCGGATGTCGGGTCGCACCGCCTTGAAGAAGTTGACCACGCCCGCGATCAGGCCGCCGCCGCCGATGGCGACGAACACGGCATCGAGCCGGTTCGACCCCAGGCCCTGCAGTTGGCGCAGCATTTCCATGGCGATGGTGCCCTGGCCAGCGATGACGTCCGGGTCGTCGAAGGGGTGCACGAAGGTCAGCCCCTGCGCTTGGGCCAGCGCGGTGGCGTGCTGGGCCGCGTCGGAGTAACTGTCGCCGTGCAGCACCACATCGCCACCGAGCGCGCGCACGGCGTCGATCTTGACCTGTGGCGTGGTGGTGGGCATGACGATGACTGCGCGCGCGCCCAGCTTGTGCGCGCCCAGCGCCACCCCTTGCGCATGGTTGCCAGCCGAGGCGCAGATGACGCCGCGCTGCAACTCCTCGGGCGACAGGTGCGCCAGCTTGTTGTAGGCGCCGCGCAACTTGAAGCTAAAGACCGGCTGCTGGTCCTCGCGCTTGAGCAGCACCTTGTTGTGCAGGCGGCGGCTGAGATGGCGCGCGGGCTCCAGCGGTGTCTCGCGCGCCACGTCGTATACGCGCGCGGTGACGATCTTTTTCAGATAGTCGGCCGGGGTCAATTCGGTGGCCGAGCCTAGAGCAGGGTGAGATGGAGGGGCTTTGGCGGGCATGACGATGACGTGAGCGTTGCGTCTATCATAAGGTGCCGTCGGCGCTGCGGCCCGCCGCCGGTGTTCAAAAAAAAGCCCAGGCGCGATGCCTGGGCTTGGAACCACCCATAGAGGGCAGAGGAGACAACCGTTGGAGGCTGAGCGCTTTTCGCGTCGCCCACGCCCTCTATTATAGCTGGCTGATATTGCGGTGCAACATTTTTGGCGTCACGAGGCGGTGCTCGTGTCGTTCTGGAGACAGTCGTATGGAATGCTCGGTGACCTGGACCGGCGCCCTGGGTGCCGGCTCGAACATGGGTTTCGTGGCCGCGACGGGCAGCGGGCACGTGGTGGCGATGGACGGCGCGGTCGACCCCGCCCAGCCGCAGACCAGTGGCGCCAATCTGGCCCCACGCCCGATGGAGCTGGTGCTGGCAGGCACGGGTGGCTGCACCGCCTATGACGTGGTGCTGATCCTGCGCCGGGGCCGCCACGACGTGCGCGGCTGCCAGGTGCAGCTCAAGGCCGAACGCGCCGAGACCGACCCCAAAGTGTTCACCGCCATCCACATGCACTTCGTGGTGCACGGCAAGGGCGTGCCGGCCACTGCGGTGGAGCGCGCCATCGCGCTGAGTCACGAAAAATACTGCTCGGCCAGCATCATGCTGGGCAAAACGGCCGCCATCACCACCAGCTACGAGGTGGTCGACGTCGCTTGACGGGCAGCGGTGCCAGAGCGCCGGCGTCAGATCCGGTGCGCGACCGTGGTCATGACTTTGGCGGCGGCGCGCATGACCCATTTGACGGGGGCCGGCAACTCGACCCCGCCGGCCTGCTGCGCCTCGCGTGCGTGGCGGACTTCGTCCGCTTTCATCTGCGCCACGATGGCGCGTGAGGCCTGGTCGGGCACGGGCAGGCGCTCCAGGTGGCCGTCCAAGTGAGCCTCGACCTGGCGCTCGGTCTCCACCACGAAGCCCAGGCTGATGCCGCGCCCAGCCAGCCCAGCACCCAGGCCGATGGCGAGCGCCCCGGCATACCACAGCGGGCACAGCAGCGAGCGGCGGTCGCCCAGTTCGTCCAGCCGCTGCTGACACCACGCCAGGTGGTCGGTTTCGTCCTGCGCGGCAGCCTCCAGATGGCGGGCGGTGCGCTCGCGCGTGCGGGCGTCGCCCGGTCCCAAGCGCGCGGCCAGCGCCTGGCCGGTGTAGAGTGCCTGGGCGCAGATCTCGCCGACGTGGTTGACGCGCATGAGCGCCCCCGACAAGCGCCGCTCCTCGGGCGACAGTGGCGCCGCCTCGCTACGTTGCCCCGACGCGGCACCCGGTGTGGGGCGTGCCGCGTGGTGCGGGGCCAGCAGCGTACGCAGCGCGTTGTCCGCGGTGATGAGCAAGGCGTCGGTCACGGTCGTCATGGCAAGCATGCTAGCCCAAACCGTCATGGCGCGGGTTTGATCTCGGTCACGACATACGCGCCCTGGTGTTTCTGGGCGCGAAAGCGCACTTTCATTCCCACTTGCAGGCCTTGCAGCATACTCGGGTCACGCACCTGAAAGGCCATGGTCATGGGCGGCATATCCAACTCGGCGATCTCGCCATGGCGCAGCGTGATCTTGCCCGCGCTCGGGTCGAGGCGACGCACCTCGCCGTCGGCCCAACCGGGCTCCGCCCCCGGTGTGGCAGCGGTCGGCGCCTGTGTCTGGTGGTAGCTGGCATAGACCCGGGTAGTGCCGTCGCGCTGCACCAGCAATACATCGTACGGGTCGCGGCGGCCACCGTACTCGGGGCCGTCCATGCCGGGGCTGGCGACCGGCATGCGCGGCACGGCCAGCCCCAGCGCCGCCGGACGCTCGCGCAACAGCCGTTGGATGTCACTGGCGGGCACGTGGCCCTCGATCACATAGCCCCCCACGCGTGCGGTATGGCACGAACCCAGCGCCTGGGGCATGCCGAGCCGCTGGCGTGCGGCGGTGTTGCCCACGTCGTGCGCCCGTACCCGAAACCCGTGCGCTTGCAGGTGGCGAATCCAGTCGTTGCAGCAGCCGCAGTTGGGGTCTTTCCACACCTCCACCTGCGGGGCTTCGGGCGCTTGTGCCAGCGCCAACCCCGCGGCGCTGGCGGCGATCCAGCCTGCACTCAGTCTGAGACAGTCGCGTCGTTTCATCGCGTGTTCCCCTTCTGCGCGGGTTCGACCCGGATACGTCCGACCATGCCGGCCTCGAAATGGCCCGGTATCAGGCAGGCGAACTCGAAGTCACCGGGGCGGTTGAAATGCCACACGATCTCGCCCGTCTGGCCCGGGGCCACGTGTGCCATGTACGGTTCGTCGTGTTCCATGCCCGGGTGTTTTTTCATGAGTTCGGCGTGGGCGGCGAGTTCCTCGGGCGTGCCGATGACGATTTCGTGCAGGACGCGGCCACGGTTGACCGCGCGCAGCCGCACCGTCTCGCCCTCGCGCACGGTCAGCCGGTCGGGGGTGAAGCGCATGTCGTCGCTCATGCGGATCTCGATGGTGCGGCTGACGCGGGCCGGATCGCCAGCGATACCCCAGGGCTTTTGCTCGGCTAGCATGGCGGCGCGCGCGGGGGCACCATGGCTGCCGTGGTGGCCCTGGGGGCCGTGGGCGGCGGCGTTCAAGGGCAGCCAAGCGGCCAGCGCCAGTGCCGCCAGACGTTCAATGGTGATGACCATGGTGAGCTCCTTGGGGTTTGCGGGCGTCGTAGGGGGCAGCGGCGGGCGCGGGCTGCGGCGACCGCGCGTCGGCCGGGGCAGCCACGTTGGCAGCGGGCCGGGCTTGGGTGCCGGGCGGCTGTCGGTACCAGCCCGGGTCCCGGTAGTCGCCGGGTGCCAGGTCGCGCCGCACCTTCAGGGTGGTGAACATGCCGCCCATCTCGATCGGGCCATAGGGGCCGCGGCCCGTCATCATGGGGGCGGTGTTGTCGGGCAGCGGCATTTCCATCTCGCCCATGTCGGCCATGCCGCGCTCGCCCATGACCATGTAGTCGGGCACCAGCCGCTGCAGGCGGTGCACCAGCCCGCGGTGGTCGACACCGATCATGGTGGGCACGCCATGCCCCATCGGACCCATGGTATGGTGGCTCTTGTGGCAATGCATGGCCCAGTCGCCTTCCTCGTCGGCGATGAATTCGATCTGCCGCATCTGGCCCACCGCGATGTCCACCGTGACCTCGGGCCAGCGCGATTCGGGCCGCGTGGGGCCGCCGTCCGTGCCGGTGACCTCGAACTCGATGCCGTGGATGTGGATGGGGTGGTTGGTCATGGTGAGGTTGCCGACGCGTACCCGCACCCGCTCGCCCAGGCGCGCCACCAGCGGGTCGATGCCGGGAAAGACGCGGCTGTTCCAGGCCCAAATGTTGAAGTCGAGCATGGTGTTGACGTTGGGCGTGCGCGCTCCGGGCGTGACGTCGAAGGCGTTGAGCAAGAAGCAGTAGTCGCGATCGACGTCGGCGATCCAGGGGTGTCGGCCCTTGGGGTGGGTGACCCAAAAGCCCATCATGCCCATGGCCATCTGCACCATCTCGTCGGCATGGGGGTGGTACATGAACGTACCGGGGCGGCGGGCGACGAATTCGTAGACGAACGTCTGGCCCGGCGGGATTTGTGGCTGGTTGAGGCCGCCCACCCCGTCCATACCGTTGGGCAGGCGCTGTCCGTGCCAGTGAATGGTGGTGTGCTCGGGCAGTCGGTTGGTGACGTAGATGCGCACCCGGTCACCCTCGACCACCTCGATGGTGGGGCCGGGGCTGCTGCCGTTGTAGCCCCACAGGTTGACCGAAAAGCCGGGGGCGAATTCGCGCACCACGGGCTCGGCCACCAGGTGGAACTCCTTGACCCCGTCCTTCATGCGAAACGGCAGCGTCCAGCCGTTGAGGGTGACGACGGGCCGGTAGGGTCGACCGGCGCCAGTCACGCCCGGCGGCGTCCATGGCGCGGCGGTGTCCGTGCTCGTGCGGATGACGGGCTCGGGCAGACCCGCCAGCGCGTGGCGGCCCACCGCGGCGCTGGCCACCGCGGCGGTGCCCACCAGCGCTTGAGTGAAAAAACGACGTCGTTGCATGATCAGTGTCCTTTCGCGGCGGGGGTGGCGGCGTCACCGACGGGGCCGTCGGCGCGCGGTGTGTAGGGCAGTGCGGCCAGCACCGCTTGCAAGTCCAACCAGGCCAGCCAGGCATCGCGTGCGGCGGCCACGCTGGCTTGTTGGGTGGCCAAGCGCTCGCGCGTGGCCGCCAGCAAATCCCAGGTGCTGGCCAGCATTCCGTTGACGCGCAGCAGGGTTTCGTCTTCGAGCGCTTGGGCCAGCGGGAGCAGGCGCTGCTGGGTCTGCTGCCAGCGCTGCGTCTGGTGGTGCGCTGCAGCGAGCGCCAGCTCGAGATCGGTGTCGAGCTGTTGCGCCCGCTGCGCTTGCGCTTGCTGGGCGAGCAGTGCTTCTCCCCACGCGTGGGGCCAGCGGCGCGTGGGCGGATCGCGGTCGGCCAGCGCGGCGTCGAGGTTAGCGCGGGTCGCATCGGCCAGCGCGCGCTCGATGAGCGCCCAGGTGGCCGGCGCCAGCGCGGCCCGCGTCCGCTCGGCGTCTTGTCGCACCTGCTCCCATGCCGGGTCGTGGTCGCGCTGTTGGGTGGCCAACTGGGGGCGCTGCCCCTCGTCGGGGGGCGCAGGGGGGGCGGGCAAGGTCAGGGGCAAGCGTTGCGCCAGCGCCGTGGGTGGGTCGGCCAACCCCAGCCGCTGGCGCAGCCGAAGCAGTGCCTGTTGCTCGCGCCAGCGTGCCTGCTGCAGACGTGCCTGCACGTTCTCTAGCACCAGCGCCTCGCGCTGCAGGCGCTCGGCGCTGAAGTGGCCCACCTGGTGCATGCGCCGAGCCAGCTCGTGGCCGATGTCGGCCGCCTCGGCCATCCGTTCGGCCAGGCGGCTTTGCTCACGCGCCGCCACGGCGTCGATCCAGGCCGTTTGCGCCGCCAGCGCCACGCGGGTGGCGGCTTGGGCGCGCTGGCGCCGCTCGCGCTCGCTGAAGGTGGGCATGAGCAGCCAGGCGGCATCGGCGCGCAGGGCATGCTGGACGGCGGCGTCCAGGGTCAGCGGATCCCGCGGCGGTTCGTCGTCGGCCGGCGCACCGGTCCAGCCCTGGGCCTGTTCCCAGCGCAGCAGGTCTGCATGCCCGCGCGGGAACGCGCCCACCGTGTCGTTGGCGGCACGCCAGGCGGCGGCCGGATCAGCAGTGGGCAAAGGGGCCGCAGCCGCTGTGTGTGGGGTGTCGGGTACCCGGTCTGATTTGGGGGCCGGGTGGCTGTGGACTTGGGCATGGGCGGTCGGCAGCCAAGCCAGGGCCAACAGGCCCAGCAGGCGCCAGCCCATCGGGGGGTACGGCATGATGGTCGATCTCCTGAAAAAACCTCAGAACGCACGGCAGCCCGTAGGCGGCCGAGACGGTGCAGCGGTGTTCAGGCGATCGGGGGCTTGCGCGGCGGTGCCGGAAGGAGGGTGGGGGGCAGGGGCACCTGGGTCAGCGCCCAGTGGTGCTTGATGCTGTCGGACGCCCGGGCCGGGTGAGACAGGACCAGCCGCGGGTTGTGACAGACGTCACACACAGCGCACGCGGCATGGCCTGCAGCTGCCCACGGGTCACAGCCCGCGTGTGTGCCTGCGGATGGCTGCACGGAGGCGTCCTCAGGGGCGCCGTGAAGCGATCCATGATCGGCGTGAGAAGGGCCATGCGCTGGCGCCAGTGCCATGCTGGCGGCGACGTACCCGGCCGACGCGTCAGCGGCGCACGGCTGCAGCGGCATGGTGCCCGCCGCCCACAAGCGCCAGGGCAGCAGTACCAGCAAGCACCAAAGCATCCATCGCCGCATGAATGCGATGATAGCGGGCTTTCGGATGTCCGGGGGGCGACGAGTTCATTCGGCGCGGCGCGGCCGCTGCGGTCCGCCGGGCGGCAGCGCGAGCGTGGCCAGCGCCGCTGCGACGAATAGTGCGCCCAGCCAGGACAAGCGTTCGAAGCCGACGACGGCCAGCGCGGCACCGCCGATGGCCGAACCCAGCGCCGTGCCGATATAGACCATGGAGGCATTCACGCTCAGCAACAACGGGGCTTGTGTGAAGGCCAGCTCTGCCAGGCGGGATTGCTGCGGCGTCATGAGCCCGAAGCCGCACACCGTCCACACGGCAAACACGGCCGCCGTCCACGCCAGGTGGCCGGCCGTCCATGGCACGGCCACCATGACCAGCGACAGGATGCCCAGCAGCAGCGCGATCGTGCGCCGCGGGCCCAGGTAGCCCGACATGCCAAAGGCGCCCGTGCCGATGACGAAATTGCACGCCGCAAACCACCACAGCAGCCCGGGCAGCGTGCGGGGATCATCCGGATCGGGGGTACTAGCGGCGGTGGTGGAGGAGGAGGGACGGCTCATCTACCCGCATGGTAGGCCACCCCTGCCAGGCTGGGGTGGTACGCAGGTGACGCGGGGGCATTCGCCCCGCCACCGTCGATGTGCCACAATGCCCCAGGATCGTGTCATGGAGTGGCTGCTGCCATGTTCAAAGCCCTGCTGATCGACAAAACCGACGCTGGTTATGGCTGTACGCTGGCCGAGTTGCCCGAGGAGCGCCTACCGCCGGGCGATGTGACGGTGCGCGTGTCGCACTCGACGCTCAACTACAAGGACGCGCTGGCGATCACGGGACGCGCGCCAGTGGTGCGGCAGTTTCCGATGGTGCCCGGCATCGATCTGGCCGGAACGGTGGAGGCGAGTGACGACCCGCGCTTCGCACCCGGCGACGCGGTGTTGCTCAATGGCTGGGGCGTGGGCGAGGTGCACTGGGGCGGTCTGGCACAGCGCGCGCGCGTCAAGGCCAATTGGTTGCAGCCCTTGCCCGCGGGACTGTCGGCGGCCGAGGCGATGGCGATCGGCACTGCCGGCTACACCGCCATGCTGTGTGTGATGGCGCTGCAGGCGCACTGGCAGGCACAGGGCGTGACGCCCGGCAGCGGTGACGTGTTGGTCACCGGCGCCGGTGGTGGCGTGGGTAGCGTGGCCATCGCGCTGCTGGCGCGTGCCGGGCACCGGGTGGTGGCCTCCACCGGTCGGCCCCATGAGGCGGATTACCTGCACGCGCTCGGCGCGGCCGACGTCATCGATCGCGCCCAGCTTTCCGCGCCGGGCAAGCCGTTGCAGAAGGAGCGCTGGATCGGCGTCGTCGATGCGGTGGGCAGCCACACGTTGGCCAACGCCTGTGCCAGCACGCGCTATGGGGGTGCGGTGGCGGCGTGCGGGCTCGCGCAGGGCATGGACTTTCCGGCGACGGTGGCGCCCTTTATTCTGCGCGGGGTCACGCTCTACGGCATCGACAGCGTCATGGCGCCGATGGCGCGGCGCCGCGAGGCATGGTCGCGGCTGGCGGCGGAGTTGGATCGGGCGGTGCTGGCGCGCATGACGCAGACCATTGGACTCGCCGACGCCATCGGCGCCGCGCACGACGTGCTCGCTGGCCGGGTGCGGGGGCGGCTGCGGGTCGACGTCAACGCGTGACGGAGGCCGCCGCCGGTCCGGCGCCTTCGGCCACGGTGGCAGGCGGCGGTACGATGTGCCGGTAGGCGTGCCAAGTGGCGTGGCCCAGCACGGGCCCCACCACCAACAGCCCCAAAAAGGCGGGCAGCATCGCCAGCGCGCACAGCAGCGTGATCAGCGCGCCCCACAGCAGCATCACCCCCGGGTTTTGCAGGCAGGCCCGAAAGCTCATCAGGGCGGCCGAGACGGCGTCGGTCTGCCGGTCCAGGATCATGGGGATCGAGATCGCGCTGCTGACGAAGATCAGACCGGCAAAGATCGCCCCGACGATCACATAGGTGATCAGAAACTCCAGGTTGTCCAGACTCACCAGCGCGGCCAGCATGTTTTCGTTCGAGGGCATGGTGTTCATCGTGACCGCAAAAACCACCAGCGAGGCGCGGCCCCAGAGCATTTCCAGGATCAACAGCACACCGGCAAAGATGGCCATGGTCGACAGCGTCGGACGCCAGGCCAAGAGGGACGCGCGCAGCGATGGTTGCCGCCCCTGCTCCAGCGCCCGGCTGGCGTCATAGAGCCCCAGCGCCAGAAACGGCCCCAGCAGCAAAAACCCGGCGCTGAGCGCCAGTACGTAAGCGGGGGCATGCTGAAACACCTGCCACAGCGCCTGTCCCATGAGGGCGAAACACGCCCCGTAGAAAAGTCCAATACGCGGGCAGCGCCGAAAATCGCGCCACCCGAGCGCCAGCCAGCGCAGCGGGTCGCTGGGCCGCAGCGACGCCAGCGGCAGCGAAAAGACCGACTCGCGTGGGGCAGTGGCCTCGGTCGACGACGACGACGTCTCGGGCGTCGCGTCAGATTCGGGGTGCGTGACGGCCATCGGGTCCCTCCAAGCAAACCAACAGTTGATTTTTGTCAACCGGAAACGATAGGCCAGCGCGGCTGCGGCGTCCATAGCGTTTACCCGCATGTCGGCGGTGTGGGCGGCTACACTTGCGCCACCATGACCGTTCAATTCCCGCCCCCCGCCGTTGCTGCCGATGCGCTCGATACCACGCTGGCCCGCCAAGGCTATGCAGTGCTGGATGCGGCGGCCGTGCGGGCGTGGCTGGGGCTGGAGGCGGCCGCGCTGGCGGCGCTACAGCCGGCTTGGGACGACTTGCCCCCCGACCGCTACTTGAAAGACGGGGGGCGCTATCGGCGCCGTCGGCACGGCTGCTATGTGGTGGATGGCGAGCGCGTACAGCGAATGCCCGAGCGCGCGCACTACCAGCCTGTGGAATACAACGCCCTGCACGGGGGGATGTACCGCTGGTTTGCGCCGCTGACCGATGTGCTGACGGCGCAGCCCGCGTGGACGCGTCTGTTGCAGCGCACGGGAGAGGTCGCCTCGCGACTGCGCGGGGCGCAGCCCTGGTACGTCGAGGCGCACCCGTTTCGCATCGACACCACGGGGGGCATTGGTCGTCCCACGCCCGAAGGGGCGCACCGCGATGGGGTCGATCTGGTGGCCGTCTTTCTGGTGGCGCGCGAGCGCATCAAGGGGGGCGAGAGCCGCGTCTTCGAGGCCGACGGCCCCAATGGTCAGCGCTTCACCCTCACCGAGCCGTGGTCGGTACTGCTGCTCGACGATGCGCGCGTCATCCATGAGACCACGCCCATCCAGCCCGTCACCGAGGGCGAGGTGGGCTGGCGCGATACCCTGGTGTTGACCTACCGGGCAAGTGGGTTTTTGGGCGATTGACGCGCGCAGCGCGCGGGCGGTACGCCGTCACTGGGGCTGAAAGCCGCTGTCGCGAATGATGCGCGCCCATACCTCGGTGTAGGCGCGCTCGCGCTGGGCGAGTTGCTCGCCGCTCATGAATCCCACCGCCAACCCCATGGCGGTCAGCCGATCGCGCACCGTGGGCTGGGCCAGCGCCTTGGCCAGGGCGGCGCTGATCGGCTCCAGTGCCGCGCGTGGTGTGCCGGCGGGTGCGAACAGGCCGTAGTAGGGCACCTCCTCGAAGCCGGTGATGCCCAGCTCGGCCAGCGTGGGCACCTCGGGCAACAGCGCTTGGCGCGCGCGGCCCATCACGGCGACCACATGCAGCTTGCCCGCTTTGTGGTTTTCGATGAAGTCAGGGATCGAGCCCACCCCTGCGGGAATCTGGTTGCCCAGCATGTCGGCCATCATCGGCGCGCTGCCGCGGTACGGCACGGCCACGAGGTCGAGCTGCTCGCGCCGCGCCAGCGACTGCACCAGGAACTGCGGCACCGACGCCGGTGCCGGAATGCCCACGTTGGCGCGCCCACCCTGCTGGCGCACCCAGGCGATGAAGTCCCGATAGCTGCGCGCGGGCGTGGCGCCAGAGACCGCCAGCGCGTTGACGAACGTGGCAAAGCCTGCCACTGCGACGAAATCTTTGGCCGGATCGAACCCCGGGTTGCGCAGCACCTGCGGCAGGATGGAAATCGTGTGGTCGTGCGTCAGAAACAGCGTGCTGCCATCGGGGGCCGCGGCCTTGAGGGCCTGGGCGGCGATCTGCCCGCCGGCACCCGCGCGGTTTTCCACCACCACCGGCACACCCAGCGCCTCGCGCAGGGGCTCGGCCAGCAGGCGAGCGATGGCGTCCGTGCCGCCGCCGGGCGGAAAGCCCACCAGCAGTTTGACCGTGCGGCTGTCGGCCCAAACGGGCGCGGCGGGGGCTGCCAGCCCCACGGTGGCGCCGGCCAAGGCGGCGCCCAGCAGGTGGCGGCGTGTGAATCGGGACGCAGTCATCGGTGATCCTCCAAGCGACACCCGAGATGGTAACGCCGAGCGGCGCCGCTGGTCGATAATCGTGCGTACGATGTGGATCGACACCCACTGCCATCTAGACGCCCCCGAGTTCGGGCCGGATGCCCCGGCCGTGCGGGCGCAGGCGCGTGCGGCTGGCGTGGCGTGCTGTGTGCTGCCAGCGGTACAGGTGGCCAATTTCGCCACGGTGCGCGCGCTGGCGCACGCGTGGGGCGACGTGTATGCGCTGGGCATCCACCCGCTTTACGTTCCGCAGGCCAGCGACGATGACCTGGAGCGTCTCGCGCAAGCCCTGCGAGACTGGCGTGACGACCCGCAACTGGTGGCGGTGGGCGAGATTGGACTGGACTACTTCGAACCTGCCCTGTGCACCCCCGAGATGCGGACGCGTCAGCGGTATTTTTATCGCGCCCAGCTGCGGCTGGCGCAGCAGGCAGGTTTGCCCGTGATTCTGCACGTGCGCCGCGCGGTGGACGACGTGCTGGCCGGGCTGCGCGAGCAAGCCCGCGCGGGCCGGCGCTTGAGCGGTGGCATCGCGCATGCGTTCAACGGCAGCCTGGCGCAGGCGCAGGCCATGCAGGCCCTGGGGCTGCGCATCGGGGTGGGCGGGGCCGTGACGTTCGACACCGCGCGGCGGCTGCGCGCGTTGGCCAGCACCGCGCCGCTGGATGCGCTGGTGCTGGAGACCGACGCGCCCGACATCCCACCGCAGTGGCTGTACGTGCCGGCGGCCGAGCGGGCCGCGGGGCGGCCCCAGGGGCGCAACACCCCCGCCGAGTTGCCGCGCATCGGCGCCGTCTTGGCCCAGCTGCGCGGGCTGATGTCCGGCGAGCTGGCCCAGGCCACCACCGCCAATGCCTGCGCGGCGCTGCCGCGCCTGGCGGCGTGGTTGGCGCGGGAGGGCTGGGCATGATCGCGGGCGGCACCCGTTTGCAGGGCCTGCCCCCCGTCTTGGATCCCCGCACCCGACTGGTGGTGCTGGGGAGCTTCCCCGGCGCGGCGTCGCTGCGTGCTCAGCAGTACTACGCCCACCCGCACAACCAGTTCTGGACGATTCTGGGCGCCTTGTGGGGCTTGCCGCTGCGCGATTGGCCCTATGCCGACCGGCTGGCCGCGCTGCTGGAACATGGCCTGGGGTTGTGGGACGTGTACGCCGAGTGCGAGCGCGAAGGCAGCCTGGATAGCGCCATTCGCGCGCCGCGCCTCAACGACCTGGCGGCGTTGCGCCAGCACTGCCCGGCGTTGCGCGCCATTGCCCACAACGGCGGTGAAAGCTGGCGCCATGCCCATCTGACCCGCGCTTTGGGGGTGGCCGTGGAGCGGCTGCCTTCCACCAGCCCTGCCAACGCCTCCTGGAGCCTGGCGCGCAAAACCGCCGCCTGGGGCGCGGTGCTGGCTCGCCATGGCGTCCCGGTGCGGATCGCGGTAACCTCGCAAGGAGTTTGACATGGCGCCCCGAGCTGCCCCGGCTCGCCAACCGGCTGCTGCTTTGCCGCCGGTCACGCTGTCCGAAGAAGGTGGAGTGCGCCACCTGCACCTGGGCACACCGTGGATCCAAGGCAGCATGCGCATCGACCGCCCGACGGATCTGGTGCTGGAGTACGTGCAGCGCATGATGGCGTGGCTGCTGTTTGTGGAGTCCGACACCGTCCCCGCGCGTCGGGCGCTGCAGCTGGGGCTGGGGGCAGGTGCCCTCACCAAGTTTTGCCACCGTCGCCTGGGCATGGATACCACGGCCGTGGAGCTCAACCCGCAAGTGGTGGCGGCTTGCCGGACGTGGTTTCGCCTGCCGCCCGATGGCCCTGGGTTGCGGGTGGTGCTGGGCGATGCGGCGCACTGGGTGCACCATCCGGACTGGCAGGGCACGGTGGATGCGCTGGCGGTGGATCTGTACGACCACGACGCCGGCGCGCCCGTGCTGGACAGTGCGGCGTTCTACGCCGACGCACGTGGCCTGCTCACCCCGGACGGGTGCTTGACGGTCAACCTGTTTGGCCGGCGCGCCAGCTTGGCCCGTTCTCTCGACGCCTTGGCGCAGGCGTTCGGGCCCGAAGCGCTATGGGTTTTCAAGCCCACGCGCGAGGGTAACACCGTCGTGCTCGCCCAGCGCACACCGCAACGCCCCGCGCGCGAAGTCTTGCAGGCCCGAGCCGAGATCATCCGCAGCCGCTGGCGTCTGCCCGCCCCCCACTGGTTGCGCAGCTTGCAGCCGTATCAACCCTAACTGGGCTGGCGCGATGCAGGCGCCAGGCGGACGGTGTCGCGCCCCGCCGCTTTGGCCTCGTACAGGGCGGCGTCGGCACGGGTGAAGGCTTGTTCCAGGGTTTCCTGGCTGTCGGGCGGGATGACGGCCACCCCGACACTGATGGTGACCGGCCCGTCGGGCGTGCGCACGCCGCGCGCCACCCGTTCGCGCAGCGCGTCGGCCTTGCGCAGCGCCACTTCCTGTGGGCAGTCGGCCAGCAGGATGACGAACTCCTCGCCACCGTAGCGAGCCACCAGGTCGTGCGCCCGCACCCCGGTGGCCAGCGCCTGCGCCACGGCAGCCAACACCGTATCCCCGAACGCATGGCCAAAGCGGTCGTTGACACGCTTGAAATGGTCGATGTCCACCACCAGCAGCGCTATCGGTTTGCCGTCCCGCCGCGCGCGCTGCAGGTGCCTTGGGCCGAGTTGGTCGTAGGTGTGGCGGTTGGCGATCTGGGTCACCGGGTCGGTCAGCGCCATCGCTTGCAGCAAGCGTTCGCGGTCGCGCAGCTGCTGGTACAGCCGCCGCATGTAGACCAGGTTGTACACCCGCGCCAGCAGCTCGACGTCCGCCGGCGGTTTGACGACGTAATCGTTGACGCCCAGTCGATACAGCTCGTTCTTGCGCGCCGTGTCGTGGTAACCCGTCAGCACGATGATCGGGTGCTGCACGAAATCCTCCGGCTTGCGCCGCAGCTGGCGGATCAGACCGATGCCGCTTTGTGCGCCCATGAGCACCAGATCGATCAGGTACAGCTCGTATTCGTGCGCGGCGATGCATTCGCGCGCCTCATCCACGCTGCTGGCCGTATCGACCACATACCCGCGGTGCTGCAGGATCGCAGCCAGGTGCCGCTGCTGCGCGGCCGAATCCTCGACCAACAGCAGCCGCGCGCCCTGCACCGTGTCGGTCAGCGACGACAGGAAGTAGCGCAGGAAGTTGTCCAGGTGCTCCAGATCGTCGCGGGTGAACACGTCGGTCACCCCGGCCCGAAACGCGTCGTCGAGCAGCAGCGGCGAGGGACTGGCGCTGACGAGCACGATGGGCGTGGACTCGCGCACCACCGTTCGCAACTGGCGGGTCAAGGTGACGCCGTCGCCATCGGCCAGCAAACCGGCGGTCAGCACCAGGTCGAACGGCTGGCGCCGTGCAAGCGACAGGGTATCCGCCATGGTGGCCGCACGCAACACACCCAGGCCGAACTGCTGGAGCTTTTTCTCCAACACCAGGGATGCTGCCTCATTGGGGTCGACCAGCAGGGTTTGTAGTGTGGGGGTGGGCGTCGTCATGGTGGTCGGCTAACGGGCGTGTCGCGCATGTCTGCCCCCTGAGGTCGATCGGTTTTTATGATGGCGCGACGCTGAAATCATAACCAACCCGAAATGGCAAACGAGGAGGTCGGTCATGGACTTGGGCATCGCAGGCCGTTGGGCCATCGTGTGTGGGGCCAGCCGGGGGCTGGGCTGGGGGTGCGCGCGGGCGTTGGCGCTAGAAGGGGTACACGTGATCATGGCCGCGCGCGGGGCCGAGGCATTGCAGGCGGCCGCGGCGCGGCTGCGTGCCGAGCTGCCCGCGGGTGCCACCAACCGGGTGCTGGCCGTCGTGGCCGACGTGACCACCCCGGAGGGGCGCGCGGCGCTGCTGTCGGCCCCGGGCGGGCCAGGGCGGGACGTGGACATCGTGGTGACCAACGCGGGCGGGCCGCCACCGGGTGATTTTCGCCAGTGGGACCGCGACGCCTGGCTGCGCGCCATCGACGCCAACATGCTCGCCCCGATCGAGCTCATCAAATCGACGGTGGACGGCATGGCCGCGCGCGGTTTCGGCCGCATCGTCAACATCACCTCCAGCGCCGTCAAGGCGCCGATCGACATCCTGGGCCTGAGCAACGGCGCGCGCAGCGGTTTGACCGGCTTCGTCGCCGGGCTGGCGCGCAGCGCGCTGGCGGCGCGGGGCGTGACCCTCAACAACCTGCTGCCGGGCAAGTTCGCCACCGACCGGTTGCGCGCCACGCTGCAGGCCATGGCCGACAAGACCGGCCAGCCGCTGGCGGCCATCGAGCACCAGCAGCTCAGGGTCATCCCCGCCGGGCGCTTTGGCACACCCGAGGAATTTGGCGCTTTCTGCGCTTTCCTCTGCAGTGTGCAGGCCGGATATTTGACGGGGCAGAATATCTTGCTCGACGGCGGTGCCTATCCGGGGACGTTTTGAGCGCCGCTGCGCCGCCGTCACCCTCGCCGCGACGACACCACGATGCCGGCGACGATGAGTGCGAACGCCACCGCGTGAAACGCCTGCGGGGGCTCGCCCAGAAACGCCGCAGACATGATGGCCGCGAACAGGGGCGTCAGGTTGGTGAAAAAGCCGGCCACCGTCGGGCCGGCGCGCTGCACGCCGGCGCCCCAGCAGCGGTAGGCGATGATCGACGGCCCCACGGCCACGAACAGCAGCACCGCCGCCAGTGCCCCGCTCCAGTGAATGGTGGTGGGCATGTCGGTGGGCGCCGCGGTCGCGAGCCACACCCATTCGCCAGCCGTCAGCGCGGCTGCGCTGACCAGCCCCATCGTGGTCTGGGCGAGCAAGAAGGCGGCCCAGTCGTGGCGGATTTCGGGCGCCTCGTCGCGGCGCGTGAGCAGCCAGCTGTAGCAGGCCCAGGTGAAGGCGGCGGCCAGCATCCAGGCGTCGCCGGGCACGAAGTGCAGTTGCAGCAGCCGCTCCCACTGACCTTGCGACAGCACCACCAGCACCCCAGTCAGTGACAGCACGGCGCCCGCCAACTGCCGCGGCTGCACGGCAGCCCCAAAAAACAGCCGACCCACCAGCATCATCCACACTGGCATGCTGGAGGCCACCAGCGTGACGTTGAGCGGCGTGGAAGTGTGCAGCGCCAAATACTGCAGCATGTTGTAGCCTGCCACGGCGAGCAGCCCGAGCACGGCAAAGCGCCGCCACTGCCGCCACAGCGGGCTGTCTGCCCGTAGCACCCATGCCGCCAGCGGCAGCAGCAGCGCAAAGGCGATGACCCAGCGCAACAGATTGAAAGTGATGGGTGGAATCCACGCCGCCGCCAGTCGGCCCACCACGGCGTTGCCAGCCCACATGAGGGGCGGGATGGTCAGCAGCACAATGGTGGAGGCGTTCAAGGGCGAAGGCGTGGCGCGCGTCATATTCCGACTGTAGCCGAGCCGTCGGGTAGCGCCACGTCGCCTGCGCGCCACCCCGAGCCCCGAGGTTGGCCGCCAATCGTGGCACCATCACGGGTTGGGCGCTGTCCGCCGCGTTTCGCGCGCCAGCGCGTGGTCCACGACTCATTGGTAGGAGTTCCCATGACGCTCAGCCGTGCCGTGCAAATCGACGCCCCCGGCGGCCCGGAGGCGCTGCGCCTCGTCGATGTGGCTGTCGCAGACCCCGGTCCGGGGGAGGCACGCATCCGCCACCACGCCATCGGCCTGAACTTCATCGACGTCTATCACCGCACCGGGCTCTACCCGCTGCCGCTGCCGGCCCGCTTGGGCATGGAGGGCGCGGGGGTGGTGGAGGCGGTGGGCGAGGGCGTGACGCACCTGGCTGTGGGCGACCGCGTGGCGTATGCCGCGCAGCCACCGGGCAGTTACTGCGACGTGCGTGTGATGCCGGCGATGAACGTGTGCCGGCTGCCCGATGCCATCTCGTTCGAGGAGGGGGCGGCCATGATGCTCAAGGGCCTGACCGCGCAATACCTGCTCAAACACTGCCGCCCGGTCGAGGGGCTACAACCGGGGGATTTCGTCTTGTTCCACGCGGCGGCCGGTGGCGTCGGGCTGATCGCCTGCCAGTGGGCGCGCGTGCTGGGGCTGCGCCTGATCGGCACCGCGGGCACCGACGACAAATGCGCACTGGCCATCGCCAACGGCGCTGAGCACTGCATCAACTACCGCACCCAAAACTTCGTGGAAAGCGTGCGTGCCATCACCGGCGGCAAGGGCGTCAAGGTGGTGTACGACTCGGTCGGCAAAGACACTTGGGACGGCTCGCTGGACTGTCTGGCCCCGTTCGGGCTGATGGTATCGTTTGGCAACGCCAGTGGGCCGGTGCCGCCATTCGCGCCGGGCATTCTGGGTCCCAAGGGGTCGCTGTACGTGACGCGGCAGACGCTGTTCACCCACATCACGAGCCGCGAGCGCACGCAGGCCATGGCCGACGATCTGTTCGCCGTGGTCGCGTCGGGCCAGGTGCGCATCCATGTCGAGCAGCGCTATCCGCTGGAGCGGGTGCAGGAGGCACACCGGGCGCTGGAGGCGCGCCAGACGACGGGCTCGACCATCCTGCTGCCCTGAAGGGCCGCGTCACCCATCACTGCCGCGGCGGCAGATGTTCGCACCAGTAGGTGAGTTCGTTGCCGCGCACCGGCTCGCGTACCACCTGCAGGCCGGTAAAGCCGTGCGGCCCGGTGACGGGGGCACCGGGCAGATAGCTGGCCTGATGCAACAGCTGTGGTTGTCCCTCGCGCACGCTCAGCGTGCGCACGGTCACGCCGGCACCGGGGGCCGGGGGCAAGCGGTTGACGATTTCGACGGCGATGGACGAACTGGTGAGTTGGGGATCGGTCGGTTCGGCGTGCGCGCTGGGCGCAACGACAACGGTGCGGACCGCGCCGGCGTACGCCACGTGGCAAGCGACGGGTTGCGCCGAGGCGCCCGCACATGCCAGCGCCCCGATCAACCCCAACCAGACGAAGACACGTTTCATGCCGACGTTATAACCGACAGTCAAGGATCGCGGTCCATCGGCTCCGTCGCGCCTGGAGGTGGCCGTCAACGACTGCGGCGCACGCGCAACAGTTCGTCGACGATCAGGCCGACCGCCCCCACGGTGATGGCGGCGTCGGCGACGTTGAAGGAGGGAAAGTGCCCCCCCGCGAACAGGGGCGCAAGCCAGCGAAAGTGAAAGTCCAGCATGTCCACCACGTAGCCGCGCAGCAGGCGATCGATCACATTGCCCAGCGCGCCGCCCAGCAGACACGCCAGCGAAAAGGCAAACAGCCGCTGGTGCGCGTGGCTGCGCAGCGTCCAGACGATGAAGACGGCCACCGCCAGCCCGATGGCGGTGAAGAGCCAGCGTTGCCAGCCTCCGGCGTTGGCCAGGAAAGAAAACGCCGCCCCGGGGTTGTGCACGCGCACGATGTTGAAAAACGACGTCACCGGGGTGACCTCGCCCAGTCGGTAGAAGCCGACGATGAGTGTTTTGGTGAACTGATCGAGCAGGACGATGGCAAATGCCAGTCCGAGCCAGGTGAGCATGCCGCGCGACGATGCCTTGGCCATGGCGTGCCCTCAGGCGGCGTGGCGCGGCTCGCCCGCGCCGAACAGGTTGCTCGTGCAGCGGCCGCACAAGTGGGGATGGGCGGGGTCGTGCCCGACATCGGCGCGCCAGTGCCAGCAGCGCGCGCACTTGGGGTGGGGGGAGGGCGTGACCGACACCGCCAGCGCGGCGCCCGCGTGCAACGTCAGCGCCGAGACGATGAAGACGAACCGGGCGTCGTCGCCCAGGCTGGCCAGCAGCGCGTGGTCTTCCGGCGGCAGCGTCAGCGTGACTTCCGCCTGCAGCGAGGGGCCGATGCGGCCGGCGGCGCGTTCGTCCTCGATGGCTTTGTTGACCGCATCGCGGATGGCCAGGATGCGGCCCCACTTGGCCAGCAGCGCTTCATCCGGGCTGGGCAGGGCCCAATAGGTTTCGGTGAAGATGCTGGGCGTGTGCCCGATCAGGGCCCACGCTTCCTCGGCGGTGAAGGACAGGAACGGCGCCATCCAGCGCAGCAGTGCGTGCGTGATCTGGTGCAGGGCGGTTTGCGCGCTGCGGCGCGCCAGACTCTTGGGCGCGGTCGTGTAGAGCCGGTCTTTGAGCACGTCCAGATAAAACGCACCGAGGTCTTCCGAGCAAAAGACCTGCAGCTTGGCCACCACCGGGTGGAATTCGTAGCGTTGGTAGTGCGCCAGCACCTCGGCTTGCAGCTGCGCGGTGCGGGCGAGCGCCCAACGGTCGATCTCCAGCAACTGCGCTGTCGGAACCGCGTCGGCCTGCGGGTCGAAGTCGCTGATGTTGGCGAGCAAAAAGCGCAGCGTGTTGCGCATGCGCCGGTAGGCGTCCACCACGCGCGCCAGGATTTTGTCGTCGATGCCCAGGTCGCCCGCGTAGTCGGTAGCGGCCACCCACAGGCGGATGATCTCGGCGCCGAGCTTGTCGCTAACCTCCTGCGGGGCCACCACGTTGCCGAGCGACTTGCTCATCTTGCGGCCCTGGCCGTCCACCGTGAAGCCGTGGGTGAGCAAGCCGCGGTAGGGCGCGCGGCCGTACATGGCGCAGGCGGTCAGCAGCGAGGAGTGGAACCAGCCGCGGTGCTGGTCGTGGCCCTCCAGGTACAGGTCAGCCTCGGGCCCCTCGTCGTGCCCGGCGCCCGCGTGGCTGCCCTTGAGCACCGTGGTGTGCGTGGTGCCGGAGTCGAACCACACTTCCAGGATGTCGGTGCTCTTGGTATAGAGGCTTGGGTCGGTCGGGTCGCCGATGCGCTGCAGGATGTCGGTCACCGTGAGCTTGCTCCAGGCCTCGATGCCGCCAGCCTCGACCACCTCGGCCGCCAGATCGATGATCTCGGGTGTGCGCGGATGCGGCTCGCCACTGTCCACGTGCAGCAAGAAGGGCAGCGGCACGCCCCAGCTGCGTTGGCGGCTGATGCACCAGTCGGGCCGATGCGCGATCATGTCGCGCAGCCGGGCGCGCCCGCTTTCCGGGTAGAACTGGGTGTGTTCGATGGCGTGCAGCGCCATTTCGCGCAGCGATTGCGGCGCCGGGTCGGTGGCGAAGATGCCGCGCGTGGCCTCGGTCGGGGCGTCCATGCGCACGAACCACTGCGCCGCCGCGCGGTAGATGACCGGTGTTTTGTGGCGCCAGCAGTGCGGGTAGCTGTGCGTGATGGTCTGGGTGGCGAGCAGCCGCTCGGCTTGGCGCAGCGTGTCGATGATGAGCGGGGTGGCGTTCCAAATCGACTGGCCGCCAAAGAGTGGCAGGTCGCCGGCGTACACCCCGTTGCCCTGCACGGGGTTGAGGATGTCGGCCAGCGCCAGGCCGTGCGCGACGCAGGAATGGAAGTCTTCCACGCCGTAGGCCGGGGCCGAGTGCACGATCCCGGTGCCGTCCTCGGCGGTGGCGTAGTCCGCCAGGTACACGGGGGACAGGCGGTCGTATCCCGGGTGCACGTGTGCCAGCGGGTGGTGGAACGCGATGCGATCCAGCACCCGGCCCGGCGCCACGGCCAGTACCTGGCCTGTCAGCCCGTAGCGCTGCAGGCACGACTCGACCAGGGCCTCGGCCAGGATCAGCAGGCCGCGCGGCGTGTCCACCAGCGCATACGGCAGCTCGGGGTTGACGTTGAGCGCCTGGTTGGCGGGAATGGTCCAGGCGGTGGTGGTCCAGATGACGGCATACACGTCGCGCCCGGCCAGCGCGGCCAGGTCGGCGTGCGGCAGCGGGCTGGCGCTGGCAAACGCCTGCAGCACCGCATCGGGCTGGGCGCAGCGAAACGCCACGTCCAGCGTCTGGCTTTGTTTGTCGGCGTATTCGATCTCGAACTCGGCCAGCGACGAGCCGCAGTCGAAACACCAATACACGGGCTTCAAGCCCCGGTACACGAAGCCGCGCTCCATCACGCGCTTGAAGGCGCGGATTTCCTCGGCCTCGTTTTTGAAGTCCATCGTGCGGTAGGGGCGCTCCCAATCGCCCAGCACGCCCAGGCGCTTGAAGTCGGCCATCTGCTGCGCGATCTGCTCGGTGGCAAATGCCCGCGCCTTGGCCTGCATTTCATCGCGGCTCAAGCCCCGGCCGTACAGCTTCTCGATGGCGTTTTCAATCGGCAGGCCGTGACAGTCCCAGCCCGGGATGTACTGCGCGTCGAAGCCGGCGAGCTGGCGCGCCTTGACGATCATGTCCTTGAGAATCTTGTTGACGGCGTGCCCGATGTGAATGCGGCCGTTGGCGTAGGGTGGTCCGTCGTGCAGGATGAACTTGGGCGCGCCGGCGCGCGCCTCGCGCAGACGCCGATAGATGCCCTGTTCCTCCCACTGGCGCACCCAATCCGGCTCGCGCTGCGGCAGGTTGCCACGCATCGGAAACGGCGTGTCGGGCAGGTTGAGCGTGTGGCTGTAATCGGGCAAAGTGTCGGCGGCGCGGCGTTCGGTCATGATGGGCGGGCGGGCGTGGGGCCGTGCGCGGCAAACCAAGCGCGGGCATCGGCGCAATCGTGGGCGATGCCGGCGGTCAGCGCATCGAGGCTGTCGTAGCGGCGCTCGTCGTGCAGCTTGTGCAGCAGCTCGACGCGAATGATTCTACCGTAGGCTTCCCCGGGCGTTGGCGCGCGCGCCAACGCCGCTTGCACACGCTCGGGCCACGCCAGGCAGTGGGTTTCCAGCAACACGCGCCCGCCGTTGACGTCGTTCGGATCCAGCGAGGGCCGCACGCCCAGGTTGGCCACACCCGGCAACGGCGCCGCCCCCGGGGTGGGATCGAGCCCGTACACCTGCACCACGAAGATGCCGCTGGCGGCCGGCTTCCAGTGGTCGAAGCGCAGATTCAGCGTGCGAAAGCCGTCGCCGCGCTCGGGCGCCGAGGCCCCCAGCGCACGCCCCAATTTGCGGCCGTGCACCACATGCCCGCTGATGGCGTAGGGGCGTCCCAGCAGCGCGGCGGCGCGCGCCATGTCGCCGGCGGCGAGCGCGGCGCGCACCTCGGAGCTGGAGACGCGCACACCGTGCACCTCGTAGCTGAGCATGCGCGCGACGTCGAAGCCGCGTGCCGCGCCCGCTGCGTCGAGCAGCGCATAGTCGCCGCGGCGCTGTGCACCGAAGCGAAAATCATCGCCCACCAACACATAGCAGGCGCCCAGCGCCTGCAGCAGCACCTGGTCGATGAAGGCTTCGGCTGACAGGGCAGCCAGCGCATCGTCGAACGGCAAGATGACGCATTCGTCGATGCCACAGCGGCGCAGTTCGGCCAGCTTGTCGCGCAGCGTGGCGATGCGCGCCGGGGCCAGCTCCGGGCGGCGCTGGCGCGCCGCAAAGAAATCGCGCGGGTGCGGCTCGAACGTCACCGCACAGGCGGGCACGCCGCGGTGCCGCGCCTCGTTGATGAGCAGCGCCAGCATGGCCTGGTGGCCGCGGTGCACGCCGTCGAAATTGCCGATCGTCAGCGCACGCGCGCCGCGCGGGCGGCGGCGTAGGTTGTGCAGACCATACAGTATTTTCATCGGGACCCAAAACGCTCGCAGGGGGCAAGGGCGCGTGTCATGCGCGTGTCGCCAAAGCGCGCTACTATGACACAGCCATGAGAGTGCTCAAACTCACCGCGCAAGGCCTGCCGCAGGCGTGGCTCACGCTGGAGGAGGCCGTGTTGCACTATGCCGCCGGCGACGTGCGCTGGGTGGCCGGGGCGCACATTGCCACGTTTCGTGGCGGCGTCAATGCCCGCACCGGACGGCTATCGATGGTGGAGGTGCATTCGATCATCGGCACCCGCGGGCATATGCCGGTCAATCCGTTCGACGTGGTGCCCAGCCTGACCAACGCCAAGCTGTTTGCCCGCGACCGCCACCTGTGCGCCTACTGCGGCGACTGCTTCGACGAGGCGCTGCTGACGCGCGAGCACATCGTGCCGCTGGCGCAGGGCGGGCGCGATCACTGGATGAACGTGGTGACGGCCTGCCGGGCCTGCAACCACCGCAAAGGCAACCGCACGCCCGAGCAGGCGCGCATGGCGCTCCTGTATGCCCCCTACGTGCCCAGTCTGTGGGAAGACTTCATCCTGCGCAATCGCCGTATCCTGGCCGATCAGATGGAATTTTTGATGGCGCACCTGCCGCGCCATTCGCGGCTGTGCGCTTGATGACCGGCGCCATGCCCTACACTGTGGCCATGGTCGTCGCCGATCGGGCACACCCCGGCTCGGCACGGTGTTGACAACCGGGCTGCCGAGGAGACGTCGATGAGTGCCATGCCCCCACGCCCCCCGATCGCCCATCGATGGCGGTTTTTTCGCGCGGGCGGGGTTGATCAGCCGCGTATCGACGGCGCCGATGACCTGCGCGCGCTGCCGACGCTCGATGCCAAGCTGTGGGCGGCGCTCGCATGCCCCGTCAAAGGGTTGGACATGGCGCCGCAGACGCTGGCGCTGCTGGACCACGATGGTGATGGGCGTCTGCGCCGGCCCGAGGTCGTGGCCGCCGTGCAATGGGTGTGCGAGCGCCTGCATGACCCCGGGCTGCTGTGGCAACCCGGCGATGCGCTGCCTCTGGACGCGCTGGCCACCGATGGCGAAGGGCAGGCGTTGCGCACGGCAGCCGGCGCGTTGCTGCAGCGCCTGGGGCGGCCACCCACCGTTCTTGCGCCAGCCGATGTGGCCGAGCCGGTGCGTCTTTTCCCGCCCGACCAGCCCAATGGCGACGGTGTCGTGTCGGCCGCCTTGGCCCAGGCCATCGACCCCGACACGGTGCCATGGCTCGAGCGCGTTGGCGCTGCGGTGGGGTGGATGCCCGACCGCAGTGGGCAGCAGGGAATCGATGCCGATGCGCTGCTGCGCTGCGCCGAGGCCGTGCGGGCGGTGCGCGCGTGGCGCGCCGCCCAGCCCGAGGGGGTGGCGGCGGTGCTGGATGCCGCGCTGGCGGCGCTGCAAGCGGTGGCGGCCAAGGTGGACGATCATTTCGTGCGCTGCCAGTTGGCGGCGTTCGACGCGCGCGCGGCCATCGCCCTGGATGTGCCGCTGGAGCCGATACAAGCGCTGGCGGCCACCACCTTGGCCGCAGGGCAGGCCGAGCTGGTGGCGTTGCCCTTGGCGCACGTCGATGCCGAGGCGGTGTTGCCGCTCACTCGGGGACTCAACCCCGCATGGCAAGCGGCGATGGCGCGCCTGTACGCCGACGCGGTGCTGCCGCTGCTGGGTGCGCGCGATCATCTGAGCTGGGCCGATTGGCAGGCGCTGCGGGCGCGCCTGGCGGACTGGGAGGCATGGCGCGCGCAGCGTCCGGATACGCCGGTGGCCGATTGGGACGAAGCGCTGCTGCAGGCGTGGGAGGCGCAGCGCGTGGGCGAGCGTTTGGGCGCGCTCATCGAGCACGACCGCAGTGCAGCCACCTTGGCGCAGCGGCTCGACGATCTCGTCAAATTGCTGGCGTTGCGCCGTGATCTGGTCCGGCTGTTGCGCAATTTCGTCAACTTTTCGGATTTTTACGGTGCCGCAGACGGCCTGTTCCAGTGCGGTCGGCTCTATATTGACCGGCGCGAGTGCCTGTTGTGTCTACCGGTGGCCGATGCGGCCGCGCATGCCCAGCTGGCGGGCTACAGCGGACTGTATTTGGTGTACTGCCACTGCGAGCGCGCTGACCAAGCGCCTCAGACCATCGTCGCGGCGCTGACGGCCGGCGATGCACCGGACTTCATGGTGCCGGGGCGCAATGGCGTATTCATCGACCGACAGGGCCGCGATTGGCACGCGCGCGTCGTCAAGGTGGTGGAAAACCCGATCAGCCTGCGGCAGGCCTTCTGGGCGCCGTACAAACGGGTGGCGCGGCTGGTGGGCGAGCAGGTGCGCAAGTGGGCCGCAGCGCGCGAGCAGCAGGTACAGACCGGCGCGGCGCAGCAGGTCGAAGGCCAGGCCGAGGCCGCGGCCGGCGCAGCGCGCAAAGAGGGCTCGGCGACGTTCGACATCGCGCGCTTTGCCGGCATTTTTGCCGCGATCGGGCTGGCCTTGGGCGCCCTGGGCTCGGCCCTGGTGGCGGTCGTCACCGGCTTCGTGCAGCTGGCCTGGTGGCAAATGCCGCTGGTCGTCGTCGGCGTCATGCTGTTGATTTCGGGGCCGTCGGTGCTGTTGGCCTGGTTCAAGCTGCGCGCGCGCAACATCGGCCCCTTGCTCGATGCCAATGGCTGGGCCGTCAATACCCGTGCCCGCATTGGCCCGGTTTTCGGGCGGCGCCTGACGGCGCTGGCTGCTTTGCCAGAGGGTGCCGAGCGCAGCGCTGCCGACCCCGATGCCAGCCGTGGGCTACCCTGGGGCTGGATCATTGCGGTGGCGGTGTTGGCGCTGGCAGCGCTGGGGTGGCGACTGGGTGGGTGGGCGAGCCTGGCCGGGTCGTGAGCGGCAGGCTCAGCGCCGCAGCATCCAGCGCAGTAAGCGCTGTGTCCAGGCCCCGTAGGGCGGACGCACCCAGCGGTCGAAAATCGCGCCTACCAGGGGGTGTTGCAGGTAGACCCCCTTGAGGTGCGAAAAACGCTCGAAGCCATGACGCCCGTGGTAGGCCCCGATGCCACTGAGGCCGACGCCGCCAAACGGCAGCCCATGCTGCGGCTGGTGCAGCATGCAGTCGTTGACCGTCACGCCGCCGCTGGTGGTGGCCTGCAGCACCCGCTCGATGGTGGTTTGGCGCTGGCTGAAGAGATACAGCGCCAGCGGCCGTGGGCCGGCGTTGACGTGTGCGATGGCGGCTTCGATATCGCCGTCGTAGCCCAGCACCGGCAGCAGCGGACCGAAGATTTCCTCGCGCATCAGGGCGCACTGCGGCGGTGGCTCCAACACCGCGATCGGGCCCATACGGTGCGCATTGGCGTCGCCATACGGTGACTCGTCTGCCATCAGCGGCACCAGGGTGGCGCCAGCGGCCGCTGCTTCCTGCGCCAGGCGCTGCATGCGCTGCCAGGCGGCACTGGACAGCAGGGACGTGTAGTCCGCATCGGCCAGGCCGCGTGGCCAGCGCCGCCGCACACTCGCACGCAGCGCCGCAACGAAGGCGTCACGCCGCGCGCGCGGCACCAGGCAATAGTCCGGGGCGATGCAGGTCTGCCCCGCATTCCAGCCCTTGGCGCTGGCGATGCGATCGGCGGCTTCGTCGAGGTCGGCGTCGTCGGCCACGACGGCCGGCGACTTGCCGCCCAGCTCCAGCGTCACCGGGGTCAGGCGCTCGGCAGCGGCCTGCATCACCCAGCGACCGACCCGGGTCGAGCCGGTGAACAGCAAGTGGTCCAACGGGGCAGCGGCCAGCGCTGCCGCCACGTCGGCACCGCCGATGACCACGCACACCACGTCGGGGGCGAAGGTGTCGGCCAGCACCCGTCGCAACAGGGCTGCCGTCTGTGGCGCCAACTCCGAGGGTTTGAGCAGAACGTGGTTGCCAGCGGCCAAGGCGTTGGCCAGCGGCGACAGCGTCAGCTGCACGGGGTAGTTCCAGGCGCCGATGATGCCCACCACTCCCAACGGCTGCGGCACGATGCGTGCCCGCGCGGGCCAAAACAGGGAGTTGACGCGCACCGGGCGTGGGCGCATCCAGCGCGCCACGTGGCGCCGCAGGTGGCGAATTTCATCGGCCAGTGGTGCGAGCTCCAGCAAGCGCGTCTCGGTGCCGCTGCGCCCGCCAAAGTCGGCATCGATGGCGCGTACCCATTCGGTTTCATGGTCCAGCACCGCTTCCAGCAGCCGCGTCAAGCGCTCGCGCCGCGCATCGGCGCTGGCCGCAGCCGAGACACGCCAGGCCGCGCGCATGCGCTCGCACTGGGCTTGCAAGGCCGCAGGCAGATCGCCAGGGGGCAAGTGGCTGAAATCGTGTCGCCAGGCATTCATCGTGGACGGTACGCGTGGGGGGTGAGCGATGCGGTCGCCTTCGCGGCGGCGGCGCCATGGGACCAATTACACCGCAGATTCGGCGGCGGCGTGGGCGTTGGCCGCGTGCGCCGTATGGGCCGGGGGAATCAAGCTGCAGGCGCGCTCAGCCAACGCGGCGATGGTCAGGCTGGGGTTGACTCCCAGGTTGGCCGCGATCACCGAGCCGTCCATGATGTACAGGTTGTGCTGACCAAAGACACGCTGCTGCGCGTCACACACGCCGGCGTCGGGGTGGGCCGCCATCACGGCGCCACCCAGGCAATGCGCGGTCATGGGGATGTGAAACAACACTTCGGGCAGAGACGCCATCGGCACCCCGCCGGTGGCGGCAGCGGCGCGCCGCGCAAAGGCCTGCGCCACCGCGATGGTGTGGGGCAGCGGCGCGCCATGGCTGCGCAGCCGGGGGACAAAGGGCCACCACCAGGGGCGCTCCCAACGCAGGGTCAAGGTGCCGTCCAGGGTCTGCATGCACAGCAAAATCATCGATTCGCGGGCCCAGCGGCCGGGCCACAGCAGCCGCGCCGTGGCCTGTGGGTGGCGCACAAGCTGCTGCACCAGCGTCGCCAGCCAACCCAAACGGGTGTTGTCGCGCCCCATCACGGTGGACAACAGCGCCATGGCGTCTGAACCCGCAGGGTAGCGTGTGGCCTCCACGGTCGTGTAGGCGTCGAGCCGGATCTTGGAGCCGATGGCCACACCGCGCGAGAGGTCTTCGGCACAGCCCGGCCAACGTATGCCGATCAGCGACTCGGCGTTGGTGCGCACGTGGCGTCCCAAGGCCGGTGAGAGAAACGGGAGATCACCACGGCGGCGCGCCTCCATCAGCAGCGCCTGGGTGCCCAGCGAGCCCGCGGCGCACACCACGGCGCGTGCCCGCACGATCGCGCGCTGCCGGGTGCCGCCGTCACTGCCGACCGTGTGCACGGCATAGCCATACTGCCCCCCGGGGGCGGCGCTTCCGTCGGGGGCGGGCAGGGGCACGATGCGCGTCACACGGGTTTGCGCTCGCAGCTCGGCACCGCGCCGTTGCGCCAGGTACAGGTAGTTGCGGTCCAGCGTATTTTTGGCGCCGACGCGGCAGCCCACCATGCAAGCGCCGCAGCCGGTGCACGAGGTGCGGGCCGGGCCCTCGCCCCCAAAGTAGGGGTCGGGGTAGAGGCGACCACCGGTGTCGTCGGCATCATCGCCGAAAAAGACACCAACGTCGGTCAATTGCCAGCTGTCGGCCACGTCGCAGGCCTCGGCCATGGCACGCAGGCGCTCGTCGGCGGCGGCGGCGCGCCGGTTGCGGGTCACGCCCAGCATGCGCTGGGCGGTGGCGTAGTGGCCTGGCATCACGCGGGCCCAGTCATCCAGCGCGGCCCAGCTGCCTTGGGTCCATACCTCGGCCGGTGGCACCAGCAGCGTGTTGGCGTAGGTGATCGACCCGCCGCCTACCGCATTGCCGTGCAGCACCACCACGTGGCGGAAAAGGCGCAGGCTGAAAAATCCCTGGCAGCCCAGCGCCGGGTGCCACAGCCAGCGGCGCCAATGCCAGTTGGTGGCGGGAAAGTTCTCGGGCCGCCAATGCCGCCCTTGTTCCAGCACCACGACACGGTAGCCTTTTTCGGCCAGACGCAAAGCCGCCACCGCGCCGCCGAAGCCCGAGCCGATGATCGCGTAATCGACCTCATGTGCGTGCATGCCACGCATCGTCGGGCGAGCCCGCTGCGTGCTGCCAGCGGGAAAACCCGCAGACCGATGGCTCAGATGTCGCGGCGCCGACACCCGCGATCCACATCCGTGTTGCTTCGACCGTCTGCGCGCCGTGTGAGGCCGCGCCACTGGCCCCTATCGATCCAGCGCCTGGGCGCTGGCGCTGCCCGGCGTCCCCTGGCCCCGTCCCGGCCACCGCCGGAGCTCTGCCGCTGGCCGCGATTCAGGCGCCAACGGTAGCCTCTTCGGTCATGCCGGCGGCAACGATGCCCAGATGATGTGAGGTATCGCCCCAGCTGAGCTCCAGCTGCGTCAGCGTCTTGAAGCAGTGACCGATGGCGTATTCGTCGGTGACGCCGATGCCGCCGTGCAATTGCACCGCCTGCTGGCCGATGAAACGGGCCGACTGGCCCACCTGCACCTTGGCGCGTGCCACGGCCTGGCGGCGCTCGGCCTCGGGTGCGGTGAGTTTGAGCAGCGCATAGACGGCCATACCGCGCGCCAGCTCCAGCGCCATCTTCATGTCGGCAGCACGGTGCCGCAGTGCCTGGAAGCTGCCGATGGGCACACCAAACTGGTGGCGCGTCTTCAGATAGTCGACGGTCAGGGCCAGCGCCCGCTCCATGACCCCCACCGCCTGTGCGCAGGCCAAGGCAGCGCCGACATCGGCGCCCCACTGCAGGGTGGCAGCACCATCGCCCGGCAAGCGCTGCGCCGGTGTGGCTTCCAGCACCAAGTCGGCGGCTCGGCTGCCGTCTTGCAAGGGATAGGGCGATAGATGCACCCCGGCAGCGCTGCGCTCCACCCAAAACAGCGCCAACCCGTCGGGCGCGCGCGCCGAGACGATCCAAGCGGCGGCCTGATCACCGGCGGGCACCACGTGTTTGCGGCCGCTCAAGCGCCAATGGTCGCCGTCGGCACTGGCTTGGCAGGCCACACGCCCCAGGTCGTGACGGCTGCGCCGCTCCAGCAACGCCGGCACCACCAGTTCGCCCGCCGCCAGCCGCGGCAGCCACACCGCCTGCAGTGCCGAACCTCCGCCGTGCTGCAGCATGGCCGCCGCCACCCAGGCGGCAGCCAGCGGCTCCAGCAGCAGCGCGCTGCCCAGCGTCTCCATGACCACCAGGGCCTCCACCGGGCCCTGGCCCATGCCGCCGTGCGCCTCGGGGACGGTCAGTCCGGTCAAGCCGAGTTCGGTCAAAGCCTGCCAAACGCCCGAGTCAAAGCCACCGGCTGCGATGTGGGCGCGGCGTCGCTCGAAGGTGTAGGCGCGCTCGGCCCAGCGCGCCACCGCATCGCGCAGCTGCAGCTGCTCGTCGGTGAAGTCGAAATCCATGGTGCGTGCTCCGGTGTCGTGGGGGTCAGCCCAGCAGGGTTTGGGCGACGATGTTGCGCTGTACCTCGTTGCTGCCGCCGTAGATGGTGGTCTTGCGCATGTTGAAGTAGCGCGGCGCCAGCGGGGCAAGCGACGCATCCGCCGCGTCCACCGGCAGGCCGCTCAACGCCGGCTCCAAGTAGGGTAGCGCCATCGGCCCGGCTACGAGCAGCATCAGCTCGGTCAGGCGCTGCTGGATTTCGCTGCCGCGGATTTTGAGCAGCGCGGCGATGTCCAGCGCGGGCTTGCCGCTGCGCTCGGCGGCCAGCACCCGCAGCACCAGCATTTCCAGCGCCACGATATCCACCTCCAGCTGCGCGATGTGGTCGCGCAGACGGGCGTCGTCCCAGACCCCTTCGGCTTGCGCCAGGCGCTTCAGGCGCTTGAGCTCGCGCTTGCTGCGGTTGATGTCGGCGATGTTGGCGCGCTCGTGCGACAGCAGATATTTGGCGATCGTCCAGCCCTGGTTTTCTTCGCCGATGCGGTTGTCCACCGGCACGCGCACGTTGTCGAACCACACCTCATTGACTTCGTACTCACCATCCAGCAGCCGGATGGGGCGCACGGTCACGCCCGGTGACTTCATGTCGATCAGCAAAAAGCTGATGCCGCTTTGCGGCTTGCCTTCGGCGCGTGTGCGCACCAGGCAGAAAATCCAGTCGGCGTGCTGGGCCAGCGTGGTCCAGGTTTTCTGGCCATTGACGACGTAGTGGTCACCCACGCGCTCGGCGCGTGTGCGCAGGCTGGCCAGGTCGGAGCCTGAGCCCGGCTCGCTGTAGCCCTGGCACCACCAGACGTCGCCGCTGGCGATGCCGGGTAGAAAGCGCTGCTGCTGCTCGGGCGTGCCAAAGGCCATGATGACCGGCGCCACCATCACCGGGCCGAAGGGCAATATGGGCGGTGCACCCGCTTCGGCCAGGGCCTCATCGAACAGGTGCTGTTGCACCGGCGACCAGCCCGGGCCGCCGAAGGCGCGCGGCCAGCGGTACGCCAGCCAGCCTTGCCGGCCCAGGGTGCGTGCCCAGCCCTGGATCTCGTCTTTGCTCAGACGCAAGCCAGCGAGCACCTTGGCGGCCAGGGCCGGGTCGAGATGGGCGTCGATCCAGGCCCGTACCTCGTTGCGAAACGCCCGCTCTTCGGGCGTGAACGCCAGCTCCATCGCGTTGTCTCCTCTGCCGTGTGATGACCGACTTTATGCCGCAAACGCCGCACCGTACCTGTCGGACGGGTGACAGCGCGCGGGCCGCGCCCGGCGCCGCCCGCGCAGGCCACTTCTACCGCCTGCCGGGCGCAGCGCTGGGGTGGCTCGGGCTGCGCGCGCCGTTACACTGTCGGCATGGGTGTGAGCACACAGCACGAAGCGCGGCCGCCGCGGCCGCTGCTCATCTTGATCTCCGGCACGGGCTCGAATATGCAGGCCATCGTGCGCGCGGCGCAGGCGCAGCGCTGGCGCGAGCGCCATGGGGCGTTCGTCGCCGCCGTCATCAGCAACCGGCCCGACGCCAAAGGGCTGGCCTGGGCGGAAGGGGAGGGCCTGCCGACCGCGGTGGTGGACCACAAGGCCTACCCCAGCCGGGAGGCGTTCGACGCCGAGCTGGCGCGCACCCTCGATCGCTTCGACCCGCTGGGCAACGCGCTGGTCGTTCTGGCCGGCTTCATGCGCATCCTCACGCCGGATTTCGTGCAGCGCTATGCGGGGCGCATCGTCAATATCCACCCGTCGCTGCTGCCGGCCTTCCCCGGCTTGCATACCCACCGCCGCGCCATCGAGGCCGGTTGTCGCTTTGCCGGCGCCACCGTGCATCTGGTGACGGCCGAGCTGGACCACGGCCCGATCCTGGAGCAGGCGGTGGTGCCGATCCTGCCCGGCGACACTGCCGAGACCTTGGCCGCACGTGTGCTCACGCAAGAACACCTGATCTATCCGCGCGCCATCGAGCGTTGGTTGCGCGGTGCTGGCGCCTGAACGCACCGCTGGCGCCTGAACGCATCGCTGGCGCCTGAAGTCCATTGTCTGGCGTCATCGGTGATCGCCCAGGCGCGCCGCATCCGGCACAGTGGGGGTCTCGTTTGACCCCTTGTCGTTGGAGCCGTTTGCATGTCCGCCACAGGCCGTCTGTTGACTCGCATCGGGGCCGCTGCCGCCCTGACCCTACCCCTGACCCTGCCCCTGGAGGCAGGGGCGGTGACGAGCCCCATTCCGCCAGCCGTCACCCGTTACCTGACGCTGCCCCACGGCCGGATCGCCTATGACGATACCGGCGGATCCGGGCCGCTGGTGCTGGCCATCCCCGGCATGGGCGATTTGCGCCACGAATACCGCACCCTGCGGCCGTTGCTGTGGCGTGCCGGCTACCGGGTGGTGACGATGGACATCCGTGGTCACGGTGAGTCGTCGGTCGCGTGGGACGACTATTCGGCTTACGCCATCGGGCACGATGCGCTGGCCCTGATCGCGCATCTGCAGGCCGGCCCGGCGGTGATCCTGGGCAACTCGTTCGCCGCCGGCTCGGCACTGTGGGCCGCGCACGAGGGGCCGGCGTCGGTCACGGGTGTGGTGCTGCTGGGGCCCGTGGTGCGCGACGGCGAGCCGCCGTGGTGGGCGCGGGCGGCGGTGGCCGTCGGCTTTGCCGGGCCATGGCGTACCGCGTTTTGGTTGGCGTTTTGGGATAGCCTCTTTCCCCTGCGCAAGCCGGATGACCACGCGCAGGCGCACGCCGCCCAGCGGGTCGCCACCCACGGCGTCCTGAGCCCCGGGCACGTCGGTGAGGTCGATGTAGGCCTCGTCGATGCCGCGGTCCTCGATCTGCGGCGCGATCTCGGCCACCGCCGCCTTGAACAGTCGCGAGTAGCGACGGTACTCGTCGAAGTCGGTCGGCAGCAGCACCACCTCGGGCGCGAGCGCCGCGGCCTTCATGAGGCCCATGCCCGAATGCACACCCAGCGCCCGTGCCTCGTACGTGGCGGTCGTGATGACACCCCGTCCCGCGTACTCGACCAGCCGAGCGTAACGGCGGGTGCCGTCGGCCAGCAGCTCGGGCTGATGCCGGTGGCCGCCGCCGATCACCACCGGCTGACCGCGCAGGTCCGGGTAGCGCAGCAGCTCCACCGACGCGTAGAAGGCGTCCATGTCGAGGTGGGCGATGTAGCGGGGCATGGGAACGGGGCGGGAACAGCGGCCGGGACCGTGTCGCCCAGGCGCGGGGCTCAGTGTGTCAGCAGGGTGTCCAGGCGGTCGAGGGGGCTGTGCACACCGCCCCCGCCCACCTTCAGCACATGGGTGTAGATCATGGTGGTGCTCACGTCCGAATGGCCCAGCAGTTCCTGCACGGTGCGGATGTCGTAGCCGGCCTGCAGCAGGTGTGTGGCGAAACTGTGGCGCAGGGTGTGGGGTGTGGCCGCCTTGTGGATACCTGCTGCCTGCAATGCGCGTTTGAAGGCGCGCTGGAACGTCTGGTCGTACAGGTGGTGGCGCCGCACCACGCCGCTGCGCGGGTCCACCGCGTGCTGTGCCTGCGGAAACACCCAGAACCAGGGCCACGAGGCGCCGGCCCGGGGGTACTTCCGGGCGAGCGCATCAGGCATTTCCACCCCGCCGCGGCCGGCCTGCCGGTCGGCCACCCACAGGGCATGGGCCCGGGCCAATTGCTCGCGCAACGGTTGCTCCAGCGTGCGCGGCAGCATCAGCACGCGGTCCTTGCCGCCCTTGCCGTCGCGCACCACGATGGCCCGGTGGGCAAAGTCGAGGTCTTTCACCCGCAGGCGCAAGCCCTCGGTCAACCGCATGCCGGTGCCATAGAGCACCTGGGCCAGCAAACGGTGCTCGCCCTCCATCAACGCCAGCACGGCGGCCACCTCCTGCGCCGAAAACACCACCGGCAGCCGCCGCCGCGGCTGCGGCCGGGCGATGGTGTCCATCCAGGGCAGTTGCACGCCCAGCACCTTCCCGTACAAGAACAGCAGCGCCGACAACGCCTGCCGGTGGGTGCTGACCGACACCCCCCGCTCGCTCGCCAGCCAGGTGAGAAAGGCTTCAACCTCCGGCCCACCCATCTCGGCCGGGTGACGCAGCCGGTGAAACCGGATGAAGGCGCGGCACCAGTACACATAGGCCTCTTCGGTGCGCAGGCTGTAATGCAGGGCGCGGATGCGCTCCCGCAGTTGATCGAGCAGCCGCGTCGATTTCAACGGCGGCAGTGCCTCACCGCGCCGTGGCGGCCTGCCCGCCGCCGGATGGGTTTCATGCATCTTGTTCTCTCCCTTGGGGCCCCCTTTCGGGGGGGGGGGTTGCCAACGCCCGCGCGCACAGGTAAAGTGCGTGGTACGAACGTTGCGCCAATTTGCATGAAATTTAGTACTGTACAAACATCCAGTCAATGCCTGGAAACGCAGGCTGGGCGCGGCTTTACGCCCGATCGAGCCGCCGGTGTTAGGGAGACAGCCGTCGGTGTTATGCAGCAGTTTTGCTCCCTATAACACGTTAGGCGTCACATCTGACCACCTGTTCACCTCCGCGTACCGATGAAAACACGAACAGCCATCCTGCTTGTTGCAACCCACCTAGCCGTAGCGGCAGCTGGCTTTGCTGGAGGCATCTACGCGCTGCCAATCCTCACGGCGCCAGCCCCACCAACGATGGACGAGATCAAAGCAGCTACTGGGCAAGCTCTGTTCTCAGGAGAGTTCAAACGTGAGCTCAAAGACAGCGACGCGCTGCATTGGGGCGAAGGCACCGTCACCATCGGGTCTAGCTCCATATCCTTCGTAGGAAAACTAGCACCGGGGCCAGACTACAAGCTCTACCTTTCACCCGAGTTTGTGGAAACCGAGTCAGACTTCAACCGCCTGAAGAACCAGATGGTTCGAGTAGGCGACGTGAAGACCTTCGAGAATTTCGTGGTCACAGTTCCTGGCGGCATCGATCCAGCCAAGTACAGCGCTGTTATTGTCTGGTGCGAGAGCTTTGGGCAGTTCATCACTGCAGCAAAGTACAGGTAGTGCAAGGTGCCGCCTAACCCCTCGGTCAAGCTGAGCACCAACGGCAGGCCACCAGGCCCGAGCCACAGGTACGGTGTACATTTTCTGTGGCTCGGGCCTGGCGTCCTGCCGTTGGCGCCAGCTTACCTCGAACGTTAGGCCGCATGGGCTTCCTGATCAGTGGAGTAGCTCGCATCGTGGCGGATCACGTGCTCCGGCTCTTTTCTGCACTGGCTCGCGGTTGCGCCCGGATGGTGTCGCGGCAGCTGGGCACCGTGGCTTCCTTGCTCCAGACAGCGTTTCCCGCGGCTTCTTCGCCGGGCGCCCGGTTCTGGTCGGATCTCGGGCCGTGGCGCTGGGGCGCTCTCGTCTACCCATTGCTGTCGCGCCGCGCTACAGTGCGGCCTAACAGTTCATTCAAGCCGACGCCGCTTCGCGGCGCGGCTTAATTCAGGCGTTGGGCATTAAGGAAAAGTTAATGGCAATCCGAATCTTCGCGATACTTTTCTCCATTTTTTCTCTTGCCACTTTCGCGCATGCGCAAGAAGGCACGCTAGAACGTTCTGACTGGAGGAAGTTTTTCAGCGAATTTCAAGCCAAAGGCACGATAGTTGTGGCAGACGAACGCCAAGCGGATCGTGCCATGTTGGTTTTTGATCCTGTGCGATCGAAGAAACGCTACTCGCCTGCATCGACATTCAAGATACCTCATACACTTTTTGCACTTGATGCAGGCGCTGTTCGTGATGAGTTCCAGATTTTTCGATGGGACGGCGTTAACAGGGGCTTTGCAGGCCACAATCAAGACCAAGATTTGCGATCAGCAATGCGGAATTCTACTGTTTGGGTGTATGAGCTATTTGCAAAGGAAATTGGTGATGACAAAGCTCGGCGCTATTTGAAGAAAATCGACTATGGCAACGCCGATCCTTCGACAAGTAATGGCGATTACTGGATAGAAGGCAGCCTTGCAATCTCGGCGCAGGAGCAAATTGCATTTCTCAGGAAGCTCTATCGTAACGAGCTGCCCTTTCGGGTAGAACATCAGCGCTTGGTCAAGGATCTCATGATTGTGGAAGCCGGTCGCAACTGGATACTGCGTGCAAAGACGGGCTGGGAAGGCCGTATGGGTTGGTGGGTAGGATGGGTTGAGTGGCCGACTGGCTCCGTATTCTTCGCACTGAATATTGATACGCCAAACAGAATGGATGATCTTTTCAAGAGGGAGGCAATCGTGCGGGCAATCCTTCGCTCTATTGAAGCGTTACCGCCCAACCCGGCAGTCAACTCGGACGCTGCGCGATAAAACCGCGCAGCGCCGGTTACTTCAACGTTAGACATCATGAGGGAAGCGGTGACCATCGAAATTTCGAACCAACTATCAGAGGTGCTAAGCGTCATTGAGCGCCATCTGGAATCAACGTTGCTGGCCGTGCATTTGTACGGCTCCGCAGTGGATGGCGGCCTGAAGCCATACAGCGATATTGATTTGTTGGTTACTGTGGCCGTAAAGCTTGATGAAACGACGCGGCGAGCATTGCTCAATGATCTTATGGAGGCTTCGGCTTTCCCTGGCGAGAGCGAGACGCTCCGCGCTATAGAAGTCACCCTTGTCGTGCATGACGACATCATCCCGTGGCGTTATCCGGCTAAGCGCGAGCTGCAATTTGGAGAATGGCAGCGCAATGACATTCTTGCGGGTATCTTCGAGCCAGCCATGATCGACATTGATCTAGCTATCCTGCTTACAAAAGCAAGAGAACATAGCGTTGCCTTGGTAGGTCCGGCAGCGGAGGAATTCTTTGACCCGGTTCCTGAACAGGATCTATTCGAGGCGCTGAGGGAAACCTTGAAGCTATGGAACTCGCAGCCCGACTGGGCCGGCGATGAGCGAAATGTAGTGCTTACGTTGTCCCGCATTTGGTACAGCGCAATAACCGGCAAAATCGCGCCGAAGGATGTCGCTGCCGACTGGGCAATAAAACGCCTACCTGCCCAGTATCAGCCCGTCTTACTTGAAGCTAAGCAAGCTTATCTGGGACAAAAAGAAGATCACTTGGCCTCACGCGCAGATCACTTGGAAGAATTTATTCGCTTTGTGAAAGGCGAGATCATCAAGTCAGTTGGTAAATGATGTCTAACAATTCGTTCAAGCCGACCGCGCTACGCGCGGCGGCTTAACTCCGGCGTTAGGGGTTACGCATGAAAGACATCGTGCTACTGCTAAGCTCGTTTGCTGGCGGCTTGTTCCTCGGCTACTTAACAGCCATCCTCACCTTCTTCGTATGGGGGCTAGTTGTAGGGTTCCGGACGATTGCATAGATCCTTCGCGTCGTGCACTCTTCGTTAGTCGCGCAGTGATGCGAGAGCTGATCGACAACCTCCGGAGCGCTCAACCATGATTATTCGCCTACACAAAAACGCCACCACAACCCCCGCCACCCGCGCCTACATCCAGTCCTCGTCCTTGTCGGTTGCGGCCTTGGCAGCCGAGTTGGGCGTATCCGAAGACACCATCCGCCGCTGGAAGCGTCGGGACTTTGTGGAAGATCGCCCGCATACCGCGCATCGTTTGCAGACGACGCTCACCCCGGCGCAGGAGCTTTTGGTGGTGGAGCTGCGCAAGACCCTCCAGCTACCCCTTGACGATCTGCTGGTGGTCACACGGGAGTTCATCAACCCCCGGGCCTCACGTTCTGGGCTGTATCGTCTGCTCAAGCGCCATGGCCTATCCCAACTGCCCAGTGAAGCCAAGGATGCGCCTGCTTCCAAGCCATTCAAGACCTACATGCCGGGCTACCTGCACATCGACGTCAAGTACCTGCCGCAGATGCCCGACGAACATCAGAGGCGTTATCTCTTCGTCGCCATTGACCGCGCCACCCGTTGGGTCTTCATCCAGATTAAGCCAAACAAGACCGCAGCCGCGGCCAGAAGCTTCCTGAAGGCCTTGCACAAGACCTGCCCGGTCAGAATCACGCACATCCTCACCGACAACGGCAAGGAGTTCACGGATCGCCTCTTCGCCTCAGGCGCGCGCGCACCGTCCGGGAAGCACGAGTTCGATCAGCTCTGCCAGGCCCTTGGCATCGAGCATCGCCTCACCAAGCCCAGACACCCTCAGACCAATGGCATGGTCGAACGCTTCAACGGCCGTATTGCCGAGGTCCTTGCCACCCATCACTTCAACAGCGCCGAGGACCTCGAGACTACCTTGACCCGTTATGTTTGGCTGTACAACCATCATTTACCCCAGAAGGCAATCGGACACATAACACCTCTGGAGGCCTTGAAAAAGTGGTACGCTCAACGCCCCGATCTTTTCATCTTCAAACCACGTAATCGTCCGGGACCTGACAGCTAGTCAAGGAAGGCTTCGAGGCTCCAGGCCAAATGGCAATTCCAGCAATTTTTCTACTTGCAATATTCGGCACTGCGCTAGGTTACCTAACGGTTTTCGTGTTTCAGAGTTGGCCGGTATTCATCGGCGCAGCTATTACCTTTGCTCACGGGGCTCGCCCACTATTCCGCTCGGAAGAAGTCGATGATCAAACACAAAACCCCTAACTGGCCGCTCCAGCCGACCGTCAAAAAGCTGCGCTTTTTGCCGTCGGCTGAGCTTTCACGTTAGATGCCAGATTTGGCGTTGCGTATGCTCACAGAAAATCGATAGCCGCAAGACTGTTTTTGGCAACTCATAGCCACTACTATTTCTCCTTCATGCCGTAGAGGAGATTGCACGTGAAGAACTGGCTCTTTCTGGCTATTGCAATCTTTGGTGAGGTCGTCGCAACTTCCGCACTGAAGTCCAGCCATGGATTCACCAAGTTAGTTCCTTCTGTTGTAGTTGTGGCTGGCTACGGGCTTGCGTTCTATTTCCTCTCTCTCGCACTCAAGTCCATCCCGGTCGGCATTGCTTATGCTGTTTGGGCTGGCCTCGGCATCGTACTTGTGGCAGCTATCGCTTGGATCTTCCATGGCCAGAAACTAGACTTGTGGGCGTTCGTTGGCATGGGACTTATCGTTAGTGGCGTCGCCGTTCTAAATCTGCTATCCAAGGTCAGCGCACATTGACCGGGCTGGCATCTAACAATTCATTCAAGCCGACGCCGCTTCGCGGCGCGGCTTAACTCAGGTGTTAGATGCCAGATTTGGCGTTGCGTATGCTCACAGAAAATCGATAGCCGCAAGACTGTTTTTGGCAACTCATAGCCACTACTATTTCTCCTTCATGCCGTAGAGGAGATTGCACGTGAAGAACTGGCTCTTTCTGGCTATTGCAATCTTTGGTGAGGTCGTCGCAACTTCCGCACTGAAGTCCAGCCATGGATTCACCAAGTTAGTTCCTTCTGTTGTAGTTGTGGCTGGCTACGGGCTTGCGTTCTATTTCCTCTCTCTCGCACTCAAGTCCATCCCGGTCGGCATTGCTTATGCTGTTTGGGCTGGCCTCGGCATCGTACTTGTGGCAGCTATCGCTTGGATCTTCCATGGCCAGAAACTAGACTTGTGGGCGTTCGTTGGCATGGGACTTATCGTTAGTGGCGTCGCCGTTCTAAATCTGCTATCCAAGGTCAGCGCACATTGACCGGGCTGGCATCTAACAATTCATTCAAGCCGACGCCGCTTCGCGGCGCGGCTTAACTCAGGTGTTAGGCGCTTGGTGCGCGGCGTAGTTCTTGCTTGCTTTGCACCATAACTCTCGGAGCAGCCATGAGCAGTCAGCGCGTATTCAAATCAAGTGACCACATGCAAGTAAGCGACGGTGAGCCGATCCGCTCCGTTGTCCAAGAGTCTGAACATTCAGTGATCGTCGCTTGGCACGTTGAGCCGGGACAAACGATAGCTGCGCATACGCATCCAGAAGGCCAAGATACCTGGACAATTCTGTCCGGTCACGGCGATTATCAAATCGACGAACAAGGCAACACCGTTGTGGTCACATCAGGCGATGTTGTCGTAGCCAAACGAGGCCAAGTGCATGGCGTCACTTGCACGAGCAGAGAACCATTGCGTTTCATTTCCGTAGTCGCACCATTCGAAGCAGGTTATGTTCTTCTTCCACCACGCGCGCGGGTTGACACGTGAAGTGCAACACTCAAAGCTTCAGGTCGAACTACTATGAAGACCTTCCACTCCGCGCAGCCTAACTGTTAGTTCAACGTGGACGCCAACAGCGGCCATGCCTTCGGCATTTTATTGGCCGCTGTTGGTGCCCTGCGCCCTTCGGGCTCCGGCGCCAGTTAACTCGTTCGTTAGGGGCTCTATGCCGTTTTGTGTGGAAACGCTTCGCGTCATGTCGGCATGGCTGGCGCGAACGGACTGGCCGGCAGGTGCTTGAGCTTGGACATGCGTAGGTGTCAGGTCCCGGACGATTACGTGGTTTGAAGATGAAAAGATCGGGGCGTTGAGCGTACCACTTTTTCAAGGCCTCCAGAGGTGTTATGTGTCCGATTGCCTTCTGGGGTAAATGATGGTTGTACAGCCAAACATAACGGGTCAAGGTAGTCTCGAGGTCCTCGGCGCTGTTGAAGTGATGGGTGGCAAGGACCTCGGCAATACGGCCGTTGAAGCGTTCGACCATGCCATTGGTCTGAGGGTGTCTGGGCTTGGTGAGGCGATGCTCGATGCCAAGGGCCTGGCAGAGCTGATCGAACTCGTGCTTCCCGGACGGTGCGCGCGCGCCTGAGGCGAAGAGGCGATCCGTGAACTCCTTGCCGTTGTCGGTGAGGATGTGCGTGATTCTGACCGGGCAGGTCTTGTGCAAGGCCTTCAGGAAGCTTCTGGCCGCGGCTGCGGTCTTGTTTGGCTTAATCTGGATGAAGACCCAACGGGTGGCGCGGTCAATGGCGACGAAGAGATAACGCCTCTGATGTTCGTCGGGCATCTGCGGCAGGTACTTGACGTCGATGTGCAGGTAGCCCGGCATGTAGGTCTTGAATGGCTTGGAAGCAGGCGCATCCTTGGCTTCACTGGGCAGTTGGGATAGGCCATGGCGCTTGAGCAGACGATACAGCCCAGAACGTGAGGCCCGGGGGTTGATGAACTCCCGTGTGACCACCAGCAGATCGTCAAGGGGTAGCTGGAGGGTCTTGCGCAGCTCCACCACCAAAAGCTCCTGCGCCGGGGTGAGCGTCGTCTGCAAACGATGCGCGGTATGCGGGCGATCTTCCACAAAGTCCCGACGCTTCCAGCGGCGGATGGTGTCTTCGGATACGCCCAACTCGGCTGCCAAGGCCGCAACCGACAAGGACGAGGACTGGATGTAGGCGCGGGTGGCGGGGGTTGTGGTGGCGTTTTTGTGTAGGCGAATAATCATGGTTGAGCGCTCCGGAGGTTGTCGATCAGCTCTCGCATCACTGCGCGACTAACGAAGAGTGCACGACGCGAAGGATCTATGCAATCGTCCGGAACCCTACACGTAGGTAGTCGGCCCTGCAAAATTCATCTCGCGGCGCCGACGAGAAGCGCCGGACGTGCAAGAGTAGCGAGTCGATTCGCGGACGCTGCGAGCGCTGACAGCAGCCAAAGCGAGCGCAAAAAGGCTGGAGCAATGCCCCGCCGGGCGATGGCACGCAGCAGCCAGCGGATGTTGAAGCCGGCTGCGCACAACACCGCATGCAGCGCGTCACCCTCAGCGCCCTTGAGCCAGCAGCGCTTCATGCCGTGATCGTGCTTGGCATGCCCGATGGCCGGCTCGACCGCCTGACGCCGCTTCAGCCAGCGCCGCTGGCTGCGCGTGAGCGAGCGGCTCTTGCCGCGATGGATCAATGTCACCGCGCCAATGTGGGCATCCGCCCCCCGGTAGCCCAGGTCGACGATGGCCGTGTGCGGCTTGACGCCCAGCTCCTGCAGCAAGACGGTGGTCTGCTCCAGTTGCTCGGCCAGCGTGTGGCCGTCGTAGGGGTTGCCCGGCAGGCTGCGCGCACCGACCATCAAGCCCTGTTTGGCCGTGACGGCCACGCTGACCTTCACGCCGAACTCGTAGGGCTGGCGGGCCTTGCCCTTGCCGATGCACTCGACCTGCGGCGCATGCAGCGCGTACAGCTTGTGCTTGTCCTTGGGGCGCTGCGAGCGGATGCGCTCGGCGCGCTCCAGCCATGGCTGCAGGCGATCACGCACGTCTTGCGGCGCTGCCAGCAGGCGGCGTTGCACGTCGCGCAGCACGCGCCCGAGCACGGTGCGCTGGCGCTTGAGCACCCGGCGCAGCCGCTTGAACTGCTTGGCGTGCGCATAGCCGCCGGCACGCCGGCGCAGGCTGCGGCCCTCGCGCTCGAAGGTCTGCTTCAGCCGCAGCCCGGCGCGCTGCGCCAGTTGCACCACCTTGGCCCGCGCCACTTCCAGCAGCCGGCTGTCGGTGGGATAGGCCACCGCCTTCTCCTGCACCGTGGTGTCCACGATCACACGCTGCAGTTCGCTCTTGCGCACCACCTGCATCTGCACGGCCGCCTCGATCGTCTTGGCCAGCAACTCCTGCACGCCGGCCTCGCCCAGCACCCGCCTGAAGCGCCCGATCTGCGTGGCATCGCACGGCAGGCGTGGCTCGTAGTACTCCTGCCCGCTGAAGAACTGCCACACCACGTTCTCGGCCCAGCGCTCGACCACGGCCTGGTCGCTCAGGCCATAGGCGTGCTTGAGGTACAGCAGCGACACCATCCAAGCGGATCGCCAGGCGCGGGCGGCCTGCCGCGCTCACGCCTGCGCCGACCACCTGCAGCGTGGGGCCGAACAGGTCTGTACCTTCGATGCTGCGCCCGCGCCGGTCCTTGCGCGCCAGCAGCGGCGCCACGCTCGCTTCGATCTGCTGCCACGGCATGCGCGTGGCCAGCACCGCCAGCGGGTGGCGCAGGTCGATCATCTGGTCCAGTCGGGCGCGGAAAAAGTCCGGCGTGCTCATCGAAATCCCTCTCCAAACTCCCAGAAATTCGCATCGAGCCGATTCATCTTCGGGAGTTCCAACCCCGCAACATCACCTCACCAACTCAGTGTCCATGCGGCTTCAGGGCGTTTTGCAGGGCTGACGAATTCCACTGCATGTCGGCTGGGGCGGACGCTCGGGTCGGCAAACCGGTGTTCGATGCGCGTCACCGTGCCCTCGGGCTGGATGTCGAACGTGGCCACATCGTGCAGCAGCCGGTTGTAACGCGCCAGCCGCTGCAGGGCTGTGCCCAGATCGGCGCCGTGCGCACCGCATAGTCCAACACCTGGAACATCCCGGGACGGATCGCGGCGGCCACATGCAGACCGAAAGCCGGGTCTGCGCTGCGCTGCGCCGCCTCGTCCCACAGGCGCGTCTCGACCGTCAGCGGTATGCGCGCGTCGGGGTCGTGCAGCCAGGCGGGGTCGAAGCCGGCCGCAGCCATGAGCCCGTCGGCTGCCACACCGCGCGCCGCAGCTGCGGCCACGATCATGGCGCCCATGCGGGCAGACACCGTTGCAGAGGGGGACGCCGCGGTCGCGGCGGAATGCTTCATGATTGAAAATCGACCACGGCGAAAGCAAAGAACCCCATCCGGCAGCGCCAGCCGGCAGGAATCTATCGTTATGACACCTCATCTCCCAGGTCCGACCAGTGCGGCCGTTGTTGCCGCACATGTTCCACCCCGCACCCAGCCATCGCTCTATCCGCCACCGTTTGCGGCCCGCATGGCCGGCCGGGTCAAGCGCGCGCTGGGCGATGTGTTCGGGCTCAGGCGGTTTGGTGTCAACCTCACCGAACTGGCGCCTGGTGCGCTGTCGTCGCTGCGTCACGCGCACAGCCATCAGGACGAGTTCATCTACATTTTGCAAGGCTACCCCGTGCTGCGCACCGACGCTGGCGACACGCCGCTGGCTCCCGGCATGTGCGCCGGTTTTGCCGCGGGGCGTGGCGATGCGCACCAGCTCTTCAACCCGACGGCCGAGACGGTGATCTATCTGGAGGTCGGCGATCGAACCCCGCAGGATACGGTGTACTACCCCGACGATGACCTACGAGCCGTGCACATCGACGGGCGCTGGGTTTTTACCCACAAGGACGGCCGACCCTACTGAGGTCGTGTGCCGATCCCCCGTGACCCCGAAAGCGTTTCATGCCCACCATCACCCATCCCCGTGATTTCACCGCCGAGCGCGCTTGGGGGGCCCTCCAGATCGCCCAGCTCGACGGCGTCACCGTGCGTCTGCACTGGACCGATGCACCCTACCACTGGCACGTCAATGACGGTTCGGAGGTGTTCACCGTGCTCGACGGTCGTGTCGAGATGCGTTGGCGCGAGGCCGGCCAGGAGCGCTGCACGCTGCTCGCGCCGGGCGATATTTTCTTTGCCGAGACGGGCTGTGAGCACGTGGCCCATCCGCAGGGGCCAGCGCGCATCCTGGTGGTGGAGCGAGCCGGGTCGGTATAAGCGCCGAGACGATCGGATCGTCAGGGCCAGCGTCACCGAATCGGGTAGCGGGTCAGCGCACGGCGTACGCTACCGCGCCCACCACCACCAGCGCCACGATGGCCCAGCCGACGCGGTCGATATGCCGCCGCAGTTGTGCCTCCATCCGCGCGCCCCCCCAGCGCAACAGGGCCGCCACCAGGAAGAAGCGCGCCCCACGTCCGACCAGCGAGGCCAGCGTGAACGGTAGCACCGCCATCGACAGCGCGCCGGCCGCGATGGTGAATACCTTGTAGGGTATGGGCGAGAAGCCGGCCACGAACACCGCCCACACGCCCCACTGGCCGAACCAGGCCACCGCCTGTTGGTACGCGGCCGCGTAGCGACTGGCCAGCAGCCATGGCTCGATGGCGGTGAAGGCAAGCGCCCCGATGCCGTAGCCGATCAGGCCGCCCAGCACCGAGGTCCACGTCGTCAGCCAAGCCAGCCGCCAGGCTGCCTGCGGCTGCGCCAGCACCATCGGCGCCAGCATGACGTCGGGCGGCACCGGAAAAAACGACGACTCGGCGACGCTGATCGCGGCCAGGTAGCGCGGCGCGTGCCGGTGCCGTGCCCAGCCCAGCGCGCGGTCGTATAGCTGCCGAAACATTGATGCCATAAAACGCTCACCAACAAGAGGCCATTCCTGCGCGCCTTCACGCGTGGCCGTGAAAAACCAGCCCCGCGTGCTCGCGCATCGCGTGGAAGCGGATCTTGGGCCAGTTGCTCTCCACCGCCCGCAGCGTGGCAGCGTGATCGAGCAAGATGGCCGGCGCCTCCACCGCATCCCAGGCCATGCGGTGGACGTTGGCGTCGATGAAGCGCTTGAGTTCCGCCTCGCCGCCGTTTTCCGGCGGGCAGGTCACCCAGCGCACCACGTGGTAGGGGCTGGCGCCGATACGCGCCTTGACGCCGTACTCCGTCTCCAGCCGGTGCTGCACCACCTCGAACTGCAGCTGCCCCACCGCGCCCAGCAGCAGAACCGACCCTGCCATCGGCCGAAACACCTGGATCGCGCCTTCCTCGCCCAGTTGCTGCAGCCCCGCCTTGAGCTGCTTGGTGCGCAGCGGGTCGGCCACCTCTACGCTGCGAATGATCTCGGGCGCGAAAAACGGCAGCCCCGTGAACTGCAGCGCCTCGCCCTCGGTGAGCGTGTCGCCCAACTGCAGCAAGCCATGGTTGGGAATGCCGATGATGTCGCCTGCGTAGGCCTCCTCCAGCAGTTCGCGCCGTTGCGACAGGAACGACACCACGGTGTTGGGCTTGAACTCCTTGCCCGTGCGTGTGATGCGCAGCTTCATGCCGCGCTCGAAGCGCCCGCTGGCCACCCGCACGAAGGCGATGCGGTCGCGGTGTGCCGGGTCCATGTTGGCCTGAATCTTGAACACCACGCCACTGAATTTGGGCTCGGTCGGCGCCACCTCGCGCTGCAGCGCCGGTTTGGGCCCAGGCGGCGGCGCCAGCTCCACCAACGCGTCCAGCACCTCCTTGACGCCGAAGTTGTTGATCGCCGAGCCGAAGAACATCGGCGTCTGCGTGCCGGCCAAAAATGCCGCATGGTCGAAGGCCGGCGTGGCGCCTTCGACCAGCTCCAGCTCGTCGCGGGCCTGCTGCCACTCCAGGCCATAGCGCTCGGCAATCGCCGGGTTGTCACGGCCAGCCAGCACCTCCTCGTCGCCGCCGCGACGGTCCTCACCCGCCGTGAAGACGCGCATTTGATCGGTGCGCCGGTCCCACACCCCGTGGAAGCGCTTGCCCATGCCCACTGGCCAGGTGAACGGCACCACCGTCATGCCCAGCTCGCGTTCGATCTCATCGAGCAGGTCCAGCGGTGCCTTGACCTCGCGGTCCATCTTGTTGATGAAGGTCAGGATCGGCGTGTTGCGCGCGCGGCAGACCTGCAGCAGCCGCCGCGTCTGCGGCTCGACCCCGTTGCCAGCATCGATCACCATCAGCGCTGCGTCCACCGCGGTGAGCACACGGTAGGTATCTTCGGAAAAATCCTGGTGGCCGGGGGTGTCGAGCAGATTGATCACGCAGTCGCGGTACTCCATCTGCATGACCGAGCTGGCCACCGAAATGCCGCGCTGCTTTTCGATTTCCATCCAGTCGCTGGTGGCATGACGCGCGGCCTTGCGCGCCTTGACGCTGCCGGCAATGTGGATGGCCCCCGAAAACAGCAACAGCTTTTCGGTCAGCGTGGTCTTGCCCGCGTCGGGGTGGGAGATGATGGCGAAGGTGCGGCGCCGCCGCACCTCGGAGGCGATGTCTGGCATGGGCCGCGATTATCCCGCAGCGCTGGGCGACAATCGCGGCCATGTCGCGATCGTCTCGCCCATCGGCACGCCCGCCGGTCTCGGCCTCGCCCCTGGCGCTGGCCGCGCACCTGTTGCAGCAAACGCTGCAGTTTCAGCAGCCGCCCGACGCCTTGCTGGCCCACGCCATGCGCGGGCCGTCGCGGCTGGGCGCACGCCTGCGCACGGCCGTGGCCGACGCGCTCTTTGCCGCGCTGCGTGACTTGCCGCGCTGGCATTGGCTGGCCGCCCACGTGCGCGGGCGGGCGGCGACGCCGCTGGACGTCGCCCAATGGCGCCAACAGCCCGGCTGGTGCGAGGACATCGTCCGGCTCGCCTGGCCGTCGGCGGCGCTGCCTGCGCTGGCCGAGGCTGACGCGCATGCGGCCGCGGACGTGCAGCAGTGGCAGCAGCAGGTGGCGGGCGTCGATCTGGCGTCGGCGCCCGAGTCGGTCCGCCTCGGCCTGCCGCCGTGGCTGCTGCAACGCCTGCACGAGGTGGTGGGGGATGAGCGGGAGGCGCTGGCGGCGGCGTTGCGCCAGAGCGCCCCACTGGATTTGCGCGTCAACGCCCTGCGCGCCAAGCGCGCGGCCGTGCTGGACGAGCTGCGAGCGGCCGGCCTGCCCGCCGAGCCTACCCCGCACGCGCCCTGGGGCATCCGCCTGCCCCTGCGCGCGCCGCTGCAGCGCTTAGATGCGTACGCGCGTGGCGCCGTCGAGGTGCAAGACGAGGGCTCCCAACTGATCGCCGCGCTGGTGGGCGCGCGCCGGGGCGAGACGGTGGTCGATTTTTGCGCAGGCGGCGGCGGCAAAACGCTGGCGATGGGCGCCGACATGCGCGACACCGGGCGGCTCTACGCCTTCGACTCCGTGGCCGCGCGCTTGCAAGCGCTGCCCGAGCGCGCCCGCCGCGCGGGCCTGACCCAGGTGCACACGATGGCGCTGGCGCACGAGCACGACGAGCGGCTGTTGCGGTTGGCGGGCAAAATCGACCGCGTGCTGGTGGACGCGCCTTGCAGCGGGCTGGGCACCGTGCGCCGCCACCCGGAACTGTTGTGGCGCCACACCCCGGCTGCGGTGAGCGAGTTCGCCGCGCTGCAGCAGCGCATCCTGGCATCGGCCGCGCGGCTGGTGCGCCCGGGAGGGCGGCTGGTGTACGCCACCTGTAGCCTGTTGCCAGAGGAAAACGAAGCCGTGGCCGAGGCGTTCGAGCGTGCCGCGGCGGGGGACTTCGTGCCGCTCGAGGCTGCGCCGCTGCTCGCGCAGGCGCGTGTCAACGCCCCGGATGGGTTGGTGCAGGGGAGGGTTCTGCGCCTGTGGCCGCACCGCCACGGGACGGACGGTTTTTTTGCCGCGGTCTGGCAGCGGCGCTGAGCGGTGCGTTGTCGGCCGCGCATGGGGCGCAGTTTGGTGCGAGTGGCGGGACTCGAACCCGCACGGCTTGCGCCTCAGGATTTTAAGTCCTGTATGTCTACCGATTCCATCACACTCGCCGCAAGAGTAGGTGCGGGCCAGATTCTACCGATGGCCCAGGTCGTACAATGCGCGTTTTGAGTCGGGTCGCGACCATGAGCCAAGACAACCCTCCGTTCGAGATCCACGTCCACGGCGACGTCCCGCTGCGCGACGACGTGGACTACACCCACATCCAGGAGGCGCTGCGCCCGTTGTGGAGCTATGTCGGTGCGCGCTCGCTCGTCGACGCTGCCGCCAGCGCCTACGAGGAAGAGCCCGGCATCCGCTTCGATCCGCAGGCGCACGTCCTGCAGATGTGCTGGACCATCGAGGGCGACGAGGATTTTCGACTCGCCATCGAAGAGGCCTGCATGGGCCTCAACGACATCGCGGCCGCCGGTGCGGCCATCGAGGTGTCGTTCTACGACCTCGAGTTCGACGAAGACGAGGCCCCCGAGGACGCGCAGGCGCGCGACGACTTTGTCATGTGCTTCGTGGGGCCGACGCCCGCGGCCATCATGCAGGTGCAGCGCGACTTGTTGGTGCAAGACGTGGTGCAGCTGATGGAGCGCCACTTCGACGCTTCCGAGCTGGGCGGCGTGGTCGAGGCGATCGACCAGCTGTTTGCCAACCGGTTCGACGCGATGGTCAACTCGCTGCAACTCGGCCGCCCGCCGCGCGGCGCGGGACCGAGCGGCGGCCACGGCGGGCCGCGCAAGCCGCGCCACTTGCACTGAACTGCAGCGGTACCTAGCCGCGACACCCGGCTCGCGACTGGGGTACAGCAGTACCGGGCGCCCTACCGTCAAGCGGCCGTGACCGCAATGCCTTTGAATTCGCCGCGCGCGATGCGCTCGCGCCACTCAGCGGGGCCGGTTTCGTGCACGCTGGTGCCGGTCGCGTCCACCGCCACCGTCACCGGCATGTCGCGCACCTCGAATTCATAAATCGCCTCCATGCCCAGGTCTTCGAAGGCCACCACGCGCGCCGCCTTGATGGCCTTGGCCACCAGATAGGCCGCGCCGCCCACGGCCATCAGGTAGGCGCTGCGGTTGTCGCGGATGGCCTCGATCGCCACCGGGCCCCGTTCGGCCTTACCGATCATGGCGATCAGCCCGGTTTGCTCCAGCATCATGCGCGTGAACTTGTCCATGCGCGTGGCGGTCGTGGGGCCAGCGGGGCCGACCACCTCGTCGCGCACCGGGTCCACCGGGCCCACGTAGTAGATGACGCGGTTGGTAAAGTCGACGGGCAGCGGCTCCCCGCGCGCCAGCAAGTCGGCGATGCGCTTGTGCGCCGCGTCGCGGCCGGTCAGCATCTTGCCGTTGAGCAGCAATTTCTGGCCCACTTTCCACGACGCGACTTCTTCCTTGGTCAGGGTGTCGAGGTTGACGCGCGTGGCGCTTTGCGTGTCCGGCGTCCAGGTGACGGCCGGCCAATCCTCCAGCCGCGGCGGCTCCAGCCGCGCCGGGCCGCTCCCATCCAAGTGGAAGTGAACATGGCGCGTCGCGGCGCAGTTGGGGATCATGGCCACCGGCAGCGACGCCGCGTGTGTCGGGTAGTCCAGGATCTTGACGTCCAGCACCGTCGTCAGCCCCCCCAGCCCCTGCGCGCCAATGCCCAGCGCGTTGACCTTTTCGTATAGCTCCAGCCGCAGCTGCTCCACGCGCGTGAGCGCCGCGCCACTGCGCTGCTTGTCGATGAGCGTATGGATGTCCACCGGCGCCATGAGCGCTTCTTTGGCCAGCAGCATGGCTTTCTCTGGCGTGCCGCCGATGCCGATGCCCAAAATGCCCGGCGGGCACCAGCCCGCGCCCATGGTCGGCACGGTCTTGAGCACCCAGTCCACGATGGAGTCTGACGGGTTGAGCATCACCATCTTGGACTTGTTTTCCGAGCCGCCGCCTTTGGCAGCGCAGATCACCTCGACGCCGTCACCGGGCACGATCTCGAAGTGCACGACGGCGGGGGTGTTGTCGCGCGTGTTCTTGCGCGCGCCCGCCGGGTCGGCCAGCACCGAGGCGCGCAGCGGGTTGTCCGGGTTCAGATACGCGCGGCGAACGCCTTCGTCGACCATCTGTTGCACGCTCATCGTCGCGTCGGGCCAGGTGACGTTCATACCCACCTTCAAGAACACGACCGCGATGCCCGTGTCCTGGCAAATGGGCCGATGCCCCTCGGCGCTCAGGCGCGAGTTGGTCAGGATTTGCGCGATGGCATCCTTGGCTGCGGGCGACTGCTCGCGCTCGTACGCCTGGCCCAGCGCCCGGATGTAGTCCAGCGGATGATAGTAGCTGATGTACTGAAAGGCGTCGGCGATCGATTGGATCAGGTCTTCCTGGCGAATGGCAGTCATGGGGGACTCCTGGGGGCGGTCGGTGTTTACTGACACCAGTCGTGTCAATGCGCCTCGCCGTCCGTGGTTTGGTGGATGAGCTTTTCGGTCAGGGCGATGGCCAGGGCGCTGAGCAAGAAGACGGCATGGATCACCGTCTGCCACAGCAGCACCTTGTCGGTGTAGTTGGCGGCGTTGATGAAGGTTTTGAGCAAGTGGATCGAGCTGATGCCGATGATGGCGGTGGCCAGCTTGACCTTGAGCACCCCGGCGTTGACGTGGTTGAGCCACTCGGGCTGATCCGGGTGGCCCTCCAGTCGCAGGCGGCTGACGAAGGTTTCGTAGCCGCCGACGATGACCATGATGAGCAGGTTGCTGATCATGACCACGTCGATGAGCGCCAGCACCACCAGCATGATGATGGTCTCGTTGAGACCGTCGAGCTGGGTTTCGGCCACGTAGCCGATGGAGCGCACCAGTTTGTCCAGTGCCTGCTGGTTGCCGAATGCCGCTTCGATCAAGTGCACCAGCTCCACCCAGAAGTGGTAGACGTACACCATTTGCGCCACGATCAACCCGATGTAGAGTGGCAACTGCAGCCAACGGCTCGCGAAGATCAATTTCGGCAAGGGCGGAATCGGCTTGTGGATCTGAGTCATGACACGCTCGGTGACGGATTGGGCGGGCCAATTGTAGTGGCGGGGCACATTCGGCGGGGCCCCACGGCGGTCGGCGTGCCGTGCGTAAGGGCCTCGTCAGAGACCCGCTGCACAGTCTTAGGCTGTCGTTTTTTGCATCCCAACGTCCCTGAGGAGACCCCGACATGGCTGAATCGACCGCCGCCATTGCCTCGATGCTGGTGGAAAACCGCGTCTTCGAACCCAACCCTGAGCTGGTCGCGCAGGCCCGTGTCTCGGGCATGGAGGCGTACCACGCGCTGTGCGCCGAGGCCGAGGCCGACTACGAAGGATTTTGGGCCCGGCGCGCGCGCGAGTTGCTGGTCTGGCACAAACCGTTCACCCAGGTGCTCGATCAGTCCAACAAGCCCTTCTACCGGTGGTTCCAGGACGGCGAGCTCAACGCCTCGGTCAACTGCCTGGACCGCCACATCGGCACCCCCGTCGAAAATAAAACCGCCATCATCTTCGAGGCCGACGATGGCGCGGTCACGCGCATCACGTACAAAGAACTGCTGGCGCGCGTGAGCCAGTTTGCCAACGCGCTCAAGGCCATGGGCGTGCGCAAGGGCGACCGCGTGGTCATCTACATGCCGATGACGATCGAGGGCGTGGTGGCGATGCAGGCCTGTGCGCGCATTGGCGCCACCCATAGCGTGGTGTTCGGCGGTTTTTCGGCCGGCGCGCTCAAAGACCGCATCCAGGACGCGGGCGCGGTCGCCGTGATCACCGCCAACTATCAGATGCGCGGCGGCAAGGAGCTGCCGCTCAAGGCCATCGTGGATGAAGCCATCGCCCTTGGCGGCTGCGAGACCGTGCGCCAGGTGGTGGTGTTTCAGCGCACGCCCACCGCGTGCCACATGGAGCCCGGCCGCGACGTCTGGATGCACGACGCGCTTGCGGGCCAGCCCACCGAATGCCCGGCCGAGATGGTGGGCGCCGAGCATCCGCTGTTCATCCTCTACACCTCCGGCTCCACGGGCAAGCCCAAGGGTGTGCAGCACAGCACCGGCGGCTATTTGCTGTGGGCCAAGCAGACCATGCTGTGGACCTTCGACCTCAAGGACAGCGATGTGTTCTGGTGCACGGCCGACATCGGCTGGATCACCGGCCACACCTACGTCGCCTACGGGCCGCTCGCCGCGGGCGCGACGCAAATCGTGTTCGAAGGTGTGCCCACCTATCCGAACGCCGGGCGCTTCTGGCAGATGATCGAAAAGCACGGCTGCACCATCTTTTACACCGCGCCGACGGCGATCCGCTCGCTCATCAAGGCCAGCGACACCGACGAAAAGGTCCACCCGAAGAACTGGAGTCTGTCGACGCTGCGCATCCTGGGGTCGGTGGGCGAGCCGATCAACCCCGAGGCCTGGATGTGGTACTACCGCCACGTCGGCGGCGAGCGCTGCCCCATCGTCGACACCTTCTGGCAGACCGAAACCGGCGGCCACATGATTACCCCGCTGCCGGGCGCCACGCCGTTGGTGCCCGGATCGTGCACCCTGCCGCTGCCGGGTATCGCCGCGGCAATCGTCGACGAGCAAGGCAACGACATGCCCAACGGACAGGGTGGCATCCTGGTCATCAAAAAGCCCTGGCCGTCGATGATCCGCACCATCTGGGGTGATCCGGAGCGCTTCAAGAAGAGCTACTTCCCCGAGGAGCTCAAGGGCTACTACCTGGCGGGCGACGGAGCGGTGCGCTCCGAAGACCGCGGCTACTTCCGCATCACCGGCCGCATCGACGACGTGCTCAACGTCAGTGGCCACCGCATGGGCACGATGGAGATCGAGTCCGCCCTGGTGGCCAAGACCGACCTGGTGGCGGAAGCCGCCGTCGTCGGTCGACCCGATGACATCACCGGTGAGGCCATCGTCGCTTTCGTCGTGCTCAAGCGCCCGCTGCCGCAGGGGGAGGAAGCCAAAGCCATCGCCAACGAGCTGCGCAACTGGGTGGCCAAGGAGATCGGACCGATCGCCAAGCCGAAGGACATTCGCTTCGGCGAAAACCTGCCCAAGACGCGCTCAGGCAAGATCATGCGGCGCCTGCTGCGCGCCATCGCCAAGGGCGAGGCCATCACGCAAGACGTCTCGACGCTGGAAAATCCGCACATCCTGGAGCAGCTGGCCAAGACCAACTGAGCCACGGCAGCGGCTGCTGCGCCGCGGCGCGGGCCGCGGTGCCTGCGTGGGCCAGGCGGGCGCCAAGAAAAAAGGCTTGCCGTGCGGCAAGCCTTTCATCAGGTGCGCGTGGCCGCCCCGGCGGCGACGCGCACACTGCCGTCACTTCAGGCCCAACACCCAGGTGGCCAGCTTTTTGGCCTCGGCGTCGCTGACCTGAGGGTTGGCCGGCATGGGGATCGCGCCCCACACGCCCGCGCCGCCCTTCTGGATCTTGGTGGCCAGCATGTCGGCGGCCTTGGCGTCGCCGGCGTACTTTTTGGCGATGTCTTTGTATGCCGGGCCCACAAGCTTTTTGTCCACCGCGTGGCAGGCCATGCAGTTTTTGGCCTTGGCCAGGGCCTCGTCGGCCAGGGCGGGGCCAGAGATGGCAGCGGTTGCCGCCAGAATGAGCAGAGCGTGTTTCATGGTTTCAGTCCTCACTGTGGATTGAGGGAATCGGCGTTTCGGTATTTCCATTCTAATGAGGCGGTCCTCGGGCACAATGTTTGGTCACAGTTTGTTGCAAACGATACGACCCGGTACGCGGAGCCTAGGCCGCACCCGGTGGGTTTTCGAAGGGACGCACGATGGCCTTGTTGCTGGTCGGGGTGGTGTTGCTGGCCCTGAAGTGGGCCGAGGTCGGGCCGGTGGCGCAGTGGGGCTGGGGCTGGGTGCTGGCCCCCTTTGGTCTGGCGGCCGTTTGGTGGTGGTGGGCCGACTGGTCCGGCTATACGCAGCGCAAGGCCGTGGAAAAGGAAGAGGCGCGCAAAGCGGCGCGGCTGGCCAAGGCGCGCGACCGGCTCAAGCCCCCCGTGTCGCGCCGTTGAGGACGGCTGCTGGCACAATGCGGCCCAAGCGGCTGTGCCATCGGACGATGGAGCGCCGCGTTATCTTGGCTTGACTGCAAAACCCGAGCGTGACCATGCCCACCTACCGTTCCCGCACCACCACCGCCGGCCGCAACATGGCTGGCGCCCGCGCGCTGTGGCGCGCCACCGGCATGAAGGATGGCGACTTCGACAAACCCATCATCGCCGTGGCCAATTCGTTCACCCAGTTCGTGCCGGGGCACGTGCACCTGAAGGACTTGGGCCAACTCGTGGCTCGCGAGATCGAGGCGGCCGGCGGGGTCGCCAAGGAGTTCAACACGATTGCGGTCGACGACGGTATCGCCATGGGCCACGATGGCATGCTGTACTCGCTGCCCAGCCGTGAGCTCATCGCCGACAGCGTCGAGTACATGGTCAATGCGCACTGCGCGGACGCGCTGGTGTGCATCTCCAACTGCGACAAGATCACGCCCGGCATGCTGATGGCGGCGCTGCGCCTGAACATTCCGGTGGTGTTCGTCTCGGGCGGGCCGATGGAGGCTGGCAAGGTGCGCCTGGCCGTGCCGGGTGAGCAGACGGTGCAGATCAAAAAGCTCGATTTGGTCGATGCCATGGTCATGGCCGCCAACCCCGACGTGGACGATGCCACGGTGGCCGAGGTGGAGCGCTCGGCGTGTCCGACCTGTGGCTCGTGTTCCGGCATGTTCACCGCTAACTCGATGAACTGCCTGACCGAGGCGCTGGGCCTGTCGCTGCCCGGCAATGGCACGGTGCTGGCCACCCACGCCGACCGCGAGCAGCTGTTCCGGCGCGCCGGGCGCCTGATCGTCGAGCTGGCACGGCGCTACTACGAGCAGAATGACGAGCGCGTGCTGCCGCGCAGCATCGCCACTTTGCGTGCCTTCGAAAACGCGATGACGCTCGACATCGCCATGGGCGGCTCGACCAATACCGTGCTGCACCTGCTGGCCGCTGCGCAGGAGGCACAGGTGCCCTTCACCATGGCCGACATCGACCGCCTGTCGCGCCGCGTGCCCACCCTGTGCAAAGTGGCGCCCAACACCAACAAGTACCACATCGAAGATGTGCACCGCGCCGGTGGCATCATGGGCATACTGGGCGAGCTCGACCGCGCTGGCTTGCTGCACACCGACGTTCCCACGGTACACAGCGCCACGCTCAAAGACGCCCTCGACGCCTGGGACGTGATGCGTCAGCCCAGTGAGGCGGTGCAAACCTTCTACCGCGCGGGACCCGCCGGCATTCCGACCCAGACGCCGTTCAGCCAGGACACGCGTTGGCCGTCGCTGGACTTGGACCGCCGCTCGGGCTGCATTCGCAGCGTCGAGCACGCCTATTCCCGCGATGGCGGGCTGGCCGTGCTCTATGGCAACCTGGCGGTCGATGGCTGTATCGTCAAGACGGCGGGCATCGACGAGAGCATGTTCGAGGTCGAGCAGCTGCGCTACACGACCAGCGTGCCGACCTCGGTGCTGCGTGTCTTCGAGGGGCCGGCGCGCGTGTTCGAGAGCCAGGACGCGGCGGTCGAAGCGATCTTGGGCGACCAGATCCGCCCGGGGGACGTGGTCGTGATTCGCTACGAGGGGCCGCGCGGCGGGCCGGGCATGCAAGAGATGCTCTACCCCACGTCCTACCTCAAGTCCAAGGGCTTGGGCAAGGTGTGCGCCTTGCTGACCGACGGGCGCTTCTCGGGCGGCACCTCGGGGCTGTCGATCGGGCATGTCTCGCCCGAGGCGGCGGCGGGCGGCACCATCGGCTTGGTGCGCGACGGCGACCGCATTCGCATCGACGTCACCGGGCGCTCGATCGAGCTGCTGGTCAGCGACGAAGAGCTGGCCCGTCGGCGTTCCGAGCAGGACGCCAAGGGCTGGAAGCCCGCGCAGCCGCGCGCCCGCAAAGTGTCGGCCGCACTCAAGGCCTACGCGATGCTGGCCATGTCGGCCGACAAGGGAGCGGTGCGTGACCTCAGCCGGCTGGACTGAGCGGCCGCTGCCGCCGTCATCCGGCGTCGGTGTGGTTCTGGCGCCGACGCGCCTGGTGGGTGCGCTGCAGCGCCTGCACCAGCACGTACACTTGCAGCATGTCCAAATGGGGGTAGTGCTCGCGCAGGGTCAGGATGGCCTGATGCACCAGGGGAACCCCCCGAATGCCGCGCTGCGGATCGAGGAAGGGCAGACAACGTTCGTAAGCATCCTCGAAGATGTCGCGCAATGCCGTGTCCCGGCGGCGTTCGCGTGGCGCCTTGTCCGCAATCGTGGTGGGCATGGTGACTCCCGTCAGGTTGGTTGTGGGTCGTTGTGGTTCGGGTCTGCGCGTCATGGTAGCGCGGAACCGCCCCGGTGCCCAAACCCGTTCGCTTCAGGAGGCCGGGGATGTTGATGCATCCGGGCTGGGACCCCGTGGCGGTGCGCATCGGCCCGCTGGCCGTGCACTGGTACGGGTTGATGTACCTGGTCGGTTTTGCGCTGTTCGTGTGGTTGGGGCGGCGGCGCCTGCGGCACGAACCCTACCGCAGCCTGGGCTGGCAGCCGCGTGACGTGGAGGACATGCTGTTTTGGGGCGTGCTCGGGGTGATCCTGGGCGGGCGGCTGGGCTACGTGCTGTTCTACAAGCCGCTCGACTATTTGGCCGATCCGCTGCAGATTTTTGCCGTCTGGCAGGGGGGGATGAGCTTTCACGGTGGGCTGCTCGGGGTGCTGATCGCGCTGGCCTTATGGGCGCGTCGGCACGGGCGGCCGTGGCTGCAAGTCATGGACTTTATCGCGCCGTGCGTGCCGACGGGGCTGGCGGCCGGGCGCATCGGCAATTTCATCAACGGTGAGCTTTGGGGTCGGGTGGCCAGTCCGGACCTGCCGTGGGCGATGGTGTTCCCGGGCGCTGGCCCCCTGCCGCGACACCCCTCGCAGCTGTATCAGGCGGTGCTGGAAGGGGTGTTGTTGTTCGTGCTGCTGTGGCTCTACGCGCGCCAGCCGCGCCGCCTGGGCGAGGTCTCGGCGGCCTTTCTGACGGGCTATGGGCTGCTGCGATTCGCGGCGGAGTATTTTCGTGAACCCGACGCCCACCTGGGCCTGCTGTCGCTGGGCTTGAGCATGGGGCAGTGGCTGAGCCTGCCGATGGTGCTGGCGGGCGTGGTTCTGTGGTTCTGGGCGCGCCGGGCTGCTCGATGACCATGACCATGACCAATCTGTACGACGCCCTGCGTGCGGCCTTTCCGGCGGACGGGGATGCCTGGGCCATCGAGACCGGCGATGGCCTGGTCTACACCTGGCGCGACCTCGACCGGGGCAGCGCCATGATTGCCAACCTGTTGGCCAGCCTCGATTTGCCGCCCGCGTCTCGTGTGGTGGCGCAGGTCGACAAGTCGGTCGAGGCGCTCATGCTGTACTTGGCGACGCTGCGCGCCGGTCACGTCTACGTGCCGCTCAACACCGCTTACCAGCCGGCAGAAGTCGAATCCTTCATCGCCGATGCCGAACCGGCAGTCGTGGTGTGCGTGCCCGAGCGCTTCGGGTGGGTCAGCAAGCTCGCCTTCCGGGCCGGTGCGCGCGCGGTGTTCACGCTGGGTGCCGATCGCAGTGGCACGCTGCTGGAGCGCGCGGCGCACCAGTCGGACGAACAGGGTCCGGTGGCGGTGGGCGCGCAGGCGCTGGCCTCCATCATCTACACCAGCGGCACCACGGGGCGCAGCAAGGGCGCCATGCTCACGCACGGCAACCTGTTGGCCAATGCTCAGGTGTTGCACGACTATTGGGGCTGGCGTGCGGGTGACGTGCTCATCCACGTGCTGCCCACGTTTCACGTGCATGGGTTGTTCGTGGCGGTGCATGGCGCGCTGCTCAACGGCAGCCCCATGCTGTGGGCGGCCCGGTTCGATGCGCGCACCGTGCTGGGCTGGTTGCCGCGCGCCACGGTCTTCATGGGCGTGCCCACGCTCTACACCCGCTTGTTGGCCGAGCCAGACCTCACGCCCGAGCGCTGCGCGTCCATGCGGCTGTTCATCTCCGGCTCGGCCCCGCTGCTGACCGAGACCTTCCACGCCTGGCAGGCGCGCACCGGCCACACTATCCTGGAGCGATACGGCATGAGCGAGACCCTCATGCTGACCTCCAACCCGTATGGGCCGGATCCGCGCTATGGCGGGCAGGCCGAACGCCGCGCCGGCACGGTGGGTTTTCCGCTGCCCGGGGTGGCGTTGCGCATCGCGGGCGACGACGACCGCCCGTTGCCGGTGGGTGACGTGGGCGGCGTGCAGGTGCGCGGCCCCAGCGTCTTTCAGGGCTACTGGCGCCTGCCCGACAAGACGCGCGCCGAGTTCACCGCCGATGGCTGGTTTCGCACGGGCGACGTTGGCTTCGTCGACGCGCGCGGGTATCTGACGCTGGTCGGGCGCAGCAAGGATCTGATCATCAGCGGCGGCTACAACGTCTACCCGGCCGAGGTCGAGGGCGCCATCAACGAGCTGCCCGGCGTGGCCGAGAGCGCGGTGATCGGCGTGCCGCACCCCGATTTCGGCGAAGTCGGGGTCGCGTTGGTGATTCCCCGCCCCGGCGCCCAGCCCGACCCGGAGGCGATCCTGGCGGCGCTGCGCACGCGGCTGGCCAACTATAAAATCCCCAAGCGCTGCGTGATCGTGGACGAGCTGCCGCGCAACGCGATGGGCAAGGTGCAAAAGAACCTGCTGCGCGAGCGTTGGCGCGACACCTTCACTGCTTGAAGCGCCCCGCGTGCCGTCAGCGCAGCACCAACACGGGCGTGTGGGAGTGCGTCAACACCTGTTGCGTCTCGCTGCCCAGCAGCAGGCGCTTGAGCCCCCGGCGCCCGTGCGAGGCCATCACGATCAGGTCGCATTTGTGGCGCTTGGCCGCAGCGATGATGGCTTCGGCGACCAGGTCCGACTTGACCGTGAGGGGCTTGACCTTGACCTGCCGCGGCTGGGCCCGGGTCTTGACCGCCTGCACCGTCGCGCGCGCTTCGTCTTCCCATTGCTTTTCGATCTGGCGCACCTCGGCCGTGCCCAGCGCCACCCCCCCTTCGAAGTAGGTCTGTGGGTAGCGCGGCACCACGCGCAGCGCCACCAGCTCGGCACCGGTCAGGTCGGCCAGGGCGATGGCGTGATCGACGGCACGGTCCGACAGCTCCGAGCCATCGGTGGCTACCAGAATGCGTTGGTACATGGGTGACTCCTCATCCGTTTTTTGAGACAGCGCCAGCGTAACCGCGCCGCCCGTCACCGATTTGACCCACGTCAAGCGCCGCGCAGAGCGCGCGTGTCCACGTCTCAGGGGCGCCGCGTGGGCATGACGTGCACCCAATCGGGATCCAGCCGCACGCACAACCGCTGGCCCTGCTTCAGCCCCGTGCGTTGCGCCCCGGCCAGCGTCAGGCGCAGCCGCGTGCCCGGCACCTCGGTCAGCGTCAGGGTCGCCAGCGACAAGTCGCCCAGGTAGCGCAGCTCGGCGACCTGGGCACACAGCACGCTGGGGTTGCCAGGGGCGACCGGCGCATCGAGCAGGTGCAGCCCGTCGGCCTGGATGATCCAACTGACCCGCTGACCCGCGGGGATCCGGCCCTTGTCAGGCACGCGCAGGCGCCGTACGGGGGCGTCGGCGTCGCTGTCGTCGGCCAGCCAGCCCAGCCAGCCCATGCCAGGTTGGTCCTCGCACGGGCCCAGCCACACGCCCTGAAAGCGGTTTTGTACCCCCAGCAGGTCGGCCACGCGGGCGTTGCGCGGGCTGCGGTACAGGCGCGCCGGGCTGCCTTGTTGCAGCACCTCGCCGCCATCCATGACGGCCAGCGTGTCGGCCAGGTGGCGGGCCTCCTGCAAATCGTGGGTGACCAGCACGATGGGGATGTGCAGGTCGGCGCGCACGTCGGCCAGCGTGCGATAGAGGTCTTGCCGCAGCATCTGGTCCACGGCGGAAAACGGCTCGTCGAGCAGCAGCAGCCGCGGCGCGCGCGCCAGCGCGCGCGCCAGCGCGACGCGTTGCTGTTGCCCCCCGGACAGGGCTGCGGGGCGGCGCGCCTGCTGCTCGCGCGTCAGCTGTACCCGGTCCAGCCACTGCCGTGCCTGCGCCAGGCGCTGCGCCCGCGGCAGATGCAACAGCGCCAGCGCCACGTTGTCCAGTGCGCTCAGGTGCGGCATGAGGGCATAGTGCTGAAACATCAAGCCGACGCGGCGCTGCTGCGGCGGCAGGTGGATGCCAGCCTGCGTGTCGGACCACACCTGGCCATCCACGGCCACGTGGCCCTCGCTAGGGCGCAGCAACCCGGCCAGGATGCGCAGCAGCGACGTCTTGCCCGCACCCGAGCGCCCCACCAGGGCCAGCAGCTCGCCGGGCGGGCAGTGCAGCCGGGCGTGCACGCGCATCGGTCGATCTTGCTGTACCTCGACCCACAGGCCTTGCGTTGCTGCCGCCTGCGAGGCAGCAAGGGCATACGCTCCGTGCGCATCGTGAGACACGGACGCTGCGCTCATGACTGGCGCTCCCCGCGGGCGCGCGTCAAGCGCGCAGTGGCCACGAAAGAGGCCGCCACGGCCACCAAGGAGAGCAAAAAGAGCAGTCCCGCCATGCGATTGGCATTCTCCAGGTCGAACGCCTGCACGCGGTCGTAGATCGCAATCGCGATGGTCTTGGTCTCGCCCGGGATGTTGCCGCCCATCATCAACACCACGCCAAACTCACCCAGGGTGTGCACGAACGTCAAGATGCACGCCGAAAGGATACCCGGCCACGCCAGCGGAAGTTCCACCCGCCACAGTGTCGACCACGTCCCCAAACCGCTGACGTGCGCGGCCTCGATCAGCCGCGGATCGATCGACTCGAAGGCGCGCTGTATCGGCTGCACGATGAACGGAATATTGAAAACGATCGAGGCGATGAGCAGCCCTAGAAAATTGAACGTCAGCGCGACACCCCATGTCTCCTGCGCCCAGCGCCCGATAGGCGACGCGCCGCCCAACCCCACCAAGAGGTAGTAGCCCAGCACCGTGGGTGGCAAAACCAGGGGCAGCACCACGGCCGCTTCGATCAGTACCTTGCCCGCAAACTGGCGATACGCCAACCAACGACCCAGCCACAGTCCCACGGGCAGCAGCACGAGCAGAGTAGCCGTCGCCAACTCCAGCGATAGGGTCAACGCCTGCCAATCCATCCTGCCTCCGAACTGGCGTTCAGCGGGGCATTTCGAAACCGTATCGCTTCATGATTGCCTGTGCGGCGGGCGACGCGATGAAATCGTAGAACGCATCCGCTTGCGGCGGCGCCCCGGTGATGACCGCCATGCGTTGCGCCAGCGGCTGATGCCACTGGGCTGGGATCAGGTCGAAAGACCCGGTGCGCGCCACCTGGGGCGCCAACGCCAGCGACAGTGCGATGATGCCGCCCTGAGTGCTGCCAGAAGTGGCAAACTGCGCCGTCTGCGAGATGTTTTCACCCAGCACGAGAAACGGCTGGATCTCAGACCACAGTCCGGCGTGCTGCAGCGCTTCGCGCGCCCGCATTCCGTAGGGCGCATGCTCCGGGTTGGCAATGGCAAATTTTTTGAGCCGGCCATCACGCAGGGCAGCGCCCAAATCCTTGAGGCTGCCATCGGCTTTGAGCGGCGAGCCGTGTGGAACCATGATCCCGATGCGCCCGTAGGCGTAGAGCCGACCGCGGTCGCGCGTTTTGCCCGCATCGGCCAGCTTGAAGACGAACCCCTCATCGGCCGACATGAATACATGAAACGGCGCGCCTTGCAGAATCTGTGAGTAAAAATTGCCCGAAGACCCCAGCACCAACCGCACTTTGTACCCCGTCTGGCGCTCAAAGATCACACCCACCTCCTCGAGCGCGAACTTCAAATCCGACGCCGCGGCCACCGTCAAAGCGGTGGGCGATTGGGCGCGTGCCGCGACGGGAGAGGCTATGGCCAGCGTGGCGGCGGCCCATTGCACGAAGGCGCGGCGGTGGAGGGAAACCGTGGCACCCGAGCATCGGACGACAGACGCGTCGGCGCGAGCGTGGTTCATCCAATATCTCCTGTAGGCGATATCTACAGCTAAGTATAACCATAAAATCGGACGTGCATATGGGGGGCTGCACTGCCATGACATCTCAACTCCTTGCAGCGGCGGACGGTTCGGACCGCCCGCGCTTTCGCATTCAGGTCAAACACGCGATCGCCATCGGACCTGGCAAGGCGCAGCTGCTCGCGCTGATCGACGAGTGCGGCTCGATCGCCCAAGCCGCACGTCGGTTGGACATGAGTTATCAGCGCGCCTGGACGTTGGTCCATGCCATGAACCAGCATTTCGTTGGCCCTTTGGTCGCCAAGCACCGGGGGGGAGGGCAAGCGCGCGGTGCCCAACTGACCCCGCTGGGGAGGGAAGTGCTGCAGCTGTACCGCCAGATCGAGTCCGAAGCGGCGCGGGCGATCACCCCCTATCTGTCCCGCTTGGAGGGCTTGATCCGTACCGACGTGGTACCGCAGACGCGCCAAGCGACGCGAATCGAACGCGGTGGGGGTTAACCCCGATTCGTCATTTGACACTAATCAAACCAAGGTTGATGTCATTTCCGTAAGCTCCGCGCATGTCTGGAGTTGCGCCTTCCGCGGATCATGTACCTGCATCCGTTGTGCAGGCGGACGGGACGTCGCATTTACTCGGTGAGCACCGAGGGCCGCTCGTGGTGGCCGACGATTTTGCGGTGCTCGACGACCCCCTGGAGCAACAGGCATTCACCCAGGCAAGCGAGGCCGACGACGGTTTCGTCAACGAGTCGGTCCTGATGGTGCAAGGCATGTACTGCGCGGCGTGCGCCGATACGGTGGAGTCTGCCCTGGCGCGCTGCCCCGGTGTGCTCGAGGCGCAAGTCCATGCTGCCACTCGGCGCCTGACGCTGCGCTGGGATCCGGCGCGTACCCGTTTGTCCGAGCTGGCGCAGGCCGTCGGCCGCACCGGCTACCGGCTGCTGCCGATGCAGCAGGCGCTGGGCGTGAGCGAGCGGGTGAAGGAAACCCGCCAGGCCCTGTGGCGGCTCTTCGTCGCCGGTTTTTGCATGATGCAGGTGATGATGTACACCTGGCCGGAGTACGTCACCGCGCCGGGGGAAATTCCCGCCGACATCGTGCAACTGTTGCGCTGGGCGTCGTGGGTGCTCAGTTTGCCCGTGATGCTGTTTGCCAGCGGGCCGTTTTTTGCCAGCGCGTGGCGCGATCTCCGGCAGGGGCGCATCGGCATGGACACGCCGGTGTCGATCGGCATTTTGGTCACGTTCGTCGCCAGCAGCTTGGCCACGTTCGACCCGACCGGGCCTTGGGGGCAGGACATCTGGTTCGATTCGCTCACCATGTTCGTCTTCTTTCTGCTCGGCGGACGCTACTTGGAGCTCAAGTTGCGCGACCGCACGGCCGGCGCGCTCGACGCGCTCATGAATCGCCTGCCCGAGCAGTGCGAACGGGAGCGCCCCGACGGCACGGTCGAGCGCGTCTCCCTCAAGCGTTTGCAGGTGGGTGACGTGGTTCGCGTCGAAGCGGGACAAGCGTTTCCGGGTGACGGCACAGTGCTCAGCGACGCTGCCACCGTGGACGAGGCGCTGCTGACTGGCGAGTCGCATCCCATCACGCGCCGCCGGGGTGGCGCGGTCGTTGCCGGTAGCTACAACCTCGGCGGCACCGTGCGCGTGCGCATCGACCGCCTGGGCCGCGACACGCGGTTTGCGCAAATCGTCTCGCTCATGGAGCAGGCGAGCACCGAAAAACCGCGCCTGGCGCGGCTGGCGGACCGCATCGCCGCTCCGTTCTTGGGGCTGGTGTTGCTGGCCGCCGCCCTGTCGGCCCTGCTGTGGTGGAGCGTCGATCCGCACCGCGCGGTGGCCACTGCGGTGGCGGTGCTCATCGTCACCTGTCCGTGCGCCTTGTCGCTGGCCACGCCAGCCGCCATGTTGGCCTCGGCAGGGGCGCTGGCGCGGCGCGGCATCTTGACGCGGCGCCTGCAAGCCTTCGAGGCGCTGGCCGCCGTCGATACCGTGGTATTCGACAAGACCGGCACCCTGACGCAAGACCGCGTGGTGGTGCGCGAAGTGCGCGTGCGCGACGGCTGGACGGTCGAGCGTGCCCTGCGCGCGGCCGCGCCTCTGGCCCGCGCTTCGCTGCACCCGGTGTCGCGCGCCCTGGTGGCGCGGTTCGAAGACACCGCCGCCGGCGATGGCCCGGCGCCGCTGCTGGAGGTGGCGGAAACCCCAGGGCGCGGGTTGACCGCCCGCGACACCGAGGGGCACGAGTGGCGCTTGGGGTCGGCCGCGCACTGCGGGTTGGACGAGGCCGCGTTGGTTCAGGCCGGGCGCAGCGTCGCCGACATGCCGTGTGCGTATCTGGCCGATGCGCATGGCTGGGTGGCGACATTCGTGCTGGACGAAGGGGTGCGCCCCGATGCGCGTGCAGCGATCGAGCGGCTGCGCGCACTTGGTTTGCGGGTGCACTTGCTGTCGGGTGACCGGCTCGGGGCGGCGCTGCGCGTAGCTCGTCCGCTGGGGATCGACACCGTGGTCGCCGAGGCCAGCCCCGAGCGCAAGCTCGAACAAGTCGCCCGCTGGCAGGCGGGGGGGCACCGAGTGGCGATGGTGGGCGACGGACTCAACGACGGGCCGGTGCTCGCCCGCGCCGACGTGTCGTTTGCGCTGGGGCATGGCGCGCCGTTGACGCAGACCCGGGCCGATTTCGTGGTGCAAAGTGGTCGGCTCAGCGACGTCGTGTTCGTGGTCGAGCAGGCGCGCGCGACGATGCGCATCGTGCGCCAAAATCTGGCCTGGGCCGCCGGCTACAACGCCATCAGCGTGCCGTTGGCCTTGGTGGGCTGGATGCCTCCTTGGGCGGCAGGCCTGGGGATGGCGGCCAGTTCCTTGCTCGTCATCGGCAATGCCATGCGGCTGTCGCGCATGGTGGCCAAGGCACTCTCCAACGGCCTCCCCGCCGTTGCCGCTCCCACCCCCACCCCTGTCTGACGACGCCCCCCACCATGGAAATCTTGTACCTGCTCATTCCCCTGTCGGTCGTGCTCGTGCTGCTCATCATCGGCGTGTTCTGGTGGGCGCTGCAGTCTGGCCAGTTCGACAACATCGAGCGCGAGGGCGAGCGCATCCTGCGCCAGGATTGACTTAAGTCAAGGGCGCGCAAGGCCTCGTCCCGGATACTGCGCGCGAAAGATTTTCTCAACAGGAGTGTTCCTATGTCTGCAACCACTGCGGGATCCCACGGAGGGGTCTACAACGACAAGGTCGTGCGGCAGTTCGCCATCATGACCGTGGTCTGGGGCATCGTCGGCTTTCTGGTCGGCGTCATCATTGCCGCCCAGCTGGCGTGGCCCGAGCTCAACTTCGGCATCGAGTACCTGACGTACAGCCGCTTGCGACCGCTGCACACCAACGCGGTGATCTTCGCCTTTGGCGGCAGTGCCCTGTTCGCCACCGCGTACTATGTGGTGCAGCGCACTTGCCAGACCACTCTGTTCGCGCCGGCGTTGGCCTCGTTCACGTTCTGGGGCTGGCAGGCGGTCATCGTGCTGGCCGCGATCACTCTGCCCCTGGGCATCACCAGCGGCAAGGAGTACGCGGAACTCGAATGGCCTATTGACCTGCTGATCGCAGCCGTTTGGGTGGCCTTCGCGGTGGTCTTCTTCGGCACCATCGGCACCCGTAAGGTGCGCCACATCTACGTGGCCAACTGGTTCTATGGCGCCTTCATCATCGCCGTGGCCATGCTGCACATCGTCAACAGCGCGGCCATCCCGGTGAGCTTCTGGAAGTCCTATTCCGCCTACGCCGGGGTGCAAGACGCCATGGTGCAGTGGTGGTACGGCCACAACGCCGTGGGCTTTTTCCTCACGGCCGGCTTCCTGGGCATGATGTACTACTTCATCCCCAAGCAGGCCGAGCGCCCCGTCTACAGCTACCGGCTGTCGATCGTGCACTTCTGGGCGTTGATCTTCACCTACATGTGGGCGGGTCCGCACCACCTGCACTACACCGCGCTGCCCGACTGGGCGCAGTCGCTGGGCATGGTGTTCTCGCTCATCCTGCTCGCGCCGTCCTGGGGCGGCATGATCAACGGCATCATGACGCTGTCCGGCGCGTGGCACAAGCTGCGTGATGACCCGATCCTGCGCTTCCTGATCGTGTCGCTGTCGTTCTACGGCATGTCCACGTTCGAAGGACCGATGATGTCGATCAAGACCGTCAACGCCCTGAGCCACTACACCGACTGGACCATCGGCCACGTGCACTCCGGTGCCCTGGGCTGGGTGGGCTTGGTGACCATGGGCTCGATGTACTACCTGATTCCGCGCCTGTTTGGGCAAAAGCAGATGTACAGCGTCAAGGCCATCGAGCTGCACTTCTGGGTCGCCACCATCGGCATCGTGCTCTACATCGCCGCCATGTGGATCGCCGGCGTCATGCAGGGCCTGATGTGGCGTGCCGTCAACCCCGATGGGTCGCTGACCTACACCTTCGTCGAGTCCGTCAAGGCCAGCTATCCGTTCTATGTGATCCGCTTGCTGGGTGGCGTGCTGTACCTGGCTGGCATGTTCGTGATGGCGTGGAACGTCTGGAAGACCGCCACGCAGGGCAAGATCGAGCCCGTGGCCATCCCCGCCCCGGCTCACTGATGGAGGAAAGGGAAACACCATGGCTGCACAAGACCACAAGCCCAGCGGTCACGAGCGCATCGAGACCAACAATTTCCTCATGATCGTCCTCATCACGCTGGTGGTATCGGTCGGGGGGTTGGTAGAGATCGTCCCGCTGTTTTTCCAGCACTCGACCACCAAGCCGATCGAGGGCGTCAAGCCCTACCCGGCGCTGCAACTGGCCGGGCGCGACATCTACGTGCGCGAGGGTTGCTATGTCTGCCATTCGCAGATGGTGCGTCCGTTCCATGCCGAGACGCTGCGCTATGGCCCGTACTCGGTCGCGGGTGAGTTCGTCTACGACCACCCGTTCCAGTGGGGCTCCAAGCGTACGGGTCCGGATCTGGCGCGCGTGGGCGGCCGCTACTCGGACGAGTGGCACCGGGTGCACCTGATCAACCCGCGCGACTTGGTGCCCGAGTCCAACATGCCCGCCTACCCGTGGCTGGAGCGCCGCACGGTGGACGCCGAGTCGCTGCCCGCCAAGATGCAGGCGCTGCGCAAGCTGGGCGTGCCCTACACGGATGAAGAGATCGCCAAGGCGGTCGAGGAGGTGCAGGGTAAGACCGAAATGGAGGCGCTGATTGCGTACCTGCAGGGATTGGGCACCGCGCGCTCGTGGGACAAGCTGGCCAAGCCCCAGGCAGCGCAGGCGGCACAGGCCGATGCGCCCAGCACCGTGACCCAGCAATGACGGAGGCCGACCATGGACGTCAATGACCTGCGCGTCATCGTCACGGTGCTGAGCCTCGTGACTTTCGTCGGCATCTGGGCATGGGCCTGGTCCAAGAAAAACCGGGCCCGGTTCGAGGAAGCGGCACGGCTGCCGTTCCAGGACGAGTGAGCCCTGACAGGAGAGCATCATCATGAGCGATTTCATCAGCGATTTCTGGCATCTCTTCGTGGCCGGGGTCACCCTCGTCAGCATCTTGGCGTGCGCCTTCTTCCTATGGGCGAGCGGCAAGACGCGGGTGATCGCCGCGGCCGACAACACCACCGGGCACGTCTGGGACGGCGACCTGCGCGAGATGAACAACCCCTTGCCGCGGTGGTGGGTGTACCTGTTCATCATCACGGTGCTGTTTGCATTGGGCTACGGCTTGCTGTACCCGATGTTCGGCCAGTGGCAAGGGGTGCTGAAGTGGTCGTCCCATGGTCAGTGGGAAGTGGAGCGCAACAAGGCGCTGGCAGCGGTGGAGCCGCTGTACGCCAAGTTTCGCGGCATGGACCCGAAGGACTTGGCCAAAGACCAGCAGGCCATGGCCGTGGGGGAGCGCCTGTACATGAACTACTGCGCGCAGTGCCACGGTTCGGATGCCCGCGGCAGTAAAGGCTTTCCCAATCTGACCGACGCCGACTGGCTGGGCGGTGACGGTAGCCCCGAGTACATCCACAAGACAATCGTCGAGGGCCGGCAGGGCATCATGCCGCCGATGGCTGCCGCCGTCGGCACGGCTGAGGATGTCCGCAACCTCGCTCACTACGTGTTGAGCCTCTCAGGTAGCCCACACGACAGCGTTCGTGCTTCGCAGGGGGCGGCCAAGTGGGGGGCGTGCGCGGCTTGCCACGGGGCAGATGGCAAGGGCATGCACGCGACCGGCGCGCCCAACCTGACCGACCAGATCTGGCTGCATGGCTGGGGAGAGGAGGCGATCGTCCGCGCGATCGAGAAGGGTATCAACAACGTGATGCCGGCGCAAAACGCGCTACTGACGCCGGACCAGATCCACGTGCTGACGGGCTACGTCTGGAAGCTGTCGAACGCGAACTGAGGTTTGTTCAAAGTCAAACCCTTGGGCATCCGGTCGGGGTACCATACTCCGACCGGTTTTTGTTTCGCCGGCACGAGGTGACTCCATGAACACGGCCGCCAACATTCCCAGCTCTGCCTCCACCGACGAAGCGGTGGAGATTTCCCTGTACGCTGCGCGCAAAAAGCTCTACCCGCGTTCGGTGACGGGTACGTTCGCTCGTTGGCGTTGGGTCTTCGTCTGGCTGACGCAGCTCGTCTTCTATGGGTTGCCCTGGCTGCAATGGGGGCAGCGGCAGGCGGTGCTGTTCGATCTGGAGGCGCGCCGGTTCTACATTTTCGGGCTCGTGCTGTATCCGCAGGATTTCATCTACCTGACGGGTATTTTGGTGGTGTCGGCGCTGTCGCTGTTCCTGTTTACCGCCATCGCCGGCCGGCTGTGGTGCGGTTACGCGTGTCCGCAGACGGTGTACACCGAGATTTACCTGTGGATGGAAAAGCTCTTCGAGGGTGACCGTTCGGCGCGCATGCGACTGGACCAAGAGCCCTGGAGCCTGCGTAAGCTGGCACGCAAGGGCGGCAAACAGATCGCATGGATTGTGTTCGGTCTCTGGACCGGGTTTACGTTTGCGGGTTATTTCACGCCCATCCGTGAGTTGGGCGCTGCCGTCCTCGAGTGGAACCTGGGTCCGTGGCAGACCTTCTGGATTTTCTTCTACGGTTTTGCCACTTACGGCAACGCGGGCTACATGCGCGAGCAGGTCTGCAAATACATGTGCCCGTATGCGCGCTTCCAGAGCGCCATGTTCGACAAGGACACGATGATCGTGACCTACGACGCCGAGCGCGGCGAGCCGCGCGGCGCGCGCAAGAAGTCGGCTGACCCGAAGGCGTTGGGATTAGGTGACTGCATTGACTGCACACTGTGCGTGCAGGTGTGCCCCACCGGCATCGACATCCGCAATGGTCTGCAGTACGAGTGCATCGGTTGCGGTGCCTGCGCCGACGTCTGCGACGAGGTGATGGAGAAGATGGGCTATCCCAAGGGGCTGGTCAAGTACTCGACCCAAAACGGCATGGCCAACCACTGGAGCCGCGCCCAGATGATCCGCCGGGCGTTTCGTCCGCGCGTCTTGATCTACAGTGCCATTTTGCTCACCATCGTGGCGGCGCTCGGTGTCAGTCTGTGGATGCGGGTACCGCTCAAGGTCGACGTCATCCGGGACCGTGGCGCGCTGGCCCGCATGGTCGAGATGGGCCGGATCGAAAACGTCTACCGCGTGCAGTTCATGAACGCGTCCGAGTCCGAGCGCGAGCTGCAGGTGGCGGTCGAGGGCTTGCCGGGGGTGACGCTCGCGTCGGATCCCGTCGTACATCTGCTGCCCACCGAGGTGCGCTCGGTGCCGGTACGTGTGCAGGTTCCCCCGGGGTTGCAGCCCGGCTCTCACCCCATCGTTATGACTTTCCGCACCGCCGACGGCTCGATCGCCGTGCGCGAGAAAACCACCTTCCTGATACCCCGATGACCCCCCAGGGTATTCGGGTTGATCCGTATCCCAAAGTACTCGCCAAAGGCCTACACTATGTCCACCATGTCTGGTACGCCCTCCGCGTCATCCGCCCCTTCCCGACCCTGGTACCGCGAGCCCATGGTCTGGATGGTCATCGGTGGCCCCTTGGTGGTCGTGATCGCGTCCATCGTGACGGTCACGATCGCCGTGCGCAATCCAGACCCCGTGCTGCCGCGCGAGGCGATGCCGGCGCCGGTCGCGGTCGCGCCGGAGCGCATGACGCCGGAGGAGCGCCTGCAGGCCGAAAAAGCGGTGCTGCCTGCCAACCAGGCGCGTAACCACGTCGTGTCCCCGACGTTGCCTAAAGACGATTGAGGCGGCGCGGGGCAACAACAAAGAGGAGACTGTCGATGCTGGCCCAACGCGTGATGTGGATTGCTTGGCCCGCTTTTTTGATGGCGGCTGTGATCGAAATGGTGGTGTTCGCCTTCGTCGATCCCCACGATCTGCACTGGGCGGGCGAATCGCTCGGTTGGTCGCGGCAGGCGGTCTACACGGTCGCGTTCTTCATTTTTTGGGCGCTGACCATGGCGTCGAGCGCGCTTACCACGCTGTTGTCGCTGTCGCCGTGGGAAATCAACCGCTGCCCGGTGCCGCCAGATCAGCGCCCGGCTGACTGCGCGCGCAACGCGCCGCTCAACTCCCCGCTTAATTCTCCTCGCGGCTCTGGTTGACAATGGCCGCGAGCGCGTCCGGGTCGAGGATGCGAACGTAGCGCTGCTTGACTTCGATGATGCCCTCGTCCTGAAAGCGCGAAAACGTACGACTGACCGTCTCGAGCTTCATTCCCAGGTAGCTGCCGATTTCCTCGCGCGTCATGCGCAACACCATCTCGGTGCGTGAAAAGCCGCGCGAATGCAGGCGCTGCACGAGGTTGAGCAAAAAAGCCGCCAGTCGTTCTTCGGCGCGCATGCTGCCCAGCAATAGCATGACGCCTTGATCGCGTACGATCTCGCGGCTCATGATGCGGTGTACGTGGTGCTGCAGCGTGCTGAACTCGCGCGAGAGCTGCTCGAGCTTGTCGAATGGCAGCACGCACACCTCGGCGTCTTCGAGCGCCACGGCCGAGCACGAGTGCTTGTCCTGCACGATGCCATCGAGCCCCAGGATTTCGCCCGCCATTTGAAACCCGGTGACCTGATCGCGGCCGTCCGCCGTCGTGACCACGGTCTTGAAAAATCCGGATCGTACCGCGTACAGCGACGTGAAGCCGTCGCCCGCGGCAAACAGGGTCCCGCCCCGCCGCACCCGGCGACGCGTGCTGATCAGGTTGTCGAGCTGCTCCATCTCGTCCGGCTTGAGGCCGACCGGGATGCAGAGCTCGCGCAGGTTGCAGCTGGAGCAGGCGACCTTGATGCTGTGCAGATCCATGAGGCGATGGGGGCCGGTGTGAGGCAGAGGTGGGTGAAACGAGGCGCAGACTCGCCATGAACGATATGCGCCCGATCATAACAACCCGATGCGCGTGCCGCCCCGTGCGGTGGGCCCATGCCCTGCAGGGTTTTGGGGAACGTCGCTCCCGCAGGGGGTTTGACTCACGTCAACCCACGCAAGGCTACGCTGGTGCACAGTTCGTCGCCTATGGAGCTGCCCGCCGTGAAACACGTCATCGACGAAGATCTGCTGCGCCGGTTCGACATTCCGGGCCCGCGCTACACGTCCTACCCGACGGCGGACCGGTTTGTCGAAGCGTTTACCGAGCGTGACTACGTGCAAGCCCTGCAACAGCGGCGAGCGGGGTCGCTGGCGCTGCCGCTGTCGGTGTATGTACACATCCCGTTTTGCGAGTCGCTGTGCTACTACTGCGCATGCAACAAGGTGGTGACCAAGCACCACGAACGCGCGGCGGAGTACCTGCGCTACCTGTCGCGCGAGCTGGAATTGCAGACCGAACACGTCGGGCGCGGGCACCGCGTGACGCAGCTGCACCTTGGGGGGGGCACGCCGACCTTCCTCAGCGACGCGGAGTTGTCCGACCTGATGGCGATGATCCGGCGCCACTTCGAACTCGTCCCTGGGGGCGAGTATTCGATCGAGGTCGACCCCCGCACGGTGACCGCGCAGCGCTTGGCCCATCTGCACCAACTGGGGTTCAACCGCCTGAGTTTTGGCGTGCAGGACTTCGATGGCGCGGTGCAGCGGGCGGTGCACCGGATTCAGCCGGCCGAGCAGGTGTTCGCCCTCGTGGCCGCGGCGCGCGAGATCGGCTTTGAGTCGGTCAACGTCGACCTCATTTACGGACTGCCTCAGCAGACCCCAGAGTCGTTTCGGCGCACGCTCGAGCTCGTCGAGCGCCTGCGGCCGGATCGCATCGCGCTCTACGCTTATGCGCATCTGCCGGCGCGCTTCAAGCCGCAGCGGCGCATCCACGCGGCGGAGTTGCCCAGTCCGGCGGACAAGTTGGCCATGTTGTCGCTGTCGCTCGACCATCTGAGTGCCGTGGGTTATGTGTACGTGGGCATGGACCATTTTGCGTTGCCCAACGATGCGCTGGCGGTGGCCAAGCGGCAGGGGCGGCTGCACCGCAACTTTCAGGGCTACAGCACGCAGCCCGATTGCGACCTGATCGCGCTGGGGGTATCGGCCATTGGCCGCATCGGCGCCACCTACAGCCAAAATGCCAAGACGCTGGAGGAGTACTACGACGCGCTCGACCAAGGGCGGCTGCCCATCGTGCGCGGGCTGGCGCTGACGCGCGAGGATCTGTTGCGCCGCAGTGTGATCATGGCCATCATGTGCCAGGGGTTGGTCGATTTCGAGTCGATCAATCTGGCGCACCTGATCGATTTTCGCCAGCACTTCGCGCGCGAGCTGGAGCAGCTGCGCGCGTTCGAGCGCGATGGGCTGGTACGCATCGGCGATGCCCACATCGAAGTGACGCCCACGGGCTGGTATTTGGTGCGCGCCGTCGCCATGGTGTTCGACCGCTACTTGCAGGTCGATCAAGACCGGGCGCGGTTTTCCAAGATCATTTGAGGTGCTACCGGCAGGCCCAGCCGCGGGCTGTTAGCATCGTGCCATGCTGACCTCGATGACGCTGTCGGCCCTGGTGATGGGGCTGGTCGGCGGCCCGCACTGCGTGACCATGTGTGGTGCCGCCTGCGCGGGTATTGCCCGTGCCGCTGGCCCGCACCCGCAGCGGGCGCTGTGGACGTGGCAGTTCAGCCGGCTGGCCGGCTATGCGCTGCTGGGGGCGTTGGCGGGCGGCACGGTACAGGGCATGGGCTGGCTGGGGCAGCAGACCGCGGTGCTGCGGCCGGTGTGGACCATGATGCACGTGGCGGCGTTCGTGCTCGGGCTGGTGCTGCTGTGGCAGGCGCGGCAGCCGGCCTTTCTGGATGGCTGGGCGCAGGCCGTCTGGCGGCGGGTGCGCCCGGTCATGGCCCGCTTGGGCGCGCGCGCGCCCGTGGCGCTCGGGCTCGGCTGGGCGTTGATGCCCTGTGGGCTGCTCTACTCGGCGCTGCTGGTGGCGTCGTTGTCGGCGTCGGCGTTATCGGGCGCTGCCATCATGGCCGCGTTTGCCATCGGGACCATGGTGTCGCTGGCGGCAGGGCCGTGGCTGTTGCTGCGGCTGGCGCAGGCGCGCTCCGGTGGCTGGGGCATCCGCTTGGCCGGGCTGGCGCTGGCGGCCACGTCCGGCTGGGCGTTGTGGATGGGCATCACCCAGCCGACGGGTCTGTGGTGCGCGTAGGCGTGCGCCCGGGCAGGGTCGCCACCACCAGCCCCACCAGCGCCACGCCAAACGCCAGCCACTGCAGCGGCGTTAGCCGCTCGCCCATGAACAGCACACCGATCGTGGCCGCGCTGATGGGCAGCATCACGGTGAACACCCCAGCCCGGGCGGCGGGTACGTGCCGCAGGCCCGTCATCCACAGCCACACCGTCCAGACGCTGGCGGCCAGGCCATAAAACAGCAGCAGCGCCCACAGGCCCAGCGACAGCAGCGCCCAGCCGTCGAAGCGTAGCGCGGCCCACAGGCCCAGCGGCGTCATGAGCGCCAGGCCCCACAGGTTGATGATCGCCGCGATGCGCCGCGCGCCCAGTTGACCGGTCAGCCGCTTGCCGATGACGACGTAGGCGGCCTCACACACGACAGCGGCAAAGACCAGTGCGTTGCCCCACAGTGGCAGCGGCATGCCCAGCCACGTGCCGTGCGCCGCGGCGGCGCCGGGGGCGGCCTTGTCGAGCGAAAACAGCCCGATGCCGACGGCCGCCAAGGCCACCGCTGCACCGGAGCGCGCATCCAGCCGCTCGCGCAGGAAGAGCGCCGACTGCAGCGCGACCACGGCGGGAATGGCCGCCATGATGACGCCAGCGGCGCTGGCCGTGGTCAGGCTGACGCCAAACAGCATGCACAGCGAAAACAAAAAATTGCCCAGCAGGGCCTGTAGGAAGAGCAGCCCGTGCGTGTGCCGGTCGAGCGCCGGCTCCGACGCCGGTTTGCGCAGCCAGTGCACCATGGCGGCCGCGCCGATCAGGTAGCGCAGCCACGCCAGCAGGAACACCGGCAGCGCCGCCACCAGCGGTTTGGACAGGGCCACGTAGCTGCCCACCAGTGCCATGCTGGCCGCCAGCGACCCGTAGGCCAGCCATGGGGTAGCAGGGCGGGCGCTCATCGGGCGTCGGGCGTGAGGAGGGTGGGTCGCGCCTGCGGCAGGGTGTAGGGGTAGTCGCGGCTATAGTGCAGGCCGCGGCTTTCCTTGCGCAGCTGGGCGCAGCGCACGATCAGGTCGGCCACTTGCACCAGGTTGCGCAGCTCCAGCAAGTCGCGGCTGACGTGAAAGCGCGCATAAAACTCCTGGATTTCGGCCTGCAGCAGGGCGATGCGGTGCGCGGCGCGCTCCAGCCGCTTGTCGGTACGCACGATGCCCACGTAGTCCCACATGAAGCGGCGCAGCTCGTCCCAGTTGTGGCTGATGACGACTTGCTCGTCGGCGTCGATGACGCGGCTGTCGTCCCACGGCCGCACGGGCGCTGTGGGGATGCGCGCTTGCGCCGCCATGTCACGCGCGGCGGCGCGGGCAAACACCAGGCATTCCAGCAGCGAATTGCTGGCCAGCCGGTTGGCGCCGTGCAGCCCGGTGTAGCTGGCCTCGCCCACACAGTACAGGCCGGGCAGGTCGGTGCGGCCGCGCAGGTCGGTCACCACCCCGCCGCAGGTGTAGTGGGCAGCAGGCACCACCGGGATGGGCTCACGCGTGATGTCGATGCCCAGCTCGGCGCAGCGTTGGAGGATGTTGGGAAAATGCTCGTGCAAAAACGCCGCGGGCTGGTGCGAGATGTCGAGATAGACGCACGGGATGCCGTGCTTTTTCATCTCGAAGTCGATGGCGCGTGCCACGATGTCGCGCGGTGCCAGCTCGGCGCGCGGGTCGTGGTCGGGCATGAAGCGGTGGCTGCCCAGGTGGGGGGGCAGCTTGAGGATGCCGCCTTCACCGCGCACGGCTTCGCTGATCAGAAAGCTCTTGGCCTTGGGGTGGTACAGGCAGGTGGGGTGGAACTGGATGAACTCCATGTTGGCTACCCGGCAGCCCGCTCGCCAGGCGGCGGCGATGCCGTCTCCCGTGGCCGTGTCCGGGTTGGAGGTGTAGAGATACACCTTGCCTGCGCCCCCCGTGCACAGCACCGTGTGCGGGGCGGCAAAGACCTCGATGGTGTCGGTGGCCTCGTCCAGCACATACGCGCCCAGCACCCGCCGCGGCAGTTCGCGGCGCGCGGCGTGGCGGTCGCTCAGGATCAGGTCGACCAGCGCGTGGGTTTCGAACACGTCAATGTGACGGGCGGCACGCACCCGCTCGATGAGTGTTTGCTGGATGGCCGCGCCGGTCGCGTCCGCCGCGTGCACGATGCGGCGCGCGCTGTGGCCACCCTCGCGCGTCAGGTGCAGGCCGTCGCCTTCGGCCGTGAAGGGCGTGCCCAACTCGCGCAACCAGGCGATCGCCTCGGGTGCGTGCTCGACCGTGAAGCGCGTGGCGGCCGGATCGCACAGGCCGGCACCCGCGATCATCGTGTCTTGGATGTGCTGCTCGAAGCTGTCGTCGTCGGCCAGCACGGCGGCGATCCCCCCCTGGGCCCAGCCGCTGGAGCCGTCTGCGATGGAGCGTTTGGTGACGATGGCCACGCGCCAGTCGCTGGGCAGCAGCAGGGCCGTGGCCAGTCCGGCCAGACCGCTGCCGATGATGAGCACGTCGTAGTCGCGTGGTGGGGCCGGGTTCGGGGTGGAATCGGTCATGGTGGCGGCGTGGTCAAGCGGTATGGGCGTGTCCGGTCAAGAGGGCACGTAGGCCAAGCGGACGTAGATGGGGGCGTAGGCCTCGGCCTGCGTCAGCTCGATCAGGTGTTCCTTGGCCAGCTCGAGCATGGCAACGAAGGTGACCACGGCCACCGCCACACCGCGCGCGGGGTCGAACAGCTCGGTGAACTCGACGAAGCGGCGCCCCTGCAGCGCGCGCAGCACCGCGCTCATCGACTCGCGTACCGACAGCGTCTCGCGCGTGATGGTGTGCCGCTGCGCGAGTCGGGCCCGGCGCAGGATATCACGCCAGGCCGCCCGCAGGTCGTCCACGCACACCTCGGGCCAGCGCGGGGTGAGCGACTGCTCGATGTGCACCTGCGCGCGCCAGAAATCGCGCCCGAGTTGCGGCAGCGCCTCGAGCTGGCGCGCGGCCAGCTTGATTTGCTCGTACTCCAGCAGGCGGCGCACGAGTTCCGCGCGCGGGTCCTCGGGCTCCGTGCCGTCGGCGCTGGGCGTCGGGGGCAGCAGCATGCGCGACTTGATCTCGATGAGCATGGCCGCCATCAGCAGGTATTCGGCAGCGAGTTCGAGGTTGCGCTGACGAATCTGCTCGATATACCCGAGATACTGGCGCGTGACCTCGGCCATGGGGATGTCGAGGATGTTGAAGTTTTGCCGCCGGATCAGGTACAGCAGCAGGTCCAGCGGTCCCTCGAACGCCTCGAGAAAGACCTCGAGCGCATCCGGCGGGATGTACAGGTCCTGCGGCAGCGCAAACAGGGGCTCGCCGTACAGGCGCGCGATCGCGACCTGATCCACCACGGCCGGTGGGTCGGTCGCTGGCGCGGGCGCAGGCGGGAGCTCGGCCAATGGGCCGTTCACTTCAGCGACGGCTCGGTTTGGTAGACGTAGGGCTTTTGCGGCACGCGGGCGTGCTGCGCTTCGCGCCAGAAGTCGCGATCCTGCGGCCGATCCCACAGCAGGGCTCGGCCCGCGCGCTGTTCGGCCTCCAGGCTGGGCTTGTTGCGCTTGAGCGATTCGAGGAACTGGGTGGCGTCCGAGACGTAATCAGGCAAACCAAGCGGGTTCATGGTGGTGCGCAATCCAACAAAACGACGCGCGCATTTTAGGCGGGCCCCGCCGTGGATGGGTCGGCGCAGGCAGACCAGCCATGCACGCGCTCGAGAAAACCGCTGCGCTGCATCAGCGACAGCGGCTGCGCGTGCAGCTGCTCGATGACGAGGGTACCGCCGCGCCGCTCGATCGTTTGGGCGAGTGATTCCAGCGCATCGAGCCCCGTCGTGTCGAGCAGTTGCAGGTCGCGCGCGTCGAGCCGCACCTGCACGCCGTCGGCCGCGCTTTCCACGGCGTCGATCAGCGGATCGAGCTTGGTGATGGCACCAAAGAACAGCGAGCCGTACAAGTGGGCGTCGACGTGCTGCGCATCGCGGCGCTGCACCGTGACGCGAAAGAGGCTGCTTTGGCGACGCACGAACAGCACCACCGACAGCACCAGACCGAGTTCCACTGCCAGGGTCAAGTCGAACACGACGGTGACCACGAACGTGGACAGCAGCATCAGCCGGTAATGGGGGCTGAAGCGCCGCATGTGCGCAAACGCACGCCACTCGCCCATATTCCAGGCCACGAACAACAAGATGCCAGCGAGCACCGCCAGCGGGATGTGGCGTGCCAGAGGGGCGGCCAGCAGGACGATGAGGGCCAGCGTGACTGCGTGAACGATGCCGGCGACCCCGCTGGTCGCACCGCTGCGGATGTTGGTGACGGTGCGCGCGATGGTGCCGGTGGCCGGCATGCCGCCGATGAACGGTACCAAGGCGTTGGCCACGCCCTGCGCCATGAGCTCCTGGTTGGGATCGTGTTTGCGCCCGGCGTGTAGCTGATCGGCGACGCGCGCGCACAGCAGGGATTCGATGGCGCCCAGCGCGGCGATCGTCAGCGTGGGCATGACCAGTTGGCGAACGGTGTCCCAACTGACATCGGGCCACACCAACGCTGGCAAGCTTTGGGGAATGCCGCCGAAGCGGCTGCCGATGGTCTCCACCGGCCAGTCCAACCATGCTGCCAGTGCACTGAGCGTGATGAGTGCCACGACGGGGGCGGGCAGGCGCGAGGTGGCACGCAGCGCCGACACGCCCTCCAGGGCCTGCAGCCGCTGGCGAAAGGCGGAATCCTGGGCCCAGAGCCGGGGCCAGATGAACAGGCCGACCACACACAGGGCGGTCAGCGTGACCGCGTAAGGATTGAACGTGGGCAGCGCCTGTGCGACGGTGCGCACGATGCCCACGAAATCCGCCGGCATCTTGCTCACCTGCAGGCCCAACGCATCGCGCAGCTGCGACAGACCGATGAGAACGGCGATACCGTTGGTAAAGCCCGTCACGACGCTCACGGGGACGAAGCGCACCAGGGTGCCCAGCCGCAACCACCCCATGGCAAACAACAGCAGCCCGGCGCAGAAGGTCGACACCAGCAACCCGCCGACCCCGTGCCGTTCCACGATGCCGTAGACGATCACGATGAAGGCACCCGCAGGACCCCCGATCTGCACCGATGTGCCGCCCAGCGCAGCGATGACGAAACCCGCGACGATGGCTGTCCACAACCCGGCCTGGGGCGACAGCCCGCTGGCGATGGCAAACGCCATGGCCAGTGGCAGTGCCACCACGCCGACGGTCAATCCTGCACCGATGTCACGCCACAGGCGTGTGCGGTCATAACCCGAAAGATCGTCCAGCAGCCGGGGACGAAACCGGTGAACATTGCATTGCGCCATGATCCCCATCTCCATTCCACGTTTGGCAAGCGAAAAGCCCCTCGGCGGCGAGATGGGGATGGGGCGGGCCGCAGTGGCGCAGCCGCGTGATGAAACGCCGCCTTGCCGTCAGACCGGTGGAGCGGCGATGGGAGGGGTGGCGCTGAGTGGGACCCATTCGGACCGCAGTGTACGCCATCCACAACGCGATGCTCAACGTACCCGCATGCCGGGGGTGGCCCCGTCGTGGGGTTGCAGCAGAAACAACCCAGGTTGGCCGCCGTCGGCGGCGCTCGCGGCGAGCACCATGCCCTCACTGACGCCAAACTTCATCTGGCGCGGTGCCAGGTTGGCCACCATCACCGTCAGTTGCCCCACCAGTTGCTCGGGCGTGTAGGCCGAGGCGATGCCAGAGAACACTTGCCGCGTGCGGCCCTCGCCGACGTCCAGCGTCAGGCGCAACAGCTTGGTCGAGCCTTCGACCCGCTCGCACGCGACGATGCGCGCGATGCGCAAGTCCACCTTGGCAAAGTCGTCGATGGTGATGGTGGGGGCGATCGGCTCCCCGCCCGGCGCGGGCGCGGACGGGGCTGCCGCTGGGGCCGCAGCCGGCTCGAACAGCGCGTCCAGGGTCTTCGCATCGACGCGCTGCATCAAGTGACTGTAGGGCTCAATGGCGTGTCCGGCCCCCAAGGGCTGGCGTGCGTTGTCGAAGTCCAGCGGCGCGCAGCGCAGGAAGGCCTCCACCCGCTCGGCGGTGGCAGGCAACACCGGCTTGAGCATCGCCGTCAGCAGCCGGAATGCCTCCAGGCAGGTGGTGCAGACGTCGTGCAGGCGCTCGCTCAGGGCCGGGTCCTTGGCCAGCTCCCAGGGCTTGTTTTGATCCACGTAGGCGTTGACGCGGTCGGCCAGGGCCATGATGTCGCGCACGGCCTTGCCGTATTCGCGCTCGGCCCACAGCTGCGCCACCGCAGGCAGCGCGGCCTGCAGGGTGTCCAGCAGCGCCTCGCCGTCGGGCGAGATGGCGCCCAGTTGCCCGCCAAAGCGCTTGGTGATGAAGCCCGCCGCGCGCGAGGCGATGTTGACGTATTTGCCGACCAGGTCGCTGTTGACGCGAGCGACGAAATCGTCCGGGTTGAAGTCCACGTCCTCGACGTGCGGGTTGAGTTTGGCTGCCAGGTAGTAGCGCAGCCACTCGGGGTTGAGTCCCAGGCGCAGGTAGCGCATGGGGTCGATGCCGGTGCCGCGGCTCTTGCTCATCTTTTCGCCGCTGACCGTGATGAAGCCGTGCACGAAGACGTGCGCGGGCGTTTTGCGGCCCGAAAAATGCAACATGGCCGGCCAAAACAGCGTGTGAAAGTAGGTGATGTCCTTGCCGATGAAGTGGACCTGTTCCACTGCCGGGTCGGCCACGAACTCGTCGAAGCTCTGTGCGGTGCGCGACGGGGCGTGCCAGTGCTGCGCGGCCTGTCCCTTGTCGAAATGGTTTTTTAGGCTGGCCAGATACCCGATGGGAGCATCGAGCCAGACGTAGAAATATTTGCCCGGTGCGTCGGGGATTTCGATGCCGAAGTAAGGTGCGTCGCGGCTGATGTCCCAGTCGCTCAGTGCCCCGCCCGAGCCGTCACCCAGCCACTCGCGTATTTTGTTGACCACCTCGGGCTGCAGGCGCCCGGGGGTGCTGGTCCAGTCCTGCAGAAATTGCACGCAGCGCGGGTCGGACAGCTTGAAGAAGTAGTGCTCAGACTGGCGCAGCTCCGGCGTGGCGCCCGACAGCGCGGAGTACGGCTGGCGCAGCTCCGTGGGCGTGTAAACCGCGCCGCAGGCTTCACAGGCGTCACCATACTGATCCGCAGCACCGCAACGCGGGCACTGCCCTTTGATGTAGCGGTCGGGCAGGAACATGCCCTTGACCGGGTCGTAGAACTGCTCGATGGTGCGGGTCTCGATCAGTCCCGCCGCCTTGAGCGCCCGGTAGATGTCCTGCGCGAGCTGGTGGTTTTCGGGTGCGTCGGTGCTGTGCCAGTTGTCGAAGCGCACGTGAAAGCCGTCCAGGTAGGCCTGGCGGCCGGCGGCAATCTCGGCCACGAACTGCTGGGGCGTCTTGCCGGCCTTCTCCGCGGCGATCATGATCGGCGCGCCGTGCGCATCGTCGGCGCCGACGAAATGCACCTCGTGCCCCAACAGCCGCTGGGTGCGCACCCAGATGTCGGCCTGGATGTATTCCATGATGTGGCCGATGTGAAAGTGGCCGTTGGCGTAGGGCAGGGCAGTGGTGACGAACAGTCGGCGCTGTGGCATGGGGCAGTCCTGTGACGGCGAACGGGGCCGGACCATCGGGCGGCCGGCAAGGGGCAAAGGTGACCCGTCGCACAAGTCCGCGATTTTACTGAGGGCACTTCGCCGGCGCCGGCGCGAAAATCGCCCGACAGCGGCTAGACTGCACGGTTATCGGCCACACTGACCCGTTACCAGGAGACACCCGATCCATGAGCATCAACCCCGAAGTGCTGCAGCGCGCGCTGCAAACCGTCGTCGACCCCAACACCGGCAAGGATTTCGTTTCCACCAAGGCGCTGCGCAACCTGCAAATCAGCGGCGGTGATGTGGCGTTCGAGGTGGAGCTGGGCTACCCCGCGCGCAGCCAGTGGCCCGAGTTGCGGCGCGCGCTCATCGCGGCCGCCAAGGGCGTGCCCGGCGTGGACAACGTGTCGGTGCAGATCGTCACCCGCATCCAGGCCCATGCGGTCCAGCGCGGCGTGCAGCTGCTGCCGCAGGTCAAGAACGTCATCGCGGTGGCGTCCGGCAAGGGTGGCGTCGGCAAAAGCACCACCACCGTCAACCTGGCGCTGGCGCTGGCGGCGGAAGGGGCCCGTGTGGGTATCCTGGATGCCGACATCTATGGGCCCAGCCAGCCGATGATGATGGGCATCGAGGGGCGGCCGGAAAGCCTGGACGGCAAGACCATGGAGCCGCTGGAGAACTACGGCGTGCAGGTCATGTCGATTGGTTTTCTGGTGGACAAGGACGAGGCCATGATCTGGCGCGGCCCCATGGCCACCCAGGCGCTGGAGCAGCTGCTGCGGCAGACCAACTGGAAGGATTTGGACTACCTGCTGGTGGATATGCCACCGGGAACCGGCGACATCCAGCTCACGCTGTCGCAGCGCGTGCCGCTGACCGGGGCGGTGATCGTGACCACCCCGCAGGACATTGCCTTGCTCGACGCCCGCAAAGGCATCACGATGTTTCAGAAGGTGGGCGTGCCGATCCTGGGCATCGTGGAAAACATGGCCGTCTATTGCTGTCCGCAGTGCGGACACACGGAGCACATTTTTGGTGCCGACGGCGGCAAACGCATGGCCCAGGAGCTGGGCGCGGCCTACCTGGGCGCGCTGCCGCTGAACCGGCAGATCCGCGAGCAGGCCGACACCGGGCGCCCGACCGTGGTGGCCGACCCGGAGGGCGAGATCGCCAAGATATACGCTGCAGCGGCGCGGCAGGTGGCCATCGCAGTGGCGGCGCGCGCCAAGGACTATTCGAGTAAGTTTCCCACGATCACCATCAGTCGAGAGACGTAAGCGACATCGGCTCCGGTGCAGACCATGGATATGCTGACGGGCAGCAACCCTTCTCCTGCCCCCCGGGCGGCGGAGCGGATCGTGACGGGCGTCGTGATGCGACGCGAGCCCGTGCCGGGCCCGATGGCGCGCTGGCAGCCGTGGCGCTGGACGCTGGCAGACGTGCAGGTGCTGCAGGGGCCGCACGAGCTGACCTGCGCCGTCTGGCCGACACTGGCCGGGCGCGGGCCGGTGGCGCTCGAGCCTTGTGATGCCCCCGCGTCGGCCGCCCAGAGTCATTGGGGTTTTCCGGGCTACGTCGTGTCGTTGCACCCGGAGGATGCCGAGGGCTTGTATTTGAACCTGACCGCGCCGCAGCCGTGCTTTTGGGTGATGTGGCGCTCGGGGGAGACCGACGACGATTTACCCGAACCCCAGATCGTCACGCTCAGCTACCACGACGCGGGGCGCTGGCTCGATGCCCAAGAGCGGGTGGACCAGGTGCCCGCGCCTGCCGACGTCATCGGCTGGATGGCGCGGTTCGTGCAGCGGCACTACCGGCCCGAGCCCAAACGTCGGGCCAGACCGGCGAGTTTTCAGCCGCTGACGGATCGGTTTGGGCAGTCCGTGCGCATCAGCACCGGCGCACGCCCTGCGCGCGAGGAGGGGACATGAGTGCGGATGAAGAGGGGTTTTTCTCACGCTGGTCGCGCCGCAAGGCGCTGGCCCGCGCAGGGCAGTCGCTGCCGCCCGAGGAGGGGCACCCGCCCGAACCGATGGCTGAGCTGGCGCCCGGCTGCCCGCCATCGGTGTCGCCAGCGGTGGATCGGGCCGTGGTGCCAGTTGATGATGTGACCCAGGTCGAGCAGGGGCGCGAGGGGAGTTCGCAGCCACCGGCGCCCGCAACGTCCCCCCCGCCGCCCACCCTGGAGGATGTGCGTCAGCTGACGCTGGACGCCGATTTCCGCCCCTTCGTGGACCGCCGGGTGCCCCCTGAGGTGCGCAATGCCGCCTTGCGCAAGCTGTTTTCCGACCCGCACTTCAACGTGATGGACGGGCTCGACGTCTACATCGACGACTATTCGCGCCCCGATCCGTTGCCGACCGAGATGGCGCGCCGCATGGTGGCGGCGCAGTTCATGGGGTTGTTCGACGAACGGCCCGCCCCCGAGTCGGCGAAGTCGGCCGAGGACGCCTCCCATGCGGCCAACCCCGCACAGTCGGCTGCTGCCGACGCGGTACGGGCGGAGCCGCCATCCCTCTCGCCGTCGGGCGACGAAACGGCCGATGGCGCCGATTGCCCCGACGTGACCGAGTGCACCCGCCACCCCATCGATCGCCCCCAGGCTTCTGCGACATGACCACGCTCGTCTGCAACTGCAACCGCACCATGCCGCTGGATGGCGCAGCCCTGAGCCGCGCCCTCGGTGAACACCTGGACGTGCACACCACGCTGTGCCGTCGCGAGGCCGCGGCTTTCCAGCGCGCAGCACGCCTGCCGGAGGCGCTCGTCGTGGCCTGCACGCAGGAGCAGCCGCTGTTTACCGAACTGGCCGAGGCGACCGTGGGTGCGGTGCCATTGCAGGAGCGACCGATCCGCTTCGTCAACCTGCGTGAGACCGGCGGCTGGTCGCGGCAGGCTGCCCACGCCATGCCGAAAATGGCCGCGCTGTTGGCAGTCGCCCGTCTGCCGGATCCCGAACCGGTTCCCGTGGTGCGCTACGAAAGTCAGGGGCGGCTGCTCATCATCGGTCCGTTGCCCGAGGCGGAAGCGATGGCCGATCGGTTGCGTGACGTGTGGCAGGTCACGCTGCTGGCAACGGGTGGGGACGGCGGACAATACCGGCGCGACCCGGTGCTGGCCGGCCGTGTGCTGAGCCTGACCGGATGGTTGGGGCAGTTCACGCTGCGCTGGGCAGAGGACAACCCCATCGCACTCGACCTGTGCACGCGCTGCAATGCATGCATCGCGGCCTGCCCGGAAGGCGCCATCGGGTTGGACTACCAGATCGACCTGGCGCGCTGCCGCAGCCATCGCGACTGCGTACGGGTGTGCGAGGCACCGGGTGCCATCGACTTTCAGCGCGAGCCCGAGCCGCAGGAAGCGACCTTCGACGCCGTGCTCGACCTGCGTCCGGCGCCGGCGTTCACCCAGCACGCCCTCCCGCAGGGCTACGTGCACGTGCCGCCCTCGCTGGGGGCCGAGCAGCGCGTGGAGCGCCTGTGGTGGTTGCGCGACGCGGTTGGCACTTTCGAGAAGCCCAAGTTTTTCCGCTACCAGCAGCGCCTGTGTGCGCACGCACGCAACGAAAAAGTGGGTTGCAGCGCGTGCGTGGAGGTGTGCTCGGCCAGCGCCGTGCGCAGCGACGTGGCGCACCACCGTATCGTCGTCGAGCCCCATTTGTGCGTCGGCTGTGGTGCTTGCACCACGGTGTGTCCCACGGGGGCACTGACCTATGCCTACCCGGATGCCACGTACCAAGGACGGGTCTTCAAGACCCTGCTGTCGACGTTTCGCGCCGCAGGCGGGCGCGATGCGGTGCTGCTGTTGCACAGCCAAACGGCGGGACAGCGCCTCATCGAAGCCTGGGGCCGGGCAGCGCAATTGGACCGCGACGTGCACGGCGTGCCAGCCCGTGTGCTCCCGTGGGCGCTGTGGCACACCGCAAGCGTCGGGCTGGAGTTGTGGTTGACCGCCATCGCCTACGGCGCCAGCCAGGTTTGGGTGCTGCTGACCGATGAGGAAGCGCCCCAGTATCGCGACGCGTTGCAAGCCCAAATGGCCGTGGCGGAAGCCATCTTGCAAGGCTTGGGCTACGAGGGGGAGCACTTCCGCCTGTGGCAGGCGCGCGATGCGCGCGATATCGCCACGCTCGACCAAGCGGCTCGGGTGCCGGCGGCGCGCGGTGTGGCAATGGTGGCCAGCTACGCGGTGCAAGCGGATAAGCGGGCCACGCTGGAACTGGCGCTGGAGCACCTGATCGCCCAGGCACCTGCCCCCATCGGTGCCGAGATCGTGTTGCCAGCCACCGGGGCGCCGCTGGGCACGCTGCACCTCGACACCGAGGCCTGCACGCTGTGCATGAGCTGCGTGGGGGCCTGCCCGACGGGCGCGCTGCAGGACAATCCCACTGCGCCGCAGTTACGCTTCATCGAAAAAAACTGTGTTCAGTGCGGCTTGTGTGTCAAGACTTGTCCAGAACAGGCCCTGCGGTTGCAGCCCCGGCTGTGGCTGGACGGGCAGCGTCGGCAGGCCCGCATCCTGCACGAGCAGGAGCCATTCCGATGTGTGCGTTGCGGCAAGCCCTTCGGCACGCTCAAAGGGGTGGAGACCATGATCGCGCGCCTGGCTGGTCATGCGATGTTTCAGGGCGCGGCCGCCGAACGGCTGCGTATGTGCGGCGACTGCCGGGTGATCGACATCCACACCGGTCCGCAAGCCCGCATCACCGATCTGTGAGGAGCCGTGCCACCATGTCGTCCACCACCGTCACCGTGCATCCGATGCCCTCACGCTCTGCGTTCGACGAGGAGACGGCACGCGCCGAGATTTATGGCGTGCTGGCGACCCTGTTCTATGCCCCGCCCGATGAGACGCTGCTCGCGCGACTGCGGGTGTCGGTGACCGAAGTGGGTGCCGACGGCGCGTTTCTGCAAGAACCCTGGCGTGCCCTGGTGGCGGCGGCTCGCGCCCAAACGGCGCCGGCCATCCGCGACGAATACGAGGCACTGTTCGTCGGCGTCGGGCGCCCCGAGGTGCACCTCTATGGCTCGCACTACTTGTGCGGCTTTCTCAACGACAAGCCGCTGGCAGCGCTGCGGGACGATTTGGCAGCGCTCGGTCTGGGCCGCAGCGAGACGATGCCGGAGACCGAAGATCACATCGCCTATCTGTGCGAGGTGATGCGCTACCTCATCGCTGGTGACGATGCAGCCGTGTGCAACCTGGCGCGCCAGCAAGCGTTCTTCGCCCGCCACCTGCAGCCGTGGGTGGTCGCGCTGTGCGATGCGATCGAGGCCCAACCCAATGCCCGTTTCTACGCCGCGCTGGCCGCTTTCACCCGCGCCTTCATGCAAGTCGAGGCGCAGGCATTCGACCTGTTGTGACCCCGCGTCAGGCACCCGGCTCCGTTGGCAGCTCTGCGCTGCCGGCGGCGGGCGTTGGTTCTTGCGGCTCGCTGTAGAGCCAAACGCGGAAGATCGCCCCGGACCGATCGGTTCGGTTGTCGGCCTCCAGCCGACCCCCGTAGCGCTCTACCAATCCCAGACTGATCCATAGGCCCAGCCCGTTGCCCTCGGGCTTGGTGGTGAAGAAGGGGCGGAATAACCGTTCTCGCACCGTGGCATCCAGCCCCGGCCCCTCGTCGATCACGGCCAGCCACGCGCCCACTGGGCGGCCGTTTTCTATCCAGTCGCCCGTCTTCAACTCCAGCCGCCCACTCGCAGGCGATGCCTGGATGGCATTGACCAACAGATTGATCACCACTTGCTGCAGTTCTTGCCGGTTGCACGCTACCCGTACGTCTGCACGGTCGTCACGCGTGACGACCAGCTGGCGCTGCTGCACCAGGTGGGCCACGAGTACCAAGCAGTCATCGACCACGGATGACAGGGTCAGCGGCTCCACGTAGCCCGCAAACTCCGTCGGACGCGCGTATTGCAGCAGGCGCGTCACGATCAGCCGCATGCGCTCGATCTGCGCGTCGAGCAGCGCCATTTCGGCTTTGACCGGATCGGCGGCGGGGCCCAGGGTTTCGCGGATCAGGTCCAGGTTGCCCTGGATGACGGCGATGGGATTGTTGATTTCATGGGCGACGCTGGCGGTTAGCTGGCCGATGGCGGCGAGCTTTTCGGATTTCACCAGTTGTTGCTGGGCCAAGCGCAGCTCGCGTGTGCGCTCGGCCACTTCACGGTCCAGCGTTTCTCCCCACGATCGCAAGCGTTGGGTGTTGTCGGCGATCACGTCCAGCAGTCGGTCCAGGTGCTGGGCCAGCGTGCCGAGTTCGTCTTGCGACGGCAGCGGGCCTACCCGTGCCGTCGTGTCGCCCTCTTCGATGCGCCGCATGGTGGCATGCATGCGCTCCACCGGCTGGATCAGCGCGCGCGCCCAGCGCAGTGACCACGCGACCGTCGCCACCATGACGGCCGCGAACAGCGCCGCAGTACCGATCAGCACCCCCAGGCGTACCCAACGCAGCGGCGCTTCGAGGATGCCGACGTACAGCATGCCAATGCGGTGCCCCGATGCGTCGTGCAGGGGTTCGTACGCGCTGACGTACCAGTCATTGACCACGAAGGCCCGATCCAGCCACGTCTGGCCCTGTTCGAGCACCGCGTCGCGCACCGCTTGCGACACGCGCGTGCCAATGGCACGCCGATCGCCAAACAGCCGCACGTTGGTGCTGATGCGCACGTCGTCGAGGAACAGCGTGGCCGTGCCCTGGCTACCGAAAGGCAGCGCCCCCTCGGGATAGACAATGCGGTTGATGTGATCGATCAAGTCGAGGTTATGGTTGAGCAGCAGCCCTCCATGCAGTACCAGTCCTGGCACGGGTGCATCCGGGGGCACTGGCATGCTCGCCAGCATCAGCATCGCTCGGTCTTCGATGGTCCGGTCGGTGGGCGCGGCATTGCGCGTGGGCATCAGCGGGATGGCCGCCCGCGCTGCCAGGCCCGGTGCGTGCGTCTCCAGTTGCGCCGCAGACCAGACGACCAGGCGAGCGGCGCTGTCAAGGGTTTGGGCAGGCGCCGCCATGGAGTCGTGTATGGGGCGCAGCACCAAAAAGTCCAGCCCCAAGCGCGCTCGTTCGCGCTCGAGCCAGTCGAGCAGTGCCGGATCGTCGAGCGGGGCACCTCGTGGCTCGCGCGACTGGCGTGCGCGGGCGGTCCGCAATCTTTCGTGCAGGGCGTGTGAGATGGCTGCCGCGCGCGTGCCTGCTCCCACTTCGGCCAGAACCTGGCCAAAATAGCCCCGGGCCACCGCCAAGTCGGCGCGTACCTTGGTGTGCAACAGGCGATCGTAGGCAAAGTCGGTCCACGCGGACAGCGCCAGCAGCAACAACGGCAGCGCGATCAATAGTGGCGCCAGCGCGATCGCGAGCAACTTCAGCCGCACCGAGCGGCCCAGGCGCTCGCGCCAGCGCTGCACGATCGCGATCACGTTCCGGCTCCCCCTTGCGCTGCCCACTCGGCCACGCGGCGCTCCAGGGTGCGCCGCGATACCCCGAGCAGTTGGGCGGCGCGTGCTTTATCGCCTCCCACCGATTCGAGCACGGCCAAGATATGGCGGCGCTGCAGGGTTTCGAGGTCCAACCCGTCCCCTGCCACCGCGGGCGCGGCTGCGTGCAGCGGCGGATACAGCGCCGAGACGTTGACCTCGCCCAGGATGAGGGAGCGCTCGACCCAGTTGCGCAGCTCGCGCACATTGCCCGGCCAGCGGTAGGCACGCAGCAGGGCCATGGCTTCGGTACTCACCTGCAGCGGAGCCACGCCCAGCGCTGGCGCCAACACGTGAATGAAGTGCTCGACCAGCATCGGAATGTCCTCTGGGCGCTCGCGCAGCGGCGGCAGTGTGATGTCCACCACGCGCAGGCGAAAGTAGAGATCCTCGCGGAACCGGCCAGCCGTTACTTCGTCCGCCAGCGAGCGGTTGGTCGCGGCGATGATGCGCACATCTACCGGTATCGTCTGTTGGCTGCCCACGGGGCGAACCTGCAGCTCCTCCAGCACGCGCAGCAGGCTGGCTTGCACCGGCAGCGGCAGGTCGGCCACTTCGTCCAAGAACAACGTGCCCCCTTCCGCGTACACGAACAGACCGTCGCTGGCCATCTGGTTGCCGCGGGCCAAGCCGAACAGCTCCTGGGCAATGTGCTCGGGCGACAGCGCGCCACACTGCACCGGCACGAAGGGCCGGTTGACTTGCGGACTGCAGGCATGCAGTGCGCGCGCCACCAGCTCCTTGCCGGTGCCCGACTCGCCTTGAAGCAGCACGGTGCTGGGCGTGGGGCCGATGCGCTCGATCGTGGCGCGCAACTGGCGGGTGGCCAGCGATTCGCCGATCAAGGGGGTACCGATGGAGCGTGAGACGGTGGCGGCGCGCCGCAGCACGAAGTTTTCCCGCCGCAGGCGCGCCCTTTCGTGGCACTGTCGAATGGCGTTGAGAATCTGTGGTACCCGAAACGGCTTGAGAATGAAGTCCGACGCCCCTGCCCGCAAGGCCTCGATGGCGGTGTCGAGTGCCGCGAAGGCGGTGATCAGGATCACCTCGCCCATATAACCCTGCGCGCGCAGCGCCTGCAGCCACTGCACGCCGCTTTGGCCCGGCAAGGCAATGTCCAGAATCACGACGTCGAAGCGCTGGGTCCGCATCCACTGCGCCCCTTCTTCGGCGCTGCCCGCGGCGGCAACGAACCGGCAGCGCGGAGCCAAGACCTTGATGAGAAAGTTGCGCATGCCCGGCTCGTCGTCGACGATCAGGATCGAGCCTTCGGGCCACGCGTCCGGTTTGTTTTCGGCGGGGGAGGGCGATGCGGGAATCGTCATGCCCGGGATTGTATGAATTCCGACCAAAAAAGTCGGAATGTGTCACGTACGAGACAGGGTGATGGGGTGGCCATGGCGGGCGCGCTTGCGACAAATTGTCGCAGCGCGTCCGTCAAATCGGACGCGCCAAACGCAGCGTTCAGGCATACGGTCGGTGAACGCGTCACCATGGTTTCATATGTTGCATCGCGTCAAAAATCCATTCATCATCGACGGCTGATGGAATGAAGTTTGCTTGAATCGAAAACCAAGCATCGCTTGAATGGACCTCTCGACGGACCTCCCGCGGCGTACGAGGAGGTACCTGACATTTCTCACCTTGCGCGCTGGCTCCAGCGGCGTTAGCCTTACTGCACCAAACACGTTGGCGCAAGGTGAGTGCGCCGACTTGCGTGCAGCCCGAGGAGAGTCCCATGGAATCCAAGTCATCCGCTTTCGTTGCCGGCCGGCGACGCTGGTTCGTCGCGGCGGGCACTCTTGGTGCCGCTGCCGCCGTCGCCAGTGTCGTGCCTGCCACCCCGGTGGCCCCCGCGCAGTCATCGCCGAGCCGCCCCACCCCGAACCGCGGCGGTGGCTATCACGTCTCTGCCCACGTCGAGCACTACTACCGCACTGCCCGCATTTGAGGAGCGCTGCCATGCTACTGACCAAAACGTCTGCACGGACCCACGGGTCGCGCGCCGAAGGGGCCCTGGTCGATCGTCTGCGTCAGGGGCTGGCGCGTGCCATTCCCACGGTCGATCGCCGAACGTTTCTGCGCCGCTCGGGGCTCGGGCTGGGTGTTGGTTTGGCGGCCACCCAGTTGTCGTTGGTTCGGCGTGCCGAAGCCGCAGCAAAGTCTGCACCCGGCGAGGTGGGCGGCAAGATCGAGGTCAAGCGCACCGTCTGCACGCATTGTTCGGTCGGTTGCGCCATCGATGCCGTTGTCGAAAACGGTGTCTGGGTGCGGCAAGAGCCCGTTTTCGATTCGCCCATCAATTTGGGTGCTCATTGCGCGAAAGGTGCCTCGATACGTGAGCACGGGCATGGCGAATATCGCTTGCGCTATCCTATGAAGCTGGTCAATGGCAAATACCAGCGCATTACGTGGGATCAAGCCTACGACGAAATCGTGGCCCGGATGAAAGCGCTACGCGATGAAAGCGGGCCGGATTCGGTGTATTTCGTCGGCTCGTCCAAACACAGCAACGAACAAGCTTATTTGTTGCGCAAGTTCGTCAGCTTTTGGGGCACCAACAACTGCGACCACCAGGCGCGCATCTGCCACTCGACGACGGTGGCGGGCGTGGCCAACACCTGGGGTTACGGGGCGATGACCAATTCGTACAACGACATGCAAAACAGCAAGGTGGCGTTGTACATCGGCTCCAACGCGGCGGAGGCGCACCCCGTGTCCATGCTGCACATGTTGCACGCCAAGGAGCTGGGCTGCAAGATGATCGTGGTCGATCCGCGCTTCACGCGCACGGCCGCCAAGGCGGATGAATATGTGCGCATCCGCTCAGGCACCGACATCCCCTTCCTGTTTGGGGTGCTCTACCACATCTTCAAAAACGGCTGGGAAGACAAGCAGTACATCCACGACCGCGTCTACGGCATGGATAAAGTCCGCGAGGAGGTGCTGGCCAAGTGGACTCCCGACAAGGTCGAAGAAGCCTGCGGCGTCAAGGAGGAGCAGGTCTTCAAAGTGGCCAAGATGATGCACGAGAACCGGCCGGGCACCATCGTCTGGTGCATGGGGCAGACGCAGCATACCATCGGCAATGCCATGGTGCGCGCTTCCTGCATCTTGCAACTGGCGTTGGGCAATATCGGCGTCAGCGGTGGTGGGGCCAACATCTTCCGCGGGCACGACAACGTGCAAGGCGCCACCGACGTCGGCCCCAATCCGGACTCGCTGCCCGGCTATTATGGCCTGGCCGAGGGGTCGTGGAAGCATTACGCGACCGTGTGGGGCGTGGACTTTGATTGGATCAAGTCCCGCTACGCCGAGGGCATGATGACCAAACCCGGCATCACCGTCTCGCGCTGGATCGACGGGGTGCTGGAGAAAAACGAGCTGATCGACCAAGGGCCCAACATCCGCGGCATGTTTTTTTGGGGGCATGCGCCCAACTCGCAAACGCGCGGGCTGGAGATGAAAAAAGCCCTGGACAAGCTCGACTTGCTGGTCGTCATCGACCCGTATCCTTCGGCGACGGCGGCGATGGCAGCCATGCCCGGGGATCCGGCCGATCTCAACCCCAACCGCGCGGTGTACTTGCTGCCCGCGGCCACGCAGTTCGAGACCAGCGGCTCGTGCACCGCCTCCAACCGCTCCATCCAGTGGCGCGAAAAAGTCATCGAGCCGCTGTGGGAGAGCCGCACCGACCACATGATCATGTACCAGCTGGCCCAGCGGCTGGGTTTCGACAAGGAACTGTGCAAGAACTACACGTTCCAGAAAGTCAAGGGCATGGACGAGCCGGTGCCCGAAGACATTCTGCGTGAAATCAACCGCGGGGTGTGGACGATCGGCTATACGGGCCAGAGCCCGGAGCGCATCAAGGCACACATGCGCCACATGCACGCGTTCGATGTCAAGACGCTCAAGTGCAAGGGTACCGTCGTCGACAAAGAAACCGGATACGACTTGACCGGTGACTATTTCGGTCTGCCGTGGCCCTGCTTCGGCAAGCCCGAGCTCAAACATCCGGGTTCGCCCAATTTGTACGACACGTCCAAGCATGTCATGGAGGGGGGCGGCAACTTCCGCGCCAACTTCGGTGTCGAGCGCGACGGCGTCAGCTTGCTGGCCGAAGACGGCTCGCATTCCAAGGGGGCCGACATCACCACGGGCTATCCGGAGTTGGACCACATCCTGCTCAAGAAGCTGGGCTGGTGGGACGAACTCACCGAAGAAGAAAAAAAGGCGGCCGAGGGCAAAAACTGGAAGACGGACCTGTCGGGCGGCATGATTCGCGTCTTCATGAAGAACCACGGCTGTCATCCCTTCGGCAACGCCAAGGCGCGCGCGGTCGTGTGGAATTTCCCCGACCCCATCCCGCAGCACCGCGAGCCGATTTACGGCACTCGTCCCGATTTGATCGCCAAGTACCCGACGCACGACGATCAGAAGAACCGCTGGCGCCTGCCCATCCTGTACAAAACCCTGCAGCAAAAGAACGTCGAGGAGCGGCTGCACGAGAAATTCCCGCTCGTCATGACCTCCGGGCGGCTCGTGGAGTACGAAGGCGGCGGCGAGGAGACACGCTCCAACCCCTGGCTGGCCGAGTTGCAGCAGGAGATGTTCGTCGAAATCCACCCCGCGGCGGCGGCGCAGCGAGGCATTCGCAACGGCGACCGCGTGTGGGTGACCACCCCCACCGGAGCGCGCATCAACGTGCAGGCGCTGGTAACCGAGCGGGTCGCGCAGGATCACGTCTTTCTGCCGTTCCATTTTTCGGGGCGCTGGCAGGGCAAGGACATGTTGCCCTATTACCCCGAGGGGGCCTACCCGATCGTGCGCGGAGAGGCGGTCAACACCGCCACGACGTACGGTTACGACATCGTGACCATGATGCAAGAAACCAAGACCACGATCTGCAACGTGGAACGCGCCTGAGGAGCACGCCATGGCCCGCATGAAGTTTATTTGTGATGCCGAGCGCTGCATCGAGTGCAACGGCTGCGTGACCGCGTGCAAGAACGAGCACGAGGTACCTTGGGGCGTCAACCGCCGGCGCGTGGTCACGCTCAACGACGGCGTGCCCGGTGAAAAATCGATCTCGGTGGCGTGCATGCACTGCTCGGACGCGCCGTGCATGGCGGTGTGCCCTGTGCAGTGCTTCTACCGTACCGAAGAGGGCGTGGTGCTGCACGACAAAGACGTGTGCATCGGTTGTGGCTATTGCAGTTACGCCTGCCCGTTTGGCGCCCCCCAATTCCCAGCGCAGGGCACCTTTGGTGTGCGCGGCAAGATGGACAAATGCACGTTCTGTGCGGGCGGCCCCGAGCCCAACGGCAGTCAAGCCGAGTTCGAAAAGTACGGCCGCAATCGCCTTGCCGAAGGTAAGTTGCCGGCGTGTGCCGAGATGTGCTCGACCAAGGCATTGCTGGCCGGTGACGGCGATGTCATCGCCGATATTTTCCGCACTCGCGTCGTGCAACGCGGCAAAGGTGCCGAGGTGTGGGGATGGGGTACCGCGTACGGCGCCCAGTCCAAGGCAGGAGCATGACCATGAGCGCACGCCGTTTGACATGGATGATGGGGGCCGTGGCCATCGCATTGAGCCTGGCAGGTTGTGGCGAAAAACCCCAAACCGCCAGCGGCATCAAGTCGGATCAACCGCCCTACACCGGCGCGGGCGGCAGCCCGTTTGCCGAACGTGGCTGGACAACCGGTGACAAGACCTCATGGGCGCAGCACCTACGCGCGCGGGCACAGTACGGGCAAAACGAGTACAGCCGCCCCGCAAGCGCGGCCCAATGATTCCGGGAGCTTGGCCATGAACGCCCTGTTTCTCTCCAGCGCCGTCACTGCGTTGCGCAGTGGGTTGCTCGTGGCGACTTTGGTCGCGGCGGCAACCGTGTCGGCACAGTCAGCGCCGACAGCAGCGTTGCCGGAAGCCCCTGCGCGTGCGGTGTCCGACGCCTCCACGCTGCCAGGCTATGCCGCACAAAGCAACGCGGAGCGTGCCCAGGTTCAGCCGGGCAACAACGCGCCTATGTGGCGCCAAGTCGGGCAGGGTGTCGAAGGCACGGTCAACTTTCCGTACCGCGAGTACGGGGTGCTGATCCAGCCCACGGTGCAGTATCCTGGCGTGGCGCCCACCAACGCGGGTGAGGCATGGCGCCAAGTGCGCAACCGCTGGATCCTGCCGTATGGGGGGGCGCTCGTTTTCATCGCGCTGCTGGCAGTGGCCATCTTCTATTTCAGCCATGGGCCTCTCAAGCTGCATGGGGCCGAGACGGGACGCAAGATCGAGCGCTTCACGGCGTTCGAGCGGGCGGCACACTGGACCAACGCCGGCGCCTTCGTTTTGCTGGCCGTGTCGGGCTTGGTGATGGCGTTTGGTCAGTACCTTCTGTTGCCAATCATCGGCAAGACGCTCTTTGGCTGGTTGACGTATGCCCTGAAAAACGTGCACAACTTCGTCGGGCCGTTGTTTGCGGTCTCGTTGCTGATCGTGTTCGCGACTTTCGTGCGAGACAACCTGCCGCGCAAGGAGGATTGGGCGTGGATCAAGCGGTTCGGCGGCCTGTTCGGGGGCGAAGAAGTTCCTTCCCACCGATTCAACGCGGGCGAGAAGATCGTGTTTTGGGTGGGGGTGTTCGCGCTGGGGCTGGTGGTGGTGGGCTCCGGCCTGGTGCTCGACAAGCTGGTGCCCGGGTTCGACTACCTTCGGGGCAATATGCAGATTGCGCACATGATCCACGCCAGCGCTGCCATTCTGATGATCGCGCTGTTTATCGGTCACATCTATATGGGCACGCTTGGCACCGAGGGCGCCTATCAAGCGATGAAGACCGGCTACGTGGATGAGACCTGGGCGCGCGAACACCATGAGCTGTGGTACGAAGACATTCGCGCTGGTCGGATTCCAGCCGAGCGCAGTTCAACCGCTTCGGCCGCCTCGTCTGCAGAGGTTCGCGCTTGAGGAAGGAGATGCAGATATGAAGACTTCTTTGCGTGTGTCGGTGGTGCTGGGGCTGTTGGCGGCGCTCGGTACGGGTATTGCCCATGCCAAATTGCCTGCGCCCAACCTGACCGACGAGCAGAAAGCTGCGGCCGAGGTTGCCAAGGCCAAGGCCGCGCACCAGGCGAAGGTCGACGCCTATCTGACCTGCAAGGCCGCCGACAAGGCTGCGGCCCACTATTTTAAGAACCACCCGCAGGCTGCCAAGCCGGCCAACGCGCCCGCTTGTGTCGATCCTGGGCCATTCGTGCCGCCGACGGCCGCTGGTATGCCGGCGCCGGCTGCAACGACGCCGCCCGCGGCGAAAAAATCCTGAACGTGCCCGCTCGAAGGATGGTCTTCCATGTGGCTCAATGAACCACTGGCTTTCGGCGGGCTGCCATCCCGATCGTTGGCGCCTCCGTTGCCTCGGCTCAGTGCGGCCAGCGCTGCGATGACCCGGGCCGTCGAGATCGTCGACGAGTACGGCCAGCGGCGCACCCTGCGCATCCCTGCCGAGCGGCCGTTGACGGTGTACGTGGACAAGCGCGAGCTCATCACGCTGATGACGTTGGGCGCCCACCCCGAGTGGCTGGTGCTGGGGTATTTGCGCAATCAGCGCCTGATCCAGTCGGTACATGAAATCGAGTCGATCACGGTGGACTGGGACGTGGGGGCTGCGGCGGTGCGCACCCGTCATGGTCTGGCCGATATCGAGGATCGCACCGCCCGGCGCGTGGTGACCACCGGTTGCGGCCAGGGTAGTGTCTTTGGGGGGCTGATGGACGAGGTCGAGCGCATCCGTCTCAACCCCGACGCCCGGCTGCGCCAGTCTGAGTTGTACGGCATCCTGCGCGTGATTCGCGAGCAAGATTCGGTATATAAGCAGGCGGGTTCGGTGCACGGTTGCGCGCTGTTTCGCGGTGACGAGCTGCTGCTGTTCGTCGAGGACGTCGGCCGACACAACGCGGTGGACACGATCGCGGGTTGGATGGCGTTGCAGGGGGAAGACGTGGCTCGCGGTGATGACAAGGTGTTCTACACCACGGGGCGGCTGACCAGCGAAATGATCATCAAATCTGCGCAGATGGGGGTGCCAATCGTCGTGTCGCGCAGCGGCACCACCCAGATGGGGTTGGAGGTGGCCGAGCGCCTGGGGCTATGCGCCATCGGCCGCGCCACCCACACCCGCTTTTTGTGCTACACCCACGCGCACCGGCTGGTGTGGGATACTCCACCGCCATGAGCGAACCCAGTCTGCGACAAGTACACATCATCGATCACCCGCTGGTGCAGCACAAGCTGACGCTGATGCGCCGCAAAGACACGAGCACCAAGACCTTTCGCCAGCTCATCCATGAATTGAGCGCCCTGCTGGCCTACGAGGTCACGCGCGACATGCCCACGCAAGAGGTCGACATCGAGACCCCGCTGGAAAAAACCACCGGTCGCGTCATCGATGGCAAGAAAACCGTGCTGGCGTCCATCCTGCGCGCGGGTAACGGGTTTCTGGACGGGATGCTGGAGGTGTTGCCCAGCGCGCGCGTGGGCCACATTGGCCTGTACCGTGACCCGCAGACCCTCAAGCCCGTGGAGTACTACTTCAAAATGCCCTCGGGCATGGAAGAGCGCGATGTCATCGTGCTCGACCCGATGCTGGCGACGGGCAACTCGGCCGTGGCGGCGGTGGATTTGCTCAAACGGTTGACGCCGCGCTCTATTCGCTTTGTGTGTCTGGTGGCGTGCCCCGAAGGCATTGCCAACTTCCACGGCCATCACCCCGACGTGCCCATCTACACGCCGGCGGTGGATCGCGGGCTCAACGACCACGGCTACATCGTCCCGGGTCTCGGTGACGCGGGCGACCGTATCTTCGGAACCAAGTGAGCGCCGGGCCGGTCGTATCGGCGTGAATCCATCCACGGCTTACCCGTCCATGCTGCGCCCACCCTCAGCCTGGGCGCTGGGCTGGCGCGCGCTGTGGCGCGACTGGCGGGCCGGGGAGTTGACGGTGCTGGTGCTGGCGATCGCGCTGGCGGTGGCAGCGCTGACGGCCGTGGCCTTTTTTGCCGACCGCCTGCAGGGGGGGCTGCAACGCGACGCGCGGCAGTTGCTGGGGGGCGACGTGGTGCTGCGCAGCGACCATGCCTTGGCGACCGATTACGAGCAACAGGCACGAGCGCTCGGGCTGTCGGTGACGCGTCACTCGACCTTTCCAACCATGGCGCGCGCCGACGATGCCGACGGCGGCGAGGCGCGGCTGGTCTCGCTCAAGGCGGTGGCGCCCGGGTATCCGTTGCGGGGTGAGCTGCGCACCGCGCTGGACCCCGACGACCGCGTGGGCCAACCCGGCCCGGGCGTGCCTGCCCAGGGGGAGGCGTGGGTCGATGCCGCGCTGCTCGAAATTCTAGGGTTGCGCGTGGGCCAGCCCTTGTGGCTGGGTGAGCGGGTATTTCGCATCGCGCGCGTCATCGTGTTCGAACCCGACCGTGGCGCGGGTTTTTTGACCTTTGCGCCGCGGGTGTTGATCGCCGAGGCCGACCTGGACTCCACGGGGCTGGTTCAGCCGGCCAGCCGCATCCAATACCGGTTGGCCGTGGCAGGTGACGACGCGGCGGTGCGCCGCTTCGAGGCCTGGGCCAAGGCCCGCGTGGCCGCGACGGGCGAGCGCGGCACCCAGATCGAGAGCGTGGAGTCGGGTCGCCCCGAGTTGCAGCAAACCCTGCGCCGGGCCGAGCAGTTCTTGAGCTTGGTGGCGCTGCTGACGGCGCTGCTGGCGGCGGTCGCGGTAGCGGTGACAGCGCGCCAGTATGCCCAGCGCCACTTGGACGATTGCGCCATGCTGCGCGTGCTGGGGTTGGCTCAAGGCACGATGGCGCGCTCGTACACCGTGGCGTTCGGCCTGGCCGGTCTGGCGGCGGCCGTCCTGGGCACGCTCATCGGGTGGGCGGTGCACTTCGTGTTCGTGTGGTGGCTGTCCGGCTTGCTGCAGGCCGACCTGCCGCTGCCGGGCTGGCGCCCCGTGGGGCTGGGGCTGGGTGTGGGGTTGACGTTGATGGCGGCATTCGGGCTGCCGCCCGTGTTGCAACTGGCGCGGGTGCCGCCGCTGCGCGTCATCCGGCGCGACGTCGGCGGGGTGCGCGCCGCGTCCCTCGCGGTGCTCGTGGGCGGTGCGCTCGGGTTTGCGCTGTTGCTGCTCGTTGCCAGCGGCGACATCACACTAGGGGGCATCGCGGTGGGGGGCTTTGCCGTGGCCGTCGCGGTGTTTGCCGGGGTGGCCTGGGGGGCGCTGTCGCTGCTGCGGGTGTTGGTGCGCGAATCGCACGCACCGCGTTGGCTGGTGCTGGCGACGCGCCAGATCACGGCCCGGCCGGCCTACGCAGTGGTGCAGGTGGCCAGCCTGGCGGTGGGGCTGCTGGCGCTGCTGCTGCTGGTGCTGCTGCGTACCGACCTCATCGACAGCTGGCGGCGCGCCACACCCCCGGACGCACCCAACCGCTTCGTTATCAATATCCAGCCCGATCAAGCCGAGGCATTCCGTGCTCATCTGCGCGAACACGGCGTGGCACGCTACGACTGGTACCCCATGGTGCGGGGGCGGCTGGTGGCCATCGACGGCCAACCAGTAAGGCCAGAGCAATTCCAGGGCGACCGCGCGCAGCGGCTGGTCGAGCGCGAGTTCAACCTGTCGTACAGCCGCGATTTGCCCACGCACAACCCACTGGCCGCTGGGCGCTGGCAGCCCGACGAAGCCGGTGCCATCAGTATCGAAACCGGGCTGGCCGACACACTGGGGCTGCGCTTGGGCCAGCGCCTGACCTTCGACATTGCGGGCGTGGCGCACGAGGCGCGCATCACGAGCCTGCGCAAGGTGGACTGGGCGTCGATGCACGTCAACTTCTTTGCGCTCTTTCCGGTCGCAGCCATGCCGGGCGACGTCCCCTATATGTCAGGTCCCGGACGATTACGTGGCACTTTTATGAAAAGTTCCGGTTTTTCTTTGTACCATCTTTTCATGGCCTCGATGGGCGGGACATGTCCCAGGGCTTTCTGGGGGATGTGGTGATTGTACAGCCAGACGTAGCGATGAATCGTTGCCTCCAGCGCTTCGCGGCTGTCGAAGCGATGGGTGGCGAGTACCTCGCTGATGCGCCCATTGAAGCGCTCGACCATGCCGTTCGTCTGCGGGCGGCGCGGTTTGGTCAGCCGATGCTCGATGTCGAGCGCCTGGCACAGTTCATCGAAGGCATGTGCTCCCGTGGGGGTGCGCTCTCCCCGGGTGATGAAGCGGTCGGTGAATTCCTTGCCGTTGTCGGTGAGGATCGTGTGCAGACGAAAGGGGGCCGCCTCGATGAGCGAGCTCAGAAAGCGCCGGGCGTTGGCGGCTGTCTTCTCCGGGTAGATGGCCACGAACACCCAGCGCGTCGCCCGGTCGATGGCCACGAAGAGGTAGCGGCGTTTGTCCTCGTCGGGCATCTGCGGCAGGTACTTCACGTCCAGATGCACGAACCCCGGCTCATAGGACTTGAAGGGTTTGTGCCCAGGCTTTTCCGCTTTGGGCTGCAGGGCCTTGAGCGAACCGACGCCGTGGCGGCGCAGGCAGCGATCCAGGCCAGATCGAGAGACGTTCGGCGTGATGAACTCACGAACCACAGCCAGCAGGTCGTCCAGAGGCAGCATCAAGGTCCTGCGCAGCTCCACCACGACCGCCTCCTGAAACGGGGTCAGGTTCGTCTGCAGACGGTGCGCCGTGTGCGGACGATCTTCGACGTCGGTGCGTTTCTTCCAGCGTCGGATGGTGTCCTCCGACACCCCGAGTTCCCGGGCAAGACGCCTCACCGGCAGGTTCGAGCTTTGGATGTAGCGCCGGGTCGCAGGGGTCGTGGTGGCGTTCTTGTGCAGTCGAACCATCATGACTTTTGCCTCCGTAGCTCCTCGATCAGCTCACGCATCGTCTCGCGACCTATGAATAATGCACGACGTCGCGGATCAATGCAATCGTCCGGGACCTGACATCGAGTAAGTTTCCCACGATCACCATCAGTCGAGAGACGTAAGCGACATCGGCTCCGGTGCAGACCATGGATATGCTGACGGGCAGCAACCCTTCTCCTGCCCCCCGGGCGGCGGAGCGGATCGTGACGGGCGTCGTGATGCGACGCGAGCCCGTGCCGGGCCCGATGGCGCGCTGGCAGCCGTGGCGCTGGACGCTGGCAGACGTGCAGGTGCTGCAGGGGCCGCACGAGCTGACCTGCGCCGTCTGGCCGACACTGGCCGGGCGCGGGCCGGTGGCGCTCGAGCCTTGTGATGCCCCCGCGTCGGCCGCCCAGAGTCATTGGGGTTTTCCGGGCTACGTCGTGTCGTTGCACCCGGAGGATGCCGAGGGCTTGTATTTGAACCTGACCGCGCCGCAGCCGTGCTTTTGGGTGATGTGGCGCTCGGGGGAGACCGACGACGATTTACCCGAACCCCAGATCGTCACGCTCAGCTACCACGACGCGGGGCGCTGGCTCGATGCCCAAGAGCGGGTGGACCAGGTGCCCGCGCCTGCCGACGTCATCGGCTGGATGGCGCGGTTCGTGCAGCGGCACTACCGGCCCGAGCCCAAACGTCGGGCCAGACCGGCGAGTTTTCAGCCGCTGACGGATCGGTTTGGGCAGTCCGTGCGCATCAGCACCGGCGCACGCCCTGCGCGCGAGGAGGGGACATGAGTGCGGATGAAGAGGGGTTTTTCTCACGCTGGTCGCGCCGCAAGGCGCTGGCCCGCGCAGGGCAGTCGCTGCCGCCCGAGGAGGGGCACCCGCCCGAACCGATGGCTGAGCTGGCGCCCGGCTGCCCGCCATCGGTGTCGCCAGCGGTGGATCGGGCCGTGGTGCCAGTTGATGATGTGACCCAGGTCGAGCAGGGGCGCGAGGGGAGTTCGCAGCCACCGGCGCCCGCAACGTCCCCCCCGCCGCCCACCCTGGAGGATGTGCGTCAGCTGACGCTGGACGCCGATTTCCGCCCCTTCGTGGACCGCCGGGTGCCCCCTGAGGTGCGCAATGCCGCCTTGCGCAAGCTGTTTTCCGACCCGCACTTCAACGTGATGGACGGGCTCGACGTCTACATCGACGACTATTCGCGCCCCGATCCGTTGCCGACCGAGATGGCGCGCCGCATGGTGGCGGCGCAGTTCATGGGGTTGTTCGACGAACGGCCCGCCCCCGAGTCGGCGAAGTCGGCCGAGGACGCCTCCCATGCGGCCAACCCCGCACAGTCGGCTGCTGCCGACGCGGTACGGGCGGAGCCGCCATCCCTCTCGCCGTCGGGCGACGAAACGGCCGATGGCGCCGATTGCCCCGACGTGACCGAGTGCACCCGCCACCCCATCGATCGCCCCCAGGCTTCTGCGACATGACCACGCTCGTCTGCAACTGCAACCGCACCATGCCGCTGGATGGCGCAGCCCTGAGCCGCGCCCTCGGTGAACACCTGGACGTGCACACCACGCTGTGCCGTCGCGAGGCCGCGGCTTTCCAGCGCGCAGCACGCCTGCCGGAGGCGCTCGTCGTGGCCTGCACGCAGGAGCAGCCGCTGTTTACCGAACTGGCCGAGGCGACCGTGGGTGCGGTGCCATTGCAGGAGCGACCGATCCGCTTCGTCAACCTGCGTGAGACCGGCGGCTGGTCGCGGCAGGCTGCCCACGCCATGCCGAAAATGGCCGCGCTGTTGGCAGTCGCCCGTCTGCCGGATCCCGAACCGGTTCCCGTGGTGCGCTACGAAAGTCAGGGGCGGCTGCTCATCATCGGTCCGTTGCCCGAGGCGGAAGCGATGGCCGATCGGTTGCGTGACGTGTGGCAGGTCACGCTGCTGGCAACGGGTGGGGACGGCGGACAATACCGGCGCGACCCGGTGCTGGCCGGCCGTGTGCTGAGCCTGACCGGATGGTTGGGGCAGTTCACGCTGCGCTGGGCAGAGGACAACCCCATCGCACTCGACCTGTGCACGCGCTGCAATGCATGCATCGCGGCCTGCCCGGAAGGCGCCATCGGGTTGGACTACCAGATCGACCTGGCGCGCTGCCGCAGCCATCGCGACTGCGTACGGGTGTGCGAGGCACCGGGTGCCATCGACTTTCAGCGCGAGCCCGAGCCGCAGGAAGCGACCTTCGACGCCGTGCTCGACCTGCGTCCGGCGCCGGCGTTCACCCAGCACGCCCTCCCGCAGGGCTACGTGCACGTGCCGCCCTCGCTGGGGGCCGAGCAGCGCGTGGAGCGCCTGTGGTGGTTGCGCGACGCGGTTGGCACTTTCGAGAAGCCCAAGTTTTTCCGCTACCAGCAGCGCCTGTGTGCGCACGCACGCAACGAAAAAGTGGGTTGCAGCGCGTGCGTGGAGGTGTGCTCGGCCAGCGCCGTGCGCAGCGACGTGGCGCACCACCGTATCGTCGTCGAGCCCCATTTGTGCGTCGGCTGTGGTGCTTGCACCACGGTGTGTCCCACGGGGGCACTGACCTATGCCTACCCGGATGCCACGTACCAAGGACGGGTCTTCAAGACCCTGCTGTCGACGTTTCGCGCCGCAGGCGGGCGCGATGCGGTGCTGCTGTTGCACAGCCAAACGGCGGGACAGCGCCTCATCGAAGCCTGGGGCCGGGCAGCGCAATTGGACCGCGACGTGCACGGCGTGCCAGCCCGTGTGCTCCCGTGGGCGCTGTGGCACACCGCAAGCGTCGGGCTGGAGTTGTGGTTGACCGCCATCGCCTACGGCGCCAGCCAGGTTTGGGTGCTGCTGACCGATGAGGAAGCGCCCCAGTATCGCGACGCGTTGCAAGCCCAAATGGCCGTGGCGGAAGCCATCTTGCAAGGCTTGGGCTACGAGGGGGAGCACTTCCGCCTGTGGCAGGCGCGCGATGCGCGCGATATCGCCACGCTCGACCAAGCGGCTCGGGTGCCGGCGGCGCGCGGTGTGGCAATGGTGGCCAGCTACGCGGTGCAAGCGGATAAGCGGGCCACGCTGGAACTGGCGCTGGAGCACCTGATCGCCCAGGCACCTGCCCCCATCGGTGCCGAGATCGTGTTGCCAGCCACCGGGGCGCCGCTGGGCACGCTGCACCTCGACACCGAGGCCTGCACGCTGTGCATGAGCTGCGTGGGGGCCTGCCCGACGGGCGCGCTGCAGGACAATCCCACTGCGCCGCAGTTACGCTTCATCGAAAAAAACTGTGTTCAGTGCGGCTTGTGTGTCAAGACTTGTCCAGAACAGGCCCTGCGGTTGCAGCCCCGGCTGTGGCTGGACGGGCAGCGTCGGCAGGCCCGCATCCTGCACGAGCAGGAGCCATTCCGATGTGTGCGTTGCGGCAAGCCCTTCGGCACGCTCAAAGGGGTGGAGACCATGATCGCGCGCCTGGCTGGTCATGCGATGTTTCAGGGCGCGGCCGCCGAACGGCTGCGTATGTGCGGCGACTGCCGGGTGATCGACATCCACACCGGTCCGCAAGCCCGCATCACCGATCTGTGAGGAGCCGTGCCACCATGTCGTCCACCACCGTCACCGTGCATCCGATGCCCTCACGCTCTGCGTTCGACGAGGAGACGGCACGCGCCGAGATTTATGGCGTGCTGGCGACCCTGTTCTATGCCCCGCCCGATGAGACGCTGCTCGCGCGACTGCGGGTGTCGGTGACCGAAGTGGGTGCCGACGGCGCGTTTCTGCAAGAACCCTGGCGTGCCCTGGTGGCGGCGGCTCGCGCCCAAACGGCGCCGGCCATCCGCGACGAATACGAGGCACTGTTCGTCGGCGTCGGGCGCCCCGAGGTGCACCTCTATGGCTCGCACTACTTGTGCGGCTTTCTCAACGACAAGCCGCTGGCAGCGCTGCGGGACGATTTGGCAGCGCTCGGTCTGGGCCGCAGCGAGACGATGCCGGAGACCGAAGATCACATCGCCTATCTGTGCGAGGTGATGCGCTACCTCATCGCTGGTGACGATGCAGCCGTGTGCAACCTGGCGCGCCAGCAAGCGTTCTTCGCCCGCCACCTGCAGCCGTGGGTGGTCGCGCTGTGCGATGCGATCGAGGCCCAACCCAATGCCCGTTTCTACGCCGCGCTGGCCGCTTTCACCCGCGCCTTCATGCAAGTCGAGGCGCAGGCATTCGACCTGTTGTGACCCCGCGTCAGGCACCCGGCTCCGTTGGCAGCTCTGCGCTGCCGGCGGCGGGCGTTGGTTCTTGCGGCTCGCTGTAGAGCCAAACGCGGAAGATCGCCCCGGACCGATCGGTTCGGTTGTCGGCCTCCAGCCGACCCCCGTAGCGCTCTACCAATCCCAGACTGATCCATAGGCCCAGCCCGTTGCCCTCGGGCTTGGTGGTGAAGAAGGGGCGGAATAACCGTTCTCGCACCGTGGCATCCAGCCCCGGCCCCTCGTCGATCACGGCCAGCCACGCGCCCACTGGGCGGCCGTTTTCTATCCAGTCGCCCGTCTTCAACTCCAGCCGCCCACTCGCAGGCGATGCCTGGATGGCATTGACCAACAGATTGATCACCACTTGCTGCAGTTCTTGCCGGTTGCACGCTACCCGTACGTCTGCACGGTCGTCACGCGTGACGACCAGCTGGCGCTGCTGCACCAGGTGGGCCACGAGTACCAAGCAGTCATCGACCACGGATGACAGGGTCAGCGGCTCCACGTAGCCCGCAAACTCCGTCGGACGCGCGTATTGCAGCAGGCGCGTCACGATCAGCCGCATGCGCTCGATCTGCGCGTCGAGCAGCGCCATTTCGGCTTTGACCGGATCGGCGGCGGGGCCCAGGGTTTCGCGGATCAGGTCCAGGTTGCCCTGGATGACGGCGATGGGATTGTTGATTTCATGGGCGACGCTGGCGGTTAGCTGGCCGATGGCGGCGAGCTTTTCGGATTTCACCAGTTGTTGCTGGGCCAAGCGCAGCTCGCGTGTGCGCTCGGCCACTTCACGGTCCAGCGTTTCTCCCCACGATCGCAAGCGTTGGGTGTTGTCGGCGATCACGTCCAGCAGTCGGTCCAGGTGCTGGGCCAGCGTGCCGAGTTCGTCTTGCGACGGCAGCGGGCCTACCCGTGCCGTCGTGTCGCCCTCTTCGATGCGCCGCATGGTGGCATGCATGCGCTCCACCGGCTGGATCAGCGCGCGCGCCCAGCGCAGTGACCACGCGACCGTCGCCACCATGACGGCCGCGAACAGCGCCGCAGTACCGATCAGCACCCCCAGGCGTACCCAACGCAGCGGCGCTTCGAGGATGCCGACGTACAGCATGCCAATGCGGTGCCCCGATGCGTCGTGCAGGGGTTCGTACGCGCTGACGTACCAGTCATTGACCACGAAGGCCCGATCCAGCCACGTCTGGCCCTGTTCGAGCACCGCGTCGCGCACCGCTTGCGACACGCGCGTGCCAATGGCACGCCGATCGCCAAACAGCCGCACGTTGGTGCTGATGCGCACGTCGTCGAGGAACAGCGTGGCCGTGCCCTGGCTACCGAAAGGCAGCGCCCCCTCGGGATAGACAATGCGGTTGATGTGATCGATCAAGTCGAGGTTATGGTTGAGCAGCAGCCCTCCATGCAGTACCAGTCCTGGCACGGGTGCATCCGGGGGCACTGGCATGCTCGCCAGCATCAGCATCGCTCGGTCTTCGATGGTCCGGTCGGTGGGCGCGGCATTGCGCGTGGGCATCAGCGGGATGGCCGCCCGCGCTGCCAGGCCCGGTGCGTGCGTCTCCAGTTGCGCCGCAGACCAGACGACCAGGCGAGCGGCGCTGTCAAGGGTTTGGGCAGGCGCCGCCATGGAGTCGTGTATGGGGCGCAGCACCAAAAAGTCCAGCCCCAAGCGCGCTCGTTCGCGCTCGAGCCAGTCGAGCAGTGCCGGATCGTCGAGCGGGGCACCTCGTGGCTCGCGCGACTGGCGTGCGCGGGCGGTCCGCAATCTTTCGTGCAGGGCGTGTGAGATGGCTGCCGCGCGCGTGCCTGCTCCCACTTCGGCCAGAACCTGGCCAAAATAGCCCCGGGCCACCGCCAAGTCGGCGCGTACCTTGGTGTGCAACAGGCGATCGTAGGCAAAGTCGGTCCACGCGGACAGCGCCAGCAGCAACAACGGCAGCGCGATCAATAGTGGCGCCAGCGCGATCGCGAGCAACTTCAGCCGCACCGAGCGGCCCAGGCGCTCGCGCCAGCGCTGCACGATCGCGATCACGTTCCGGCTCCCCCTTGCGCTGCCCACTCGGCCACGCGGCGCTCCAGGGTGCGCCGCGATACCCCGAGCAGTTGGGCGGCGCGTGCTTTATCGCCTCCCACCGATTCGAGCACGGCCAAGATATGGCGGCGCTGCAGGGTTTCGAGGTCCAACCCGTCCCCTGCCACCGCGGGCGCGGCTGCGTGCAGCGGCGGATACAGCGCCGAGACGTTGACCTCGCCCAGGATGAGGGAGCGCTCGACCCAGTTGCGCAGCTCGCGCACATTGCCCGGCCAGCGGTAGGCACGCAGCAGGGCCATGGCTTCGGTACTCACCTGCAGCGGAGCCACGCCCAGCGCTGGCGCCAACACGTGAATGAAGTGCTCGACCAGCATCGGAATGTCCTCTGGGCGCTCGCGCAGCGGCGGCAGTGTGATGTCCACCACGCGCAGGCGAAAGTAGAGATCCTCGCGGAACCGGCCAGCCGTTACTTCGTCCGCCAGCGAGCGGTTGGTCGCGGCGATGATGCGCACATCTACCGGTATCGTCTGTTGGCTGCCCACGGGGCGAACCTGCAGCTCCTCCAGCACGCGCAGCAGGCTGGCTTGCACCGGCAGCGGCAGGTCGGCCACTTCGTCCAAGAACAACGTGCCCCCTTCCGCGTACACGAACAGACCGTCGCTGGCCATCTGGTTGCCGCGGGCCAAGCCGAACAGCTCCTGGGCAATGTGCTCGGGCGACAGCGCGCCACACTGCACCGGCACGAAGGGCCGGTTGACTTGCGGACTGCAGGCATGCAGTGCGCGCGCCACCAGCTCCTTGCCGGTGCCCGACTCGCCTTGAAGCAGCACGGTGCTGGGCGTGGGGCCGATGCGCTCGATCGTGGCGCGCAACTGGCGGGTGGCCAGCGATTCGCCGATCAAGGGGGTACCGATGGAGCGTGAGACGGTGGCGGCGCGCCGCAGCACGAAGTTTTCCCGCCGCAGGCGCGCCCTTTCGTGGCACTGTCGAATGGCGTTGAGAATCTGTGGTACCCGAAACGGCTTGAGAATGAAGTCCGACGCCCCTGCCCGCAAGGCCTCGATGGCGGTGTCGAGTGCCGCGAAGGCGGTGATCAGGATCACCTCGCCCATATAACCCTGCGCGCGCAGCGCCTGCAGCCACTGCACGCCGCTTTGGCCCGGCAAGGCAATGTCCAGAATCACGACGTCGAAGCGCTGGGTCCGCATCCACTGCGCCCCTTCTTCGGCGCTGCCCGCGGCGGCAACGAACCGGCAGCGCGGAGCCAAGACCTTGATGAGAAAGTTGCGCATGCCCGGCTCGTCGTCGACGATCAGGATCGAGCCTTCGGGCCACGCGTCCGGTTTGTTTTCGGCGGGGGAGGGCGATGCGGGAATCGTCATGCCCGGGATTGTATGAATTCCGACCAAAAAAGTCGGAATGTGTCACGTACGAGACAGGGTGATGGGGTGGCCATGGCGGGCGCGCTTGCGACAAATTGTCGCAGCGCGTCCGTCAAATCGGACGCGCCAAACGCAGCGTTCAGGCATACGGTCGGTGAACGCGTCACCATGGTTTCATATGTTGCATCGCGTCAAAAATCCATTCATCATCGACGGCTGATGGAATGAAGTTTGCTTGAATCGAAAACCAAGCATCGCTTGAATGGACCTCTCGACGGACCTCCCGCGGCGTACGAGGAGGTACCTGACATTTCTCACCTTGCGCGCTGGCTCCAGCGGCGTTAGCCTTACTGCACCAAACACGTTGGCGCAAGGTGAGTGCGCCGACTTGCGTGCAGCCCGAGGAGAGTCCCATGGAATCCAAGTCATCCGCTTTCGTTGCCGGCCGGCGACGCTGGTTCGTCGCGGCGGGCACTCTTGGTGCCGCTGCCGCCGTCGCCAGTGTCGTGCCTGCCACCCCGGTGGCCCCCGCGCAGTCATCGCCGAGCCGCCCCACCCCGAACCGCGGCGGTGGCTATCACGTCTCTGCCCACGTCGAGCACTACTACCGCACTGCCCGCATTTGAGGAGCGCTGCCATGCTACTGACCAAAACGTCTGCACGGACCCACGGGTCGCGCGCCGAAGGGGCCCTGGTCGATCGTCTGCGTCAGGGGCTGGCGCGTGCCATTCCCACGGTCGATCGCCGAACGTTTCTGCGCCGCTCGGGGCTCGGGCTGGGTGTTGGTTTGGCGGCCACCCAGTTGTCGTTGGTTCGGCGTGCCGAAGCCGCAGCAAAGTCTGCACCCGGCGAGGTGGGCGGCAAGATCGAGGTCAAGCGCACCGTCTGCACGCATTGTTCGGTCGGTTGCGCCATCGATGCCGTTGTCGAAAACGGTGTCTGGGTGCGGCAAGAGCCCGTTTTCGATTCGCCCATCAATTTGGGTGCTCATTGCGCGAAAGGTGCCTCGATACGTGAGCACGGGCATGGCGAATATCGCTTGCGCTATCCTATGAAGCTGGTCAATGGCAAATACCAGCGCATTACGTGGGATCAAGCCTACGACGAAATCGTGGCCCGGATGAAAGCGCTACGCGATGAAAGCGGGCCGGATTCGGTGTATTTCGTCGGCTCGTCCAAACACAGCAACGAACAAGCTTATTTGTTGCGCAAGTTCGTCAGCTTTTGGGGCACCAACAACTGCGACCACCAGGCGCGCATCTGCCACTCGACGACGGTGGCGGGCGTGGCCAACACCTGGGGTTACGGGGCGATGACCAATTCGTACAACGACATGCAAAACAGCAAGGTGGCGTTGTACATCGGCTCCAACGCGGCGGAGGCGCACCCCGTGTCCATGCTGCACATGTTGCACGCCAAGGAGCTGGGCTGCAAGATGATCGTGGTCGATCCGCGCTTCACGCGCACGGCCGCCAAGGCGGATGAATATGTGCGCATCCGCTCAGGCACCGACATCCCCTTCCTGTTTGGGGTGCTCTACCACATCTTCAAAAACGGCTGGGAAGACAAGCAGTACATCCACGACCGCGTCTACGGCATGGATAAAGTCCGCGAGGAGGTGCTGGCCAAGTGGACTCCCGACAAGGTCGAAGAAGCCTGCGGCGTCAAGGAGGAGCAGGTCTTCAAAGTGGCCAAGATGATGCACGAGAACCGGCCGGGCACCATCGTCTGGTGCATGGGGCAGACGCAGCATACCATCGGCAATGCCATGGTGCGCGCTTCCTGCATCTTGCAACTGGCGTTGGGCAATATCGGCGTCAGCGGTGGTGGGGCCAACATCTTCCGCGGGCACGACAACGTGCAAGGCGCCACCGACGTCGGCCCCAATCCGGACTCGCTGCCCGGCTATTATGGCCTGGCCGAGGGGTCGTGGAAGCATTACGCGACCGTGTGGGGCGTGGACTTTGATTGGATCAAGTCCCGCTACGCCGAGGGCATGATGACCAAACCCGGCATCACCGTCTCGCGCTGGATCGACGGGGTGCTGGAGAAAAACGAGCTGATCGACCAAGGGCCCAACATCCGCGGCATGTTTTTTTGGGGGCATGCGCCCAACTCGCAAACGCGCGGGCTGGAGATGAAAAAAGCCCTGGACAAGCTCGACTTGCTGGTCGTCATCGACCCGTATCCTTCGGCGACGGCGGCGATGGCAGCCATGCCCGGGGATCCGGCCGATCTCAACCCCAACCGCGCGGTGTACTTGCTGCCCGCGGCCACGCAGTTCGAGACCAGCGGCTCGTGCACCGCCTCCAACCGCTCCATCCAGTGGCGCGAAAAAGTCATCGAGCCGCTGTGGGAGAGCCGCACCGACCACATGATCATGTACCAGCTGGCCCAGCGGCTGGGTTTCGACAAGGAACTGTGCAAGAACTACACGTTCCAGAAAGTCAAGGGCATGGACGAGCCGGTGCCCGAAGACATTCTGCGTGAAATCAACCGCGGGGTGTGGACGATCGGCTATACGGGCCAGAGCCCGGAGCGCATCAAGGCACACATGCGCCACATGCACGCGTTCGATGTCAAGACGCTCAAGTGCAAGGGTACCGTCGTCGACAAAGAAACCGGATACGACTTGACCGGTGACTATTTCGGTCTGCCGTGGCCCTGCTTCGGCAAGCCCGAGCTCAAACATCCGGGTTCGCCCAATTTGTACGACACGTCCAAGCATGTCATGGAGGGGGGCGGCAACTTCCGCGCCAACTTCGGTGTCGAGCGCGACGGCGTCAGCTTGCTGGCCGAAGACGGCTCGCATTCCAAGGGGGCCGACATCACCACGGGCTATCCGGAGTTGGACCACATCCTGCTCAAGAAGCTGGGCTGGTGGGACGAACTCACCGAAGAAGAAAAAAAGGCGGCCGAGGGCAAAAACTGGAAGACGGACCTGTCGGGCGGCATGATTCGCGTCTTCATGAAGAACCACGGCTGTCATCCCTTCGGCAACGCCAAGGCGCGCGCGGTCGTGTGGAATTTCCCCGACCCCATCCCGCAGCACCGCGAGCCGATTTACGGCACTCGTCCCGATTTGATCGCCAAGTACCCGACGCACGACGATCAGAAGAACCGCTGGCGCCTGCCCATCCTGTACAAAACCCTGCAGCAAAAGAACGTCGAGGAGCGGCTGCACGAGAAATTCCCGCTCGTCATGACCTCCGGGCGGCTCGTGGAGTACGAAGGCGGCGGCGAGGAGACACGCTCCAACCCCTGGCTGGCCGAGTTGCAGCAGGAGATGTTCGTCGAAATCCACCCCGCGGCGGCGGCGCAGCGAGGCATTCGCAACGGCGACCGCGTGTGGGTGACCACCCCCACCGGAGCGCGCATCAACGTGCAGGCGCTGGTAACCGAGCGGGTCGCGCAGGATCACGTCTTTCTGCCGTTCCATTTTTCGGGGCGCTGGCAGGGCAAGGACATGTTGCCCTATTACCCCGAGGGGGCCTACCCGATCGTGCGCGGAGAGGCGGTCAACACCGCCACGACGTACGGTTACGACATCGTGACCATGATGCAAGAAACCAAGACCACGATCTGCAACGTGGAACGCGCCTGAGGAGCACGCCATGGCCCGCATGAAGTTTATTTGTGATGCCGAGCGCTGCATCGAGTGCAACGGCTGCGTGACCGCGTGCAAGAACGAGCACGAGGTACCTTGGGGCGTCAACCGCCGGCGCGTGGTCACGCTCAACGACGGCGTGCCCGGTGAAAAATCGATCTCGGTGGCGTGCATGCACTGCTCGGACGCGCCGTGCATGGCGGTGTGCCCTGTGCAGTGCTTCTACCGTACCGAAGAGGGCGTGGTGCTGCACGACAAAGACGTGTGCATCGGTTGTGGCTATTGCAGTTACGCCTGCCCGTTTGGCGCCCCCCAATTCCCAGCGCAGGGCACCTTTGGTGTGCGCGGCAAGATGGACAAATGCACGTTCTGTGCGGGCGGCCCCGAGCCCAACGGCAGTCAAGCCGAGTTCGAAAAGTACGGCCGCAATCGCCTTGCCGAAGGTAAGTTGCCGGCGTGTGCCGAGATGTGCTCGACCAAGGCATTGCTGGCCGGTGACGGCGATGTCATCGCCGATATTTTCCGCACTCGCGTCGTGCAACGCGGCAAAGGTGCCGAGGTGTGGGGATGGGGTACCGCGTACGGCGCCCAGTCCAAGGCAGGAGCATGACCATGAGCGCACGCCGTTTGACATGGATGATGGGGGCCGTGGCCATCGCATTGAGCCTGGCAGGTTGTGGCGAAAAACCCCAAACCGCCAGCGGCATCAAGTCGGATCAACCGCCCTACACCGGCGCGGGCGGCAGCCCGTTTGCCGAACGTGGCTGGACAACCGGTGACAAGACCTCATGGGCGCAGCACCTACGCGCGCGGGCACAGTACGGGCAAAACGAGTACAGCCGCCCCGCAAGCGCGGCCCAATGATTCCGGGAGCTTGGCCATGAACGCCCTGTTTCTCTCCAGCGCCGTCACTGCGTTGCGCAGTGGGTTGCTCGTGGCGACTTTGGTCGCGGCGGCAACCGTGTCGGCACAGTCAGCGCCGACAGCAGCGTTGCCGGAAGCCCCTGCGCGTGCGGTGTCCGACGCCTCCACGCTGCCAGGCTATGCCGCACAAAGCAACGCGGAGCGTGCCCAGGTTCAGCCGGGCAACAACGCGCCTATGTGGCGCCAAGTCGGGCAGGGTGTCGAAGGCACGGTCAACTTTCCGTACCGCGAGTACGGGGTGCTGATCCAGCCCACGGTGCAGTATCCTGGCGTGGCGCCCACCAACGCGGGTGAGGCATGGCGCCAAGTGCGCAACCGCTGGATCCTGCCGTATGGGGGGGCGCTCGTTTTCATCGCGCTGCTGGCAGTGGCCATCTTCTATTTCAGCCATGGGCCTCTCAAGCTGCATGGGGCCGAGACGGGACGCAAGATCGAGCGCTTCACGGCGTTCGAGCGGGCGGCACACTGGACCAACGCCGGCGCCTTCGTTTTGCTGGCCGTGTCGGGCTTGGTGATGGCGTTTGGTCAGTACCTTCTGTTGCCAATCATCGGCAAGACGCTCTTTGGCTGGTTGACGTATGCCCTGAAAAACGTGCACAACTTCGTCGGGCCGTTGTTTGCGGTCTCGTTGCTGATCGTGTTCGCGACTTTCGTGCGAGACAACCTGCCGCGCAAGGAGGATTGGGCGTGGATCAAGCGGTTCGGCGGCCTGTTCGGGGGCGAAGAAGTTCCTTCCCACCGATTCAACGCGGGCGAGAAGATCGTGTTTTGGGTGGGGGTGTTCGCGCTGGGGCTGGTGGTGGTGGGCTCCGGCCTGGTGCTCGACAAGCTGGTGCCCGGGTTCGACTACCTTCGGGGCAATATGCAGATTGCGCACATGATCCACGCCAGCGCTGCCATTCTGATGATCGCGCTGTTTATCGGTCACATCTATATGGGCACGCTTGGCACCGAGGGCGCCTATCAAGCGATGAAGACCGGCTACGTGGATGAGACCTGGGCGCGCGAACACCATGAGCTGTGGTACGAAGACATTCGCGCTGGTCGGATTCCAGCCGAGCGCAGTTCAACCGCTTCGGCCGCCTCGTCTGCAGAGGTTCGCGCTTGAGGAAGGAGATGCAGATATGAAGACTTCTTTGCGTGTGTCGGTGGTGCTGGGGCTGTTGGCGGCGCTCGGTACGGGTATTGCCCATGCCAAATTGCCTGCGCCCAACCTGACCGACGAGCAGAAAGCTGCGGCCGAGGTTGCCAAGGCCAAGGCCGCGCACCAGGCGAAGGTCGACGCCTATCTGACCTGCAAGGCCGCCGACAAGGCTGCGGCCCACTATTTTAAGAACCACCCGCAGGCTGCCAAGCCGGCCAACGCGCCCGCTTGTGTCGATCCTGGGCCATTCGTGCCGCCGACGGCCGCTGGTATGCCGGCGCCGGCTGCAACGACGCCGCCCGCGGCGAAAAAATCCTGAACGTGCCCGCTCGAAGGATGGTCTTCCATGTGGCTCAATGAACCACTGGCTTTCGGCGGGCTGCCATCCCGATCGTTGGCGCCTCCGTTGCCTCGGCTCAGTGCGGCCAGCGCTGCGATGACCCGGGCCGTCGAGATCGTCGACGAGTACGGCCAGCGGCGCACCCTGCGCATCCCTGCCGAGCGGCCGTTGACGGTGTACGTGGACAAGCGCGAGCTCATCACGCTGATGACGTTGGGCGCCCACCCCGAGTGGCTGGTGCTGGGGTATTTGCGCAATCAGCGCCTGATCCAGTCGGTACATGAAATCGAGTCGATCACGGTGGACTGGGACGTGGGGGCTGCGGCGGTGCGCACCCGTCATGGTCTGGCCGATATCGAGGATCGCACCGCCCGGCGCGTGGTGACCACCGGTTGCGGCCAGGGTAGTGTCTTTGGGGGGCTGATGGACGAGGTCGAGCGCATCCGTCTCAACCCCGACGCCCGGCTGCGCCAGTCTGAGTTGTACGGCATCCTGCGCGTGATTCGCGAGCAAGATTCGGTATATAAGCAGGCGGGTTCGGTGCACGGTTGCGCGCTGTTTCGCGGTGACGAGCTGCTGCTGTTCGTCGAGGACGTCGGCCGACACAACGCGGTGGACACGATCGCGGGTTGGATGGCGTTGCAGGGGGAAGACGTGGCTCGCGGTGATGACAAGGTGTTCTACACCACGGGGCGGCTGACCAGCGAAATGATCATCAAATCTGCGCAGATGGGGGTGCCAATCGTCGTGTCGCGCAGCGGCACCACCCAGATGGGGTTGGAGGTGGCCGAGCGCCTGGGGCTATGCGCCATCGGCCGCGCCACCCACACCCGCTTTTTGTGCTACACCCACGCGCACCGGCTGGTGTGGGATACTCCACCGCCATGAGCGAACCCAGTCTGCGACAAGTACACATCATCGATCACCCGCTGGTGCAGCACAAGCTGACGCTGATGCGCCGCAAAGACACGAGCACCAAGACCTTTCGCCAGCTCATCCATGAATTGAGCGCCCTGCTGGCCTACGAGGTCACGCGCGACATGCCCACGCAAGAGGTCGACATCGAGACCCCGCTGGAAAAAACCACCGGTCGCGTCATCGATGGCAAGAAAACCGTGCTGGCGTCCATCCTGCGCGCGGGTAACGGGTTTCTGGACGGGATGCTGGAGGTGTTGCCCAGCGCGCGCGTGGGCCACATTGGCCTGTACCGTGACCCGCAGACCCTCAAGCCCGTGGAGTACTACTTCAAAATGCCCTCGGGCATGGAAGAGCGCGATGTCATCGTGCTCGACCCGATGCTGGCGACGGGCAACTCGGCCGTGGCGGCGGTGGATTTGCTCAAACGGTTGACGCCGCGCTCTATTCGCTTTGTGTGTCTGGTGGCGTGCCCCGAAGGCATTGCCAACTTCCACGGCCATCACCCCGACGTGCCCATCTACACGCCGGCGGTGGATCGCGGGCTCAACGACCACGGCTACATCGTCCCGGGTCTCGGTGACGCGGGCGACCGTATCTTCGGAACCAAGTGAGCGCCGGGCCGGTCGTATCGGCGTGAATCCATCCACGGCTTACCCGTCCATGCTGCGCCCACCCTCAGCCTGGGCGCTGGGCTGGCGCGCGCTGTGGCGCGACTGGCGGGCCGGGGAGTTGACGGTGCTGGTGCTGGCGATCGCGCTGGCGGTGGCAGCGCTGACGGCCGTGGCCTTTTTTGCCGACCGCCTGCAGGGGGGGCTGCAACGCGACGCGCGGCAGTTGCTGGGGGGCGACGTGGTGCTGCGCAGCGACCATGCCTTGGCGACCGATTACGAGCAACAGGCACGAGCGCTCGGGCTGTCGGTGACGCGTCACTCGACCTTTCCAACCATGGCGCGCGCCGACGATGCCGACGGCGGCGAGGCGCGGCTGGTCTCGCTCAAGGCGGTGGCGCCCGGGTATCCGTTGCGGGGTGAGCTGCGCACCGCGCTGGACCCCGACGACCGCGTGGGCCAACCCGGCCCGGGCGTGCCTGCCCAGGGGGAGGCGTGGGTCGATGCCGCGCTGCTCGAAATTCTAGGGTTGCGCGTGGGCCAGCCCTTGTGGCTGGGTGAGCGGGTATTTCGCATCGCGCGCGTCATCGTGTTCGAACCCGACCGTGGCGCGGGTTTTTTGACCTTTGCGCCGCGGGTGTTGATCGCCGAGGCCGACCTGGACTCCACGGGGCTGGTTCAGCCGGCCAGCCGCATCCAATACCGGTTGGCCGTGGCAGGTGACGACGCGGCGGTGCGCCGCTTCGAGGCCTGGGCCAAGGCCCGCGTGGCCGCGACGGGCGAGCGCGGCACCCAGATCGAGAGCGTGGAGTCGGGTCGCCCCGAGTTGCAGCAAACCCTGCGCCGGGCCGAGCAGTTCTTGAGCTTGGTGGCGCTGCTGACGGCGCTGCTGGCGGCGGTCGCGGTAGCGGTGACAGCGCGCCAGTATGCCCAGCGCCACTTGGACGATTGCGCCATGCTGCGCGTGCTGGGGTTGGCTCAAGGCACGATGGCGCGCTCGTACACCGTGGCGTTCGGCCTGGCCGGTCTGGCGGCGGCCGTCCTGGGCACGCTCATCGGGTGGGCGGTGCACTTCGTGTTCGTGTGGTGGCTGTCCGGCTTGCTGCAGGCCGACCTGCCGCTGCCGGGCTGGCGCCCCGTGGGGCTGGGGCTGGGTGTGGGGTTGACGTTGATGGCGGCATTCGGGCTGCCGCCCGTGTTGCAACTGGCGCGGGTGCCGCCGCTGCGCGTCATCCGGCGCGACGTCGGCGGGGTGCGCGCCGCGTCCCTCGCGGTGCTCGTGGGCGGTGCGCTCGGGTTTGCGCTGTTGCTGCTCGTTGCCAGCGGCGACATCACACTAGGGGGCATCGCGGTGGGGGGCTTTGCCGTGGCCGTCGCGGTGTTTGCCGGGGTGGCCTGGGGGGCGCTGTCGCTGCTGCGGGTGTTGGTGCGCGAATCGCACGCACCGCGTTGGCTGGTGCTGGCGACGCGCCAGATCACGGCCCGGCCGGCCTACGCAGTGGTGCAGGTGGCCAGCCTGGCGGTGGGGCTGCTGGCGCTGCTGCTGCTGGTGCTGCTGCGTACCGACCTCATCGACAGCTGGCGGCGCGCCACACCCCCGGACGCACCCAACCGCTTCGTTATCAATATCCAGCCCGATCAAGCCGAGGCATTCCGTGCTCATCTGCGCGAACACGGCGTGGCACGCTACGACTGGTACCCCATGGTGCGGGGGCGGCTGGTGGCCATCGACGGCCAACCAGTAAGGCCAGAGCAATTCCAGGGCGACCGCGCGCAGCGGCTGGTCGAGCGCGAGTTCAACCTGTCGTACAGCCGCGATTTGCCCACGCACAACCCACTGGCCGCTGGGCGCTGGCAGCCCGACGAAGCCGGTGCCATCAGTATCGAAACCGGGCTGGCCGACACACTGGGGCTGCGCTTGGGCCAGCGCCTGACCTTCGACATTGCGGGCGTGGCGCACGAGGCGCGCATCACGAGCCTGCGCAAGGTGGACTGGGCGTCGATGCACGTCAACTTCTTTGCGCTCTTTCCGGTCGCAGCCATGCCGGGCGACGTCCCCTATACGTACATCGCGGCCTTTCGCGCCCCCGAGCAGGCGGGCTTCGATCGCGAGCTGTTGCGGCGTTTTCCCAACGTGACCAATGTGGACACGAGCGCCGCCGTGGCCCAGGTGCAGCGCGTGCTGGGGCAGGTGATCCGCGCGGTGGAGTTTTTGTTTGCTTTCAGCCTGGCGGCAGGCGTGGTGGTGCTGCTGGCGACGGTGGGGGCCACGCGTGCCGAGCGCGAGCGCGACTACGCCATTTTGCGTGCGCTGGGGGCGCAGTCGGCCGTGTTGCGCCGTGTGCAGCGGGCCGAGCTGTTGGGTGTGGGGGCACTCGCTGGGCTGCTCGCGTCGGGCGTGGCGGTCGTCGTCGGCTGGGCGCTGGCGCGGTTCGTCTTTGACTTCGAGTGGCGCGTTTCCGTCTGGGTGCCGTTGGCCGGCATCGGCGCTGGTGCCGCCCTGGCGCTGCTGGCTGGGTGGTGGACGCTGCGCGGCGTCTTGCGCACGCCGGTGGTGCAAACCCTGCGCCGCGCGGCGCTGTGAAGCGGGCTGCGGCGCCGTGGCCCCCGCCGTTACGCCCGGTGGTGTCCCCCGGCGCGCAGCAAGACGATCAAGGCACCCGCGCCACCGTCGGCCGGCCGCGCCTGCACGAAGGCCAGCACCTCACTCTTTTGCACGAGCCAGCTGTGCACCCGTCCTTTGAGCACGGGCGTCTTGCCGGGCGAGCCCAACCCCTTGCCGTGCACCACGCGTATGCAGCGCAGTCCCCGCCGCTGGGCTTCGCGCACGAACGTCGCCAGTTGCGTGCGCGCCTCGTCGGTGCGCAGGCCATGCAAATCGATTTCTGCCTGAATCGACCAATGCCCCAGGCGCAGGCGTCTGACCACGTCTGGCCCGATGCCGGGGCGGCGAAAGCTCAAGTGTTCGTCCGTGTGCAGCAGGGTTTCGACGTCGAAGCCGTCGCTGAGTGCTTCGTGCATCACGGCACGCTCGTCGGCCTGGCGCTGCTGCGGCACCGGGCGCGGCCGAGGGCGTTGCAGCTCGACGCGGCCATGTGGCGCGAGTCGCTGCACAGGGCCGACCGCACGCTCGAACAACAGCCGCTCGCGCTGGGCGCGCTCCTCGGCCTCGCGGCGGGCGGCCTCGGCGGCGGCGCGCGCAGCCGCGGCTTGCGCCGCACGTTGCGTCATCACTTGATGGATTTGCCGCAGTTCGGCCAGTGTTCGCACTTTCATCGCGGTGCCGATTTTGGGCCAAGCGACCGGGCCGCGCCGGGGGCAGCCGAATCAGACCAGGCCGCGCTCGGCCATCGAGGTGCAGCCCGCGCGCGTGACGATGAAGTGATCCAGCACCCGGATGTCCAACAGCGCCAGCGCCGCCTTGAGGTTGCGTGTGAGCGCTTCGTCCGCGCGCGAGGGCTCGGCCGCCCCGCTGGGGTGGTTGTGCGCCAGTACCACGGCCGCCGCTCCATGGTGCAGTGCCCGCAGCGCCACCTCGCGCGGATAGACGCTGGTCTGGTCCAGGGTGCCGCGAAACAGCTCCTCCAGCGCGATCAGCCGGTGCTGCGTGTCCAGAAACAGCACCGCAAACACCTCGTGCGGGCGGTGCGCCAGTTGCAGCCGCAGCACGTCGGCCACGGCGGCGGGGGAGTCCAACACCGGCCGCTCGCGCAGGCGCTGTGCCAGCGCGCGACGCACCATCTCGGTCACCGCCAGCAGCTCGGCCCGTTTGGCCGGGCCCAGTCCCTTGATGGCGGCGAGCTGCTCGGGTGTGGCCTGCAGCAGCGCGGCCAGACCGCCAAAGCGTTCCAGCAGGCTTTGGGCAAACGGCAACACCGATTGGCCCGCGACGCCGGTGCGCAGCAGCAGCGCCAGCAGTTCGGCATCGGCCAGTGCCTGCGGGCCGCGGCTGAGCAATTTTTCTCGGGGTCGAGCGTCGGGTGGCAATTCGCGCACTGGGGTTCCTCCCTGTTTTCTACAATGGCGATTTTGGCCCACCATCATGCCCGTCGTCGAGCCCGGTTCCTTTCTAACGCTGCACTACCGCCTGTCCGGCCCGGACGGCGCGGTATTTATCGACACGTTTGCCGCCCAACCCGCGACCCTGTCGCTGGGTGCGGGGGAGCTGGCCCCGGCGCTGGAGCAGCGGCTGCTGGGATTGGCCGAAGGCGAGCACGCCACGTTCGAGCTGCCCGCGGGCGAAGCGTTCGGCCCGCGCCAACCCGAGATGCTGCAGTGGGTCTCGCGCAAGCTGCTTGACGAGCTGGGCGACCCGAGCGAGCACTACGCCGTTGGCGACGTGGTGCAGTTTCCCACCCCAGATGGGGCGGGACAGTATGCCGGCGTCGTGCGCGAGGTGCGTGGCGACGGCGCCGTGCTGTTCGACTTCAACCACCCGCTCGCCGGCCAGCCGGTGCGGTTCGAGGTCCACATCATCGGGGTGTTGTGATGGGGGCGGTCGTACAGGAAGTGCTGCTGGCCGAGCCGCGCGGGTTTTGCGCCGGGGTGGATCGCGCCATCGAGATCGTCGAGCGCGCGCTGGCCAAGTTTGGCGCGCCCATCTACGTGCGGCACGAGATCGTGCACAACCGCCATGTGGTCGACGACCTGCGCCAGCGTGGCGCCGTCTTCATCGAAGACCTGGCCGATGTGCCAGCCGGTGCGGTGCTCGTCTTCAGCGCGCACGGCGTCAGCCGCGCCGTGCAGGCCGAGGCCGAACGGCGCGGCTTTCGCATCTTCGACGCCACCTGCCCGCTGGTGACCAAAGTGCACGTGGAGGTGGCCAAGCTGCGCCGCGAGGGCTACGAGTTCATCCTCATCGGTCACGCGGGTCACCCGGAGGTCGAAGGCACGATGGGCCAACTCGACGGCGGCGTTCACCTGGTTGAGTCGGTGGCCGACGTCGCACGCGTGCAGCCCGCGCAGACCGAGCGCCTGGCGGTGGTGACGCAAACCACGCTCAGTGTGGACGACACGGCCGAGATTCTGGCCGCGGTGCGTGCGCGCTTTCCGAACCTGCGCGAGCCCAAGCAGCAAGACATCTGCTACGCGACACAGAACCGGCAAGATGCCGTCAAGGCGCTGGCACGCCAGGTGGACGTGGTCATCGTGGTGGGCAGCCCGAGCAGCTCCAACACCAACCGCCTGCGCGAGCTGGCCGAGCGCCTGGGCGTGCCCACCTACATGGTGGACGATGCCTCCGAGCTGCGCGACGCATGGTTCGCGCACGCCCCGCGCGTGGGTGTCACGGCCGGGGCCTCGGCACCCGAAGCGCTGGTGCAGGGCGTCGTGCAGCGCCTCAAGGCGCTGGGTGCCACTGCCGTGCGGCGCATGGACGGACCGGTGGAGACGATGCGCTTTCCGCTGCCCAAGGGGCTCAAGATTGGCGACGACGCCCGGGCGGGGTAAGGCGGGGGCGGTGGCTCACGCCGGTCGCGGCGAGGTGTTCCGCTTGGGTCAGGCGCACCACGCGGCCGACACTGCCTCGGCCTGCGCCAACACCTGCTGGACGGCGGCATCCTGCAAATCGGGCGGGTAGCCATATTTGCGCAGAATGCGCTTGACCAGCACCCGCAAGCGGGCGCGGGCGGATTCGCGACGCGCCCAGTCCACGGTGATGTTGTCGCGCAGCTTCATCAACAGCTCGTGGGCGATCACGCGCAGCTTGGCATCGCCCATCACCTCGACGGCGCTGCGGTTTTCTGCCAGGGCCTCGTAAAAGGCCTGCTCCTCTGGGGTGAGTCCCTGTTCCTCGCCGCGCGCCTGCGCAGCGCGCAGATCGCGGGCCATGGCGATGAGCTCCTGCAGCACCTCGGCCGTGGTGATGGCGTTGCTGTGGTAACGCGCCACCGCCTGCTCCAGCCGCTCCGAGAACGCCCGTGCCTGCACCACGTGGGTGCGGGCACGGGCGCGGATCGTGTCGGCCAGCAGTTTGCGCAGCGCCTCCAGCGCCAGGTTCTTTTTCTCCATCTGCTGCACTTCGGCGAGGAATTCATCCGAGAGGATGGAGATATCGGGGTTCTTGATGCCCACCGCCTTCAAGATATCGACGATCTCGGTCGAGACCACCGCCCGGCTGACGATCTGCTGGATCGCCAACTCGCGCTCCCGTTGGCTGATGCCAGAGCCCGAGCCGCTCTTGACCAGCGCGGCACGGATGGCCTGGAAGAAGCCGACTTCCTCGCGGATGGCGCGGGCCTCATCCGAGGCCGCGGCCAGGGCAAACGCCTTGGACAAGGCCAGCACCGCGTCGGGGAAGCGCCGCAGCGCCGCTTTCTTGCCCTCGGGCGTGTGCTCTTGTGCGACCCATCGATGCTGCTGATCCAGAATCCACTCGATGGCCCCCGCCAGCACCGCCAGCCGCGCCTGCGGCGTGCCGGTGAGTGCTGGGTGGTAGTCGAACCCGTGGAACATGGCGCGCACAATCTCCACCTTCTCCAGCAGTACCGCGACCGCTTCGGCCTCGTCGATGCCGGTTTGTTCGCGGTCGCGCGGCGAATACTGCGCCAGCGCGTTTTTCAGGTTCTGCGCAATGCCGATGTAATCGACGATCAAGCCGGCGGGCTTGTCGCGAAAGACGCGGTTTACCCGCGCGATGGCCTGCATCAGCCCGTGGCCACGCATGGGCTTGTCCACGTACATCGTGTGCATGCACGGCGCATCGAAGCCGGTCAGCCACATATCGCGCACGATCACGAGCTTCAAGGGGTCGTTCGGATCGCGCGCACGCTTGGCCAGCAAATCCCGCCGCGCCTTGTTGCCGATGTGCCGCTGCCACTCGGGCGGGTCGCTGGCTGCGCCCGTCATCACGATCTTCACCACGCCGGCGTTGTCATCGTCGCTGTGCCAGTCCGGGCGCAGCCTGATGATCGCGTCGTAGAGCTTGACGCAGATGCGCCGGCTCATGCAGACGATCATCGCCTTGCCATCGAGCGCGGCGACGCGGTCTTCGAAGTGGCGCACGATGTCCTCGGCCACCAGCCGCAGGCGCTTGTCGGCCCCCACCAGCGCTTCCACCGTGGCCCATTTTTGCTTGACGCGCTCGCGGGTCGGCTCTTCCTCGTCTTCGAGCAGGTCCTCGATTTCCGCATCGATCTTCGGCTTTTCGTCCTCGGCGAGTTCGATGCGTGCCAGCCGCGACTCGTAGTAGATCGGCACCGTCGCGCCGTCCTCGACCGCGCGGCTGATGTCGTAGATGTCGATGTAGTGGCCGAACACCGCCGGGGTGTTGACGTCCGCCGCCTCGATCGGCGTGCCGGTAAAGCCGATGAAGGATGCGTTCGGCAGCGCATCGCGCAGGTATTTGGCAAAGCCGTAGGAGACTTCGCCCGTCTTGGCGTCCACCTTGGCTTTGAAGCCGTATTGGCTGCGATGCGCTTCATCCGCGATCACGACCACATTGCGGCGCGTGGTGAGCGGCCCGTTGATCTCGCCGAACTTCTGTAGCGTCGTGAAAATCACCCCGCCCGAGGCGCGATTCAGCAGTTCCTTCAGGTGTTCGCGCCCCTCGGCCTGCACCGGCGTCTGCCGGATCAAATCGCGGCACATCGAGAAGGTCGAAAAGAGTTGGTCGTCCAGATCGTTGCGGTCGGTCAGCACCACCAGCGTGGGGTTTTCCAGTGCCGGGTGTTTGACCAACTGCCCCGCATAGAACGCCATCAACAGGCTTTTGCCGGAGCCTTGGGTGTGCCAGATGACACCGACGCGGCGGTCGCCCGGGCGTTGATCCTTGACCGAAGGCAGGCCATAGCGGGCCGGGTCTTCCCGCACAAGGTTCGCGGGCGGCATCGCGCGGATGGTTTGCTCCACCGCCTTCTTGACCGCATGGAACTGGTGGTAGCCGGCGATGATCTTCACCAGCCCCGCGCCGGTCTTGGCAAATACCGTGAAATCGCGCAGCAGATCGAGCAGGCGGCGATGCTCGAACACGCCTTCAATCAATGTCGAAAGTTCCGGCGCCCCTTTCGGGGCAACGTCCGTGCCGTCGGTGGTGCGCCACGGCATGAAGCGCTCGAAATCGGCCGAGAGTGACCCGACCCGGGCGGCGATGCCATCGGACGCCACCAGCAGCGCGTTGGTGTGAAACAGCGGCGGAATCTGCTGCTTGTAGGTCTGCAACTGGTGGAACGCGCCCAGGAGCGTTGCGTTTTCGCTGCCCGGCGCTTTGAGCTCGATCACCGCCAGCGGCAGGCCGTTGACGAACACCACCACGTCGGGTCGCCGCTTGTGCTGGCCGTGGATCACCACGAACTGGCGCACCGCCAGCCAGTCGTTGCGCTCTGGGCGCTCGAAGTCAATGAGCGCGACCTTGCCCGCCGTCAGCGTGCCGTCGTCCGCGTCGTATTCGACGTCCACGCCTTCCGTCATCAGTCTGTGCAGGCGGCGGTTTTCTTCGAGCAGCGAGGGCCGTTCCGACTGCGTCACCTTGCGGATCGCCTCCTGCCGCGCCGCCAGTGGCAGGTCGGGGTTGAGCCGCGCGACAGCGTCCTCGAATCGCTTCCGGAGCACGACCTCATCGTGACTCTCCCGCTCCGGCCGGCGTCCATCGGGGCCGATGTCCTCCTCGCGCTCGACGGCGTACCCCAGCGCGTGCAGCTGCTCCATCAGCGCGGATTCGAGGGCGGCTTCCGACAGAAACGCCATTACGGTTCTCCTAGCGTGACCGGCAACGCCAGCATGTTTTCGATCAGGCGGATCATCACGTCCTTGTTCTTGGCATCCGATTCGGCCACCAGCAGCGCGAGCGCGGCCAGACCCACGTCGTTGATCACCGGCTCGCCCGCGCGGATCAGCCGCCCGTTGCGGGCCAGAAAATCGACGAACAAAAACGCCCCAGTGCGCTTGTTGCCGTCGGAAAACGGGTGGTTCTTGATCACGAAATACAGCAGATGCGCCGCCTTGGTCTCCACCGTGGGGTAGGCCGGCTCGCCAAACACCGTCTGCTCCAGGTTGCCCAGAATCGCCGCGAAGGCATCGCCCCGCTCGCGCCCGAACAGGTCGGAGGCCTCGCCGCGTGCCATCAGGTCGGCCTTGAGCCGCGCAATCGCGGCGCGGGCTTCGTCCAGCGTGGGCAACACGCCGCCGGGGCTGCCCTGGGGTTCGGCCAGCAGCCCTTCGTCATAGCGCTGCAGCCACAGAAAGGTCTGCGTGTAGCGGGCGATCACGTCCACCAGCCCGCGCCCCTGATCGGCGGTGAGGGCCTCGCCGGCGGCGGCCTTTTTCACCAGTTGCAACGCGGCCTCCAGCTCGGCGGCGTTGCGCTCGAAGCGCGCGCGGTCGAGCGAAAACCCGCGGGTGAGGTGCTCGCGCAACACGCGCGTGGCCCACTGGCGGAAGCGCGTGGCGCGCGTGGAGTTCACCCGGTAGCCGACCGAGATGATGGCGTCGAGGTTGTAGTACTCGATCTCCCGCACCACCTCGCGTTCGCCCTCCCGTTGAACTGTTGCATTTTTTGCAACGGTTGCCGCACGCTCCAGCTCGCCACTGGCAAAGATCGCCTTCAGGTGCCGCGAGATAACCGACTTGTCGCGCCCGAACAGCTCCGCCAGTTGCTGAAGGCTCAACCAAACGCTTTCGCGCTCGACACGCACCTCGACGCGCGCCTCGCCGCCTTCGTAAATCACCACCTGGTTATCGGCTTTCACAATCCGCGCTCCTTCAGGAAGGCTTCGGCATCTTTCACCCGCAATTCGCCGGAGATGAGCTTGGGCAGCAGGGTGTCGCGCAGTTGGGCGAGGGTAGCGATTGTCTCCGCATTGGTCTTAATTCTCCTGAACGCAGGAGTGACAACACGCGAGAAAGCGTTCCATCTCTTGCGTCTCTTGCGTGGGCTTGAGCAGGGCTTACTGGGTGTGGAAACTTTCCACCACCACGCGACACACCACCTCGACCACAGCTTTGGCGCAGTCGACGCACGCATCTTTGCTCGGCTCCAGATTGCGCTCCATCGCCTCGAAGGTCTGGTGCAGCATCGGCGCATCGCGCCAATGGGCACAGGCCACGCGGATGCCAGGGAACCAATCCGAGTCGCGACCCGAAGACATATCACCGTTCCCCCGCCAAACTCGCCAAGGCTGCCTTCAGCACCTGGAAGCAAACCTTGGCTGTGTGCTGATCGGGCGTAAACCGCGACGCCATCTGCTCATAGGGGTGAATGAAATTCCGGAAGTCCCGCAGCCCGTGGCTGAACTTCTTTACGTCCAGCTTGAGCAGGCCGACGTCATGAGCCACATCAATGAGTTGCGCAAGACTCCATTCATGAAAGGGCTTGACCTTGCCTTCTGGGGTCTTCGGACTACTCGGACAACGATTGAATTTTTCCGGGTGCTGTTGGGCGGCACCAAGTAGCACGCCTTCAAGAACGCTTCCGCACAGAAATATCACCGCGAGGGGAGCGCCTGCGGCCAGTGCCTTTCGCACCTCTTCAAGCCTGGCTTCGATGACGTCCGCTACCTGCGCTTCCACGGGGAGCTTGTGCAGATTGGGGATGATGAATTCCCGGTTCAAGAAGCTATCGACCGTTTCGGCTGCCGCAGTAGTCGCTGTACCTCCGTACAGCCGGGCTACGATCGCTTGGCATTTCTCCAAAACGGCGTGATCGGGCGTTCTGCCATTGAGTTCACAGTACGCCGTGTAGGAGGCGAGCATTTCCGATAACACGGGCGCGACCACGGCATCGGGTTCCTGATCCCAGAAGGCCCGCATCTTCTTGGCCTTCGATGTTCCGTACGTCTGGTATCTCTGGCTGTGGATATCGATCTTGTGGCGCTTGAAAAATTCAGCGAACGTCGCGTCAGTGTAGTCGAGTACCCACCCACCCTGCATGTCGAGAATTTTTTCGAGGTAGCGCTTTTCGATATCCGTCAGACTGCTCATCCGTTCAAGCCCCTTTCTTTCAGGAAGGTCTCGGCATCCTCAACCCTAATCTCACCAGAGATCAGCTTGGGCAATAGGGCGTCGCGTAGGGCGGCGAGGGTGCGGGATTCATGGATGCCGGTAACAATCCGTTCGACCAATGGCTGAACCAGGTCCGTGAACGCAGTCGCTACGGGACCTGGCGGCAACACAACTTCGTAGCGCGCCATATCCGCCCAGCTTGTCCGCGGCATCTTCGTGCCCGTCGAGCCAGCATTTGTGTACTCCACGAACTCGACGCTTGAAACATGGCCGAGAGCAAACCCAAACCACTCTCTGGACCGTGGCGCCGCTACGACGATGTCGGTGGAGCAGACCCCATCGATTGGTGCCACTCCGACCTTGTGGAAGTAAGGCCGGAGCTTCCCGAACAGAATGTCCCCCTTCTTGAACCGGAATTTGTTGCTCTCAAGTTCGTCGGCCGTCCCCCACTCCGAAAGGGCAATGCACCGCCTGGGCATGTGTTCAAGAGCAATGTAGGGCGTGCCCGGCGCTATTTGTTCCGGTTGAACACCTCGACGGTGATTTTCCGCAACATCACCTAGCGTCGCCAGCTCCCATCCCTCTGGAATTTCCCCCAACTCCGATTCGACGAGCCGGTCGGGGAAGAGGTCGTAGAGGTGCGCGGGCAGGCCGGGGAGGTTCTCGCCGCGCCGCCAGCGCCCCTCCATCTTGGCGCGCACCGGCTCGAAGTCCACGAACCACGCCTTGAACAGCGCCCGCGCCATCGCCTCCAGCGTCTCGTTCTGCTTGCGGTTGAGTTCGATCTTGTCGTCCAGCGTGCCGAGGATGTGGGCGATGGCTCGCTGTTCGGCCAGCGGCGGCTCCAAGAATGGGCATGCCGCCAAAATCGACGTGTTTAGGTTTGGCATGGTCGCGCCATGCGCATGCCGGACGATCCACTCGCGAACAACTGGATGACCAAGGTAGTACGACGCATACCGTGGATCGGCCCCGTTTTCGCCAAGGCGAACTCGAATGCAGCCAGTTCCACACAGCCACCCGTCCTCGTGATGCCCCACCAGCGCGCGCCGCTCGACATTCCCCCGGCGGCTGTAGACGATGTCGCCCCTGCGGACGAGATAACGGCTCAAGCGCCGAGCATCCTCTGGAGTAATCCGCGCGATCCCATCCTCGATGATTCGGTTGTCGCCAATGTTCTGGGGCATGATGGATGGGACGCCAACGGGCACATAGTCCGAAGCATGTAGTTGGCTACCAAACGGACCGGTTTGGATATCTCCACCGCCATCCTTGCAGGCCTCTCCGAGCGTCTTGTATTTCCAGCCCTTCGGAGCGGGCCCAACCAATTCCTCAACCGCCATACCCCAACTCCTTCAGGTCGGCCGCCATCGCAGCAGCGAGCTTCGCCGCATCAGCCTGTCGTTCCCAGAGCATTGCGCCCCCCGTCTCGCTCATACCGCCCCCTCCCCCATCTCCTCGAACAGCCGCAAGTAGGGCTCGAAGCCAAAGCGCCGGTTGCGGGCGTAGCCGGTGATCTCGCGGAATAAGCCGATACCCGTAAGCGGCGCCACGATCTGGTTGGCGCTCGTCGGCGCATCTTTCTGAACGGACCGCGCATGATCAACGCTGAGTTGAATACAGGCGCAAGCAGAAGCCATAGTCAACGCAGCGTTCAAAAGCCCAACTCCCGCAGGTTGGCGGCGATCGCCGCATCGAGCTTCGCGCCCTCGGTCTGCTGCTCGCGAAGCTGTGCCACCAGCCGCGCCATCTTTTCGGCGAAAGGCTCGCCGTCGTCTGCCTGGGCAGCGGCGCCGACGTAGCGGCCGGGCGTGAGCACATGGCCGTGTTTGCGGATGTCCTCCAGCGTGGCGGATTTGCAGAAGCCCGGCACGTCGGCGTACTCGCCCGCGCCGGGTTCGCCGCGCCAGGCGTGGTAGGTGTCGGCGATGCGTTTGATCTCGTCATCGGTGAGTTCGCGCCGGGTGCGGTCCACCAGCACGCCCAGCTTGCGGGCGTCGATGAACAGCACCTGCCCGCGCCGGTCGCGCCAGCCTTTGCCAGGGTTTTTGTTGCGGGCCAAAAACCACAGGCAGGCGGGAATCTGCGTGGAATAAAAGAGCTGCCCCGGCAGCGCGACCATGCAGTCCACCGCGTCCGCCTCGACCATCGCCTTGCGGATGTCGCCCTCGCCGGACTGGTTGGAGCTCATCGAGCCGTTGGCCAGCACCACGCCCGCCGTGCCGTTGGGCGCCAAGTGCCACCAAATGTGCTGCAGCCATGCGTAGTTGGCATTGCCCACGGGCGGCACGCCAAAGACCCAGCGTTTGTCCTCGCGCAGCCGCTCGCCACCCCAGTCGGAGATGTTGAACGGCGGGTTGGCCAGGATGAAGTCGGCGCGCAGGTCGGGCAGTTCGTCCTTGTGAAAGCTACCTTCGTTGTTCCAGCGGATGTCGGCATCGATGCTGCGCACCGCGAGGTTCATCTTGCACAGCCGCCAGGTGGTGTAGTTGCTCTCCTGCCCGTAGATGGCAATATCGCCGATGCGGCCGCCGTGCTCTTGCACGAACTTTTCGCTCTGCACGAACATGCCGCCCGAGCCGCAGCAGGGGTCATAGACGCGGCCCCGGAACGGTTCGAGCATCTCCACCAGCACGCGAACCACCGAGCGCGGGGTGTAGAACTCGCCGCCCCGCTTGCCTTCGGCGCCGGCGAACTGGCCCAGGAAGTATTCGTACACCCGGCCCAGCACGTCCTTGGCGCGGTGGGCCTCATCGCCCAGGCCGATGCGGGAGAACAGGTCGATCAGTTCGCCCAGCATCACCTTGTTGAGCGCCGGGCGGGCGTAGTCCTTGGGCAGCACGCCTTTGAGCGATTCGTTCTCCTTCTCGATGGCGCGCATGGCCTCGTCGATCAGGAGGCCGATCTCCGGCCGCTTGGCATTGGCCCGCAGGTGCGACCAGCGCGCCTCTTTCGGCACCCAGAAGACGTTGTCGGCCAGGTACTCGTCGCGGTCTTCGGCTGCCTGCGGGTCTTCGGCCAGAAGGGCCTGGTGCCTGGCCTCGAAGGCGTCGGAGATGTACTTCAGGAAGATCAGGCCCAGCACGACGTGCTTGTAGTCGCTGGGCTCCATGTTGCCGCGCAGCTTGTCGGCGGCCTTGAAGAGTTCGGCTTCGAAGCCGAGCTGGGCGCCTTGACCGGCAGGCGCCTTGGCGGTGCGGGGCATGTGTTCTCCCTATGTCGGTGCATGGGTCGTGGACATGTTAGCGCAACGCCCCGCCTACAATTGCGCCACCATGCTCGATATCGCCACCCTGCGCCGCGACCTCGACGCCGTCGTCGCGCGGCTCGAAACCCGCAAATCCCCGCAACCCTACCTGGACGTCGCCGCCTTCACCGCACTAGAGCACGAGCGCAAAGCGCTGCAAGTGCGTACCGAGGAGCTGCAGGCGCGCCGCAACAGTCTGTCCAAACAGATCGGCCAGCTCAAGGGCCGCGGCCAGCACGCCGAGGCCGAGGCCGCGATGGCCGAGGTGAGCGCCATCAAGGGCGAGCTGGAAGCATCGGCCGCGCGGCTGGAGCAGATTCAGGCCGAGCTGCAAGCGCTGCTGCTGGCGGTGCCGAACCTGCCGCAGCCCGAGGTGCCCGTGGGCCCTGACGAAAGCGGCAACGTGGAGCTGCGCCGCTGGAGCCCGACGGGCGGGCTGGGGGGCGATCCGGCGCCACTGCCGTTTGAGCCGCGTGACCACGTGGCGCTGGGGGAGCCGCTGGGGCTGGATTTCGAGACGGCGGTCAAACTCAGCGGTGCGCGCTTTGCGGTGCTGCGTGGCCCCATCGCCCGGCTGCATCGGGCGCTGGCGCAGTTCATGCTGGACGTGCAAACCACCGAGCACGGCTACACCGAGTGCTACACGCCCTACATCGTCAACGCCGAGACGCTGCGCGGCACGGGCCAGCTGCCCAAGTTCGAGGCCGACCTGTTTGCCGCGAAGAAGGGCGGCGCGGAAGGGGCAGACGACGGGGCGATGTACCTGATCCCCACCAGCGAGGTGACGTTGACCAACTTCGTGCGCGACACCATCCTGGCCGAGGATGACCTGCCCATCAAGCTGACGGCGCACACGCCGTGCTTCCGCTCCGAGGCGGGGGCGGCCGGGCGCGACACGCGCGGGCTGATCCGGCAGCACCAGTTCGACAAGGTGGAGATGGTGCAGATCGTGCACCCGCAGCACAGCCACGCCGCGCTGGAGGCGATGACGGCGCATGCCGAAGCCATCCTACAACGGCTGGGGCTGCCCTACCGCGTGGTGCTGCTGTGCACGGGCGACATGGGGTTTGGCGCCGCGCGCACGCATGACCTGGAGGTATGGCTGCCGGCGCAGGGTACGTACCGCGAAATCAGCTCGGTGAGCAACTGTGAAGCGTTTCAGGCCCGGCGGCTGCAGGCGCGCTTTCGCAACGCGCAGGGCAAGACCGAGTTGGTGCACACGCTCAACGGCTCTGGGCTCGCGGTGGGTCGGGCGCTGGTGGCGGTGCTGGAGAATTATCAAAACGCCGACGGCTCCATCACCGTGCCCGAGGCGTTGCGCCCCTACCTGGGCGGGCTGGAACGCCTGGCCCCCTGAAGGCGCGGGCACCATGCCTACCCTGCTCGCCGCGTGGGCGCGTCATGAGGGCGAGTTGCGCCGCTGGCTAGCGGCGCGCTGGCCGCTGGCGTCCGAGGTGGACGATTTGTTGCAGGAAGTGTTCCTCAAGGCATGGCGACATGCCGACGGCTTCGAGCGGATCGCGCAACCCCGTGCCTGGTTTTATGAAGTTGCGCGCAATACGTTGACCGACCGCTTGCGCACCTTGCGTACGCACGAGCCGCTGCCTGTCGATATAGACGCTGTGCCTGAGCCCGACGCCGCGGTGGATCCCGTCGATCTGTTGGCGCAGACCTGTCTGCCGCGTGTGCTGGCCGAGCTCGATCCGCAGGACCGCCAAGCCATCGAGCTGTGTGACCTGCAGGGCATCAGCCAGCGCGAGTTGGCCGAGCGCCTGGGCCTGTCGTTGCCAGCGGCCAAGTCGCGCGTGCAGCGTGCCCGGCAGCGGCTGCGTGCCCGGATGGTGGCCGCTTGCCAGGTGGTGCTCGATGCCGAAGGGCATGTGCAGGATTTCGTGCCCCGCGACACGCGGGCGAGCGACGGCCGGTGTTGATGTGCATCCTTTTGGCAGAAGTTTCGTCTTCTGGGGTATGAATACCTCCATCGTCGCAACCCGTATTTCGCAGTGGCCCACCCGGCATCCGGTGGTGTTCGTGGTGCTGGCGGCGCTCGCTTGGTGGGTAGGCTACCGGATGCTGGTGCCGGCCTCAGAGGCGCTGGTGGCGGCGCTGCCGCTGGATGCGCACAGCCACCTGGGGCGCTCGCTGCAGTTTTTCTTTTACGACACGCCCAAGGTGTTGCTGCTGCTAACCGGGGTGGTGTTCGTGATGGGCATCGTCAATACCTACTTCACGCCGGAGCGCACGCGCGCGCTGCTGGCCGGGCGCGCCCCCGGGGTGGCCAACGTACTGGCGTCGGCGCTGGGGGTGGTCACGCCGTTTTGTTCCTGTTCGTCGGTGCCGCTGTTCATTGGCTTCGTGCAGGCGCGCGTGCCGCTGGGGGTGACGTTTTCGTTTTTGGTCACGGCACCCATGGTGGACACGGTCGCGCTGACGTTGCTGTGGTCGCTGTTTGGCTGGCAGATCGCGGCGGTGTATTTGGCGTTTGGTATGCTGCTGGGCGTGGTGTCGGGCTTGATCATTGGCGCACTGGGGCTGGAGCGCTACTTGGAAGACTGGGTGCGTGACATGCCCTCGGTCTCGGCGGAGGTGGCGCTGGAGTCGCTGACCTGGGCCGAGCGGGTGGCGGCTGGTCTGGAGGCGGTGCGCACCGTGGTGGGCAAAGTCTGGCCCTACGTGGTGGTGGGCATCGGGGTGGGGGCGGGCATCCACGGCTATGTGCCGCAGGACTGGCTGGCCAGCTTCATGGGGCGCGACGCGGCGTGGTGGTCGGTGCCGGCGGCGGTGCTGCTGGGGGTGCCGATGTACGCCAACACCGCTGGCATTTTGCCGGTGATCGAGGCGCTGACGGCCAAGGGGGCCGCCATGGGCACGGCACTGGCGTTCATGATGAGCGTGGTGGCGCTGTCGCTGCCCGAGATGATCATCTTGCGCAAGGTGCTCAAGCCGCGGCTCATCGCCACCTTCGTGGCCATCGTGGCCGCTGGCATACTGGCGGTGGGCTATTTGCTCAACGCGATTTTGTGACCCTTGGCTTCGGGTTATGTACAGCGACAGGAGACGGCAATGGGATCGGTGATTCGGCGCGGATGGCTGGCCCTGGTGGCCCTGGTGGCCGCTTGGGCAGCAGGGGCGGCGCAGGCGGTGGAAGTGCGCTTCGAACCCGTGGCCCCCAACGTTTACGCCTACATCGGCGATCTGGAAGGGCGCACCTACGACAACGAGGCCCTCAACGCCAACTTGGGCCTGGTCGTCACGCCGGTCGGGGCCGTGCTCATCGACAGCGGCCCGACCGCCCAGGTGGCGCGCAAGATCGAGGCGGCCGTGCGCGCGGTGACGCCGCAGCCCATTCGCTGGGTCATCAATACGGGGGGGCAAGACCACCGCTGGCTGGGCAACGGATATTTTCGTGAGCGCGGCGCCGAGATCATCGCCCACCGCAGCGCCGAGGCCGACATGAAAGCGCGCGCCCCGGAGCATCTGGCGGCCCTGCGCCCGGTGCTCAAAGAACGCCTGGACGGTACCGAGCCCGTACTGCCCACGCGTTGGTTGACCGAACCGGATACTCGGCTGGAGCTGGGCGGCACGGTGATCGAACTCAAGCACCGCGGCGGCGGGCACACCCCGGGCGATCTGCTGGTGTGGCTGCCGCAGACGCGTGTGCTGTTCAGTGGCGACGTGGTGTACGTCGATCGTATCCTCGGCCTGCACCCGGTCAGCCGCACCAAGGCGTGGTTGGAGAGTTTTGCCGTCATCGATGCGCTGCAGCCGGCGATCATCGTGCCCGGGCATGGCCGCGTCACCGATCTGGCCACCGCGCAGCGGGATACGCGCGACCTGCTGCGTGCCCTGCGCGCGCACGCGGCCAAGGCGTTGGAAGCGGGGGTGGACATCGGGGAGGCCGTACGGCGCTTCGACGCCCGGCCGTTCATGTATCTGAAGCACGCGGAGGTCTGGCTGCCGCAGCTGGTCAATCGCACCTATCTGGAAGTGGAACAGGAGTAAACGCCATGAAACACGTCAAAGTGCTCGGCAGTGGATGCGCGAATTGCCGCACCACGGTGGCCTTGATCGAGCAGGTCGCGCAAGCCAAGGGTGTGCCGATCCAGCTGGAGAAGGTGGAAGACATGCAGGCCATCGCCAGCCACGGGGTGATGCGCACGCCCGGCGTCGTCATCGATGGGCAGGTGGTGCATGCTGGGGGGGTCCCCAGCCGAGACAAGATCGAGCAATGGTTTGCGGCCTGATGAGGGAGTCCGATGGAGCCTCCGATTCACCGTTTTCATGAGCTGTTTGCCCAGCTCGGGCTGCCCAACAGCGCCCACGACATCGAGCGCTTCATCCAGACCCATGCCCCGCTGCCGATGCACGTGCCGCTGCCAGAGGCGCCGTTTTGGACGCCCGCGCAGGCCAGTTTTTTGCGCGAAGCGCTGCAAGCCGACGCCGATTGGGTGGAACTGGTCGAGCAGCTCGATGCCGCCTTGCGGGCCAAACCCGCTGCTGCGCAGGGGGCTTAGCCGCAAGGGCCGCGGCGCGTGCGTCAGACCCCGGGTTGCAAGGTGACGGCGACCTCGCGGATGTCTTCGCCACGGCGCAGCGTCACGCGCACGGTATCGCCGACGCGGTAGTCATCTAGACGCGCCAGCAGTTGCGCGACACTGGTCACCGGCTTGCCCTCCACGGCCACGATGACGTCACCGGGCACCAAGCCCTCGGCGCTGCGCGTGACGCCGCGCAGGCCGGCCTTGTCGGCCGCCGAGCCCGGGGTCACCCGCAGCACGAACACGCCTTCAATGCCGGTAAGCGCGCTCAAGCGCTCGTTGAGCGCTTCGTCGGCTTCGATGCCCAGCGCGGGCCGCACGTAGCGGCCGGTTTTGATGAGTTGCGGCACCACGCGCATCACCGTGTCCACGGGTACCGCAAAGCCGATGCCGGCCGATGCGCCCGATGGGCTGTAGATGGCGGTGTTGATGCCGATGAGGCGGCCCGCCGAGTCCAGCAGTGGACCGCCCGAGTTGCCAGGGTTGATGGCGGCGTCGGTCTGGATCAGGTGCTCGATGGGCGGGCCGCCGCGCTCGTTGGGCAGCGAGCGGTCCAACGCCGAGACGATGCCGGTTGTCAGCGTCCAGTCCAGCCCGAACGGATTGCCGATGGCAAACACCTTTTGTCCTACCTTGAGGTCGTGGCTGGTGCCGATGGGCACCGGCGGTGGGCGCTTGAACCCCACGCCGATGCGCAGCACCGCAATGTCGTGCGCGGGCGAGGCGCCCACGAGCGCGGCAGGATAGTCGCGTCCATCGGCCAGTTTGACCGTGGCCTGCGAGGCTCCTTCGATGACGTGGAAGTTGGTCACCACGTGGCCCGCGTCGTCCCAAATGAAGCCAGAGCCGGTGCCGCGCGGGACGGTAAAGACATTGCGCGTCCACACGTCCAACACCCGCTGCGCGGTGGAGATGTAGACCACCGAGTCGCGCGACTTCTCGAACAGCTCGATCGTGGCCCGCTCATCGGCCGCCAGATCGCCGCGGGGCGTGACGGTGCGCGGGGTGCCGTCGCGCGGCGCCCACCACGACTCGACCAGCGGCAAGGCATGCCAGAGCACCATCAGGGCGGCAATGCTGGCCGTGATGAGCAACCAGCGGCCGACGAAGCCCGGGCCGCGGCGGGGCTGGGGGGAGGGAATCATGGGCGTTGAATCAGCTCGATCTTGTAGCCGTCAGGATCGGTGACGAAGGCGATGATCGTCGATCCCCCTTTGACGGGGCCGGGTTCGCGGGTGATGGTACCACCCGCGGCGCGGATGCGCTCACAGGCCGCTGCCACGTCGGGCACGCCGATGGCGATGTGGCCATAGGCGGTGCCCATTTCGTAGGATTCGACCCCCCAGTTGTAGGTGAGCTCGATTTCGGCCTGCCCGGGGTTGCCTCCGTCGTAGCCCAAGAATGCGAGGGTGTACTTGTACTCTGGATTGTCCGACGTGCGCAGCAGCTGCATGCCCAGTACCCGGGTGTAGAAGTCGATCGAGCGCTGCAGGTTGCCGACCCGCAGCATGGTGTGCAGGATGCGCATGTTCGTATCCGTCTCAGCGTTGCATGGGGTTACTGGATGCGGCCAAAGCTGGTGCGCAGCGGGTCGATGCCGCCACCCCCACCCTTGCCGCCACCGCCGCGGTTTTTGTTGCGGTTGCGCCGCCCGCGGTCGTTGAGCGCGTCGATGCCGGTGCGCAGCGGGTCGGGCTGGCGTGCCGGGGCGGGGCCTTGTGGGGGTTTGCGGCCCCCCTGCGGCGCTTGGCCGGCGCGGCCGTCGCGCGGCGCGCGGCTTGGGCCCTGGCCGGCGCCGTCTGGGCGGGGCTGACCCGGTTGTCCGCTGGCAGCGCCCGTGCCCTTGCCCTTGGCGCGGCGGCGCCGGTTGCGGTTGCGCCGCGCCTCGGGGTCGATACGGGTGCGCGCTTCGCCGTCGGCGGCCGGTTCGGCGCCCTCGTCATCGGCGTCGGTTGCGTCCTCGGCGTCGGGCGAGGGGGCCGCTCCCTTGGCTGCCGGGCTGGCCTTGCGGCTGCGCAGGCGCTCGAGCATCTCGCGCCGCGCTGCCTTGGCAGCGGCTGCCATCACCTCGCGGCTGGGCGGGCGGCCCGCGCCGCCCCACAGTACCTGGCGGCCCATGGCGATCGGCTGTGCCTGCTCGTCCGGCTCCGGCATGAACTCGGGCAGCGCCTGCACCGGAATCTGCTGACCCGTAAAGCGCTCGATGGCCATCATCCAACCCTCTTCGTCGAGGCTGACGAAGCTCAGCGCCTCGCCCTCGGCGCCAGCGCGGCCGGTGCGGCCGATGCGGTGCACGTAGTCCTCGGGGATGTTGGGAATGTCGTAGTTGATGACGTGCGGCAGATCCTCGATATCGATGCCGCGCGCCGCAATGTCGGTGGCCACCAGCACGCGCAACTGGCCGCTCTTGAAGCCCTCCAGCGCCTGCGTGCGCGCCGTCTGGCTCTTGTTGCCGTGCAGCGCCATGGCGCTGATGCCGTTGTCGTTGAGGAATTGCGCCACCTGGTTGGCGCCGAACTTGGTGCGCGTAAACACCAGCACCTGCGACCAGCCGTTGCCCTCCAGCAGATGCTTGAGCAGCGCCATCTTTTTGTCGCGGCCCACTGGGTAGATGGTCTGGCGGATGCGCTGCACCGTGGTGTTGGGCGGCGTGACCTGGATGAGCTTCGGTGCACGCAGCAGCCCTTCCGCCAGTGCCTTGATCTCGTCGCTGAAGGTGGCCGAAAACAACAGGCTTTGCTTGGCCTGCGGCAGCAGTGCCAGCACTTTGCGCACGTCGTGGATGAAGCCCATGTCGAGCATGCGGTCCGCCTCGTCGAGAACGAGGATTTCCACTTTCGACAGGTCCAGATGGCCTTGCTCGACCAGGTCGAGCAGGCGCCCCGGCGTGGCCACCAGCACATCCACTCCTTTGGAGAGCTTTTCGATCTGGGGGTTGAGTCCAACACCGCCGAAGACGACGGCCGACTTGAGCTTGAGGTGTTTGCCGTAGGCCTTGACCGATTCTTCGACCTGGGCTGCGAGCTCGCGGGTGGGTGTGAGCACCAAGGCGCGGATCGGGCGGGGCTGGCCGCGTTTGGGCGGCTCGCCGCGCGTGGCCAGCAGGTGCAACATGGGCAGCGTGAACGCGGCGGTCTTGCCAGTACCGGTTTGGGCACCGGCCAGCAGGTCGTGCCCGGCCAGGACGGCGGGGATGGCTTCGGCCTGAATGGGGGTGGGCGTCTCGTAGCCCTGCTCGCGCACGGCCTCGACGATGGCCGGCAGCAGTTGGAGTTCTTCGAATGTCATGTGAAGTGTCGGGCGCCCATGCCGGGGCGCGCGGCATCGGCCCTCGCCGCTTGCCGGCGGCACCCCGGTGGGTGCGTCGCGCGGATTGGGCGGCTCAGTCAGGGGCAGATGGGGTCAAAGGGTGAGCCGAGGGTGCCGACGACGGTGCAAAGACCTGACGGCGTGCCCGTGGGCCCGGGCATCCATGCCGATCGGGACACGACTGCTGGACCCGATCAACCGCGATTGTGGCATAACTGGGATAATCGCAAGGAACCCGGGCCGCGTACCCGGGACATTTTTTTCACGATCCGTTGCTTTTTTCTCGAGGGGTGCCCCGATGGCCCAGTATGTGTTTACGATGAACCGCGTCTCCAAGACCGTGCCGCCCAAGCGGCAGATCTTGAAAGACATCTCGCTGAGTTTCTTCCCTGGCGCCAAGATCGGCGTGCTCGGCCTCAACGGTGCGGGCAAGTCCACGCTGCTCAAGATCATGGCGGGTGTGGACAAGGACTTCGAGGGCGAGGCGGTGCCGATGCCCGGTATCAAGATCGGCTATCTGCCGCAAGAGCCGCAGCTTGACCCCGAACAGACCGTGCGCCAGGCGGTGGAAGAGGGCATCGGCGGCGCACTGGCGGCCAAGAAGCGCCTGGAGGAGGTGTACGCCGCCTACGCCGACCCGGACGCGGACTTCGACAAGCTGGCGGCCGAGCAGGCCGAGCTGGAGGCCATCATCGCCGCAGCGGGCAGCGAGAATACCGACCTGCAACTGGAGCTGGCCGCCGACGCGCTCAACCTGCCGCCGTGGGATGCGCTGATCAAAAACCTCTCCGGCGGCGAAAAGCGCCGCGTGGCGCTGTGCCGCCTGCTGCTGTCCAAGCCCGACATGCTGCTGCTGGACGAGCCCACCAACCACCTGGATGCCGAGAGCGTGCACTGGCTGGAGCAATTCTTGCAGCGCTTCCCCGGCACCGTGGTGGCCATCACCCACGACCGCTACTTCCTGGACAACGCGGCGGAGTGGATTCTGGAGCTCGACCGCGGCATGGGTATCCCGTACAAGGGCAACTACTCGCAGTGGCTGGAGCAGAAGGAGCGCCGCCTGGAGCAAGAGCAAAAGGCCGAAGACGCCCGCCGCAAGGCGATGAAGGAGGAGCTCAAGTGGGTGCGCTCCAACGCCAAGGGCCGCCAGGCCAAGAGCAAGGCGCGCCTGCAGCGCTTCGAGGAACTGAGCGACTATGAATACCAAAAGCGCAACGAGACCAACGAGATCTTCATCCCCGTGGCCGAGCGCCTGGGCTCGCAGGTCATCGAGTTTCGCAACGTCAGCAAGTCGTTCGGCAATCGCTTGCTCATCGATAACCTGAGCTTTTCCGTCCCGGCGGGGGCCATCGTCGGCATCATCGGGCCCAACGGCGCGGGCAAATCGACCCTGTTTCGCATGATCCAGGGCGTGGAAAAGCCCGACAGCGGCGAGATCATCATCGGTCAGACCGCCAAGCTGGCGTTCGTCGACCAAAGCCGCGACTCGCTCGACGGCGACAAGACGGTGTGGGAAGACGTCTCGGGCGGGCTCGACAACATCGTCGTGGGCAAATTCGTCATGCCCAGCCGCGCCTACCTGGGGCGCTTCAACTTCAAGGGTAACGACCAGCAAAAGCTGGTCAAAAACCTCTCCGGTGGCGAGCGCGGCCGTTTGCACCTGGCCAAGACGCTGGCCAAGGGCGGCAACGTGCTGCTGCTGGACGAGCCCTCCAACGATCTGGACGTCGAAACCCTGCGCGCGCTGGAGGAGGCGCTGCTGGAGTTTGCGGGCAGTGCGCTCGTCATCAGCCACGACCGCTGGTTCTTGGACCGGATTTGTACCCACATCCTGGCCTACGAGGGCGACAGCCAGTGGTATTTCTTCGACGGCAACTTCACCGAGTACGAGGCCGACAAGGTGCGCCGCCTGGGCGAAGAGGGCGCGCGGCCCAAGCGCGTGCGCTTCAAGTCGCTGGCGTGACCATGACGACGACTCCTCACGCCACGCCCGCAGCAGCCCCCGCCCCCGACGTGGCGGCGGTGGAGGCGGACATGCGCCGCTGGGTCGAGCGCGCCGTCATCGGCCTGAACCTGTGCCCGTTCGCCAAGGCGGTGTGGGTGAAAAACCAGGTGCGCATCGCGGTCAGCCAGGCGCGGCACCTGGACGCGTTTCTGGACGATCTGGACGCCGAGCTGCTGCGCCTGCGCGACACGCCGCCGGAGGTGCTGGACACCACGCTGCTGGTGTACCCGACCTTGTTTCCGGACTTTTTCGTCTTCAACGACTTCTTGGACGTGGTGGACCGTGTGATCGCCGAGCACGACTTGGGGGGTGTGATCCAGGTCGCGCCGTTCCATCCGGACTTCGTGTTCGACGGGGTGGAGCCCGACGACATCACCAACGCCACCAACCGCGCCCCTTACGCCACGCTGCACCTGTTGCGGGAGGACAGCGTGGCGCGGGCGGTGGCCTCGGGCGAGCCGGCCGAGGCGATCGTCGCCCGCAATCTGGAAACGCTGCGGCAACTGGGGGCGCAAGGCTGGCGCCGCCTGCTCGACGCGCCGCAGTGACGCAAAAAAGCGAATGCCTGCTAATATTGCGTCAAAATGACGACAGTGAAACCCGAAAAGCCGCCGATCGAACCACCGCCCGACACCGAGTCGTACTACACGACGCTCGAGGTAGCCCGTATGCTGGGCATGGCGGTGCGGTCGGTGCAGCTCATGGTCGATCGCGGTGACCTGCAGGCGTGGAAGACACCAGGCGGGCATCGCCGCATCACCGGCGCATCGTTGCAGCGCTGGCTGGCCAACAGCGGCGCCGGGCTCATACCGCCAGCGGCGACGCGGGCGGCGCGGCCGCGCCGCAGTGGCGCCCGCGGGCAGCGCTCACCCCGCATTTTGCTCATCGAAGACTCGTCGCATTCTCAGCAGTTGGTGCGGCTGCTGGTGCGGCAACGCTTTCCGCGCGCGGAGCTGCACATCGCGGGCGATGGCATCGCGGGGTTGGTGTCGTTCGGGCAATTGCGGCCCGATTTGCTCATCGTGGACATCCTGCTGCCCGGCATCGACGGTGCCTCCATGGTCATGGGGCTGCGCCAGCACGAGCTCTGTGGTAGTTGTGGGCTGATCGTGCTGACGGCGCTGGACGAAGCCGACCGGCGCGACTACGCGCACGCGCTGCAGGACGTGCCCGTGGTGCACAAGCCAAACCTGGTGCGTGAACTGCCGCCACTGATCGAGCGCCTGCTGGGGCAGCGGTTTCCCGATGTGGTCGAGTCCTCCGCCGGGCAAGTAGGGGACACGGTCAGGAAGCGCTGACGCGGGGGGGCGTCGTCAACCGGCCAGCCCCGACCAGTCGGCGGGAATCAGCCACAGCAGCCCTGCCGTCATGAGGGTGTAGCGCAGAAATTTGCCGATGGCCATGTAGACCACGCACGGCAGCAGCGGAAACTTGAGCCAGCCCGCCACCGCGCACAGCGGGTCGCCCACCACGGGCAGCCAGCTCAGCAGACAGGCCTTCGGCCCGAAGCGCTCCAGCCAGTCCAGCGCGCGCAGGTGGGTGGGGGAGCCGCGGGCGCGGTCGATGGCGGCGTGCGCGCCGTAGCCCATCGCCCACGAGACCACGCCGCCGAGCGTGTTGCCGATGGTGGCCACCAGCACGGCAGGCCAAAACAGGTCCGGGTTGAGCTTGACGAGCCCGAACACCGCGGGCTCCGACCCCATGGGCAGCAGCGTCGCCGACACGAACGCGACCACGAACACGGTGGTCAGGCCCACTTCGGGCAGGGCGAGCGTGTGCAGCAGCGAGGTGATCCAGGCGTCCATGGTCGCGGATGATGACGGGCGCCCGCAGTATAGGGGGTGGGGCATGGGCTGGTTACAATCGCGCAGATTTCCCTTCCCCAACCTCCCCCGTGTCTTTGCCATGACCGCCGGCCCCGCGATCGGCCCCTATGTGCTGCCCAACCGGCTGTTCGTCGCGCCCATGGCGGGTGTGACGGACCGGCCCTTTCGGCGTTTGTGCAAGCGGCTGGGGGCGGGTTATGCGGTCAGCGAGATGATCACGTCGCGCCCCGAATTGCGCGATAGCCTCAAGACCGCCCGGCGCGCCAACCATGTGGGCGAGGTGGGCCCGATCGCGGTGCAAATCGCGGGCACCGACCCCGAGATGATGGCCGAGGCGGCGCGATACAACATCGACCGTGGCGCGCAGATCATCGACATCAACATGGGCTGCCCGGCCAAGAAGGTGTGCAACCGCTGGGCGGGCTCGGCGCTGATGCAGGACGAGGCGCGCGCGCTGGCGATCATCGAGGCGGTGGTGGCCGCGTGTGAGCCGCACGGCGTGCCCGTGACACTGAAGATGCGCACCGGCTGGTGTGCGCAGGTCAAGAACGCCCCCGTGCTGGCGCGCGCGGCCGAAAGCGCTGGCGTGCGGCTGCTGACCATCCACGGCCGCACGCGCGAGCAAGGCTATCGCGGCCAGGCCGAACACGAGACGGTGGCGGCCATCAAGGCCAGCGTGCGCATTCCGGTGGTGGCCAACGGCGACATCGACAGCCCCCAGGCCGCCGAGCGCGTGCTGCGCACGACTGGGGTGGACGCGGTGATGATCGGCCGGGCGGCGCAGGGCCGGCCGTGGCTGTTTCGCGACATCGGCCACTACTTGGCGACCGGCCGCCTGCCCGCGCCGCCCACACGCGCCGAGTTGCGCACCTGGATGCTCGAGCACCTGCATGACCACTACGACCTGTACGGCGAACACAGCGGGGTGCGCAGCGCGCGCAAGCATTTGCTGTGGTACCTGCGCTCGCTGGGCGGGTCGGCGATGGCGCAGCAGCGTCTGCGCGACGCGGTGCTGACCGCCGAGACCTGCGCGGCGCAGCTGGCGGCGGTGCAGGGCTTCTTCGACGATTTCGACCTTCCGTTGGCCGCATGAACCCCCCGGCGCTGCCCGACTGTGTACGGGCCAATCTCGAGGCGTACTTTGCCGACCTGGGCGACACCGAACCCGCCAATTTGCACGACATGCTCGTGCGCGCGGTGGAAAAGCCCCTGCTCGAGATGGTGATGGCCCGTGCGCGCGGCAACCAGTCGCGGGCCGCGCAGTGGCTGGGCCTCAACCGCAACACGCTGCGCAAAAAATTGCTCGAGCATGGTCTGCTCGGCGACTGACATTCGTTTTGCCCTTCTCCCAACGGCCGCCATCCCCTCAAGGACCCCCGACGATGAAAGCCCTGATTTCCGTTTCCGACAAGACCGGCGTGCTGGACCTGGCGCGCGAGCTGCACGCGCTGGGCGTGACGCTGATTTCCACTGGTGGCACGGCACGCCTGTTGGCCGACGCCGGCCTGCCCGTGACCGAGGTGGCCGAGGTCACGGGCTTTCCCGAGATGCTCGACGGCCGGGTCAAGACGCTGCACCCGGTCATCCACGGCGGCCTGCTGGCGCGGCGCGACGTGCCCGCGCACATGGCGGCGCTGCAGCAGCACGGTATCGACACCATCGACTTGCTGGTGGTCAACCTGTATCCGTTCGAGGCCACCGTGGCGCGCGACGGCTGCACGCTGGGCGACGCGATCGAAAACATCGACATCGGCGGCCCGGCCATGGTGCGCTCGGCGGCCAAGAACTGGCGCGACGTGGCCGTGCTGACCGACCCGGCACAGTACCCCGTGGTGCTGGCCGAACTCAAGGACGCGGGCCGCGTCAGCGACGCGACGCGGCTGCAACTGGCCATCGCCGCGTTCAACCGTATCGCCCAGTACGACGCGGCGATCAGCCAATACCTGTCGGCGCTGGATTTGTCAGCGGGCGTGCCGGCGGCCGACGCGGTGCCGGCGCGCCACGCGTTTCCAGGTCAGTTCAACGCCTGCTGGACCAAGCTGCAAGACCTGCGCTACGGCGAAAACCCCCATCAGCAGGCCGCCTTCTACCGCGACCCCGACGCGCCGGCCGGGTCGCTGGTCAGTGCGCAGCAGTTGCAGGGCAAAGAGCTCTCCTACAACAACATCGCCGACGCCGATGCGGCGTGGGAGTGTGTCAAGGGGTTTGCGGCGCCCGCGTGCGTGATCATCAAGCACGCCAACCCGTGTGGCGTGGCGCTTGGCACCACGCCGCTGGAGGCGTACCGCAAGGCGTTCCAGACCGACCCGACGAGTGCGTTCGGCGGCATCATCGCCTTCAACCGTGCCCTGGACGGTGAGGCGGCACAGGCGGTGGCGCAGCAGTTCGTCGAGGTGCTGATCGCGCCCGATTTCACGCCCGAGGCGCTGGCGGTGTTTCGTCCCAAGGCGAATGTGCGGCTGCTGCGCATCGCGCTGCCGGCGGACGCGGCCACGACTCGCAACCGCTGGCATTTGCAGCGCGTCGGCGGTGGCGTGCTGGTGCAGACGGCCGATCACCACGTGCTGCGTGCGTCGGACCTTAAAGTGGTCACCGAGCGCCGGCCCACGCCCGAGCAGCTACAGGATCTGTTGTTTGCGTGGTCGGTGGCGCAGTACGTCAAGAGCAACGCCATCGTCTTTTGCAAGGACGGCATGACGATGGGCGTGGGCGCGGGCCAGATGAGCCGGCTCGACTCCGCCCGCATCGCCAGCATCAAGGCGCAGGCGGCCGGCCTGAGCCTGCAGGGCACGGCGGTGGCGAGCGACGCCTTTTTCCCGTTCCGCGACGGGCTGGACGTGGTGGTCGACGCCGGGGCCACGTGCATCATCCAGCCGGGCGGGTCGGTGCGCGACCAAGAGGTGATCGACGCCGCCAACGAGCGCGGCGTGGCCATGGTCTTCACGGGCGTGCGGCACTTCCGGCACTGACCGGGCCCCGGCGGCGGTACCGTGGCGCCGCCGGGGTGGCGGCGCGTCAGGTGCCGAGCACGAACACCGCAGGCAGGTGCAGCGGCAGTGCGGGCGGCTGGCGGCGCCAGTCGGCCACGCGGGCGGCGTGTACGGCCTGGGTCGGCAGTCCCAGTCCGCACGCCAGTGCCAGCCGGGTGTCGGGCCGCAGCCCCTGCAACGCGGCCTGCAGCAATGCGGCGTTGCGGTAGGGGGTCTCGATGAACACTTGGGTCTGTCGCAGGCGGTGGGCGGTGGCTTCCAGCTCGCGCAGGCGTGCGGCGCGCTCGGCAGCGCCTTGGGGCAGATAGCCGACGAAGGCGAAATGCTGGCCCTGGCAGCCGCTGGCAGCCAGGGCCAGCATCAGCGATACGGGGCCGGTCAGCGGCACCACCGGTATCCCCAGTGCGTGGGCGGCGCGCACGATGGCGGTGCCCGGGTCGGCGATGGCGGGCATGCCGGCTTCGCTGACCAAGCCCAAGGCGTGGCCCTGCTGCGCGGGCGCGAGCAGCGCACGCGCCTGTGCGTCGGCGCCGGCCACAGGGTCGCCGTGCTTGTGCCAATCGCGCGGCAGCTGGGCGATGTGTTGTTGCTGCAGCGGCACGGCCAGCGGTCGCACCCCCTGTACGCGTTTCAGAAACGCGCGCGCGCTCTTGGCGTTCTCGGCGATCCAGTGCGTCAGCCCGGCGGCGATGTCGATCGTCGCCGCCGGCAGCGCATCGCGCAGATCCAACGCGGTGTCGCAGCCGAAATCCAGCGGCGTCGGCACCAGGTACAGCGTGCCGGGGGCCACCGCGGTGCCCGAAGGTGGCATGGGCGTGCTCATGGCAGCGTCAACCCCGCGCCGCGCAGCAGGCGCGCGGTGCGAATCAGCGGCAGGCCCACCAGGGCCGTGGGGTCGTCGCTGACGATAGCGTCGAGCAGTGCGATGCCCAGTCCTTCGCTTTTGGCGCTGCCGGCGCAGTCGTAGGGACGCTCGGCGAGCAGGTAGCGCTCGATCTCGTCGTCGCTGAGGTCGCGAAAGCGCACCTGTACCGCGGCATCGTCCTGCGCCGCGTAGCCGGTGGCGATGCAGACCACGGCCAGCGCGGTGTGAAAGACCACGGTGCGCCCGCGCATGGCGCGCAGTTGGGCAACGGCGCGCTCGTGCGTACCGGGCTTGCCCAGTGCCACGCCATCCAGGTCGGCCACCTGGTCACTGCCGATGACGATGGCCTGCGGGTGGCGCCGCGCGACCGCGTCGGCTTTGGCATGCGCGAGCCGACGCGCGAGGGTGGCCGGGGCTTCGCAGGGCAGCGGCGTTTCGTCCACGTGGGGCGCGGCGGTGTCGAAAGGCAGCTGCAGGCGCTCGAGCAGCGCGCGCCGGTACGGCGAAGTCGAGCCGAGGATCAACGGACGGGGCAAGGTTGGCGATGACATCCTATGATTGTCGCTGTTGGCGAGGGGTGGTGCGCGCGGCGGCGAGGACAAGAGGAGCGGGGTGACATGGAGGCGTCGGAAGACAAGGATGCGGCGGCCATGCCGTGGCATGCGCTGTGCTACTCGGCCGATTTGATCGACGGCGGCGATGCGGTGCCGTTCGACGTCCGCTATCGCGGGCAGACCTGCCGCGCGTTTGCGATCCGCTTCCAGGGTCGGGTGTACGCCTACCTCAACCGCTGCAGCCACGTTGCCATGGAGATGGACTGGATGCCCAACCGCTTCTTCGACCTCACGCGCCAGTATCTGGTGTGTGGTGCGCACGGGGCGCTGTTCGATCCGCGCACCGGGCGCTGCGTCGGTGGCCCTGGGCGCGGGCCGCTGGTGTCGATTCGCGTCCAGGAACGCGACGGGGTGGTGTTTTGGCAGTCATAATACGATCTTCAACCGGTCGTTTTTTGAACCCCCACCATGGCATCTACCGAGACCCCACCGCCCGCCGACACCACTGCGCCGCCACCGCCGGCCACGACGCCGGCCGCGCCCGATGCGCCTGGCTGGGAGCGGGCGGTGATCGAGAAGCTGGCACTTGCGACGCTGCAAGAGCAGCGTGCTGCGCGCCGCTGGCGCAATTTTTGGCGTTCGGTCTGGCTGCTGCTGGCGGGCGTCGTGGTTTGGTTACTGTACCGCGACGTCGTGCCGTCGCCGCCCACTGCTGCCCCGCACACGGCGATGATCGAGGTGCGTGGCGCCATTAGTGCGGAGTCGGAAACCAATGCCGCCAATATCGTCGCGGCGCTGCGTTCTGCGTTCGAAGACCCGGGGGCCAAGGCCGTGGTGCTGTTGATCGACTCACCCGGCGGCAGCCCGGTGCAGGCGGGCATCATCAACGACGAGATCTGGCGCCTGAAGGAAAAGCACGGCAAGCCCGTCTACGCCGTGGTCGAAGAGACCTGCGCCTCGGCGGCCTACTACATCGCCGTGGCTGCTGACCGCATCTATGTGGACAAGGCCAGTCTGGTGGGCAGCATCGGCGTGCTGATGGACGGGTTTGGGTTTACCGGGCTGATGGACAAGCTGGGCGTGGAGCGGCGCCTGCTGACCGCAGGCGAGAACAAAGGGTTTCTCGACCCTTTTAGCCCCCAGACGGAGCGCCACCGCGCGCACGCGCAGCAAATGCTCGACGACATCCACCAGCAGTTCATCGAGGTGGTGCGCAAGGGGCGCGGTGATCGCCTGAAAGAAATACCCGAGATGTTCAGCGGCCTGGTCTGGACGGGGCAGCGCGCGCGTGAGCTGGGTCTGGCTGACGATCTGGGTAATTTGGACTATGTGGCACGCGAGGTCGTGCAGGCCGAAGAGATCGTCGACTATACCCAGCGCGAGAGCATTGCGCAGCGGCTCGCGCGGCGGTTCGGGACCGGCGCGGTCGAGGGGGCGTGGCGCATCGCGCGTTCGGCCTGGCCGACACTGCGCTGAGTTCGGGGCGGCGCGTGCAGGAGCGGGTCGTCATCGTCGGGGGGGGTATGGCCGGGCTGGGCGCGGCCTTGGCATGCGCGCGCGCGCGGCCCGAGATGTCGATCGACTTGTTCGAACGGGCGCCAGAGTTTTCCGAGGTGGGGGCGGGCATCCAACTCGGCCCCAACGCCGTGCGCGTGTTGCACGACTGGGGTTTGCAGCAGCCGCTGGAGGCGGTGGCGGCGTTTCCCTCCGAGCTGCGCGTGCGCGCGGCCGTCGATGGCCGGGTGCTGGGCCGTTTGGCCTTGGGTGAAGCGATGCGGCAGCGTTATGGCGCGCCCTATGCGACCATCCACCGCGCCGACTTGCACCGGCTGCTGCTGCAGGCCCTGCTGGAGACGACCACGGTGGCGTTGCACACGGGGCAGGCCGTCATCGGTCACCAGACGGACTCCGACGGGGTGGCGATCACCACCGCCAGCGGTGCCCGCTGGCATGCCGACGCCCTGCTGGCGGCGGATGGGGTGTGGAGCGCCATTCGCACCCGGCTGCTGGGCGATGGCCGCGCGGCGTTCAGCGGCCATCTGGCCTACCGAGGTATGGTGCGCCGGGAGGATTTGCCGGCCGCCTTGCGCACACCGCAAGTCGTGGCCTGGCTTGGGGCCTGCATGCATGCCGTGCACTACCCCGTGCGCGCCGGTGAGTGGCTCAATGTCGTGGTGGTGGTCGAAGGCCCGTTGCCCCCGGCCGACGTCGAAGGCTGGGACCACGAAGCGCGCGTGGCCGAGCTGCGCCAGCGTGTGGGCCGCACGCACGAAGATTTGGACGCTGTGTTGAGGGCGGTGCCCGGCTGGCGCCTGTGGCCGCTGCACGTGCGCGCGCCAATGCGGGGGCCGCACGAGCATGCCCAGGGACGGGTGGCGCTGCTGGGCGACGCCGCGCATCCGACGCGGCCCTATCTGGCCCAGGGTGCGGCGATGGCACTGGAAGACGCGTGGGCGCTGGGGCGGCTGTTGGCGGCACAGTCCCGCACGGCGGTCGCGGACTGGCCCGTCTTGCTGGCTCGCTGGGCGCAGGGGCGCTGGGCGCGCAACGCCCGCGTGCAAGCCCGCTCGCGGCGCAATGGGACGGTCTTCCACGCCCGCGGGGCCCTGCGTTGGGCACGCGATGCGGCCCTGGCGTTGCTTGGCGAGCGGGCGCTCGACCAGCCGTGGTTGTATGGTGGGGCACCGGATCCACTGGCGGAGGCCGTCATCCGTGCGTGAAAGGCGCAGCGTTTGGCATGATGACGGCGCCGCCGCATGGGGCGGGATGCAGGAAGCGCCGATTCGGTTGCGCCGCTGGCTGTTGCGGGCGGCCGTGTCGGCTGCCGCGGGTGTCTGGGCCGTGCATGGGCGGGCCAACCCCATCCCGCCGGCGATTGCGTGGCCCACACGCCCATTGCGGCTGGTGGTGGGCTTTCCGCCGGGGTCGTCCGCAGACGAACTGGCGCGGGCACTGGAAGCGCCCCTATCCGAGGCGTTGGGTCAGCCCATCGAGATCGATAACCGTCCGGGCGCGGCGGGTGCGTTGGCCGCGTCGGTCGTGGCCCGCGCGAGCGACGATCACACGGTGGGATTGCTGTCGTGGGTGCATCTGACCGTGGCGCGGGATCTGAACCCGGCCGTGGGCTACGATCCCCTTGTCGACCTGCAGCCGGTGACCCTGGTTGCCACGGCGCCGCTGGCGTTGTGTGTCGCGCCGCGCTTGGAGTTACGGGCCGCCGCCGCGGTGCGCGCGATCCAGCGCGCGGGCGTTGCTTGGTATTACGGCAGTCCGGGAGTGGGGTCGCCATTCCATTTGGGCATGGAGTTGCTCAAGGCGGCGGCGGACTGGCAGGTGGCCCATGTACCCTATCCAGGTAATGCCCAGGTCGTCAATGCGCTGCTGCAGGCCGATGTGCAGTTGGCGCTGCTGCCGCCGTCGCTGGTGCTGCCATACTGGCGCGTCGGCAAACTGCCGGTGATCGGGGTCACATCGGCAACCCCCAGCGCGCTGCTGCCACGTGTGCCGCCGCTGGCGCAATTGGGGGTGACGGGGTTTGCCTTTGAACACTGGTATGCCTTGGCGGGCCCGCGCTCGTTGACGCCGGAGCAGGCGCTCTACCTGGCCCAGCGAGTGCGGCAGGTATTGCGCCAGCCGGCTCTGCAGCAGCGGTTGCAGTCGCTGGGGTGGGTCGCCCGAGGCTCCACCCCCGCCGCGCTGGCGCGCAGGGTGGCGGCAGAGTACGATCGCGTGCATGCGCTGATCGAGCGGCAGCACATCCGCCAGCCTTGACATGACCGCTCCCGCCACTGACGACTTGCCCGACGGGCTCAGGCTATCCCCATGCCCGCCGGTGCCGCGCGCAGCGCCTGGATTGGCACGAGCGCCTGGTGGTCGACAAGCACGGGATCGGCGGCATCCCTGGCACGCGCGGTTCGTGGGCGATGCGCTGGCCGTCATGACCGCCGTGGCGCCGCCTGCGCGGATCCGTCGCCCTCTTCCTCGATGCGGATGCCCACCCGCTCGATCGCCCCCTCGTGCACGCGGCGAACGCTCAGTTCGGCCGGCCCCCAGCGCAGTTGATCGCCCTCGACCGGCCGGTGTTGGCACACACGGTGAAACCACTCGCCTACGGTGAGCTGCTCGTCCTCGATCGGGGGCCAGCCGTAGAACTGGCACAGCGACGCCATGGGGGTGTCGGCCGGTACCTCGAAGTCGCCGTACACCTGTCGCGCGGCGACCGGATCGTCGCGGTCGGGCAGCGCGACGCCCGTGCGTCGCGCTGCCCAGGGTAGGGTAGTGCCTTGCAGCAGCAGCGACGCGAGCACCACGACGAACGCGATGTTGAAGAATGTCGTGGCACCCTCGACGCCCGCCATCACCGGAAACACTGCCAGCACGATCGGCACCGCACCGCGCAGGCCGACCCAGGCGATGAACCCGATCTCATGCGGCGGAAAGTGAAACGGCCGCAGGCACAGCCAGACCGCCACGGGGCGGGCCAGCAGCATCAACACCGCGGCCACTCCCAGCGCCGGCAGCAGCGTGCGCAGCGCCTCGGTGGGGGTCACCAGCAGCCCCAGCAGCAGGAACATGCCTGCCTGGGCCATCCAGGCGTATCCGTCCATCGCTTGCAGCGCCGGGGCAACCGAGCCGCGGGCGCGGTTGCCGACCACCAGCCCGAAGATGTACACGGCAAGAAACCCCGAGCCGCCGATCCAGGTCGTGAACGCGAACACCGCCAATCCTGCCGACAGCAGCAGCAGCGCCCGCACTCCGCTGGCCGGTCGGGTCAACCGTGCGAGCAGATGCAGACCTTCAGCCAGTGCCCAGCCCAGTCCGCCACCGATCACCAGCCCCCAGCCGAACTGCTGTAACAGCGACAGCAGCGGCTCCCATCCCGCCGTCAGCGATAGCGGCCCCGGCGTCATGGCCAGTCCGGTCAGCGCCAGGGTCAAAAACACGGCCATCGGGTCGTTCAGGCCCGATTCGATTTCCAGCGTCGAGGCGACACGTTCGTTGAGCCGCACGCCCGACGTCTGCAACAGCGAGAAAACGGCGGCGGCGTCCGTGGAGCCGACGATGGCGCCGAGCAGAAGCGCGAGCCGCCAGTTCAGGTCCATCAGCAGCCATGCACCCACTCCGGTGAGCGCCGCACTCACCGCGACCCCCACCGTGGCCAGCATCAGCGAGGGCTGCAGGCCAGTGCGGAAAGTGGCATAGCGTGTGCGCAGTCCGCCGTCGAGCAGGATCACCGCCAGGGCCACATTGCCGACCCAGAAGGCCAGCCGAAAATCCTCGAACACCACGCCGCCAGGGCCATCTTCGCCAAGCAGCATGCCCGCGACTAAAAACACCAGCAGGAACGAAAAGCCCAGTCGCGCCGAGAACAGGCCTGCCACCAGGCTCAGCAGCAGCAGCGCCGACGCGGTCAACAGCGGCAATGCCAGAAAATCCAGAGACAGCATCATGGTGTCGTGACCGTAGCAGAATTCGGACCATGACGACTGAAACCCTGGTGTTGGCGGGCGGCTGCTTTTGGTGCACCGAGGCGGTGTTCGACCGCGTGCGCGGCGTGCTCGACGTCGAGTCCGGCTACAGCAACGGGCAGGCCGCGCGCCCGACGTATGAGGACGTGTGCAGCGGCCGCACCGGCTGCGCCGAGGTCGTCCGGCTCGTCTACGACCCGGCGGTGATCGGCGTGCGCGAGCTGTTGACCATCTTCTTCGCGATCCACGACCCCACCACGCCCAACCGCCAGGGGGCCGACGTGGGCACGCAATACCGCAGCGGCATCTACTGGACCACGCCCGAGCAGGCCGCGGTGGCGCGCGCACTCATCGACGAACTGCAGGCCGAGGGCGTGTTCGATGCCCCCATCGTGACCGAGGTCGAGCCGTTGCGCCACTACTGGCCCGCCGAGGACTACCACCAGGACTTTTTTGCGCGCCACCCCCATCATGGCTACTGCCTGGCGGTGGCCGCGCCAAAGGTGGCCAAGCTGCGGCGTGCGTTTGCGTCCTACCTCAAGCCCGGCACGGGCTGAGTCCCCGGGGTCGCCCAGGTGCCAGCGCGATGGCGCTTCGCCCCGTTACACTGCCGGGCGTGAGCGTTGCCGACCATCCCGTCTTCCAGTCGCTCGCGCCGGTGTTTCTGCTCATCGGTGCGGGGGTGTTGGCCGGGCGCCGTGGCTGGGTGGCGGCCACAGCCGTCAAGGATCTGTCGAACCTGGTCTTTCTGCTGCTGATTCCGGCGCTGCTGTTTCGCACCATGAGCCAGGTGCGGCTGGAGGCGCTGGACTGGCGGCCCATCGCCGCCTACTTCAGCGCCGCGCTGCCGTGGCTGCTGCTGCAAATGGCGTGGCGCGGCTGGCACGCGCGTGGTATCGTGCTCGCGTTGGGGGGCACGTTTTCCAATCTGGTGATGATCGGCATCGCGCTCATCACCCTGGCTTACGGACAGCCCGGCGTGGTCACGCTGTTGACGCTGATTGCGGTGCATGCGCTGATCCTGCTGACGGTGGCGTCGGTGGCGTTGGAGCTGGCCGAGGGGCGCACCAGCCCCGGGGGCGAGCCGGGCGTGCGCTTGTGGCGCGCTGCGTGGTCGGCGGTGCGCGGCTCGGTCATCCACCCCATCCCGCTGCCCATCGCTTGCGGGCTGCTGTGGGGGCAGACCGGCATCGCCCTGCCCACCGTGGTGGACAAGCCGTTGCACCTGTTGGGGCAGGCGTTCGGCCCGCTGGCGCTGGTGCTGGTGGGCATCAGTTTGGCCTATACGCCATGGCGCGCACACTGGCGCGACGCGGTGTCGGTGACGGTGGCCAAAAACCTGGTGCTGCCGGTGTTGGTCGGCGCGAGCGCCTGGCTGTGGAGCGTGCGCGGTTTGCCGCTTGCCGTACTGGTCGTGGCTGCAGGGGTGCCCGTCGGGGCGAACGTCTTTTTGTTCGCGCAGCGCTACCGCGTGGCGCAGGCCGAAATCACCGCGGCCACAGGGCTGTCGACCGCTGCTGGCGTGCTGACGCTGAGCGCCTGGATGCTGTTACTTGCGCGCTTCACTGGCTGATGCGCAAGCCCTCTTCGATCTGGTATTCGAAGTAGCGCTGAAAGCTGAATGCCAGCCCGGCCATCAACGCCGTCGCGCCCAGCATGAGCGACAGCACCACGGCCACGATCGTGAGCCAATTCGTGGCACCCGGCCCCGCATCGGCCGGCAGTTCTGGGTTGTGCCGTGTGTTCCAGCGTTCGGGCGGCTGCAAGGCATACACGATGGCCGACAAGCACGCCGCGACCAGCCCCAACCCCAAAAATGGCAGCAGCACCCACGACAGCTTGTCGTCTTGCCCGTAGGACAGCACCCGGTCCACCCCCCAAAAACCGAGGGCGGTCGGGATGGCGTGGACCCAACCCCACACGTCGCTCAAGCCGTACAGGTAAAAACGGTGCCAGCCCAGGCCGCCGCCGATGAAGGCCAGCCACGCGGCGATGGTTTTGTTGCGGGGGTGTCGCATGCCGTTATTGTGGTGCTGGCGGTGTCTGGTCGCCAGGCCCCAGGGTTTTTTCCATCAACACGATGTCGAGCCAACGGTCGAACTTCCAGCCGCACGAGCGCACCACGCCCACGCGCTCGAAGCCGAGCGCCGTGTGCAGGCCGATCGAGCCCGCGTTGGCCGAGTCGCCAATCACCGCGATGACCTTGCGGATGCCGCGCGCCTCGAGCTGCGCGAGCAGCTCGGCCAGTAGCGCCCGACCCAGCCCGCGGCCGGCTACCTGTGGCGCCAGGTAGATCGAATCCTCCACCGAATAGCGGTAAGCCGCGCGGGGTTTGAACCAGTTGCCATAAGCGAACCCCGCCACTTCGCCGTCGACCTCGATCACCAGCCAGGGCAGTCCCTTGGCCAGCACGTCGGCGCGGCGCGCCGCCATGTCGGCCACGCTGGGGGGCTCGGTCTCGAACGTGCCGGTGCCGTGCCGGACGTGGTAGGCGTAAATGTGTGCGATGGCGTTCAGGTCGTCATCGCGACTGGGGCGGATCAGGGTGGGTTTCACAGCATGCGGGGTATAATGGCAGGTTTGCAACGTTTCGCTGGCCGGGTGGCCAGTCGTCCGTGTCTCAGGCGTTGCCTTTCCACCGTCTCGTCGAACCTGTTTGCAAGGATAACCCATGGTCGTGATCCGACTCGCCCGTGGCGGCTCGAAGGCCCGCCCGTTCTACCACATCGTCGTCGCCGACAAGCGCTGCCGTCGCGATGGCCGCTTCATCGAGCGCATTGGTTTTTACAACCCGATCGCGCGCGGCAACGACGTGCCGCTCAACATCGCGCAAGACCGCCTGACCTACTGGCTGGGCGTCGGCGCCCAGCCGTCCGACACGGTGGCCCGTCTGCTCAAGCAGGCGCCCAAGGTCGTCCCGGCCGAAGCTGCCGCCGCTTGAGGCGGCCCATCCCCATGGCCGAAGCCCTGCCCTGGCAGGTGGCCGAGCTGCCCGCTGATGCGGTCGAGATTGGCCACATCCAGGAGCCGTGGGGGTTGCACGGCTGGTCGCACGTGCACGCGATCAGCCGCGGTGGCGACACACTGCTGCACGCGCGTCACTGGTATTTGCAGCCCCCAGCTCCGCGCGCTGGGGCGCGCGTGCGCCCGTTCGATGCCTTCGCCGGTACCGTCGCCGTCACCGTAGCCGAGGCACGCTGGCACGGCGACGGCGTGGTCGTGCGCTTCGACGGCGTGTCCGACCGCGAGGCGGCGCAATCCCTGCGTGGCGCGCGCATTTTCATTTCCCGCGCTGACTTTCCCCCCACCACCGACGCGGACGAATACTACTGGGTCGATCTGATCGGACTGCAGGTCGTCAACCGTGAAGGCGTGATGCTGGGCGTGGTCGAGGATCTGTTGTCCACTGGCCCGCACGCGGTGCTGTGCTTGCGCGACGGCAGCGGCGATGCCGCCGTCGAGCGCATGATCCCGTTCGTCGCCGCCTACGTGGACACGGTCGATTTGGCGGCGCGCCGCATCACCGTCGACTGGCAGCCTGATTACTGACCCGTCCCGACCGACGTGTCGCTGCCATGCGTTTCGACGTCATCACGCTGTTTCCCGAACTGATCGAACCGTACTTGACGGTGGGGGTGACGCGCCGCGCCTTTGCCTCCGGGGCGGTCCAGGTGCGCCTGTGGCGCTTGCGCGACTTTGCCGAGGGGCCATATCGCCGCGTGGATGATCGCCCCTTTGGCGGGGGGCCAGGAATGGTCATGCTGGCCGAGCCGCTGCACCGATGCTGGCAAGCCGTGCGCGCCGACCGGGGCCTGGCCGCCTGCCGTGTACCGGGGGCGCCGGTGGACGTACCCACGGTGCTCTTTTCGCCGGCGGGCGAGCGCCTGTCGCACACCGTGGTGAGTCGCTACGCGCAACCCGGCGGCCCGGGTGCGATTTTGGTGTGCGGCCGCTACGAGGGCGTGGACCAGCGCTTCATCGATGCTTGCGTGGACGAGCAGCTCAGCCTCGGGGACTTCGTGCTCTCGGGCGGCGAGATCGCTGCGGTGGCGCTGCTCGATGCGGTGGCGCGCTTACAGCCGGGCGTGCTGGGTGATCAGGCCAGCGCCGAGCAAGACAGCTTCAACCCCGCACTGGACGGTTTGCTCGACTGCCCGCACTACACCCGGCCGGAGGTATGGGAGGGACCCGGCGGCGCGATGAGCGTGCCGTCGGTGTTGCTGTCGGGCCACCATGCACAGATCGAGGCCTGGCGTCGGGCCCAACGGGTCCAGATCACGGCGCAGCGCCGTCCCGACCTGCTCGCGCAGGCGCGCGCTCAAGGTCGGCTGCGGCCGTCGGATGAGCAGCTGTTGCGCGAACTGGGTTACAATAGAGAGCTTTGATCCTCTGTCTGGCTTCGGGTGTTTGATAATAAAAGCAACCCCGGGCGGGCTGGCGCAAGGGCGCTGGTTCGTGCAGTGTGCAGCGCAGACACGATCGTGGATGAGACCATGAACCTGATCCAAATCCTCGAGCAGGAAGAAATCGCTCGCCTGAACAAGACCATCCCTGACTTTGCCCCCGGTGACACCGTGGTGGTCAACGTCAACGTGATCGAAGGCAACAAAAAGCGCGTGCAGGCCTACGAGGGCGTTGTCATCGCCAAGCGCAACCGCGGTTTCAACTCCAGCTTCATCGTGCGCAAGATCTCCAACGGTGAAGGCGTGGAGCGCACCTTCCCGCTGTACAGCCCGTTGATCGCCAGCATCGAGGTCAAGCGCCGCGGCGACGTGCGCCGCGCCAAGCTCTACTATCTGCGCGGCCGCACCGGCAAGGCGGCCCGTATCAAAGAAAAGCTGGGCGCGTAAGCGGACAGCTTTCACCAAAAGCTGGGCGCGTAAGCGGACAGCTTTCACCAGAAGCTGGGCGCCTGTGCGCCTTGAGTGCCGAAAACCCCGCCGGGCCGGCTGGCTTGGCGGGGTTTTTTCATCGGGAATTCGTCCGGCGTTATGCTATGGTTGCATCCATGACGCCAGACGATGCCATTGGGGGTATCAGCGCCGTCTTGCCCCCTGACGACAGCCGCCGCCGTGCCCTGCACAACGAGGTGCACGCGCGGCCGACCGCGCGTATTCGCCTGCCTGCGCTGGTGGTGTATGTGGCCGTGCTCAACGAAGGGGTGGATCGCGCACAGGAGCTGCAACATCTGCGGCGACTGCCCGGGCAGGAGGGGTTGACCGAGGCCGATCTGCAGGCGCACTTTCTGCGTCTGCGTTGCCCGGGGGGCTTTACCCTGAAATGGGAACGCCACACCGAGTTTACCCGTTACTCACTCGTACAGCCCTTGCCGCCCGAGGCCGGCCTGGAGGCGACGGATCCCCCTTTGTTGCCATCGCTGAAGGTGGCGTCCGACTGGTGGGCGGCCATCCCGGGACGCACCATCTGCGCCATCCAGTTGGCCATGGTCACAGCCGATTTGGCGGATCCGCCGAGCTTGCTCGCGCAGGCGCGCCGCTGGTTTGGTAATCAGCCCGTGGTCGCATCCCTCATCGGACGCGAGGGGCATTCGATCGTCGTGACCGATTTTCGGCTGCGGGGTAGCGGTTTCGAGCGCATGCTCGTGTTGGCGCCGCCAGAGACGAGCGAAACCCGCGCTGGCCGCATCTCGGCGCGGCTGGTCGAGCTGGAGACCTACCGCATGATGGCCTTGTTGGGGCTGCCGGTGGCCAAGATGCTGGCGGGCCCGCTTGCGCAAGCCGAGGCGCGGCTGGCTCGCCTGACGGCTGATATGGAGGCCAAGACCACATCCGATCAAGCCTTGCTGGACGAGCTCGTCGGGTTGGCGGCCAGCATCGAGCGCGCAATCGCCGAGCACGGCTACCGCTTCTCGGCCACGCGCGCCTACGACCACATCGTCAACCAGCGCATCGCCGAACTGCGCGAGCAGGCCATCCCCGGTACACAGACGATCAGCGAATTCATGCGTCGGCGGCTGGCGCCGGCCATTGCAACCGTGGTCTCGACCGAGCAGCGGCTGGTCGCGCTGTCGGAGCGCATCGCGCGTACCAGCGCCTTGTTGCGCACCCAGGTCGATATCGCGCGCGAGGAACAGAACCGGGTCTTGTTGGAAAAGCTGACCCGCGGGCAGGCACTGCAGTTGCGCTTGCAATCGACGGTCGAAGGGCTGTCGATCGCGGCCATCTCGTATTACGTGATCAGTCTGGTGCTCTACGGGGCGAAAGCGCTGAAGTCGGCAGGCGTGCCCCTGCATCCCGAGTTGACGGCGGGGGCCGCCATGCCGCTGGTGCTATGGGCCGTTTGGCGCTTGACTCGGCGCATCCACGCGCGCCTGCACGTCGATTGACCTCGCCTCGAAGAGCGGGGGGCCTTTGGCCCCAGGCTCATTTGGTGCTTAGGTGTCAGGTCCCGGACGATTACGTGGTTTGAAGATGAAAAGATCGGGGCGTTGAGCGTACCACTTTTTCAAGGCCTCCAGAGGTGTTATGTGTCCGATTGCCTTCTGGGGTAAATGATGGTTGTACAGCCAAACATAACGGGTCAAGGTAGTCTCGAGGTCCTCGGCGCTGTTGAAGTGATGGGTGGCAAGGACCTCGGCAATACGGCCGTTGAAGCGTTCGACCATGCCATTGGTCTGAGGGTGTCTGGGCTTGGTGAGGCGATGCTCGATGCCAAGGGCCTGGCAGAGCTGATCGAACTCGTGCTTCCCGGACGGTGCGCGCGCGCCTGAGGCGAAGAGGCGATCCGTGAACTCCTTGCCGTTGTCGGTGAGGATGTGCGTGATTCTGACCGGGCAGGTCTTGTGCAAGGCCTTCAGGAAGCTTCTGGCCGCGGCTGCGGTCTTGTTTGGCTTAATCTGGATGAAGACCCAACGGGTGGCGCGGTCAATGGCGACGAAGAGATAACGCCTCTGATGTTCGTCGGGCATCTGCGGCAGGTACTTGACGTCGATGTGCAGGTAGCCCGGCATGTAGGTCTTGAATGGCTTGGAAGCAGGCGCATCCTTGGCTTCACTGGGCAGTTGGGATAGGCCATGGCGCTTGAGCAGACGATACAGCCCAGAACGTGAGGCCCGGGGGTTGATGAACTCCCGTGTGACCACCAGCAGATCGTCAAGGGGTAGCTGGAGGGTCTTGCGCAGCTCCACCACCAAAAGCTCCTGCGCCGGGGTGAGCGTCGTCTGCAAACGATGCGCGGTATGCGGGCGATCTTCCACAAAGTCCCGACGCTTCCAGCGGCGGATGGTGTCTTCGGATACGCCCAACTCGGCTGCCAAGGCCGCAACCGACAAGGACGAGGACTGGATGTAGGCGCGGGTGGCGGGGGTTGTGGTGGCGTTTTTGTGTAGGCGAATAATCATGGTTGAGCGCTCCGGAGGTTGTCGATCAGCTCTCGCATCACTGCGCGACTAACGAAGAGTGCACGACGCGAAGGATCTATGCAATCGTCCGGAACCCTACACTTAGGTACTCCGCGACCGCGGCCATTTCGAGCTCGGACATCTTCTCCGCGACGGTATGCATCACGATATTGTCGTTGGTGCGTTGTCGCTGGTTGAACTGTTTGAGCTGCGTGAACAAATAGCCCGAGAATTGTCCTGCCAGCCGTGGCAGGTTGTTGGCACCGTGCCCATCGGGCCCATGGCAGCTCACACAGGCGGGTACACCGCTGAATTTGTTGCCGTTTTGGTAGATGTAGGCGCCGACCGCGGCCAATCCGGTGTCTTTGACATTTTCGCGCACGGCGGGCAGTTTTTCGTAATAACGGCCGAGGGCCAGCATCTCGTCGTCGGTGAGTTTGGCCACCATCTCGGCCATCGCGGTGCTCTTGCGCTCGCCTGTCTTGAAGGCTTTGAGCTGTTTGGCGATGTATTCCGCGTTCTGGCCCGCCAGACGGGGGAAGATTTCGCTGGTCGATTCCCCATTCTCGCCGTGACACATGAAGCAAGTGCCATTGGCGATCTTGCGGGCACGCGCTTCATCGGCCTGTGCGTGGGCCGACATGGCCGCCGTGGCCAACAACCCGACGGTCACGAGGGATCGAACCAGAAGGGAGGGGATTACGCAGGAAGCTCTCATAACCGTCTTATAGTCCGTGCTGATAAACCAATATGTCGGAGGGGAAAAACCCGACGCCGACTCCTGCGGGAGGTGTCGGCGTCGGGCGCCGCGCCGGACGCTCAGGCGAGCGTGTCCGCCCAGATGTTGCGCGCCCACGCCAGGGCGTAGCGGCCCTCGAGCTCGCTGGCACGCGCCGAGACGCCGCCCGAGCCCGGCACCGTCAGCATCGTCTTTTTCTCGGCGTCGTAGCGGTGCACGCTGGCCACGTGCACCACGTCTTCGTCGGTGACGAAGCTGTAGCAGGTGTTGGCGTACAGCGGCATCTTGGGCGGCTCTTTGCCCATGAGCAGACTGACGACCGCAGCGGCGCAGGTCTTGCCGTGCTGGTTGGCCATGTGACCGGACTTGGGCATGGCGGGTGCGATCTGGATCGCGTCACCCAGCACGTGAATGTTTTTGACCGCGACCGACTCGAAGGTCAGGAAGTCGACTTCACACCAGCGCTTGTTGGCGGTGGCCAGGCCGGTTTGCACCGCGATGTCGCCCGCGCGCATGTTGGGCACGACGTTGAGCACCGCGCCTTTGAAGTCGTCGTTGAACTCGAACTTGAGAGTGTTGGTGGCCACGTCCACGTCCACCACGCGGTGTTTGGGGCGGTATTCGATGATGCCCTTGTAGTGCTCGTCCCAGGCTTTCTTGAACAGCGCGGGCTTGGAAGTGACGTCGTCGTTGGCGTCGAAGATGATGACTTTGCTCTTGGGCTTGGCCTTCTTGAAGTAGTGCGCGACCATACAGGCGCGCTCGTAGGGCCCGGGCGGGCAGCGGTACGGGGCCAGTGGGATGGACAGCGCATACACGCCGCCGTCGGGCATCGCCTCGAGCTGCTGGCGCAGCGCCACGGTCTGCGGGCCGGCCTTCCAGGCGTGCAGCACTTTGTCTTGCGCGCCCGGCTTGTTCATGCCGGGCAAGGTTTCCCACATGAAGTCGATGCCGGGCGAGACGATCAGGCGGTCATAGCTGATCTCGCTGCCGCCAGCGAGCTTGACCACGCGCTTGGCCGGGTCGATTGCGGTGGCGCGGTCGCGTACGATCTTGACGCCGTGGCGCTTTTCCAAGTTCTCATAGGGAACGGTGATGTCGGCCATCTGCTTGATGCCGCCGATCACCAGGTTGGAGATGGGGCAAGAGATGAATTGCGCGTTGGGCTCGATCAGCGTCACGCGCACTTTGCCTTCGGAGAACAGGCGCGTGTACTTGGCGGCCGTGGCGCCACCATAGCCGCCGCCGATGACGACGACGTGGGGCCCAGAGCCGCCCGCCATGGGCGTGGCGCAACCCGAGATCAAACCCAAGGAGCCCAGCGCCGAGCCGGCCGCGACGGTAGAGACGAATTGGCGACGTTGCATCATGGTGTGACTCCTCAGGTGTTATTTTTTCTGCGCGGCGAAGTACGCGGCGATGGCGCGCAGCTCGTCGTCGGTGTAGCCCTTGCTGATCTGGTGCATGATGGTGGCGGGCTTGCGGCCAGCCTTGAAGTCGAGCAGCGTCTTGGTCATGTCATCGGCGTTTTTGCCAGCCAGGGCTTCCATACCCGGCTCAGCGCGGCCGTCGGTGCCGTGGCAGTTGGCGCAGGCGGCTGCCCACACTCTGACCTGGTCGACCTGGGCATGCGCCAGGGTGGCAGCGCCGAGCGCGCTGGCTACCAAGATGGTTCGAAGTGCGTTCATTGTCATGGGGCTCCTCTGGGGGTGTTGCGGCAACCGTGCCGAATCGGGACGAATATGTATCACGACGTGCTGATATAAGCAATTCGGGTAAATGCTAGTGGGCTAGCCTTCCCCAAGCTTACCGCGACGGGGCGGCGCGTCTATCGGGACAACCCCAACCCCGCAAGGGCGGCGCGGGTGTTCAGCCCAGCAGCGCTTGCGCAAACTCGCGCGCGTCGAAAGGTTGCAGGTCTTCGAGCTTCTCGCCAATGCCGATGAAGTACACGGGCAGCTCGCGCCCTTGTTCGCGCGCCCACATGGCGATGGCGGCCAGCACGCCGCCCTTCGCGGTACCGTCGAGCTTGGTGACGATCAGCCCCGTGAGCTGCAAGGCGGCGTCGAACGCTTTGACCTGGGCCAGCGCATTTTGGCCAGTATTGCCGTCGATGACGAGCAACACTTCGTGCGGCGCGCCGGGTTCCGCCTTGGCCACCACACGCTTGATCTTGCGCAGCTCCTCCATCAGATGCAACTGCGTCGGCAGGCGGCCCGCGGTGTCGACGATGACCACATCCTTGCCGCGCGCGCGCCCGGCCGAGACGGCATCGAATGCCACCGCGGCCGGATCGCCGCCCTCCTGGCTGACGATATCGACGCCGTTGCGCCGGGCCCAGACGTCGAGCTGATCGCGCGCAGCGGCGCGAAAGGTGTCGGCGGCGGCCAACAGCACCGTGGCGCCGTGCTGCGCCAGTTGCCAGGTGAGCTTGCCGATCGTCGTCGTTTTGCCCGCACCGTTGACGCCTGCCACCATCCACACGGTGGGCCCGTCGGGCTGGGCGCCGACGGCCAGCGGTTTTTGCAGGGGCGCGAGCCAATCGGCGATCACGTCCACCAGCAGCGCGCGCACCTGTTGGGCGTCGGTGGCTCGCTGCGCCTTGACGCGTCGCTTCAGGTCGTCGAGCAGGTGGGCCGTGGCCTGGGTGCCGGCATCGGCCATGAGCAGGGCCGCTTCGAGCTCCTCATACAGTGCGTCGTCGATGCGAGCCCCGACGAAGACCGAGGTGAGGCTGCTGCCGGTTTTGCGCAGACCGGCGGCGAGCCGCCCGAGCCAACCCTGGCGGGTGGCGGCGCTGTCTGTGCTGTCCGTCGGGGGGGCGCTGGCCGCGGCAGCCACCGCCGTCGTGGGTTCGGGCGCGGGCGCTGGTGCCGCCCCCGGCGCGGCGGTGGGCGCGGGGTCGACAAGCGGCTCCCCGGTGGGCTCGCGCGTGCCGAAGAACTTTTCTTTGAGAAATCGGAACATAAGAGCTTGCTGTCTAGAATGATCGACATTCTATGAAACCCCATCTCATGATTGCGGCCTGGTACAGGTTCAGCATCGGTGACGGCGACGGGATTCGCCGCCGATTCGCGCGCTTGGGTGCGGCGCTGCTGTGGCTGGTCGGTGGCGCGGTGCTGCCGGTCACGGCCATGGCGGCCGAGGAGGCTGCCAACGCGCCGTCCTTGGCGCCACAGGCGCAGGTGTTGACCCTGGCCAATGGCCTGACCGTCATCGTTCAGCCCGACCGCCGCGCGCCCACGGCGGTCCAGATGCTGTGGCTGCGCGTGGGGTCGATGGATGAGCAGGACCACGAGTCCGGCGTGGCGCACGTGCTAGAGCACATGCTCTTCAAGGGCACGCCGACGGTACCGGAGGGCGAGTATTCACGCCGCATCGCCGCGCTGGGCGGGCGCGACAACGCCTTTACCTCGCACGACATGACGGCCTATCACGTGCAGCTGCCAGCGCCTCGGTTGCCGGAGGCGATGCGGCTGGAGGCCGACCGGATGATGAACAACACCTGGACCGACGAGGCGTTCCAGCGTGAGCTGGCCGTGGTGCAGGAAGAACGCCGCCAGCGTATCGAGGACGAGCCGCGCGCGCAGCTCTACGAGCAGTTCAACGCCATGGCCTGGGTGGCGCATCCCTACCGGCGGCCGGTGATCGGCTGGATGGGCAACTTGCAGGCGTTGCAGCCCGAGACCGTGCGTGACTTCTACCGGCGCTGGTACGTGCCGGGCAACGCGGCGTTGGTGGTGGTGGGCGACGTGGACGTGGCGCAGGTGCTTGCCTGGGCGCAGGCGACGTTTGGCACGTGGCCCGCCCGCGCCGTGCCGGCACGCACGCCCGACGCCGAGCCGCCGCAGCGCGGCGTGCGCCGCTTCGAATGGCAGGCTCGCACGCCGCAACCCGCGCTGGTGATGGGCTGGCGCGTGCCGCGGCTGGCGCACCCCGATGCGACCGATGAGGAGGCAAACGATGCGCTGGCGCTGGTGTTGCTGGCCGGCGTGCTCGACGGCCATCCGGGCGCGCGGCTGGAGCGCGTGCTGGTGCAGGGGCAGGGTGGCCCGCGTCTGGCCGATGCGGTGAGCGCATCGTATGGCTTGGCCGCGCGCGGGCCGGAGTCGTTCGTGCTGAGCGCCACGCCGCGGCAGGGGGTGCCAGTCGAGGCCGTGGAAGCCGCGTTGAAGGCCGAGATCGCGCGCGTCGCGCGCGACGGGGTGAGCGAGGCTGAGCTGCAGCGTGTCAAGACGCAGTGGATGGCCAGCGAGATCTACGCGCTCGATTCGATGTTCGCGCAAGCGCGCGCGCTGGGCATGCATTGGGTGTTGGGCTGGCCGGTGGATGCCAACCAGCGACTGTTGGCGCGCTTGCAGCGCGTCGGCACCGAGGACGTGCGCCGGGTGGCGCAGCGCTACTTCCAGGACGAGCGGCTCACCGTCGGCGTGCTGCGGCCGGAGGCAGGGTCATGAGCGCGCGGCATCGGAGGTGGGGTTGGTGGCTCGCGGCCTGCCTGTGGCTGGTGGCGGCTGCGGCACAGGCGGCGCTGCCCATCGAGCACTGGGTGCGGCCCGATGGCGCGCGCCTATACTGGGTGCGCATCGACGCGTTGCCGATGGTCGATGTGCGCGTGGAGTTCGACGGCGGCAGCCGACGCGATCCTGCGGGACAGGCGGGGCTGGCGGCCGCGACGGCGCTGATGCTGGGCCGCGGGGTGCTGGCCCACGACGGCCAGCCGGCGCTCGACGAAAATGCGTTGTCCGATGCCTGGGCCGACCTGGGGGCGCAGTGGAGCGCGACGGCGACCCTCGATCGTTTCAGCGTGTCGCTGCGCACGCTCACGCGCCCCGATCTGCTGGAGGGCGCCGTGGCGCTGGCGGCGCGGCAGTTGGCGGCACCGTCGTTCGACGCCGCCGTGTGGGCGCGCGAGCGCGAGCGGCTGATCGGGGCGTGGCGCGAGGCGCAGACGCAACCCGACACCGTGGCGCGTCAGCACTTCCATCGGGCGGTCTATCGGGGACACCCGTATGGCTGGGAAGCCACGCCCGAGACCTGGGCTGCCATCGACCGTGCGGCGCTCCAGGCCTTTTACCGGCGCCATGTCCGCCCCTGCGACGCGCGCGTCACGGTCGTGGGGGCGGTGACACGCGCGCAAGCCGACGCGATTGGCGAGCGCTTGCTGCGCGGACTGGCGCCGCACGGCTGCACGCCGCTGCCCGCCGTGCCGGAAGTGGCGCCGCTTGCGCAAGCGCAGACGCTGTCCGTGCCCTTCCCGGGCGCGGCACAGGCGCAGGTCTGGGTGGGGGCGCCCGGTATCGCGCGCAACGATCCGGATTTTCTAGCGCTGCAGCTGGCCAACCACATCCTGGGCGGCGGGGGCTTTACCTCGCGCCTGATGCGCGAGATCCGCGAGCAGCGCGGGCTGACTTATGGCGTATACAGCTACTTTCTGGCCGGGCGGCACGCCGGTGCGTTTACCGTGGCGCTGCAGACCCGGCCCGAGCAGGCCGCGATCGCGGTGCAGTTGGTGCACGAGTCGCTGCGGCGCTTCACGCGCGAGGGGCCGACCGACGACGAGCTGGCCGCGGCCAAGGAGGCGCTCATCAACGGGTTTGCGCTGCGGCTGGACAGCAACCGCAAGGTGCTCGATCAGGTGGCCGCGATCGCGTGGTCGGACCTGCCGTTGGACGAGCTCGAGACCTGGACCGCGCGCGTGGCCGCCGTGGACCGGGAGACCCTGGTGCGCGCGTGGCGCCGTGTCATCGACCCGGATCGGATGGTGACCGTGGTCGTGGGAGGGCAGCCGTGACGGGGCGCGCGCGCCGCACGTCGCCCACGGGCGAGGTGCGCATCATTGGTGGGCGCTGGCGCCGCTCGCGCCTGCCGGTGGGTGACGTGCCTGGGCTGCGACCAACGCCCGACCGCGTGCGCGAAACCCTGTTCAATTGGCTGGGGCAGGACTTGAGCGGTTGCCGCTGCATCGATGCCTTTGCCGGCAGCGGCGCGCTGGGGCTGGAGGCCGCTTCACGCGCCGCTGCCGAGGTGGTGCTGATCGAGCGCTCGCCGGTCCTGCAGGCCGCCTTGCGCGCCAACGTGCAGCGGCTCGGGGCGGAGACGGTGCGCGTCGTGGGTGGCGATGCCTTGGCCGTCCTGGCCGGGTTGCCCGCGGCGGCATGGGACGTGGTGTTTCTCGACCCCCCGTTCGACGATGCCCACAGCGGGGGTGAGCGCCTGACGAGGGCGGCGCTGCAGGCCGCGCAGCGCCTGCTGCGGCCCGGTGGATGGGCGTATCTGGAAGCGCCGCGCGCCTGGGGCGAGCCGGAGTTGACGGCGCTCGGCTGGCGGCTGCACCGCCACTTGCGCGCGGGTGCGGTGCACGCCCACTTGTTGCAACCGATGGATAATCCCGTCCCATGACAGTGGCGATCCCTGCAGTGCGCACTGCCGTCTATAGCGGCACGTTCGACCCCATCACCTTGGGCCACGAGGATGTCATCCGCCGCGCGGCGGGGTTGTTCGACCGCTTGATCGTGGCGGTGGCGGTTGCCCACCACAAGCGGACCTTGTTTACCCTGGAAGACCGGCTGGCCATGGCAGCGCAGGCCCTCGCCGACTGCCCCGGCGTGCAGGTGTTGCCGTTCGACGGGCTGATCATGGACTTTTGCCGCACGCACGGCGCGCTGGCCGTGGTGCGCGGCATCCGCAACCTGACCGACTTCGACTACGAGGCGCAGATGGCGGCCATGAACGCCAAGCTCTTGCCCACGGTGCAAACGGTGTTTTTGCTGCCGCAACCGCCGGTGCAGTGTATTTCCAGTACTCTCGTGAGAGAAATCGCCAAACTGGGTGGAGAGGTGTCGGGCATGGTCAACCCCATCGTCGCGCAGCGCTTGCGGCAGGCCACCGCAGCCCAGGCATCTTGACCGACGGTCGGCCATTTGGCGACAGGAGCGTGGCATGGCCCTGACCATCACCGACGAATGCATCAACTGCGACGTGTGCGAGCCCGAGTGCCCCAACCAGGCCATCTCGATGGGCGAGGAACACTACGTCATCGATCCCGGCCGCTGCACCGAGTGCGTGGGGCATTTCGATGAGCCGCAGTGCGTACAGGTGTGCCCGGTGAGCTGCATCCCTATCCACCCCGATTTCGTGGAAGACCGCGAGACGCTGTGGCAGAAGTACCGCCGCTTGCAGGCGGCCAAAGAGGCGGCCAAGGCCACGGGCGTCGCGGGTTGAGGGCCGGGCGCGTGCCGATTCAGCGCGGTGCCGCGCCGTGCTCGCCCGCATCGCCGGACGGCGGGCGCTGATCGGCGGCAGAAGGACGCGGTGGCTTGGCGCGCGGGGGCTGGCTGGTGTGGATGGCGCTGGTGGCCTTGGCGACGTCGCCGGCCAGCAACGAAGGCAGGGCGCGCGCCGCGCGCTCGATGGCGGCGTCGATCGCCTGCCGCTGCTCCAGCGGCGGTTTGCGCAGCACCCAGTGCACCACTTCGGCCTTGACACCTGGATGACCGATGCCCAGCCGCAGCCTCCAGTAGTCGGCGCTGCCGAGCTGCGCGTGGATGTCGCGCAGGCCGTTGTGTCCCGCATGGCCGCCGCCGCGCTTGAGCCGGGCGTCGCCCGGCGGTAGGTCCAGCTCGTCGTGTGCGACGAGGATATGTTCTGGCGCCACCTTGAAAAACCGCGCCAGTGCCGCCACCGCCTGGCCCGATCGGTTCATGTACGTGGTCGGCTTGAGCAGCCACAGCGGCTGGCCCTCGAATTGGGTACGTCCCACCAGACCGAAATACGCGCGCTCGGGGTGCAGCGTGACGCGCAGGTCCTGCGCGACGCGGTCGATCCACCACCACCCCGCGTTGTGGCGGGTGTCTTCGTATTCCGGGCCTGGGTTGCCCAGGCCGACCAGCAGCTTGATCATGAGTGCTTGGCAGGGTTGGGCGCATCGGCACCCCAGACGTGAAAAGGCCCGCACGCGGCGGGCCTCCATTGTGCCGGGTTCGTGGGGCCAAGGGGCGCTCGAGCGCGCCGCCCGCGGGCATCACTTCTTGCCTTTTTTGCCCTTCTTGTCGTCGGCCGCCGCGGCTTGCGGCGCGGTCACCACTTCTTCCACCGGCTCCACCACCGTGGCAATGGTGGGATTGGGCTTGCCGTGGGTGACGATCTTGACGCCCGGGGCCAGCTTGAGGTCGCTGGCGTGCAGGCTTTGGCCCTTGTGCAGCTGGCTCAGGTCGACTTCGATGAAGTCGGGCAGTTGGGTGGCCAGGCACTCGATTTCGATTTCGGTCAGCACGTGGTTGATCAGGCACTTGTCGGCCTTGACCGCGGGCGACTGCTCGGCGTTGACGAAGTGCAGCGGCACCTTCTTGCGCAGGCGGGTATTGTCGTCCACGCGCTGGAAGTCCACGTGCAGCACTTGGGGCTTGTAGGGGTGGTACTGCACGTCGCGCAGCACGACCTTGGTGGTTTGCCCGCCCAGCTCCATCTCGAGGATGGAGGTGTGGAAGGCTTCCTTCTGGATGGCTTGCCACAGCGCGTTGTGGTCCAGCTCGATGGCCTGTGGCTCGGCGCCACCACCATAGACGATGCCGGGGGTCTTGCCGGCGTTGCGCAGGCGGCGGCTCGCACCCGTGCCCTGCTGTTGGCGCTCGAAAGCGACGAATTTCATCTCGATGACTCCAAACATGCGTGGGGTGACCGCGACCAGTGCACCCCGGTTGCAAAAAACCGCCCCGTAGGCGGCGGGTGACCGGATGCCGCGTCAGCGCCGCATCCGGGGTGACGCCTCGCGGCGTCAGGCCTGGTTTTCCATCTCCGCCAGAAACTCCATGACCGAGTCACCGCTGGCGATGCGGGCGATGGTCTCGGCCATCAGTGGTGCGACGGTGAGCGCGCGGATCTTGCCGCAGGCGCGCGCCGCATCGCTGAGCGGGATGGAGTTGGTCACGACCAGCTCGTCGAGCGCATCGCCACGCGCCACGCGCTCGACCGCCGGGCCGGACAAAATCGGGTGGGTGACGTAGGCAAACACCTTGGCCGCGCCGCGCTCCTTGAGCACCTCGGCGGCCTTGACCAGGGTGCCCGCGGTGTCGACCATATCGTCCATGATGACGCAGTGGCGGCCCTCGATGTCACCGATGACGTGCATGACCTCCGACACGTTCGGTTTGGGACGCCGCTTGTCGATAATGGCCATGTCGCAGTCGAGCTGCTTGGCCAGCGCCCGCGCGCGCACCACGCCGCCGACGTCGGGCGAGACGACCAGCAGGTTGGGGTAGTTCTTTTGCCGCAGGTCGCCCAGCAGCACAGGCGAAGCGTAGATGTTGTCGACCGGGATGTCGAAAAAACCCTGGATCTGGTCGGCGTGCAGGTCCATCGTCAGCACGCGCTCCACGCCGACCACCTGCAGCATGTTGGCCACTACCTTGGCGCTGATGGGCACGCGGCTCGAGCGCGGGCGGCGGTCCTGGCGCGCGTAGCCGAAGTAGGGGATGACGGCCGAGATACGAGCGGCCGATGCCCGCTTGAGCGCGTCGACCATGATGACGAGCTCCATGAGGTTCTCGTTGGTCGGCGGGCAGGTGGGCTGGATGATGAAAATGTCGCGTGCGCGGACGTTTTGGCCGATTTGAACGGTTACCTCACCATCCGAGAAGCGGCCCACGTGGGCATTGCCCAAGGTGGTGCCCAGGTATTGGGCGATCTCGGCGGCCAGTGCCGGGTTGGCATTGCCGGTGAAAAGCATGAAATCGGGGGCGTGCGCTGACATCGAGCGTTCCATGGTGTGACCGGCACTGGGAAAGAGATTTGGCAGGGGAGGAAGGATTCGAACCCTCGCATGTCGGAATCAAAATCCGATGCCTTAACCAACTTGGCGACTCCCCTACACAGGCTCACCGCTGACGCGGCGCGCCCCATGCAGCGTTGCTGTGTCAGCAGCAACAAGACTCATATTATAGCGTCTTTTTGCCACCCGACCAGCGGATGTTCTGACAACCCGTTGCAGATCCGCACCTGCCAACCGTCCGGCCAGTCGGCCTGCTCGACGGCCTGGGCGTCCGCATCGCTGGTGAGCACGGCAAAAACCGCGCTGCCAGAACCGGTCATGCGGGCCGACAAACCCAGCCGGCCGAGTCGCTGGAGTGCGGCGCCGACGTCGGGACACAGGCGAACCGCCACGGGTTGCATCACGTTGGCGCCCCACAAGCACCCTGGGGTCGCGTTGCAGGCGTCAACGAAGTCCTGCATTATAGCGCGGGGCGTGTCGCGTTCGAGATCGGGGGCCTGGTAAATGGCGGCGGTGCGGGTGCCGGCGCGCGGCTTGACCACGGCGTAGCGCGCAGGCGGCAGCTCGAGTGGGGTCAGGCGCTCACCGATACCCTCGACCCAGGCGTTGCGGCCGCCCAGGAAGAACGGCACGTCGGCGCCCAGTCGCGCGCCCAGCTCGATCAACGCGCGGTGTGGCCAGTTCAGGCCCCAGAGGCGATCGAGCGCGATCAGCGTGCTGGCGGCGTCACTGGAGCCGCCCCCCAGCCCGGCTTGTTGTGGGATGCGCTTTTCCAGCACGATGTGCGCTCCCAGCGGGCAGCCGCTGGCGGCGCGCAGCGCGCGCGCCGCGCGCAGGCACAGATCATCCTCGGGCAGCGCGGGCCCGTCGGTGGTGTGCAGATCCTCGCGCGAGAGCTGACCGTCGCGGCGCAGCTCGAAGTGCAGTGTGTCGGCCCAGTCGATCAGGCGAAACACCGACTGCAGTTCGTGATATCCATCGGCGCGCCGGCCGGTCACGTGCAGAAACAGGTTGAGCTTGGCAGGAGCGGGGACGTCGAGCAGTCGTTGCATGGAGGGGATCAGGGTTGCCAGATCAGCCGCAGGTCGGCCGCTGGGGGCGGATCGCTGCGCCGCAGGCGCAGCCGTCCTGTGGGCTGCTGCGACAGATCGACCTGCCAGCCCGGGGCCTCGTGGGGGACGCCGCGCAACCAGGCAAACAGCGCGGTGACAGGCACCGGTGTGCCGATCAAGTCGGCGGTGAGCGCATCCAGCCCGTCATAAGGGCGTGGGTCTGTGTCGCGTCGCTCGACCCAGGCACCGCTGCCGTCCCAACGGATCGTGGCCAGGGTCTGACCCAGGGGCGTGGACAGGCGCAGCTCGCCCTGCGCGGGCGTGCCGCTGAGCTCGAAGCCGGCCGACCAGTGTTGCGGCGGATCGGTGGCCAGGGACAGCGCCAGCCGTCCACTCCAGTGGGATGCGGCCGATGGTTTAGACGGCGCTGGCGGTGGCGGCGTGGCGCAGCCTGCCAAGAGGGCGACGGCGACCGCCGCCACCACCCCGCGCCAGCGCGCACGAGGGGACAGCAGAGCCAGACTCACGGTTGGACGCCGAGGCGCTGCAGCGTCTCGGTCAGGGTGCGGTTGCGGGCGTCAAGGGCAAGGCCCTGACGCCAGACGGTCAGCGCCTCTTCGCGCTCACCCAGCATCCACAGCACCTCGCCCAGGTGAGCGGCGATCTCGGCATCCGGGCGCTGCTGCATGGCTTGCGTGAGCAGTCGTCGCGCCTCGGGCCAATTGCCCAGACGGTATTCCACCCAGCCTAGGCTGTCGATGATGTAGGCGTCGTCCGGCGCGCGGCGCAGCGCTTCCTCGATCAGCGCCTTGGCCTCGGTCAGGCGCACGCCACGGTCGGCCAGGGCGTAGCCCAGCGCGTTGTAGGCGTGCGCGTCGTCGGGTTTGCGCGCGATGACGGCCCGCAGCAGCCGCTCCATCTCGTCGAGCCGACCGGTGCGCTCGGCCACCATCGCCAGCTCATACTGCAGATCGGGGTCGTCGGGCGTGTCGCGCAGGGCCTGGGTCAGCACGTCATACGCGGCTTGCGGCTGGTCTTGGTCGCGCAGCAGCCGCGCTTCGGCGATCAGCAGGCGGCGCCGTTCGTCCGGGCGCGCCGTACGGGTGTGCTGCAGTACCGCGCGCGCCTCGGCCATGCGCCCGCGCTCGGCCAGCGCTTGGGCATAGCTGATGGCGACCACCGGATCGGTGTCGGTGGCGTTGCGGGTCGCATGCAAGTAGCGCTGCACCAGAGGTTCGGCTTCTTCTGGGCGGCGTTCGAGCAGCTCCACGGCCAGCAAAGCACCCGCGGCGGCGCGCGGGGCGGCCTGGATGGCTTGGCGCGCGGCGTGCAATGCCTGTTCATCGTCGCCGGCTTGGCGATGCACGCGCCCGAGCGCGGCCCACGCCGCTGCCGAGGTCGGGGCCTCGCGCAAAAAAGGCTCGAGTGCGGTTTGGGCAGCGGCCACCGCCTCGGCCTTGTCCGACGCGCGCGCCAGCAGCGAGGGGATCACGGCAATCAGCGCAGGGCGTTGCGGCGCCGGGGTGGCGCGTATCCAGTCGCGCAGGACCGGGCCCGCCTCGCGTACCCGCTGCAGCCCGAGCAGTAATTGCAGTTCGGTGCGGCGCGCTTCGTCGTCGGCAGGCAGGCGTTGCCGCCATTCACGCACCGCGGACAGCGCCGCTTGTGGTGCGCGACCCTGCAGCGCGATTTCCATCGCGCGCCGAAAGAGCTCCGGGTGGCCAGTGCGTCGGGCCACTTCCAGGATGATGGAGTAGGCCGCGCCCGGGTCGTGGCGGCGTTGCAGTTCGGCGATCAGCAGTTGATAAAACAGCTCCGCATCGAGCCCCGAGGGGGCGGTGTCGGGCCTCGACGCTGGTGCGCCAGCGATGGGCAGCGCGGGTTGCCCAGCCGGTTGGGCGAGCGCCGGCGGCAGCGCCAAGCCGGCGAGCAGCCAGAGGATGACGAGCGGGGAGCGCAGGCGCGGCATGGACGGTCCGATCGGGGGTGTGCTCGGTTGATGATAATGCAGTGCGTCCATTTCCTCGTTCCGTGAGTCGTCATGCCCGAGTTGCCCGAAGTCGAAGTGACCCGATTGCGCATCGCCGACCGGTTGGCGGGGGCGCGCATCGAGGCCGTGTGCTGCGGGCTTCCGCTGCGCTGGCCGCTGGGGGTGGAGCCACCAGCGCTGGTGGGCCGTCGCGTGCAGGCGGTGCGGCGGCGTGGCAAGTACTTGCTGATCGAATTGGAGGTCGGTTGGCTGCTGGTGCACCTGGGCATGTCGGGCAGCCTGACGTGGTTGACGCAGCCGCCACCGCCAGGCCGACATGATCATTTCGATCTGGTGACCGACCGCGGCACGCTGCGCCTGCACGATCCGCGCCGGTTCGGGGCCGTGGTCTATGCGCACGCGCTCGACGCCCCGGTGGCGCAGCGGCTGTTGGGCGGGCTGGGGGTCGAGCCGCTGGACGAGGCGTTCGACCCAGTGCGTTTTCATGCCGCGTTGCGCCGGCGGCGCGCAGCCATCAAGAGCGTGCTGCTGGCCGGCGACGTGGTGGTGGGCGTGGGCAACATCTACGCCAGCGAAGCCCTGTTTTTGGCGGGCATCCGTCCGACTACGCCCGCGATGCGCATCAGCCGCGCGCGGGCCCAGCGACTGCATGCGGCGATCCGGCAGGTGCTGCAACGCGCGCTGGCCGTGGGGGGCAGCACGCTGCGGGATTTTCGCGCTGACGGGCAGGATGGGCACTTTCAGCTCGAGACGTGGGTCTATGGCCGCGCGGGCCAGCCGTGCCGAATCTGTGGTCAACCGATTCGTGTGATGCGTCAAGGGCAGCGCTCGACGTACTACTGCGCACATTGTCAGACGCGCTGAAACCCATGGATTTTTTTTCGCGCGTGGTGGCCTGGCAGCGCGTGCATGGCCGCCGGGGGCTGCCGTGGCAAGGCAGCCGCGACCCTTATCGAGTCTGGCTGTCCGAAGTGATGCTACAGCAGACGCAAGTCGCCACCGTGCTGCGCTATTACGAGCGTTTCTTGCAGCGTTTTCCAGACGTGTACACGCTCGCCGCCGCGTCGCTGGACGAGGTGTTGGCGCTCTGGAGCGGCCTGGGCTACTACAGCCGCGCGCGCCACTTGCATGCGTGTGCAAAGGCTGTGGTGCAACACCATGGCGGGGTGTTTCCTGCGACGGCCGATGCGCTGGCGACGCTGCCAGGCATCGGGCCATCCACGGCAGCTGCCATCGCCGCGTTTTGCTGGGGTGAGCGCCGCTCGATCCTGGACGGCAACGTGCGGCGGGTGCTGGCACGCGTGTGGGCCGATGCAGGCCCGGACGCGGCCGCGCATCGGTGGTGGTGGAACACCGCGCAGGCGCTGGTGCCCGCCGATGCGTCGGCCGATGACATGGCGGCGTACACGCAGGGCTTGATGGATCTGGGCGCGACGGTGTGTACCCGAACACGGCCGCGCTGTGCCGATTGCCCTGTGGCCACGCTATGCGCAGGCCACGCCAGCGGCGAGCCGACCCGCTGGCCGGCGCGCACGCCCCGTCCGGCGCGCCGCACCGAGACCTGGTGGCTGCCCCTGTATGTGCGCGCGGATGGCGCCTGGTGGCTGCAACGTCGCCCGGCGCGTGGTATTTGGGCCGGGTTGTGGTCGCCGCCCGTGCTGCGCGAGGAGGCGGGGCTGCGCGCCTGGTTGGCGTCGCATCCCGACGTGCGTGCGCAGTGGGCACCGGTCATCGACCACGCGCTGACGCACCGCGACCTGCGTTTGCAGCCCGTGTGCTGCCGTGTGCCGCTGGCCGATGCGGCGGTGGCACCCAATGCGCCGGGCGTGCTGCCCGACCAGGGGGCATGGTGGGTCCCGGCTGACGCGTTTGCGCTCGGCTTGCCAGCTCCGGTGCGTGCGTGGCTTCAGGCGCTGGGGGCGGGTGAGCGCACGTCCAGCTCGCGGTGACGGCGCTGCACCGACCACTGGGGAGCGAAGTGCGCGGCCAGCCGCTCGACCAGATAGACCGAGCGGTGCTGCCCGCCGGTGCAGCCGATGGCCACCGTGACGTAGCTGCGGTGATCGCGCACCAGGCGCGGCAGCCAATGCTCCAGAAAGCGGGTGATGTGCGTGCGCATCTCGGCGACCTCGGGTTCGGCCTCCAGATAGGCTGCCACCGCCGGGTCCAGCCCCGTCAGGGGCCGCAGTGCGGGATCGTAGTGGGGGTTGGGCAGCATGCGCACGTCGAACACGAAGTCGGCGTCCATCGGCACGCCACGTTTGAAGGCGAACGATTCGAACACCAGCGCCAGCGGCGCGGGGGTGCGCACCAGCAGCGACTTGACTTCGGTGCGCAACTGGGCAGCCTTGAGCTGGCTGGTGTCGATGACCAGGGCCCCTTCGCGCAGCGGTGCCAGCAACTCGCGCTCCAGCGCCAGTGCATCGACCAGCGCGCGTCGCTGGTCGGCGCTGTGGCGCACCGACAGCGGGTGCATGCGCCGCGTCTCGGAGTAGCGGCGGATCAGCACGTCGTCGCTGGCATCCAGAAACAGGATGGTGAGCGCCATGTCGCGCTCGCGCAGCGCGGCCAGCCGCTGCGGCAAGCCCGGCAGCGACGCGGCGCTGCGCACGTCGATCGCCACGGCCACCCGCTCGGCGTGGTGGCTGCGCTCGACGTCGATGAACGCCTCCAGCAGCTCCGGCGGCAGGTTGTCCACGCAGTAAAAGCCCGAGTCCTCCAACGCATGCAGGGCCACGGATTTGCCCGACCCCGACATGCCGGTGATGAGCACGAGCTGCAGCGGCCCACCCGCGGCAGGCGTCGTCTGCGGGGCGGCGTCGGCGTTGGGCGTGGGCTGGGTCGGTGGGTTCATGGCTGCAGCAGCTCCCGTGCGTGGGCCAGTGAGGTCTCCGAGCCGCTGCCGCCCAACATGCGCGCCAGCTCCTGGACGCGCGCGTCACCCTCCAGCGGCGTGACCAGGCTGACCGTGGCGCCGCCCTCGCGTGTCTTGCTCACGTGCAGGTGGTGATGGGCGCACGCGGCCACCTGGGGGAGGTGGGTGACAGCCAATACCTGGCGGTCGCCGCCTAACCGCGCCATCAACTGGCCCACCGTGTGCGCCACGGCACCGCCAATACCGCTGTCGATCTCGTCGAAGATCAGTGTGGGAGCCTCACCCAACTGGCTGGTGACGACCGCGATCGCGAGTGCGATGCGCGACAACTCACCGCCCGAGGCCACTTTGCCCACCGGGCGCGGCGTGGTGCCCGCGTGCCCTGCGACCAAAAACTCCACGCGCTCCAGCCCGCTGGCCTGCGGCTCGGGCAGCGGCTCCAGCCGCACCTCGAAGCGGCCACCGGCCATGCCCAAGCCTTGCATCGCCTCGGTGATGGCTGCGCCTAGCCTCGCGGCAGCGGGCTGCCGCGCTTGGGAGACGGCCTGCGCCTGCGCCAGGAAAGCGGCACGCGCCCGCTCAGCGCTGGCGCGCAGCGCATCCAGATCGGCTGCGCGTTGCAGCTCGCGCAGGCGGGCCTGCCAGTCCTGCCAGCGCTGGTGCAGCTCTTGCGGTGGGCAGCGGTAGCGGCGTGCCAGCGCCAGCCAGCGCGACAGGCGCTCGTCCAGGGCCGCCAGCGCGGCCGGGTCCAGTTCGGTGTGCGCGGCGTGGTGCTGCAAGTCGCGGCAGGCGTCGCTCACCTGGTCGAGTGCTTGCTGCAGCACGTCGGCCAGCTCGGCATAGCGGGGTTCGATGTGCGCCTGCTCGCGCAGCGCGTGGATGGCGCGACCCATCAGCCCGCTGGCGTTGATCTCGTCGCCGTCCAGCGCGGCCAGCGCGCTCTGCGCGGCGTCGATCAGCGTTTGCGCGTGCGCCAGCCGGGCGTGCTGGCGGTTGAGTTCGTCCCACTCGTCCGCCCCGGGCGCGAGCCGCGCCACCTCGTCGATTTGCCACTGCAGCCGCTCGCGTTCGGCGTCGCGCGTGGCTTGGCCCGCGATGGCGGCCTCCAGCGCCGCCTCGGCGCTGCGCCAGTCCAACCACGCCGCTTGCAGGGCCGAGGTGTCCAGCCGGGCGTAGCGGTCTAGCAAGTCGCGCACGCGGTCCGCCCGCGTCAGGCTCTGCCACGCGTGCTGGCCGTGGATGTCCACCAGGTATTCCCCCAGCGCCCGCAGCTGGGCGGCGGTGGCCGGGCTGCCGTGGATCCAGGCGCGGCTGCGGCCTTGCGCATCGACGGTGCGGCGCAGCAACACGGGTTCGCCCGCGGCCACCTCGAACCCCTGTTCGCGCAGCCAATCGAGGGCAGCGCGCGGCACGTCGAACTCACCTGCCACCTCGGCGCGCGCCGCGCCCTCACGCACCACGTGCGCTTCCGCGCGTCCGCCCAACAGCAGTTGGAGCGCATCGATCAGGATCGACTTGCCCGCTCCGGTTTCCCCGGTCAGGGCCGTGAATCCGGGGCCCAATTCCAGATCCAACGAGCGCACGATGACGAAGTCGCGTACCGCCAGCCGCAGCCAGCTCATGCCTCGGTCTCCTTGACGGGGGTCATGTGGCAACCCCTTCGTTCCAGTGCAGCTTGCGCCGCAGGGTATCGAAGTAGCTCCAGCCCACCGGGTGCAGCAGCCGCAGCGTGTGCACCGAGCGCCGTACCACAATGCGGTCGCCCGGCAGCAGGCTGGTAAACGTTTGCATGTCGAAGTGCGCGCTGGGTTCGCGTCCGGCGACCACTTCGATCACGATCTCGCCGTCGCTGGGCAGCACGATGGGGCGGTTGGACAGCGTGTGCGGCGCGATCGGCACCATCACCCAGCCGGCGATCGCGGGGTGCAACAGGGGGCCACCGGCCGACAGGGCGTAGGCGGTGGAACCCGTGGGCGAGGCGATGATGAGCCCATCGGCGCGCTGGTTGGCCACAAAGTGGCCATCGACCTCGACGCGCAGCTCGACCATGCTGGGGGCACCCCCGCGGTTGACCACCACGTCGTTCATGGCGATGGTCTCGAACACGCCATGCCCATCGCGCCAGACGCCGGCGTGCATGAGGGTGCGGCGCTCTTCCTCGTAAGCCCCGCGCAGCATGGGATGCAGGATGTCGGCGAACCGATCGAACGGAATGTCGGTGATGAACCCAAGCCGCCCCTGGTTGATTCCGATGAGGGGTACACCATAAGGCCCCAACTGGCGGCCGATGCCCAGCATGGTGCCATCACCCCCGACGACCAGTGCCAGGTCACAATGCGCGCCGATGCCCGCAACGTCGCGCGTGCCATCCCCCAGCGGGCCGATGTGGTGCGCCGTCTCTCGCTCCAGCGTCACCTCGCACCCTTGGTCGTGCAAAAAGTGCACGACCTGCTCCAGGGCCTCGCGGCTGCCACTGGCGTGGTATTTGCCCACCAGGGCCACGCGCTCAAAGCGCAACGCAGCACTGCCGTCCACGGACGCGACGGGCGATGCGGGCTGCACGGTGGGCGGTTTCATGCTCAAATTACAACACGAGAAAGCGACGGTGCCATGATGTTAGACGAGCGTTCCAAATTGCTGCTCAAGGCGTTGGTCGAGCGCTACATAGCGGACGGCCAGCCGGTGGGCTCGCGCACGCTGTCCAAGGCGGCCGGGCTCGATCTGTCGCCCGCAACGATCCGCAACGTGATGAGCGACCTGGAGGACTTGGGGCTGGTGGCCAGTCCCCACACCTCGGCCGGGCGCGTGCCGACACCGCGCGGCTACCGCTATTTCGTGGACACGATGCTGACCGTGCGGCGCGCCGAGCTGCCCACCATCGACGCCCTGCCCGCGCCGGCGTTGGCGGCCGACCAGCCGCGCCAAGTGCTCAGCCAGGCGGCGCAGCTACTGTCGCAGCTGTCGCACTTCGTGGGCGTGGTGCGGGTGCCGCGGCGGTCGGCCGTGTTTCGGCACATCGAATTTCTGCGTCTGTCGGAGCGCCGCGTGCTCGTTATTCTGGTCTCGCCCGACGGGGAGGTGCAAAACCGCATCCTGCACCCCCAGACGGAATTTACCCAAGATCAGCTGCAGTCGGCGGCCAACTACCTGAATGCGCACTACGCCGGGCTGGCGCTCGACGAGGTGCGTGCGCGCCTGCGCGACGAGGTGGATACCCTGCGCGGCGAGATTGCGGGGCTGATGGTCAAGGCGGTGGAGGCCGGCAGCGAGGCGGCCCAGACGGACGAGGTGGTGATCGCGGGCGAGCGCAACCTGCTGGAGGTCGACGACTTTGCGCGCGACATGAGCAATCTGCGTAAGCTGTTCGATTTGTTCGAGCAAAAAACCCAGGTCATGCGGCTGCTGGACATCTCGGCCCAGGCCGACGGGGTGAGCATTTTCATCGGTGGCGACAGCCAGGTGGTGCCATACGAAGAGCTCTCGGTGGTCAGCGCGCCGTATGAAGTCGACGGCCAAGTCGTGGGTACCTTGGGCGTCATCGGCCCGCAGCGCATGCCCTACGACCGCATGATCCAAATCGTCGACATTACCGCCAAGCTGGTCGGGCAAGCGCTCAGTCAGGGTCGGGGGGAGTGATCGCGCGAAGCCATTAGCAGTCTGCTCAGGCGGTATCGTCGTCCACTGCCAGCCAGTCGGTCGCGTCCAGTCCGGAGGGTGCGTCGGCTGGCAGCGCCTCCACGCCCCGCAGGCGGCGCTCGATGGCGCGTGTGCGCACGCCGATGTCGTCGAACTTGCGCGCCGCCTGGTCGATCGATTTGCGCGTGGCGTCGATGATCTGGCCGAATTTGCCAAACTCGGTCTTGACGCTGGCCAGGATGGCCCACACCTCGGACGAGCGCTTCTCGATCGCCAGCGTGCGAAAGCCCAGCCGCAGGCTGTTGAGCATGGCGGCCAACGTCGTGGGCCCTGCCAGCACGACGCGGCATTCGTTTTGTAGCGTCTCGACCATGCCGGGGATGCGGCAAGCCTCGGCGAACAGCCCCTCGGTGGGCAGGAACAGGATCGCGAAGTCAGTGGTCTTGGGGGGGTTGAGGTATTTTTCGCGGATTTTGCGCGCCTCGGCCTTGAGCGCACTGGCAAACGCCTGCGTCGCCCGGGCGATCGTGTCTTTGTCACCGCTGTCGTGCGCGTCCAGCAGCCGCTGATAGTCCTCCACCGGGTACTTGGAGTCGATCGGCAGCCACACCGTCTCCTGGTCGTGGCGCCCCGGCATCTTGATTGCGAACTCGACCAGCTCGTTGCTGCCCTCGACGGTGCGCACGTTGCGCTCGTATTGTTCGACGGTCAAGAGGCTGTCGATGAGCGCGCCCAGTTGCACCTCGCCCCACGTGCCGCGTGCGCGTACGTTGGTCATGACGCGCTTGAGGTCGCCCACGCTACCGGCCAGTTGCTTCATCTCGCCCAGGCCGGCGTGCACCTGCTCCAGCCGTTCGCTCACCAAGCGGAAGGAATCGCCCAGGCGCTGCTCCAGCGTGGCGTGTAGTTTTTCGTCGACGGTGCGGCGCATCTCCTCCAGCTTGGTGGTGTTGTCGGCTTGGATGGCCGCCAGCCGCTCGTTGAGCGCGGCACGCAGCTGCTCCGAGTTGTGCTGTGCCCCCTGCACCATCGCCTGCAACTGCTGTGCCACCGAATCCTGCAGCGCGGCAAACTGTCGGTGCATCAGGCCGCCCGTTGCTTCGAGCTGGTCCTTCAGGGCCTGCGACATCGCGCCCAACTGGGCGGAGACGTCGCGCTTGAGCGCTTCCAGCGTGGTCTGTGTGGCCTGCCCCAGTTCCTGTCGACCTTGGCGCGCTTCTTCCACGGTGCGGTCGAGTTTGGCGTCGAGCGTCTGGCGCGATGCCTCCAGCCGCTCGGCCGTGGCCGCCGTGAACTCATCGAGCCGGGTGTGCAGCCGCTCCACCCCGGCGTCGAGCCGGGCGCCCGTCTGCAGCAGCGCCTGCATTTGCTGCTCCAGCAGCCCCAGGCGGGCCGCCAAGTCGGCCGGTGTCTCGAAGCGCGGCCGACGCAGCAGCAGCACGAGCAGCAAAGCCACACCCAGCAGGCCCAGCCCGACGGCGGCCAGCAGCAAGGATTCGTTGGTCATGTCGGCATCCTCCCCAAGGGTCGATCCGCAAGCATAGCGCGTAAAGCGTGCCCACTGGCCGTCGCCGCCCCGTACAATGCAGGCCTCCGCTGGGGCCGTTAGCTCAGTTGGTCAGAGCAGGGGACTCATAATCCCTTGGTCGCAGGTTCGAGCCCTGCACGGCCTACCAGGAAAATCAATGGGTGACGCGGCTTTCCCCAAAGTTGTACCCGCGGCGCACGTGGGTTGCTTTGGGATGTGTAGACACGGTGTAGGAAGCACTTTCAGTGTCCGCACCGGACCGGTTGTCGGCTCAGAGTGTCATTCAGCCAGACACCGCATGGCCAGTCGGTCAGTAGCGGCGTCGACAATGTCAGGAACGTCCCAAAACTGGTGTATACTGCAGGCTTCAGTAAGCGGCTGTAGCTCAGTTGGATAGAGTACTTGGCTACGAACCAAGGGGTCGTGGGTTCGAATCCTGCCAGCCGCGCCAAACATGCAAGGCCAGTCCAATGGACTGGCCTTTTTTCCGTGGTGCGCCCGGTTGGGGTGTCCCACTGCGGGTGCCCAGGACGTCCATGCCCTATCCGGCCGACATCGAACTGCGTGACCTGACCGCTGGGTATGAGCGTCACCCGGCGGTGCACCACGTCAGCCTGCGCTGGCGACGCGGCGACTTGGCCGCCGTGGTGGGCCCGAACGGTGCGGGCAAGTCCACCTTGCTCAAATGCGTGGCGGGGCGGCTGCGCCCGATGCGCGGGCGTGTGACCGGGGTTTCGCCCCATCAGGTCGCGTATTTGCCGCAGATCAGTGAGGTGGACCGGTCGTTCCCTGTGACCGTTGCCGAGCTGGTATTGATGGGCCTGTGGCATGAGCTGGGCGTCTGGCGGCGCCCCACGCTGGTGCAGCGCCAGCGGGTGCAGCAGGCGATCGAGGCCGTGGGTCTGCAAGGCTTCGAGCGGCGCACGCTCGACACACTCTCCGGTGGGCAGTTTCAGCGCACGCTGTTTGCGCGCCTGATGCTGCAAGATGCGCCCGTGGTATTGCTCGACGAGCCCTTTACTGGGGTGGACGCGCGCACGCTGGAAGATTTGGTGTGTGTGCTGCAGCGCTGGCACGAGGCCGGGCGTACCGTGATCGCGGTGCTGCACGATGTGGCGCTGGTGCGTGCGGTTTTTCCGACCACGACGCTGCTGGCGCGCGAGCTGGTGGCGCACGGGCCCACCCAGGCCGTGCTGACCGAAGCCAACCTGCTGCGCGCGCGCCGCTTGCAGGAGGCGTTCGACGAGCAGGCGGAGCTGTGCGACGTGTCCGAGCCCAACGCTGCCGAGGAGTCCTCGCATGCTCACCGGCATTGAGGGGCTGATGGGTTGGCTGGGCGCGGCCACGGGGTTGGAGTTCGGCTTCATGCAGCGCGCCGCGCTGGGGTGCGTGCTGCTGGCGCTGGGCGCGGCGCCCGTGGGGGTTTTTTTGATGCTGCGCCGCATGAGCCTGATGGGCGATGCGATGTCGCACGCCATCTTGCCCGGTGCGGCCATCGGTTATTGGTTGGCCGGGCTGTCGCTGCCCGCGATGACCGCTGGCGGCATCGTGGGCGGGCTGGTGGTCGCGGCTGCCGCCGGCGTGGTGGCGCGCCACACGGTGATACGCGAAGACGCTGCGCTGGCCACGTTTTATCTCACCTCGCTGGCGCTGGGGGTGTTGATCCTGTCGGTACGCGGCACGCAAATCGACCTGCTGCACGTGTTGTTCGGTTCGGTGCTGGCGCTGGAGGCGTCGGTGCTGGGGCTGCTGGCGGCAGTGGCGGCGTTGACGCTGGTGGGGTTGGCCGGGCTGTGGCGGCCGCTGGTCATGGAGTGTGTCGATCCGGCGTTTTTGCGCGGCGTCAGCCGTTGGGGGGCGGCGGCGCACCACGGGTTTCTGGCGCTGGTGGTGATCAATCTGGTCGCGGCCTTCCATGCCTTGGGCACGTTGATGGCGGTGGCCATGATGGTGTTGCCTGCCGCGGCGGCGCGGTTTTGGTTTCGGCGCTTGCAGCCGCTACTGGTGGCAGCGGTGCTGATGGCGGCCGTCTTGTCGCTGCTGGGGCTGTGGCTGTCGTACCGCACCGACTGGCCCACCAGTCCCACCATCGTGCTGTTGCTGGGGGCATGGTACGGCGTGTCGATGCTAGTGGGGCCATACGGCTGGTGGCGCCAGCAGCATGTGCCGCAGCGCCATCTTAAGGGGTGAATCGATGCGATGTCACGCCCATGCCGCGCGAAGCGGCTAAGCTAGGCGCCATGCAAGCATGGCATGGTGCAATCCTTTGGTTCGATCCGCACACGGACGAGCCGCATGTTCACTTCGAGCCCGACGGTTGGCTGGTCACCGCAGCCGACGCCGACGGGGTGCAGCGCGTGGTGGCGGTCGGACCGGCCGATGCCCTGCGCGCGGCGTATCCGGACGCTGCCGTGACCGACTGTCGCGGCTGCTTGATCGCGCCCGGCTTCATCGACCTGCACATCCACTACCCGCAAACGGACGTCATCGGCTCGCCCGCCGACGGCCTGTTGCCGTGGCTGGAGCGCTATACCTTCCCGCACGAGGCTCGGTTCGCCGACGCGGATCATGCGGCCGAGGTCGCGCGCTTTTTCGTCGACGAGCTGCTGCGCCACGGCGTCACCACGGCGCTGGCCTTTGCCACCTCGCACCCGGTGTCGGTGGACGCGCTGCTGATCGAAGCGGGCGCGCGGGGCTTGCGCTGTATCGCGGGCAAGGTGCTGCAGGACCGCCACAGCCCCGACGGCGTGCGCGACGAGACCGAGCGCTCGCTGGCCGATACCGAGGCGCTGATCGCGCGTTGGCACGGGCGTGGGCGGCTGGGTTATGCCATCACGCCGCGCTTTGCGCCCAGTTGCAGCGATGCGCAGCTGCGCGGCGCGGGCGAGTTGGCGGCGCGCTACCCCGATGTGTGGGTGCAGTCGCATGTCGCCGAAAATGTCGACGAGGTGCGCTGGGTGCGTGAGCTATACCCGCACGATCGCAGCTATCTGGCGGTGTACGAGCGCTTCGGGCTGCTGCGCCCGCGCGCCGTCTATGCGCACGGCATCTACCTGGACGACGCCGACCGCGCGCTGCTGGCTCAGACCGGCGCGGCGATTGCGGTGTCGCCCACCAGCAACCTGTTCTTGGGCAGCGGCTTCTTCGACTATGCGGCAGCGCGCGCGGGCAGCGTGCGCCACGGCCTGGCCAGCGATGTGGGCGGGGGCATGAGCTTCGACCCCTTCGTCACCATGCGCGCGGCCTATACCGTCGCGCGCGCCGCCGTGCGTGGCGATGGCCAGCCGAAAGTGGGTCTGAGCCTGTCGGCCGTCGACTTGTGGTGGCAGCACACGGCCGGTGCGGCGCGCGCCCTGGGGCTGGACGGGGTGATCGGATCGCTGGCGCCGGGCAGCGAGGCGGACTTCGTCGTGCTCGATGCGCAGGCCATCCCCTTGCTGGCGCGGCGCACGGCTCAGGCCGCGTCGTTGGCGGAATGGTTGTTCGCCTGGGTCATGCTGGCCGATGAGCGTGTGGTGCGTCAGGTGATCGTCGCCGGTACCCCAGCGCAGACACACCACTTTACCGACGCATCAGGCGCGCTTCACGTCGGATCGGTATCCTAGGGCGATCCATGCATCGAACCTTCGTCGCTCCTCATGCGATTCGCATCGTCGCCAGTCTCGTCGGTGCGGCCTACGCGTTGGCCGGGTGTGCCGTCTCCCCGGCCGCGGCACCGCCGTTGGATTCGAAGGTGACCATTCCTGCCCAGTGGTCGTCCGACGCGCCAGGGGCGCCCGGAGTGGTGGCGGCGATCGATTCGCGCTGGTGGACGGCGTGGGGCGACCCGGTGCTCACCGACTGGGTGGAGCGCGCGCTGCGGGCCAATACGGATGTCGCCGCCGCGTTGGCTGCCGTTGCCCAGGCGCGCGCGCTGCGCGATGTGGCGCAGGCGGCCACGGGGCCGTCACTCGGCGCCGGGGCGTCGGCGCAGCGCGCGCAGACGGGCGATGCGGTGGCGCGCACCAACCTGGGTGCGAAGCTGGATGCGAGCTGGGAGATCGATCTCTTCGGCCGCCGTGCGGCAGCACTGCAGGCCGGACAGGCCGACATGCAGGCCAGTGAGGCCGCGCTGGGGCAGGTACGTGTGACACTGGCGGCCGAGGTGGTCACGACCTACTGGGAGATATGGGGGCTGCGCGAGCGCCTGCGCGTCACGCAAGAGAACCTGCGCGCGCAGGAAGAGGCACTGCAGCTGACGCAGTGGCGCGCCCAGGCGGGGCTGGCCTCCGACCTGGACGTACAGACCGCACGCGCGGCCGTCGAGCAGGTGCGCGCGAGCATTCCCGCGCTACAGGCGTCGGCCCGGCAGGCTCGCCATGCGCTGGCGGTGCTGGCCGGCCAGGCGCCGGGTGTGGCCGTGCCCGAGCCGCCCGCCGCGCCCCCCGAGCCGCCCGCTGCGTGGTCGTTGCCCGTGCCGGTGGACGTGCTGCGCCAGCGCCCCGACGTGGCCGCCGCCGAGGCGCGCCTGCAGGCCGCGTTTGCGCGCAGCCGCCAGGCGCAGGCGGCGCGCTGGCCGACGCTGAACGTGGGTGGCACCTTGAGCCTGGCCGCGCCGCGCTGGCCGACGCTGAACGTGGGTGGCACCTTGAGCCTGGCCGCGCCGCGCGTGACCGAGTTGTTCGACGCTGCTGCGCTGACGCGAAGCCTGGCGTTGGCGCTGGCCGCGTCGGTGTTCGATGGGGGGGCGGCGCAAGCGCAGGTGCGCGCGCAAGAGGCCGCCATCGAGCAGGCCCGCGCCGCGCTGCAAGGCGTGTTGCTGGCCGCGTTGCGCGATGTCGAAAACGCCCTGGTTGCGCTCGCCGCCGATCGCGAGCGGCTGGGCCACCTGCAGGCGGCGGTGGCGGCCGCCGCCGAGGCCGAAGCACTGGCCAGCCAACGCTACCGCGCCGGACTGATCGACTACCGCACCCTGCTCGACGCGCAGCGCACCTTGCTGGCCGTACAAGGCGAGCTGGCCGCGGCCCGCACCGCGTGGGCGACCGATCACGTCCGACTCATCAAAGCCCTGGGCGGCGGCTGGGCGCCGCCCGCCGACGGCACGGCGCTGTCGGCGACCCCTCATTGAGCGAATGACCATGCCCCTGTTTCGACGCAAGCCGACCCCTGCTGCCGCCGTGGAGACACTGTTGGCCGAGGAGCGCCCCGTGCGCTGGTGGCGCCGGCCCCGCTGGTGGGTCGCCATGCTGCTGCTGGCGGCGGCAGTGGCGGGCGGTCTGTGGTGGCAGGGGCAGAGCCGCCAGCGTGCGCAGCCGGTCTATATCACCGAGCCTATCCAGCGCGGCGACCTGACGCTGACCGTCTCGGCCAACGGCACGCTGCAGCCCGTGCGCTCGGTCAACATCGGCAGCGAGCTCTCGGGCACGGTGCGCGAGGTCTTGGTGGACGTCAACGACCGCGTCCAGCGCGGTCAGGTGCTGGTCGTGCTGGACACGGCCAAGCTGCAAGACCAGGTCAACAGCGCGCGCGCCGCGCTGGCCTCGGCGCAGGCACAAGTCGTGCAGGCTGATGCCAGCGCACGCGAAGCGCAAGCGCAGCTGGCCCGGCTCGAGGAGTTGGCGCGACTGTCCGGTGGCAAGATGCCTTCGGCCGCCGAGCTGGATGCCGCCCGTGCGACCCTGGAGCGTGCACAGGCCGCACAGGCCACCGCGCGCGCTGCGGTGGAGCAGGCACGCGCCGCACTGTCGACCAACGAGACCAACCTGGCCAAGGCGTCCATCCGTTCGCCGATCGACGGCGTGGTGCTCGCGCGCAACGTTGACCCCGGCAACGCGGTGGCCGCATCGCTGCAGGCGGTCACACTGCTGACCATCGCGCAGGATCTGCGCCGACTCAAGCTGGACGTGGCGGTGGACGAGGCCGACGTCGGCGTGGTGCGCGAGGGGCTGCCGGCCACGTTTACGGTGAGCGCCTACCCCCGGCGGCGCTATCCGGCCACGGTGGGGCGGGTGGCCTTTGGCGCCACCAAGACGGATAACGTCGTCACCTACACCGCCACGTTGGATGTGGACAACCAGGACCTCTCGCTGCGTCCGGGCATGACCGCCACTGCCAACATCCGCGCGGTGGAGCGCAAGGACGTGCTGCTGGTGCCCAACACGGCGCTGCGCTTCACGCCCACCGAGCCCGCACCGCCGGGCAGCGGCGGTGGGCTGGCGTCCCTGCTCACGCCCAAGCCGCCCTCGATTGGCCGCAAAACGGTGCGGCTGGACAACCGCGGCGGGCCGCGCCAGATCTGGATCCTGCGCGATGGCAAGCCGCAGGCCGTCTCCGTCACGGTGGGTATCAGCGACGGCCGTCTGTCCGAGGTCAGCGGCGAGGGCCTGAGCGAAGGCTTGCCCGTAATCATCGAGCAGCGCAGCAGCGGGCGCACGCCATGAGCACAGCGGTGGCCTTGATCGAGTTGCGCGGCGTCACCAAGACCTACGGGCAAGGAGCGGCCGCCTTCCAGGCGCTACGCGGGGTGGATCTGGTTGTGCAGGCGGGTGAATTTCTGGCCATCATGGGGCCGAGTGGCTCGGGCAAATCCACGGCCATGAACGTGTTGGGCCTACTGGACACACCCACCGCGGGCGAATATCGTTTTCAGGGCGTGCCGGTGCAGTCGCTCTCGCGCGACGAACGCGCGCTCGTGCGTCGGCGCTATTTTGGGTTCGTATTTCAGGGGTTTCACCTGCTGCCGCGCACCACTGCGCAAGAGAATGTCGAGCTGCCGCTGGTCTATCGCGGCCTGCCAGCACGCGAGCGGCGCGCCGCCGCGCGGGCCGCGCTGGCCGACGTCGGACTGGCGGGATGGGAACACCACACGCCCGCCGAGCTCTCGGGTGGGCAGCAGCAGCGCGTGGCCATCGCGCGCGCCATCGTCACGCAGCCGCGCGTGCTGCTGGCCGATGAACCCACGGGCAACCTCGATTCCCGGCGCAGCCACGAGATCATGGCGCTCATTCGCCAGCTCAACGAAGCGCGGGGCATCACCGTGCTCATGGTCACGCACGAGCCCGACATCGCAGCTTACGCCCGGCGCGTGGTGCATTTTCGCGACGGGGTGGTCGAGCGCGAGGAACGGCGCACGGCCCCGCTGCCCGGTGCGGAGCCGGTGACGCAGGGGGCTTGAGCGATGTGGTTCAACACGCTGGTGCTGGCGTTGCGCTCGATCCGGCGCAACCTGATGCGATCCTTCTTGACCGTGCTGGGGGTGGTCATCGGCGTGGCGGCGGTGGTGACGATGGTGACCCTGGGCAATGGCGCGACGTTGGCCATCCAGCAGCAAATCGCGAGTCTTGGCGTCAACCTGTTGCAGGTGCGCCCAGGGCAGCGGCTGGGGCCGGGTGGCTTTGGTTCAGGAGCGCCATCGTTCAAGCTGGCCGATGCGCAAGCCATCGCGTCGCAAACCCCTGGCGTCATGGCGGTGGCAGCCGAGGCGCGCAGCAGCGGCACCGTCGTGGCCAATGGGCGCAACTGGAGCACCAGTCTGGTGGGGGGATCGGCCGACTGGCTGTTCGTCAACAACTGGACGCTGGCCGATGGTCGCGCCTTCACCGACGACGAACACCGCATCGGTGCAGCAGTGTGCATCATCGGCGAGACGGTACGCCGTGAGCTCTATGGACCCAACCCTGCGGTGGGCGACACCGTCCGTGTGCGCCAGATTCCATGCGAGGTGGTGGGCGTGCTCGCGCCCAAGGGGCAGGGCGCGTTCGGGCAAGACCAGGACGACATGGTGCTCATGCCCATCAACACCCTACACAGGCGCGTCGCGGGGCACACGCGCGTCTTCACGCTGCACGTGTCCATGCTCGACGGCGCCGATGCCGAGTCCGTCAAGACCAGTATCCGCGCCATCCTGCGCGAGCGCCGCGCCATCCCCGAGGGTGAAGAGGACAATTTCAACATCCTGGACACGCAGCAACTGGCACAGACCATGTCCGGTACCACGCGCGTCATGACGCTGTTGCTAGGAGCCGTCGCAGCGGTCAGCCTGCTGGTGGGTGGCATCGGCATCATGAACATCATGCTCGTCAGCGTGACCGAGCGCACGCGCGAAATCGGCCTGCGCCTGGCCATCGGGGCGCTGGAGCGCGAGGTGATGGGGCAGTTTTTGATCGAGGCCGTGGTGCTGGCCGCGCTGGGGGGGGTGGTCGGGCTGGCGCTAGCGCTGGTGGCCAGCCTCGGCCTCAGCCAGGCGATGGGCGTGCCGTTCGTCTTCGATCCCGCGATCAACGTGATCGCCTTCGCATTTTCGGCCGCCATCGGCGTGGTGTTTGGCTACGTGCCCGCTCGCCGCGCCGCACGGCTCGATCCCATCGAGGCGCTGCGGCATGAGTGAACGGCGGGAGGGATCGACGTGGCGGAAGCGGTGAGATTCGAACTCACGAACCCTTGCGGGTTGCCGGTTTTCAAGACCGGTGCAATCGACCACTCTGCCACGCTTCCGCTGCCAGCAGCATTGTAGCCGGTGGCGCATCGGCGGCAGGCCGACGGCGTGTCGGAAAAATCCCGACACACGAAACGGCGCGTTTCGGACTCCAGTCGGTGCACATGGCGTCTAGAGTGAAGTCATCCCGACGTGATGGGTTGTGCCCAGGAGGACTGCACGATGTTGACATTGACCGAGACGCCGACGATGGTTCAGCAGCCGGGCGTGGACGGCTGGTATGCGGTGCCGAAACCGGTGGAGCGACAGATGCGCGCCCACGGCGATGGCGTGCGCCGCGTGGAGTGGTTGCCGTTTACGGTGCGCGTGGCGCAGGGCGAGGCCGAGCTGCGCCTCGCCGCCGAGATCCGATATGCCGCGTATGGCCGACACCTGCCCCCATCCTTGACTGAGGGGTTGCGCGAGCCGGAACCGTTGGACCGCGAGCCGGGTGTGGCGGTGCTGCTGGCGCGCTCGAAAGTGGATGGGTCGGTACTGGGGACGCTGCGCCTGCAGACCAACACCTACCGGCCCCTGGCGCTGGAGCAGTCGTTCGACTTACCCGCTGAAATGGCGACGGCACCGTGCGCCGAAGTGACCCGGCTCGCGGTGGCGCAAGCGGTGCACAGCCGCATGGTCAAAACCCTGATGCTCAAGGCGGCTTACTTTTGGTGCGAGCGGCAGGGGGTGCGGTACGTGCTCGTCACCGCCCGCGCGCCGCTGGACCGTCAATACGCTCGCCTGATGTTTCGCGATGTGCGCCCGGAGGCGGGTTTCGTGCCACTGGCGCATGTGTTCCACCTGCCGCACCGCGTCATGTTCTGTGACATCGCGGCCGCGCGTGCCGAGGGAGTGGACCATCCGCTGTACGACTTCTGGTTTGGCACCGATCACCCGGATATCGATCTGGCCGACGGCTGAGGAGCACCGGGGGTGTCCGTTTCTGAGTGACCGAGCACCCAGTCGACGTGCGCCAGCTCGTCGTCATCTGGGGGGAGGGTGTTGAGGTAGTCGCTCAGACGCGGGTCGCTGATGAAGTCGGCACCGGAGGATGATGCCAGGATGCGCTCGGCGGAGACGGGGCGGGAGATGGCGTAGCCTTGGACGTAATCGACCCCGATCTCGGCCAGCGTCTCGACGGTCTCGAAGTCCTCGGCCCACTCGGCGATGGTTTTCATGCCCAGGCTCTGCGCGAGGCTGACGATCGCTTCCACGATGGCGACGTTGGCCGGGTGGCGGTTCATGTTGACGATGAAGCTGCCATCGATCTTGAGGATGTCGGCGGGCAGATCCTTGAGGTAGGAGAACGACGTGTAGCCGGCGCCGAAATCGTCGAGCGCGACCCGGGCGCCGTGGCTGCGTACCCGATCGATGAAGCGCCGGGTATTGCCCATGTCGTGCAGTGCGACACTCTCGGTGATCTCCAGGCACAGCCGGCGCACGACGTGCCGATACTGGTCGAGCATGTCGTACATGTCGGCGATGAAGCGCTCGTCGTTGAGCGAAGCGCCACTGAGGTTGAGACAGACAAACTGGTTTTGCGGCAGCGCGGCATCGTGCTGGGCCAGCCAGCGCAGGGTGGACTGCACCACCCAGCGGTCGATAGCGCTCATGCGGCCGGCGGCTTCGCCCGCGCGGATGAGCCGCTCCGTCGGCACGCGGCTACCATGCTCGTCGTGCATGCGCAGCAATACCTCGAAGTTGTGCGACTGGTGCGGATGGCGCAGCGCTACGATGGGCTGCATCTCGAGGAACAAGCCCTCGATCTCCTGCCCCGCCGCCAGTCGCTCGACGAGTTGCATTTCGGCCTCGTGGTCGCGGAAGGCGCGCGATCCGTGCTCGTAGACCACCAGCCCCGTGGTGTGCAGCCGCTTGGCCTCGCGGCAGGCGCGGTCCGCGGTGGCCACCACGTCTTTGGCCGAAACGCCGGGCGCGACCTCGATCAACCCGATGGAGCCACGCACCTGAAACGCGCGGTCGCCGACCAGGTACGGCTGTGCCGTCAGCCGCGACAGCACGTCGCGGCAAATGGCCTCGGCGCGGTGCAGCGGGGTGTCGAGCATGACCAGCAAAAACTCGTCGCCGCCCACGCGCCCCAGGTACATGTGCGGCGACAGCGGCGTTAGGGCCCGCTCGCACACCTGCTGCAGCACCGCGTCACCGGCGACGTGGCCGTACAGGTCGTTGATGAGCTTGAAGCGGTCCAAATCCAGATACGCCACTGCCAGCGGCTTGCCGCGCCGCAGCCGCTGCAGGCCACGGCCGAGACAGGCCTCGATGCCGCGCCGGTTGAGCACCTTGGTCAGCGGGTCGTGGTCGGCCAGAAACTGCAGGTGCTCGTAGGCGCGCACCTTGTCGGTGATGTCTTGCAGCGTGCCCTCGATCTTGTCACCGGCGCGCGCAGCCCGCACCTGAAAGCGCCGCCCCACGCCGTCCTCCTGAACGAGGGCAGTCTCGAACTCCACCGTCTGCGCCGGCGTGTCGGGGGCGGCGAGCTGTGCCCAATCGTATGGCCGAAACCAGCGCTCCCAGTGGTCGCTACCGGCTTCCACCACCTGGCCCACGATGCCGTTGAGGGCCGGGTTGGCACTCAGGAAACGGCCCTGGTGGTCGAGGGTGAACAGACCGATGGGCAGAAAGTCGAAGGTGTGCTGGAGCTCGGCCTGCAGCGCCAGCCGCTGCAAGTGCTCCTGCCGAAATTGCTCGGCGATGGCCAGAGAGGCCAGCAGGCTCGACGCCAGCGCCGCCGTGACGCTGTTGACTGCACCGATCAGGCCCTTGAGCCCGAGCGCGGCGGCCACCACCTCGTACAGACTGGCGGCCAGGGCGATGCCCATGGCGCTGGCGTACCACATGGCCACGGGCGAGCGGGTGCGCACCAGAATCACGCCCAGCGCGTAGCCCAGCACGCACACGCCCAAGGCGGTCGCGCTCCAGATGATGGGCAAAAAATACCGGTACGGCAGCACCAGCGCGGCGATGAGCACGGGCACGCATGCCACCACGACTGCCTGGACCCAGCGCAGGGTTCGCGTGCGCTCCAGGTCGGCCTCGAACAGAAAGCGAAACAGCACCACCGTGGCCGTCGAATACAGCGCGAGCGTGGCTTGGCGCAGGGGAGTCAGCCAATCCGGGGGCACGAGTTGGCCCAGCCATTGGTAGTCCCACCCGCCGGAGAGGGCGGCCATGCGTTGGTTGATGACCAGCCAGGCGGCGAAGATGAGGTAGTTGCGGTCGCGGTTGAGGATACCGACGACCAGCGTGAACAGTGCCAGCAACAGCAAGCCGCCGTCGAGCCAGCCGGCATCGCGGTGGAATTCATGTTCGAGGCGGTCGATTTCGGTCACGGAGCGTGTGACGGCAGTGAAGCGCGCGGGCCCGGTGAAGCGCACCTCGCACAGCACGCGCGCGGGCAGTGGCTGTGTCGCCAGCACGAAACCGGCCCGCGACAGGCGAAGCACACCCGACTCGGTGGGCGAGGCGCGGCGGTCGATGCGGCCCAACGGCGCCAAGCCGTCGGCGTCCCAGCACTGCAGCTCCGTCGCATGGCGCGAGGGGAAGTCCAGCGCGCGTCCATCCGCACGATCCGCGTCGGACAATGTCAGCAGAACCCACAGGGGCTGTTCGGACAGGCGGGTGTCCCAGCTCGTGCGCTCGGGCTGGGAGGGCAGCGCCGCCAACACCTGTTCTGGCGTACGCGGGGTGTCGACCGTCATGGCCCGAAAGGGCAGCAAGCGGCCTTCTCCTTCGGGGTATTCGCTGGGCCACGACAGCACCGCCCACACCGTCAACAGCGCCACCAAGGCGGGAACTGCATACGCGGTCAACGCCTGCAGGCCCAGTTCGATGCGAGAGGTAACGCTGCGGGTATCGATCGCGGGCGAAGGGTGGCCAATGGTCATGAAGCGTGGGGGAGGGTGGCGGCTGACGAAACTCCCTGACTTCGCGGGGCTGAGCCCTCTCTCGAGTGGTACCCCGAATTATGGGGGTGAAAGTGTTGGCTGTGTCACACTGTGGGTCTATGAACAACACGGAGGATTGGGCCGCGCAGGCGCTCGCCGCGTTCGATACTGTCATCGACGCCGGCGGGCTGCGCATGCGCCCGGGCCAGCGGGCGATGGCGGAGCATGTCGCCCGCACGTTGGCGGCCGCGTCACTGGGAAAACCCGACGGCGACGCCGAGCTGCGGCGGCGGCTGGCGGTGGTGCAGGCCGGCACCGGCGTGGGCAAATCGCTCGCCTACCTGGCGCCGGCCATCGCGTTGGCACGGGCACGGCAGACGCGCGTCGTCGTCTCGACCGCCACCGTCGCCCTGCAGGAGCAGCTGGTGAACCAAGACCTGCCGGCGCTGGCGCGGCGCTTGCCGTTCGAGTTTCGCTACGCCCTGGCCAAGGGGCGCGGCCGCTACGTCTGTCGGCTCAAGCTCGAACGCTGGCTCACCGACCCCGACGCGCCCACCGACGCCGACGACGAGGACGATCTCTTGGCTACGGGGGCGGCGGGTGCGGTCAGCGCGGACCGCTTGGCGTGGCTGCGGGCGCGCGCGCAGGATTTGGCCCTGGGGCGCTGGGACGGTGACCGGGACGAGCTGTCGGAGCCGCCCGAGCCAGCGTGGTGGAGCGCGGTCGCGGCGGACGCGGCCTCTTGCAGCGCGCGCCACTGTCCGCTCTATGGCGGCTGTGCGTATTTCGAGCAGCGCAAGGCGCTGGCTGGCGCGCAGGTCATCGTCGTCAATCACGATTTGCTGCTGTCCACGCTGGGGTCGCGCCAGTTGCCCGAGCTCGACCAGTGCCTGCTGGTGCTGGACGAGGCGCACCACCTGCCCGCGATCGCGCTCGAGCAGTTCGCCCGTCGCGCCAATCTGTCGCGGCTGGCCTGGATCGACCGGTTGGCCAGCCAGATCCTCAAGGCTGCCACCGAGGTCGAGTTGGACGACGTGGCGCCGGTGCCAGAGGCCGCAGCGCGCCTGCGTGCGGCGCTCCAGGAGCTGGTGCGCCTGGCCGTGCAGCACTGGGGTGCCCGGTTGCAGGGGGCCGAGCCGCTGCGCGTGCGCCTGCCGCGCGGGCGTTTGCCCGAGGGGTTCGATGCGGTGCTGTCAGCGGCCGTGGCCGCGGCGGACGTCTTGCTGCAGGCCTTGAGCGCCACGGGCCAGGCGCTGCGCACGGCGCTGCGTGAACGGCCGCAAGAGGCATCCACCCTGTCGCAGCGCTACGCGCAGTTGGGCACGCTCGCGCCGCGGTTGGAAGCGGTGTATGACACCGCGCGCTGGTTGTTGCACGAGCCAGCGGCGGGCGAGGCGCCGCTGGCCAAATGGTTCACGCTCGCCGCCAGCGGCCCGGGGCGTGGGGGCGAGACGGTGCGGGTGTCGGCTCACGCGAGTCCGATCCAGTCCGCCGGGCTGCTGCGCAGCCAGCTCTGGACCCATGTGCGGGCGGCCGTGCTGACGTCGGCGACGCTGACCAGCTGCGGGCGGTTCGATTTTTTTCTGCGCGAAGTGGGGCTGGCCGACGATGCCGACGTCGAGACGCTAGAGGCGCACAGCCCGTTCGATCATGCCCGCCAGGGTGCGCTGGTGCTGGGCGGGGTGACGGTGGACCCCAAAGACGGGGCGGCCTACCAGCGCGCGGTGCAAGCCGCGTTGCTGCGCGATCTGCCGTCGGTGCGGCGTGGTGCATTGGTGTTGTTCACCTCGCGTGTGCACCTGCAGCAGGTGGCGGCCGAGCTGCCGCCCGAATGGCGCGACCGCGTGCTGGTGCAAGGGTCCTTGCCCCGAACCCGGCTGCTGGCGCAGCACCGCGAGCGGGTCGCCGCCGGTGAGCCGTCGATCCTGTTTGGCCTGCAGTCGTTTGGCGAGGGGCTGGACCTGCCGGGCGCGCTGTGCGAGGACCTGTTCATCACCAAGCTGCCGTTTGCCCCGCCCGACGACCCCGTGGGGGAGGCGCGCGCCGAGTGGCTGCGCGCGTGCGGGCGCGACCCGTTCATGGAGCTCGTCGTGCCGGCGACCGCGATCCGGCTGCTGCAGTGGATCGGGCGCGCCATCCGCACCGAAGACGACCGCGCCCGCATCGTCTGCTACGACCCGCGGTTGCTGACCACGGGCTACGGGCGCTTGATTCTGCAGGGCCTGCCTCCTTACGCGCAACTGGATGCCCGCACGGGCGTCCGACCGGAGAGTCCGACGTGTCCCATCCCTTCGACCGTGTGAGCCCCCGCGCGCGGCTGCGCCTGGCAGCCAACCTGAGCCTGCTGTATGCCGAGCGGCCGTTTCTGGAGCGCTTCCGGGCTGCGGCGGCGTGCGGCTTCACCGCCGTGGAGTGCCAGTTTCCGTACGACCACCCGCCCGCGGCGATCGCGGCCGAACTGCGGCGCCACGGGCTGCGCCTGGTGCTGCACAACCTGCCCGCCGGGGATTGGACGGCGGGGGAGCGCGGTATCGCCTGCCACCCGGAGCGGGTGGCCGAGTTTCGCGCCGGGATCGCGCAGGCGCTGGCGTACGCGGCTGCGTTGGGGGTGCCACAGCTCAACGTGATCGCTGGCGTGCCCCCTGCCGGGGTGACGCGCGAGCAGGCCCTCGATACGCTGGTGGACAACCTGCGCGCCGCGGCGCACGCGTGCGCGCGAGCCGGCATCGGGCTGCGGTTGGAGCCGATCAACAGCCTCGACATCCCGGGCTTTTTGGTCGATACGGTCGAGGTGGCGCTGGCCGTGCTGGCGCGGGTGGCCCACCCGGGGCTGCGGCTGCAGTTCGACGCCTACCACGTGGCGCGCATGGGGCAGGATCCGCTGGCCGTGTGGCAGCGGTGCTACCCTCACGTGGGCCATGTGCAGTGGGCCGACTGTCCCGGGCGCCACGAGCCCGGCACGGGCACGGTTGACTGGGCGGCGCTGGCCGATGCCATGATTGCCAGCGGCTGGGACGGTTGGATCGGCGCGGAATACCTGCCAGCCGACGCGGCAGCTGGCGGCACCGAGGCGGGGCTGGGGTGGATCGAATGCCTGGGGCTGCGTCGCCGCGCAGCCGATTTGCAGAAAGCGGACAGATGAGCACGGATTTCGAGTGCGAGCCACGTGCGCTGTTGACGCGGCTGTATCACGCCGCCGTACAGCGCGCACTGCCAGCCGCGCAGCTGCGGCACCATCTGCCCCCCGTGCCCCGCGGGCGCACCGTGGTGGTGGGTGCGGGCAAGGCAGCGGGTGCGATGGCGCACGCGCTCGAGGCCGCTTGGCCCGCCGAGGCGCCGCTCGCGGGCGTCGTGGTCACCCGCTACGGCCACACGCCGCCGCGCCCGGCGGGGCTGGCGCCGCGCATCGACATTCTGGAGGCGGCGCACCCCGTACCCGACGCGGCGGGCGTGCGTGCCGCCGAGTGCATGCTGGCGGCGGTGCAGGGCTTGACGGCCGACGATCGGGTCATCGCGCTGGTCTCGGGTGGCGGCTCGGCCTTGCTGGCGCTGCCCGCGCCCGGCTTGACGTTGGCCGACTTGCAGGCCATCACGCGCGCGCTGCTGCTCAGCGGCGCCTCCATCGGCGAGATGAACGCCGTGCGCAAACATCTCTCGCGCATCCAGGGCGGACGATTGGCGCTGGCCGCAGCGCCCGCACCGGTGTGGACGGTGGCGATCAGCGATGTACCGGGGGACGACCCCGCGACCATCGCCAGTGGCCCGACCGTGCCCGACCCCAGCACCGCCGCCGACGCGCTAGCGGTGCTGGAGCGCTACCGTATCGCGCTGCCCGAGCCGGTGCGGCAGGCGCTGCTCGATGGGCGGCTGGAAACGCCCAAGCCCGACCACCCGCGCTGGACCGATTGCACCGTGCGCCTGATGGCCACGCCGCACCAGGCGCTGCAGGCCGCGGCCGATGAGGCGCGCCGCTTGGGCCTGCGGGCCCATGTGCTGGGCGATGCGATCGAGGGCGAGTCGCGCGAGGTGGGCCGGGTGCACGCGGGGCTGGCCCGTTATGCGCGGCAAGGGCAGGGGCCGTTTCAGCCGCCGTGCGTGCTGCTGTCGGGCGGCGAGACGACGGTGACGGTGCGCCCGCCCCAGTTGGCCGTGGGCGAGCGCGCGCGCGGCGGGCGTGCGGCCGAATTCGCCCTCGGGCTGGCGCTGGGGCTGGACGGCTTGCCGGGCGTGTGGGCGCTGGCGGCCGACACCGACGGCATCGATGGCACCGAGGACAATGCGGGCGCGTTCGTTGCACCAGACACGCTGGTGCGAGCCCGGGCGCTGGGGTGGTCGGCCCAGGCGTGTCTGGACCGGCACGACAGCTATGGCTTCTTCGCGGCGCTGGGAGACCTGTTCGTCACCGGGCCGACGCACACCAACGTCAACGATTTTCGGGCGCTGCTGCTGGTGTGATGGATGCACGCGGGGGGCGCACGGCGCCGCCTTCACCGCAGCTGGCAGGCGCGCCAGATGCGCTCCGGGGTGGCGGGGGCGTCCATCGGTAGCGGGCCGTCGGCAGGCAGACCAGCGCGGCGGCGGGCGCTGGCCACGGCGTCGCGCACCGCCTCCCACACGCTGATGGCCAGCATGAACGGTGGCTCGCCCACCGCCTTGCTGCCGTACACGTTGTCCTCGCGGTTGGCCTGTGGCCACAGGTCGACGCGCCAGTGCGGCGGCAGGTCGCCCGCAGACGGGATCTTGTACGTGCTGGCGCCGGTGGTCCACAATTGGCCATCGGCGCGCCAGACCAGCTCCTCGGTGGTCAGCCACCCCATGCCTTGGATGAAGCCGCCTTCGATTTGGCCGATGTCGATCGCCGGGTTGATGCTGCGCCCCACGTCGTGCAAGATGTCCACCGCCAGCACGCGCAGCTCGCCCGTGAGGGTGTCGATGGCCACTTCGCTGCAGGCCGCGCCGTAGGCAAAGTAATAAAACGGCCGCCCAGTCAGCGTGGTCTTGTCGTAGTGGATCTTGGGCGTGCGATAAAAACCGTCGCTCCAGAGGGGAATGCGGTTGGCATAGGCCTCGCGCACCACGTCGTCGAATCGCCGACGCGCCCGGGGCGAGCGCACCCAGCCGCCCTCGAAGCGAACCTCGCCCGCGCCGCAGCCGTCCAGCCCGGCGACGAAAGCGGCCAGGTTGGCGCGCACACTGGCCGCGGCGTACTGGGCCGCGCGGCCGTTGAGGTCGGTGCCGCTGGAGGCGGCGGTGGCGCTCGCGTTGGGCACGCGCGCGGTGTCGCTGGCGCTGACGCGCACCCGCTCGAGCGGCACACCCAGCTCATCGGCCACGATTTGCGCCACCTTGGTGTGCAGGCCCTGGCCCATCTCGGTGCCGCCGTGGTTGACCAACACGCTGCCGTCGGTATAGACGTGCACCAGCGCCCCCGCCTGGTTGAACAGTGTGGCGGTAAAGCTGATGCCGAACTTGACCGGCGTCAGCGCCAGGCCGCGCTGGATGACGGGGCTGCGCGCGTTCCAGGCGGCAATCGCGGCGCGCCGCTGCGCATAACGGCAGCGCTCGGCCAGGGTGTCGATGAGGGGGCGCAGGATGTTGTCCTCCACCCGCATCTGGTAGGGCGTCGTGTCGCGCCGAGCGGGCAGCGGGTTGCTGCCGGTGGGCAGCGGCGCCGTCCAGACCGGGGCGGGGGCGTCGTCGTATAGGTTGCGGCGACGCACGTCCAGCGCATCGCGCCCCAGGTGGCGGGCGATGTCGCCGAGGATGGTTTCGATCGCCACCATGCCCTGCGGGCCGCCGAAGCCCCGAAAGGCGGTGGCGCTTTGTTTGTTCGTGCGGCAGCGGTAGCTGTGCAGCGCCACGTGCGGCACGAAGTAGGCGTTGTCGCTGTGAAACACGGCGCGGTCGGCCACCGGGCCCGAAAGATCGGCCGAGAAGCCGCAGTCCAGGAACATCGACAAATCGAGTCCCAGGATGCGACCCTCATCGTCGAAGCCGACGGCGTAGTCGTAGGTAAACGGATGGCGCTTGCCGGTGATGAGGATGTCGTCGCCGCGATCCAGCCGCAGCTTGACCGGTGCGCCCACCTTGTGCGCGGCCAGCGCGGCCCAGACCGCGACGTGGCCGGCCTGCGTTTCCTTGCCACCGAAGCCGCCGCCCATGCGTCGGCACTCCACCCGCACCTGGTGGTTGGCCAGCCCCAGCGCGTGGGCCACCCAATGTTGCACCTCGCCCGGGTGTTGGGTGCTCGACAGCACCATCCACTGGTCCTGCTCCTGTGGGATGGCCAGCGCCACCTGGCCTTCCAGGTAGTAGTGCTCCTGCCCGCCAACGGCAAACGAGCCGGTCAAGCGGTGCGGCGCCTGCGCGATGGCGGCGGCCGCGTCGCCGCGCCGCACGTGCACCGGCGGCAGCACATACTGCCGCTGCGCATGGGCGGCACGCGCATCGAGCACGGCGGGCCAGGGGTCGATGCGCGCCTGCACGGCGCGTGCCGCGGCCCGCGCCGTCGTGACGTCGCGCGCCACCACCAGCCCCAACACCTGGCCCGCGTACTGCACGGTGTCTTGCGCCAAGATCGGTTCGTCGTGCGCGAACGCGGCCAGTATCGGGTCGCCGGGGATGTCAGCGGCCGTCACGACGGCCAGCACACCGGGCATGGCCAGCGCGGTGGCCGTCTCCAGCCCCCACAGCCGCCCATGCGCCACCGGCGACAGAATCGGGGCGGCGTAGCAGGTGCCGCGCGGCTCGGGCAGGTCGTCCACATAGGGCGCCAGCCCCTCGACCTGCGCCCGAGCGCTTTCGTGCGCGACGCTGCGCCCGCACGCGGTGGGAGCGGGTGTGTCCAGGAGCAGCGGGGCGTTCATGTGCGTGCCTCCACCACGGCTTGCGCCAGCGTGTGCCAGGGGTCGGGCTCGTCTAGCCGGATTGGCATGTTGGGCGCTGGGTCGGCGCTTTGCAACCAGGTGCGCCAGAGCAAGCTGCCCAACAGCGCGTGCCGGTACTCGGCGCTGGCGCGTCCGTCGCTCAGCGGTTCGAACTCGGCCTGCAACACCTCGGCGGCGGCGCGCACCGTTTGGGCGCACCAGGGTTGGCCGCGCAAGGCGGCCTCGGTGCGCCGTGCGCGTGCCGGTACCGCGGCCACGCCGCCCGCGCCGATGCGCACCTCGGCAACCCGCCCTTCGCGGTCGCGCCGCAGCGCGACGGCCAGGCACACGGTCGAGATGTCGTCCTCGAAGCGCTTGGAAACCTTGTGCGCGACCACCTCGGGCAGCGCGCTGCCGTCGCCGAGCGCCACCTCCACGTAGCCCACGATTTCGTCGGGGGCCAAGTCGGTCTGGCGATAGCCGCGGTAGAAATCCTCCAGCGGCAGCCGGCGCTCCGCGATCGCCGATCCATCCCAGCGCAGCAAAACGACCGCAGCCCCCAGAGCGATCAGCAGCGGCATCGAGTCGCCGATCGGCGAGCCGTTGGCCACGTTTCCCCCCAGCGTGCCGCCGTAGCGGATGGGCTGACCCGCGAAGCGCTCGAAAAACCCCTGCAGCGTCGGCCAGTGCCGCTGCAGCGCCGCGAAGGCATCGTGCAGGGTGGCTGCAGCGCCGATGCGCAGAACCTGGGTGCCGTCGGTGTCGCGCACCGACTCGATGCGCTGCAAGGCCGCGCAACGCGTCACATCCAGCACCTGCGGCAGCCGTTGGCGCTGCTGGGTGATCCACAGGCCAGCGTCGGTCGTGCCCGCCACCAGCCGCGCCTGCGGCCAGCGCGCGCGGGCGATCAACAGGTCACGCAGCTCGCGCGGGGCCCAGTAGGCGGCTGCCGCGTCGGAGGCGGGGTCGGCGTCGGCCTCCTCGCGGGCCGCCTCGGCCAGCAGGGCGTCCAGCGCGGCCTCGTCGACCGCGGCCGGGGGCAGGGCCGTCATCGCCTGTGCGGCGTCCAGAATGGGGCGGTAACCGGTACAGCGGCACAAATTACCGGACAGCGCTTGCAGGGCCTCTTCGCGCGTGAGGGGGTGCGTGAGGGGGCTGTCCGGCCCCCGTCGTTGATAGCGCACAAACAGGCTCATGACGAAGCCCGGGGTGCAAAAACCGCACTGCGTGCCGTGCGCGTCCACCAGCGCCTGCTGCGCGGGGTGCAGGGCGCCGTGTCGAGTGATCAGCGGGTCTCGCGTCAGGTCTTCGGCGGTCCAGACGGCGCAACCATGCGCGGCGTGCGCCAGGCGGATGCAGCTGTTGAGCGCGCGCCAACGCAAGGTTCCGTCCGGCGCCCGATCGGCCACTGCCACCGTACACGCGCCGCAGTCGCCGCTGGCGCACCCCTCCTTGACGCTGGTCAGCCCCAAGTCATCGCGCAGCAGGGCGAGCAGGGTGCGGTCCGGTGGCACGTCGGTCAGGCGCCGCAGCCGTCCGCGGTGCACCAGCGTCAACGTTGGCGGGCGAAGTGGGGTGGCGTCGCACACGTTCATGGGCGTCAGAGTACGCCCGACGGGCGCAAGTGTCATACGATTCGGGTTATGACCGTCATAAACGCCGAGGTATGTCACGTCCGCTTCCGTGGGACAGCATCGACATCCATCTGATCCGGGTGTTGTATACGGTGCTGACCGAACGCAGTGTCACGCGCGCCGCCGTCCGTCTGGGCATGCACCAGCCGGCGGTGAGCGCCGCGCTGCGCCGCTTGCGGCGGCTGACGGGCGATGCACTGCTCGTGCGTGCCGGCTCGGGCATGGTGCCCACGGCCGTCGCGCAGCGCATGATCGCGCCGGCGGCCGAAATCCTGCGCCAAACGGAGACGATGCTGGCGGGCGCGCGCGCGTTCGACCCCGCGCACGGCACGCACATCTTCGCCATCGCGGCCAGCGACTATCTCGACCCGTGTTTTTTGCCGCGGTTGGTGGCACACATCAAGGCCAGCGCGCCGCTGGCGCGCGTGGATATCCAGCCCCTGTCGGGCGAAGCCGACTACCGGTATCGCCTCGCCCAGGGCGAGGTGGACGTGGTGATCGGCAACTGGCCGCAGGCGCCGGATGACCTGCACCAAGGGCGGCTATTCGGGGATGAGGTGGTGTGCCTGGTCTCGACCCGGCACCCGGCACTGCGCCGGGGCTGGACGCTGACCGAGTGGCTGCAGGCCGAACACGTGGCCCCCACTCCGATGGCGCCTGGCGCACGCGGCGTGATCGACGACCACCTCGCGCAGCAGGGGTTGACCCGCAACATCGTGGTGCGTTGCCCGCACTTCGGGCTGATTCCGGCCATGGTCAGCCAGAGCCTGCTGGTGCTGACCACGGGCCGCCAGTACTGCCAGCGCTTCGTGGACACGCTGCCGGTGGCGATCGTAGCGCCACCGTTGCGGTTTCCTCGGCTGCTGTACTACCAGCTCTGGCACGAGCGCACGCACGCCTCGCCCGCCGCGCAATGGCTGCGCCAGGCCATCCGCGATGTCGCGGCGGGTCTGTGCGACCCGGCACACGACGGCCAAACCCCGTTACCATCCGCACCTTCGCACGCGTCCCGCGCCGCGCGCGAATCTGCTTTCCGATCCACCGGCCCCGATACCGCGCCATGAGCCCTCCGCCGCGACTGCAACTGCACCACATCACCAAGCGCTACCCCGGCGTGGTGGCCAACGACGGCGTCTCGCTGGAGGTTCAGCCGGGCAGCATCCATGCCGTGTTGGGCGAAAACGGCGCGGGCAAGTCCACCTTGATGAAAATCATCTACGGCGCAGTGCAGCCCGACGACGGTGCCGTGCTCTTCAACGGCCGCCCGGTGCACGTGCGCAACCCGCAAGAGGCACGCGCGCTGGGCATCAGCATGGTGTTTCAGCACTTCAGCCTGTTCGAGACGCTGACCGTGGCCGAGAATGTCTGGCTCGGGCTCGACGCGGCCCTGTCGCTGCGCGAGGTGAGCGAGTCCATCGAGGTCAAGGCACGCGAGTACGGGCTGGAGATCGATCCGCGGCGGCCGGTGCACACGCTCTCGGTGGGCGAGCGCCAGCGCGTCGAGATCGTGCGCGCCCTGCTGACGCAGCCGCAGTTGCTGATCTTGGACGAGCCGACGTCCGTGCTCACGCCGCAGGCGGTCGAGCGCTTGTTCGGCGTGCTGCGCCAGCTCGCCAGCGAAGGCTGCAGCATCCTCTACATCAGCCACAAGCTGCACGAGATCCGGGCCCTGTGCGACACCTGCACCGTGATGCGTGGCGGGCGCGTGACGGGTGTGTGCGACCCGCGTCAGGCGAGCAATGCCGAGCTGTCGCGGCTCATGATCGGCAGCGAGCCCCCCGCGCTGCCGCCGCACCGCGCGGCCAGCGGCGACGTCGTACTGGACGTTTGCGCGCTGACCCTGCCCAGCAGCGAGCCGTTTGGCACCGACTTGCAGGCGGTCGATTTGCAGGTGCGTGCGGGCGAAATCGTCGGTATCGCCGGGGTGTCGGGCAATGGTCAGCGCGAGTTGCTTGCCGCCTTGTCCGGCGAGGTCACGGCGGCGCCGCCCGGCTCCATCCGCTTGGACGGGCGCGACATCGCGCGTCTGGGGCCAGGTCCGCGGCGACGCCAGGGCCTGCATTTCGTGCCGGAAGAGCGCCTCGGGCGCGGCGCCGTGCCTTCCATGGGGCTGGCGCACAACCTGCTGCTGACGCGGCGCGAGGCCGTGGGCCCCGCGGGTTGGCTGCACCTGGGGGCGCTGCGGGCGCAGGCGCGCGACCTCATCGAGCGCTACCGGGTCAAGGCCGCGGGGCCGGATGCCGCCGCGCAGTCGCTGTCGGGCGGCAATCTGCAAAAGTTCATCGTCGGGCGCGAGATCGACGCGCGCCCGCGCGTGTTCATCGTCGCGCAGCCCACGTGGGGGGTGGACGTGGGGGCCGCGGCGCAGATCCGCGCCGAGATCGTTGCCCTGCGTGAGGCTGGGTGCGCGGTGCTCGTCGTCAGCGAGGAGCTCGACGAGCTGTTCGAGCTGTGCGACCGGCTGTATGTGATGGCGCGCGGTCGGCTGTCGCCGCCGTTGACGGTGGCGCAAGCCACCCCCCAGCGCGTGGGCGAGTGGATGTCGGGCCTGTGGCCGCAGGCGCCAGAACCGGTGCAGGAGGGGCAGCATGCTGCGGCTTGAGTTGCGTCCCCAGCCGTCGGCCGCATGGAGCGCGGCGTCGCCGCTGCTGGCGCTGGCCATCACCGTGGTCATCGGCATGGCGCTGTTTGCGGCGCTGGGCAAGGATCCCGTGGCCGGTCTGCGGGTGTTTTTTTGGGAGCCGATGCGAGACGCCCGCGCCTGGAGCGAGCTGCTACTCAAGGCCACACCGCTGCTGCTCATCGGCCTGGGACTGGCGATCGGGTTTCGCTCGAATGTCTGGAATATCGGTGCCGAGGGGCAGTTCATCATCGGTGCCGTGTTCGCCAGCGGCACGGCGCTGGCGCTGGCCGGGGCCGCTTGGCCAGTCTGGCCCGTGGTGCTGCTGGCCGGTGTGGTCGGCGGCTGGCTCTGGGCCGCGATCACGGCGCTGCTGCGCGACCGCTTTCACGCCAACGAAATCCTGGTCAGCCTGATGCTGGTCTACGTGGCGGTGCAGGTGCTCAACTACCTGGTCTATGGGCCGTGGAAAGACCCGATGGGGTTCAACTTTCCGCAGACGCAACGCTTCGACCCGCAGGCGATGGTGCCGCGCCTGTACGCCGGACTGCGACTGCATTGGGGCCTGGTGATGGCCCTGGTGGCGGTGGTAGCGGTGTGGGTGTTTCTGTTTCGTACGCGCGCCGGGTTTGCGCAGCAGGTGGGGGGACTGGCGCCGGCGGCGGCGCGCTATGCGGGGTTTTCGTCGCGGCGCGCGCTGTGGGTGGCCATGGGCGTGACGGGTGCGCTCGCCGGTCTGGCCGGTGCGCTGGAGGTGGCGGGGCCGGTGGGCCAGCTCACGCCCCATGTGCCGGTGGGATATGGGTTTGCGGCCATCATCGTCGCGTTCGTGGGTCGTCTGCATCCGCTGGGCATCGTCGGCTCGGCGCTGCTCATGAGCCTGTTCTACATCGGTGGTGAGCTCGCCCAGTCGCGGCTGGGGCTGCCCAAGTCGATCACCGGCGTCTTTCAGGGCCTGTTGCTGCTGACGTTGCTGGCCTGCGACACACTGATCCACTACCGTCTGCGTTGGAGGAAGGGCTGATGGAAGCGCTGGCTCTGCTGATCGCGGCCACGCTCAACGCCGGCACCGTGTTGGCGATTGCGGCGCTGGGCCTGCTCATCAACGAGAAGGTGGGCGTCGTCAACCTGGGGGCCGAGGGCTTGATGCTGTGCGGGGCCTTGGCCGGTTTCGCCGCCGTGGTGCACCTGGGGGTGCACCCGGTCGGGTTTTTGGCCGGCATGGGCGTGGCGGCGCTGCTGTCGTTGCTGTTTGGCTGGCTGGTCATCTACCTCAACACCAACCAGTATGCCACCGGCCTGGCGCTGAGCCTGCTGGGCGCGGGGCTGTCGGCGTTTGCCGGGCAGCCCTACACCCAGTACAAACTGCCAGAGCTGGTGGCACCGGCGGTGCCGCTGCTGGCCGATCTGCCGTTCATTGGCCCGGCGCTTTTTCGGCAGCACGTGCTGGTCTATGGCGCCATCGCGCTGGCGCTGGCGTTGGTGTGGCTTTTCGATCGCACGCGCACCGGGCTGGTGCTGCGCAGCGTGGGCGAAAGCCCTGAATCGGCGCATGCGCTGGGCTATCCCGTGCGCCGCATCCGGCTGCTGGCGGTGGTGCTGGGGGGCGCGCTGTGCGGGCTGGCGGGGGCCTACGTGTCCACCGTCTACACCCCGCTGTGGGTGGAAGGCATGATTGCGGGCAAGGGCTGGATCGCGCTGGCGCTGACCACGTTTGCCACTTGGCGACCGGCACGGGTTTTGCTGGGGGCTTACCTGTTCGGTGGGGTGACGATGCTGCAATTCCACTTGCAGGGCATGGGGGTGGCGGTGCCCAGCCAGTTCTTGACCATGCTGCCGTACCTGGCCACCATCGTGGTGCTGGTGCTCATCTCGCGCTCGCCCCTGTGGATTCGCACCCACATGCCGCAGTCGCTGGGCAAACCGTTTCATCCTGGGTCGTGAAGATCGCCCATTTTTTCTCAAGGAGTGTTTCCATGATCGATATGCGCAAACGCGAATGGCTCAAGACCGCCGCCAAGGCAGCGGCGCTGGGGTTGGTGGCCGGCTCGGCGCTGGTGGGCTGCGGCAAGAAGGAAGAAGCCGCCAAGGCGCCAGCCCCGGCGCCGGCCGCCGAGGCACCCAAGCCCCAGCCGCTCAAGGCCGCCTGGGTGTACGTGGGCCCGGTGGGTGACGCTGGCTGGTCGTTCGCGCACGACCTGGGTCGCAAAGCCGTCGAGGCGCACTTCGGCGACAAGGTGCAAACCACCTTCGTCGAGAGCGTGCCCGAAGGGGCCGACGCCGAGCGCGTCATCCGCGACCTGGCGGCGCAGGGCAACAAGATCATCTTCGCCACCTCATTCGGCTACATGGAGCCGATGCTCAAGGTGGCCAGTGAATTTCCAGACGTCAAGTTCGAGCACGCCACTGGCTACAAGACCGCCGACAACATGCGCGTCTACGACGCCAGCTTTTATCAGGACACGTACATGGCCGGCATCATCGCCGCGCATATGACCAAGACCAACACGTTGGGCTTCGTCGGCTCCTTCCCCATCCCCGAGGTGCTGCGCAACATCAACGCCTTCGTGCTGGGCGCGCAGAGCGTCAAACCCAACATCAAGCTCAAGGTGGTGTGGGTCAACAGCTGGTTCGACCCGCCCAAGGAGACCGAGGCCGCCCAGAGCCTGATCAACCAGGGTGCCGACGTGCTGTTGCAAAACACCGACTCCACCGCTGTGCTACAGACGGCCGAGAAGAACGGCAAATACGCCTTCGGCTGGGACAGCGACATGAGCAGCTTCGGTCCGAAGGCACACCTGGCGTCGGCCGTGGTCAACTGGGGGCCATACTACATCCAAGCGGTGCAGGAAGTGCTCGACGGCACTTGGCAGGGTAACAAGCGCACCATCTGGGGTGTCAAGGAAGGCCTCAACGACCTGATCAAGATCGCCGACGTCGTGCCGGAGGAGGCCAAGAAGAAGGTCGAGGAGGTCAAGGCCGGCCTCAAGAGCGGCGAGTTCGAGGTCTTCACCGGCCCCATCGTCGACAACACCGGCAAGGAAGTGCTGGCCAAGGACGTCAAGGCCGATCAGGCCTGGAAAGACCAGGTCAACTTCTTCGTCAAGGGGGTCGAGGGCAAGGTGCCGTCGGGTAAGTGATGGTCGAGCGCGACCATTGGTGGCCGGTGGCGCTGGCCAGCGCCGTGGGCCCCACGCCGCTGTCGTGCTGGCTGCTGGGCGAGCCATTGGTGCTGTGGCGCCATGAGGCGGGCGCGGTGCAGGTCTTGGCCGACCGCTGCCCCCACCGCGGCGCGCGGCTGTCGCTGGGTGCCGTGGTGCAGGGCCAGCTGCAGTGTCCCTACCACGGTTGGCGCTTCGACGGGGCGGGCCGATGTCGCGCCATTCCCGCCTTGCCGGCGTTTATCCCGGCACCAGCCCAAGCGGCGCACGCGTATGCCGCCTGTGAGGCCCACGGCATGGTCTGGGTCTGTCTGGGTCAGCCCAGCGTGGCGGTGCCGGCGCTGCCAGACCTGCCGCCGCGCTGCGTCGCGCACGGCCCGTTCGACGTGGCCACGAGCGCTCCACGCGTGGTGGAGAACTTTCTGGACACGGCGCACTTTGCCTTCGTGCACGACGGCTGGCTTGGCGAGCCCGCGCATGCCGACGTTCCCCCTTGCGCGGTTTCGCACACGCCCGACGGGCGGCCATTCGTCGCCGACTACCCGGCCTGGCAACCGCGGGCGAGCGCGGGTGCGCAGCAGGGGACCTGGGTGCGCTACCGCTACGAGGTGCTCAGCCCTTTTGCGGCGATGTTGCAGAAGCGCCCCGACGGTGACGGACCCGCCGATGCCTACGTGCTCTGGGTCTGCCCGATGCAGGAGGAATCTTGCCGCGTCTGGTTCGTGCAACACACCACCGATTTCGACACCCCAGACGAGTCCCTGCGCACTTTCCAGGCGATGATCTTCGCCCAGGACCAACCGATTCTCGAGTCGCAAACGCCCAAGCGCCTGCCGCTGTATGCGGGCGGCGAAGCCATGTGTGCCGCCGATCGCTTGAGCGCGGCCTATCGGCGGTATCTGCGTGACACCGGTATCGCGTATGGTGTTTGTTGACGGAGCCGACCATGGATTCAGCCGCCCTTGCCGAACCCGACATCGCGTTCGACCGCATTCCGGCGCAGCGTCTGCCCGCGCTGCTGCGCTCGGCGCCCAAGGCCGAACTGCACTTGCACATCGAAGGTACGCTGGAGCCGGAGCTGATGTTCGCGCTGGCGCAGCGCAACGGCGTGACGCTGCCGTACGCGAGCGTGCAGGACGTACGCGCGGCGTACGCGTTTACCGACTTGCAGAGTTTTCTGGACCTGTACTACGCCGGCGCTGGGGTGTTGCGCACGGCGCAGGATTTTTACGACCTGGCGTGGGCCTACTTCCAGCGCGCGGCCGCCGACGGCGTGGTCCATGCCGAATGTTTCGTCGATCCGCAGACGCACACGGCACGCGGCATCCCGATGGCCGTGCTGTTCGAGGGATTGGTCGCGGCGCAGCGCCGCGCGCAGACCGAACTCGGGCTGTCGGTGCAGTGGATTTTGTGCGTGCTGCGTCACCTCAGCGAAGACGAGGGGTTGACGATGCTGGAAGCCGCGCTGCCGTACCGCGAACACTTCATCGGCCTGGGGCTCGACTCCAGCGAGCGCGATCACCCTCCGCGCCAGTTCGTGCGCGTCTTCGAGCGTGCCCGCGCACTGGGGCTGCACGTCGTGGCCCACGCAGGTGAAGAGGGGCCGCCAGACTACATTTGGCAAGCGCTCGACCTGTTGCAGGTGCAGCGCATCGACCACGGCGTGCAGGCGCTGCACGACCCCGCCCTGATGCAGCGGCTGGCGCGCGAGCGCGTGCCGCTGACGGTGTGCCCGCTGTCCAATGTCAAGCTGTGCGTCTATCCCGATTTGACACGGCACCCCTTGGGTCGGCTGCTGGATGCCGGTTTGTGCGTGTCGGTGCATTCGGACGACCCGGCCTACTTTGGCGGCTACGTGGGCGACAACCTGGTGCAGACCGTGGCCGCGCTGGGCCTGAGCGCGCGTCAGGCGTGGCGCTTGTTGGCCAACGGGTTCGAGGCCGCGTTCATCGACGAGCCGACCCGCGCGCGCTACCTGCAGCGGCTCCATGCCGCGTTTGCCGCCGCAGCGGCCTGACTGGCGCGCGTCGCCTACGTAAAATGCAGTGAACGACTGTTGCGCCACGCCACCATGACCATCAAAAGCGACAAATGGATCCGCCGCATGGCGGAGGAATACGGCATGATCGAGCCGTTCGAGCCGGGCCAAATTCGCGAGGTCGACGGACGGCGCGTCATCAGCTACGGTACCAGCAGCTACGGCTATGACATCCGCTGCGCGCCGGAATTCAAAGTCTTTACCAACATCCACAGCACGGTGGTCGACCCCAAGAACTTCGACGAGAAGAGCTTCGTCGATTTTCACGGGGACCACTGCATCATCCCGCCCAACAGCTTTGCGCTCGCGCGCACGGTGGAGTACTTCCGCATCCCGCGCAACGTACTGACCATCTGCCTGGGCAAGAGCACCTACGCCCGCTGCGGCATCATCGTCAACGTCACGCCTTTCGAGCCCGAGTGGGAAGGCTATGTGACGCTGGAGTTTTCCAACACCACCCCGCTGCCAGCCAAGATTTACGCCGGCGAGGGCTGCGCGCAGGTGCTGTTTTTCGAGAGCGACGAGGTCTGCGACGTCTCGTACCGCGACCGCGGCGGCAAGTACCAGGGGCAGCGGGGCGTGACGCTGCCGCGGGCGTGAAGCCGGCGGTCGTGTCGTTGGCTAGGGATCAACTGATTCAATCCCCAACCTTCCCACGACCTGGCACCATCATATCGACACACCCTGCCTAACCCAGCCCACAGACCAGCCCCATGCCCATCCAGACGAGCTTTGCCGAACTCGAGGTCGTCTCCAAGAAGAAGCTCACCCGACGCGAGCTCAGGGCGTACGTCGTGCAAAAGGGCTTTGGGCTGTCGGACGAAGGCCTCGAGGACGCGCTGTACGACAGTTAGGCCATCCGCCGGTTCGTGGGTACCGATCTGGCCCGCGAGGGTCGCTGAGTGCGGGCTGCGGCACCATCTTTGGCCAGTCCGCCAGCGCAGCAGCGCTCGAGACGGACGGGCGGGGTTTATTCAGCGGTTCCTTAGCAGCATGATTCAGGCGACAACTATCTTGACATGCACCGCTCACCTTTACCGTGCGTTCGACTAAGTGCGCGGCAAGCACCACCGTTCAGGGTAGGCCGCGCCTGAGCGCCGAAGGAATCTCCGGACTTCAGGCCGGGGAGGATGTCAAGTCATCTCTTTCACAAAGGCCCTATCTGCTCACTTGCCAAGTTCCGCAAATACCGCGTCGAGCTGCGGATTGCTGGTGATCAGCAGCAGCCGTTTGATGGTGGGGGTGTGATTGATCTCCAACCGCATGTAGCGCTCACCGCCGGCGGTGGACTGCTGGCGAATCAGCTGAATGCGCCCAAAGAGTGCTCCATGTCGTTCGGCGAACTTCGCCAGCCCGACCGCCTTCTCGAAGTTGTCGTCCAGGTCCGGCCGATGGGGCTCCAGGATGTCGATCGCATACCCGCCTTCCACCTGCCGAACGATGACGAGATCGGGGAACATCGGCCTGACCTCCCCCCCTGACATGTAGGGCACCTCCAGCGACCAGGGTTTGCGGTCCAGGTTGCGCAACCAGCCCACCACTGCCGGGTTGGCGAGTTCTTCCTTCAGGACCTCGGCTTCCCATGTACCCAGCTGGGCCCGGAACTGGCCGTTGCCCTCCACGTACAGATGGCGCTCCCACAGCGTATCCGTGGGTTGTCGCCGGAAGTCGATCGCCTGGGGCAGGTGCCACGGCACCTCGGCCGGTTCGGCCGTGGCGAGCCGCAACTTCTCGTAGTTGGCACGGCGATGCTCCTTGAGCTGGTAGATCGCCTTCTTGTGCTGGTCGTACAAGGCGTGGAAGGCCTGCTCGGCGCGCTTTTCCAGTTCGCCCATCTGCGTGGGATGGCGCGCCAGCACGATGGCTTCCACCTTCACGTCTACCGCGTCGCGCTCGGCGTGGGCGCGCCAGTACTCCATTTGCAAGCCGTGGCTGAATACGCGGCCTGCCTCCTCAAACAGGCGGTCGATGTCAACGCTGGATGCCTCGATGCGATAGTCCGCTTGCGGCTCACTCACGCCGGTTCCGTTATGCACGGCCAGGGTTCGCAGGCCCACCTGCGTGATGGCGCGCGCCGCCGAATCGAATTCCCCGGTGGCCTTCAAAGTGGCCACGCACTCGGTCATCCACGCCACGATCTGCGCCTTGGCCTGGCCCCAGGCCTCGTCGTCGATCCCGTCGAGCGTCAAGCTGCGCGCCATGGCCATGTAGCGTCGCAGCGGGCTTTGCGCCCGCACGGCGCCCACGCGGTAAGTCACCAGGCCGTCCAAGGCGGCGAACAGGGCCTCGGTGCCCGCCCGGCGCTGGAGCACCACCAGCTCGCGACTGGAGCCCGTCTCGGCCGGCGGCACGTCCTCCTGGTTGTGCAGTGCGGCCACCACGTTTTGCACCGCCTGCGTGTCGAAGTAGGGCAGGAACAGATGCACATCGTTGAGCGCGGCATCTTTTTCGATGCGGCGCGCCAGCGGCGTGCGCACCATGCGGCCGAGCAACTGGGCAATGTAGGTGTGATCTTCCGCGCGACGGAAAGACATCATCACCTCGGCACGCGGACAGTCCCAGCCTGTGGACAGGCCCGTCTTGAAGAACACCACGCCGATCTCCTTGTCCGCATCGATGCGGGATGCCTCGACCCGCCGCACCCGGCGACCCCCCACGTCCAAATCACCGGCATCGTGCATGGCGTGGGCCACTTCGCCCTCGTTCAACCGGCGTCCGATGACGCGCTCGATGACATCCAGCGCGGCCGTGAGGTCGGTGCGGGTGAGCTGGTGATCGGTGCCATTTTCCACCTGCACCACCAGAATGGGCCAGACCGTCGGTGCCTGCTCTTCCTGGCAGTAGCGCTGCCACGCCTGCGTCATTTGGTGCCAGCGGCGCGCGGCTTCCTGCAGCAGGCCCATCTCGGCCGTCGTCGGCGACTCGGGGTGGTGGATCAAGATGCGGTCCTTCAGCAGCCCCGACGCGCGCACCTCCTCTGCCGAGATGGCGACCTTGTGCACCGTGTGCGGTGCATGTTCCAGCAGGTCCAAAAAGCGCTTGGGTGTGGCGGACACACCGATGACCAGCGGCATCTTCACGAGGCCCACTTCCGGGTGCCCCAGGAGAAAGCGCTGCATCAAGGTCTGCGCCTCTTTGGCGCCCCGGCCGGACGCCATGCCCCGGTGGGCTTCGTCGATCACCACATAGAAGCGGTCCGGTATCGCGCGGGCGGTGTTGGTCAGCGTTTCCCAGATGAGGTGTTGGCGTCCGTCACCCCGATTGGTCAGCGGTTGATTGACGGCCAGCTTTTGCGTGTTGATGAAGTACACGCAGCCGCCCTGCAACTGCGGCGCATCGAAGTGCGCATCGATCGTGATGAGCTGATGGACGCGGTAAACCTTGTCGGACTTGCTCTCGATCTTCAGCTTCGTCTGCTCGTTGAGCTCCGGCATGTCGGACACCCACAGGATCACGGCATCCCGCTGCGGAGTCCAGTCCAGCGGCCACGCGAGCTCATCGTCGGGCTGATCCAGGATGGCCTCGAACAGCGCCGTCATGATGATGGTCTTGCCGCTGCCGGTGGGTGCGGAAAAGGCAATGGCCTGCGGGTTGTCGGTGCTGGCGAAGCGGCGCGCGGCCGTGAGCTTGTCGCGCAGCTGGTGCAGCGCATCCTTCTGGAAGTCGAACAGCGTGACCTTCATGGCAGATACCGGTTGATGTCGAGCGCGCCATGGAAGACGCCGAGGATTTCGACGATGGCTGCATCGCCTCGACGCAGATACGCAATACGGTAGTGACCGTACAGCAACATGCGCACCTCGCCCTCGGGCACGACGCGCAGCCGGGTGCCGATGTCGGGGAACTCGGCGGCCAGTTCCGCCTTGGCCACGATGCCGTCAACGACCTTGGCAGCCGCGGGCGGGTTGTCCGCGGCGATGTAACGGTCAATGTCCTCCAGCCAGGCCAGTGCCTCGGCAGTCCACCTCAGCTCTGCCATGCACGGATTCTCCGCAGCGCCTCGTCATGGCTCACGCTGCGTCCCGCGCGGGCGTCGGCCAGGCCGCGTTCGAGCATGCGCTCGAACGCCAGCTCGCGCAGGATTTCCTCAAAGCTGGCATCCTCGGGCTGCGCCTCGATCACGGCGCGCAGCACGTCTTTGGCGCTGGGTTGTTCGTTCGCGGTCGCCGTCATTTCGCACCTCCTAGGTTGATCATAAAGTTGAGCAGGTAATCCCGGTACAACTGCACCACCTGCAAGCTGGGGTTGGCCTTGCCAGCGGCTTCTTGAACCTCTTGCGCCATCGTCTTGAACGACTCGTCCGCGTCGGTGACGATGAACACATGCGACAGGCCGGTGCGGCCGCCGATGGCCTGGAGCAGCCGTCCCATCCGCGTCTCGTCGAGCAGTACGACGAAGTTGCTGCCCTCGGGGGCGAACAGTACGGGCTCCGGTTCGTTGCGCGCCAGTTCCGGCCTCGGCCCCACGGCACCGGCCTTGAGCCACAGCAAGGGCAGGATCTCGCGGAACGCGCGGCGCAGCGACACGCGCTCGGGGTCCAGAAAGTCCAGCTTGAAGTAGGCGAGATTGGCCGCGAAGCCCTCGGCAATCGGATAGGTCAAGTTGAACTTGTATTCGCCTTTCACCGCTTGTCCGTCGTCCGTTTTACCGGTGATCGCAGCCCGCAGACGAGGGAAAGTTATCTGGCGGCAGATACCATATGCATCCCATTCCGGATCGCCTGGCTGGAACCCCTGCTCGCGCAGGCTGGCAGCATCTTCGGCGGAGACCTCGTTGTTGGTGACGAGGATGCACCGGCGGCGTCCGCCATCCTCGCGGTTGAGACGAAGCACGGCGTGCGCCGTGGTGCCGGAACCGGCGAAGAAGTCCACGATCAAGGCTTCGGGCTTGTTGGCGACGAAGAAGCGCAGCGCATCTTCTACGGCGTAGAGTGACTTAGGAAAAGGGAAACGGCGACCGGGCAGCAGCGCCCGCAGCAGGTTGGAGCCGCCCGCTCCGGCATTATGCGAGCGCTGGTTCCAGACCGTAACCGGATTTTTCACCCGCTGCACGTCCTCGGCGAATCTGAGAATCAACGCGCCGTTTTCGTCGCGCCCCAGGACTTCGATCTCGCCGCGCTGGATGCGCTCTTTCTCGGCGTTGCGCAGATAGGAGATTGACCAGCGCTCGCGCGTGCGGGTGTAAGCGCCCAGTCGCACAGTACCCTCGGCCAGCCCTTTGCGGGCGGTCTCCGCGCTGATTTGCCAACGACCTTCCGTCCCGTCGGAACGGATCGGCCAGCAGGCGACGAGGCCGGGCGCGGGCGGCGCGACCGATTCGCGACTTTGGCCGAGCGGGATCGGGTCGCCCACCGAGTGAATGCGCCGTGCGACGGGGTCGACCCAGAATGCATAAAACAGGTTCGGGCTGTCCTGTCGCCTAGCGCCTGTGCCGCGACGCAAGAGGCGATTCCAAATATCGATCCTTGTGTCTGTGCCAGGCTCAGCCTCGTTGAGCATGTCCCTGCCGTTGGGCACGACCGCCGCTGCGCCGAGGAAGACGAAGAACAGGTACTCGTCGGCGCGGTAAAAGGCTTTGGCGCGCGCCACGCCGCTGTGGTTGATGACGCTGGTGACCATCTGCACCTGCGCCTCGGGGAATTCCTGCTCCAGCAACATGCCGAGGTGATGAACCTCATGTTCATCTATCGTGACGATGAGCACCGAATCGGCAGGGTTGAGCAGTTTTTTCGCCAGCCGCAGCCGCCGCTGCATCATGGCCAGCCACTTGCTGTGCCGCCACTGGTCGTTGGCGTCCACGTAATCGTTGTTGTACTTCCAGTCCCGCGCGCCGGTGTTGTACGGCGGGTCGATGTAGATGCAATCCACCTGGCCGGCATAGAGGTAGTCCAGCAGCTGCAGGGCGTGGTAGTTGTCGGCTTCGATCAGGGTGTGCCAGGGCCCGGCCGGGTCGCCGTTTTGCACCGCGTCCATGGGTACCAGTGAGGGGAAGATCGGCTCGCCGAATTCGCGCACCACGAGCAGTTCATCGACGGCCATATCGACCGTCTCGGTGGCCGAGGGGTTCGTCTGCGTTGCATGCGGTTCGGCCCCCGGGCGGACGCAGGTCGCGACGCCGTCGCGCACCCGCAAGACCCGCCAAACGTCCTTGAGCGGGCCTGCGCGCCGGCAGACCAGGTCACCGCGGCGCGGCCGGGCCTTGGGCAGCGGCAACCGTTCGGGCAGGTGGTCCTCGAACACCAGGCCGAATTTCTTCTCCTTCGAGGCGCTGGCCCACTCTGCAGCCAGCCGCTCGCGCAACCGTGGGTCGCTGACCTGGGCAATCAGATCGTGGATGGCTGACAAGAGATCCTCCTTGCGGCTCGCGACCTGTCGTCGGCCACGCGCGTCATGACAGTGAGTTTGTGGCGCCCAAGTGGCAAGCCCAGCGGGCGCTGGCGTTCACAGACTCTAAGTTTCATCGTTACGGGCCCTCCAGAAGCTCAGTGGCCCCGCGCGATGCGCTTGGCTTGGCACAGCTCGATCAGACCGTTGAGTTCTCGTACGCCAGTGTACTGGGCGCGATACTTTACTTCGAAGGGAAACAGCTCGCCGCCCACTTTGGCGACGAGAGCCACTTCCCAGTCTTTTTTGCCACGCCAGTAAGAGAAGCGCACGGTCTGCGCGCAGTAGCGGGCAACAGGTGCTTGAACACGGCCGTCTCGGTGGCTACGCCCAGCGCCGCGGCGTCCTCCAGGATGGCCTTGCCCTCGAGCATCACGGCCGGCGCAATGGCCGCATCGGCCAGGTAGATCTTGAAGCGCGCGCGCACGTCGAGCCGTATCAGACGCTAGGATTGCTCACGAGCGATGAGATGAGACGGGCGGGTGTCGAGGGTCTTTATGACTGGGCGCTCGCCGCCGATGATGTCCGTCACGCTTTTCGGCGTCATGGCGATCCGGCGACAGAGGCGCGTCTTGGCCAGTTAGGGAACCTCTGCACTACCCCGCCCACTCGTTCGTGGCGACGAGTTGAGGGTCAATATCGTTTCACATGACGGGATCGAAGCAGATGCTGAGCCGTCTTTTGGCTCCAGCAAGCCCCTTGATGGGCCCTCTGGAGCCCCATCCGGCCCCAGTGAGCCCACTGCGGGCGCACTTATCCCGTCGCAGCCAGCAAGGCTTTGCGCGCCAGCCACAGATTGACCAGCGCAAACAGGACGTTGAGCTGCGCGCCGTTCTTGGCCAAGCCTCGATAGGGCGTCTTGCGGTAGCCAAACTGGCATTTGAGTACCCGAAACGGATGCTCACCCTTGGCACGAATGCGCGCCTTGGTGCGTTCCAAGGCATCCATCACCTGGCCAAGAAAAGTGCGCTTGTCCAATGCCCGGCGCTTGCCCGGCCGCATGGCCACGTGCCAAGCGACTTGCTTGCCCTGGTTTTCCGCTCGCTTGTCCACTCCCTGATAGCCCGCATCGGCAAAGACGTCGGTCTCTTGCCCGTGCAAGAGCCGATGCGCCTGCGTCACATCCGAGACGTTGGCAGCGGTGGCCACCACCGTGTGTACCAGCCCTGTCTCGGCGTCGACCCCAACGTGCGCTTTCATGCCGAAGTACCACTGGTTGCCCTTCTTCGTCTGGTGCATCTCAGGGTCGCGCTCACGGCGGGCGTTCTTGGTCGAGCTGGGAGCAGCAATGAGCGTGGCATCCACGATGGTGCCGCTCTTGAGCATGAGGCCACGCTCGGTCAGGATGCGATTGACCGTCTCGAGGATACGCTGGCTCAGGCCGTGTTGCTCCAGCAGGTGGCGAAAGCGCAGGATGGTGCTCTCATCCGGCACGACATCCACCCCCAGGTCCAGACCAACAAAGCTCGCCAGCAGCGGCGTGTCGTACAAGGCTTCCTCCACCGCCGGGTCCGACAGACCAAACCACTGCTGCAAAAAATGAATCCTCAGCAGCTTCTCTACCGCAAAGGGTGGCCGCCCACCCTTGGGACCCGCCTTCGGCGCATACGGCTCGATGAGTGCGACCAACTCTGCCCACGGCACCACACGGTCCATCTGCTCCAAAAACGCACGCTTGCGGGTGCGCTTGGCGCGCAGCTCAAAGCCCGTATACATCGGCGCCTCCAGACTCATCTGCTTCATGTCGCTATTGTCCCATCCCGGCAGTCTGGCAGGAAGGTTTTGCAGACCTTCCTTAGCCGTGACCGCCGATGACTTCCGCCTCGCGGCCATCGCGCTGCGAGACGGACAGTGGCGTCTCGATGGGACGACGGATATTGGCCGCCCGGCCATCGTGCTTGAATACACGGACCCACAGTCCGGTATCCGCTACGTGATGGTGTGGGAAGTGCGCACCGGGCGCAAGATGATCGTGCTCAAGAGCATGAGAAAGTGGCCCGCCCCGGGAGCTCCACGTCCTTGACGACTTCCGGGTATGAACCGGACGCCCCATGCTCGGGCCATCAAAAGGATAGCACATGATCCGCATCGACATCGACGACCGCGAAGTGCGCCGGGCGCTCGAAGACCCGCGCCGCCGCACTTCGAACATGAAGTCCGCCATGCACACCGTCGCCGACCATTTACATAGTCGTTCCTGAAATCTTCACCCGAGCCCCGGTTGCGAGCGCATCAAGCCTGGCCTGAGCGATATCGCCCCCGCCTCGGCCGGCTGCAACAGGCGCAAAAGAGGGGATGGGCTCGATGTTTTCGTGGCCGGAGCAGCTTACTCTCCTGCTTGCTGATCCGTTGGGTCGTACCCCGGTGCACGATGCGCACATCCGAGTTGCAGCGCATCCACCCCCCGGTAGCCCCGATCGACGAACACCGTCGCGGGCTCGACCGCACAGTCTTGCATCAGGATCGTGGCCTGCTCGAGCTGTTCGCGCAGGGTGTGTCCGTCATACGGATGGCCATGGAAGGCCCGCGCACCCACGATCAGGTTGCCCTTGAGCGTGCTGGCAATGCCCGCCTTGACGCCGAATTCGTAGGGTGTTCGGGCCTTGCCCTTGCTGATACAGTCGCGCCAGCATTGCGCCAGCGCTCGACCACCCCTTCGTCCGACTCGTTGAAGGCGTGCTTGAGATACAGGAGGCTGATCATGATGCGCAGCGGCACGCGCGGGCGCCCCGCGTGGCTCAAGCGTTCGCGGCGCTGCACCTGTTCACCAAACAGATCGAGATCGGGCATGGCGATGCCCGAGCGCGCCTTGCGCGACAACAGATGCGCCACCGATCCTCCGATTTGCTGTCAGGGCATGCGAGAGGCCAGCACCGCCAGCGGGTGGCGCAGATCGATCATGTGATCGATGCGCGAGCGGAAGAAATCGTCTGTGGCAGGGCGGGCAAACTTCACAGAAAACTCCCGCAAATCGCGCACACGAGGATGTGAAAGTGGGAGATATTTTTGCCGAGAAAGCGTGAAATCCAGAGCTAAATCAAATAGTTATGAGTAAATCAGGGGGTGGTTGGGTACAACGCGTCACCCGATCACCCACAACATCAACGCATACACCCCCGTGCCCAGCAGCGTGGAGGCCGCCAGCCCCCCGCGCAGGCGCTGGAGGAGGATCACGGCGGCCAGGGCAACGGCCGTGGGCAGGGCGCGGGTGGGGCCGGCGGCCGGCCACAGCAGAGGGAAGAGCGAGGCCACCAGCAGGGCGGCGATGGCGGCCGGGCCGATGGCCGAGGACCAGCGGCGGATAAGGTTCGAACGCTCGGTACTTTGACGCAGCCCCCACCAGAAGGGCAAGGAGCGCAGCAGGAAGGTGCCCAGCCCACAGGCCAGCACGGTCAGCAGCTGTATCCAGCCGGCTTCACTCATCGTCGCCGTCCTCGTCCACGTGTGCCTGCAGCAACTGGAGGGCCGCACCGGCCAGCATGCCGGCCGGGATGGCCACATGGGCCGGGCCCAGGGCCAGGCCCAGCAGCGTGACACCCGCCGCCCCCCACAGCGCCCGGCCACGTCCGTGCACCCCCATCTGCAGCAGCAGCGACAGGAAGAGCGCCGGCAGCACGAACTGCAAAGCCTCCTGCAGCAGGGGGATCCGGTCCACCAGCTGGGCGCCGGTCTCGGCCCCCAGCCAGGTGCCAGCGATCCACGCGCCATAAGCCCCGGCCTGCAGGCCAGCCAGCCAGCCCGCGCGCTGGGCCGGGGCCAGGGTGGGCAAACGCGCGGCCGCGCAGGCGAAGACTTCGTCGGTCAGGCCAAAGGCCAGGGCCGGGCGCACGCGGGCCGGGCGCGCCTGCGCGAGCTGTTCGGCCACCACCCGACCGTAGAGCAGATGGCGGGCATTGAGCAGCCAGATGGTGGGCACCACCGTCAGCGGCCCGCCGCCGGCGGCGAGCAGGGACACCAGCACGAACTGGCTGGCCCCTGCAAAAACGATGGCTGAGATGGCCACGGCCCATGGAGCCCCCAAACCCATCTGAACGGCGGCCAGCCCGAAAGAAAAAGCCACGGGCACGTAGCCCGCTGCAATGGCCAGGCTGTCGCCCAGGCCGCGCAGCACCTGCCGCGTCATGCGCCCTCCGGCTTGCTGAAGGTGAAGACATGGGTGCCCCCGCCCCAGTCGTCGCTGCCGGTGGTGGCAAACACCCGGCGGTGGCGGCGCAACTCCAACCCGGCCAGCGCGGCCAGCCCGGCAAAGCGGCGCGGGAAGGTCTTGCGCTCGACCTCGTAGTCGAAGCCGGCCACCATGGCCTGCAGCTCCAGCCAGTAGAAGCGCACGAAGGCCCCGATCTCATGTGCAGGGCGCTCGCGCAAACCGGACTCGCACAGGCGCGCATACAGGTTACGGCACAGGCTCACCGCCTGGGTCGATTTGCCCTCGGTGGCCGCGACCATGGCCATGATGATGGAGCGGCGCAAGTCGCGGTAGAGCCTGAGGTCCAGCCCCCCTTCGGAGGCCGGCGGCTCACCCACCCAGGCCATGCTGGCCAGCAGGTAGGCGCTGTGGTGGCGCACCAGGGCGAGGTTGCGTTCATCCACGCTGGCGAATTCGGGCAGGAACTCGTCGGCCACCACCAGCAGCCCGCCGGGCTGCAGCAGCTGCATGGCCTTTTGCAGCATGAAGGCTGTGTTGAAGTGGTGCGAGGCGCCGAAAGAGGTGATGAGCGGTGTCTCGCCGCTCGGCAGGTCGAGCTCCAGGAAGCCGCCGTGATGCAGCTCGATGCCCTCAACCCCGTGGGCATTGCGCTGCAGGCACACAAACGCCGCCTCGTCGGGTTCGACGGCCAGGAAACGGCAACCCGGATGCAGCTCGTGCAGCATCAGCAACGGCAGACCCGGCCCTGCGCCCACGTCGATGGCCTGCAAGGCGGGCTGCGGTCCGGCGAAGCTTGCGATATCCTGGGCGGCGGCCACTACTTGGCGGGCATAGGCGGGGTGCAGCAGCTCGAAGGCATCGTATTGCTCCACGTCGATGCGGCTGGAGAACGGCCCGTCCCGGCCGCCGCGCTGCGCCGCCGCGGGCGCCGGGCGCACGTGATGCAGCTGCCGCGGCATGCACATGCGCCCCCGCTGCAGCAGCACCTCAGCGGCCAGGCTGTTGAGCACCCAGCTGCGGCCCTCCAAATGAGCCTGGATTGCGGCCGTTTCGGGCGCGCCCAGCTCGATGAAGGGCGATTCCGCCAGCCGGGCTAGGCGGATGGCGGCAGCCGGCAGGTCGGCGTTGGTCCAGGCGGGCGGTGCCTGGTCGGGTTGGGCAAAGGCTCCGGTCAGGGGCATGGGCACCACGGCGACATACGGCCCCTGGGCGTCGTCTTCCACCAGCGACAGCACCGGCCAGCGCCAGGGACCGGCGGTGGCCTCGTGCTGCATCTGGCGCAGCTTGAGCAGGCCGTCACGCCTATTGAGCGGCTCGCCGCGCAGTCGCAGGATGCGCGCGCCCAGGCCGTTGGACACCTCCAGCAGGGCGCGCTCCATCACGCTGCGCACCCCCTCCCAGGCGCTCGGGGCCTGGGGCCACTCTAGGTAGAGCGTGGAGGCACTGGCCGAATAGGTCTTGGGCGGATACACGATCACCACCATGGCCCGGCCGCCTTGCTCGGTGGCCGCGTACACATGCGGCACATCGGCGTCGAAGGTGTGAGTGTCGCCAGCCCTCACCATGCGCGGCCGGTCGGCCTGCCCCACCAGCATGGCCCCGGACAGCACCGTGATGCGTTCCTTCACCCCTTCCGGATGCGGGGCGGAGTCCTTGCGGCAGCCTGGCCGCAGTTCGATCAGATAGACCTCGATCTCGGGGTCGTCGGTCGATTTTTCGATTAATCGAACAATCACCCCCTTGTCCAACAGCTCGCCGCCGTCGCTCAGTTCCTCGTTGACCAGCTGGCCGAAGGGCACTCCCAGGGCGTTGGCCGCAGCCCACAGGGTCTCGATCGTGGGGTTGCCCTCGCCGTTTTCCAGCTGCGACAAGGTCGATTTCGCCACCCCGCTGCGCTCGGACAAGCCCGCCAGCGTGAGCCCTCGCTGTTCCCTAAATCGCAGCAGATTCCTGCCGATGGCTGAGACGGTGCTCACGAGGTTTTCCTGATAGATATCGATGTGAGTTCATTATAACAAACAAACGGTTCGTTCTGTCGGTCTGCGGCCAGGTGTGCCTCTATGGCACGATGGCGCCACATTGCATCCGGGGAAGGAGGTCCACGCTATGTCCATCGTTTTGCTCATCGTTGGCGTGGTCGTCCTGGTGGCAGGGGCTGAGGGCCTCACGCGCGGCGCCGCGCGGTCGTCACTGTCCTGGGGGATCTCGCCCCTGGTGGTAGGCTTGACCATCGTGGCCCTCGGCACCAGTGCGCCGGAGATGGCGGTGTCGGTAGGCGCAGCCGCCAACGGCACCATCGATCTGGTCGTGGACAACCTGGTGGGCAGCAACATTTTCAACATCCTTGTCTGCCTGGGCCTGGCCGGCGTGGTGGCGCCCCGTGGCCTGCCCATTTCCGAAGCTGTCCTGAACTTCGATCTGTGGGTGATGGTGGGTGGCCACGCTGCTGGCCTGCCTGCCCATCTTCATGAGCGGCCGGGAGATCGCGCGCTGGGAAGACGGCGTGCTGCTGGCCTACCGCACCACCGCCACCGCCGCCACGGAGGTGCGCCGCGTCAGCGGCTGGCCGAAGAACAGTGCCCCCAGCAGCACCGTCCACACCGGCATGGTAAAGCCCAGGATGGCCGCCCGCCCGGACGCCAGGGCGGCCACGCCAAAGATGGCCAGCGTGTGCCAGCCCAGCATGTTGGGCAGTGCCAGCGTGACGATGCTGCGCCACTCGCTGCGCCGGGGCGGCAGGCGCACACCGCGCCAGCGATAGAACGCGAACAGCCACAGCGCGCCGCCGGTCATCGTCACGGCGCGGAAGAACAGGGGCGAGAGCTCCTGCAGCGACAGTTTCATGACCGGCCAGTTGACGCCCCACATCAGCGTCAAGGCCACCAGTCCCAGGGCTTGGGCGCGCGACAGCATCACGGGTAGGGGCGGCTCACACCGCCACGGGCGCCTTGATGGCCGGGTGGTGCTGGTAGTCCAGGAATTCGAAGTCGTCGAATTCGTAGTCGAACAGGGTCGGCGGGCGGCGGCGGATGCGCAGCGTTGGGTAGGGGTAGGGCGAGCGCGACAGTTGCAACTGCACCTGCTCCACGTGGTTGTGGTAGATGTGGCAATCGCCGCCGGTCCAGATGAAGTCGCCGACGCCCAAATCGCACTGCTGCGCCACCATGTGCGTCAGCAGCGCGTAGCTGGCGATGTTGAACGGCACGCCCAGAAAGACGTCGGCGCTGCGCTGGTAGAGCTGGCACGACAGTCGGCCGTCGGCCACGTAGAACTGAAACAACGCATGGCACGGCGCCAGCGCCATCTGGGGCAGGTCGGCGACGTTCCAGGCGCTGACGATGATGCGTCGCGAGTCGGGGTTGGTACGCAGGGTATGCAACACCTCGCTGATCTGGTCGATGTGGCCGCCGTCGGGTTTTGGCCACGAGCGCCATTGCACGCCGTAGATGGGTCCGAGGTCGCCGTCTTCGCGCGCCCACTCGTCCCAGATGGTCACGCCGCGCTCTTGCAGCCAACGCACATTGCGCTCGCCGCGCAAAAACCACAGCAGCTCGTAGATGATGGATTTGACGTGCAGCTTCTTGGTCGTGACGAGCGGAAAGCCCTCCGACAGGTCGAAGCGCATTTGGTAGCCGAACACGCTGCGCGTGCCCACCCCGGTGCGGTCGGTCTTGGGCGTGCCGTGCTCGAAGACGTGGCGCATGAAGTCTTCGTACTGCGTGCGGATCGGGCGCTGGCTCATGGGGCTGCATTATCGGGCAGCAGCACGCGCCCGGGGTTGAGCAGGCCCGCAGGGTCGAGCGCGCGCTTGATGGCGCGCATGATCGCGAGCGCCGTGGGGTCCTTGAACGCAGGCAGCAGCGCCGCCTTGAGCCCGCCGATGCCGTGCTCGGCGCTGATGGAGCCGCCGTGGCGCTGCACCAGGCGGTAGACCAGCTGATTGACGTGGGCTTCGTGTTCCTGCAGGAACGTGGCGGCATCCGTATCCGGCGGCGCCTGCACGTTGAAGTGCAGGTTGCCGTCGCCCAGGTGGCCAAAATTGACCACGCGCGCACCGGGCACGGTCCCGTGCAGCGCGGCTTCTGCCTCCGCGCAGAAGGCAGGGATGCGCGACACCGGCAGGCTGATGTCGTGCTTGAGGTTGAGCCCCTCCTGCGCTTGGGCAAGCGGAATGCTTTCGCGGATGTGCCATAGGGTGCGCGCCTGCGCCAGGCTTTCGGCGACGATGGCGTCGCGCGCTGCACCCTGCTCGATGGCCGCGGCCAGCGTGGCCTCCAGCGCCCCGCGGGCGTGCACTTCGCTATCGTGGTCGCTCACCTCCAGTAGCACACACCATGGGTGTTCGCGCCACAGTGGCACGCGCAGGTCGGGGAAGTGCCGGTCCACCAGGCTGAGCGCGAACGCGTTCATGGCCTCGAAGCCGGTCAGTGTCGGGCCCAGCCGGCGTTGCGCCAGTGCCAGCAGTGCCAGGGCGTCGGTCAGCCCCGACACGGCGGCCCACGCGGTCAGGCGTGCGGCGGGCTGTGGCACCAGCTTGAGCACCGCCCCAGTGATGATGCCCAGCGTGCCCTCGCTGCCGATGAACAGGTGGCGCAAGTCGTAGCCCGTGTTGTCCTTGCGCAAGCCGCTCAGGCCGTCCCAGAGCTGGCCGTCGGCGGTGACGACTTCCAGCCCCAGGCACAGGTCACGCGCATTGCCAAAGCGCAGCACCTGCGTGCCACCGGCATTGGTGGCCAAATTACCGCCGATGGTGCAGCTCCCTTCGGAGGCCAGGCTCAGCGGCAGCCACAGGCCCGCAGCCTCGGCGGCCTGCTGGGCCACTTGCAGCACGCAGCCAGCGTCCACGGTCAGGGTCAGGTTGTCGGGGTCGAGCGCGCGCACGCGCTGCAGCCGTTGCAGGCTCAGCACCACCTGGCGGCCGCTGGTGTCGGGCACGCCGCCCAGCACCAGCCCGGTGTTGCCCCCCTGTGGCACGATAGGGGTGCCGTGCGCGGCGCACAGGCGCACCACGGCGGCCACCTCCTGCGGGCTGCCTGGGCGCACCACGGCCAGCGCGCGCCCACGGTGGCGGCGGCGCCAGTCTTGCTCGTAAGCGGTCAGGTCGTCGCCGTCGGCAGCGGTCAGCACATGGGCAGCACCGACGGCGGCGCGCAGCTCGGTCAGCAGATCGGTGCGGGGCATGGGGGCGCGTCCAGGATCCAGAATCTCCATCAGGGCGTGGTTGCCGCTTCGGAGGCGGCTTGGCGCGCCGCTCGCAGCCGCCAGCGCACGTGCAGCGCGCAGGCGGCAAACAGCCCCAGACACAGCAGCACCTGGGTCCAGGCCAGCAGGGCCGACAGGCCGCTTTCGGTCGTCGCGCGCACGATGCCTTCGGTGAAATACAGCCACACGAGCAGGCTGAGCCAGCGGTAGGTGTACATGCGGTGCCGCAGCAGACCCGGTAACGGCAATGTCAGTGGCAACACCTTGAGCGCCCACCACGAGCCGCCGGGGCGCAGCGGAGCGAGCCACAGTTCCCACGCCAGGCCTAGGACGATGAGCGCGAGCAGGCACGACACGGCCAGCGCACGGGTGCGTCGGGCCAGCCGCAGCGCCTCGTCGGTGGGGTGGGGCGCAAGCGGCGGGGCAAGGGGAGCAGACGGGGCAGTCATCGGCTGGCATGATAACGGCATGAGCGCCACCGATTCGCGAACCCCGACCCATTCCCTGGCCCGTCGTCAGGCCGATTGGCGAGCGCCTTGGCGGGCCGAAGGCGCCCGACTGTGGCGGGCGCTGCGCGACTTTCCATGGCGCACCACGCTGGCCATGCTGCGCGAGCGCCTGGCGCGCGACCGGCTGGGGGTGGCGGCAGGCAGCCTGACGTTTACCACCACCATCTCGCTGGTGCCGCTGCTGACCGTGGCGCTGGCGATCTTTTCGGCGTTTCCGGCGTTTGCGCGCGTCGAGCAGCGCCTGCAGCGCTGGATGGTCGAGGCCCTGGTGCCGGAGAGCATCGCGCGCCAGGTTTCGAGCGCGCTGTGGCAGTTTTCAGCCAACGCGGCCAAGATCGGCTGGAGCGGCGCGCTGGTGCTGCTGATCACGGCGCTGGCGCTGGTGCTCACCATCGACCGCCAGCTCAACGATATCTGGCGCGTGCGGCGCTTGCGGCCGCTGGCGCAGCGGGTGCTGGTGTACTGGGCACTGCTGACCCTGGGGCCGTTGTGCCTGGCCGCGGCGCTGAGCGCCAGTTCGTACGCCCTGTCGGTGTCGAAAGGTTGGCTGCCAGCCGTCCATGCGGGGGTCCGCTGGCTGCTCGACATCGGGGGGTTTGCCCTCGTGGTGCTGGGGGTGGCCGCCCTGTACCGCTATGTGCCCAATGCGCCGGTGCGCCTGCGGCATGCGCTGGTGGGCGGGGTGTTCGTTGCCATCGCGTTCGAGCTGGCGCAGCAGGCGCTGGCGTGGTATCTGCGCACGGTGCCCACCTATTCGGCGGTGTACGGCGCGTTTGCCACGCTGCCGATCCTGCTCGTCTGGCTCTACTTGCTGTGGTTGATCGTGCTGCTGGGGGCGGTGATCGTGGCCTACCTGCCCAGCCTACTGGCGGGCGTGGCGCGGCGCGGCGACACGCCGGGCTGGCCGTTTCAACTCGCGCTAGAGCTGCTGGCCGCACTCGATGCGGCGCGTGCAGCGCCGCGCCCCGGGCTGTCGGTGCCGCAGCTGGCGCGCCGGTTGCGTGTCGATGCGCTGCAGCTCGACGAGCCGCTGAGTGCGTTGCAGGCCCTGGGGTGGGTGGGGCAACTCAGTGACGACGAGGGGCGCTGGGTGCTGTTGGTCGATTTGCACGAGCGCCACCTGGGCGACTTGGCGCAGCGGCTGTGGTTGCCCAAGACCGCCTCGACGCAGCCATTGTGGCGCGCGCTCGCCCTCGACCGCATACCCGTGGCCCAGGTGCTGCCTGGCGGCCGCGATTGACGCTGGCCCGTGCCGTCGGCCGGGGCTTTAGCGCGGCATGCGGCGCACGGGCACCAGCGCATCGAGCGGTCGCGGTATGCCGACTTGGTAGCCTTGGGCGTAGTCCACACCCAGCTCGCGTACGCGTGCCAGGATCGCTTCGGACGAAACGTACTCGGCGATGGTGCGCAGCCCCATGACATGACCGATGGTGTTGATGGCTTGCACCATGGCAAGGTCGATCGGGTCGGATTCGATGTCTTTGATGAAACTGCCGTCGATTTTCAGGAAGTCAACCGGCAGATTCTTCAGGTAGGCGAACGAGGACAGCCCGCTGCCGAAGTCGTCCAGCGCGAACAGACAGCCCAAGCGCTTGACCTCCCCGATGAAATGCACCACTTTGGACAAATTGGCCACGGCGGCGGTCTCGGTGATTTCGAAACACAGTGAGCCCGGTGGTAATTGCAACGTTTCGAGTTGGGCCTGCAGGTGCTGTCGGAACTGTTCGTCCGACAACGATGCACCAGAGAGATTGATGGCAAATACCCGGTCGAGATCGCCGTCGCGGCGCACGCGATCGCTCAGCCACGCGAGGGTATTGCGAACCACCCACTGGTCGATGCGGGGCATGAGGCCGTAGCGCTCGGCCGCCGGCAAAAACGCCCCGGGTTGGATGAGTTGGCCGTCTTCCTCCAGTCGCACCAGGATCTCGGCGTGGGGGCGCTCGCCCGGCGTGGGGTGCAGCGGCACGATGGGTTGCACGTATAGCCGCAACCGATCTTCGTCCAACGCCGATTGCAGACGTGACACCCATTGCATTTGACCCTGCTGCTCGAGCAGGTGCCGGTCGTCGGGCTGATAGACGTGGATGCGGTTGCGCCCGGCCTCTTTGGCGGCGTAGCAAGCCGCATCCGCTGCTCCCAACAGGGTATCGGCGTCGCGCTCGTGGGCTGCCACCGGGACCAGGCCGATCGACACACCGATTCCAAACGAGCGCTCCCCCCACGCGAAGCGAAAGTCAGCGATGGCCTCGCGAATGCGCTGTGCCAGCGCCACTGCGGGCTCCAAGTCGCAGCCTTGTAGGATCAGGCCAAACTCATCGCCACCCAAGCGCGCCAACGTGTCGGCCGCGCGCAGGTGGCCACGCATGAGTTGCGTGATTTGGCGCAGCAGCTCATCGCCGGCGACGTGGCCGCACGTGTCGTTGACGATCTTGAACTGGTCGAGATCCAGATAGCATAAGACGTGGGATGCCGGGTCGGGGCGAGCCAGGAGCTCGCGCAAGCGCCGCTCGAACTCGCGCCGGTTGGGCACGCCCGTCAAGGCGTCGTGCGTCGCTTGGTGACTGAGCTCGCGCGCCAGATTCAACGATACCGTGACGTCGTGAAACACCAGCACGGCACCGATCAAAAAGCCATCGCGGTTGCGGATCGGTGCAGCGGTGTCGATGATGGGGGTCTGTTCACCGTCGCGCCGCAGCAGCAAGGCGTGTTCTCGCCGGGTGGCTGGCGCCGCGCCGCGCAGCAAATCGCGCACCAGGTCGGGCCATGCGCAGCTCCAGCGACGCACCAGGATGGGTCAGGCGTTGGCTGTCGATGGGCAGCGCGTGGCCCGCTTCGCGCAGCACATGCACCAGCGGCTGACCCACCGCCGCGGTGGCAGGAACGCCGAGCAGCTTTTCCGCACCAGGGTTGAGGCTCACCAGCGTGCCGTCGGGCCGAAACGTCAGCAGCCCGTCGCGCATTTCGCGCACCAGCGCCACCGTGTTTGCGGTGGCGGCCTGCAGGGCCTGCATGACGCGGTTGTAGGCGCGCGCGATTTGCCCGACCTCGGTGAAATCTTCTTCGGGGACACGCTGGCTCAGGTCGCCGCCTTGGCGGGTACGCTCCATCGCCTCCAACAGCTCGATCAGCTCGGTGCGCGCACCATGCTCGGCGACGTTGAGCCCCTTGCGCTCTTCATCGGGGGTGACGCGCAGATCGCGCTCACGCACCAGCCACAAAAAGGCGAGGGTGGCCAGCACGCACCAAACGCCGCACACCACCACGCCCAGCGCTTGCACCCCGATTTGGGCCGCTCGGCTCAAGCCAGTGCCCAGCAAGGCGGGATCGCCCAGCAATCCCACGGCCAGCGTGCCCCAAACGCCAGCGGCCAGATGCGCAGGGATGGCGCCCACGGCGTCGTCGATGCGTCGCCGCAACAGCCGCTCGTTGGCCCAGGCCATGACCCATGCCCCAATGGCACCGGTGAAGACGGCCGCGGGCGCCGACAGCGCATGGGCGCCCGCTGTGATGGCCACCAGACCGGCGATCAGGCCGTTGATGAGGTACATCACCTCGAAATATCCGTGCAGCAGCCGTCCTGCGGCCAAGCCCGCCAGCGCGCCGGCCGCGGCGGCCAGCGTGGTGTGCAACAAAATCCCGGGGACGCGGCCATCCAGCGCCAGGGTGCTGCCGCCATTGAACCCGAGCCAACCAAAAAACAGCAGCAGCGCCCCCAGCATCGCCATGGGCAGGCTGCCGGCCGGGATCACCGGCGGCGGCCCGTCGGCCGGGAACCGCCCAGCGCGCGCGCCGATACGCCACACCGGGACCAGCGCCACCCAGCCGCCCACGCTGTGCACCACGGTGGAGCCGGCAAAGTCCACGAAGCCCATCTCGGCCAGCCAGCCGCGTGCACCCGGCGCCCATGCGCCGCCCCATGCCCAATGGCCAAAGACCGGGTAGACGATGAGCGACACCCATGCCGACAATGCCAAGTACGCGCCAAAGCGCATGCGCTCGGCCACGGCACCCGAGACGATGGTGGCCGCGGTGGCGCAAAACATGACCTGAAACAGCACGAAGCCGAGCAAGTGGGGTTCGTCGGGCAGTTGGTCGAACAACCCAAACAAGCCTGCGCCGATCCAACCGCCCGCGCTGGGGCCGAACATGAGGCCGAACCCAATCAGCCAGAATAGCAACGCGGCCACGGAAAAGTCCGCCATGTTCTTGGCCGCGACGTTGATCGAGTTCTTGCTGCGCGTCAGCCCCGACTCCAAGCAGAGAAAGCCTGCCTGCATCACGAAGACCAAGCCGGCACAGAGCAGCACCCACAGCAGATCGATCGGAGACGACAACATCCGGGTACCCCAAAGCAGCGCGGGACAGGCCCGCGGATATCGGGATCAAAGCAAACGCCGTGCCTGTCAAACTCGAAACGGTGCGCGCAGAAAGCCGCGAAAGCGGGCGCGTCCACCGCGCACCGGCGGCGCGCTCAAGGTGTAGTGCGGAAAGCGTGCCAAGAAGCGGCCGATGGCAATGCGTCCCTCCAGTCGCGCCAGGTTCAGGCCCGCGCATTGGTGCACGCCGAACCCGAACGCCGCCCACCTCGGTATCGCGCAACGCACGCCGGTTGCCCAGTTGGTTGGACGACTCGAAGCGCAGGAACTCCTCGACGGCTGCGTCGAGGACAGCGTCGCACTGCTGCGGATCGTCGCGGGCAGCGCGCAACCGTTGCTGTAGCCAGGCCTTCTGCTGCGGCCACTCGTGCAAGCACACCAGCGCATTGCCGATCAGGTTGGTGGTCGTTTCATGACCCGCGTTGAGCAGGAAGATACCGTTGTGGAGCAGCTCGGTTTCGGTCAGCCGTTCGCCATCCTGCTCGCCTTGGATGAGCCGTGTCAGCACGTCGCGCTGCGGGTCGAGCGGATGGCGGCGATGGCGCGCCGGGTCAGCGCCCCCATGATGAGTTGGCGCACCCGGGTGTGCAGCGGCGGATCGTTGAACACCAGGCTGGTGGTGTGGTGTTCGTACAGCGGGGACTCGGTGCCGTACTTGGGGGCAAATTCGATGTGCTTGTCGGAGCTGAACGTGGCAGCGTCTCGGTAGACGGCCACCAGATCGGCGTGTCGGGTGAGAAACCACGTGCCATCTGGCATGGCTCGCACGGGATCGTGCTGACGCAACCACGCATACACCGGGTAGGGGTTGGCCAGAAAATCGGGCGGCAGCCGACGCAGGTCGAAATCGCTCCCGATTTTGGCCGCACGCTCGGGCGTCATCGGTGGTGTGATGTCGGCGGGTACGACCGCCTGTTCTGCTGTCGATGCCATGGCTGTCACGCCTGTAGTCCCCGCCGCAGTGCGTCGAGCACCCCGTCTGGCGCCTCGGTCATGAGGGCGTGGCCGGCGGGGATCTGCACCACGTCCACCGGGACGCCGGCGGCGTGTGCGGCGTCGATGAGTGGTTGCGCGGCTTTGGGCGGGGTCATTTGGTCGCGCGTGCCCAGGATGAACTGCACCGGGCAGCACAGCGCGCGCGCCGCGGCCTCGCCGCCCTGGTAGCGGTCGCACGCGAGGAAGCCGCGGTGAAAGACGTTGACCTGCGCGTTGCTGGCCAGCACGGCGTGCATGAGCGCGCAAGACGCTCCATACAGCCACGTGCCGGGCCCGAGCGCCGAGGGTGGCGGGGCCAGCGTCGAGTGGCTGAAGACGTTGACCATGTCGATGGCGCGCCGAGGGTCGTGCAGCGACGCTTCCAGCAAGGCGGGGGACACGCGCATGGGGTAGGCCGTGCCCACCAGCGCCAAGTGTGTGACGCGCTGCGGGGCGTCGGCTGCGGCCTGCAAGGCGATCAGCGAGCCCCAGCTGTGGCCCACCAGTGCCGCCTGCGCCACGCCCAGTGCATCGAGCAGTGCGAGCACGGTGCGGGCCGCCTCCTCCACGCTGGCGGGTGCGTTGCCCGCGCTGCGGCCGTGGCCGGGCAGGTCGATCGCCAGCACGTTGAAGCCGTGGTGCGCCAGGTAGCGGCTTTGCAGAATCCACACGCTGTGGTCGTTGAGCACACCGTGGATCATCACCACCGTGGGCCGGTCGGCCTGCAGGGGGCGCCCGCCGGTGTAGGCGTACAGCGGCGCGCCGAGGACGTCGATCATCATGGGCGGTCTCCGGGCATCAGGTGGTTTTTTCTGCGGCTTTGAGGGCGCGCTTGAGATCGTCGATCAGGTCGTTGGGGTCTTCCAGCCCGATGGACAGCCGGATCGTGCCCGGGCCGATGCCGGCCGCGGCCAAGGCCGCGTCGTCCATGCGGAAGTGGGTGGTGCTGGCCGGATGGATGACCAAGCTGCGGCAGTCGCCCACGTTGGCCAGGTGGCTGAACAGGCGCAGCGCCTCGATGAAGGCCCGCCCCTGGGCGCGGCCGCCGCGCAGGTCGAAGCTGAACACGCTGCCTGCGCCGCGCGGCAGCAGCCGCTGCGCCAGCGCGTGGCTGGGGTGATCGGGCAGCATGGGGTGCCCCACGCGCGCCACCATCGGGTGCGCGGCCAGGAACTCCACCACCTTGGCCGTGTTGTCCACGTGTCGCGCCATGCGCAGCGGCAAGGTCTCGATACCCTGCAGGATCAGCCACGCGGTGTGCGGGCTCATGCAGGCACCGAAGTCGCGCAGCCCCTCGCGGCGCGCGCGCAGCGCAAACGCCCCCACGGTGGACTCCTCGCTGAACACCATCCCGTGAAAGCCGTCGTAGGGTTCGGTCAGCTCGGCATAGCGCCCGTCGCGCGCGTGTGCGCGCTCCCAGTCGAAGCGGCCGCCGTCGATCAACACGCCACCGATGACGGTGCCATGGCCGCTCAAAAATTTGGTGGCGGAGTGGTAGACCAAATCGGCACCCAGTGCCAATGGCTGGATCAACCACGGGGTGGTCAAGGTCGAGTCCACCAACAGCGGCACGCCCGCGGCGTGCGCGATGTCGGCCACCGCCGGGATGTCCAGCACGTCCAGGCCCGGGTTGCCCACCGTCTCGCCAAAGAACAGCCGCGTCTCGGGCCGCACGGCGGCGCGCCAGGCATCCAGGTCGCGCGGCGGCACGAAGGTGGTCTCGATGCCGAAGCGGCGCAAGGTGTAGTGCAGCAGGTTGTGGCTGCCGCCATACAGGGCGCTGGAGGCGACGATGTGCCCGCCCGCCCCCATGAGCGTGACGATGGCCAGGTGCAGTGCCGCCTGACCGCTGGCCGTGGCGATGCCGGCGATGCCGCCTTCGAGCGCGGCCACACGCTGCTCCAGCACCGCGGTGGTGGGGTTGCTGATGCGGCTGTAGACGTGCCCGGCTCGCTCCTGGTTGAACAGGGCCGCGGCATGGTCGGCCGAGGCAAAGACGTACGACGTGGTCAGGTGGATGGGCACGGCGCGCGCCCCAGTGGCAGGGTCTGGGGCGGCGCCCGCGTGCAGCGCCAGCGTGTCGAAGCCGGGATCGGTGTAACCGGGCATGGTGTCTCCTCGTGTTGTGGTCTATATTAGCTTGCACGGCAGCGCGCCCGCTGCACCCCCGTGACAACAGGAGCCCTCACCATGAAAGTCCGTGACATTTTGCGCGTCAAAGGCGGCACTCTCTACACCGTCTCGCCCGACGAGACGCTGGCGCGTGCGGTGGAGACCATGGCCCAGTTCGACATTGGATCGCTGGCCGTGATGGAGCACGGCGAGTTGGTGGGCATGCTTACCTTTCGCGAGGTGATCGGCGCCATTGCCCGCAATGGCGGCACGGTGGGCACCACCACGGTGCGCAGCATCATGGACGATCACCCCATGACCTGCACGCCCGAGACCGAGCTCGACGACGTGCGCCCCATGATGCTGGAGCGCCACACACGCTACATGCCGGTCATGGACAACCGCATGCTCATGGGCGTGATCAGCTTCTACGATGTGGCCAAGGCGGTGGTCGAGTCGCAGAGTTTCGAGAACAAGATGCTCAAGGCCTACATCCGCGACTGGCCCGAGGACGACGCCCCGGCGGCCGAGTCCGCCTCGCAGACCAGCGGTCAGCCCGGGTGAGTTGAGCGGCCATGGCGGACGGCGCCTGGGCCGTGGCCGCCGCCTTGCTGGGCGGCATTGGCCTGTTTTTGCTCGGCATGGAGCTCATGACCGAGGGCCTGCGCTTGGCGGCGGGGCCGTCGCTGGAGCGCATCCTGGCCGCCTCCACCGCCACGCGTTGGCGCGCCTTGGCGGCCGGCGTGCTGGTGACGGCGGTGGTGCAATCCTCCAGCGCGGTGACGGTGGCCACGATCGGCTTCGTCAACGCCGGGTTGCTGAACCTGGGTGGTGCGCTGTGGGTGCTGTTCGGCGCCAACGTGGGCACCACCATGACGGGGTGGATCGTCTCGCTGCTGGGGTTTGGCGTCAAGATCGACGCGCTGGCGCTACCGCTCATCGGGCTGGGGGTGGGGTTGCGCGTCAGCGGCGCGTCGGCGCGGCGCGGCGCGCTGGGCACGGCACTGGCGGGATTCGGCCTGCTGTTCTTGGGCATCGAGGTGCTCAAGGACGGCTTCGACGACGTCGCGCGGCGCATCGAGTTGCCGTCCGGCATGGGATGGACGGCAGTGCTGGCGCAACTGCTCGTGGGGCTGGTGTTGACCGTGCTGATGCAAAGCTCGAGCGCCTCGCTGACGGTGGCGCTGAGCGCCGCTCAGGCGGGGCTGATCAGCGCGCAGGGGGCCGCCGCCGTGGTCATTGGCGCCAACATCGGCACCACGGTGACGGCAGTGTTGGCGGCGCTGCAGGCCACGGCCAACGCTCGGCGTGCGGCAGCGGCGCACGTGGTCTTCAACGTACTGACGGGCGTGGTGGCGCTGCTGTTGCTGCCGTGGCTGGTGCAGTGGCTGCTGCAGGCCAAGGCGGCACTGGGGCTGCCGCCGCTGCCCGCCCTGACGGTGGCGATGTTTCACACCACCTTCAACGTCATGGGGGTGGCACTCATGTGGCCACTGGCCCCGACCCTGACGCGCTGGCTGCAGGGGCGCTTTCGCGCCGCCGAGGAGGACGAGGCCCGGCCCCGCTACCTGGACCCGAACGTGCTGACCGTGCCGGCCCTGGCCCTGCAAGCTCTGGCACGCGAGCTGCACCGCCTGCAAGGGTTGGCGGCGCGCGCCCTGCGCACGGTATGCGATCTGCCCGCGTTGGCCGGGCCGACGGCCGGTGTGGCGCCGGACGCCGACGAGGCGCAACGGCGCGCGCGGCTGGTAGCGGCGCGCACGGTCGCGCGTCGGCTGCAGCGGGCCGTGGGCGAATTCGTGACGGCGCTGCAGCGCACCGAACTGGGGCGCGATGGCGCGGCGCAACTGCCGCAACTGCTGCGCGTGGCCCGCTATGCCGACCAAGCCGTCGAGCAGGCCGAAGAAGCGGCCGAAGCGCTGGCACCGTGGCCGGCCGTGGCCCCCGGCGTGCCGCGGCTGGAACTGGCGGCGTTTCGCCAGCGGGCACAGGCGCTGCTGACCCCGCTGCAGGGCGACGTGGCCGACGATCCGGCCGCCCTGGAGGCGGCGCTGACCGAGGCCGAAGACGCCTACGCCGTGCTCAAAGATGCGCTGCTGCGTGCCGGCGCCCAGGGCGCGTTGTCACTGGACGCGATGGACGCCTGGTTGCGCGCCATCAGTGAGCTGCGCCGAGGCTTGCAACAAATGACCAAAGGCGCATTGCTGTTGGCCGACTTGGGTGCCGGCCATGATCGACGCGCTGCGGGATAATGGCGGGCATGAGCGGCAACACCCTGGGCACCCTGTTTCGCGTCACCAACTTCGGCGAATCGCACGGACCGGCCATTGGCTGTGTCATCGATGGGTGCCCGCCCGGCATGGCCCTGTCGGAGGCCGACATCCAGCCGGATCTGGACCGGCGCCGTCCGGGCAGCAGCAAGTTCGTCACCCAGCGGCGCGAGGCCGATCAGGTGCAGATCCTCAGCGGGGTCTACCAAGGTCGCACCACGGGTGCGCCGATCGCGCTGCTCATCGCCAACACCGACCAGCGCAGTCAGGACTATGGTGACATCGCACAGACCTTTCGGCCCGGGCATGCCGACTACACCTATTGGTACAAGTACGGCATTCGCGATCCGCGCGGCGGTGGGCGTTCCTCGGCGCGGTTGACGGCGCCCACCGTCGCGGCTGGTGCCGTGGCCCGCAAGTGGCTGCGCGAGCACTATGGCACCGTGGTGCGCGGTGCTTTGTTGCAGATCGGCCGCGTTGCCGTGCCGTTCGAAGGGTGGGAGCATGTCGACGCCAACCCGTTTTTCGCGCCCACGGCCGACGTGAGCGCGCTCGAGGCGTACCTGGGTGAGATTCGCAAGGCTGGTGATTCGGTCGGTGCCCGACTGCGCGTGGTGGCGCAAGGGGTGCCAGTCGGGTTGGGCGAGCCCATCTATGACCGGCTCGATGCCGACATCGCGCACGCCATGATGGGGCTCAACGCCGTCAAGGGGGTGGAGATCGGTGACGGCTTTGCCTGCGTGGCGCAGCGCGGTAGCGAGCACGGCGACGCCATCACCCCGCAGGGGTTCGTCTCCAACCACGCGGGTGGCGTGCTCGGGGGCATCAGCACCGGGCAGGACATCGTGGTGACGCTGGCCATCAAGCCCACCAGCTCCATCCTGGTGCCGCGTCCCTCCATCGACACCACGGGCGCCCCCACCGAGGTCATCACCAAAGGGCGTCACGACCCGTGCGTGGGCATCCGGGCCGTGCCCATCGTCGAGGCTTTGCTCGCCCTGGTGCTGATGGATCACGCGCTGCGCCACCGCGCGCAGTGCGGTGACGTGCGGGTGGTGCCCGGGCCCGTGGCGGCGCAGGCGCCGACCGACCCGACGACGCGGTCATGAGCGCACAGGCGGCGGCGCCTGCTGCCCCCGCGCGCTCGCTGTGGCCGTTTGCGGCGCTCTCGGCGGGGTATTTCGCGCACATCGGGTTTTTCAACCCGTACCTGCCGCTGTGGTTGCAGCATCTGGGCTATGGACTGTGGGCCATCGGCTTGTTGACCGCGCTGCAGTCGGCCACCCGGCTGTTCGCGCCCTACCTGTGGGGGTGGCTCAGCGACCGCAGTGGCGACCCGGTGCGCTGGCTGCGCGTGTGTGCCGGGGTGGCGCTGGGGATCTCACTGGGGCTGTGGTGGCAACCCGCCCCCTGGTGGTTGCCGCTGGTGCTGTTGCTGCTGTTTACCCACACCAGCGCGATGATGCCGCTGTCGGAGACCGTGCTCGCGCACGCCATGGGCGCGGCGGGGCGCTTCGACGCGGGTCGCTACGGGCGCGTGCGCCTGTGGGGCTCGTTGGGCTTTTTGCTGACCGTGCTGGCCGCGGGCGTGTGGTTCGAGCGGCATGGGCTGGGTGGCTTTCCTCTCTGGGCTAACCTAACCCTGGTGCTGGTGGTGGCGGCCGTGTGGGCCATCCCGCCGTGGCGGCAGGCGCCCCTGGCCGCCAGCGCCGCGCCAGCGCGCGTCGGCCCGGTGCTGCGCCAGCCCGCGGTGGCGTGGTTTTTCGTGGCCCTGTTCTGGCACGTGCTGGCGCACGTCCTCGTCTACATTTTTTTCTCGCTCTATTTGGACCGGTTGGGTTACGGCAAGGGCGCCATCGGCGCGCTGTGGGCCACGGCGGTGGTGGTGGAAGTGGCCTGGTTCTTCACCCAGGGGCGGTGGTTGCCGCGGCTGGCGCTGCCGCAGTGGCTGCTGCTGGCCGCGGTGCTGACCGCCGTGCGCATGGCGGCCACGGCCTGGGGTGCCGGGTGGTGGCCGGTGCTGGCATTGGCGCAGGGGCTGCACGCCGTCACCTTCGCCGCGCACCACACGGTGTGCGTCGCGCTCATCCATCGACACTTTCCGGGGCGGCTGCGCGCGCGCGGGCAGGCCCTGTATGCCCTGATCGGCTACGGCGCCTCGGGCGTGGTGGCGGGCGCGCTGGGCGGCTGGCTGAGCAGCCGCTTCGGGCTAGCCGCGGTGTTCGTCATGGGGCTGCTGGCGGCCATCGCCGCCGCCGGTGCTGCCGCGATGGTAGGGCGCTACGATACCGCACAGTCAGCCCATCCGGCTGATTGATCTCCGGGGGTGCGATGATGGCGCCGCTCTACTGGTCGGCCGGAATGCGCTCGAGGGTGCCGACCCAATCCAGGATCAGCCGGTCGGCGGTCACCAGTGGCGTGTTGCGGTCGATGGCGGTGGCCATAATGAAGCGGTCGGCGGGGTCGCGATGCAGGTTCTCGAGCTGGGTCGACAGCAAGGCGATGCGGCCATCGACCGGGATTTCCACCAGGCCAGCACGCAACCAGTCCTCGCGCCACAGCCCGACCGGCATGGGCAGCACGATGCGGCCGCGTTCCGCCAGCATGGCCACTTCCCAAAAACTGATGGCGCTGACCGCCACCTGCCCAGCCAGCCAGTCGGCCTGGATTCGCTGCCGCGCTCGCGCCCCGAGCGCGGGGTCGTCGCGATCCATCCACAACAGGGTGTGGGTGTCGATGATCACGCCAGCGCTTTCCAGAGATCGTTTTCCAGTGGCGCCAGTACGTCACCACGAATGTCAAGGTTGCGGTGTAGGCCAAACGGGTGGCTGATGCGTTGCCCGGAATAGGGACGCAATTCCGCCACCGGTTTGCCATTCTTGGTCACCACCCAGATCTCGCCGGTGGTGGCCACTGAATCCATCAGAGCGAGGCATTTGGCCTTGAATTCGGAAGCTTGAATGGTCGGCACGGCGCTTTCTCCTGCAGATGACCACGTAGGTGACTATAGTCATCAAACTGGTCATCGTCAATGCCTTGTGCGAGTCTTGCGCCGTTTGCGGGCGTTCCGCACACCTGTTTGGCGTGGAGTGTTATGTCCCAACGATGACCCGAGGCGCAGCGCCAGGCCATCCACGCTCTGGGCGCCTCAACCGAATGGCCGCACGCCAAACAGGGCGCCGTGGGCCCAGAAGGCGAACACGGCCCAAGCGCCGACACCGACCACCACGGTGGCCACCGTGGGCGCGAGGGCGCTGCGCGCGCCCCGCACCTCGGCCACGTCGGCGGCATCATCGTCATCGTCGTCGGGCTGGCCTGCAGGGCGACGGCGAGCCGAGCGGTAGTCGAGCACGGCCCAGGCCAGGAAGCCGCCGAACAGCAGCACGTCGGCCAGCGTGCCGTTGGCCAACAGGTGCGCGAAGGCCCACAGTTTGACGCCCAGTACCATGGGGTGCTGCAGCCGGGCCTTGATGGCGTTGCCCGGTACATACGCCGCCACCAGCAACACGAAGGCCAGCAGCGTCAACAGCGAGGCGGCATGGGCCATGCCCACCGGCGGCACCCATAGCGTGACCGGGTTGTGCCGCGCCAGGCCGTAGCCCCAGACGATCAGTACCAATCCCAGCAGCGACACCAGTGAGTACAACGCTTTCCAGGCGCCCAAGCCGATGCGGTCGATCATCTGGCTGCGCCAGTCGTCGGCGACGATGCGTACCGAGTGCATGCCCAGAAACAGGATCAGACCCAAGACCAGCCATTGCATCGCGTCGCTCCTCGTGCGGCGGGGCCGCGGGTGGATACACGGTCATCATAACCCGATCGAGCGTTCGTGCATCCGCTATGGCGGCCATAGACAGAAGTGAATCCACGGCCGGGGAGGTCGCGCTACAGTAGATCTGTCAATTGAAAAATATTTTTCGATTGACGTCATCGATGAAACATCGCTCACTGGAGATGAACATGAACGCTTCCCAACCTGCCCGCAGCGGGGGCTGTCCCTTCCACCACGGCGCCGTCACCCGCCAGGATCCCGCCCAGGCGCCGACCGCTCCCTGGCCCCATGCGCTCAACCTCGACATCCTGCACCAGCACGACACCAAAACCAACCCGCTGCCCGGTTTTCGCTACCGCGACGCGGTGCGCACGCTGGACGTGGAAGCGCTCGAGCGCGACCTGCGCGCGCTCATGACCGACAGCCAGCCCTGGTGGCCGGCCGACTACGGCCACTACGGCGGGCTGTTCATCCGCATGGCGTGGCATGCGGCCGGCTCGTACCGGGTCGCCGACGGCCGCGGCGGGGCCAACACGGGCAACCAGCGCTTCGCACCACTCAACTCCTGGCCCGACAACGCCAACCTGGATAAGGCGCGTCGGCTGCTGTGGCCGATCAAGAAAAAATACGGCAACAAGCTCTCGTGGGCCGACCTGATGATCCTGGCCGGCAACGTGGCCTACGAATCGATGGGGCTCAAGACTTACGGCTTTGCCTTCGGCCGTGAGGACATCTGGCACCCGGAAAAAGACGTGTACTGGGGGCCGGAGCACCAGTGGCTGCAGCCCAGCGAGCAGCGCTACGCCGACGTCGAGCGGCCCGAGACGCTGGAAAACCCGCTGGCGGCGGTGCAAATGGGGCTCATCTACGTCAACCCCGAGGGGGTCAATGGCCAGCCCGACCCGCTCAAGACCGCGCTGCATGTGCGCGAGACCTTTGCCCGCATGGGCATGAACGACGAGGAGACCGTGGCCCTGACCGCGGGTGGCCACACGGTGGGCAAAGCACACGGCAACGGCAGTGCGGCCAACCTGGGGCCGGCGCCCGAGGCAGCGCCGATCGAAGAGCAAGGCCTGGGCTGGATGAACCACGCCAGCCGCGGCATCGGCCGCGATACGGTCACCAGCGGCATCGAAGGTGCCTGGACCACCCACCCCACGCGCTGGGACAACGGCTACTTCGAGCTGCTCTTCGGCTATGAGTGGGAGTTGGCCAAGAGCCCTGCGGGCGCGTGGCAATGGCAGCCGATCGGTATCCGCCCCGAGCACATGCCGCCCGACCCCGAAGATCCCTCGCGCCGCACCCTGCCCATCATGACGGATGCCGACATGGCGCTCAAGATGGACCCCATCTACCGCCCGATCGCCGAGCGCTTCTGGCGCGATCACGCGGCATTTTCCGAGGCGTTTGCGCGCGCCTGGTTCAAGCTCACCCACCGCGACATGGGACCGCGTGCGCGCTACATAGGCCCGCGTGCTCCCAAAGAGGATTTATTGTGGCAAGACCCGGTACCGCCGGGGCCCCGTGACATCGACGTTGGCGCAATCCAGGCGCGCATCCGCGCCAGCGGCTTGAGTGTGGGCGAGCTCGTGGCCACGGCGTGGGACAGCGCGCGCACCTTCCGCCAGTCCGACTTTCGCGGCGGTGCCAACGGGGCGCGCATCCGCCTGGCACCGCAGCGCCACTGGTCGGCCAACGAGCCGCAGCGGCTGGACAAGGTGCTAGCCGTGCTCGAGCCGATCGCCCGTGAGTATGGCGCCAGCGTGGCCGACGTCATCGTGCTCGGCGGCAACGTGGGCGTGCAGATGGCGGCCGAGGCAGCCGGTGTGCCCATCGAGGTGCCGTTCGTCGCGGGGCGCGGTGACGCCACCGAAGCGTGGACCGATGCAGCGTCGTTTCGCTGGTTGGAACCGGTGGCCGACGGGTTTCGCCAGTATGTCAAACCCGGCATCGGCGTGGCGCCCGAGGATTTGCTGATCGACCGCGCCCAGCTGATGGGGCTGACGGCGGTGGAGATGACGGTGTTGCTGGGCGGCCTGCGCGTGCTGGGGGCCAATCATGGTGGCTCGGCCGACGGAGTGTTCACCGACCGGGTGGGGGTGCTGAGCAACGACTTCTTTGTGCACCTGACCGACATGACCTACGCCTGGCGGCCGCTGGGGGATGGTCGCTTCGAGATCGTCGAGCGCGCCAGCGGTCGCGTGCGCTTCACCGCCTCTCGCGTCGATCTCGTGTTCGGCTCCAACGCCATCTTGCGCGCCTACGCCGAGGTGTACGCCCAGGACGATGGGCGTGAGAAGTTCGTGCGCGACTTCGTGGCTGCGTGGGTCAAGGTGATGCACGCCGACCGGTACGACCTGCAGCCGTGACGCGCCGCTCCTCCCGGGGCCACCAGCGGACGCGCGCCTCCCCTGTTTGGGGGATGGCGCGCGTCGCCGCTTGGTGTTATATTTGGCAGTTTTAGAGCAAAATCCTCAGTGGCAATCGTATGCCCCGCTCACAGTCAGACTCCCTCCCCGCGCCGCCTTCCGCAGGCGCGGTGGACGAGTCGTCCCTGCTGGCCCTGGTGGCCGACTGGGTGTGGGCGACCGACGCCAGCCTGCGCGTCATTCAGGCCCAGCCCCTGCAGGGTGACCCCGGCCGATTGTCGTGGCTGGCGTCGCTCGTTGGCCGCCGACCGTGGGAGAGTGACGTGTGGCTGCAGCCCGACGGCCGCACGCGCCGGCTCTGGCGATCCCTGTGGCGGCGCGAGCCGTTCCGGGGTCTGGAGCTGCAGTGGCGCACTCGCCGCGGCGAGCCGTCTTGGACCAGCATCAGCGGGGTGCCGCGCCGGGGCGAGGATGGCCGCTTTCTGGGCTACACCGGCGTAGCGGTCGACATCACCGCACGCAAGCGTGCCGAGATGGCCTTGCACGAGGCGGGAGCCGAGCTCGACGCCACCCTGCGGGCGTTGCCGGACCTGATGTTCGAGATCGACGCCGACGGCATCTTCCGCCACGTACACGCCCCGCGCCCCGAATGGCTGTACGTGCCTGCCGAACAGATCGTGGGTCGGCACCTGCGCGATCTGCTGCCCCCGGCGGTGGCCGACTTGACCGAGGCCGCCATGGCCGAGGCAGCGCGCGCCGGGCAGGCCAACGGCTACCGATACGCCATGACTTTGCCGGGCGGGAAACGTTGGTTCGAGTGTTCCATGGCGCGCAAGACCGCGCCTGCAGGGGCCGCGCTGCGTTTCATCGCGCTCGTGCGCGACATCACCGAGCTCAAAGCGCGCGAGGCCGAGTTGCAGGCCCTGGCGTTCCATGACCCTCTGACGGCGTTGCCCAACCGGCGCTTGCTGTTCGACCGCATCGAGCAAGTCCTGCTGCGGCAGCAGCGCGATCCGGGCTGGGCGGCGTTGCTGTTCGTCGATCTGGATGATTTCAAAACCATCAACGACACTCGCGGGCACGAGGCGGGCGACGCCGTGTTGGTCGAGGTGGCGGCCCGGCTGCGCGCGATGGTGCGAGCGGTCGATCCCGTGGGGCGACTGGGGGGTGACGAATTTGTGATATTGCTGACCGAGCTGGGCCCCGAGCCGGGGCCAGCGGAAGCCACGGTGCGGCGCATCGGGCTGGCGTTGCTGGAAAAACTGGGCGAGCCCATTCCGCTTGCGGACGCAGGCGTGGCGGTCTCGGTCAGCCTCGGTGCGCTGCTGTTTCGAGGGGCACATCCGTTGCCGGCGCTACTGGCCGCGGCCGATCGCTTGATGTACACGTCCAAGGGGGACGGCAAAGGCCGGCTCACGCTGCGGTACCACGATCGGCGCAACGACGACCCGACCCCGGTGGGCACCGGCTGACCCGGGGGCGCAACCCCTGTGCGGCGTGGGTTTGCGGCGCCTGTGGCCGCGGACGCGGGCTTGCCCTCTACAATCGAGTCGTGCTCCGGGGTGTCCGCCAACGGTGGGCTGAGATGGCCATGGGCCGAACCCGCGAACTTGATCCGGTTCATACCGGCGAAAGAAGAGCCGCAGCCGCCTGTACGAGGTGGGCGCTGGTCGGAGGCCCAAAGGGTCTTTGGACCGCTCCTCTCGAGAGGCCGCCTTCGGAGCCGTATCGCCACCCCGCCCCGAAGGAGCCTCTATCATGAATGCCCCCGTCGAACCCTTTCAGGCTGAAGCCGCCCACGTGGACCCAGCGGCCGTGCAGCCGTTCCCCAACGCGCGCAAGATCTATGTGACCGGCTCTCGCCCCGACCTCCGCGTGCCCATGCGAGAAATCCGCCAAAGCGACACGCCAGCCGCGTTCGGCGCCGAGCCCAATCCGCCCATCTTCGTCTACGATACGTCCGGGCCCTACACCGACCCCGATGCCCGCATCGACATCCGCCGCGGCCTGCCCGCGCTGCGGCAGCGCTGGATCGAGGAACGCGGCGATACCGAGGAGCTGCCTGCGCCGAGCAGTGCCTACGGACGCGCGCGGGCGGCCGATCCGGCGTTGGCGGCGCTGCGCTTTCCGGGCCTGCAGCGCCAACCGCGGCGCGCGCGGCCCGGCGCCAACGTGACCCAGCTGCACTACGCGCGCCGCGGCATCGTCACGCCCGAGATGGAGTTCGTCGCCATCCGCGAAAACCAGCGCCGTGCCGAATACCTGGAGTCGTTGCGTGCCGCTGGCCCCACGGGGCAAAAAATGGCGGCCATGCTCGCGCGCCAGCATCCGGGGCAGGCGTTCGGGGCCCGCATCCCGGTCGAGATCACGCCCGAATTTGTGCGTGACGAAGTTGCGCGCGGCCGCGCCATCATCCCGGCCAACATCAACCACCCCGAGAGCGAGCCGATGATCATCGGCCGAAATTTCTTGGTCAAGGTCAACGCCAACATCGGCAATTCCGCGCTCGGCTCCAGCATCGCCGAGGAAGTGGACAAAATGACGTGGGCCATCCGCTGGGGGGCCGATACGGTGATGGACCTGTCCACCGGCAAAAACATCCACGAGACGCGCGAGTGGATCATCCGCAACAGCCCCGTGCCGATCGGTACGGTGCCGATTTATCAGGCGCTGGAAAAGGTGGGTGGACGCGCGGAAGAGCTGACGTGGGAGATCTTCCGTGACACGCTCATCGAGCAGGCCGAGCAGGGGGTGGACTACTTCACCATCCACGCCGGGGTGCGGCTGGCGTACGTGCCCATGACCGCGCAGCGCCTGACCGGCATCGTCAGCCGCGGCGGCTCCATCATGGCCAAATGGTGTTTGGCGCACCACCAGGAAAACTTCCTCTACACCCACTTCGAGGAAATCTGCGAGATCATGAAGGCCTACGACGTGGCCTTCAGCCTGGGTGACGGCCTGCGCCCTGGCTCCATCTACGACGCCAACGACGAGGCGCAGTTGGCGGAGTTGAAGACGCTGGGCGAGCTGACGCAAATCGCCTGGCGGCACGACGTGCAGGTGATGATCGAAGGGCCCGGCCACGTTCCTTTGCAGCTCATCAAAGAGAACATGGACTTGCAGCTGCAGTGGTGCGACGAAGCGCCGTTCTATACCCTGGGGCCGCTGACCACCGACATCGCCCCCGGCTACGACCACATTACCAGCGCCATCGGCGCGGCCACCATCGGCTGGTACGGCACGGCCATGCTGTGCTACGTCACCCCGAAGGAGCACCTGGGTCTGCCCAACAAGCAAGACGTCAAGGAGGGCATCGTCACCTACAAGCTGGCGGCGCACGCGGCCGACCTGGCCAAGGGCCACCCTGGGGCGCAAATCCGCGACAACGCGCTGTCCAAGGCGCGTTTCGAGTTCCGCTGGGAAGACCAGTTCAACCTGGGGCTCGACCCGGACAAGGCGCGCGAATTTCACGACGAGACGCTGCCCAAGGAGAGCGCCAAAGTGGCGCACTTCTGTAGCATGTGTGGCCCGAAGTTTTGCAGCATGAAGATCACGCAAGAGGTGCGCGCCTACGCGGCGCAGCAGGGCATCGACGAGCGGCAGGCGCTGGCCAGCGGCATGCAGGAGCAGGCGCAGGCGTTTCGCGCCGCCGGGGGCGAGGTCTATGTGCCGCTGACGCGGGCTTGAGACAGGGGTGAATATTTTTTGCACCCCGCGCGCCGCGGGGTGCAAAAGCGTGCTACATTAGTGGCACGTCGCGAGTTGCTTTCCCTCGCGAGCGTCGTTGTCCACGGTTGGCGGTTCCCTCAACACCGCACTGGCCATCCGGTTCGCCCGGCCCTCGGCCCCCTGTTTCAGCGTATCTTACCCCGGCGAGCTTCACCATCAGCCGATGCGTTTCGGCGCCGGGCGTGCTACACGCCCACAGGAGGCCCCATGGCCAAAGAAGAACTCATCGAGATGCGCGGCACCGTGGACGAAGTGTTGCCCGACTCGCGCTACCGCGTCACCCTGGAAAACGGCCACTGTCTGGTGGCCTACTCGGGCGGCAAGATGCGCAAGCACCACATCCGTATTCTGGCCGGCGACCGCGTGTCGCTGGAGCTGTCGCCCTACGACCTGAGCAAAGGGCGCATCACCTTCCGTCACCTCGAGCCGCGCTCGGGTGCCGCTCCCACACCGGCGCGTCGCAGGACGCGTTGATCGACCCTCAGCGGGCCCGCGATCATCCGGCGCGACCCTGCGTGGCGCCACCACCGGCACCGGCCCCGCGTTTTTTCTCTGAAGGACGTTCTCCATGAACAACAAACTCTACGTCGGCAACCTGCCGTATTCCGCCGATGACCAAGCCCTGGCGCGCAGCTTTGGCGCCTATGGCACCGTGCAGTCGGCCAAGGTCATGACCGACCGCGACACCGGCCGCTCCAAGGGCTTCGGCTTCGTCGAAATGGCGACCGACGCCGAGGCGCAAGCCGCCATCGACGGCCTGCACGGCTCGTCGCTGCAAGGCCGTGCCATGACCGTCAACGTGGCCCGTCCGCGCGAGGTACGTCCGTCGTCCGGCTACGAGGGCCGCAGCGGCCGCAACGGCGGCGGTCGCAGCAGCTACTACTGATCGGCTCTGCCCCTGACGGCCGGGGTCACTTACCCCAGCCGTCCTTCAGGCCCGCGATGCGGTTGAATACCGCTCGGTCGGGCCGGTGGTCTTGGGCGTCGGCGCAAAAGTAGCCGTGGCGCTCCAGCTGCAGCCGCGTCTCGGGCGCGATGCCGACCAAGGACGGTTCCACGAAGCCCTGCGTGATGCGCAGGCTGTTCGGGTTGAGCGCGGCGCGGAAATCTTTGCCTCCGGCATCGGGTTGCGGGTCGGCAAACAGCCGGTCGTAGAGCCGAAACTCCGCCGGTACCGCGTCGTGGGCACCAACCCAGGTGATGGTGCCCTTGACCTTGACGGCATCGGCCCCGGGCGTGCCGCTCTTGGTGTCGGGCACCACGGTGGCCAGCACCGCCGTCACGCGGCCCGTGTCGTCTTTCTCACAGCCGGTGCATTCGATGACGTAGCCGTACTTCAGGCGCACCCGGTTGCCGGGGAAGAGGCGGAAGTACCCCTTGGGCGGTTGTTCCATGAAATCGTCGCGCTCGATCCACACCTCGGGCCCGAGGCTGAAGGCGCGCTGCCCCCACTCGGGGTGTTGCGGGTGGGCGGGGGCGGTGCAGGGTTCCCGGTGCTCCCAGCGGCCGAATACGTCGGCCCAGTTGGTCAGGCGCAGCCGCACGGGGTCGAGTACGCCCATCGCGCGCGGGGCTTTGCCTTCCAGATCGTCGCGCAGCGCGACCTCCAGGTTGCCGTAGTCGATCCAGCCGGGGGATTTGCTCACGCCCGTCCGTTCACAGAACAGCCGGATGGCCTCTGGCGTGTAGCCGCGCCGACGAAGCCCGGCGATGGTGGGCATGCGCGGGTCATCCCAGCCGGCGACGATACCCTCATCGACCAGCGCCTTGAGCTTGCGCTTGCTGGTCACGACGTAGGTGAGGTTCAGGCGCGCGAACTCGTACTGGTGCGGCAGCTGGAACGGCTCGACCTGGTAGGCGTCGAGGGCTGCGGCAAGCAGCGGCGTGAACTGGTGCGTTTGCGACTTCAGCAGCGCAAAGAACGCCCCCAGATCGCGCAGCACGGCGTCGCGGTCGTGCTCCCAGCGGGTAAAAAGCGCGCGCATCTGCTGCTCGGGCTCGGTGTTGACGCCCAGCTTGTACGCGTGGTTGTGGCAGTGCAGGGCGAATTCCTTGCCCGCTTCGACGCCCTGGTGCTCGATGCGCTCGATGAGCGCCTTGGCGCGCTCGAACTGGGGCGCGCGCAGGATGGGCACGATGCGCTCGAGCGTCCAGTCGTAAAACGGTCGTTGGTCCTCGAACTCCAGCGTGCAGATGCTGTGGGTGATGTTCTCCAGCGCGTCCTCGATCGGGTGCGCGAAGGTGTACATCGGGTAGATGCACCAGGTGTCGCCGGTGTTGTGGTGCGTGGCGTGTTTGATGCGGTAGATGGCCGGGTCGCGCAGGTTGATGTTGGGCGAGGCCATGTCAATTTTGGCGCGCAGCACCATGGCGCCGTCGGGGTGTTGGCCGGCGCGCATCTCGCGAAAACGCGCCAAGCTTTCCTGCGCCGGGCGGTTGCGGTACGGGCTGTCGATGCCCGGCTCGGTAAGCGTGCCGCGGTTGGCCCGCATCTGCTCGGGCGTCTGTTCGTCCACGTAGGCGTGGCCGGTTTCGATCAAGTACTCGGCCGCCCGGTACATGAAGTCGAAGTAGTCGCTCGCGTAGTAGAGGTGGCTGGTGCCGTGGGCATCCCAGCTCCAGCCGAGCCAGCGCACAGCATCGAGGATGGCGTCGACGTACTCCTGCTCCTCTTTCTCGGGGTTGGTGTCGTCGAAGCGCATGTGGCACACGCCGCCATACTCCTGCGCCAGGCTGAAGTTGAGCCAGATGCTCTTGGCGTGGCCCACGTGCAGGTAGCCGTTGGGCTCGGGTGGAAAGCGCATGCGCACCTTGGCCGGGTCCGGACCGCCGCGCTCGTGGTGCGTGCCGTCTCCAGGGCTGCCGGCCCAGCGCCGACCCTCGCAGCGGCCTTGGGCCAGGTCGCGCTCGATGATCTGGCGCAGAAAGTGGCTGCTGGAGGGGGCGTGGGGCGGGTGCGTGGCGTGATCGGTCATGCCCCGATTTTAGGTGGGCCGCCGCTGGGGTAACGGGCGTTACGCTTGCTTACAGTCGTGACGATTCGGAAACCGCGGTCGAGCGTGGTCAGTGCTGAAATGCGGGGTGTCATGCGTCAGCCTGCCACAGGGACCGAAAGGAGACTGCGATGAAGCCGTTCGTTCAACGCTTTTTTTCACCGCGTGCCGCTGCACGGACTGCGCTGGGGCTGGGCCTGGCCGCCTTGGGCGCTGCGGCGCAGGCGGGTGATGTGTACTGGTCGATCGGTGTGCACCAGCCGGGCGTTTCGGTCGGGGTGGGCAACTACCCCCCTGTGGTGGTGGCCCCCGCGCCGCGCGTGGTGATGCCACCGGTCGTGGTCACCACCCCCGCGCCGGTGGTGGTGGTGCCCTCGACGGGTTACTGGGTACCGCCCGGCCACCGGCGGCATCCCCGCCACGGCGATCGCGAGTATGGGCGGGTGGTGCAGGTGTGGCCATCCTATCCCGCCGTGAGCGGGCCGGACGTGGTGTACGTGGCGCCGCACCACCCGCGCTGGCGCTCATGGTGATTGCCTGACCGGTTCGTTGCCGCCGTGCCGCTCATCGGGGTGGCCGGGGCAGTCGGTTTCCGTTTACCGCCGCCCGGCAGCGGTTACGATCACGGGATGGATTGGTTGCTGTTGTTCAAGGCCGCCATCATGGGCGTGGTGGAGGGCCTGACTGAGTTTTTGCCCGTCTCGTCCACCGGGCACCTGATTCTGGCGGCCGCGTTGCTCGGTTGGCGCGGCGAGACGGTCAAGGTGTTCGAGGTGGTGATCCAGACCGGGGCCATCCTGGCCATCGTCGGCTTGTACTGGCAGCGGCTGATCGGGACCGTGCGTGGCTTGCCGCGCCAGCGCGAGGCGCAGCGCTTTACCGTCAACGTGGCGCTGGGTTTTTTCCCGGCGGCGCTGGCGGGGTTTTGGTTGATCGGGCCGATCAAGGCGTTGCTCTTCAACGCTTGGGTGGTCGCGGCCGGCTTCATCGTCGGCGGCCTGATCATGCTGTGGGTCGAGGCGTGGCACGCGCGCCAGCGCGCGCCGCGGGTGGCGGATGTCGATGCGCTGACCTGGCGCGACGCGCTGGGCGTCGGACTGATCCAGTGTGCCGCCCTGGTGCCGGGCGTGAGTCGCTCGGGCGCCACGATCATCGGCGGCATGGCGCTGGGCCTGTCACGGCGCGTGGCGACCGAATTCAGCTTCTTTTTGGCCATCCCGATGCTTTTCGGCGCGGCGGCGTACGACTTGGTCAAACACCGGGCGCTGTTGTCCAGTGCCGACGTGCCGGTGTTCGTGGTCGGCCTCGTGGTGTCGTTCGTGTCAGCGTGGGTGTCGGTAAAGTGGCTGCTGCGCTATGTGGCCAGTCATAGCTTCGTGCCGTTTGCCTGGTACCGAATCGTCTTTGGCGGACTCATCCTTGTCAGTGGGATGCTGGGCTGGGTGGACTGGTCGCCCTGAAGTGCTGCAGGGCACAGTCGATGGCGGCCGCGGTTTCTTCCGGCCGTTCCATGGGAAATAGGTGCGTGCCCTCAAGGAACTGCAGCCGCGGTGAGGGCTCGCGCCCGCAGAGCTTGTGCGTCATGGTCAAGCCCACGCGGCGCATTTCCTCGGACTGGGTGCCGCCGATGAAGGCCACTGGGCACTGCAAGGGGTGGCGGCGCAGCAGGCGGTCCAGGTGATGGGGCAGGGTGTTGTAGATGGCGGTCTCGATGTCCCGGTCGAAGCTCAGCACGCGCTGCACGCCGTCGGGCGTGGTGACGTCGTGGGTGCCGTATTCGATGTAGTCGGCCAGCACGCGCGGGTCCCAGCGCGCGAAGGCGCGCTTGTGGCGGAAATGCTCGAGCGCTTCGGCGGCGCTGGCCCAGCGGTTGCGCCGCTTGCGGCTGACCTGGCCCGGCGAGACGGCACCGATCAGGCGCGTGTGTTTGGCCGCCGCCAGCGCGCGCGCTTTCCAGCCACCGAGCACGGGCGAGTCGAGCATGACGACGCCGGCCACTGGGCGCCCCGCCAGCACCGGGTGGCGCGCGGCGCACATCAGACTCAAAAAGCCGCCGAGCGAGTGGCCGACCAGATAGAGCGGCTGGTCGTGCGGGCCGACCTGGGCCTCGGTGAAGTCCGCCAGTTGCTGCACCAGATGCGGCCAGTTGCTGGTGACGGGGTAGCGCGGGTCGTGCCCGTACTTGTCCACCGCCAGCACGCGGTAGCCGCGCGCACGCAGCGCGTCGAGCAGCACGCGGTAGGTACCGGCCGGAAAACTGTTGCCGTGCGAGAAGACGATGCAGGGTTGCTCGTTCGGAGGCGGGTTCATGGCGTCAGATCAGCTTGTCGGCGGGGGTCATGATTTTTCGTAGGGCGCGGTGGCGACCGCTGGGCGCCACCAGTGCACTGCCTGGTTGCCAATCGGGGGCTTCGATCTGGTCGAACGCCTCGCGCAGCCGTTGGCCCCAGGTGGTGCGCAGCATCTGGAAGTAGGCGTTGCCTTCGTCGATGCAGACGACGTGATCGCTCTGAAAACGGTCCGCCTCGTAGACGGCCAGGTCCAGCGGCAGCCCCACCGAGAGGTTGGACTTGAGCGTGGAGTCCATGGAGATGAGCAGGCACTTGGTGGCCTCCGCCAGCGGCGTGTCGGGGGTGATGATGCGGTCGAGCACGGGTTTGCCGTATTTGCTCTCGCCGATCTGGAAAAACGGCGTTTCGGCCGTGGCCTCGATGAAGTTGCCGGGTGAGTAGACCTGGAACAGCCGCATGGCCTCGCCGCGGATCTGGCCGCCAAAGAGCAGGCTCGCGTTGAACTCGATGCCGCTGCGTCGCAGCGCCTCGCCGTCGCGCTGGTAGACATGGCGCACGGCCGAGCCGAGCACGCGCGCGGCGTCGAACATGCTGCGCGCGTTCCAGATGGTGATCGGCTCGCCACCGGCGGGGTCTTGCAGCTGCTCGGTCTGCAGGATTTCGCGGATCGACTGCGAGATGCTCAGGTTGCCCGCCGACAGCAGCACCATGAAGCGGTCGCCCGGTTTTTCGTAGACGATCATTTTGCGGAAGGTGCTGATCTGGTCCAGGCCGGCGTTGGTGCGCGAGTCGGACAGAAAGACCATGCCAGCCTTGAGTTTGACGGCGACGCAGTAAGTCATGAGAGGGCGGTGAAGGGCGAACGGTCGTTCGAAATGCTTGGCCCGCCTATGGTAGCGCGTCCAGCACGGCCTGGCGCAGGCCGCTGTCGCGCTGGGTGAGGCGGGCAGTTGCCCGCCGCACCGTGTCGTGGCCGCCGGGCAACACGAGTGTCAGGCGCTGGCGGGCACGGGTGATGCCGGTGTAGAGCAGCTCGCGCGTCAGCACCGGGGTATCGGCCTGGGGGGGCAGCACGAGCAGCACATGGTCGAACTCTGAGCCCTGGGACTTGTGCACGGTCAGCGCAAAGGCGGTCTGGACGTCGGGCAATTGCCCGGGCAGGGCCCAGCGCACGCCCTCGGGCTGGTCCGGGGCGGCGAAGGCCACGCGCCAGCGGGGGCGACGTACCGGGTCGTCCGGGTGTGGCGGGTGCGGCAAGACCAGCCCCAGATCGCCGTTCATCAGGCCCAGCGCCGGGGCATTGCGGGTGACGAGCACGGGGCGGCCGGCGTACCAGCCGTCGTGCCCGTGCGCGGCGGGGGGCAGGTCCAGCCACCCGGCCCGCTGCAGCCAGCGCGCGATGCGCTGGTTGAGCCCGGCTACGCCCCAGGGCCCATCGCGCAGCGCGCACAGCACCTGAAAGCGGGCGTGCGCCGCCAGCAGCGCGCGCGCCCAGGCGGCCCGCGCGGCCGCGCCGTCGTCATCGGGGCCCGCACGCAGCCGCTGCAACCAGGGCAGCAGACCGTCGAACACGACGCGCTGCCAAGCCGCTTCCCAGGCGGCATCGCTGCTGTCTGGCGTCCGGGGGATGACGGTCACGTCGGGCAGGGGCGTGGCGAGCAGCGCCTGCACGTCCGCCTCGGCGCCATGGTTGACTGCCGCGGCCCAGCGGCCGATACCGCTGTCGCCGCCAAAGCGGTGGCTGTGGCGCAGCATCACCACCGCCTGGTCCAGTGCCGTGCCGGCGGGGTCGATCAGGCCGCTGGGGAGGGTCTGCCCAGTGGCCTGCTGCAGCCAGTCGGCCACCTCGGGCCGGTAGTGGCCGTCGGCGGCGCGCTCGCACAGTTGGGCGAGCACGGCACCGGCTTCTACCGAGGCGAGCTGGTCGGCGTCGCCGATCAGCACCAGCCGCGTGTGGGCGGGAATGGCCTGCAGCGCATCGTGCAGCAGTTCCAGATCGACCATCGAGGCCTCGTCGATGACCAGCAGGTCGAGCCACAGCGGGTTTTCCGGGTGGTGGCGCGCGCCCGTGCCGTCACCGCGTCGGCCGATGAGGCGGTGCAGCGTGCGGACCTCGGCGGGCACGGCCTCGCGCAGGGTGGTCCGTGCGGCTTCGGACAGTGGCAGTGCGCCCCAGGGCATGCGCTCGAGCGCCACCGCGATGGACTGGCTCAGGCGGGCCGCGGCTTTGCCGGTGGGGGCGGCCAAGCCGATACGCCAGGGCGATCGTCCCTCCGACAGCGCCAGCCCTTGCAACAGGGTGAGCAGGCGCACGACGGTGGTGGTTTTGCCCGCCCCAGGTCCACCGGTGAGGATGGCCAGCGGCGCGCGCGCGGCCAGGGCCGCGCCGATGCACTGCCAGTCCGGCTGGGTGGGGCGTTGCGCGGGCGGGCCAAAGAGGGCGTCCAGCCACGGGCGCAGCCGGTGTGGATCGAGCGTATCGGTTGCTGGCAGGCGCAACCGCTTGGCCAGGGCGCGTGCGACGGCTTGCTCACGCACCCAGTGGCGCCACAGGTACAGCCGCGTCCCGTGGCGCACGAGCGGGGTGGGCGTGCTGCCGTCGCCGATCCAGTGCGGATGGTCGAGCGCGGCCGGGAGGGTGGCCCAGCGCTGCCGCAACCAGCGCGTGCAGGGGCCTGCGCTGTCGTCGGCGGTGTCGAGCAACGACAGGCAGATGTGACCATCGCCGACACGGCGGCTCAAGCAGGCCGCGGCCAACAAGGCGGGTACCGGCGCGTCGGGTACCTGCTCGCGGCCGAAGCGGGCCAATGCTGCGTCGCAGGGGCGCAGCTCTTGGCTCGCTAACCCGCGGGCCAACCAGGCTTGGAGTTCGTCCGGTGTGCTCATACGGCCTCCGCAGCGGTGTGGCCCGATAGCGCGGCATCCAAGCGTTCGATGAGTGCGACCGGCGCGGGCAGTGCATAGACACCGCGGCCCGGCGTGGCCAGCCCGCGCCAGAAGACACACAGCGCACCCCCTAAGTGGTGCGCAGGGGAGTAGCTGGGCAAGCGCTGCCGCAGCAGGCGGTGCAGGGCCACCAGGTACAGCACCGCTTGCAGGTCGTAGCGGTGCGCCGCCACGGCGGCCTGTACGGCCTGCGGGTGGTACGCGGAGTCATCGCCGCCCAAGGCGTTCGATTTGTGGTCCAGTACGTAGTAGCGCCCCCCGTGCTCGAACACCAGATCGATGAACCCTTTGAGCATGCCCTCGAGCACGGTGGGGCGCAGCGCGGGGCGGGGGTCGAGCCCGGGCACGTGCGCCCGCACCCAAGCGTCGAGCGTGGCCGCCTCCAGCCGCTGCGCGCCGAGCCAGAATTCCCACTCTGGCTGCACGGCGCGCAACTGGCTGAGCGCGACCGCGGTGTCTGCCACGCCGGGCAGCGGCAGCGGGGTGGCCATCATGGCGCCCGCCCATTGCGCCAGATCCGCCGCGTCGGACTCCAGGCGGTTGGTCGGCCAGCCGTGGCGCTCCAGCACGGCCTGGGCCATCGATGCCAGTTGCGCGGGCTGGGTGGCAATGTGTGCGAACCCCTGGTGCGCACACTGCTCCAGCAGGGCGTGCAGGGCGGTGCCCGCCTGCGGCCCGCGTGGCCAGCGGTGCCAGGCGGCCGGCGGCGTGGCGGGAGCCGCCACGGGATCGCGGGGGTCGGCAAGGGCGTCCGGCAGCGCGAGGGTGCCGAGCGCCTCGTCGAATGGCTCATCGCGCGCCGAATCCGATGCGGCGGTCGGGTAGGAGGGGGCGGCATCCCCGGCGTCCTCGCCCGTTGGGGCGAGCAGCGCGGTGTAGCTGGCGATCCACCAGAGAGGCCGTGGCGAGGACGGCGCGATGCGGGCGGCCACCGGGGTGGGGGCGTCGTTGGCACCCGGCGTGTCTGCCGCTGGTGTCCAGCGCAGTGTCGGCTGCGCGGCGTCCCAGGTCTGGACGGCGATGACCGCACAGCCCTGGGCCAGCGCCTGGGCGCGCGCGCCGAGCCCGTCGTCGGCGTTGGACGCGGGCAGGGCGTCGATGCCCAGCACATGGCCCAGGGCGCTGGTGGGCAGCGTGTCCGTGGCCGCCAGTCCTACCCAGGTGGCGTGGCGCGCGCGTGTCAGCGCCACGTAGAGCCGCCGGACGTCCTCGGCGCGGCGCTCGGCATCGGCGCGCTCGACCGCGTGTGTCCAGCGCTCGCCCTCGTCGCTCAGGGTGATCTGTAGCCGACCCTCGTCGTCATGCCAGGTCAGGCAGCGCACCCCGCGGCCCGAGACCTTGCCATCGATGGATTTGGCGTGCATCGCAAAGGGGTAGCACACGACCGGGTATTCGAGCCCCTTGGATTTGTGCACGGTGACGATGGGGATGCGCTCGCGCTCGCTGTCCAGGCGCAGCTGCGCCGTGGCGCTGTCGTCGCCCGCGGCGGCGGTGCCGCGCAGCGCCCGCTGGCGCGCGCGTTGCAAGTGTTGCCAAACGGTGGCCATGCCATGCGGGGCGCCCGCCAGCGGGGCGGCGATGCGCTGCAGCAGCTCGGCCAGGTGCAGCAGGTTGGTCAGGGTGCGCTCACCGCTGTGCTCGCCAGCGCGTGCCAGCAGGCGCTGCGGCACCTGGAAGTCATGCAGCAACGCGCGCACGGCGGGCAGCACGCCGTGGCGCTGCCACAGGTCGTGGTAGCGCTCGAAGCGCTCGATCGTCTGCTCCCATGCGCCATCGTCGCTGGTCAGGCGCTCGATGTCGGCAGGCGTCAGATCCAGGCTGGCGGTGGCCAGCGCGGCCCGGATGGTGTCGCCATCGCGCGGGTGGGCACAGGCGTGCAGCCAGCGCGCCAGGTCTTCGGCTTCAGGGCTGGCGTAGACCGACTCCCGGTCGGACCGATAGACGCTGGCCAGGCCGCGCTGGCGCAGCGCCCGCTGCAGCGCCTGCGCCTCGTACCGGTCGTTGACCAGGATGGCGATGTCGGCAGGGCGCAGGGGCCGCCAGCCCTCGCCGGTCGACCAGCCCAGCCGGTGTTCGCTGGCCTGTTGCAACCACTGCACCACTTGGTTGGCGCAGGCGTCGGCCACGGCGTCGCGCAGGCGTTCTTTCGACCACGGCTCAGCGCCGGGTCGCACGTGCGCCAGGATCAGCGCGGGCAGCGCAGGGCCGCCGGGCCCCCGCGTCCATGGGGGTGCTCGCCCCTCGGCCTGCACGGGCACGAAGGGCAGCGGATCGTCGTCCCCGCGGCGAAACAGAAACGCCCCCTCGGCCCGCCGCGCCTGCGCGTGGTCAAAGACGTGGTTGACCGCGGCGACCATGTCGGCGCTGGAGCGGCGGTTGGTGTCGAGCCGCCACAGCCGCCCGCTGCACGCGCGGCGCGCCAACAGGTAACTGTGGATGTCGGCTTGCCGAAAGGCGTAGATGGCTTGCTTGGGGTCGCCGATGAGGATGAGGGCGGTATGGGGCGCCGGCTGCGCCAGGGTGTAGATGCGGTCGAGGATGTGCAGCTGGGTGGGGTCGGTGTCCTGAAATTCGTCCACCAGCGCGACCGGCCAGCGCGCGCGCGCGCGCGCCGCCAGTGCCGCGCCAGTGGGGCCATCCAAGGCCTGGGCCAGGCGGCGCAGCAAGCCGTCGAAGTCCACCTGGTCGCGCTGCGCCCATTGCTCGGCGATGCGGCGCTGCACCCAAACGGCCGCGTGGCGCCACAGCCAGCCCAGCGGCGAGGGCAGGCGCGGCAACGCCTCGAGCAGCGCGGGGATGCCATCCCAGATCGCCAGCGCGGCGACCGCGGGGGGGATGGCACCGTCCGGATACTGGGCCTGCAGCCAGTCGCGGCGCAAGCGCCCGAGGCCCGTGCCCAGTTTCGGGGGTTGGTCGTCGTCCGGATCCTGCGCCCAGCGCTGCAGGGTGTTCAGCCAGCGCTCGACGTCGCTGCGCCGTCCCAGTGTTTTGGGCAGGATGCCGGCGTCGAGCGCCTCCAGCGCGGCTTGCGCGTGCGACACCCAGGGTGTCTTGAGCGCGACGAGCGCCGCCTGGCGCGCGTCCAGGGCGCGTGCCAGTCCCTCGGCGACCGGGGTGTCGGCCAGCGGTGGGTCGGTGGCGTGCCAGCGGTCGGCGTGGGGCAGCAGTGGGCGCACCTCGGCCGCCAGCGCCTGCGGGCCGGTCCAGGTCTGCGCTACCCAGCGGGCCAACTCTGCAGGCAGCGGCTGGATTTGCAGGCGCCACAGGTCGGCGGCCGCTTCCTCGATGGCGTCGGCTGGGTCGGGCACGAGCGTGAGCGTGAACGGCGTGCCGCTGGCGAATGCCTGCTCGCGCAGTACGCGCTGGCACCAGCCGTGCAGGGTGGCGATGGCGGCTTCGTCCATCGCGTCGGCGGCATATTGCAACCGCTGGGCCAGCGCCGGCCAGTCCGTTGGTGGGTACAGGGCGCGCAGCGCGGCGATGGGCTGCAGCGCTTCGGGCCAGGCGTCGGGGTCGCGCTGCCCGTCGCGAAAGACCGAGGCCGCCTCGGCCAGGCGCTGCCGGATGCGGTTTTTCAGCTCCTGGGTCGCGGCGTCGGTGAAGGTGACGACCAGAATCTCGCGCGGGTGCAGCGCCCGCTCGATGGCCGCCGCGCCCGGATGTGGCCCCAGCACCAGCCGCAGGTAAAGCATGGCGATGGTCCAGGTTTTGCCGGTGCCGGCGCTGGCTTCGATGAGCTGGCTGCCCTGCAGCGGAAAGTCCCCGATGGATCGCAGGTCGTGCACGGTGCTCATGGCTGATCGTCGGCGTCGTGGCGAGGGGGTGATGACAGGGCGTCGCGCAGCGGCCGCAGCAGCGCGCGCGCCGTCTGCGCCAGCGGGCTGTGCTCGGCACCATCCAGTGGCCCGGCCAGGGCGGCGAAATCGGGGCAGGCGCGCCGCCAGTCGGGGTCGGTGTCGAGCACGCCGCGCTGGTGCTCGTTGCCTTCGTAGACCAGGCGCGCCGCGAGCCACGCGGCGCGGGCACCGGCGCGTTCTTCGTTGCGCAGCCAGGCGGCGGCACTCTTGGGTTCGAACCGGCAGGGAGCAGACATGCCGGCCCACCAGTGGCGCAGCAGGGACTCCCAAGCGGCATCGGCCTGCTCTGGTGACAGGGGCGACAACACAACCGCCCCGCGTGGGCTGAGTACCCAGGTGGCCAGTGGCCCGCCGGCGCGGTGGTGGGCCAGGTGCTGCACCCAGGCCGAGGTGAGCGTGTGCAGCCGGTACTGCCCGCCGTTGCCCGATGGGTTCTCGATGACGGCGCTGCCTTGCCACAGCAGCCGCGCGCGCGTGCCGTCCTCGGCGCGGTGGACGGGTCCGAGCGCATCGCGCACGCGCACCACGGGGTCGCACCCGGGGGCAGGTTCGTCCAGCCAGTCGGGCTGGGTCTGCGCCAGGGGGTGGCGGCGGAAAAATTCACCCGCCAGGGACCAGACGCGCCTGGCTTGCGTGTTCCAGTCGCCGGCGAGGGTGTCGCCAAACGTGCCGGGTGGCCACTCGCCACGGGCGATGGCGCGACGCCAGACGGCCTCGGCTGCGGCCAGCGCGGCCTTGAGCGGCGCACCGGCGCGCGCCTGACGCACCACGGCCGCCACCCACGCCGTATCCATGCGCCAGCGGCTCAGGCCGTCGGGTTCGAGGATGTCGCGGTCGTCATCGGCCGGTGCCGCGTCGGCCAAATGGACGCGCAGGCGCTGTTGAAAGAACGCCCGTGCCGGGTTGCGCAAGAAGGCGCCGAGCTGGGCGGTGTCCAGCGGGGCGTCGGGTGTCCACGGCGGCAGTGTCGCGGCGTCGTCGCGCGGCTGGCGCGCGGGCAGCCACTCGTGCGCGTAGCTGAACCACGGCAGGCCGGGCGGGGGCGGCTGCCGGGGGTCGGGCGTGGCGGGAAAGTAGGCCGCATCGAAGGGCTGCAGGCGGTGCCGGGTGGTCAGCGCCGCCAGCAGCGCGTCCCCAGCATCGTCCCGGTCGCACCCGGTCAGCCGCCAGCCGGCGGCGATGTGCTGGCGCAGCTGTGCGACCAGCGCGGACGGGGCGCGCTCGCCGTCGTCCACCGGGCTGTGACCCACCCACGACAACGTCAGCCGCTCGCGCGCCGACAGCAAGGCCTCCAGAAACAGGTACTGGTCCTCGTGGCGGCGCTGCCGGTCACCCGGGCGTGGGTGCAAGGCCATGAGGTCGAAGTCGTCCGCCGTGTGCCGCCGCGGGTAGGACGCATCGTCCATGCCCAGCAGGTGGATGACGCGAAACGGCACCGCCCGCATGGGCAGCAGCGTCGCGACGGTGAGCGTGCCGTTGAGAAAGCGCTGCCGTGGCGGGGGCAGGGCGGCGCGCGCGAGCCACGCTTCGGCCACCACGGCCAAGGGCAGTGGTTCTGACCCGGCGGCAGCGGCCTCCAGGCCCCACTCCAGCGCCGCGCTGCGCAGCCGTTGCAGCGCGCGCACTTCCGCGGGGTCGGCCTGGGGGGCGTCGACGTCGAAGCAGTCGTCGAGCAACGCCAGCAGCCGCGGCACCCAAGCAGCCGCGTCGGTCGGTGTGGCCAGGCTGTGCGTCAGCCGCTGCAGGGTATCGATCACGGTTTGCAGGCGCTCGATGCCGTCGACTTCCAGCGGCGAGACGCCGCCCACGGGCACGCTGCCGCGCCATTCGGTGTCGTCGGGGCCGAGGACATAGCCCAGCCAGAGCCGCTGCAGGCCGTCGCGCCAGCTCAGCCGCGCCGCGTGCGCATCGGCCGGATCCACCAGGCCCAGCTGCACGCGGTGGGCGACGTCGATTCCCCAGCGGATGCCAGCGTCGGCGATCCAGCGCTGCAGCCGTTCGCGCTGGTCGAGGGTGATCCGGAAGCGGCGCGCGAACGCTGGCACGTCGAGCCAGCCCAGCACCTCGCTCGCGCCCAGGCGTCTGCGCGGCAGCGCCAGCAGCTCGGCGACGGCTTGCTGCAGGCGCGTGCCGGCGTCTTCGACCCAGTCGCTGATAGTGTAGGGCACATGGCGCGGATCGTGGCGCGGGATGCGGCCGAAGACGGCGTGAAACAGCGGTGCATAAACGGCCACGTCCGGCACCATCACCAGAATGTCGCGCGGCTGCAGCGTCGGGTCGCGGTGCAGCTCGGCCAGCACCTGATCGTGCAGCACCTCCACCTCGCGCAGCGCGGTGTGGCAGACGTGAAAGCGCAGCGAATCGTCGCGGGTGGGATCGACCGCTGACCAGCGCTGCCGTGTCTCGGCCAGCGGACGGCCATGCAGGATGTCGTCTTGCAGCTGGGCCAGCAGCGTGGCGCGCTCGGACGCCGCTTCGGCGCCGTCTGGCAGCGCGTCGAACAGGTCGACACGGTTGCCCCACGCGCGCAGCTGCGCATCCAGCGCATCGCGCAGCGGCCGGTCTTCGTGCGCCTGCAGCAGCGCAATGAAGTCGCGCCCCTGGCGGCCCCAGGCCGCAAGCAGCGGGTGGCTGTGTTGGGCGAGCGTGCCTTCGTCCAGCTGTGCGGGGCTGCCGGGGCGGCGCGCTGCGCGTTCGCGCCAACGCGCGTCGATGCGGGCCAGCCAGGCCGCGTCGGGGACGGTGTCGGCCCAGTAATACTGACACGGGTTGAGCACGCAGACCAAGATGGGCAGCCAACGTGCCGCCACGGCCAGCGCCTCCAGCACGGGTGGCGGCAGCGCGCTGAGCCCAAAGACGGTCAGCCGCGAGGGCAGCCCCGGGGGGCGCTCGCCGCATCCTGCAAGGGCAGCGGCCATAAAGGCTGCATGAATGTCGGCGCGGCTGGCACTGGGGATGGATTGGGCGTCGGCGCCGAGGTCGGCGCGGATGCGCCGCCACAAGGCGGACTGCCACTGCTGCTCCGGGGCCAGCGGGTGTGCGCGGCCGTGAGCGTCGCGCCACTGGTCGCGGCCCGCTGCCCAGTCGGCCAGCCAGTCGGCGCGGTAGACCTGGTACTGGTCGTACAGGTCGGCCAGCCGGTGCGCCAGTTGTCCGCGCTTGCGGCCGTCCGTGTCGTTGGCCAGATAGGCGCGCAGGGGGGCAAAGGGTTCGTCCGTCAAGGTGGGCAACAGGCGCCACAGGCGCCACGTCAGTGGCCCTTCGGCCAGCACCGGGGTGTCGGGCACGGCGTCGGTGCCGAGCACCGCGCGGTAGGCTTGCCACAGCCATTGCGCGGGCAACAGCCACTCGACCCCGGCGGCGATGCCGCCCGGCGCGGCAGCCATGGTCTGCCGGATCCACTGCCCCACGCCGTGCGACGGCACGAGCCAGACGTCGTTGTCCAGCGGCGGTAGGGGCTGTTGCCGGTTCCACTGCAGCGCCACCTCGAGCAGGCGCTCGGCCCGGTTGCCGTGCACCACCACCAGGCCGGAGGCCGGCGCGCCACCGTGGGGGCGGCTACCCGGGCCGCTGACGGCGTCGGTGCTGGGGTTCTCCCTGTGGTTGGTTGGCATGGCGTGATGGTAGCAAGCCGCGCGCCGCGCCGATCGGCTGGCGCTGGTGTAAGGTTCGCCCCATGAGCAAGGCATTCACCAAGGAACTCGACACCGACGACGAGGACGATCTGCCCGAGGCGCGCCTGCCCCAGGGCAGCCGCAACTACATGACGCCCGCGGGTTACGCCCGGCTGCGCGCGGAGCTGATGCACCTCATCGACGAGGAGCGGCCGCGCGTGGTCGAAACCGTGTCCTGGGCGGCCAGCAACGGCGACCGCTCGGAAAACGGCGACTACCTCTACGGCAAGAAGCGCCTGCGCGAGATCGATCGCCGCATCCGTTTTCTGACCAAGCGGCTCGAGCGCGCCGAGGTCGTCGATCCCAGCGTGCACCACGGCAAGGACCAGGTGTTTTTTGGCGCCACGGTCACCTTCGCCCGCGCCGATGGCAGCGAAGAGACGGTGACCATCCTCGGCATCGACGAGGCGGACAGCCGCCAGGGCCAAGTGAGCTGGATTTCGCCCGTCGCCCAGGCGCTGCTCAAGGCGCGCGAAGGCGACGAGGTGCGCTTGCGCACGCCCGCCGGGGTGGAGGTGCTCGAAATCGTGCGCGTGCAGTACCCCGCGCCTGACGGTGGCACACCGTCTTGAGCGTCGCCGCAGCGCCAGTCGTGCCGTGTGCGCGCGTCACTGGCCGGCGTCGGCCGATCGCGCGGGCCGCTGGCGCTGCGCACGCAACACCGATGGCGTGCGGCGCAGCTGTCGCAAGACCTGCGCCAGATGCACGCGGTCGCGCACCGCGATCGTGAAGCGCAGCTCGGTGGTGGACTGGGCGGCCTCGTCACCCATGTGGATGTGGGTGATGTCGGCTTCAGCGGTGGCGATGGCGGCCGCCACACGCGCCAGCACACCTTTGCCGTTGCTGACGGTCACGACGACCGTCGACTCGAACGGGCGGGTGAGATCCTCGGCCCACTCGACTTCGAGAAAACGTTCGCGGTCGCGGTGCAGCAGCCGGCGCACGACCGGGCAGTCCTCGGTGTGCACGGCCAGCCCCTCACCGCGGCCCAGGTAGCCGACGATGCGGTCACCGGGGATCGGCCGGCAGCACGGCGCGTAGACCACGGACGCGCCTTCACTGCCATCGAGCGTGACCACGCCCTGGCTGGGTTGGTCCTCGGTCGGGGTGCCAAAGCGCTCCTGGCTGATGAGCAGCACGTCGGGGCGAGTGCCGGCTTCGGCCATCAGCGCGGCGAGCTTCTTTCCCACCATGCCCGCGATGCGGCGCCCGAGGCCGATGTCGATCAACAGCTCGTCGCGCGTGCGGTTACCGGTGAAGCGCAGCAGCTTGTCCCAGATCGGCTGACCCGCCGCGTCCTCCGTCGGCAGGTTGGGAATACCTTCCGCGCGCAACGCCTGTTGCAGCAGGCGCTCGCCCAAGGCGCGCGATTCTTCTTGGGCCAGCGTCTTGAGGTAATGACGGATCTTGGAGCGCGCGCGGCCGGTCTTGACGAAACCGAGCCACGCAGGGTTGGGTTTGGCGTGCGGCGAGGTGGTGATTTCCACCACGTCGCCGTTGTGCAGTTCGGTGCGCAGCGGTACCTGCTCGCCATTGACCGTGGCACCGATGGCGCGGTGGCCGACGTCGCTGTGGATGGCGTAGGCGAAGTCGACCGCCGTGGCCCCCCGGGGCAGCGCCAGGATCTTGCTCTTGGGCGTGAAGACGTAGACGGAGTCCGGAAAGAGGTCGATGCGCACGTGGTCCCAGAATTCGCCCGAATCCTTGGTCTCTTGCTGGATGTCGAGCAGCGACTGCAGCCACTGCGCGTTGAGCGTCTGTGCCGAGGCGTCTCCCGCCTCACCGACCTTGTACAGCCAGTGCGCGGCGATGCCGGATTCAGCCACCACATCCATGGTGGGCGTGCGCAGCTGAAATTCGATTGCCGTGCCGAACGGCCCGACCAGCGTCGTGTGCAGCGACTGGTAGCCGTTGACCTTGGGGATGGCGATGTAGTCCCGAAACTTGCCCGGCAGGGGCTTGTAGAGCTGGTGCAACACGCCCAGCGCGGTGTAGCAGTCCAGCACCTGCGGGACGATGATGCGAAAGCCGTAGATGTCGGTCACCTGTGCGAATGACAGGTGTTTGGTATCCATCTTGCGGTAGATGGAGTACAGGGTTTTTTCGCGCCCGGTGATGTGCACATCCAGGCCGCTGTCGCGAAACGCGGCCTCGACCTCGCCTTGCACGCGAGCGATCAAGTCGTGGCGACGTGCACGCGAGCGCGCCAGGGCCTTGGACAGCGCCTGGTAGCGCCAAGGATGCAGGTAGCGAAACGCCAGGTCCTGCAGCTCGCGATAGAGATTGTTGAGCCCGAGACGGTGCGCGATCGGGGCGTAGATGTCGAGCGTCTCGCGTGCGATGCGCGCCCATTTGTGGCGCGGCATGTCGCCCATGGTGCGCATGTTGTGCAGCCGGTCGGCCAGCTTGATGAGGATGACGCGCACGTCGCGCGCCATGGCCAGCAGCATTTTGCGAAACGACTCCGCCTGGCCTTGCTCGCGGCTATCGAACGCCAGCTTGTCCAGCTTGGTCAGGCCATCGACCAGGTCGGCAACCGCGGCGCCGAAGCGCTCGGTCAATTCGGCTTTGGAGACGCCACAGTCCTCCAGCACGTCATGCAGCAGGGCTGCACACAGGGCCTGCGCGTCGAGCTTCCATTCGGTGCACAGCTGCGCGACCGCGATCGGGTGTGTGATGTAGGGGTCACCGTTTTTGCGCATCTGGCCCAGGTGGGCCTGGTCGGCGAAGCGGTACGCCTGGCGTACCTGCTCGACCTCGTGCGCGGACAGATAACCCAGCCGGGACTCGAGTGCCGCAAAGCTGGCCGCTGCCGCACTCGCCGCTGCCTGAGGGGGCGTGGCGGGCGGACGGGCGCCGAATGAGGTGCCAACGGCTAAGCTTAGGGTTTCGACACTCACCCTGCTAATGTAAACAAAAAAGGCGCTCGGTGTGAGCGCCTGGTTTTGCGCGCACGCGCGCCGGTCAGACCGGGACCTTGCGCAGCATCTCGAGCCCGACCAGCCCAGCGGCGATTTCTCGCAGGGCCGTCACGGCGGGTTTGTTGCGGGATTCGATCTTGGGCGCGTGGCCTTGGTTGAGCATGCGCGCGCGGTAAGTGGCCGCGAGCACGAGCTGGAAGCGGTTCGGAATCTTCTCCAGGCAATCCTCGACGGTGATGCGTGCCATGGAAACCTCCGGCAGTTAGCAAGTAGGGGGTTGGGGAATGCCCAAGGCCTGAAAGACCTCGGCCCGGGCGCGCCGCTGTGCCGCTACCCGCAGCCGCTGCGAGTGCGTGATCGTTTTGAGGTCGAACAGCGCGCGCTCGAAAACCTCATTGATTATAACGTAGTCGAATTCGTGGACGTGGGCCATCTCCTGCGCCGCGTTGCGCAGGCGCAGCTCGATGACGTCATCGCTGTCTTCGCCGCGGCGCTGCAGCCGGCGCCGCAGCTCGTCCCAACTGGGCGGCAAGATGAAAATCAGCACCGCGTTGGCAAACTGGCGACGGATCTGCAGCGCGCCCTGGTAGTCGATCTCGAGCACGATGTCGGCGCCGGCCGCGATCTTGTCTTCGATAGCTTTGCGCGATGTGCCGTAGCGCCGGTTGTGCACCTGCGCCCACTCGACGAAGGCGTCGGCCTCGATCATGCGGTCGAACTCGTCGTCGCTGACGAAGTAGTACTCGCGCCCGTGCACCTCCTGCCCGCGCGGCGCGCGCGTGGTGTGCGAGACCGACAGCTCCATGCGCGAGTCGACCTCGAGCAGCGCCTTGACCAGGCTGGACTTGCCGGTGCCGCTGGGTGCGGCCACGACGAACAGATTGCCAGGGTAATCCATGCGGTTCATTCGAGGTTTTGGACCTGTTCGCGCAGCTGCTCGATCAGCACTTTCATGTCGACCGACAGGCGCGTGAGTTCGAGGCTGGCCGACTTCGAGCCCAGCGTGTTGGCTTCGCGGTGCAGCTCTTGGATCAGGAAGTCGAGCCGCTTGCCGACCTCGCCGCCGCGCTCGAGCAGCCGCTCGATTTCCGTCAGGTGTGACTGCAGCCGGGTAAGCTCCTCGGCCACGTCCACCCGCACGGCGAAGGCCGCCGCTTCGGCCAACGCGCGCTCCTGCAGCGCGGCGGGGTCGGCTGGCGTGGCACCCAGCGCATCGTGAAAACGCTGCAAGAAGCGCTCCCGCTGCTGTGCCACGACCTGCGGCACGAGGGGGGCGGCCTGCTCGGCGAGCGCGCGCAGTTGCGCCACCCGGTCCCTCAGCATCGCTACCAGCCGGGCGCCTTCGCGCTCGCGCGCCGCGTTGAAGTCATCGAGCACGCGCTGCGCCAGTGCGAGCAGCGGCTCACGCCAATCCGTACCAGAGGCATTTCCGCGCTGGGCGAGCTGCAGCACTTCGGCCACCGAGAGTCCCCGGGCCTGCGGCAGCCAGGCTTGCACTTGCTCCTGTACGCCCGACAGCCGCTGCAGCTCGACCGCGCTGGGCGCGCGCAGCGCTGCCTCGCCCCGTTGCTCGATCCAGGCGCGCAGTTCCACCTTGCCGCGCCGTACGCGTGCCGCGACACACTCGCGCAAGGCGGGCTCGGCAGTACGCAGCTCGTCGGGCAGGCGCAGCGACAGGTCCAGAAAGCGGCTGTTGACGGCGCGCACCTCTAACCCGATGGTGCCCATCGCGCGCTGGGGGGCATCGGTGTCGGCCCGTGCCGCTGCGGGGTCGGTTTGCCCCGTGGCATAGCCGGTCATGCTGTACACTGGCATTGGCATTTCAGATGGAGGGCGGCCCCGCGGGCGGCGTCGGTCGCTGGGGGCGGGGGTTGCGCATGCACCGATTATGTCAAAGACCAAGCCAGCTCCCCTGCCGCCAGACACCGTGATCGGCGGCTACCGGATCGTGCGCCTGCTAGCGGCCGGTGGCTTCGGGCTGGTCTATCTGGCCCTCGACGCCCATGGCCAGGAGGTCGCGATCAAGGAGTACCTGCCGGCCTCGCTCGCGATGCGAGCCCCCGGCGAGCTGCTGCCGGTCGTGGCGCCGGACAAACAAGCCTTGTATCGCTTGGGCCTGCGCAGCTTTTTTGAGGAAGGCCGCGCACTGGCGCAAATTTCGCACCCGGCGGTCGTGGGCGTCCTCAATTTCTTTCGCGAAAACGAGACTGTCTACATGGTGATGGACTACCTGCGCGGCGCATCGCTGCAGGAGTTCATCGTCGCCGCACGCAGTCGGCAGCGCAAAAAGGTGCTGCGCGAAGCGACCATACGCTCGCTTTTCGACGAGATTTTGCGCGGGTTGCGCATCGTGCACCAGCACAAGATGCTGCACCTCGACATCAAGCCGGCCAACATTTTCATCACGGACGACAACCGCGCGGTGCTGATCGACTTCGGCGCGGCGCGCGAGGTGCTCAACACCGAAGGCACGTTCGTGCGGCCCATGTACACCCCCGGCTTTGCCGCGCCCGAGATGTACCGCCGCACCGGGGGAGCGGGGTTGGGGCCGTGGACCGACATCTACGCCATCGGCGCCTGCCTGTACGCGTGCATGCAGGGCTATCCGCCGCACGATGCGCCCCAGCGCCAGGACAAGGACCGGCTGCCGGCCTCGCTGGCCCGCTTGCGCGGGGTGTACTCGGACAACCTGATCCAGGTGGTGCAGTGGTGCATGGCGCTCGACCCCCTGTCGCGGCCGCAGTCGGTGTTTGCACTGCAACGCGAGCTGGCGCGCGAGGACTCGCTCGAGGAGGCGGTCGCGGCGCCGTGGTGGCAGCGCTGGCGTGACCGTCTCGGTCTGACGCGCACGGCGTCGGCGGCCACCCCGCAGAGTCAGCGTTCCAGCTTTCTGGAGCCGCCGTGAAGTTTTCCGTCTACCAGGCCAGCCACATCGGCGGGCGGGCGCGCAACGAAGACCGCGTGGGCTACACCGACACCCGACAGGCCGTGCTGCTGGTGCTGGCCGACGGCATGGGGGGGCATCCCGACGGGGACCAGGCGGCGGACATCGCGGTGCGCACCTTCGTGCAAGCTTTCGTCGGGCAAGCCGTCCCGAAGCTGGCCGACCCCCGGGCGTTTCTGGAGGCGACCGTGATGCAAGCCAGCCAGGCCATCGTCGATTTTGCCCACGCGCATCACCGCACCGAGCATCCCCGCACGACGGTCGTGGCTGCCGTGGTGCAGGACGGCGAGCTGACCGCGCTGCACAGCGGCGACTCGCGCCTGTACTGGGCGCGGGACGGGCGGTTGGTCGCGCGCACGCGCGACCACAGCTACCACGACAAGCCGGAGCTGTTCGCCACGCGGCCCGCCAGCGTGTCCCGCAGCGTGTTGTTCACCTGTCTGGGATCGGACACGCCGCCGCTGTACGATGTGCTGGGGCCGGTGGCGTTGCGGCATGGCGATCGCGTGCTGTTGTGCTCCGACGGGCTGTGGGCAGTGATGGACGACGACGACCTGGCCTCCGGCCTGTATGGGGTGCCGCTGGCCGATGCGGTGGCGCAGCTGTCCGAGCTGGCCGTGCGGCGGGGCGGGCGGCACGGTGACAACGTCTCGCTCATCGGGCTGGAGTGGCAGGCCGACGATGGATTTCCCTCCACTCAGGTGCTCGAGCCGGCGTGGCTGGCGCACGCGGCGGCTGCGCCCGCCCCGCTGCCGGCTGAGGGGTTGCCCGCTGCCGAGCTCGACGACGCCGAGATCGAGCGTACCATTGCCGAAATCAACGACGCCATCCGTCGCACCCGGCGCCAGACACCCCCGGCCCAGGTGCCGACGCGACCGGAGCGCAAGCGCCCCTCTTGAACTTCGACCCTTTCCATGACCGACGACACGTTTCTGACAGCCAGTGCCCAGCGCCGCCACGACGGCCGCGCCCCCGACGAATTGCGCCCGGTGCGCATCACCCGCGGCTACACCGTCCACGCCGAGGGATCGGTGTTGATCGAGTTCGGCCGCACGCGCGTGCTGTGCACGGCGTCGGTGGAAGAGCGCGTGCCGCCGCACAAAAAAGGCAGCGGCGAGGGCTGGGTGACGGCGGAGTACGGCATGCTGCCGCGCTCGACCCACACCCGCAGCGAGCGCGAGGCGGCGCGCGGCAAACAAAGCGGCCGCACGCAGGAGATCCAGCGCCTCATTGGCCGCTCGCTGCGTGCGGTATTCGACCTGGCGGCGTTGGGCGAGCGCACCCTGACGCTGGACTGCGACGTGCTGCAGGCCGATGGCGGCACGCGCACCGCCGCCATCACCGGCGCCTACGTGGCCGCGCACGATGCGGTGCAGCGCCTGCTGGCGGAAGGCAAGCTCGAGCGCAACCCGATCCGGCACCCGGTGGCGGCGGTGTCGGTGGGCATCGTGGACGGCGTGCCGGTGCTCGATCTGGACTACGTGGAGGACGCGGGCTGCGCGACCGACATGAACGTCGTCATGACCGGGGCCGGGCAGTATGTCGAGGTGCAGGGCACGGCCGAGGGCGAGCCTTTTGGCCGTGAGGCGTTGCAGCGTCTGCTCGAGCTGGCCGAGCGCGGCATCCAGCAACTCATCGCCCTGCAGCGTGCGGTGCTGGCGGGCGCCGAGGTGGGGTGAGGCGATGACCGCACCGGTCATACCGCGCCGTCTGGTGCTGGCGTCCAACAACGCGGGCAAGCTGGCGGAGTTGCAGGCCTTGTTCGCGCCGCTGGGGCTGGAGCTGGTCACGCAGGGCAGTCTGGGCATTCCCGAGGCGCCCGAGCCGCACCGCACGTTTCTAGAAAACGCGCTGGCCAAGGCGCGCCATGCGGCCGCGGCCAGCGGCCTGCCCGCGCTGGCCGACGACGCCGGCCTGTGCGTCGCGGCCTGGGGGGGGCGGCCGGGCGTCGACACCGCGCATTTCTGCACGCAGTTCGGCTACCCCAAGAGCGACGCCAACAACGTGCGCGCGCTGCTGGAGCAAATGCGTGGCGTGACCGACCGGCGCGCCGCCATGGTCAGTACCCTGGTGGCGCTGCGCCACGCGGACGACCCCGAGCCGCTGGTGGCCACGGGCCGGGTCGAGGGGGTGATCACCCACGAGCCAGTGGGTGAGGGCGGCTTCGGTTTCGATCCGGTCATGTTTCTGCCCACGTTCGGCTGCACCTTCGCCCAGCTGCCCACTGACGTCAAGAATGCGCACAGCCACCGCGGACGTGCTGCACGTGCGATGCTGGCGTTGATGCAGGAGCGCGCGTGGCCGCAGCCATGAGCCCGACGCCGGTCGCTGCCGAGGCGGTGCTGCAGTGGCAGCGCCCGGGTCAGCTCCGTCTGACGCACCTGCCGCCGCTGGCGCTGTACATCCATCTGCCGTGGTGCCTGCGCAAGTGTCCGTACTGCGACTTCAACTCGCACGAGTGGGGGGCGGCCAAGCACCAGCGCGGGCCGCTGCCTCAGCGCGACTATGTGCGCGCGCTGCTGGTCGATCTGGAGGCGAGCCTGCCGCAGGTGTGGGGGCGGCCGGTGGTCAGCGTCTTCATCGGCGGCGGCACGCCCAGCCTGTTCGACCCCGAGGTCATCGGCGAGCTGCTGTCGCAGGTGCGCGCGCGCCTGCCGCTGGAGCCGGATGCCGAGGTCACGCTGGAGGCCAACCCGGGTACGTTCGAGCGCGCGCGCTTCGCTGCCTTTCGCGCCGCTGGCGTGACGCGGCTGAGCATCGGGGTGCAAAGCTTCGACGACCGCTTTTTGCGCGCGCTCGGACGCGTGCATGACGCGGCGCAGGCCCGCGCGGCCGTCGAGGAGGCGGCGCGCCACTTCGAGACCTTCAACCTCGACCTGATGTACGCGCTGCCCGGGCAGACCTTGCCCGACCTGCAGCGCGACCTGGACGTGGCGTTGGCGGTGGCGCCGCCGCACCTGTCGGTCTATCACCTGACGATCGAGCGCAACACCGCGTTTGCGCACCAGCCGCCGGTGCTGCCGGACGACGACACGGCAGCGGCCATGCTGGACGCGATCACCGAGCGCACGGCGGCCGCCGGTCTGCAGCGCTACGAGGTCTCTGCCTATGCCCGGCGCGGGCATCGCTGTCGGCACAACCTCAACTACTGGCAGTTTGGCGACTACCTGGGCATCGGCGCCGGGGCGCACGGCAAACTCAGCTTTGCCGAGCGCATCATGCGCCAGGTGCGCTGGCGTGACCCGGCGCGCTATGTCGAGCAGGCGCTGGCGGGCCAGCCGGTGGCGCAGGAACACGAGGTCACGGCGCGCGACCTGCCCTTCGAATTCATGCTCAACGCGCTGCGCTTGCGCGACGGCTTTGCGCTGCGCACCTTTAGTGAACGCACGGGCTTGCCGATGAAGGCGGTATCGGCGACGATCGAACAGGCGCGCGAGCGCGGCTGGCTGGTCGTGCGTGACGACGGCTGGGTGGCACCCAGCGCGCTGGGGTTCGACTGGTTGAGCGATCTGCAGGCGCTGTTCCTGCCCGACTGACGGCCTCTCCCCGCAGTCGGCGCAGCCACGCGGCGGCGCTGCGCACTGGAGGGTGAACATGCTGGCCATCTACGGCACCTCGGGCCTGATGTACCGCGGCCCGATCGAAGATCTGCGGCGCGTGTTGCCCACGCTGCAGTCCGCGCGCGTGCGGGCGCTGTCGACGCCGGTGGACCGGCCTGATTTTGCCGACAGTGGCTATTCGTTGCTGGCGGAGCGGGCGCACGCGCGCGACGGTGCGGCGCCGCCCCTGCCGCGGCCCGCCGCCGCGGCCGTGCAGGCGTATGGCGAGGTGCAGCACCCCGCGCCGCAGCGCCACCCGCTGGAGCATGTGCGGGACGTGATGGCGGCGCAGACCGTCACGGTCGACGAGAGCATGACGGTGGCCGATGGCTGGCGCCGCCTGGCGGAGCAGGACGTGGGACAGGCCCCGGTGCTCGATGCGCAGGGGCGGCTGGTGGGCTTGTTTACCCGTGGCCAGCTGCTCAGCCCGGAGCGCCTGCCCCGCCCGGAGGACAGCGTCCTGGTCTGGCGCAGCTTTCTGGCGCAGCCTCTGGCGGCCATCATGATCACCCCGGTGCCCGCCGTCACCCCCGAAACCCCGCTGCGGCGCCTGGCGTTGGCGCTGCTGGTCACGGGATTGCCGGGGCTGCCGGTGGTCAGCGAGGCGGGCGGATTGATCGGCTTCGTCTCGCGCAGCGACGTGCTCAAGGCCGTGGTGCACGACCCGCCGCTCGACCTGTGGGCCGGGTGAGCGACAATAAGGCGTTGGCACCGGCACGCACGCGCGATGCCGCCATCCTCGTTTTCTTTTTCGTCACCCGTCTTGCCCAGCGGCCAGACCGCGCCCCAACCGTGAACGCGTCCGAATCTTCCTCCGCGAAAGCCACTTTGTCCGAACTCGACCAGCGCACCGGCGGCGCCTTCACCGCGCCCACCTCCGGCGAGCGTGCGGCCCGCCTGCGCGACTGGCTGGCGACCGACCCCTCGATCGAGGCGTTGTCCGAGGTCTACCGCGAACTCGCGGGGCGCGACAAAGGGGCGGCCAAGCTGGTGCGCGAGCGCCTCGACGAGCGGCGCCGCGCGCGTGCACAAGACGCCATTGCCGCCGAGTGGGCGGCCCGTGCCGAGGCCTTGCTGGCCGCGCCGCGCCTGAATCTGGCCGACGCCATGGCCTGGCAGCGCGACGCTGCCAAGGCCGGTGCGCCGCTGTCGCGCGAGCCGCTGGCGGGCCTGCGCCAGCGCCTGAGTGAACGCATGAAGGCGATCGAAGATTTACAAACCCGCATCCAGGTCGAACGCGAAGCGGCGGGGCTGCTCGTGCAGCGCATCGACCTGCTGTCGACCAAACCGGTGGCTGATGCGCAGGCCGCGCGCGACGCGCTGGCCCAAGACGTGCAGGACTGGCAGCAGCGCGCAGCGGCGTTGGTCGAGTCGCCCGGCTGGGCGGATCTTGATCCGCGCTACCCGGCCCAGCTCGACGGCGCACGCCAGCAGCTCGAGGCGGTGTGGCAAGCTTTCGATGCCGCGCTGGCGCAGGCGGTGGCGGCGCTGGCCGACGGCCAAGCGCCCCTGCCCGGCGTGCCGGTCTGGGCCGACGAGATTCGCGCCGCGCGCGGCGAGCCATCGCCCGCGCGCGAGGAAAGCGCTGTGCCCGTGCCGAAGGCGGTGCAGGCGTTGGCGCAGTCGGTGTTGCTGCCGGCCATCGAGGCGCTGGAGCGTGAGCTGGCCGAGGGCCACACCAAGGCGATGGGGCGCTACGCCGGTGAACTGCGCCATGCGGTCAAAGTGCACGGTCGCCATGCGGGCCCCGAGCTCGAGGCACGCGCCCAAGCGGCGTTGGCCAAGGCCAAAGAGTTGGAAGACTGGCAGCGCTGGCGCGCCGACCAGTTGCGCGAGGGGCTGCTGGCCCAGGCGCTGGCCCTGACCCAGGGGCCGGAGACCGAGCGCCCCACCGGGCGCAAGCTGCAGGAAACGATCCGGCAGCTGCGCGAGCAGTGGAAGCAAATCGACCAGGGGGGCACCTCGAACCACGCGCTGTGGAAGCGCTTCGACGAGGCATGCAACCAGGCGTATCAGGCGGTGGAGGCCTGGCGGCGCGAGCTCAAAGCGCAAAACGAAGCTGCGCGCCAGGCGCGCTTGGCCCTCATCGAGGAGGTCAAGGCTTGGACGGCCGCCCACGCCGACAGCGACGACTGGCGCGCGCAGCTGCGCGATTTGCATGCCTTTGCCGAACGCTGGCGCCAGGGCGGCCACGTGAGTGAAAAGACCTTTGCCGAGCTGCAGCCGCTGTGGAAAGCGGCGATGGCCGCGGCCCACGAGCGGATCGAGGCGGCGCAGGCCGACAGCGTGGCGCGGCGGCAGGCGCTCATTGCTGAGGCCCAGGCGCTGGCTGCCGAGCCGCGCCTGCGGCTCGATGCCGTCAAAGCGCTGCAGCAGCGCTGGCAGGAAGAGGCGCACCGCGTGCCCCTGGATCGCCGCAAGGAACAAAAGCTGTGGGAGGCATTCCGCCAGCCCATCGACGCCGCCTTTGCCCGCAAGAGCGCCGAGCGCGACAAGGCGCAGGCCGTCACCAGCCGGCTCGACGCCGCCGTGCTCGACGCGGCCCGGGCGCTGGAGGCAGCGTGCGCCAGCGACGACGCGCAGCAGATCCGCGCCGCCATGGCGGCCTTGCGCGCGGCCGCCGAGGGCGAAGGGGTGGCCGACGAGGACCCGGTGAGCGCGGCGGCTGCCCCGGCCGAGTCGGCGCCGGATGCCAGTGCCGCCACGCCCGAAGCGGCGGGTGCCGGGCCACGGCCCGTGGTCGCGCGCCGGGGTGACGATCGCCCCGGTGCTGCCCCGGTGGCGGCGCGCAGTGGGCCCGCAGACAAGGGCGCGTCGCTGCGCGCGCAGCGGCCGCCGCGCCCTGCGCGCAGCGATGTGGCGCCACGCCCGCGTTTGGGGGATGCGGCGTTTCGAGCCCAGCGGCAGGCCCTCGAGCAGGCAGAGGCAAAGCTGCGCCAGTTGGCCGCCCGTACCCAGGGCGAGGCGTTGTCGGCGCTGCTGGCCGCCTGGGCGACGCGCGACCCGGCCCGCATACCCGCGGCGCAGCAGTTGGGCGGGCGCCAGGCCGCGGCGGCGCGCAGCGCCTGGGTGCAAGCCTTGCAGCGCCCCCCCGCCGATGCGGCCCAGGCGATGCAGGCCTTGCTGCGGCTGGAGATCGCGGCCGAGGTGCCGACCCCAGCCGAGCACCTGGACGCCCGGCGCCAATTGCAGTTGCAGCTGCTGACGCGCCGACACGAGCCCGGCCCCGCCGAGACCTGGACGCAGGACGTGGCGCAGGTGCTGGCCAGTGCGCACGACCCGGCGGCCGAGCGGCGTCTGCAGGCCGCGCTCAGGGTGTTGCTGCGCCGCTGACGCTGCGGTCACCCAACCCGCCCGCGCCCGTGCCCGTGGTCGCATCGGGTGGGCGGCCGAAAAACGCATCGAACAGCTCGACCAGCCGCGGATGCTCGGCTGCCAGCCGTTCGCGCGCCACGCAATACGCCTCGCACGCGACGGCAAAGAACTCCGCCGGTGACTCGGCGCCATACGCGTCCAGCCAGGGGGCTGGGCCGCCGAAGCGCTCGTGCAGGGCCACGCGCTCGCGGTGCACCGCCAGCGCCTCGTGCAGCACGTCGTGCCAATGGCGCCGCGCCTGCGCGTCGGACAGCCCCAAAAAACCGGGCGGCAGCAGCGGGCAACCATCAGCGGGCTGGCCCAGTGGTTTGCCGTGCAGATCGATCGCGTGCGCGAATTCGTGGATCACCAAGTTGTGGCCGACTCCCGGCGCGGTGGGGCTGGCGCCCTGCACGCGCGGCCACGCCAGCACGATGGGGCCACCCTGCATGGCCTCGCCGGCCAGTTCTTCTTCGTAAATGTGTTCCACACCCGCGTCGTCGCGCACGCGGCGGGGGGCCACCACCTCGTCCGGGTGCAAGACGATACCGACGAAATCGTCGTACCACGCCAGCGCCGCCAGCCCGCGGTGGCGCAGCGGCAGGCACGCCTGCGCGGCCACCAGCAGCGCCATGCGATCGTCGACGACCAGCCCGTGTGCGCCGCTGAACTCTTTGCGCGCCAAAAAGGCGGCGCACAGGTCGCGCAGGCGTGCGCGCTCGTTGGCGTCGAGCGCCTGCAGCGGCGGCAATGCCGCCACCACGGGGTTCCACAAGGCGTCCGGGATGGCGCTGCCGTCGCCGCGCTGGGCACGCCGACGGCGCTGCCAGCGCTGCAGCCAGCGCCGCCATGTGCGGGCGAGCCGCCGCAGTCCACGCATCCAATCCGGGTCTGGTGTGGGGGCGGTGACGCTCATGGGGCCAGGGCGTCGGGCAGGGCGCGCGCCTGCCAGCCGCCCTGCGCATCCAGGCTGAGCACCTGCAGTCGCGCCGGGTGGGCTGCCGCGTCCCAGTCGCTGAGCACCAAGCGCCAGGCGCCGCCCGGCAGGCGGTGCGCGCCAGGGCGGTGGGTGTGTCCATGGATCAGCCCCGCCGCGCCCGCGTCGGCCACGGCGCGCGCGGCCGTGGCGGCATCGACGTCGGTGGGCGGGCGTCCGCTGGCCCGTTGCCGGGCCTGGTGCGCTTGGCTGCGTTCGCGCAGGGCGCGGGCCTGCTGCAGCCGCTGCGGCAGGGGTTGTGCCAAAAACGCCGCCTGCCAAGGCGCGGCGCGCACCTCGGCGCGAAACGCCTGATAGTCGCCGTCGTCCAGGCACCAGGCGTCGCCGTGGCTGAGCAGCCAACGCACGCCGCCCCACTCGAGCCGGGTCGGGTCGGCCAGCCGCTCGACACCCGTGGCGGCGGCAAAGGCGGCACCCAACAAGAAGTCACGGTTGCCGTGCATCACGTACACGGGCCGCCGACGCGCCAGGGCGCCGATCGCGCCCGCCTGCGCCTGTGCGAAGGCGATCTCGGGGTCGAGGGCCGGGTCGGCCGTCAGCACGTCGTCGCCCACCCATACCTCGAACAGGTCACCCAGAATCAGCAGCGCATCGAACGGGGCGGCAGCCAGGTACGACAACCAAGCGCGTGCGGTTGCTGGGTCTTGGGCGTGCAAGTGCACATCCGACACGCAGTCGACGCGGCGCCAAGTGGTCGGCGCATCGATGCGGTCGCGCAGCGTGGGGCCGTCCATGGCAGGCGCCGGTGCGCCGTCAGGGGTTGACGACAACGGCCTTGGTGATCACCACGTCTTGCAGCGGCACGTCGTCGTGGAAGCCCCGGCGTCCGGTGGCCACCTTGCGGATGGCGTCGACCACCTCGGTGCCGGATTTGACCTTGCCGAACACCGCGTAGCCCCAGCCCTGCAGGGTGGGGGCGGTGTGGTTCAAAAACCCGTTGTCGGCAACATTGATGAAAAACTGCGCCGTGGCCGAGTGCGGGGCTTGCGTGCGCGCCATCGCGATCGTGTAGCGGTCGTTTTTCAGGCCGTTGGTGGCTTCGTTTTCGATCGGCGCGCGCGTGGGCTTTTGCTTCATGCCCGGCTCAAAGCCGCCGCCCTGGATCATGAAGCCATCGATGACGCGGTGAAAGATCGTGCCGTCGTAATGCCCGTCGCGCACGTATTGCAAAAAGTTTTCGACCGTCTTGGGCGCCTTGGCGGCGTCGAGTTCGAGCGTGATGACGCCGTGGCCGGCGATGTGGAGTTCGACTTGGGGGTTCATGGAACGGGCTCCGGTGGAGGAGGGGCTTTTCGCCCCGGACGGGGTGGGCGCGGCTTGGGCGCGCGCGGCGGTCCAGCCCACGGCGGCGCCGCAGGCCAGCAGGCCCAGCAGGGCGCGGCGGTGCACGGGTGGTGTCGGACGATGCATGGCAAGCAAAGCGGTCGAGGGTCAACGAGTGGCCGGGACAGGCGGCTGCAGCAGCGAGCGCAGCGCCTGCGCGCGCTCGCGCAACTCGGGCATGTCGGGTTGTAGCGCCAGCGCGCGCTGCCAGTGGCCCAGCGCCAGCCGGGCGTATACGTCGCCCAGGTTGCGGTGGGCCGTGGCGTAGTCGGGGTTGGCGCGAATGGCGTCTTCGAGCGCTGCGCGTGCCTCGGCCAGCCGACCGTGCGCCGCGTGCAACACCGCCAGGTTGTTGTGCGGTTCGGGCAGTTCGGGGTAGGCCTGGATCAGCGCTTCGTACACCTGGCGCGCCGCGTCGACGTCGCCCTGGCCGGCCAGCACCACGCCCAGCAGCAGGCGGGCCTGCGGGTCGCCGGGATGATCCTGCAGCCACTGCTGCAGGCGCTGCTGCGCCAGCGGCCAGGACTGGGTGGCGATGAGGCGCTGGACGTCGGCGTACGGCGCGGCCGGTGATGCGGATTGCGCCAGCGCAGGCGACAACACGCCCAGTGCCAGACTCAGCAGCGCGAGCGCACCCAGGCGTGGCACACGCGGCCGGCGGGGGGGCCGCTGGGTGGTGGGGGAGGGGGGATGAATCAACTCGGGCATCGGTGCACAATACGCGCCTTTGCACTGATTGTAGCCCGCGGGTTCATGACTCGCTGGGCCCCGTTTTGCCATGACCCTGCGCATCTACAACTCGCTCACGCGCCGGCTCGATCCGCTCGTGCCGCTGGAGCCCGGCCACGTTCGCATGTACGTCTGCGGCATGACCGTCTACGATCTCTGTCACCTGGGGCACGCGCGCTCTATGGTGGCATTCGACGTCGTGCAGCGCTGGCTCAAGGCCAGCGGCTATCGCGTGACCTACGTGCGCAATATCACCGATATCGACGACAAGATCATCGCCCGCGCGCTGCAAAACGGCGAAACCATCCGCAGCCTGACCGACCGCATGGTGGCGGCCCTGCACGCCGACGCCGACACGCTGGGCATCGAGCGTCCCACGTTCGAGCCGCGGGCCACCGAATTCGTGCCCCAGATGGTGGGCCTGATCGAGCGGCTGGAGGCCAAGGGCCTGGCCTACCGCAGCGACAACGGCGACGTCAACTACGCGGTGCGGGCCTTCCCCGGCTATGGCAAGTTGTCGGGCAAGTCGATCGACGAGCTGCGTGCGGGCGAGCGCGTGGCGGTGGGCGACGGCAAGCGCGATCCGCTCGACTTCGTGCTGTGGAAGGCCGCCAAGCCCGAGGAGCCCGATGAGGCCAAATGGGACAGCCCCTACGGCCTGGGGCGGCCGGGCTGGCACATCGAGTGCTCGGCCATGAGCTGCGAGATGCTGGGCGAGAGCTTCGACATCCACGGCGGCGGCGCCGACCTGCAGTTTCCCCACCACGAAAACGAAATCGCCCAGAGCGAAGGCGCCACCGGCAAGCCGCTGGCCCAGATCTGGATGCACAACGGCTTCGTGCGTGTGGACAACGAGAAGATGTCCAAGAGCCTGGGCAACTTTTTCACCATCCGCGAGGTGCTGCAGAAGTTCGACGCCGAGACGGTGCGCTTTTTCATCGTGCGCGCGCACTACCGCAGCCCGCTCAACTACAGCGACCAGCACCTCGAAGACGCGCGTGCGGCGCTCAAGCGGCTCTACACCGCGCTGGCCGCCGTGCCACCGCAGACGGTCACCATCGACTGGGCGGAGCCGCATGCGGCACGCTTCAAGGCCGCGATGGACGAGGACTTTGGCACGCCCGAGGCACTGGCGGTGTTGTTCGACCTGGCGGCCGAGGTTAACCGCACGCGCGACGCCGCCGCCAGCGGCCTGCTGCGCGCGCTGGGCGGCACCCTCGGACTGCTGCAGCAGGATCCGCAGGCGTTTCTGCGCGCTGGTGCCGGACTGGACGAAGCGGCGATCGCCCAGCGCATTGCCGAGCGGGCAGCTGCCAAAGCGGCGCGTGACTTCGCCACCGCGGACCGCATCCGGGCCGAGCTGGCCGCGCAAGGCATCGTGCTCAAGGACGGTCCGCAAGGCACGACCTGGGAGCGCGCGTGACTGCCGCCGCCGGACAACGTCGCGGGGCCGCGCTGGACCGGGATCCCCCGGCGGCAGGCGGTGTCGTGCCCCCCTACTGGGGCGAGGCGTGCACGCACCTGGTCGGTCGCGACCGCGTCATGGCGCGCCTGATCCCGCAGTTTGCCGGCGCTTGCCTGCAGTCGCGCGGCGATCCGTTCGGTACGCTCGCGCGCAGCGTTGTGGGCCAGCAGATCTCGGTCAAAGCCGCGCAGTCGGTGTGGGAGCGGCTGCTGGCCTGCGTGGGTGACTGCACGCCGCATGCGGTGCTGGCGTGCCCCGACGACACGCTGCGCGCCGCGGGGCTGAGCGCGCGCAAGGTCGAGTATCTGCATGACCTCGCGCGCCACTTTGCCGAGGGCCGGATCGACCCGGCGGCGTGGCACGCCATGGACGACGAGGCCATCATCCGTGAGCTGGTGGCGATTCGCGGCGTCGGTCGCTGGACGGCGGAGATGTTTCTCATCTTCCACCTGATGCGGCCGGACGTGTTGCCGCTGGACGACGTGGGTTTGCTGCGCGGCATCAGCCAATGCTATTTTTCGGGCGAGCCCGTCAGCCGCAGCGACGCGCGTGAGGTGGCGGCCGCCTGGGCCCCGTACCGCAGCGTGGCGACTTGGTATATTTGGCGCTCGCTGGACCCGGTGCCGGTGGCGTACTAAAACCCCAACCCCCCGGACCGGTGGTGGGTGTGCCCCCGAGTCGGTGACACTAGGGCCGCGAGCGCCCGTGGAGAGACACCTTGGCCAAACGCAATTTTCTGGATTTCGAGCAGCCGATCGCGGAACTCGAAGCCAAGATCGAAGAGCTGCGCTATGTGCAGACCGAGTCGGCGGTCGATATCTCGGAAGAGATCGAGCGCCTGAGCCAAAAGAGCCTGCAGCTCACCAAAGACATCTACAGCAAGCTCACCCCGTGGCAGGTGACCAAGATTGCGCGCCACAGCGACCGGCCGTACACGCTGGACTATGTGCGCGAAATCTTCACCCACTGGACGGAGCTGCACGGTGACCGCCACTTTGCCGACGACCTCAGCATCGTCGCGGGTCTGGCGCGCTTTCAGGGGCAACCCTGTGTGGTCATCGGCCACCAAAAGGGCCGCGACACCAAAGAGCGCGCGCTGCGCAACTTCGGCATGACCAAGCCCGAGGGTTACCGCAAAGCACTGCGGGCGATGAAGCTGGCGGAAAAATTCCGCCTGCCGGTGTTCACCTTCGTCGACACGCCCGGCGCCTACCCCGGCATCGACGCCGAGGAGCGCAACCAGTCCGAAGCCATCGGGCGCAACATTTTCGAAATGGCGCAGCTCGAAGTGCCGATCATCAGCACCATCATCGGTGAGGGCGGCTCGGGCGGCGCGCTGGCCATCGCCGTGGCCGACCAGGTGCTGATGCTGCAGTACGCGGTGTACTCCGTCATCAGCCCCGAAGGGTGCGCCTCCATCCTGTGGAAGACGGCTGACAAAGCCCCCGAGGCCGCCGAAGCGCTGGGCATCACCGCGCACCGCCTCAAGGCGCTGGGGCTGATCGACAAAATCGTCAACGAGCCGGTCGGCGGTGCGCACCGCGATCCGCAACAGATGGCCGCGCTGCTCAAGCGCGCGCTGGCCGAGGCGCTGCGGCAGGTGGCCGACCTGGAGCCGGCCGAGCTGATCGAGCGCCGCCATGCACGGCTGCAGTCCTTCGGGCGCTTCACCGACACCAAGGCTGCGCGCGCCTGACGCCGCGCTGGCGGCGCTGCATGCCTGGGTCCAGCGCCACCCCGACGTGGCGCGCGGCCACGCCCCCCTGCTGGTGGCCTACAGCGGCGGGGCGGACTCCACCGCGCTGCTGCTGGCCGTGGCGCAGCGCTGGCCGCAGCGGGTGTGCGCGGTGCATGTGCACCATGGCCTGCAAGCCGCGGCCGATGCCTTTGCCGACCACGCCCAGGCTTGCTGCGCCGCCTGGAGCGTGCCGCTGCAGGTGCAGCGTGTGCAGGTGGCGCTGACCCCCGGCCGCAGCCCGGAGGAAGCGGCGCGCGCGGCGCGCTACGCGGCGCTGGCGCAACAGGCCCATGCACATGGGGCGGCGGCGGTGCTGCTGGCCCACCACGCCCTCGATCAACTGGAGACGGTGCTGCTGGCGCTTACCCGCGGCGCTGGGCTGCCGGGGTTGGCGGCGATGCCCGAGCGCTTCGAGCGCGATGGCGTGACCTTCGGCCGCCCGCTGCTGCCGGCCGACCCCCAAGCGCTGCGCGCGCAACTGGCGCAAGCCGGCGTGCCGTGGGTGGAAGACCCCACCAACGCCGATCCTCACCCCACCCGCAACCGCTTGCGCTTGCAGGTGCTGCCGGCGCTGCTGCAGGCGTTTCCACACGCGCCGGCCACCTTCGCGCGCAGCGCGCGCCACGCGGCGCAGGCGCAGGAGCTGCTGCGGCAACTCGCTGCGGAGGACCTCGCCCGCATCGGCGACCCCCCGCAACTGGCCGCGCTGCGCGCGCTGCCGCCGCCGCGCGCCGTCAACGCGCTGCGCCTGTGGCTGCGCCAGCGCCACGGCGCGCAGGCCAGCGACGCGCAGTGGCAGGCCCTGGCGCAGCAAATTCAAGCCGCCCGCACGCGCGGTCAGCGCATCGAGTTGCGCCTGGGCGCCGGCACCGTGCGCCGCGACGGCCCCGTGCTGCGCTGGCGGCCGGACAACGCTAGCGACGCCACCACCACAGCAGCAGCGACAGCAGCACCGACACCACCAGGCTCGTGCCCAGCGGAAAGTAAAAGCTAAACCCTTCGCGCTCGATAGCAATGTCGCCCGGCAGCCGCCCCCACGGCAGGCGGCTCAGCCACGGCCACAACAGCCCCGCGAGCAGCAGCAGGGTCCCGAGAAGGATCAGAAAGCGCTGCATGGCCACCTATAATGTTCGGGTTTGCCCGCATCCGCGCGGGCCATTCCTGTAGATCCATCCATGGCACTGATCGTTCACAAATACGGCGGAACCAGCATGGGCTCCACGGAGCGCATCCGCAACGTGGCCAAGCGGGTCGCCAAATGGGTGCGCGCCGGCCACCAAATGGTCGTCGTGCCCAGCGCCATGAGCGGCGAGACCAACCGTCTGCTCGGCCTGGCCAAGGAAGTCGCCCCTGAAAAGCCCGGCCCCGCGTACTACCGCGAGCTCGACCAACTCGCCGCCACCGGTGAGCAGGTCTCGGTGGGTCTGCTGGCCATCGCGCTGCAGGCCGAAGGCATCGACGCCGTCTCGTACTGCGGCTGGCAGGTGCCGATCCGCACCAACAGCGCGTTCACCAAAGCCCGCATCGAATCGATCGACGACCAGCGCATCCGCGCCGACTTGGCCGCCGGCAAAGTCGTCATCATCACCGGCTTTCAGGGCGTGGACGCCCACGGCAACGTCACCACGCTGGGGCGTGGAGGGTCCGACACCTCCGCCGTGGCGGTGGCCGCCGCGATCAAGGCCGACGAGTGCCTGATCTACACCGACGTCGACGGCGTCTACACCACCGACCCGCGCGTCGTGCCCGAAGCGCGCCGCCTGCAGCGCATCAGCTTCGAGGAGATGCTGGAAATGGCCAGCATGGGCTCCAAGGTGCTGCAAATCCGCTCCGTGGAGTTCGCTGGCAAATACCGTGTCCCGATGCGCGTGCTGTCCAGCTTCACCCCGTGGGACATCCCCATCGAGGAAGAAGCCCACAGCGGCACCCTGATCACCTTTGAGGAAGGTCAATCCATGGAACAAGCCGTCGTCTCCGGCATCGCCTTCAACCGTGACGAAGCCAAGGTCTCGGTGCTGGGCGTGCCTGACAAACCCGGCATCGCCGCGCAAATCCTGGGTGCGGTGGCCGACGCCAACATCGACGTCGACGTCATCATCCAAAACGTCGGCAAAGACGGGCGCACCGACTTCAGCTTCACCGTGCATCGCAACGACCTGGCGCGCGCGCTGGACGTGCTGCGCACCCAGGTGGTGCCGGCGCTGGGCGCCAGCGACGTCGTCGGCGACGCGCGCATCTGCAAAGTCAGCGTCGTTGGCATCGGCATGCGCAGCCACGTCGGCGTGGCCAGCCGCATGTTCCGCTGCCTGGCGGCCGAGGGCATCAACATCCAGATGATCTCCACGTCGGAGATCAAGATCTCGGTCGTCATCGACGAGAAATACATGGAGCTGGCCGTGCGCGCACTGCACCGCGAGTTCGACCTCGATCAGCCCGAGGACACGCTGCAAGGGGCCTGATTTTGCACACGCCGCCGCGCAGACGCCTCGACTTGGGGCATAATGGCGGTTCTTCGGAGTGATGACCGAGAGGCCGAAGGTGCTCCCCTGCTAAGGGAGTATGCGGGCCAAAACCCGCATCGAGGGTTCGAATCCCTCTCACTCCGCCAGCATTCTGGCTGGTCCTGCAGACGAAAAACCCGACCCTAGCCGGTCGGGTTTCGTTTTTTGGCGCTCGGGAGGTGACGATGCAACCCGTATTTTCTATCGACGGCGGCCACCCCAGCGCCGCCGCACCGGTGCTCGCGGTGCTGGGCATGGGCGGCACGATCGCGGGGCGAGCGGCCTCGCCGCACGACGTGGTGGGCTACCAGGCCGGGGTGGTACCGGTGGCCGATCTGGTGGCGGGGATGGCGCCGCCCGTGGGCTGGCGGGTGCAGGCGCAGCAGGTGGCCAACGTCGACAGCAAGGACATGACGGTGGCGCTGTGGCAGGCGCTGTTGGGCGCGGTGCACGCGCAGCTGCAGCAGCCCGAGGTGGGGGCCATCGTCGTCACGCACGGCACCGACACCCTAGAGGAGACGGCTTGGCTGCTGCAAACGGTGCTGCAGCCGGCGCGGCCGGTGGTGCTGGTTGGCGCCATGCGGCCCGCGTCGGCACTGGCGCCCGATGGCCCGCAAAACCTGGCCGATGCGCTGACACTGGCCGTCGATGGCCGCCTGCGCGCCGCCGGTGGCGTGTGGGTGACGCTGGCCGGGCGCGTCTTTGCGGCGCGCACGGTGACCAAAGTGCACCCCACCCGCGCCGATGCGTTTGGCGGTGGCGATGCGGGCCCCGCCGCTTGGGTGGAGGCGGGGCGCGTGCGCTGGGTGGCGCCGCCTGCACCGCTGGCAGGTGAGGCGGCTGATCCGCGGCAGGCCGCACGGATGCAGGCCGTGCTGGCCGCACCACGCTGGCCACGGGTGGAGTGGCTGGCCAGCCATGGCGGCGCGGATGGGGCGCTGGTGCGCGCCTTGCTACGTCAGCGCCGCGAGGCGATGGCGGGGCGCGATGCCGACGATGCGCTGGCCGGGCTGGTGGTCGCGGGAACGGGCAACGGATCGTTGCACGAGCAGCTGGCGGCCGCGCTGGCCCAGGCGCAGGACGAGGGCGTTGCGGTATGGGTGACGACGCGCTGCCCCCAGGGTGAAGTTGTGCCGGGTGAGGGCGGCCGCGCCGAGCGGCGTTTCGCCGTCACCGATTTGCCGCCGCCCAAGGCGCGCGTGTCGCTGTCGCTGCAGCTGTTGTGGCAGGCGGCGGGCCTGGCGTGAGGGTGCGGGCCCGCCGGACCGCCGCGTTTCTCAGTCGGCCAGCGCGGCAAAGACGCGCTGCGTGATCTCCTCGACCGTGCCCAGCCCGCTGATCGCGCGGTATTTGGGGGCGTGGGCCGGATCTTTCTCGGCCCATTGGCGGTAGTAGTCCACCAGCGGACGGGTTTGCTGCGCGTAGACGTCTAGCCGCTTGCGCACGGTTTCTTCCCGGTCGTCGTCGCGCAGGATCAGGTCCTCGCCCGTCACGTCGTCCTTGCCGTCGACCTTTGGGGGGTTGTATTTGATGTGGTACGTGCGACCCGACGCGGGGTGCACGCGCCGCCCGCTCATGCGCTCGATGATGGCGTCAAACGGCACGTCGATCTCGAGCACGTAGTCGATGCGCACGCCCGCCTGGCGCATGGCCTCGGCCTGGGGGATGGTGCGCGGGAAGCCGTCGAACAAAAAGCCGTTGGCGCAGTCCGGCTGGGCGATGCGTTCCTTGACCAGACCGATGATGATGTCGTCGCTGACCAGGCCGCCAGCGTCCATCACCTTCTTGGCTTCGATGCCTAAGGGGGTGCCCGCCTTGACCGCCGCGCGCAGCATGTCGCCGGTGGAAATCTGCGGAATGCCATATTTTTGGCAGATGAACGCGGCCTGCGTGCCTTTGCCAGCACCCGGAGCGCCCAACAGAATCAGTCTCATGGGTTTCCTTTACTCGTCGCGATCGTGTCATGGGGCCGCAACGCCGCGGAGTCTCCTCGTTGGGCCGACGGCGGCGGCTGGCACGGGGCCAGCGCCCAAGAATAGCATGCACATCCCGACACAGGCTTACAGGGGGTGCGATACCGTGCGGGGTTGTCCTCAGGTGTGGTCGCGCTGCCATAGAGCGCGCACGCGCGCCAGGTCCTCCGGCGTATCGACGCCGGGGCCGGGCGCGCGGTCGCTCACCGTCACCGCGATGCGCTCGCCGTGCCACAGCACGCGCAGCTGCTCCAGGGACTCGCAGCGCTCCAGCGGCGCGGGCGGCAGCGACGGAAAGCGCCGCAGAAAACCGGCCCGGTACGCGTAGAGCCCGATGTGGCGCAGGGGCCGGGCGTCGGTCGGCCAATCGTCGAGGGACAGCACGGTGTCGTGGCGCGGGGCATCGCGCCACCACGGCAGCGGCGCGCGGCTGAACAGCAGCGCGGTGTGTTGCCGGTCCAGCACCACCTTGACGACGTTGGGATTGAACAGCTCCTGCGCCGTGGCGATGGGGTGGGCGGCCGTGCCCATGACGCAATCGGGCCGCGCGCGCAGTACGTGCGCGACGTCACGAATCAGCGCCGGGTCGATCAGGGGCTCGTCGCCCTGCACGTTGACCACCAGTGCGTCGTCCGGCAAGCCCAGCTGCTGCACGGCCTCGGCCAGCCGATCGCTGCCGCTGGGGTGGTCGGCGCGGGTCAGCAGCGCCGCGATGCCGGCGTCCTGGCAGACGCGCGCGATCTCGGTGTCGTCCGTGGCCACGGTGCACGACAGCGCCCCGCTGGCCTGCGCACGCTGGGCCACGCGCACGACCATGGGCGCGCCGCCGATGTCGGCCAATGGCTTGTCTGGCAGCCGCGTCGAGGCGCGGCGCGCGGGAATGATGACGTGAAACCCGTCGTGCATGGCCCGGCACCCTCAGCCGACGGCGGGTCGTGGCGGGGCCAGCCGGTCGAGTTCGGCCTCGTCCAGCGCGCGGGCCTCGTTTTCGAGCATGATGGGGATGCCGTCGCGGATGGGGTAGGCCAGTCGTGCGCCGCGCGAGACCAGTTCCTGGGTTTCGCGCACATAGACCAACGGTCCCTTCGTGACCGGGCAGACCAGCAGTTCGAGCAGCTTGGGATCCATGGCGGGCATCATAGCGCGCCACGGTCGGCTGCGCGAGCGCGGCGCCAGGCCTGCAGGTGACGGTCGATGGCGGCGTACCACCCGGGCTCGGGCGTCAGCACCAGCGGCACCTGCCACAGCGTTACCCCATCGGGCAGCGGCTGGCCGTGCAACTTGACGGCATCCTTTTCGGTGCACAGCCAGTGCCGGGGGGCACCGGCCGTGGTGGCCGCGGCCTGCAGTGCGGCACCCAGCGCGGCTGCCGGGGCGTGGTCGGGCAGCGCCAGTGTGTGCACTAGCGTCAGCCCCCGCGCGCGCAGCATGGCAAAAAACGCGTTCGGCCGCGCGATGCCTGCCAGGGCACCCAGCGGGGTGCGCGCGGCGGCCCAGTCGGCCAAGGGCTGCGAGGCACGGAGGGGAGGCTCGTCAGGAGCGGGGACGGGCAGCGCCGCATCGGCCAGGGCGCGCGTGGCTCGGTATTCGGGGTATGGGTGCGGCCGGGGCGGCGCGCTTGGCTTGCCGGTGCGCAGCACCAGCGCCGGCCCGCCGCCCCAGACGGGCGCGGGCCAGGGCTCGCGCAAGGGGCCGGCGGGCAGCAGCCAGCCGTTGCCGACATCGCGCTCGTCGAACACGATGATCGACAGATCGCGCGCCAGCGCCCAGTGTTGCAGGCCGTCATCGCTGACCACGATGTCCACCGTCGGGTGGTGTTGCAGCAGCGCACGCACGGCGGCCGGTCGCTCGTAACCCACGGCCAACGGTGCGCCGGTGCGGCGCACAATCAGCGCCGGCTCGTCGCCGAGCCGTGCGGGGTCGCCCGTGGCGTCGTCGCAGACGCGCACGGCCGCGCGATCCGTGCGCCCGTGGCCGCGCGAGACGACGCCGGGCCGCCAGCCCGCGGCTTGCAGGTGCTGGACGAGGGCGATCACCGTTGGCGTCTTGCCCGCCCCCCCGGCCACCACGTTGCCCACCACCACCACCGGGACCGGCAGCGGGGCGGGCCAGCGCCAGCCAAGCTGCCAGGGCAGGGCGCGCAGGGCCAGCGCACCGCGGTAGAGCAGGGCCAGGGGCAACAGGCCAACGGCCAGCGGACCGCGCCCGTTCCAGGTGGCGCTCAGGTCCGGCAGCGCCATCAGCGCCCCTGGCTGCGCTGGGTGGCAAAGGTGATTTGCACCAGGCCCACTTGGCGCGCCGCGTCCATGACGTTGATGACCGACTGGTGGCTGGCGGCGGCGTCGGCCTGGATGACCAAAATGGGATCGCTGCCTGGTTGGCCGATCGGCCGCGCGGCGCGCAGCGCCTCAATGAGCGCGTCCACGCCGTGTTGTTCCAGCACGCGGTTGGCGACCGCATAGCGTCCGTCAGGGCCCACCATCACCACGATTTCTGCAGGTGCCCGCGGCGGCTGCTCGTCGCTGGCCACGGGCAGATTCACCTGCAGCGCCGTGGCTTGGCTGAACGTGGTGGTGAGCATCAGAAAGATCAGCACCACCAACAGGATGTCGATGAACGGGATCAGGTTGATCTCGGGTTCTTCGCGGTCGCCGTGTCGAAAGTTCATGCACGCCTCGCTGGGGAGTCGAGAGTCAGCGGCGCAGTGTCAGCAGGTGGTGTAAAAACGCCTCGGCCGCCACCTCCAGCTGCAGCAAAAAACCGTCCACCCGCGCGCGGTAGTAGCGCCAGAAAATGAGCGCTGGAATCGCGATCATCAGCCCGAACGCGGTGTTATATAACGCCACCGAGATACCGTGTGCCAGTTGTGCGGGGTTGCCGCCGCCGGGCATCAGTCCGCCCGGCCCGGCCTGCGAGCCAAAGATCTCGATCATGCCGATGACCGTGCCCAACAGTCCGAGCAAGGGAGCGGCCGACGCGACGGTGGCCAGCGCCCCCAGGTAGCGCTGCAACTGCGCGGCCGCCAAGCGTCCCGCGGATTCGAGCGCGCTGCGCAGCTCGGCTTCGGTGGCACGCGGGTTGGCGTGCAGGGCGCGCAGTCCGCTGGCCAGCACCGAGCCCAGCACCGAGTTGTCGGCCAGCTGTTCCACGACGGCAGGCGGCGGCACGCCGTGGCGGCTCGCCTGCACGGCCTCGTCCAGCAGCCGCGGCGGCACGATGCGCGTGGTGCGCAGGCTCCACGCGCGCTCGATGACGAGGGCCAGTCCGAGGACCGAGCACACGATCAGCGTCCAGATGGGCCAGCCGGCGGCCTGTATGATCGACAGCAAGGGCAATCTCCTGTGCAGCGGTGCGATCCGCGCATTATCGGGCACCGAGTCGGTCACTGGTCCCGCGCGGCCCGCCACCGGTATCGGGCCACCTACGGGACCATCTTCGCATCGATCATGCATGACCTTTCCTGGCCTGCGACGGCTGACGAACCCACTTGGTCGGTTGGTGCCTTGGTGACCGCGGTCGGCGACGCGTTGCGTGCGCGCTTCAACCCCGTGCGCGTGCGCGGTGAGGTCAGCGGCTACCTGCGCGCGGGCAGCGGGCATGCCTACTTCACGCTCAAGGACGCGCAGGGGCAACTGCGCTGTGCATTCTTTCGCCGCGCCGCCGAGGCCAGCGCGGTGGCGCTGCGCGACGGCCTCCAGGTGGAAGTGCTTGGCCGCCTCGACGTTTATGCCGCGCGCGGCGATTTGCAGCTCATCGTCGAGCGCGTGCGGCTTGCGGGCCAAGGTCAGCTCTACGAGCAGTTTTTGCGCCTGAAGGCGCAATTGCAGGCCGAAGGGTGGTTCGATGGGGCGCGCAAGCGCGCGCTGCCTGCGTGGCCGTCGAGTATCGGCGTCGTCACCTCGCTGGATGCGGCGGCGTTGCGCGACGTGGCCACCACTCTCGCGCGCCGGGCCCCGTACCTGCCGGTTCGGCTCTACCCCTCGGCGGTGCAGGGGGCGGATGCGCCCGCGCAACTGTGCGCGGCGTTGCGGCGGGCGTATCAGGATCACGAGACCCACGGCCAGCCCGCGGTGCTGTTGCTCGTGCGGGGTGGGGGCTCGCTGGAAGACCTGTGGGCCTTCAACGACCCGGACGTGGTGCGCACCGTCGCGCAGGCACCCATGCCCGTGATCTGTGGGGTTGGGCACGAGACGGATTTTACGCTGGCTGAGTTTGCGGCCGATGTGCGCGCCCCCACGCCGACGGCGGCCGCCGAGCTGTGCGCACCGGACCGGCAGACCCTGCTCGACGGCCTGCAGCGGCAGGCGGAGCGGCTGCGCAGCGCTGTCTGGCGCCGACTCGACGGCCACGCTCAGCACCTGGACCGACTGGCGCAGCGCCTGGGGCGCCCTTCGGCGCTCACGGTCCGCGAGCGCGCGCGCGTGCAGGCGCTCGAACATCGCTTGCAGCGCGCGCTGGTGACAGGCATCGACCGCCGGCGCCAGCACGGGCTGCGGCTGGAGCAGGCTTGGCATTCGGCCGTCAGTCGCACGCTGGAGCGCCACCGGCTGCGGCTGGCGCGCTGGCAGGCGCAGCTGGCGCTGCTCGATCCGCACCGGGTGCTGGAGCGCGGCTACGCGCTGGTCACCGATGAAGCGGGACATCTCGTCACCCGCACGGCGCAGGTCCACGCGGGGGCACCGCTGCGCGTGGACCTCTCGCAGGGGCGACTGCAGGTGCGCGTGGCGGGCGTGGAGCCATCCCCCGCCGATCCGGCCTGACCCCCACGCTCGGCGGGGGCGCGTGCGGCCCGCCTGTGCGATGTCCGGCGTCTTCCCTACAATGCGGCAGTCGGTTTTTGACTGCAACGAGGACAACGCCATGGAACACACCCTACCTCCCCTGCCTTTCGCCATCGACGCTCTGGAGCCGCACTACTCCAAAGAGACGCTCGAGTACCACCACGGCAAGCACCACAACGCCTATGTGGTCAACCTGAACAACCTGCAAAAAGGCACCGAGTACGAGTCGATGGCGCTGGAAGACATCGTGCGCCGCGCGCCCAACCCCAGCCCGATCTACAACAACGCCGCCCAAGTGTGGAACCACACCTTCTTCTGGCACTGCATGAAGCCGGGCGGTGGTGGCGAGCCCACCGGGCCGCTGGCCGATGCGATCAACGCCAAATGGGGCAGCTACGCCGCCTTCCGGGACGCCTTCGTCAAGAGCGCGGTCGGCAACTTCGGCTCGGGCTGGACTTGGCTGGTCAAGAAGCCCGACGGCAGCGTGGACATCGTCAACACCGGCGCCGCGGGCACCCCATTGACCACGGCCGACAAGGCACTGTTGACGGTGGACGTGTGGGAGCACGCCTACTACATCGACTACCGCAACCTGCGCCAGAAATTCGTCGAGACCTTCCTCGACAAGCTCGTCAACTGGGACTTTGCGCAAGCCAACTTCGCCTGATCACGGCGGTGGCCGACGCCATTGGCGGGCGTCGGCCGAAGGAAGGTCGAGACGAGGGCGGCGCTGGCGTCAGCGGCCGCCAAAAGGGCCGCCCGCCAGGCGAAAGCCGGAGGCGATGCCGCGTTGCGCGAACCAACCCTGGGTCATCTCCAGCACGTAGCGCACCGGCTCGCGGGAGCAGTGGCTGGTTTCGTCCAGCGGGCGCATGTCGACCAGGTTGACGATGCGCCCATCGTCGGCAATGAACGCGGCCGTCAGCGGCACGTACGTATTTTTCATCCAGAAACACTGCACGGCTGGGCGCTCAAAGACGAACAGCATGCCCTCGTTGGCGGGCAGCTCGCGCCGCCACATGAGGCCGATGGCGCGCTGCTCGGGCGTGGCGGCCACCTGCGCATGGATGAGGTGCAGACCCGCGCGCAGCGTCACGCGGGGCAGGTTGGTTTGCGGTTGCCCTTCGCTGGCAGGCGGCGCGCTGCTCACGCCCAAGGGAATGAGCGCAAACAGCACCAGCCACGTTCGACGACGCGGAGTTGCACGCTTGGGCCAATGAAAGAGGTGGCGCATCGATGTCAGGTCCGCGCAGGTTTTCTCGATAGAATCGATTGTAGACTGCGGCGCTCATCAGGCGCGGCGGACCATTCAGACCAACGGAGACCCCGCTCATGTACCAACACATCCAAGTGCCTGCCGACGGGCAGAAGATCACCGTCAATGCGGACATGTCGCTCAACGTGCCCGATCATCCCATCATTCCGTACATCGAGGGAGATGGCACTGGGGTCGACATCACGCCCGTGATGATCAAGGTGGTGGACGCCGCGGTGGCCAAAGCCTATGGGGGACAGCGCAAGATCCACTGGATGGAGGTCTATGCCGGTGAGAAATCCACCCGCGTCTATGGGCCTGACGTCTGGCTGCCCGAGGAAACCCTGCACGCGCTCAAGGAGTACGTCGTCTCCATCAAGGGGCCGCTGACCACGCCGGTGGGTGGTGGTATTCGCTCGCTCAACGTGGCGCTGCGGCAGGAGCTCGACCTTTACGTCTGCCTGCGCCCGGTGCGCTACTTCAAGGGGGTGCCCTCGCCGCTGAAAGAGCCGGAGAAGACCGACATGGTCATCTTCCGCGAAAACTCCGAGGACATCTACGCCGGCATCGAGTACCCGGCCCAGAGCGACAAGGCCAAAAAGCTCATCCAGTTTCTGATCCAAGAGATGGGCGTGACCAAGATCCGCTTCCCGGAAACGTCGGGCATTGGCATCAAGCCCATCTCGATCGAAGGCACCGAGCGCTTGGTGCGCAAAGCCATCCAATACGCCATCGACAACGACAAGCCCAGCGTCACCCTGGTGCACAAGGGCAACATCATGAAGTACACGGAAGGAGGCTTCCGGGATTGGGGTTATGCGTTGGCCCAGCGCGAGTTCGGTGCTCAGCCCATCGATGGCGGCCCGTGGTGCAAGTTCAAAAACCCCAAGACGGGGCGTGACATCGTCATCAAGGACTCGATCGCCGACGCGTTCCTGCAGCAGATCCTGCTGCGTCCGGCGGAGTACTCGGTGATCGCGACCCCCAACCTGAACGGCGACTACATTTCGGACGCGCTCGCGGCCCAAGTCGGCGGCATTGGCATCGCGCCCGGGGCCAATCTGTCCGATTCCGTGGCGTGCTTCGAGGCCACGCACGGCACCGCACCCAAGTACGCGGGCAAAGACTATGTCAACCCCGGCTCCGAGATCCTGTCGGCCGAGATGATGCTGCGCCACATGGGCTGGAAAGAGGCGGCCGACCTCATCATCAGCGCCATGGAAAAGGCCATCCAGAGCAAGCACGTGACGTACGACTTCGCGCGCTTGATGGAGGGGGCCACGCAGGTGTCGTGCTCGGGTTTTGGGCAGGTGATGATCGACCACATGTGAGTGCGCAGAGGCGGGCCCGACCTGCTTTCCGGGGCAGCGCCTGTCGGCCCCGCTGCCGTACCGCCGCCCCCAGGGGCGGCGGTGCCATTTAGGCCCGACGGACGGCGCATCCGCACGTCCTGCGGGGATGCCCGATTTATTGCAGAATGATTGCCATGGCCACGACACCCAAACAACCCGATCTGACGCCGAGCGTGCCCGCTGGCGGCGACGCGGTGGTGGTGGAGCGTCGCCGCCAGCGCCTGCAGCCGCCCAAGATGTATCAGGTGGTGCTGCTCAACGACGATTTCACGCCGATGGAGTTCGTCGTGCGTGTGCTGCAGGAGTTTTTCAACAAGGACCGGGAGACGGCGACGCAGATCATGCTCAAGGTGCATGTGCACGGGCGTGGGGTGTGCGGGGTCTATACCCGCGACATCGCCACCACCAAGGTCGAACAGGTCACCCAAGCGGCGCGTGCCGCGGGGCATCCCCTGCAGTGCGTGGCGGAACCGGTTGAATAACGGCGGATCTGCCCCACTTACCCCCATGGAGCCGTTGGATGCAGCGTGCTACTCTTGAAACCCGAAGCGAAGGAAGTGCCCCATGATTGCCCAGGAACTTGAAGTCAGTTTGCACATGGCCTTTGTCGAGGCCCGGCAGCAGCGGCACGAATTCATCACGGTCGAGCACCTGCTGCTGGCGCTGCTGGACAACCCCAGCGCGGCCGAGGTGCTGCGCGCATGCAACGCCAACATCGACGATCTGCGCAAGTCGCTGACCACCTTCATCAAGGACAACACGCCCGTGGTGGGGGGGACCGACGAGGTCGACACCCAGCCCACCCTGGGGTTCCAGCGCGTTATCCAGCGCGCGATCATGCACGTGCAGTCCACCGGCAACGGCAAGAAGGAGGTCACCGGTGCCAACGTGCTCGTGGCCATCTTTGGCGAGAAGGACTCGCATGCGGTGTACTACCTGCACCAGCAGGGCGTGACCCGGCTGGACGTGGTCAACTACATCGCGCACGGCATCCGCAAGGGCGAAGCGCCCGAGCCCGCCAAGCCTGCCGAGGGCAGCGCTGCCGACAACGAGGAGGCGGCCGAAGCCAAGGGCAACGAGAAAGCCTCGGTGTTGGAGCAGTTCACACAGAACCTCAACCAACTCGCGCGCGACGGAAAGATCGACCCGCTCATCGGCCGCGAACAAGAAGTCGAACGCGTCATCCAGATTCTGTGCCGGCGGCGCAAGAACAACCCGCTGTTGGTGGGCGAAGCGGGCGTGGGCAAAACCGCCATCGCCGAGGGGTTGGCGTGGCGCATCGTGCAAAAAGAAGTGCCCGAGGTGCTGGCGGATGCCACCGTGTACTCGCTCGACATGGGCGCGTTGCTGGCCGGCACCAAGTATCGGGGTGACTTCGAGCAGCGGCTCAAAGGCGTGCTCAAGGCACTCAAGGACAAGCCGCACGCGGTGCTGTTTATCGACGAGATCCACACGCTCATCGGCGCCGGGGCGGCCTCGGGCGGGACGTTGGATGCGTCCAACCTGCTCAAGCCCGCGCTGAGCTCGGGCGCGCTCAAGTGCATCGGTGCCACCACGTTTACCGAGTACCGCGGCATTTTCGAGAAGGATGCGGCGCTATCGCGGCGTTTCCAAAAGGTGGACGTGGTCGAGCCGACGATCGAACAGACGGTCGAAATCCTCAAGGGGCTCAAGTCGCGCTTCGAGGAGCACCACAGCGTCAAATACGCCCAAGCGGCGCTGCAGGCTGCCGCCGAGCTTTCGGCCAAGTACATCAACGACCGTCACCTGCCGGACAAAGCCATCGACGTCATCGACGAGGCTGGCGCTGCCCAGCGCGTGGTACCGCCGTCCAAGCGCAAGAAAACCATCGGCAAGGCCGAGATCGAGGAGATCGTCGCCAAGATCGCGCGCATTCCGCCGCAATCGGTCTCGAGCGACGACCGCAGCAAGCTGCAAAACCTGGAGCGCGACCTCAAGGCCGTCGTGTTCGGGCAGGACAAGGCGCTGGAGTTGCTGGCCTCTTCGGTCAAGATGGCGCGCTCAGGCCTGGGCAAGCCGGACAAGCCGATCGGCGCGTTCCTCTTCAGCGGCCCCACTGGGGTGGGCAAGACCGAGGCCGCCAAGCAGCTCGCCTATATCCTGGGCATCGAGCTGGTGCGCTTCGACATGTCGGAGTACATGGAGAGGCACGCGGTCAGCCGCCTGATCGGCGCGCCGCCGGGCTATGTCGGTTTCGACCAAGGCGGGCTGCTTACCGAGGCCATCACCAAGAAGCCGCACTGCGTGCTGCTGCTTGACGAAATCGAGAAAGCGCACCCGGACATCTTCAACGTGCTGCTGCAGGTGATGGACCACGGCACGCTCACCGACAACAACGGGCGCAAGGCCGACTTCCGCAACGTCATCATCATCATGACGACCAACGCGGGGGCCGAGACGATGAACAAGTCCACCATCGGCTTTACGACCCAGCGCCAGGCTGGTGACGAGATGGCGGACATCAAGCGGCTGTTCACGCCCGAGTTCCGCAACCGGCTCGATGCGATCGTGAGCTTCAAGCCGCTGGACGAGCCCATCATCCTGCGCGTGGTGGACAAGTTCTTGCTGCAACTCGAGCAGCAACTGGCCGAGAAGAAGGTCGAGGTCACCTTCACCGATGCGTTGCGTCAGCACCTGGCCAAGAAGGGGTTTGACCCGCTGATGGGCGCGCGCCCGATGCAGCGCCTCATTCAAGACACCATCCGGCGCGCGCTCGCCGACGAGCTGCTGTTTGGCCGGCTGGTCGACGGCGGCCGCCTGACGGTCGATGTGGAGACGCCAGCCGACGGTGGCGAGCCGCAGGTCAAACTCGACATCCAGCCCTTGCCCAAGAAGGAGGGCCGTCGCGCCGAGGCGGAAGAGGCCACGACCGACTAAGGCGCCTGTCCCCTCGTGGGGCGGATGTCGTCCGTGTAGGCGCGAGTAGGCGCGAAGCCGGGGCCTTAGATCCCGGCTTCGCGTTTGAGCAAGGCTTGTTTGCGCGCCAGGCCCCAGCGGTAGCCGCACAGGCTGCCGTTGGCGGACACCACCCGGTGGCACGGAATGGCCACGGCCAGCGGATTGGCCGCGCAGGCCTGCGCCACCGCGCGGGCCGCACGCGGCATCCCCAACCGCTGCGCCAGTTCGCCGTAGCCGACCGTCTGCCCAGGCGGGAGGGTTCGCAGTGCCTCCCACACCCGGCGCTGGAACGGCGTGCCATGCACGTCGAGTGGCAGGGGCAGCTCGGCGCGCGGGTCATCCAACCAAGCGGCGATCTGGGCGGCCCATCCCTGCACCGCGGGACTGGCAGCGGCCATGGTGGCACGCGGGAACCGATGCCGTAGCTCGGCCAGCAGGGTGTCATCGTCGTCGCCGAGCAGGAGGGCGCACAGTCCGGCAGGCGTCGCTGCGATGCGCACCCAACCCAGCCAGCAGGTGGTGGCTGCGGACTGCACGTATCGGGGAGCCAAGGGCGTCCCTCGGCGCGGGGCAGGGTGGTCGGGCGGGGTGGGGGCGGCGTGCTGCGGGGTCATGGCCCGCAGTCTACGCCGGAATGCCGACCTGCGGGGGACCATGCGGTGATCAACTGCGGGTAGGATGCGACGTGTGACGACCGCGACCCCCACCTTCCTCTGGCACGACTACGAAACCTTCGGTGCCGATCCCCGCCGCGACCGTCCGGCGCAGTTTGCCGGTCTGCGCACCGATGCGCAGCTGCAACCGATCGGCGAGCCCGTGGTCTGGTATTGCCAGCCGACCCTAGACTATCTGCCGGACCCGGAGAGTTGCCTGATCACCGGCATCACGCCTCAAGATTGCCTGGCCCGAGGCGTGACGGAGCGGGTCTTTGCCGAGTCGATCCTGGCCGAGCTGGCGCGCCCAGGCACGATCGGCGTGGGCTACAACTCGATCCGCTTCGACGACGAGTTCACCCGCCACCTGCTGTGGCGCAACTTGCTCGACCCTTATGGCCGCGAGTGGCGCAACGGTTGTGGGCGCTGGGACTTGCTGGACGTGGTACGCATGACCTGGGCCCTGCGGCCGCAGGGCATCGAATGGCCGCGCAACGGCGACGGCAAACCGAGCTTTCGGCTGGAGCACCTCACGGCTGCCAACGGGCTGGGCCACGACCACGCCCACGACGCGCTGTCGGACGTGCAGGCCACCGTGGCGCTGGCGCGGCTGATCCGCCAGCGCCAGCCACGCCTGTTCGACTATGCGCTGTCGCTGCACCGCAAAGACCGTGTCCTGCAGGTGTTGGGCTTGCCGGCGCTGGCGGGGCAAGGCAGGCCGTTCGTGCACATTTCGGGGCGGTTTTCGCCCGAGCGCGGCTGCCTCGCGGTGATGTGGCCGTTGGCCAGCCACCCGCGCAACCGCAACGAGCTGCTGGCGTGGGATTTGGCGTTCGACCCGCGCGAGCTGGCCGATCTGCGCCCCGACGAGGCGCGCCGACGCCTTTTCACCCGCCAGGCCGATTTGCCCGACGGCATGCAGCGCTTGCCGCTCAAGAGCGTGCACCTCAACCGTGCGCCGATGGTCATTGCCAACGTGGCCGTGCTGCGCGACGGGCCGGCGGAGCGCTTCGGGTTGGATCTGGGTGCGATCGAGCGCCATGCCGACTATGCCGCCGCGCTGCCCGATTTGGGGCCGCTGTGGTCCGCGCTGTATGCGCGCGACGAGGCCCCGAGCGACCCGCCCGACGTGGACGCTGCGCTCTACGATGGCTTCGTCGGGGACGAGGATCGGCGGCGACTCGAGCGGCTGCGCGCGCTCGACCCGGCCGACCCCGCGTGGCGCCGGGCGGGATTCGACGACCCACGCCTGCCGGAGCTGGTATTTCGCTTTCGCGCGCGCAACCACCCCACGACATTGGATGCCGCTGAGCGCGAGCGCTGGCGCGCGCATTGTCGTACGCGCTGTGTCGTGCCTTTGCCCGGCTACCAGCAACGTGTCGAACGGCTGGCGCAAGAGGCCGCCGCACGGGGCGATCCGCGCGCCACGGGCATTTTGCGGGCCGTGGCGGACTACGCTGCGTCGTTGGCGGCGGAAGACGCCTGATCCACCGTGCCCCACAGGTCCGCGTGCATGCCGCCGGCGCACTGCTGCACATACGCCCAGGCGTGCAGCGCCGGCATGGGCCGCGCCAGGCCGAACCCTTGCACCGCGTCGCACCCCAAGGTGTGCAAGGCGCGCAGCTGGGCGGGGGTTTCGACGCCCTCGGCCACGGATTGCCGACCCAGCTGCCGCGCCATGGTGATGGCGGCGGCGACGATGGCCGCGTCGTCGCTGTCGCGGTCCAGGTCACGCACAAAGGCACGGTCGATCTTGAGGCGGTCGATCGGCAAGTGTTTCAGGTATGCCAGCGACGAGTAGCCGGTGCCGAAATCGTCGATCGCCACGTGCGCACCCCAGGTCTGCAGGCGCGACAGTTCGGCCTCGGCGCGCACTGGGTCGCGCATCATCGCGCCCTCGGTGATCTCGAACTCGAAGCCCCGCAGGGGCTGGTCGGGATCGGCGGGGTCGGGGTCGCCAGCGGTGATGGCATCGCGGATACGCTCGGCCAGCCCTGGGCGGTCGAACTGCCTTGCCGAGAGGTTGATGCTCCAGGTCAGCGCCAGCTCGGGGTGGTGTTGCCGCCAGCGCCGGCGCTGGCGGGCCACGGTCGTGCACACCCAGCGGCCGAGCGCCTCGATGAGATCGGCCGACTGTTCGGCCACCGGGACGAACGTGGCGGGTGGTAGCTGCTCGCCATTGGCCTGCGGCCAGCGCAGCAGGGCCTCGAAGCCTAGCAACGGCAGCCCGGGGCGCAAACCGTGGATGGGCTGGTAGTGCAGCTCCAGCGTGTCGTGCGCGATGGCCTCGCGCAGCCGACCTTCCAGCTCGATGCGGTGCCGCACCGACTCGTTCATCGAGGGCGTGAAGTAGCACCAGCCCGCCCCGCCGTCGTGCTTGGCGTGGTACATCGCGATATCGGCCAGGCGCAGCAGTTCACCGGGCTCGCGGCTGTCGCGTGGTGCCAGCGCGATACCGATCGAGGGGGTCAGGTAGGCGCGCTGCGTCCCGCCCGCGCCATCGGGCACGACGAACGGCTCGGACAGGGTTTGCACGATTTGCAGCGCCACTTGTGCGCCGTCCGCTTCGTCCTGCATGCCGGTGAGCACGACGACGAACTCGTCGCCGCCGATGCGTGCGACGACATCGCTGGCCCGCACCCGCGCGCGCAAGCGCCGCGCCGCTTCCATCAGCACTTGGTCGCCGGCCTCGTGGCCAAGTGAGTCGTTGACCGCCTTGAAGCGATCCAGGTCGATGAACAATACCGCCAGCGGCCGCCCGTCGCGCTCGGCACCGCGCAGCGCCTGCTCCAGGGCCACCGGCAGCGCGTGCCGGTTGGTCAGGCCAGTCAGCGCGTCGGTGCGTGCCAGGCGCTCGATCGCGTCTTGCGCCGCGCGTCGCTCGGTGACGTCGGTATAGATGGTCACAAAGCCGCCCGTGGCCAGCGGCTGGCCGCGGATGTGCAGCACGCGTCCGTTGGGGCGTACGCGCTCGAACTCATGCGGCTCGAAGCGCAGCGCGCGTTCGCGCATCTGGCCCAGGGCGGCTTCGGGGTCGGGCTGCGGACCGTATTCGCCGCGTTCGATGTTGTAGCGCAGCACGTCGACCAATGTCACGCCGGGCTGCTGCATCAGCTCGCGCGGAAGATCCAACAGCTTTAGTAGCCGCTCGTTCCAGACTTGCATACGCAACTCACGGTCGACCATCGTTACCCCAGCAGGGATGTTGTCCACCAGGGTGCGCAGGATATCGAGCGCCTGTGCCAGGCGTTCGCGCTCCTGCTTTTGTTCGGTAATGTCGGTATAGGTGGTCACGAAACCCACGGTTTGGCCGTCGCGCACGATCGGCTCACCGATGACCAGGTGCGTGCGTCCATTGGGGCGGGTGCGCTCTAGTCGGTGGGGGCGAAATCGCAGCGCCAGCTCGCGCCGCCGGGCTACGGCGGCCTCGGGGTCCTCTCCCGGGTACTCGCCGCGCTGAGCCGGCACGCGGATCAGGTCGGCGAAATCCACGCCTTCGCGCAGCAATGCGGGCGGCAGGCCGAGCACCTGCCCGAAAGCCTGGTTCCACACACGCAGACGCAGGTCGCGGTCGAAAACACTCAAGCCCATGGGCAGGTGCTGCACGATCGCTTCCAAGTAGGCGGTACGCTCGCGCAATTCGGCCTCCAGCCGCACGCGCTCGGTGATGTCGAGATTGACGCCAAACGCGATGCGCTGCCCCGTGGCGGGCTCCTGCGTGACGACGATGCGCAGCATGTGGTGGGTGATGCGCCCGTCGGGTTGCTGGATGCGATAGCCGGTCTCGCCGCCGCCTGCGGCATAGGCGTCTTCCAGTGCCTGGTTGACCCGGGCGCGGTCCTCGGGCACCAGTTGGCGCAGCGACCGCTGGCGCTCCGCAGGTTCGTCCGGGGCGATGCCGTGCATGCGCCGAAAAACGGCCGACCACCACAGCTCCTGCGTGTCGAGGTTGCGGCGCCAGTGCGCGATACCGAGCCGGTCGAACAGGTCGAGGGCCCATTGCCGCTCCTGCGCCAACAGCCGTTGCGTGCTTTGCTGTGCTTGCCGGGCACGCCACCAGCCGACACCCAGAATGGCGGCCAGAGTCCAACCGATCCAGGTCAGCCAGCCAGTCATGGGTGGGGGTCTCCTCGTCGTGTGGAAATGCGCACCTCCCGAGTGTACGGCCCCGCCCACCGGTGCGGGCTGCGCACAAACCCGCAGCCCCACGCTGTTGCACGGCTCAACGTCGCCGCGTGCTGCCGCCGACCAGGCCGCCCAGCAAGCCGCGCACCAGTTGCCGCCCGAGTTGTGCCCCGACTTGACGCACCGCGGTCTTGACCACCGTCTGTACCAGGCCATCGGTCTGGCCACCGCGTGGCCCGGTGCGCCCAAACAGCAGCTCGCCGACCGCGCCGCCAAGCCCTCCCGTGGCGCTGGCGGCTGCTGGCGCATCGGCGGCGGGGGCTGCATGGGTTGCGCGCAAGCGCTCGTACGCACTTTCGCGGTCGATGGTTTGCTCGTACACGCCGGCCACCAGCGAGCTGCGTAGCAACGCTTGCCGCTCCGGCGGCGTCACCGGGCCCAGGCGGCTGGCGGGGGGGAGCACCCAGACGCGCTCGGTCTCGCTGGGGCGGCCCTTGGCGTCGAGCAGGCTGACCAGCGCCTCGCCCACGCCCAGTTCCGTGATGGCAGCCTCGAGGTCCAACCCGGGTTTGGGGCGCATGGTTTGCGCGGCCGCCTTGACCGCCTTTTGATCGCGCGGGGTGAAGGCGCGCAGCGCGTGCTGCACCCGGTTGCCCAACTGGCCCAGGATGCTGTCTGGGATGTCGAGCGGATTTTGGGTGACGAAAAACACCCCGACGCCTTTGGAGCGGATCAGCCGCACGACCAGCTCGATGCGCTCGACCAGCACCTTGGGCGCGTCGTCGAACAGAAGGTGCGCTTCGTCGAAAAAGAACACCAGCTTGGGTTTGTCGACGTCGCCCACCTCGGGCAGCGTCTCGAACAGCTCCGACAGCAGCCACAGCAAGAAGGTGCCATACAGGCGCGGCGCGTGCAGCAGTTGATCGGCTGCCAGGATGTTGACCACGCCGCGGCCATCCACCGTCTGCATCAGGTCGGCGATGTCGAGCATCGGCTCGCCGAAGAAGCGGTCTGCGCCCTGCTGCTCCAGCGCCAGCAACCCGCGCTGGATGGCGCCCACGCTGGCGGCGCTGATGTTGCCATACTGCGTGGTGTACTGGCGCGCGTGGTCGCCCACGTGTTGCAACATGGCACGCAGGTCTTTCAGGTCCAGCAACAGCAGGCCCTGGTCGTCGGCGATTTTGAACACCAGGTTGAGCACCCCGGTCTGCGTCTCGTTGAGGCCCAGCATGCGCGCCAGCAGCAGCGGGCCCATGTCCGAAATGGTGGCGCGCACCGGGTGGCCCTGCTGGCCGAAGACGTCCCACAGCGTCACCGGGCACGCGGCCGGTTCGGGCGCCGGGATGCCGCGTTCGGCCAGCACCTGCGCCAGCTTGCCCTCGATGCGTCCGGGCTGACTGATGCCGGTCAGGTCGCCCTTGACATCGGCCATGAAGACGGGCACGCCGTGGCGAGAAAACCCTTCCGCCAGCGTTTGCAGCGTGACGGTCTTGCCGGTGCCAGTCGCGCCGGTGACCAAACCGTGGCGGTTGGCTTTGTCCAGACGCAGGTGGCATTCGATGGCGTCGCGACGGGCAAGCAGGATGGTATCGGTCATGGTGCAGCGGGGCAGGGGGGGAGCGAAGAGGGTAGTGGGCCACACGGACCCCGGCGCGTAGAATACCGCAGGAGGACGACCGGCGCCCGAGCCGGTCACCGAGACGGAACCAACGAGGTTTGCATGGCAGGACATTCCAAGTGGGCCAATATCCAGCACCGCAAGGCGCGCCAGGACGAGAAGCGCCAGCGCATCTGGACGCGGGTGGTGCGTGAAATCATGATCGCCGCCCGCCAGGGCGGCGGCGACCCGGCCGCCAATCCGCGCCTGCGGCTGGCGATCGAAAAGGCCAAGGCCGCCAACATGCCGGCCGACACCATCAAGCGCAACATCGACAAGGCCACTGGCAACCTGGAGGGGGTCAGCTACGAGGAGGTGCGCTACGAGGGCTACGGCATCGGTGGCGCGGCCGTCATCGTCGACTGCATGACCGACAACCGCGTGCGCACGGTGGCCGAGGTGCGGCACGCCTTTTCCAAGCACGGCGGCAATCTGGGCACCGAGGGATCGGTGGCGTTTCAGTTCCAGCACTGTGGCCAACTGGTGTTCGAGCCTGGCACGTCCGAGGACAAGGTGATGGAGGTGGCCATCGAAGCCGGTGCGGACGACGTGCTGACGCAGGACGACGGCTCGATCGAGGTGCTGACCGCGCCCGGTCAGTTCGAAGCGGTGCGCGATGCGCTGCGGGCCGCGGGTCTCACCCCGGCCATGGCCGAAGTCACTTGGCGCCCCACCAACACCGTCGTGCTCAGGGGTGAAGACGCGGTGCGCATGCAAAAACTCCTCGACGCCCTGGAAGACCTGGACGACGTGCAGGACGTCTTCCACAACGCGGAATTGCCGGAATGAGCGAACGGATTCGGGTCTTGGTCGTCGGCAGTGGCGGCCGCGAGCACGCGCTGGCGTGGAAACTCAAGCAATCGCCGCGTGCCGAGCAGGTGTACGTGGCCCCGGGCAACGGGGGTACCGCCCGCGACGCGCAACTGGTCAACGTGCCCCTCACCGACGTGGCGGCCTTGCGCGATTGGGCGCTGGCCAACCGCATCGGCCTGACGGTCGTCGGCCCCGAGGCGCCGCTGGCCGCCGGCATCGTCGATGCGTTTCGGGCCGCGGGCCTGCGCATCTTTGGTCCGACACAAGCGGCTGCGCGGCTGGAGAGCTCCAAGGCGTTCGCCAAGGCGTTCATGCAGCGCCACGGCATTCCCACGGCGCGGCACGAAACCTTCTCCGACCCTGCAGCGGCGCACGCCTACGTGGATCGTGTGGGTGCGCCCATCGTCGTCAAGGCCGATGGCCTGGCCGCGGGCAAGGGCGTGGTGGTGGCCATGACCGCGGCCGAGGCGCACGAGGCGATCGACTTCATGCTGGTGGACAACCGGCTGGGCGTGCAGCACAACGCCGAGGGCGCGCGCGTCGTTATCGAGGAATACCTGATCGGCGAGGAAGCCAGCTTCATCGTGCTGGTGGACGGCGAACACGTGCTGCCGCTGGCCACCAGCCAGGACCACAAGCGCCTGCTCGACGGTGACGCTGGGCCCAACACGGGTGGCATGGGGGCGTACTCGCCCGCGCCCGTGGTCACGCCCGCGGTGCACGAGCGCGCCCTGCGCGAGGTCATCGAGCCCACGGTGCGCGCGATGGCGGCCGAGGGCGTGCCATACACCGGCTTCCTCTACGCCGGGTTGATGGTCGCGCCCGACGGCTCGGTCAAGACGCTGGAGTTCAACTGCCGCATGGGTGACCCCGAGACGCAGCCCATTCTGATGCGGCTGCGCACCGATTTGGTCGAGGCACTGCTCGCCGCGACCGAAGGGCGGCTCGACACGGTGACGCTGGAGTGGGATCCGCGCGTCGCCCTGGGCGTCGTGGTGGCTGCGGCGGGGTATCCGCAGGCGCCGCGCAAGGGCGACGCGATCACCGCGCTGCCCGTCGACACGGACGATGCGGTGGTGTTTCACGCCGGCACCGCGCTGCAAGGCGACCGGTTGGTGACCAGCGGTGGGCGGGTGCTGTGCGCGACGGCGCTGGGCGCGGACGTCGCCGCGGCGCGCGAGCGCGCCTACGCCTTGGTGCGCGGGGTCGCCTTCGACGGCATGCAGTACCGCCGTGACATCGGCCACCGGGCGCTGGCGCGCGCGGTCGGCTGAAGGCAAGCGCCGGCGCGTCGCCGTCGGCAGGAGGCAAATCCATGGCCCTCGAGCCCGTTTCCCAGATGCGCGAATACCTGCTCGGATTGCAGCAGCGCATCACCAGCGCCATCGCGGAGATCGATGGCCGATCCTTTCTGTCCGACGCCTGGGAGAAAGCGCCCGGCGAGCCGCTGCAGGGCAATGGCGTGACCCAGATTCTGGAGGGTGGCGCGGTATTCGAGCGCGCGGGCTGCGGGTTCTCGCATGTCAGTGGCCCGAAATTGCCACCCTCGGCCACGCAGCACCGGCCCGAACTGGCGGGCGCGCCGTTCGAGGCACTGGGCGTGTCGTTGGTCTTTCACCCGCGCAACCCTTACGTGCCCACGGTGCACATGAACGTGCGCATGATCACCGCCCGCCCCGTGGGCGGCGGCGAGCCGGTGAGCTGGTTTGGCGGCGGCATGGACCTCACGCCTTACTACGGTTTTGAAGAGGACGCGCGGCATTTCCACCGTATCTGCGCGCAGGCGCTGGCGCCGTTCGGTGCCGACAAGTACCCGCGCTTCAAAGCCTGGTGCGACGACTACTTCTGCCTGCGCCACCGCGGCGAGCAGCGCGGCATCGGCGGTATCTTCTACGACGACTTCTCGGAACTCGGCTTCGAGGGCGGCTTTGCCATGACGCGCGCCGTCGGCGACGCCTTTTTGCACGCCTACCTGCCCATCGTGCAGCGGCGCAAGGACATGCCCTGGGGCGAGCGCGAGCGCCAGCACCAGCTCTACCGGCGCGGCCGCTATGTCGAGTTCAACCTGGTGTGGGACCGCGGCACGCACTTCGGCCTGCAGTCGGGCGGGCGCACCGAATCGATTCTGCTGTCCATGCCGCCGCTGGTGCGCTGGGCGTATGACGAGCGGCCGCAGCCCGGCACGCCCGAGCACCGGTTGCTGACCGAATTCTTGGTGCGCCGGGACTGGCTGTGACGGCCGCCGCCGCAGCGCCCGCGCCGCCGCGTATCGGCGTGTTTGGCGGCGCGTTTGACCCGCCGCACCGTGCCCACCGCGCCGTGGCCGAGGCGGCGTTGCACCAGTTGGCGCTGGATCGGCTGCTGATCGTGCCGACCGGGCAGGCGTGGCACAAGACGCGGCCGCTAACGGCGGCCGAGCACCGGCTGGCGATGTGCGAGCTGGCCTTCGGCGACCTGGCGCGGGTGTCCATCGATGCGCGCGAAACCCGGCGCAGCGGCCCCACCTACACCATCGACACGCTGTGCGGGCTGCACGCCGAATACCCGCAGGCACAGTTGTATCTGGTGGTCGGGGCCGACCAGTGGTTGGCCCTGCGCACTTGGCACCGTTGGGAAGACATTCTGCGCCTGGCCACCGTGGCGGTGGCCAACCGGCCGCTGGCGGGGGTTGGGGCGGCCTTGCCCGACCTGGCGGCTGTGGGCCTGCCATTCGTGCCGCTGCGCTTGCCCCCCATCGACCTCAGCGCCACGGCGCTGCGCGCCCGCTGGCAGGCGGGTGACGCGGGGAACGCGGCCGCGGCGCTGGTGCTGCCCGCCGTGGCGCGGTATATTTCCGAACACGGGCTCTACCGCGCCACGGGCGGGCCGTCCGACTCCACTGCTTGACTCCATGACCGAAACCGCTGCCCAACGCCAGATTCGCAAACTCCAGCGCGCCATCGTCGATGGCCTCGAAGACGTCAAGGCGCAAGACATCCAGGTGTTCAACACCGAAGCCATCACGCCGCTGTTCGAGCGCGTCATCATCGCCAGCGGCACGTCCAATCGCCAAACCAAGGCGCTGGCCGCGAGCGTGCGCGACAAGGTGGCCGAAGCCGGGTTTGCCAAACCCCGCGTCGAAGGGGAGGACAATGGCGAGTGGATCATCGTGGACTGTGGCCAGGCCGTGGTGCACGTGATGCAGCCCGCCATCCGGCAGTATTACCGGCTGGAGGAAATCTGGGGCGGCAAGCCGGTGCGCCTGCGCAAGGCGCCGCCGTCGGCGGCGCCGCGGGCCGCGGCCGAAGCCACCCCTGCCGCAGCGCCTCGGCGCCGCCGCCGGGTGGCCGACGACGCGGCATGAAGTGGCACCTGCTGGCGGTGGGACAGCGCCTGCCGGACTGGGCCGAAGCGGCCTATGAGGACTACGCCCGGCGCTTGCCACCCGAGGTGCGCATGCACCTGCGCACTGTCAAGGCAGAGCCGCGCGGCGGCGGCAAGGCCCCCGAGGCCCTGATGGCGGCCGAGCGCCAGCGGCTGGAGGCGGCCTGCCCCAAGGGGGCCCGGCTGGTCGTGCTGGATGAGCGCGGCGAGCGCTGCACCACGGTCGAGCTGGCCGCGCGCCTGCGCCAGTGGCAACTCGACGGCATCGACGTCGCGTTCGTCATCGGCGGCCCCGACGGGCTGGACCCGGGGCTGCGGCAGGCCGCCCGCTGGCGGCTGCGCCTGTCGGACCTGACGTTACCGCATGCCCTGGCGCGCGTGCTGCTCATCGAGCAGTTCTACCGGGCCTGGTCCATCAACACCGGACACCCCTACCACCGCGAATGAGCCACGTCCCTCCCTCGCTTCCCGCCGACGGTCGGCCCTGGGTCTATCTCGCTTCGCAAAGCCCGCGACGGCGGGCGCTGCTCGAACAGTGGGGGGTGACCTGCGTGCCGCTGTTGCCCGACGCCAGCGAAGACGCCGAGGTGCTCGAAGGTGTCTTGCCCGGCGAGGCCCCGCTGGCGTACGTGCGCCGGGTCACCCGGCTGAAGCTGCGCGCGGCCGAGGCGCGGCGCCGCCAGCGCGGCTGGCCGCCCGGTGTGGTGCTGTGCGCCGACACCACCGTGGCCGATGGCGGCGACATTTTGGGCAAGCCTGCGGATGCCGCCGACGCGACGCGCCTGTTGCAGCGCCTGTCGGGGCGCCGTCACCAGGTACTCACCGCGGTGGCGCTCGCCTGGGCGGGGCGCGAGGCGCTCGCCGTGAACCGCTCCACGGTCACCTTCAAGCCCTTGTCGGCCGAGGAAATCGACGCCTACGTCGCGACGGGGGAGCCGTTCGGCAAAGCGGGCGCCTACGGCATCCAGGGGCTGGCTGGTCTGTGGGTGCGGCGCATCCAGGGCAGCTACACCGGCATCATGGGCCTGCCCGCCTACGAAACCGCCGAACTGCTGCGCCGCGCTGGCCTGCGCCTGCTGTAAGCTGATGCGCCATGATGGCCTCGCACGACATCCTCATCAACTGGTCGCCGCAAGAAACCCGCGTCGCGCTCATCGAGCAGGGCGCGGTGCAGGAAGTGTGGCTCGAGCGCTCGCTCGAGCGTGGCCTCGTGGGCAACATTTACGTCGGGCGCGTGCAGCGCGTGTTGCCGGGCATGCAGTCGGCGTTCATCGACATCGGGCTGGAGCGCACCGCCTTTTTGCACGTGGCGGACTTGTTGCCGCAGATTCAGGCCCGCCACGGGGGCGGGCGCACCGGTGAGACCGAGACAGGCGCCGTCCCGCCCATCGAGCGGCAGGTCTTCGAGGGGCAGTCGATCCTGGTGCAGGTGCTCAAGGACCCGATCGGCAGCAAGGGCGCGCGCCTGACCGCCCAGATCAGCATCGCCGGACGGCTGCTGGTCTTTTTGCCGCACGACGCGCACATCGGCGTGTCGCAAAAAATCCCGCACGTGCAACGCGAGGCCCTGCGCCAGCGCCTGCTGACCCTGGCGGGCGAGGGCGGCGGTGGGTTCATTTTGCGCACCAACGCCGAAGACGCCAGCGACGAGGAGCTGGCCGACGACATCGCCTACCTGCGCAAAACCTGGGCCCGCATCCGCGAGCGCGCGGTGCAGGTGGCGCCGCCCGCGCTGCTGTACGAGGAGCTGAGCCTGACGCAGCGCGTGCTGCGCGACCTGGCCGGGCCGCAGACGCGCTCGATCCAGGTCGACTCGCGCGAGCAGTTTGCCGCACTGCAGGCGTTTGCGCAGGAGTTCACGCCGCAGGTGGCCGAGCGGCTGGTGCTGTACCGCGGCGAGCGGCCCATTTTCGAGCCCTACCACGTCGATGAGGAGATCGAACGCGCGCTGGGGCGGCGCGTCGATCTGAAGTCCGGCGGCTATCTGGTGTTCGACCAGACCGAGGCGCTGACCACCATCGATGTCAACACCGGTGGCTTCGTCGGCGCGCGCAATTTCGACGACACCGTCTTTCGCACCAACCTGGAGGCGGCGCAAGCGATCGCGCGCCAGTTGCGATTGCGCAACCTGGGCGGCATCGTCGTCATCGACTTCATCGACATGGTGCGCGACGACCACCGCGAGGCGGTGCTGGCCGAGCTGCGCAAGCAGCTCGCGCGCGATCGGGTCAAGACCATGATCGGCGGGTTTTCGCAGTTGGGGCTGGTGGAGATGACGCGCAAGCGCACGCGCGAGTCGCTGGCGCAAATGCTGACCGAGCCGTGCCCCGCGTGCGGCGGGCGCGGGCGGGTGCGCACCACGCGCACCGTGTGCTATGACATCTTGCGCGAGATCTTGCGCGAGGCGCGTGCGTTCGATCCGCGTGAGTTCCGCATCATCGCCGCGCCGCAGGTGATCGAGCGTTTCCTGGACGAGGAAAGCGCCCACCTCGCGGGCCTGTCGGACTTCATCGGCAAGCCCATCTCGTTGCAGAGCGAAAGCGGCATGACGCAGGAGCAATACGACATCGTGCTGTTGTAGGCGCTGCCCGCACCCGGTCGCGGCGGGGTCAGGTTTCGGGTTCGGTCCCGCTCTCGCCGTCGTCGATCCAGCCCGCACGCCCCCGCGCATGCAGCCGCGCGTACAGGCCCCCGGTGGCCAGCAGCTCGGTGTGGGTACCCTGCTCGACGATGCGGCCCTCTTCCAGCACGACGATGCGGTCGGCGTGCTCGATGGTCGAGAGGCGGTGCGCGATGACCAATGTCGTGCGGCCCGCCATCAGGCGGGCCAGCGCCTCCTGCACCAGGCGTTCGGATTCGTTATCCAGGGCCGAGGTCGCTTCGTCCAAAATCAGTACCGGGGCATCTTTGTAGAGGGCGCGCGCAATCGCCAGCCGCTGACGCTGCCCGCCGGAGAGTTGCGCCGCGTTGTGGCCCACCACCGTATGCAGGCCCTGTGGCAGCGTCGTCCACCAGTCGCCCAGGTTGGCCGCCTCCAGCGCCGCCCGTGCGCGTTGCTCGTCGGGATGGTCGTCGCCCAGCGCCACGTTGGCCAGCACCGTGTCGTTGAACATGACGACGTCCTGGCTGACCATCGCAAACTGTCGACGCAGGCTGCGCAAGTCCCAGTCGCGCACATCCACGCCGTCCAGCCGGACCACCCCCCGGCTGGGGGACACGAAGCGCGGCAACAGGTTGACCAGCGTCGTCTTGCCCGCCCCGGAGGGGCCAACCAGTGCCACCACCTCACCGGGCGCGATGTCGAGCGACACGCCGCGCAGCGCCGCCCCCGGCCGCCCCGCAAACCGCACCCACACCCCCTCCAGCGTGAGGCGACCGCGCGCGCGTCCGCCATCGTGGCCGCCGCCGTGCTGGGCCGGCGCGTACTCGATGAGTTCGATGCCGCGCTCCAGCGCCGCCAGCCCGCGCGTGATCGGGGTCGCGATGTCGGCCAACTGCCGGATCGGGGTGATGAGCATCAGCATCGCCGTCACGAACCCGACGAAGCTGCCCACCGACACGCCGCCGGCGGCCTGGTGCAGCGCCACCATGATGACGGCCGACAGAGCCGTGGCAGCCAGGATTTGCGACAGCGGCGTCATGGCCGCGGCGGCCACCGTGCTCTTGAGCGCCAGCGAACGCAGCGCCCGGTTGAGCCCGGCAAAGCGGCGCTCTTGCTGCGCTTGGGCGCCATGCAGCCGCACCATGCGGTGCGCCAGCACGTTTTCTTCCACCACGTAGGCCAACTCGTCGGTGGCTTGCTGGCTGCGCCGCGTGACTTGGTACAGCCGCCGCGACAGCGCCTTCATGCCCCACGACAGGGGCGGAAACATCGCCAGCACGATCAGCGTGAGCTGCCAGTTGAGCCACAGCAAATAGGCCAGCAGCGCGGCGATCGTCAACACCGTGCGCACCAGCGTCAGCAGCGCGCCGACCAATTGCGCCGCGCCGTTTTGCACTTCGTAGACCACGGTGTTGGAAAGACGGCTGGCGTTTTGATCCGCAAACAGGCGCAAGTCGGCCTCGCCCAGGCGCTCGAACATCGCTTGCCGCAGCGCCAGCATGCCGCCGTTGGCGGTGTAGGCCAGGCCGTATTGCGCCACGAACGTGGCTACCCCGCGCACCGCAAACAGACCGATGAGGGCCACTGGTACCGACCACAGGGGCAGACCGCCGCCGATGAAACCCTCGTCGAGTAGCAGCTTGAGCAGCGCAGGGATGGCCGGTTCGGTCAACGCCGCCAGCAGCGCGCCCACGACCGCCATGACCAGCCCTGCGCGCGCCGGGCGGAAGTATGGCCACAGCCGCCACAGGCGCCGCGCCATGGTTTGCGAGGCCGCAGGGGGCACGGTGGTTTGGGGGTCCGGAGTCGGGTTCGGCAAGGTCGAGCGGATCGGATGCCCAGGCAGGGGCGGGAACTTTCTTGGCGGTGCGACCCACCCAGGATCGTCATCCGCGTTCCGGTATTATCGACCGTGGCCTCGCCACTGCGCGCCGCAGGCACGCGGGCCGTCGTTTTTTAGCTTCGTTTGCTTGTTCATGACGTCCATCCATTCCTCGTTCGTTGGAGCGTCGTTTCGCCCACCGGCAAGCCCGCTGCCGTCCTGCTGCCTGGGGCCCACGCGCCGCCGTTGGTTGGCCATGACTGCCGCCGGTACGCTGGCGGCAGTCAGCGGCTTGGCACGCGCCCAGTTTCGTGTCGAGGTCACCGGCGTGGGCGTGCCGCAGATTCCATTTGCCGTGGCGCCATTTGCCGTGCCCGCGGGCCTGCCGCAGGACGTGGCGGCCATCGTCGCGGCCGATCTGGTGCGCAGCGGGCAGTTGCGCCAATTGCCGGGTGGCACCACGGTGCTGGACGAGATGGCCCGGCCCGATCTCGCGCCCTGGCGTAGTCAGGGAGCGGATGCCCTGCTCACCGGCAGCGTCCGTCGGCTGGCCGACGGACGGTTCGACGTGCGGTTCCGGTTGTGGGACGCGGTGCGCGGCACCGACCTGGGGGGACTGAGCTATCCCGTGGGCGCGGCCGACCTGCGCCTGGCCGCGCACCGCATCGCCGACTACGTGTACGAGAAGCTCACTGGCGAGCGTGGGGTCTTTTCCACCCGCATCGCCTATGTCAGCAAAAACGGCGAGCGCCACCAGCTGTGGGTGGCCGATGCCGACGGCGAGAACGCCCAGCCCGCCTTGACGAGCCGTGAGCCCATCATCTCGCCCGCCTGGTCGCCCAATGGCGCGCAGTTGGCGTACGTCTCTTTCGAGGCGCTCAAGCCTGTGATTTATGCGCACGACATCGCCACCGGTCGCCGGCGGCTGTTGGCGAGTTTTCGGGGCTCCAACAGCGCGCCCGCCTGGTCGCCCGACGGGCGTCGGCTGTACGCCACGCTCACGCTGGCCGGCAGCTCGCAGATCTACGCGCTCGACCTCGACGGCGGCGCGCCGCAACGCATCACGCAAACGGGCGGCATCGACACCGAACCCGCGTTCGCGCCCGACGGCAAGGCGGTCTATTTCGTCAGCGACCGCGGGGGCTCGCCGCAGATCTACCGCATGACCCCCGACGGACGCGAGGTCACGCGCGTCACCTTCGAGGGCAGCTACAACGTCTCGCCCGCGGTCAGCCCCGACGGGCGGCACTTGGCATTCGTTTCTCGCATCGGGGACGCTTTCCGGCTGCGGCTCATGGACCTGTCCAGCGGTACCGTCACGTCGTTGACCGACACCGCCGCCGACGAGAGCCCGAGCTTTGCCCCCAACGGACGCCTCATCATGTATGCCACCCGGGTGCAGGGCCGCGAGTCGCTGATGACGACCACGCTCGACGGTCGCATCAAAACGCGACTGGCTGCCAGCGGCAACGTGCGTGAGCCCGACTGGGGGCCGTTCCCCGCGTGATCTGCTGATTTTTTTCCGTTTCACTTGTTCCCTTCCCATCCACTGTTTCGGCCATGAAATCTCTGTCCACCACGGTTCGTCTTTTCCCGATTCCCCGTCTGGGCGCCGCCCTGCTGGCGGCTGCCGTACTGGCGGGCTGCTCCAGCGTCAAGCTTGATGAAGCAGCGCCGGTCACCGACCGCACGCCAACGCCCGTGAGTCCGGCCGGTGCGGCGGGTGCAGGCGCGGGCTCGGGCGCGGCGGGTGCCTCCGTGGACGGCCGCACCGTGGTGCCGGTGCAAACCTCACAGCCCGGACAGGCCCAGCCGCCCGCCAACGTCGAGCGCGTCATCTACTTCGACTTCGACTCGTACACGGTCAAGCCGGAGTACATGGCGACGCTGGAGGCGCACGCGCGTTTCCTCAATGCCGACCGCCAGCGCCGCGTGGTGCTGGAAGGCCACACCGACGAGCGCGGCACACGCGAATACAACCTGGCCCTGGGCCAAAAACGCGCCGACGCCGTGCGCCGTGCTCTCGCGCTGCTCGGTGTGCAAGAGTCGCAGATGGAGGCGGTCAGCTACGGCAAAGAAAAACCCGCGGTCGAGGGTAGCGGTGAAGCGGTGTGGAGCCGCAACCGCCGCGTCGAGCTGCAATACCGGTGAAGATGGCCATGATGCGTTCGCGCTTTTCGGGTTGCGGCCTGCGCGGTGCCGCGGCGGGTGCGCTGGCCGCGGTTTGGCTCGCCGTCGCCACGCCCGCCCATGCGATTTTCAGCGACGACGAGGCGCGGCGCGCCATTCTGGATTTGCGCGCTCGGCTCGAGGCACAGCGCCAGACGCTGGAGACCCAACGCCAAGCGCTCGAAGCCGCCGAGCGCCAGTTGCAGGAGCTGCGCGCCGGTGGCGACGCCGCGCGGCGGGGCACGCTCGACGTGGTCAACCAAATCGAGGCGCTGCGGCGCGAGTTGGCCGAACTGCGCGGCCAGCAGGAGCGCCTGGCGCGCGACGTGGCCGACGTCCAGCGCCAGCAGCGCGACGCCCTAGCGGCGTTCGATGAGCGGCTGCGCGCACTGGAGCCCATCAAGGTCAGCGTCGAGGGGGTCGAGTTCACCGCCCGCCCGGACGAGAAGGCGGCGTTCGAGGCCGCGATGGCCGCCCTGCGGGCCTCCGAGTTCGCCCGCGCGGCGCAGGCCTACGCGAGCTTTCTGGCACGCTATCCCGACAGCGGCTACGCTCCCCTGGCCCTGTACTGGCGCGGCAATGCGCTGTATGCGGCACGCGACTACGCCGCCGCCATCCAGAGCTATCAGCGGCTGCTGGAGCAGTTTCCCAAACACCCGCGGGCGCCCGAGGCGATGCTGGCCGTGGCCAGCTGCCAGCTCGAGCTCAAGGACGCGAAAGCGGCGCGCGCCACGTGGCAGGCACTCGTCGCGCGCTACCCCGACTCCGAGGCCGCGGCCACCGCACGCGACCGCTTGGCGCGTCTGCGCTGACGCCCTTGCCGCCCGCGCGGCCATGGCGCAGCGCGGCGCCGGACGTGGGGCCGTAGAATCTGGCCCTCTACCGAGCGCAACACCATGGATTCCGCGGCTTTTCAATCCCTGTATCACACCGTTCTCGGGGCAGCGTTCGCCGTCTCGGCCCTGTTTGGTGCCATCGCGCACCGCACCCACTTTTGCACCATGGGCGCGGTCAGCGACATCGTCAACATGGGCGACTGGACGCGCATGCGCATGTGGATCATGGCCATTGGCGTGGCCATGGTGGGGTTTCATGGCATGGCCGCACTCGGGTGGATCGACCCCACACAAACCATTTACTACAGCGGGCGCGTGATTTGGCTGTCGGCCCTCGTCGGTGGCGCGCTGTTCGGCTTTGGGATGGTGCTGGGGTCTGGGTGCGGTAGCAAGACGCTGGTGCGCATCGGCGGGGGGAGCCTGAAGTCCGTCGTCGTGTTTTTCGTCATGGGCGTGGCGGCGTTTGCGACGCTGCGCGGCATCACCGCCGTGCTGCGGGATCGCACGGTGGATCGGGTCGCGTTCGAGATGCAGCCCGGCAGTCCGCTGTCACTCTGGCTGGCAGCGCACCTGGGTTGGTCGGCCACGGCAGCCCTTTGGATCGGTGTCGGTGTGGGGTTTGCGCTCATCGTTTGGGCGGCTTGGGATGACGGCGTGCGCCGCTCGTCCCAGGCGTGGCTCGCCGGTCTGGGCATCGGCGCCACCGTCGTGGCCATGTGGTGGGTGACGGGACATTTGGGCTTCGTGCCCGAACACCCCGAGACGCTGGAGCCCGTCTTCGTGGCCACCAACAGCGGTCGCATGGAGGCGCTCACCTTCACCGCCCCCATCGCCTATACGCTGGACTGGTTGATCTATTTCAGCGACCAAAACAAGGTGCTGAGTCTCGGCGTGGTCTCGGTTCTGGGTGTGGTGGCCGGGGCGCTGGCACACGCACTGGCCACGCGCACCTTCCGTTGGGAGGGCTTCGCGGGCACGCGTGACACCGCGCTGCATCTGGTGGGGGCGCTGTGCATGGGGGTGGGCGGTGTCACCGCCATGGGCTGCACCATTGGGCAGGGCTTGTCCGGTGTCTCGACGCTGAGCCTGACCAGTGTCGTGGCCTTCGCAGGTATCCTGCTGGGTGCCGTCGCGGGTCTGCGGCTCCAGCTGTGGTTGTTGGAACGCGAGTGAGCGCCGAGCCGTCTGCCACCGAGATCGGACAGGGCGCGGCTGACTTCGAACGCCGCTTTGGCGGCTTGCGTCGACTGTACGGGCCGGGTGGGGCGCAGCGCATCTTCGACGCCCACGTGATCGTCGTCGGCATCGGCGGTGTCGGTTCTTGGGCCGCGGAGGCACTCGCGCGCAGTGGGGTGGGGCGCATCACCCTCATCGATCTGGATCACATCGCCGAGTCGAACACCAACCGCCAGATCCATGCGCTCGAGGGCAGCTACGGCCAGGCCAAGGTCGAGGCCATGCGCGCGCGTATCGCCGCCATTCACCCCGGCTGCCACGTGCTGGCGATCGACGACTTCGTCACGCCCGACAACTGGCTCTCGTTGCTGGCGCACGCTCGTGCGCAGCAAGGCATGCAGGGGCCGCTGGCCGTCATCGATGCCTGCGATCAGATGGCGGCCAAAGTCACGCTGGCCGCCTGGAGCCGGGATGAGCACGTGCGGTTCGTGACCGTGGGCGCGGCCGGCGGCAAGCGTCGGGGCGAGCAGGTCGAAATCGCCGACATCGCGTTCGCCACCCACGACCCCCTGCTGGCGCAGCTGCGGCAACGCCTGCGCAAGGCGCACGGCGCGCCGCGCCAGGGTGCCATCGGGGTGACCGCGGTTTTTAGCCGCGAGGCCGTGCGGCCACCCGATGCTGCCTGCATGGCGGCAGGGATGCCGGACGGCTCGCTCAACTGCCACGGCTACGGCTCTAGCGTGGCGGTCACCGCTACCTTTGGCCTGTGCGCCGCGGGTTGGGTGATGGATGCCATCGCGAGCGATGCCTGAGCGCCTTACGCGGCAAAAACGCTTGAAATTGTTGCTATAATGTGAGCTTTCGCGCGGTGCAGTAGAGAGCTGTCGCGAATGATGGGTCGTTAGCTCAGTCGGTAGAGCAGCGGACTTTTAATCCGTTGGTCGCAGGTTCGAATCCTGCACGACCCACCAGATAAATCAAAGGGTTGCGCAACGTTTCCCGTCGGCTGCGGGTTTCTTGCGTGTCCAAGCTGTGACCGACGCCCTGTTTACCCGGGTGAATTGGTTGCTGCCGTGAAGGTCAGATCCCAGAAAGATCCGCTCAGGGCTCGGCCGTATTCTCCCCCACCAAGCGCTCGGGCTGTGTGTCGCTGCCCCACAGCCGGGCGATCACAGTGCCGGTCTGCGTGAGGTCCCCGCTGGTCCAAAAGCGCACCATTCCCCCTCGTGGGCGGGAGTTGAGTAGCCCGGCTTCGGTCAGCCGGCGCGCCAGTTCACGCGCCACGGCGGGGGCGGGGTCGAGGATCGCGACGGACGGACCCGCGATGCGTTGAATGACGGGCAGCAAGAACGGGTAGTGGGTGCAGCCCAGCACCAGGACGTCGGCACCGGCATCCAGCAGCGGTTGCACGCGGTCGGCCACGGCCGCTTCGGTATCGGGACCGTCCAGTTCGCCGCGCTCGACGCGCTCGACCCAGCCGGGACAGGCTTGGCGCAGTACCTGCACACCCGCCGCGTACTCGGCGATGAGGCGGGTCAGCCCTGGGCTGGCGACCGTGTTGCGCGTGGCCAGCACGCCAATGACGCCGCTGCGCGTCAGCGCAGCCGCGGGTTTGACGGCCGGCTCGATGGCCACCAATGGCCACCCGGGGTGCTGCGCGCGCAGGGCCTGAATGGACAGGCCCGTGACGGTGTTGCAGGCCACCACGACCGCCTTGCACCCCGCACGCCGCAGTTGCCGCAGGATGTGTTCAGCCCGCGCCTGTACGAAAGCTGGAGGCTTGTCGCCATAGGGCGCATGGCCCGAGTCGGCGACGTAGATGAGGTCTTCGCCGGGCAGCAGGCGGTGGATTTCGCGCAGTACCGACAAGCCACCGACGCCGGAGTCGAAGACGCCAATCGGGGCCTCGGCGGGCGCGAGGTCGGGAGCCGTCGTCATGGACGGTGGGGGGCGGGCGGTTCAGCCAGCCAGCGCGCCCTTGACCGCAGCGGATACCTGCGCCATGTCGGCCTGCCCGGCGAGCTCGGCTTTGGCCAGCGCCATGACTTTGCCCATGTCCGTGGGCGTGGGCGCGCGGCCCAAATCGGCCGCGACACGGGCGACGATGTTCTGGACGGCAGCGGCAATCGCCGCGGCATCCAGTCGTGCGGGCAGGTAGGCTTCCAGCACGGCGGCTTCGGCGCGTTCTTGGTCCGCCAGATCGGTGCGACCCGCTTGTTCATAGGCGGCGATCGAGTCGCGGCGCTGCTTGAGCAACTTGTCCACCACCGCGACGACGCCGGTGTCATCCAGCGTGGTGCGCTCGTCCACTTCCTTCTGCTTGATGGCGGCCAGCAGCAGTCGGATGGCGCCCAGGCGCGCGCTGTCTTTGGCGCGCATGGCGGCTTTCATGTCGTCGGTGATGCGGTCTTTCATAGACATGGCAGGGTCGCTCCGTATCAGCGGTGTCGATACCAATACGCAAGCCCGCCGGAGCGTCCTCGGGCGGGCTTGGGGGTCGGCGCAAGCCGAGTGGGGTGGCGCCCCGTTCAGTACAGGCGCTGCGGCAGCTGTTGCGAGCGCACACGCTTGAGGTGGCGCTTGATAGCGGCTGCCTTTTTGCGCTTGCGCTCGGCGGTGGGCTTTTCGTAGAACTCGCGGGCGCGCAGCTCGTTGAGCAGGCCCAGCTTTTCGATCGTGCGCTTGAAGCGGCGCAGGGCGACGTCGAACGGTTCGTTGTCTTTAACGCGGATGGTGGTCATTGGCCAATGGTTTCCGAAAGTGCGCCAGGGGCCGCACGTGGGGAAGATCAGACCCGACGGGGCTTGCCTGGCAAGGGTTCCTCGTCGACAAGGTGATCACGGCAGACGAGGCTTTGCCAGCAAAGACCAGTATTATAGCAAGATCCATTTGGGCAGAGGAGGGCTCGAGGATGTTCGATTCGGCCGAGATCGGTCACCGCATCGATCGCGCGACCTACAAGGCAGAGGTGCCGGCCTTGCGCGCCGCATTGCTCGACGCCCAATATGAGCTGTTGCGCCGTGCCGATCGGGCGGTGGTGGTGCTCATCAACGGTGTCGATGGGGCAGGGCGCAGCGAGACGGTCAACACGCTCAATGCCTGGATGGACCCGCGCCACATCCGCACGGAGGCGTTCGATGCCATGACGCCGGAGGAGCGCCGCTGGCCCGAGATGTGGCGCTTTTGGCAGGTGTTGCCGCCCAAAGGGCGCATCGCCATGCTGTTCGGCTCATGGTACACCGACCCCATCCTAGCACGGGTGATGGGTGACGACGACGCCGACCGGTTTGTGCACCGGCTCGAGCGCATTCGCCAGTTCGAGCGCATGCTGGTGGCCGAGGGGGTGGTGCTGGTCAAGTTCTGGTTCCATCTGTCCAAGAAAGCAGCCAGGCGGCGCTTGAAGGATTTGGCGGCCGACCCTCGCACGGCGTGGCGCATTGGCCCGCGCGAGCGCGAGCACCTGAAGCACTACGACGAATTCATCGAGGCCAGCGACGAAGCGTTGCGCAAGACAAGCCTGGGCGAGGCACCCTGGATCGTGATCGAGGGCAGTGACGTGTGCTATCGCGAGCTGACCGCCGGGCGGCATCTGCTGTCGGTGCTGCAGCACACGGCCAAGCCAGCCCCGCCCACGCCGCCCCTGCCGCCCAGCGTGATCGAGACGGGCACGGATGACGTGACGTTGCTGCGGGCGCAAGACTACAGCCGGCGCCTGCCGCGCGAGCGCTACGACCGGTTGCTCGAGCGCTGGCAGGGCCGCTTGAATCTGCTCAGCCGCGACGCGCGCCTGCGCGAGCGCTCGCTGGTGGTGGTGTTCGAAGGCATGGACGCGGCGGGCAAGGGCAGCACCATCCGGCGCATCACGCAAGCGCTCGATGCACGCTTTTATCGGGTGGTGCCGGTGGCCGCGCCGAACGAAAACGAGCGCGCCCAGCCCTATCTGTGGCGCTTCTGGCGCTACATTCCGCCCCATGGTCGGGCGGTCATCTTCGACCGCTCCTGGTACGGCCGGGTATTGGTGGAGCGGGTGGAGGGCTTTTGCAGCGAGGCCGACTGGATGCGCGCTTACGGCGAGATCAATGCCTACGAGGAGGAGCTGGCCGAGGCGGGCGTGATCATCGTCAAGTTCTGGCTGGCCATCACGCCTGAGGAGCAGCTTCGGCGCTTTCGCGAGCGCGAGACGACACCGCACAAGCAGTTCAAGATCACCCCCGAGGATTGGCGCAACCGGGAAAAGTGGCCCGCCTACGAGCGCGCGGTGCAGGACATGGTGGATCGCACCTCGACCCGGGTGGCGCCATGGCACATCGTGGCGTCGGACGACAAGCTGTGGTCACGCATCGAGGTGCTGCGCACGCTGTGTCAGCAGGTCGAGGCGGCGTTGCAGCGGCAGCCGCGCAAGCACGGGGTCTAGCCGTCCGCAGCCAGGGCGGGCAAGCCATGCCGCGCGCGGGCCCGCGCGCACGCGTCGCTGCCGGCCTCGAACTCGCGGCACGGTGACGGGCGCCACTCGTAGATGGCACAGGCGACGCGCTCGCCGAGTGTGCCCGTCAGCGCCGCACAGCGCGGTGGCCAGTGATCGGTGCCGCGCATGCGCACCGTGGCACCTGCCACCTCCACCACCAAGCCATCGGGGACACTGCCGCCGCACGAGGCGGTTTCGTAAACGGAGAAGTCGACGCGAAAATGGGCGCAGCACGCGCCACAGCGCAGGCAGTCGCTCATGGGCGTCCGATGGGGGCGACGGGTGTTTCAGGCCAGGCGGCCCAGCAGCAAATACTCCATCAAGGCCTTTTGCACGTGCATGCGGTTTTCGGCTTCGTCCCAGACGACGGACTGAGGTCCATCGATCACCTCGGCCGCGACCTCTTCGCCGCGGTGGGCGGGCAGGCAGTGCATGAACAAGGCGTCCGGCTTCGCCACCGCCATCATGGCCGGGGTCACGCACCAGGCGGCAAACGCTTGCTTGCGCACCTCGTTTTCGGCCTCGAAGCCCATGCTCGTCCACACGTCGGTGGTGACCAGGTCGGCGCCACGGCAGGCGTCCATCGGGTCGTCGAACACCTGCCAGAAGTCGCCCGGCGGCACACCGGCCACCGCGGGGTCGACCTCATAGCCGCGGGGCGTGCTGATGTGCACGCGAAAGCCCAGAATCTGCGCCGCTTGCAGCCAGGTGTTGGCCATGTTGTTGCCGTCGCCCACCCAGGCCACGGTGATGCCGCGCAGCGCCGCGGGGTCGATCGAGCCGTCGGCACGTCGGCCGCGGTACTCCAGCCAGGTGAACAGATCGGCCAGGATCTGGCAGGGGTGAAACTCGTTGGTTAGCCCGTTGATGACGGGTACGCGCGAGTGTGCGGCAAAGCGCTCGATCTTGCTTTGCTCGAAGGTACGGATCATGACGAGGTCGACCATGCGGCTGATGACGCGCGCGGTGTCCTCGATGGGCTCGCTGCGGCCAAGCTGGCTGTCGCCCGTGGTCAGGTGCACGACGGAGCCACCCATCTGGTACATGCCCGCCTCGAAGCTCACGCGCGTGCGCGTGCTCGCCTTCTCGAAGATCATGGCCAACGTGCGGTCGGGGTCGGCAAATGGCTGGTAGCGTTCGACCGCCTTGAACTTGTGCTTGACGAACGCCGCGCGCACGAACAAATACGCGTATTCGTCGGCGGTCAAGTCCTTGAACTGCAGGTAGTGTTTCATGCGCTCGTCTCGTTCAGGAAGGCCCGCACCTGCGGCACCAGTTTGGCCACGATTTCGTCGGCTTCGGCGTGCGTCAGAATCAACGGCGGCACGAGGCGGATCACCCGCTCGGCCGTGACCGACAGCAACAGGCCGGCCCGCGCACACCGCTGCACCAAGTCGCCGCACGGGCGGTCCAACTCGATGCCCAGCATCAGCCCTTTGCCGCGGATCTCGCGCACGCCCGGCACCCCGTGCAGCGCCGCCCACAGTTGGGTGTGCAGATGGGTGCCGACCTTGGCCGCGTTGTCCAGCAGCCCCTCGTCTTCCATGATGCGGATCGTCTCCAGCCCCGCGCGCATGGCCAGCGGGTTGCCGCCGAACGTGGTGCCGTGGTTGCCCGGCTGAAAAATGTGGGCTGCCTTGGGGCCCGCAACCACCGCGCCGATGGGCACACCCGAGCCCAGCCCTTTGGCCAGCGGCATGACATCGGGCCGGATGCCGGCCCATTGGTGCGCGAACCATTTGCCCGTGCGCCCCATGCCGCACTGAACCTCGTCGATCATGAGCAGCCAGTCGTGCTCGTCGCACAGCGCGCGCACGCCGGCCATGTATTCCGGCGACAGCGGGTGGACACCGCCTTCGCCCTGGATCGCCTCGAAAAACACCGCCACCACGTTGGGGTTGCCCGCGGTGGCCGCGCGCAGGGCATCAAGGTCGTTGATGGGCACGCGGATAAAGCCCTCGACCAGCGGCTCGAAGCCCGCTTGCACCTTGGGGTTGCCCGTGGCCGACAGGGTGGCGATCGAGCGGCCGTGGAAGGCTTTTTCGTATACGACGATTTGGGGGCGATCGATGCCCTTGTCGTGGCCGAACTTGCGCGCGAGTTTCAGCGCCGCCTCGTTGGCCTCCAGCCCAGTGGAGCAGAAGAACACCTTGTCCAGCCCGCTGCGCTCGCACAGCGCGGCGGCCAGCGGCTCGGTCAGCGGGTGGTGGTAGTAGTTGCTGATGTGGATGAGTCGCTCGACTTGCTCTTGCAACGCCTTGACCAGGCGCGGGTGGGCGTGGCCCAGCGTGTTGACCGCGATACCCGCCAGCGCGTCGAGGTACTCGCGGCCCTCCACGTCCCAGACACGACAGCCGCGCCCATGCGACAGCATGATGGGCACGCGGGCGTAGGTGGACATCACGTGGGGTTCGGCAGGAGCGTTCATGGGCGTGCGGGTTTTGATTTGGGGTGAGAAATGCCAGCGGGCCAACGCTGGATTCTAGTTCTTGTCTCTGCAGCGGGGTTGCCGTCGGGTGCGTCAAGTCTTATATAAGATACAATACTTGTCAGGCGACGGGAGCGATCCTCGCGTTGCCGCGGCCCCCGCGCGGGAGCCGAAGTCCACCCCAACCATGGCCGCTTGCCCACCGGCAAGGGGCCCATTCAGCGCGATGGTCACGCCCAACGCCCAACAAGTCTTCATCCAGGGGGTCACCCGCAGTGGCCGGACGTTTCGTCCCAGCGATTGGGCCGAGCGGCTGGCGGGTGTCATGAGCCCGTTTCATCCCCAAGCCGGGCAGGGGCCTGGCGGGCACCTGCGCTATTCGCCTTGGGTGATTCCCACCGTCGTCAATGGCATCAAGTGCGTGGTCGTCGACCGGGCGTTGCGCGATTACGACGTGCGGGCATGGGACTTCGTGATGGGGTTCGCGCGCGACAACGACTTGGTCGTGACCGAGGCGTGCCTGCTGCCCGAGGCGCCGTCGACCGAGTCGTCGGCGGGGCGTTCGCGCTGACGCGGGCGTGGGGGATGCGCGCCGCGGCGGCGGGTGCGCGAGCGACCCTCCCAATGGAAACAGGCCGCCGGGCTGTCGCCTCGGCGGCCTGTTCGGTGCGGCTTTGCTGGCAGCGCACCCGGTCCAAACGGCGGATGGGCGGTGGCTGGCGGCCACCGGCATCCGGGCGGGGGGTGTGTCGCCGTCAGGCGGCAGCGGTGGCCAGGGCCTTGACCTTCGCCGACAGGCGGCTCTTGTCGCGGGCGGCCTTGTTTTTGTGGAAGATGCCTTTGTCGGCGATGGTGTCGACGATCGACTGCATCTGGGCGAACAGCGCGGTCGCCTGGGCCTTGTCGCCAGCGGCGACGGCCTTCTCGACCTTCTTGATCGCGGTGCGGTAGCGCGAGCGCAGCGAGCTGTTGTGCGCGTTCAGCTTGGTGTCTTGACGGGCGCGCTTGCGGCCGGAGGCCAAGCGCGGGGACTTTTTGGATTTGCTTGCCATGAATCGTTTCCTGTGGGGTTGGTGGATGTTGCCAGCAAAGTCCTCCATTATAAGGCGCGCAAGAATTTCTTGGGGCTGGCGTTTGCGCCGAAGCGCAAGCATTCATCGATTGACCGAAGTCAAGTGGGTGCAAGCTTGTTCGGGCATACTTCGACGCGCGCGTGGATCTCGAGAGTGGTCGGTGCGTGCCGTGCCGTCCGAGATCCGGTTCGTCCATCGTTTGCGTTTTCCGATTTCGCCATGTCTGTGACCTCCAACGTGTCCGCGCCCGAGGCGTCCCAACCCATTCCTCCGGGGCAGCCGCTGCCCCACCGCAAGGTCATCCGCAGCTGGATCACACCGCTCGGCGAGCGCCGCACGGCCATCGCCATCGCCTTGTTGCTGCTGGATTGGGCCATCTTCGCGGCGTTGATCGCGGGGACGATCGTGTTTGAGGCGTGGTGGGCCAAGCTGTTGTGCGGGTTGGCTGCGGGCTTCGTCATCGGGCGGCTGTTCATCATCGGGCACGACGCCTGCCACCAGAGCTACACGCCGCACCGCGGCTTGAACAAGGTGCTGGGTCGCATCGCGATGATTCCGTCGCTGACGCCCTACAGCCTGTGGGAGGTCGGCCACAACGTGGTGCACCACGGCTACACCAACCTCAAGGGAGTGGACTTCGTCTGGGCGCCGCTGACCAAGGCCGAGTTCGACGCGCTGTCGCCCGGCCGCCGTCTGCTGGAGCGTATCTACCGCAGCGGCTGGGGCCCCGCGCTGTACTACTTCATCGAGATGTGGTGGCTGCGCATGTTCTTCCCGCGCAAGACCTATATGGGCACGCGCCGGCCTGAGTTCTTCTGGGATGGCGTGTTCGTGCTCGGCGTCGGGCTGCTGTGGATCGGCGGCATGGTCTGGGCGGCGCTGGCCACGGGGCAGTCGGTGTGGCTGCAGGTGGTCATGGGCTTCGTGGTGCCCTTCGTGTTCTGGAACGCGATGATCGGCTTCGTGGTGTACGTGCACCACACCCACCCGGCGGTGCAGTGGCACGACGACAAGGCCGCCTGGGCCAAGGCGGCGCCGTTCGTGTCCACCACGGTGCACCTGGAGTTCCCGCTACGCGTCGGTGCGCTGATGCACCACATCATGGAGCACACGGCGCACCACGTGGACATGAGCGTACCGCTGTACAAGCTCAAGCAGGCCCAGAAGAAGCTGGAGGACATGCTGCCCGGCCGCATCATCATTCAGCGCTTCAGCTGGCGCTGGTACTTCGATACGGCACGCCGCTGCAAGCTGTACGACTTTACGCGCCGCTGCTGGACCGACTTCCAGGGCCGCCCCACCAGCGATCCTGCACCATCGTACGCCTGAGTGGTGGGCCGGACGTTGTCGCTGCGCAGCAGCCATCGGCCACGGGGGCGCCGGCCGCCATGGCATGGCGCATTTGGCGCCGCCTGTGATGCGGTGCGACAATAGCGCCCGATGACGCACGCTTTTTCCGAATTGAATCTGGCCGATCCCCTGGCGCGCGCCGTGGCCGAGATGGGCTATACGGCGATGACGCCCATACAGGCGCAGGCCATTCCCGTCGTGCTGCAAGGGCGCGACGTCATGGGCGCCGCGCAGACCGGCACCGGCAAGACGGCGGCGTTTTCGCTGCCGTTGCTGCAGCGGCTGTTGCGCCATGCCAACACCTCCACATCGCCGGCGCGCCATCCGGTGCGCGCGCTGGTGCTGCTGCCCACGCGCGAGCTGGCTGACCAGGTGGCGCAGCAGATCAAGCTCTACGCCAAATACACCCCGCTGCGCTGCGCCGTGGTGTTCGGCGGCATGGACATGAAGCCACAGGTGGAAGAGCTGCGCAAGGGCGTAGAGGTCTTGGTGGCCACGCCTGGCCGCTTGCTCGACCACATCGAGGCCAAGACGGCCGTACTCAACCAAGTCGAGTATGTGGTGCTGGACGAGGCGGACCGGATGCTCGACATCGGGTTTTTGCCTGATCTGCAGCGCATCTTGTCGTACCTGCCCAAGCAGCGCACGACGTTGCTGTTTTCGGCCACCTTTTCGCCGGAGATCAAGCGCCTGGCGGCCAGCTACCTGCAAGACCCGGTGGTCATCGAGGTCGCGCGTGCCAACACCACGGCCTCGACCGTGGAGCAACGCTTTTTCCGCGTCGAGGAAGAGGACAAACGCCAGGCGCTCAAGCAGCTCTTGCGCGAGCACCAGGTGACGCAAGCGTTTGTCTTCGTCAACAGCAAGCTGGGCTGCGCGCGACTGGCGCGTGCGTTGGAGCGCGACGGGTTGCGGGTGGCCGCACTGCACGGCGACAAGAGCCAGGACGAGCGCCTCAAGGCGCTGGACGCGTTCAAGCAGGGGCAGGTCGATCTGTTGGTGTGTACCGACGTCGCCGCGCGCGGGCTCGACATCAAGGATGTGCCGGCGGTGTTCAACGTCGACATCCCGTTCAACGCGGAAGATTACGTTCACCGTATCGGCCGCACGGGTCGCGCCGGTGCCTCGGGGTTGGCGGTGTCGTTCGTGAGTGCCAAGGATGCCCGTCTGCTGGCCGAGATCGAAAAACTCATCGGCCGCAAGGTCGAGGTCGAGCCGTTGGACATCGACGACGAGCGCCGCTCCCGTGCGCGGCCGCCGCGCAGTGCCGAGGGGGCGCGCGCAGCGGCCTCGGCGCCCGCTCTTGCGGAGCCGACACGCGAGAGGATTACGTCTGGACCGGCAGCCGCGCGCCCGGCGCGTGCGGCGTCGACGCGCCGTGCCCCCGCCGATCCGCTGCTCGACCAGCCCTATGAGCCATCGCTGCCGCCGGACGTCCGTCCGGATTGGGAACAACCCGTCAAGGCACCGGCGCCGAAGGGTTTGTCCGCGTACATCCGACCCAAGCGCAAAGTGGCAGCGCTGTTGCGCGTCCCGCAGGCAGTCGCTAGCCCTCCCGCCCCGGCACCCGCGCCTGCGGACACGGTATCTGGATGATTTCCACACCAGCGGCGGTTCCCGGTGGTGTGTCGTCGGGCAGCCGTGCGGCGCTCAACGAACCTCCCCACACACAGCCCGTGTCCAGCGCCAGTAGGTCGGGCCGCTGCAGCAGGCCCAGCGTGGACCAGTGGCCGAACGCGATTGGGGTATCGGCGCTGCGCCGCCCCGGCACGTCGAACCATGGTACATAGCCCGGGGGCGCGTCGGCGGCGCCATCCTTGGTCGCAAACTCCATGTGTCCGTCGGGCGTACAAAAACGAAGCCGGGTCAGCGCGTTGACGATGACGCGCCAGCGTGCGGGCCCGTGCAGCGTGTCGTCCCAGGCGGTGGGCGTGTTGCCATACATTTGGCGCAGCCACTCGGCCACGTCCGCACCGCGCAAGACCTGCTGCACCTCGGCTGCCAGTGCCAGCACTTGCTGCGCCGTCCAGGCGGGCAGCACGCCCGCGTGCACCAGCAGCCAGCCGCGCTCCATCAACGCCAACGGCCGCTGTCGCAGCCAGTCCAGCAGCGCTGCACGGTCGGGGGCGTTGAGGATGGCGTCCAGCGTGTCGCTGCGGTGCGGCACGCGCACCCCGGCCGCCACTGCCAGCAGATGCAGGTCGTGGTTGCCCAGCAGGGTGTCGGCCGCGTCGTCGAGCGCGCGCAGCCGCCGCAGCACGGCCAGCGAGTCGGGGCCGCGGTTGACCGCATCGCCCAGTAAGACGAAGCGATCGCGGCTCGGTGAAAAGCCCACCTCCGCCAGCAGCTGCCCCAGCGCGGCGTCACACCCCTGGACATCGCCAATCAGGTAAAGTGCCATCGGACAGATTATGGACATCCTGCTGATCGTTTTCCTGACGCTGCTCAACGGGGCGTTTGCGATGTCGGAGCTGGCCCTGGCGGCCAGCCGTCGGGCGCGGCTGTCGACGTTGGCCGAGGCCGGCGACCGGGGCGCACGCACCGCGCTGCAGCTGCTGGACAACCCGACGCAGTTCTTGTCTTCGGTGCAGGTGGGCATTACCTCCATCGGAATGCTCAACGGCATCGTTGGAGAGGCCGCGTTCAGCGACGACCTGGCGGCGTGGCTGATGCGCTGGGGATGGTCCGAGGTGACCGCGTCGGTGTCGGCGACGGCCATCGTCGTCGTGGCGATCACGTTTTTGACCATCGTATTCGGCGAGCTGGTGCCCAAGCGAATTGGCCAGCTGTACCCAGAGGCGGTTGCCCGGTGGGTCGCGCGGCCGATGGCCGCCGTGGCACGGGTGGCCAAGCCGTTCGTGCTGTTGCTCTCAGCCACCACGCAGGGGGTGCTGCGTTTGCTGCGGATCGACACGGACGTTGCCCAAACCGTGACCGAGGAAGAAATCCACGCCAGCCTGCGCGAGGGGCTCGGTGCGGGTGTGATCAAACGGCAGGAGCACCGCATGGTGCGCAACGTGCTGGCGCTCGACGAGCGTCAGCTCAGCAGTTTGATGGTGCCGCGCTCGGACATCGATTGGCTGGACGCTGGTCAGCCATTGTCGGTCGTGCTGGAGCGGGCCCGTCATGGGGGGCATTCGTGGTACCCAGTGTGTCGTGGCGGGCTGGACGACGTCACGGGTGTGGTGCATTTGTCGCATTTGATCGCGTTGGACGAGATGGGGGGACGCGAGCAGGACTGGTACCGGGATGCGCGTCCGGCGGTGTTCGTGCCGGAGACCTTGACCGCGCTGGACCTGCTAGAGCAGTTTCGCGCACGCGCCATGCGCATGGTATTCGTGGTGGACGAGTACGGCGAGGTGCAGGGGCTGCTGACGCCGCTGGACGTGCTGGAGGCGATCACGGGCGAGCTGTTCAGCGCCGAGCCGCACGACGCGTGGGCGACGCCGCAGCCGGATGGGTCGTGGTTGTTCGACGGCGCCATGCCAGCGCACGAGTTCAAGTCGCGCCTGGACATCGCGGCGCTGCCCGACGAGGAACACGACCGCTACGCCACGTTGGCGGGGCTGATGCAAACGGTGGCCGGCGCGCTGTTGCAGGTAGGCGACGCGGTGGACGTGGCGGGCTGGCGCCTCACGGTGCTGTCGATGCAGGGCCGGCGGATCGACCGCGTGCGCGCCGAGCGGCTGCCGGCTGACGAACCTGGGCCAGCGCCTGCTCCCGATGCGCGTACAGCCAGTCCTTGAACGCGGCTGCGGCCGGTGACAGCCGCTTGCCGCGCGGCGTGACCACGTACCACTGCCGCAGCAGTGGAAAGCCCTGCACGTCCAGCTGCACCAGCTCGCCCAGCGCCAGCTCGGCCACCACGGTGTGCGCCGACAACACCGCCAGCCCCAGGCCACCGGCGACGGTCTGCTTGATCGCCTCGTTGCTGCCGACTTCGAGGCGCGCCCGCGGCGTGACGCCCACCGCCTCGAAAAAACGCTCCATCGTGGCGCGCGTGCCACTGCCCGGCTCGCGCAGGATGAAGGGCTCGTCGGCCAAGCGCCGGGGGTCGATGTGGCGCTCGCGCGCCAGCGGATGGTGGGGCGGGGCCACCAGCACTAGCGGATTGTCGGCGAACGGCTCGCACTGCACGTCCCAGTCTTGTGGGGGTTGGCCGAGGATGTAGAGATCGTCCTGATTGGCGGCCAGCCGCTGCAGCAGGGCGTCGCGGTTGCCCACCACCATGGCCACGTCGATGCCGGGGTGCGCGGCCGCAAAGCCGCCCAGCAACTTGGGCACCACGTATTTCACCGTCGTCAGAATGGCCAGGCGAACGCTCCCTTTTTCGATGCCTTGCAGCGCGGCCAGATCTTCTCCCAGGCGGCGCAGACGCTCGTCCACATCCGTGGCGGCCTCGGCCAGCATGCGCCCAGCGGCCGTGAGGTAGATGCGTCGCCCGATCTGTTCCACCAAGGGCTGCCCCACCGTCTCGGCCAACTGCTTGACCTGCAGCGACAGGGTGGGCGGCGCTAGGTGCAGCGCCTCGGCCGCGCGCGCGAAGCTGCCGTGCGTGGCGACCGCGTGGAAGATGCGCAGCTGATGCAGGGTCAGGTGACGGGGGTTCATAAATTTATAAAAGTAAAAGATTAGGCTTTGAATATTTTACTTTGACTTTCCTTGGCGCTCGCCTATAGTCCGAACAGCCCCGAGGCAACGGGTTCGCCCAACCACCATGAGATCCGAGGAGTGAGCATGGCCGTCAAAACGTACAACGCTGGCGTCAAAGAATACCGCCAGACCTATTGGATGCCCGACTACACCCCCTTGGACACCGACCTGCTGGCGGTGTTCAAGATCGTGCCGCAGCCGGGGGTAGATCGCGAGGAAGCGGCAGCCGCCGTGGCGGCCGAGTCGTCCACCGGTACCTGGACGACGGTGTGGACCGACTTGCTGACCGACCTGGACTACTACAAGGGCCGCGCTTACCGTATCGAGGACGTGCCCGGTGACGACACCGCGTTCTACGCCTTCATCGCGTACCCGATCGACCTGTTCGAAGAGGGTTCGGTGGTCAACGTGTTCACCTCGCTGGTGGGCAACGTGTTCGGCTTCAAGGCCGTGCGCTCGCTGCGCCTGGAGGACGTGCGCTTCCCCATCGCCTACGTCAAGACCTGCGGCGGGCCGCCCAACGGTATTCAGGTCGAGCGCGACATCATGAACAAGTACGGCCGTCCGCTGCTGGGCTGCACCATCAAGCCCAAGCTGGGACTGTCGGCCAAAAACTACGGCCGCGCGGTGTACGAGGCGCTGCGCGGGGGGCTGGACTTCACCAAGGACGACGAGAACGTCAACAGCCAGCCGTTCATGCGCTGGAAGCAGCGCTTCGACTTCGTGCAAGAGGCCACCGAGAAGGCCGAGCGCGAGACCGGTGAGCGCAAGGGCCACTACCTGAACGTGACCGCGCCCACGCCGGACGAAATGTTCAAGCGCGCGGAGTACGCGAAGTCGATCGGCGCGCCCATTATCATGCACGACTACCTGACCGGTGGTTTTTGTGCGCACACGGGGCTGGCCAATTGGTGCCGCGACAACGGCATGCTGCTGCACGTGCACCGCGCGATGCACGCGGTGATCGACCGCAACCCCTACCACGGCATCCACTTCCGCGTGCTGACCAAAGTGCTGCGCCTGATGGGCGGTGACCACCTGCACACCGGCACCGTCGTCGGCAAGCTGGAGGGCGACCGCCAGGCCACGCTCGGCTGGGTGGATTTGCTGCGCGAGTCGTTCGTGCCCGAAGACCGCAGCCGCGGTATCTTCTTCGACCAGGATTGGGGCTCGATGCCCGGTGCCTTCGCGGTCGCGTCCGGCGGTATCCACGTGTGGCACATGCCGGCGCTGGTCACCATCTTTGGGGATGACGCGGTGCTGCAGTTCGGCGGTGGTACGTTGGGTCACCCGTGGGGCAACGCCGCCGGCGCCCATGCCAACCGGGTGGCGCTGGAAGCGTGCGTGCAGGCGCGCAACGAGGGGCGCAACCTCGAGAAGGAGGGCAAGGAAATTCTGACCGCTGCCGCTCAACACTCGCCCGAACTCAAGATCGCCATGGAGACATGGAAGGAGATCAAGTTCGAGTTCGACGTCGTGGACAAGCTCGACGTGCAGCACAAGTAATTCCCCTTCCACCCGAGGAGATCCGCCATGCAGGCCTACAAGCAATCGCTCAAATACGAAACGTTTTCTTACCTGCCGCAAATGACGCCGGAGCAGGTGCGCCGCCAGATCGCCTATGCGCTCGCGCAGGGCTGGAACCCGGCCGTCGAGCACACCGAGCGCGGCACGCCCGCCAAGGAAAGCTACTGGTACATGTGGAAGCTGCCGATGTTCGGTGAGCAGTCGGTCGACGCGGTGCTCGCCGAGATCGAAGCGTGCCACCGCGAGTTTCCCAACCACATGGTGCGCTTCGTCGCTTACGACAACTACGCCCAGAGCCAGGGTCTGGCGTTCGTCGTTTACCGCTGATCGGAGCCCGCGGCTCCACCGTTGGTTTTGTTGTGGAAGGAGTCCCCCATGGACGGGACGGTGGTCAAGGCTGCCCTTTCGGGGCGAGAGCTGGCACGCCAGCGGCGCCAAGCGTTGGCGCAGCTGGGGCGCAATGGCGCTCAACAGGTCCGTGCCGCGATGGCGCACAGTGCGCCGGTAGCGGCGGCGTCGGATGCCGGGTCAGGGGTAGGGTCAGCCGGCTGTGGCTGTGGTGGCACGGGTGGCGCGTGCGGCTGTGCGGGCAGCGACGGTGTGGCGCGCATGCTGGCGGCAGCACGTGAGAGTGCGTCGGCGCCCGACACCAACCAGGTCGCGCGCGCTGTCACCCCGACGGGACGCGCGCTGGCTCAGGCGCGCCGTGCCGCGCTGGCGCGCGACGGCAAGGCGGGACTCACCCGCGTGGCGCAGGCCACTCGGCTGGCGACCACCATGCCGGATCGCGATTGGCGCGAAGCCCTGCAAAAGGGCGCCACCGGTCGGCAGTTGGCCATGCAGCGGCGCACGTTGCTCGCGCTCGCCGGACGCGCCGGCCTGGCCGCATCCACTCAGCCAGCGGCAGCGGTGCGCCCGAGCGGCCGCGTGCGCAAGTCGGCTGAGCAGCGCGCAGCCGCGCACACCGAAGAGGGGCACACCCTGTCGGGTCAGCGTGTCACGGGCACGCAGGTCGAGCGCAGCCAGAAGGTCACGGGCATGGAGTTGGGCACCTGTCGGCACGTGACTGGCACCGAGTATATCGGGCAGGAACAATTCGAGGCGTGGTGCGGCAGTCGCCCCCAGCCGCCGCGGCCCCCCAAGGTCGAGGTAACGCACACCGAAGCGGGCCGACCGGTGACGGGCGTGCATCCCGGGCTGCAGGGCAAGGTCACCGGCAACGAGACCGGCGCCTGTCGCGGCATCACGGGCACCCGCTATCTGGCGGCCGAAGATGCTGCGCTGTGCGAGCAAGTGGCGCCGCGCGCCCCGCACAAGGTCAGCGTCATGTCCTCGCGTGGTGACAACGAGGTGACGGGCACGCCGGTGGGCCGCAGTCCGAAAGTGACCGGCAACGAGGCCGGTGCGCAGCGCCCGATCTCTGGGACGCAGTACGCGCTGTCGGCCCAGGGGCAAGTGGGACTGCGCGCCGGGACGGCGTCGCGTCGTGCGGGCACCGTCGCACCCGAGACGCTCGCGCCGACGGCGCCAGCCGAGGCCGCACCGGCAATGGCCACCGCGATGGCGCCGGCGCAGGAAGCCATGGTCCCTGCGCAGCGCATGCCAGCCGGATTTGCGCTGGCCACCGTGAGTGGCGACAGCCCTGGAGCGGGCGGCGGGCGCATCACCGGCGACGAGCGCGGCGCGTGTGAACCGGTCACGGGCACGCCGTACGTGGGGCCGGACAACCTCCAAGGCGGGTGCACGTTGAGTGGCCGCTGGCTGACGCGCTATCCCGAGCTGGCCGCGACCGACGCCCCGCCGCCGCCCAGCGGGTTCAGCATCCAGCCCCCTGCGCGGCAGGCGTGGGAGCGCCGCCAGCGCATCACGGGCAGCGCCGGCAGCGACGATGCACAGCAGCGTGTCACCGGGCCAGGCATGAAAGCGCATGGCTTGATCACGGGCACGCCCGAGTTTCGCCACGGCGCCGCTACGGGCGCGGCTTGGTTGACACCGGGCTCGACAGCAATGCCGCCCGCCGCCGCGCAGCGGGTCACGGGTGAAGGGGCCGATGCGCGTTCGCTGCGCATCACGGGCGATGCGTGGGGCAGTGAGCGCCGTGTGACCGGCACCGAAGGCACGTCGGCTGCCGTGCGCAACCCGACGCAGCGCGGCATGCCGCGCCCGATGGGCGCGCATGCCCGGCATTTCAAGGCCGTCGCCCATGACGAAGTGCCGCTGAGCCCCATCACGGGCTCCAGTGGCAACACGCCGCGTGGTGCGGTGGTGACCGTCTCCGGTGGGGCACGCGGCTGAGTCCGCCGGCACAAGGATCGACGGCCATGGACACGCGCAAACGCCAACTCGCTCTGCAACGCAGTGCGCGCGCGCACGCGCCTGCGCCGAGACATGGGCTGCAGGCAGCGGGTGCGGTGTTGCCGCGCGCGACTGCGCAACCGGTGAGCCCGGTGTGCGTGCCGGGCCCCGGTCAGCGTTGCGAGCATCCGCTGGTGGACCGCACGCTCAACGCGCTGCTGCACGACTATGAGCAGACCGTGCGTGGGCGCTTCGAGGCCATCGAGGACGTGCTGCGTACGCTCTCGGCACGTCAGCACGACCGCGATTTCGTCGAGCAGGCACAGGCCCTGGCGCGGCAGCGCCTAGACATCGAGTGGCCCCTGGCTGCGCTGGAAAACGCTTGGGTGGCGGGGGTCGACATGGCCGCGCTGCACGCGCACGCGATGTTTGCCACCATCGAGCGCTGCGTGCGCCTGGCCGCGCAAGACCGCGCACCGTGGATGCGGCGGCTGCCCGTGCAAGCCGAGGCGCTGCAGGCGTGTGGGGTGCATACGCTGGACGTGAGCCCGTGTGCCGATGGGCGGTTGCAGGGGCTGTTGCCGTTCGTGCTGCGCACCGCACCGGCCGACATGGTCAGCGTCAAAGCCTACGCCGGTGCCCTGTTCGACGTCGAATTGGACGTGGCCGAGTGGACCCAGCGCGAGCTGGAGCGCCTATGTGGCCTGCTGCCCGCCGCGCAGGCGTTGGACTATCTGAAGGTGGCGGTCTATCACTTCAGCTCGTCGCATCCCCGCCACGAGGGGTGCGCCGCGCACGGCAGCCACGATGAGCGGGCGGTGACGGCGGCCATCGATCGGCTGCATGCGCTGCGCGCGGCCGTTGACAACCTGTATGGCGTGGGGGCCGCCCCGCTGGTGATGTTGTTGGGCGTGGACACCGACCTAGACGCGCTGCGCATTCACCTGCCCGATGCGCAGGGTCGACTGCATGCAGACCGGTTCTTGGACGCGGCCGCGCTCTACCGCGAAACCCTGGGTCTGGATGCCCCGACTGCCCAGCGCCACTTGGCCGCGGCGGTGGATGCCCATGCGCGCGACCTGGGCGGCGTGTTGACGCGGGTGCCCGGGCACGATGGCTTGGCACGGCTGGCGCTGCTGTGGTTGCAAGCCAACATGTCGCAGATCGAATACGTCATCCAGCACCACGAAGGGCGCTACGCCGTCATCGGGCACGACGAAGCCTTCGTTTGTGTCGGGGATGCTCTGCCGCCGCTGCAGTTGCGTAACCAGTACTACCACGCGCACCTGGACACGGTGGAGGAGGGAGCAGCCGATCTGGACGTGGGGGTGAAGATTTTTACCGCCCTCAACCTGCGTCGGGGGCTGGCCTTGCCGGTGCTGGTGCACTTTACTTATTCCTCGCGTGTGCCGGGAGCGCGCCAGCGCGCCATAGAGCGCGGGCAACGGGTGGCGGCGGCCGTGCGGGCGCGCTATCCCCAGTGGGATGCCCGCGGCCTGCTGCATTGCCGTGTCGCCGTCAGCGACCGCCATGGCACCGAGACGGTGGCCTTGGTGGACGAGCCCGGCGGCCTGTCGCTGCACGGGCACTGAGACGGAGGCGACGCGATGAAGATCATGCGAGTGGAAAAAACCCTGGTCTCCACCAACCGCATCGAGGCTTTCGGCCACCGGCCGCTGCTGGTGGTACAGGACAAGCCCGGCGGGCCGCGCAGCGTGGCGGTGGATGCGGTCGGCTGCGTGCCGGGGGACTGGGTGATTTGTGTCGGCTCGTCGGCCGCCCGCGAGGCGGCCGGGGCCAAGGATTTTCCGTCCGACCTGACCATCGTCGGGATCATCGACCGCTGGAATCCCGAAGGGTGACACCGATGGACATCGTGCGCGTGATCGACGAGTTGGTGTGTACCCGGCGCGTGCCGGGGTTGGGTTCGGCGTCGCTGCGTGTGGTGCGCAGCGCGCAAGGCGTGGTGTCGGTGGCGACAGACGCCGTGGGCGCGCCGATCGGCCGCTGGGTGTTCGCCACCACCGGCAGCGCGGCCCGGTTGGCGATGCCAGATCCGACCTGCATCACCGATCTGACGATCTGCGGCATTTTGGATGGGTGGGACGATGAGGATGCTGCGTCGTCACAGACGCAAGAGCAATGCGCAGCAGGCACGGGGCCTGCTGCGGGCAAGGGGTGAGCCGATCGGCTCAGGTGTTTCAACGCAATGGTGACCACGAGGAGAGTAGACATGGCAAACACGACAGGAATCGCCCTGGGCATGATCGAGACGCGCGGGCTGGTGCCCGCGATCGAGGCGGCCGACGCGATGACCAAGGCGGCGGAGGTGCGGCTGATTGGCCGCCAGTTCGTCGGTGGCGGTTATGTGACGGTGCTGGTGCGCGGCGAGACGGGCGCGGTCAACGCCGCGGTGCGTGCCGGTGCGGACGCGTGCGAGCGCGTGGGCGACGGGCTGGTGGCAGCGCACATCATCGCGCGCGTGCACAGCGAAGTCGAGGGCATCCTGCCCACCGCGCCGAGCGTTTGATGCGGTGCGACGGCGCTGACGTCGTGGGAGCGACCAGCGCCCATCCCCAACCACGAGGAGTAACGTGATGGCAACGATGACGGGCATTGCCCTGGGCATGATCGAGACGCGCGGGCTGGTGCCCGCGATCGAGGCGGCCGACGCGATGACCAAGGCGGCGGAGGTGCGGCTGATTGGCCGCCAGTTCGTCGGTGGCGGTTATGTGACGGTACTGGTGCGCGGCGAGACGGGCGCGGTCAACGCCGCGGTGCGTGCCGGTGCGGACGCGTGCGAGCGCGTGGGCGACGGGCTGGTGGCAGCGCACATCATCGCGCGCGTGCACAGCGAAGTCGAGGGCATCCTGCCGACGCGGCCCGATGCCACCGGCGGTGGGCGCGACGCCGAGATCACGTCCACCCGTAGCTGAGCACACGCACCCAGGAGCGCCCCATGACCGCCGACGCACGCACCCTGGGTTGGCTCACCCGCGCCCTGCAGCACGAGTTTGCGGCGGTGCAGCAGTATTTGGCGCAGGCCACGCTGGCCCGCATGAGCGGCTATCCCGACTGGGCCGAGCGGCTGCAGGCCGAGGCCATGGAGGAGCTGGCCCATGCACAGCGGCTGATGCAGCGCCTCATCGAGCTGGGCGTGGCCCCGTGCGCCGGCGCACTGCCGCCCGCGCGGCTGGGTCGTGGTGTGACCGATTTCCCGGCCCTCAACCGCCAGCTCGAACAAGCGGCCGTGGTGCTGTATCAAGATGCTGCCGACCACGCCCGCCGCGTGCGCGACCCCGCCACCGAGGTGCTCATGCGCGAGCTGGCGCAAGAAGAGGCGCAGCATTTCGGTGCTTGGCAGCAAGATGCCACGCCTACACACTGAGGAGGACGAGGCCATGGATGATCTTGCCGCACTGGGTTGGACCACGCAATCGCGTCCGCCCGCCCTGTTTCAACGGTTTGCGTTTGCCAGCTACGGGCAGACGCGCGCGTTTCTGGATCGGGTCGCCGAGGTGCAAGACGCGCTCGGCCGCGCGGCGCAGAACATCAGTTTTGGCCCGACCTACGTCAACATCACCATTGCGGCCGAGGGCGAGTTGGGCGACGGCGAGCACGAGCTGGCGCGCCGCATCGCCGCGGCCGCGCTGGCGGTGGGTGGGGCGGCATGACATCGGGGTTGCCGCGGCGCTTGGCCGTGCTCAATGCCAAGGGCGGCACGGGCAAGACCACGCTGGCCGTCCATCTGGCGGCGGGCCTGGCGCGGCGTGCCCCGACCGTGCTGGCCGATCTGGACCCGCAAGGCTCGGCCAGTCAATGGGGTGCGCTGGCGGGCATGGTAGTGCTCGATGGCGAACGCGCCCTGGCGGCCGAACCCGAACCGCGTCATGTCGTCTGGGATTGCCCGCCGAGCGTCGACCACCCGGCGGCGCAGCGCGCCCTGGCGTCGGCCGACGCTGTGTTGGTGCCGGTGCTGCCGTCACCCTTGGACCTGTGGGCGAGCTGGCGCCTGGTGCAGGCCGTCGTGGCCGAGCAGGCGCGCCGGCCCGGGCTGCGCGCCTGGCTGGTCGTCAACCAAGTCGAGCCCAGCAGCGCGCTGTCGCAAGCCATGCACGAGGCGCTGCGCGAGTTTGGATTGCCCGCCCTGCGTGCCGTGGTACGGCGGCGCGCGGTTTTTCGCCGCGCTGCGTTACAGGGCAGCACGGCCTACGCCATGGGCCCATCGGCGGCGGCGGCCGTGGCCGACATCGAAGCCGTGATCGAGGAGATGCAAAGATGAACCGAACCACTGCCCAGCGCCTGGCGGCCAGCGTGCGCGGTGCGCGTCCGGCGCCACCGACGCCAACATCCCCCGCCCCGGCGGCCGAGGATCCCCAGCCACGTCGAGCCCGCCGCACAGCAGCGTCGGCAGCGCACGCAGAACCCAGCGCCGCGGTGCCCGTGGTGGCGGCCGACCGGACGGACGGAGGTGTTCCGCCCTCGAGCGCGGGCGAGCGCTTTCCCCGCCGCGTCTGGCCAGATTGACCCCCTGCTGCCCGCACCGCCGGGTTTTTCGGAACCACCATGAACACCCTGACCCGTCGTCTGTATGCGGCGCGCGCACAGGCCGCCGCCATCAACCCCTCCGCCAGCGCCGCGCCCGCTGCGTCGGTGGTGACCGCCGCCGCGGTCGCGCCCGCACCGGCGGCCGGTGATGTGCTGGCCAGCTACCGCATCCTTCGCGAGCCATATTGGCGCCCGGTGGCCGACGAGGTGGCGCTGTACGAGGCCGCATACGCGGTACGCATGCCCATGATGCTCAAAGGCCCCACGGGCTGCGGCAAGACGCGCTTCGTCGAGTACATGGCGTGGCGGCTGGGCAAGCCGCTCATTACCGTCGCCTGCCATGAAGACATGACCGCCTCCGATCTGGTGGGACGCTTTCTGCTCGATGCGCAAGGTACGCGCTGGCAGGACGGTCCGCTGGCGCTGGCGGCTCGCCATGGTGCCATCTGCTACCTGGACGAAGTGGTCGAGGCCCGGCAGGACACCACGGTCGTCATCCACCCGCTGACCGACAAGCGGCGCATGCTGCCGCTGGAGAAGAAAGGCGAGGTGATCGAGGCACATCCGGATTTCCAGCTCGTCATCTCCTTCAACCCGGGTTACCAGAGCCTGATGAAAGACCTCAAACAGTCCACCAAACAGCGCTTCGGCGCGCTGGACTTTGACTATCCCGAGCACGAGGTGGAGGCCGAGATCGTGGCGCACGAATCGGGCGTGGACCGGGAGACGGCGAGCAAGCTCGTGCACATCGCCGAGCGGGCGCGCAACCTCAAGGGTCATGGGCTCGACGAGGGCATCTCGACGCGCATGCTCATCCATGCCGCCAGCCTCATGGCGCAAGGCGTGGCCGCACTGGCGGCCTGTCGCATGGCACTGGTGCGACCCATCACTGACGACCCCGACATGCGCGACGCGCTCGACGCCGCCGTGACCACGTACTTCTGATGATGCCCGCATGGGCACCGGGCGCGCGATGAGCATCCACCTGGAAGACCACGCCGAGCTGCTGCAGGCGCTGCCCCACGGCGCGCAGGACGTGCTGCGTGCATCGTGGCAGGAAGCGGCGCGTGCGCTGTCTGCCCGTGGACTCGACAACTACCTCAAAGGCGCGCAGGCCCTGCACCAACTGGGCCGGGGCGAGGAGCTGGTGGTCAGCTTCGTGCAACACGTGCCCGCGCTGGCGCGCGCGATCGGCGAGGAGGTGTTGCCTGATCTCGTCAATTTTTTGCTCTCGATGGCGTCCAAGACGTCGGGGCAGGTGCTCACGCTCATCGTGCAGACCGCGCCGACGGCGGCGCTGCGCTTGGGCGATGCGGATCTATTTCGGCAGTACCTGTCGGTGTTGGGCGTGGTGCTGGCGCAAGCCCCGCAGGGCCTGCGCCCGATGCTGGAAAACCTCGAGCGCTTGCTCGGCCAGCTGACCTTGGGTGGACTGCGACGCTGGGTACAGTGGGGCGCGCAGGCTTACCGGGGTGATGCCGACGGGCAGCGTCGTTACTTTGGGCTGCAAAGCCCGGACGCGCTGGCGGTGCTGCAGCAGGAGCGCCGCGGCACCCTGTTCGTGGACGTGCAGCGCCGGCTGAATCTGTACCTGCGCGCGCTGTGGGGGCGCGATTTTTTTCTGCGCCCCACGGCTGGCGATTTCGAATCGCGCGAGGGCCTGCGTCCTTACATCGAACATCATGTCATCCATATAGCGGATGCCTACGACGACCTGCCCGCGGTCGATCCGGCTGGTGCGCCTATCGCGGCCCTGGATATCTACCGCGCGGCGGTCAACCACTGTGCGGCACACTTGGTGGCGGCGCGCGAGCCCTTGCCCGACGACGGGTTGGACGCGCTGACCAAGGCGGTGGTGGAGCTGGTGGAGGATGCCCGCGTCGAGACCCTGGCCGCGCAGCGCTTTCCGCGCCTGCGACAGTTGTGGCGCGCGCAGCACCCGGCACCCGTCGATCCGCCGCAGCGCGCGGGCGACCTCATCAACCGTCTCGCGCTGGCGTGGCTGGACGCGGATGCCGCCCGGCGCGACACCGACCCCTGGGTGCAACAAGGGTTGGCGGCGCTGGCCGCTTGGACCACCTGGGACGACCCGCAGGCCAGCCTGCAGACCGGTATAGAACTGGCCGAAGCGCTGCGCGCGCGCCTCGACGCCGAGCGCTGGCCCGCATTTTCGTCGCGGCTGGATGGGCAGCGGGCGCTGTACCGCGACGACAACCGCGCCATCTGGACCAGCGGCGCGTACGACGAAGCGCAAGCGCTGGCCGCTACCTGGGAGCGCCAGCAGCAGGTGCGCCGCAAGGTCAATGTGATGGAGATGGTCAACGAGGTCGACGTCGAATTCGCGGGCGACGACGCGCAGGAGGTCTGGATCCTGCCGACCGAATTCTGGCTCGATCAGGAGGGTGTGACCATCAACTCGCTGCTGGGGCGCCCGCCGCTGGCCGACCCGGTGCACTACCCCGAGTGGGACTACCAAATTCAGCTGCAGCGCCCGGATTGGGTGACGGTGCTGGAGCGCCACGCGCCGCCGGGCGACGTAGCCCGCATCGATACCCTCTTGCAGGAGCAGCGTCCCATCGTGCAGCGCCTGCGCCACTTGATCGAGGCCATGGTCCCGCAGGGGCTGCAGCGCATCCGTCGGGTGGAGGATGGCGACGAGCTCGACGTGGACGCGGCGGTGCGTGCCTGGGTCGATCTGCGCATGGGGCAGCAGCCCGACCCGCGCATCATGATGCAGCACCGCTTGCATACGCGCGACGTCGCCGTGTTGCTGCTGCTGGACCTGTCGGCATCGGCCAACGATCCCGTGCGCGGCAGTGAGCAGACGGTGCTCGATTTGACGCGTGCGGCAGCGACGCTGCTGGCCGAGGCCCTGCAGCGCATCGGTGATCGGTTCGCCATCCACGGCTTTCGCTCCGACGGGCGGCACGATGTGCACTACCTGCGCATCAAGGATTTTCGCGAGTCCTGGGGCGACGGGCCCAAGGCGCGGCTGGCCGGTCTGGAGGGGGCGTTTTCCACCCGTCTGGGCGCGGCGCTGCGCCACGCTGGGGCCGAGCTCAAGCGCCAGCGACAACGCAAGAAAATCGTCTTCGTCTTGACCGACGGTGAGCCCGCCGACGTGGACGTGCGCGACCCGCAATACCTGCGCCTGGATGCGCAGCACGCGGTGCAAGAGCTCAAGCGTGACGGGATTGTCAGCTACTGCCTCACGCTCGATCCCCTGGCCGATGCCTACGTCGCGCGCATCTTCGGCGCGCGCCATTACACGGTGCTCGATCGCGTGCAGCGCCTGCCGGAGGTGCTGCCCACGCTCTACCTGGGGCTGACGCGATGAGCCGCTTGGCCGACCGCACGCGCGTGCAGTTGCGCACTTTCGTCTTCATCGATGCGCTGCAGCCGCAGCTCGCCTCGTACCTGGGCACGTCGTCACAGGGCTTTCTGCCGGTGCCGGGCGATGCCTGTCTGTGGATCGAGGTGGCCCCCGGCATGGCAGTGCACCGGTTGTCGGACATCGCGCTCAAGGCCACCAACGTGCGCATGGGCGAGCAGGTGGTCGAGCGCGCCTTTGGCTCGATGGAAATCCACTACCGCAGCCAAAGCGAGGTGCTGGCCGCGGGCGACATCATCCTGGAGCAGCTGGGCGCGCAGCTGGAAGACCGGCTGCCGTGCCGCATCGCCTGGGCGGAAAACATCCGTGCCGTCACGCCCGACCATGCCACGCTCATCAATCGCCAGTTGCGCCGCGGCTCCATGTTGCTGCCGGGCAAGACGCTGTTCATCTTCGAGTGCGAGCCGGCGGGCTACGCCATTTATGCCGCCAACGAGGCGGAAAAAGCCGCCAACGTCACGCTGGTCGACGTCAAGCCGTTCGGCAATTTTGGTCGCTTGATGATGATGGGCAGCGAGGCCGAAGCCGCCGAGGCGCTGGCCGCCGCCGAACGTGCCGTGGCGCAGCTCAATCGGCGCGCCCGTGCCATGCAGGACAATGACGCCCCATGAGTGCTGCTCTCGCCCACCCCTTCGTCGTCGACACGCCCGCCAAGCGGCTGCTGTTTCATACCGTGCGCGTCGAGACCACGCTGGCCGACGGCGGCAGCGGCACCGGCACGGCCTTCGTCATCGAACACGTGCACGCGCGCGGGCGCACCCGCTTCGTGGTGACCAATCGGCATTTGGTCGACGACGTCACCCAGGGGGCGTTGGTCTTCACGCTCGCCCACCAGGGCGAACCGGTGTTGGGCAGCCGCTTCGAAGTACGCATCGACGAGTTTGCCGAGGCCTGGCAGCGGCATCCGGACCCCGCGGTCGATTTGGCCGCGCTGCCCTTGGCCCCACTGCAGCAGGCCGCCGAGCAACAAGGGGCGACGCTATACGTGCAGCCGATCGCCAGTGATCGCCTGGCCGACGCGGCGCGCCTGGCGCAGCTTGACGCGCTGGAGGAAGTGTGGCTCGTCGGCTATCCCAGCGGCGTATGGGACAGCGTGCACGCGCTGCCGATCCTGCGCCGTGGTACCACCGCCACGCCGCTGGCGGTCGATTTCGAGGGACAGCCCGCCTTCCTGGTGGACGCGGCCGTCTACCCCGGCTCCAGCGGCTCTCCGGTGTTCGTGCGCGCGGCCGATGGCTCGGGGTTGTGGCTGGCCGGTGTGGTGGCGGCCGTGTTTTTTCGCGAGGAATCGCTACGCCTGACGCCCGCGCCAGTTCCGGCGGCGGCTGGACTGCAGGCCATGGGGTCCGAGATGATCGACCTGGGGCTGGTCATCAAGGCCGAGGCCCTGCAGACCCTGCTGCACGAGATGCTGCGGGCTGGTCCGGGTTAGGTTGCGCCGGATACCATTCGGTCTGCCGTGCACGACGCGTGAATCCTAGGAGCTGAGCAATGACGTTTGACCCGATCGTCCTGTTTTTTCTGCTGGGCATTGTGGCGGGACTGAGCAAGTCCGACCTCAAGATCCCTGCCGCCATCTACGAGGCCTTGTCTATCTATCTGCTGCTGGCCATCGGGCTCAAGGGCGGCGTCGAGCTGTCCAAGTATCCGTTGAGCCAACTGGTGTCCGCGAGCGCCGTGGTGCTGGCGGTGGGCATGGTCATTCCGCTCGTTGCGTTTCCCGTATTGCGTTTTTTGGGGCGGCTGTCGCACTACGATGCGGCGTCGATCGCGGCGCACTACGGCTCGGTCAGCGTGGTGACGTATTCGGTGGCGGTGGCCACGCTCGCCGAGCGCGACGTGTCGCACGACGGCTACATGGTCGTGTTTCTGGCGCTGCTGGAGATGCCAGCGCTCATTTTGGGCGTGGTATTGGCGCGGCTGGGCGATCAGCGCGAAGGCGGCGCGGGCGGGGGGCTGGCGGCACTGGCGCGTATCCATTGGGGACGACTGGCGCACGAAGTGTTCTTCGGCAAGAGCATTTTGCTGCTCATCGGCGGGCTGCTCATCGGGCTGGTCGCCGGCGAACGCGGCTACGAGCCGATCGCACCCGTCTTCAAAGAAGCGTTCAAGGGACTGCTGGCGCTGTTTTTGCTGGAGATGGGGTTGGTGGCCGCATCGCGCATCGCCGCGTTTCGCTCCTACGGGGCGTTTTTGGTCGGTTTTGCGGTGGTCATGCCGCTGTTGTCGGCCATGCTGGGTATTGCCACCGCGCGCTATCTGGGCTTTTCGGCGGGCAATGGCGCCTTGCTCGCCACGCTCTACGCCAGTGCGTCGTACATCGCGGCGCCCGCTGCGATGCGCATCGCCGTGCCGCAGGCCAACCCCGCGCTGTCCATCGGTGCCTCGCTTGGCGTAACATTCCCGTTTAATCTGTTCGTAGGCATCCCGATTTACCTGTGGATGGCCCAAACCTTTTTGCCCGCGTGAGGTGCTATGGCCAAGGCATACAAACTGGTGACGATCTACTGCGAGGCGGTGCTCGAATCGCTCGTGGTTCGGGAGTTGGACAAGCTGGGTATCGTGGGCTATACCGTGAGCGACTGCCGCGGCCGTGGTACGCACGGCGTGCGCAGCGGCAATTGGCGCATGAGCTCGAACGTGCGCATCGAGGTGATGTGCGACCTGCCTACCAGCGACCGGCTGTTGGAGGCGTTGCAGCCCTACGACCGCGACTACGGTTTGCTGGTGGTGCGCAGTGACGTGGAAGTTTTGAACTGACGCGGGAGTCGCCACCGCGCGCTCAGAGTTGGTCAATGCGCTGCCGGACATGGGCAGCGTGCGCGCGCAGCGCGTTTAGCGCGTCGGGCACCATGCGGTCGAGCTGGCGTACGCATGACGGCCATGCGCGGGTTGGCGGCCAGGCGCTCGCGGTGGCGGGCCAGAAAATCCCAGTACAGCGCGTTGAACGGGCAGGCCGTGGGGCCGGTGCGGGCCTTGGGGTCATAGGGGCAGGCACGGCAGTGGTCGCCCATGCGCTGCAGGTAGGCCGCGCTGCTCACATACGGTTTGGTGGCCATCAGGCCACCGTCGGCCCACTGGCTCATGCCTAGCGTGTTGGGGGCTTCCACCCACTCCACCCTGTGTGCCCTGCGTGAACGGCTGCCCCCGGCGGTCGAATTGTGGGTCGGTGGGGCGGGGGTGCGTCGCGAGCAGCGGCGGCTGCCGCCCGGCGTGTCGGTGCTGGCGCGGGCGTCGGATGTCGCGCTGCAGGTGCGCGCGTGGCGTCAGCGGCGCGGTGTGGCTCAAGTCGGCGGCGACAGCGGCAGCAGCGCGCCGTAGCGCTCGGCCAAGAAGCGCTCGCCTTGCTCCAGCACGAAGTAGCGAAACGCCTCGGCCGCGGGCGACAGCAGCTTGGCCAGCGTGTGCACGATGTGCCAGGCGCGCACGATGGGAGTGCCTTCGACGTCCAGGCGGGCGATCAGGCCATGCTCGAGCTCCAGGCGCAGGGTGTGTAGCGACAGCAGGCCCAGTCCCAGCCCGGCCATGACCGCCTGTTTGATGGCTTCATTGTTGGACAGGGTCATGGCGATGCGCGGCTCGGCGCGGTGCCGCTCGAAAAATCCGTTGAACACGGCGCGCGTGCCAGAGCCGGGCTCGCGCACGATGAAGCCGTAGGGCAGCAGCGCCTCCACCGTCGGGTGGCCAATCCGCAGCAGTGGATGGTCGATGGATGCAACGAAGACGTGTGGGTGCGCGCCGAACGGCTCGGCGCGCACGTTGAGCTCGGTGGGCGGGCGGCCCATGATGGCGATGTCCACTTCCGCGTTGCGCAGCATCTGCACCAGTTGCTCGCGGTTGCCAATGGCCAGGCGCACGTCCAGTCCGGTGTGCTCGCGCGTGAATTCCGCCAGCAGCGCCGGCACGAAATATTGCGCGGTGCTCAACAGACCGATGGTCAGCGTGCCGGTCTCCAGCCGCTGCAGGCGCGCCGCGGCGTCTTCGGCGTCCTTGAGCGTGGCCAGCACCTTGCGCGCGTAGACCAGCATGTACTCGCCCGCCGTGGTCAGCGACACGCGGCGGCCCTGGCGCTCGAACAGCGGCAGGCCCACGTGGCCTTCCAGCTCCTTGATCTGCATGGTCACGGCCGGCGGCGTCAGGTGCAGCGCCTCGGCGGCGCGCGCAAAGCTCAGGTGGCGCGCGACCTCGGCAAACACCCGCAGCTGGCGAAAAGTGGCGTTGCGCATAGCTTCAGTAAAAGCTGAAGTGAAAGTCAAACAATCGTGAATTTACCTTATGTAAGCCTGTGCTTATAGTGAGCGGCATCGCCACCCGGACGGGGTGTCCGGGATTCGAGGCGCAATGGAGTCCGCACCATGCTGTCTGCGCTGATCTTCGATGTCGATGGCACGCTGGCCGACACCGAGCACGCCCATCTGGCGGCGTTCAACGCCGCCTTCGCCGCCGAAGGCTTGGGCTGGCAGTGGGATGTGCCGCTCTACACCGAGCTGCTGACCGTCTCCGGGGGCAAGGAGCGCATCCGCCACTACTGGCAGCAGGTCAACGGCGACGTGCGCGACATCGACGGCACGGCGCTGGATGCCTTGATCGACCATTTGCACGCTGTCAAGACCGCCGCCTACGAGCAGGCGGTGCGTGACGGGGCGGTGCGGCTGCGCCCCGGCGTGCTCGAGCTGCTCGAGCAGGCGCGCCGCGAGGGGCTGACGCTGGCGATCGCCACCACCACCTCCCCCGTCAACATCGCCGCGTTACTGCGCACCGCCATCGGGCCGGATTGGTCATCGTATTTCGCCGTCATCGAAGACGCCTCGACCGCCCCGCTCAAAAAGCCCCATCCGCAGGTGTACCGCCAGACGCTGCAGCGCTTGGGCCTGCCAGCGGCACAGTGCCTGGCGTTCGAAGACTCTGCCAACGGTCTGCAAGCCGCGCGCGGTGCTGGACTGGCCACGATCGTCACGCCCAACGATTTCACGGCGCACCACGACTTCACCGGGGCGCTGCGCGTGCTGCCGTCGCTGGCTGGCGTATCCGTCGCCCAGCTGCGCAATTGGCATGCGCAGGCGCGCCGATGAGACCCCCATTCGACCGATAAAACGAGACCCGAGGAGAATCCCGATGCCATTGGACCGTCGCACGACCTTGACGCAGTTCCTGATCGAGCAACGCCGCCGCTACCCGAGCGCCAGCGGCGATTTCAACGCGCTCATCCTGGACGTAGCGCTGGCGTGCAAAGCCATCGCGCGCAGCGTGGCACTGGGGGCGCTGGGTGGCGTGCTCGGCGCCCAGGCCGGCTCGATCAACGTGCAGGGCGAAGAGCAAAAAAAGCTCGACGTGCTCAGCAACGACTTGTTCGTGCGCGCCAACGAGTGGGGTGGGCACCTGGCCGGTATGGCGTCCGAGGAGATGGACGAGCCCTACAACATCCCCTCGATGTATCCGCGCGGTAAATACTTGCTGGTTTTCGATCCGCTGGATGGCTCGAGCAACATCGACGTCAACGTCTCGGTGGGCAGCATCTTTTCGGTACTGCGTGCGCCGCAGGCCGTCATCGACAGTGGGCGCGATGTCACCGCGCAGGACTTTTTGCAGCCCGGCTGCCAGCAGCTCGCCGCCGGCTATGCGCTCTACGGCCCGTCGACGATGTTGGTGTTGACCGTGGGCACTGGGGTGCACGGTTTCACGCTCGACCCGAACCTGGGCGAGTTCTTTCTGTCCCACCCCGATATCCGCGTGCCCGAAGACACGCAAGAGTTCGCCATCAACGCCTCCAACAGCCGCTTCTGGGAGCCGCCCATCCGGCGCTATGTGGACGAGTGCCTGGCGGGCAAGACGGGGCCGCGTGGCAAGGACTTCAACATGCGCTGGATCGCCTCCATGGTGGCCGAGGCGCACCGCATCCTGATGCGCGGCGGGGTGTTCATGTACCCGCGCGACACCAAGGACCCGACCAAACCGGGGCGGCTGCGCCTGCTGTACGAAGCCAACCCGGTGGGCTTTCTGATGGAGCAAGCCGGTGGGCGTGCCAGCACCGGGCGCGAGCCGATCCTGCAGGTCCAGCCCACGTCGCTGCACCAGCGCATCGGGCTGGTATTCGGCTCGCGCAATGAAGTCGAGCGCATCGAGCGCTACCACCGCGAGCCCGCGCCGCTCAAGGACGACAGCCCGTTGTTCGGCGAGCGCACCCTGTTTCGTGATTGACCGCCGTCTGGAGTTTTGACCCATGTCCGAAAAACACCCCATCATCGCCATCACCGGTTCCTCGGGCGCTGGCACCTCCACCGTCACGCGCACGTTTCAGAACATCTTCCGCCGCGAGGGGGTCAAGGCCGCCATCATCGAAGGCGACAGCTTTCACCGCTACGACCGCAAGGAAATGCGCCAGCGCATGGCCGAGGAGGAGGCGCGCGGCAACCGCCACTTCAGCCATTTTGGGCCGGAGGCCAACCTGTTCGAGGAGCTGGAGGCGCTCTTTCGCACCTACGCCGAGACGGGCCGCGGGCGCTGCCGCAAATACCTGCACAACGAGGAGGAGGCCGCCCCCTACGGCCAGGAGCCCGGCACCTTCACGCCATGGGAAGACCTGCCCGACGACACCGACATGCTGTTCTACGAGGGCTTGCACGGCGCGGTGGTGACCGACAAGGTCAATGTGGCACAGTACCCGGACCTGCTCATTGGCGTGGCCCCCTCGATCAACCTGGAGTGGATCCAAAAGCTCATTCGCGACAAGACGCAGCGCCGCTACAGCCAGGAGGCAGTGGTCGACACCATCCTGCGCCGCATGCCCGACTACGTCAACTACATCTGCCCTCAGTTCGGCGTCACCCACGTCAATTTCCAGCGCGTGCCGGTGGTGGATACGTCCAACCCCTTTATCTCGCGCGATATCCCCACTGCCGACGAGAGCGTGTGCGTGATCCGCTTCGCCAAGCCCAAAGGGATCGACTTTCCCTATCTGTTGTCGATGATCGATGGCTCGTGGATGAGCCGCGCCAATACCATCGTCGTGCCGGGCGGCAAAATGGAGCTCGCCATGCAGCTCATCTTTACGCCGTTCATCTGGCGCATGATGGAGCGCCGCAAGCGCGCGCTGGGCGTGGCCTGAAACGGCGTCAACACGAGAGACAATAGGGCATATGAACAACGATACCCTCTACATCCGACCGGCGCCGAAGCCCGAGACCCAGCGCCGCATGAGCAACGCGATCCGCATGCTGGCCATCGACGCGGTCGAGCAAGCCAAGAGCGGCCACCCAGGCGCGCCCATGGGCATGGCCGAGATCGCCGAGGTGCTGTGGAACCGGCACTTGCGCCACAACCCCACCGACCCCGCCTGGCCCGACCGTGACCGCTTCGTGCTCTCCAACGGCCACGGCTCGATGTTGCTGTACGCGCTGTTGCACCTCACAGGCTACGATCTGCCGATCGAGGAGATCAAGGCCTTTCGCCAGTTGCACAGCAAAACCCCGGGCCACCCCGAGGTGGGCATTACCCCCGGCGTGGAGACCACGACTGGGCCGCTGGGGCAGGGCATCGCCAACGCCGTGGGCATGGCCCTGGCTGAAAAGCTGCTCGCGGTCGAATTCAACCGACCGGGCCACACCATCGTCGACCACTTCACCTACTGCTTCTTGGGTGATGGTTGCATGATGGAGGGCATCAGCCACGAGGTGTGTTCGCTCGCCGGCACGTTGCGTCTGTCCAAGCTGATCGCGATTTATGACGACAACGGCATCTCGATCGACGGCCACGTCGAGGGCTGGTTTGCCGACGACACGCCGGCACGCTTCGAAGCCTACGGTTGGTACGTGATTCGCGACGTCGACGGGCACAACCCGGACGCGGTGGACGCGGCGCTGCGCCTGGCGCGCACGCAGGCCCTGCGTCCGGACGGCAAGCCCACGCTGATCTGCTGCAAGACCGTCATCGGTCAGGGTTCGCCCAACAAGGCCGGCACGCACGACGTGCACGGCGCGGCGTTGGGCGCCGCCGAGGTGCAAGCCACGCGCGAGGCGCTGGGCTGGCCCTACGGGCCGTTCGAGATCCCGGCCGACATCTATGCCGCGTGGGATGCGCGCACCCATGGCCAGCTGCTGCAGGCGCAGTGGCAGCAGCGCTTCGACGCCTATGCCCAGGCCTACCCCGATCTGGCCGCGGAATTCACGCGTCGCATGCGCGGCGAGCTGCGCGGTGATTTGGCCGAGCGCCTGCCCGCGCTGCTGGACGCTGCCGCGCAGCGCACCGACGCGGTGGCCACGCGTAAGGCCAGCCAACTGGCGCTCGATGCGCTGGCGCCACTGGTGCCCGAATTCTTCGGCGGCAGTGCCGACCTGACCGGCTCCAACCTCACCAACTTCAAGGGCTGCACGATCGCTGGGCGTGACCGTTGGGGCAACCACCTCAGCTATGGCGTGCGCGAGTTTGGCATGGCCGCCATCATGAACGGCATCGCCCTGCACGGCGGCTACATTCCCTACGGCGGCACGTTCCTGACGTTCAGCGACTACTCGCGCAACGCCATCCGCATGGCGGCGCTCATGCGCCAGCGCGTCATCCACGTCTTCACGCACGACTCCATCGGGCTGGGCGAGGACGGCCCCACCCACCAGAGCGTGGAGCACGTGCCCAGTCTGCGCCTCATCCCGCAGTTGGACGTGTGGCGCCCGGCCGATGGGTTGGAGACGCTGGTGGCGTGGGCCGCGGCCGTGCAGCGGCGCGATGGGCCATCGGCGCTGTGCCTGTCGCGGCAAAACCTGCCGGTGGTCACACAACGTGCGCACGCCGAAGGCGCGGCACGCGGTGGCTACATCTTGAGCGACATGCCGGGCGCACGCGCGGCCATCATCGCGACCGGGTCGGAGGTGTCGATCGCGCTCAAGGCGCAGGCGGCGTTGGCGGCCGAGGGGGTGCCCACGCGCGTGGTGTCCATGCCCAGCACCAGCGTTTTTGACCGCCAAGATAGGGTGTGGCAAGACGCCGTGCTGCCTCCCGATTTGCCCGCCGTGGCCGTCGAGGCGGCGCACCCGGACGGTTGGTACAAGTACGTGGGGCGGCGCGGCCGCGTGGTGGGTATCGACCGGTTTGGCGAATCTGCCCCGGCGCCGGCGCTGTACAGCTATTTCGGCATCACCCCGGAAGCCGTGGCGCAGGCCGTGCGCGAGGTGCTGGTGTGAACGCGGCGGACATGACGGGCGCAGCGGCACTCCCGTTCGACCTCATTTTGTTCGACTTGGACGGCACCCTGGTGGAGACCGCGCCCGAGATCGCCGATGCGGTCAACGACACCCTCGCCGAGCTGGGGCTGCCGGCGGCGACGTTGGATGAGGTGACGCGCTGGATCGGGCACGGTACGCGCGAGCTACTGGTTCAGGCGTTGGCGTCGCGGCGCGGCAGCTCGGCCGATGCCGTGCGCGCGGACCCCGACTTCGCAGCGGCCGAGGCCATTTTCCAGCGCCACTACGAGGCGCGTTGCGGCACGCGTAGCCATCCCTACCCCGGTGTCATCGATGTCCTGCAGGCGCTGCAGGCCGCGGGTGTACGCCGCGTGGTGGTGACCAACAAAGAAGACCGCTACACCCAGCGCGTGCTGCAGGCGCACCAGATGCAGGCGCTGTTCGACCGCGTCATCAGTGGCGACACGCTGCCGGTGAAGAAGCCCAATCCGCTGGCCGTGGCCGACAGCCTGTTACGCTACGGGGTGCAGCGGCAGCGCGCGCTGTTGGTGGGCGACTCCAGCATCGACGTGGCCACGGCCCGCAACGCCGGCATCGCCGTGTGGTGCGTGCCCTACGGCTATAACATGGGGCAGCCCATCGAGGCGTGCGCCCCGGATCGCGTGATCGCCGACTTTTCGGCGCTGTTCCCCCAGGCATTGACCCAGATGGCCCCTGCCGCCTGACCCCTTGGGCGCGGCGGTGATCTGACGGACGAGATCGTCAACTTTTGCAAAACAAGGAGAACCTTCCCATGACCCTGCGCGTTGGTATCAACGGTTTTGGCCGCATTGGCCGCATGGTGTTTCGTGCTGCGGTGCGCCACTTCGACGACATCGAGATCGTCGGCATCAACGACTTGCTCGAGCCCGACTATCTGGCCTACATGCTCAAGTACGACAGCGTGCATGGGCGCTTCCAGGGGCAGGTGGCGGTGGAGGGCAACGAGCTGGTCGTCAACGGCCGCCGCATCCGCCTGACCGCCGAGCGCGATCCCGCCAACCTGCGCTGGGGGGACATCGGTGCCGACGTCATCATCGAATCCACCGGCATCTTTCTGGATGACGCGGGGGCGCGCAAGCACCTGCAGGCGGGCGCCAAGCGCGTCATCATGAGTGCGCCAAGCAAGGACGACACACCGATGTTCGTCTACGGCGTCAACCACACGGCCTACCAGGGTCAGGAAATCATCTCCAACGCCTCGTGCACCACCAACTGTTTGGCGCCGCTGGCCAAGGTGGTGCACGACCAGTGGGGTATCAAGCGCGGCTTGATGACCACCGTGCACGCCGCCACCGCCACGCAAAAAACCGTCGACGGGCCCAGCAACAAGGACTGGCGCGGTGGCCGCGGCATCCTGGAAAACATCATCCCCAGCAGCACCGGCGCCGCCAAAGCCGTGGGCAAGGTCATCCCCAGCCTGAACAAAAAGCTCACCGGTATGGCGTTCCGCGTGCCGACCAGCGACGTGTCGGTGGTGGATCTGACCTGTGAGCTCGAGCGCCCGGCCAGCTACGATGAGATCTGCGCCGCCATGCGTGCCATGGCCGCCAAACCCGTGGCTGAGGGCGGTTTGGCCGGCGTGCTGGGCTATACCGAGGACAAGGTGGTGGCCACCGACTTCCGCGGTGAGGTCTGCACCAGCGTGTTCGATGCCGAAGCCGGCATCCAGCTCGACCCGACGTTCGTCAAGCTGGTTTCCTGGTACGACAACGAGTGGGGCTATTCCAACAAGTGCCTGGAGATGGCACGCGTGGTGGGCCGCTCGCTGTAAGCCGACGTGATTTCGAAGATCCCGGTGGCGGTGCCCCGTCGCCGCCACCCCACCGCCTGACCGACCATGGACTTCATCCGCTTTGCCGATCTGTGCGCCCAGGGTCAAGCCCAGGGCAAACGCGTCTTCATCCGCGCTGACCTGAACGTGCCGCTCGCCTTCGAAGACGGGCGCGCGCGCATCACCGAGGACACCCGTATCCGCGCCTCGATTCCGGCCATCCGCATGGCGCTCGACGCTGGTGCGGCGGTGATGGTGACGTCGCATCTGGGGCGCCCGACCGAAGGCGCGCCGAAGCCCGAAGACACGCTCGCCCCGGTGGCCGAGCGCCTGAGCGAGCTGCTGGGCCTGCCGGTGCCGTTGATCCAGCGCTGGGCCGATGGCGGCTTCAGTGTCGCGCCCGGCCAGGTGGTGCTGCTGGAGAACTGCCGCCTCAACAAAGGCGAGAAGAAAAACGACCCGGCGCTCGCGCGCAAGATGGCTGCGCTGTGCGACATCTTCGTGCACGATGCGTTTGGCACCGCCCACCGCGCCGAGGCCAGCACCTACGGGGTGGCCGAATACGCCCCCGTGGCTTGCGCCGGCCCGCTGCTGGCAGCCGAGATTGATGCGCTCACGCGCGCACTCGAGCAACCGGCGCGGCCGCTGGTGGCCATCGTGGCGGGCTCCAAGGTGTCGACCAAGCTCACCATTTTGCAGTCGCTCGCGCAAAAGGTCGATCGCCTGATCGTGGGCGGCGGCATCGCCAACACGTTCATGCTGGCCGCGGGGCTGCCCATCGGCAAAAGCCTGGCCGAGCCCGACCTGGTGGGCGAGGCGCGTGCGGTCATGGACGCGATGGCCGCGCGCGGCGCCCAAGTGCCCATCCCGACGGACGTGGTGGTGGCCCCCGAGTTCAAGCCCGACGCGCCGGCCACCGTCAAGGCGGCGACCGACGTCGGCGCCGACGACATGATTCTGGACATTGGTCCGCAGACCGCGCAGGCGCTGGCTGCGCTGCTGGAGCAGGCAGGCACCATCGTCTGGAACGGGCCCGTGGGGGTGTTCGAGTTCGACGCCTTCGAGCACGGCACCCGCGCGCTGGCACAGGCGATTGCGCGCTCGAGTGCGTTTTCTATCGCCGGCGGTGGCGACACGCTGGCGGCGATCGCCAAATACGGCATCGAGGCCGACATTGGCTACATCTCCACTGGCGGCGGCGCCTTCCTCGAGGTGCTCGAAGGCAAGACGCTGCCGGCGTTCGAGATTCTGGCGCGGCGGGCGAAGGGCTGACGCGTCACCGCAGCCCCAACCCCGCTTTTTTCGTCCTGTTTTACCCTGAGGAGACTCCATCATGGCACTGATCACCCTGCGACAGCTGCTGGACCACGCGGCCGAACATGGCTACGGCTTGCCGGCCTTCAACGTCAACAACATGGAGCAAATCCACGCCATCATGCAGGCGGCCGACGCGGTGAACAGCCCCGTCATCCTGCAAGGCTCGGCGGGTGCGCGCTCTTACGCGGGCGAGCCGTTCCTGCGCCATCTGGTGGCGGCGGCAATCGAGATGTATCCCCATATTCCCGTCTGCATGCACCAGGACCATGGCGCGTCGCCCGGCGTGTGCATGCGCTCCATTCAGTCGGGCTTTAGCTCCGTGATGATGGACGGCAGCTTGTTGGAAGATGGCAAGACGCCGGCCGACTATGAGTACAACGTTCGCGTGACCCGACAGGTCGCCGACATCGCCCATGCCTGCGGCGTGTCGGTCGAGGGTGAGCTAGGCTGTCTGGGCAGCCTGGAGACCGGCAAGGCCGGCGAAGAGGACGGCCACGGTGCCGAGGGCGAGCTCGACCACTCGATGCTGCTGACCGATCCCAACGAGGCGGCCGATTTCGTGGCCAAGACGCAGGTGGATGCGCTGGCGATTGCGATTGGCACCAGCCACGGCGCCTACAAATTCACCCAAAAGCCCACGGGCAAGGTGCTGCGCATCGACCGCGTCAAGGAAATCCATGCCCGCATCCCCAACGTCCATCTGGTCATGCACGGCAGCTCCAGCGTGCCCGAGGACTGGCTCGCCATCATCAACAGCTACGGCGGCGATATGGGGCAGACCTACGGGGTGCCGGTGGAAGAGATCGTCGAGGGCATCAAGCACGGCGTGCGCAAGGTCAACATCGACACCGACCTGCGCATGGCGGCCACGGGCGCCATCCGCAAGCACCTGGCCGAGGACCGCAAGAACTTCGACCCGCGCAAATTCCTCAAGGAAGCCACCAAGGCCATGAGTGCGATCTGTAAGGCGCGCTATGAGGCGTTCGGCAGCGCGGGCATGGCCAGCCGCATTGGCAAGATCTACAGCCTCGACGAGATGCGCCGCCGCTACGAGAAAGGCGAGCTCGCGCCGCGGGTGTCGTGAATCGCTTTTGGCAAGCTCGCGCGGTTTCGGTGACAATCGCGGGATGATCCCGATCAAGACCGAATCCGCTTGGCGTGGCACGGCCGACTGCAAATCGTGCGGGATCCGCGACATGGTGCTGTTCGCGGATCTGAACGAACAGGATTTCAACCTGATTCACGCCCCCATCGATGACTTGGTCTTCTCGGCGGGGCAGTCGCTGTATCAGGAGGGGGACGCCGCCTTCGGCGTCTTCACCCTGCGCTCGGGGCTGATCAAGTTGGTGCGCAGCACACCGGACGGGCGCCAGCGCGTGCTGCGCGTGCTGCGCCCCGGCGACGTGGTAGGGCTGGAGGCGCTGGCCACCAGCCGCTACGACAGCGAGGCGGTGGCGCTGACCGAGGCGTCGCTGTGCCGCATTCCGACTGACGTCATCCACCGGCTGGCACAAAACTCGCCACGCCTGCACTGGCGGCTGCTGCAAAAATGGCAGCAAGCGCTCAAGGAGGCCGACGATTGGCTGGCGGCCCTCAATTTTGGCACCGCGCGCCAGCGTGTGGCCAACTTCATCCTGAAGATGCGTCATGCGACCGATCCCTCGGTCGTGACGCTATTCTCGCGCGAGGACATGGGTGCCATGATGGATCTCAAACTCGAGACCGTCAGCCGCGAGATCAGTGCGTTGGTGCGCGCCGGCGTGATCGAGCCGCTGGACCGCGTCGGGCGGCTCTATCGCATCGTGGACGAGGCGGCGCTCGGCGCCGTGGTGGCGGGATGAGGGCCGGCGAACGTCGCGCATGCCTTGCCGTGCGCCGCGCGGCGGCGCTCACAGCTCCTCGATGCGGCGTGGGGGATAGGTGTCCCAGCCTTGGCAGCCGGGGCAGTGCCAAAAATACTGGCGCGACTCGAAGCCGCAGGCGGCACACCGATAGCGCTTGAGGGGCTCGCACGCGCGCTCGAGCGCCCGCCGCACCAGCCGCTCCTCGTCACTCGTGCCCAGGGGGGCACCGGCCAGCCACAGGGTGGCCGCCACCAACGACGGCTCCTGACGCAAATGATCGATGTAGCGCTGCCGCGCCAGCGCTGGGTCGTCGTCGAGCGTGGCCAGTGCCTGTGTCACATCCAGCGACGCGGGGTGGTCGGCCGCCCACGCCTGCAGCCGGTCACGGGCACGCTGTGGCGCGCCGATGCGCTGTGCCCATTGGGCCAGGCTGTGCGCGACCAGTGGCACGTGGGTGGGACAGTGATCGGCCAGCGCCTCCAGCGCGGCCAGCCCGCCCTCGACATGGCCCAGGGACTGGCGCAGATCCGCCAGGGAGGCCCAGGCATGGGCGGATGTCGGCACCTGCGCCACGGTGGACTCCAACACGGCTAGCGCCTCGGTCGTGTGCCCGTGGCGTTGCAGGTCGGCGGCTTGCTCGCAGCGGTGGTGTGCCCAGCGCAGCCGAAAACTGCCCCGCTCACCACCGTCGAGCGCCTGCGCCATCTCGGCCGCCCGCACCCAGTCGCGCGAGCGTTCATAAATACCCAGCAGCGCGAGCCGGGCGTCGGTGTCGTAGCGCGTGCCCAGCAGGGCGGTGAACGCGGCTTCGGCCCGGTCCAGCAGCCCCGCCTTCAGAAAATCGAAGGCCAGCGCGTGCTGGGCCCGCTCGCGCTCGGCCGCTGGCAAATCGGCGCGGGCGAGCAAGTGCTCATGCACCCGCACGGCGCGGTCGTAGTCCCCCCGCCGGCGAAACAATCCCCCCAGCGCGAAGTGCAGCTCGGCCGCGTCCGGGTCGTGCCGCACGGCTTCGATGAAGGCGTCGATGGCTTGGTCCTGCTGCTCGTTGAGCAGGTGATTGAGCCCGCGAAAGTACGCGCGCGGTGCCTGCCGCCCCTCCAGGCGCCATTGCCGCACGTCCCAGCGCGAGGCCAGCCAGCCCAGTGCAAACGCCAGTGGCAGCGCCCACAGCAGCCAGGACAAAGAAAGATCAAATCCCATGGGGCGGTTCGTCGGCAGCGGCTTGAGGCGGGGCGGGCTGCGCGGCGGTGCTCGCGGGTGTGCGCCGGGCCGCTTGCCGCGCACGCCACCACAGCGGTGCCATCACCGCGATGCCCAGCAGCACCCCGGCAAACAGCGCCATCAGCAGCACCAGTACGAGCGGCGCCTCCCACTGGGCGCCAAAGAGGCCGTGCACACGAACCGGTGCCTGGTTGTTGAGCGCCAGCGCAAAGATCAGCAGGAACACGGCCGCCTTGAGCAGCCAGCCCAGCACCTTCATGCCCGACTCCGGGCGGCTTGGTCCACTGCTTCGCGTAAGGCCTTGCCGGGTTTGAAGTGGGGCACGCGTTTCGGCGGCACGGCGACACGCTCCCCGGTGCGGGGGTTGCGCGCCTGGCGCGCGGCGCGCTCGGCGACGCTGAAACTGCCAAACCCACGGATTTCGATGCGCTGACCCGCGATCAGGCTCTCGGCCATGGCTTCCAGCAGGGTCTTGACGGCGACTTCGGCATCGGTCGCGGTCAGATGGGGGTGGCGCTCGGCGAGCGCTTCGAAGAGGTCGCTGCGGTTCATGGCGTCATTATGCCCAGCTGCGCGTGACACGAGCAGCCGTCGGCCGTGCGGAAGCGGCGGCGCCATGAAAAAAGCCCGGCGGGGATTCCCGTCCGGGCTTCGGCTTCGCCCCGGGTCGAACCGGGGGCGAGAGGCGGCGTCAGCCGTTGTTTTGGCTGTCGAGCTTGGCGCGCAGCAGCGCCCCCAGGTTGGTGGTGCCAGCGTTGCCCGTGGCTTGGCTCAGGCTGGCCATCGCTTCTTGCTGGTCGGCGGCGTCCTTGGCCTTGATCGAGAGCTGGATGTTGCGGTTCTTGCGGTCGACGTTGACGATCACGGCGGTCACTTCGTCACCGACCTTGAGCACGTTGCGCGCATCTTCGACGCGGTCACGCGAGATTTCGGAGGCGCGCAGGTAGCCCACCACATCGTTGCCCAGGTCGATTTCCGCACCCTTGGCATCGACGCTCTTGACGGTACCGGTGACGGTGGCACCCTTGTCGTGAACCGACACGAAGGTCGTGAACGGATCGGCGTCGAGCTGCTTGATCCCGAGGCTGATACGCTCGCGCTCGACGTCCACGCCCAGCACCACCGCCTCGACTTCCTGGCCCTTCTTGTAGTTGCGCACGGCCACTTCGCCCGGCTCGTTCCACGACAGGTCGGACAGGTGCACCAGACCGTCGATGCCGTTTTCCAGGCCGACGAAGACACCGAAGTCGGTGATCGACTTGATCGGCCCTTTGACCTTGTCGCCACGCTTGTGCGTGTCGGCAAATTCTTGCCAGGGGTTGGGCTTGCACTGCTTCATGCCCAGGCTGATGCGGCGCTTGTCTTCGTCGATGTCGAGCACCATGACCTCGACTTCGTCGCCGATGGAGACGACCTTGTTCGGGGCCACGTTCTTGTTGGTCCAGTCCATCTCGGAGACGTGCACCAGGCCCTCGATGCCGGGCTCGAGCTCGACGAACGCGCCGTAGTCGGCGATGTTGGTGACCTTGCCGAACAGGCGTGTGCCGGCCGGGTAGCGGCGCGCCACACCCAGCCAGGGGTCGTCACCCATTTGCTTGAGGCCGAGGCTGACACGCTGGCGCTCGGCGTCGAACTTGAGCACCTTGGCGGTGACTTCTTGGCCGACCTGCACCACCTCGTTGGGGTGGCGCACACGGCGCCAGGCCATGTCGGTGATGTGCAACAGGCCATCGATGCCGCCCAGATCGACGAAGGCACCGTATTCGGTGATGTTCTTGACCACGCCGGTGACGATAGACCCTTCCTTGAGGGTCTCGAGCAGTTTGGCGCGTTCTTCTCCCATCGAGGCCTCGATCACCGCGCGGCGCGACAGCACGACGTTGTTGCGCTTACGGTCGAGCTTGATGACCTTGAACTCCATGGTCTTGCCCTCGTAGGGCGTGAGGTCCTTGACCGGGCGCGTGTCGACCAGCGAGCCGGGCAGGAAGGCGCTGATGCCGTTGACCATGACCTTGAGGCCGCCCTTGACCTTGGTCGTCGTGGTGCCGGTGACGAACTCGCCCGACTCCAGCGCTTTTTCCAGCGCCATCCACGAGGCCAGGCGCTTGGCCTTGTCGCGCGACAGAATGGTGTCGCCATAGCCGTTTTCGACGGCCTCGACGGCCACGGCGACGAAGTCGCCGACCTGGACCTCGAGTTCGCCCTGATCGTTCTTGAATTCGCTCAGCGGGATGTAGGCCTCCGACTTCAGCCCGGCGTTGACGACCACATGGTTGTGGTCGATGCGCACGACTTCGGCGGTGATGACCTCGCCGGGGCGCATTTCGGCGCGCTTGAGCGATTCTTCGAACAGGGCGGCAAACGATTCAGACATGCAAGTTTCCTGGGTGCCGCGGTCGTCCGCAACCGGCGGCGGTTGGGTGTTCACCCGAACGGATTCCGGGTGGTGGGTGGATGATCCCGCGGGCGCGCGAAGACGGGTTCGGCGGCGCCGTTGGGGCCCTCGTGGGGCCAGCCTGAGCGCCCGAGGCGGACGTCCTCAGGCGGCAAAAGGCCGGCGGCTCTGCCACCACGACAGCACGGTTTGCACCGACTCGTCCAGCGACTGGTCCGAGTTGTCGAGCAGCAGCGCGTCTTCGGCTGGCTTCAGGGGCGCACTCGCGCGCGTTTGGTCGCGCCCATCGCGCGCCTCCAAATCAGCCAAAAGACTGTCAATGCTAGCAGCTTCGCCGCGCGAAATCAACTGCTCGTAGCGCCTGCGCGCGCGCGTGGCGGCGCTGGCGGTCAAAAAGATCTTCAGCGGTGCATCGGGAAAGACCACCGTGCCCATGTCGCGCCCGTCGGCCACCAAGCCAGGCAGGCGACGAAAGCCGCGCTGCAGCGCCAGCAGCGCCGTGCGCACCGCCGGCAGCGCCGACACGCGCGACGCCGCCATGCCGATCGCCTCGGTGCGTACGTCAGCGGTCACATCATCTCCTGCCAACCAGATGCGGCCGTCGGCAAACCGCACGGGCAGCGTCTCGGCCAGCGTGGCCAGCGACTGCACGATCGCCGGATCGGCCAGGGCAGCATCGTCGGTCGGGATGCCTGCACGCTCGGCGGCCAGGCCCACCAAACGGTACAAGGCGCCCGAGTCGAGCACGTGGTAGCCCAACCGCTGCGCCACGGCGGCGGCCAACGTGCCCTTGCCCGAGGCGGTAGGCCCGTCGATGCAGATCACGGGGATGTGCGCGGGCTCGGTTTTCACCACCGACCACAGGGTTTCGAAATAGTCCGGAAAGGTCTTGCCTACGCACTGCGGGTCGAGAATGCGCACCGGCAGCCGTGCTGGGTTGAACGCCGCCAGCGACCCGCACATCGCCATGCGGTGGTCGTCGTAGGTGTGCAGCGCCACTGCACGCCAGCCCTGGCCATCGGGGGGCAGGGGGTGCACACGCAGCCAGTCGGGTCCCTCGTCGACCGTTGCGCCCAGTTTGCGCAGCTCGCAGGCCATGGCCGCGATGCGGTCGGTTTCTTTGACGCGCCAGCTGCCGATATGGCGCAGCGTGCACGGCCCGTCGGCATACAACGCCATCACCGCCAGCGTCATCGCCGCGTCGGGGATGGCGTTGCAGTCCAGATCGATGGCGCGCAGCGGCCAGGCATCGCGGCGCACGTGCAGCCGGTTGGCTTCGCCCTCGACCTCGGCGCCCATCGCGCGTGCCGCGTCGACGAAGCGAATGTCACCCTGGATCGATGCCAGCCCCACGCCCTCGATGGTGACGGGTGCCTGTGCGGCCGCCAGCGCCCCGAGCGCGATGAAATAGCTGGCCGACGACGCATCGCCCTCGACGTGGATGCGGCCCGGCGTCGTGTAGCGCGCGCCCGCCGGGATGGTGAAGCGCTGCCAGCCGTCGCGCTCCACCTCGACGCCAAAGCGTTGCAGCAGGCGCAGCGTGATCTCCACATACGGTTTGGAGATCAGCTCACCCTCGACCTCGATGACGATCGGCTGGTGCTCGGCGGCCAGCGGCAGCGCCAGCAGCAGCGCGGTCAGAAACTGGCTGGAGACGTCGCCGCGCACGCGGATCGGTGCGGCCAGTTGCAGCGCGACGGGCTCGCCTCCGCCCACTGCCAGCGGCGGATAGCCGGGCTGCCCCAGGTAGTCGATGACACCACCCAATTGCCGCAGCGCATCGACCAGGTCGCCGATCGGGCGCTCGTGCATGCGCGGCACGCCCGACAGTTCGAAGCGTCCCCCGTGGCGCGCGGTCAAAACGGTCAGCGCGGCCGTCAACGGTCGCATGGCCGTGCCCGCGTTGCCCAGAAAGAGCGCGGCCTCGCGCGTGGCCAGCCGCCCACCCAGGCCACGCACGCGCACCGTCGCTGGGCCCAGGCGCTGCAGCCCGCAGCCCAGCGCGGCCAGCGCATCCAGCATCACGCGCGTGTCGTCCGAGTCCAGCAAGTCCTCGATCACCGTCTCGCCGTCGCACAGGGCGGCGAGCAGCAGCACGCGATTCGAGATGCTTTTGGAGCCCGGCAGGCGCACCGTGCCGGCGGCCCGCATCAGCGGGGGGATGTCGAGGAAGGCGGTTCGGTACATGGGGTCTCGGTGGCCACGGCATAGGCGCCCGCCGCCCAGCGGGTGCGGGTGCGGCTGGCGTCGGCGATCAGGTCGTGCAACGTCTGGGCGTCGCCACGCGCCAGGGTTGCTTCGAACGTGTCGAGGGCAGCGCGGAAGTGCCGCGCCTGTTCGCGCACCTGGGCCGCATTGGCCAGCAGGATGTCACGCCAGACGTCGGGGTCGCTGGCGGCAATGCGCGTGAAATCGCGAAAACCCGGGCCTGCCAGCGACAGGTATTGCGCCCCCCCCGGTTGCTGGGCGAGCGCCCGCACGGCGGCAAAGGCCAGCAGGTGCGGCAGGTGGCTCACCGCGGCATAGGCGGCGTCGTGCTCCTCGGGCGAGAGGGTGCGCACGCGCGCCCCCAGCGCCTGCCACAGGGCGCGGGCGCGCGCGAGCAGCGCCGGGTCGGTTTCGGGCACCGGCGTCAGGATCACCTGGCAGCCGCGGTACAGGTCGGCGCTGGCGTGCTCCACCCCCGCGCGCTCTTTGCCGGCGATCGGATGGGCGGGGACGAACTGGGCCAGCCGCTCGCCCAGCGCATCGCGGGCGGCCGCCACCACGTCGCCCTTGGTCGATCCCACGTCCATCACCAGCGTCGAGGGGCCAATGAGCGGGCGGATGGCGCGCAGCGTGTCGCCGGTGGCCGCCACCGGCACCGACACCAGTACCAAGTCGGCACCCGATGCCGCCAGCAGCGCCGATGGCGCTTCGACGTCGATGACGCCCAGCGCGCGGGCGCGCGCCAGCGTTTGCGGCGAGCGGGCATAACCGACAACGCGCTGCACCAGCCCGGCCGCCTTGAGTGCCAAGGCAAACGAGCCGCCCATCAGGCCGCAGCCGATGACGGCCAGTTGCTCGAATGTAGGGGCCGGGTCGTGTCCGTCGGTCGGTGGCGCGCGGTCGCAGGTGAGGGCGGGCATGGCGGTATTACTCCGACACCGGGTACGCGCCCAGCATCTTGTAGAACGCGCACAGGCCCTGCAACTCTTGCAGCGCGGCGGCCACGTGCGGCTGTGACGGATGGCCGGCGATGTCGATGTAGAAGTAATACTCCCACTGCCCGGACTTGGCGGGCCGTGATTCGAAGCGAGTCATCGACACGCCGTGTTCCTTGAGCGGCTTGAGCAAGTCGTGCACCGCCCCGGGGCGGTTGGGCACCGACACCACGATGCTGGTGCAGTCGCGTCCGCTGGCTGCCGGCATGGCCATGGTTTGTGGAAGGCAGATGATGGCAAAGCGCGTGCGGTTGTACGCTTCGTCCTGGATGGCATGGGCCACGATATGCAGGGCGTACTGCGCGGCGGCGCGTTCGCTGGCGATCGCCGCCCAGGCCGGATTCGTGGTGGCCAGGCGCGCGCCCTCGGCATTGCTGCTCACCGCCCGCCGCTCGGCGTGCGGCAGGTGGGTCGACAGCCAGCCCTGACATTGGGCCAGCGCCTGGGGGTGCGCCATCACCACCTCGATGCCCTCCAGGCTGGGCGACTGCCGTAGCAGGTTGTGGCGCACGAGCAGGCTGATCTCGCCCACGATGTGCACGGGCGAGCGCAGGAACAAGTCGAGCGAGCGTGCCACGACGCCCTCGGTGGAGTTTTCTACCCCCACTACGCCAAACTGGGCCGTGCCCGCCGCCGTGGCATGAAAGACCTCGTCGAAACTGGGGCAGTAGATCAGGTCAGCCGCGCTACCGAAGTAATCGATCGCGGCCTGTTCACAGAACGTCCCCTCGGGGCCGAGCACCGCCACGCGCAGGGGCGCCTCCAGCGCCAGACAGGCGGACATGATTTCGCGCCAGATGGCGGCCACGTGCTGGTTACGCAGGGGGCCGCGGTTGGCGGCTTCGATGTTGGCGATGACCTGGGCCACCCGATCCGGCCGGAAGAAGGGCGAACCCTCGGCGCGTTTGACCTCGCCCACCTGCTGGGCGATGCGCGCACGCTCATTGAGCAGCGCCAACAGTTGGTGGTCGATGGCGTCGATCTGTTGCCGCAACGCCAGCAGGCGCGGGCTGGCGACGGGCGGCACCGGTTGGCCGGGGGGGCTCGTTGGGGGGGTGGATTCGGTCATAGAAGACGGTGGCGGTGCGTTCGCCGCAATTTACGCGCGGCGCTCGAACTCTTGCATGTACTCGACGAGCGCCTCCACCCCCGCCATCGGCATGGCGTTGTAGAGGCTGGCACGCATGCCTCCCACCGACTTGTGGCCCTTGAGCTGCAGCAGTCCGCGCGCCTGGGCCCCTTGCAAAAACGCCTGGTTGCGCGGGTGAGAGGCATCGCGCAGCGGTTGCCCATCGTCGCCGCGCAGAAAGAACGGGACGTTCATGCGCGAGCGACACGAGGGATCAACCGGGTTGATGTACAGCGCCGAGCGGTCGATGCAGTCGTACAGCCGTTGGGCGCGTTTGCACGCCCGCGCCTCCATGGCGGCTACGCCTTGCAGGCCGTCTTCTTGCTGTGCCAGTAGCCAGCGAAACACCAGCCCGGCCATGTAAATGGCATAAGTGGGTGGCGTATTCGCCATGGACTGTTGCTCAGCCAACACCCGGTAGTCGAATACGGTTGGGCAGATAGGTAAGGCGTGGCCGAGCAGATCCTCGCGCACCACGACCAGCGTCAGCCCTGCGGGCCCGATATTTTTTTGCGCCCCACCAAAGGCCAGCCCCACACGCGACCAGTCGATCGGTCGCGACAGCACGTGCGATGAAAAATCGATGACCAAGGGCGCGTCGCAGCCCAGCGCGGCCAAGTCAGGTAGGGTGTGAAACTCCACGCCGTGGATGGTCTCGTTACTGCACAGGTGCACATAGGCGGGCTGGGTGCGCAGCTGCCAGGTCGCGGGGTTGGGGATGTGCACGAAGCCTTCGGCCTGGCCGCTGGCGGCGATGTGGACATCGCCGTAGCGACGCGCTTCCTGCGCCGATTTTTGGCTCCACGCACCGGTGACGACGACGTCGATGGCGCGCTGCGGGTGTCGGCCCGCCAGGTTGAGCGGCACCATCGCGTTGTGCGCCAGCGCGCCGCCTTGCGAAAACAGCACCTTGAAGTGCGCCGGGATGGCCAGCAGCGCGCGCAAGTCGGCCTCGGCCTGCGCCAGGATTTCGCCAAAGTGCACGCCGCGGTGGCTCATCTCCATCACACCCATGCCGCAGCCATGCCAGTCCAGCATCTCGGCGGCGGCTTGTTGCAGCACGGGCTCGGGCATGGTGGCGGGCCCGGCCGAAAAGTTGTAGGGGCGGGGCATGGCGTCAGGTCTCCACCGGCTCGACATCGGCCGCGGGGTCGTCCCCGGCGTCGCTGTCGGCGATGCGTTGTAGGCCGCTCAAGCGGTCGCCGTCGTCCAGACTGATGAGTGTGACACCCTGCGTGGCGCGGCCCATCTCACGGATTTCGGCCACGCGCGTGCGCACCAGCACGCCACGGTCGGTGATGAGCATGATCTCGTCCTCCGGCCGCACCAGCGTGGCCGCCACCACGCGGCCGTTGCGCTCGCTTTGCTGGATGGCGATCATCCCCTTGGTGCCGCGGCCGTGGCGCGTATATTCAGCGATCGGGGTGCGCTTGCCGTAGCCGTTTTCGGTGGCGGTCAGCACACTTTGCGATTCGTCCTCGGCCACCAGCATGGCGATGACGCGCTGACCTTCTTCCAGCGTCATGCCCTTGACCCCGCGCGCCTGCCGGCCCATCGGGCGCACGTCGTTTTCGTCGAAGCGAACCGCCTTGCCACCATCGGAGAACAACATCACGTCGTGCGCTCCGTCGGTTAGCGCCGCGCCAATGAGGTAGTCACCCTCGTCCAGATCGACGGCAATGATGCCGGCCTTGCGCGGGTTGGAAAACTCATCCAGCGCCGTCTTTTTGACCACCCCCTGTGCCGTGGCCATGAAGACGTAACGATCCGCGGGGAAGCGGCGCGACTCGCCGGTCAGTGGCAACACGACGGTGATCTTTTCCCCTTCGGCCAGCGGGAACATGTTGACGATGGGTCGGCCCCGCGAGCCGCGCGAGCCCGACGGCACCTCCCACACTTTGAGCCAGTACAGCCGCCCCCGGTTGGAAAAGCACAGGATCCAGTCGTGCGTGTTGGCGATGAAGAGCTGGTCGATCCAGTCGTCCTCCTTCGTTGCGGTCGCCTGTTTGCCACGGCCGCCGCGGCGCTGCGCGCGGTACTCGGACAGCGGCTGGGCCTTGATGTAGCCCGCGTGCGACAGGGTCACCACCATGTCCTGCGGGGTGATCAGGTCTTCGGTGTCGAGCTCCTGGGCGTCGTGCTCGATCTGGCTGCGCCGCGCGCCGGCGGGGGTTTGGCCGAACTCGGCGCGGATGGCGCGCAGCTCCTCGGCAATGATCTGCGTCACCCGCTCGGGCCGCGCCAGGATGTCGAGCAGGTCGTCGATGTGCGCCATGACCTCCCGGTACTCAGCAACGATCTTGTCTTGCTCCAGCCCCGTCAGCCGCTGCAGCCGCATCTGCAGGATCTCCTGCGCCTGCGTCTCCGACAGCGCGTACAGCCCGTCGGACTGCAGACCGTACTGGCGCGGCAGGCCCTCGGGGCGGTAGTCATCGGCGTTGACCACGCTGCCGTCGGCGCGGGCGCGGGTGAGCATCTGGCGCACCAGCGCGCTGTCCCAACGGCGCGCCATCAGCTCGGTTTTGGCCACCGGCGGGGTCGGGCTTTCGCGGATGATGCGGATGAACTCGTCGATGTTGGCCAGCGCCACCGCCAGGCCTTCGAGCACGTGGCCACGCTCGCGCGCCTTGCGCAGCTCGAACACCGTGCGCCGCGTCACCACCTCGCGCCGGTGCTGCAGGAAGATGTCGAGCAGCTGCTTCAGGTTGCACAGCTTGGGCTGGCCATCGACCAGCGCCACCATGTTGATGCCGAACGTATCCTGCAGCTGGGTGTGCTTATACAGGTTGTTGAGTACCACCTCCGGCACTTCGCCGCGCTTGAGCTCGATGACCACGCGCATGCCGGACTTGTCGGACTCGTCCTGGATGTGGCTGATGCCCTCGATGCGTTTGTCGCGTACCAACTCGGCGATGCGCTCGAGCAGCACCTTTTTGTTGACCTGGTACGGGATCTCGTCGACGATGATGGCCTGCCGCTGGCCGCGGTCGATGTCCTCGAAGTGGCAGCGCGCACGCATGACGACGCGGCCACGCCCGGTGCGGTAGCCCTCGCGCACGCCCTGAATGCCATAGATGATGCCGGCGGTGGGAAAGTCCGGCGCCGGGATGATCTGCATCAGGTCGTCCACCGACGCGTCCGGGTGCGCCAGCAGGTGCAAGCAGGCGTCCACCACCTCGTTCAGGTTGTGCGGGGGGATGTTGGTGGCCATGCCCACCGCGATGCCAGCCGAGCCGTTGACCAGCAGGTTCGGCAAGCGCGTCGGCAGCACCAGTGGCTCTTTTTCGCTGCCATCATAGTTGGGGCCGAAATCCACCGTTTCCTTGTCGATGTCGGCCAGCATCTCGTGCGCGATCTTGGCCAGGCGGATTTCGGTGTAGCGCATGGCGGCGGCAGCGTCGCCGTCGACCGAGCCGAAGTTGCCCTGGCCATCGACCAGCATGTGGCGCAGCGAAAAATCCTGTGCCATGCGCACGATGGTGTCGTAGACCGCGCTGTCGCCGTGCGGGTGGTATTTACCGATGACGTCGCCGACGATGCGGGCCGACTTCTTGTACGGCCGGTTCCAGTCGTTGCCCAGCTCGTGCATGGCATAGAGCACGCGCCGGTGCACGGGCTTCAAGCCGTCGCGGGCGTCGGGCAGCGCGCGCCCCACGATTACGCTCATCGCGTAATCGAGGTAGCTGCGGCGCATCTCCTCTTCGAGACTGACGGGGAGGGTTTCTTTGGCAAACGAGGTCATGGCAACGCCGCATGAGGGCGGGTAGCGCCGCACGGCCGTGGCGACCCGCCAAATACCGCCGGAGGGCCCCGGCGACTGATGCTGCGTATTGTAAGGAACACGATCACCGGCCCATGGCTCGTGTGCCGCCCGCTCGGCGGGGCGAAACGTTGCCTGCATGCAACAGACGAGGGCACGAAAACGCGCGCGGGTCGCGTGGGCGTCGCTGGCGCTTGGCAATCGGTTCGTTTGTGGCAAAATGAACTGACAGCCAGTCGATTCGCCCATTCCCTTTGGGTAACGGGTCTTTACTGGCTCGATCCATCCACGATCCGTCCCCTAGACCAAGAGGAATCCAATGAATAAACTCACCCGCATCGCAGCGCTGTTCGCGACGGCCGCCATGGCTTCTGGCGCCGGCGCCCAAACCATCGACAACTGGCGCAACGGCACCGGTGATCTGGTGTGGAAAAACGGCACCAACGAGCTGTGCTGGCGCAACTCCAGCTGGACCCCTGCGACCGCGGCCAAGGGATGTGATGGCGCGATCGTGCCGGCTCCGGCGCCGGCTCCGGCGCCTGCCCCTGCGCCCGCACCGGCTCCCGCTCCGGCTGCTGCGCCCGCCCCGGCTCCTGCCCCTGCGCCGGCCCCGGCACCTGCCCCGGCGGCGCCGGCCAAGGTTACCTATGCGGCCGAGGCGTTCTTCGACTTCGACAAGGCTGTCCTCAAGCCTGAGGGCAAAGCCCGCCTGGACGACCTGGCCGAGAAGGTCAAGGGCATCAAGCTGGAAGTCGTGATCGCGGTGGGTCACACCGATGCGACCGGGCCTGAAGGCTACAACCAGAAGCTGTCGGTGCGCCGCGCCGAAGCGGTCAAGGCCTACCTGGTCAGCAAGGGTATCGACGCCAACCGTATCTACACGGAGGGTAAGGGTGAAACCCAGCCGGTGGCCGACAACCGCACTCGCGAAGGTCGTGCCAAGAACCGTCGCGTCGAAATCGAAGTGGTCGGCACCCGCTGATTCGGGTCCGCCTTCGGCCAGAGCCCCGCTGCGGCGGGGCTTTTTGTTGTCCGCGCGCGCCGACGTGGGTCGTGGCACGCCATAATCGGCGCATGGACACCCCGCTGAATGCCGATGCGGCCGAGCTGGCCAAATTTTCCGAACTGGCCCACCGCTGGTGGGATCCCGACAGCGAATTTCGCCCCTTGCACCAGATCAACCCGCTGCGCTTGGCCTGGATCGAATCGCTGGTTGGTCCATTGAAGGGACGACACATCGTGGATGTCGGCTGCGGCGGCGGCATCCTGGCCGAGGCGATGGCGCGGCAAGGGGCGCAGGTGTTGGGGATCGATCTGGCCGACAAAGCCCTGAAGGTCGCGCAACTGCATGCGCTGGAGCAGGGCGTGCAGGGGGTGAGCTATCGCCCCGTCAGCGCCGAGACGCTGGCGGCCGAGCAGCCCGCGCAGTTCGACGTCGTGACCTGCATGGAAATGCTCGAGCACGTGCCCGATCCTGCGTCCGTCGTTCAAGCCTGCGCCACGCTCGTCAAGCCGGGCGGGTGGGTCTTTTTCTCCACGCTCAACCGCAACCCAAAGTCGTTTCTGTTTGCCATCGTGGGCGCCGAGTATGTGCTGCGCTTGTTGCCCCGGGGCACGCACGAGTACCGAAAATTCATCCGCCCCAGCGAACTGGCGGCCGACTGCCGACGCGCGGGCTTGCAAATCCAGGCGATGCGCGGGCTGGGCTACAACCCGCTGACGCGCCGCTACTGGCTGCACGACGACACCAGCGTCAATTACCTGGTGGCCACCCGGCGGGAGGGCGCATGATCGGTCGCACCGGCTTGCGCGCGGTGTTGTTCGACCTGGACGGCACGCTGCTCGACACCGCCCCTGACTTGGGACACGCGGCCAATGTGATGCGCGAGCGGCGGGGCATGCCACCGCTGGAGGAGGCCATCTACCGCCCACGTGCGAGCAGCGGCGCGCGCGGCATGATCGAAGCCGCCTTTGGCCTCACGCCCGCGCACCCGGAATACGAGGCGTATCGCACCGAATACCTCGACCTCTATGGCGAGGTGATGAGGCGGCGCACACAGCCCTTCGATGGCGTGCCCGAGCTGATCGAGGCGCTGGCGCAGGCATCGCTGCCGTGGGGAGTGGTGACCAACAAGGTGGAGCGCTTTGCCTTGCCGCTGACGGCGTCATTGCCGCTGTTCGCGTCCGCCGCGACGATCATCGGCGGTGACACCACCCCGTACGCCAAGCCGCATCCGGCGCCGCTGCTGGAGGCGGCGCGGCGGCTGGGGGTGCCCGCGCAGGCATGCGTCTACGTCGGTGATGACGAGCGCGATATCGAGGCTGGCCGCGCCGCCGGTATGCCGACCGTGGCGGTACGCTGGGGCTACCTGGGCGTGGGCGCGGATGTCGATGCCTGGGGCGCGGACGCCGTGATCGACGCGCCGCTCGACCTGTTGAACTTTCTGGAATTGGCTTACACTAAGTAAGCACGGGGCTGCATTGGTTTCGACGTGGGTTCGGACACGCAGCAGGGCATGTCGAGGTGCTGTCACCTCGTTAAACCGCAGCAAAAAAGTAACTGCGAACGACGAACGTTTCGCCCTCGCCGCCTAATCCGGCGAGCCTTGCACCGGTCGGCCGAGCGGCCGGGCTGTGAAGACCGTCAGGTTTTCCAGCAGCAAGGAACACTCATTTCGGCTGGTCGTGCGGCGGGCAACTTGCCGCACGGTGAGATCCAAGGTTGCTGGTCACGGGCGTAGCGTGCCGCTGCGCGACGCCCGGGACGAGACCCAAAACAGACGGCTACACATGTAGAACTGCGCGTAGAAGGCTTGCGGACGGGGGTTCGATCCCCCCCAGCTCCACCAAACACAAGGGCTCGGATGGTCTCCGGGCCCTTTCTCTTGCTGAAAACTCCCGCGTCGCGCGGGGTTCCTGCAACCGGTGCGGCGGGCCGCCATCTGCCCAAACGATCGGCACTGGCCACTTTCTCGGCCAGTGCCGTCTCTTTTCTCTGATTGGCCTGCGGGTGAGGCGCAGTTTTAGCACTATACGAATCAACAACTTACGCTCGGCAGTTCATCGTCAACCAAGGCGATCAGCCAGGCATCAAACCTGTCGCGCTGGCAGAATAGTAACTTATACGTTACCATTCAAACCATGAGCTACCAGATCAAAGAACTACTGCTGGACGATGGCGACAGCCCCTTTGCGGAGTGGTTTGGATCGCTGGAAGCCGTTGCAGCCGCCAAGGTACGCGTAGCCGTGAGCCGGATGGAACAGGGCAACCTGTCCAACGTTGAGTGGTTCCGTGGCATCGGTGAGTACAAGATCGATTGGGGGCCGGGCTTGCGCATCTACCTGGCCAAGGATGGTCTGAAGATCATCATCCTGATCGGTGGCGGCACCAAGAAGCGTCAGCAGCAGGACATCGACCAGGCGGTGGCGCTGTGGGAAGACTACAAGCGCCGCAAGACATCAACCCAGAAAGGAAAGTAAACATGGCACTGACCCGTGATTTCAAAGAAACCGTGGCCGCGCGCGTGCAAAACGATCCGGCCTTTGCACAGGCGCTTCTGGACGAAGCCATCACCCTGTTCGTCAATGGTGAGCCCGAATCGGCCAAACTAATCCTTCGCGACCTGGTGAACGCCACAGTTGGCTTCGAGGCGCTGGCCGAGGAAATTCACAAGCCTGCCAAGAGCCTGCACCGGATGCTGTCTCAGTCGGGCAACCCGACCATGAGCAACATCTCTGCGGTGTTTGCAGCCATCAAGCGCGCACTCAAGGTCGAGGTGCGCACGCAAGTGGTGATGGCGTGACTTCTGATCTTGCCCCCATATCTCCGGCCCCATCCTATTCGCAATGTAACACCGCTTCCTGGACGGTTGAGCGGCGTGCCTGGGCGGCCGGATGCCGCCGAAACTCTCGGGGTGGGCGCATTTTCAACGACGAGTGCGGATGCACCTCGTTGAAGTGCTCGAAGGCCGTCGGTAACTGCGCCAGCACCGTGGCCGCATTGCTCAGATCCACGCGGGCGACATCGCATCGGCCAGATGGAGGACGGCGCCGCACTGCGCAAACAGCGCTTCAGGCGCCGTTTTTGTTGGATGACATTCAGCGAATGTCTTCGTCGAAGTAGTCGGAGTCGAAGCGCGGCACTTTGAGCACCTGCGCGCTCACACCGACCTCGTGCTCGATCATCAGCGCAGCCAGTCGCGCGCCGTCGACCAGAACGATGTTCTCGACCGAGCGCGCGAACTCCAGCGCTTGTACCGTGTAGCCCGAGGTGGTGATGAACACACCTTTGCGCGCACGCTGCCCGGCCAGCGCGCCGTAGAAGGCTTGAATTTCGGGGCGACCCACCGTGCCCTGCCAGCGTTTGGCTTGGACATAGACCTTCTCGAGTCCGAGCTTGTCGAGCGAGATGATCCCGTCGATGCCGCCGTCGCCGCTGCCACCGACACGCTGCAGATCGTCGCGGCTCGCGCCATACCCCATGCGCAGCAGCAGTTCGAGAACGATACCCTCGAAGTCGGTGGGTGACACCCGCGACAGAGCCTCGAGTAATTCGGCAGCGACGGCACTGCGCAGTTCCTGCAGCGCACCGTCGAGCCGATCCTGCGGGCTTGCCAGCGCCGGGGTCTGCGGTGGCGCTAAGTGGTCGCCCTCTTTGGCAGACCCCTCGGCACCGGTACGCAGGCGCACGTCTACGTTGGCAATCGCGATGCGCTCGATTTCTTCCGGCGGTAAAGGCTGGGCATGCTGCGCGAGCGCGAGGCCTTCAGGGGTGATTCTCCAAAAGCCACGACGCGGGCTCGAAGAGAGCCCCGCGCGCTTGAGACGGTCATGCGCCCAGCCCGCTCGATTGCGATACACCGCCTGCATGCCGCTGGGCAGCATCGCCAGGCGGTCGGCCTCGGTCAGGCCAAGCGCATCGGCTGCCGCCTCCATCGCATCGCGGGCACGAGCGCCCTCGGGGTGCGCCGCAAGAAATCGCAAAATCGGCTCGATGAACTGGTCGTAGCTGGGAATGCTCATGATCAGCGGCGGACGGTCAGCACAGTGTCGATGGCATTGTGCCGCAGGGTTTCCTCACTACAGCAGTGACCTGCCCCGCACCCAAGCATCGTAACGTCCAGGCCGCGCTTGTCGATGGCCCAGCCAGCCGCCTGCCCTACAGTACGGCCCCTGTTCCGTCATCCGCGCCTGCCCCATGCCCCATGACCCTCAACCCTGATGCACTCACGGCCCTATTGCGCCAGTCGGCTGGATCGCCTTGGTATGACGACGCCACGCAGGCGTTTGGGCCGCTCTCGCCGCAAGCGGCCGGGTGGCTCAACGAGCGCGGCTCGCTCACGCAGCGGCTGCGCGACGCCTTTGGGCCGGTGACGGTGGAGCGTTTGTTCGAGGGCGCTCGAGGAGCGGAGGCGGCGGCCGGCTTGGCCGAGGGCCGGCCGGTCTGGGAGCGGTGCGTGCGGCTGGTCGCGGCGGGTCGGCCGCGCATCGCGGCGCGCACCTGCATTCCCGGCTGGGGCCCCGACAACCCGTGGTGCGAGGTGCAGCAGCTGGGCGATCGGCCCTTGGGCGAGTTGCTGTTCGAGCTCGGCGACATCGAGCGCGGGCCTTTGCGCTTCGCGCGACTCGGTGCCGATGCCCGCGCGCCCCACGCGCGACGCTGCGTGTACCGTCGCGCCGGCGCGGTGCTCGAACTGACGGAGGTGTTTCTCGATGGCGTCTGGGCAAATGGGTGGTGAGCAGATGGTGTAGCGGTGCGTGGCCGGGCGGCAGCGGCATGGGGGCGGTCGCGGGGGAGGGCAAGGCGACGGCGCGCATGGGGTACGAGCGCGTCTGCGCGGTATTTGCAGAATGGGCCGCTGCGCCGCCGGCCACGCACACGAGAAAAACGACACCTTTCGCTCCCATCCGCGCGGCTCGACGCCGATGGCATCCCCCACCGCGCCCGCGGCGAACCCGTCCCTTGCTGGCGGCGCGGCGATGCGGGCGTGGGGGTTTGCGCGAGTGACTGAGAAAGGTTTCGACCTGCCCCCCGTTGATCGTTCCAACGGATGGGGGACGCCCGGGGTTGACGCTTCATCAAGGTGCTACGGACTCCTGGCTGGCGTCATCCGCTATCGGAACCGCTCGCACGGCAGGTTTGACCCTGACGACATCCTCGAGGATGGGGGTGTCCAGGGGGGCATCGACCGACCGTTTCTGGAACCTGCGTCGTTCGTATCCGTCAGTCTTCTGAATTGATGAGATTTACCCGTTGACCATGGTACGGCTGGCGGGGGGGGGATGTCCTGTTTTTTGTGTGTGGGGCGGTTTCTGAATCTGTCCTCGTGTCGTTCAGCGTGGTGCGAGGGTGAAGCGGTCGCCGTATAGTATCGCGAACTGGTTCATCGCCGATTTCCACTCCTTGCTCGCCCGCTTCCAGTCCGCGGTGATGTTGCGCAAGGCCAGCCAGATCAGCTTGGTGGCCGCCTCGTCGCTTGGGAAGTGCCCGCGGCTCTTGATGATCTTGCGTAACCGCGAATGCACGCTCTCGATGGCGTTGGTGGTGTAGATGATCCGCCGCACTTCGGGCGGGAACGCGAAGAACGGGATCACCCGGCTCCACGCCCGCCGCCAGGCCGCGACCACGGTCGGGAAGCGCTGGCCCCACGGCCCTGCCTCGAACGCGTCCAGCGCGCGCTCGGCGGCCTCCGCGCTCGGTGCGGTGTAGATCGGCTTGATCGCCGCGGCCAGCGCCTTACGGTCCTTCCAGCTCGCATAGTCGAGGCTGTTGCGGATCAGGTGCACGATGCAGGTCTGCAGGGTCGTGGCCGGAAACACCGCCTCCAGTGCCTCCGGCAGGCCCTTCAGGCCGTCGGCCACGCCGATCAGCAGGTCCGTGACCCCGCGGGTCTTGAGATCGTTGAACACCTTCATCCAGAACTTCGCGCCTTCGGTGTTCTCGATCCAAAGCCCCAGAATGTCGCGGGTCCCGTCCGGCAGCACGCCCAAGGCCAGATACACCGCCTTGTTGCGCACCACGCCGTCCTCGCGGATCTTCACCCGCAGGGCATCGAAGAACACCACCGGGTACATCGGCTCCAGCGGCCGGGCCTGCCAGGCCCCCACCTCGGCCATCACCGCGTCGGTGACGGCGCTGATGAACTCCGCTGACACCTCGATGGCGTACATCTCGGCCAGATGGCCCTGAATCTCGCGCACCGACATGCCGCGGGCATACATCGAGATGATCCGGTCGTCAAAGCCGGCAAACCGGCGCTCATGCTTCGGGATCAGCTGCGGTTCGAAGCTGCCGGCCCGGTCGCGGGGCACCTCGATCCGCAGCGGCCCGCCGTCGGTCAGCACGGTCTTGCCGCTGCGGCCGTTGCGATGGTTCCCGCAGCCGCCCTCGGGGCTGGCCAAGTGCACGCCCAGCTCAGCCCCCAAGGCGCGCTCGATCACGGCCTTCTTCAGCTTCTGGAACACGGCCTCGACGCCGGCGGCGTCCATCGGGCCGGGGATCAGCTTCTCAAGCAGCTCGTCGGGAAGAATGGCGTCCGGCTTCGCGGCGGGGGTGGTCTTCTTGCGTGGCATGGGGGCTCCTGAACATCGTCATGGTAGGCCCCTCACACAAAAATCCTGACACCCTCCGCGGGGGCAGGTCACACCCCCGCGCGTCGGCGATAATGCGCGGCACCCATGGGTTCACTGACAGATCTGCCGATGAAGCCTCCCCATCTTCCAGAGTCCCCCGAGTCTCCCCTCGAGACCTTCCGGCGCGAGTGGGCCGTCATGAGTTTTTACGAGCGCTTCGAGCAGGTGGTGGCGCTGGCGCTGTCCGGGGTGATCGCGGTCATCGTGGTGGTGTCGCTGCTGCAGTTGGTGCAGGTGGTCTTTACGCTGCTCGTGCTCGATGCCTTCAATCCGTTGGACCACAAGGTGTTCCAGACGGTCTTTGGCATGATCATGACGCTGCTGATCGCGATGGAGTTCAAGCACTCCATCATCCGCGTGGCGCTGCGGCGTGACAGCATCATCCAGGTCAAGACGGTCGTGTTGATCGCGTTGCTGGCGCTGTCGCGTAAGTTCGTCATTCTGGATCCCGATATCGGCCCGGGCAAGATTGCCGCGCTGGCCGGCGCGACCCTCGCACTCGGCGTGGTCTATTGGTTATTGCGTGAGCGCGACGATCGTCTCCAGCGCATGAACCCTGCCAACGAGGCCCATTGATCGGGCCGCCCCGTCGTTTCTTCACTCCCCAGATTGGCCACCCCAGGGGTGGCAATCCCCCATGCTTGAAGCGTTGTTCGTATCCACGGGCGTTGTCGCCCTGGCGGAGATGGGTGACAAAACCCAGTTGTTGGCGTTTTTGTTGGCGGCACGCTTCAAGCGGCCGTGGCCTATCGTCTGGGGCATTTTGGTGGCCACGGTGGTCAACCATGCGTTGGCGGGGGCGCTGGGGGCTTGGATCGTGGCGTCCATTTCGCCGGCGGTGCTGCGTTGGGTGTTGGGCTTGTCGTTCATCGGCATGGCGGTCTGGACGCTGATCCCCGATCGGGTGGACGATGACGAGGTGTCCTTCGCGCAACGGCTCGGTGTGTTTGGTGCCACGGCGGTGGCGTTTTTCCTGGCCGAGATGGGGGACAAGACCCAGGTGGCCACCGTGGCGATGGCGGTGCACTATGTCGCCCCGTTACTGGTGGTCGTCGGCACGACGCTGGGCATGATGCTGGCCGACGTGCCTGCGGTGTTCGTCGGCGATCGGCTGGCCGATCGGATACCGATTCGCTGGGTGCATGGGGTGGCCGCCGCCATCTTCGCCAGCCTGGGGCTGTGGACATTGTTGGGCGGGGCCTCCGCCTTCGGGCGCTAACGTCCCTCTGCCGCGCGAGAGACGCGCGGCAGTGGACCGCTGCCGTCCATCCCTGTATGCTTATTGTCTCATCGTGGCGAGTCGTACCGTGGGCTCGCTGAAAAGGAGACAACATGACTTCGAATGGTTTGTCGCGTCGGCGCTGGCTGCAGCTCACCGCAGGTGCGGGCATGGTCGGCGCCGGGTTGGCCGCCGTGCCCGAGGTGCGGCTGTTTGCCCAGCAGTTGCAGGACTTTATCGAGGGGCCGCCGGTGCCCGATGTGAAGCCCGAGCGCATCGCCCCCCACGTTTGGATGATTTACGCTCAGGACGGCTTTCCCACGCCGGAAAACCGCGGGGTGATGGCCAATGTGGTGTTCGTCGTGACTTCGGTGGGGGTGGTGATGCTCGACGCCGGGTGCTCGCTGCAGCACGGCGAGATGGTCGTCCGCATGATCCGCACCGTGACCGACAAGCCCGTGGTGGCGATCTTCAACAGCCACTACCACGGCGACCACTGGCTGGGCAATCACGCCTTCGTCAAGACGTACGGCGAGGCGCTGCCAATCTACGCCTTGCCGCACACCATCGAGCAGATCAAAGGGGCCGAAGGCAGCCTGTGGCGCAGCTTGATGGAGCGCTGGACCAACCAAGCCACGATGGGCACACAGGTGGTGGCGCCCAACCGGCCGGTGCAGCACGGGCAGACGTTCACTTTTGGCGATGTCACCCTGCGCATGCACCACTACGGCAAGGCGCACACGCCGTCCGATCTGTGCGTGGAGGTGGTGCAGGATCGCTTCACCTATGTCGGCGACATTGCGATGGAAAACCGCATCGCCAACATCGACGATGGCTCCTACCCGGGGACGTTCAAGTACTACGAAGCGCTGCAACAGGCCGCCGGCGACCAAGTGTGGTGGCCGGGGCATGGGCGCGGCAGCAAGACGCTGCTGCGCGACTACGGCACTTTCCTCAAGGGCATTTGGGAGCCGTGCGTGCAGGCCGTCAAGGACGGCGTGCCGCTGGAAAAGGCCAAGGAACTCGTGCTCAAGGACCCCCGCGTGGCCGCACGGGCGCGGGGGATGGCGGGGTTCGACTCCAATATTGGCAAGTACACCAGTTTGGCGTACTTGGAAGCCGAGCGGGAGCTATTCTGACCCCACGGCCTTCCTGGGCCGGCGCTTTGGCGGCAGCCGCCACCACGGCAGCGTCGCGGTCAGAGAGAGCACGGCGCCGCAGTCCTGCGGCGCATAGCCTGGAATGCCGGCCAGTCGCGCCTGCCAGGCGGGCGTGGTCAACACGTCGCGCAGGGCGCGCAGCCCGGGTTGCTCCAGGGCAGTTTCGAGGCAGGCGAGGGCATAGCGTTCGCGCACCAAGGGGACGAAGCCCAGCCCCAGCCGCTGCGCGGCCGCCTGTGTACCGAAGCCCGCATCGGCGCTGCCGCTGGCCACCGTCTGCGCAACGGCGGCGTGCGAGGGCTCGCAGCGGTCGTAGCCCGGCAGCTCCTGCGGTTGCAGGCCCGCTTCGCGCAGCAGCTCATCCAACAGCAGCCGGGTCCCGGTGCCTTCGGGCCGATTGACGTAACGCAGCCGCCAGCGCACGACGTCCGCCAGACCGCGCAGCCGGCGGGGATTGCCTGGGGGGACGATCAGGCCCTGCCAGCGCTGCGCAAAGCCCAGCAGCTTGTGCCGCCCCGGGGCGAGCAGCGGCCGGTAGGCGCGCGCAGCGGGGCTGTCGATGCCTGGCTGCTCACGCGTGTGAAAGCCAGCGACCACGCAGCGCCCGTCGTCGAGTGCGCGCAGCGCTTCCACGCTGCCGCAAAAGCGGATGTCCAGGTGCAGGCGCGCGTGTTCGGCCGCGTGTGTCTGCAGCAGCGGCAGGGCGTCGTCGTGGCTGGCGTACAGCGGCAGCACATGGCTGTCCGGGTCGAAGGCCAGCGCGAAGGTGCGCTCCAACTCGGCCCGCAGGGCCTCGATCTGTGGCATCAGGCGGGCCTGCGCCAGCCGCTCGGTCCAGATGAGTTTTTCGGCAAACGGGGTGAGGGTGGCGGCCTGGCCCCGCTCCCAGTGCACGAGCGGTTGACCGAGCCGGTCTTCCCACGATTTGAGCTGTCCCCACGCATGTCGGTACGACCACCCCAGCGCACGCGCCGCCGCTGCGATCGAGCCGCCAGTGCGCACGGCGTACAGCAGATCCATCAAGGGGTTGCGCAGCGGGGCGGCATGGTCGCTGCCCGTGTCGTCCAGAAGGTAGTGAAGCCCAATCCTGCGCATGCCCACAGTGTGCCCGATGTGACGGGGGCACCGCCTGCGCTGCCGGTGTCCCCAGGCCTATGCACGCCGCTGCATACCGGGAAAGCCACGGGCGCTTGCCGTTTGCTCGGCCGCTACGATGCACGGTCATGGAGTCTTTTGCGCAGGGGTTGGCGGTTGCCTGGGGGTTGGTCCTGTCGGGGGACGCGACGTTGTGGCAGATCGTCGCGCGGTCGTTGGCGGTCAGTGCGACCGCTTGCGGGTTGGCGTGCGTGCTGGGGTTGTCGATCGGAACATGGCTGGCCGTGGCGCGTTTTCCGGGGCGCGCTGCCGTCGTGACGCTGGTCAATACGCTGCTGGCGGTTCCATCGGTGGTGGTCGGGCTGGTGGTGTACCTGCTGCTGTCCCGCTCGGGGCCGCTGGGCTTTCTGGGGTGGTTGTTTACGTTTCAGGCCATGGTGCTGGCGCAGACGGTGCTGGTGTTGCCGTTGGTCATCGGGCTCACGCGCCAGGTGGTGGAGGATGCGGAATCGCAGTACGGCGAGCAGTTGCGCGCGCTGGGCGCCGGGACGGTGTGGCGCGGCTGGCTGCTCGCTTGGGATGAGCGGTACGCGCTGCTGACGGTCGTGATCACGGCGTTTGCGCGCGCGGTCTCGGAGGTGGGGGCGGTGATGGTCGTGGGCGGCAATATCGATGGCTTTACCCGCGTCATGACGACGGCGATTGCGCTGGAGACCAGCAAGGGCGATCTGCCGCTGGCGCTGGGGCTGGGCATCGTCCTGCTGGGGGTGGTGCTGATCCTGAATGCCCTGGTGGCGCTGCTGCGACGCTGGCGCGAACGGGCGGATGGGCCTACACTGCTGGAGGCGCGCGCATGACGCCGCTATATGACTTTCGCGGGGTGCACGTCCGTCTGGGCCCTGCGGGGCAGGTACACGCCTTGCGCGGGATCGACCTGCGCGTGCAGCCTGGCGAGCGCGTGGCGCTGGTGGGCAGCAACGGCAGTGGCAAGAGTACGCTGTTGCGTACGCTCATGGGTCTGTTGCCGGTGGGGGGCGTATTGCACCGCGCCCCGGGGGTGCGTGCGGCCCTGGTGTTCCAGCGGCCGTACCTGATGCGCTCGAGCGCGTTGCACAACGTGGCGATTGCGCTGTGGTTGCAGGGGCAGCGCTGGGCACAGGCGCGGGTGCTGGCCCTGCAAGCGCTGGAGCGGGTGGGCCTGGCGGCCTACGCGGGGCGCAACGGGCGGACCTTGTCGGGGGGGCAGCAGCAGCGGTTGGCCCTGGCCCGGGCCTGGGCGCAGCACCCCAATGTCTGGCTGCTCGATGAGCCGACCGCCAGCCTCGATCCGCAGGCCCGGCTCGAGGTCGAGGCCTTGATCCGCACTTTCGCCGCTCCTGGCGCCTCACCAGCGCAGGAGGGGGGAGGGACTCTGATTTTCAGCAGTCACCAACTGGGGCAGGTGCGGCGCCTGGCCAGCCGCGTCGTCTATCTGGAAGCAGGGCGCATTCTGGCCGATCTTCCTGTGGATGATTTTTTCGACCCCGATGTCCTGGCGCGGCATTCGCCTCAGGCTCGTGCTTTTGTCCTTGGAGAAACCCCATGAAGTTGCTATCCTGGTTACTGACGGCTGTCGGCTGTCTCGTGGCGTGGACGGTTCACGCGCAGCCCCTCGTCGTGGCTTCCACCACCTCGACGGAGCAGTCGGGTCTTTTCGGCCACCTATTGCCACGGTTTCGACAGGCGACAGGGATCGAGGTCAAGGTGGTGGCGCTGGGGACCGGGCAAGCGATCGACATGGCGCGCCGCGGCGATGCCGATGTGTTGTTCGTGCACGATCAGGCGGCCGAGGAGCGCTTCGTTGCGGAAGGCTGGGGGGTGCAGCGGCTGGAGGTCATGTACAACGATTTCGTGCTGGTGGGGCCCAAGACGGATCCCGCCGGTGTTCGGGGGCGCGACATCGTGGAGGCGCTGCGTAAGGTGGCGGCAGCCGGCGCGCCGTTCGTCTCACGCGGCGACAGGAGCGGAACCCACGCCGCCGAATTGCGGTTTTGGGCGCAGGCGGGGCGACCCGAGCCTGGATGGAGCGGCTATCGGCCATGCGGCTGCGGCATGGGGGCCGCGCTCAACATGGCCGCCGCCACCGCTGCCTATGTGTTGACGGATCGCGGCACTTGGCTGAACTTCAAAAACCGCGCCGATTTGGCCGTGCTGGTCGAGGGGGACCCGCGCCTGTTCAATCCCTACGGGGTGATTCGAGTGAACCCCGAACGACACCCACACGTCAAGACGGCAGCGGCACAAGCGTTTGTGGATTGGATCACCGGGCCTATGGGGCAAGCAGCGATTGCCAGTTATCGGATCGGGGGGGAGGCGGCCTTCTTCCCGAGCGCGCGGCGCTGATCGGCGCGGCAGGTGTTGCCGGCCTCAGCGCTGGGCCAGCTTGCGATAGACCGTGGCCCGGCTGATCCCCAGTTGCCGCGCCGCTTCGGCCACATTGCCGCCAGCTTGCGCCACGGCGTGGCGGATGAGGGCCGCCTCCCGGCTTTTGAGAGGTAAGCTGGGGCCGTGTTGGGTGTCGTCGCCCCCCGACTGCGCCAACACCAGCAGCCGCAGCCCCAGCCAACTGGGTACTTCGAGCGGCCCGCGCCCCCGTCGCGCGGCGCTGAACAGGTCGCCATACGGCACGGCAAACACCTCGTCGGCGTGGGGCCAGCCGCCCGCGCTCGCCCCGATGTTCGCCCGCAGGTCCAGCATCTCGGTGGCCGTGCGGTTGGCGCCCACGATGCGCCCGTCGGCGTCGAGGATCAGGAGGCCATCGTCGTCATCGCCCGGCAGATGCCCGGGCCACGTCAGTCGCAGGCTCAGGGCATGGGGGCGCAACAGCACCAGGGCGTTTTCGATGCGGCGCGCCGTCACGCTGACCAAGTGCTTGAGGGCGCGGCGCTCCGGCGCCATGACACCGGTTAGATCGAGCATGCCGATGCATGCGCCGTCGGGGTCGAACAGCGGTGCCCCGGCGCAGCTGTAGACCGCGGTGTCGTCGAAGAAATGTTCCCCCCGGTGCAGCCAAACCGGCATCCGCTCGGTCAGCGCGGCGCCGATGGCCGAGGTGCCGATGGCCCCTTCCGACAGATCTACGCCGATGCGTGCGATTGCATGGATATGCCGGTTGCCGGGATCGACCGGGCCGTGCACGTCGATGACGATTCCGTTCGGATCGGTCAGCAGCGCAAAGTAGCCGGTGTCGGACATTGCCCGACCCAGCGTGCGGTCGATGATGGGGGTGGCTGCCTGCCTCAGGGTCTGGCTGGCTTCCAAGGTCCGCCGCATGACGGCGGCGCTGACACTGTCGAACACCACCCGCTCGCCTGGGCGTTGCCCGCGTGCCAGGCAGCGGCGCCACGAGGACGCGATCCACGGCTCGAGGCCCGGCACATCCCCGTCGAGCTGCGGGTCGTCGAGCATCCGGCGCCGGGCTTGGTCGATGGCGACGGTGCGGGCGTGCGGGGGGATCGGCCGCGGGCTGACCGATTCGCCGGGGCGGGTGGGGGCAAGGGCCAAGGTCGTCTCCTGATCGTTTTGGGGCTCCGCCGGGGCAATTGGACGGCAAATGCCGATTCGGCGCGACGCCCGTCGTACACGTTCACTGTCGCATTTTGAGAAATTCCGCACGCCTCCCCGGCCGACTAGGGTTATCCCCAAGGATGGCAGGGGATTCTCCTACAACAATACCAAAGCGGTGAACTTCACAAGGGCGTCCTTGCGGCCCCGCTACCCAGGAGACCAAGCATGCAAAAAGTGCTGCACATCGACCCGGGCAAGTGCACGGGCTGCCTCCAGTGCGAGATGGCCTGCTCGTTCGAGAACTACGGCGTCTATGCCACCTCGAAGTCCCGCATCAAGGTATTCGACTTCCACCACACGGGGCGCAAGGTGCCTTACACGTGCACCCAGTGTGACGAAGCGTGGTGTCTGCACGCCTGCCCCGTGGAGGCCATCACGGTGGACAAGGTCACGGGCGCCAAGGTGGTCAACGAGACCACCTGCGTCGGCTGCAAGGTGTGCACCATCGCGTGCCCGTTTGGCACCATCAACTACGTCGAGGCCACGGGCAAGGTACAGAAATGCGACCTCTGCGGTGGGCAGCCTGCGTGCGCCGAGGCCTGCCCGACGGGGGCCATCACCTTCATCGATGCCAACTGGACCGGCATCGAGCGCATGAAGCAGTGGGCCGACAAGCTCGGCAACCAAGTCACCGCCTGATTTCCTCGCAGGAGCACGAACATGTCTTGGGCCGGAAAAATCCTTCGCGTCAACCTCACCGCAGGTACTTGCACGCCAGAGCCGCTGAACATGACCTGGGCGCGCCAGTATTTGGGCTCGCGCGGGCTGGGCAGCAAATACCTGGTGGAGGAGGTCGACCCCAAGGTCGACCCCTTGTCACCCGACAACAAAATCATTTGGGCCACCGGGCCGCTGACGGGCACCATGGCCTCCACCGGTGGGCGCTACACCGTCATCACCAAAGGGCCGCTGACCGGGGCGATTGCCTGCTCCAACTCCGGTGGCTACTGGGGGGCGGAGCTCAAGATGGCGGGCTGGGACATGATCATCTTCGAGGGCCGCTCGCCCAAGCCCGTGTACCTGTACGTCAACGACGACGTGGCCGAGCTGCGCGACGCCTCGCACCTGTGGGGTAAGTCCGTGTGGCAGACCGAGGAAATTCTCAAGACCAGCCTGCAAGATCCGCTGCTGCGCATCTCCAGCATCGGCCGTGCCGGCGAAAACCAAGTCCTCTTTGCCTGCGTGGTCAACGACCTGCACCGTGCGGCCGGCCGCTCCGGCGTGGGCGCGGTAGCCGGCAGCAAAAACCTCAAGGCCATCGCGGTGCGCGGCACCAAGGGGGTGGGCGGCATCCGCGATCCGCAGGCCTTCATGGCCGCCACGCGCGCCGCCAAAAAGGTGCTGGCCGACAATGCCGTCACGGGCCAGGGCCTGCCCAAATACGGCACCCAGGTGCTCATGAACGTCATCAACGAAATCGGCGCGCTGCCCACGCGCAACCACCGCGACGTGCAGTTCGAAGGCGCCAAGGACATCTCGGCCGAAGCGATGCTCACGCCCCGGCCCAGCGATGGCAAAACCCACCTGGTGACCAACCAGGCCTGCTTTGGCTGCACCATCGCCTGCGGGCGCATCAGCAAAATCGACGAGACGCACTTCAGCGTGCAAAACAAGCCGCAGTACTGGGGTGCGAGCGGCGGTCTGGAGTACGAAGCCGCCTGGGCGCTGGGCGCGGCCAACGGCGTCAACGACCTCGAGGCGCTGCAGTACGCCAACCTTATCTGCAACGAGCAGGGCATGGACCCGATCAGCTTCGGCGCCACCGTCGGTGCGGTCATGGAGCTCTATGAACTGGGCGTGCTGACCAAGGAGCAAATCGGTATCGAAGCGCCCTTTGGCTCGGCGCGCGCGCTGTGCGAGCTGGCCGATATGACCGCCAACGGCGTGGGCTTCGGCAAAGAAATCGCACTCGGCTCCAAGCGCCTGTGCGAGAAGTACGGCCACCCCGAGCTGTCCATGAGTGTGAAGGGGCAGGAGTTCCCCGCTTACGACAGCCGCGGCATCCAGGGCATGGGGCTGGCTTATGCCACGAGCAACCGTGGCGCGTGCCACCTGCGCGGCTATACGGTGGCGTCGGAAGTGTTGGGCATCCCCATCAAGACCGACCCGCTGACCACCGAGGGCAAGCCCGAGCTGGTCAAAGCCTTTCAGGACGCCACCGCCGCCTTCGACTCCGCGGGCATTTGCATCTTCACCAGCTTTGCCTGGACGCTGGCCGACGTGGCTCCACAAGTGGCGGCGGCCTGCGGCGAGGAGTTCACGGTGCAGGAGCTCGAGCGCATCGGTGAGCGCATCTGGAACATGGAGCGCGCCTTCAACAACGCCGCGGGCTTTACCGCCCGCGATGACACACTGCCGCCGCGGCTGCTGACCGAGCCCGCCAAGACCGGCCCAGCCAAGGGGCTGACCAACAAGCTGCCGGAGATGCTGCCCAAGTACTACGAGGTGCGCGGCTGGGATGCCGAGGGTCGGCCCAAGCCGGAAACCCTGGCGCGGTTGGGCCTGTGATCGGGCGCACCGTCTCGAGCACATCCGCACGTGCGAGCGGCCTGCCTGGCCGCTTACCGCTTGGTGGAGAGCATTGACATGACGCATCACGTCATTCTGGGTGCGGGTCCTGCCGGCGTCATCGCCGCGGAGACCATCCGCAAACATGCGCCGGCAGACCGTATCACCCTGGTGGGCGACGAGCCGGAGCCGCCATACTCGCGCATGGCCATTCCCTACCTGCTCATTGGGCAGATCGACGAAGCGGGAACCCATCTGCGCAAGGCGCCCGACCACTACGAGCGGCTGGGCATCGAGCGCGTGTTCGCCCGGGCGAAGTCGGTCGATGCGCAAGCGCGCACGGTCACGCTCGACGACGGGTGGGCGTTGCCGTTCGATCGGTTGCTGATCGCCACCGGATCGCGCCCCGTGCGTCCGTCGATTCGCGGCATCGACCTGCCCGGCGTGCACCACTGCTGGACGCTCGCCGATGCGCGCGCCATCATGGCGCGCGCGCAGCCCGGGGCGCGCGTGCTGCAGCTGGGGGCGGGCTTCATTGGCTGCATCATCATGGAGGCGCTGCAACAGCGCGGCGTGACGCTGACCATCGTCGAGATGGGCGACCGCATGGTGCCGCGCATGATGGGGCCTGCTGCCGGCGGCATGATCCGCCAGTGGTGCGAGGCCAAAGGCGTGGCGGTGCATACCAGCACGCGGCTGGAGGCCATCGAGCGCGCCGAGCCACTGCGCGTGCGTCTGTCCAACGGGCAACATATCGACGCCGACTTGGTCATCATCGCCGCCGGGGTCAAGCCCGCCATCGAATTTCTCCAAGACAGCGGCATCCGTTGCTTACAGGGGGTGCTGACCGACGAACAGATGCAGACCAACGTCTCCGGCATCTATGCCGCGGGCGACTGTGCCGAGGCCTTCGACAAGATATCGGGCACCACCATCGTGAGCGCCATCCAGCCCAACGCGGCCGAGCAGGCGCGCGTGGCCGCGCTCAACATGGTGGGGCAGCACGCCGAGTTGCGCGGTGTGACCCAGATCAACGTGCTCGACACGCTGGGGCTGATTTCGGCCAGCTTTGGCAACTGGCAGGGGGTGCCGGGGGGCGAGCGCGTGGAGCGCGTCGATGCGCAGCACCACAAGGTGTTGAGCCTGTGCTTCGACGGTGACGTGATGGTGGGCTGCAACAGCGTGGGCTGGACGCAGCACATCGGCGCCTTGCGTGGCTTGGTCGAGGGGCGTGTGCGGCTGGGCGAATGGAAAGACAAGTTGATGCACGACCCCACGCAGTTCATGGCCGCCTATTTGGCGGCTGCGCAGGCGCAGGCGCACTGGAGCGCGGCGGCCGATGCCCGGCGGCGTTGAGGTTGGCGACCCGATGCGCATCACCCTCAAACTGTTTGCCACGCTGGGCGACTACTTGCCCGCCGGGGCACGCTTCAACCAGGTCGAGCTCGACGTGCCCGAGGGCAGCACGGTGCAAGCCCTGATCGAGCGCTACCAGCTGCCGCCGCGCCTGGTGCACCTGGTCTTGGTCAACGGCGTGTTCGTGCCACCGGCCGACCGTGCACAGCGCGCCTTGGGCGCCGGGGTCGGCACGCGTGCCGTGTGGCTGGCGTGGGACGAGCGCGTCGCCTTGTTGATGGTGGTGATCGCTGCCTTTGCCCGCGCCGTGGCCGAGGTGGGCGCGGTCATGATCGTGGGGGGCAACGTCGAGGGCTTCACCCGTGTCATGACCACGGCGATCGCGCTGGAGACCAGCAAAGGTGACCTGCCCCTGGCCCTGGGGCTCGGACTCGTGCTGCTGGCGGTCGTGCTGGGCCTGAACGCGGTGGTCTCGCTGCTGCGCCGCTGGCGCGAGCGGGTGGACGGCGCCGCCCTGGCGGAGATACCCGCATGACGCCGCTGTTTGAGTTGCGGGGGGTGCATGCCCGGCTGGGTCCAAGCGGACAGGTGCATGCGCTGCGCGGGATCGACCTGCGCGTGCAGGCCGGCGAACGTGTGGCGCTGGTGGGCACCAACGGCAGCGGCAAAAGCACGCTGTTGCGCGCCTTGATGGGGTTGCTGCCGGTCGACGGCGAGCTGCGCCGCGCGCCGGATCAGCGGGCGGCGCTGGTGTTTCAGCGCCCCTACCTGATGCGCCTGAGCGCGCTGCGCAACGTCGCTCTCGGTCTGTGGCTGCAGGGGCACTCCTGGGCGCAGGCCCGCACCCGCGCCCGTGAGGCCCTGGCCCGGGTGGGGCTGGACGCCCTGGCCGACCGCAATGCGCGCGCCCTGTCCGGTGGGCAGCAGCAGCGGCTGGCGCTGGCCCGCGCGTGGGCGCAGCAGCCGTCCATCTGGCTGCTGGACGAGCCGACCGCGAGCCTCGATCCGCAGGCGAGGCACGAGGTCGAGGCCCTGATCCACGACTTCACCGCCGGTGACGCCGTTCCGCCGAAAACGCTGATCTTCAGCAGCCACCACCTGGGGCAGGTGCGTCGCCTGGCCACCCGCGTGGTTTATCTGGAGGGTGGCCACGTCCTGGCGGACCTGCCCGCGCACACCTTTTTCAATCGGGACCTGCTGGCGGCGTGTTCGCCGCAGGCCCATGCGTTCGTCGAAGGAGAAACCCCATGAAAGCCAAGTCCTGGTTCCTGGCCGCGGCCATCTCGCTCACGGCCTGGGTTGCCCATGCGCAAAGCATCGTCGTGGCCTCGACCACGTCGACCGAGCAGTCCGGCCTGTTCGGCCACATCCTGCCGCAGTTCAAGCAGGCCACGGGCATCGACGTGAAGGTCGTGGCACTGGGCACCGGCCAGGCCATCGACATGGCGCGCCGGGGTGATGCCGATGTGCTGTTCGTGCACGACAAGGCGGCGGAGGAGAAGTTCGTGGCCGACGGCTTCGGTGTCCAGCGGCTGGACGTGATGTACAACGACTTCGTGCTCGTCGGGCCCAAGGCGGATCCGGCCGGCGTCAAGGGCAACGACATCGTGGGGGCCTTGCGCAAGGTGGCGGCCAGCAACGCGCCGTTCGTGTCGCGCGGGGACAAGAGTGGCACGCACGCCGCCGAGCTGCGCTTCTGGGCCCAGACCGGCAACGAAGCCGCCAAGGGCAGCGGCTACCGGGAATGCGGCTGCGGCATGGGCCCTGCGCTCAACATGGCCGCAGGCACGGGCGCCTATGTGCTGACCGACCGCGGCACCTGGCTCAATTTCAGGAACCGGGCCGATCTGGCGGTTCTGGTCGAGGGGGATCAACGCCTGTTCAACCAGTACGGCGTGATGCTGGTCAGTGCAGCCAAGCACCCGCACGTCAAGACGGCCGAGGGGCAACGGTTCATCGACTGGGTGACCGGGCCGGCCGGGCAGGCGGCGATCGCCGGCTACAGGATCGGCGGCGAGCAGTTGTTCTTCCCCAACGCCAAGCGCTGATCCGCGCGCGGCGGCCGAAGGTTTCAGCGCTGCCCCAGTTTGCGGTAGACGGTGGCGCGGCTGATGCCCAGCCGCCGCGCGGCCTCGGCGACGTTGCCGCCGGCCTGCGCCACCGCATGGCGGATCAGCGCCGCCTCGCGGCTCTTGAGCGGCAGCGCCGCGCCGTGGATGGCGTCGTCGCGCCCCGATTGCGCGAGGGCGAGCACGCGCAGCCCCGACCAGGTCGGCACTTCGATCGGGCCGCGTCCCCGCCGCGCCGCGCCGAACAGGTCGCCGCACGGCACGGCGAATACCTCGTCCGCATGCGGCCAGCCGCTGGCGCAGGATCGCAGGTCCAGCATGTCGATCGCGGTTCGGTTGGCACCCACGATCCGGCCATCGGTGTCCAGCGCCAGCAGGCCGTCATCGTCATCGCCGGGCAGGTGGCCCGGCCACGTGAGGCGAACGCCCAGCGCGTGCGGCCGCAGCCGAACCAGAGCGTTCTCGATGCGGCGGGCGGTCACGCTCGCCAGGTGCTTGAGGGCCCGCCGCTCCGGGGCCATCACCCCGGTCAGGTCCAGCATGCCGATGCAGGCACCGTCGGGGTCGAACAGCGGGGCCCCAGCGCAGCTGTAGACCGCGGTGTCGTCGAAGAAGTGCTCTCCGCGGTGCAGCCAGACGGGCGTCCGCTCGGCCAGTGCGGCGCCGATCGCCGACGTGCCGATCGCCGCCTCCGACAGGTCCACGCCGACCCGTGCGATTGCATGCACGTGCCGATTGCCGGCATCCACCGGGCCGTGCACGTCGATCACGATCCCCTGGGCATCGGTGAGCAGCGCGAAGTAACCGGTGTCCGACATCGCCCGCCCGAGGGTGTGGTCGATGATCGGACTGGCGGCACGCCGCAGCGCGTGGCTGGCGTCCAGGGCCCGGCGCACCGCCGCCGTGCTGACGCTGTCGAACACCACGCGCTCCCGGGGGCGCTGTCCGCGCGCCAGGCAGCGGCGCCACGACGAGGCGATCCAGGGCTCGATGCCCCAGACGTCTCCCTGGAGGTCGGGGTCGTCCAGCAGCCGGCGGCGCGCGTCCTCGATGGCGAGCGCCCGCGCAGGTCGTTCGGCAGGCGAATGGCTCCAGGGGGGCTGATGGCCGGTCGGGGGGATGCTCAATGCCGTCTCCTCGTGTCGATGGCGTGCGCGCTGGCGGCACGGGCGCGATCGACTGTCGCATTTTGAGAATTTCCGCGCACGCCCGCCGTGCGCTAGGGTTATCCCCAGGATTCGTGGGAGATTCTCATCCAACAATACCCATGCAGACAAGTTCATAAGGGCGTCCCCGACACGCCCCTACCAGGAGACGAAGCATGCAGAAGGTGCTGCACATCGACCCGGGCAAGTGCACGGGCTGCCTCCAGTGCGAGATGGCCTGCTCGTTCGAGAACTACGGCGTCTATGCCACCTCGAAGTCCCGCATCAAGGTATTCGACTTCCACCACACGGGGCGCAAGGTGCCTTACACGTGCACCCAGTGCGACGAGGCGTGGTGCCTGCACGCCTGCCCCGTGGAGGCCATCACGGTGGACAAGGTCACGGGCGCCAAGGTGGTCAACGAGACCACCTGCGTCGGCTGCAAGGTGTGCACCATCGCGTGCCCGTTTGGCACCATCAACTACGTCGAGGCCACGGGCAAGGTACAGAAATGCGACCTCTGCGGTGGGCAGCCTGCGTGCGCCGAGGCCTGCCCGACGGGGGCCATCACCTTCATCGATGCCAACTGGACCGGCATCGAGCGCATGAAGCAGTGGGCCGACAAGCTCGGCAACCAAGTCACCGCCTGATTTCCTCGCAGGAGCACGAACATGTCTTGGGCCGGAAAAATCCTTCGCGTCAACCTCACCGCAGGTACTTGCACGCCAGAGCCGCTGAACATGACCTGGGCGCGCCAGTATTTGGGCTCGCGCGGGCTGGGCAGCAAATACCTGGTGGAGGAGGTCGACCCCAAGGTCGACCCCTTGTCACCCGACAACAAAATCATTTGGGCCACCGGGCCGCTGACGGGCACCATGGCCTCCACCGGTGGGCGCTACACCGTCATCACCAAAGGGCCGCTGACCGGGGCGATTGCCTGCTCCAACTCCGGTGGCTACTGGGGGGCGGAGCTCAAGATGGCGGGCTGGGACATGATCATCTTCGAGGGCCGCTCGCCCAAGCCCGTGTACCTGTACGTCAACGACGACGTGGCCGAGCTGCGCGACGCCTCGCACCTGTGGGGTAAGTCCGTGTGGCAGACCGAGGAAATTCTCAAGACCAGCCTGCAAGATCCGCTGCTGCGCATCTCCAGCATCGGCCGTGCCGGCGAAAACCAAGTCCTCTTTGCCTGCGTGGTCAACGACCTGCACCGTGCGGCCGGCCGCTCCGGCGTGGGCGCGGTAGCCGGCAGCAAAAACCTCAAGGCCATCGCGGTGCGCGGCACCAAGGGGGTGGGCGGCATCCGCGATCCGCAGGCCTTCATGGCCGCCACGCGCGCCGCCAAAAAGGTGCTGGCCGACAATGCCGTCACGGGCCAGGGCCTGCCCAAATACGGCACCCAGGTGCTCATGAACGTCATCAACGAAATCGGCGCGCTGCCCACGCGCAACCACCGCGACGTGCAGTTCGAAGGCGCCAAGGACATCTCGGCCGAAGCGATGCTCACGCCCCGGCCCAGCGATGGCAAAACCCACCTGGTGACCAACCAGGCCTGCTTTGGCTGCACCATCGCCTGCGGGCGCATCAGCAAAATCGACGAGACGCACTTCAGCGTGCAAAACAAGCCGCAGTACTGGGGTGCGAGCGGCGGTCTGGAGTACGAAGCCGCCTGGGCGCTGGGCGCGGCCAACGGCGTCAACGACCTCGAGGCGCTGCAGTACGCCAACCTTATCTGCAACGAGCAGGGCATGGACCCGATCAGCTTCGGCGCCACCGTCGGTGCGGTCATGGAGCTCTATGAACTGGGCGTGCTGACCAAGGAGCAAATCGGTATCGAAGCGCCCTTTGGCTCGGCGCGCGCGCTGTGCGAGCTGGCCGATATGACCGCCAACGGCGTGGGCTTCGGCAAAGAAATCGCACTCGGCTCCAAGCGCCTGTGCGAGAAGTACGGCCACCCCGAGCTGTCCATGAGTGTGAAGGGGCAGGAGTTCCCCGCTTACGACAGCCGCGGCATCCAGGGCATGGGGCTGGCTTATGCCACGAGCAACCGTGGCGCGTGCCACCTGCGCGGCTATACGGTGGCGTCGGAAGTGTTGGGCATCCCCATCAAGACCGACCCGCTGACCACCGAGGGCAAGCCCGAGCTGGTCAAAGCCTTTCAGGACGCCACCGCCGCCTTCGACTCCGCGGGCATTTGCATCTTCACCAGCTTTGCCTGGACGCTGGCCGACGTGGCTCCACAAGTGGCGGCGGCCTGCGGCGAGGAGTTCACGGTGCAGGAGCTCGAGCGCATCGGTGAGCGCATCTGGAACATGGAGCGCGCCTTCAACAACGCCGCGGGCTTTACCGCCCGCGATGACACACTGCCGCCGCGGCTGCTGACCGAGCCCGCCAAGACCGGCCCAGCCAAGGGGCTGACCAACAAGCTGCCGGAGATGCTGCCCAAGTACTACGAGGTGCGCGGCTGGGATGCCGAGGGTCGGCCCAAGCCGGAAACCCTGGCGCGGTTGGGCCTGTGATCGGGCGCACCGTCTCGAGCACATCCGCACGTGCGAGCGGCCTGCCTGGCCGCTTACCGCTTGGTGGAGAGCATTGACATGACGCATCACGTCATTCTGGGTGCGGGTCCTGCCGGCGTCATCGCCGCGGAGACCATCCGCAAACATGCGCCGGCAGACCGTATCACCCTGGTGGGCGACGAGCCGGAGCCGCCATACTCGCGCATGGCCATTCCCTACCTGCTCATTGGGCAGATCGACGAAGCGGGAACCCATCTGCGCAAGGCGCCCGACCACTACGAGCGGCTGGGCATCGAGCGCGTGTTCGCCCGGGCGAAGTCGGTCGATGCGCAAGCGCGCACGGTCACGCTCGACGACGGGTGGGCGTTGCCGTTCGATCGGTTGCTGATCGCCACCGGATCGCGCCCCGTGCGTCCGTCGATTCGCGGCATCGACCTGCCCGGCGTGCACCACTGCTGGACGCTCGCCGATGCGCGCGCCATCATGGCGCGCGCGCAGCCCGGGGCGCGCGTGCTGCAGCTGGGGGCGGGCTTCATTGGCTGCATCATCATGGAGGCGCTGCAACAGCGCGGCGTGACGCTGACCATCGTCGAGATGGGCGACCGCATGGTGCCGCGCATGATGGGGCCTGCTGCCGGCGGCATGATCCGCCAGTGGTGCGAGGCCAAAGGCGTGGCGGTGCATACCAGCACGCGGCTGGAGGCCATCGAGCGCGCCGAGCCACTGCGCGTGCGTCTGTCCAACGGGCAACATATCGACGCCGACTTGGTCATCATCGCCGCCGGGGTCAAGCCCGCCATCGAATTTCTCCAAGACAGCGGCATCCGTTGCTTACAGGGGGTGCTGACCGACGAACAGATGCAGACCAACGTCTCCGGCATCTATGCCGCGGGCGACTGTGCCGAGGCCTTCGACAAGATATCGGGCACCACCATCGTGAGCGCCATCCAGCCCAACGCGGCCGAGCAGGCGCGCGTGGCCGCGCTCAACATGGTGGGGCAGCACGCCGAGTTGCGCGGTGTGACCCAGATCAACGTGCTCGACACGCTGGGGCTGATTTCGGCCAGCTTTGGCAACTGGCAGGGGGTGCCGGGGGGCGAGCGCGTGGAGCGCGTCGATGCGCAGCACCACAAGGTGTTGAGCCTGTGCTTCGACGGTGACGTGATGGTGGGCTGCAACAGCGTGGGCTGGACGCAGCACATCGGCGCCTTGCGTGGCTTGGTCGAGGGGCGTGTGCGGCTGGGCGAATGGAAAGACAAGTTGATGCACGACCCCACGCAGTTCATGGCCGCCTATTTGGCGGCTGCGCAGGCGCAGGCGCACTGGAGCGCGGCGGCCGATGCCCGGCGGCGTTGAGGTTGGCGACCCGATGCGCATCACCCTCAAACTGTTTGCCACGCTGGGCGACTACTTGCCCGCCGGGGCACGCTTCAACCAGGTCGAGCTCGACGTGCCCGAGGGCAGCACGGTGCAAGCCCTGATCGAGCGCTACCAACTGCCACCGCGCCTGGTGCACCTGGTCTTGGTCAACGGCGTGTTCGTGCCACCGGCCGACCGTGCACAGCGCGCCTTGGCCGCCGGTGACGTGGTGGCCGTGTGGCCACCGATTGCCGGGGGATGACCTGGTAGGCCAGTCCGGTGAATACGGCCAGTGACGAGACCTTCGAACGCGAGATGGGCTGCACGGTGCACGAGTGGCTGCGCTGGCTGCCCGTGGCCGTGGGGCCGCACCGGTGGACCCAGACCAACGACGGCGCTCAGGTGGAGATTGGCGCCGGCCGCTTGACGCTGACGTGGCAGCCCCTGCCACCGAGGGCCATCGCACAGCTGCGCTTGCCTCGCCTGTGGGTACGATTTCGGTTTGAGAGTGTGGTGGGCCGCGAGCGCGAAGCATTCATGCGCCACTTCGATCTCATCATGCGTCGCGGAGGCGGATGAGGTCGCCCGCAACGCGGCGTTTCCGGCATACTGTCACCATGGAAACTTCCGCTCCTGTCACCGTCGTTCGACGCGACGGCTACCAATTCGACATCGACTTCGGGCTGGGTACTCCCGGCTGGATCAGCGACGAGCCCCCGCCGTTAGGGCAGTCCGCTGGCCCGTCGCCCAAGCACCTGCTGCTGGCCGCTGTGGCCAACTGCCTGTGTGCCAGCCTTACCTTTGCGCTGTCCAAATTCAAGCAAGAGCCTGGGCGCCTGAGTGCCACCGCGCACGCCACCGTGGGCCGCAACGCCGCCAACCGGCTGCGCATCCAGCACATCCAGGTGGATCTGCGTCTGGAGCGCCCCGGTGCGGCCTACGAGCACCTGGACCGCATCCTCGGGCAATTCGAGGAATTCTGTACCGTCTCGATGAGCGTGCGCGAGGGCATCCCGATCGACGTGCGTGTCATCGACGCCGACGGGCAGGTGCTCAAGGGGTGATTTCCTGCGGCTGCGTGCCACCGAGCGCCGCGATCAGGTCGCCAAGCAGCGTCGACAATTCGCCCGTGGTGATCGCCGCGTCGCCGTCGAAGCCATCGGTCTCTGCGGCGTCGTTGTCTTCGAACACGCCGTCCTGAAACGCGATGCGGCGCAGTTGCCAGGTCTCGGTCAGCACGAAGCTGACGCGACCGTCCCAATCGAGCGCGAGGCGGGTGGGGCGTTTGCCCTGCGCCAGGTGGCGTTGCATCTCGTCACCGTCGAGCACGTGGCGGCTGTAGCGCACCACGGCCGGGCTGTCGCCGTCCGCTTTGAGTTCGACTTCGCGGCCCGGGGCGAAGTGCGCCGGCCAATCGTCGGCAGGCGACGCGAGCCAGCCCGCCATGGCGGTGGCGGGCGCTTGCGCGGTCTGCAGCGGCTCCACGCGCAGTCCGTCCAGTGCCTTGACCAGCGCCGTCACCACCGCATCCACGCGTTTGGTGCTCGTGGTGTCGAGCGCCACTCGGCCTGCCGCGACATCCATCCAAACCAGCACATCCACCGTCTGTGCAAACGCCATCGGCAGCAGCGCCTGCACGATTTGCTCTTTGAGCTCGCGCTGCTCGCGCCGGCCCGGCTGACGCCCCTCGGTGGCCTCGATCTGCGCGCAGCGCCCCTGCAGCTCGCGCTTGACGACGGCAGCCGGCACGCGCTTGCTCTCGATGCGAAAGCGCATCAAGCGGTGCCCGGCCACCGATTCGACCAGCGGCGCATGCGGTTGCCCGCGCGGCGGCACCCAGCCCTGGCTGTGCATTTCGTTGGGACCACAGGGGTGGAAGGGCTGGGTGGCCAGCGCCTGCTCCATCGCCTCCAGTGGCGCGACAAAACCGCCGCCCAGCCGAAATACCGTCAGATTTTTGAACACGTCGGGGCAGGAGGAAAAGAGGGCCGGAGAGGGGGCGGCCAGATCAGCCAACCGCCGGCGAGCGGGGTAGCAGCGGCCGAAAGAAAAGGGGGTGTGGAGCGGGCGATGGGAATCGAACCCACGTCTTGAGCTTGGGAAGCTCAGGTCCTACCATTGAACGACGCCCGCGTCACCCTCTATTGTAGGGCATAGGCGCGGCCCGGCCGCGCCCGGTGTGGGGTTACTTCAACACGTCGCCGATGCAGACGTACTTGAGCTCGACGTACTCGTCGATGCCGTGGTGCGATCCCTCACGCCCTAGGCCCGATTGTTTGACGCCGCCGAAGGGAACGTGCTCGGTGGCCAGGATGCCGACGTTGACACCGACCATGCCATATTCCAGCGCCTCGGCCACGCGGAAGATGCGCCCCACGTCACGGCTGTAGAAGTAGCTCGCCAGTCCGTATTCGGTGTTATTGGCCAGGCGGATGACTTCGTCCTCGGTGCGGAACTTGAACACCGGCGCAAAGGGGCCAAAGGTTTCCTCGCGCGCACACAGCATGTCCGGCGTGGCGTCGGCCACCACCGTTGGCGCATAAAACAGACCGCCCAGCCGGTGGCCGCCGGTGAGCACGCGGCCGCCCTTGGCCAGCGCATCGTCCACGTGCCGTTGGACTTTTTCTACCGCGGCTTCCTCGATCAGCGGCCCCTGATTCACGCCTTCGTCGAACCCGTTGCCCACCTTGGCCGTGGCCACCTTGGCGGCAAATTTGTGCACGAAGGTCTCGTACACCCCCTCCTGCACGTAGATGCGGTTGGAGCACACGCAGGTCTGCCCCGCGTTGCGGTACTTGCTGGCGAAGGCACCGTCGACCGCGCTGTCGATGTCCGCGTCGTCGAACACGATGAAGGGCGCATTGCCACCCAGTTCCAGCGAGAGCTTCTTGACCGTGGGGCCGCTTTGCGCCATGAGGATGCGGCCCACTTCGGTGGAACCAGTAAAGCTCAGGTGCCGCACCACGTCGCTGTCGCACAACACCCGACCGATGGCGATGCTGCCCGGCCCATCGCTCGTCAGCACGTTGAGCACACCCGCGGGGATGCCGGCGCGCAGCGCCAGCTCCGCAGCGGCCAGTGCCGTCAGCGGGGTTTGCTCGGCCGGTTTGATTACCACCGTGCAGCCGGCCGCCAGTGCTGGAGCGACTTTGCGCGTGATCATGGCCAGCGGAAAGTTCCAGGGCGTGATCGCCGCGCACACGCCGATGGGCTGCTTGAGTACCAACAGGCGGCGGTTGTTGTCGAAGGGGGGAAGGGTTTCGCCGTTGACGCGCTTGGCCTCCTCGGCAAACCACTCGACGAAGCTGGCGCCATAAGCCACCTCGCCCTTGGCCTCGGGCAGGGGTTTGCCCTGCTCAGCGGTCATGATGCGCGCCAGATCGTCCTGATGGGCCATCAGCAGGTCGTACCATCGACGCAGAATGTTGGCGCGCTCCTTGGCCGTCTTGCTCCGCCACGCGGGCCACGCCGCGTTGGCCGCATCGATGGCACGCTGGGCATCGCCCGGGTCCAGCTTGGCTACCCGCGCCAGCTCCTGCCCGGTGGCGGGGTCGGTCACGGCAAAGCGCTCGGGTGCGGCCACCCAATGGCCATCGATCAGCGCGTCGGTTTTGAGCAAGCTCGGATCCCGCAGCTGTACCAGCGGGGTGGCTTTCATGTCCATCGTCGTCTCCGTCGAAAACCGTGGTCAACCACTACTGTAGCGCGTCGTGCACAGTGAGACCGGTACAGCGGGTGACACGGCTTGCCAGGCTGTGTCGGATGGCGGGCCGGTACAGGCCCATGTCACCGCCACCGTGCCTCATCCGTCCCCAGTGCCGGTGGCGCGCGATCGGCGGTGGGACGCTGGCCGTCGAACCGGATGGGGTGCGCCACCATCGGCGGGCGGTCGGCGGTGCCCGGCAGCAGCAGCTCGCGTGCGTGCACGTGGGGGTGGGCCATGACCTGCGCGATGTCGTTGATCGGGGCACACGGTACGCCCGCGGCGTCGAGGGCGCGTACCCAGTCGGCCGTGTCACGCTGGCGTGTCCACTCGGCGATTTGCGGCACCAGCAGCGCGCGGTGTTCCACCCGCGCCGGGTTGGTGGCAAAGCGCGGGTCCTGCGCCACGTCTGGGTGACCCGCCACGTCGCAAAAGCGTTGAAACTGGCCGTCGTTGCCCACGGCCAGCACCAGATGCCCGTCGCGCGTGGGGAAGGCCTGGTACGGCACGATGTTGGGGTGCGCATTGCCCATGCGCCGTGGTGTGCGCTGCCCGATGAGTTGGTTGCTGGCCTGGTTGGCCAGCATGGCCACCTGCACGTCGAACAGCGACGCATCCAGCACGCGGCCGCGGCCGGTGCGGTCGCGCTCGACCAGCGCTGCCAGGATGGCGGTGGCGGCATATACCCCGGTCATGAGGTCGGTCACGGCCACCCCCACCTTCTGTGGTTCACCGTCGGGCTCGCCGGTGATGCTCATCAATCCTCCCTCGGCCTGGATGGCAAAGTCGTAACCCGCCTTGTGCGCCAGCGGCCCGTTTTGCCCGTAGCCGGTGATGGAGCAGTAGATCAACCGCGGGTTGACGGCCTGTAGATTGGCGGCATCCAGTCCATACTTGGCCAGTTGCCCGACCTTGTAGTTTTCGATCAGCACATCGGCCTCGCGGGCCAGCGTGCGTACCTGCTCGGCGCCCTCTGGGGTGGCTAGGTCGATGGTGATCGAGCGCTTGCCGCGATTGGCGCAAATGAAGTAGGCCGACTGGCGCCGTTCGGGTTGGGCGGGGTCAGGCTGCCACCATGGCGGCCCCCAGGTGCGGGTGTCGTCGCCGCTGCCGGGGCGCTCGACTTTGAGCACATCGGCGCCATAGTCGGCCAGGATCTGGCTCGCCCACGGTCCAGCCAGCACGCGCGACAAATCGAGCACGCGCACCCCCGCCAGCGGCCGGGGCGGGGTGGCGTTGGGGCGGTTCTCGGTGCCGGGTGCCGCGGCGGGGCAGGGGGCAGCAATGGGCGCGTTCATGCGGTGGCCTTAGTTGGCGAACGCCGCGATGCCGGTGATGGCGCGGCCCAGAATGAGTGCGTGGATGTCGTGCGTGCCTTCGTAGGTGTTGACCACTTCCAGATTCACCAAGTGGCGCGCCACGCCGTATTCGTCGCTGATGCCGTTGCCGCCCATCATGTCGCGGGCCATGCGCGCGATGTCGAGCGCCTTGCCGCAGCTGTTGCGCTTGAGGATAGACGTCAGCTCCACCGGCGCCTTGCCCTCGTCCTTGAGGCGCCCCAGCCGCAGGCAGCCCTGCAGGCCCAGGCTGATTTCGGTCAGCATGTCGGCCAGCTTTTTTTGGATGAGCTGGTTGGCGGCCAGTGGCCGGCCGAACTGCTGGCGATCCAGCACATATTGCCGCGCGCGGTGATAGCAGTCCTCGGCTGCGCCCAGCGCGCCCCAGGCGATGCCGTAGCGCGCGCTGTTGAGGCACGTGAACGGCCCCTTGAGCCCCCGCACGCCGGGGAAGGCGTTTTCCTCGGGGCAAAAGACCTGGTCCATCACGATTTCGCCGGTGATGGATGCGCGCAAGCCCACCTTACCGTGAATCGCCGGGGCAGACAACCCCTTCCAGCCTTTTTCCAGGATGAAGCCACGGATCTGTCCCTCGTCGTCCTTGGCCCAGACCACGAACACGTCGGCGATGGGGCTGTTGGTGATCCACATCTTGGCGCCGGTGAGCGTGTATCCACCCGGCACCTTGCGCGCGCGGGTGATCATGCCAGCCGGGTCGCTGCCGTGGTTGGGCTCGGTCAGGCCAAAGCAGCCGACCCACTCGCCTGTGGCCAGTTTGGGCAGGTATTTTTGTTTCTGCGCCTCGGTGCCGAATTCGTGGATCGGCACCATCACCAGCGAAGACTGCACGCTCATCATGCTGCGGTAGCCGCTGTCCACCCGCTCGACTTCGCGCGCGATCAGACCGTAGCTCACGTAGTTGAGCCCGGCGCCGCCGTACTGCTCGGGGATGGTGGGGCCGAGCAGGCCGATTTCGCCCATTTCGTTGAAGATTGCGCGGTCGGTTTTCTCGTGCCGGAACGCCTCTTGCACACGTGGCAGCAGCCGCTCTTGGCAGTAAGTGCGTGCCGCATCGCGCACGGCGCGCTCATCGGGCGTGAGTTGATCGTCCAGAAAAAACGGGTCGGCCCAGTCGAAGGCAACCTTGGGTTGGCTCATGGTGTGTCCTTGGTGTGATGAAAAGAGGGGGCGTGTCGCACGCCAGTCGAAGGCATGGTAGTGGCTGGCTCGCGCCCGCGCAAACGAATTTTTCTGCGCCGGTTATGATCTCAACGCATATCTGAAAGGACCACTGTGCGTCGCCGCCTGCCCTCCACTCAGGCCCTGCAATGCTTCGAGGCCGCTGCGCGCCACCAAAGCTTCACGCGCGCCGCGCAAGAACTGGCGCTCACCCAAGGGGCCGTGTCGCGCCAGGTGGCGGCGCTGGAGGCGTTTTTGGGCGTGCGGCTGTTTCGGCGCACGCAGCACGGCATGGTGCTGACCCCCGCGGGGGAAGACTACGCACGCCAAGTGCGTGAACGGCTGGATGCGCTGGAGCGCGACGTGGTGGACGTGATGGGGCGCCAAGGGCAGGGCGACAGCGTCACGCTGGCCACCGTCCCCACCTTTGCCACGCGCTGGCTGATCCCGCGCCTGCCGCGGCTTGCCGCACGTCAGCCCCACTTGCTGGTGCACCTGGAGACGCGCACGCGCCCGTTTCTGTTCCCCGACAGTGGCCTGGACGCGGCCATCTGGGCCGGCACGCCGCAGCAGTTGCAGCAATGGGCCGGCACGCGTGCCACTCCCCTGCTGGACGAGGATGTGCTGCCCGTGTGCAGCCCGCGCCTGCTGGTAGCGGCGGGGGCCGACGTGGGTGAAGGCGTCGATCCCGAGGTGTTGGCCCACTGGCCGCTGCTGCAGCAAGCCACCCGACCCGAGGCATGGCGCCAGTGGTTTGACGCGCAGGGCGTGGACGCCCCGCGCGCGATGGCAGGCCCCCGGTACGAGTTGTTTTCCATGCAGGCGGCTGCGGCCATCGCGGGGCTGGGCGTGGCCCTCATGCCCACGCTGCTGGTGCAGGACGAATTGGCCAGCGGTGCGCTGGTCGTGGCCTGCCCGCGGCCGCTCAAAGCGCAGCGCGCTTATTATTGGGTGCAACCCGACGGCCCCGAACGGGCCGCGCTGGGCGTGTTCAGGGCGTGGTTATTGGAGGAATGTTCCCACGCCGGGGACATGGCTCGCCAGCACCCGGGTCGCGGTGAGTTGCCTCCAGTCGGCGGCCGTTCCATCTCGGGGGCGTGAGCGGGGCGACGCGCCCCAAGGCCGGTTCGGTTGCGGGATTGCCGACCATGTGCACAGCCTCCACCAGCTCTGTGATGCGTACTTACGCGAGGTGGTGCGCGGCGAGCGAGAGCGCCGATGATCTGCTGGACGGACTGCACACCACGGTGGTGATCCCTTTGCGCCGGCTCGATACCATGAGTGGTATGGCGCCACCCGAGCGACTGATGCCCGTCTTCGATGTCGGGGGCATCACGGTGGTTCTGGAGACTCCCAAGTTGGCCGCCGTACCCCGCCGCGTGCGGCGGCAGCGGGTAGGCAATCTCGCCGACCACCATGACGCCATCGCGTCAGCGCTCGATTTCCTGTTTCACGGATTTTGACCGCTCCTCTTTGCCGCCTTCAGCGCCTCGCCCATGATGGCCAGGCCCTCGTCCAGCAGTGCGTCGCTGGCGGTCAGTGGCACCAGAATGCGGATGACGTTGCCGTACAAGCCGCACGACAGCAGCACCAAGCCGCGCTGCAGCGCTTCGGCGCACAGGCGCTTGGTCAGATCCGCCGCCGGGCGGTTGATGTCGCCGTCTTCGAACAGCTCGATGGCGACCATGGCGCCCAGCCCGCGCACGTCCAGGATCTCGCGGTGCTGTCCCATGAGCGCCGTCAGCCCCGCACGCAGCCGCTCGCCGATGGCGCGCGAGCGGGCCAGCAAGTTTTCTTCCTCGAACACGTCGAGCACCGCCAGCGCGGCCACGCAAGCCAGCGGGTGGCCGGCGTAGGTGCCGCCGAGCCCCCCGGGCAGGGGCTTGTCCATGATCTCGGCCTTGCCGATGACCGCGGCGATGGGAAAGCCGCCCGCCATGCTCTTGGCCATGGTGATGAGGTCGGGCGCCACGCCCCATTGCTCGCATGCCAGCCAGGTGCCGGTGCGACCCGCGCCGGTTTGCACCTCGTCGGCGATGAGGACGATGCCGTGGCGGTCGCACAGCTCGCGCAAGGCGCGTGCAAACTCGAACGGCGCGACGTAAAAGCCGCCTTCGCCCTGCACGGGCTCGAGGATGATGGCCGCAACACGCTCGGGCTCGATGTCGTATTTGAACAGGTGGTGCAGGCTGCGCAGCGCGTCATCGACCGAGATGCCGTGCAGCGGATTGGGAAACTCCGCGTGGTAGATCTCGGCCGGGAAGGGGCCGAAGCCCGCCTTGTAGGGCGCCACCTTGCCGGTGAGCGCCATGCCCAGCAGCGTGCGGCCATGGAAGCCACCGCCAAAGGCGATGACGGCCTGTCGCCCAGTAGCAGCACGGGCGATCTTGACGGCGTTTTCGACCGCCTCTGCCCCCGTGGACTGGAAGAACGCTTTCTTGGGGAAATGACCGGGTGCCTTGGCGCACAGGCGCTCGGCCAGCTCGACGTACGGTTCGTAGGCCAGTACCTGAAAGCACGTGTGGTGCACCTTGTCCAGTTGGGCCTTGACGGCTTCGACGATCTTGGGATGCCGGTGGCCGGTGTTGAGCACGGCGATGCCGCCGGCAAAGTCGATGTAGCGCTTGCCTTCGACATCCCAGACTTCGGCGCCTTCGGCACGCTCGGCAAAAACTTCGTAGGTCTGTCCCAGCCCCGCGGGCAGGGCGGCGCGGCGGCGCGCCATCAGCGTGGCGTTGGTTTTGGCGGCGGTGGACAGTTGGGGATCGCGGTGCATGAGGTGTCTCCGGGGGTGCGGGGCGTCAACGGCGGGTCGGGGGGCGGCGCGGGCATGAAAACGCGCGGCCCTGGTCGAGCCTTGACTGTAAAGGGGTGGGCGGCCCCGATACCATATACAGCCGATGGGCGGCGGTCGATGCACTGTACTGCCGCCGTGCCCGATACAGCCCCCAACACGATGTTCACGCTCGACCCCCAACACCCCACGCCCCTGGTGCAACAAATCGTCGATGGGTTTCGGGACCTGATTCGCAGCGGGGCGCTGCGCCCGGGCGCCAAGGCGCCTTCGATTCGGCAATTCGCGCATGCGCACGGGGTCAGCGTCTATACCGTGGTCGATGCCTACGACCGGTTGGTGGCCTTGGGCTACTTCGTGTCACGGCCGCACTCGGGATTTTTCGTGCGCAGCCGCGACAGCCACGCCGAACCGTCGGCCGACCGCGGCCCGCAGTACCACTTCGACTCGATGTGGTACCTGCGCCGGGTGTTCGAAAACCGCAACTTGCGGCTCAAGCCGGGTTGCGGCTGGCTGCCCGGTGATTGGCTGTTTGGCGATGGCCTCAAACGCAGCCTGCGCGCGCTTGCCGGGGACACGGTCGATCTGGGCGGCTATGGCGAGCCCAAGGGCTTGACCCCGCTGCGCCAGTTGGTCCGTGACCTGTTGGCCGAGCAGGAAATCGTGCTGACCAGCGATCAGGTGCTGCTGACGCACGGCTCCAGCCAGGCGATGGACCTGGTGGCGCGCCGTCTGGTGCAGCCGGGCGACGCCGTGCTGGTGGACGAGCCGGGGTATCCGAACCTGCTGTTTTCGCTGCGTTTTTTGGGGGCGCGCCTGATCGGCGTACCGCGCACCCCGCAGGGTTGGGATCTGACGCTGCTGGAGGAGCGCATTCAGGCGCACCGACCCAAAGTGTTTTTTACCCAGCCGCGGCTACAAAGCCCGACGGGATCGGTGGCACACCTGTCGCATCTGCACCGCGTGGTGCAACTCGCCGAGCGTCACCAACTGTGGGTGGTGGAAAACGACATCTACGCCGACCTGGACCCGGAGCCGCGCCCTTCGCTGGCCAGCCTGGACCAGCTGCAGCGCGTGGTGCACATCGGCAGCTTCTCCAAAACCATTTCGCCCAACCTGCGCGTGGGCTACGTGGCGGCGCACCCGGACGTGCTGGAGGATCTGGCGCAGCTCAAGATGATCTCGGGCCTGACGTCGTCGGAGTTTGCCGAGCGCCTGGCCTATGGGGCCCTGATCGACGGGCGTTGGCGCAAGCACCTGCGCGCGCTGCGCCAGCGCTTGGCCGAGGCGCACCAGCGCACCACAGAGCGGCTCGAGCGCCTCGGATTCCACCTCTTTGCGCAACCCCATGCGGGCATGTTTTTGTGGGCACGCCATCCGGCCATCGAGAATGCCTCGACCCTGGCCTATCAGGCCGCGGAGCAGGACATCCTGCTGGGGCCCGGGCACCTGTTCGGGCTGGACCTCTCGCCCAGCCCCTGGCTGCGCTTCAATGTCGCCTTCTGCGAGGATGAGGCGCTGTGGCGGTTCTTGGCCGAGGCGACGCAGCGGGGCGCTGATCCAGCTTGACGCGAGCCCGACCCCGTTTGTCACCGATTTTTCACGTGATCGATCCACACTGGCGGCGCTTTGTTCAAACTACCAGGAGAACTGTCATGGCGCAAAGCCTGCTGGACGACGATGGCGTGTCCAACCCTTCCCGTGGTGTGCACCTGCAAGAGGTGGTCGACCGCTCACTCGCGGTCGATCCAGGCCGCCGCCGCCTGATGCTGGGTGGCTTGGGCGCGGCGGCGCTACCGTTCTTGGGCATGTTGTCCGCTTGCGGGGGCGGTGATAGCGACAGCGAGGAGCCGGAGCGCATGCTGGGCTTTACCGCCGTGGCGGCGGCGTCGGGCGACGCCGTGGTGGTGCCGGCCGGTTACGTTGCGACCGCCATTTTACCGTGGGGTGAGCCGATCAACGCCAACGGGCCCGCCTGGAAGTCCGATGCCAGCAACACCGCGGTAGAGCAAGAGCTGCAGGTGGGTGACAACCACGACGGTATCCATTTCTTCGGCTTCAACTCCACCGGGAACGGCCCGGGCGAGCGCAGCGACGAAGGTTTGTTGGTGTTCAATCATGAATACGTGAACCTGGAATATTTGTATGCGATCACGTCCGACACCGACCCTGCCAACTGGCTGCTGCCATTCACGTTGGAAAAGGCCCGCAAAGCGCAAGCGGCACACGGCGTCACCGTGGCTCATGTCCGTCGGAAATCGGACGGATCGTGGGAGCATGTCAAGAGCTCGCCCTACAATCGTCGTATCCATGGCAACACGCCGATCACCATTCAGGGCCCGGCTGCCGGCCACCCGTTGATGCGTACGGCGGCCGACCCTACGGGTACGGAAGTTTTGGGGACGCTCAACAACTGCGGCAACGGTTGGACGCCCTGGGGTACGTACCTGACGTGTGAAGAGAATTTCAACGGCTATTTCGGCTGGAATGGCGACCGCACGCCGACCGCGCTGGAAAGCCGTTATGGCATCACCAAGGACGGGTTTGGATATCTGTGGCATACGGTCGATCCACGCTTCGATGTCAATGCGAATCCCAACGAACCCAATCGCTTTGGTTGGATCGTCGAGATCGATCCGTTCTCCCCGGCCTCCAAGCCGGTGAAACGGACGGCGCTGGGCCGATTCAAGCACGAGAATGCTGCCTACTCGATCTCCCCAGACGGCAAAGTGGTCGTCTACATGGGGTGCGACGAGCGTAACGAATACATCTACAAATTCGTCTCGAGCGGTACTTTCGACAAATCACAGCCCTACAGCAGTGCCAATCGGCGCCTGCTGGAGTCGGGTACATTGTACGTCGCCCGATTCGACGCGGGCGCGAAAGCGGGTGACCGCATGGGCACAGGGGTGTGGATCCCGCTCGTTCCATCTACGATCGGTGTCGATGGCAAGGCGTTGCGGGACAACCCCAACTTCGCCGCGGCCAGCGACGCAGAGGTGCAGGCGCTGATCCTCATTAAAGCGCGTCAGGCGGCTGATGCCGTGGGGGCGACCATGATGGATCGTCCGGAATGGGTGGCGGTCAACCCCAAGAACCCCGGTAACGTTTATGTGACGTTGACCAATAATAACCGTCGCGGGTCGAGCCCGGCGTCATCCAACAAGCCCGATGGCACCACGGTGGCCGGTTCCGCGCGTCCCCCGGTGGATGAGGCCAACCCGCGTGCCAACAACGTCTGGGGCCACATCGTGCGTTGGACCGAAGCGGGCAACAACCCCGCGGCGACGTCGTTCGAGTGGGACATCTTTGTGTTGGCGGGGCAACCCTCCGTGACGGGGGACCGCGCGCCCACTAGCAACATCAATGCCAATAACCTCTTCAACAGCCCGGATGGGTTGGCATTTGACGCATTTGGTCGGCTGTGGATTCAAACCGACGGCAGTTTCAGCAACACGGGTGATTTCGCTGGGATGGGCAACAACCAAATGTTGGCTGCCGATCCGGTGACCAAGGAAATCCGACGTTTTCTGGTGGGTCCGTCTGGCTGTGAGGTCACGGGCGTGACGTGGACGCCCGACCGCAAGACCATGTTCGTCAATATCCAGCACCCGGGTGAACTCGGTAGCCATCCCAACCGGCCGAAAAATCCAGATGGGAGTACGTTCACCGACAACCAGATCGCCCGCAACCCGACGGCCTTCTCGCAGTGGCCGACACCGGGTGCACGGCCGCGTTCGGCGACGGTGGTCATCCGGCGCACCGACGGGGGCGTGATCGGCGGTTGAAGCGATGCCAGGCGTGGCGGCCGTCAGGCCGCCCACGTCGCGCCGTGCTCCGGCACCAGCGCTGGCCAGCGCAGTTCGCGCTCGATGCGGCAGCGCAGGGCGTCGGCGGCATCGGCTTCGCCGTGGGTGACGAAGACGCGGCGCGGTGTGCCCGGAATGGCGCGCAGCCACGCCATCAAGCCGTCCGCGTCGGCGTGGGCCGAGGCGGTCATGAGCTGAACCACTTCAGCCTGCACGGGCCAGTCTTGGCCGTGGATGCGCAGCGTGGTTGCACCGCGCAACAGGCTGTCGCCCCGGGTGCCGGGAGCCTGGTAGCCGGTCAGCAGCACCATGTGGCGGTGATCGCCCAGGTAGAGCTTGAGGTGGTGCAGGACCCGCCCCCCCGTGGCCATGCCGCTACCGGCCAGGATGACCTTGGGGCCGTGGTGGCGCGCGATCGCTTTCGACTCGTCAGGGGTGCGGGCCGCGTGCACGGCCTGCGTCATGTGCTGCACCTGCGCCGCACTCAGGCGGTGCTCGCCCAGGTGGCGGGCCAGCAGCGCGGTGGCCTGGATGGCCATGGGGCTGTCCAGGTACACGGCCAGTGCCCGGGGCAGCCGTTGTTGGCGCTTGAGGACATCGATCGCGTGCAGCAGCGCCTGCGCGCGCCCCACCGCAAAGACCGGCACGACCACCGTGCCGCCGCGGGCGGCCGCGCGCGCGAGTGGGTCGGCGATTTCATCGATCAGATTCCCCGCGGGGTGCAGCCGGTTGCCGTAGGTGGACTCGACCACCACCGCATCCGCCGCAGGCGGGGGGTCGGGCGGAAACATCAGGGTGTCGTCCGCCCGACCCAGGTCGCCCGAAAACAGCAGCCGGCGGCCACCCACCTCGATCAGCACCGACGCCGCGCCCAGAATGTGGCCCGCGCCAAAGAACTGCACCTGCCAGCCTGGGATCGGCTCGAAACGCTGGTACAGCGGCTGCGGCCGCAGCAGCCGCAGTGCGCGTTGGGCGTCTTCTACTGTGTACAGGGGCAGTGCCGGCGAGTGCTTGGAAAAGCCATGCCGGTTGGCAAAGGCGGCGTCTTCTTCCTGCAGGTGCGCGCTGTCGGGCAGCAGGATCTCACACAGGTCGCGTGTGGCGTGGGTGCACCAGACTTTGCCGTGAAACCCCTCGCGCGCCAGCACCGGCAGATAGCCACTGTGGTCGATGTGGGCGTGCGTGAGCACCACGGCCCGGATCTGGTTGGGCACGATCGGCAACGGCGTGCGGTTGCGCAGGCGCAGCGCTTTGTAGCCCTGAAACAGTCCGCAGTCCACCAGCAGCGCGTCACTGCCGTGTTGCACCAAGTACTTGGAGCCGGTGACGGTGCCGGCGCCGCCTAGAAACTGTATGCGCACGTCCATGCGTCCATGGTAACGCACGGCGCAACAGCGCCCGTGGCTGCGTCAGCGTGGCGGCGGGCGCCACAGGCGGCGCAGGGCAGAGGAGGCCCGCCGTTGGACCTCGTGCCCCTTTACCCGAAAAAATCGCGGGCCTTCTCGAACCAGCCCTTTTCGTTCGGGCTGTGTTTGTGGCCGCCTTTTTTGAACGACTCGTCCAGCTCCCGCAGCAGGCGGCGCTGGTGCTCGGTCAGTTTGACGGGCGTCTCGACCGCGATGTGGGCGTACAGGTCACCAGGGTAGCTGGAGCGCACGCCCTTGATGCCGCGGCCGCGCAGGCGGAAGGTCTTGCCATGCTGCGTGCCTTCCGGGATGTCGATGGTGGCCTTGCCGTCCAGCGTCGGCACGTCCACCTCGCCGCCCAGGGCTGCCGTGGTGATGCTGATGGGCACCTGCACGTGCAAGTCGTCGCCATCGCGCTCGAACAGCTCGTGCTTGCGGATGCGGATCTCGATATAGAGGTCGCCCGGTGGGCCGCCGTTGCGCCCCGGCTCGCCGTTGCCGCTGGAGCGGATGCGCATCCCGTCATCGATGCCCGCGGGAATCTTGATCTCCAGCGTCTTGTGGCGCTTGATTTTGCCCTCGCCATGGCAGGTCGGGCAGGGCTCGGGGATGATCTTGCCGCTGCCGTGGCAGTGCGGGCAGGTCTGCTGCACACTGAAGAAGCCCTGGCGCATCTGCACGACGCCATTGCCGTGGCAGGTGGGGCAGGTCTTGGCGCTGGTGCCGGGCTTGGCACCCGTGCCGCGGCACGTGTCGCAATCCTCCCAGCTCGGGATGCGGATCTGCGCCTCCTTGCCGCGGGCGGCTTCCTCCAGCGTGATCTCCATCGCGTACGACAGGTCACTGCCGCGGTACATCTGGCGGCCGCGCGCTCCGCGCGGGGCGCCAAAGATGTCGCCAAAGATGTCGCCAAACGCTTCCGAGAAGCCTGCGAAACCGTCACCACCGCCCGCGCCACCGCGCAGGTTCGGGTCGACCCCGGCGTGCCCGTACTGGTCGTACGCGGCGCGCTTTTGTGGGTCGGACAGCATCTCGTAGGCTTCCTTGACCTCCTTGAACTTTTCCTCCGCCGCCTTGGCCGCCTCGCCCTGGTTGCGGTCGGGGTGGTATTTCATGGCCAGCTTGCGGTACGCCTTCTTGATGTCGTCCTCGCTGGCGTTGCGGGCCACGCCCAGGATTTCGTAGTAGTCACGTTTGGCCATGTCGGTCCACGGGTGTCATTAGGACGAAAGCCGCGCCGGGGGACGAGCCCCCTGCGCGGCGCTGAGTGGGCGAGCAAGCGGGATCAGTCGCGCTTGACTTCCTTGACCTCGGCATCGACGATGTCGTCGGCCCCGGCAGCGGCGCTGGCGCCGCCCGCCGCGCCGCCCGCGCCAGCGGCCCCGCCGCCGGCCGCCTGCGCGGCAGCCTGGCTGTCGGCGTACATCTTCTCACCCAGCTTCTGGCTGGCCTGCATCAGGGCTTCGGTCTTGGCCTCGATCGCGGCCTTGTCGTCGCCCTTGACGGCCTCCTCCAGGCTCTGGATCGCCGCTTCGATCTTGTCCTTCTCGCCCGCCTCGAGCTTGTCACCGTACTCCTTGAGGCTCTTGCGCACGCTGCTGATGAGCGCATCGGCCTGGTTGCGCGCCTGCACCAGCTCGACCTTCTTCTTGTCCTCGGCGGCGTTGAGCTCGGCGTCCTTCACCATGCGCTCGATCTCCTCCTCGGTCAGGCCGGAGTTCGCCTTGATGGTGATCTTGTTTTCCTTGCCCGTGCCCTTGTCCTTGGCGCTGACGTGCAGGATGCCGTTGGCGTCGATGTCGAACGTGACTTCGATCTGCGGGATGCCGCGCGGCGCCGGCGGGATGCCCTCCAGGTTGAATTCGCCCAGCAGCTTGTTGCCCGCCGCCATTTCGCGCTCGCCCTGGTAGACCTTGATCGTCACCGCCGGCTGGTTGTCCTCGGCGGTCGAGAACACCTGACTGAACTTGGTCGGGATCGTGGTGTTCTTCTTGATCATCTTGGTCATGACGCCGCCCATGGTCTCGATGCCCAGCGACAGCGGGGTGACGTCGAGCAGCAGCACGTCCTTGCGCTCACCGGCCAGCACCGAGCCTTGGATGGCCGCACCCACGGCCACCGCCTCGTCGGGGTTGACGTCCTTGCGCGGATCCTTGCCGAAGAACTCCTTGACCTTCTCCTGCACCTTGGGCATGCGCGTCATGCCGCCAACCAGGATCACGTCGTCGATGTCGCTGACCTTGATGCCCGCGTCCTTGATGGCGATGCGGCACGGCTCGATGGTGCGCTCGATGAGGTCTTCCACCAGGCTCTCCAGCTTGGCGCGGGTGAGCTTGATGTTGAGGTGCTTCGGCCCCGTCGCGTCCGCCGTGATGTAGGGCAGGTTGATGTCGGTCTGCGAGCTGTTGGACAGCTCGATCTTGGCCTTCTCGGCGGCCTCTTTCAGGCGCTGCAGCGCGAGCACGTCCTTGGTCAGATCGACGCCTTGCTCCTTCTTGAACTCGGTGATGACGTAGTCGATGATGCGCTGGTCGAAGTCCTCTCCACCCAGGAAGGTGTCGCCGTTGGTCGAGAGCACCTCGAACTGCTTTTCGCCATCGACGTCGGCGATCTCGATGATCGAGATGTCGAACGTGCCGCCGCCCAGGTCATAAACCGCGATCTTGCGGTCGCCTTTGCCGGCCTTGTCCAGACCGAAGGCGAGCGCGGCCGCCGTCGGCTCGTTGATGATGCGCTTGACCTCCAGCCCCGCGATGCGGCCGGCATCCTTGGTGGCTTGGCGCTGCGCGTCGTTGAAGTACGCCGGCACCGTAATGACGGCCTCGGTCACTGGCTCACCCAGGTAGTCCTCGGCGGTCTTCTTCATCTTGCGCAGCACCTCGGCGCTGACCTGCGGCGGCGCGAGCTTTTGGCCCCGCACCTCGACCCAGGCGTCACCGTTGTCGGCCGGCACGATCTTATAGGGCATCAGTTCGATGTCCTTTTGCACCTCTTTTTCGGTGAACTTGCGGCCGATCAGGCGCTTGACGGCGAACAAGGTGTTCTTCGGGTTGGTGACGGCCTGGCGCTTGGCGGGCGCGCCCACCAGGATCTCGCCATCCTCCATGTACGCGACGACGGAGGGCGTGGTGCGCGCGCCCTCGCTGTTTTCGATGACCTTGGGCGTGCCGCCCTCCATGACGGCCACGCACGAGTTGGTGGTGCCCAGGTCGATACCAATGATCTTGCCCATGAAAATGCTCCTGAATGTGTGGAAATGGCGGTTCAATCCGCGATCTATGAATTAGATGAGGGCACCCGCGTCGGATTCAAGGGGAGGCGCGGGCCCGCAGTGCGCTTCGCGTTACTGCGGAGCCGCCACCGTGACCAGCGCGGGACGCAACACGCGCTCGGCCATCAGGTAACCCTTTTGCAGCGTCGCGACCACGGTGTTGGCCGGCTGGTCGCTGGGCACCATGCCAATGGCCTGGTGCTGATGGGGGTCGAAACGGTCGCCCGGCGCCGGCACGATGGGGGTGATTTTGTGCCGTGCCAGCGCGGCGAGCAACTGCTGCAAGGTGGCTTGCGTGCCCTCGCGGATTTGCTCCAGCGTGGCGTCTTGTGCGGCCAAGCCGGCCTCCAGGCTGTCCACCACCGGCAGCAAGCTCTCGGCCAGGGCCTCGACGGCAAACTTGCGCACCTTGGCGATCTCCTCCTCGGCGCGGCGGCGGGTATTTTCGGCGTCGGCCAAGGCACGCAGCACTTGCTCGTTCAGCTCGGCGTTGCGCTGGCGCAACTGTTGCAGCTCGCTTTGCAGGTCGGCGCCGTTGCCGGTGGCGGATGCGCCGGCAGACGCGTTCGTGGCACCGGCGGCCGGTGCGGCGTCGGCGGTGGACGGGGATTCGGTGTTTGGGGTTTGCGTATCGGTCATGGTGTCGCGACAATCCGTAAAAAAGGACGAAACTATCGATCCTGTATGGGGGCGCTTGGGCCCTTTTTCAAGGGCCCCCTGGCCCGCGGAGTAAAGACATGAAACTGTTTCGTTACGGCCCACCGGGTGACGAGCGCCCGGGGATGCTGGACGCCAGCGGGCAGCGGCGCGACCTCGGTGGCATCATTGGTGACCTCACTGCCTCGACCCTGACCCCGGATGCACTGGCGCGGCTGGCGCGCATCGATCCCACCCGGCTGCCGTTGGTAGCCCCCGACGCCCGCCTCGGTCCACCGGTGGGCGGCATCGGCAACGTGCTGGCAATTGGCCTCAATTATGCCGACCATGCCGCTGAGGCGGGTTTGCCGCTGCCGCGGCAGCCCATCGTGTTTAGCAAGCACACGGGCGCCGTCAGCGGCCCGGATGACGACGTGTGGCTGCCACCGGGGGCGGCCAAGCTCGACTGGGAGGTGGAGCTGGCCGTCGTGATCGGGCAGCCCGCCTGGCACGTGCCCCCCGACGCCGCGTTGCGGGTGGTGGCCGGCTACTGTCTGGCCAACGACGTGTCCGAGCGCGCCCACCAGCTGGAGATGGAGGGGCAGTGGATCAAGGGCAAGAGCTACCCTACGCACTGTCCGCTGGGGCCGTGGCTAGTGACGACGGACGAGATCCCCGATCCGCAGGCCGTGGATCTGTGGCTCGACGTCAACGGGGCACCACGCCAGCGCGGCAGTACCCGCACGATGGTATTTGGCGTGGCCGAGCTGGTCAGCTATCTCAGCCGCTTCATGCGCTTGCAGCCCGGCGACGTCATCTTGACCGGTACCCCACCGGGCGTGGGCATGGGGCAGCGGCCCCCGGTCTATCTGCAGCCGGGCGACGTCATCACACTGGGCAGCCCGTTGCTGGGGCGGCAATGCCAGCGGGTGGTCGTGGCGCCGATGGGGCCGGATTGACGCCAGCACGGCCATCGCCACCGGCGGTAGGGTGGACTGCGGCATCGGGGCCGGATTGGCACCACGATCCGAGTGGGCGCGCAGGGCCGGCGGCTACCATCGTGCCACCATGCCAAACACCGCTGACGATCGCCAGCCGGCGAATCACGCCCCCACCGACGTGCTCGTGTTGCAGCACACCCTCGAAGATCCCGCAGGGTATCTGGCTACGTGGCTGGATGCCGTGGGTGCGCGCTGGGACGTCTTCTGTGCGGAAGCGGGCGAGCATTATCCGGAAACGGTCGCCGGCTACCGGGCGCTCGCGGTGCTCGGCGGTGAGTGGAGCGCCAACGACGACCGACCGTCGCTGCGCCATGCCGAGGCGTTGATTCGTGAGGCCGATGCGCTCGGCATCCCCGTCATTGGCCATTGCCTGGGCGGACAGTTGATGGCGCGTGCCCTGGGCGGGCGTGTGCAGCGCCTGCCGCAGCCCGAAATCGGGTGGCTGCCCATCCGGCACGGTGGCAGTGCCGCCGCCCGCGAATGGCTGGGCGACGATCCGCAACCCGTGGTGTATCAGTGGCACTACGATGGGGTGGTCGAGCTGCCACCCGGGGCAACGGTGCTGGCCGCCTCGCCTGCGTGTGCGGTGCAGGCCTACACCCTCGGTCCCCATCTGGGCATGCAATTCCACATCGAGATCACGCCGCTGAAGATCGAGAACTGGTTAGGGGATCCGGGCCCGGTCTATCCGCACGCGGTGGGCGCACATCCCGATACCGTGCAAGACCCGGCGGCGATGCGCGCGGCGACGGCGGTACACCAGGCCGCGAGCTACCGCCTGGCCGACCACCTGTACCGCGCATGGCAGCGGCGTTGGCGCCCGGCGTCCCGGGTGTGAGGCGCATCGATCGCGCCTTCGGGGCGTCGGCCCGCGGCATACTCCGCACATGCACGACGACGGCACTCCCCCTTTGTTGACCGTGGACGGTGGCGTGGCCACGATCACGCTCAACCGTCCCCGCCACCACAACCGCTTACACGACGAGGACTTGCGGACCCTGATCGGGCACGTGCAAGCCGTCGATCGCGACCCCGTGGTGCGCGTGCTGGTGCTGGCGGCACGCGTGCGCTCGGACGCACCCGTGTTCAGCGCGGGTTTTCACGTGGGCGCCTTCGGCGACGATGCCGGGGCTGCCGTGCGGGCGTTCGCTGCTGCGGCCGACGCGGTGGCGGCGGCCCGGCCGGTGACGATGGCAGCGCTCAACGGCAGTGTCTATGGCGGCGCGACCGATCTGGCGCTGGCGTGTGACTTTCGCCTCGGGGTGGAGGGCATGGAGCTGCGCATGCCCGCCGCGGCGCTGGGGCTGCACTACTATCCCAGCGGCTTGCGGCGTGCGGTGGCCACGATTGGCCTGCGGGCGGCGCGGCGCCTTTTTTTGCTGGGGCAGCCGCTCGATGCCGCCGCGCTGCAGGCGTTGGGTTTTTTGGACGAGTGTGTGCCGGCCGAGGACTTGCCTGCGGCCGTGCGCCAACGCTGCGAGCAGGTGCTTGCACTGGCGCCGCTGGCGGTGCAGGGCATGAAGCAGACGCTGCAGGAAATGGCGTTGGGTGAGGATCAGCCCGCGCGGTGGGAGGCACGTGCGGCCGCGACCTATGCCAGTGCCGACTTCGCCGAAGGGCGGGCTGCGTTTGGGCAGCGCCGCGCGCCCCGTTTTCTCGGTCGTTAGGGCCGCTCGAGTTCGGGTGAGACCGCACCCAACCGCGCCGACAGCCGCTCACCGGCGGCCTGCAGCGCCTGCGCTTGGGCGCTACCCGGGGCCAAATCCAGCCAGGCACTGGGGCCGATGGCCGCCATGACCAGCGCCAACCGCCCCAAACCATCGAAGACCGGTACCGCCATGGCGCTGATGCCCGGCAGCAGTTCGTCGCGCACGCGGCTGACGCGCTCGCGCCGGATGGCTGCCAGCTCGGCCTGAAACCCCGCATCGTCCAACGCGGCGGCCTCGCCCTCACGCGCCAGCGCCGCCGCCACCGCCTCCGCGGGGGCGAAGGCCGCAAACACCTTGCCCGTGCCGGTGTGCCGCAGCGATGCGGGCGTGCCGTGCCGCACGGCCACGTGCACCGGCGTAGGGCCGTGTTCCACATGCACGATGATCGGCCCCATCGGCCCCCACACCGCCGCCGATACCGTGCAGCCGACCGCTTGCGCCAGCGCCGGCAGTTCACTCACGGCCAGGCGCACCGGATCGACCTGCTGCAGCCCGATCAACCCCAGCTGCAACGCCAGGGGCCCCAGCCCATAGTGGCCGCTGACGCGGTCTTGCTCGATCAGCCCCAGCTTGCCAAAGCTCACCAGGTACGGGTGTGCCTTGGCGGGCGTCATGCCCGCGGCGCGTGCCAAATCCTTCAGCGGCAAGGCGGTGCCGCTGCGCACGAGAGCCTTGAGCAGTTGACCGCCCACCTCCACGCTCTGGATGCCGCGCGAGCCGCGCGCTTCCGAGCCGTCGGCAGGGATACCGCTCGTCGCCGGGCGCGTGCGTTTGGGGGGGAGCGTGCTCATGATGGGACCAATCGTATCGACTCACACGCGCTGAGCACGCGCGTGATCCTTGGGTTCGGGTTTATACGGAGTCAAATTCGTTGGACATGGTACAACATGGTCGCGTATGATGTGCGTTGTTGTATGACAAATGCGTTTGGCATGCGTGAACGACGATGCCAGCGCCCACGGAGTTCTCCATGAGCCGAAAAGCTTTTGCCAGCCAGGCCGACCTCGAAGACAAACCGGTCAGCTTCACCCGCCTGTCCGAGCACGCGTACGCCTACACCGCCGAGGGCGACCCCAACACCGGGATCATCATCGGCGACAACGCCGTGATGGTGATCGACACGCAGGCCACCCCCGTGATGGCGCAAGACGTGATCCGCCGCATCCGTGAGGTCACGGACAAGCCCATCAAGTACGTGGTGCTGTCGCACTACCACGCGGTGCGCGTGCTGGGGGCATCGGCCTACCAGGCCGAGCACATCATCGCCAGCCAGGACACCTACGACCTGATCGTCGAGCGCGGCGAGGCCGACAAAGCCAGCGAGATAGGGCGCTTTCCGCGTCTGTTCCGCGCCGTCGAGTCGGTGCCGCCGGGCCTGACGTGGCCGACCATCACCTTCACCGGCAAGATGACGATCTGGCTGGGCAAGCTGGAAGTGCAACTGCTGCAACTGGGGCGTGGCCACACCAAGGGCGACACCGTGGCGTGGCTGCCGCAAGAGAAGATCCTGTTCTCGGGTGACTTGGTCGAGTTCGACGCCACGCCCTACGCGGGAGATGCGTACTTTCGTGACTGGCCGCGCACGCTCGACAACATCGCCGCGCTGCAGCCCGAAAAATTGGTGCCGGGGCGCGGGGCGGCGCTGGTCACGCCCGAGCAGGTGCAAGCCGGTTTGGCCGGAACACGGGCTTTCATCTCGGACGTGTACGCCTGCGTGCAGGAGGGGGTGGCCGCCGGCAAGGACCTCAAGACCGTCTACCGCGAGACCTATGAGCGCCTCAAGCCCAAGTACGGCCACTGGGTGATCTTCGACCACTGCATGCCCTTCGACGTGACGCGCTGCTACGACGAGGCCACGCAATATCCCGACCCCCGCATCTGGACCGCCGAGCGCGACCGCCAGATGTGGGAAACCCTGGAAGGCTGATGCCGCCTTCGCCACCCGAGAGGAGACCGATCATGCAGATTCAACGCATCCACCACGTCGCCTACCGCTGCAAGGACGCGAAGGAAACCGTCGAGTGGTACGTCAAGCACCTGAACATGAACTTCGTGCTGGCGATCGCCGAGGACCAGGTGCCCTCCACCAAGGCGCCGGATCCGTACATGCACGTGTTCCTCGACGCTGGGCAGGGCAATGTGCTGGCGTTTTTTGAGCTGCCCAACTCGCCGGCCATGGGGCGCGACACCAACACCCCCGAGTGGGTGCAGCACATCGCCTTCAAGGTGGACAGCGTGCAGACGCTGGAGGAGACCAAGGCGCGGCTGGAGGCCGCCGGCATCCCGGTGGTCGGCATCACCGACCACACGATCTTCAAGAGCATCTACTTCTTCGACCCCAACGGTCACCGCATCGAGCTGGCGGCCGACGTCGGCACGCCGGACATGTACGAAAAACTCGACGCCGTGAAGTGGGAGATGCTGGACGAATGGGCCCGGACCAAGCGGGCGCCCAAGCACGCCGCCTGGATGCACGAAAAAGAGTTCCACGCCGTCGACTGAACATGTTGCACACCTACACCTATCCGCAGTACGCCTACCGGCAAAGCGACGAGCAGCGCGATGGCCTGCGGGTGCGCCACCCGGTCGTCGTCATCGGCGCCGGCCCCGTGGGCATGACGCAGGCCCTGGACTGTGCCGCCCGCGGCATCCCCACCGTCGTGCTCGACGACAACAACACGGTCAGCGTGGGCTCGCGTGCGGTGTGCTATGCCAAGCGGCCGCTGGAGATCTGGGATCGCCTGGGGGTGGCCGAGGACTTCGTCGCCCAGGGCATTCAGTGGAAGGTGGGCAAGGTGTTCTTCCGCGACGAGCTGGTCTACCAGTTCGACCTGCTGCCGGAAGACCACCACAAGATGCCGGCGATGATCAACCTGCAGCAGTACTACCTGGAAGAGCGGCTGGTGCGCGCCTGCGACGAGTCGCCCCTGGTGGACTTGCGCTGGAAGCACAAGGTGCTGGCGCTGGAGCCGCAGGCCGACCACGTGGTGCTCACGATCGAGACGCCCGACGGCATCTTCAAGACCGAGGCGTCGTGGCTCATCGCCTGCGATGGCGCCAGCAGCGACACGCGCCGCCTGATCGGCGCGGATTTCACCGGCCAGTTCTTCCAGGACCGTTTCCTGATCGCCGACGTGGTGATGAAGGCGGACTTTCCGACCGAGCGCTGGTTCTGGTTCGACCCGCCGTTCCACCGCGGCCAGAGCGTGCTGCTGCACAAACAGTGCGACAACGTCTGGCGCATCGACTTCCAGCTCGGCTGGGACGCCGACCCCAACGAGGAGAAAAAGCCCGAGCGCGTCATCCCGCGCATCCAGGCCATGCTGGGGCCGGACGTGCCGTTCGAGCTGGAGTGGGTGTCGGTGTATCAGTTCGCCTGCCGGCGCATCGACCGCTTCCGCCACGGCCGCGTGATCTTCGCGGGCGACGCGGCGCACCAGGTCTCGCCGTTCGGTGCGCGCGGGGCCAACAGCGGCGTGCAGGACTGCGACAACCTGAGTTGGAAGCTCAAGGCCGTGCTGGACGGCGACGCGCCCGAGGCCCTGCTGGACACGTACCACGACGAGCGCGCCTTTGCCGCCGACGACAACCTGCGCAACTCCACGCGCTCGACGGACTTCATCACGCCCAAGAGCCGCACCTCGCTGCGCCTGCGCAATGCGGTGCTGGAGCTGGCGCGCACCGAGCCGTTTGCGCGCCCGCTGGTCAACAGCGGGCGGCTCTCGACGCCCACCCCGTATATCAACTCCCCGCTCAACACCCCGGATGCGGAGCCGTTTGCCGGGCGCATGACGCCGGGCACCAATTGCGCCGATGCCCCGATCGACGTTGACGGTCGACCCGCATGGCTGCTCAACCAGTTGGGCGATGGCTTCGTGCTGCTGGCCTTTGGGCCCGCTGAGCCGGTGCGCGTGGGCGGCGTCGAGGCGCGGGTGCTGCAGGTGGGCCGCGACCTGCACGACCCCACGGGCGTGCTCGCGCAGCGCTACGACGGCCAGCCCGGCACGGTCTACCTGATCCGGCCCGACCAGTACGTCGCCGCGCGCTGGCGCCGCTTCGACGCTGCTGCTGTCCAGGCCGCCCTGGCGCGTGCGCTGGCGCATGTGCGGGTTTGAACCGGGCTGTGCGCCGCGCCCTCATTCGGAGCTTGTCATGCCGCTGAACCGCCAACCCCACATCCCCGAGCCCGACGCCTTTTACGAGGAATTGATCAACGCCCAGCGCGACCTCACCGACGAGCAGGCGGAGATGTTTCTGGCCAAACTGGTGTTGATCCTGGCCAACCACGTCGGCGACCGCGCCGTGCTGTCCGAGGCGATCACGCTGGCGCGGGCCAACACCCTCGCCACCACTGCCGCTTGACCCTGTCATGTCCCTGATCAACGAAACCCACGATCCCGCCCTGCGCAGTTGGGTCGCCAGCGCCAACCAGCCCGGCCACGACTTTCCCATCCAGAACCTGCCGTTTGCCAGCGTACGTCGCCGTGGCACCGGAGAGCCTTTCCGCGGCGGCGTGGCCATTGGTGACGCCATCGTCGATCTCGCCGCGCTGCACCGCGCACATCCGTTCGACGGGCTGGCGGCCGAGGCCCTGGCGGCGGGGGCCGAGCCCCAGCTCAACGCGCTGATGGGCTTGGGCCCCGCGCACTGGAGCGCGCTGCGGCTGGCGCTGTCGCACGCGCTGCGCGAGGGCAGTGCGCTGCGCGCCGTCGTCGAGCCCTGCCTGATGCCGCAGGCCGAGGCCGAGTACGGGCTGCCCGCCCGCATCGGCGACTACACCGACTTCTACACCTCCATCCATCACGCGACCAACATCGGGCGCCTGTTTCGGCCCGACAATCCGCTGCTGCCCAACTACACCTGGGTGCCGATCGGCTACCACGGGCGTAGCTCCAGCATCGGTGTGTCGCCGCAGGCGTTTCGCCGCCCGCGCGGCCAGATCAAGGCCCCCGACGCTGCAGCGCCCGTGCTGGCACCCAGTCGGCGGCTGGATATCGAACTCGAACTCGGCGTCTTTGTGGGCCCTGGCAACGCGCTGGGCGAGCCCATCCCCGTGGCCGAGGCCGAGGCGCACGTGTTTGGCATCGTGCTGCTCAACGACTGGTCAGCGCGCGACATTCAGGCTTGGGAATACCAACCGCTGGGCCCGTTCCTGGCCAAAAACTTCGCCACCACGATTTCGCCTTGGGTGGTGACGCTGGAGGCGCTGGCGCCGTTTCGCGTCCCGTTCGAGCGCTCAGCCGATCACCCCCCGCCCTTGCCCTACCTGGACCATCCCCGCCTGCGCGAGCAGGGGGCTGTCGACATCCAGCTCGAGATCGCGTGGCAGACGGTGCGCATGGCAGAGCAAGGCCTGCCGCCGCACCCCGCTGCGCAGACCAACTACCGCCATGCGTACTGGACGCTGGGGCAGATGGTGGCGCACCACACCGTCAACGGCTGCAACCTGCAGCCCGGCGACTTGTTGGGCACGGGCACCCTCTCGGGCCCGCAGCCCGAACAGGCCGCCGCTTTCATCGAGCTGACGCAGGGCGGCAAACAGCCGCTGACGCTGCCCAGCGGCGAAGCGCGCACCTTCCTGGAGGACGGCGACACTGTCGTGCTGCGCGGCTGGTGCGAGGCGTCCGGCGCAGTGCGCATCGGCTTTGGCGAATGCCGGGGGACCGTGTTGCCCGCCCGGTCTGGCGATCAGGACCAGTAAACTTCGTCGCCCCGGGCGCGTGTGCTCGCCTCGGGCGTTCCATCGGCATCGGCGGGGCCCCCGGCCTGGGGGGCCGGGTTTTTTCACGGAATACCATGATGACGGATTGGGTTTTTCGGCTGGCCCGCTGGTCGGCCTTGACCGGCGGTTTGGTTCTCGTGGCGATCACGGTCATGGTCGTCATCAGCGTCACGGGTCGCGCGCTCACTGGGCTGGGGCTGGGCCCCGTGCCGGGCGACTTCGAACTCGTCGAGCTGGGCACGGGTGTGGCGGTTTTTTGGTTTCTGCCGTGGACGTTTCTGCGCGGCGGACATGCCACCGTCGACCTGCTCTACCACCACTTGCCACGCGCCGTTCAGCACGTGCTGACCTTGGTGTGTGACGTGCTCATGCTGTTGCTGTGGGCGGTGCTGACCTGGCGGCTTTGGGATGGCATGCTGGAGAAGCGCGAATACCTCGAGACCACCTTCATCCTGCAGCTGCCCGTTTGGTGGGCGTATGCCGCGTGTGTGGTCGGTGCTGCCATTGGCTGCCTGGCCTACGCGGCCAAGGTAGCGATCGATCTGGGGCTGGCGCGCTACCCGCAGGGTTGGCCGGTGGCATCCGCGGGAGCGCATTGACATGACGGGGATCGAACTGGCCGCATGGTCGTTTCCGGTCTTGTTGGCGCTCATTTTCATTCGCGTGCCCATCGGGCTGGCCATGGCCCTCTGTGGGATTGGCGGGGCGGTGCTCATCTACGGCACGCCGGCGCCCCTGCTCAATCAGCTCAAGCAGGTCACGTTCACCACGTTTTCGAACTACAACCTTTCGGTCGTGCCGCTGTTTTTGCTGATGGGGCAGTTCGCGGCACTGGGCGGCCTGTCGCGCGCGCTGTTCAAGGCGGCCGAAGCCTGGATTGGCCACTGGCGCGGTGGCGTGGCCATGGCGGCCGTCGGTGCCTGTGCGGGTTTCGGCGCCATCTGTGGCTCGTCGCTGGCCACGGCCGCCACCATGGGGCAGGTGGCCTTGCCCGAGCTGCGCCGCGCCGGTTACTCGGGGGCGCTGTCCACGGGCTGTCTGGCTGCCGGCGGCACGCTCGGCATCTTGATTCCCCCCTCCGTGGTGCTCGTCATCTACGCGATCTTGACCGAACAGAACATCGCCAAGCTGTTCCTGGCCGCCTTCATCCCTGGCGTGCTGGCGGCCGTGGGCTACCTCATCGTCATCTCGCTGTACGTGCGGGCTCGGCCGAGCAGCGCCGGGCGCATGGCGCCCGCGCCCATGGCCGAACGCTGGAAGGCACTCGTCCAAACGTGGCCGGTGATCGTGATTTTTTTGGCCGTGGTGGGGGGTATCTACAGCGGCATCTTCACCCCCACCGAGGGGGCGGCCGTCGGGGCCTTCGGAACAGGGTTGGCGGCCTGGCTGGCCGGTGGCCTCAACGCCCGCACCCTGCGCGAAGCCATTTATGGCACCGCGGTGGCCACGGGCATGATCTTCATGATCGTGCTCGGTGCCGGCCTGTACAACACGTTTTTGGCGCTGTCGCAACTGCCGCAGGAGCTGGCGCAATGGGTCATCGGCCAGGGCCTTAGCCCGTGGGTGGTGCTGGCGGCGGTGCTCGTGATCTACCTGTTGCTGGGCTGTGTCATGGACTCGCTGTCCATGATCCTGCTGACCATCCCGATCTTTTTTCCGATGATCATGGGTCTGGATTTCGGCTTGACGCCCGAAGAGACGGCCATCTGGTTCGGCATTCTGGTGTTGATCATGGTCGAAGTGGGCCTGATCACGCCGCCTGTGGGCATGAACCTGTTCGTCATCAACAACTTGGCGCGCGATGTGCCGATCCAACACACCTACCGCGGGGTGCTGCCGTTCGTTGTCAGCGACCTGGTGCGTACGGCGATCTTGGCCGCGTTTCCTGGTATTACCTTGTTTGCGCTATGGCTGACGTCGTGAAGCCCACCATGCCCGCAGACGGTGCGGGTGTGCATTCGACCGCACCCTCGATCTCGCGTGTCGGGTTGGTCGGGCTGGGGCCTAGAGCGCGTGCCGGAACATCCGGTGTGCACCGCCGCTACCGTGCCCGCTGCGGTGGCAGCAATACCGTTAAGATCGGCAACCGCTGGCTCTACCCCGATGCACGCTCAAGGAGCTGCGGATGCTGTTCGCGGCGCACGGCATGGGCTTGATCAAGCGGGACACCGAGAATCCGGCCGACAGCCAGATGTTGTTTCCAGCGCGCTTTCGGGTCCGCTGAGCGCTGGATCCGCTGCCCAACGGCCGTCCGCCAAGGGGCGATGGCCCCTCGGACGTCACGGGTTATCGAGGAAGCTGCGCAGCTTCTCCGAGCGGCTGGGATGCTTGAGCTTGCGGATCGCCTTGGCCTCGATCTGGCGGATGCGCTCGCGCGTGACGTCGAACTGCTTGCCCACCTCCTCCAACGTGTGGTCGGTGGACATTTCGATGCCGTAGCGCATGCGCAGCACCTTGGCCTCGCGCGGGGTTAGGGTGTCCAGGATTTCCTTGACCACCTCGCGCAAGCCAGCCTGCATGGCGGCATCGACCGGTGCCACGTTGCTTGTGTCCTCGATGAAGTCGCCCAGGTGGCTGTCGTCGTCGTCGCCGATGGGGGTCTCCATCGAGATCGGCTCCTTGGCGATCTTCATGATTTTGCGGATCTTGTCCTCCGGCATCCCCATTTTTTCCGCCAGGATCGAGGCGTCGGGCTCCACGCCAAACTCCTGCAGGTGCTGGCGCGAGATGCGGTTCATCTTATTGATGGTCTCGATCATGTGCACCGGGATACGGATGGTGCGCGCCTGATCCGCGATCGAGCGCGTAATGGCCTGCCGGATCCACCAAGTGGCATAAGTGGAAAACTTGTAGCCGCGCCGGTACTCGAACTTGTCCACCGCCTTCATCAGGCCGATGTTGCCCTCCTGGATTAGGTCCAGGAACTGCAGGCCGCGGTTGGTGTACTTCTTGGCAATCGAGATTACCAGCCGCAGGTTGGCCTCGATCATCTCGCGCTTGGCGTCGCGCGACATGGCTTCGCCTTCGTTCATGCGCTTGTGGATCGCCTTGAGCTGCTCCAGCGGCACCACGACTTGCGTTTGCAGGTCGATGAGTTTTTGCTGCAACTCCTGGATGGCGGGGATGTTGCGCCCCAGCACCGCGCTCCACGGCTTGTTGGCCGCGGCTTGGCGTTCCACCCACTGCAGGTTGAGCAGGTTGGGCGGAAACTCGGCGATGAACTTCTTTTGCGGCATGCCGCACTTGTCCACGATGATGCGGCGCAGCTCGCGCTCGATGCGACGCACGGTCTCGACCTGCTGGCGTACTTTGTCGCACAGCGTCTCGATCGCCTTGGCGGTGAAGCGGATCGTCATCAAGGTCTCGGTGATGCGCGCCTGCACCGCTCGGTAGCGCGGCGTGCCCCAGCCCTCGGCCTCGTAGACTTCGCGCAGCTCGTCGAACTGCGCGCGGATGGCGTCGAAGCGCTGTAGCGCCTCGCGCTTGAGCTCCTCCATCTTGCGCGTCAGCGCCTTGGAGCCGCCCTTGCCATCATCGTCGTCCTCGTAGTCGTCGAAATCTTCCTCGGCGACGTAGTCGTCGGCTTCGTCGGCGTCGGTAAAACCGTCCACCACCGCCGAGATGATGGTCTTGCCCTCGCGGATTTCGTCGGCCATGACCAGGATGTCGTGGATGATGGCAGGCGACTCCGAAATGGCTTCCATCATCTCGTGCAAACCGCGCTCGATGCGCTTGGCGATCTCGATCTCGCCCTCGCGCGTGAGCAGCTCTACCGTGCCCATTTCGCGCATGTACATGCGCACGGGGTCGGTGGTGCGGCCAAATTCGCTGTCCACGGTGGACAGCGCGGCTTCGGCTTCTTCCTCGGCCTCTTCTTCGGTGGTGACGGCGGTGGGGGCGCCGGTCAGCAGCAGGGTTTCGGCGTCGGGCGTCTGGTCATAGACGGCCACACCCATGTCGTTGAGCAGCGAGACCACGACCTCCAGCGTCTCTTGCTCGACCAGTTTGTCGGGCAGGTGGTCATTGATCTCGGCGTGCGTCAAGTAGCCGCGCGTCTTGCCCAGCTTGATGAGCTGCTTGAGCTTTTCGCGCCGCAGCTTGGCCTCTTCTTCGGTCAGAACGGTGTCGTCCAGGCCGAACTCCTTCATCAAGGCGCGCTCTTTGGCCTTGCTGAGTTTCATGCGCAGCGGCTTGGCCTTCTCGGCTGCTTCGGCCGCGCTGCCGGTTGGGTCGTCGGCCACGGCCTCGACCTCGTCGTCGATCAGCTCGTCGTCGAGGTCGTCGGTCAGGTCAGCGTCGTCGAAGACGTCGTCCTCAGCCTTGGCTGCGGCGGGCTTGCGGCCACGCGCGGCGCCACCTTTGGCCGCGCGGGCTTTGGTGGTACTGGCTTTGGCCGCACCGGATCGGGACTTGCTGCCCGTGGCCTTGGCGGGGGCGGCCTCCTCGGCGGCCAGGGGCGCGGTGTCGTCGCTCTCGACGGCAGTGGCAGCGGGGACCGGCTTGGCGGCCTTCGGGGTGCGCTTGGTGGGTTTGGGTGCGGGCGAGGCCGCAGGGGTGGCCACCGCGGCGACCTCGGCGTTGACGGCTTCGGCGGTGTTCTGGGTTTTTTTGGAACGGGTACTCACGGCAAACGCTTTCTGCCCGGCGTGGGGGCGGGCCTGACGGAGAAGAAAAAGACACGAGAAAACGGCTCCGCGGAGCCATGCCCATGTGGGGTTGGCCCGTCGGCTTCGCAAGAGGGGTGGGCGAACATTTGGTGTGCAGTCCTTGCGGGGGCGGACGCGCCGTGGGCGTCCTGGCCAGCGGGGGAGCGGCCCGCGTGACCGACTGACCGGTCGACATGGGTGGCGGTGCACGGGGTGCCTGCCATCGACGGGTCGGGCTGTCGGCTGGCCCTGTCCGGAGGTGCTGCTGTCGCGCTTGCGAAACCTCTCATTATAGCAGAGTGTCGTCTTTCTGTAGCAAACGACGTTCGGCGTTCACCTCGCGGTAGCGAGCCAGCGCTTGCGGGTCGGTCGCGGCGCGGGCGATCAGCTCGGTCTCCAGCCGCATGAGCGCTTCGATGCGGATGCGGCGCAGCAGTTCACGCAGCTCGTGCCGGATCTCCTCGTCTGCGGGGGCGGCATCCGCCGCCGCGCCATCGCCCGATGGGGCGTCGAAGCGCTCCAGCCACGGTCCGCTGTCGTGCAGCGCCACCGCCAGCGCCTCGAACGGCTCTCCCCGCAGTGCTTCGCGCAGTGCGGCCCAGGGCTGAGGGCCATGTTCCAGCCACTGGCGCTCCAGCCAGGCGAACAGCGGCCCGTGGGGAGGCGGTTCGGCGGCCAGCAGCGCGTGGTCGTCGGCGGTCAGCCAATCCCACGCTTGCGGTGTGCCCAGCACGATGCGCGCCACCCGGTCGGCGCGGCCCAGCAGTCCGCGCACGGTGCGGCGCGCACGGGGGTAGAGCGGGGCTGGGTGGGAGCGGCGCCCGTCGGCGGCAGCGGGCGGCGCGGCGGCGCCGCCCGCTCGGGCGCCTGTGCGCGGGTGGCCACCGCGCCGTGCCGGCCGGGCGCCGCCCATAGTTGCGCCAGCTCGCGCGCCTCGAGTCCAATGGCGTCGGCCAGTTCCTGCAGCAATTGGCGCTTGAGTGCACCGTCGGGCATGGCGCTCCACAGCGGCTGCGCTTGCGCGCTCAAGCGTGCCCGACCCTCCGGCGTGTCCAGGTCGCAATCGGTGGCGGCCACCTCCAGCAAAAAGCGGCTCAGCGGCGTCGCGTCGCGCACCGCTGCGGCAAAGGCGTCGGCGCCGCGCTCGCGCACGAAGCTGTCCGGGTCATGTTCTGGCGGCAGAAACAGAAAGCGTACGCTGCGCGTATCGGTGGCCAGCGGCAGGGCGGCTTCCAGCGCGCGTCGTGCCGCGCGTCGGCCGGCCGCGTCGCCGTCGAAGGCGAACACCACCGTGTCGCTGAAGCGAAACAGCTTGCCCACGTGCTCCGGCGTGCACGCGGTGCCCAGCGTCGCCACCGCGTGCTCGAACCCCCACTGTGCCAGCGCCACCACGTCCATGTAGCCCTCAGTCACCAGCACGCACCCGGCTTGGCGGATGGCGCTGCGGGCCTCGAACAGGCCGTAGAGTTCTTCGCCCTTGTGAAACACGGGTGTCTCGGGGCTGTTGAGGTATTTGGGCTCACCCGCGTCGATCACGCGGCCACCAAAGCCGATCACTTCGCCTTTGACGTTGCGGATCGGAAAGACGATGCGGTCGCGAAAGCGGTCATAGCGGCGCTGGCCTGGGGCGTCGGCCACGCCGGTGTCGTCGCTGGTGATGACCAGCCCGGCTTCCACCAACCGCTCGTCCTGGTAGTCGGCAAAGACGGTGGACAAAAAGCGCCAGCCCGGCGGCGCATAGCCCAGCCCGAAGCGCTTGGCCACCTGCCCGGTCAGGCCGCGGCGTTTGAGGTAGTCGATGGCGCGCGGCGACGTTTTGAGCTGCGCTCGATAGGCGCGTGCCGCCAGTGCGAGCACTTCGGTCAGTGTGGCTTGTCGCTGGCGCTGCGCTGCGGCGCGCGCGCGCTCCTGCGGCGAGCGCTCGTCATCGGGCACGGTCAGCCCTGTTTGCTGCGCCAAGTCGCGCACCGCTTCGGGGAACGAGGCGCCCGTGTGCGCCATCAGGAAGTCGATCGCGTTGCCGTGCGCGCCGCAGCCAAAGCAGTGATAGAACTGCTTACTGGGGCTGACGGTGAAGGAGGGCGACTTTTCGGCGTGGAAGGGGCACAGCCCGACGAAATTGGCGCCCCCCTTGCGCAGCGGCACATAGCGCCCGACGACCTCGACGAGGTCCACGCGCGCCAGCAGCGTCTGCAAAAATTCGCTCGGGATGGCCACAGGCCGGGATTATCGCGTGCCGCTGTCGTTGCCGCCGTCATGGCTCGCGCCGGGGCGCTCGCGCACCAGTGCCTCGAACGCCTCGACGGGCATGGGCCGCCCGTACAGATAGCCCTGCAATTGGTGACAACCGTGCTCGAGCAGGTACTGGGCCTGCTCGGGCGTTTCCACGCCTTCGGCCAGCACGGTCATCCCCAAGCGGCGCCCGAGCGCGATGATGGTGGTCACGATGGCTTCGAAGTGGCGGTCGTGTTGTTGTAGCCGGGCCACGAAGCGCTGGTCGATCTTGATGACGTCGAACGGCAGCTCGGCCAGGTAGGCCAGCGAGGAATAGCCGGTGCCAAAGTCGTCGATCGCCAGCGACAGGCCGTGCCGGTCCAGTGTCTGCAGCACCCGTCGTGCCTCTTCGATGTCGCCCAACAAAACCGATTCGGTGATTTCCACTTCCAGCCGCTGGGGCGATATACCGGCCTGCCGCAGCGCATGCAGCAGCCCGTTGGCGAAGTCGGGCTGCGCAAACTGGCGCGCGCTGATGTTGATGGCCAGCCGCAGGCGCGACAGCGCCGGGTCGTCGCGCCAGCGCGCCAGCAGCGCCAGGGCTTGCGCCAGCACCCGTTGCCCCAGCGGTACGATCAGGCCGCTTTCCTCGGCCAGCGGGATGAACTCGCTGGGGGGGATGAAGCTGCCATCCGCCTGCGGCCAGCGCACCAGTGCTTCGGCGCCGACGATGCGCCCCTTGGCATCGACCTGGGGTTGCAGGTACAGGCACAGCCTCCCCGTGTCGATGGCATCGCGCAGCGCGTCCAGCCGCTGCTGGCGCTCGCGCATGGCGGCCTCCATCTCGGGGTCGAAGAAGGCCACGCCGTTGCGCCCCCCTTGCTTGACGCTGTACATGGCCAAGTCGGCGGCGCGCAGCACGGCTGCCGCGTCTTCCGCCTGGGCATCGTCGTCACCAAAGAGCGCGATGCCCACGCTGCACGTCAATCGGGTCGACTGGGCTTGCCCAGGCAATTCCGGTGGTGCGGTCACACCGATAACGATTTTGTCGGCCACGGTGCGCGCCGCGTCGGCAGCGCTGGCCCGGCTGGGGTGTGCGGCGGGCAGCAGCACCAAAAATTCGTCTCCCCCTAAGCGCGCCGGGGTGTCTTGCTCGCGCAGCGCGGCGCGCAACCGCTGGGCCACCGCGCGCAGCACGGCATCGCCTGCATCGTGGCCGTGCACGTCGTTGATGGCCTTGAAATGATCCAAATCGACGAACAGCACTGCGCCCCAGCGCCCGTCGCGCCGCGCGGTTAGGATGGCTTGTTGCAGCCGATCCAGCGCCAGGCGGCGGTTGGCCAGGCCGGTGAGCGCGTCATAGAAGGCGAGTTGTTGGATCTGTGCCTCGGCCTGTACACGCCAGCCAATGTCGCTGAAGATGGCCACGTAGTGCCGGACTTTCCCGACCGCGTCGGTGACCGCGCTGATGGTCAGCCATTCGGGGTAAATCTCGCCGTTCTTGCGGCGGTTCCAGATTTCGCCCTCCCAGTGGCCGTCGCGCTGCAGTGCCTCCCACATGGCGCGGTAAAAGTCTGCCCCGTGGCGGCCCGAGCCGAGCAGCTCGCCGGGCTTGCGGCCCTGCGCTTCGGCCTCGGTGTAGCCGGTGATGGCGGTGAACGCCCGGTTGACGCGTATGACGCGCCCGCTAGCGTCCGTGATGAGCACGCCCTGCGCGCTGTCGAACGTCTTGGCCACGACCGCCAACTCGTCCAGCAGGGTTGCCTTGTCGCGCAGCAAGCCTTGCAGGCGTCGGCGCTGGTGGGCCATCCAGCCTGCGAGTGCGCCCAGCGCCACGATGCCCCCAGCGGCGGCTGCCCAGCCCGGCGCGTTGAGACGCAGGTTTTCTTGCCACGTCAAGCGCGGGGTGCCGAAAGGTTCGGCGCGCAGCTCGCGCAGCAGGCGCTCGATCGGGGCATAGGTCAGCGCCGGTGTGAAGCCCGCGATCTCACCGCTGGCCAGCCGGGCGTCGCCGCGCAGGGCCAACAGGGCTTGCGTGATCAAACCCCGCCATGCGGTGTCCACGTGCGGCAGCGCCAGCACCGCCCATTCGGGGTACAGCGGGGTGCTCACCGCCACGGGGTAGCCCGGCAGGTCTTGCCGTTGCAACACCCGCAGGCGGTTCGGGGGGATGGCGCCGCTGGCCAGCAGTGCTTCCCACACGCCGTCACGCACGAAGGCGGCGTCCGCTTGGTCGTCGAGGACGGCGCGCACGGCACGGTCGTGTGGCATGCCGGTGTAGACCCAGTCGATCTCGCTGTCGCGCACGCCACGGCGGTGCAGTTCGAAGCGCTGCAGGTGCAGTCCGCCCAGCGATTCCTTGTGCACCGCCGCCACGCGGTGGCCGCGCAGATCGCGCCAATGCTGTAGCCGGCTGTGGCTGGCCACCAGCACCACCCCACCAAAGGCGGTCGTCTCGATGCCGCGACGGCGGCGTACCAGCGTGGCCATGGGGGTACTGGCCCCCTCGCGCACCGCCAACATGACCGCGTGCGCCGGGTTGGTGATGACGAGATCGACGCGCCGTGCCGAGATATGGGTGTCGAGTTCGTCGTACGGCAGCAGTTGGGCCTCGACGGTCAGCGGAGCGAGTCGCTCGTCGAGGGCTTGCAGCAGTGGTCGCCAGGTGCGCTGTTCGACGTCCAGCGGGCGGTAGATCAGAATCCCCAACCGTACCGTCTGGCGCGGGGGATGCGCCGCGCGCACGGCACTGGCGGCCAGTGCCAGCCCGCCCAGCAGCCAGCTGCGCCGCGTCAGGGCGGCGCTACCCGCATTGGGGGGAGGGCGCAGGGGGCTCATGTCGGGGCTTCGGTTCCGATGGTATCGGGCCACACCAGGGGGGTGTCGACTTCGGTGCCCGACAGCAATCCATTGCGGCGCATCAGGTCGCGCAGCGCGTCGGCCACGGCGGGCAGGCGCGCTTCATCGCCCACCAGCCAGTCGCGGTTGTCGCGCCAGCCGGTCAGTCGCAGGCCGGCAAAAAGCGCGAAGACCTCGTCGCGCGGCACGTCTAGCCAGGGCGCGAGTCGGTAGCGGCTGTCCTCCGGCAGTTCGTTGAGGTGCCGCTGGGCCGCCCACACGCTGGCCAGCAGTGCGCGCCACTGGGGGGTGTGCCGACCCGTGGCAAAACGCGCATGGACCGCCAGCACGTCCACGATAGCCCAGGGCGCGGGCAGTTGCGCACTGTCGAAGATGGGCACGGCCCCGCGATGGCGCAGGCGGCCTGCGGTGGGCTCGAAGGTCACGAGCAGGTCGACCTCGTGTTGGTGCCAAGCGGCCTCGTGCCGGTCGAACGGGACGTGCACCATCTGCACGTCGCTGGCTTGCAGCCCCGCGGCCTGCAGCCACGCCACGGCCATCAGTTCGCCCACGGCGTTGTTTTCGTGTCCCAGGCGCGCGCCGCGCCACTGCGCAGGGTCGGCATGGCTGGGGCGGGCCAGCACTTGGTCGGCCCCCAGCGAGATGTCGAGTATCCCCATGACCCGCAGCGGCAGTCCTTGGTGGCGGGCGCCGATCACTTCGTCGAGCGTGAGCGCGGCCGCCGCGACGCGCCCTTCACGCAGCGCTTGCAGCGATGCCGACGCCGCGCCGGTGCGCAGTGCCTGCACGGCAGCCTCTTCCCACCAATCCAGGCTGCGGGCCAGCTCCAGCGGCGCATAACCGGGCCAAGGGTGGTAGGCCACCCGTAGCAGCTCACGCGCCGCGCACCCGGTGCCGCCGCCAGCGGCCAGCACGGCCGCACTGGCCAGCGCGCCCCGCAGTATCCCACGACGATTCATCATGATGGCAGAAAGTGTTTGGGGGGCCGACCCGACGCGCTGAGCTGCGGAATGAGCCGAAATGTTAGCCAATCTCGACCCGGTTTTTACCGGCGCGCTTGGCACGGTACATGGCAGCATCGGCGCGGGCGATGGCATCGGCCACGGGTTCGTCCGCGCGCAGCTCGGTCACGCCAGCGCTGAAGGTAATGAGCACGTGCTGCTCGCCTTGCAAAAACAGGTGCGTGCTCAGGTCACGCTGCAGGCGGCGCACGACCTCGGCCGCCTCGGTCGGCTCGGTGTCGGGCAGGATGATGATGAACTCCTCGCCGCCGTAGCGCCCGATGGTGTCTTGCGGCCGCAGGCTGCGGCGGCTGACGTCGGCCAGGTGCTTGAGCGCCGCGTCACCGGCCAGATGGCCCAGGGTGTCATTGAGGCGTTTGAAGTTGTCGACGTCCAGCAACGCCAGGCACAAGTGCGTTCCCTGGCGCTCGGCACGCCGGCTTTCGCGGTCGATGGCGGATTCCAGCCCCTTGCGGTTGAGTACGCCAGTCAGCAGGTCGTGCGTGACGAGCTCGGCCATCTGATCCAGCTCCCGCTGCAGCCGTTGGACTTCGGCTTCGGCGCGGTTGGCGCGGTCGCGCAAGTCGATCAGCTCGTCGGCCACGCGCTGGGTGTCGGTGGCGAAGGCGCGCGCGGTCTGGATGGCTTCTTGCACCACCGGCGCCATGTCGGCCAGGCTGGTCGCTTGCTCCAGGCGCTGCGCGCAGGCTTCGAATTTGCTGTGGTACTGGCTGGTGGCGTCGGCCGTCTGCGCCAGCCGCTCCAGAAAGGTGGCCAGCGTCTGGCGCATCAGCTCCTGGGCTTGCAGCGTCTGCTCACGCGCCTGCACTTGCTTGGCGGCGATGTCCTTGAGCCGGCTGTGCAGGTCCTCCAGCCGGCGTTGCGACAGCGGCGGCTGCACGGCTTGCACCAGCGCTTGCAACTGCTGGCGTAGCCATGGGTTGTCGGGGCTGAGCGCATCGAGCTGTTCGAGCACTTGGCGCAGCAGCGCCAACAGCCCCTCGCGTACGCCCAATTGCTCTTCAACCCCAAACGACAGTCGCCATGCGTAATCGGCCAGCAGGCGCCGCAGGGTCGGTGTGTGGTGATCGGGCAGGCGCAGGTACTGCACCAGTTCGCTGCCCAGTTGCTGCAGCCGGGCGTCGTCAGCCGCCACCAGCGGCTGGGCGATGTCGATGATGCGCGCCGTCTGCTCGGCGATCTCGGGCGCGATGGGCGGCGCAGCGTCTGCCGAAGCGGCTGGCGCGGTGGGCGCAGCGGGTGGGGCGTTATCGCGTTCCTCGCGGGTGCTACCGACGGGTGGTGGGGCAGCCGCCGCGCTGGCCAGGTGCTGCGTCAGCAGTTTTTCCAGGTCTTCCCAACTGTGGCGCGAGACGGCCTTGTTGAACAGCGCCTTGAAGCGCACTTGAGCCGGGGTGCGCTCCGGCAACGCTTGGCCGATCTGGCGCAATTGCAGCAGCGGAAACGGCTGCAGCGGCCGGGTGCCCGCGACCTCATGGTAGGCGCTCTGAAAATTGTCGGGCGTGGGCGGCAGCCGACGCGCCGCCAGTAGCTTGACGGCCTCGCGGGCGATTTCTTGTGGAGTCGGGGTGGCCATGGTTGCGGGTCAGCCGTGTAGACGCGCGGACAGCCGCCAGTGTAGCGCTCCCCGGGGACGAGGGCCTCTCCTTTAGCGCGGCTGCAAGCGAATCGCGCCGTCGAGGCGGATCACCTCGCCATTGAGCATATCGTTTTCGATGATGTGCTGCACCAGCTTGGCGTAATCGTCGGGACGCCCCAAGCGTGACGGGAAGGGCACCATGGCCGCCAGCGCGTCTTGCACTGCTTGCGGCATGCCAAACAGCATCGGTGTACCAAAGATGCCCGGTGCGATCGTCATGTGGCGGATGCCGAGTTTGGCGAGGTCGCGCGCAATCGGCAGCGTCATGCCGACCACACCACCCTTGGACGCGGCATAGGCCGCTTGGCCGATTTGCCCTTCGAACGCGGCCACCGACGCGGTGGAGACGATGACACCGCGCTCACCGGTGGGCTCGGGTTCGTTGGCACTCATGGCGTGCGCGGCAAGCCGGATCATGTTGAACGTGCCCACCAGGTTGACCTGGATGACCTTGTTGAACAGCGCCAGCGGGTGCGGGCCGTTTTTACCGACCGTTTTTTCGGCCGGGGCGATGCCGGCGCAATTGACGAGCCCGGCCAGCTTGCCCAGTGCGACCGCCTGGTCGATGACGGCTTGGGCGTCGGCCTCTTGGCTGACGTCGCAACGCACATAGCTGCCGCCAATCTCGCGCGCCACCGCCTGCCCGCGCTCGTCTTGCAGGTCGGCGATGACGACGCGGCCGCCGGCGGCTGCCAGTCGGCGTGCCGTGCCTTCGCCCAGGCCCGACGCGCCGCCCGTGACCACAAATACCTTGCCCGCGATTTCCATGGCCGATCTCCTGTGCTGATTTGACGTTGACGTAAACGTCAATCATAGGCGAAAAAAAGCGCCCACCAGCGGTGGGCGCGTCAAGCACCATGGGGTGCACTCTACCAGGAGTCGGTGCGCGGCCGCTCTGTGTGGGAGCGGCACGCGTGCATCACTTGTAGCCGGCGCGGTCGAGCATTTGCTGCACCTTGGGCAGATTTTTGGCCACGACCGCGAGCGGAATGGTCTCGCGCTTGAAAGCGTCGCCGCCGATGGCCTTGAGCGCGGGGTTGTCGATCTTGACGCCGCGCGCCGCCGGGTACTCGTTGTTGCCGTTGGCGAAGTAGTCTTGTGCAAACGGGCTGGCCAAAAATTCCATGAACTGCACCGCGGCGTCCAGGTTCTTGGTGTGGCGCGCCACGGCGGCGCCGGCGATATTGATGTGCGTGCCCGTGGTGGCTTGGTTGGGGAAGACCACGCGCACGCGCTCGATCACCGTGCGGTCTTCGGGCTTGTCGGATTTGACCAGCCGCGCCAGATAATAGCTGTTGGTCAGCGCCACACCGCACTCGCCGCTGGCCACGGCGCGGATCTGGTCGGTGTCGCCCCCTTTGGGCGGGCGCGCCATGTTGGCGACCAACCCGTTGAGCCAGGCTTGGCCTTTTTCATCCCCCATGCGTTCGATGACGGTGGCAAACAGCGACAGGTTGTACGGGTGCGAGCCGCTGCGTGTGCACAGCAGGCCTTTGAGCTTGGGGTCGGCGAGTTGCTCGTAAGTGGCGACGTCTTCGGCCTTGACGCGCAGCGGGTCGTAGACAATGACGCGCGCCCGCGTCGAAAAGCCGGTCCAGGTTACGCCTTCGGGTGTGCGCGCGGCACGCAGCTCGGGCGGGATGGCCGCGTCGAGCTTGGCCGACCGGATGGGGCGGAACAGCCCCTGCGCGTCGGCGGCGGCCATGCGCGCGGCATCGACCAGCAGCACCACGTCGGCAGGGGAGGCGGCGCCTTCAGCACGCAGCCGCGCGACAATGCCGGCGTCGTCGCTGTCGACACGCTTGATGGCGATGCCCGTGGTGCGGGTGAAGGTGTCGTAGATGACTTCGTCACCGGGGTAGTGGCGCGCCGAGTACAGGTGCAGCACCTTGTCCTGCGCCGCGGCGATCACGGGCATGAGCAGCGGGGTGGCCAGTGTCAGGGCGGCCAGCGTGCCTTGTACGAAGCGGCGACGCAGCGGTGAAGGACGGTTCGACATGGGTAGAGCTCCTTGTGGCGATGAGGGTCTGACAGTGCATCGGCCACGGCGATCGATGCAGCCGGTGCGATGACGAGAGGGATAATACCACAAACAAGAATCATTATCGTTATGGAGAGAGAAAAGCAAACTTTTTTACCGATGCCATCTCGGCGGCAGTGGCTGGCAGGGAGCGCTGCGGCACTGGCGGCCTGGATGTTAGGCGGCTGCGCAACACCGCCCCCTCCGTCGCCACCTGCTGTTCCGGCGCCACCGCTCGAGCCGCCCCTGCGGCCGCCGCGCATCGGGTTGGCGCTGGGCGGGGGCGCGGCACGGGGGTTTGCCCACGTGGGGGTGATCCAGGTGCTCGAGCGCGAGGGCATCCGCCCCGACTTGGTGGTGGGCACGTCGGCGGGCAGCCTAGTGGCGGCGCTGTATGCGCATGGCTTGGGCGGTGCGGCGCTGGAGCGTGCAGCGCTGGAGATGGAGGAGGCGACCATCGCCGATTGGACAGTGCCGATTTTCAACCGCGGGCTGCTGCGCGGCGAGGCGCTGGCGCGCTACGTCAACCGCATGGTGCAGGGGCGGCTGATCGAGGCGATGCCGCTGCCGCTGGGCATTTTGGCCACCGACCTAGCGACGGGCCACCCGGTGCTGTTTCGGCGCGGCGACACGGGCTTGGCGGTGCGCGCCTCGAGTGCGGTGCCGGGGGTGTTTTCGCCTGTGGCCATCGCTGGTCGCACCTATGTCGATGGCGGCCTGGTGGCGCCGGTACCGGTGGAGCAGGCGCGCGAGATGGGCGCCGAGCTGGTGTTGGCGGTGGACATCTCCAGCCCTGCCGAGCCGCTGGTGCAGACCGATCCGGTGCGGGTGCTGCTGCAAACCTTCACCATCATGGGGCAGACCATCAACCGGCATGTGCTGGCGCGCGCCGACGTCGTGGTGCGCCCAGCACTCGACGGGGTGGGCAGTGCCGACTTTGCGGCGCGCCAGCGCAGCATTGCGGCTGGACGCGCGGCCATGCAGGCCGCCTTGCCCGCGCTGCGCGAGCGGCTCGTCGCGCTGCGCCAGCCGCTGCCCTCGGGCCGGGCGTAAAACGTCACCCGTTTCGCGGGCGTTTCTGCCATTGCGGCGGCACCCATGATGTCATCTCGCCGTCAATCCGGGCGCGGTTGTTGCGCTCCCTGCTAGGTTGGTCTACCATGGGCTCATTGTGGAGACGAGCGTATGAGGCCTTCGGAAGCCTTGGTCTTGAACCGTGCGGCCATTCGGCAAGTGGTCGAGTCGCACCGCGCCTGCAACGCTCGGGTGTTTGGTTCCGTCCTGCGTGGCGAGGACACCGACGGCAGCGACTTGGACATCCTGATTGATCCCACGCCGGAGACCACCCTTTTCGACATCGGAGCCATCCGTCACGAACTCAGCACGCTTCTGGGAGTGCCTGTCGATGTGCTGACGCCCAACGCACTGCCCGACCACTTCCGGGCTTCGGTGCTGGCACAGGCTCGCCCGGTATGAACCGCGATCGGCAACGCCTGGTGGACTATCTAGGGCACATCGCGCAGGCCATCGAGCGCATCGACCGCTATACCCGAGACATCGACGAGGCCGAATTTCTGAACCATGATCTGGTTCAAGACGCGGTGATTCGAAATGTCGAGATCATCGGCGAGGCCAGCAACAAGATCCTGACATACTATCCCGAATTTGCGGCTGCCCACCCGGAGCTGCCGTTGTCGTTTGCTTACCAAATGCGCAACGCCGTTGCGCACGGCTATTTCAAGGTGGACTTTGAAATCGTCTGGAGGACGATTCACCGCGATCTGCCGGGGCTGTACGAACGGGTGCGCTCGCTGGTGGACCACCCTCAGGCACCGCCGGCTGCGGACGTGGCGAAAAAAAGCCCCGCCAGCGGCGGGGCTTGAAGGGTCCCTGAATCCGATTTCGAAGAGACCCGAGGAGACAACTCGTGACAATGGCCCCGGGCGTCAGCCCGCGCTGCTGCTGCGGCGCGGGCGCGCCGGTGCCTTGGCGGGGGCGGCCGCCGTGGTGTTCGCGTGCAGGTGTTGCTGGGCCTGCTCGGCGGCCTGGTGAAACTGCTGGGCCGCCAGCTCGTTGGCCTGCCGCACGGCTTGCTGGATGGTTTCCATGGCCGAGGTGGCGGCGTTGACCGCGTTGCGCATGGCCTCGACGGCGGCTTCGGTGCCAGCCGGGGCATTCTTGGCGATGTTGTCCATCACCGCCTGCGCCTTGAGCTGCACGTCGGCGGCGTTGTGCTCGGCCAGTTCGGTGAAGGCACTGCTGGTGCTGGCGGCGATGTCATACAGCTGGCGGCTGTAGGCGATGGCTTTTTCGGCCAACGGCTGCAGTAGCGCGGCCTGGCGCTGCAGCAGTTCTTGTGCATCTTTGGCCGACAGCAGGGCCTGCGTCTGATCGGCGGAGTCGCGCAGCGCGGCACGGGTGGCTTGCAGGTTGAGTTCGACCAGCTTTTCGACCCCCTCGAACGCCTTGCGGGTCAGCCCGAAGAGCATGTCGATGTTGGCCTTGTGGGCGGCCGCCAGTTGTTCTGGGGTCAGCATGGTTTCCTCCGAAAGTGGGTGACTGCTTTTGCTGCGCTGCAGCATGCGTTGATTATCACGCATTGCAGGCACCTTGGCAATCCCCCTGTGTGAGGCTAGTGCTTGTGTCGATGATGAATGTCCGGAAAATGCGGATGTCGGTGCGTGATGGCCTGGTGCCGATGCACATGCACATGGGGCTCTCGCCCATCCCAGGCAAAGGCATGTTCATGCTGGTGGTGCTCGTCGTGGACATGGGCATGGCTGTGTTCTAGTGGCTCATGTGTGTGTTCGTGTTCGTGTCGCTCGGTCAGGTGCAGCCAGATGCCCAAAACCATCAACCCGCACGCTACCCAGAACCCGGGTCCAACCGATTCGCCCAACCACCACAATGACACCAAAGCGCCAATGAACGGTGCCACGGAGAAATACGCACCGGCGCGGGCGGTACCCAGGCCTCTGAGCGCAAGCACAAACAACACCAGGCTGATGCCATAGCCCAACAGCCCCACCACCATCGCAGCCAGCACGCCGGGTAGCGTGGGCCAAAGCGTACCCAGGGCCATGGCCGCAGTGACGTTCACACAACCGGCCACAAGCCCCTTGCTGCCCGCGATGAACAACGCATCGGATGCGGATACCTTGCGCGTGAGGTTGTTGTCGATGGCCCAACACAGGCAGGCCAGCACGATCAGCCCCGCGCTCCAGTTCATTCCGGTCTCTGCCGCCCCTTGGGCTGGCCACGACAGAATCAAGCCGCCTGCCACGATGGCCATCATGCCCGCCACCACCCGTCGATCGGCATTTTCCTTGAAGATCACCCAGGCCAAAACGGCAGTGAGCACCGTTTCAAGATTGAGCAGCAAAGAGGCCGTGGCCGCGGCTGTGTGCTGCAGGCCTAGCATCAGGGCTACGGGACCCAACACACCTCCAAACAAGATCGCGCCTGCCAGCCACGGCCAATCGTCCGGTCGCATTCCGGTGGTATGCCAGCCTTGGTCACGCCACAGCCGCGCGGCCATCAAGCCAATACCGCTGCCCAGGTAAAGCAGCCCACCCAGCAAAACTGGCGACACCGACCCCAGTAATAGTTTGGCGAATGGCGTGCTCAAACCGAACAGGACTGCCGCGCCGAGCGCGAACCAAATACTGGCTTTCATGGGGTTGGGGAGAGTTTGCGCAACGGTACGCTGTCGTGAGTATTCCACACGCCGGGCGCGCACTGGCAGCCATCTCCCCGCGGGCGGATGCCGGCGGATCTTCCTGGCACACTTGGCGTCATGCAGGTGTTTTATGCCACGCAGTTCGTGTTGCCGCTGCCCGCGGGTCACCGCTTTCCGATGGCCAAGTACGCGCTGCTGCGCGACGTGTTGGCCCGCGAGCCGGACATCCGGCTGCGGCTGGCCGAGCCGGCCAGTGACGGCGAGCTGGCGCTGGCGCACACGCCTGCGTACGTCGATGCCGTCGTGCACGGCGCGCTGAGCGCGGCGCAGCAGCGCGAGATCGGATTTCCGTGGAGCCCGGCGATGGTCGAGCGCGCACGCCGTTCTGTGGGGGCGACGGTGCAGGCGTTTCGCGTCGCGCTGGCGGGCGAGGGAGTGGCGGCCAATATCGCGGGCGGCACCCACCATGCCTATCCAGACAAGGGCAGTGGGTTTTGCGTCTTCAACGACGTGGCGGTGGCGGCCCGCCTGTTGCAGGCGGAGTGGGCGCGGCGGGGCGCAGCCCAGCGTGCGCGGCCGCTGCGTGTGGCCATCATCGACCTGGATGTGCATCAGGGCAACGGCACGGCGCGCATCTTCCGCGACGACCCGTCGGTCTTCACGCTGTCGCTGCACGGGGCGCGCAATTTTCCGTTTCGCAAGGAGCCCAGTGACTGTGATGTCGAACTGCCCGACGGCTGCGGCGATGCCGAGTATTTGGAAGCGCTGGAGTGGGCACTGGGCGAGCTGGAGCGGCGCTTCGCCGCAGACGCGGTGTTGTACCTGGCGGGGGCCGATCCGCACGAGGGCGATCGGCTGGGCCGCCTGAAGCTGACCGACGACGGTATGGAGGCGCGCGACCGGCGCGTGTTCGAGTGGGCGTGGCAGCGCCGATTGCCGCTGGCGATGGTCATGGCGGGCGGCTACGGGCACGACATCGCCACCACGGTGCGCGTGCAGTGCAACACCTACCGTGTCGCACTCGCGTACTGGCGGCGCTGGCGGGCGATGGCAGAATCGGGCGAGACCCGTCGACAACAGGAGTATTCCCCGTGACGCATGGCAGCACTGCCACTGAACGGCCCCAGCCTTTGCCCCGATCCCATTACCGCGCCTGGGTGCCCATTGGCACGCGCTGGGCGGACAACGACATTTACGGCCACGTCAACAACGTGGTATACTACAGTTGGTTCGACACGGCGGTCAACGGTTACTTGATCGGCCGCGGGGCGCTAGACATCCATGTGGGGGACGTGATCGGGCTGGTGGTCGAGACGCAGTGTCACTACTTTGCGTCGCTGGCGTTTCCGCAGCCCGTGGAGGCGGGGCTGCGCGTGGCGCACATCGGCCGATCCAGTGTGCGTTACGAGGTCGGCATCTTTGCCACGGGCGCCGACACCTGCGCCGCGCGGGGGCACTTCGTGCACGTGTACGTGGATCGCGTCAGCCGGCGTCCAGTGCCGGCGCTGCCCGCCGCGCTGCGTCGCGTTTTGGAGGAATTGCAATGAACGCTTCAGTACCCGCTGCGTCGGGGGTCGCCCAAGGCGAACCAGAAATCGCGCTGCCGCGGCTGGAGCTCGATCCGCTGCGTGCGGCGGCGCGCGCCATCGACCCCGCGCAGGTGGAGGCGGCCATCGTCGGGCGGCGTTCGGTGCGCGCCTTTTTGCCGCGGCCGGTGCCGCGGCCGCTGATCGAGCGGCTGCTGCAAGTGGCGGCGCGCGCGCCATCGGGCACCAACACCCAGCCGTGGAAGGTCTATGTGCTGCAGGGCCGTGCGCGCGACACGCTGGTCGAGCAGGTGTGCGCCGCGCACGATGCGATCCGTGCCAACCCGGCGCTGGCGGCCGACTATCAGGAGGCCTATGACTACTACCCCAGCCAGTGGGTTAGCCCCTACATCGACCGCCGCCGCGAAAACGGCTGGGGGCTGTACGGGCTGCTGGGCATCGGCAAGGGCGACAAGGACAAGATGCACGCGCAGCACCAGCGCAACTTTCGCTTCTTCGACGCGCCGGTGGGGCTGATGGTGACGATCGACACCGTGATGGGACGCGGCTCGCTCGTGGACACGGGCATGTTTTTGCAAAACCTGATGATCGCCGCGCGCGCGCACGGGCTGGATACCTGCCCGCAGGCGGCCTGGAATGCCTATGCCCGCATCATCCTGCCGCACATCGGCGCCAGCGAGCACGAGATGCTGGTGTGCGGGATGTCGCTCGGCTATGCCGACCCGGACGCGCTGGTCAACCGGTTTGTCACCCCGCGCGAGCCGATCGAGCGCTTCGTGACCTGGGTGGAGTAAGTGCGATGGACGGACATCCGTGCGCATCGGCAAGCGGCGGCCGACCCGCAGTATTGGTGGCGCGGGCGGTCTTTCCCGAGGCCGTCGAGCGCCTGCGCCAGCACTTCGACGTCGAGGACAACCCCACGGACGAAGAGTGGCCGCGCGAGGCGTTGATCCGTCGCCTGCAGGGCAAGGCCGGTGTGCTGCTGACGGGCACCCAGCGCGTCGATGACGCGCTGCTGCGCGCCTGCCCCGCGCTGCGCATCGCGGCCAACATGACGGTGGGCTATAACAACTTCGACGTCGAGGCGATGGATGCGCACGGTGTGGTGGGCACCAACACGCCAGGCGTGCTGACCGAGACCACGGCCGACTTTGGCTTTGCGCTGCTGCTGGCCGCGGCGCGGCGCGTTACCGAGAGCGAGCGCTTTTTGCGCGCCGGGCAGTGGACGCGCTGGTCATACGATTTTTTCGTCGGCGCCGAGGTACACGGCACGACGCTAGGCATTTTGGGCATGGGCCGCATCGGGCAGGCGATCGCGCGCCGGGGCGCGCACGGCTTTGGCATGCGCGTGCTCTACCACAACCGGCACCGGCTGGATGCAGCGGTGGAGGGGGCGTGCCGCGCCACCTGGGTGGACAAGGACACGCTGCTGCGCGAGTCGGACCACTTGGTGCTGGTGCTGCCCTATACACCGCAGAGTCACCACACCATCGGTGCGGCGGAGCTGGCGCGCATGAAGCCCAGCGCCGTGCTGGTCAACCTGGCGCGCGGCGGCATCGTGGATGATGCGGCGCTGGCCGAGGCGCTGCGCGAGCGCCGCATCGCCGCCGCGGGGCTGGACGTGTTCGAGGGCGAGCCGACGGTGCACCCGGGGTTGCTTTCGGTGCCCAACGTGGTGCTCACGCCCCACATCGCCAGCGCCACGCTGCGCACGCGACGCGCCATGGTCGATCTGGCGGTGGACAATCTGATTGCGTATCTGACAGAAGGGCGGGCGCTGACGCCGGTGAACCAGCCGCCCGCGCCGCGCGCGTGACCTGGCGTGCCGGGGGGCTGGCGCACTTGCCTACAATCCGGGGCGTCATTCATCCTGCGGTGGTCGCCCTTCGGGGGTGCCCGCCCGTGCCTTGAGTCCATGCGATGACTCTGCTGTTGATCGTTTTTTTGCCCCTGCTGTTGGGGACTGCGCTGACGGGGGTGCTCGGCGGGCGCTCGCGTCGTGCCGCGGCGCTGGCCGCCGCCGCCGTCACCGTCGGCAGTCTGGTGTTGCTGCTGCTGCAGGCCCCGGCCGCCTGGAGCGGGGTGGGGGAGCGGGCATTTTTCCCTTGGGTGCCCGAGATCGGCCTGCACCTGAGCTTGCGGCTGGACGGGCTATCGTTGATGTTCGCCGGGCTGATCACGGCCATCGGCCTGCTGATCATCCTGTACGCCAGTTACTACCTGTCGCCACAGGACTCGGCGGCCAAGTTCTACGCGCTGCTGATGCTGTTCATGGCCGCCATGCTGGGCGTGGTGCTGTCGGACAACCTGCTGGTGCTGGTCGTGTTCTGGGAGCTGACCAGTGTGTCGTCCTTTTTGCTGGTGGGCTACTGGAGCCATCGGCCCGATGCGCGCAGCGGTGCGCGCCAGGCGCTGGCCGTCACGGGTGGCGGTGGGCTGGCGATGCTGGGTGGCTTTGTGCTGCTTGGGCTGATCGCGGGCACCTTCGAGATCAGCGAGATGACGGGGCGCGCGGCGGAGATCCAGGCCGATCCACTGTTCCTGCCGGCGCTGCTGTTGATTTTGCTGGGCGCGTTCACCAAGAGCGCGCAGTTTCCGTTCCACTTCTGGCTGCCCGACGCGATGGCGGCGCCCACACCGGTGTCGGCGTACCTGCACTCGGCCACCATGGTCAAGGCAGGCGTTTTTTTGCTGATGCGGCTGCACCCGGTGCTGGCGGGGTCGGGGTGGTTCGAGGCGATCGTGACCACGGTGGGGGCGGTGACGCTGCTGTTTGCGGCCTTCATCGCCCTGTTCAAGCATGATCTCAAGGGGCTGCTGGCGTATTCGACGGTCAGCCACCTGGGGCTGGTGACGTGTCTGGTGGGGCTGGGCTCGCCGCTGGCGGCGGTGGCGGCGGTGTTTCACGTGCTCAACCATGCAACGTTCAAAGCCTCGCTGTTCATGGTGGCGGGCATCGTGGACCACGAGACGCACTCGCGCGATATGCGTCAGCTCGGGGGCCTGTGGGCCTTCATGCCGTGGACGGGGGCGCTGGCGCTGGTGGCCGCCGCCGCCATGGCGGGGGTGCCGCTGACGAATGGCTTTTTGTCGAAAGAAATGTTTTTTGCCGAGGCCGTGACGGCGGCGACATCGCCGTGGGGCGCGCTGCTGCCCGTGGTGGTGACGCTGGCCGGGGCGTTCAGCGTGGCGTATTCGCTGCGGCTGGTGCACGATACCTTCTTCAACGGCCCGCTGGGCGAAGTGCCCAACGCCCACCCGCACGAGCCGCCGCTGGGCATGAAGCTGCCCGTGGCGCTGCTGGTGCTGCTGTGCCTGCTGGTGGGGGTGCTGCCGGCGCTGGTGGCCGGGCCGCTCGTCGATGTCGCCGCCCGCGCCATGGTGGGGGGCGCGTTGCCAGCGTATCACCTGTCTTTGTGGCACGGGTTCAATGTACCGCTGCTGATGAGCGCGCTGGCGCTCGTCGGTGGGGTGGCGCTGTACGCGGCGCTGGTGCGGGGGCGGCGCCTGCACCGCATCGTGTCGGAAGACTGGTTTGGCCGCTGGACGGGGCGTGCGCTGTTCGAGTCGGCCGTGGACGCGCTGTTCGGTGTCGCTGGACGCCTGACGGTGGCGCTGGAAAACGGCTCGCTGCAGCGCTACCTGGTGTGGTTGTTGGGGGCGGCCATCGTGGTGGCGGCCGCGCCATTGGTGGGGCAGCCCATCGGCACGGGTGGGCGCACGCCGTTGGATGCCAACGTGCTGGCCGTGGTGGTGTGGCTGTTGCTCGCGGCGACATGTATCGCCTTGGTGCTGACCCACCACCAGCGCTTCCTGGCCGTGGTGCTGGTGGGGGTCGTGGGGTTGGTGACGTCGCTGACCTTCGTCAGCCTGTCGGCGCCCGATCTGGCGTTGACGCAGCTGTCGGTGGAGCTGGTGTCGACCGTGCTGTTGCTCATTGGGCTGGCGCTGCTGCCCCAGTACACGCCGCGCGAGTCGTCGGCCAACCGCCGGCTGCGCGACGCGGCACTGGCGCTGGCTGCGGGCGCTGGTATCGCCTGGATCGCCTGGGTGATGCTCACGCGCGATCACGCCTCCATCGCCTGGTACTTTTTGGAGCAGTCGCTGCCCAAGGGCGGTGGCAGCAACGTGGTCAACGTGATCCTGGTCGATTTCCGCGGCTACGACACCTTTGGCGAGATCACCGTGCTGGCCATCGCGGCCATCGGCGTGCTGGCACTGATGGAGGGCATGCGCGTGCACCGCCCGCCGGTCGACGAACAGGGGCGGCGCTGGACGTTTGCGCAGCATCCCTTGCTGTTGCGGGTGGCGGCGTCGGTGGTGTTGCCGGTGGCCTTGGTGGTGGCGCTCTACATCTTCATGCGTGGCCACAACATGCCGGGCGGGGGCTTCATCGCGGGCCTGGTGACGGCGGTGGCCATCGTGCTGCAATACATGGCGATGGGGCAAGGTCCCGCCGAAGCGCTGTTGCGTGCCCAGGGCGGACGGCGTTACGTGCGCTGGATCGGATCGGGGCTTGCCATCGCGGGGTTGACGGGGGCGGGGGCCTTCGTTTTTGGTCGGCCATTCCTGACCAGTGCGCATGGGCACCCCTATGTTCCGCTGCTGGGTGAGCTGCCGCTGGCATCAGCCGCGCTGTTCGACCTGGGGGTGTATGCGACCGTGGTGGGCGCCACGTTGTTGACGATCTCCGTCCTCGGGGCGGCGAGCGTCGACGGGCCCCAGTCGGCCGACGGACACCAGGAGCAACGCTCATGAGCATGGAATTTCTCGTCGCCACCGGCATTGGCATGGTGACCGCGTGTGGCGTGTACCTGCTGTTGCGCGGGCGCACCTTCCCCGTCGTGCTGGGCCTGTCGCTGCTCGGCTACGCGGTCAACGTCTTCATTTTCGTCATGGGGCGGCTGTGGACCGATGCCCATCCCATCCTGATCGGCAACGAGCCAGTGGCCGATCCGCTGCCGCAGGCTCTGGTGTTGACGGCGATCGTGATCGGCTTTGCCACCACGGGGTTCGTCGTCGAGCTGGCCCTGCGCAGCGCGCACGAGGCGCGCAGCGATCACGTCGATGGCGCCGAGCCGGGCGGCCGCGGTGGCGCGGCGGGCCGTGATGGGGGGGCGGGTTGATGCAGGCCCTGCTGGCATTCTGGGGGACGCATGCGCCCGTGCTGTCGGTGCTGCTGCCGTCGTTGACGGCGGTGGCCTTGTTGTTGCTGGGCGACCACGATGGCCTGTCGGCCCAAGGTGGACCGCACGGCGGCGCGCGCGTGCGCTGGCGGCGCGCGCTCAGCCTGGCGTCGGCCGCGTTGGGCCTGGCCATGGCCGTGGGGCTGGTGGCGCGCGCGGCCAGCGGCGAGCTGATGGTCTACGAGCTGGGCGAGTGGCCCGCGCCGTTCGGCATCGTGCTGGTGTTGGATCGACTGTCGGCCCTGATGGTGCTGCTGACGCAAGCGGTGGCCGTGCCCGTGCTGTGGTATGCCTGCGGCGGCTGGGACGTGCGCGGGCGACATTTCCACGCGGTGTTTCACTTCCAGCTCATGGGGCTCAACGGCGCCTTCCTGACCGGCGACTTGTTCAACTTGTTCGTCTTTTTCGAGGTGCTGCTGATCGCGTCCTACGTGCTGATGCTGCACGGCCTGGGGCGCGAGCGCCTGCGCATGGGCGTGCACTACGTGGTGCTCAACCTGACGGCATCGGCGCTGTTCCTCATTGGGTTGGCGATGTTTTACTCGGTCACCGGCACGCTCAACATGGCCGATGCGGCGCTGCAGGTCGCGCGCCTGGAGGGCGATGCGCTGCGGCTGGCACAGTCGGCAGCGCTGATTCTGCTGGTGGTGTTCGGGCTCAAGGCCGCGCTCGTGCCGCTGTACTTTTGGTTGCCGGGCACCTACGCCGCGGCCAGCGCGCCGGTGGCGGCGCTGTTTGCCCTCATGACCAAGGTCGGGGTGTACAGCATCGTGCGCGTGCACTGGGTGATTTTCGGGGTCGACGCCGGGGCGGCGTCGTTGACGGCGCAGTCGTGGCTGTTGCCGGCGGCGCTGCTGACCAGTGTGCTGGGCGTGCTGGGGGCGTTGGCGGCGCACACCCTGGCACGCATGGTGGCGTACCTGACCGTGTCTTCCGTGGGCACGATCCTCACCGGGGTGGCGCTGTTTACGCCGGCCACGCTGTCCGCGGCGCTGTACTACACGCTGCACAGCACTGTGGTGATCGCGGGTTTGTTCTTGTTCACCGAGCTGGTGGCCGCCCAGCGCGGGACGATGCACGACCGCCTGCAGCCCGCCCCTGCCGTGCGCGAGCCCGTGCTGCTGGGAGTGATGATGCTGTTTGGTGCTGCGTCGGCGGCCGGTCTGCCGCCGCTGCCCGGTTTTTTGGGCAAGCTGATGCTGCTGCAGAGCACGGCGGATTTGCCCGTGCAGCCGTGGGTGTGGGCCGTGGTGCTGGGCGTGGGGTTTATGACCCTGCTGGGCTTGGCGCGGGCAGGGGTGGTGATGTTCTGGCACGTGCAGCCCGATGACGGCAGCGTCACTGCGGCGGGCAGTAGCGCGCGGTTGCTGGCTGCACCGTGGATTTTCATGGGGCTGACGGTGGCGATGGCACTCGCGGCAAGTCCCATCAAGGCCTATACCGATGCGCTGGCCCAGCAGTTGACCGACAAGGATCATTACGCGGCCACCGTGCTGCAGCGCCAAGGTGGCGCGGACGTGCCGACGACGCGGCCGTACGACGGCCGCCGCGTGCTGCCGAACGACGCGGCGCCGACCGGTGCCGCGCAGGAGGACCGCCCATGACCACGCCGACCCCGCGCGCGCCTTTCCACCCCGCCGACGGGACGCCCCGCTGGCGCGTCTGGTTTCCCCATCCCGTGCTGTCGCTGTTGCTGGCGGCGACCTGGCTGGCGTTGTCGCACAGCGTGGCGCTCGTGCACCTATTGACGGCGGTGCTGCTGGGTTGGGGGCTGCCGCGACTGTTGGCCCCGTTTTTGGGTGCGGCCAGTTGCATCCACTGGCCCGGCGCCGTGCGATTGTTCTTCGTGGTGTTGTGGGACATCGTGGTGGCCAATGTGACGGTGGCCCGGTTGACGCTGGGCCCCCTGCAGCGCGTGCAGCCAGCGTGGCTGCGCGTGCCACTGGCCAGCACCCACCCGAGCGTGAACGCTTTGTTTGCCAGCATCATCACGATGACGCCGGGCACCGTATCGGCGGTGGTCGACGAGGAGCGGGGCGAGATCCGCGTGCACGCACTCAACTGCGACCATGCCGCCGCGATGGTGGCGGACATGAAGGCGCGCTACGAGGCGCCCCTGCTGCGGATATTCGGGGTCGATGACGATGCGCATGGTGCATCGGGACGAGGAGGTCGGGGATGAGCAGTGCGCTGTTGGCATGGGCGCTGGACGTGGGCGCGGTGACGGTGGCGGTCTCGGTGCTGCTGTGTGGCTGGCGTCTGCTGCGTGGGCCCGAGCGGCTCGATCGCATCCTGGCGCTCGACACGCTGTACATGGGGATGGTGGCGCTGGTCATCCTGCTGGGGATGCGCTACGACACGCCGCTGCTGTTCGAGGCGGCGTTGATCGTCGCGATGATGGGCTTCGTCTCCACGGTGGCGCTGGCGCGCTACGTGACCCGTGGTGACGTGATCGAGTGAAGGGGAGCGACATGACCGTTTGGCTGGAACACCTAGCTGGGGTGCTGATCCTGGTGGCCTCGTTCTTTTTGCTCGTGGGCTCGATTGGACTGGTGCGCTTTCCCGACTTTTACATGCGGCTGCACGCCCCGACCAAGGCCTCGACCCTGGGCGTGGGGGGCGTGCTGCTGGCGTCGATGCTGGTTTCGCTGGTGCATGGGCGGCCCGGCATCGCCGAGCTGTTGATCACGCTGTTCGTGTTTGTGACCGCGCCCGTGTCGGCCAATCTGATGGCGCAGGCCGCACTGCACTTGCGGCTGGCGTCGCGCGCGCCGGTGCCGCGCGACGCGGTGCCCGAGCGCCGTCACGAGCGCTAAGCGCTGGCGTCAGGTACGCAGGCGGTGGGCAGGTCGTAGAAGGCACGGATGCCGTTCCACGCCGCTTCCGGGGTGTCCACGTAAGTAAAGAGCTCGAGGTCCTCGGGCGAGATGACGCCCTCGTCGACCATCACCTCGAAGTCGATCACCCGCTTCCAGTAATCGCTGCCGTACAGGAAGACCGGCACCGGCTTGGCCTTGTGCGTCTGCACGAGCGTGAGCACCTCGAACAGTTCGTCCAGGGTGCCAAAGCCGCCGGGGAAGGCGACCAGCGCCTTGGCGCGCATCATGAAATGCATCTTGCGCAGCGCGAAGTAGTGAAACTTGAAGCGCAGGTGCGGGCTGATGTAGGGGTTGGGCTCCTGCTCGTGCGGTAGCAGGATGTTCAGTCCCACGTTGGGTGCGCCCAGGTCGTGCGCGCCGCGGTTGGCCGCTTCCATGATGCCAGGGCCGCCACCGGTCACGATATAGAGCTTCGCGGCGTCGGGGCAAGACTGGCTATAGGCAGCCACCAATTGCGCGAAGCGCCGGGCTTCGTCGTAGTAGCGCGCGTTACGGCGAATCGCCGCCGCCCTTCGCACGGCCACCGCATCGCCGCTGGCTTGTGCCTCGGCCCACATGGCCTCGGCCTGGGCCGGCTCGCGAAAGCGGGCGCTGCCGAAGACGACGATGGTGTTGTCGATGCCCGCCTCGGTCTGCGCGAGGTCGGGCTTGAGCAGCTCGAGCTGAAAGCGGATGCCGCGCGTTTCGCGTCGTAGCAGGAATTCGGGGTCGACAAAGGCCAGCCGATAGGCGTCGGGTGCGGGTCGGCTGCCCTCGTCGGACAGCAGGTGCATCTCGACGGCCGCGTCGGCCAGCCGCTGCGTCTGCAGGTCGTGCTCGGGGTCGTGCACCATCAGACGCGCTTGCGGTATTCGCCGGTGCGGGTATCGATTTCGATTTTGTCGCCCTGCTCGACGAAGATCGGCACCATGACCTCGAAACCGGTGGCAATCTTGGCCGGCTTGAGCACCTTGCCTGAGGTGTCGCCCTTGACGGCCGGCTCGGTCCAGGTGACCTCGCGCACGACGGAAGTGGGCAGCTCGATCGAGATGGCCTTGCCCTCGTAGAACACGACCTCGGCGGTCATGCCGTCTTCGAGGTAGTTGAGGGCGTCGCCCATGTTCTCGGCCTCGACTTCGTACTGGTTGTACTCGCTGTCCATCCAGACGTACATCGGGTCGGCGAAGTAGGAGTAGGTGCATTCCTTCTTGTCGAGGATGATGTTGTCGATCTTGTCGTCGGCCTTGAAGACGACTTCGGTGCCGCTGTTGTTGAGCAGCGCCTTGAGCTTCATGCGCACGGTGGCGGCACCGCGGCCGCCGCGCTGGTATTCGGTCTTGAGGACGATCATCGGGTCCTTGCCGTGCATGATGACGTTGCCGGCGCGGATTTCTTGAGCGAGTTTCATGGTAGCTTTGGCGGGAGTTCGTCGAACAAACCGAACATTTTACCCCGCCGAGGTGACGGTTGGGGCGCCGCCCGTTTTGCGCTTGGCCCGCACGAAGGCCAGCAGCCGGGTCAACAAGTCGTCTTGAGCCAGCAAGCGCGTGCGGGCGGTGTGCACCGCGTCGCGCCAGCGCCGCAGGGTGCCGGTGGTCAACGGCGGCGGTTCAACGCCGGGCACGCCGTTCCACACGCGCATCCAGGCGCGCCAGTCGTCGGGCGCGTCCAGCCAGTCCAGAAAAGCGTCCAGCTTGGCGTGGTGGGCGCCGTCGTCCTGGGGGTAGAGTTGCCACAAAAAGGGCTGGCCCGCCCACAGCGCCCGCACGAGCGAATCTTCACCGCGCACCAAATTCAGGTCGCAGGCCCACAGGCGCTCATCGAACGCCGGTTGTGGCACGCTCTCCAGCACGCGCATTCGCGCCCCCGCAGGCAGCGCAGGGGCCAACGCCTGCCACGCCGCGGCGCTGCGGCCCGCGGCCACCAGCCACTGTGCGTGTGTCAGCGCTGGCTGTGCCACCAGCCGCGGCAGGGCGGCTGGCTCGTAGCAAAACAAGCTGACCCACGGCCCGCAGGGGGCGCTGCTCTGGCGGCAGGTGTGGGCGCGCCAGGCCGCCGCGTCGAACGCCCGTTGGCGCGCCATCAGGTCGGCCTCGCGCAGCAGCCCGCCCGTGACGGGTGTGAAACCGGGGAAGAAAAACCACTTGGTTCGGCCCGCCAGCAAGCCATGACAAACGGGCGAGGGCAGTCCATGGCTGCGCGCGACCCACGGCTCGGCGCTCAAGTATTCCAGGTTGAGCCAGACGCTGGGTTGGCCATCGCGGGCCAGCGGGGGCAGCAGGGCCGCGACCCATTCGTCGGGTACGTGGCAGCCAAAGGCCTCGATCAGCACGTCGCCTGGCGGTACGCCCGGTGGTGCGGCGGGTGGTTGGCTCGCGGTGTGCGCCGCCGGCCATTCGTGCACGGTCACGCCCGCCACGCCACCCGTGCGCGCGCCGGGTGCCATCCAGTCCAGGGCGCAGGCGTCGTCGATCCACAGGCGCACGCGCTGGCCCGCAGCGGCGAGTTGGCGGCACAGGCGCCAGCACACGCCGACGTCGCCCCAGTTGTCGATGACGTGGCAAAACACGTCCCAGGTGAGCGCACAATCGGCGGCGGTGTCAGCATCGAGATCGGACATGTCAGGGCAGCATTCGGATGCATTGTTGCGGGCAGTGGCGGCGTTGCCGTCGCTGCCTGGGGTTTACCGCTACTACGACGCGGCGGGAAACCTACTGTACGTGGGCAAGGCGCGGGACCTGAAAAAGCGGGTCAGCAGTTATTTTCAGAAAACGCACGACGGCACCCGCATCGGGCATATGGTCAGCCAGATCGCGCGTCTGGAGACCACGGTGGTGCGCTCCGAGGCCGAGGCGCTGCTGCTGGAAAACAACCTCATCAAGACGCAGCAGCCGCGCTACAACATTCTGTTTCGCGACGACAAGAGCTACCCCTATCTGCGGCTGAGCGCGAGCACCTGGGTGCCGGAGGCGCCGCAGGCGGGACGAGTGCCGGGAGTGCCCAACCCTGACCATTATCCGCGCATGTCGTACTACCGGGGGGCGGTGGATCGACGGCACCAGTACTTCGGCCCCTACCCGAGCGCTTGGGCGGTGAAGGAAACCATCGCGCTGCTGCAGAAGGTCTTTCGGCTGCGCACTTGTGAGGACACGGTGTTTGCGCACCGCACACGGCCGTGCCTGCTGTACCAGATCAAACGCTGCAGCGGCCCGTGCGTGGGTTTGATCAGTCCGGCCGAGTACGCCGCCGACGTGCGCGCGGCCAGCGCCTTCCTCAACGGTGAGAGTCAGGCGGTGCTGGCCGAGTTGGAGGCGCGCATGTTCGCGCACGCCGAGCGGCTGGCATTCGAGCAGGCGGCCGAGGTGCGCAACCAGATCACGGCGCTGTCGCGGGTGCTGCACCAGCAGGCGATGGAAAGTTACGACGACCAGGATGTGGACATCCTGGCGGTGCGGGTGCAGGGCGGGCGCGCCTGCGTCAACCTGGCCATGGTACGCGGCGGCCGCCACTTGGGCGATCGGCCGTCGTTTCCCACCCACGTGGAGGATGGCGCGGCGCTGGCCGACCCGGAGCAGTGCGCATCGGTGGAGCAGCGGGTGCTGGAAGCCTTCATCGCCCAGCACTACACACAGGTGCCGCCTCCCCCCGTGCTGGTGTTGGGTGCGCCGGTGGACGAGGCGCTGCTGGCCGCGCTGTCGGAGCAAAGCGGCGTGCGCGTGCGCGGGGTGTGGCACCCGCGCGAGCAGCGCCGGCAGTGGCTGGAGATGGCGCAGCAAAACGCCGACTTGCAATTGGCCCGGCTGCTGGCCGAGGAGGGGTCGCAGCAGGCGCGCACGCGTGCGCTGGCCGAGGCGCTGGGGCTGCCCACCGACCCGCCCGAAGCGCTGGCCGCGCTGCGCATCGAGTGCTTCGACATCTCGCACACCGCGGGCGAGGCGACCATGGCGTCGTGCGTGGTGTTCGAGGGGCATCAGATGCAGCCCGCGCAGTACCGGCGCTACGCGATCGAGGGCATCACCCCGGGTGACGACTACGCGGCCATGCGCCAGGTGCTGCAGCGCCGCTACGGCAAGTTGGCCGCCGCGTTGGCGGATACCGGCGGCGATGGCGCATTGGGCGCCGAGCCAGCGCGCGTGCGCGGCGAGGCGCGGCTGCCCGATATCGTGCTCATCGATGGGGGCGTGGGCCAGGTGGGCGTGGCGCGCGAGGTGTTCGTGGCGCTGGGGCTGGACCCGGCGCGCCTGGTTGGCGTGGAAAAGGGCGAGGGACGCAAGGTGGGGCGGGAGGAACTCGTTTTCGCCGATGGGCGCGACAAAATCACGCTCCCCCCCGATTCGGCGGCACTGATGCTGGTGGCCCAGATTCGGGACGAAGCGCACCGGTTCGCGATCACCGGTATGCGCGCGCGCCGGGCCCGCACGCGCACCGGCGGCAGCCGGCTGGAGGATATTCCGGGCGTCGGCCCCAAGCGGCGCGCGCGGCTGCTGGCGCGCTTTGGCGGCGTGCGCGGGGTGGCCGCGGCCAGTGTCGAGGACCTGGCCAGCGTCGAAGGCATTTCGCTGGAGCTGGCGCAGACCATCTACCGCGCACTGCACGGATAAACCCGCATAATCCGAGTCCATGTTTTTCAACCTGCCCACCCTGCTGACCTGGGCGCGCATCGCGGCCATTCCGCTCATCGTGGCGGTGTTTCACTGGCCGGGGCTGTTGCCCGTGACGCAGAACCTGCTGGCCACGGGGCTGTTCATCGTGTTTGCCCTGACCGACTGGGCCGACGGTTACTTGGCGCGGCGGCTCAACCAAACGTCGGCGTTCGGCGCCTTTCTGGACCCGGTGGCGGACAAGTTTTTGGTCTGTGCCTGTGTGCTCGAGCTGGTGCATCTGGGGCGCGTGCACGTGTTCGTGGCGCTCATCATCATCGGGCGCGAAATCGCCATCTCGGCCCTGCGCGAATGGATGGCGCAAATCGGCGCGGTGCGCAGCGTGGCGGTGCACATGGTGGGCAAGGCCAAGACGGCCACGCAGATGGTGGCCATCCCGTTTCTGCTCTATGACGGCGTGGTGCTGGGGGTGGACACGCGCTGGTGGGGGACGGTGCTGATCTGGGCCGCGGCCGTGCTGACCGTATGGTCGATGGTGTACTACCTGAGCAAAGCCATTCCCGAGATCCGGGCCCGTACCCGCTGAAGCCCCGCGCCCCGGCTGACCATGACCGCCGCCGACTCCCCCTGGATCCGCGCCATGCCGGCGGTGTTCGTGCTCATTTGGAGCACGGGCTTCATCGTGGCGCGCTACGGCATGCCGCATGCGCCGCCAATGACGTTTCTGGCCTGGCGGTATGCCTTGTCGATCGCATGTTTTGGCGTCTGGATCGCGCTGGCGCGGGTGGCGTGGCCGCGCGGCTTGGTCCAGTGGGGGCATCTGGCCGTGACTGGGGTGCTGATGCACGCGGGCTATTTGGGCGGCGTATGGGCGGCGGTCAAGGCGGGCATGGGGGCGGGTCTATCGGCTCTGATCGTGGGTCTGCAGCCGGTGCTGACGGCGTTGTGGTTGGCCGGCACCGGCGGGCGCGTCTCGGGGCGGCACTGGTTGGGACTGACGCTGGGCTTCGTGGGGCTGGTGCTGGTGGTGTGGCACAAGCTGGGGGCTGGGTCGCCCGGTGATACCGCCAACGCGGAAAATCTGGCGTACGCCATTGGCGCGTTGCTCGCGATCACCAGCGGCACGTTGTATCAAAAGCGCTTTTTGGCGCCCTGCGACGTGCGCACCGCCAATACGGTGCAGCTGGCGGCGGCACTGCTGGTCACGCTGCCGCTGGCGTGGGCCGAGGCCGAGCCGATGCGCTGGAATGCCGAGTCTGTCGGTGCCATGGCGTGGTCGGTGCTGGGGCTGACGTTGGGGGGCAGCTCGCTGCTGTACCTGCTGATCCAGCGCGGCGCGGCGGCGTCCGTCTCCAGCTTGATGTACCTGGTGCCACCGTGCACTGCGGCTTTGGCCTGGCTGTTGTTTGGTGAGCCGGTCACGCTGACCACGCTGATCGGCACGGCGCTGACCGCTGCCGGCGTCGCACTGGTGGTGCGCGCCAGCCGGGGATCCTGAGCGTTCGATCTGGAGGGGCCCATGCCCATGTCTGCACCCCATCGCATCGCCGTCATCGCCGGAGACGGCATTGGCGTCGAAGTCATGCCCGAAGGGCTGCGCGTGCTGCAGGCCGCGGCCGAGCGCTTCGGCATCGCGCTGGTGTTCGATCACTTCGACTTTGCCTGTTGGCCCTACTACGAGCGCCACGGACAGATGCTGCCCAACGATTGGCAGGAGCGCATCGGCGGACACGACGCGATCTTCTTCGGCGCCGTCGGCTGGCCCGAAAAGATCCCGGACCACGTATCGCTATGGGGCTCGCTGCTGCAGTTTCGGCGCACCTTCGACCAGTACGTCAACCTGCGCCCAGCGCGGCTGATGCCGGGCATACGGTCACCCCTGGTGCGGCGCGACGGCAGTGCGCGCGCGCCGGGTGAGATCGACATGTTGATCGTGCGCGAAAACACCGAGGGCGAATACTCCAGCATTGGTGGGCGCATGTTCGAGGGCACCGAACGTGAGATCGTGTTGCAAGAGACGGTCATGACCCGCCACGGCGTCGACCGTGTGCTGCGCTACGCGTTCGAGCAAGCGCGCCGCCGCCCGCGCAAACGCCTGACCAGCGCCACCAAGTCCAACGGCATCGCCATCACCATGCCGTACTGGGACGAGCGGGTACGCGCGATCGCGGCGGAGTACCCGGACGTGACGGTCGATCAGTTTCACATCGACATCCTGACGGCGCACTTCGTGCAGCGGCCTGAGCATTTCGACGTGGTGGTGGCGAGCAACCTGTTCGGCGACATCCTCAGCGATTTGGGGCCGGCGTGTACCGGCACCATCGGCATTGCCCCGTCGGCCAACCTGAACCCCGAGCGGCGCTTCCCCTCGCTGTTCGAGCCCGTGCACGGCTCGGCACCCGACATCGCGGGCCGCGGCATCGCCAACCCGATCGGCCAGATTTGGTCCGGCGCGCTGATGCTGGATTTTCTGGGCTACCGCGACGCACACGATGCCATCGTGCGCGCCATCGAGGCGGTGCTCGACCCGGGCAGCGGTGGGCCGCGCACCCCGGACATCGGTGGCAGCGCCCGCACGCAGGATGTCGGGCGGGCCATCGAGGAGGCATTGCGCAGTGGCGTTTGATGCGTGCGCTCGATGCGCGTGCCGTGGGTAGAATACGCGGCTTTTTGCGGCGCCACGGTCCGCGCCGTCTGCAGGAGCAACCCCGCATGAACAAAGCACAACTGATCGACCACATCGCCGAAAAAGCTGACCTGACGCGCCAGCAAGCCGCGCGGGCGTTGGATGCCTTCACCTCTGCCGTCACGACGGCGCTGGCCCAGGGCGGCGACGTGACCCTGGTTGGATTTGGCTCGTTCGTGGTGGACGAACGCGCTGCGCGCAAGGGGCGCAATCCGAAGACGGGCGAGACGGTCGAGATCGCTGCGGCTAAAATGCCGAAATTCCGTCCGGGCAAGGCGCTCAAGGACGCCGTGAACGGATGACTGCTGCCGCGGCCGGTGTGCAGTGACCGGCCCGCGATGCAACGGGTGCTTAGCTCAGTTGGTAGAGCGTCGCCCTTACAAGGCGAATGTCGGCGGTTCGAACCCGTCAGCACCCACCACCCAACCCCCGAGCGCAGGCCATGTTCGACGTTTTCCGCAACAACATGAAAGTGCTGATGGCGCTGCTCATGTTGTTGATCATCCCTTCGTTCGTCTTCTTCGGCATCGAGGGGTACACCCGTTTTCGGGACGCCTCCGAACCCGTGGCGCGCGTCGGCAGCGAGCGCATCACCCGCACCGAATGGGACGCAGCCCACCGGCGCGAAGTCGAGCGGCTCAGTGCCGCCATGCCGGGGCTGGATCGCGCCTTGTTGGAGGGCGACGACAGCCGACGTGCGACGCTGCAGCGCTTGCTCGATGAGCGCGTGCTGGCCCGCGCGGCGCAGGACATGCGGCTGGTGACCACCGATCGCCGGCTGGCGGCCGAATTGTTGCGCGACCCCACCATCGCGCAACTGCGCAAGCCCGACGGCAGCCTGGACGTGCAGCGCTACCAAGACCTGTTGCGGTCGCAAGGCCTGACGGCCGAGCAGTTCGAGGCCAGCGTGCGCGCCGAGCTCGCGCGCGACAGCGTCACCCGCATCGTGCGCGACAGCGCCTTCATGCCCAGGGCGCTGGCCGACTGGGCGGCGCAGGCCTTTTTCGAGCGGCGCGAGGTGGCGCTGGCGACGTTCCGGCCGGCAGATTTTGCAGCCGCCGTGCGTGTGACGGATGACGAGCTACAGGCGTTTTATCAACAGCACGCCGACGACTTTCGCACCCCCGAGCAGGCGCGCATCGAGTACGTGGTGCTTGATCTGGAAGCGGTGGCCGCGCGCGTTGCCGTCACCGAAGACGATCTGCGCGCCTATTACCAGCAAAATGTGGCCGATACCACGCGCGCCGAGCAACGGCGCGCCGCGCACATCCTGCTGCAGCTCGACCCCAAGGCGTCGGAGGCGGACAAGACGCGGGTGCGCGCTGAGGCGCAGCAACTGCTGGCCGAGCTGCGCCGCGACCCGAGCCGCTTTGCCGAGCTGGCGCGTGCCCGCTCGCAAGACCCGGGTTCTGCAGCCAAAGGGGGCGATTTGGACTGGTTTGGGCGCGGGGCAATGGTCAAACCCTTCGAGGACGCCGTCTTCGCGCTGCAGAAGGGGCAAATCTCGGACATCGTCGAGACCGACTTCGGTCTGCACATCATCCAGTTGATCGATGTGCGACGGCCCGCGCCCGAGCCGTTCGAGAAGGCGCGCCCGCGCATCGAAGCCGAGCTGCGCCGCCAGCTCGCACAGCGGCAGTTTGCGGAAAGCGCCGAGCGCTTCAGCAATCTGGTGTACGAGCAGGCGGACTCCCTGGAGCCGGTGGCGCGCGAGCTGGGCGTACCTGTGCGGCAGGCGACCGTCGAGCGCACGGGGCCGGTGGGGGAGGCAGACGCCGTGCTGCGCGAGCCGGCCGTGCTGCGTGCGGTGTTCAACGAGGAGGCCTTGGGTCAAAAGCGCAACAGCCCCGCGATCGAGCTCGGCGGCAACCGCCTGGTGTCGGTGCGCGTGGTCGAGCACCGGCCGGCGCAGCGCCAGCCCTTCGAGGCCGTGGCGGCCCAGGTGCGCCAGCGCATCGTGCAGGAGCGCGCGCGTGCCGCGGCGCTGGAGGCCGCACGGCAGGCGCACGCGCAATGGTCGGCGCAGCCGAACGCGGCCAGCGGACTGCGGGCGCCGGTGCTCGTGTCCCGTCAGGCGGCGCAGGGCTTGCCGCCCGCCGCCGTGCGGGCCGCGCTGAGTGCGCGACTCGATGGCGACGCCCCGGCCTGGGTGCTGGTCGATCTGGGGCCGGAGGGCGCTGCGGTGATGCGCGTGCGGCGTGGCCCGGCGCGCGATACCCCGGACGCGTTGCAGCAACGCAACGAGCGGCAAGAACTCGCCCGCCTGTGGGGCGAGGGGGCTGCGCGCGCCTACCTGGCCGCGTTGCGTCAGCGCTATGAGGCGGAAATCCTGGTCAAGTAAGACGAGACCCAGGTCCCGGGCCGACGAGGCCCAGATCGGCGCTATAATTTCGGCTTCTACGGTGGCTGTAGCTCAGTTGGTAGAGTCCCAGATTGTGATTCTGGTTGTCGTGGGTTCGAGTCCCATCAGCCACCCCACCGATTTCCATCAGACAAAAGCCCCATTAGGGGCTTTTTTTGTATCTCGACGCTGCACACCATCATGGCCAAAGGCATGATCCTGGCCGCGGGACAGGGAACCCGCGTGCGCCCGCTGACCAAAGACCTCCCCAAACCGATGGTGCCGATCCTCGGCAAACCGGTCATGGAGTATTTGATCGAGCAGCTCGCCGCGCACGGGGTGCGCGAGATCATGGTCAACGTGGCGTGGAATCACCACAAGATCGAGCAGTATTTTCGTGATGGGCACCGCTGGGGGGTCGAGATCGGTTACTCCTACGAAGGGGTGTACGAGCACGGCGACATCCTGCCGCGGCCGCTGGGCTCGGCCGGTGGCATGAAGCACATACAGGATTTCAGCGGCTTCTTCGACGAGACGACCATCGTGCTGTGCGGCGACGCGCTGGTCGATCTGGACATCACCGCGGCGCTGGCCGAGCACCGCGCCAAAGGGGCGCTGGCCACGGTCGTCACGCTGGACGTGCCGCGCGACCAGGTCAGCAACTACGGCATCGTGGTGGCCGACGCCGACGGACGCGTGCGCTCCTTCCAGGAAAAGCCCCGGCCCGAGGAGGCGCGCTCGACCCTGGCCAGCACCGGTATCTACATTTTCGAGCCGGCCGTGCTGGACTTGGTGCCGTCCGGTCAGGTGTTCGACATCGGCAGTCAGCTCTTTCCGCTGCTGGTGGAGCGCGACTTGCCGTTTTATGCGCAGAGTCGGCCGTTTCACTGGATCGATATCGGTCGGGTGAGCGACTACTGGTCGGTGCTGCAGCGCGTGCTGCGCGGCGAGATCGAGCGCATGCGCATGCCGGGCAAAGAAATCCGCCCGGGCGTGTGGGTCGGGCTCAATACCCGCATCGATGTCGACCGGGTGCAGATCACGGGGCCGGTCTACATCGGGTCGAGCACGCGGCTCGATCCCGGCTGCTCGATCGTGGGCCCCGCGTGGATCGGCCATGGCTGCCACCTGAGCGCGGGTTCGCGGGTCGAGCGCAGCGTGCTGTTCGAGTACACCCGCATCGGCGCAGGCATGTTGTTTCAGGACATGATCGTCTCGCCCAGCTACTGCGTGGACCGCCATGGCCGCGCCACCTACGTGGGCGACGACCGCTGCCCGCTGCGCTGGGGCGACGCGCGCGCCTGATCAATCGCGCGCTGGACGCAGCACGGTCCACGCCAGCGTGACCGTGCTCGAGGCCAGCAGCGCGCCCACGAAGGGGGCCAGCGTCGGCACGTTGGCCGGGAAGGTGGCGGCGTGGATGCCCGCGGCGACGCTGCCGCTGGCGATCGCATCGGGCAGGACGGCGCCCACCAGACCCGCCAGTGCTCCCGTCAGGGCCGCGCCGCGGGGCGTGCGGCGCCACAGGGCCAGCAGCAGCGGAACCACGGCTGTGGCGCACAGCAAGTCGGCGATCAAAAACAGCCGCAGCACCGACAGCCCTTGCCAGGCGACGGCGATCACTGGCACCATGAGCAGAACCGTGGCCCAGCGCGCCCCAGGCAGCGATGCGTCGCGCCGTTGCGAAACCAGCAGCGCCGCGATGGCGTTTTGCAGCGTGTCCACCGACGAGGCGACGAGCGTGACCGCCAGCAACAGCACGGGGGCGACCACCCAGGCGGGGGCGTGCTGGACGAGCGCGAAAAACGGCATGGGCGGCTGGCCCAGTGGCAGGCCCTGGCGCGCCGCCCACATGCCCAGTGCGCCGACCAGCGCGATGGCCGCCGCCGTGCCCAGCGCCCCCAGCCACGCGCCGCGGTGCAGCGCGGCCGTGCTGTCGGCCGACCAGACCCGCTGCCAATAGCCCTGGTGAAAGACGTTGGCGGCGGTGACGGCGATGACGAGGGTCAGCGCGACCGACAGTCCCACCGACAGGGGCGCCGAGGCAGGGGCGGTCGGCTCGCCGCGCGGCTGCGGCGGCTGCTGGCCGATGACCAGCGCGACCAGGGCCAGCAGCGCCAGCAGCAGCCAGCCTTGCCAGCGGTCGGTGGCCAGGCTGGCGCGCAGGCCACCCCAGGTGGTGTAGGTCAGCGTCACGGCGGCCACCGCCAGCACCGCCCAGCGGCCGTCGGCGCCGGTCAGCAGCGTCACGATGGCGCCCACGGCGGTCAGCTCCGCGGTCACGAAGCACAGCATGTACAGCAGCGACAGCACCAGCACCCAGCCGCGCATGAGCGGGCCGAAGCGCTCGCCGGCCAAGTCTGTCAGGCTGCGTCCCGTGGGCAGCGAGCGTCGGATGGCAGCCCCGCACCACGCCAGCACCAAAAAGGGCAGCGCCGCGCCGATGGCGTAGCCCGCCAGCGCCACTGGGCCGACGAAGGCCCCGATTTCGGGGGGTACGAACAGGATCCACGCGCCCAGCCCCGAGGCCAAAAACGACCACGCCAGCGTGCCCGCGCGCTGCGAGCCGCGGGCGGTCAGGTAGTCGTCGAGGGGGGCGTTGGCGGTGCGGGCGCGCAGCCCGACCCACAAAAAGACAATCAGAGCCGCGCCCACGGCGGCCATCGGCATCCAGGTCATGTCGCGCTTCCTCCGCCGGTGCGAACCGGATCAGGTTCCAGGGTCTGGGCGTCGGCCCCCATGGCCTGCGGCCCACTCTCAGCCCGTACCGTCCCGGCTAGGACGCACCGCGGGCTCCCCTGGCGACTGTCGAAGCCCCATTCTAGGGCGTGTTGCGCAGCACCAGCTTCCCCATCACCCGGCGCTGGGCCATCAGAGCGTAGGCCTGGGGCAGTTCGGTCATTGGCAGCACGCGATCGATGACCGGTTTGATGTGCCCTTGGAGATACCACTGTGCCAGCGTCTGCAGCATGGCTGCGTTGGCCGTGGGCTCGCGGCGGGCGAACTCACCCCAGAATACCCCGACCAGCGATGCCCCCTTGAGCAGTGGCAGGTTCAGCGGCAAGCTGGGGATCGGGCCGGCGGCAAACCCGATGACCAGATAGCGGCCACGCCAGGCGATCGAGCGCAACGCCGGCTCGGCCAAGTCACCCCCCACTGGATCGACGATCACATCCGGCCCGTGGCCTTCGGTCAGGCGCTTGAGCTCGTCGCGAAAGCCACCGCTGGCGCCGTGCAGGGAGTAGTCGATGGTCGCGTCGGCCCCCAGGCGTTGCGCCAGCGCGCATTTTTCAGCGCTGGAGGCGGCGGCGATGACGTGCGCGCCCGCGTGTTTGGCGATCTGGATCGCCGCCGTGCCGATACCGCCAGCGGCACCGAGCACCAGCACCGTCTCGCCGGGCTGCAGCGCGCCGCGGTCGAGCAGCGCGTGGTACGACGTCCCGTAGGTCATGATGAAGGCGGCGGCATCGGTCAGGTCGAAACCCTCGGGCAGCGGGATGCAGCGCTGCGCCGGTGCCAGCGTATGCGTGCCAAAGCCCCCCGTGCCCGTCAGGCAGGCGATCGGCTGGCCAGGCTGCAGCCCGGTGACGCCCGGGCCTGTCGCGCGCACGATGCCGGCGTACTCCGACCCCGGCACGAAGGGCAGCGGAGGCTTGAACTGGTACTTGTTCTGCACGATGAGCAGGTCCGGGAAGTTCAGGCTCGCTGCGGCGATCTCGATCAGCACCTCGCCGGGCCCGGGTGTCGGGGTGGGCAGTTCTTTCCATTGCAGCGCGTCGACGCCGACGGGGTTTTCGCACAGCCAAGCGTGCATGGGAGTCTCCTTCGGATGATGGGTGGGCGCGATCATAGGGCGCGCGCCCGTCGCGGCGCTGTCGCACAGGTGCATGGCATGGGCCCTACAATCGACCGGCATGAAGATCCTGCTCTGCAACGACGACGGCTACCAAGCGCCGGGCATCGTGGCGCTGGCGCAGGCGCTGTCGGCGTTCGCCGAGGTCGAGGTCGTGGCGCCCGAGCACAACAACAGCGCCAAGTCCAACGCGCTCACCCTCAACGCGCCGCTGTATGTGCACCGGGCGGCCCCCGGGGTGCGCTACGTCAACGGCACACCGGCGGACTGCGTGCACATCGCGCTCACGGGCCTGTTGGACTACCGGCCGGACTTGGTCGTCTCGGGCATCAACAACGGCGCCAACATGGGCGACGACACGATCTACTCCGGCACCGTCGGCGCAGCGATGGAAGGGTATTTGTTCGGCATTCCCGGTATCGCGTTCTCACTCACCGAAAAGGGCTGGGCGCACCTGGACGGCGCGGCGGCGCTGGCGGCCGAGCTGGTGCGCACGCTGCAACCCGCGGCCGAGGCGCACCGGCGTGCCATGGCCGATACGCCGCCCGATGCGGCGCACCCAGGACCGTGGCTGCTCAATGTCAACATCCCCAGTCTGCCGCGCGCGGCGATCCGCGGCTTCAAGGTCGCGCGCCTGGGGCGTCGGCACGCGGCCGAGCCCGTCATCACCCAAGTCAACCCGCGCGGCGAGACGATGTACTGGATCGGTGCCGCCGGTCCCGCCAAGGACGATGCGGAAGGCACCGACTTTCACGCCACGCGGCAGGGCTACGTCTCGATCACGCCGCTGCAGATCGACCTGACCGACCATGCCCGCCTGGCCTACTGGGCGCAGACGGCGGCCGCGCTTTCTGCTGCGGGTGGATACGGTGACGCGCGCGAAGGGGCGGCGGCACGGGCTGCTGCGGGAGACGCCCGCCCATGGTGATGCCCAGGCCGCCGCGCCCCAGCCCGACGGCGCCCAGCGGGGGGCGGCCGCCGCGGCCGCGCTTCCCGGCGACCTTGCCCGTGGGGCCCAGCGTGGGGATGGGCGGCCGCCCGGCGTCCGCCGCAGCGGCGCGGGCCCAGACCGCCGTGCCGCCCGCGGTGGCCGGGGTGGGGTTGGATTCTGCGGCCGTGCGCCAGGCCATGGTGCGCCGGTTGGCGCAACAGGGGGTGACGCAGCCGGCGGTGCTGCAGGCGTTCGAGCGGGTCGAGCGGCATTGCTTCGTCGATTCCGGCTTGGCCGCCCAGGCGTACGAGGACACGAGCCTGCCCATCGGCTGGGGGCAGACGATTTCCAAGCCCAGCGTGGTGGCCCGCATGCTCGAATTGTTGTGCGAGGGGCAGACCCTGCCGCTGGGGCGCGTGCTCGAGATCGGCACGGGTTGCGGCTATCAGGCGGCGCTGCTGTCGCACCTATGCCGCGAGGTCTACAGCATGGAGCGGCTGCGCGCGCTGCACGAGCGCGCGCGCGACAACCTGCGCCCGATGCGCATTCCCAACGTCCATTTGATTTTTGGCGATGGGATGCTGGGCTACCCGAAAGGGGCACCGTATGCGGGCATCATCGCCGCGGCGGGTGGGGAATCCATCCCGGCGGCATGGCTGGAGCAGCTGGCCGTGGGGGCGCGGCTGGTCGCGCCCGCCGAGCTGCAGTCGGGTCAGCAAAGCCTGGTGGTGGTGCAGCGCAGCGCGCACGGTTTCGAGCGGCGCGTGCTCGAGGGGGTCCGGTTCGTCCCCCTAAAATCGGGGACTGCATGACCGAGGACGAAAACGCTGCGATGAATGCCCTACGCCCCCCGTTTGTGGCCGTGATCACCCCTTTGCTGCCTGCGCGTGTGCTGGGCGCGTCCTTGGCCGCGCTGGTGGTGCTGTTGGCCGGTTGCGCGGCGCCCCAAAAGCCCGTGCCGCGGCAGGCACCGGTGGTCGACCGGGCGCCAGGGGTGGCCGGCGGCCCGGCGAGCGCGTCTGCGGGGGCGTCCACCACGCCGGCCGCTGCCGCGCCCGGCAGCGAAAACGCTGGCAAGCCGGGGTACTACACGGTGCGACCTGGCGATACGCTCTATCGCATCGGGCTGGAGCACGGGCAGAGCTGGCGCGACATCGCGGCCTGGAACGGCCTGACCAACCCCAACCTGATCGAGGTGGGGCAGGTGTTGCGCGTGGTGCCCCCCGGAGCCGTGCCCGCAGCCGCAGGTGCGAATACGGCAGGCACGAATACCGCTGGCGTCACCACCCAGCCCGTGCCAGGGGCCAGTGTGCAGCCGCGGCCGCTGGATGCGAGCCCGGCGGCCCCATCTGCCACTGCGGCCCGCACGCCCGCGGCGCCGGCGACGACGGCGGCAAATGGTGGCAGTCCACCGGCTCCTGCGGCGTCCGCGCCCGCAGCCACGGGTACCGATACGATCGCGCTCATCTGGCCGGCCAAGGGGCCCGTGCTCTACACCTTCGATGAGACGCGCAGCAAGGGGGTTGGCATCGGTGGGCGCGCGGGCGACCCCGTACTGGCGGCCGCTGACGGGCGCGTGGTCTATGCCGGCTCCGACCTGCGTGGCTATGGCAACCTGATCATCCTCAAGCACAACAACACCTACCTGACGGCCTATGCCCACAACCAGGCGTTGCTGGTGCGTGAGGACCAAACCGTGCGCCAGGGGCAAAAGATCGCCGAAATGGGCAGCAGCGACGCCGATCGGGTGAAGCTGCACTTCGAAGTCCGGCGCCAGGGCAAGCCGGTCGATCCGCTGACCCTGCTGCCGAGCCGCTGATGAACCCCACCCCTGATCTGTGTGCCGGCGCCGACGCCGGTCTGCCCGCCAGCACCCCGAACGAACCACCCAGACCCGCGGGTGTGCCCACGTCTGCGCTGTGGATTCAGGCACTGGATATCGAAGCGCAGGGCATCGCACGCCGCCCCGACGGCAAGGTCGTGTTCGTGGAGGGGGCGCTGCCCGGTGAGTGGGTCGATGTGGTGGTAACCCGGCGCAAGAACCAATGGGAAGCGGGACAGGTGCAGACCATCCATCGTGCATCGCCGTGGCGCGTCACGCCGCGCTGCCCGCACTTTGGCCTGCACGCAGGCGCATGCGGTGGGTGCAAGATGCAGCACCTGGAGCCATCGGTGCAGGTGGCGATCAAGCAGCGCGTGCTCGAGGATAACCTGTGGCGGCTGGGCAAGGTGCGGCCGGAGCAGGTGTTGTCGCCCATCGTCGGCCCCGCCTGGGGCTACCGCTGGCGCGCGCGGCTGTCGGTGCGGTATGTGGCCAAAAAGGGGGACGTGCTGATCGGCTTTCACGAGCGCAAGAGCCGCTATGTGGCTGACATGGGCTCGTGCGCGGTGTTGCCAGCGCCGGTGAGCGCGCTGCTGCCATCCTTGCGCGGTTTGCTGATGGCGATGGACGCGCGCGAGACCTGCCCGCAGATCGAGCTGGCGTGTGGCGATGGCGTGACCGCTTTGGTGCTGCGGCACTTGGAGCCGTTGTCGGACGCGGATCGGGATCGCTTGCGTGCGTTCGCCCGCGCCCATCCGTCGGCCACGCTGCAGTGGTGGCTGCAGCCCAAGGGGCCCGAGAGCGTGCACCGTCTCGACCCCGACGACGGCACGCCCGAGCTGTCTTATGCGCTGCCGGAGTTCGGTCTGCGCATGCCGTTTCGCCCGACCGATTTCACCCAGGTCAACCCTCACATCAACCGTGTACTGGTCGGGCGCGCGCTACGCTTGTTGCAGGGGCAGCGGCACGAGCGGGTTATCGACTGGTTTTGCGGGCTGGGTAACTTCACGCTGCCGATTGCCACCCAGGCGGGCGAAGTGCTGGGTGTCGAGGGCAGCGAGGCGCTGGTGGCACGGTCCCGGGATAACTGGGCGCGCAACCAACGGGAGCGCGGGGGCTTGGCGCCCACCACCTTCGTCGCGCGCAATTTGTTCGAGATGACGCCGGCGCAATTGGTGGCCGACGGGCGGGCGGATCGGTGGCTGGTCGACCCGCCGCGGGAGGGGGCGTTTGCCCTGGTCAAGGCCCTGGCCGATCTACACCAGGCGGCCCTGTCGGGTGCGCCGGCACCCACGACGCCCGAAGGGCAGCCGTGGCGACCGCCGCAGCGCATCGTCTATGTGAGTTGCAACCCGGCGACCCTGGCGCGCGACGCGGGCTTGCTGGTGCACCAAGCAGGCTACCGCTGCACGGCGGCGGGCGTGGTCAACATGTTCCCCCACACCGCGCACGTCGAGAGCATCGCGGTCTTCGAGCGCGACGCAGCGCTGGCTTGACGCGGCGGACGCATCAGCGCCCAGCGGGCGCGACGATCTCCTCCTTGACGGCATCGCTGTCGGCCACCTTGGGCGGTGCCGGCGGCGCGGGGGGGATGTCGTTTTCCCGCATGTACTCGTCCATCTCGCGCCAGCCGGCAAAGATGGCGGCCTTGGAAGCCTTGGGGTTGCTCGCGTAGCAATCTTCCAGGCTGCGCTGCGTGTGGCGGCAGGCTGCACCAATGGCCTTGCCTTCGGCTTCGCGGCGCTGGGCTTGCTTGGCAGGCGTGTCGATGCCGAGCGCGTCGCATCCCGTCAGCATGGTGGCCGCGGCCACCAGCGCCAGGCCGGTGCGGGCAGGCAAGCGATAGGCGGTGGAGAAGGCAACAGGGGGGAGCGACCTCATGATCCGATTGTCGGAGAAGGGGGAGGGATCGGCCACCCCCACGAGGCACGAAAAAAACGATGCCCGGACCGTCATTTTCGCGGTTCGGGCATCAGACGGCGCTGGCCGATCGGGTGTCAACCGTTACGCAGCCAGCGAAACCGCCGCAGAAGGCGTCATTCGCGCTCGCCGCCGAAGATCCCCAGCAGCGCCAACAGACTCTGGAAGACGTTGAACAGGCTCAAATACAGCGCCAGCGTGGCGGAGATGTAGTTGGTCTCGCCGCCGTCGATGATGCGCTTGAGATCGACCAGCAAGAAGGCGCTGAAGATGCCGATCGCCATCACCGACAGCGCGGCCATGAACGCCGTGCTGCCGACGAATACGTTGATGATGCCGCCGATGAGCAGCACGATGGCGCCGAAGAACAGCCACTTGGCCAACCCTTCGAGGTCACGCTTGACGACGCTGGCCAGATTGGCCATGACAAAAAACACGGCAGCCGTCCCGCCGAAGGCGGTCATGACCAGCTGGGCGCCATTGCCAAAACCCAGCACCACGGCCAGCAGCCGCGACAGCATCAACCCCATGAAGAAGGTGAACGCCAGCAGCACCGCCACGCCAGTGGCCGAGTGTTTGGTTCGCTCGATGGCGAACATGAATGCGAATGCGCCACCCAGAAAGACGAGCAGGCCAATACCGCCGGACAGCGCGGCGGTGATGCCCGTGCTGACCCCAATCCACGCCCCCAGCACGGTGGGCACGAGGCTGAGCGCGAGCAGCCAATAGGTGTTGCGCAGAACGCGCTGGCGCGATGCGTCGCCAACCAGAGCGTCAGAGCGACGGATAGCGGTGTCGAAGTTCATGGCAGACGTCTCCTGTCATCGAGGCGGTCTAGGGTGGGGAATCTTCCGCAGTGTAGGATCGGTCGTCGGGGGAGCAAGTTCCCGGTACTCGGGCTGGATGACCGTGGCTGCGAATCGAACGGCACGTATCTTCGCACGTCTTGCACTCTTACCGCTCGGGCTCGGTCACGAAGCCCACGCTGCGCACGCCGGCACGCTGCGCGGCTGCCAGCGCTTGTGCCACGCGTTCGTAGCGTACCTCCCGGTCTGCCAGGATCTGCAGCGGCAGCTGGTTGTCAAGGGCGCCGATGGTTTGCAGGCGTTGCTCGAGGGTGGCGTCATCGACGTCCTCGTCGTCCCAGCGGTAGCTGCCGTCGGCGGCGATGCTCAGCCGCACGGCCTGGGGTGGTGGCGTCTGTGGCGTGGCACTTGCCTGGGGTAGGTTGACGGAGACGGCGTGCTTCATGACGGGAATGGTGATCATGAACACGATCAGCAGCACCAGCATCACGTCGATGAGCGGGATCATGTTGATTTCGCTCAGCAGCTCGCCGTCTTGGTCGTCTTGGATGGAAAAGGCCATGGCTTGAGTCTCCACTTGGCGCTCAGCGCGCTTCACTGCGCAAGGGCCGCACTTTGCTGTCGTCGGCTTGGCGGCTCATCACCCGTGCGCCGGTCACGAAGTAGGCATGCAAATCGTGCGCGAAGCGGTTGACGCGATGCACCAGCGCCTTGTGCCCGCGCACCAGGGCGTTGTAGCCCAGCACGGCCGGGATGGCCACGGCCAAGCCGAGTGCGGTCATGATCAGCGCCTCACCGATGGGGCCCGCCACTTGATCGAGGGTGGAGGAGCCTGAGATGCCAATCCCGATCAAGGCGTGGTAGATGCCCCAGACCGTGCCGAACAGCCCCACGAACGGCGCGGTCGAGCCCACTGACGCCAAGATCCACAGGCCCGATTGCAACCGCGCGACGAAATCGTCGATGGCGTGGCGCAGGCCGCGCTGCACCCATTCGCTCAGGTCGAGCTGGTCGTGCAGTTGAGGCGTGCGGGGTGACCCGTCTTGCCCCTGGAGGTGGGCGGCTGCATCCCGACCGTGCACCGCCAGCAGTCGGAATGGGTTGTCCACCTCGCGCCCGAGGCGCTCCAGCCCGTCGGCGAAGTCGCTGGCGTGCCAAAACGCCTCGACCCGGCGCGCCTGGGCGCGGTAGCGGCGCAGGTCCAGCGCCTTGAGGACGATGACCACCCAAGAGGCCACCGACATCAACAGCAAGAGGATGGCGATGGCGCGAATGACGCCGTCGCCTTGCGACCACAAGTGGGCGAGTCCGAAAGCGGTGGGCATTGCTGTGGTTTCCATGGTGGATCGTTTCCTATCTTCAACGAGTCGGTTTCGAATATCGGTAGGGCGGGTGGCTTTGTCAGCGCAGCTCAAATTGGATCGGGATCAAAAACCACATGGCTTCTGGCACGCCGTTGCGCTTGCCCGGCACGTAGCGCCACGACAAGACCGCCTGCCGGGCTGCCTCGTCGAGCCGCTCGTAGCCGCTGGAAGTGCGGATTTCGGCGGCGGAAGCGGTGCCATCGGGCTCGATGCGCACGCGCAACACCACGCGGCCTTGCTCGCCCAAGCGGCGAGATAGCGCCGGATACGCCGGTGGCGGGTTGTTGAGGTACGCGGCGCTGGCCGAGGGCAACTCGATGCGCGGCGGTGCTGGAGGGGCCGCGGGTGCCGACGCGGCGGCCTCCGTGGCGATGGATGGCCCGCCCTGGGTCGCCGCTGCGGCAGTGCTCACGGGCGTGGAGGCGGCGATGGGCACGGAGGTTTCGGTTGCCGCCTCTGCGGGGGCAGGTGTTGCGACGGGGGCGGGCGCAGGCGGCGTCGCTTCTGGCGCCGTCCACGAGCGCGGGACTGGTTTGGGCCATTGACGCGGCACCGGCTCGCGCCGGGAGGGTGGCGTGATCGGCGCAGGCTCTGGCACCGGTGCAGGGGCGGTAACCGCGGCCGGCGCGAGGGAGACTTGCACCACGCGTGGCGGGGTAACTTGGGGCGATACCGGTCGCTGCCACGCTTGCTGCAGCGCCCAAAGTGCCAACCCATGGCCTGCGGTCACCGCAAGCGTCACACCCCAAACCCGAGCGCGCACGGGATGGCGCCGTGCCACGGGTGTCGCGGGGGTGGCTGCAGGCGAGGAGGGCAGGAACGCAAAGCGCATTACCGAGTTGTATATCGTTTTCTCTGCACGTGCCGCTTTGCGCCACTAGCGGGCTGGTTTGCTGGGCAGGCGGCGCAGGTGGTCAATGGCGCGTCGCGCGGGCCGCACGTGCCACAGCAGCGATGCGCATGATACCGAGTTGAGTCGATTGGTGAATCCATACTTTACCACAAATAAGAGTGAGTCGTATTACGTATACATAGCGCGAGTCGATGCGGACAATAGAAACTATCAATACAGCGTAACGATTGTTTATGTCTATAATATCGGTGTTGGTACGGATGTCCCGTACCGCTATCGTGGTTGTCAGTGTTCAACCCGTCTCAAGAAAGGAAGCGCTCTATGAGCATCATCAACAAGCAAGTTCAACCCTTCAAAGTGCAAGCGTTTCACAATGGCAAGTTCGTCGAGATCACGGACCAGTCGCTCAGGGGCCACTGGTCGGTGCTGATCTTCATGCCCGCGGCGTTCACCTTCAACTGCCCGACCGAGGTGGAGGACGCGGCGGAGCACTACGCCGAGTTCCAAAAGCTGGGCGCCGAGGTGTACGTCATCACCACTGACACGCACTTCTCGCACAAGGTGTGGCATGAAACGTCGCCTGCCGTGGGCAAAGCCAAGTTCCCCCTCATTGGCGATCCGACGCATCAGCTCACCCGTCAGTTTGACGTGCACATCGATGAGGAAGGTCTGGCGCTGCGCGGCACCTTCATCCTCAACCCCGAAGGCGTGATCAAGACGGCCGAAATCCATGACAACGCCATCGCGCGTGATGTCAAGGAGACGCTGCGCAAGCTCAAGGCCGCCAAGTACGTGGCCGAACACCCGGGTGAAGTCTGCCCGGCCAAGTGGAACGAAGGCGCCAAGACGATTGCGCCGTCGCTGGACCTGGTCGGCAAGATCTAAATCGTCAAGCCCCGGCCAACTGCGCCGGGTGCATGGTGGGGCGCCATCGCCCCGCCGGCTGACCCAGTCCACCCGCCCCATCGCCCCCCCAGGAGAGAACCCATGCTCGACGCCCAACTTCAGACCCAATTGCAGTCTTACCTTACACACGTCAAGCAGCCGTTCGAGCTGGTGGCGACGCTAGATGACTCGGCCAGCTCGACCGAGCTGCGGCAGTTGCTCGACACCATCGCCCGCCTGTCGGACGGGAAAATCACTGCCCGCTTCGACGGACAGGCGTCGCGCCGCCCGTCGTTCGCGCTGCGTCGCCCCGACGGCGGCCCGGACCTGACCTTTGCGGCGGTCCCGCTGGGGCACGAATTCACTTCGCTCGTGCTCGCGCTGCTGTGGACCGGCGGTCACCCACCGAAAGTGGCGCCAGAACTGATCGAGCAGGTGCGTGCGCTGCCCGGCGAGCACCACTTCGAGGTGTACATGTCGCTGTCGTGCCACAACTGCCCGGACGTGGTGCAAGCGCTCAGCCTAATGGCGATTCTGAACCCGCGCGTGCACACCGCCGTCATCGATGGCGCGCTCTTCCCCGCCGAGGTGGAGCAGCGCAACGTGATGGCGGTGCCGCTGGTGCTGCGCAATGGCGAGGTGTTTCTCTCCGGCCGCACGTCGCTCGAGGAGATCGTGGCCAAGCTCGACACCGGTGCGCAGGCCCGCGCGGCCGCGGCGATCGCGGCCAAGGACCCATTCGACGTGCTGATCGTGGGCGGCGGGCCGGCCGGGGCAGCGGCGGCGGTGTATGCGGCGCGCAAGGGCATTCGCACCGGACTCGTGGCCGAGCGCTTCGGTGGCCAGGTCAACGACACGTTGGCGATCGAGAACTACATCTCGGTGCTGGAAACGGATGGCCCCCGCTTTGCCGCGGCGCTGGAAGCGCAGGTGCGCCACTATGAGGTGGACCTAATGAACGGACAAGCGGTGGCGGCACTGCAGCCCGCCGAGCCACCCGGTGGCTGGATCGGCGTGCGTCTGGCCAACGGGGCGGCACTGCAGGCCCGCAGCGTCATCTTGGCCACGGGCGCGCGCTGGCGCAACCTGAATGTGCCGGGCGAGGCCGAATACAAAAACCGCGGCGTGGCGTACTGCCCCCACTGCGATGGTCCGCTGTTCAAGGGCAAACGCGTGGCGGTCATCGGCGGCGGCAACTCTGGTGTGGAGGCGGCCATCGATCTGGCAGGCATCGTGCAGCATGTGACGCTGTTGGAATTTGCCGATCAGCTCAAAGCCGATGCGGTGTTGGTCAGCAAATTGCGCAGTCTGCCCAACGTGACCGTGCTGACGCAAGCGCAGACGCTCGAGGTGCAGGGCGACGGCCAGCGGGTGACGGGCCTGCGCTGGCGCGACCGCGCCAGCGGCGCGGAGCACGTGCTGCCGCTGGAGGGGGTCTTCGTGCAGATTGGCCTGGTGCCCAACACGGAATGGCTCGACGGCGTGGTGGAGCGCAACCGCTACGGCGAAATCGTCGTCGACGCCAAGGGCCACACCAACGTGCCGGGCGTCTTCGCCGCAGGCGATTGCACGACCGTGCCGTATAAGCAGATCGTGATCGCCGCGGGGGAGGGTGCGAAGGCGGCGCTGTCGGCGTTCGATTACCTGATTCGCACGCCGCAGCCCCAACCAGAGGTGGCAGCGGCTGCCACCTGAGCGCCGCCCATCACTTCATGTCCGCCGCCAGCAGCTGCACGATGCGTTGCGCGGCGGGCGAACGATCGGGTTGGCCATTGGCGTCGAGCACGGTGACGGTGCTGCGCTCGCCGCTGGTGGCGACCCGGATGCGGTAACGCGCGGGTGCGCTGGTGCTCGAATCCGAGCGGCTGAACCAGCCGGTGATACGCCCGAAAAAGCCGGGCTCTTTGCCCGCACTGCCTTCGTCGGGCGGCACGTAGCGCACGAAGTACATGCCCTCGGCGCGGTTGCGGTCTTCGACGGTGAAGCCGCTGCGATCGAGACTCAAGCCCACACGCCGCCAAGCACGGTCGAAGTTTTCGTCGATGACGACGGCGGGCATCCCATCCACCGTTTCGACGCGGGCCACCGGCGGATTGGCCTGGGCAGCCATCGTGGCCTTGGCCTGTTCCTGGCTCACCCCCAGCTTGACCATCAGGCGGCGCAGAAATTCAGCCTCCAGCTCCGGGTCGGCTGGGCGTGGCTGCCAGACGGTGTTGTCCTTGCGGTCGGTGGTGTAGACCTCGACCATGCCGCGGTGGCTGATGTAGATTTCGCTGCCGCCAGCGGCGTTGCGCTCGACCCGGGTGCGGAATTTGTCGCGCTCGCCGGTCGAATACAGGTTGTCGAACAGCTTGCCGATGGTCGAGCGGATGATGTCTTGCGGAATCTTGGCGCGGTTTTCGGCCCAGTCGGTCTCCATCAGGCCGAGCTGCGGCTGATCCAGTGTGAGCAGGAAGCCGTTTTCTTGCCAGAAATCGCGCAGCGCGGGCCACAGCACCTCGGGCGCTCGGTCGACGACCAGCCAGCGCTGGTTGCCGGCGCGCTCGATGCGCACGTCGCCGATTTGCACGGGGGCGGCGACCCCGGAGGGCCGGGCCGCTGCCGTGGCCTGATAGCCCGATGCCGTGACAGTGGCCCCTGGCAGCGCGTAGCGCGAGTCGCGCGCCAGTTGGGTCAGGTCGGGAGGCACCTCCAGCGTGTTGATCTGTTTGGCGCTTTTGTAGTCGATGCGGGTTTCTTCGAGCACCGAGCAGCCGCTGGCCAAGAGCGCGGCGAGCGTCAAGAGGGCGGGCCGCCACGCGGCAGCGAAACGGGGACGGTGGGAGGCGTGCATGTCGGTTCCCTTGGGCTGGGCGTTTCGGGCGAGTCGGGCTCAGATCAGACCGCTGGCGCGCAGCGCCGCCTCGACGGCAGGCTGGTGGGTGGCGGACAGTGGCGTCATGGGCAGGCGCAGCGTCGGCCCGCACAGGCCCATGCGCGCCATCGCCCACTTCACGGGAATCGGGTTGGCCTCGACGAACAGTTGTTTGTGCAGCGGCAGCAGCTGCATCTGGATGCGCATCGCGGTGCGCACGTCGCCTGCAATGGCCGCCATGCATAGCTCGTGCATCAGCCGCGGGGCCACGTTGGCCGTGACGCTGACGTTACCCTGGCCGCCACACAGCATGAGCGCGACGGCGGTGGCGTCGTCGCCGGAGTAGACGGCGAAGTGGTCGGGCTTTTCGCGGATGAGCCACTGGGCGCGCTCGATGTTGCCGGTGGCTTCCTTGATACCGACGATGCCGGGCACCTGGGCCAGCCGCAGCGCCGTTTCGGGCAGCAGATCGGCCACGGTGCGACCGGGCACGTTGTACAGCACGATGGGCAGGTCACCGGTGGCTTCGGCGATGGCCTTGAAGTGCTGGTACATCCCCTCCTGCGTGGGCTTGTTGTAATACGGCACGACCTGGAGCTGGCAGTCGGCGCCGACCTTGCGCGCGAACTCGGCCAGCGCGATGGCCTCGCGCGTGGAGTTGCCCCCACAGCCCGCCATGATCGGGCACCGCCCCGCCGCCTGCTCGACCGCGACGCGGATGATTTCGCAGTGCTCCTCCACGCTGACGGTGGGGGACTCACCCGTGGTGCCCACGACACCGATGCAGTCGGTGCCTTGGTCGATGTGCCAGTCGATGAGCTGGCGCAGGGTGTCGTAGTCGACGCTGCCGTCCTCGTGCATCGGGGTGACGAGGGCGACGATGCTGCCGGTGATGGGCTTCATGGCGTGTTGTGGCGGGTGACGTTCGAAAATCCAGCGGACATTCTAACCAGCCCGCGGGGCGGAATCGGTCGGTCAGTCGAGGGGGTAGCGGGGCGGGGCGTCGGGCGGCCACGGGCGCTCGCGCACGGCGGCAATGCGTTGCACGAAGCGTGGTGGGGCGTGCAGGTAGCCGTCTTCGTAGGCGATGACGCGCAACCCCGCGCACGCCTGCAGCAGTTCACCCGGTGCGAGCAAAAAATCGGGACGCGCGGGCCGTCCCACCGTCTGGTTGCCTTGGGCGAACGTCTCGTACAGCAGCACGCCGCCGATGGCAACCGACTCGACGATACGCGGCAGCAGCGGGCGCCACAGATAGTTCGTCACCACGACGATGTCGAAGGTGCGTCCCGGCAGCGGCCAGGGGGCGTTTTCGAGGTCGGCTTCCAGGCATGTCAGCATCGTCGTCCCGGCTTGGCCGACCCGATCGGCCAGGCGGGCCAGAGCGGCGGCATCACGGTCGACGGCGGTGACGTGGCAGCCTTGCGTCAGCAGCCAACGCGTGTGGCGACCGCTGCCGCAGGCCAGATCGAGTGCTTGCAGCGGGGCGTGGGACGGCTGCGCGAGCGATCGCAACAAGGGCGCGAAGCGCGTGATCCAGTCCGAGGGCGGCAGGTCGTCGGCGTGCGGCATCGTCAGAAGCAGTTCCAGAGCCGGTCGGCCAGGGTGAACAGAAAATCCGGTTGCTGGTACCAGGTAAACACGAGGCCACACACGCCCAGTGCGACCCCCCAAGCCAGCAGCCGCGGCGCGGCCACACCGGCGACAGCGGCGGGCGGGCAGGTGGCGCGAGGTTCAGACATGGGACGACGATGATGAAGGAAAAGAGCGGACAGGCGCCTGGGCACCCACCGCGCGGCGGGTGTCAGGCTGCCGCCTGACCCACCAGCGGCACCGGGCCGCGACGGATCGGTTCCTCTCGAATGGGCCAGTTGACGGCCGCGGCGAAGACGCCCAGCGCGATCGATATCCACCACACGATATCGTAGCTACCCGTGCGGTCATAGAGCAAGCCCCCGAGCCACACCCCCATGAAGCTGCCGACCTGGTGACTGAAGAAGACGAAGCCGCCCAGCATCGACAGGTGCGCCACGCCGAACACCTGTGCCACGATGGCGTTGGTGGGTGGCACGGTAGACAGCCACAGCACCCCCATGGCGGCGGCGAAGAGGTACACGCTCCAGGGCGTCAGCGGGGCGGTCAAAAAGAGCACGATCGCCACCGAGCGCAGCGCGTAGATGGCCGAGAGGATTTTGCGCTTGGCCATGCGCTGGCCCAAGGCGCCGGCCGCATAGGTGCCCAACACGTTGAACAAGCCGATGAGCGCCAGCGCCGTGCTGGCCACTTGGGGCGACAGGCCCTGATCCTTGAGATAGCTGGGCATGTGCACGCCGATGAACACCACCTGGAAGCCGCAGACGAAGTAGCCCGCCATCAGCAGCTGAAAGCTGCGGTAGCCGAACGCCTCGCGCAGGGCTTGCGCGATGGTCTGCTCCCGGGGCGCGGGGGACGCGCCAGCGGCGAAGTCCGGCTCGCGCAGCCCCCAGGCCAGCGGGGCGATCAGCAGCACCGCTGCCGCCAGTGCCAGCAGCGCGGCTTGCCAGCCGAGCGTGGTGATCAGCCAGCCTTCCACCGGCACCATCAGAAACTGCCCGAACGACCCGGCGGCCGCTGCCACGCCCATGGCCCACGAGCGCCGTTCGGCCGCGATTTGCCGCCCGATCACACCATAGATGATGGCGTAGGTCGTGCCTGCCTGCGCGGCACCGATGAGCACGCCGGTGGTCAGCGCGAACACGAGGGTGGACGTGGCGAGCGCCATCCCCAGCAGCCCGAGCGCGTACAGCGCCGCGCCCGCGACCAGCACGCGAAACGCCCCGAACCGGTCTGCGAGCATGCCCGCGAAGATGCCGAATGCGCCCCACGCTAGGTTCTGGATGGCCATGGCGAGCGCGAAGGTCTCGCGCGACCAGCCTTGGGCTTGCGTGATGGGCTGCAGCCACAAGCCAAAGCCGTGGCGGATGCCCATGGAGAACGTGACGATCAACGCGCCGCACAGCAGGACCTGCACGGCGCCCAGGCGGGCGCGAGAAGACATCCGCGCAGTCTAGCGCAAGCCCCCCGTGGCCGGGTGGGCAAGCTGTCGCGCCCGTCCATCGAGGCGGGATTTGGCGCCACCGCTGCAGATTCGATGTCAGCGATGCGCGGCAAGTCCTTGTGTCGTTGGGCGTCTTCGCCGTTGTCCCAATTTCTTGTGGATAACTTTGTGGGCAAGCCGTGGCCAGCGATCGCAAAGCCGCATCCGTCAAGGCCTTGAACAGATTGCCTATTTTTTGAGAATCAAAAAATACCAAATAAAACAACGTGGTGCAATATTCTCCGAGTGCGCTGCGGTGCAAACAAGGGGCGTCCAGCGCATCGATACGCGTACAGCCGGTGTCGCGTTTCTGTGCACAACACCATCGGTTGGGGCGCTGTCAAGCCCCCCGGACGGGGCCGAGCGCGCCCCTACAATCGGCCGCCATGGTTGCATCCTCCCCTGCGCCGGGCGCCACTCCCGGCTATGCCGAAGCCTCGATCCGGGTGCTCAAAGGGCTGGAGCCCGTCAAGCAGCGCCCGGGCATGTACACCCGCACCGACAGCCCACTGCACATCGTGCAAGAGGTGATCGACAACGCCGCCGACGAAGCGCTGGCGGGGTTTGGCAAGCGCATTCGTGTCACGTTGCACGCGGACGGCTCGGTCAGCGTGGAAGACGACGGGCGCGGCATCCCGCACGGCCTGCACCCGCAGGAGGGCGTGCCGGTGCTGGAGCTGGTGTTTACCCGGCTGCACGCGGGGGGCAAATTTGACAAGGGACAGGGGGGCGCGTACAGCTTCTCGGGCGGGCTCCATGGCGTGGGCGTGAGCGTGACCAACGCGCTGGCGGCGCGGCTGGAGGTGGCCAGCCACCGCGACGGGCATGTGGCACGCATGGCGTTTGCCGGGGGAGAGGTGGTCGAGCCGCTCACCCGCCGTCCGCTCGAAGCTGGGGAGCGCCGCCAAGGCACCACGGTGCGTGTATGGCCGGATGCGCGCTATTTCGACAGCACGGCGCTGCCGTTGGCGGAGTTGACCCACCTGCTGCGCAGCAAGGCGGTGCTGATGCCGGGCGTCAGCGTCACGCTCGTGAATGAAAAAACGCGCGAGACGCAGACGTGGCAGTACAAAGGGGGCTTGCGCGACTACCTGCTGCAGACGCTGGCTGCCGAGCCGATCATCCCGCTGTTCGAGGGTGAGGGCTACGCCGAGGCGGGACACGAGAGTTTTGCCGAGGGCGAAGGCGCGGCCTGGGCGGTCGCGTTCACCGAGGACGGCCCATTGGTGCGCGAGAGCTATGTCAACCTGATTCCGACCCCGGCCGGCGGCACGCACGACAGCGGGCTGCGCGAAGGGCTGTTCCAGGCCGTGCGCAGCTTCATCGAGCTGCATGCCCTATTGCCCAAAGGGGTCAAGCTACTGTCCGAGGATGTGTTCGCGCGCGCCAGTTATGTGTTGTCGGCCAAGGTGCTCGATCCGCAGTTTCAGGGGCAGATCAAGGAGCGGCTCAATTCACGTGACGCGCTGCGGTTGGTGGCGTCGTTCGTGCGCCCGGCGCTGGAGTTGTGGCTGCACCAGCACGTGGAGCACGGCAAGCGCCTGGCGGAGCTGGTGATTCGCACCGCGCAAAGCCGCCAGAAAGCCGCGCAGAAGGTGGAAAAGCGCAAGGGCTCGGGCGTGGCGGTGCTGCCGGGCAAACTCACTGACTGCGAAAGCCGCGATTTGGCGCGCAACGAGCTGTTTCTGGTCGAGGGCGACAGCGCTGGCGGCAGCGCCAAGATGGGCCGCGACAAGACGTTTCAGGCGGTGCTGCCGCTGCGTGGCAAAGTGCTCAACACCTGGGAGGTAGAGCGCGAGCGGCTGTTTGCCAACACCGAGATCCACGATATCGCGGTGGCCATCGGCGTGGATCCGCACGGCCCTGGTGATGATGTGGATCTGAGTGGCCTGCGCTACGGCAAGGTCTGCATCCTGAGCGACGCGGACGTGGATGGCTCGCACATCCAGGTGCTGCTGCTCACCCTGTTCTTTCGCCACTTTCCCAAGCTCATCGAGGCGGGGCACGTCTACGTGGCCCGGCCGCCGCTGTACCGGGTGGACGTGCCCGCGCGCGGAAAGAAGCCAGCGGGCAAGTTTTACGCGCTGGACGAGGGCGAGCTGGCTGCGATCCTGGATAAATGCGCCAAGGAGGGCGTGCCGCGCGAAAAGTGTCAGATCAGCCGCTTCAAGGGGCTGGGAGAAATGAGCGCCGAGCAGCTGTGGGACACCACACTGAACCCGGACACGCGCCGGCTGTGGCCGGTGACGTTGGGGGCGCTGGACGCCGCGGGCACTGCCGAGCGCTTTGGCCAGCTCATGGGCAAGGGCGAGGCCGCCGCGCGCCGGGAGCTACTGGAGCGCTATGGGGATGCGGTGGAGGTCGACGTTTGAGCGGCGCCGGGTGTCGCGGGCCCATCGGGCAGCCGCTCCAGCAGCACGACGCCGCCGCGCCGGTCGTGCTCGCGGGCAGGCCACGGTGGATCCCGGTCGCTTCGCGTCAGGGCCCATTCGCCCACGGCGGGCTCGCGCCGTGGCGTGACGGCTTGCCGATAGACGCTGAAGCTCGGCGCGTCGAAGCGCCACGTCACGGCGGACACACCAGCAGCACGCGTTTGCAGCCCCGCTCGTTTGACCGCGCCTTGTAACACCTCCCCCGCCCAAGGCGCGACGGCCAGCGCCAGCACCAGCGTGTGCAGCGCGGCCAACGCCATCATGCGCGTCGCCGTGGACCCGCGGCGCCAGGCGAACAACGCCAGACCGAGCGCCGCAGCGCCCAGCGTCACGACCCAGTACCCGGGACCCGCCAGCGCCAATGCCAGTCGCAGTTGATCGGCGTAGTAGCCGTTGCTCGCGCGCTCGGCCAGCATCACGGTCAGCCACGGCAGCGCCGGCCAGAGTCCCAGCAGGGCCACGGCACCGAAGAGGGGTAGCCGTCCGCCGCTGCCCCAGTGGCGCGCCAGCAGCAGAAACAACGGCGTGCTGCCGTAGAGCACGTAGTGGGGCAGCTTGGTGCCCGACAGCGAGAAAAATGCCAGCACAAACAACGCCCAACCCCACAGGTAAACCGCCAAGGGGTCTTGCCAGTCCTGCCGCAGGCGCGCGATCGTGCCGGGCAGGCGCAGGCTCCAGGGGGCCAACAGCAGCGGCAGCATGACCACGTAGTACACGAGGCTGCCGCCGTGGCCCTCGAGCGTGTGGGTAAAGCGCTGGACATTGTGTTTGAGGATGAAGCCGTCGATGAAGGCTTGACCATGCGTGGCCAGGATGGCGGCATACCAGGGACCGGCGATACCCAGCAGCAGCAACCAGCCCCAGGGGTCGCGCGCGGCGACCCACAGCGGCCGTAACTCGCGCCGCGACAGGCAGTACACGGCGGCCGCTGCGGCCGGCACCAGGGCGGCCACAGGCCCTTTGGTCAGCAGGCCCAACGCCACCCAGGCGTAGGCGCGCCGCAAGGCCACGCGGTTTTCCCCGGGGTGGACTTCGAGGTAGCGCCAGATGTCCAGGCCAGCGAGTGTCAACCACAGATTCAACAGCGCGTCGGCCGTCGCCGCGCGGCCGATGATCCACGGCCCCCACGCGGTGCAGACCATGGCCAGTGCCAGCCGTGCAGCGTCATGGCCCAGACGCGGGCGGGCAAAAACCCACACTGCCCATGCCCAAGCACAGGCAGCCAGCGCGGACGGGGCGCGAAACGCCCATTCGCTGGGACCCAGTACCGCCACGGCCAGTGCCTGTAACCAATAAATCAAAATGGGCTTGTCGTAGCGTGGTTGGTCGTTGAGCCAAGTGGCGATCCAGTCGCGCCGCTGCAGCATTTCGCGCGTGGCTTCCGCGAATGCGCCTTCGTCGACATCGAACAGCGGGGGCCAGCCGAGACCCAGACCGAAAGCCAAGAGCGGCAACAAAATGACCCAGGGGTCAAGGTGCGAGCGGACGCGGGCGGCTGGCTCAGTCGGCATAGACAGTTGGATGCGGGCGCAAACGGTGCGACATTTTCCATGCACCCCAGCCCGCGAGCAACGCGCCCAGGGCGTGTGAGACAAACACGACATCGGCAGGAACTGGCCGCCACCACAGAGACACGGCCAGTGCCAGTGCGACCACGGGGCCAGTCCGTTGCCACGAGAGACGGGGCCACGCATGGCCCCAGTGCCGCTGGCCCAGCCAACCCAGCGCAGCACCCCATATCCCCACCACTGCGCCTGCCAGCACGTCCGCCCACCAGTGCGCGCCCACTGCCACGCGCGACAAGCCGACGGCGGCGGCCACTCCGACGGCCAAGCCCCAAGCCCATCGTTGCCGCCGTCCGGGGCCGACCGACAAGGCCCACGCCGCGGCCAGATAAAAGGCCGTGGCCGTGTGTCCGGAGGGAAAGCTGCCCATCTTGAGCACGGGGCCGATGACGTGCAACAGCCCCTCGGGCATGACGGCGGCGGGGCGGGGCGAGGTGACCCAGGCTTTGGTGACATGTACCATGGTAATGGTGGGCAGTGCGCCCCAGGCGGCGATGCCCAGCGCCTGCCGCGGCTGCCCGATCCAGGCGAGCGACAACCACCACAGCGCCAGTGCCCAATGGGCGTCACCCAACCAGGTGAGAGCGTGCCACCACGTGTCGGGCACCAGGCGCGTCCACGTTTGCGTGGCCAGTAGGCTGGCCTGTGCCAGCGGGGGCTGGCGCAGCCATGCGATGGCCATGATGAGTGCCAGCCAGGTCAGGCCGACCCACAGGGTGCGGTGGCGGGAGGTGGGCCAGGATGGGCGTGATGACATGGGATGGGTGTGATGGGCGGCGCGCGGGTAGGCATCGTGCCGGGCCCGTGTGACAATCGGATGGCGCGTTAAGGACATTGCAAAGCCATGGCCTTAAACCCGCCTTAAACGACCTTCGACTTCGATGGCATGCGCATCCTGATCGTGGAAGACGACGCCGCCGTGGCACAGGGCTTGGCCGCGCTGTTGCGGGCCGAGGGCTACGCGTGCGACGTGTGCGCGACGCTGGGGTGTGCAGAGGCGGCACTGGCGGTGGAGTCGTTCGATGCGGTGCTGCTCGATTTGGGGTTGCCAGACGGCGATGGGTTGGTGGGCCTGCAACGCTGGCGTGCCGACGGCCGAACGACGCCGGTGCTGGTGCTGACCGCGCGCGATGCGCTGCCGCAGCGCGTGGTGGGGCTGGATGCCGGTGCCGACGATTACTTGGTCAAACCCTTTGCACCGGAGGAATTGCTGGCGCGGTTGCGGGTGGCGCTGCGCCGCGGTGCCGGACAAGCGCAACCGCTGTGGCGCATCGGGCCCTTGGTGCTGGACCCGGCGGCGCGCGCCGTCTCGCTGCATGGACGGCCCGTTGCCCTGCGGGCCAAGGAATACGCCCTGTTGTGGGCCCTGCTGCGGGCGCGTGGCCACGTCGTCACCCGAGAGCGGCTGCAGCAGGCGCTCTATGGTTTCGACGAGCTGGTGGACAGCAACGCGCTGGAGGTGCACATCCACCATCTGCGGCGTAAGTTGGGCAGTGGGTGGATCGAAACCGTGCGCGGTGTGGGGTATCGCATGCCCGCAGCGCAGGAGGCGATGCAGTCGTGAGCGGGGTGGGCCCAGGGTCTGACGGAGCGCCGGGGCGCGCGCCACGGTTGTGGCGGTACCTGTGGGCGTGGGTACTGGGAGCGTTGTTGCTCGCATGGGTGGTGCTGGTGGCTGCGGCCTACGTCACGGGCGTGCACGAGGCCGAAGAGGTCACCGACGGTCAGTTGGCCACGATGGCACGGCTGTGGCTGCAGGCGCCCCTGCCGTCATCTGCAGACCGAGTAGCGTCGCCACGGTTCTCCGATGCCGAGCCGAGCATGCCCCAGCCGCCCCAGCGTTATGCGCCCGACGTCCACGTGGTGTTGTGGCAGCAGGGCGATCTGGTGTGGGACTCGCACGGCTGGGCCCCCCGTTTGCCCGCCGACGCCCCTGTGGGCTACCACACGTGGGAACTGCCGGACGGTGATCGGCGTCGTCCTTGGCGCTGGTTGGTGGCACAGCAGGGGGCGCGCCGTGTCGCCGTCGGGTTGGACGCCAGCCGCCATCCTGCGCTGGGGCGCGACATCGCGACGCACTTGGTCCGCCCGGCAGTGGTGTTGCTGCCCGTGCTGGCGCTGCTGCTGGCGTGGGCGATCCGGCGCGGCCTGCGGCCGCTGACGCGGCTGGCCGAGCGGCTGCGCGGCTCGGAGCCCGGGCAGCCCATGGACTGGCCCGTGCAGTGCCATGAGGAGCTGTTGCGGGTGCAGCGCGCACTACGGAACCTCTGCACTACCCCGCCCACTCGTTCGTGGCGACGAGTTCAGGGTCAATATCGTTTCGTAGGATGGGATCGAAACAGATGCTGAACGGTTCTTGGGCTCCAGCAAGCCCCTTCGTGGGCCCTCTGCAGCCTCATCCGGCCCCAGTGAGCCCACTGCGGGCGCACTTATCCCGTCGCAGCCAGCAAGGCTTTGCGCGCCAGCCACAGATTGACCAGCGCAAACAGGACGTTGAGCTGCGCGCCGTTCTTGGCCAAGCCTCGATAGGGCGTCTTGCGGTAGCCAAACTGGCATTTGAGTACCCGAAACGGATGCTCACCCTTGGCACGAATGCGCGCCTTGGTGCGTTCCAAGGCATCCATCACCTGGCCAAGAAAAGTGCGCTTGTCCAATGCCCGGCGCTTGCCCGGCCGCATGGCCACGTGCCAAGCGACTTGCTTGCCCTGGTTTTCCGCTCGCTTGTCCACTCCCTGATAGCCCGCATCGGCAAAGACGTCGGTCTCTTGCCCGTGCAAGAGCCGATGCGCCTGCGTCACATCCGAGACGTTGGCAGCGGTGGCCACCACCGTGTGTACCAGCCCTGTCTCGGCGTCGACCCCAACGTGCGCTTTCATGCCGAAGTACCACTGGTTGCCCTTCTTCGTCTGGTGCATCTCAGGGTCGCGCTCACGGCGGGCGTTCTTGGTCGAGCTGGGAGCAGCAATGAGCGTGGCATCCACGATGGTGCCGCTCTTGAGCATGAGGCCACGCTCGGTCAGGATGCGATTGACCGTCTCGAGGATACGCTGGCTCAGGCCGTGTTGCTCCAGCAGGTGGCGAAAGCGCAGGATGGTGCTCTCATCCGGCACGACATCCACCCCCAGGTCCAGACCAACAAAGCTCGCCAGCAGCGGCGTGTCGTACAAGGCTTCCTCCACCGCCGGGTCCGACAGACCAAACCACTGCTGCAAAAAATGAATCCTCAGCAGCTTCTCTACCGCAAAGGGTGGCCGCCCACCCTTGGGACCCGCCTTCGGCGCATACGGCTCGATGAGTGCGACCAACTCTGCCCACGGCACCACACGGTCCATCTGCTCCAAAAACGCACGCTTGCGGGTGCGCTTGGTGCGCAGCTCAAAGCCCGTATACATCGTCGCCTCCAGACTCATCTGCTTCATGTCGCTATTGTCCCATCCCGGCAGTCTGGCAGGAAGGTTTTGCAGACCTTCCCTACAGGATCTGGTGCAACGCTTGCATGCCTTGTGGCAGCGCGAGCGGCGTTTTACCTCCGACGTGGCACACGAGCTGCGCTCTCCGCTGCAGGCGCTGGTGTGGCAAGCGCGCCTGGCGCGCACCCAGCCACACATCCCCGAGGGTCAGGCGGCGCTGGTGCAAGTCGAGCAAGAGGCGCTGCGCGCGGGCGAGCTGCTCACCCAACTGCTGGCGTTGGCCCGAGCGGACGCGCCGGGTGCCGAGCCGGCCGAGCCGGTGGATCTGGCGGCACTGGTGCGTGAGGTGGTGGCACGCTTGCAACCCATGGTCGACGCGCGCGGCCAGCATGTGCAGACGCGTCTGCAGCCCGCCATCGTCTGGGGGCATCCCACGCTGATCCACCTGGCCGTGCGCAATCTGGTGGACAATGCGCTGCGCCATACCCCGAGTGGCTCGCGGGTCGATGTGCGGCTGGGCTGCGAGCCCGACGGGGCGGTGGTACTGCAGGTGGTGGACGACGGGGGCGCGGCGCAGCGCGCGCTGCAGGCGGCGTCCGACCGCGGCGGGCTGGGGGTGGGGCTGGGCTTGGTGCAGCGCATCGCCGAACGCGAAGGCGCCCTCCTGCAGCGCGTCGAGCCACCGCCCTCGTGGACGACGGCATATCAACTGCGCTGGCCGCGGGGGGCAGTGCGTTAAGGCGGCCATAATTCAGTGCGGGCAATCTCGCCGCCATGACCGTACCTGCGCTGACGTTGATGACCGCTACTGCCGATGCTCAACCCAAAGCCGCCCTCGGCTGGCATCCCGCCGTGGCGCTGGCGGTGCTGGCCGTGTGGCTCGCCGTGCCGGGCAATGTGTCGCTGTGGATGGCCGTTTGGGACCACACGGCTGCGTTGGGCATGCGGGCGTGGTGGGTGATGCTGGCATGGGCGGTGGCCCTGGTTGGGGTCAATCTGGCGGTGCTGGCCCTGCTGGCCGCGGGGCCGGTGCGTCGCCCACTGGGGCTCGTGTTCATCATACTGGTAGCCATTCCCAGCTACTTCATGCTGGCGTACGGCGTGGTGATCGACGGCGCCATGGTGACCAACGTGTTGGAGACGGACCTGCGCGAGAGTGCCGATCTGCTCGCCCCGGCGTTGGGGGTGGTGGTTGTGGGGGGCGTGCTGCTGCCCGGCTGGCTGTGGTGGCGGCTGCCGTGGCGGCCCTGGCCGTGGCGGCGGGCACTTGCCTGGCGCGCGGCCTTCGCGGTCGGGGGGCTGGTACTGGCGGGGCTGGCCCTGTGGCTGACGTTTGCGGATTTGGCCTCGCTGATGCGCAACGACCGCGGGCTGCGTTATCGCATCAACCCCTACAACACCATCTATGGGGTGGTTCATTACGCCGCTGGGCGGCTACCTGCCGCGGGTGCATCGACGCCCTTGCTCCCGGTGGGGGCCGATGTGCAACCCCTGCCAGCAGCGCCTCGCGCTGATGAAGCACCCTTGGTTCTCCTGGTGGTGGGCGAGACGGCGCGTGCCGCCAACGTCAGCTTGGGCGGCTACCCTCGTCCCACGATGCCGCGCCTGGCGGCGCTACAGGCGCGAGGCGAGTTGGTGTACTTTGCACAAACCACCTCGTGCGGCACCGACACCGCGACCTCGGTGCCCTGTTTGTTCAGCCCAGACGGCCGCGATGCCCGCACGCCACCGCAGCGGCAAGAAAACCTGCTCGACGTTTGGCAACGTGCGGGACTGGCCGTCACCTGGCTGGACAACCAGTCCGGCTGCAAGGGGGTGTGCAACCGAGTGCCCACCCGCCGCACCGATCGCTTGGGGCTGCCCGACCTGTGCCGCGGCGACGAATGCTGGGATGAGGTCTTGCTGCGCGAACTGCCCTCATCGCTAGCGGCGCTCGACCCGGCGCGGCGCCGGGTGGGAACCGTGGCGGTGCTGCACATGATGGGCAGCCACGGACCGGCCTACTACAAGCGAACCCCGCCGGCGTTCAAACCGTTTCGTCCTGAGTGCACGAACAACCAGTTGCAGGCGTGCGACCGCCAAGCGATCGTCAACGCCTACGACAACACGCTGTACTACACCGACCATGTGCTGGCCGAACTCGTCGAGTGGCTGCGCGCGCGCCCCGGGCCGACGGCGCTGTGGTACGTGTCCGACCATGGCGAATCGCTGGGGGAAGGTGGGGTCTATTTGCACGGTATGCCCTACGCGCTGGCGCCGCGCGAGCAAACACACGTACCGATGTTGGTGTGGGCCAATGATGCGATGCGCGAACGACTGGGGCTGTCGTGGGAATGTCTACAGCGGCGCGCGGTCAAGCCAGCCTCGCACGACGACGTCTTTCACACCCTGCTCGGGGTGTGGGACATCCGGACCCACGCCTACCGTTCCGAGCGGGATTTGCTGCGCACGTGCCGGTCGTGAGAGCGTCCGCCTAGGCGCTACGCCACCAGGTCCACAACGCCGCGCCCCACACGCCCCCGGCCAGCAGCAGGGACAGCAGCACCGCGGCGCTGCCCATGTCCTTGGCGCGTTTGGCCAGCGCGTGCCATTCGGGTCCGATGCGGTCGACCACCGACTCCACCGCGGTGTTGAGCAGCTCGACCACCCACACCAGGATCACCACTGCCACCAGCAGCGCCATCTCAGCCCAGGTGCGCCCCAGCAGCCAAGCCGCGGGCAGCAACAGCACGCCAAGCAGCAGTTCCTGCCGGAACGCGGGCTCGTGCCAGCCGGCACGCAGGCCATCGATCGAATACTGGGTGGCATGCCACAGGCGTGACAGCCCGCGGCGCTTGGGTGGAGGGAGTCGAGCCATGGAATTGCGTACCGTGCCGACAGCGGCGGCGATCGGGTGGATGGTGGCGACGCGCTGCAGTGTAGAGCAAGCGGCGGCGTCGATTCGAGGGACAATAAAGCATGTCCATGACCGTGTTGCCCCCCGAGCCGCGCACCGACCGCGCTGACGACCCCGACAGCCTGGCCGCCTACGCCGAGCGCGCCTATTTGGAATATGCGTTGAGCGTGGTCAAGGGCCGCGCCTTGCCCGACGTGTGCGACGGCCTCAAGCCGGTACAGCGCCGCATCCTATACGCGATGCAGCGCATGGGGCTGGGCTGGGGCGGACCCAACCGCACCGCACCACCCAAGCCGGTCAAGAGCGCGCGTGTCGTGGGCGACGTGCTGGGGCGCTTTCACCCCCATGGCGACCAAGCCGCGTATGACGCGCTGGTGCGCATGGCGCAGGACTTCACACAGCGCTACCCCTTGATCGATGGCCAGGGCAACTTCGGCAGCCGCGACGGCGATGGGGCGGCGGCCATGCGCTATACCGAGGCGCGCCTGAGCCGCATCAGCACCCTGCTGCTGGATGAGATTGACCAGGGCACGGTGGACTTCGTGCCCAACTACGACGGCTCGACCGAGGAGCCGCGCCAACTGCCCGCGCGCCTGCCGTTCGTGCTGCTCAACGGCGCCAGCGGTATCGCCGTGGGGCTGGCCACCGAGATCCCGAGCCACAACCTGCGTGAGGTGGCCGATGCGTGCGTGGCGCTGATCAAGGATCCCGACCTCGCAGACGACGAGCTGTTCGCGTATTTGCCCGGCCCCGACTTTCCCGGTGGCGCCCAGATCATCAGCACGCCGGCAGAGATCCGAGACGCCTACCGCAGCGGCCGCGGTAGCCTGAAAGTGCGCGCGCGCTGGACGATCGAGGAACTGGCGCGTGGCCAGTGGCAGTGGGCGGTGACGGAACTGCCGCCGGGGGTGAGCGCGCAGCGTGTGTTGGAGGAGATCGAGGAAGCGACCAACCCGAAAGTGCGCCCGGGCAAAAAGGCGCTCACGCCCGAGCAATTGCAGCTCAAGGCCAGCCTGCTGGCGGTGCTGGACGGCGTGCGCGACGAGTCGGGCAAGGAGGCACCGGTGCGGCTGGTATTCGAGCCCAAGAGCAGCCGTCTGGCGCCGGCCGATCTGATCGCGCCGCTGCTGGCCCACACCAGCCTCGAGACGTCGGTGCCGATCAATCTGACGGTGGTGGGGCGCGATGGCAAGCCGCGGCTGCAGTCGTTGCGGCAGATCCTTGCCGATTGGATCGCGTTCCGGCAGGACACGGTCGTGCGCCGCTCGCGCCAGCGCCTGCAACAGGTGCTCGAGCGCATCCACATCCTGGAAGGGCGGCAGGTGGTGCTGCTGCACATCGACGAGGTGATTGCCATCATTCGCGCCAGCGACGAGCCGAAGCAGGCCTTGATGGCCCGCTTTGCGCTGACCGGGCAGCAGGCGGATGACATCCTGGAAATCCGCTTGCGCCAACTCGCGCGGCTGGAGGCGATTCGCATCGAGCAAGAGCTGCAGGCGCTGCGCGAAGAGCAGGGCCGGCTGGAAGACGTGCTGGGCAACCCGGCCAGCTTGCGCCGGCTGATGGTGCGCGAGATCGAGGCCGACGCCAAAACCTTTGGCGATGCGCGCCGCACGCTCATCCAGCCCGAGAAGAAGGCGGTGGCCGAGATCCGCGTGGTGGACGAGCCGGTGACGGTGGTTGTCTCCGCCAAGGGCTGGGTGCGCGCGCGCACCGGCCACGGGCACGAGGCGATGGCGTTCGGCTTCAAGGCGGGCGACGGGCTGTACGCCACGTTCGAGTGCCGCACCGTCGACACCCTGATCGTGCTGGGCAGCAACGGCCGGGTCTACAGCGTGCCGGTGGCGAGTCTGCCCGGCGGGCGCGGCGACGGCCAGCCCATCACCACGCTCATCGACCTGGAGCCCGGCACGCAACCGGTGCACTTCCTGGCGGGAGCCGCTGCGTCGACTTGGCTGCTCAGCGGCAGTGGCGGTCATGGGTTGTTGGCGACGGTGGAGGACATGACGACCCGTCAGCGCGGGGGCAAGGCCTTTTTGACGCTGGCCGAGGGCGAGGCGCCGTGTCTGCCGTCACCCGTGCGCGGCCACGGGCGGGTGCAGTATCCCGGCGCCGATGGCGCCGCCGTCGTGTCGCCCCCGCGGCTGGAAGGGGAAGACCGTGCGCCCGAGCCCGCCACCCATGTGTGCGTCGTCTCGGCCAGTGGCCGCTTGTTGACGTTTGAGATCGACGAGCTCAAGGTCCAACCCAAGGGCGGCCGCGGCTTGCTGCTGATCGGATTGGAGCGCGGCGATACGCTGGTCGGTGCGGCTGCCTACGCGCGCAGCGTGCGCATCGACGGGGTGGCCCGCAGCGGTCAGCCGCGCGCCGAGGTGCTGGAGGCGCGCAGCCTGCACAACGCGCTGGCCGCGCGCGGCCGCAAGGGGCGCGACGTGCGCTTCGGTTTCAAGCCGCAGCGCGTGTTGCGGGTGCTCTGAGCGCTACCGCGCTGCCGCGCGGATTGGGGACGCTCAGGCCAGCTCGGTGATGAGCTCGATTTCGACGCACGCGCCCAGCGGCAGTTGGGCCACGCCGAAGGCGCTGCGCGCGTGCGCGCCCACCTCGGGGCCGAAGACCTGGCCCAACAGCTCCGAACAACCATTGGTGACCAGGTGCTGCTCAGTGTAGCTTGGGGTGGAATTGACCAGGCTGAGCACCTTGACGATGCGCCGCACGCCGTCGAGCGTGGTGCCCGCGGCGCGGCAGGCCGCCTCCAGCGTGCCCAGCAGGTCGATGGCGACCGCGCGCGCGGCCGCTTGACCCTCTTCGGTGGTCATGGTCAGACCCAGCTGGCCCACCCAGGGTTTGCCATCGCGTTTGGCGATGTGGCCACTCAAAAAGACCAGCCGACCCGTTTGGACGAAAGGCACGTAAGCCGCAGCGGGAACCGCCACGGGGGGCAGGGTTAGCCCGAGGTGTTGCAGGCGGGTGTAAACACTCATGTGTGGTACTCCTTCGCCGCCCGATTCTAGTCACCCGCACTGCCACGGGTCATGGTCTGGCGGCGGTGACGCTGACCGCGACCTCCAGCGTGTGCGCGCCGCCACCCTGTAGCGTGCCGCGCAGTGGCGAGACGTCGCCGTAGTCCCGGCCAAACGCCAAGGTGACGAAACCCTCATCCGGTCGGTCCCAGCCCCAGCGGTGGTTGGTGGGGTCGAGGTGAAACCAGCGCCCCGCATGGGGGACGGCCACCCAAGCGTGCGACGCATCGGCCCCCAGCAGCCGCGGCTGGCCAGGTGGCGGTTCGTTCCAGACGTAGCCGCTGACATACCGTGCCGGCAAGCCCAGCGCGCGCAGCGCCGCGATCATCACGTGCGCGTAGTCCTGGCACACGCCCGCACGCTGGCGAAACGCCTGCAGCGGCGGGGTATCGACCCGCGTGCTACCGGGGGCATACGTCCAGTCGCGGTGCAGCCGCGTGGCCAGATCGCGGCAGCCATCTAACCAGCCGCCCCCCGGGACGAGGCTTTGCAGCGTGTAGGCGCGCAACTCTGGGTCGCCCAGTGCGTCAGGCCCCACATGTGGCGAAGCCATCGTGTACGGCTGCAGCACGCGGGAGGTGGCATCCGCGCCGCGCTGCAGCTGGCGCTGCAGCGCTTCCCACGGCTGATCATCGGTCGGTTGGGCGGGCGGCTGGGTTTCGACCATCGACTCGGCCAGCACGTCCAGCTCGGTGTGGGGCTGCGCGATGGCAAAGTGGGTGCGGCGGTTGCCGTAGGCGTCGATGTCGTCGTGCCGCTGTGCCGGTGCAGGGTCGATCTGTAGGGTGTGCGACAGCCGTCGCTGCCCGAAGCCGTCGCGGGGGCACAACATGGCCACATGTTGCGACGACACCACGGGGTGTTCGTACCGGTAGCGGGTCAGGTGGCGGATCTGCAGACGCATGCCCGCGATAATGCCGCAAACCGCCCGTGGTACCGGCGAGCACCACGGCACGGGGCGGTGGTCGACGAGGGAGGAGGCGCAGTGGTGGTGTCCAGGGGGTGCGTGGCGCGTCGGCTGTGGGTGCCCGCGTTGCTGGGCTGGGTCGCGGGTACCCTAGCGCAGCTGGCACAACCGGCCCTGTGGCCTTTGCTTGCCTACGGCTCGGTAGCGGCAGTGGGGGTGGTCTTGCTGGCGCTGGCGATCGGGCGAGGGCGCCAATCACGCTGGCCCGCCGTTGCCGTGGGGTGCGCCGCGGCGTTGCTGGCGTTTGCCAGCACCGGCGGCCGCGCCGTGGACCACACCCAGCGGGTGTTGGCCCGGGCCTGGGATGGAGCGACGGTGCAGGCCGTCTGGCGCGTTCAAGACCTGCCGGCGCGACACGCCGACGGTGTGGTGTTCGATGCCACCCTGTTATCTGCCCATACCCCGCAGGGAGATGCCGTGCCGATCGCCGGCGTCGTTCGCTTGACATGGCGCCTGGCGCCGGGTGGCGACTCGCGCGCGGGGCCGCCGCGCGTCATGCCGGGGCAGGCGTGGCGCGGCTGGCTGCGGCTGCGGGCACCCCGGGGGTTGGCCAATCCGTACGGCTTCGATGCCGAGACATGGCTGTGGCGCGAGGGAGTGGCCGCCACCGGTAGCGTGCTCCACAGCGGTCGATGGGCGGCGCCGCACCCCTTGCACGATGAGCAGTGGCGCCACCCGGTCGCACGGGCGCGCACGCTGGTGCGCGACGCGATTGTCGAGCGGTTGGCGGCGCCCCACGGCGCTGCCGCGACCGGTCTGATCGCCGCCCTGGTCACGGGTGACCAGGGGGCCATCCCGGCGGCCGACTGGGTGGCCATTCGGGCGACGGGCGTGGCGCACTTGGTCGCCATTTCCGGCCTGCATGTGACGATGTTTGCTGTGCTCGCCACGGCGGTCGTGGGGGTGGTGTGGCGCGCGGTCGGGCGCCGCTGGCCGCGGTGGCTGTTGACTTGTCCCGTGCCCGTCGCGGCGGGCGTGGGCGGGGTGGGGCTGGCGCTGGCGTATGCGCTGTTTGCGGGCTGGGGGGTACCGGCACAGCGCACGGTGACGATGCTGGCGGTGGTGGTGGCGCTGCAGCTCAGCGGTCGTCGTTGGCTGTGGCCGGCGGTCTGGCTCGCGGCCATGGCGGCGGCTCTCGCGATCGACCCTTGGGCCGTGCTGCAGCCGGGGTTTTGGTTGAGTTTCGTGGCGGTGGGGGTGCTGTTCGGCCTAGGTCCCGCCCCCGCGCCAGAGGTCAGCATGGCAGCGCGGGCATGGCAGGCGCTGCGCCAGTTGCTCACCGTGCAGGTGCTCATCACGGTGGCGCTGGCGCCGCTGACCTTGTTGTTGTTCGGACAGGTCTCGCTCGTCGGGCTGGTGGCCAATGCGGTGGCCATACCGTGGGTGACGCTGGTACTCACGCCGCTGGCCTTGGCGGGCGTGATGCTGCCCCTGCTGTGGGACTGGGCCGCGTGGCTGGCACGGGCACTGATGGTGCTGTTGCATGGGATGGCGCAATGGCCCTGGGCGGTGTGGGAGCGCCCCGCGGTGCCGCTGCCGCTGGCGGCGCTGGCGTGCCTGGGCGCGGTGCTGCTGGTGTGGCGGCTGCCCTGGCGCTGGCGCGCGTGGGGCGCGTGGTTGCTGTGGCCGGCGCTAGCGTTTCAGCCGCCCGCCCCCGCACACGGGGCGTTCGAGGTGCTGCTGCCCGATGTCGGTCAGGGCAGTGCCGCCATCGTGCGCACGGCGCGCCACACGCTGGTGTTCGACAGCGGCCCGCCGCTGGGGCGCAGCGATGCGGCCGAGCGTGTGCTGCTGCCCTGGCTGCGCGCGCTGGGCGCGCAGCCAACGGCGATCGTCATCAGTCACGACGACAGCGACCATGCCGCAGGGATGGCGACGCTGGCGCGACGGTATCCCGGCGCGCAATGGTGGGCCTCGTTCGACGCCGCCCCTCGGGTGTCGATTCCAGTGCAGCACTGCGCCGCGGGCGCCAGCTGGGAGTGGGATGGGGTGCGGTTTGTCTTTTTGCATCCACCTACACCAGAGTATGGTGCACCCGGGCCCGATGGCGACAATGCCCGCTCGTGCGTGCTGCTGGTCGGCAGCGGTGAGCAGGCCGCGTTGCTGACCGGTGATATCACGCAGGCGGAGGAAGCGGCGTTGATCGCCGCCTATCCGCACCTGCGCGCGGGCTTGCTGGTGGCGGCCCACCACGGCAGCCGCACCTCGACCAGTGCGGCGTGGCTGGACAGGCTGCAGCCGGCGGCGGTGGCCATTCAGTCGGGCTGGCGCAACCGCTATGGACACCCTCACCCAGATGTGGTGCAGCGTTTGCAGGAGCGCTCGCTCACCTGGGCCAACACGGCCACCTGTGGCGCGATTACCTGGCGCAGCGAAGCCAGCGCCAGCCTGTCGTGCGAGCGCCAGCGGGTGCGCCGCTACTGGCTGACGTCAGCGCCGGACTGAGCGGGTGCGTGTCCCCCGGCCGTCGCGGGCTCGGGCGCTTGTCCGTCCGGCGCCGCCCGCTCATCCAGCACGTAAATGCCCAGTCGGGCCTGCTTGGCGTGGTGTTTGGCAACGGCGGCGGTGTTGGCCACGTCCTCTGCACTGCGCAGACGGCCAGGGTGCACCACCACGACGCCGATGCTGACCGTGGTAAAGCCATGAAAGCGCATCACACCGTGCCGATCCTCGGCATGGATGCCGCCAGCCTCGATCGCCTCTTCGTCGTAAAGCTCGCGCGCCGCCTGGTTGAACTGCTGCACCGCGCGCTCGAGGCGCTCGCGCCAGTCGGGGCTTTGCATCAGCAGCACGAAATCGTCGCCGCCCACGTGGCCGATGAAGTCGCGCCGCGGATCGCACGCCTCGCTCAAGCAGCGGGCCTGGGTGCGGATCATCTCGTCGCCGCGCCAGTAACCGTAATGGTCGTTGAACGCCTTGAAGTGATTGAGGTCGGCGTAGCAGGCCGCAAACGGTGCGCCGTGTTGTAGCAGGCGCTCGATGTGTTGGGTCAGCGGCACGTTGCCCGGCAGGAAGGTCAGTGGGTTGGCGTGGCGCGCGGCCTCGATGCGCGCTTCGGTGACGCGCCGCACCAGCTGTTCACCCGTGCCCATGCCGACGTAGTGACCGTTTTCGGTGATGATGAAGCCGTCGCGCAGGTAGCGCTGGTCGGGCGACATCAGCACTTGAGTGAGCTGCTCGATGGGGGTGTGGATGTCCACGCACAACGGGTCTTTGTTGGCATGCACCCGGCACGGTCGGCGTCCGTACAGCTCGCGGAAATAGCGGTTTTGCAGCGCCAGCTCCTGCATGGTCTGGCGCGTGATCAACCCGATCGGGCGGCCTTTGTCCACGAGGGCGAACGCATGCAGGTCCGGGTGGCGTCGAAACATCGCCATCGCTTCGTCGTGGCTGGCATGGGCGTCGAGCGCCGGTGCGTCGATGAGCAGGGACCGTGCCGTCAAGCCACGATTGCCGATCTGGCGCTCCTGTGGCAGGACCGCGATCTCCCGGCTGCGCAGCACGGTGAGCGCTTCCTCCGGCACCAGGGTGCGCGGCGTGGCTTGGGGCCGCCCCAGCAGGTAGCCCTGTACCAAGGGGATACCCATGTCGCGCAGCACCATCAGTTCGTCGGTCTCTTCCACCCCCTCGGCGATGAGACGCGAGCCAAACGTTTCGGCCAGCTGCTGCAGCGCGCGCAACGTCTTGAGCTTGTGGCTCTCCAGGTGCACGTGGCGTACGAAATATTTGTCGATCTTGACGAACTCGGGCCGCAGCTCCGACCACAAGCGCAGGCTGGAGCGGCCGTCGCCAAAATCATCCAGTGCCAGGGCGGCACCGGCGGCACGCCACTCCGACAGCGCCTCCTGCACCGCGTCGACGTCGTGCACCAGTTGGTGCTCGGTCAATTCGAGCACGACGCCCGACAAGTCTCCCGCCGTCCCGCCGCCAGCATTGGCCGTCATCGTCGAGGGTTCTGCCGGGCCACCCCGCCACTGTTGCAGCGCACCGTGCACGAGCGCATCGGCGCTGAGGTTGACGAACAACTGCCCGATGCCGGGTTCCGTGCTGCGCCGTGCCAGCGCCAGTTGTACACAGGCGTGTTCCAACTCGAGCGTGCAGCCCTCGCGGCGCGCCGCTGCGAACAGGGTGTCGGGGCTGCGCCAAGCGCAGCCGGGCGGCGTGCGAACCAGCGCCTCGTGGCCCACCACCCGCCGCGCGGCCAGATCGACGATCGGCTGCACGTGCGTGTGCAGCCCACCCGCGCTCAGCAGGGCGCGCACGCTGTTGGGGTCGGGAGGCGCCGATGGTGCAGGCACGCTCAGTATCATGGGAGCACGGTTCGAAACAGACCAGCCATCACGATAATGCGCCTGGATGTCAGTTTCATGAATCAGCCGCGGCGCGCGCCGCACCGGGTCTGGCGCGGTTTTTGCTGCCGCCCCGGTGAGGTCGACCCCAAGTACGGATGAAAGAGAACCGACGGCACCCCATGCCCCGAGCGAGCCTGCGATGACGAGACTGTCCCCTGCCCCCGATGAAATGACGGCTGCCGACGGCAGCGTGCGCGCCCACTACGCCGCCTACGCCCGCTGGTTGCAGCAACAGCCGCCTGAGCGCATGGCTGCTCGCCGCGAGGAGGCGGAGATGATGTTTCGCCGCGTCGGCATCACGTTCGCCGTCTACGGCGACAAGGACGAAGACGGTGCGGGCACTGAGCGTCTGATCCCGTTCGACGTCATTCCACGCATCATTCCTGCGCACGAGTGGCAGCAGCTACAGCGCGGACTGGTGCAGCGCGTCACCGCCCTCAACCGGTTCCTCCACGACCTCTACCACGAGCAGGAGATTCTGCGCGCGGGCATCATCCCGCGCGAGCCCGTGCTGCACAACCCGCAGTTTCGCCCCGAAATGGTGGGGCTGGACGTGCCGGGCAGTGTGTATGCCCACATTGCGGGCATCGACGTGGTGCGTGCACCGTTACCGGGCGCAGCGGGCGAGGCGCAGTACATCGTGCTCGAAGACAACCTGCGCGTGCCCTCCGGCGTGAGCTACATGCTCGAAGACCGCAACATGATGATGCGACTGTTTCCCGAGCTGTTTCGCGAATACCGCGTCGCACCGGTGGCGCACTACCCCGACCTGTTGCTGGAGACCCTGCGCTCGGTTGCGCCCAGTCAGGTGGCCGACCCGACGGTCGTCGTCTTGACGCCGGGCATTTACAACAGCGCCTATTTCGAACATGCCTTTTTGGCGCAGCAGATGGGGGTCGAGCTGGTGGAAGGGCAGGACTTGTTCGTGCGCGACGGCCGCGTCTACATGCGCACCACCAGCGGGCCGCAGCCCGTCGATGTGATCTACCGGCGCATCGACGACGATTTTCTCGATCCGCTGGCGTTTCGCGCCGATTCGCAACTCGGCTGCGCGGGCCTGCTCGATGCCTACCGGCGCGGCCACGTGACGTTGTGCAACGCGATCGGCACCGGCGTGGCCGACGACAAGTCGATCTACCCCTATGTACCGCGCATGATCGAGTTCTACCTGGGCGAGCGCCCGATCCTGGCCAACGTGCCCACCTACCTGGGCCGCGAGGCCGATGACCTGGCCTACATGCTGGACCATCTGGAGGAGCTGGTGGTCAAGGAGGTGCATGGCGCGGGCGGCTACGGCATGTTGGTGGGACCGGCGGCGACGCGGGCCGAAATCGAGCAGTTTCGCGCCGCGATCCGGGCGCGCCCCGAGCACTACATCGCGCAGCCGACGCTGGCGCTGTCGACCTGCCCGACCTTTGTGGAGCAGGGCGTCGCCCCGCGTCACATCGATTTGCGGCCCTTCGTGCTGTCGGGCAAGACAGTGCAGATGGTGCCCGGCGGGCTGACGCGGGTGGCGTTGCGCGAGGGCTCGCTCGTCGTCAATTCGTCACAGGGCGGCGGTACGAAGGATACGTGGGTCCTGGAGACTTGATTCCGTCACCCTCAACGCCACCGGAGACTGTCATGCTGTCCCGCACCGCCGATCACCTGTTCTGGATGGCGCGCTACACCGAGCGCGCTGAAAATACCGCCCGCATGCTCGACGTGCACTACCAGACTTCGCTGCTGCCACAGTCCGACGCGGTGGCGCGGCAGGGCTGGGAGGGGTTGCTGCGCATCAGCGAGCTGATGCCGGCGTACCAGTATCAGTATGGCGAGGTCAGTGCGCGTGACGTGTTGCAGTTCATGGTGCGCGATGAATACAACCCATCGAGCATCTATTCGTGCCTGCGCGCGGCGCGTGAGAACGCGCGTGCCGTGCGTGGGGTGCTGACCACGGAGTTGTGGGAGGCGCACAACCAGACGTGGCTGGAGCTGCAGCGGCTGCTGAAAGCGGGCGAATTCGAACGTGATCCGGCGCGCTTCTTCGAGTGGGTGAAATTTCGCTCGCACGTCTCGCGCGGGGTCGCCTACGGCACCATGCTGCAGGACGAGGCGTTTCACTTCCTGCGCATGGGCACGTTTTTGGAGCGTGCCGACAACACGGCGCGCATGCTCGATGTCAAATTCCATGCCGCCCCTGCCGAGGCCGCGACGCCGGGTGCCGCCGCGGGCACGGACGCCACGCTCGATTTCTACCACTGGAGCAGCATTCTGCGCAGCGTCAGCGCGTTCGAGATCTACCGCAAGGTGTATCGCAGCGTGATCACGCCCGAGCGCGTCGCCGAGCTGTTGATTCTGCGCCCCGATATGCCGCGCAGCCTGAGCGCCTGCGTGGAAGAAGTCGTGCGCAATTTGGAGGCGGTGCGCAACGCCCAGTCGGCCGAGACCGAGCGCCACGCGGGGCGCTTGCGCGCCGAGTTGCGGTTTGCCCGCATCGACGAGATTCTGGCCAATGGGCTGCACGCGTTTCTGACGCAGTTTCTCGAGCGCATCAACGCCTTGGGCACGCGCATCAGCCAGACGTTTTTGTTGCCGGTGCCGGCGTGAGCGACACACCCGTCGCCGGGCAGACGCGCAAACGTACCACGCCCTCGGGCGGCGGCGTCTGCGGCAACCACGCGGTCAGTGGGCGGCAGTGCGCATCCAGGCAAAGCGTGTAGTCTGCGGCATGGGGCGAGCGCATCAGGCGCAGCGCCGACACGGGCAACGCGGGCGGCGCCCACTCGTAGCCGCCATCCCGCCACGTGGCGGGCGGGGCGGGCTCCATGCCGGCCCCCGAGCCCTGCACGCGCACCCAGCGCGGGCACAGCGCCCCGTGTGGCACGGGCGCGCACGGACCGTCGGTGTCGTCCGGGCCGACGAGGTCGTAGCGCTCCTCCCAGCGCGTGCGCTCGATGGTGTGCATCCAGGCCAGTGTGATCTGGCGCGCGGAATGCACCGCCTCGTGCGCGGTGGGCGGCGCGCCGTCGGTGTTCGGCGGCAAGGTGGCTGCGGAGGCCGCCCACAACAAGCACAGGGCCCAGCCGCCCGCCATCGGCACATCCGCGTCAGGAGCGGCCGGTCGCTCGCGCAGGCCGCCGGCGCTGGCGCCAGCCATGCCATACGAGCAACGCGACCGTGCCGGCCAGGCCAGCCTCGTCGGTGACCGGCAGCGCCGCCACCAGCAGGCTGGCCGCGCCGATCGCCCACAGGCGCTCCCACCAGGCCAGCGGCCCCCACAGGTGTCCGATCGCCCCCGCGCCCCAGAGTCCGATCGCCACCAGCGCCTTGAACACGATCCACGCCACCGCCCACACCGTCGGGTCGCCCTGCAGCATGAGTGCCGGGCTGTAGACCGCCATGTAGGGCACGATGAAGCCGGCGATGGCCACGCGCACCGCGTTGAGGCTGATGAGCAGGCCCCGCTCGCGCGCGATGGGCGCGGCTGCGAACGCCGCCAGCGCCACCGGGGGGGTCAGGTCGGCCATGATACCGAAATAGAAGACGAACATGTGCGACACGATCAGCGGCACGCCCAGCTCCAGCAGCACCGGCGCGGCCAGCGAACTGGTGATGATGTAGTTGGGGATGGTCGGGATCCCCATACCCAACACCAAGCACGTCAGCATGGTCAGCACCAGCGCCAGCAGCAGGTTGTCGCGCCCGATGGCGATCACGTGCCCGCCGATTTCCGCCGCCACGCCGGTGAGGTTGATGACCCCGATGATGACCCCGACCAACGCACAGGCGGCCGCCACCGGCAGCGCGTGGCGTGCGCCGTCGACCAGCGCCTGCAGGGCCAGCGCGCGCGCTTGCTGGCCGCAGCGCAGTGCGTAGGTCAGCGCCACCAGGGCGGCCGTGATCACGAAGAAGGCGCCGGCGCCAAAGCGGAAAAACCCGCTGCACGCCAGTGCCAGCAACACCCAGAACACGAAGCGCAGGGCGCGGCCACGCAGTCCCTGCATCACCGCCGCGCCAAAGATCAACACCACGGTCAGCGCCAGCCCGACCGTACCGGAAAACATCGGCGTGTAGCCTGAAAACAGCAGCACCACCAGCCCCAGCAGCGGCAGCAGCAGATACCAGCGCTCGCGTACCGCCGTCCACGGGTTGGGGCATTGCTCACGCGGCAGCCCCACCAACCCTTTGCGTCCGGCTTCCAGGTGCACCATCCAGAACACGGTGACGAAATACAGGATGGCGGGAATCAGCGCCGCCTGCACGATGGCCAAGTAGGGCACGTTGATGGTCTCGGCCATGATGAAGGCCACCGCGCCCATCACCGGCGGCATGATCTGGCCGCCCATGCTGGAAGTGGCCTCGACCCCGCCTGCGAATGCGGGGCTGTAGCCGAAGCGCTTCATGAGCGGAATGGTGAACTGCCCAGTCGTGACCACGTTGGCCACGCCTGAGCCGTTGATCGTGCCCATCAGGCCCGACGACAGCACGGCCACCTTGGCCGGGCCGCCGCGCGTGTGACCCACCGTGCCCATCGCAAAGTCGGTGAACAGGCGCACCATGCCCGCCTGTTCCAAAAACGCGCCAAACAGGATGAACAAAAAAATGTAGGTCGACGACACGTAGGTGGGCGTGCCGTAGATGCCCTCGGTGCCAAAGCCGAGCGTGGCGATGAGGATTTCCCAGTCGTAGCCACGGTGCGCCAGGGCGCCGGGCAGGTGCTGACCAAACGCCGCGTAGGCCAAAAAAACCGCGCAAATGATGGGCAGACCCCAGCCCATGACGCGGCGCGCCGCCTCGAACACGAGCGCGATGGCGGCGATGCCGACCCACCAGTCCCAGCCCTCGAGTTCGCCCGCGCGCTGGGTCAGGTCGGCCTCGAACACCCACTGGTACAAGCCGGTGCCAAAGCCGGCGACCCCGAGCACCCAACCCAGCGCACGCCCGGCCTGGGCCAGCCGCGGACCGCGACGCTGAAACGGCGGATACAGCAAAAAGATCAGCCACAGCACGAATCCGACGTGCAGGGCACGGATGACCTGGCTGGAGAGCGGGTGAAAGGCCGCCATCCAGAGCTGGAAGGCCGCAAACGCCAGCGCCACCCAGGTGGCGGGCGCGCGCCAGTCGGGCCCCGTGGCGCCGGACGGGGCCGGGTGAACCGGTTCGGCTTGCATGTATCGTGGTGGGGCGTCAGCGTGGGCCCACAGTGGTTACTTGATCAAGCCCACTTCGCGGTAGTAGCGCTCGGCCCCGGGGTGCAGCGGCACCGGCATGCCCTTGAGGGCGTTGTCGCGCTTGATGGCGCGCGCGGCGTTGTGCGCGGCGTACAGCGTGTCCAGGTTGTCATACATGGCCTTGGTCATGCGGTAGACCAAGTCCTCGGGCACGCCGCTGTGCGTGACCAAAAAGTTGGGGATGGCCGCCGTCGGTATGTCCGTCGTTTGGCCGGTGTAGGTGTTGGCGGGAATGACCGCAGGCTGGTACGCCGGGTCGCCCACCTTGGCCACGACTTCCGGGGGTACCGGGATGACGACGATCTTGATGGCCGTGGCCAGATCGCGGATGGAGGCCACGCCCAACCCGGCTGACTGCAGCGTGGCGTCGAGTTGGCGACCTCAGGGGAAACCCCGTGGCGGCGACGCCCGGGTGACATCCGGTGCAGGGGCGCCGACGGCGCGCGCCTGCTCGACGGCATGGCCCAGCGCCAGCACGGCCATCGCGTAATAGCTGCTCTGGTTGTAGCGGGTGATAGCGTAGAAATTATCGGTACCCAGCACATAGGTGGCGGGGGCGCCGCCACGCGTGGGGTCACCGTTTTGCAGCTCGACCAGCGCCAGCAACCCGTCGGTGTGCGCCTCAGCCTCGGGCGCGGGGCGCGCGCCCAGGGCGCGTAATTGGTCCAGCGTGAACGTGGGGCGGATGTCTGGGGCCAGCAGCGTGGCCAAATGCTCGCCATCGGCAGGGGGCGTGACGGCGTACGTCGGTGCCAGACCGGGCCGCCAACCGTGGGCGCGCAAAAAGCGGGCCACGGACGCGATGGCATCGGGGGCGCTGGCCGTCAGGTCCACGTGGCCATCGCCGTCGGCATCCACACCGTAGGCCAGCCAATTGCTGGGCATGAACTGCGGCAGCCCCATGGCGCCCGCGTAGCTGCTGCGCCACGCATCGGGGGCGGTGCCCTCCAGCCGCGCCAGCCGCAAGAAGGCGCGCAGCTCTTGCTGAAAGTACGCCTGGCGGGCGGCGGCGCGCGGGTGGGCGGCCGGGAAGTCCAGCGCCAGCGTGGTGAGCGCGTCGAGCGTGCGGTGCTGACCCAGGTGGCGGCCGTAGAGGGTCTCGACGCCAATGATGCCCACGATCAGCGCTGCCGGGACGCCGTATTCGGCTTCGGCGCGTGCCAGCGCAGCCTCGTGCGCCGACCAAAAGCGCACGCCGGCTTGGATGCGCGTCGGCTCGACGAAGCGCGCGCGGTAGGCAGCCCAATCTTTGAATGCGGCGGGTGGTGGGGGCAGGATCAAGCGCGTGACGCGCTCGTCACGCCGGGCGCGGGAGAGCCACCGCTGCGCCCAGCCGTCCGTCCAACCCTCGGCGGCGTCGATGGCCGCGGCCAGCGCTTGGGCATCGGTGCGCGCGGCATAGGTGGGGTCGGCAGGCGCGGGCGGGCGGGCCTGGCCCACGCTTGGGGTGCCGGCCCCGGCCAGCACGGTCAGTCCGGCCATGACGAGCAGGGTGCGCCGACGCAGGGCCGGCGCGTTGTCCGGCGCTGCCTTGGGTGGCAGGGGCAGTGTGGAGAGTCGGCGCGCGAGCGTTGGCAGATCGGGCATCGGGGGTCGGGAAGGCGTCGTCACGCGTGCATCGTAGCGCACCGCTTCCAGCGCCAGCAGCCATTCGGCCCAGGCGCGCCGCATGTCGGCATCGCTTTGCACGGTCGGGTGCTGTTCGATGCGGGCCAGCAGTCGGCGCGGGGTCAGCGGCGGCGGGCATGCTATCCCCGCGCGCGCCCAGCGCCGAGCGGCGCGCGCCAGCAGGTGCTGCCACGGGTCGCGGCGGGGCCGGTGCCACACGAGGGCCGCGGTGCCCAGCAGCGCCAGCGCGGCCAGCGCGATGCCCAGTGCGCGCGCGGCGTCGCGCCAGTCCGACGCGTCCAAGCCCAGCCGCCGCAGCATATCGAGCTGGCGCGTAGGGCCATAGTCCAATACCCAGTCGTTCCAGCGCTGGTTGGCGGCGTCCCAGACGGCGCGCAGCGTGGTCAGCAGCCGCGGGTCGAACCGGACCACCGCGGCCGCAACGGGGCCGGGCGGGGGGCTGAGCCGCTGTGCGGTGGTGGTGCGATCCGGGCTGACGTAGGCGGTGGGGTCGATACGCACCCAACCCTTGCCGGGCAGCCAGACCTCGGCCCAAGCATGGGCGTCGCTCTGGCGCACGGTCCACCGCCCGTCCAAGGGGTTGGGCTCACCACCCTGATAGCCGGTCACGATGCGCGCGGGGATGTCGAGCGCACGCATCGCGATCACGAACGCCGAGGCAATGTGCTCGCAAAAGCCCTCGCGCCGGTCGAACCAAAATTCGTCGGCCGTGTCGCGTCCGTAGGGGCCGGGCTCGAGCGTGTAGCGGTAGCCGCCATCGCGCAAGCGGCGCAGCACCGCGTCGACCAGCACGTGCGGCGGCGGCTCGCCCAAGTCGCGGCGCAGCTGCTGTGCCCAGGCCAGCGTGCGTGGGTTGTAGCCCGGCGGCAGCTCGCGGTCCACCTGCAGCGCCAGCCGCTGCGCGTTGGTGCCGCGCTGGTGCGCGGGGTAGGCGTGCCCCTCGTAGCGCAGCACGTCGGTGACGGGGCGCGCCAGCCACCACTGCCCATCCGGCGAGGATTGCGGCGTCAAACCCGCCAGACTACCGGCGGCGGCAGTGATCACCGGGGCGGTGGGCGTGGCGTCCAGCGTCAGCAGCCACGGGCGCAGACTGGGCTCCATCGTGACCTGATAGCGCACAGCCGACCCGAGCGGTGCGAAATCGCCTCCGGTGTCGTGCAACAGCAAGCCGACGGGCACATCGGTGGCGGCATCCGGGCCGTGCACCGGTCGCCAGCGTCGCCCGTCGAAGACCCGCAGCACCGGCCCCCGAAAATACAGCGCCTCGCGCGGCGGTGCGCCATCCGGAAACGCCACGCGCAGCGCCACCCGCTCGTCCAGCGCCAGCCGGGCCACGTCGCCGACCTGCATCTGGCCCGACAGACCGCTGCGCCCCAGGGCGGTGTCGGTGGGGATACCCCACAGCGGCGGCAGGCGCGGAAACAGCGCAAACAGCAGCGCCATGATGGGCGCCCCCAGCAGTGCCATGCCACCGGCCGTGCGTGCCGCCTGCGCCAGGGGCGGGCGGCCATGGGGGCGGTGGGCCAGCACCAGCCCCGTCAGCAGCCCCCACACCGCCAGCACGATGCCCAGCGCCATCGGCAGCGACTGCGATTGCAGCAGTGGCGTGAGCAAGGCGAAAAAGCCCAGGAAGAACACCACGAACGCATCGCGGCGCGCGCGCAGCTCCAGGGTCTTGAGGGCCAGCAGCACGACCACCAGCGTCACGCCGGGCTCCGGGCCCAGCAGCGTGCGGTGGGTGTAGACCGTCAAGCCCACGGCCACCGCTGTGAGCGCGAGCCGCCACGGCCAGCCCGGCAGCGCGCGCCCCCGCCAGGCCAGCCAGCCGCGCCAGGCCAGCACGCCAAAAGCCAGCGCGCTGGTCCACCCCGGCACGTGGCCGGCCTGCAGCACGACGATCCCGCCGATCACCGTGAGCAGAAACAGGGTGTCGCGGGCCTCGCGCGGCAGGGCAGCGAGGCGCGGAAACAGCGCCGACGGGGTCAGTGGCATGCCAGGGCCTCCAGGCAGCGGCGGCGGTGGGCAGGCCCATGGTCCGGCTCGATGACGATAGCGGCTAGCCGCAGGCCGTAGCGCCGACCCTCGGCGTCGGCGCGCAGCACCCAGGCCGCCAGGCGTGAGCGCCGGGCTTCCAGCGACCCCAGGCCGCAGCAGGCCTCGTCGAGCCAGAGGTCGGCGGATGGCGGGGTGGGCTCGGCGGCGCGCACCAGCCAGCCCGCTGGGTTGCCATCGGTGCGCGCCGCCTTCTTCCACAGCACGCGAGTGGCGGCGTCTCCAGTGCGGTACGGACGCACGGCCTGTGGTGTCGCGTCGCCCGTGGCGGTATGCCGGATGGGTAGCGCTACGGGCTGTAAAGGCGCCGGCGTGGACAGCGAGGCCGTGGGCAGCGCCGGGGCGTCGGGTTCCGGCGCGGGGTAGACCGTGACGCTGCCTGCGGGGCGCCACACGCTCCAGAAGCGGACGACGCCCAGCGGGTACAGGGATTCGACCCGCAGCGGCGGCAGCGCGTGCCGTCCGCGCGTGGGCAGCACCAGCGGCAGCTCGATCGCCGTGCGGTCGCCCGCGGCGACGTCGGTGCCGGCCGCTGCCGCGCCGGGCTGCAGCCACTGCAGCGACACCGCCCAGCGCGGGTGGCGCCCGGGTGCCTCCAGCCACACCCGGGCCGGGATGAGGCGCCCGGCCCACGCCTCGCCGTCGATCGAAACCTGCAGCCGCAGCCCGCGCAGGTTGCCATGCCCGACGTGCACGCTCGCGGCGATGCTGCCGGCCAGCAGAAATGTCAGGCCGTAGCCCAGGTTGAGTTGGTAGTTGATGCTGCCCACCAGCAACAGCAGTAGTGTCAGCCCCAGCATCCAGCCCGCCCGAGTGGGCCACAGATACAGGTTGCGGTGCGTCAGCACGTGCTGCGCGGTGACGGGCAGGCGGGCCAGCCACCAGGCGCGCCATCGCTGCCGCCAGCCGCTGTGGGGTTGGGAGGGGGCGGCCATCGGGCTCACGGCAAGGGCAGGGCCTGCACCAGCGCGTGCAGTTGGCCGGCCGCATCGCGCCCCGCGCCGCTGACGGGCACGAGTCGGTGTGCGGCCACCGGCACCAGCACGTCGATCACGTCGTCCGGCACCACGTAGCGGCGCCCCTGCAGCAGCGCGCGGGCGCGCGCGGCGCGCAACAGTGCCAAGCCCGCCCGGGGGCTGAGCCCGTGCACGAACCAGCGGCCGTCGCGCGTGGCCTCGAGCAGCGCCTGCACGTAGTCGAGCAGGGCGTCGCTGACCGTCACCGCCCCCGCGGCCTGCTGCAGTGCCCGCAGTCGGGTGCCATCGACCAGTGCCGGCAGCCGTTGCAGCATGTCGCGCCGGTCTTCGCCCGCCAACAGCGCACGCTCGGCGCGGCGGTTGGGGTAGCCGAGTGATAGCCGCATCAAAAACCGGTCGAGTTGCGATTCGGGCAGCGCGTGCGTGCCGATTTGCTCGAACGGGTTTTGCGTGGCGATGACGAAAAATGGCTCGGGCAGCGCGTGCGTGACGCCATCGACGCTGACCTGACGCTCTTCCATCGCCTCCAGCAACGCGCTTTGGGTGCGCGGGCTGGCGCGGTTGATCTCGTCGGCCAGCAGCACCTGGGCGAACAGCGGGCCCGGGTGAAAGACGAATTCTTGCCGCTGCCGGTCATAGACGGCCGCACCGGTGAGGTCGCTGGGCATCAAATCCGACGTGAACTGCACGCGCGCGAAGCGCAGCCCGAAGGTGCGCGCCAGCGCGTGCGCCAGCGTCGTTTTGCCCACGCCGGGCATGTCCTCGATGAGCAAGTGGCCACCTGCCAGCAAACACGTGACGGCGTCGCGCAGCACGTCGTCTTTACCCACGATGACCGTGGTAAGCTGATCGAGTAACGAGGCAATGAGGGGCCGGTTCGCATCCATGACTGCACGATACCGGAAAGCGTCACGCCGCGACGGCCCCGCGACAGACAAGCCATGAAACCGACCGGCTACTTCACGCACCCCCTCTGCGTCCGCCATGACATGGGGCCGGGGCACCCCGAGTGCCCGCAGCGCCTGGGCGCGATCGACGACCGCTTGCTCATCACCGGGGTGCTCGACGCGCTGGAGCAGCGAACCGCGACGCCGGCGGCGGTGGCCGAGTTGGAGCTGGCGCACGACCGGCTGCACATCGCCGCCATCCGCGGCCTGAGTGACGAGTTGCGCGAGCGCATTGCCGCCGGTGGGCCGTCGCACCTGTCGCTCGACCCCGATACCGCGCTCAACGTCCACACCTGGGAGGCGGCGCTGGCCGCGGCAGGGGCCGCGATCGACGCTACCGAGGCCGTGGTGGCCGGCGAGCTGGCCAACGCCTTTTGTGCCGTGCGCCCACCCGGGCACCACGCCTGCCGCAACCGCGCGATGGGCTTTTGCTTTTTCAACAATGTTGCCGTGGCGGCCAAATACGCGTTGCAGCGGCTGGGGCTGCAGCGGGTGGCCATCGTAGACTTCGACGTGCACCACGGCAACGGCACCGAGGACATCGTCGCGGGTGATGAGCGCATTCTAATGTGCAGCTTTTATCAGCACCCCTACTACCCCGAGTGGGACCACCGCGATGCGCCCAACCTGGTCAACGTGCCCGTGCCGGCCTACACCAAGGGCATGGACGTGCGCGAAATCGTCGAGATGATGTGGCTGCCTCGGCTGCAGGCGCACCGGCCGCAGCTGATCTTGATCAGCGCCGGGTTCGATGCGCACCGCGAGGACGACCTGGGTCAGCTCGCGTTGGTGGAGCAGGACTACGTCTGGATCACGCAGCGGCTGATGGAGGTGGCCAAGCGCCATGCCAAGGGCCGTATCGTCAGCGTGCTCGAAGGCGGCTATAACCTGAGTGCGCTGGCGCGCAGCGTCGAGGCACACGTGCGCACGCTGGCCGAGTTGTGATGGCTTTGCCGAGGAGACCCCCATGACGACCGATGCCCCCATCCTGTTGCACACCCGCGACGCGCGCGGCGTGCATACCCTCACACTCAACACGCCGCAATCGTTCAACGTGCTCAGCGAGGCGATGCTCGCCGCGCTGTCGGCCAAGCTGGACGACATCGCCGCCGACGAGGGCGCGCGCGTGCTCGTCATCGGCGCGGCGGGCAAGGCGTTTTGCGCCGGGCACAACCTCAAGGAAATGCGGGCTCGCCCGGAGCTTGCGTACTACCAGCAGCTCTTTGCCCAGTGCTCGCGCATGATGCTGCAGATCCAGCGCTTGCCGGTGCCGGTGATCGCCCGCGTGCAAGGGTTGGCGACGGCGGCGGGCTGCCAACTGGTGGCGCAGTGCGACTTGGCCGTGGCGGCGCAAGAGGCGCGCTTTGGCGTCAACGGCATCGACGTCGGGCTGTTTTGTGCCACGCCCAGCGTACCGCTGGTGCGCAACGTGCCGACCAAGGTGGCGATGGAGATGCTGCTCACGGGCGAGTTCATCAGCGCCGAGGAGGCGCGCCTGCGCGGGCTGGTCAACCGGGTGGTGCCAGCGGATGCGCTGGACGCCGAGATCGAGCGGCTGGTCAGCGCCATCCTGGCCAAGCCGCGCGCAGCCATTGCGATGGGCAAAGCGGTGTTCTACCAGCACCGCGAGACCGGCATCGAGGCCGCCTACCAACTGGCGGGCCAAACCATGGCTTGCAACATGATGCACGAGGTGGCCCAAGAAGGCGTGCAGGCCTTTATCGAAAAGCGTCCGCCCGCGTGGCGCGCGTCGGCCTGACGCGTCGCTGCCGACCGCCCTCCTTTTCAGCGTTGTTCGACCGACCGAGTCACCCATGAGCCGACCCCCCGCTCCCGCCCCGATCGACGACATCGGCGCCTGGTTGCAGACCTTTTTGCAGCCCGGCGCCCTGATCGAGCTGTCTGCGCTGGCCGTGTGTGTGGCGCTGAGCTGGGGCGTCGCGCGAGGCTTGAAACATGCGTTCAATCCCGACGCCGAGCGCTCGATTTGGTTTGGCCATCGCGGCATCGATGGGGTGCTGTTTCCGTTGCTATTGCTCGTGCTGGCGTATGCAGCGCGTGCGCTGACCGCGCTGTGGGCGCCGCCCGCGGTTTGGCGTGTCGCCGTTCCGGCGCTGCTGGCGCTGGTGATCATTCGCATCGGCGTCAAGGTGCTGGAAGTGGCGTTCCGCGGGGCGGCGTGGCTGCGCCCGGTGGAGCGCACCGTGTCGTGGTTGGCGTGGCTGGCGGCGGTGGCCTGGATCACGGGGTTGCTGCCGGTGGTGCTGGCCGAGCTGGACCAGATCACGTGGAAACTGGGCGGCACGACGATGTCGGTGCGCACCCTCATCGAGGGGGTGCTCAGCGCCGGCGCGGTGTTGATCGTGGCGTTGTGGATCTCGTCGGCCATCGAGGCACGGTTGCTGCAAGACGCGAGCGGCGAGTCGCTGTCGCTGCGCAAGGCCGCCAGCAATGCCACGCGCGCGCTGCTCCTGTTCGTCGGGTTGATGCTGGCGCTGTCCGCGGTCGGCATCGACCTGACGGCGCTGTCGGTGCTGGGCGGCGCGATCGGCGTGGGCATCGGCTTTGGCTTGCAAAAGCTCGCCGCCAACTACGTCAGCGGCTTCGTTATCCTGACCGAGCGCAGCCTGCGCATCGGCGACATGGTGCGGCTCGACACCTTCGAAGGGGTGGTGGCCGACATCAAGGCGCGCTACACCGTCATCCGCTCGGTGGGCGGGCGGGAATCGATCGTGCCCAACGAGCTGCTGCTGACGCAGCGCGTGGAAAACCTCTCGCTGTCCGACCCGAAGGTCTGGCAGTCCACGGTGGTCGGCGTGGCCTATGGCAGTGACGTCGAGCTGGTGCAGCGCCTGCTCGTGCAAGCCGCGCTGGAGCAGCCCCGCGTGTTGCGTGACCCGGCGCCGCTGGCGGCCCTGTCGGCCTTCGGTGCCGACGGGCTCGAGTTCACGCTGGGCTATTGGATCGCCGACCCCGAAAACGGCCAGCTCGGCCTGCGCTCGGCCATCAATCTGCGCATCCTGGCGCTGTTTCGCGAGCACGGGGTGGAAATCCCCTACCCGCAGAGGGTGTTGCATGTGCGCCCGACGGAGGGTGGCGCGGGGGCGGCCATGCCGGTGCTTGCCGCGGCTCCCCAGGCGCCCGGCCACTGACGGGTTTGTGACGCGCGGGTTGGGGGCTTGTGACGTCCGCGCGCTCCCCCTATAATGCACGAAAAACGAACGATCGTTCGTTTTTTCACGGGGTCCTCCCCGTACAATGCGAACGATTGACGTTGACGTAAACGTCAAGTCGGCGTCGTTCTCCACCACCCACAGGAGCCAGCATGAAGATTCTCGTCCCCGTCAAGCGCGTGGTCGACTACAACGTCAAGGTGCGCGTCAAAGCCGACGGCACTGGTGTCGACATTGCCAACGTCAAGATGAGCATGAACCCGTTCGACGAAATCGCCGTCGAGGAAGCCGTGCGCCTGAAGGAAAAGGGTGTGGCCACCGAGGTGGTGGCGGTGTCGTGCGGCGTGGCGCAATGCCAGGAGACGCTGCGCACCGCCATGGCCATCGGTGCCGACCGCGCCATCCTGGTCGAGACGGACGAGGAGCTGCAGCCGCTGGCAGTGGCCAAGATCCTCAAGGCCTTGGTGGACAAAGAGCAGCCGGGCCTGGTGATCCTGGGCAAGCAAGCCATCGACGACGACGCCAACCAGACCGGGCAGATGCTGGCGGCACTGGCGGATTGGCCACAGGCGACGTTTGCCTCCAAGGTCGAGGTGCAGGGTGAGGCGGTGGAGGTCACGCGCGAGGTCGACGGCGGACTGGAGGTGTTGCGGCTGACGCTGCCGGCCATCGTCACCACCGACTTGCGCCTCAACGAGCCGCGCTACGTCACGCTGCCCAACATCATGAAGGCCAAGAAAAAGCCGCTGGAGACCGTCAAGCCCGCCGATCTGGGCGTGGACGTGACGCCGCGCCTGAAGACCCTGAAGGTTGCCGAGCCACCCAAGCGCAGCGCGGGCATCAAGGTGCCGGACGTTGCCACGCTGGTGGACAAGCTCAAGAACGAAGCCAAGGTCATCTGAGGAAAGGACACGCGCCATGACCATTCTCGTCATCGCCGAACACGACAACGCCACCCTCAAGGGCGCGACCCTCAACACCGTGGGGGCGGCGCTGAAGCTGCAAGCCGCCGGGGCCGGCGACATCCACGTGCTGGTGGCCGGGCACAACGCCGCAGGGGCCGCGCAAGCTGCCGCCCAGATTGCCGGCGTAGCCAAGGTGCTGCACGCCGACGGGCCCGCGCTGGCGCACGGTTTGGCCGAAAACGTGGCCGCTCAGGTGCTGGCCCTGGCCGCGGGCTACAGTCATATCCTGTTTCCGGCCACCGCGGGCGGGCGCAATGTCGCACCACGCGTGGCTGCCAAGCTCGACGTCGCGCAGATCAGCGACATCACCGCCGTCGTCGATGCGCACACGTTCGAGCGCCCGATCTACGCAGGCAACGCGATCGCGACGGTGCAAAGCGGCGATGCGCAGCATGTCATCACGGTGCGCACCACCGCCTTCGACCCCGCGGGCAGCGGCGGTGCGGCGCCCGTGGAGCCGGTGCCGGCGGTGGCCGACAGCGGCAAGAGCGCCTTCGTCAAGAGCGAGCTGGCCAAGAGCGACCGCCCGGAGCTGACAGCGGCCAAAGTCATCGTCTCGGGCGGGCGGGCGCTGGGCAGCGCCGAGAAGTTCAACGAGGTGATCACGCCACTGGCGGACAAGCTGGGTGCGGCGATCGGCGCTAGCCGCGCCGCGGTCGATGCGGGCTACGCGCCCAACGACTGGCAGGTGGGGCAGACAGGCAAGATCGTCGCGCCACAGCTCTACGTCGCCGTGGGCATCAGCGGCGCCATTCAGCACCTGGCGGGGATGAAAGACTCCAAGGTGATCGTGGCGATCAACAAGGACCCGGAAGCGCCGATCTTCAGCGTCGCCGACTACGGGCTCGAGGCCGACCTGTTCCAGGCCGTGCCAGAACTGGTCAAGGCGCTGTGACGCCGTGTTCGATGGCTGGGCATCCGCGGGATGCCCTTTTTTTGCCCGAGGAGTGACCCCATGACTTTCAAAGCCCCCGTCAAAGACATGCTCTTTGCGATGGCGCACCTGGCGCAGCTGGACCAGATTGCCCAGATGCCTGGCTTCGAGGACGCCAACCTGGAGACGGCCCAGGCCGTGCTGGAAGAGTGCGCGCGTCTGAACGAGGAAGTGATCGCGCCCCTGAACTGGGAGGGGGACAAGAACCCCTCCTGGTGGCAAGACGGCGCGGTGCGCACCACACCCGGGTTTGCCGACGCCTTCCGCCAGTACGCCGAGGGTGGCTGGCAGGGCCTGCAACACCCGGCCGAGTTCGGTGGTCAAGGCTTGCCCAAGACGATCGGCGCAGCGTGTACCGAGATGCTCAATGCCGCCAACCTGAGCTTTGCCCTGTGCCCGCTGCTGACCGATGGCGCGATCGAGGCGCTGCTGACCGCCGGCTCGGACGCGCAGAAGGCGACCTACATCCCGCCGATGATCGAGGGCCGCTGGACTGGCACCATGAACCTGACCGAGCCGCAGGCGGGCTCGGACCTGTCGCTGGTGCGCACGCGCGCCGAACCCCAGCCCGACGGCACCTACAAGATCTTTGGCACCAAGATCTTCATCACCTACGGCGAGCACGATATGGCCGAAAACATCGTGCACCTGGTGCTGGCGCGCGTCACGGGGGCGCCGGAGGGCGTCAAGGGCATCAGCCTGTTCATCGTGCCCAAATTCTTGGTCAACCCGGACGGCAGCCTGGGCGCGCGCAACGACGTGCACTGCGTCAGCATCGAACACAAGCTGGGCATCAAGGCCAGCCCGACGTGCGTGCTGCAGTACGGGGACCACGGCGGGGCGATCGGCTATCTGGTCGGTGAAGAAAACCGCGGGCTGGAGTACATGTTCATCATGATGAACGCCGCGCGCTACGCCGTGGGTCTGCAGGGCATCGGCCTGTCCGAGCGGGCCTATCAGAAAGCGGTGCAGTACGCGCGCGACCGCGTGCAAAGCCGCCCGGTCGACGGCAGCGTGGCCGGCCCCGCGCCCATCATCCACCACCCGGACGTGCGCCGCATGCTCATGACCATGCGCGCGCTCACCGAGGGCTGCCGCGCGATGGCGACGGTGGCCGCTGCCGCTTATGACGCCGCGCACCACCACCCGGACGAATCGGTGCGGCGCCAGAACCAGGCCTTCTACGAATTCATGGTGCCGCTGGTCAAGGGCTACAGCACCGAGATCAGCCACGAGGTGACCAGCCTGGGTGTGCAGGTGCACGGCGGCATGGGTTTCGTGGAAGAGACGGGCGCGGCGCAGCACTACCGCGACGCCAAGATTTTGACGATCTACGAGGGCACGACGGCCATTCAGGCCAACGACCTGGTGGGCCGCAAGACGGCGCGCGACGGTGGAACGACGGCGCTGGCCATCGCCCGGCAAATCCAGGCCACCGAAGCGGCGCTGGCCGCCAGTGGCAGCGACGCCGCGCGCGCCGTGCAGGTGCGCCTGCAGGCGGCCCGCGAGGCCTACGAGCAGGTGGTGGCGTTCATTGCTGCGCAAGCCAAGGCCAACCCGGTGGCGGCGTACGCGGGCAGCGTGCCCTATCTGATGCTGGCGGGCAACCTGATGGCGGGCTGGCAGATGGCGCGCGCGCTGCTCGTGGCCGAGCGTGAGCTGGCCGCCGGGCGGGATGTCGCGTTCATGCAGGCCAAGATCGCCACTGCCCGCTTCTACGCCGACCACATCCTGACCCGCTGCGGCGGCTGGCGCGACAGCATCGTTGCGGGTCACGACGCCATCGCCGACATGGCGCTCGATACGTACTGAAGGAGCTTTCATGTCCCGTTTGCCCACTGTTTTGCAGCGCGTGCCGTTTCCCGTCATCGGCTCGCCGCTGTTTATCATCAGCAATCCCAAGCTCGTCATCGAGCAGTGCAAAGCCGGCATCGTGGGCGCCATGCCAGCGCTCAACGCGCGCCCGGCCTCGCAGCTCGATGAGTGGCTGGCCGAAATCACCGAGGCGCTCGATGCGCACAACCGCGCGCACCCAGATCAGCCCGCCGCGCCGTTTGCCATCAACCAGATCGTGCACAAGAGCAACGACCGGCTGGAGCACGACATGGCGCTGTGTGCCAAGTACAAAGTGCCCATCGTCATCACCAGTCTGGGCGCACGCGAGGACGTCAACCAGGCCGTGCATGGCTGGGGCGGCGTCGTGCTGCACGACATCATCAACAACACCTTCGCCCGCAAGGCGATCGAGAAAGGCGCCGACGGCCTGATCGCGGTCGCCGCCGGCGCGGGGGGGCACGCGGGTACCAAAAGCCCGTTTGCGCTCATCCAAGAGATCCGCCAGTGGTTCGACGGGCCGCTGGCCCTGTCGGGATCCATCGCGACGGGCGGTGCGGTGCTGGCAGCGCAGGCGATGGGGGCCGATTTCGCTTACATCGGCTCGCTGTTCATCGCCACACACGAGGCACGTGCCAGCGACGCGTACAAACAGTGCATCGTGGAGTGCAACTCGGACGACATCGTCTACACCAATCTGTTCACCGGCGTGCACGGCAACTACCTCAAGCCCTCGATCCGTGCGGCGGGGTTGGACCCGGACCATCTGCCCGAGAGCGATCCGAGCAAGATGAATTTCGCCTCGGCAGGCGCCAAGGCCTGGAAGGACATCTGGGGCTGTGGTCAGGGTATTGGTGTGGTGGATGCGGTGCGCCCGGCGGCCGAGGTGGTGGCGCGCCTCAAACAAGAGTACGACGAGGCTCGCGCGCGCCTGTGCGCGGGGGCGTGAGCCGGGTTGACCGCCGCGCTGGTCTGTATCAGGCCAGTGTCGACAGCGGCAGAGGAGCGCTGCCCTCTGGGCCCCAGGCGGCACGCACGGCGGCCAGCAGCTCGGTCTGTGCCGTCAGGGGGTCATCGATGGCGATGACGTGCCTGTGCGGCATCGAGCGCAGCCAGGTGAGCTGCCGCTTGGCCAGTTGGCGTGTGGCGGCGGCCCCACGCTCTTGCAGCGCGCGCCGTTCGTCAGCGCTCAGCGTGTCGCGCCCGTGCGCGGCGGCGGCGTCGAGCGCCTCCCACGCCTGTCGGTAACCCACGCATCGCATCGACGGCAGCCCTGGGTGTACGTCGCCGCGCGCGCGCAGGGCGCGCACCTCATCGAGCAACCCATCGTCCAGCATGGCGGCAAAGCGGGCCTCGATGCGCTGATGCAGCCAGGCGCGCTCGCGCGGCTCCAACGACAGCAGGTGCCCCGGCAGGCTATCGATGAGCAGCGCGGGGCGAGCGTCTCTCTGCTCGCCGTGCTTTCGCTCCTCGCCCCCCCAGCGCCGCTGCAGTGCCGACAACGGCTGACCAGTGGTGTACCACACCTCCAGCGCCCGACCGATGCGTTGCGCGTCGGTCGGCGGCAGCCGCGCCGCGGTGAGCGGATCGACCCGCGCCAGTTCGGCGTGCAACGCCGGCCAACCGTACTGCTGCGCCCGTGCCTCGATCGCTGCGCGTACGGCCGGTTGGGCCGGGGGCAGGTCGTCCAACCCCTCGAACAGCGCCTTGAAATACAGCATCGTTCCCCCGACCAACAATGGCCATCGCCCGCGGGCGCGGATGTCGGCCAGCAGCCGCCGCGCATCGCGCACGAACTCGGCGGCGCTGTAGGCGTGCGTCGGTTCCAGAATGTCGATCAGGTGGTGCGGCACCGCCGCGCGCTCGACTGCCGTTGGCTTGGCCGTGCCGATGTCCATGCCGCGGTACACCAACGCCGAGTCCACGCTGATGATCTCCACCGGCCAGCGCGTGGCCACCGCCAGCGCCGCTGCCGTCTTGCCGCTGGCCGTGGGCCCCGCCAGTGCCAGCCAGGCAACGCTCGGTGCGGCATCGGTGGGGTGGAGGGGAGGGGCAGTCATGGGTCCGCGATTATCGCGGCCGCACTGGCGAGCGAACCTCCCCATGGCGCTGCACCAGTGTCCAGGCCACGGTGGCGATGACCACGGACCAGAACCACAGACCGTTGGTGAGCGGGTACACCCCACCGTCGGGGCCAGTGGACATGTGCTGGCCCAGCCAGGTGCCCATGCCAAAGGCGGTGAGCATCATGATGAAACCCGCCAGCGCCGACGCCGCCCCGGCCGCCTGTGGGAATGGCGAGACGGCGCCGCTTTGGCCGCAGGGCTGGTGCACGCCGTGTGCCAGGATGAACAGGTAGTACGGTCCCATGATGGCCCAGGTGTGGTGCCAGCCCAGCAGCGCCAGCACGCCGCACAGCGTCCCGCCGGTGAGGGTAAAGCCCGCCGCCAGCGCTACCGTGCGCCGCACACCCCAGCGTGGAATCAAGTGCCGGCACAACACGGTGCCCGCGATGTAGACGGCTGACATCGACAGCATCAGCAAGCCGTACTGGGTTTTGCTGAGACCCAAGACGGTGATGAAGACGAACGACGAGGTGGCGAGAAACGTAAACAGTCCGCCATACGAGGTGGCGGCCAGCAGCGCCCAGGCCCAAAACGTCGGGTGACGCACGATGCGAGCCCAGATGCGCAGCATCTCGCGCGGTTGCAGGGCACGCGGGTTGGGGGCGGGCAGCGTCTCGCGAAAGCGCAGCGCCACCAGTGCCAGCGCCAACGCCGAGAACACCGCCAGTGCCCCGAGCGTGACGCGCCAGCCGTAGTGCTCCGTCAGCCAACCGCCCAGAGGGCCGCTGATGCAGGCGAAGATGCCCAGCCCGGTCAGGCCACGCGACATCATGCGCGCGCCTTCGGTCGGGCCATACAGGTCGCGCACGATGGCGCGCGCGCCCATGACCGAGGCACCCATGGCCGCCCCCTGAACGATGCGCCACAGAATGAGCTGCTCGATCGTGGTGGCCAGTGTGTTGCCGATCGAGGCCAGCGTGTACGCCGCCAGACCGACCAGCAGCACCGGGCGGCGGCCGAAGCGGTCGGAAATCGGCCCCCACACGAGCTGGGCGGCACCGAACGACAGCAGCAAGGCGGTCAGCGTCGCCTGGACCTGGGCCATGGGGGCACCAAAGGCGGCCGTGACGGCCGGCAACGCGGGCAGGTACAGGTCGGTGGCCAGCGGCTGGATGCCCAGCAGCAGCGAAAGGAAGACGACGACCCACCCCGGTGTCATGGGGGGCGTGCCGGTAGCGGATGCGTGCATGACAGGATGCTACCAAACCCAGCCCGCGTGCAGGCCTGGGCGCGAGCCGTCCGGCGTCGCCTCAGCGACCGCGCAGAAACAGCGCGTCGAGCTCTTGGAGGCTGAGCTGGCGCCAGGTCGGGCGCCCATGGTTGCACTGGTCGCTGCGCTCGGTGGCTTCCATCTGGCGGAGCAGGGCGTTCATTTCCTCCACGGTGAGGCGGCGGTGGGCGCGCACCGCGCTGTGGCAGGCCATGGTCGCCAGCAGCTCGTTGCGCGCACGCTCCAGTACCCAGCGGCCGCCGCCGTGCTGCTCCAGTTCTGCCAGCACCGCACGCGCCAGGGCCACCGCATCGGCGTGGGCCAGCAGCACGGGCACGGCGCGCACCGCCAGCGTCTGTGGCGACAACGGCACCACCTCCAGCCCCAACCGCTGCAGGTCGTCGGCGCAGCGCTCGGCGCAGGCCACCTCCAGCGGGGTGGCGGCAAACGTGGCCGGGATGAGCAGCGGCTGGCTCGGCATGGCCGTCTCGCCCAGCTGGTCGAACTGTGCTTTGAGCCGCTCGTACACGATGCGCTCGTGCGCGGCGTGCATGTCCACCAGCACCAGGCCGTGGGCGTTTTCGGCCAGGATATAGATGCCGTGCAGTTGCGCCAGTGCTCGGCCCAGCGGCCATTCGCCGTTCGCTGGGGCGTCCGTGGCGACCGCGGCGGTGGGGGTCGGCGGGAATGTCGGGGCGGCGGGCTCGGATGGGCGCGGCGGCGGGTCGGGCCAACCCGGCAGGCGCGGCAGCGGCTCGCGCACGCCCAGGTCGAGGCCGACCGGCCGCTGGTAGCGGGTGGTGTCCCAGTCCCCGGGGCCGCGCGGCAGCGGGGAGGGCACGGGTGCGGGTGCAGCGGGCGCGGGGGTGGCCGTGGGGCCGATGGTGCGGCTGCGGGGGGTGGCCAAGGCGGCTTCGACCGCGCGCTGCACCGCTTGGTGCACGGCGCCGCTGTCGCGAAAGCGCACCTCGATTTTGGTCGGGTGCACATTCACGTCCACCGCACGCGGATCGAGCGTGAGGAACAGCACGTACGCCGGCTGGCGCTGGCCGTGCAGCACGTCGTCGTAGGCGCTGCGCACGGCGTGCGTGATCACGCGGTCGCGCACGTAGCGGCCGTTGACGTAGGCAAACTGGCGGTCGGTGCGTGCGCGGGCTGCATCGGGCAGGCCGATCAGGCCGTGCAGCGACAGTGGCCCGGCACTGGCCTGCAGCGGCAGGCTGTCGCCCACGAAATCGCTGCCCAGCGCGTCGGCGATGCGGCGCTGCCACGCGAGTGTGGCGTCCAGATCGGTGCACGCGCGCCACTGCTGCACCAGCCGCCCCTCGTGCCAGATGGCAAAGCCCACGTCGGGGCGCGCCAGGGCGTGGCGGCGCACGGCTTCGATGCAGTGGGCCAGCTCGGTGGCGTCGCTTTTGAGAAATTTGCGCCGCGCGGGGGTGGCGTAGAACAGCTCGCGTACCTCGACCGTGGTGCCGGGTGGGCGGGCCGCCGGCCGCAGTTCGCCGCTGCGGGCGTCCAGGCTCCACGCATGGCCATCGGGGTCGTCGGCCGGGCGCGACACCAGCGTCACCTCGGCCACCGAGGCGATGGCGGCCAACGCCTCGCCACGAAAGCCCATCGTGAGCACGGATTCGAGTTCCGCCAGGTCGCGGATTTTGCTGGTGGCGTGGCGTTGCACGGCGGCGGGCAGTTCCTCGCGTGGGATGCCGATGCCGTCGTCCTCCACCGCGATCAGGCGCACACCGCCACCAGCCAGGCGCACCGTGATCTGGCGCGCGCCCGCGTCGAGGGCGTTGTCGACCAGCTCGCGCACGACGGAGGCGGGCCGCTCGACCACTTCGCCCGCAGCGATCTGGCTGATGAGCTCGTCGGGCAGGGGGCGGATGGCGCGGCGTGGGATGGGGGCGTCGGGGCTCATCAGGTGGACCGATTGCGCGCCAGTGGCGGGTTGCGCTCGAAGTAGCGCCGGATGCCGCGCTCCAGCGCTTCGGCGATGCGGGCCTGAAACGCCGGGTCGCGCAGTCGGCGCTCTTCGTCGGGGTTGCTAATGAAGGCGGTCTCCACCAGCACGCTGGGGATGTCGGGCGCGCGCAGCACGGCAAAGCCGGCTTGTTCGACGCGTGGCTTGTGCAGGACGCTAACTCGCTCGATCTCGCGCAGCAGGGTGGCGCCTAAGCGCAGGCTGTCGTTGATCTGCGCGGTCATGCTCATGTCGAGCAGCGTGCGTTGCACGGTCACGTCCTTGACGTTGACGGGTAGGCCGCCGATGCGGTCGGCGGCGTTTTCGCGGTTGGCCAGCCAGCGCGCGGCGGCGCTCGACGCCCCGCTGTCGCTGAGGGCATAGACGCTGGCACCGCGTGGGCGCGGGGTAAAGAAAGCGTCGGCGTGGACGCTCACGAGCAGATCGGCTTGCACGCGGCGCGCCTTTTGCACGCGCACGTGCAGCGGCACGAAGAAGTCGGCGTCGCGCGTCATGAACACGCGCACCGGGTTGCCCTGGATGCGCGTGCCATCCAGGCGTTCGCGCAGGCGGTGCGCGATGGCCAGCACGACGTCTTTTTCCCGGGTGCCGTCGGGGCCGATCGCGCCGGGGTCTTCTCCCCCGTGGCCGGGGTCGAGGGCGACGATGATGAGGCGCTCGCTGGGTGCGCGGCGGGGGCCGTCGGGGCTGGGCGTGGGGCGGGCCGCCGGGGCGCGTTCAGCCGGCGGTGGCGCCGGGGGCGGGGCGACTTCTTGCCGTTCGCGGCGCGCAATCAAGTCGGCAATGGGGTCTTCGTCCACAGCGGGCGGCCCAGCGGTGTGGGTGGACGGTGATATGGCCGCGTCGGCCCCGGACGTTGGCGCCGGGGCGCGTGCCACGTGGCGTGCGATCAGCTCTTCCAGGGGGTCCGGCGGGGTCAGCGGGTACAGGTCCAGCACCAGCCGGTGCTGGTACGCGGCCACCGGCTCGAGCTGGAATACCTGCGGCCCGACCGGTTGTTTGAGGTCGAGCACCAGCCGCACCGTGTCAGGGTCGTAGAGTCCCACGCGCACGCGCGCCACGAATGGGTCGTCGGGCTGGATGCGCTGTACCAGCTCTTGCAAACTGGGCAGCAGGTCGGCACCCCGGATGTCTACCGCCAGCCGCGGCGGGTCAGCCACGTACAGGGTGGTGGCCTGCAAGGCGGTGTCGGACTCGATGGTGACACGCGTGTAGTCGCGTGCGGGCCACACCCGCACGCCTACCACGCGCGCGGCCCAGGCGGGCCAGCTGCCCCCCAATCCTGCCAGCACCAGCAGTGCGTGCAGGTGTCTCATCAGGGCGCGGCGTTCGGCGTTCAGCGATCGGCTCATGCAGCGGTGTCGAGCAGGGCCACGCCACGCGCGGAGCGGGCGCTGAGGGTGATGTATCGGCCACCGTCGTCGGTGTGCCGCAACAGCAGGTCGAGGTCGGGCATGGGCAGCAGCGGGCCGGCCTTGTCCGGCCATTCGACCAGCTTGAGCCCGCGCCCGGCGAACAGTTCCCGCAGGCCCGCGTCCTCCCACTCGCGCGGGTCGTCGAAGCGATATAGATCGGCGTGCCAGGCGGGCAGGGGGCCGCCCCACGCAGGGGTGGCGGGCAGCTCATAGGGCTCGACCAGGGCATAGGTCGGGCTCTTGATGCGCCCCGTCACGCCCAGCGCCCGCAGCAGGTGGCGCACGAAGGTGGTCTTGCCCGCGCCCAGCTCGCCGCGCAGGGTCAGCAGCGCGTCGGCCAGCGACGCGTCGGCCTGCATGGCTACAGCCAGCCGTTGTGCCAGGCGCGCGGTGTCGTCCTCGCTGGCGGCAAGCCAGTCGCGCGTGGCGGTGGGCAGGGGCGTGGGGGACGAAGACATGGATCTTTCTCGGGGACTTCCTACAATCGCGGCGCATGCAGCCAATACCCACGCCGAGCGGGGCCGATGCGCCCGCCCAGCCGACACCGGACACCGGCGTCGCTTGGGTCGAGCGCATCCGCGGCTGGGCGCTCGCGCTGGGATTTTCCCAGATCGGCGTCAGTGCCGTCGACCTGTCGCATGCCGAGCCCGGGTTGCTGGCCTGGTTGGCCGCAGGCTTTCATGGCACGATGGACTACATGGCGCGCCATGGGCTGCGGCGCGCCCGCCCGGCGGAGTTGGTGCCGGGCACGCTGAGCGTGATCACCGCGCGCATGGACTACTTGCCGCGTGACGCGGGCGAGGACTGGCGCGCGCGCGAGTGGGCGCGGCTGGCCGACCCGGACGCTGCCGTCGTGTCGATCTACGCCCGCGGACGCGACTACCACAAGGTGCTGCGGCGGCGGCTGCAGCAGCTCGCGCAGCGCATCGAGGCCGAGTGGGTCGCGGCGGGGCAGCCCGCGCCCCAGACGCGCGTGTTTACCGACTCGGCACCGGTGCTGGAGGTGGAGCTGGCCACGCGCAGTGGCCTGGGCTGGCGCGGCAAGCATACGCTGGCGTTGCACCGCGACGCGGGGTCGATGTTTTTTCTGGGCGAGATTTTTATCGACCAGGCGCTGCCGCCCACGCCTGCGCACCCGGCGCACTGCGGCCGCTGCCAGGCGTGCATCGACGTGTGCCCGACGGGTGCCATCGTCGCGCCCTACCGGCTCGATGCGCGCCGCTGCATTTCGTACCTGACGATCGAGCACGAGGGGCCGATCCCCGTGCCGCTGCGCCGCGCGCTGGGTAACCGCATTGTCGGCTGCGACGATTGCCAGTTGATTTGTCCCTGGAACAAGTACGCGCGCCGCAGCCCGCTGCCGGATTTCGACGCCCGCGAGGCCCTGGCCGCCCCGCGACTGCTGCCGCTATGGGCCTGGTCGGAGGGCGAGTTTTTGCGCCACACCGAGGGCAGCGCCATCCGGCGCATCGGCTACCAGCGCTGGCGGCGCAACCTGGCCGTGGCGCTGGGCAATGCGCGCGCGGCTGCCCGTGCGCGGGGCGACACTGCGCAGCAAGCCGCGATCGAGTCGGCGCTGGCCCCTGCGCTGGCCGACCCCGACACGCCCGCACTGGTGCGCGAGCACGTCGCCTGGGCCCTGATGGACTAGGATGACGCCATGAGCGCCGATCGCCGTGATCCCTTGGTCGCCATCCCCGCCCGGCGTGGGCCCCTGGCCGCGCTGGCCCACTGGGGCGAGTGGCTGCGCTTGACGGGCCGGGTGCTGGCGTGGGCGTGCATGGCGTCCAGCTACCGCGGCGCGCGCTGGCACGCGCTGGCCGAGCAACTGGTCGCCGCTGCCGTGCCCGCGGTGTGGTGGTATGCCGTGCTGTCGGCGCTGTTCGGGCAAGTGCTCATCCGTATCGTGGTCGTCACCGCCATCAGCTATGGGCTGACGCAGTATGCGGTCGAGATGGTGGTGCGGGTGCTGGTGCTGGAGCTCATTCCCCTGACGGCGGCGTTGTTCGTATTGTTGCGCGTCACGGTGGGCCACGGGCGGGCGCTGCAAGCCCTGCGCGACGGCGGCACGTTCGATGCACTGCGCCGCGCTGGGCAGGATCCGCTGCGCGAGCTGGCCTTGCCGCGCGTGCTCAGTGGGGTGTTTGCCACGCTGCTGCTCGTGATGCTGAGCGCCGTGCTGGCGCTGGTGCTGGCCTATCTCAACCTGTACGGCTTCACGCCGTGGGCCCTGGCCCCCTACACGCGCGCCGTCGGACATGTCTTTTCGCCCGCGGTCGCGTTGATCTTCGTGTTCAAGACGCTGGGGTTTGCGCTGGCGATCTCGCTGGTGCCCATGGTGGCGGCGTTCGAGTCGTCGCCCCAGGGCGACGTGCGGGCGCTGGTGCGCACCGCCGCCGTTCTGTTGCTGGTGGAGCTGCTGTCGCTGATCGGCAACTATTATTGAGCCCATGAACCCGGTGTCCGACTCCCCGCCGCCAGCCCATGCCGATCGGGAGCCGCCCGCGATCGCGGCGGCCGTCGAGCGCCGCGCGCGCGGCCTGCTGGTGCTGCTGGGTGTGCTGCTGTTGGCCTCGACGCTGTATGTGCTGTACGCGCGTGGCGTGTTCGAGCCGACGCAGACCCTGGTGCTGACCGCCGACGACGCCGAGGGCGTGGCGGTGGGCATGGACCTGACGTTTTCGGGGTTTCCCATCGGGCGCGTGCGCCGCATCGAACTGGCCCCCGACGGGACGGTGCGCATCGTGATCGACGTGGTGCGGCGCGAGGCGCATTGGCTGCGCGAGGGCAGTGTCTTCACCATGGAGCGGGGGCTGGTCGGCGGTGTGCGCCTGCGGGCTTACACCGGTGTGCTGGAGGGGCCGCTGCTGCCCGACGGGGCGAAGCGGCCGGTATTGCGCGGCGACGCGCTGGCCGACTTGCCGCGCATGGTCAACACTGCGCGCGAGCTGCTGGAGCAGATCAAAGCCATGACCGCCGCCGACGCACCGCTCAACGCCAGTCTGCGCGAGCTGCAACAGCTGCTCGCCCGCGCCAACGGGCGCGAAGGGGTGTTGGGCGTGCTCATGGGCAACGATGCCGACCGCCAGCGCGTGACCGCAGCCGTGGACGATGTGCGACGCCTGTTGCAGCGCCTGCAAGGGGTGGCCGAGCGCGCAGAACGCCTGGTGCAGCAGGCCGATCAGCGCGTCTTTGGCGCGCAAGGGCTGGCCGACGACGTGCAGGGCGGTGTGCGGCAGGCGCGCGAGCTGCTGCTCGATTTGCGCGCCACGCTGCAGCGGGTGGATGCGGTGCTGGTCGAGGCGCAGGGTGTGGCGGCCAACGCGCGCACCGCCACCCAAGACCTGGACGCGCTGCGCGCCGAGGTCGAAACCACGCTGCGCCGCGTGGACGGCATGATCCTCGACATCCAGCGCCGCTGGCCGTTCGGCGCCAACCCGGAGCTGCGTCTGCCATGAGCCCGCGACAAGCCCCCTGGTCGATGCTGACCCGTTGGCTGGCCGTCGGCGTCATGGCCGCCCTGACCGGCTGTGCGGGCACGCCGCCGCCCGTTTGGCAGCTCGACGTGCGCCAAGCCGTCGAGCAGGCAATGGCCGCGACGCTGGCGGGTCAGGCAAGGGTGGCTCAAGCCCAGTGGCACCGGGCACTCCAGGCCGCCGCCGCCACCGGCCGCGCCGACGTGCTGGCCCACGTGGCGTTGTCGCGCTGCGCCATCGAGCAAACCGCGCTCGTGTGGGATGGGTGCGCCGCCGCGCAGCCCTACCTGCCCGATGCCAGCCCCGCGCTGCAGGCATACGCCGCGTGGCTCGCATGGCCCGATGTGCCCACGACTGCGCCGACCGTGACCGCGCTGCCGCCCGCCCACCAGCCCGTGGCCCAGCGGCTGCTCCAGGGGGCGCCTCCCGGTGAGTTGGTGCTGGCGTTGCAGTCGGTGCCCGACCCGCTCGCTCGGCTGGTTGCGGGCAGCGTCGTGTGGCGGGCAGGCCGGCTCGATGCGGCCGGCGTGGCCGTTCTGGTCGATACCGCTTCGGCGCAGGGCTGGCGGCGGCCGCTGGCGGTCTGGTTGGGGGTACAGGCCCGCCTGGCTGATGCCGCCGGGGACGCCGAGGCTGCGGCGCGTGCCCGTCGTCGGCAAGCATGGGTCCTGGGGCCAGAGGCGCCCCCGACGGACCAGGGGCGTTGAGCTCCCCGGGCCCCTGTGCAGCCCGCACTTGCGGCACAATCCGCGTGTGGCAACCTTTGCATTCGCCACGCCTTTTGGCTTTCTATCGTTTCAGTCGGCTGGTGTGACTCTGCCGCTGAACATACCTCCCCATCGGATCGTTCTTCATGAAAACCAAATACCACCTCAATAAGCGCTCCCCCCATCGTTTGGGGTCGTCCGCGTCGTCGGCAGCCACGGGTGGGTCGGTCATCGCGCTGGTCGATGAACGCTACTTGGTCTGGCTCGCGTCTCAGGTCACCGGAACGCAGCACAACACGCTGCAGCGCGGATCGCTGGCTGGCGTGCTGGCGCACCTGGCCCGGCTCGCGGGCGCCGAAGCCCCCTTGCTGCGCACGCTACTCTTCAGCGACGCGTCGCCGACCGAGCTGCACGACGACATCGTGGTGCGGCTGGTACCGCGACACTCGACCGACGGTGGGCTGTCGCTGGTGCGCGCGCTGGGGCAAGAGATCGTCCAGTTGGCGCGCCACGGCGCGGGCTGGCTGCTCGTCGCCAGCGATGACGAGCGCCTGATTCCCTATCTGGACGAAGCGCAGTCCTGGGGTGCGCGGGTGGTGCTGGTGGCGGATGACGCGGTGCACGACTTCGGCCACTTGTCGAAGGAAGACCCGAGCTGGGCCCGGCTGCTGATGCAGGCCGACCGCCGTGTGGCCGTGCCCATGGGCGCCTGGAGTGCGCTGACCACACCGGGTGTGGGCTACGCTGTGCCGCGCGCCAGCGGGGCAGAGGGCGACGACATCGATGCCGGCCAGCGCTCGGTGCCGCCCTCGCGCGCCCCGGCCGAGCCCGACGACCACTGGCGTGCGGAGATTTCGCGCATCATCCAGTCGTGGTGGGACGACGAGCCTGAAGACGGACGGCAAGAACTGGCCGATGCCATGCGCGGGCAGATCGGCGTGCCGCCCGAAGCCGACCGACGCATCCTGATGCGTGTGCGGCACGAACTGGGGCGCAACCTGACGTTCCCCGAAAAGCGCGCCATGCGTGAGATGGTGCGCGCCGTGGTGTTGGGCCAGCCCGACGCCGATACCGATGCGGCGCCGGCACCGGCGCTGGCCGCCGCCGCCGACTGACCGTCGTCGCTGTCGGCCATGTCCGATGATCGTGCCGCCGAAACGCAGCCGCAGCGGGCCAGCGACGAGGCGCAGGCGCTCGGGGCGGAACTGGCCGCTTGGTTCCAGACCCCGCCAGGGCGCTATCTGCTCGATTGGGAGCGCGCCCGGTTTGCCGACGCGGTCGCCGATGCGTTTGGATACCATGCGCTGCAACTGGGCCTGCCGCCACTGGACGCGCTGGCCAACAACCGCATGCCGCATCGCTGGCTGGCACTGCCCGAAGCGCCCGGCGGCGTTGCCTGGTCGACGGAGGGTGGCCCGGCCCGTCCGGTCGACCTGGTCACGCACGCGGCCGCGTTGCCGTTTCCAGCCGCCAGTCTCGACCTCGTGCTGCTGCCCCACACCCTGGAGCTCAGTGCCGACCCACATGCCGTGCTGCGCGAGGTCGAGCGCGTGCTGGTGCCCAACGGCCGCGTCATCGTCAGCGGCTTGAATCCCGCCAGCTGGTGGGGCATGCGGCAGTTCCGCGCGCATGCGGCGACGCGCCTGGGGTTAGGCCAGACGCGCCTGGCGCGGCTATACCTGCCGGAGGCGGGCGCCTTCATCGGCCCGTGGCGCTTGTGCGACTGGCTGCGCCTGCTCAGCTTCGAGGTCGAGGCCATCGAGCGCGGCTGCTACCGGCCCGCCGTGCGGTCCGAACGCTGGTTGCAGCGCTTCGATTGGATGGACCGGCTCGGGCCGCGCTGGTGGCCGCTTTTGGGTGCGGTTTATTTCATCGTGGCGGTCAAGCGCGTGCGCGGCATGCACCTGCTCGGGCCCGCGTGGCGGCCTACCCGCGCCGCCGCGGCGCCGGCGGTGGTGGCACGGCGCGACCGCGACACCCCGAGTTTGTCATGACCGAAGTCACCATCTACACCGACGGCGCCTGCAAGGGCAACCCCGGCCCCGGGGGCTGGGGGGCGCTGCTGCGCGCCGGTGGCACCGAAAAAGAACTTTGCGGCGGCGAGTCGCTGACCACCAACAACCGCATGGAACTGCGCGCTGTTATCGAGGCGTTGGCATTGCTCAAGCGCCCCTGCCACGTGCACGTTTATTTGGATAGCGAGTACGTGCGCAAGGGCATCACCGAATGGCTGCCCGGTTGGAAGGCCAAGGGCTGGAAGACCGCGTCCAAGCAACCGGTCAAAAACGCCGACCTGTGGCGCCAACTCGACGAGCTGGTGCACACCCGCGGGCACCGCATCGAATGGCACTGGGTGCGCGGCCACACCGGCGACCCGGGCAACGAGCGCGCCGATGCACTGGCCAATCGGGGGGTGCCGCGCTAGTGGCGGTGTTTGCCTCGGGTTTACACGCGAGCAACGTGGCTGGGCTACAGTTGAGACTCGCCGGCTGATACGGTTAGCCCTGCTCATTCACGGGAGATGCCCATGCCCCAGGTCCGTCCGCGCATCCATGCCATCGTGGCCGTCGTCGTGCTGGCCGTGGTAGCTGCGGCGGGCTGGTGGTGGCAGAGGATGCCTGCGGCGACGGCTGGCGCCGGGACGGCGGCGGGGTCGGCGGGTGGCGCGTCAACAGCGGCCGCTGGCGCCGCGTCGGGAGCCCCGCGTGGCGGCGCGGGCACAGGCTCTGGCCCGGGTGCCGCTGGTGGCCCCGGCCGCGGCGGGCCGCCAGCGGTGGAGGTGGCCATCGTGCAGGCGGTCCCGCTCGTGCAAGAGGCGCAGGCGGTCGGCACGCTGCTGGCGCGCCAGCGGGTGGCCATCCGGCCGGAGGTGGCCGGGCGCATCGTGGCCATCGGCTTCGTTGACGGCGCGCCTGTGCGCAAGGGGCAGGTGCTGTTCCAGCTCGACGACGCGCTGCAGCAGGCCGAACTGGCCCAGGCGCAGGCGCAACTGGCGGTGCAGCAGGCCAACCTGCGCCGCAACGAGGAGCTGGTGGCACAGGGGTTCGTGGCGCAGCGGGTGCTGGATGAGAGCCGCGCTGCGGTGCAGGTGGCGCAGGCGCAGGTGGCCTTGGCGCAGGCGCGGCTGCAGCGCATGCGGCTGTTGGCGCCGTTCGACGGCGTGGCGGGCATCCGCCAGGTGCACGTGGGGGAGTATGTGAAGGACGGCACCGAACTGGTGCACCTGGAGGACACCTCGCGCCTCGTCGTTGATTTTCGTTTGCCGGAGCGTTGGCAGCCGCAAGTGCGGTTGGGGCAGACGCTGCGCCTGCGCGTGGATCCCCGGCCCCAGCAGGACGTATTGGCGCGCGTGCAGGCCATCGACCCGGCGCTTGATGCCGACGGGCGCGCGCTCATCGTGCGCGCGCAGCTCGAGCAGGGGCAGCAGGGCCTGCAGCCCGGGATGTTCGCGCGCGTGGCGCTCGAGCTGGGGCGCGACCCCGCGGCGCTGATGGTGCCAGAGGAAGCCATTGTGCCGCAGGGGCAGCAGTTTTGGGTGTGGCGGCTGCGCCCGGCACAGGGCGACGCGCCGCCGCAGGCGGAGCGGGTGTCCGTGCGCCTGGGCGTGCGGCGCGACGGCCGCGTGCAGGTAACGGAGGGCCTGCAGCCCGGCGATACCATCGTCGTGGCGGGGCAGCAGCGGCTGCAAAAAGATGGCACCCCGGTGCGGGTGATCGACCCCAACCGGCCGCCGCGCGCGCCGCAGGCCGCGTCCTGACCCCCCGGGAGCTGCCCGATGCCACTGCCCGAAATCGCCATCCGCCGCCCGGTGTTTGCCACCGTGCTGTCGCTGTTGATCGTGCTCGTGGGCTGGGTGGCGTTCACCCAGCTGCCGGTGCGCGAGTATCCCAAGATCGACGAACCCGTGGTCACCGTCACGACGCGCTTGGCTGGCGCGTCCAGTGAGGTGATGGAGTCCACCGTGACCAAAGTGTTGGAGGACTCACTTGCCGGCATCGAGGGGGTGGACGTCATCACCTCGATCAGCCGCCCGGAGCAGAGCCAGATCACGGTGCGTTTTCGCCTGGAACGCGACCCTGATGCGGCGGCCGCCGAGGTGCGCGATAAGGTGGCTCGGGTGCGCGGGCGCCTGCCGCAGTCGGTGGACGAGCCCGTGGTGGCCAAGGTCGAGGCCGACGCCTTCCCCGTCATCTGGATTGCGCTGTCGTCCGACCGTTATTCGCCGCTGGCGCTGACCGATTTGGCCAACCGCATCGCCAAACCGGTGCTGCAAACCGCCACCGGCGTGGCCGAGGTGCGCGTCTTTGGGGAACGCCGCTTCGCCATGCGCGTGCGGCCCGACCCAGACCGCCTGGCCGCCTACGGGCTGACGGTGCAGGATCTGGAGGACGCGCTGCGCCGGGCCAACTTGGAGGTGCCCGCCGGCCGGGTCGAGAGCCAACTGCGCGAGTTCAACGTCACCGCCGCCACCGACCTGCGCAGCGCATCCGCCTTTGCCGACGTGGTCATCCGCACGGCGGGTGGGTTGCCGGTGCGCATCGGCGATGTGGCCGATGTTGCCGAAGGGGCAGCCGATGAACGCACGTCGGTTCGGCTCAACGGCCGCGATACGGTCTCGCTGGGCGTCATCCGCCAGGCGACGGCCAATCCGCTGGAACTCTCCGCCAGCGTGCGCGGGCTGCTCGAGCGCGTGCAGGGTGACCTGCCCGCCGGCGTCGACGTGCAGGTGGCCAACGACAACTCGGTGTTCATCGACCGCTCGATCCGCGCGGTGTACCAGACCATCCTCGAAGCAGTGGTGCTCGTGACGCTGGTGATCGTGCTGTTTTTGCGGACGTTGCGCGCATCGATCATTCCGCTCGTCACCATCCCGGTCAGCCTCATCGGCGCGTTTGCGCTGATGGCGCTGTTTGGCTTTTCCATCAACACCCTGACGCTGCTCGCGCTGGTGCTCGCCATCGGCCTGGTGGTGGATGACGCCATCGTCGTGCTGGAAAACATCCACCGCCACATCGAAGCGGGTATGACGCCGCTGGCGGCGGCGATCCGTGGCTCGCGTGAAATCGCCTTTGCCGTGGTGGCCATGACGTTGACGCTGGCCGCGGTGTATGCGCCGCTGGCGCTGACCCCGGGGCGCACCGGACGCCTGTTTGCCGAGTTTGCGCTCGCACTCGCCGGGGCGGTGCTGGTGTCGGGCTTCGTGGCGTTGACGCTGTCGCCCATGATGTGCGCCAAACTGCTGCGCCACCAGCAGCGACGCGGATGGTTTGACCGCAGCATGGAGCGCGTGCTGCAAGCGTTGGTGCATGGATACGGCCGCGCGCTGGACGTGGCGTTGCGCTGGCGCTGGGGGGTGGTGGGCCTGATGCTGGCCAGCGCTGCCGCCAGCGTGTGGTTGCTGCGCACCACCAAGCAAGAGCTCGCGCCGCTGGAGGATCGCGGCGTGATCCTGACCATCGTGAACGCCCCCGATGGGGCGACCGCTGCCTACACGTCGCGCTATGCGGCGGCCATCGAGCGCATCGGCAGCGACTACCCGGAGTTCGACCGCATCTTCGCGCTCATCGGCAACCCCACCGTCTCGCAAGCCACGGTTTTTTTCCGTGCCAAGCCGTGGGAGGAGCGCGAGCGCAGCACGCTGGCACTGGTGCGCGAGATGGCGCCGCGCATCGCTGCCGTACCGGGCGTGACGGCCTTCCCCATCACGCCGCCGTCGCTTGGGCAGGGGTTTCGCGAGCGGCCGGTCAACTTCGTCATCACCACCAACGACAGCTACGCCAGCCTGGCGCGCGTGGTGGCGGAGTTTCAGCGCCGCATGGCCGACTTTCCTGGCTTTTTGCAGGTGGACACCGACCTGCGCATGAACAAGCCCGAGCTGCGCCTGGAGGTGGACCGCGAGCGCGCCGCCGCTTTAGGGGTAAGTGTGGATGCCGTGGCGCGCACGGTCGAATCCATGCTGGGCGGGCGCGTCGTGGGCCGCTACAAGCGTGAGGGCGAGCAGTACGACGTGATCGTGCAGACCAGCGCCGACGAGCGCCGCGCCCCGCAGGACATCGAGCGCTTGTACGTGCGCGGGCGCAACCACACGATGGTGCCGCTGTCGGCCGTGGTGCGGGTGCAGGAAGTGGTCGCACCGCGCGAGCTCAACCACTTTGCGCAGCGTCGCAGCGCCACGCTCACCGCCAACCTGGCGCCCGACTTTGCACTGGGCGAGGCGCTGCGCACCATGGACCAGATCGCGCGCGAGGTGCTGCCCGAGGGCTACACCACCGACCTCAACGGTGCGAGCCGCGAGTTCCGCGCCGCCTCCGGGTCTCTGGCGGTGGTCTTCGTGCTGGCGCTGGTGTTCATCTACCTGGTGCTGGCCGCGCAGTTCGAGAGCTTTCTCGACCCCTTCATCATCATGCTGTCGGTGCCGCTGTCGATGCTGGGGGCGCTGGCGGCCTTGCGCTGGACGGGTGGCACGCTCAACGTGTTCAGTCAGATTGGCCTGGTGACCCTGGTAGGGCTGATTACCAAGCACGGCATTTTGATCGTGGAGTTTGCCAACCAGCTGCGCCAGCAGGGCTTGGCCCTGGGCGAGGCGGTGCGACGTGCGGCCGAGCTGCGCCTGCGCCCGATTCTGATGACCACGGGTGCGATGGTGCTGGGTGCGCTGCCGCTGGCGCTGGCCACCGGTGCCGGGGCCGAGAGCCGTCAGCAAATCGGCTGGGTCATCGTGGGCGGCATGAGCGTGGGCACGCTGCTGACGGTATTCGTCGTGCCCACGATGTATGTGCTGCTCGCGCGCCGCCGCGTCCCGGGGCCAGACCGGACGCCAGTGGCGGAGTCCGTGCTTACAGCACCTCGCTAGCAAAATCCGCCAGGCGCGAGCGCTCGCCGCGGGCCAGCGTCACGTGCCCCCCGTGCGGCCAGCCCTTGAAGCGGTCGACCACATAGGTCAGGCCGGACGAGCCCTCGGTCAGGTACGGTGTGTCGATCTGCGCCAGGTTGCCCATGCAGACCAACTTCGTGCCGGGGCCGGCGCGCGTGATCAGCGTCTTCATCTGCTTGGGCGTGAGGTTTTGCGCCTCGTCGATGATGACGTATTTGTTCAGAAACGTACGCCCGCGCATGAAGTTCAGGCTCTTGATCTTGATGCGGCTGCGGATCAGATCTTGCGTGGCTGCGCGGCCCCAGTCGCCGGCCGGGCTTTGGCCGCCCTTGGCCAGAAACTCCAAGTTATCATCGAGCGCGCCCATCCAGGGGCCCATTTTTTCTTCCTCGGTGCCGGGCAAAAAGCCGATGTCCTCACCCACGCTGACCGTGGCGCGTGTCATGATGATTTCGGTGTAGCGCCGCTCGTCCAGCACCTGGCTCAGGCCCGCGGCCAGCGCCATCAGCGTCTTGCCGGTGCCCGCGGTGCCGGCCAGGGTGACGAAGTCGATCTCCGGGTCCATCAGCAGGTTGAGGGCGAAGTTTTGCTCTCGGTTGCGCGCGGTCACGCCCCAGACTGCGCTCTTGAGGTGTGTATAGTCGCGCAGCGTGCGCAGCACGGCCGACTTGCCGCGCAACTCGACCACCCGTGCGTACAGCGGCGGCTCACCCGGTGCTTCGTAGTACACGAACTGGTTCAGGTAGAGCTGCTCGGCGATCGGCCCCGAGATGCGGTAGAAGGTATGCCCACCCTGCTGCCAGCTCTCCACCGTCTTGCTGTGGCGGCTCCAGAAGTCGGTCGGCAATGCCAACATGCCACTGTAGAGCATGTCAGCATCGTCGAGCGTCTTGTCGTTTTCGTAGTCCTCGGCGGCCAGACCCAGGGCGCGCGCCTTGATGCGCATGTTGATGTCTTTCGACACCAGCACGACGTCGCGCTCGGGGTGGCGCTGGGTGAGCGCCTGCACCACCGACAAAATCTGGTTATCCGCTTTGCCCTGAGGAAGATCGGCGGGCAGCGCGTGCGGCAGCAGCTCGGTCTGGAAGAACAGGGTGCCGCTGGCCTCGGTGTTGCCGAGTGCGGACAGGGGAAGTCCGGCGCGGATGTCACCGTTGGCACAAGCGGCCAGTGCGTCCAGCGAGCGGCTGGCCTGGCGCGCGTTGCGCGCCACCTCGCTCATGCCCTTTTTGTTGTTGTCCAGCTCTTCCAGCACGATCATCGGCAGGAAGATGTCGTGCTCCTCGAAGCGAAACAGGCAGGACGGGTCGTGCATCAGCACATTGGTGTCGAGCACGAACAACCGGCGCCGACCGTCGGACGCCGCCCGCCGGCGGGTCGGCGAGCGCCGCGTGGCCTCCCGCTGCGCGCGCGCGGGTAGGGCGGTCTGGGGGGGCGCCGCTGGCGCGGGGGGGGCCACGGCGACACTTGCGGTAGCAATCGCGTCAGCGCCTGGGGCCTCAGCCGGGGTCTCGGCTCGCACGGCGCCGGTGGAGCGACGCCGACCCCGCCCGGTTCGGGCCGTGGGCGTCATGGCCGATGCGTCTGCCGCCAGGGGGGGCGGCGGCGTCACCTGCGGCTCTTCAGCGGGCGCATCGTCGGCTGCGGGGGTGGCGGTGGCGGAGAGTTTTTTGAGGTCGACGCGGTCGGCCTTGCGGCGTGGTGGAGGTGGCAAAGGCATACGGCGATGATGCCAGAAAAATCGCGTCGCCTCCCGCTTGATATCTCTTGTCTCATACCCATCTGCCCACCAGGCGCTACCCGATTTGCGGGCACTTGATTTTGCGCGGCAGCCTGTTGCCGCCGCCAGATTGGCGTCGTCTCGACAACAGCAACAACGGAAGGATCGACGATGAAAACCTCACTCAAAACCCTCAAACCCAGCCACCTCGCGCTCGCGGCTGCGCTGGCCTTTGGCGGCGCCTCGGCCTATGCAGCCGATGCGGCACCCGCCGCCACCAAGCCAGTGCCCGGCGCCAACGCCGATGTCCAGACCCAGGCGCGCAAGCAGACCGAGGGCGGCAAGTCCGGCAGCGGCTGGTTAGCCAACGCCACCCAACGTTGATCGAGGAGCCCCATCATGACGGATAACCTTGTGAAAACGTTCGACGACGGCGTCACCCAAAACGCCTCCGTCTCCCTGATCCAGACGAACTGGAAGTGGCTGGCGCTGCGGGGCGTGCTGGCGCTGCTGTTTGGCGCCATTGCGCTGTGGTCGCCGCTGGCGGCCGTCTACGCGCTGACCTTCGTCTTTGGTGCTTATGCCCTCGCCGACGGTGTGTTGTCGGTGGGCCTGGGCATCCATCACGCGCGCCAGAAGACCGACCGATGGTGGTCCTGGGTGCTGCGTGGCGTGATTGGCATCTTCGCTGGCATCGTGGTGGTCGTCGTGCCCTGGGCGGCGGCCATGGCGCTGGTCGTCTTCAACTGGGTGCTGCTGTCGCTGTGGGCGATCGCCACCGGCGTCTTCGAATTTTCTGCCGGCCGTCGCCTGCAGCGCGAAGGCGGCCGAGGCTGGATCCTGATGCTCAGCGGCGCCATCAGCGTCGCCCTCGGCGCTGCCGTTCCGGTCGTGCTGGCCTTGTATCCCGATGCCGGCATGGTGACCATGGGCCTGATGATGGGTGTATACGCCCTGATCGCGGGCGCCCTGTTGCTGGCTTTGGCGCTCCGACTGCGCAAGAGCGCCTGAGCGTCCGGCAAACCCGAACGCAGGGCTGAGCGTCCCGCACCGGTTCAGGGCGACCGACTCAGCCTTGCGTCGACTCGACGCTTCCGAAAGCAACCCTAGAGAAAGAGAAACACAACATGACCGAACTCGATTCATTGACCCAAGACCTGCAGTCCGCGTTTGGCGGCGCAGGAGCCCCTGTTTTGTCCATTTATGCGGACATCAACCCCGCACGCCCTGAAAACGCGGGCCGCGCGTGGGCCAAGCGCATCAAAAACGCCCTCAAGGACCTGCCCGAAATCCGCGACGCTCACGGCAAGCGCGACACGCCGCTGTATGACGAAGTCCTGGCGCTCATCGACGAGGAACGGCCGGCTGCACGCACGCTGGCGCTGTTTGCCACTCGCGGCTTGCGCGGCCGTCTGGTCGTGCGCCGCATCGACCTGCAGCTGGATCTACCGGTGGTCGACCTGGCCCAGGGGCGCGTGGAAGCGCGCTGGGGCGAGCCGTATCTGACGCCCATTTTCTTCGCCGCGGACGAATACGAGCGTGGCGGTGTGCTCCATCTCGAAGGCGCGAAGTGGCGCTTTTATGAGTTGTTCCTGGGCGAGTTGCGTGAAGACACCGCCGTATTCGCCGACATCAGCGCCGACGAATGGCGGGAGCTCAAAGATCTGGCCGAGCGCATCGAAAACGCCGCAGCGCTGCGCCGTGCGCACACGGGTGGCAGCTTCGACAAGCTCTCGCCGAAAGAGCGCGAAGCCGCGAAAGTCAGCACCTGGATGCACAAGCTCTACACGCGCCTCGCCCAGGCGCTCGACAAGACGGTCGACCGCTTGGGCGTCGAGCGCCTCGTCCTCATGGGCGAACCGTGGCAGGTGTCGCATTTCGAGGGTTACCTCAGCCGCGGCCTGCGCAACCGGGTGGTCGCTCGCGTGCCCCAGCCCGGCAACGCATCGAACCCGACACCGGCCGACTTGCTCGAACGTGTGACGCCGGCCCTCGAAGCAGCCGAACGTCAGGCCGAATTGGCGCTGCTGGAACGCATCAAGGAGCAGCCGGGCGTCTGGGGTCTGGACCCCGTGCTCGACGCGCTGCAACTGGGCCGTGTGGAAACGCTGGTGCTGCCCTGGGCGCTGGATGCACGCATCTGGCGCTGCCCTGAGGGCGCTGTGGGCGGCACGGCAGAAATGGCCAAACTCTTTTGCGACCAGCCGCAGGAAGTGGCTTTGCGCGACCATGTCTGGCAGCTCGCGCGCGACTATGGCGCGCGCCTCGAGTTCGTTCGTGGTGAGGCCGAGGGCCGACTGCTGCGTGACTTCCAAGGCGCGGCGGCCTCGCTGCGCTGGTAAGCTCGGCGGCGTTCCTCTAATCCACCGAGATCACCATGAGAATCAAACTCCATTACGAAGGCACCTCGGCGCAGGATGCGCCGGGCTGGGCCCACGCCCTCGAGGCGCAGATGTCCAAGCAGCTCCAGCCTCTGCTGATCAAGCACGGCGCTGAGGACAGCGTGCTGCACGCGACGCTGGGCAAGCCCAAGCGGGGCGGCAAGGCTTTTACCGTGCGGCTGCACATGCACCTGCCGGGCAAGAAGATCATCGCTGCGAGCGCCGAGGGCGCTGACCCGGTCGTCGCGAGCGAAGCCGCGATGGCGCGCCTGTTTCGCGAAGCCAAGAAGCACTTTGAGCTCCTGCGCGGCCAGGATCAGTACAAGCGCAAGGCGCGCCGCGAGCGGCTGCATGCGCTCAAGGAACAGATCGCCGCGCTGCCCGAAGCCGTGGCGACGCAGGCGCAACAGGGCATCGAGGCGTTGCTGCAACGCCTCGAAGCAGTGGCGCGCCGTGAACTTGCCTACTTGCGCGCCGTCGGCGACCTGCCCTCGGACTACCCGACCGTGCGCGATGTCGTCGACGAGGCCGCCGCCGCGACCAAAGCCGCGTGGCAGCCCGGTGCGGACCCAGACGCGGTCTATCGGCAACTGCTGAAGAACCTCTTCAAGGCCATCGACCGCGAGGTCGCCGCCAGCCGCCCATACGGCGAGGCCGTCTCGCTCGACGCTCCGGTGCCGACGGACGCGCAGGACGACGCCGAGTCGATGGTCGAAGAAGAACTCTACGAGTACTACCAACCGGATGACACGCTCAGCATCGCCGATGTGCTGCCGGAGATGGTCGAGGCTGCTGCCGAGAGCACCGATCAACCCGCCACCGCCGAGCGGGCTGGCGAACAAGCCTACGTGGTCGATGTGCTCAAAGACCTGCCGGTGGCGTGGCGCCGCGCCTTGCTGCTCGCCGAACTCGACGCGCTGGCCCATGCCGCCATTGCCGAAGTGCTCGATACCTCCGAGCGCAGTGTGGTCGGCTGGATCGAGCTGGCGCAGAGCTTCGTCGAGGCGCGCCTCGAAGATGCAGGCATTGTTCGGCCCACCGGCGAAGGCCGGGTGCGGCTGACCCTGTGGTTGCAGGGTGGTGGTCGATGAGCCGCTGACACGCTGAGCGATCGCCTCTGGGTCAGTCACGGTCGACCATGCCTATCCTTGACGGAAATACCTGGACCCTGAGCGCCCTGGTGGCTTCGGCCATCGTGGCGCCCTTCTTTATGGGCCACGCGCTGCTGCACAAGCGCGAGCCGCGCTCGGCCACGCTGTGGCTGATCGTCATCGCCGTGCTGCCCCTGGCGGGATCGACGCTCTATCTCCTGTTTGGAATCAATCGCATCGAGCGACGGGCGCGGCGTCTGCGGGGTTCGGTACACCGTGGTGCCGTGGCCGCGCAGCCCAGCCATGATACGCCGCCTCCCGTTCCGCTCACGTTTAAGGGTTTGGCGCACCTGGTCGAGTCGGCCACGGGCTTGCCACTGACGGCGGGAAATGCAATCGAACCGCTGCACGGCGGTGCGACCGCCTACCCCGAGATGCTGCGGGCCATCGACGAGGCGCGTCACAGCATCGCCCTGGCCAGCTACATCTTTGACGGCCACGGCATCGGTGGCGCCTTCGTCGACGCGCTCACGCGCGCGCACCGCCGGGGCGTGGCCGTGCGCGTGCTGATCGATGACGTGAATGTCCGGCTTTCGCGCCAGACGGCTTACCGCGCGCTCGTCCGCGAGCGCGTGCCCGTCGCCTCATTCAACCCGCCGTTCATTCCCGCGCGGCTGCATGCGGTTCAGCTGCGCAACCACCGCAAGTTGCTGCTGGTCGATGGGTGTGTCGGCTTCACGGGCGGCATGAATATTCAAGCGTCCTACTGGTCGCCGGACAAGCCCGAAGCGGCCTTCCGGGACCTGCACTTCCGCGTCGAAGGACCGGTGCTGGAACACATGATGCTGACCTTCACGCGCGACTGGTTCGACAGCAGCGACGAATGGCTCGAATCCTCCTTCTGGCGTGGGGGCCCGGACTCCGCTGCAGCATGGCCCGCGGGCGACCGCGACCGCTGCGGCGGCGCCCTTGCACGCGGCATCGAAGCTGGCCCCGACGATACGATCGACCGCTTGCTCTGGACCTGGTCCGGCGCGCTTGCGAGCGCACAGCACAGCGTGCGAATTCGGACGCCCTATTTCGTGCCCGAAACCACCTTGCTCACGGCCCTGTCTACCGCTGCCTTGCGCGGCGTGGAAGTCGAGGTGATCGTGCCGCAGCGCTGCGACCATGCCTTTGTCGGATGGGCAAGCCGCGCCAGCTATGCCCAGGTGCTCGAGTTTGGCGTGCGTGTCTTCGAACGGCCAGGCCCTTTCGACCATACGAAGCTGATGCTGATCGATCGCCATTGGGTCAGCCTCGGCTCGGCCAACTGGGACACGCGCAGTTTGAGGCTCAATTTCGAATTCAACCTCGAGGTCTACGATCCCGCCCTTGCGGCCCAGCTCGAAGACGATTTCTTTGAACGCCGGGCCGAATCACACCTGGTCACCCTGGCACAATGGCATGCCCAGCCCTTGACGGTGCGGCTGCGCGACCGAGCCGCCCGACTGTTCACGCCCATCCTTTGAGCGCTCCTCTCTTGACGGCGACAGCTGGCTCGAATGCCCACCGCCCCTGCCTGCGCTAGGCTGGACCGTTTCTTCCGACGAGACGTTTTGCCGTCAGGCCACCTTTTTGAGCATCTTGACGGCCTGCAGGACTTCGTCCACGTGCCCAGGCACCTTGACGCCGCGCCATTCTTGCAGCAGGATGCCCTCGGGGCTGATCAAGAAGGTGCTGCGCTCGATGCCCTTGACCTTCTTGCCGTACATGATCTTGTTCTTGACCACGCCGAACATGTGGCACATCTTTTCTTCGGTGTCGGCGATCAGCTCGAAGGGCAGCTCCAGCTTGGCTTTGAAATCTTCGTGCGACTTCAGGTTGTCGCGCGAGACGCCGAACACCTCGGCACCGGCGGCGACGAACTCTTGATACTGGTCGCGGAACTGTAGCGCCTCGGTGGTGCAGCCGGGGGTGTGGTCTTTCGGGTAGAAGTACAGCACCAGGGTCTTGCCCAGGTGGGACTGGTGGGTGACCTTGACGCCGCCGGTCGCTTGCGCTTCGAACTCGGGAATGGGTTTGTTGACGACGACGGCCATGAAGCGTATCCCCTGTCTGATTGGCTGATCGGATGCGTCCGGAAAAAGACGGCCTGTCCATCACACACCCTGAGCCCCATTCGCGCGTGGAGCGGGTGCCGAGCGTGGCAGCGCGGCAGGATGGGCTGCGCCGGACATTTTGCTAATTTTACCGCATTCGAGGGGCGGGTCTGGCGGGTGGAGGCGATCGAAAGTCAGCCCGCCGGCGTCGTGTCGTGGGGTTCGATCAACAGGGCTGCCACCACCCGGCGGCCTTCGCCGGCCAGGATGTTGTAGGTGCGCGCCGCGGCCATCGTGTCCATGGTTTCCACGCCGATGCCGCGCTCGATCAGGCCGCGCAGCAGGGCAGGGGCGACGAAGCGCAGGCGCTGGCCGCTGCCGAAGAGCACGACTTCCGGTTCTTCCTCGGCCAGGAGGTCGAAGTGGGCGGCGGTCAGATCGGCGTGCGCCCGGCAGTCCCACACCTGCAGGCGGCCGCTGGCGCTGACCACCACGCTGTGCTCGAACCGCTGGCCCGCGATCACCACCCACCCCGGGCCGTGGGCCTGGATGGACAGGGTGTCGATGCGGTCGGGTTGAAACTTCATCGGTGGCGCACGGCGCGCACGGAAAGGCGGCCAAACTGTGGTGAAATTATAGGTTCCACCCGCCCAACCCCGTGCGCCATGCCGTTTCCCGTCATCCACAAATCGGCCAAACTCGCCAACGTCTGCTACGACATCCGGGGGCCTGTGCTGGAGAAGGCCCGCCAGATGGAGGAGGATGGCCACAAGATCATCAAGCTCAACATCGGCAACCTGGCTGTGTTCGGGCTCGAGCCGCCCGATGAGATCGTGCAGGACATGATCCGCAACCTGCCGCACGCGGCCGGGTACACGGACAGCAAGGGGCTGTTTGCCCCGCGCAAAGCGATCGTGCACTACACGCAGCAAAAGGGTATTCCTGGCGTGACGGTGGACGACGTCTATCTGGGCAACGGCGCCAGTGAGCTCATCACCATGAGCATGAACGCGCTGCTCAACGCGGGCGATGAGATTTTGGTTCCCGCGCCCGACTACCCGTTGTGGACGGCGTCGGTGTCGCTATCGGGCGGCACGCCGGTGCACTATCTGTGCGACGAGGCCAGCGACTGGATCCCCGATCTGGAGGACATGGCGCGCAAGATCACGCCGCGCACGCGGGGCATCGTCGTCATCAACCCCAACAACCCGACCGGGGCGCTGTATCCGGTGGAGGTGCTGCAGGCCATCGTGGCGCTGGCGCGCCAGCACGGGTTGATCGTCTTTGCGGACGAGATCTACGACAAGGTGCTCTACGACGGCCACACCCACACGTCGATCGCCTCGCTGGCCGACGACGTGCTGTTCGTCACCTTCAACGGGCTGAGCAAAAACTACCGCTCGTGCGGCTACCGTGCGGGCTGGATGATCGTCTCGGGCGACAAGCGGCGCGCCAAGGACTACATCGAGGGGCTGAATATGTTGGCCTCGATGCGCCTGTGCGCCAACACGCCAGGGCAACTGGCCATCCAGACCGCGCTGGGCGGCTACCAGAGCATCAACGATTTGGTCGCGCCCACGGGGCGTCTGTGCCGACAGCGCGACCTGGCGCACCGGTTGTTGACAGCCATCCCCGGCGTGACCTGCGTCAAGCCCAAGGCCACGCTGTACATGTTTCCGCGCCTGGATCCGGCGATCTACCCGATCGAGGACGACCAGCAATTCGCCTACGAACTGCTGGCCGAGGAAAAGGTGCTGATCGTGCAAGGCACGGGCTTCAACTACCCGACGGCCGACCATTTCCGCCTCGTCTTTTTGCCGCACGAAGACGACCTGGCCGAGGCGATTGGCCGCATTGCGCGTTTTTTGGGGCATCTGCGCCGCCGCTACGGAACGGACTGACCCTGCGCGGGGGCGCTCCCGCCACCGATCGACGATCTATTCACTGACATCACCACCATGAGTTCGCTTCCCCCCATCCGCGTTGGTCTGCTGGGCATCGGCACCGTCGGCAGCGGCGTCTTTCGCGTGCTACAGCGCAACCAGCAAGAAATCCGTCGCCGCGCCGGGCGCGGCATCGACATCGTCACCGTGGCCGACCTCGACGTCGAGCGGGCGCGCGCCATCGTCGGCGACGGGGTGCAGGTGGTGGGTGACGCGCGCGCCGTCATCGCCGATCCCTCCATCGACATCGTGGTCGAGCTCATCGGCGGCTATGGCATTGCCAAGACGCTGGTGCTGGAGGCGATCGCCGCCGGCAAGCACGTGGTCACGGCCAACAAAGCATTGTTGGCGGTGCACGGCACCGAGATCTTTGCCGCCGCCCAGACCAAGGGGGTGATGGTGGCGTTCGAGGCGGCGGTGGCCGGCGGCATTCCTATCATCAAGGCGTTGCGCGAGGGGTTGACCGCCAACCAGATCCAGTGGGTGGCCGGCATCATCAACGGCACCACGAATTTCATCCTGTCCGAGATGCGCGACAAGGGGCTGGATTTCGACGTCGTGCTCAAAGAGGCGCAGCGCCTGGGCTACGCCGAGGCCGATCCCACCTTCGATATCGAGGGCATCGACGCCGCACACAAGGCCACGCTGATGAGTGCGCTGGCGTTTGGCATTCCGGTGCAGTTCGACAAGGCGTATGTCGAAGGCATCACACGGCTGCAGGCGGCCGACATCCGCTACGCCGAGCAGCTGGGCTACCGCATCAAGCTGCTGGGCATCACCAAGCGCGTGGCCGGTGGCGTGGAGCTGCGCGTGCACCCGACGCTGGTGCCGGCGCGGCGCCTGATCGCCAACGTCGAGGGCGCGATGAACGCCGTGGTGGTGCAGGGCGACGCGGTGGGCACCACGCTCTACTACGGCAAAGGCGCGGGCAGCGAGCCGACCGCCAGCGCCGTGATCGCCGACCTGGTAGACGTGACACGCCTGCACACCGCTGACCCGCAGCACCGCGTGCCGCACCTGGCGTTCCAGCCGCATGCGATGAGTGACCTGCGCATCGTGCCCATGGCGCAAGTGGTCACGAGCTACTACCTGCGCTTGCGTGTCGCCGACCAGCCCGGTGTGTTGGCCGAGGTGACGGGGCTGCTGGCGCGTGCGGGCATCAGCATCGACGCCGTTCTGCAGCGCGAGGCCGACGAGGTGGGCGGCGAGGGCAGCACGCAAACCGACCTCATCATCTTGACGCACGACACGAGCGAGGGCACCATGAACGAGGCGCTCGATGCCATCCAAGCCCTGCCCACCGTGCTGGCGCCCGTGGTACGCATCCGTAAGGAGGAGTTGGCCTGATGCGCTACCTCTCGACCCGTGGCCACCCCGAGCGGCGGCGTTTCAGCGACATTTTGCTCGAGGGCCTTGCGCCCGACGGCGGTTTGTACCTGCCCGAGTCGTATCCCCAGGTCGATGCGGCGACGCTGGCGCGTTGGCGCCGCATCTATCACGAGCAAGGCTACGCCGAGCTGGCGTTCCAGATCCTGTCGCTCTATATCGACGACATCCCGGCCGACGACCTGCGCGCGCTGTGCGCCAAAACCTACACGGCCGAGGTGTTCGGCACGGGCGAGATCGTGCCTTTGCGTCACTTGGAAGACGGCCTCTGGCTGGAAGCACTGTCCAATGGGCCCACGTTGGCCTTCAAGGACATGGCCATGCAGCTGCTGGGCCACCTGTTCGAGTACGAGCTCGCGCGCCGGGGTGAGACGCTCAACATTCTGGGCGCCACCAGCGGCGACACCGGCAGCGCCGCCGAGTACGCGATGCGCGGCAAGCGTGGCATCCGCGTCTTCATGCTCAGCCCGCATGGGCGCATGAGCCCGTTTCAGCAGGCGCAGATGTACAGCCTGATGGATGCCAACATCCACAACATCGCCATCGAGGGCGTGTTCGACGACTGTCAGGACATCGTCAAGGCGGTCAGCCACGACCTCGACTTCAAGCGGCGCTTCAAGATCGGCACCGTCAACAGCATCAACTGGGCGCGCTTGCTGGCGCAGGTGGTGTACTACTTTGCGGGCTGGATCCAGGCCACCACGCGCGACGACGAGCCCGTGAGCTTTGCCGTGCCCAGCGGCAATTTCGGCAACGTGTGCGCGGGGCACATCGCCCGCATGATGGGCCTGCCCATTGCCCACCTGGTGGTGGCGACGAACGAAAACGACGTGCTCGACGAGTTTTTCCGCACCGGGGTCTACCGGGTGCGGGGCAGCGCCGACACCTACGAGACGTCCAGCCCGTCGATGGACATCAGCAAGGCCAGCAACTTCGAGCGCTTCGTGTTCGACCTGCTGGGGCGCGATGCGGCGGCGACGCGCGCCCTGTTTGCCGATGAGCTGGCGCGCCATGGGCGCTTCGATTTGTCGGCCCACCCGGCGTTTGCGCTGGCGCGCAGCCGCTTCGGATTCTTGAGTGGCCGCAGCACGCACGCCAACCGCATCGCCACCATCCGCGACACGTGGCAGCGTTTCGGTGTCATGATCGACCCCCACACCGCGGACGGGGTCAAGGTAGCGCGTGAGCACCGGCAGCCCGGGGTGCCCATGATCGTGCTCGAGACGGCGTTGCCGGTCAAGTTTGCCGCCACCATCGTCGAAGCCCTCGGGCGCGAGCCCGAGCGGCCCGCCCGCTACCAGGGCATCGAGGACCGACCCAAGCGGGTGCAGGTGCTGCCCGCGGACGCCCAGCGCGTCAAGGCGTACATCGAAATGGTGTGCGCGGCGGGGTGAGGGGCAGGCCATGGCGACGACGTCACCGACCGCGTCCGCACGGCCCGGCCTCATGGCGCTGGAAGAGGCCCTGCAGCGGCTGCTGGCCGACGTCACCCCGGTGGCGGAGGTGGAGCGCGTGCCCACCCAGTCCGCTGCCGGCCGCGTGCTGGCCGAGCCGGTCGTCTCGGCGCTCGACGTACCCGGCTTCGACAACAGCCAGATGGATGGCTACGCCGTGCGTTGTGCGGAGGTGCAAGACGCCGTGGCCGCGGGTCGGCCGCTGCCGGTGGCCCTGCGCATCCAGGCGGGCCACGGCAGCGCGGCGCTGCCCCCGGGCGCGGTGGCGCGGATCTTTACCGGTGCGCCACTGCCGGATGGGGCTGACGCCGTCGTGATGCAAGAGGACGCCGCGCCGGCGGAGGCGCCGCCCGATGCGGATGCCGCACTGGCGCCCCATGGCTGGGTGCGCTTGACCGTGGTGCCCGTGCCGGGCCAGTGGGTGCGCCGCCGCGGCGAAGATGTGCACGTCGGTGCCGTCGTGCTGCCCGCGGGCCGGCGCCTGCGCCCGGCCGATCTGGGCTTGGTCGCCTCCATCGGGGTGGCCGAGCTGACCGTGCGGCGTCGGTTGCGCGTGGCCCTGGCCGCCACGGGCGATGAGCTGATCCGCCCGGGGGAGCGGCCGCCCGAGGGCCTGCCACCGGGGGCGATTTTCGAGTCGAACCGCTATTTTCTGGAGCCGCTGCTGCAGCGCCTGGGCTGCGACGTGACCGTGCTGTCGCGCATTCCCGATGATCGCGAGGCGACGCGCTCGGCTTTGGCCAGCGCCGCGCTCGCGCACGACGTGATCGTGACCACGGGCGGTGTCTCCGTGGGCGAGGAAGACCACGTCAAACCCGTGGTGCAGGCGCTGGGTGGCCTGGACTTATGGCAGATTGCCATGAAGCCCGGCAAGCCGTTTGCACAGGGTTGGATCGATCGTGCGCCGCTGGGTGGCCAAGGGCGCTGCCATGTGTTGGGCCTGCCGGGCAATCCGGTCTCCAGCTTCGTGACCTTTCTGCTGCTCGCGCGGGCGTTTTTGCTGCGGCTGTCAGGGGTCGACGTGGCGCCCGCGTTGCCACTGGCGCTGCCGCTGGTGGCGCATTTCGACGTGCCGCACCCCGACAAACGGCGCGAGTTTTTGCGCGTGCGCCGCAACGCGCAGGGCGGTTTAGACCTGTTTCCCAATCAAAACTCGTCCGTGCTGACCTCCATGGTCTGGGCCGATGGTCTGGTGGATAAACCTGCCGGGGCAGTCATACGGCGTGGAGACGTGGTGGCCTATCTGCCGCTGGCGGAGTGGTGGGACTGAGCGGCGGATCGAACGTTCAGGAGTGCGCATGACCTCCCCGCTCGCCACTGCCCGAACGTCGAAGATGGCCGCAGAGCGGGTCGGGTTCCGCTCGCTGTTGCGTCGCCGTCTGATTGGCGGCGCGCTGGCGCTGATCGTCGCGATGGCGCTGTTGGTGGCAGTGGGCGTCATCGCACCGATGGCGCAACAGGCGGCCCGGGCGTCGTTCGACTCGGTGGCCCGTGAGACAGATGCCCGGCTGCGAGCCAACCTTGGCTCGACCCAGGCTGCGTTGCAGGTGTTTGGTCACGGGCTGCAGGCATTACCACCATCGGCGGATAGTCCGACGAGCTTCGTCGAGCGGGCGCGTCTGGCCATGGCCGCCATGCCGTTGGTCACCTCGGTGGTGGCAGGCAATGGCGCGGGCCAAGGCTGGTTGCTGCTGTGGCGGCCCGAGCAGCGCGAGTGGCTCGTGCGCATCACGGACCGCACCCGTTGGGGGGACGAACAGCGCTTTCTGTCGTTCGACGCGCAGTGGCGCCCGTTGCGGGAATGGCGCGAGCAGCTGCCCTACGATCCACGGACGCGGCCTTGGTATCGGTTGGCCCAGGAAAAACCGGGCGAGCCACGCTGGACCACGCCATACGTGCTGTTTACCACGCGCGAGCCGGGGGTAACGGTCACCCTGGGTTGGCACGATGCCGACGGATTGCCGTGGGCCGTGGGGTTCGATCTGCGCGCCAATGAGATCGACGCCTTGGCCAAGACGTTGACCCCTAGTGCCCACGGCCTGACGCTGGTCGCCGACGCCAGCGGGCACGTGCTGGGACAGTCGTTTGCCCCATTGACGCTGACGCCAACGCCAGAGGGCAGCTGGCGCTTGCCGCGCCTCGACGAGGTCGGCCAACCGTTGCTGCGGCAGGCCATAGAGCAGGGAGGGCAGGTGCTCGACGGGAGCCGCTGGGCGATGCCGGGCCTTCACTGGTTGGTGGTGCAGCACACCATCGTGTTGGGCGAGCTGCCACTGACCCTGTGGATGGCGGCCCCATGGTGGGACTTCGTGCCAGGGCTGACCGTTTGGCTGGCGGCCTTGGTGGGGTTTGGCATCGCGGTGTCCCTCGCGGCGGCGTGGATCGCCCGCCGCGCTGCTCGTCAGTTGGCCGAGCCCTTGGAGTATTTGGCGCAGGCCGCGCAGGCGGTGGGCCAGCTGTCGCTGGCACAGCCGATCCGTACCGACTGGCGCACCCGTGAGGTCCACGCGCTGGCTCGGGCCATGAACGAATCACGGCGTCGGCTGCGCATCTACCAACGCCGCTTGCAGCGCCGCGAAGCGCAGCTGCGCCGCGAGGTGTTGGCGCTGACGGCGGCCGAACAGCGCTTGCTGCATGTCGGCCTACACGATCCGCTGACCGATCTGCCCAACCGCCGTTTGCTCCTCGAGCGCATCGAGCATGCACTGGCGCGCGCCGATCGTCACCGGTCGATGACGGCGGTGCTATACGTCGATCTGGACCACTTCAAGGAAATCAACGACGAGTGGGGGCATGAGGCCGGCGACGCGCTATTGGTCGAGGTGGCGCAACGCTTGCGTGCGCAAGTGCGCGGTGGCGACACCGTGGCACGGCTGGGGGGAGACGAGTTTGTCCTCGTGCTGGAGGATGTGACGGCCGACATTGCCGCCGAACGCGCCCACGCGGTGCTGGTGGCGCTGCAAAATCCGATCGACTTGGGCGGGCGGGTCTGCCACATCTCGGCCAGCATTGGTATCGCCCTGGCACCGCGTGATGGGCTGGACGCCGTGACGCTGTTGCGCCATGCGGACGAGGCGATGTACCGCGCCAAAACAGGGGGACGCGGTCGCGTGGTCGCGTACGAGGCGGGATTCAGCCACGCCACACACGAGGCGCGCGCCATGCGCGAAGCGTTGGCACAGGCGATCGCCGAGCGCACCATCGAGCTGTGGTGGCAGCCCCAGGTGGATTTGCAGGACGGCCGCATCGTGGCTGCCGAGGGTTTGCTGCGCTGGCAGCATCCCCAGTGGGGCTGGGTGTCGCCTTCGACCTTCATTCCCTTGGCAGAGGATGGCGGACTGATGGAGCGCCTGGGTTTGCTGGTGCTGGATCTGGCACTGGAGCACGGGCAGCGCCTGGACGCGGCCGGCTGGACGCTCGGCCGGCTGGCGGTCAACGTCTCACCCCGTCAGCTCCAGGTGGAACGGTTCGTGGACGAGGTGTTGTCGCGCCTGACGCGCAGCGGTTGGCCTGCCCACCGGCTGGAGCTGGAAATCACCGAGAGTGTGCTGCTCGACAGCGAACCGGCGCGGGACCGCCTGCGCGTGCTGGAGGCGCGCGGGGTGCGATTGGCGGTGGACGACTTTGGCACTGGCTATGCCTCGATGGCGTATCTGCGTGCCCTGCCGCTGGACACGATCAAGATCGACGGCAGCTTCGTGCGCGACATCGGGACGTCCGCGCAGGCCGACGCGCTCGTCGAGTCGCTCATCCAGCTCGGGCGTGCGGTCGGTTTGGAGCTCGTGGCGGAGGGGGTCGAGACGGTGGCCCAGCGCGATTTTCTGGCCGAGCGCGGCGTGCGGCGTGCGCAGGGATACCTGTGGGCGCCGGCATGCCCGTTGTCGGCCTGGCTCGCCGTGCCCGCGGGCCAAATGCCCAAGCTATGATCGTGGTCACGAGCACCGCATAGGTACCCTGACCCTCATTCAACGACCGTCCATGAAGATCCAACTGCGCTACTTTGCCGCCATCCGCGAGGCCGTGGGCACTGCCGCCGAGGTGCTGGACACCGACGCATCCCACGTCGGCGCGTTGCGCGACGCGCTGATTGCGCGCGGTGGCGTCTGGGCCGAGGCATTGGGCCGCGGGCGCGCCGTGCGCGTGTCGGTCGATCAGGTCATGGCGGACGAGGGTACGCCGCTGCACGATGGCGCCGAAGTGGCCTTCTTCCCGCCCGTCACTGGAGGATAGGCCCATGGCACTCGCGCACCGTTTTATCGCCATCCAGAGCGAGGACTTCGACCTGGCGCGTGAGGTGACCGCCCTGCGCGCCGGCCAGCCGACCGTGGGCGCGGTGTGCGCCTTCGTGGGCACGGTGCGTGATCGCAACGACGGGGCCTCGGTGGCCACCATGGAGCTGGAGCATTACCCGGGTATGACCGAGCGCGCCATCGACGCCATGATCGATGAGGCGGCACGGCGCTTCGACATACTGGGTGTGCGCGTCATCCACCGCGTGGGGGCGCTGCAGCCGCAGGACCAAATCGTGCTGGTGGCCGTGGCCTCGGCGCATCGCGGCCAGGCATTCCAGGCGTGCGAGTTTTTGATGGACTACCTCAAGACCCAGGCGCCGTTCTGGAAAAAAGAGCACACCCCACAGGGGGCGCGTTGGGTCGATGCGCGCGTCAGCGACGACGCGGCGCTGGCGCGCTGGGGCATTGCCGCGCGCAACGCCTGAGTGCCCGTCACGTGGCGCGTTTTTGATGGCGATCAAGGCCGCGGCCTTGAAAACGCGGCACAACCCCCCACATGGAAGCACAGTCGAATCACGGAGCTTTCCATGTCCATCGAAAAATTCACCCGTTCGTTTCAAGAGGCCTTGTCCGACGCGCAATCGCTCGCGCTGGGCAAGGATCATGCGTACATCGAGCCGGCGCACGTGGCGCTGACCCTGCTGCAGCAAGACACCTCGCGCGGCTTGCTCACGCGTGCCGGGGTCAACATCGGGGCGCTGCGCAAGGCGGCCGAAGACGCCGTCAACCGCCTGCCCCAGGTGCAGGGCCAGGAGCAAGTCCAGGCCAGCCGCGATTTGGTGTCCGTGCTGCAGGCGATGGAAAAAGAGGCCATCAAGCGCGGTGACCAGTTCATCGCTAGCGAGTTGTTCTGGCTGGCGCTGGCCGATGCCAAGACGTCGCTGGCCGATGCCGCGCGGCAGGCGGGCCTGCAGCGCAAGTCCCTAGAGGCGGCGATCGAAGCCGTGCGAGGAGGAGAAAAAGTGACCAACCCCGAAGCCGAAAACCAGCGCGAGGCGCTGAAAAAATACACCCTCGACCTGACCGAACGCGCCCGTCAGGGCAAGCTGGACCCCGTCATCGGGCGCGACGACGAAATTCGCCGCACCATCCAGATCCTGCAGCGGCGCAGCAAGAACAACCCGGTGCTCATCGGTGAGCCCGGTGTGGGCAAAACCGCCATCGTCGAGGGGCTGGCGCAGCGCATCGTCAACGGCGAGGTGCCCGAGACGCTCAAGGACAAGCGCGTGCTGGCGCTGGACATGGCGGGACTGCTGGCCGGCGCCAAATACCGCGGCGAGTTCGAGGAGCGCCTCAAGGCGGTGCTCAAAGAGATCGCGGCCGAGGAAGGGCGCATCATCCTCTTCATCGACGAGATCCACACCATGGTGGGCGCGGGCAAGGCCGAAGGCGCCATGGACGCGGGCAACATGCTCAAGCCGGCGCTGGCGCGCGGCGAGCTGCACTGCATCGGCGCCACCACGCTGGATGAGTACCGCAAGTACATCGAAAAGGACGCGGCGCTCGAGCGGCGCTTCCAGAAGGTGCTGGTCGACGAGCCCAGCGTCGAGGCCACGATCGCCATCCTGCGCGGTCTGCAAGAGAAGTACGAGCTGCACCACGGGGTGGAGATCACCGACCCGGCCATCGTTGCCGCAGCCGAGCTGTCGCACCGCTACATCACGGACCGCTTCCTGCCAGACAAGGCCATCGACCTCATCGACGAGGCCGCGGCCCGCATCAAGATGGAGATCGACTCCAAACCCGAGGTGATGGACCGGCTGGAGCGGCGCCTGATCCAGCTCAAGATCGAGCGCGAGGCGGTGCGCAAGGAGACCGACGAGGCCTCGCGCAAGCGGCTGGAGCTGATCGAGGAGGAGATCGCGCGGCTGGAGCGCGAGTACGCCGATCTGGAGGAGGTCTGGAAGGCCGAGAAGGCGCAGGTGCAGGGCTCGGCGCAGATCAAGGAGGAGATTGACCGCATCCGCTTCCAGATCGAGGAGCTCAAGCGCAAGGGTGACTTCAACAAGGTCGCCGAGCTGCAGTACGGCCGCCTGCCGGAGCTGGAGCGCCGGCTGCAGGAGGCGCAGGCGCGCGAGGCCGGCAAGGACGGCGCCAAGGGCTTCAAACTGCTGCGCACGCAGGTCGGCGCGGAGGAGATCGCCGAGGTGGTCTCGCGCGCCACCGGCATCCCGGTCAGCAAGCTGATGCAGGGCGAGCGCGACAAGCTGCTGCAGATGGAGGCGCGGCTGCACGAGCGCGTGGTCGGCCAGGACGAGGCGATCGCCGCCGTCTCCAATGCCATCCGCCGCGCCCGCGCGGGCCTGAGCGACCCGAACCGGCCGCTGGGCAGCTTCCTGTTCCTCGGTCCGACGGGGGTCGGCAAGACCGAGCTGTGCAAGGCGCTGGCGGCCTTCCTGTTCGACAGCGAGCAGCACATGATCCGCATCGACATGAGCGAATTCATGGAGAAGCACTCGGTGAGCCGCCTGATTGGCGCGCCGCCGGGCTATGTCGGCTACGAGGAGGGCGGCTACCTGACCGAGGCGGTGCGGCGCAAGCCCTACAGCGTCGTGCTGCTCGACGAGGTCGAGAAGGCGCACCCGGACGTGTTCAACGTGCTGCTGCAGGTGCTGGACGACGGGCGGCTGACCGACGGCCAGGGCCGCACGGTGGACTTCAAGAACACCGTCATCGTGATGACCTCCAACATCGGTTCGCAGCGCATCCAGCAGCTGGCGCAGCGGGGCCACGACATGGAGGACATCAAGGACGCGGTGTGGGAGGAGCTCAAGGCGCACTTCCGCCCCGAATTCCTCAACCGCATCGACGAGACGGTGGTGTTCCATCCGCTCGGCAGCGAGCACATCAAGAACATCGCCCGCATCCAGCTGCGCACGCTGCAGGAGCGGCTGGCCAAGCTCGACCTGACGCTGACGTTCACCGACGCGGCGCTGGAGGAGCTGGCCAAGGTCGGCTACGACCCGGTGTTCGGCGCGCGGCCGCTGAAGCGCGCGATCCAGCAGCGCATCGAGAACCCGCTGTCCAAGCTGATCCTCGAAGGGCGCTTCCCCCCCAAGAGCGAGATCCCGGTGGACGTGGATCCGGTGCGCGCGCCGGGGCAGTTCCTCTTCGGGCGCACGGTGCACTAAAAAGCGTCACGGGCGCTGACTACAATGCCAGCCGGGTAGGGCGGATCAGCCGCCTGCCCGGCTTTTTCGTGCCCCATCACCATGACGCCAGCTCCCACCAGCGCTCCCACCCGCCCTGCGCCTCGCGCCGAGGCAGCCCCAGACATCTCGGTCGTCATCCCGGTCTATCACGAAGAGGACAACCTACGTGAGCTGGTGGCGCGGGTGGGCGAGGCGCTCGGGCCCACACGCTGGACCTTCGAGCTGATCTGCGTGGATGACGGCTCGCGTGACGCCAGCCCCGCCATCCTGGCCGAACTGGCGGCGACGACGCCGTGGCTGCACCCGGTCATCCTGGCGCGCAACTACGGTCAATCGACGGCGTTGCAGGCCGGCTTCGAGCGCGCGCGGGGCCGCTACATCGTCACGCTGGACGGGGATTTGCAAAACGACCCGCTGGACATTCCCGCGCTCATCGAGCGGTTGGAGTCCGATCCGTCGGTGGACATGATCTCGGGCTGGCGCCAGCAGCGCCAGGACAAGGCGTTGTCGCGCCGCCTGCCTTCGGTGCTGGCCAACCGGCTGATTTCCTGGGCCACGGGGGTGCGTCTGCACGACTACGGTTGCGCGCTCAAGGCGTATCGGCGCGAGATCATCGAGCGCATCCGGCTCTACGGCGAGTTGCACCGCTTCATCCCATCGCTGGCGCGCGAAGCCGGCGCGCGCATCGTGGAAGTGCCGGTGCGCCACCACGCGCGCACGCGCGGGCAGTCCAAGTATGGCATCGATCGCACCTTCCGCGTCATTCTGGACCTGGTGTTGATCGTGTTCTTTTTGCGCTACCGGCAGCGACCTCTGCACGCCTTTGGTGGGCTGGGCCTGTGGCTCATGACGCCCGGGGTGGTGATCCTCGGGTATCTGCTCGCGGTCAAACTGGCAGGCGAGGATATTGGCGGTCGCCCGCTGCTCATCGCCGGGGTGATGCTGGTGCTGATGGGGGCGCAGCTCATCGTGGCGGGCCTGACGGGTGAGTTACTCATCCGCATCTACCACGAGGGGTCGGGCCGTCCCCAGTACCACACCCGGGGGTTGCCGCCCGCTCACCCCGGGACTGCCACGCAGCCATGAGCCTGGGCCCAACCCGGGGCGCGGCTCGCCCGCAGGGGCGGCGCCCATGGCGGCTGGCGGCCGCGCTGGCGCTGCTGGCGGCCGTGCTGTGGTGGGTGGAGCCCGAGCGCGTGTGGGCCGAGTTGCAGCGGGCCGATGGCGGCTGGCTGTTGGCCGGGCTGCTCAGCAGCGCCGCGGCCAACGCGCTGTCGGCCTGGCGCTGGCGTGCGGGGGTACGCTGGCTGGGCTTTGAGGTACCCCTGCGCTGGGCGCTGCCGGTGTACTTTCGGGGCGTGGCGGCCAACGTGGTGTTGCCCGGGGCGGTGCTAGGGGGCGACATGCTGCGCGCCTGGAGCCTGCACCGGCGCGGTGTGCCGGTGCTGGAGGCCGGCGTGTCGGTCGTGCTGGATCGCCTCAGTGGCCTGTGGGGGTTGGGATTGCTGGGGTGCCTGGTGCTCGCCGTGGGCCGCATCAGCGGGCACGGCGATGGGCTGCAAAGGGCGCTGCACGCCTTAGGGTTGTCGGGCTTTTTGCCGGTGGTGGTTGTCGTGGCGGCCGCGCTGGCCGTGGCCATGGCGCTGTCACCGTATGTGGTGTTGCGTGTCAGTGCCAGCCATGGCATGTACTGGGCGCAGCTGCAGCGGCCCGCGTGGCGCTGGTGGCGGCAACTCGCCACACATGCGCCGGCGCGTCACTGGGGGCAGCAGCTCGTGGGTTCTTTGGCCGTGCAGGCCGCCAGTGTCACCACGCTGTTTGCAGGGCTGCATGCGGTGGGCGCGCCCCTGCCGTGGGCGGGTGTGGCGCTGGCCGCGGTGCCGATCTTCGTACTGGCCACACTACCGGTGAGCTTTGGTGGCTGGGGTACGCGCGAGGCCGCCGCCGTCGCGGTGCTGGTGCCACTGGGGATCGACGCACCGGCGGCCGTTGCGGCTTCGGTGCTCTACGGGCTGGCGCCCGTCACCCAAGCGCCGCTGGCACTGCTGCCGAGCAGCGCTGGGGACGGGGACGCCGACGCAGCGGCAGACGGCCGGCGTTGAGCCCGCGGCGGACTCCCGGGTGCCCGCCCGGCCGATCGCTTACTGGATCTTGGCTTTCTTGCGCAGCTCTTCTTGGAACTGCGCGAGTTTTTGCTGCTGCAGCTGCTGCTCGATCTGAGGTTTGACGTCCTCGAACGGGGGTACTTGCGCGGCTCTCACGTCATCGACGCGGATGATGTGCCAGCCGAACTGGGTCTGCACCGGCTCGCGGGTCGTCTCGCCCTTGCCCAACTTGGCCATCGCCTGACCAAACTCCGGCACGAACGCATCGGGCGTTGCCCAGTCCAGATCACCACCGCGCTTGGCCGACCCCGGGTCCTTGGAGCGTTTGGCCGCCAGGTCCTCGAACTTGGCGCCCTTGGCCAGCTCGGCGAGCACCGCTTCAGCCGCTTCCTTGCTCTCGACCAAGATGTGGCGGACGCGGTACTCCTGCCCCATGGCTTGGGCAATGCGGTCATACTCGGCGCGCAGCTCCGCTTCGGTGACGGGATGGCGGCGTTGCTGGTCGGCAAACAGCTCGCGGATCAGGATGGTCTGGGTGGCCAGTTCGAGCTGGGCCTTGACCTCCGGCGACGCGCGCAGGCCGCGCCGCTCGGCTTCTTGCACGAAGATCTCACGCAGGATGGCCTCTTCGCGCAACTGTTGGCGCACGTTGTCGTCGATGGGGCGTCCCGAGCGGGCGACCTGCTGCTCGAGCGCCTTGAGGCGGGCCGAGGGGACGGGCTTGCCGTTGACGATGGCGAGATTTTGGGCGTGCGCTGGCAGGACCAGGCCAGCCGCCAGACACGCGGCGACGGCCACGCGCGACAACAGGATATTCATGGGAGGGATGTGTCCGAAAAAACCGAGGGGAAAGACGTTGCGTGTCGCCGGCTACCGTTACTCGTGCAGCACCTCGATGGCCAGCGCGTGCAAGCCGGCGTCGAACGCCGGTTGCAGTGCATCATACACAAGTCGGTGGGCGGTGACGCGGCTGCGGCCCTCCAGCGCCGGCGCGGCGATGCGTACGCGAAAGTGCGTGCCTTGTCCCCGACCATTCGCGCCCGCATGCCCGGCGTGGGCAGCGCTCTCGTCGATCACCTCCAGCCGCGTGGGCTGCAGCGCGTGGCGCAGCAGCTGCTCGATCGCCTGGGTCGTGGTCCCATCCGTGTCTGTCGTCATGGTGTGTCATCCTTCAGATGGCGCGCGACGTAGAACCCCTGCCCGACCAAGAACAGCACGGGGAAGATATAACCCCAGAGCTTGAAGTCCACCCAGGCATCGGTGGAGTAAAACGCCGCGACGTAGGCGTTGAGGGCGGCCATGAACAGGCAGTAGCCGATCCAAGCCTGCGTCAGCCGCGACCAAACGTGGGTCGGCAACTGCAGCTGGCTGCCCAGCAGCAGTTGCAGCACGTTCTTCTTCCAGCCCCACAGCGCGGCGGCCAGCGCCAGCGCGATGGCGCCGTACAACACGGTGGGCTTCCACTTGATGAAGCGATCGTCGTGTAGAAGCAGCGTGAGCGCGCCGAACACCAGCACCAGCAGCAGCGTGATTTTTTGCACCGCTTGCAGACGACGGTCGATGGCGTAGATCAGGCCCATCTGCACCACCGTGGCGGCCATCAGCACGGCGGTGGCCGCGTAGATGCCCTGCCACTGGTAGGCGAGAAAGAAGAGGGCGATGGGGAAGAAGTCGATCAACAGGCGCATGTCCGGATTATCGGTGCAGCGCGCGTCACAGCGGGTGCCACTGCAGGGCCGCCGAATTCATGCAAAAACGCAAGCCCGTGGGCGGTGGCCCATCGTCGAACACGTGGCCCAGGTGCGCCCCACAGCCGGCGCACAGGGTTTCGGTGCGCACCATGCCGTGGCTGCGGTCGGTGCGCTCGACGATGGCGCCGGGGCGCGCCTGCCAGAAACTGGGCCAGCCGCAACCGGCGTCGAACTTGGTGTCGCTGTCGAACAGATGCGCTCCACAGGCGATGCAGTGGTAGCGGCCAGGCTGCCACCACGATTCATAGCGTCCTGTGAAGGGCGGTTCGGTCGCAGCGCGGCGGGTGACGTCGAAGGCCAGGGGCTCGGCGTCGCCGCGTGCGATCTTTTCGGTGAGCAAGGCGCGCCACTCGGCATCGGATTTTTCGATCGGAAACGTCATGGATGAATTGTTCAACGCGCGCGACACCCTTGTCGTGCACAGGGGTTCAGCGGCGGTTCAGCAGGGCTTGGAGTGCGTCGGGCTGTAACACCTCGATGCGGCTGAACTCGAGCGAGATCCAGCCCTTGGCTTCCAACGCCTTGAGCACACGGTTGACCGTCTGCCGTGACAAGCCGGTCAGGTGGCCGAAGTCCTCCTGCGACAGGGTGATCTTGCGTATCCCCGAGCCCAGGAACATGACCAGGTACTGCGCCACGCGCTCTTCGGGGGTGCGCAGCCGACCGGCTTCGATGGCCGTCATGGCTTGCCCCAGCCTCAGGTTCAGGCGCGCGATCAGGTAGTGGTTGAACGGTAGATGCGTTTGGTACAGATGGCGAAAGTGCGCCAGCGGCAGGCCGATCAGCGTGGTGTCGCGCAAGGCCACCACGTCGTACCGCCACGGGCCGCCGTTGAGGACCGTGCCTTCGCCAAACCAGTCGCCGGCCGGGACACCCAGGAAGGCAGAGACACGGCCATCCCGCCCTTCGGTCTGCAGCTTGGCCATGCCGGACAACACCGCCCACCAGGCATCGACCGGTGTGCCCCGGCGGACCAGCAACTCGCCGCGGCTGGCGCGCTGCAACAGCATGTCGTTGATCAGGGTCTCGCGCAGGCTTGGGTCCATACTGCCGAACCAGGGCTGCTGGGACAAAAAGACACGCGCGGGCGTTCGGCTGTCGAGGGTCATGATCGACGCAAGTGGGACAAATGGGGCACGGTACCGGCTGTCGAGTGGGCGACAAATGGACCCGTGACCTCGGGTTTGTCAGGATGACGACGTTGGATGGGACTTGCCATAGTCGTAAGCTTAGCGGAGTCGGTCGTCGCGGACGGCCGTTTCCCATCCCATTCGAAAAGAGGAGTGCTCCCAATGCTTGGCCTGATGCAAGAACGACCCCTGTTGATTTCGGATTTGATCGAACACGCGGCACGCCACCACGGCGACGTGGAAATCGTCTCGCGGCGCGTGGAGGGTGACATCCACCGCACGACCTACGCGCATGCGGCGGCGCGCGCGCGGCAACTGGCGCAGGCGCTCGACGCCATGGGGCTGGAGCAGGGCGAGCGCGTGGCCACGTTGGCGTGGAACGGCTACCGCCATTTCGAGATGTACTACGGGGTCAGCGGCTCGGGGCGCGTGCTGCACACGATCAACCCGCGGTTGTTGCCCGATCAGATTGCGTGGATCGTCAACCACGCCGAAGACCGCGTGCTGGCGTTCGATACGACTTTTTGGCCCATCATCAAAGCGATCCACGCCCATTGCCCGACCGTGCAGCGTTGGGTGGCGCTGTGCGACGACGAGCATCTGGCGCGACTCACCGCCGAGGGCAGCATTCCCAATCTGATCGGCTACGAGTCCTGGATCGCCGGGTATCCCACCCGCTACGATTGGCCGCGCTTTTCGGACGAGACGGCCAGCAGCATGTGCTACACCAGTGGCACCACCGGCAACCCCAAGGCTGCCCTGTACAGCCACAAGTCGACCATCCTGCACGCCTACGCGTCGGCACTACCGGACGTGATGTGCCTGAGCGCGCGCGATTGCGTGCTGCCGGTGGTGCCGATGTTTCACGTCAACGCGTGGGGCATCCCATATTCGGCAGCGGCGGTCGGCTGCAAGCTGGTGTTTCCGGGCGCCCAGCTCGACGGCAAGTCGGTCTACGAGCTGCTGGATGCCGAACGGGTGACGTTCGCGGCCGGCGTGCCGACAGTGTGGCAGATGCTGCTGACCCACATGGGAGCCAACGGATTGAAGCTGCCGCACCTGCAGCGCACGGTCATCGGCGGCTCGGCCTGCCCGCCCGCGATGATCCAAGCGTTTCGGGAGCAGTACGGTGTGGAAGTGCTGCACGCCTGGGGCATGACCGAGCTCAGCCCGCTGGGCACGCTGTGCACGCTCAAGAACAAACACCTGTCGCTGCCCGAAGAGGAGCAAATGAAGATTCGTCTCAAGCAGGGGCGCGCGATTTTTGGCATCGACATGAAGATCGTCGATGCCGACGGTCGTGAACTGCCGTGGGACGGCAAGACCCAGGGCGACCTGTTGGTGCGCGGCCCCTGGGTCATCCGGGACTACTACCGCAGCGGCCAACCGAGCCCGTTGATCGACGGCTGGTTCCCGACCGGCGACGTCGCCACCATCGACCGGGACGGCTACATGCAGATCACCGACCGCAGCAAGGACGTCATCAAGTCTGGTGGCGAGTGGATCAGCTCGATCGACGTGGAAAACATCGCGATGGCGCACCCGGCGGTACTCATGGCCGCCTGCATTGGCGTCAAACACCCGAAGTGGGACGAGCGCCCGATCGTCGTCGTGGTCAAAAAACCCGGACACGACGTCACCCGCGAAGAGCTGCTCGCCTTCTACGAGGGCAAGCTCGCCAAATGGCAGATTCCCGATGACGTGGTGTTCGTGGACGCGATCCCGCTGGGCGCGACCGGCAAGATGCAGAAGATGAAGCTGCGCGAAATGCTGGCCGACTACCGGTTGCCAGGACTGTGAGTGCGCGCCGCTCGAGTGTCATCCAATGGACAGTCGCCTAGGTGATAAGTCTGCGGGGTTTCCCTGATCGCTGCGCTGCACCAGACCGCTAAGCTCAAAACCGTTCCCCCACCATGCCAACACAAGGAGACAAGCGCATGAAATTCGCCTTCAAAACCCTCGCGGTGGCCGCCATGTTCGGTGTGGCGCTGACCGGCCTCGCCCAGGCCCAGAGCGCCCGCCAAGCCAAGCGGGATCAGGCCGCGGCCGCGGGTGCGGCGCCGCTGGCGGGCCAGACCGTCAAGATCGCCTGGATCGACCCTCTGTCGGGGTTGATGGCGCCGGTGGGGTCGAACCAGGTCAAGAGCTTTCAGTTCTTTGCCGAGAAGTTCAGCGGCCCCAACAAGCACAACCCCGCCGGGGTCAAGTGGGAGGTGGTGCCCTTCGACAACAAGCTCAGCCCCGCCGAGAGCGTGACGGCCCTGCAGTCAGCCATCGACCAGGGCATCCGCTACATCACGCAGGGCAACGGGTCGTCGGTGGCTGGGGCCCTCATCGAAGCGGTGGCGCGCCACAACGCGCGCAACCCGGGCAAGGAAGTCGTCTTCCTCAACCACTCGGCGGTCGATCCGGATTTCACCAATAGCAAGTGCAACTACTGGCATTTCCGCTTCGACGCCGACACCTCGATGAAGATGGAGGCGCTGACCACCTTCATGAAGGATCAGCCCGACATCAAGAAGGTGTATCTGCTCAACCAGAACTACTCGCACGGTCATCAGGTGGCCAAGTACGCCAAAGAGCTGCTGGCGCGCAAACGCCCCGACATCCAAATCGTCGGCGAAGACCTGCATCCACTGGCGCAGGTGCGTGACTTTGCCCCCTACATCGCCAAGATCAAGGCCTCGGGGGCGGACACCGTCATCACCGGCAACTGGGGCTCAGATTTGGCGTTGCTGGTGAAGGCGGCCAACGAGGGGGGGTTCACGGGCAAGTTCTACACCTACTACGCGGGGGTGACGGGCACGCCGACCGCTCTCGGCCAAAGCGCCGAAGGCCGGGTGTACCAAGTCTCGTACAACCACTACAACATGGGCGGCGAGATGCAGCAGTGGCAAAACGAGTTCAAGCAGAAGTTCAATGCCGACTTCTACACGGGCTCGGTCATCCACATCTTCCGTGGCCTGTCCGAGGCGATGGCCAAGGCCAAGAGCACCGATCCGGTGCAAGTGGCCAAGGTGCTGGAGGGGCTCAAGTTCACCAGCTACAACGGTGAAGTCGAGATGCGCAAGACCGACCACCAGCTGCAACAGCCGCTGTACCTGACGCGCTGGCAAAAGGCGGACGCGAAGTTCCCGTACAGCGTGGAGAACACCGGCATGACGTTCGCGCTCGTGAAGGAGTTCCCGGCGTACATCGCCAGCACGCCCACCAGCTGCAACATGCAGCGCCCCAACTGACGGCGGCCTGGCCCGTGGCGCGGACCGTGCGCGCGGGTCGGGTCTGCGCCACCGTTTTCCGCCCCGCCCATTCGGGCCGGGCCTATCGATCGGTCGGATCGACGCCGCCGGTGGCCAGCTGTGCCTGGCCGTCCGGAGTGTCTGACCCCGATGATTCCCCACGACGCCCCTGATCATGGAATTCGTCCTCGTCTCTTTACTCAACGGTGTCAGCTATGGCTTGTTGCTGTTCATGCTCAGCTCCGGGCTGACCCTGATTTTTTCGATGATGGGCGTGCTCAACTTTGCCCACGCGAGCTTCTACATGCTGGGCGCGTATTTCGCCTACGCGTTGTCCGGCATCGTGGGCTTTTGGCCAGCGCTGCTGGTGGCGCCAGTGCTGGTGGGGCTGGCGGGCGCCCTGTTCGAGAAATACAGCCTGCGCAAGGTGCATAAGTTTGGCCACGTGCCGGAGCTGCTGATCACCTTTGGGCTGTCCTATGTGATCTTGGAGCTGGTGCAACTGGTCTGGGGCCGTACCGCGGTCAACTTCCGGCCGCCGGAGCTGCTGCAGGGGCCAGCGTTCACCCTCATCCATACCGCCGATGACCGCATGGCCTTCGTCTGGGGCCGAGCGGCAGCAGACCTGTGCCAGGCCGCGGCGTGCACGCCGTTTCCCGCGACGCGCGCCTTCATGATGGGTGTGGCGGTGGCCATGCTCGTGAGTTTGTGGCTGCTCATCACCCGCACCCGCGTGGGGCTGGTGATCCAAGCCGCCTTGACCCACCCCGAGATGGTGGAGGCGCTCGGGCACAACGTGCCGCGCGTCTTCATGATGGTGTTTGGCGTGGGCACCGGGCTGGCCGGTCTGGCCGGCGTGATCGGGGGCAGCACGTTCGTGACCGAACCGGCGATGGCGGCCACGCTCGGATCGCTGGTGTTTGCCGTGGTGGTGATCGGTGGCCTGGGGTCGCTGCCGGGCGCGTTTTTGGCGTCGCTGCTGATCGGCGTCATCCAGACGTTTGCGGTGGCGATGGATCACTCGATCGGGTCGCTGCTGCAGGGCATGGGGCTCGCGCTGTCGGATGCGATGCGCGACAAGGACTTCCTCAAGCTCACGCTGTCGCAGGTGGCGCCGGTGTTGCCGTACCTGTTTTTGGTGCTGATCCTGATATTCCGCCCCAAGGGCTTGCTGGGCACGCGCGACCAATGACTCAAACTTGAACGACCAGACCATGAGCAAGGCGTACTATCAGTTCACTCCCTACAACGTCGGGCGCTGGGTCGTCTGGACCCTGTTCGCGCTGGTGTTGTTGGTGGCGCCGCAACTGTTCACCAGCAACTTGTCCATCAGCATGCTGGCGCAGATGGGCATCGCCATCATCGCTTGCCTGTCGTACAACCTGTTGCTCGGGCAGGGGGGCATGTTGAGCTTCGGGCACGCGGTCTACAGCGGCCTGGGTTCTTACGTCGCGATCCACGCACTGCTGATGGTGGGGCAGGGCACGCTGGCGGTGCCGGTGTCGTTGCTGCCCATGGTCGGCGGATTGGCGGGACTGTTCTTTGCCATGCTGTTTGGCTACGTCACGACGAAGAAGGCCGGCACCCCGTTTGCCATGATTACGCTTGGCGTGGGCGAGCTGGTGTTTGCGCTGTCGCTGATGTTTTCGGACTTCTTCGGTGGCGAGGCGGGCATCACCGCCAACCGGGTGGTGGGCGAGCCCGTGTTCGGCATCACGTATGGGCCAGCGGTGCAGGTGTATTACTTGATCGCGGTCTATACCTTCGTGTGCGTGGCGGCCATGTTCGCTTTCACGCGCACGCCGCTGGGGCGTATCCTCAACGCCGTGCGCGACAACCCGGAGCGCGTCGAGTTCATCGGCTACAACACGCAGGTCGTGCGCTATCTGGCGTTCATGATCTCGGGGTTTTTTGCCGGTATCGCCGGCGGTCTGGCGGCGATCCAGTTCGAAATCGTCACGGCCGAGGTGGTCGGCCCGCTGCGCTCGGGCGCGTATCTGCTGTTCACCTTCCTGGGCGGGGCGACGTTTTTCTTCGGGCCCATCATCGGTGGCGTGCTGATGGTGCTGGCGCTGGTGCTGCTGTCGGAGCTGACCAAGGCGTGGCTGCTGTACCTGGGGTTGGTGTTCATGTTCATGGTCATGTACGCGCCGGGTGGCATCGCCAGCCTGATCATGATGAACCTGCGCGTGGCGGCCTTCGGCCGGCTGCGCGAGCTGTGGGTGAGCTACTTGGCGCTGGGAGGGACGGGCTTGGTGGCGTTGCTGGGGGCGGGTGGCATCATCGAGATGATCTACCACCTGCAGCTCAACGCGGCGATCGGCCCGCAGGTTCAGTACCTGGGCGCTACGCTCGACACCGGATCGGCGCAGAGCTGGTTCGGCTCGGCGTTCGTGATGCTGACCGGCATTGGTCTGTTCGAGGTTGCGCGCCGGCGCTTCCGCGAGCACTGGAGCGACATCCAGGTCGATATCGAAAAGGAAATCAAGCGGCGGGAGATGGCCTGACATGTCCACCACACCCAACACTTCGGCATCGCACGACACCCCAGCGCTCGAATTGCGCGGTGTCTGCAAGCGCTTCGGCAAGACCGAGATCATCCGTGGTGTCGATCTGGCGGTGCGCGCGGGCGAGCGCGTCGCGGTCATCGGCCCCAACGGCGCGGGCAAATCGACCCTGTTCAACCTCATCAGCGGGCGCTTTGCGCCCACGAGCGGCGAGATCCTGCTCGGCGGGCGGCGCATCGACGGTAAAAAGCCATTCGAAATCAACCGGATGGGGTTGGCGCGCAGCTTTCAGATCACCAATATCTTCCCCAAGCTCAGCGTGTTCGAGAACCTGCGCTGTGGCGTGCTCTGGAGCCTGGGTTATCGCTACACGTTGTTCAAATTTCTGGCCGATCTGGACGACGCCAACGAGCGCACCGAGGACTTGCTCGAGCGCATCGGCTTGACCAAGAAACGCGACACCTTGGCCATGAATCTGACCTACGCCGAGCAGCGCGCGCTCGAGATCGGCATCACGATCGCGGGCGGGGCGCAGGTCATCCTGCTCGATGAGCCGACGGCGGGCATGAGCAAGAGCGAGACGCGGCGCTTCATCGAACTCATCCGCGAGGTGACGGAGGGCAAAACGCTGCTGACCGTCGAGCACGACATGGGGGTGGTGTTCGGCCTGGCGGATCGCATTGCCGTGGTGGTGTATGGCGAGGTGATCGCCTTCGACACCCCGGAGGCGGTCAAGGCCAACCCGCGTGTGCAGGAGGCGTATCTGGGCTCGGTGCTGGCCGAGCAGCAGGCGGCCGAAGCCGCGCATTGACGTTTCTCGTATCCCACCACATCTGCGCCACACCATGCTCGAGATCGACAACCTTCACGCCTTCTACGGCAAAAGCCACGTGCTGCACGGCGTGCATTTCCGGGTCGAACCCGGTCAGATTGTCGCGTTGCTGGGCCGCAACGGCTCCGGGCGCTCCACGACCGCCAAGGCCATCATGGGCTTGGTCGACGCCGAGGGCGACATCCGCTGGCAGGGACAGCGCATCACCGGGCTCAAGCCCTACGAGGTTGCGCACTTGGGGATCGGCTACGTGCCCGAGAGCCGCGACATCTTTCCGAAGCTCACCGTGCACCAGAACTTGATGCTGGGCCAGAAAAATCCCCGCAAATCCGGGCGCTGGAGCTTCGACGACATGTATGCGATGTTTCCGCGCCTCAAGGAGCGCCAGCACACCGAGGCGGGGGTGCTCTCGGGCGGGGAGCAGCAAATGCTGACGCTGTGCCGCTCGCTCATGGGCGATCCCGATCTCATCATCATCGACGAGCCGACCGAGGGGTTGGCGCCCAAGATCGTGGAGCTGGTGGCGCAGTATCTGCGTACCCTCAAAGCCAAGGGCGTCTCGGTGCTGTTGATCGAGCAAAAGCTCACCATCGCGCTGCAGATTTCCGACCGGGCGCTGGTCATGGGGCACGGCAGCATCGTTTTCGACGGCACGCCCGACGAGCTCAAAGCCAACCCCTATGTGCGCCGCGAGTGGTTGGAGGTGGGCTGAGCGCTACCGCGACAGACAAATACGCGACACCTGCCTATGGGCAATCGGCAGCGTGCACCCTAGAATCAAGACAAAATCGAACGACCGTTCACTTTTTCGTTATCGTTTTGCAGGAGGCATCATGACCGCTCATTACCAGGTCCACGGTGACGTGGCCGTCATCACGCTCGACAACCCGCCCGTCAACGGGTTGGGCTTGTCGACCCGCCAGGCCGTGGCCCAGGGGCTGGATCGGGCGATCGACGATCCGGCCGTGCGCGCCATTGTCGTGACCGGCGCCGGCAAGGCCTTCTCTGGCGGGGCTGACATCAAGGAGTTCGGTTCGCCCAAGGCCTACCAGGATCCGAACCTGCTCAGCCTCATCGGCGCGTTCGAACATTCACCCAAGCCGGTGGTGGCCGCCATCCACAGCGTGTGCATGGGCGGTGGGCTGGAGCTGGCGTTGGGGGCGCATTACCGCATCGCCGCCCCCGGCACCAAAGTGGCGCTGCCCGAGGTCAAGCTGGGTCTGATTCCCGGGGCGGGGGGCACGCAACGCCTGCCGCGCGTCATTGGCGTGGAGGCCGCGCTCAACATGATCGTCAGTGGTGAGCCCGTGCCCAGCGAGCTGTTGGCCACCATTCCGGGGCAAAAGCTGTTCGACAAGTTGGCGGCATCGGCCGAGACCCTGTTGGACGAGGCGCTGGCGTTGGCGCGTGAGGTGGCGCAGCGCCACGCGGACGGCGCCCCGCTGCCACGGGTGCGCGACCTGCCGTGTCGGCATCCGCAGGCCGAGGCGTATTTCCAGTTCGCCCGGAACATGGTCGGCGCGCAGACCAAGCACTATCCCGCGCCGCTGAAGTGCATCGACGCCGTGCAGGCGGCCACCACGCGCCGCTTCGACGATGGCATGGCGTTTGAGCGCGAGACGTTCGTCAACCTGATGAACACGCCCGTCAGCATCGCGCTGCGCTACCTGTTCGTGGCCGAGCGCGCCGCGGGCAAGATTGCCGACGTGCCGGAGGACACCCCCCAGCGCGAGATCCGCCAGGTCGCCATCATCGGCGCTGGCACGATGGGCACTGGCATCGCGATCAACTTTCTCAACATCGGCCTGCCCGTCACGCTGCTGGAGACCCAGCAGGCGGCGCTGGAGCGCGGGGTGGCGAACATTCGGTCGGTGTACGAAGGGCAAGTGAAGAAAGGCAAGCTCAAGCCCGAGCAGATGGAGCAGCGCCTGGGCCTGCTGCGCACGACACTGTCGTACGACGACATCCGCGAGGCAGACTTGGTGATCGAGGCGGTTTTCGAGGATTTGGAAGTCAAGCGCCAGGTGTTCGAGCGGCTCGACGCCGTCATGAAGCCGGGGGCGATCCTCGCCACGAACACGTCGACGCTGGACGTCAACAAGATCGCGTCGTTTACGAAGCGGCCGCAAGACGTCATCGGCACGCACTTCTTCAGCCCGGCGCACGTGATGAAGCTGCTGGAGGTGGTGCGCGGTGAGGCCACCGCCAAGGACGTGCTGGCCACCATCATGGCCCTGGGCAAAAAGATCAAGAAGACCTGCGTCGTCTCGGGGGTGTGCGATGGCTTCATCGGCAACCGCATGATCGAGCAGTACAGCCGGCAGGCCGGTTTTCTGCTGGAGGAGGGTTGCACGCCCGAGCAGGTGGATCGCGCCATCGAGCGCTTTGGCTTCGCGATGGGGCCCTTCCGCATGGGCGACCTGGCCGGCAATGACGTGGGGTGGTACATCCGCAAGCGTCGCTATGTCGAGAAACCGCACCTGCGCTACAGCAAGATTGCCGACCGCCTGTGCGAGATGGGGCGCTTTGGCCAAAAGACCGGGGCGGGGTGGTATGACTACCAGCCGGGCAAGCGTGACGCGATACCCAGCTCCGTCGTCAATCAAATGATCGAGGACTTTCGCCGCGAACAGGGCATCACCCCGCGCCAGATCAGCGACGAGGAGATCGTGCAGCGCCTGGTGTTCGCGCTGGTCAACGAGGGTGCGCACATCCTGGAGGAGAAGATCGCGGCGCGCGCCAGTGACATCGACATGGTGTACCTGACCGGCTACGGTTTTCCGGCCTGGCGCGGCGGGCCGATGCATTACGCCGAGCAATTCGGCTTGTTCAACGTGGTGCAGGCCATGAAGCGCTTTGCCAAGAACCCGCACGACGATGCCCAGTTCTGGCAGCCCGCCCCCCTCATCCAGCGCCTCGTCGCCGAAGGCAAGGGATTCGCTGCCGCCTGAGCCGTCGCCGCCATATACACGTTACCCAGGACCGAACATGAGCAACGCTGTCATCGTCTCTACCGCACGCACCCCCTTGGCCAAGAGCTGGAAGGGGTCCTTCAACATGACGCACGGTGCCACGCTGGGCGGTCACGTGGTGCGCGCCGCCATCGAGCGCGCGCGCCTGGACCCAGCCGAGGTCGAAGACGTCATCATGGGCTGCGCCAACCCGGAAGGGGCCACGGGCTGGAACATTGCGCGCCAGATCGCCTTGGCCGCAGGGTGCCCGGTCACGGTGTCGGGTCTGACCGTCAACCGGTTCTGCTCGTCGGGGTTGCAGACGATCGCCTTGGCTGCCCAGCGCATCATGGCAGGTGAGGGCGAGATCTATGTGGCCGGTGGGGTCGAGAGCATCTCGTGCGTACAAAACGAGATGAACAAGCACATGATGACCGACCCCGCGCTGCTGGAGCGCAAGCCCGAGATTTATTGGACCATGCTGCAGACCGCCGAGCAGGTGGCCAAGCGCTATCGTATCGGCCGCGACGCGATGGACGAGTACGGCGCGGCCAGTCAGCAAAAAGCCTGTGCAGCGGCGGCGGCCGGCAAGTTCGACGACGAGATCGTGCCGATCACGGTCACGGCTGGCATCTATGACAAGCAGCGTGGGCTCATCACGCAGCAGGTGACCGTGTCGCGTGACGAGGGGCTGCGAGAGGGTACCACCAAGGAAGCGATCGCCGCCATCAAGCCTGCGCTGCCCGGCGGCACTATCGCTGCCGGCAATGCGAGCCAGTTCTCCGACGGGGCGGGTGCGTGCGTCGTGATGGACGAAAAAGTGGCCGAGCGCAAGGGTTTGCAGCCGCTGGGGCGGTTTCTGGGCTTTGCCGTGGCGGGGTGCGAGCCCGACGAGATGGGCATCGGCCCCGTGTTTGCCGTGCCCAAGGTGTTGCAGCGGCTGGGCCTGACGGTGGATGACATCGATCTCTGGGAGCTCAACGAGGCGTTCGCGGTGCAGGTCCTCTACTGCCGCGACCGCCTGGGCATCCCGGCCGACCGCCTCAATGTCAACGGCGGCGCGATTGCGATTGGCCACCCGTACGGTGTGTCCGGGCAGCGCCTGACCGGGCATGCACTCATCGAAGGCAAGCGGCGTGGCGCCAAGCGGGTGTGCGTGACCATGTGTATCGGTGGCGGTATGGGCGCAGCTGGCGTGTTCGAGGTGCTGTGATGAACCCGGGTCTGCGCGCCACCATCGATTTTTTGCTCTACGACTGGTTGCGCGTGCAGGCCCTGACCGAGCGAGCGCGCCACGCCGAGCATACGCGCGAGACGTTCGATGCGGTGCTCGACACCTGCGAGCGCATCGCGCGTGAGAAGTACGCCCCCTTCAACCGCCTCGTCGATACCGAGGAGCCGCGCTTCGACGGCGAGCGGGTGGTGCTGCCCGCTGCGACACACGAGGCGTGGCAGGCCTATGCGGCCAGCGGCATGCTGAGCGCGTCGCAGGACTACGACGTGGGCGGCATGCAGCTGCCCTACACGATCGAGGCGGCGGGCAATGCGTTTTTTGCCGCGGCTTCGGTCAGTATCGGCGCGGGCATGCTCACGGTGGGCAACGCGAACCTGTTGATGGCGCACGGCACCGAGGCACAGCGCCGCGCGTTTGCGCAGCCTGAGCTGCAAGGGCGGTTTGCGGGCACCATGTGCCTGAGCGAGCCGCAGGCCGGCTCTAGCCTGAGCGATATCGCGACCCGGGCCGTCCCCGACGGCGACGATTTCGAGAGCGATCCCCTGGGGCCCCGCTACCGCTTGCGCGGCAACAAGATGTGGATCTCGGCCGGCGAGCACGAGCTAACCGACAACATCGTTCACCTGGTGCTGGCCAAGATTCCGGGGGCTGACGGTCGGCTGCCGCCCGGCGTCAAGGGGATTTCGCTGTTCATCGTGCCCAAGTGGCTGGTGGACACGCAAGGCCGACTGACCGGCGAGCGCAACGATGTGGCGCTGGCGGGTCTCAACCACAAGTGCGGCTGGCGCGGTACACCCAACACGCTGCTCAACTTTGGCGAGGGGCGCTACCCGGTGCGTGCCCCCGGGCTGGATGGGCGCGGCGCGGGCGCCATCGGCTACCGGGTGGGCGCGCCCGGCGACGGCTTGCGCTGTATGTTTCACATGATGAACGAGGCGCGCATCGGCGTTGGCATGGCCGCCACCATGTTGGGTATGGCGGGCTATCTGGCCAGCCTCGACTACGCGCGCACGCGGCTGCAGGGGCGCTTGCCGGGTCCCGCGGGCAAGGACCCTGCTCAGCCGCCGGTGCGCATCATCGAGCACGCCGACGTCAAACGCATGCTGCTGGCGCAAAAGGCGTACTGCGAGGGGGCGCTGGCGTTGGCGCTGTATTGCGCCCGGCTGGTCGACGAGCAGCGCACGGGCGACGCGCGAGCAGCCGACGACGCGCGCTTGCTGCTCGAGGTGCTCACGCCGATCGCCAAGAGCTGGCCCAGCGAATGGTGCTTGGAGGCCAACAGCTTGGCCATCCAGGTGCACGGCGGCTATGGCTACACGCGCGACTTTCCGGTCGAGCAATACTGGCGCGACAACCGCCTCAACATGATCCACGAAGGCACGCATGGCATCCAGGCCCTGGATTTGCTGGGCCGCAAGGTGCGCGTGGAGGATGGCCGTGGCTTGTCGCTGCTGGCGCAGCGGATGCAGACCACCGTGGCGCGCGCCCGTGCCGTGCCCACGCTGGCGGCGCACGCGCAGGCGCTGGCGCGGGCCATTGACGAGGTGGCCGACGCCACGCGCGCTGCCTGGGCCGATGGCGATCCGGTCGCCGCGCTGGCCAATGCCGTGCCGTACCTGCAGGCCTTGGGGCACACGGTGCTGGCGTGGATCTGGCTGGACGTGGCGCTGGCGGCGGTCGGCCGCGACGACGCCGCCAGCCGCGGGCGCTTGCAGGCGTGCCGCTACTTTTTTCATTACGAACTGCCCAAGATCGGGCCGTGGCTGCAGGTGGTGCGCACGCGCGACAGCACCTGCGCCGAGATGCCCGAAGACGCTTTCTGAGCCTGGTGGGCCGCGCACGTGGCCCCCGTTTCGAGGAGATACCGCATGACCCGCAGCATCACACAACTGTTCGACCTGACGGGGCGCACCGCGCTCGTGACCGGGGGCTCGCGCGGCCTGGGCCTGCAAATCGCCCAAGCGCTGGGCGAGGCGGGCGCCAAGCTGATGCTGACCGCGCGCAAAGCCGATGAGCTGGAAGGCGCGGTGCAGCAGCTGCAGGCGCAGGGCATCGATGCCCGCTGGATGGCAGCCGACTGCGCGCGCGAGGAGGATATCCAGCGCTTGGTCAGTGAGACCCTGCAGCGCCTGGGCGACATCGATATCCTGGTCAACAACGCCGGGGCGGCTTGGGGGGCGCCGGCCGAAGACCACCCGCTGGAGGCCTGGGACAAGGTCATGAACCTCAATATCCGTGGCTACTTCCTGCTCAGCCAGGCAGTGGGTAAGCACAGCATGATCGCGCGGCGGCGGGGCAGTATCGTCAACGTCGCCTCTATCGCCGGGCTGGGCGGCAACCCGCCCGAGATGAAAACCATCGCCTACAACACGTCCAAGGGCGCGGTGATCAACTTCACGCGCGCGCTGGCGGCGGAGTGGGGGCCCTACGGCATCCGCGTCAACGCCATCTGCCCTGGCTTCTTTCCCAGCAAGATGACGCGCGGCACCCTGCAGGCGATGGGCGAGGAACGGCTGGCCGCGCACGCGCCCCTGCGCCGCTTGGGTGACGATGAGGACCTCAAGGGGGCCGCAGTGCTGTTTGCGTCCGACGCGGGCAAACACATCACGGGTCAGTGGCTCGCGGTCGATGGCGGGGTCAGCGCCGTCATCGGTGGTTGAAAGGGCGCCGGGCGCTCATCGGTCCTTGCATCGTTTTACCTGGAGCCAAGTCCATGCCGTCGAACAAGCAGATTCTTCTGGTCAGCCGCCCCCAGGGCGAGGCCAGCCTCGAAAACTTTCGTCTCGTTGAGACGCAAATCCCCGCGCTGTCGGAGGGCCAGGTGCTGGTGCGCCACCATTATCTGAGCCTGGACCCTTACATGCGCGGGCGCATGAACGAGGGCAAAAGCTACGCCGCTCCCCAGCCGCTAGGCGAAGTGATGATTGGCGGCACGGTCGGTCAGGTGGTGGAGAGCCGCCACCCGCGCTACGCCCCGGGCGACTGGGTGGTTGGCATGGGTGGTTGGCAGGAGTACAGCGTGGTCGATGCCGACCAGCCGGGTGCGTTGCGCAAGGTGGATGTCTCGCGCATTCCGCCCAGCCATTACCTGGGCGCGGTGGGCATGCCGGGGGTGACGGCGTGGTACGGCCTGGTCAAAATCATCGAGCCCAAGCCTGGCCAGACCATAACGGTCAGCGCGGCTGCCGGTGCGGTGGGCAGCGCCGTGGGCGTGCTGGCCAAGCAGCGCGGCTGCCGCGTGGTGGGCATCGCGGGCGGCCCCGACAAGTGCGCCTACGTGCGCGACGAGCTGGGCTTCGACGACTGTGTCGACTACCGCCAGTACCCCGACTTGCGCTCGCTGGCGGCGGCGCTCAAAGCGGCCTGCCCGAACGGCATCGACGGTCACTTCGAGAACGTCGGCGGCACGGTTTTGGACGCGGTCATGCTGCGCGCCAACGCCTTTTCTCGCGTGGCCATGTGCGGCATGATCGCGGGCTATGACGGCCAGCCCCTGCCGATGCTCAACCCGTCGCTCATCCTCGTCAACCGCATGCGCATCGAGGGTTTCATCGTCAGCGAGCACATGGAGGTCTGGCCGCAGGCGCTGGCCGAACTGGGCGAGCTGGTCGGCAGCGGACGTTTCCGCCCCCGCGAGACCATCGCGCAAGGCATCGAAGCCGCCCCCGAGGCGTTCTTGGGTTTGCTCAAGGGGCGCAACTTCGGCAAGCAGCTCGTCAAGCTGGTTTGAGAGCGTCTCGCGCTTGCCCGGAGAATGCCATGCCCATCGTCACGCACGAGGTGTTCAACCAGCCCGAGCCGCTGGTCGACGTCAACCTGTTCGAGGCGAATCGCCCGCTGCAGGACGCATTGCGCTTCCATGCGCCAGAGCTCGACACCTCGGGCTTGCACGCGCTGGGCGCCCTCGTGGGGACGGCCGAGATGCAAAGGCACGCGCGCCTGGCCAATGTCCATGCGCCACAGCTGCGCAGCCACGATCGCTTCGGTCGGCGCATCGACGAGGTGGAGTTTCACCCGAGCTACCATGATTTGATGCGCGCCGCGACCGCCGCGGGCCTGCACGGCACGCCCTTTGCGCCCGAACAACAGGCGAGCGGTCATGCGCACCTGCAGCGCGCCGCCGCCTTCATGCTGTTTACCGAGCTCGAGCCCTCGGTGCTGTGTCCCATCTCCATGACCTATGCGGTTACCCCCGCGCTCAAAGACAACCCGGCCATCTACCGTGACTGGTCGGCGCAGCTCACGAGCCGCGCCTACGACCCCCGGCTGGTCCTCTGGCGCGACAAAGCCGGCGTCACCATGGGCATGGGCATGACGGAAAAGCAAGGCGGCTCGGACGTGCGCGCCAACACCACGCAAGCCGTCCCCGCGGGCGAGGACGGATGGGGCCGGCGCTACACCGTGACCGGGCACAAGTGGTTTTTCTCCGCGCCCATGTGCGACGCCTTCCTGATCCTCGCGCAGACAGCCAGTGGCCTGTCGTGCCTCTTTCTGCCGCGTATCCTGCCCGACGGCACGCGCAACGCGCTGCAGATCCAGCGCCTCAAGGACAAGCTCGGTAACAAGGCCAATGCCAGCTCCGAAGTCGAGTTTGCCGGCGCGACGGCCTGGCTGGTCGGCGAAGAAGGGCGGGGCGTGCCGCAGATCCTGGCCATGGGGACGCTGACGCGGCTCGATTGCGCGCTCGGCACCAGCGGCCTGATGCGGCAGGCGCTCTCGCTCGCTTTGGACCACACGCGCCAGCGCATGGCCTTCGGCAAGCCCCTGATCGAGCAGCCGCTGATGCGCAACGTGCTCGCCGACCTCGCGCTCGAGTCGGAGGCTGCGACGGCACTGGCTTTGCGTCTTGCGCGCAGCTTCGACCGCTCGATCAGCGACGAGCACGAGCGCGTGATCCAGCGCCTGCTGACCCCCATTGCCAAGTTCTGGATCTGCAAGCGCGGCAGCGCCTTTGCTCAAGAGGCCATGGAATGTCTGGGTGGCAATGGCTATGTGGAAGAGGGTGGCGAGGGCATCATGGCCCGCATCTACCGCGAGATGCCCGTCAACAGCATCTGGGAAGGCGCGGGCAACATCATGGCGCTCGACCTGCTGCGCGCGGTGCGCAAGGCGGATGCCGCCGCGGCGCTCGCGCAGGAACTGGCTCCGGCTCGAGGCATGCATCCCGCGCTCGACCAGCTTGCCGCGAGCTTGCCCACCCGCGTGGAGATGATGGCCAACGAGGTGGAGGCCCGTCGCCTCGCGCAAGACGTGGCGCTCGCCGTGCAGGCGGCCCTGCTCGTGCAGACCGCACCGGGGGAGGTTTTTCGCGCGTTTTGTGACTCGCGCTTGGCAGGGGATTGGGGCGGCAGCTTTGGCACCTTGCCCAGCGGCACGGACTTTGCGGCCATCCTCGAGCGCGCTCGCCCGCGTTGATGGCGCCGCCGGGCCGACGTATCACCGAACGCCCTCAGGAGAATGTGCCGATGATGCGAGATTTCAAGGACAAAACGGCCGTCGTGACCGGTGCTGGATCGGGTCTCGGGCTCGAAGTCGCCCGTCTGGCAGCATTGCGGGGCATGAAGCTCGTGCTGGTGGATGTCCAGGCCGACGCGCTCGATGCCGCGGCGCAAGAACTGGGCGCGCAGGGCACCGACGTGCTCGCGCGGCGCGTGGATGTGTCCGACGGCGCGCAGATGGAGGCGTTGGCGGATGCCGTGCGCGAGCGCTTCGGCGCCCCGCATCTCGTATTCAACAACGCGGGCGTGGCGGCAGGCGGTCTGGTGTGGGAAAACACCGTGGCCGACTGGCAGTGGGTACTGGGCGTCAACCTGTGGGGGGTGATCCACGGGGTGCGCCTGTTCACCCCGATGATGTTGGCGGCGGCGAGCGCCGATCCGCACTGGCGCGGGCACATCGTCAATACGGCCAGCATGGCCGGGTTGCTGACGCCGCCCAACATGGGCGTGTACAACGTCAGCAAGCACGCGGTGGTCGCCTTGACCGAAACGTTGTACCAGGACTTGCGACTCGTGACCGATCAGATCAGCGCCAGCGTGCTGTGCCCGTACTTCGTGCCCACCGGTATCAGCCAGAGTCAGCGCAACCGTCCTGCCGAGCTGCCGCCTGCCGCGCCCACGCGCAGCCAGCTCATCGGCCAGGCCATGAGCGAAAAGGCCGTCAGCAGCGGCAAAGTAACGGCAGCCGAAGTGGCGCAGCGTGTGTTCGATGCGATGGAGCAGGGTCGCTTCTACATCTACAGCCACCCGCACGCGCTGGCACCCGTGGCGGCCCGCATGCAGGCCATCGTCGAGGGGCGCGAGCCGCCCGACCCGTTTGCCGACCGGCCGGAGGTGGGCGCGCAGCTGCGTGCTGCCCTGCGTGCGATGGGTTGAGGGCGCCGGGTCCTGTGGCACACTCCCGCGCTCACGGACAACCCATGCCCATCCATGACGACGATCGTGCAACGCATCGCCGACGAGCTCGGCGTGTGCGCCGCCCAGGTGCAGGCCGCGGTGGACCTGCTCGATGGCGGTGCCACCGTTCCCTTCATCGCACGCTACCGCAAAGAGGCCACCGGCGGCCTGGACGACACGCAGCTGCGCCAGCTCGAGCAGCGCCTGGCCTACCTACGTGAGTTGGAGGACCGGCGCGCGGCCATCCTGCGCAGCATCGAGGAGCAGGGCAAGCTCACCCCCGCCCTGCGCGCCGCCATCGAGGCGGCACCGACCAAGCAGGACTTGGAGGACCTGTACCTGCCCTACAAGCCCAAGCGCCGCACCAAGGCGCAAATCGCGCGCGAAGCGGGCCTGGAGCCGTTGGCTGACGCCCTGTGGGCCGACCCCACGCTCGACCCGCAGGCGGCCGCTCAGGCTTACGTCAAACCCGCGCCGGGCGAGGAGGGCGGCGACTTCACCACGATGGCCGCGGTGCTGGATGGTGCGCGCGACATCTTGAGCGAGCGCTGGGCAGAGGATCCGGCCGTTGTGCAGCCCCTGCGCGAGTGGCTGTGGCAGGAGGGGTTGCTGCGCAGCCGCCGCATCGACGCGCGCAACCCCAACGACCCCGAGGTGGCCAAGTTTCGCGATTATTTCGAGCACGACGAGCCGATCGCGCGTGTGCCGTCGCACCGGGCGCTGGCCATGTTTCGCGGGCGGACGCAGGAGGTGTTGGACCTGCGCCTGGCGCAGCCGCAAGAGCCCGAACCCGGCCAGCCGTCGCTGGCCGAGGGCCGATTGGCCCGGCTGCTGGGCTGGTCGCACCAAGGGCGCGCCGCGGATGACTGGCTGCGCCGTTGCGTGGCTTGGACCTGGCGCGTCAAGTTAAGCCTGTCGATCGAACGCGACTTGTTTGCCCGCTTGCGCGAGGCGGCCGAGGCGGTGGCGATCCAGGTGTTTGGTGCCAATGTGCGCGACCTGCTGTTGGCCGCCCCGGCCGGGCCGCGGCCGACCATGGGCCTGGATCCCGGCATTCGCACCGGCGTCAAGGTGGCCGTGGTCGATGCCACGGGCAAGGTGGTGGACACGGCCACCGTCTATCCGTTCGAGCCCCGGCGCGATGTCGAGGGGGCATTGGCGACGCTGGCCGCGTTGGTGCTGCGGCATGGGGTGGAGCTGATCGCGATCGGCAACGGCACCGCGAGCCGCGAGACGGACCGTCTGGTGGGCGAGCTGCAGCAGCGGCTGCGTGCCCGCGACGCCCAGCGCGTGCCGCAAAAGGTCGTGGTCAGCGAGGCGGGGGCGTCGGTCTACAGCGCTAGCGAAGTCGCCGCGCAGGAGTTGCCCGAGCTGGACGTGAGTCTGCGCGGCGCGGTCAGCATCGCGCGCCGACTGCAAGACCCGCTGGCCGAGCTCGTCAAGATCGACCCCAAGAGCATTGGCGTGGGGCAGTACCAGCACGACGTGAACCAAGCGGCGCTGGCGCGCACGCTGGACGCGGTGGTGGAAGATTGCGTGAACGCGGTGGGGGTGGATCTCAACACCGCGAGCGTGCCCCTGCTGGCCCGCGTGGCGGGCCTGTCGCCCGCGACCGCGCGGGCGCTGGTGCGCTGGCGCGATGCGCACGGGGCGTTTCGCCATCGACGGCAGCTGTTGGAGGTCACGGGCATCGGCCCCAAGACGTTCGAGCAATGCGCCGGGTTTTTGCGCATCCGTGGCGGAGACGATCCGCTGGACATGACCGGTGTGCACCCGGAGACGTACCCGGTGGTCCAACGCATCCTGGCGGCGGCCGGCCAGCCGATCGAGGCCGTGATGGGCAAGCCCGAGGTGCTGCGCGCGCTGCGCCCGGAAAGCTTGGCTGACGAGCGCTTCGGGCCCGTGACCGTGCGTGACATCCTGGCCGAGCTGGAAAAGCCCGGGCGTGACCCGCGCCCAACGTTTCGCGTGGCGCAGTTCGACGAGGCGGTGCACAGTCTCGACGACCTGCGGCCCGGCATGGTGCTGGAGGGTACGGTGACCAACGTGGCGCAGTTCGGTGCCTTCGTCGACATCGGCGTGCACCAGGATGGTCTGGTGCACGTCAGCCAACTGGCCAACCGCTATGTGGCCGACGCGCGCGAGGTCGTCAAGGCCGGCGACATCGTGCGCGTCAAGGTGTTGGAAGTGGACGTGGCGCGCCGGCGCATCGGGTTGACGATGCGGTTGGACGCGTCGCCCGCGGTCGATGGCGGGATGCGCCCGCGCGTGCAGGCGGGTGCCGCGCGCGCCGGTCGCCCGCGGCAGGAGGCGCCCGCCCCCACCGCGATGGCCAGTGCGTTTGCCAAGTGGCAGGCGCAGCGGCGCTGAATTGTCGCGACAGGGGCGGACAGCCGGGGCGAGGGCCGATAAACTGTGCGCCATGACACTGGACGAACTGCTGCAACAGGCCAAGGCCATCCCGAGCATTCCGCGCGTCGTCTCCGAGGTCACGGCCGAGCTGGACCGGGACGAGCCAGATGCGCGCCGAATCGCGGAACTGGTGGCCACCGACCCCGGGCTGACGGCGCGGCTGCTCAAGCTGGCCAATTCGGCGTTCTTTGGGCTGACGCGCCAAATCGACAGCGTGGGCGAGGCCATCACCGTGCTGGGCTTCAACCACCTGCGCACGCTGGTGCAGGCGGTCGCGCTCGGGGCCAGTTTCAAGAGCGTGCCGGGCGTCAACTTGGAGCAGTTTTGGCGCTACAGCCTCAACACCGCCAAGATCTGCCGGCCGCTGGCGCGCAGCCTGAAGCTGCCCGACGGCGCGGCCTTCACCGCCGGCTTGGTGCATGCGGTGGGCGATCTGGTCATGCACATCGGAATGCCCGACGTGGTGGCCAAGATCGATTGGCGGGTGTCGCCGTTCGACATGAAGCGTGCCGAGGTCGAGCGCTCGGTGTTGGGCTACACCTACGCGGATGTCAGTGCGGCGTTTGCGCAGCGCTGGGACTTTCCGGACGTCATCGTGACGGCGCTGCGGCATCAGTTGGTGCCGTTCGAGGGGGATCTGTACGAGCCGCTCGCCGGGGTGGTGCACATGGCGTCGTGGCGCGCCCGTGCGCAAGAGATGAACATGGATCGCGATGCCATGGCCGCCACCTTTCCGGACGTGGTGGCCCTCCTGCTGGGGCTGGACTTGCAGACCGTGCTCGACAAAGACCCGCAGGAGTGGGCCTCTGCGGGCGAGCTGGCGGCCTTTTTGCACTGACGTCGCCGCATGCGTTTGCAAGACTTGCTGCAAACCCCGGAGGCGTTGCCCGTCGTGCCCGAGGTGGCGGCGCGCTTGATCGCCACGTTTGGTCAGGACGAGGTGGATCTGGCCGCCATCACCGCCGATATCGAGCGGGATCCGGCGTTGGCTGCGCGGTTGCTGCGCCAAGCCAATTCGGCCTTCTTGCGCTTGCTGCGCCCGGTGCACAGCGTGCGCGATGCGGTGATGGTGCTGGGGCTCAACCGGGTGCGCGCGCTGGTGCTGGCTGCCGCCGTGCAAAGCCGCTTCCCGGCGCCGCCGGGCATCGATCTGGAGCGCTTCTGGTCGTACAGCGTGGTGGCGGCGTCGGTGGCACGCCTCGTGTGTGCGCCGCGTCGGCTCGATGATGCCGTCGCCTTCACCGCCGCGTTGCTGCACGCCGTGGGAGAGCTGGTGATGCATCAAGCCATGCCTCAGGTGATGCGGGAGCTGCCGCACGACCGACCCTGGTACGCGCTGGACCGTGCCGGGGCCGAATATCAAGCCCTCGGGTATTGTTATGCCGAGGTCGGGGCTGCCCTGTGCCAGCACTGGCGCTTGCCGCGGGTGTTGGTGCAAGCGGTCGAGCAGCACGTCGATCCGCTGCACCGCGATGTGGCCGACCCGTTGGCGGCCGTCGTGCACATGGCCGCCTGGCGGGCGCGGGTGTGGGCGCTGGGCAACCAACGCGACGTGCTGATCCATACCTACCCGGATGCGGTCGGAGAGTTGCTGGCGCTCGACCCCGACGTGCTGGTCGACCCCGGTATCGTGGAGACGGAGGGCCTGGTCTGATGCGTGCGTTGCGCATCCACGCCGGCCCGACCGCGTTGGCCCACCTGCAGCGTGAGGGCTTGCAGCCGAGCGCGGTGGGCATCATCCCGGGGGCCGCAGGCGGGCCGAAAGGGCTCATCCTGGGGCCGCTGGACCGGTTTCTGTTTGGCCAATGGTTGCCGCGCGGCGGGCACTCCGTCGACCTGGTGGGCGCTTCCATCGGTGCTTGGCGCATGGCCACGGCGTGCCTGCCCGACCCCGTGGCGGCGTTCGAGCGACTGGAGCGAGACTACATCGCGCAGGCGTACGAGGTGGAGCCGGGGCGGCGCCGCCCGCTGCCCGAGCACGTCAGTGAGGCCTTTGCGCGCAATTTGCGTGACTTTTTCGGCCCGCATCTGCCCGGACTGCTGCAGCACCCGCGCTATCGTCTGCACATCGTGACCACGCGCGGGCGGCACGTGTTACGACGAGAGGGCCCATGGCGCACGGCGGCCGGTTACGCGGCTGCCTTCGTGGCCAACGTGGCACACCGCCGTGCGATGGGGGCTTGGCTGGAGCGGGTGGTGTTCTCCGCGCCATCGGCGGCGTCGCCGGGGGTGGGTGGGCTGCCGGCGCTGCCGTTCGACTCGTCGGACTACCGGACCCGGCAGGTGCCGCTCGACGGCGGCAACTTCATGCCCGCGCTGCAGGCGAGCTGTTCCATCCCCTTCGTGCTGCGGGCTGTGCACGACATCCCCGGCGCGCCGCCGGGGGCGTACTGGGACGGCGGCATCACCGACTACCACCTGCACCTGCGCTGGCGGCCCGAGCGCGGCTTGGTGCTCTACCCGCATTTTCAGCGTCAGGTCATCCCGGGTTGGCTGGACAAGGGATTGCGCTGGCGCCACCGGCCCACGTCGGCGCTCGATCGCACCATCGTGCTGGCGCCCGACCCGGCGTGGGTGCGGTCGTTGCCCAACGGCAAGCTGCCCGACCGCACGGACTTCGAGCGCTACGGCCACCACCTGTCCGAGCGCATGCGGGTGTGGCAGACGGCCGTGCGCGAGGCGCAGCGCCTGGTCGACGAATTTGCTGCCTGGCTCGAGCAACCCGACCCCAGCCGGGTCGAGCCGCTGTGAGCGGCGCGCGTTACATCGACGCCTCCAACATTGCGCGGTAGTCCTCGCGTGAGGCGGTGCGCGGGTTGGTGCGGTGGCAGTGGTCGGCAAGCGCCCCGTCGATGATGCGCTCGAATTGGTCGCGTCGTACACCCAGCTCGGTCAACCCGCGGGGCAGGCCCAAGCGGGCATTGAGCGCACGGATGGCCGGGCCGATGTCTTCCGGGGCGGCCAGGCCCATGGCTTGGGCCATGCGTTCCAAGCGGCGTTCGCGGCGCACGCTCTCGGCGTCGGCATTGAAGGCGATGACCGCGGGCAAAAAGATCGCGTTGAGCGTGCCATGGTGCAGGGTGGGATCGAGCCCGCCCAGGCTGTGGCTGAGGGAGTGCACGCAGCCCAGCCCTTTTTGGAACGCCATAGCCCCCTGCATGCTGGCGCACAGCATGTGCAGCCGGGCGTCGAGGTCACGCCCGTTGTGCGTGGCTGGCTCGATGTGGGCCCAGCCACGCGTCAGACCGTCGAGCGCGATGCCGTCCGCCGGAGGGTTGAAGGCCGGGGCCAGGAAGGTCTCGATGCAGTGGGCGATCGCGTCCATGCCGGTGGCCGCGGTCAGGCGCGGGGGCAAGCCGACGGTCAGCTCGGGGTCCAGGATGGCGGCCTTGGGCAGCAGGTGCCAGCTGTGAAAACCCAGTTTGCGGCCATCGTCGACGATCAGGATGGCGCCGCGCGCGACTTCGCTGCCCGTGCCGGCGGTGGTGGGGATAGCGATCAACGGCGGTACGCGATCGGTGATCAGGGGTGAGCCGCCTTCGATGGTGGCGTAGGTCTTGAGCGGGCCGTCATGCGTGGCGGCGATGGCCACGCCTTTGGCACAGTCGATGGCGCTGCCGCCACCGAGCGCGATCAGCCCGTCGCAGCGGTGGTCGCGGAAGCGCTGCACGGCGGCGCGCACCGCCGCTTCCGTCGGGTTGGGCGGGGTGCCATCGAAGACCGCGCAGGGCAGGGCGTCGCCCAGCACGGTCAGCGCACGCGCCAGTAGGCCCGCGTCGCGCACCCCCGCGTCGGTGACGATGAGCGGGCGCCGCATGCCGACGCGGGCGCATTCGGCAGGCAGCAGGCGCAACGCTCCCGCTTCGACCTGGATGGTGGTGAGGTAGCGAATCTCGGCCATGGAGTCTCCTTGCCTTTTGTTTGGGGGTGGTGTTCGTATTGTGCGGTGGCCGACGGTAACGCCACTGCGGGTGGGCCGGCAAGTGCGTGCGTGACAACGCGGGTGGGCATTGGGGTGACAATCGTGCCCATGTCGAATGGGGACCCACACCACCTGTTGACCCCCGCCATGCGCGGCGTGCTGGCGCGCATGGCGCGCGCCCGCCGCCCGCCGCTGCACACCCTGACGGTGGCGCAAGCGCGCGCGTTTTACGAGGCGGGCGCCGAGGTGTTGGAGCTGCCGCCGCCACCCATGGCCCGTGAGCAGTGCTTGTCGGTGCCCGCGCGCGATGGCGCCGTGTTGAGCGCTGAGCTCGTCGCGCCGCCCGCGACCGGGCAGGCGCCGTTGCCGGTGTTGTTGTATTTTCACGGGGGCGGCTTCGTGGTGGGCAGCGTGCGTACCCATGCGGCCCTGTGCCGACGTTTGGCGGCGCTCGCGGGCTGCGCGGTGCTGTCGCTCGACTATCGGTTGGCGCCCGAGCACCGCTTTCCCACCGCGGTGCACGATGCGGTCGATGCGCTGGCCTGGCTGCGCGGGGCTGCGGCTGACCTGCGGTTGGACCCTGGCCGTATCGCCGTGGGGGGCGACAGCGCGGGAGGCACCCTGGCGGCGGTGGTCGCCCTCCATGCGCGCGATGCCGGCTGGCCGCTGGCGCTGCAGCTCTTGTTCTATCCGGGTTGCAGCGCGTGGCAAGACACCCGCTCGCACCGCCGCTTTGGGCATGGCTTCGTGCTCGAGGCCGAGACGATCCAGTGGTTTTTTCGCCACTATGTCGATGACGCGCAGCGCGAAGATTGGCGCTTTGCGCCGTTGCTGGCGCCGGACTTCGATGGCGTGGCGCCGGCGTGGATCGGTCTGGCCGAGTGCGATCCGCTGGTGGACGAGGGCGTCGAGCTGGCCGATCGGCTGCGCATGGCAGCGGTGCCGTTCGAGCTGGAAATCTACCGCGGCGTCACGCACGAATTCATCAAAATGGGGCGGGCCGTGCCCGAGGCCCAGCAGGCCCTTGCCGATGCGGCGCGCGCGCTGCGCGGTGCGTGGGGTATCGTAGGGGAATCGCGCGAGTCTCCCTGATGCAAAAAGGGCGGATGCGGCAAGCGTGCGCCTGCAGCGCTGCGCGCGCGTAAACTGAAAAGCTTTTTTCCATGGACGCCTGCGCCCGATGAACGCTCCGCTCGACGTCTCTTTCTTTCCGCGCGATGCCAAGCCGCTGACCAGCTTCAAGCCATACTGGGCCAAGCGCTTCGGCACGGCGCCGTTCCTGCCCATGAGCCGCGCCGAGATGGAGGCGCTGGGTTGGGATTCGTGCGACGTGATTCTGGTCACGGGTGACGCCTACGTCGACCACCCGAGCTTTGGCATGGCGGTGATCGGTCGCGTGCTCGAGGCGCAGGGCTTTCGCGTCGGCATCATTGCCCAGCCTGATTGGCACAGCGCCGAGCCGTTCAAAGCCCTGGGCCGGCCCAACCTGTTCTGGGGCGTGACGGCGGGCAACATGGACTCCATGATCAACCGCTACACAGCGGATCGCAAGATTCGCTCCGACGATGCCTACACCCCTGGCGGCGTGGCGGGCAAGCGGCCGGATCGTGCCTGCATCGTGTATGCCCAGCGCTGTCGCGAGGCGTACAAGGACGTCCCGATCATCCTGGGCGGCATCGAGGCCAGCCTGCGCCGCATCGCTCACTACGACTATTGGAGCGAGACCGTGCGCCGCTCCATCCTGCTCGACGCCAAGGCCGATCTGCTGCTCTATGGCAATGCCGAGCGCGCGCTGGTCGAGGTGGCGCACCGTCTGGCGCGCCGTGAGCCGATCGAATCCATCACCGACGTGCGGGGCACTGCCTTCGTGCGCCGCGGCACACCCGAGGGGTGGTTCGAGATCGACTCGACCGAGGTGGACCGCCCCGGCCGGGTGGAGGCGCACGTGAACCCCTACCTGATGGTCTCGGAGCAGGCCCAGGCGCAGGGACAGACCTGTGCGCGCGAGGCCGAGGCGCAGGCCCAGGCCGAGGCAGCCAACACGGCGTCCGCGGCACGGTCGCCCGTGGCGCCTGTGCGCTTCATGCCCAATCCGGCGCTGGCCCGCCGAGGAGGGCTGCCGCGCGAGCGCACCGTCATCCGCCTGCCCAGCTACGAGCAGGTCAAGGCCGACCCGGTGCTGTACGCGCACGCCAACCGCGTGCTGCACCTGGAGACCAACCCCGGCAACGCGCGTGCGTTGGTGCAGGCGCATGGCAGCGGCCCTTCGGCACGGGACGTGTGGATCAACCCGCCGCCCATTCCCCTGACCACGGCCGAGATGGATTGGGTGTTCGGCCTGCCGTATGCGCGCAGCCCACACCCGGCGTATGCCGATGCGAACGGCCGCCACGATGGGCCGACCAAGATCCCCGCTTGGGAGATGATCCGCTTCAGCGTCAACATCATGCGGGGCTGTTTTGGCGGTTGCACCTTCTGTTCCATCACCGAGCACGAGGGGCGCATCATTCAGAGCCGCTCCGAGGCGTCCATCCTGCGCGAAATCGAGGAAATTCGCGACAAAGTGCCAGGGTTTACCGGTGTCATCTCGGACCTGGGTGGCCCCACGGCCAATATGTACCGCCTGGGGTGTCGCAGCCCGGCCATCGAGGCCGCCTGCCGCAAGCCCAGTTGCGTCTACCCGGACATTTGCGCCAACCTGCACACGGACCATGGACCACTGGTGCAGCTGTACCGCCGTGCGCGCACGCTGCCGGGCGTCAAAAAGATTCTGATCGGATCGGGCCTGCGCTACGATTTGGCGGTGCGCAGCCCTGAATACGTGCGCGAGCTGGTGCAGCACCACGTTGGGGGGTATCTGAAGATCGCGCCCGAACACACCGAGCCCGGGCCGCTGTCCAAAATGATGAAGCCGGGCATCGGCACTTACGACCGCTTCAAGCAGATGTTCGACCGCTACTCGCGCGAGGCAGGCAAGGAGCAGTACCTCATCCCGTACTTCATCGCCGCCCACCCGGGCACCACGGACGAGGACATGATGAACCTGGCGCTGTGGCTCAAGCGCAACGGCTTTCGCGCCGACCAGGTGCAAACCTTCTATCCAAGCCCCATGGCCACGGCCACCGCGATGTATCACACGGGGCTCAACCCGCTCAAGGGCATCCACCGCGACGAGCGCACCGAGAAGGTGGATGTGGTGCGCGGCGAGCGGCGCCGGCGCTTGCACAAGGCGTTTTTGCGCTACCACGACCCCAACAACTGGCCGCTGTTGCGCGAGGCGCTCAAGGCCATGGGCCGTGCCGATTTGATCGGCAACGGCAAACACCACCTGGTGCCTGCGTACCAGCCCGTCACCGATGGCGGCTACCGCGCGCCGCGAGGCGCCAATTCCACGCCACCGGCGGCCAAGGCGCGCGCGCCCGGGCAAGCCACGGCGGCCGAGGCGCCACCGCCCCGCGGGCGGCTGTTGACCCAACACACCGGGCTGCCGCCGCGCGCCACCGGGGCCGAGGAGCCGACGCGCCGCGCGCCGCGCACCCCGCAGGCGCGGCGCAAGCGCTAACAGCCAGCCGCCCCATCGCCATTGAAGGGGATTCCGACAGTGCGCTTCGTGGCTCGGCTCGGCAGTCGCTGGCTGATTCTGTCGGTATGGCTGGGGGTGCTGCTGGGTTGCAGTGGCGCACCGCCAGCAGCCGACGGCGCGGGCGCGCTCGCGGTTACCGTCATCGCCGTGCACGACGGCGACACCTTGCGCGTGCGCGATGGCACGGGGCGCGAGCGGACTGTGCGGTTGGCGGTCATCGACGCGCCAGAAATCGCGCAGCCGTTTGGCGAGCAGGCGCGCGACGCGGTTCGCGCGCTGGCGCAAGGGCGGCTCGTGCGGCTGGAGCCGCGCGGACACGACCGCTACGGCCGCCTGTTGGCCGTGGTGTGGGTGCCGGATGGACCGTTGGCGCCGACCGATCTGTCGCTGTGGCTGCTGGAGCAAGGGCTGGCGTGGCACTACCGGGCACATGCCGATGAACAGCCACTGCCCGAACGGTGGCAGTATGCGCTGGCCGAAGCGCAGGCACGGTGGGGCCGTCGTGGCCTTTGGCAGCATGCGGATGCCGTGCCACCGTGGCAGTGGCGGCGCCAGCGGCGCATCCCTTCGGCCCATGCCGATGGCGCGCATCCGGGGCACGGCTTGGCTCCGGATGTGAGCAGCCCGTGACGTCACCGCAGGACCACCACGAGGTCAGACGTCGATGGCTTGGACGGAGCCAACGCGCTTGCGCAGTTCGAACTTCTGGATCTTGCCAGTGCTGGTCTTGGGGAGCTCGCCAAACACCACCGCACGCGGGACTTTGAAGGCGGCCAGGTGGGCCCGGCAGTGGGCGATCAATTCCTCGGCCGTGACTTGCGCGCCGTCTCGCAACTCGACGAACGCACACGGTGTCTCGCCCCAGCGGGGGTCGGGCTTGGCGACCACTGCCGCGGCCTGCACCGCCGGATGGCGGTAGAGGACGTCCTCCACCTCGATCGAAGAGATGTTCTCGCCGCCGGAGATGATGATGTCCTTGCTGCGGTCCTTGATCTTGATGTAGCCGTCCGGGTATTGCACCGCCAGGTCACCCGTGTGAAACCAGCCGCCGGCGAATGCCTCGGCCGTCGCCTGTGGGTTTTTCAGATAACCCTTCATGACGATGTTGCCGCGGAACATGATCTCACCGATCGTCTCGCCATCCCACGGCACCGGCTGCATCGTGCCGGGGTCGAGCACCCGCGCGTCCTGCTGGAGGTGATAGCGCACGCCCTGGCGGGCGTTGAGCCGCGCGCGCTGCGCCAGTGGCTGATCGGCCCAATCGGGTTGCGGCGCGCAGACGGTGGCAGGGCCATAGACCTCGGTCAGGCCATAGACGTGGGTCAGCTCGATGCCCATGCGCTCCATCGCCTCCAGCAGCGCCGCTGGCGGGGCCGATGCCGCGACCATGCCCCGGATGCCCCGTGGCAGTCCGGCCTTCATGGGTTCGGGCGCGTTGGCCAGCATGGCGTGCACGATCGGCGCGCCACAGTAGTGGGTGACGCCGTGTGTGCGCATCAGCTCGAACACTGCGGCCGCCTCTACCCGCCGCAGGCACACGTTGACACCTGCGCGCGCGGCCAGCGTCCACGGAAAGCACCATCCGTTGCAATGGAACATCGGCAACGTCCACAGATAGACGGGGTGCTTGGGCATGTCCCACTCCAGTATGTTGGACAGCGCATTGAGCGCCGCCCCCCGGTGGTGGTACAGCACCCCCTTGGGGTTGCCTGTGGTGCCGCTGGTGTAGTTCAGCGCGATCGGATCCCATTCGTCCTCGGGTGGCACCCAGGGGGCGGTCGGGTCGCCGCTGGCAAGGAAATCCTCGTAGTCGATGGCGTCGAGCGCTGCCGTCGGCGGTCCGAACGACGCGTCGCGGGTCAGCACGACGAGCGGCGGTTCGCGGCGCTGCCGCAGGCGCAGCGCCTCGGCGGCCAGCGCGGCAAACTCCGGGTCCACCAGTAACGCTCGCGCCTCGCCGTGGTCGAGCATGAAGGCCACCGCCGCGGCGTCGAGGCGGGTATTGATGGCATTGAGTACCGCGCCCGCCATCGGCACGCCAAAGTGAGCCTCCACCATTGGGGGGGTATTGGGCAACAGCGTCGCGACCGTATCCCGCCGTCCAATACCGCTGCGTTGCAGCGCACTGGACAGCCGCCGGCAGCGTCGTTCGGTCTCCTGCCACGTCTGCCGCAGCGCCGATTCCCTCAACCCGTAGACGATTGCCGGGCGTTGAGGGTACACCTGCGCGGTGCGCTCCAGAAACGACAGCGGCGTCAGCGGCACATGATTGGCCGCACAGCGGGGCAGGTCGCGATCATCGATGGGCATCGAGACGACTCCTAGAACAGCGCGCAGGGAATCAGGCGACGAGATCGGTCGCCGTCGGGGGCCACCGTGAGGCCCAGTATCGCACGAGGTCGCCGTGGGCTGCAACGGCTTGTGCCACGGCGCTGGCCAGCACGTCGGGCGGTGCGGCGTGGACGTTGGCCAGCCGGGCGCCGATCAGGCCGGCCAGCACGTCCCCGGTGCCGGCGGTGGCCAACAGCCCGTCACCGCTGGGATTGATGATCGGGGTGACCCCGGGTGCGGCGATCACGGTGCCGCTGCCTTTGAGTACCACCACCGAGCCGAGCCGCTGCGCGAGTGTGGCGGCAGCGCGCACGCGGTCGGATTGCACGTCGGCGCTGTCGGTCCCGAGCAGGCGCGCCGCCTCCAGCGGGTGCGGGGTGAGCACAGTACACCAGCCAGCGGCTCGGCGCCGGGCCCAGACCGGGTCGGGCGCGGCGTCGGCCGCCGCCGCAGCACCCAGCGCATTGAGCGCGTCCGCGTCCAGCACCAGCCGGGGGGCGCGCGCCAGCAGCGGGGGCAGCGCATCGGCCATGGCACGGCCGCCACCACAGCCCGCCACCACCACGGCCTGCTCGACGAGCGGCGACTGTAGCGCCGCTTGTGCCGTGCGCAGCATCAGCGCGGGTTGCCCCGGGTCGACAGCCGGCACGGTGTCGGCGTCGCCGAGCAAGCCCACATAGACGCGGCCCGCGCCCGCGCGCAAGGCAGCGCGACCGGCCAGCAGCGCGGCACCGGTCATGCCGATGCCGTCGCCGGTCGTCGGTAGCTGACCGCCGATGATCAGCACATCACCGCGTTGCCCCTTGTGGCTGGCGTGGTCGGCCCGCAAAGTGGGAACCTGCGGCCAGGCGTCGTCCCACGCCAGCCAGGCATCCGGCGCCTCGGTGGCGGTGACACCCAGGTCGTCGAACCAGAGGGCTGATCCCACACAGGCGCGCCCCACACCGGTGAACAAGCCCGGCTTGAGGGTCAGCAAGGCCAACGTCACGCGCGGGCCGCACGCATGCGGCGGGGCGTCGGCCCACCAGCGCCCGCTGTCAGCATCCAGCCCGCTGGGCAGGTCCACGCACAGTGTGGGCGCGGGGCAGGCTTGCAGCCAGCGCAGCGCGACCAGCGCGACACCCGTGACCGGGCGCGACAGACCCAGGCCGAACACTGCGTCGATGACCAGATCCGCCCCCTCGTCCAGACCCGATAAATCGTGGACCGCGGTCACACCTGCCTCCAGCGCCGTCGCGCGCGCCCAGCGGGCATCGTCGGGTAGCCGGGTCGGGTCGCTCAACAGGCTGACGACCCGCACCTGCGCACCCGGCACCCGTGCCAGATGGCGCTGCAGCAGCGCGGCGGCAAACCAGCCATCGCCGCCGTTGTTGCCGCCGCCGGCCAGCACCGTGACGCGGCGCGCGTGCGGTTGCCACGCGCGCGCCAGGCGCGCCACGGCCGTCCCGGCGCGCGCCATCAGCGTGTGGGCGGGCAGGGCAGCCGCTGCCCGGCGCTCGATGGTTCGCGAGGCCCTCACCCCGTAGAGCGGCCAGCGGCGGTGCAAGGGCGTGGTGAGTGTATCGGCGGGCGGTGGCAGCAGTCGTTGCAGGGGCATGGAGCCAGTATAGGCCGCGGGCCCGGGCGCCGCACGCGTGCATCGCAGTTCGATGCGACGCGCTATAGTTCGATGCGACGCGCTATAATCGACAGGTTTTGCGACTCGTTGGCCGAGGTGCGCGTTGGCAGTCGCAAAGCAATCGCGAGCCGGCCCATCCCAGGTGTCGCGTCGGTCGAGCCTTGTCGCTTGCCGCGTGATCCGGGCCGTCTTCAGACCCAACCTTCGGAATAGAAAGACCACCATGTCGATTTCCATGCGCGAAATGCTGGAAGCCGGTGTCCACTTCGGGCACCAGACGCGCTTCTGGAACCCCAAGATGGCCCCTTACATCTTCGGCCATCGCAACAAGATCCACATCATCAATCTCGAAAAGACGGTGCCGCTGTTCGAGGAGGCGCGCAAGTTCGTGCGCCAGCTCACCGCCAACGGCGGCACGGTGCTGATGGTGGGCACCAAGCGCCAGTCGCGCGAGATCGTGGCCACCGAGGCGCGACGCGCCGGTATGCCGTATGTCGATCAGCGCTGGCTGGGCGGCATGCTGACCAACTTCAAGACCGTCAAGACGTCCATCAAGCGCCTCAAGGATATGCAGGCGCAAAAAGAAGCCGGTCTGGAGGGGATGTCCAAGAAAGAGCAGCTGCTGTTCAATCGCGAGCTGGCCAAGCTGGAAAAGGACATCGGCGGCATTCAGGACATGACCGCGCTGCCGGATGCGATTTTCGTGATCGACGTGGGTTACCACAAGATCGCCGTGGCCGAGGCCAAGAAGCTGGGCATCCCCGTCATTGGCGTGGTCGACACCAACCATTCGCCCGAAGGTATCGACTACGTCATCCCGGGTAACGACGACTCGGCCAAGGCGGTGGCCATCTACGCGCGCGGCATCGCCGACGCCGTGCTGGAAGGCCGCAGTGCTGCTGTCGAGCAGGTCGTGCAGGCCGCGCGTGCGGGCGGCGACGAGTTCGTCGAGGTCGAGGAGGCCTGACGCCCCGCGTCACCGGCGACGAAGGGGCTGCGTGCCCCTTTTTTGTCACCGTCTGGACATACCCCTGATCCACACTCGGGTGGCGCACGCCGCCCCAAGGAGCAACACAATGGCAGCTATCACCGCTAGCATGGTCGCGGAACTTCGCGCCAAGACCGACGCCCCCATGATGGAGTGCAAGAAGGCCCTTACCGAGGCCGACGGCAACATGGAAAAGGCGGAGGAAATCCTGCGCGTCAAGCTGGGCAACAAGGCCGGTAAGGCGGCCAGCCGCGTCACCGCCGAAGGGGTCGTGGCGTCGCACATCGATGGCAACACCGGCGCGCTCATCGAAGTCAACTGCGAGACCGATTTCGTCTCCAAGAACGAACTGTTCGGCAGCTTTTGCCAGGCGCTGGCCAAGCTGGTCGCCGAGCGCGACCCGGCCGATGTGGCGGCGCTGTCGGCGTTGCCGCTGTCGATGGAGGGTTTTGGCCCCACCGTGGAAGACGTGCGCAAGGGGCTGATCGGCAAGATCGGTGAAAACATGACGATCCGCCGCTTCAAGCGTTACGCGGGCGGCGGCCAGCTGGCGGCCTATCTGCATGGCGTGCGCATCGGTGTCATGGTCGAGTACGAGGGCGACGCGACGGCAGCCAAGGACGTGGCCATGCACATCGCGGCCATGAAGCCGGTGGCCACGTCGTCGGCCGAGGTGCCGGCCGAGCTGGTCGCCAAGGAGCGCTCGATCGCCGAGCAAAAGGCGGCCGAATCCGGCAAGCCCGCCGAGATCATCGCCAAGATGGTGGATGGTGCGGTGCAGAAATTCCTCAAGGAAGTCTCGCTGCTGGACCAGGTGTTCGTCAAGGCCGCGGACGGCAAGCAGACTGTCGGCCAGTACCTCAAGGGTGCCAATACCACGGTCAAGGGCTTCACCCTCTACGTGGTGGGCGAAGGCATCGAGAAGAAGCAAGACGACTTCGCCGCCGAAGTGGCGGCGCAGGTGGCGGCCGCGCAAAAAGCCTGACGCACGCGTTTGTTCTGCCGACGGCCGGCTCCTGTTCAGGGGCCGGCCGTTTTTACAGGGCGATCGTTGCCCACCGTCCAACCCCCCGTACAATCCCCTGCCAGATTGCGAGACCCCGCCATGCCCGCTTTGCAGCGCATTCTTCTCAAGCTCTCCGGTGAAGCCCTGATGGGCGACGAGGCCTTCGGCATCCACCGCGGCACCATCGAGCGCATCGTCGCCGAGGTGGCCGAGGTCAACCGCCTGGGGGTGCAGGTCGCCATCGTCATCGGTGGGGGTAACCTGTTTCGCGGGGTGGCGGGCGGTGCCGTCGGCATGGATCGCGCCACCGCCGACTACATGGGCATGCTGGCCACCGTCATGAATGCGCTGGCCATCGGTGACGCGCTGGAGCGCGGCGGTACCAAGGCGCGCGTGATGTCGGCTATCGCGATCGATCAGGTCGTCGAGCCCTACGTGCGCCCGAAGGCGCTGCAGTATCTGGAAGAGGGCAAGGTGGTCGTATTCGCGGCGGGCACGGGCAATCCGTTTTTCACCACGGATACCGCGGCCGCGCTGCGGGGCGCCGAGATCGGCGCCCAGATCGTGCTCAAGGCGACCAAGGTCGATGGCGTCTATACGGCCGATCCCAAGAAAGATCCCACGGCGACCCGATATCCGCGCATCAGTTTCGACGAAGCCATGGTGCGCCAACTGCAGGTGATGGACGCGACCGCGTTTGCGCTGTGCCGTGACCAGAACCTGCCGGTGCGGGTGTTCTCGATCTTCAAGCCCGGCGCGCTCAAGCGCGTCGTCATGGGCGAGGACGAGGGGACCCTGGTGCACGTCTGAGACCACGAGAGGCCATTCGATGAGCAGCATTCCCGAGATCAAAAAAACCGCCGAGCAAAAGATGCAGCAGTCGCTGGAGGCGCTGCGGGCCAATCTGGCCAAGGTGCGCACGGGCCGCGCCAACCCGGCGCTGCTGGATACGGTGCAGGTGGAGTATTACGGCAGCATGGTGCCGTTGAGCCAGGTCGCCAACCTGACGTTGCTCGACGCGCGTACGATCGGGGTGTCGCCCTGGGAAAAGGGCATGGGCGCCAAGATCGAGAAAGCCATCCGCGAGTCGGACCTGGGGCTCAACCCGGCGTCGCACGGCGACCTCATTCGCGTGCCCATCCCGCCCATGACCGAGGAGCGCCGCAAGGAGTTGACCAAGGTCGTCAAGGCCGAGGGCGAACACGCCAAGGTGGCGATCCGCAACCTGCGCCGCGACGCCAACGAACACGTCAAGCGCCTGGTCAAGGACAAGCTCGCGTCCGAGGACGAGGAGCGACGCGCGCAGGACGAGATCCAAAAACTGACCGATCGCATGATCGCCGAAGTGGACAAGATGGTCGCGTCGAAAGAGGCGGACATCATGGCCATTTGAGTGGCGGGCACGCGCATGTCCGATTCCCAGGCCAAGCCATCCGGGCAGGGCGTCGGTGTCACCGTCAGCCAGGTGCCCGGGCACGTGGCCATCGTGATGGATGGCAACGGTCGCTGGGCGCGCCAGCGGTTGCTGCCTCGGGTCGCCGGGCACCGCGCCGGCATGGAGACGCTGCGCCGCGTCGTGGGCTGGTGCATCCAGCGCGGCGTGAAGGTGTTGACGGTTTTTGCCTTTTCGTCCGAGAACTGGAGCCGCCCGGCGGACGAGGTCAGCGGCATTTTGCGCCTGATGGTGCAGGCGCTGATGGAGGAAGTGCCGCGCCTGCACGACGCAGGCGTGCGGCTGCACGTGCCGGGTGAGCGCAGCGGGCTGCCGCAGGCGCTGGCCGACGGCATCGCCGACGCCGAGCGGCGCACGGCGGGTAACGATCGCTTGGTGCTCAATGTCTGCTTCAACTACGGTGGACGCTGGGACATCGTGCAAGCCGCGCGTGCCGTGGCCGCCCGAGGCGAGCCGATCACGGAAGCGTCGCTGGCGTCGGCCCTGGCGTTATCCCACGTGCCCGACCCGGACTTGGTGATCCGCACCGGTGGCGAGCAGCGCATCAGCAATTTTTTGCTGTGGCAGATCGCCTACAGCGAGCTGGTGTTTTCCGATCGGTTGTGGCCGGCGTTCGACGAAGCCGCGTTCGACCGCGCCCTGGCCGATTACGCGCAGCGACAGCGCCGCTTCGGGCGCACGCCCGAGCAGGTGCAGCAAGCGGCGGCTGCGGCGACGGTGTGAGTGGCGATTGCCCGGATCGACCATGCTGCTGCCACGTGTCATCACCGCGGTCGTGTTGCTGCTGGTGCTGCTGCCAGCGATGTTCTACCCGGCGCCGCTGCCGTTTGCCCTCGTCACGGGTGTGCTGATGGCCGCCGCCGTCTGGGAGTGGTCGCGCTTGCATGGACTCGGGACGCTGGCATCGGTGGGTAGCGCGCTGCTCGTCGGCTTCGTGCTTGGCGTCGCCTGGTGGCACACGGGAGGGCATGCCGGGTCGGCGCCGTGGTGGTGGGCGGTGAGTGCCGCCTGGGGCCTGGTGTTGGCGGTCTCGCTGCGGCAGGGGGTGGATGCCTGGGGCCGTTGGCCGCGTTGGCCGCGCTTGGGTTTCGGATGGCTGACGCTGGCGGCCGCGTGGTGGGCACTGGTCAGTCTGCACACGCACGGCGTCGGCATGCTGCTGAGCGCGTTGCTGCTGGTGTGGGTGGCAGACATCGCGGCGTATTTCGGCGGCAAGGCCTTCGGTCGGCGCAAACTGGCGCCGCGCATCAGCCCGGGCAAGAGTTGGGAAGGTGCCGCCAGCGGGGCGTTGGCGGTTCTGGTGCTGGCGCTGGGGTGGACGGCCGTGGCGGCCGTCTGGCCACCGGCGGGGGCGGCGCTGTATCCCTGGCTGGCGGCGCAGGGTGTTGGGTTGGCGTTGCCCGCCCTGCTGGTGCTGACGGCGGCCAGCATCGCGGGCGATTTGTTCGAGTCGCTGGTCAAGCGCAGCGCGGGCGTGAAGGACTCCAGCGGTTTGTTGCCCGGTCACGGCGGGGTGCTCGATCGCGTCGATGCCCTGTTGCCGGTGTTGCCCTTGGTGATGGCGCTGTTGATGTCGCGCCCCGCCTGAAGCCGACCGTTCGCGCGGCGGCGCTGCGTTGGAGATTTTCCTGTCTTTTCTGTCATGACCCCCCATCCGCTCCATGATCGCACACCGCAGCGGCAGCGCCTGGCCGTCCTTGGCGCCACCGGCTCCATCGGCAGCCACACGCTCGACGTGGTGGCGCGCCATCCGCAACGCTTCGAGGTCGTGGCCTTGAGCGCCGGGCGGCAAGTCGATGCGCTGCTTGAACTGTGCGAGCGTTTTCGGCCGCGCTGGGCGGTCATTGGTGCGGCTGGATGGGCCGCGTTGGCGTCCGGGCTGCGCGCTCGCGGGCTGTCCACCGAGCCCCTGGTAGGGCCGCAGGGGCTGGAGGCGATTGCCGCCCACCCGGAAGTGGATACCGTGATGGCCGCGATCGTCGGCGCCGCCGGTCTGGCGCCGTGCCTGGCGGCTGCGCGCGCGGGCAAGCGGTTGCTGCTGGCCAACAAAGAAGCGCTGGTCGTCGGTGGCGAGCTGTTCGTCGACGCGGTGCGCAGCGGCGGTGCCCGCCTGCTGCCGATCGACAGCGAGCACTCGGCGATTTTTCAGGCGTTGCCGGAGGATCCGTCGCACTGGCCGCAGCGGGTCGAGAAGATCGTGCTGACCGCCTCCGGTGGCCCGTTTCGGCAGCGCGATCCGGCAACGCTGGCGACGGTGACGCCCGAGGAAGCCTGTGCACACCCGAACTGGGTCATGGGGCGCAAGATTTCGGTCGACTCGGCCACCATGATGAACAAGGCCCTGGAGGTGATCGAGGCCCGGTACCTGTTTGGTTTTGCGCCCGAGCAGATCGAGGTCGTCATCCACCCCCAGAGCGTGGTGCACTCGATGGTGCAATTTCGCGACCGCTCCGTCGTCGCCCAGTTGGGCACGCCCGACATGCGCGTGCCGATCGCGTATGGGCTGAGCTGGCCCGAGCGCATCGAATCGGGGGCGGAGGCGCTGGACTTCGCCACGCTGGGCGCGCTGACCTTCGAGCCGGCCGACCGGCAGCGCTTTCCGGGTTTGTATCTGGCTTGGGAGGCCTTGTGCGCCCCCGCGGGCACCACGGCCGTCCTCAACGCTGCCAACGAGGTGGCGGTCGATGCCTTTTTGCAGGGTCGGCTGCGCTTCGACCGCATCTACCACGTCAACCGCGGAACGCTGGAGGCGTTTGTGCCCTCCAAGCCCGAGTCGTTGGCGGATTTGCTGGCCATCGACCGTGAGGCGCGCGCACACGCAGCGGCGCGCGTGCAGGCGCTGGCGGCGGGCTGATGGTTTCTGCGGCACAACGGACATTGACATGTTGACCCTTCTGTCGTTTCTGGTGGCGATTGCCATCCTGATCGCGGTGCACGAGTGGGGGCACTACCGCATGGCGGTGGCCTGTGGCGTGCCGGTGTTGCGGTTTTCGATCGGGTTTGGCCGACCGCTGCTGACATGGCGCAACCGCCACGGCACGGAATTCGTGCTGGCCGCGCTGCCCTTGGGCGGCTATGTGCGCATGCTCGACGGGCGTGAAGGCCCGGTGCCCGCCGCGCAGCGGCATCTGGCGTTCGACGCGCAGCCGTTGGCGCGCCGGGCGGCGATCGTGGCCGCCGGGCCAGCCGCCAACCTGCTGCTGGCCGTCGTGCTCTATGCGTTCGTCGCGTGGTGGGGCGTGCCACAAGCGCAACCGGTGCTGGGCAGCCCGACGGCGGCGTCGTTGGCCGAGCAGGCCGGCATTCGGGGCGGCGAATGGGTGACGGCCGCGGCGCTGCCGGGCGCGGAGCCCGAGCCCGTGCGGTCGTTCGAGGATGTGCGCTGGGTCTTGACCCGGGCGGCGCTCGACGGCAGCGACGTGCGCCTGTGGCTGGCCGAGGCGCCGGATGCCCCTGGCCGTGAGGTGTGGTTGCCGCTGTCGACGCTGCAGGCGCGGGAGGTCGATGCGCGTCTGTTCGAGCGCATCGGCATCGTCGCGCCCTGGTCTGCCGCCGAGGTGGGAGAGGTCATGCCCGACGGCGCCGCCGCTGCGGCCGGGCTGCGCCCGGGTGATCGCGTGCTGGCCGTCGATGGTGAGCCGATCGCCGATGCGCAGCAGCTGCGTGCGCGCATTCGCGCGGCGGTCGATGCCAGCGGTAACGCGCGCCCACAGCGCTGGCGCATCGAGCGTGCGGGCGAGGTGATCGACGTCGTCGTCACGCCGCAAGCGCAGCGTCAGGGCGATGCCTGGGTCGGACGGGTGGGGGCCATGATTGGCGCCGCGCCAGCGATGACGACGGTCTCGCATGGCCCGCTGCAAGCGCTGGGCGAGGGGCTGCGCCGAACGGCGGAGGTTTCGGTGTTGTCGCTGCAAATGATGGGCAAGATGTTGACCGGGCAGGCGTCGTTGAGCAACCTCAGCGGGCCGTTGACGATCGCCGACTACGCCGGGCGCTCGGCCAGCTTGGGGTGGATACCGTTTTTGTCGTTCTTGGCGTTGGTCAGCGTCAGCCTGGGCGTGCTCAATCTGTTGCCGCTGCCCGTCCTCGACGGGGGTCACCTGTTGTATTATCTTTGGGAAGCGGTGGCTGGCCGGCCGCTGTCCGACGTTTGGATGGACCGGCTGCAGCGGGGTGGTATGGCAGTGCTGATCGCCCTGATGTCGCTGGCCATCTTCAACGACCTTGCCCGATTGCTCGGTTGACCCCGAGCCGGATCGCATCGCATGAAACCCATCTCACAGCGCACTTGGCGCGTGCGCGCCGGCGTTTTGCTGGCGTCGCTGGCCACTGCCTTGCCGGCCTGGGCCGTCAATCCGTTCACCGTTCGCGACATTCGCGTCGAGGGGCTGCAGCGGGTCGAGCCCGGCACCGTCTTTGCCTCGTTGCCGTTTCGGGTCGGTGACACCTACTCGGACGAGCAAGGCGCTGCCGCGATCCGGGCTCTGTTCGGGCTTGGATTGTTCTCGGACGTGCGCCTGCAGGTCGACGGTGACGTGTTGGTCGTCATCGTCGAGGAGCGCCCGACGGTGGCCGACGTCAGTTTTACGGGCATCAAGGAGTTCGACAAGGACGTATTGCGCAAGGCCCTGCGCGACATCGGGCTGACCGAGGGGCGGCCCTTCGACCGGTCGTTGGCCGACCGCGCCGAGCAGGAACTCAAGCGCCAATACCTCAACCGCAGCATGTATGCGGTGCAGGTGACTACCACCGTCACGCCGATCGAGCGCAACCGCGTCAACCTCAATTTCAACGTGGTCGAGGGTGACGTTACCAAGATTCGCGAGATCCGCATCGTCGGCGCGCAGGCGTTTTCCGAGAAAACGCTGCTCGACCTGTTCGACCTGGACACGGGCGGGTGGCTGAGCTGGTACACCAAGAGTGACCGCTATTCGCGCGCCAAACTCAACGCGGACTTGGAGACGCTGCGCTCGTACTACCTGACGCGTGGCTATCTCGAGTTCAACATCGATTCGACCCAGGTCGCGCTGTCGCCGGACAAGTCGTCGCTTACCCTCACGATCAATATCACCGAGGGGCCGCGCTACCTGGTGTCGGCGGTGCGCATGGAGGGCGACTACCTGGGCAAGGAGGCGGAGTTCCAGTCGCTCATCCGCATCCAGCCCGGGCAGCCTTACAACGCCGAGCACGTCGAGCAGACCGTCAAGGCATTCACCGACTTCTTCGGCGCGTTTGGCTACGCCTTCGCCCGGGTCGAGGCGGTGCCCGAAATCGACCGCGAGAAAAACCGTGTCGCCATCGTGCTGCGCGCGCAGCCCTCGCGGCGGGCGTATGTGCGTCGCATCCAGATCGAAGGCAACAACCGCACGCGCGACGAAGTCATCCGGCGCGAGTTTCGCCAGCTCGAATCGGCGTGGTACGACAGCGACAAGATCCGCCTGTCACGCGACCGGGTGGACCGGCTCGGCTTCTTCACCGAGGTGCGCGTCGACACGCAGGAGGTGCCCGGCGCGCCGGACCAGGTGGATCTGGTCATGACCGTGGTGGAAAAGCCCACTGGCAACCTGACCGTGGGAGCGGGTTACTCGCAGTCGGAAAAGCTCTCGCTGCTGGCAGGCATCCAACAGGAAAACGTGTTCGGCACGGGCAACTACCTGGGGTTGAACGTCAACACCAGCAAGTTCAACCGCCAGTTGGTGCTCAGCACGACCAACCCTTACTTCACCGACGATGGCGTGTCGCGCACGCTCGATGTGTACTACCGCACCACGCGGCCGTTCGATGCCCAAGATGGCGACTACCGGCTCGTGACGCCGGGCGCATCGATCCGCTTTGGCGTGCCATTTACCGAAACGGATACGGTCTACTTCGGCATCGGCGTCGAGCAGACCAAGATCGAGCCCGGCAACCGCATGCCCGTGGCGTACAACGACTTCATCGCCCAGTTTGGCGACTCCCCGCTGTCGGTACCGGTCACGGTCGGCTGGGCCCGCGACGAGCGCGACAGCGCGTTGGTGCCATCGCGCGGGACGCTCAAGCGCCTCAACGGTGAGCTGGGTATCGCGGGCGATACCCGCTACGTCAAGGGCAGTGCCCAGTACCAGCAGTACCTGCCGCTGAACAAGAAATTTACGCTCGCCTTCAACGCCGAGGCCGGGTGGGCCAAGGGCCTGGGGGGCAAGCCGGTGCCATTGTTCAAGCATTTCTACGGCGGCGGTTTGGGGTCGGTGCGCGGGTTCGAATCGGGCACGCTCGGCGGCACCAGCGCCATCGTCGGCAGCGCCGACCGCGCCTACCTCGGTGGGACCAAAATGGTGCTACTCAACACCGAGCTGATCGCGCCGTTCCCCGGCGCTGGCAACGACCGCACGCTGCGTCTGTTTGGCTTTTTCGATATCGGCAACGTGTACGCGCCTGAACAGAAGTTCACGCTCTCCGACTTGCGCGCCTCGGCTGGTATCGGCGTGAGCTGGATCTCGCCCGTCGGCCCGCTTAGAATCGCCTTTGCCAAGCCGGTGCGTAAGCAGACCGGCGACAAGACGCAATCCATTCAATTCTCGATCGGTACCGCATTCTGATGAAACACACGACCCGGACTTGGGGCGCCCGCTGGGTGCTGATGGCGGCGCTGGCCGCGGCGAGTGCTGCCCCCGCGCTGGCCCAGGACATCAAGATTGGCTTCGTGAGCACCGAGCGCATCCTGCGCGATTCCAACGCGGCCAAGGCCGCGCAGACGCGGCTGGAACAAGAATTCTCCCGTCGCGAGCGCGAGATCGAGGCGCTGGGCAACCAACTGCGCCAGGCGAGCGAAAAGTTTGAGAAGGACGCCCCGACCCTGTCCGAGTCGCAACGCGCCGCGCGCCAGCGCCAGCTCGCCGAGCTCGACCGCGACTTCCAGCGTCGCCGCCGCGAGTTTCAGGAAGACCTGGCGCAGCGCCGCAACGAGGAGCTGCAGCAAGTCATCGAGCGCGCCAACCGCGTCATCAAGCAGATTGCCGAGGCCGAAAAATACGACCTCATCTTGCAAGAGGCCGTGTACATCGCGCCCAAGCACGATATCACGGACAAGGTCATCAATGGCCTGAACAGCGCCAAGTGAGCGCCACCCTGCGCACGCTGCACGCCGCCTTGGGCGGCGTTTTGCATGGCGAGGCCGATCGCGTGGTGCACCGCATCGCACCACTGGCCGAGGCCACCGAGGACGCGCTGGCGTTCGTCGCGCATCCGCGCTACCGGGGCGCGGTGGCGCACTCGCGCGCCGGGGTGATCCTGGCGCCGCCCGACCTGGTGGCCGACGTCATGGCGCGCCCCGATCCGCCCGAGTCTGGCTGGGCCTGTTGGGCAAGCCCCGACCCTTATCTGACGTTTGCTCACCTGACCCAGTGGTGGCGTCGGCACGTGCAGCCACGGCCAGAGTCGTCCGGGGTGCATCCGACGGCCTATCTCGCGCCGGATGCCGAGGTGCACCCCAGCGCCTCCGTGGGGCCGATGGCGGTGGTGGAAAGCGGTGCCGTGGTACGGGCCGAGGCCCACATCGGGGCACACGCCGTGGTGCAGGCGCGCGCGTCAGTGGGGGAGGGCACGCGCCTGGGGCCCGGGGTCGTGCTGGGCTACGACTGCCGCATCGGTGCGCGCGGCATCGTCCATGGGGGTACGGTCATCGGGGCCGACGGCTTCGGCTTCGCGCCCGCCCCGTTGCCGGATGGCAGCGGCAAGGCTTGGGTCAAAATCGAGCAGCTGGGCGCCGTGCGCATCGGCGACGACGTCGAGATCGGCGCCAACTGCTGCATCGACCGCGGCGCGCTTGGCGACACGGTGCTGGAAGATGGCGTCAAGCTCGACAACCTGATCCAGATCGGCCACAACGTGCGCGTGGGCCGCCACACCGCCATGGCCGGCTGTGTCGGCATCGCCGGCTCGGCGCGCATCGGTGCCCATTGCACCCTAGGGGGCGGGGCGATCGTGCTGGGGCACCTGGAGCTGGCCGACCATGTGCATATTTCTGCCGCGTCGGTGGTGATGCGCTCGATTTTGCAGCCGGGCCACTACAGCGGGGTCTTTCCGATCGACGACAATCGCGCCTGGGAAAAAAATGCCGCCACCCTGCGCCAGTTGCACGGGTTGCGTGAGCGGCTCAGAGCCCTGGAGCGACGCTTGACATGAGCATGGACATTCACCACATCCTCAAACGACTGCCACACCGCTACCCGATCCTGCTGGTGGACCGGGTGCTGGAGGTGCAAAAGGGCGTCTCGATCCGGGCGCTGAAAAACGTGACCATCAACGAGCCGGTGTTTACGGGGCACTTTCCGCATCGGCCCGTTTTCCCTGGCGTGCTCATGCTGGAGGCGTTGGCGCAGACCGCGGCGCTGCTGGCGTTCGAGACGCTGGGCGTGACGCCGGACGACAAAACGGTCTACTACTTTGCTGGCATCGATGGCGCGCGCTTCAAGCGGCCGGTGGAGCCGGGCGACCAACTCATCATGGACGTGACGCTGGAGCGCATGAAGGCCGGTATCTTCAAGTTCAAGGGAACGACCCGCGTGGGCGATGAGATCGCCTGCGAGGCCGAGCTCATGTGCACCATGCGCACCATCGCCTGAGGCGGCCATGGCCCGCATCCACCCCACTGCCCTGGTCGACCCCAAGGCCGAGCTGGACGACGATGTCGAGGTTGGCCCCTACACCCTCATTGGCCCGCAGGTGCGCGTCGGTGCCGGCACCCGCATCGGCGCCCACTGCGTGCTGGAGGGGCGCACGACGCTGGGGCGCGACAACCGCATTTACCCCTTCGTCAGCTTGGGGCTGCCCAGCCAGGACAAAAAATATGCGGGCGAGCCGTGCGAACTCGTGATCGGCGACCGCAATACCATCCGCGAATACAGCACCTACCACATCGGCACGGTGCAAGGCGGCGGCGTGACCCGGCTGGGCAACGACAACTGGATGATGGCCTACACGCACTTGGCGCACGACTGCGTGGTGGGCAACCACACCATTTTTGCCAACAACGCCCAACTGGCTGGCCATGTGCAGGTGGGCGACTGGGCCATTTTGGGTGGTTTTACGGTTGTGCACCAATTCGTGCGCATCGGGGCCCACGCCATGACCGCGATGTGCGCCCTGCTGTTTGCCGATGTGCCCCCGTTCGTGATGGCACAGGGCCAGCCCGCGCAGGCGCGATCGATGAACTACGAAGGATTGCGCCGCCGCGGCTTTGGCCCGCAGCGCATCGCCGCCGTCAAGGCCATGCACAAGGCGCTCTACCGCGAGGGGCTGACGTTGGAGCAGGCGGTGGCGCGCATCGAGGCCTTGGTGGATACCCACCCCGAGGCCGTGGCCGACGTGGCGCTGATGCACGACTTTTTGGCGGGCGTGGATCCGCAGCGAGGGATCGTGCGTTGACGGCGGCCAGCGGTACCGATGGGGCCACGCCGAGCAGCGGTGGTGAGGCTGCCGAGCTGGCGATGGTGGCGGGCGAGGCCTCGGGCGATGTGCTCGCGGCCCAGTTGTTGCAAGGGCTGCATCGCCGTTGGCCGCATTGGCGGGCCGTCGGCATCGGCGGGGCGGCGATGCATGCGCAGGGTTTTCAGGCCTGGTGGTCCAGCGACCGATTGGCCGTGCGCGGCTACGTCGAGGTGCTGCGCCACTACCGCGAGATCGTGGGGATTCGTCGCCAGTTGCGCCAGCGCTGGCTGGCCCAGCCCCCGCGCCTGTTCATCGGGGTCGATGCTCCCGATTTCAACCTGCCGCTGGAGGCCGACCTGCGCGCGGCGGGTATTCCCACCGTGCATTTCGTGGCCCCGGCCATCTGGGCCTGGCGGCCCGAGCGCGTGACGCTCATTCGCCGCGCTTGCGACCACGTGCTGTGCATTTTTCCTTTCGAGCCAGCGCTGCTGGCCGAGCACGGTATCGCCGCGACGTATGTGGGGCATCCGTTGGCGGCGGTCATCCCGCAGCGCCCCGATGCCAGCGCCGCGCGACGGCAACTGGGTCTGGACGTCGCCGCCCCGGTCGTGGCGCTGTTGCCGGGTAGTCGCCGGGCCGAAGTGGCGCATCTGATGCCGCGGTTTTTGGCGGCGGCGGCGCGCATGCGGCAGGCGCGGCCCGGGTTGCGCTTCGTGTTGCCGGCCGTGCCCGCGCTGCACGCGCCGATCGCGGCGGCCGTGGCCGCGAGCGAAGTGGCCACCGCAGTGACGGTGCTGCAGGGGGGCTCGCACACCGCGCTGGCCGCATGCGATGCGGTGCTCGTGGCCAGTGGCACGGCCACCCTGGAGGCGGCGCTGTTCAAGCGCCCCATGGTCATCGCTTACCACATGCACTGGCTGTCCTGGCAGATCACGCGGCGCCAGATGCGCCAGCCCTGGGTGGGGTTGCCCAACATTTTGGCACGCGAATTCGTCGTGCCCGAGCTGCTGCAAGACGCGGCCACGCCCGAGGCGCTGGCGCGCGAAACCTTGGCTTGGCTGGACGAGGATGCACCGGCACGGCGGCGGCGCGAGCGGCTGCAGCAGCGCTTCGACGCGCTGCACGCCGAACTGCGCCGCGATACCGTGGGGCTGGCGCAGGCGGCCATCGCCGACGTGCTGGCTGCCAAGGGGGGCGCATGAGTCGGGTGCAAACCAGGGCTCGCGCCATGGCAGCGCCACGCCAGACCGGCGCTGGGGCGGGGCTGCGCGGGGTGCAGGCCACACTCGACTGGGGCGGCGACGACGGGTTGGTCGCCGGTGTCGACGAGGCGGGGCGCGGCCCGCTGGCGGGGCCGGTGGTGGCAGCGGCCGTCATTTTGGATCCCAGCGTGCCCATCGAAGGCGTGGCCGATTCCAAGGCGCTCACAGCCCCGCAGCGTGAGCAGCTGCACGACCGCATCTGGGCGCACGCGCTCAGCGTGGGCGTGGGCGTGGCCAGCGTGGAGGAGATCGACCAGATCAACATCCTGCAGGCCACGCTGGCGGCCATGCAGCGCGCGGTGGCGGCGTTGCGGCTGCGGCCGCAGTTGGTCAGGGTCGATGGCAACCGGCTGCCCACGCTGCCCGTGCGGGCCGAGGCCATCGTCGGCGGCGATGCGACGGTCGCCGCCATTGCCGCGGCATCGATCGTGGCCAAGGTCACGCGCGACCGCGTGATGGACGAAGCGCATGCGGCCTACCCCGCGTATGGCTTCGACCGCCACCGCGGCTACGGCACGCCGCAGCACCTGCAGGCGCTGCGCTCGCTGGGGCCCACGCCGTGGCATCGGCGCAGCTTCGCGCCCGTGGCGCAGGTGCTGCGCGAGCGGGGGCTGGTATGACCGTAGAGACGATCGCTTCGCGCGACAACCCGCGCCTCAAACGCTTGCGTCGTTTGGTGGCTGACGGCGCTGCCTATCGCCGCGACGGCCGGGTGTGGATCGAAGGGGATCATCTCTGCGGCGCGATGCTGGCGCGCGGCCGCCAGCCCGAGACCGTGGTGTGCACCCAAGCGGGCTTGGCTTGGGTGGGGGCGCAGCAAGCCGCCGGTCGGCTGGATCGGCAGGTCGCGGTGTGGGAGGTGACGGATGCGCTGATGGCGTGGATCAGTCCGCTGGAGTCACCGCCGGCCGTGGCGTTCTTGGCGCCGCTTGGCGCGCCGGCCGCGATCACGGCCGGGCTACCTACCGTGGTGCTCGATCGGTTGCAAGATCCTGGCAATGTGGGCTCCATCCTGCGCAGCGCCGCCGCCTTCGGGTTTCGACAGGTGCTCGCGTTGCGCGGCACGGTGGCGCTGTGGGCACCGAAAGTGCTGCGCGCCGGCATGGGCGCGCACTTCGCCTTGCAACTGGTCGAAGGCGCGCAGGCGTCGGCACTGGCGGGGCTAGGCGTGCCGCTGCTGGCGACCAGCTCGCACCAGGGCGAGTTTTTGCACGCCGCGCGGCTACCCTGGCCGTGCGCATGGCTGCTGGGGCATGAAGGGCAGGGCGTGTCCCCAGATCTCATGGCGCAGGCGGGGTTGGTGGTGCGCATCGCGCAGCCCGGTGGCGAAGAATCGCTCAACGTTGCCGCGGCGGCGGCGATCTGTCTGCACGCCAGCGCCGTCGCGGCGATGGGGTGCGCGAGCCGTCGTTGACGCCGTCTTGGCCGCTAGCGCGGCGGCTATAATCGAAAAGTTTACCCAGACCGTCCGCGCACACTCGGCGTCTGTCCTGCCAGCGGGCTGATGTCTGCTGCAGCGGACGGGGCCGGGCGGGTGCGGGCGCGCGTCAACCATCCTGGAGAGAGTGTCCGTGTTTCCCGTCTTCGCACCCGCCCTTCTCGCGCTCGCAGACGGCACGGTCTTTGAAGGTGTGTCCATCGGCGCGCCCGGGCACACCGTCGGGGAAGTGGTGTTCAACACCGCCATCACCGGCTATCAGGAAATCCTCACCGACCCCAGCTACCGCCAGCAGATCGTGACCCTCACGTATCCGCACATTGGCAACGTTGGGGTCAACGCCGAGGATGTCGAGTCCGGCGCCGTGCAAGCCGCCGGCCTGATCATCAAAGACCTGCCCCTGCTCGCCTCCAACTTCCGCGCCGAACGCAGCCTGTCGGACTACCTGCGCGAGCAGGGCATCGTGGCCATGGCCGGGCTCGATACGCGCGCGCTGACGCGCCGCCTGCGCGAGCATGGCGCGCAAAATGGCGCGATCGTGGCGCTACCCGTCGGTCAGCCTCTGACCGATGCGGTGCGGGCGGAGGCGTGCGAGCTGGCCCGCTCAGCCCCCAGCATGGCCGGGTTGGACCTCGCGCAGGCGGTGACCACTGCCGCGCCCTATGAGTGGACCGAAACCGAATGGCGCCTGCGGCGTGCGGATGGCACGCCCGGCTACGGGCGTCAGACGGCGCCGCGTTTTCACGTCGTGGCGTATGACTTTGGTGTCAAGCGCAACATCCTGCGCATGTTGGCGGAGCGGGGCTGCCGCATCACCGTGGTGCCGGCGCGCACGCCGGCGGCCGACGTGCTGGCGCTGCAGCCCGACGGGGTGTTTCTCTCCAACGGCCCGGGCGACCCCCAGCCGTGTGACTATGCCATCGACGCCGCTGCGCGCGTCGTCGACGCGGGCGTGCCGACGTTTGGGATCTGCCTCGGGCATCAGATCTTGGCGCTGGCCAGCGGCGCGCGCACGTTCAAGATGAAGTTCGGCCACCACGGGGCCAACCATCCGGTCAAGGACCTCGACACCGGGCGCGTGAGCATCACCAGCCAAAACCACGGCTTCGCGGTCGATGCCGAGCGGCTGCCGGCGACGCTGCGCGCCACCCACGTCAGCCTGTTCGACGGCACCTTGCAGGGCATCGCCCGTACCGACCGCCCGGCGTTCGGCTTCCAGGGCCACCCCGAAGCCTCGCCCGGTCCGCACGACATCGCGTATCTGTTCGACCGTTTCACCGCCCTCATGGCCGCTGGAAACTGACCCATGCCCAAGCGTACCGACCTTCGCAGCATTCTCATCATCGGCGCCGGGCCAATCGTCATCGGTCAGGCGTGCGAGTTCGACTACTCCGGCGTGCAGGCCTGCAAGGCCCTGCGCGAGGAGGGCTATCGCGTCATTCTGATCAACAGCAACCCGGCCACCATCATGACCGATCCGGCCACGGCCGACGCGGTCTACATCGAGCCCATCACCTGGCAGACGGTGGAAAAAATCATCGCCAAAGAGCGCCCGGACGCCATCTTGCCCACCATGGGCGGGCAGACCGCGCTCAACTGTGCGCTGGACTTGTGGCGTCAGGGGGTGCTGCACAAGTACGGCTGTGAGCTCATCGGCGCCTCGCCCGAGGCGATCGACAAGGCCGAAGACCGCCTCAAGTTCAAAGAAGCGATGACGCGCATCGGGCTGGAGTCGGCGCGCTCCGGCATCGCCCACAGCATGGAGGAGGCGTGGGCAGTGCAGCGCACCGTGGGCTTTCCAGCCGTCATTCGCCCCAGTTTCACCCTGGGGGGCACGGGCGGCGGTATCGCCTACAACCCCGAGGAGTTCGAGACCATCTGCAAGCGCGGCCTGGAGGCCTCGCCGACCAGCGAGCTGCTCATCGAAGAGTCGCTCGTGGGTTGGAAAGAGTTCGAGATGGAGGTGGTGCGCGACAAGTCGGACAACTGCATCATCGTGTGCTCGATCGAAAACCTCGACCCCATGGGCGTGCACACGGGCGACTCGATCACGGTGGCGCCGGCACAGACGCTGACCGACAAGGAATATCAGATCATGCGCGACGCATCGATCGCGGTGCTGCGCGAGATCGGGGTGGACACTGGCGGCTCGAACGTGCAGTTTGCGGTCAACCCCAAGGACGGCCGCATGATCGTCATCGAGATGAACCCGCGCGTGAGCCGCTCCTCAGCGCTAGCATCCAAGGCGACGGGCTTTCCGATCGCCAAGGTAGCGGCCAAGCTGGCCGTGGGCTACACGCTCGACGAGCTGCGCAACGAAATTACCGGCGGCGCCACGCCGGCGTCGTTCGAGCCCACGATCGACTACGTCGTCACCAAAATCCCGCGCTTTGCGTTCGAGAAGTTTCCGCAGGCCAACGACCGCCTGACCACCCAGATGAAGTCAGTGGGCGAGGTGATGGCCATCGGCCGCACCTTCCAAGAGAGCTTCCAGAAGGCCTTGCGCGGGCTGGAGGTGGGCGTCGACGGCATGAACGAAAAGACCCAGGACCGCGAAACGCTGGAGCGCGAGCTGGGCGAGCCGGGGCCCGAGCGCATCTGGTACGTGGGCGATGCGTTTGCCGCGGGTTGGTCGCTCGAGGAAGTGCACCACTTCACCAAAATCGACCCATGGTTTTTGGCGCAAATCCAAGAGATCGTGCAGATCGAGCTGGCGCTGGATGCCCACACCGCGCAGCATGGGGCGCGCGCGCTCGACGCACTGGATGCCACCACGCTGCGCACCCTCAAGCGCAAGGGCTTTTCGGATCGGCGGCTCGCCAAACTGCTCGCCAGCACCGAGAAGGCGGTGCGCTCGCACCGCCACGCGCTGGGCATTCGTCCCGTGTACAAGCGTGTGGACACCTGTGCGGCCGAGTTCGCCAGCCACACCGCCTATCTGTATTCGACCTACGAAGACGAGTGCGAGGCCGAACCCAGCCAGCGGCGCAAGATCGTCGTGCTGGGGGGTGGGCCGAACCGCATCGGCCAGGGCATCGAGTTCGACTATTGTTGCGTGCACGCGGCACTGGCGCTGCGAGAAGACGGCTTCGAGACCATCATGGTCAACTGCAACCCAGAGACCGTCTCCACCGACTACGATACCAGTGACCGGCTGTATTTCGAGCCGTTGACGCTGGAGGACGTGCTGGAGATCGTGGCCAAGGAGCGGCCCGAGGGGGTGATCGTGCAGTACGGCGGGCAGACGCCGCTGAAGCTCGCGCTGGGGCTGGAGCGCGCCGGGGTGCCCATCATCGGCACGTCCCCTGACATGATCGACGCCGCCGAGGACCGCGAGCGCTTCCAGCAAATGCTGCACCGCCTGGGCCTGAAGCAGCCGCCCAACGCCACCGCCCGCACGGAAGCCGAGGCGATGGACAAAGCGGCCGAGCTGGGCTACCCGCTGGTGGTGCGGCCGAGTTATGTGCTGGGCGGGCGGGCGATGGAGATCGTGCACGAACCGCGCGATCTGGAGCGCTACATGCGCGAGGCGGTCAAGGTCAGCAACGACTCGCCGGTTTTGCTCGACCGTTTCCTCAACGACGCCATTGAGTGTGACGTCGATTGCGTGCGCGACGCGAGAGGCCAAGTGCTCATCGGTGGCGTGATGGAGCACATCGAGCAAGCCGGCGTGCACTCGGGCGACTCCGCTTGCTCGCTGCCGCCGTACTACTTGTCGGCCGCGACGGTGGCCGAGATCAAGCGCCAGACCGCGGCGCTGGCCGAGGCGTTGCAGGTGGTGGGCCTGATGAACGTGCAGTTTGCCATCCAGGAGGTCGACGACGGCCTGGGGGGAAAACAGGACGTGATCTACGTGCTGGAAGTCAACCCCCGCGCCAGCCGCACGGTGCCGTTCGTCTCCAAGGCCACCGGCATCGCACTGGCCAAGGTCGCGGCGCGCTGCATGGCGGGGCAGACGCTGGCCCAGCAAGGCGTGACGGCCGAGGTGATGCCGCCCTACTTCAGCGTGAAAGAAGCGGTCTTCCCATTCGTCAAGTTCCCGGGCGTGGACACCATCCTGGGGCCGGAGATGAAGTCCACTGGCGAGGTCATGGGAGTGGGGCGCAGCTTTGGCGAGGCGTTCGTCAAGGCACAGCTGGCCGCGGGCGTGCGATTGCCGCGGCCCGATGACGCGGTGCGGCGCGTGTTTCTCTCCGTCAAGCCGGGGGACAAGGCGCGCGTCGTGCCCATCGCACGCGAGCTGGCCGCCATGGGTTTCGAGTTGGTCGCTACCCGCGGCACGGCAGCGGCCATCCAGGCCGCGGGCATCGCCTGTGAGGTCGTCAACAAGGTCACCGAGGGCCGTCCCCACGTCGTGGACATGATCAAAAACGGCGAGATCGCCATGGTCATCAACACGGTGGAGGAGCGACGCAACGCGATCGCCGACTCGCGCCACATCCGTATCGCGTCGCTGGCCCACCGTGTGACGACCTTCACCACGATTTTTGGCGCCGAGGCCGCGGTGGAGGGCATGAAGGTGATGAACGACTTGCCGGTCTACGCCCTGGCCGAGCTCCACGCGCAGCTGGCCTGAGCGGCGGGGCTGGTGCAGCGCGTCAAACCGGTTATCATTGCGTCCATCGTACAGTGCAAACCGCCGACCGGCAACGCTCGGCGGTTTGCCTTTTGGAACCCTGAACGCCATGCCAACCATTCCATTGACCAAACGCGGGGCCGAGCGGCTCAAGGAAGAGCTGCATCGTCTCAAAACCGTGGAGCGACCCGCCGTCATCCAGGCGATCGCCGAGGCGCGGGCGCAAGGCGACCTGAGCGAAAACGCCGAGTACGACGCGGCCAAGGACCGCCAAGGTTTCATCGAGGGCCGCATCAAGGAAATCGAAGGCAAGCTCGCGGCAGCGCAGGTGATCGACCCATCGGCGCTCGATGCCGGCGGCCGCGTGGTGTTTGGCGCCACCGTCGAACTGGCCGACGAAGACACGGGCGAGCAGGTGACGTACCAGATCGTCGGCGAGGACGAGGCCGACCTGAAGCTGGGCCTGATCAACGTCTCCAGCCCGATCGCGCGCGCGCTCATTGGCAAGGAAGAGGGCGACGTGGCCGAAGTCCAGGCTCCCAACGGCGTGCGGCGCTACGAGATCGTCGCCGTGCGCTACGAATGACGGGGAGTGCGGGGGCAATGGCCGCGTGGCACGAGCGCTGGCCGCTGTTGGTCGCGGCCCTGTGGTGGGGGGTGACCACGGGGTTGAGTTTCGTTGCCGTGCCACTGCTGTTTCACCACTTCAACAACCCCGCAGTGGCCGGCGGCATGGCCGCACGCTTGTTTGAGGTGCAGTCGTATTGGAGCGTAGCGGCCGCGTTGGCGCTTTTGCTTTGGGGGCGTGCCCAGCGTGGGCGCGGTGCAGCGGGCGACGCCAGTTGGGCGCTGCTGCCTTGGTTGCTGTTGGGGGCACTGGCTGGTCTGGTACAGGAGTTTGGCGTGGCTCAAAAGATTTTGACCGCGCGCCAGACCGGCGCCAACCTCGCGCTCTGGCACGGCCTGGGCAGCCTGCTCGTCGGGCTGCAGTGGCTGTGCGCCCTGCGCAGCCTGTGGTGGCTGGCGGGGCGGCGCGGTCAGGGGTGAGAGGGCAGCCCGGGGCGCCGTCCGTGGCGCAGGTGCCCACGCAGTCAGGTGGCCACGCGCTCGGCCGCCTGTAGCGTGTTGACGAGCAGCATGGTGATGGTCATGGGGCCGACACCGCCGGGCACCGGCGTGATCCACCCCGCAACCTGGCGCACGCCCTCGAAATCCACGTCGCCGCATAGCTTGCCGGCTTCGTCGCGGTTCATGCCGACGTCGATCACGACCGCGCCCGGTTTGACCATCTCGGCGGTCAGCACGCCCCGCTTGCCCACGGCGACCACGATCACGTCGGCTTGGCGCGTGTGCTGTGCCAGATCCACCGTGGCACTGTGGCAAATGGTGACGGTGGCGTGCGCGTGCAGCAGCATCAGCGCCATGGGCTTGCCCACGATGTTGCTGCGACCGATGACCACCGCGTGCTTGCCGCGGGGGTCGAAGCCGATGTGCTCCAGCATTTTCATGCAGCCATAGGGCGTGCAGGGCCAGAAGCCCGGTTGACCCACCATCAGCGCGCCGGCGTTGGCGACATGAAAGCCGTCCACGTCTTTTTCCGGGGCGATGGTTTCGATCACGCGCTGCGCGTCGATATGAGGCGGCAGCGGCAGCTGCACCAGGATGCCATGGATGGTCGGGTCGGCGTTGAGGGCACGCACGCGTGCCAGTAGCGCGTCCTCGCTCAGGTGGGCGGGGTGCGTCTCCAGCACCGAGTGGAAGCCCACTTCCTGGCACGCTTTGACCTTGTTGCGCACATACACCTGACTGGCGGGATTGTCGCCCACCAGAATCACGGCCAGACCCGGCTGGATGCCGCGAGTCTGCAGGGCCACGGTGCGTTCGCGCACGCGCTCGCGCCACAGGCGCGCCAGCGCCACACCGTCGATGAGTTGAGCGGTCATGGGAGCGTCACACTTTCGGGGGGATGGGCGCCAGCGCGATCTTGAGCAGGTCGGCCACGGTGTTGGCGCCGAGTTTTTCCATGATGTTGGCGCGGTGCGCCTCCACCGTCTTGATGCTGATGCCGAGGTCGTCGGCGATCTGCTTGTTCAGCCGCCCGGCCACGATGCGCTCGAGCACCTGCGATTCCCGCGTGGTCAGCTTGGCCAGCAGCGCTTCGCGGTTGGCGGCCTGCTGATGCACCGCGAACGACTCGCGTGCCACATCGAGCATTTTCTCGACCAGGGCAATGAGCTGCTGCTCGTCGAAGGGCTTTTGGATGAAGTCGAGCGCGCCCTTTTTCATGGACGCGACCGCCATCGGCACATCGCCATGCCCAGTGATGAAGGAAATGGGCAGCGGCGAATGGCGCTCCAGCAGCCGGTCCTGCAGTTCCATGCCGCTCATGCCACCCATGCGGATGTCGGCGATCAGGCAGGCAACCTCGCGCGGGTCATAGCGGGCCAGGAACGCCTCGGCCGATTCGAAGGTTTTGACGCGGTAGTCCTTGCCCTCGAGTAGCCATTGCAGTGAATCGCGCACGGCCTCGTCGTCATCGACCACATACACAGTTCCGCGTTTGGGGATCAGGCTCATCATCGTCCTTCGGGCGTCTGCGCTTCGTTGTTCTGTGCAGAGGGCGGGTTGTCTGCCGCCGCGTTCTCGGTGGGCACGGGGATCCAAAAGGTGAACTCGCACCCGGCAACCTCGGCACCATTGTAGAGGTTGCGCGCGGCGAGCCTGCCGTGGTGCGATTCGATGATCGAGCGGCACAGCTTCAGGCCGATGCCCATGCCTTCGGCCTTGGTGCTGTAGAACGCCTCGAAAATGCGGTCGAGCTGCTCTTGCGGGATGCCGCAGCCGTTGTCACGCACCGTGAACGAGACGGTCTCCCGACCGTCTATCGTGCGCGGCACCACGCGCAGTTCGACCAGGCGCTGTCCCGGTGGGCGCTTTGCGCACTGAATCGACTCGCCGGCGTTCTTGAGCAGGTTGATGAGCGCTTGCTCGATCAGAATGGGGTCCACCAGCAAGCGTGGCAGGCGTGCCGCGACGTAGATGTTGAGGCGCACCATGTGTCGCCGCAGCTCGATTTCGGCCAGTTCGGTGGCGTTGGCCACCATCTGCGCCACGTCCGAAAGGGTTGGGTGCGGCTCGCTGCGTTTGACGAAGGCGCGGATGCGCTGGATGATGTTGCCCGCCCGCTGCGCCTGACGCACTGTCTTTTGCAGCGCGCCCAACAGGTCGTCCGCCGACATCGCGCCCTTTTGCAGGCGGTCGATCATGCCGCTGGCGTAGTTGCTGATCGCGGTCAGCGGTTGGTTGAGTTCGTGCGCGACGCTGGAGGCCATCTCACCCATGGTGATCAAGCGGCTGGCTGCCTCGGCGCGCTCGGCTTGCAGCGCCGCTTGCTGCTCGGCGTGACGGCGCGCGGTGATGTCGCTGGCGATGAGCATTTGCACCAGCCGCCCGTCCACCCAGGTCAGGTAGCGTGTGCGCACCTCCAGCCATTTGTCCAGTTCCGGCACGAAGATTTCCGTGTGCTCCGCAATGGCTTCGACCAGCGCATCGGCAGGCAGGCCTACCAAGCCGTCCACCAAGTCGGAGTGGTCTTGCGGTGGCAGCACGGGGACGGAGGCGCACAACTCCAACATGCGCTCATGCCCTGCGGAGCCCGTCCCAAACCAGCGCTGGTAGATGTGGTTGGCAAACAAGAGTTCGCTGCTGTGCAGGGGCGCCACCGAGATTGCCTCGTCCAGGCTGTCGAGCACGGTCGCGAAGCGCTCGTAGGAGGCGGTCAGTTCCTCGCGGATGCGTTTGGCCTCGGTGATGTCCGTCATGGACGTCATCCAGCCCGTCTGGCGGCCCTGCGCGTCGATCAGCGGCGAGACGTACATGCGCGCATAGAAGATGCTGCCGTTCTTGCGCTTGACGGGGACCTCGAAGCCGCCGGGGGCATTGCGGCCAGAGATCTCGTCTTGTAGCCGTGCCATGAGGGTTTCGTGTTCCGATTCGGGCCAATAGGGGAAGGGCGCGGTGGCGCCGATGAGGTCTTCCTCGCTCCAGCCCGTCATGCTGCAAAACGCGCGGTTGACGTAGGTGATGCGCCCTTCCAGGTCGAGCGCGCGCATGCCGGTGAGCATCGAGTTTTCCATCGCGCGCCGGAAGTTCGTCTCGGCCACCAGCGCGCGTTGCGCCTGCAGGCGCCGGCGGGTGTGGCGCATGTTGCCCAGCAGCATCCAGATCGTGGCCACGCTCATTGCTCCCACGATCCAGAACAACGCCTCGCTGCCGGCATCACGCGTGACACGAAGTCCCTCAACCCGCACCAGCAGGCTGTTGCCAATCGGCGAGACAGGCAGCTCGTGGCGCTGGGCACGCGCCATCCAGGGCAGCCACAGCGACGAATTCCGCACCGGCGGCAGCGGCGTTCCGGCCCATACCGTTCCCTCCTCATCGACGAATGTCACCGCGTAGCGAGCCAGCACTTCGGTCGGTATGGCGTAGCGCAACAGTGCCTGGATGGAGTATTCGGCCAGCACCGCTCCACCAAAACGGCGGTGTCCCTCGAACGGCACGACGAGCAGCAGGGTCGCCCCGCCATCGGACCACTTCAGCGGGCGTGAATAAATGGGCTGGTGCAGATCCCGGGCCAGCTCGAAGGCGCCGTCCGTGTCGTGGGGCGGCAGGGTCTCGCCCGCCCGGCGCTGGCTGTGCGGCGGGGCGCTGGGCGACGTGTAACCGGTGACGACTTCGCGGTAGGGACCGATCCAGTGCACCGCCAGCAGCTCGGGGTGTTGCAGCACCAGGGCTTCGGCCTGGAAGACGAATTCGGTCTCCTCCAACGTTCGGTTGGCGATGTCGCGTGCCAGCCGCATCAGCTGTTCCTGGCGCTCCAGCAGCCGCAAGCGCAGGCGTTGCTGGGCGTATTCGGTGTCGCGCACGACCGCTTCCTGCTCGCGACTGACCTCCTCGCGCGTGAAGTACATCAGCGCCGTAAAAATGGCCGTCAGGAACAGCACCACCGACAACAGCGGCCCTAGGACGGCGAGCTGGTCCTGCCGGTTGGGGGGCAGGCGGTCCCACCATTGCCCCCACCAACGGCGGGGCGCCAGCCACCACCGCCGGGTTGAAGTGCGATCGTGCGTCGTTGCCTTCGCGGCCATGGCGACAGTTTAGGGCAAACCCGAATCGATGCGCCATGTGATTGTTTCACATAACGAAATTAGTAACCACAGTTTGGAAGTTTGGCGATTTCGTGCGACACTCCATGGACAGGCGCTTTGCGCCGCCGTACCCTTCGCATTCCATCGAGGAGACGACCCATGTCCCAAGCCTTGCCCCCCATTTCCCCACTGGTGGCCCCCGACGCCGATCCACAAGAGACGCGCGAGTGGCTCGACGCGCTCGATGCGGTCATCGAGCGCGAAGGTCCCGAGCGGGCGCACTTTCTGCTCGAACAGTTGCTGGAAGAGGCGCGCGAGCACAGCATCGATCTGCCGTTTTCGGCGACCACTGGCTACGTCAACACCATCGAGCCCGACGAAGAGGAGCGCAGCCCGGGCAACCTGGAGCTGGAAGGGCGGTTGCGCGCGTACATGCGCTGGAACGCGATGGCCATGGTGGTCAAGGCCAACCGGCTCGAGTCACCCGACGGCAGCGAGCTGGGTGGGCACATCAGCTCGTTTCAATCGCTGGCGCATTTGCTGGCGTGTGGCTTCAACCACTTCTGGCACGCCGACGACACGGACAGCGGGGGCACGCACGGCGGCGACCTGCTCTACATCCAGGGGCATAGCGCGCCCGGTATTTACGCGCGCGCCTTCCTGGAAGGGCGTATCACCGAGGAGCAGCTGCTCAACTTCCGTCAGGAGGTCGAGGGCAAAGGGCTGTCGAGCTATCCACACCCCAAGCTGATGCCGGAGTTCTGGCAGTTTCCGACCGTCTCCATGGGGCTGGGGCCCATCATGGGCATCTATCAGGCGCGCTTCCTGAAGTATTTGCATGCGCGCGGCATCGCCGACACCTCGCGGCGCAAAGTGTGGGTGTTTTGCGGCGACGGCGAAATGGATGAGCCCGAGAGCATGGGCGCCATCGGCTTGGCCGCGCGAGAGGGGTTGGACAACCTGATCTTCGTCGTCAACTGCAACCTGCAGCGGCTCGATGGCCCCGTGCGTGGCAACGGCAAGATCATCCAGGAGCTCGAGGGCGACTTTCGCGGTGCGGGCTGGAATGTGATCAAGCTGCTGTGGGGTAGCAACTGGGATCCACTGCTCGCGCGCGACAAGGAGGGGATCCTGCGCAAAATCATGATGGAGACCTTGGACGGGGATTACCAAGCGTTCAAGGCCAACGACGGCGCCTATGTACGCCAGCACTTCTTTGGCCGCCATCCCAAGGCGCTGGAGCTGGTGGCCAAGATGAGCGACGAAGAGATTTGGGCGTTGCGCCGCGGCGGGCACGATGCCCAGAAGGTGTACGCGGCGTTTCATCGTGCCTACCATCACCAAGGGCAGCCGACCGTCATTCTGGTCAAGACGGTCAAGGGCTATGGCATGGGGCGTGCGGGTGAAGGCAAAAATACCGCGCACCAGACAAAGAAGCTCACGGACGAGGACATCCGCTACTTCCGCGATCGCTTCAACATCCCGATCCCCGACAGCGAGCTGCCCAAGATCCCGTTTTACAAGCCGGCCGACGACACGCCGGAGATGCGCTATTTGCACGAGCGCCGCCGCGCGCTGGGGGGCTACCTGCCCAAGCGCCGGGTCCGCAGTGACGAGCAGTTCACCGTACCGTCGCTGGAGACGTTCAAGGCCGTGCTCGAACCCACGCCCGAGGGGCGCGAGATCAGCACCACGCAGGCCTACGTGCGTTTTCTGACGCAGCTGCTGCGCGATCAGGCGCTCGGGCCGCGCGTCGTGCCCATCCTGGTGGACGAGGCGCGCACCTTTGGCATGGAAGGGTTGTTCCGGCAGATCGGCATCTACAACCCCAAGGGTCAGCTCTACACCCCGGTCGACAAAGACCAGGTCATGTACTACCGCGAGGACAAGGCCGGGCAGATCCTGCAAGAGGGAATCAACGAGGCGGGCGGCATGAGTTCGTGGATTGCCGCGGCGACGTCGTACTCGACGAACAACCGCATCATGATCCCGTTTTTCATTTATTACTCGATGTTCGGGTTCCAGCGCTTTGGCGACTTGGCCTGGGCGGCAGGCGACATGCAGGCGCGCGGCTTCTTGCTGGGCGGCACTTCCGGGCGCACCACGCTCAATGGCGAGGGGCTGCAGCACGAAGACGGCCATAGCCACATGATCGCGGCGACGATTCCCAACTGCATCAGCTACGACCCGACGTTTGCGCACGAGGTGGCCGTCATCCTGCACCACGGCTTGAAGCGCATGGTCGAGCGGCAGGATAACGTCTTTTTCTATGTAACCTTGCTCAATGAGAATTACCCGATGCCCGGCCTCAAGCCAGGCACCGAGGAGCAAATCATCCGCGGCATGTACTTGCTGCAAGAAGGGCCGAAGCTCACGCCACGCGTGCAGCTCTTGGGCAGCGGCGCCATTCTGCGCGAGAGCTTGGCGGCACAAACGTTGCTGGCCACGGATTGGGGCGTGGCGGCCAACGTCTGGAGCTGCCCGAGCTTTACCGAACTGGCGCGCGAGGGGCACGACTGTGAGCGCTGGAACATGCTGCACCCGACCGAAACGCCGCGCGCGCCCTTCGTGACCCAGCAGTTGACACCGCACCCAGGGCCGGTGGTGGCCTCTACCGACTACGTACGCGCGTTTGCCGAGCAGATCCGCCCCTTCATCCCCGCAGGCCGCAGCTATCGGGTGCTGGGCACCGACGGCTTTGGTCGCAGTGACTTCCGCTGGCGGCTGCGCCGGCACTTCGAGGTCGACCGCCACTACATCGTGGTCGCGGCACTCAAGGCCCTGGCCGATGAGGGCAGTGTGCCGCGTGAGCGCGTGGCCGAAGCGATCGCGCGCTACCGCATCGACGCCGACAAGATCAACCCGTTGTACGCCTAATCCGGGGAGCACGACATGGCACTGGTAGAAGTCAAGGTCCCGGACATTGGGGATTTCAAGGATGTGGCGGTGATCGAACTGCTGGTCAAGCCGGGGGATCGGGTGGCGGTGGATCAGTCGCTGATCACGGTGGAGTCGGACAAGGCGTCGATGGAGATTCCGTCGAGCCACGCGGGGGTGGTGCGCGAGCTGAAGGTGGCGCTGGGCGACAAGGTCAGCGAGGGCTCGGTGATCGCGCTGCTGGAAGCGCAGGAAGCAGCGGCTGCAGCGCCAAGCGCGGCGCCTGCGGCGCCCGCCGTCGTGGAGGTGGCCGCGCCGGCACCGGTTGTCGCCCCTGCTCCCGTGGGTGCACCGCCAGCGGCCGTCGCCGCCGCCACTGCGCCAGCGGCGGGAGCATCGGACGTGGGCGCGCACGACCCCACCCGCCCGCCGGTGGGGTTGCCGCACGCGTCGCCCTCGGTGCGCAAGCTGGCGCGTGAGCTGGGTGTGCCGCTGGAGGAGGTGCGCGGCAGCGGGCCCAAGGGGCGCATCACTGTGGAAGACGTGCAGGCGTTCACCCGCGCCGTCATGGCTGGTGAGCAGACCACGCGTGCCCAGGCGGCCCGCGCGCCGCAGGGTGGCGGCGATGGCGCCGCCTTGGGGCTGTTGCCGTGGCCGAAGGTGGACTTTGCCAAGTTTGGCCCGATCGAGCGCCAGGCGATGAGCCGTATCAAGAAGATCAGCGGCGCCAACCTGATGCGCAACGCGGTGATGATCCCCGCCGTCACCAACCACGACGACGCCGATATCACCGAGCTGGAGGCGTTTCGGCTCCAACTCAACAAGGAGCACGAAAAGAGCGGCGTCAAGGTCACGATGCTGGCTTTTCTGATCAAAGCCTGTGTGGCCGCCCTCCAGAAGTTTCCGGAGTTCAACAGCTCCATCGACGTCGAGGGCGGGGGCGACGCACTCATTCTCAAGCGATACTGGCATATCGGTTTTGCGGCCGACACCCCCAACGGCCTGGTGGTGCCGGTGATCAAGAATGCCGACCAAAAAGGCATTTTGCAAATCAGTCAGGAGTTGGCCGAACTGGCCAAGAAAGCTCGCGAGGGCAAGCTCAGCCCGGCGGAAATGAGCGGCGCCACATTCACCATTTCGAGCCTGGGCGGCATCGGTGGGCGTTATTTCACGCCCATCATCAACGCCCCCGAGGTGGCGATTTTGGGTGTGTGCAAGGCGCGCATGGAGCCGGTGTGGGACGGCCAGCAGTTCGTGCCGCGGCTGATGCTGCCGCTATCACTGACCTGGGATCACCGCGTGATCGACGGGGCGGCGGCGGCGCGCTTCAACGCTTATTTGGGCCAGATTCTGGCGGACTTCCGCCGTGTGCTGCTGTGAGGGAGGGCTGAGCATGGCAACGGTGGATGTCAGGGTCCCGGACATTGGGGATTTCAAGGATGTGGCGGTGATCGAACTGCTGGTCAAGCCGGGGGATCTGGTGGCGGTGGATCAGTCGCTGATCACGGTGGAATCGGACAAGGCGTCGATGGAGATTCCATCGAGCCATGCGGGGGTGGTGCGCGAGCTGAAGGTGGCGCTGGGCGACAAGGTCAGCGAGGGCTCGGTCATCTTGACGCTGGACGTGGCCGATGCCGCCACCGCCGCCGCCTCAGGGCCGGTTGCCGGACCGGCGCCGGTGGAATCTGCCCCATCAGCGCCCGCTGTGGCGGCTTCAGTCGCGCCGAGTGTCGCGCCGGCAGCGGCGTCCGCGCCAGCGGTCGGCGCCGATCTCGACTGTGACGTGCTGGTGCTCGGTGGCGGCCCGGGGGGATATTCGGCGGCGTTTCGCGCCGCCGATCTGGGGCTGCGGGTCGTGCTGGTCGAGCGCTACCCAACGTTGGGCGGTGTCTGCCTCAACGTGGGTTGCATCCCATCCAAGGCACTGTTGCACGTGGCAGCGGTGATGGACGAGGTGCGCCACATGGCCGACGTCGGCATCGCCTACGGCGAGCCGACGTTCGATATCGACCGCCTGCGTCGCCATAAGCAGCAAGTGATCGGCAAGCTCACGGGCGGGCTGGCGGCGATGGCGCGCATGCGTAAGGTAACCGTCGTGCGCGGCTACGGGGCCTTCGTCGGGCCCTATGTGGTGCAGGTCGAAGAAACCACGGGCGACGGCCAGGATAAGACCGGGCGCACGCAGCGCATCGCGTTTCAGCGCGCCATCATCGCGGCCGGATCGCAGGCGGTGCGGTTGCCCTTCTTGCCCGACGATGCGCGCGTCGTCGACAGCACCGGCGCGCTGGCGCTGGCCTCGGTGCCGAAGCGCATGCTGGTCATCGGCGGCGGCATCATCGGGCTGGAGATGGGCACTGTCTATAGCACGCTGGGCGCGCGCCTGGAGGTGGTGGAGATGGCCGACGGCCTGATGCTGGGTGCCGACCGCGATTTGGTCAAGGTGTGGCAAAAGATGAACGCGCACCGCTTCGACCACATCCGCTTGCGCACCAAGACCGTGGCAGCCGAAGTCGTTGCCGATGGGGTCCGCGTGCGCTTCGAAGGCGCGGATGGTACGACCAGCGACGGCGTCTATGACCTCGTGCTGCAAGCGGTGGGGCGCGCCCCGAATGGGCGCAAGATCGGTGCCGAGCACGCCGGGGTGGCCGTCGACGAGCGCGGCTTCATCCGCGTCGATCGCCAGATGCGCACCAACGTGCCACACATCTTCGCGATTGGCGACATCGTTGGTCAGCCGATGCTGGCGCACAAGGCAGTGCACGAGGGGCACGTCGCCGCCGAGGTGATCGCGGGCGAGCTGCGGGGCGATGAACGGCTGGCGCGCACGGCGTTCGAGGCGCGCGTCATCCCGAGCGTGGCCTACACCGATCCCGAGATCGCCTGGGTTGGGCTGACCGAGGAGCAGGCCAAAGCGCAAGGTGTTGCTGTGCAAAAAGGGCTGTTTCCGTGGAGCGCGTCGGGCCGCGCGATTGCCAACGGACGCGACGAGGGTTTCACCAAGCTGTTGTTCGACGCCCAGACCCATTGCATCGTCGGTGGTGGCATCGTGGGTACCCACGCGGGCGACATGATCGGCGAGGTGGCGCTGGCCATCGAGATGGGGGCGGATGCGGTGGACATCGGCAAGACGATCCACCCGCACCCGACGCTGGGCGAGAGCATCGGCATGGCGGCCGAGGCCGCGCACGGCAGTTGTACCGACTTGCCGCCCGTGCGGCGCTGATACCCCTGCTGCGGGTCAGGGGCGTCTGCACGAGGCTTGATCGGCGTCAATAGGCGCGCCCCGTATCGCCCTACGATGGGTGCATTCGACCATTCGGATGCATCGATAGGAGGGTGAAAATGAAAGCCGTCGTGCGTGCGCGCCCTGGGCACGCCTTGTTTTCGTGGGCCTTGGTGGCCAGTGTCCTCGTCGCGCCCGTCGTCGCGCCGGCGCAGGGGGCGGATCCCCTAGCGCGTGGGGAGCGCGTCGCGCGCGAGCATTGCGCCGTTTGCCACGGGGCGTGTGGCCAGAGTGTGGCACCGAACTTTCCTCGGCTGGCGGGGCAAAACGCAGGCTATCTCATGACGCAACTGGAGGCGTTCGCGCGCGGGGAGCGCAAGGACCCCGCCATGGCGGAAAAGGTCAAGGGCCTCAGTGCCGAGGACCGCGAGGCCGTGGCCATGTACTACGCCAGCCAGAAGCCCGGCCATACGCCCAGCGGCGATACGCTGTTGCTGGCGGTGGGGCAGTTCATCTACGAGCGCGGCAATCGCCACTCGGGGCTGCCGCCGTGCGCCACTTGTCATGGCAAGCAGGCGGCGGGCAGTGTCGAACTGCCGCGCTTGGCGGGTCAGCATCCGCAGTACTTGATGCGCCAGGTGCAGGCGTTCAAGCAAGCCAACGGGTCGCGCGACAGCGCCATCATGCGCGTCATGTCGCACCGCCTGAGCGAACTGGAGCTGGAGGCGGTGGCCGCGTATCTGGGCAATCTGCAGTGACGATCAGTCCGCGTCGTCGGCGCCGAGGCCGCCCATGACGTGGCTGAAGCCCCCGTCCACATACACCACCTCGGCGCTGATGCCGGCGGCCAGGTCGCTCAGCAAGAAAGCGGCCGTATTGCCAACGTCGTCGATGGTGACGTTGCGGCGGATAGGGGCGTTTTGTTCCACCACGCCCAAAATCTTGCCGAAGCCCTTGATGCCGCTGGCGGCCAGCGTCTTGATCGGCCCGGCCGAGATGGCGTTGACCCGCCAGCCGCGGCGCTGGCTACCCAAGGATTCAGCCAAGTAGCGCACGCTGGCCTCCAGGCTGGCCTTGGCCAGACCCATGGTGTTGTAGGCGGGCACCATGCGCACCGCGCCCAGGTAGGTCAGCGTCAACAGGGCGGCGTGGTCGTTCAGGTAGGGGCGCGCCGCCTTGGCCATGGCGGGGAAGCTGTAGGCGCTGATCTCATGCGCGGTGCGGTAGCCCTCTCGGCTCAAACCCTCCAAAAAGTCGCCCGCGATCGCCTCCCGCGGCGCATAGCCGATGCTGTGCACGAAGCCGTCGAACGTGGGCCAGTGCTGCGACAGATCGGCAAAGAGGCGCTCGATCTGCGCGTCGTCCGAGACGTCGCATTCGAACACCAGCCGCGAGCCGAACTCGGCGGCAAATTCGGTGATGCGGTCTTTGAAGCGCTCGCCCACGTAGCTGAACGCCAGCTCGGCCCCCTGCGCGCGGCAGGCGCGCGCGATGCCGTAGGCGATCGAGCGGTTGGACAGCACGCCGGTGATCAACAGTTTTTTGCCGGCCAGAAAACCCATCGTCGATGCTCCTCGTGAGTGGAAAAAAATCCGGCAGAATTGTCGCATGCACGACCTGCGACCGATTTCCGGCCCGCCTCGCCCGTGGACCCGCACATGCGCGGCGGGTCGTGGCGCGTTGGGGCGCGCGTTGGTCATCGTGGCTGTGCTGGGGTGGCTGGCCCCGCTGGCGTGGGCGGCGCACGGCTACGCGCTTTGGGGGCAGCTGAAGTATCCCCCGGGGTTTGCGCACTTCGACTATGTGAACCCCGACGCGCCCAAGGGGGGCGAGCTGCGCCTGGTGAGCAACCTGCGCACCTCCACCTTCGACAAGTACAACCCGTTCACGCTGCGCGGCAGCGCCCCGGCGTACTTGGCCGACCTGATGTTCGACACGCTGCTGGTGGGCGCGGCCGACGAGGTGGGCGCCGCCTACGGCCTGCTGGCCGAGGACGTGCAGGTGGCCCCCGACCGGCTGAGCGCGACCTTCCGCCTGCGGCGTGAAGCGCGCTTTCACGATGGCCGACCGGTGTTGGCCCACGACGTGCGCCACACCTTCGAGACCTTGATCGGCCCACACACGTCGCCGGCGTACAAAACCGTACTGGCCGACGTGGCCGGCGTCGATGTGATCGACGAGCGCACAGTGCGCTTTCGTTTCCGCCAGCCCAACCGCGAGCTGCCGCTGACGGTGGGCGCGCTGCCCATTTTCAGCCGCGAGTGGGGCAACACCATCGACCCCAAGACGGGCCAGCGCAAGACCTTCGACCAGGTGGTGATGGACATCCCCATCGGCAGCGGTCCGTACCGCATCGGCCCGGTCAAGTTCGGCAAGGACATCACCTATGTTCGCGACCCGAACTACTGGGCGCGCGACCTGCCGGTGCGGCGCGGCACCTTCAACTTCGACCGCGTCACCGTCAAGATCTACCGCGACAACACCGCGCGGCTGGAGGCGCTCAAGGCGGGTGAGTTCGACCTGATGCGGTTCTTCTCGGCCGGGGATTGGGCGCGGCGGGTCAAGGGCAAACGCTTCGACACGGGTGAGCTGGTCAAGGGGGAGTTCGAACACCGCCTGCCCACAGGATTTCAGAGCTACGTGCTCAACACGCGGCGAGCGCCGTTGGACGACATCCGGGTGCGGCAGGCGCTGGGGTTGGCGTTGGACTTCGAGTGGATGAACCAGCGGCTGTTCTACGGCAGCTACCGGCGGGTGCGCGGCCTCTTTGGCAACACGGCCTGTGCCGCGCAGGGCGAGCCCGACGCCGCGCAGCGGGCACTGCTGGCGCCGTGGCGTGCCCACATCCCGCCCGAGGTGTTTGGCCCCATGGCCGAGCCGCCGCGCACCGACGGCCCGGCGGGTTTGCGCGACAACCTCAAACGCGCCCAAGCGTTGCTGCGTGAGGCCGGCTGGACGTACCGCGACGGCGCGCTGCGCAATGCGCAAGGGCAGCCGCTGGTGCTGGAATACCTGGACAGCAACGAGGCGGGCGCGCGCGTGGTCACGCCTTGGGCGCGCAACCTGGCGCGCATCGGGGTCGAGCTGCGTTTTCGTCCGGTGGATTTCGCGTTGTACCAACAGCGGCTGCGCACCTTCGACTTCGACATCATCAGCCTCGCGTTCCAGGGCACGCACAGCCCGGGGGCGGAGTACGCCGACCTGTTTGGCAGCGTGGCGGCGCGCACCGAGGATTCGGGCAATTTCAGCGGCCTGGCCAACCCGGCGGTGGACGATCTGATCGCGCGCATGGTGCGGGCGCAGTCCGAGCCCGATTTTCTGGCCGCGTGCCGGGCGCTGGAGCGCGTGATCGCGCACAGTCACGTGCTGATTCCGCAGTGGTCCGCGCCCACGCATCGGCTGGCCTACAACGCCTGGCGACTGGCGCGCCCCGACCAGATGCCCCCGTATGCCAGCGGCGAGGGTTGGGCGATCGAAACCTGGTGGGCTCAACCCGGCGCAGCGCCGCGCTGACTCGAAGGGGCGAACCATGTGGGCCTATATCCTCAAACGCCTGTTGCTGATGATCCCGACGCTGTTTGGGGTGCTGCTCGTGACGTTCGTGGTGATCCAGTTCGTGCCTGGCGGGCCGGTCGACCAGTACCTGGCCGAAGCCCGCGCCGGCCTGGGGCACGGTGCGGAAGGGGGCGGGGCGGCCTACCGGGGCGCGCAAGGGGTGGATCCCAAGCGGCTGGAGCAGATCAAGGCGCTCTATGGCTTCGACAAGCCCGCCCACGAGCGCTTCTGGCAGATGCTGCAGCAGTTTGCCCGCTTCGACTTGGGCGCCAGTTTTTTCCAGAACAAGCCGGTGGCACAGCTCATCTGGGAGAAGCTGCCGGTGTCGATGAGCCTGGGGCTGTGGACGTTCGTGATCAGCTACGCGGTGGCGGTCCCGCTGGGTGTGGCCAAGGCGGTGCGGGCGGGCACCCGGTTCGACATCGTGACCTCGATCATCATTCTGGTGGCGTACGCCATTCCGGGCTTCGTGCTCGGGGTGGCGTTGCTGGTGGTCTTTGGCGGCCAGTTGCAGTGGTTTCCTCTGCGCGGTTTGGTCAGCGACAACTGGGATGAACTGTCGTGGGGCGCGCGCATCGTGGACTATTTGTGGCACATCACGCTGCCGGTGTTGTCGATGGTGCTGGGCAGCTTTGCGGTCACGGCCATGCTGACCAAAAACGCGTTTCTGGAGGAAATCCGCAAGCAGTACGTGCTGGTGGCGCGCGCCAAGGGCCTGAGCGAGCGCCAGGTGCTGTGGAAGCACGTGCTGCGCAACGCCCTCATCCCGATCGTTACGGGCTTTCCGGCCGCTTTCATCGGCGCGTTTTTTACCGGCAGTCTGCTCATCGAGACGCTCTTTTCTCTGGATGGCCTGGGGCTGCTGAGCTATGAGAGCGTGATCCGGCGCGACTATCCCGTGGTGATGGGCACGCTCTATCTGTTTACGCTCATCGGCCTGGTGACCAAGCTCATCAGCGACCTGTGCTACGTGTGGGTGGACCCCCGTGTCAAATTCGATTGACGCCCCCCAATCGGCGACGCCCAGTCCCAGCCCGGCGCGGCGGGCATGGCGGCGTTTTGCGCGCAACCGGCTCGGGTTCTGGAGCCTGGTGCTATTCGTCACCCTGGTGGGGCTGAGCCTGCTGGCCGAGGTGTTGTCCAACGACCGGCCGCTGCTGGTGCGCTACGAGGGGCGGCTGTATGTACCGCTGCTGCACGACTATCCCGAGACGACCTTCGGCGGCGACTTCGAGACCCCCACCGACTACCTCGATCCCTTCATCCGCGAGCGTCTCTCGGCGGGCGACAACTGGGCCATCTATCCGCTCAACCCCTATGGCCCGCGTACGCTCAACTACTACGCCCCCGATCCGCACCCGTCGCCGCCGAGCGCGACCAACTGGCTGGGTACGGACGACCGCGGGCGCGACTTGCTGGCGCAGCTGATCTACGGCTTTCGGGTGAGCGTGCTGTTCGCACTGGCGTTGACGGCGATCGGTGTGGTGCTGGGGGTGTTGGCCGGGGCGGTGCAGGGGTATTTCGGCGGGCGCATCGACCTGACGCTGCAGCGTTTGATCGAAATCTGGGGCTCCATGCCCGAGCTGTACCTGCTGATCATCTTCAGTGCGGTGTTTGCGCCCAGCGTGGCGTTGTTGCTGATTTTGTTGAGCCTCTTTGGCTGGATGGGGCTGGCCGACTATGTGCGGGCGGAGTTTTTGCGCAACCGCCAACTCGACTATGTGCGCGCGGCCCGCGCCATGGGCCTGGGTCACGGCGCCATCATCTGGCGCCACGTGCTGCCCAATAGCCTGACGCCGGTGGTGACGTTCTTGCCGTTTCGCATGAGCGCGGCGATTCTCGCGCTGACGTCGCTGGATTTTCTGGGGCTGGGCGTCCCACCGGGCACCCCCAGCTTGGGCGAACTGCTGGCGCAGGGCAAGAACAACATCGACGCCTGGTGGATTTCGCTGTCCACGTTCGGCGTGTTGGTGCTGACCTTGACGCTATTGACGTTCATGGGCGATGCGCTGCGCGACGCACTCGATCCCCGCAAGGCCGACTGATGGACCACCGTACCGCCCCTTTGTTGACCGTGCGCGATCTGCGCATCGCCTTCGGTGGCCAGCCCGTGGTGCACGGCATCGATTTCGACGTCGCCGCGGGGGAGAAGGTGGCGCTGGTGGGCGAGTCGGGTTCGGGCAAGACGGTCTCGGCGCTGAGCCTACTGCGCTTGTTGCCCGACGCGCAGGTCGCGGGGGAGGTGCGCTTCGATGGGCAGTCGCTGCTTGCCTTACCCGAGCGCGCCTTGCGTGCCCTGCGAGGTGATGCGGTGGCCTACGTTTTTCAGGAGCCGATGACGGCGCTCAACCCGCTGTACCCGGTGGGGGAGCAAATCGCCGAGGTGCTACGGCTCAAGCGCGCGCTGTCGCCGCGCGAGGCGTGGGCGCGTGCGGTGGCGGCGCTGGAACAGGTCGGCATCGATGAGGCGGCGCGCCGTGCGCAGCAGTACCCTCACCAGCTCAGCGGCGGCCAGCGGCAGCGCGCGATGATCGCGATGGCGCTGGCGGGCGAGCCGCGACTGTTGATCGCCGACGAGCCAACGACGGCGCTGGACGCCAGCCTACGCTTGCAAGTGCTGGCGCTGCTGGGCGATTTGCAGCGCCGGCTGGGTCTGGCGGTGCTGCTCATCACGCACGACTTGCACCTGGTGCGGCGCTTCGCCGACCGCGTGGTGGTGATGGAGCGCGGCCACGTGGTCGAGACGGGGCCGGTGGCGCAGGTGTTTGCGGCGCCGACGCACCCGTACACGCAGCGCTTGCTGGCCAGCCGCCCGCGGCGCGACGCGGCGCTGTTGGCGGCGGCACCCGCGGACGCTGGTCCGCCCTGTCTCGAGCTGGAAAACGTCAGTGTGCGCTACCCCGTGCCGCGGCCCGGCTGGCGCGGGTGGTTTCGCGCCGGGCAGTTCGTGGCCGTGCGCGACGTCAGCGCCCGTCTGGCCCCGGGTCGCACGCTCGGGGTAGTGGGGGAGTCCGGTTCGGGCAAGTCCACGCTGGCGCTGGCGGCGCTGGGGCTGCTGCCCGCCGACGGCCAGTTGCGCGTCATGGGGCAGTCGTGGACCGGCGGCAGGGTCGATCGTCCCTTGCGCCGCCAGGTACAGGTGGTGTTCCAGGATCCCTATTCGTCGTTGTCACCGCGCTTGACCGTGGGGCAAATCGTCGAAGAAGGGCTGCGGGTGCACGAGCCGCGCCTGCTTCCCGCCGAGCGGCGCGCGCGCGTGGTGGCGGTGTTGCAAGAGGTGGGGCTGCTGCCCTCGGGGGTGACGGTGGGCGAGGCCGAGGCCTGGTTGCAGCGCTACCCGCACGAGTTTTCGGGAGGGCAGCGCCAGCGCATCGCGATCGCGCGCGCACTCATCGTGCAGCCGCGTCTGCTGGTCCTCGATGAGCCCACGAGCGCGCTCGACGTCACGGTGCAGCAGCAGGTGCTCGCGCTGCTGCTGCGCCTGCAGCGCGAGCGCGCCTTGTCGTATCTGCTCATCACGCACGACGTGGACGTGGTGTGGGCCATGGCGCACGAGGTGCTGGTCATGCGCCGCGGCCAGGTGGTGGAATCGGGGCCGGCCGAGCAGGTGTTGCGCGCACCGCGTGACCCCTACACCCGCGAGTTGTTGGCCAGCGCCGCGTCCGTGGACGATGCGGCCGATCGCGGCCACCGTGGATAATCGGGTGTGCTGCTGGAGCGGGTATCCCGCCCGCGCCGTGTTTTACCCGTCCAGATAGAGGGTTTCCCATGACGACGATGTCGCCTCCGTCGCCCGCTGCTGCCGGCGATCCGCCCCCGGACATTGGCCCGAGCGCGCCGCTGCGCTGGTTGCGCCTGGGCCTGCGCGATTATTGGACCAATCCGCTGCCCGGCGTCCTGCATGGCGGCATGATGGCGTTGTTCGGCCTCATTGTGTGGGTGGCCCTGCGTGACCATTTTTGGTTGCTGGCCGGGGCGTTTACCGGGTTTCTCATCATCGCGCCCGTGCTGGCGTCGGGCCTGTATGCGGTCAGTCGCTATTTGGAGCGTGGACAAAAGGTGTGTTGCGCCGAAGTGGTGGCGCTGTGGACGTCGGGCGACCGGCGATTGATGGGATTTGGTTTGCTGCTGGGACTGGCAGGTACCGGGTGGGTGCTGACGTCGGCGGCGCTCATCACCCTGTGGTCACCGGTGCCGATCACGCGGCCGGTGGACTTTCTGCGCCATGTGGTGCTGGCACCGGAGCTGGGTTTGTTCGAGGTCTGGCTGCTGCTGGGCGCGTGGCTGGCAGCGCCGGTGTTTGCCTCCAGCGTCATCGCGCTGCCGATGCTGGTCGATACCCCCAGTCCCTTGTGGCACGCGGTGGGCGAGAGTTGGCGTGCCGTGGGCAGCCGCCCCGTCGTCATGGCCATCTGGGCCCTGTGCATCGTGGCACTGGTGGGGCTGGGCATGGCGCTGGCGATGGTCGGATTGGTGTTGACGGTGCCCGTCATCGCGTACGCCAGTTGGCACGCGTATCGGGATTTTCAGCGCGCCGGGCTGGTCCGGCCGCTCGCGGGATGATGGCGCGATGGATGGAACCCTGTTTGGCTACAGCGAGGCGCAGGTGGCGCAGTTCGGTCTCACCTTTGGCGTGGGCGCGTTCATTCTTTACATGCTGTTCATCGTCCTGAACCTGGCGCGCGAATCCAAGGCCGGCAAGTTCGGCACCTTCGTGCTGTTTTTGGTGCTGTCCTTGGGAATTCTGGGATTTGTGGCCAAGAACGTGATTCAGTGGGTTTTGGGGCTGTAGCACGCCAATTGACCCCGTCAACGGTAAAGCAGTGATCATGACGACGCACCGACAGTTTGTGATTCCCGGTCGCGCGGGGGATGAGGCGCATGTGGCCGGCGAGTCGCGTCTGCCGGCTTCGGTCGAGGGCTGGAATGGGCGGGTCGTCGACGGCGAGCTGGTCGATTTTCAGCCGGAGGCGGGCAACCTCAAGATCTTGCCGGCCGGTACTCGGCAGCCGTTGGCGTTGCGCTTCAACCAGGTCAAGCGCCTGCGCATGCCACCGCTCGACCCGAGCCGGGTGGTGCAGACGGCCTCCGTCCTGGGTGACGAGGCACTGCGACCGTTCGTGATCCAGTTGCGCGACGGATCGGTGTACTCCGGTCTGTGCCACGACTGTCGCCGCACTCCCGAGGGGCTGTGGATTTTTCCGCGCGTGGCGCGCGAGGGCGATCCGGAGCGCGTCTTCATCCCCAAGAACGGCATCAAGGCGTACGAGATCCAGCGCAGTGACGGCGGGCTGGCCGTGGACAGTGGCTTTAGCGCGACGCTGTTGGGCAGCGACGAAGAGCTCACACCCGAAGCGCTGGGACGGATCGAATCGTCCATGGTGACCACCCCCGAGGCGCTCAAGGCGGCCCTGGAGCGGCAGGCCACGCTCAAGCCGGTACCTATTGGCGAGGCGTTGCTAGGGTTGGGCAAGATCACGGCAGAGCAGCTGACGCTGGCGCTGGCGCGCCAACGGGCCCAGCCCGACCGACCGCTGGGGCAGACGCTGATCGACATGGGCTTGATCCAGCCCGACGATCTGCAAACGGCGCTGGCGCGCAAGATGGGCTACCCGTTCGTGGATGTGCGCCACTACCCCGTCGATCCCGCCGCGCTGCGGCTGGTGCCAATCGCGCTGGCCACCCGCTTGCAGGTGCTGCCGATCGCGCTCATGGGATCGGCCATCGTGGTCGCCATGCCCGATCCGCTGCAGTTCAAGGCGATCGACGAGTTGGAGTTCACCGCCCAGCGCAAAGTGATTCCAGTGGTCAGCCCAGCCGCGGATCTGCGCGCGCGCATTGCCGAGGTGTACCGCGCGTTGGGCATGGCCAAGGATGGCGCACCGGCACCGGCGACGGAGGCGGCCGTCCCAGGCACGGGCCCGGTGGCCGACCAAGCGGCGTGGCAGCTGGCCGCAGAGTTGACCGACGAAGCCCAGGGCGACGGAACGGACGAACGCCCCCTCGAGCAGTCGGACAACACGCTGGTCAAGCTGGTCAACACCATGATCATCGAGGCTTTCCACCAGCGGGCATCGGACATCCACATCGAGCCCTACCCGGGGCGCGACAAGGTGGTCATCCGGTTTCGCGTGGACGGCGAGATGCGCCCGTACCTGGAGCTGCCTCCCAGCTATCGCCATGCGCTCATCGCCCGCATCAAGGTGATGTGCAATCTCGACATCTCTGAGCGGCGCAAGCCCCAGGACGGCAAGATCCATTTTCGCCGCTTTGGTGGGTTACCCATCGAGTTGCGCGTGGCCACCATCCCGACGGCGGGCGGCCTGGAGGATGTCGTGATGCGCATCCTCAACTCGTCCGTCCCGCTGCCGTTAGAGGGGCTGCATCTGAGCGCCCGCAACCTGGCGGCGATCGAGCAGATCCTGTCGCGTCCGTATGGGCTGTTTTTGTGTGTGGGCCCCACGGGGTCGGGCAAGACGACCACGCTGCACGCAGCGTTGCAGCGCCTCAATACGCCCAACCGCAAGATCTGGACCGCCGAGGATCCGGTCGAGATCACCCAGCGCGGGCTGCGCCAAATCCAGGTCAACCCCAAAATCGGCTGGACGTTCGCACAGGCCCTGCGCTCGCTGCTGCGCGCCGACCCCGACGTCATCATGGTGGGGGAAATCCGCGATGCCGAGACGGCAGAGATGGCCATCGAGGCATCGTTGACCGGCCACTTCGTGATGTCGACGTTGCACACCAACTCCGCGGCTGAGACCATTTTGCGCCTGCACGATCTGGGGGTCGATCCGTTTTCGTTCGCGGATTCGCTGCAGGGGGTGCTGGCACAGCGGTTGGTGCGGCGCCTGTGCCCGGCTTGTGTCGAGACCGAGCCCATGGCGCCGCCGCGGCTGCGCGAGTTGATTCGCGACTACCAAGCGCAGCTGCCGGCCGATCACCCCTGGCAGGATGACGACGTGCTGGAGCGCGAATGGCGTCAGCGCTTCAGCCGTGATGGGGGGCTGGTTCTGGGTCATGCGCCCGGCTGTACCGAATGCGGCCAGACGGGGTTTCGCGGGCGCTTGGCGGTGCATGAGTTGCTGGTGGCCAGCGCCGACATTCGGCAGTTGGTCCAGACCCGGGCCCGGCCGGCGGAGATCCAGGCGCAGGCCGTGCGGGAAGGCATGCGCACCCTGCGCCAAGACGGCATCGAGAAGGTACTCGCCGGGCTGACCACGCTGGCCGAAGTGCGCGCCAACAGCAACGTGTGACGGACGCCCGGCGGCGCCACCCCGCGTTCAGCAGCCGCGCGTGATGGGCAGCTCCACCTCAGGGGCGCGCACCATGTGCTTGGCCAACTCGAGCTTGGCAATCGCGTTGCGGTGCACTTCGTCCGGGCCGTCGGCCAGGCGCAGTGTGCGCTGGTGCGCATAGCTGCGCGCCAGCGGCGTGACCTGTGACACGCCAGCGCCGCCCCAGGCCTGGATCGCCCAATCGATGACTTGGCAAGCGACGTTCGGTGCCACGACCTTGATCATGGCGATTTCGGCCTTGGCGCCTTTGTTGCCGACGGTGTCCATCATGTACGCGGCCTTTAGCACCAGCAGTCGGGCCTGCTCGATCAGGCAGCGCGCTTCGGCGATGCGCTCGTGCCAGATGGTCTGGGCGGCGATCGGCTTGCCGAAGGCGACGCGCTGGTTCAGACGCTGGCACATGAGCTCGAGCGCGCGCTCGGCGGCGCCGATGGAGCGCATGCAGTGGTGGATGCGTCCTGGCCCCAGCCGACCTTGCGCGATCTCGAAGCCGCGTCCCTCGCCTAGCAGGATGTGATCGGCCGGTACGCGCACGTCGCGCAGCTCGATTTCCATGTGCCCGTGCGGCGCGTCGTCGTAGCCAAAGACGCTCAGCGCCCGCACCACGCGGATGCCCGGTGTGTCTGCCGGCACCACGATCATCGATTGCTGCTGGTGTCGGGGCGCGTCGGGGTTGGTCTTGCCCATGACGATATACACCGCGCAGCGCGGGTCACCCGCACCAGACGACCACCACTTGCGTCCGTTGATGACGTAGTACTCGCCGTCGCGTTCGATGCGGCACTGGATGTTGGTGGCGTCCGACGACGCCACGTCGGGTTCGGTCATCAGAAAAGCGGAGCGGATCTCGCCGCGCAGCAGCGGCTCCAGCCAGCGGTCCTTGAGCGCCTCGCTGGCGTAGCGCTCGAGCGTTTCCATGTTGCCCGTGTCCGGCGCGGAGCAGTTGAAGACTTCCGCCGCCCACGTGACGCGGCCCATGATCTCGCACAGTGGCGCGTATTCCAGGTTGCTCAGGCCCTCGGGGGCGCGCGGGGAGTTGGGCAGAAAGAGGTTCCACAGACCGGCCGCACGCGCCTTGGGCTTGAGTTCTTCGATCAGCCGAGTCGGCACCCACGCGTTGCCCGCCGCGCGGTTGGCCTCGACCTCGGCCTCGTAGCGTTCTTCGTTGGGGTAGATATGTTCGTCCATGAAGGCCATCAGGCGTTCACGCAAGGCCTGGACGCGGGGGCTGTAGGCAAAGTCCATTCGGGGGTCTCCGGGGTCTGGGGTCTCGGGGGCGATGGCGGGTCCGACTTCAGCTCCGTGCATTCAGCGCGTCTGTTGGGCCAACTGCCAGGCCAGTTCGGCCAGGGGGCGCGCACCGGCGGCGCTCTGGCGTGCCTGCGCGCTCGAAGCGATGCCCAGCTCCACCCGCTTGGCGATGCCCTGCAGGATCGCCGCCAGGCGAAAGGCGTTGTAGGCCAGGTAAAAAGGCCAGTCGCGGCGCAGCGCTTCGGGCGTGGCGAATCCGGTGTACTCGCAATACTGGGCGATGTAATCGTCCTCGGACGGAATGCCCAACGCGGCCAAGTCCAGCCCGGCCATGCCGCGAAACACGCCGGGCGCGACGTGCCAGGCCAGGCAGTGGTAGCTGAAGTCCGCCAACGGGTGCCCGAGCGTGGATAGCTCCCAGTCCAGCACGGCAACGACGCGGGGCGCATCGGGGGCGAACATCAGGTTGTCGAGCCGGTAGTCGCCGTGCACGACACTGACCAGCCGCTCGTCTCGGGCGGTCTCGGGCAGGTGGCGTGGCAGCCAGTCCATCAGGGCGTCCATCTCGGGGATGGGGTCGGTGATGGAGGCCTGGTACTGTTTGCTCCAGCGCGCGATCTGGCGCTCGAAATAGTTGCCTGGCTTGCCATAGTCGGCCAAGCCAACGGCTGCGGTGTCCACCCGGTGCAGCGTCGCCAGCACCCGGAGTATGTCGGCGTAATGCGCGCGGCGCGCTTCGGGCGTCATGCCGGGCAGGGTCGGGTCCCACAGCACGCGCCCGTCGACGTATTCCATGATGTAGAACGCGCGCCCGATGACCGACTCGTCGGTACACAGCACGTGCATGCGCGGCACCGGCACACCGGTGCCGGCGAGTGCCTGCATGACGCGAAATTCGCGCTCGATCGCATGCGCGGAGGGCAGCAGCTTGGCGGCAGGCCCCGGCTTGGTGCGCATCACATAGCGGGCACCCGGTGTTTGCAGGCGATAGGTCGGGTTGGACTGGCCACCGGCAAATTTCTCGACGTTCAGGGGCCCCTCGAAGCCCGGCAGGTGGGCCTGCAGCCAGCGCTGCAGCACGGCCGCGTCCAGGGCGTGGGCGGCGGAAGGGGAGGGGGTAGGGGATGCGGTCATGGCTGACGGGTCAATGGCTGCGACCCGCCAGCGCAGCGGCGGGTCAGGGCTCGGCTTCGATGATGCGCATGAGCAGCGCGCGGTCGCGCACCACCAGGCCACCGGGCTCGATGCGGATGGCGCCCTCGCGCTCCATGGTCTTGAGTTCTTGGTTGACGCGTTGGCGCGATGCGCCCAGCAATTGCGCCAATTCTTCCTGCGCCAGTTGCAGACCAATACGGATTTCGTGGCCGTGGGCCAGACAGGGCACGCCGTAAGAGCGGCTCAGGTGCAGCAGTTGCTTGGCCAGGCGCGCGCGCAAGGGCAGGGTGTTGAGGTCTTCCACCAGCCCGAACAGGGTGCGGATGCGCCGCGCCTGCAGGCGCAGCAACGCCTCGTAGAGTTCGACGTGCTGCTCCAGGATTTTTCGAAAGTCGCTGCGCGCCACGCACAACAGCGTCGTGGGGCCGTGCGCGTAGGCGTCGTGGGTGCGGGCGTCGCCATCGAACATCGCCACGTCGCCAAACCACACCCCCGGCTCCACGTAGGTCAGGGTAATTTGCTTGCCCGTGATCGAGGTGGAGCTCACGCGCACGGCACCTTTGGCGACCGCGCTCCACACCGTGGGCGGGTCGCCGCGGGCGGCGATCAGCTCGCCATCTTGGTACCGTCGGACGAAAGCGCATCGCAGAATGTCGTGTCGCAGGGAAGGAGAGAGGCTGGAAAACCAGCGACCATGGTTGATCGCCTCGCGTTCCTCCATTGTCAGAATGGGTTCGTCGAGCGGCTGTCGTGTGAGCGACTGGACGGTCATGCGAGAGTCTCCTCGGTGACGCTGAGCGTGGCGCGGGCGGTGGGGCGTCGGCCGCGGCCGTCAGCGATAGTGTGGGGGGCGTTTGTCGAGAAAGGCGCGAATGCCCTCCCCGGCATTGGCGTGATGCAGGTTGCGCACGAAGTGGTCGCGCTCGTCGCGCAGCTGCGCGCTCAAGGATTGCGTCAGCGCCTCGTTGGCCAGGGCCTTGATGCTGGCCAGCGCGTTGGGCGCTTTGGCGTCGAGCCGCTCGCACAGGCGCAGCGCCTGTGCCAACGCTTCGCCCGGCGCACTGACGGATGTGACCAGACCGAGCTGGTGTAACCGTTCCGCGCCCACGCGCTCGCCCAGCAGCAGCATCTGCATGGCCGTGGCGCGGGGCAGCTGTCGCAGCAGCTGCCAGGTCGCGCCCCCGTCGGGCGACAGCCCCACGTTCACGTAGGCCATCACGAACACCGCGTCGCGCGCAGCGACGACCAAGTCGCACGCCAGGGCGAGCGAAAATCCCGCGCCGGCACACGCGCCCTCGACGGCCGCGACGACCGGTTTGGGAAAGCTGCGCACGGCTTCGATCCAGCTGTGCAGGGCTTCGATGCTCTCGGCTTGTACCTCGGGCGGCTGCTGGCGGTTGGCGAGCAGCCGTTGCAGGTTGCCGCCGGCGCAAAACGTGCCGCCCTCGCCGGTGATGACGACGGAGCGCATGTCGGCGTTGCGCTCGGCCGCGATCAGCGCCTCGATGCCGGCCACGTAGATTTCGGGGCCGAGCGCGTTGCGGTGCTCCGGGTTGTGGATGGTGAGCACGAGGGTGCTGCCGTGGCACTGGCTTTTGAGTGTGGCGGTCATCGCATCATTCCTCGGTGTGCAGCAGGCTCAAGCCCAATGCCCCACGGCGGCGCAGCCAGGGCGAGGGCCGGTAGCGCATGTCGCCGTAGACGGTCTGCAGATTGAACAGGATCTCGAGCATGCTGGCTGCCCCCACGCGGTCGCCCATCGCCAGCGGGCCCGCCGGGTAGCCCAGGCCGAGCGTGACGGCCGTCTCCAGATCGGCCGGCGTGCAAATGCCCTGCTGGCAGATGTCCGACGCGATGTTGACGATGGTGGCCACCACGCGCTGCGTGACGAAGCCGCCGCTGTCGCGGATGACGCTGACCGCCTTGCCGTCGCGCGCGAACAAGGCGTGCGCTGCATCGCGCATGTCGCTGCGGGTGGCCGGGTTGGTGGCCAGCACGCGGCGCCGCACGGCCGCATCCGGCAGCAGCATGTCGATGCCGACCGTGCGCCCCGGGTCCAGCCGCTCGACCGCCGCCACCGTGGTCACGTCGTGGCCCAGGGGCGCAACGACGATCAACGCGTGTGGCGACGGCTGCGCGCCGGTTTCGATGGAGGCGCCCAGGTCCTTGAGCAACTGCAGCAGCTCGGCCCGACGCGCCGCTCGGCCCGGCACCCACACGGGGGCAGTGCCGACACCGTTGGCACCGGCGGCTCAGGCGGCACTTCGGCACGCCCGTCCACATAGCGGTAAAAACCCTCGCCCACCTTGCGGCCGAGCACGCCCCCTGCCAGCCGCTGGGCGGCAATCACGCTGGGTCGAAAGCGCGGCTCCTCGTAGTACTGGTGGTAGATCGACTCCATCACCGGCTGCGAGACGTCCAGCGCCGTCAGATCCAGCAGCTCGAACGGCCCGAGGCGAAAGCCCATCTGGTCTTTCAGAATGCGGTCGATGGTGGCAAAGTCGGCCACGCGCTCACCGGCGATACGCAGCGCCTCGGTGATGTAGCCGCGCCCCGCGTGATTGACGATGAAGCCCGGCGTGTCCTGCGCCCTCACGGGGGTGTGGCCCATCTCGCGCGCGAACGTGGCCAGCCGCTCGGCGACGGCCACGTCGGTCTTGAGGCCGCAGACGACCTCGACCACTTTCATCAGCGGCACCGGGTTGAAAAAGTGAAAGCCTGCCAACCGCTGCGGCGCCCGCAGGCGGCTGGCGATCGCGGTCACCGACAGCGACGACGTGTTGGTCGCCAGCACCGCATCCGCGCCGACGACGTCCTCGAGTCGTGCAAACAGCGCCTGCTTGGCGTCGAGCCGCTCGACGATGGCTTCGATCACCAGCTCGCACGGCGCCAGCGCCTCGACGTCGGGGGCGGGCTGCAGCCGCGCCAGGCACGCCGCAGCCTCGTCCGCGCTCATACGGCCTTTGGCGACCAGTTTGTTCCAGGTATCGTGCAACGCTGCGCAGGCGGCCTCGACCGCGGTCGGTTGGGCGTCGAGCAGATGCACGGTGCAGCCAGCCTGGGCAGCGATCTGGACGATACCGCGCCCCATGGCGCCGGCACCCACGATGCCGATGTTGCGAAAAGTGAGACGGTCGACGGTGGCAGGCATGGGTATTTGCGTAGGGTTGACGACGGATATGACAGAATCGGCACAAGGACACGCTCGAGACCGCGTCCACAGGACAAACCCGCATGCACACCAAATCCGCCTTGGCCAGCTTGCTGCTCGTGTCGGCCGTCAACGGCCATGCTCAGACCTTGGGTGCGGCGCAGGGTGCGGTGATTATCGGTCGGCCGCTCGATATTGTGGTGCAAAGCCCGGGACTGGCGTCCGACGACGCCACCGCCCTGTGCGTGCAGGCCGAGGTCCGCTACGGCGAGACGCGGCTGGGGCCGTCGGATGTCAGTGTCCGTCTCGAGCCACAGGTCGGGCAAAGGGATGGCGCGATCCGGGTGCAGGCTCGGCCCGCGGTCAATGAGCCCTTCGTGACGGTGGAGGTGCGCATCGGCTGTCCGTCGCGTTTCGTGCGCGTCTACACGATGTTGGCAGACGTCGAATCGCCGATTGCCACACCAGCGGTCGTGGCTGCGGTTGACGTACCCGAGACACGTGATGCTTTGAGCGTCCCGGCGGCGCGGCCCCAGCGCATTTCAACCATTGGCAGAGACTTGGCGACGAATAAGATAAATAGAAGAGCGAGTGCCGCCAAGACTCGGCCCATGGGGCTGCAGCCCTCTGCGCGGCCGACGTCATGGTTTGCGCGATTGTCTTTGGCTACCGGAGTCCCATTGGTGGCACCAGCCAACGACCAAGGCAGTCCGCGGTTGGATGTACAACCCCTTGCATTCACGTCCGACGAGGACTTCTTCGAGTTTTTGCTCGCTCGCGCACGCCGGGATCTTGGCGTCGATAATGCTCCCGTCGAGCGGTCGGGCGCCAGTGGATCGACAGCGGCTGATGCGAGGGGGCGAGGGGTAGCGGACGCTGAACCGGTGGGGCCCGAATCAGAGCTGCAGCGCGAGGTACTCACCCTTCGAGAGGAGCGGACGCGGCTATATCAGCGGATAGAAGAGCTCGGACAGGAACTGTCTCAAGCCCAAGCCGAGATCGCTGTCGGGCAACGGGTACTTTTAGGGATGTTCGCAGCGGTCGCATTGGTTGTCGCGGCATGGCTGGCTCGTGATCGTTGGCGCCGTCTACTGTCTGGGCGTTTGCGGAAAAGCGATCAGTGGTGGATTCCCCGTGGTTCCGGGCGTCAAGAAATTGCGGATGCCCAGCCGATTACCGCCAAATCTGATAATACGAACAAGGAAGCGGTTGCAGTCTCCGTCATCGGGGACAGTCTTGATTTCCCCGATGTCGATTCGATCCCATCCGAAAAGATACCCCCTTTTCCCCCGGGGGCGCTAACCGCCGAGACCAACCAAGGTATCGGGATGGTTCGTGAACCTGATTCGTCATTGATTACACTTGATGTGGCAGCACTGCACGACTTATGGGAGCAGGTGGACTTTTTCGATTCGCTGGGTCAGGCCGGGGACGCCATCGCCGCGCTGAGTGCGTTCGTGCGCGCTCACCCGCGTGCGAGCGAGGCACCGTATCTGCGCTGGTGGACGCTGGCGCGTCGGCATGGGCTGGATAGCCGCACGCTGCAGACGCTCTATGAGCAGCATTACCACCGGCTGCTGGTGGTGGACGACGCCGACGCCGGTCTCGAGGCCGATGCCGCGTTGATGCAGGCATTGACGGCCACTTGGCCCGGCGAGCAGGCGCGCGCCATCGTCGTTGCAGCACTGGCGTCCCAGCCGGGTGACCCCGGCTCGCCCCTGCACGTGCGCACCCTGGCAGCCTTCGACGATCTCATCACCCTGCACGGGGTGCTCGACCTATTGCCCGTGCTCGGCCCCATGCCGGAGGCGACGGCAATGAAAGCGGGTGGTGACGCTGTCCCGGGTGTGGCGGCAGCGGCATCCGCGGCCCTGGCCCCTACAGCAGCTGGCCTCGACCTTGAACTGCCCGATATCGCCGAGGTCGTGCCGCCAAGCGAGGCAGTGGGCGATACCACCTCTGCCACACCCGGTGCTGACGAAGGGCTCGATTTCGACCTCAGCGGCTGGGAGCCGTCGGCCGAGAGCAAGGCACCGCCTCGCGGCTGATGGCGGCTGCCGGTGTGCGGCCGCCTCGAGGTTCAGCGGCGCATCTGCAATGCACCCGGATTGACGATGTTGGTCGGTGTCCCGCGGATGTAGTTGACCACGTTGTCGAAAGCCGCCGAGAAATATTTTTCGTAACTGTCGAGCTCCACAAAGCCGATGTGGGGCGTGCAGATGCAGTTTTCCAGCCGCAGCAGGGCGTGGCCCTGCAAAATCGGCTCTGACTCGAAGACGTCGACCGCAGCCATGCCGGGGCGCCCACGGTTGAGGGCTGCCACGAGCGCGTCGGGTTCGATGAGTTCGGCGCGCGCGGTGTTGACCAACAGGGCGGTCGGCTTCATGCGCGAGAGATCGTCCAGGCTGACACAGCCCGTCGTGCGCTCGTCGAGGCGCAGGTGCAAGCTCAATACATCACTGTCGGCAAACAGGGCGGCTTTGCTGTCCGCCACTTCATGGCCGTCGGCGACGGCGCGGGCACGGCTTGCGTCGCTGCCCCAGACCACCACGCGCATGCCAAACGCCCGTCCGTAACTGGCCACCTGCTGCCCGATTCGCCCATAGCCCCAGATGCCCAGCGTGCGCCCGCGCAGCGCGACCCCGAGGCCGAAGTTTGGCGGCATCGACGCCGCCTTGAGCCCCGATTGCTGCCAGGCCCCATGCTTGAGGTGGCTCACGTATTGCGGAATGCGGCGCATGGCCGCCATGATCAGTGCCCAGGTCAGTTCGGCGGGGGCGACGGGATCCCCCACGCCTTCGGCCACTGCCACGCCGTGTTCCGTGCAGGCTTGCACATCGATGTGGCGGCCAACGGGGCCGGTTTGCGCGATGAGTTTGAGCCGCGGCAGTTTGTCGAGCAACGCACGGGTAATGGCCGTGCGCTCGCGGATCAGCACGACGATATCGGCGTCGCGCAGACGCACGGAGAGTTGCCCGACCCCTTTGACGGTGTTGGTGTAGACCTTGGCCGGGTACGGGTCGAGCTTGTGCGCGCAGGCGAGCTTGCGCACGGCGTCCTGATAATCGTCGAGGATCACGATGTTCATATGCGGCTATTGTGCCTGCCCTGTCGCCTGTGTGGCGGGCCGGGGCGGCAGGGCAGTGCTCAACCGTGTAGGATCCCCGCCCATGTCTTCCCCGCTCAGTAACGTGGCTGCCGTGGACCGGTCGGCTACCGTGCCGTGGCAGCGCGATGCGCTCGTCATCGGCCTCGTGGGGCTGGCGCACGCCACCTCCCACTTTTCGCACCTGTTGCTCGCGCCGCTGTTTCCGGTGTTCATGCGCGAGTTCGGGCTTAGTTTTTCTCAGGTGGGGTTGCTGACCAGCCTGTTTTTCCTTATTTCTGGCGTGGGCCAGGCGCTGTCGGGTTTTTTGGTCGATCGGGTGGGAGCCCGCCCTGTGCTGTTCGCCTCCATCGGGCTGTTCATGGCGTCGGCCTTGTCGGCGGCGTTGGCCCAAGGCTACGGCGGATTGTTGCTCGCGGCGGTGCTCGCGGGCCTGGGCAACGCACCGTTTCACCCGGTGGATTTTTCCATCCTCAACCAACGTGTCTCGGCCCCTCGACTCGGATACGCCTTCAGCGCGCATGGGCTGACCGGCAATCTCGGCTGGGCTTTGGCACCGGTGTTTTTGGTCGGCATCGCGGCCATCGATGATTGGCGCTTGGCGTACTGGGCGGCCATCGCGGTGTATGGGGTGGTGCTGGCCGTCCTGTGGTGGCAGCGGGACCATCTGCACACAGTGGCCGTGCCGCGCCCGCCCGGACGGTCGCGGGCGGACGATCTGGCGTTTTTGCGCCTGCCGGTCGTGTGGGGGTGTTTTGGATTTTTCTTGCTGTCGACGATGACGCTGGCCGTCGTGCAGACGTACGCCACGTCGATCCTGCAAGCGATGCACGGGATTCCCTTGGCCACCGCTGCCGTGACCGTGACGGCATACATGCTGGCCGGAGCGGTGGGCATGCTGGGCGGCGGGTTCGTCGCCGCGCGTACGCGGCACGTCGACCGCGTGGTGGCCTGGACGCTTGCGGCCGGCGCCGCGTTGATGGCGCTGGCCGCCACCGGATGGCTGGGTGGCGTGGGGTCGATGGTGTTGCTCGCCGTGACGGGCTTTGCCATCGGGATCGGCGGGCCGAGCCGGGATCTGCTCATCAAACGCGCCACGCCCCCAGGGGCCACGGGCCGCGTGTACGGCACGGTCTATTCCGGTTTGGATACGGGATTTGCCCTGGCGCCGCTGGTGTTTGGCGTGTGGATGGACCACGGCTGGTATGCCGCCACGCTGGCGGGTGGTGCCGCCACCCTGTTGCTCGCGGTGGCGGCGGCGCTGGCCGTGGGGCGGCGCACGGGCGAGCAGGCGGAACGCACCTGAGCCGTGCGCGCGAGGCGCAGTGCGGCACTCAGGCTTGCCGACGCAGGCGGCAGAGGAAAAACGCGTCGCTCCAGTCGGTGGGCACGATACGGCGCGCCAGCGACAGCCCCGGATGCAGCGTTCGTCCGTTCCAGGCGGTCAGGCCCGGTTGCGCGGGGATGTCCACCAGCCAGGGCAGGGGCTCCGGTATCAGGTCGTCGCGTTCGCGCAGCAGGCCATCGAGCACCTCCTCGTTTTCCTCTGGCGAGAGGGAGCAGGTGCTGTAGACCAAGACGCCACCGGGTTTGACCGCGTCCGCGGCCGAGCGCAGCAGGCGTGCTTGCAGCATGGCGCTGGCGCGTACTTTTTTCGGGCTCCAGTGCGCCCACGATGCGGGGTCGAGCCGGGTGAACTGCGCTTCGGACGAACAAGGGGCGTCGAGCAACACACGGTCGAAGCGAGATGGCACGACACGGCCGACCTGGCAGCCGTCCTTGAGGTAGAGCTGGGCGTTGCGCACCCCCAGGCGTTGCAAGTTGGCCTTGAGCCGAAAAAACCGCGCGCGCACCGGCTCCACCGCCGCGATCCGTCCCTGGTTGCGCATACAAGCGGCGATGAGCGCGGTTTTGCCACCGGGTGCGGCGGCCAGGTCCAGCACTTCTTCGCCCGGTTGGGGATCGAGCGCCCAGACCGCGGCCATGCTGGCGATGCCCTGGATGTAGAAGCTGCCGTCGCTGGCCAGCGGATGGTGGGTGAGGGTGGCGCGGTGCTCCGCCGCAACGCGATAGACCCCGGGCGCGCCGGCGATGGGCTGTGGCTGCAAGGGGGCCAACGCCGCCAATGCAGGCTCCACATCGCTCAGGCGCAGGGGGTTGACGCGAAAGACGACGGCCTTTGGTGCGGTGTAGCTGGCCTCGACCACGGGCAGCCATTCGGGGGAGATGACGGCGCGCAACAAAGTGTCGAAGGCCGGCGGCAGCGGGGGCAGGTCGGCGCGGGCCTCGGGGGGGTGCTCAGGCATCGGCATCGCTGGCTTCGCGCTCCCAACGCTCGATCAGATCCGCCACCTCGAGCCAGCGTTCCTCGACCTCGGCCAGTTCGGCTTGCACCGCCTTCAGGCGCCGTCCGGCGTCGGCCAGATCCGCGGCCTGGGCTGTGCTGGCCAGTCGTTCGTGCAAGGCAAGTTGTTCGGCGTGCAGCGCCTCGAGTCGCGCCTCGAGCACCTCGCGCTCGCGCCGGTGGGGCTTGAGCCGTTCGGCCAGTTGCTGGCGACGTTGGGCTTGCAGCCGTCGGCGCTCCTGCGGGCTGGTGCGCGTCGCGGCCACAGCGCCGTTCGTGTCGGGCGTGTCGGGGCGTTCGCGGCGCAGGCGCTCTTGGCGCAACCGAGCGACTTCCAGCAGGTGGTGCTGATAGTCATCCACATCGCCGTCGAAGGGGGACAGTCGTCCGTCTGCGACCAGCCAGAACTGGTCGCACACGCTGCGCAGCAGGGCGCGGTCGTGGCTGACCAGCAGCACGGTGCCCTCGAAGGTGCCGAGCGCCAACGTCAGCGCCTCGCGTGTGGCCAAATCGAGGTGGTTGGTGGGCTCGTCCAGCAGCAGCAAGTTGGGCCGCTGCCAGACCAACAGCGCAAGCAGCAGGCGGGCCTTTTCGCCGCCGCTGAGCGTGCCCACGGGCTGTGCGGCGCTGTCGCCACCGAACAAAAAGGTGCCCAGATGGGTGCGCAGATCCTGCTCGCGGGTGGATTGCCCCGCGAGCGTGCCTTGGGCCTGCGCGTCGCGGGCCCAGCGCAGCAGGTGCTGCAGCGGGGTTTCGTCGGGGCGCAGGATGTCCAGCGCATGCTGGGCAAAGTAGCCAATGCGCAGGCCCTTGCCCGGCACCACCCGGCCCGCCAGCGGCGGCAGCACCCCGGCGATGGTCTTGACCAAGGTCGATTTCCCCTGCCCGTTGGCGCCCAGTATGCCGATGCGCTGCCCCGGCAGGATGCTGCAGCGCACTGCTTGCACGACCGCGTGGTCGGTGTCGCCTCGGTAGCCAACGGTCACGTCCTGCAGCATGAGCATCGGGTTGGGCAGCGCGCCAGGGTCGGCGAACTCGAAACCGAAATCGCCCTCAGCCAGCACGGGCGCAAGTCGCTCCATGCGCTCGAGCGCCTTGAGGCGGCTTTGCGCCTGGCGGGCTTTGGTGGCTTTGGCGCGAAAGCGATCGATGAAGCGCTGCAGGTGCGCGATGCGCTCTTGCTGGCGCAGGTAGGCCGTCTGCTGCTGTTGCAGTTGCTCGGCCCGCATCTGCTCGAAGCGCGTGACCGAGGCGCCGTAGCGCGTCAGGCGTCCTTGCTCCAGGTGCAGGGTGACGCGGGTGACGGCATCGAGCAATTCCCGGTCGTGGCTGATCACCACCAGCGTGCCGGGGTAGCGTTGCAGCCACCCCTCCAGCCAAACCACGGCGTCCAGATCCAAGTGGTTGGTGGGTTCGTCGAGCAGCAGCAAGTCGCTCGGGCACATCAGGGCCCGCGCCAGCTGTAGCCGCATGCGCCAGCCACCGGAGAAGGCGTCCACCGGTCGATCCAACTCGGCGGGGGCGAATCCCAAGCCCAACAACAGTGCCTGGGCGCGGGCGCGCGCATCGTGGGCGCCCGCGTCGGCCAAGGCGGCGTGCGCCAGGGCGATGGCGTCGCCATCGCCAGTCGCCTCGGCGGCGTGCAGCTGCGCCTGCGCCTCTTGCAAGCGGGTGTCGCCGACCAGCACGAAATCGGTCACCGGGGTGTTGCCCTCGGGCATCGATTGCGCCACGTGGGCGATGCGCCAGTGGCGCGGCACGCTCACTTCGCCCGCGTCCTCGTGTAACCCCCCCAGCAACAACGCGAAAAGGCTCGATTTGCCCTCGCCATTGCGGCCCACGAGTCCGACCTTCTCGCCGGGATGGAGGGTGACGCTGGCGCCGTCGAGCACCACCTTGGCCCCACGGCGCAGCGTGACGTCGCGCAGCGTGATCATGGTGCGGGGCGGGGATCGGGCGGCAGGTCGTCGTGAGCCAGGGCCAGCGCCTCGCGCGTGATGAGCACCACCGAGTCCGCGCCCGCACTGGTGCGCAGCCACACCACCGGTAGGGTGGGAAACGCGCGCTCGAAATGCACGCGCTCGTGGCCGATCTCCAGCACCAATACCGCGTCGTCGGTCATGTGTTCGAGCGCGTGCGCCAACAGGTGGCGTACGAAGTCCATGCCGTCTTCGCCCCCGTCGAGCGCCAGTGCGGGTTCGGCCCGGTATTCCGGTGGCAACGCCGCCATGCTGGCACGGTTGACGTACGGCGGGTTGCACACAATCAGGTCATAGCGGTCGGTGAGGTTTCGCCAGCCGTCGCTGTACAACAGCCGGATGCGATCCTGCAGGCCGTGCCGCTGAACGTTGCGCGCCGCTACCGCCAGGGCATCGGTGCTGATGTCGCTGGCGTCCACCTGCACGTCGGGCCAAGCCATGGCGGCCAGCACCGCCAGCGAGCCGTTGCCCGTGCACAGGTCGAGCACGCGGTGCGTATGCGGCGACAGCCAAGGGTCGAGCTCGTCTGCTTGCGGTGCGGCAGCGATGAGTTCGGCGATCAGGCTGCGCGGCACGATCACCCGCTCGTCGACGTAAAACGCGACGCCTTGCAGCCACACCTCACCGGTCAGATAGGCGGCGGGCTTGCGGGTGCGAATTCGTTCCTCAACGACGGCGAGGGCCGCCTCGACTTGGGCGGGCGATAACGGGCGATCGCCATGTGCCGCCAGGTCCAAGTCGAGTGGCTCCCCCAATTTCCATAGGACGAGCCATGCGGCTTCATCATCAGCATTGGTGGTCCCATGCCCAAAGTGAATGCCCGCCGTCACCAGCCGCTGCCGCGCCTCCATGACCAGTGCGTGTAAGGTTGGCGATGTCACGGCGCCTGCTCCTCCACAATCCGCCATTGAGAGCCAACGCGTTCAAGATGCAGGGTTTTGCGGGTGCGCAGCTCGGGCTGGTTGTCGGCTTGATAACGTTGAATGAACGTGACGGTGGCCCTGTTCTGTTGAACCCGAATCCGTGGCTGTTCGATGTCGATGCGCAGGCGAGGTCGTCCCATGATGCGATCTCGGCGCTGCTCTTTCCACGCCGCCTGCGACAGGCCCTTGGGTGAAAAATTGGGGTGATAGTAAGAAAAATAGGCATTCAAATCACGCCTCGCCCAGGCGCTTGCCCATCCATGTAGCATTTTTAGGATGTCTTGTTCAACATTGGTCGTGGTTGCAGGTTGGCGAGTGGGCGAAGTGGGTGTTTCATTGCTATCAACGCCTTTATCGTTTTTAGCGGTCGCGGCTGTATTGTCAGCTGGGGGTGGCAAATTGCCGGCGACATGTATCAAACCATCTTCCTGTTCGCGAAAAAACCATGTGTATCGCATGCGATCCGCCCCAGGTACGCGATACTCGACTCGCCAATACCAATGCCCGTCACGATCGAACCAGCGTTGAATGCCTAGCGCGTCGGGTAAAAGATCGAGCCCATAGTGTTGGCGCGCCCATGAGCGAAGAATGTCGATGGCCTCCTCGCGTTGTTGCCGATGGGTGGCAGCACTGACCCATTTCAATTCTGGTAAGATAAGAACCGGGCTGCCCAGTGCATCTTCGAGTTGCATCAATTGCTGCATGTCGCTATTGGAGAGCACCACGCATCCTTCGGACGCCAGCGGGTCTCTAGT